>NZ_JBPSCZ010000001.1:0-3629238 GCF_051488405.1 Bacillus sp. RK1064
CGTTTTCAATACACCGCGCCGCATACGTTGCCAGCTTTGTTCCTTTTCCAGAGGAATAGCTTTCGATGGCTTTAATGAGTCCGATCGTCCCGATGGAGATGAGGTCTTCAGCGTCTTCCCCGGTATTTTCAAATTTCTTGACAATATGGGCGACGAGCCGAAGGTTATGTTCAATCAGCATATTTCTCGCGTGTTCATCGCCCTGTGCCATAAGGGCTAAGTATTTTTTTTCATCATCTCCTGAAAGGGGCTGTGGAAAGGCATTGTTTTTGACATAGGACACTAAGAACACCAATTCTTTGACCATCAATCCCATCGCTGTAAATACTCCTGCCACGATTTTCACCTCCACCATGTTTAGGCCACTGCCTATATCCTCAAATGTATGTGAAGGGGGGATTGTCTGTGTCTGTACGATGAAAAAATCATCTTTTTCGAAAAAAACGGGCTTCTGTTCGTCTGTTTTTGCTGCCCTTCTCATATGTTTGCGGTTTCTTTGCGGTGCTTGGCGGTCAAGAAGCGTGCTAAAATATGTAATATTAGACCGAAAAGGAAGGGGTTTTTTCGGAACATGGGGAAGGTTCTTTCTTCACATGTAGGTATGAAAATTAATGAATGGTATCGAATGATACGGCAGTTCAGTGTTCCAGATGCGGAAATCCTGAAAGCAGAAGTAGAAGCGGAAATTGAACGGATGGAAGAGGACCAGCATTTACTGATTTATTATCAGCTCATGTGTTTTCGGCACCAAATCATGCTTGACTATATACACCCTTCAAAATATCAACCTTTCTCAGTATCTAATCTTGTCGATAAAATCGAAAATTCCAATCATGAGTTATCTGATATGCTGCATTATTACCATGCATTTTTTCGTGGCATGCATGAGTTTAGTCAAAAAGAATATTTAGAAGCCGTCAAATATTATCGAGTGGCAGAAAAACAGCTGTCCATGGTATTTGATGATATTGAGCAGGCTGAGTTTCATTTTAAAGTAGCAGAAGCCTACTATATAATGAAGCAAACGCATGTCTCGATGCATCATATTTTAAAGGCGCTGGAAATATACGATCAGCATGATGCCTACTCTATTCGCATCATTCAGTGTCTTTTTGTTATCTCAGGAAACTATCAAGATCTAAAACGAAAAGACCGGGCACTGCCTCATTTAAAAAAGGCAAAACAGCTCGCATCACAGATTGATCATCCGCGGATATACAGTTCAGCGCTTTATAATTTAGGAAAATGTTATGGGGAGCTGGGCTATAGAGAGGAAGCAGAACGCTATTTAACGGAATCGGCTGATATTGCCTGTAAAGAGCAGCTTCCCACGCTTCCGCATACGCTCTATACGCTGGCAAAACTGCTTTTTAGACAAAATGAACAAGTGGAAGCACGCCGCATATTAGAAGATGGAAAATTAGCTGCAAAGAAGCATGAAGACCAGCTGTTTTGTCATATGTTTGAGTATCTGGATGCTTTATATGTTCAAGGAATGAATGAAGAACAACTGCAAAAAACCATTGATTATTTGGAAAAACTTAGCCTATACTCTTATATAGAGGATATCTCACTAGAAATTGCGACAGCCTTAGAAGCCTCTCAACAATACCAGAAGTCCAACCAGTATTATCAGAAATTATTATGGGCTCAAAATCAAATCCAAGAAGGAGAGTGTCTGTATGAATTCTAAGCAACGTTCGACAGTTGAAGAGAGAAACCAAACGTGAAACAAAAAGCGGGCCTGATGGGCCGGCTTTTTTTTATGTCAAAAAAGAAGTCAGAGATGCGGACCGTGACTATGAATGCTGAATGATTCATCAAAAAGCGGGCAATTTAATCTGTAAGAATGTTCTGTGGAGGCGGTCAAATGAGAGGGTTGCATGTCTTGATGTGTATATTGCTGCTATGTGCTTTTGTTCCTAATGAAGTAGAGGCATATACATTAAAACGAGTCGATCTTGAAAAAACGGGACATGCCTTTTGGGACATGAGAGCGGAACGGAAAAAGATTGCGATCACCTTTGATGATGGACCTCATCCAGTTTACACGAATCAAATATTGGATGTGCTGAAGCAGCATCAAGTAAATGCCAGCTTTTTTGTCGTAGGAAGCCGGATTCACGCATATCCAAAGATCGCAGAACGGATTGTGGACGAAGGAAATGAGCTTGGCAATCACACGATGAATCATACGTATTTTGACCTGTTATCCTCAAAAGAGATCAAGCAGGAGCTAAAAGAATCAGCGGCTCATATCGCTTCACTTCAGCCTGGCGGACCCTTATTATTTCGCCCCCCTGGCGGCCGCTTGACGAAGACATCATTCCGCATTTTGTCAAAGCAAGGATATGATGTGGTCATGTGGTCCTTTACGCAAGATCCGAAGGACTGGTCAAGACCAGGCTCACGCAAAATTGCGAGCCGGATTATTGATCATATTCAAGGCGGCGATATCATTCTTTTGCATGATGGCGGGGGCAATCGGAAGCAGACGGTAGAAGCACTGAAACAAGTGATTCCTGAATTAAAGGATCGAGGCTATGAATTTGTCAAAGTGAGCGAACTGCTGCATCATGACAAAGCGTATGTACCTGTTCAACTGCAATAGGAAGCATTCGTCAAAAACAGTCATTCATTGAAACCAAAAGTCTTGTCGTTTACTATATGAAGAGGGCTTTTGGAGGTGAATGTTGTGAAGAAATGTGTTGTCCTTTTTATCCTGCTTTGTGTCGCTGCTGGGTGCTCAAAGCCAGAACAAGAAAGTGTCATTGCATTTGGCGACAGCAATACAAGGGGATCAAACTGGGACTTTCGAGATTATCCAACATCTGAAAAATGGGTGAATCTCATGAAAAACGTCGAGCGCGGCCAAATTCAAGTGAAGAATGCAGGCATTGGCGGGCAGACAACTGAAGACGCGAAGCTTCGCTTTGAGCAGGATATTTTAAAGCAGAAACCAACTTACGTCCTCATCATGTTCGGTACGAATGATGCGGCGATTTTAGATGGGAAACATCCCCGCGTGACGAAAAAACGATTTAAAGAAAATGTATCCTACTTCATTTCTGAAAGTAGAAAAGAAGGCATTACCCCGATTCTCATGACCTGTGTACCTGTTGTAGAAGGCGGAAAAAAGGGCTTGTATTACTACTCTAGGTATAAGTCATCTTATTTTGCTGAGAGAGGCGGGGCAAGAGCTTGGCAAAATTCCTATAATGACATTACGAGAGAAATAGCCAAGGATCAGCAAGTACCGCTTGTCGACAATTGGAAAGCGTTCATCCGAGAAGCTGGTGAAGATAGTGACAATGCGCTGATTCAATCAGGTTTGATCGACCCTTCTGGCAATCATATGACGCCAAAAGGGGCAAGAATTATTTATAACGAAATCAAAGAGCGTGATGTCATCAAACATTTTTAAATGATGGCCATCTGCCTAAACAAGACCATCCATCCAGCATAGTCTAACAGTATATCTTCCTAGAAGGAGGTAACTGATATGTGGGGATGCCCTTATCCTTACCCTGCGTGTTCACCTTATCCAGCTCAAGGAGCAGGAATCGGTTACGCTTTTCTTGTTGTGTTCCTTGTGGTCATTTTGGTCGTAGGCGGAGGGTTATGGTTTTGGAATGAACAGCCTTGCAAATAAGACACCTCTTCTTTGATGAGAAGGGGTGTTTTTTACGGAAAATAGTAGTAAGCCTATAGCGCAAGTGATATAATATCAGTCACCTGAGTTTAAAAAAGGAGAGTGCTCGGGAGGCATGGTTCCTGCGAAATGGAATTAAGAGGAAACAGAGAGCATATGCCCGAGCGAACGTCTTTTCATTTCTGTCTCAATTAATTCAATGAAGTCGCGATTTAAGTTCATTTCATTTGCTTTATAATACGATTCTATAAGTAAATCATCTGACAGCTTTTTCATACTAGAAACCCATATGATGGGAAAAACACCTCCCCTGAAAAAGTTGGCATAAAACTTAAGGAAAAGACATATCATCATAGGTTGATCGAATGTCTCTGAAGTACCTTTAATCTACCATGAATGGGAAACAAGAACAATCGTTCTGTTATCCACATGGTGAAGTGGATAACTTGTGGGTAGAGTGTTTATAATTGAATGAAAGCGTGATGAAATATAGGTGGATAATGTGTGTAAAATTATCCACACCTGTTGAAGGTCCTCGTCATATGTCGAAAACTTTTTCATTGTATTCGATAGACAGACAAATTGTGATTTGATTCGACACAATCGCTGAAAAACCAATGGAAGAAAGGGTGCAAATTGTGCTAAAGAAGTATTTCTTACCGGATGAATTTGTGAAAAGCATTTTCCACATTTCACCGCAAAAACTAAAAGAACGAAATGTAAAAGGAATTATTACCGATTTAGATAACACACTAGTAGAATGGGACCGTCCAAGTGCGACGCCCCGCTTAATTGAATGGTTTCAAGAAATGAAGGATCACGGGATACAAGTGACGATTGTATCGAACAATAATGAAAAAAGGGTCAAGCTTTTTTCTGAACCAGTTCATATCCCGTTTATTTATAAAGCGAAAAAGCCTATGGGAAGAGCCTTTAATAAGGCAGTCTCTGATATGCAATTGAAAAAAGAAGATGTGGTGGTCATTGGGGATCAGCTCATGACCGATGTACTAGGCGGGAATCGTCATGGCTTCCATACGATTTTGGTCGTCCCTGTCGCTGCCTCGGACGGATTTTTCACCAAGTTTAACAGGCAGATTGAACGCAGAATTTTAGGAGCCTTAAAGCGTAAGGGCCACATTCAGTGGGAGGAAGAGTAATAATGGAAAAGGTTGTTTGTATTGGCTGCGGTGTAGCCATTCAGACGGAAGATAAAGATCAATTAGGATATGCGCCGGCAGCATCTCTATTGAAAGAAGATGTGATCTGTCAGCGCTGTTTTAGGTTAAAGAACTACAATGAAATACAAGATGTTTCTTTAACAGAAGACGACTTTTTAAATATATTGCACAGCATTGGAGAGACAGATTCTCTGATTGTAAAGGTCGTTGATATTTTTGACTTTAACGGAAGCTGGATCAATGGGCTGAGTCGTATTGTCGGTGGTAATCCGATTTTACTCGTCGGCAACAAAGTAGATATTTTACCGAAATCCGTGAAAAAAGATCGTCTGATTCATTGGATGAAACGGGAAGCGAAAGAAAACGGATTGAACCCGATCGATGTTTTCTTAATCAGTGCAAGCAGAGGTCAGGGCGTACCTGAGGTGATGGAAGCGATCGATCATTACCGTGAGGGAAGAAATGTCTATGTCGTCGGCTGTACGAATGTTGGAAAATCAACATTTATCAATCGAATCATCAAAGAAGTATCTGGCGAAGAGAACGTGATCACCACATCCCAATATCCAGGTACAACACTTGATGCCATTGAGATCCCGCTTGATGACGGATCTGCTCTATTTGATACGCCAGGCATTATCAACCGTCATCAGATGGCGCACTATGTCAGCAAAAATGACTTGAAGATCTTAACGCCGAAAAAAGAATTGAAACCGAGAACGTTCCAATTAAATGAAGCACAAACGCTTTATTTTGGCGGCCTTGCTCGATTTGATTATGTAAAAGGCGGCAGAACGTCATTTGTCTGCTATATGCCAAATGAGCTGAACATACACAGAACAAAGTTAGAGAACGCAGATGATTTATATGAAAAACATGCCGGGGAACTGCTATCACCGCCATCAAAAGAGGGGATGGAAGATTTCCCTCCGCTCGTTCCGCATACCTTTACGATTGATCAGCCGAAAATGGACATCGTCTTTTCAGGCTTAGGATGGGTAACGGCAAATGATGCAGGGAAGCAAATCAAAGTCTATGCGCCAAAAGGCGTTCATGTGTTTATGAGACGTTCGTTAATTTAAATGTTCAAAGGGGGAGAGACCTTGAAACCTTTATACGGATTAATCGGTAACCCTGTTGGTCATTCAATGTCTCCGGATATTCATAATGCAGCATTGAAGGATGCTGGGATTGATGGACATTATCATGGCTTTCAAGTAGAAGACGAAGACCTTAAAGATGCCATTCGCGGTATGAAAGCCTTAGGAATAAGCGGCTTTAACGTCACTGTTCCGCACAAGGTAGACATTATGCAGTACCTTGATAAAATTGATGTGACAGCTGAACGCCTGCGTGCAGTCAATACGGTGCGGCTTGAAGGAGGTCAGCTCGTCGGGTACAACACAGATGGAGAGGGCTTTCTTCATTCATTGCTTGAAGCCTTGGATCAGCCTTTAACAGAGCTGTCATTTCTAATGATTGGTGCTGGCGGAGCAGCAAGAGCGATTTATACGACAATCGCTGACTATGCACCGAAAAGCTTTGATATCACCAACCGCACCATTGAAAAAGCTGAGGCTTTAATTGAAAGTGCAGATGGGAACATCACATCTAGTGCCATTACTTTAAAGACAGCAGAAGAACGACTTGGGGAATATGATGTCATCATCCATACGACCTCAATCGGTATGTACCCGAATGTTGAAGAAACCCCGATTTCTTTAGCAAACGCAAAAAAAACAGCGGTCGTTTGTGATATTGTGTATAATCCAATAGAAACAAAGCTGCTCAAAGAAGCAGCCGGGTTAGGTTTGAAAACAGTAGATGGTGTCGGCATGTTTGTTGGACAAGCAGCAAGAGCCTTTGAACTGTGGACAGGCATCACGCCTGACGCCAGAAAAATGAAGTCAATTGTAATAGAGAAATTAGGAGGAACACCATGTTAAAAGGGAAACAAAAACGTTTTTTACGTGCAAAAGCACATCATTTATCACCTATTTTTCAAGTAGGAAAAGGCGGGGTAAATGACAATATGATCAAGCAAATTTCCGAGGCGCTTGAAGTAAGAGAACTGTTAAAGGTCAGCGTATTACAAAACTGCGATGAGGACAAAACGGAAGTTGCGAAAGCACTTGTAAAAGGTGCAAAAGCTGAACTTGTTCAAACGATCGGAAATGTGATTGTCCTTTATAAAGAATCGAAGGAAAATAAACAAATTAAGCTGCCGTAAAGGTGGATGTGATATGAAAAAAATAGGGTTGTTCGGCGGTACGTTTGATCCTCCTCATAATGGTCATTTGCTGATGGCGAATGAAGTGCGTTTTCAAGTGGGGCTTGATGAAATGTGGTTTATCCCAAATCACAAGCCCCCTCATAAAACAGACCGGAAACGAGCAGATAGTCGTCACCGGGTGAAAATGGTGGAAGCGGCGATCCAGTCAAATCCATATTTTCGGCTGGAGCTCATTGAAATGGAGCGAGAGGGTCCATCTTATACAGTGGATACGGTGGAGCTTTTAAAGAAGCGTCATCCTGAAGATGAGTTCTTTTTTATGATTGGAGCGGACATGGTCGAGTATTTGCCAAAATGGCATCGGATTGATGATTTGCTTCAGATGATCACCTTTATTGGGATGAAAAGACCGGGTTATGCCGGAAGTACGGCATATCCTCTTTTATTTGCAGATGTTCCAGCTTTTGATGTATCATCGACATTGATTAGGCAGCGAATAAAGCAGGAAAAACCTGTCGATTATTTGATACCGAAAGCTGTTGAGCGTTATATAAAGGAGCATCATTTATATGAATCGTGAAGAAGCATTGAACTGTGTCAAAGAGCAGTTAACAGAGCATAGATATACACATACACTCGGGGTCATGAGTGCAGCCATTTCATTAGCGGAACGGTTCGGTGCAGATGTGAAAAAAGCAGAGATCGCCGCTATTTTTCATGATTATGCGAAATTTAGACCAAAGGAAGAAATGAAGGGAATTATCCAGAAGGAACAGATGAACCCTCTATTGCTTGAATATTCGCCTGAGCTTTGGCATGCCCCAGTTGGTGCTTATCTGGTTAAAAAGGAAGCAGGCATTGACGATCAAGACATTTTAACTGCCATTGAATTTCATACATCAGGCAGGCCAAACATGACATTACTTGAAAAGGTCATTTATGTCGCTGATTATATCGAACCAGGACGTCATTTCCCTGGTGTTGAAGAAGTAAGAGAGTTAGCAGAGCATGATTTGGATAGCGCGTTGGTTCAGTCACTAAAAAACACCATCAGCTTCTTATTGAAAAAGAATCAGCCAGTCTTTCCAGATACATTGGCTACTTACAACTCGCTTGTGCATAAGAACAATTAAGGAGGAATTTGGATGGATTCATCATCAATTTTAAACGTCGCGGCAGGAGCATGCGATGATAAACGGGCTGAGGATATTATTGCCCTTAATATGCAAGGAATCTCACTTGTTGCCGATTATTTTCTCATTTGTCACGGGAACTCTGATAAGCAAGTGCAGGCCATTGCAAGAGAAGTAAAACATCTTGCAGAGGAAAGTGGAATCGAAGTGAAGAAGATGGAAGGCTTTGATGAAGCAAGATGGGTATTGATTGATCTTGGTGATGTCATTGCTCATGTGTTCCACAAAGAAGAAAGAGGATACTACAACCTAGAGAAGCTATGGGGAGATGCGCCGAGAGAAACGCTTTCACTTGGCATTAACTCATGATTTATCAAGGGTTTGCAGGTGTGTATGACGAGCTCATGACACATGCACCTTATGATGAATGGGTTCAGTGGATCCAGCAGAATATCAAACCGAATGCTGCCATTATTGATGTTGGCTGTGGGACTGGAGAAATTTCTCTTCGGTTAGCTGAAAAGGGCCACACAGTCACAGGAATTGACCTCAGTGAAGAAATGCTGGTCTTCGCGCAGCAAAAAGCACAGGCGAAAAAGCAGTCCATTCAATTTTTACATCAAGATATGAGAGAGCTTACGGGTTTTGAGCAAGTCTTTCAAGCAGCGGTTATTTGCTGTGATTCCTTGAATTACTTAAAAAACGAAAATGACGTCAAAAAAACCTTTAAAAACATGTTTCAGCTTTTAGAGGCAGATGGGGTTTTACTCTTTGATGTTCATACACCTTATAAAATGGAAGAGGTATTCCCAGGTTCGACTTATGCCGATCAAGATGAAGAGATCAGCTATATTTGGCAGAGTGATAAAGGGGATGACATGTATTCGGTCATTCACGATTTAAGCTTTTTTGTAAAGGACGGAGACGTGTATCAGCGTTATGATGAGACACATGAACAGCGTACATTTCCATTTGAGACATATGCGGCGTTCCTTGAGTCCGCTGGCTTTGAACAGATAGAAGTGACCGCTGATTTTACAAATGAAGTCCCTGGGGAATTCGCCGAAAGATTTTTCATTTCAGCTAAGAAACCAAAAACCATCGTTTAATGGAACGATGGTTTTTTAAAACCCTTTTTTCGCTTGTTGCAGAGATGATTAATTTCTGCGATCATCAGTAAACACACTTGGCGGGTATTGATGCGCAACCGCTTCAAGGTCTTCATCGAATTTTTCATGGGTGTTTTGAAAGAGGCGGTGAAACATATCTTGAACACCTGCTTCAAGTGCTTTAATCCCTTCACCAGTGACGCCGCCTTTAACACACACTTTGTCTTGCAGTGTCGGAAGGGTATAGACTCTTTTTTCAATCAAACGGCCAAGTCCTACAAGCATATCTTCTGATAAGGTGGTGGCTTCTTCTTTAGAAATATCTGTTTCTTCGACAGCTGCTTCAATCATTTTCTGAACGAGAAAGCTGATAAAGGCAGGACCGCAGCTGACGATATCTGACGCCGCTCTTGTAATCGAATGATGAATCTCAATGGGTGTTGAAATGCAGGAAGCTAACTGTCTTAACGCTGTTTTCGTCGCGACACTGCATGACGATCCAAATGTTAAAAGTGACGCTCCTGATAAAGCACGGTTCGTAATGCTTGGAATCAGCCTGGCTGTTTGACAAGGAACGATATCCTGAAGCTGTTCAGGGTGAACCGGACTTGTAATGATGACAATGGTTTGCTGTTCTGTTAAAAGAGGGCTCAGCTCTTTTAAAAGTGGATAAATATCAAGCGGCTTGACACAAACAAAGATGAAATCCTTATTCATGACAGCTCCTGTAAGCTGTTTCGTTACTTCAAGCTCTGGGTGGTTCTTTTTTATATTGAACGCTTTTTCTATGGTCCGGTTTGTGATGGTGATGGATGAGGGATTGACTGCCTTTGATTCAATAAATGCCTCAGTAAGTATGGTACCCATGTTTCCTGTACCGATTATCCCGATATTCAAACGTTCTCCCTCCTTAGGCGCATAGGATCTGTTATCTTCTAAACAGTATGTTGAGCAATAGAAAAATATGATTGAAAGAAGCGTGAGCACGTGAAGCGACTCATTCCATTGAAAAAATACAGTCTTTATATCGGAGCTGGGCTCATGGTCGTGATCATCATCACTTTCTTCCTTTTCGCAGGAAATAGGGAGAGCAGCAGAGAGCCAAGTGTATTGAAGGAAGATAAAGACATACAAGTCACATTAGAAGACAAACAAGAAAAGACCGATAATGAATCACCTCCCATTTTTGTAGAGGTCAAAGGAGCTGTGAAAAAGCCAGGGGTTTATACGTTTCAATTTGATGCACGGGTAGAAGAAGCGATTCGGAGAGCAGGGGGCTTTACTAGTAAAGCAGACACGATTGAAATCAATCAAGCAGCAAAATTAGAGGACAGTATGATGATTTATGTCCGGAAGCAGGGAGAAGCGGAGAGGCAGACGCAAATAGCAGCTGCTGACGCTCCATCGGGTAAAGAAAAGAGTCAAGGTGTCAATGTCAATCAGGCTGATGCGGCGGAATTGCAAACCATTAACGGAATAGGGCCAGCTAAAGCAGAAGCCATCATTACGTACAGAGAGGAACACGGGGAATTTCAACAAATTGAAGATTTGCGGAACATTTCAGGTTTTGGGGAGAAGACCATTGAACGGCTGAAAAGTGAATTGACCGTGAAGTAGAATTGACGGTATAGAAGGAAGGCATGTACACTTAATACCAACCATCATTCTGGAGGGATCAGCTCGTGGAAAGAATTTCATGGAATCAATATTTTATGGCACAAAGCCATTTGCTTGCTTTACGAAGCACCTGTGAGCGGTTAGCTGTTGGGGCGACCATCGTCAGAGACAAGCGTATCATTGCAGGGGGATATAATGGCTCAATTGCTGGTGATGTCCATTGTGCAGATGTGGGATGCTATGTCATTGATCATCACTGCGTTCGCACCATCCATGCGGAAATGAACGCTATTTTACAATGTGCCAAATTTGGTGCACCTACAGCGGATGCTGAAATATATGTCACGCATTTTCCTTGTTTGCAGTGCTGTAAAGCCATTATTCAAGCAGGTATTCGAACCGTGTACTATGCAAAGGATTATAAAAATCACCCATATGCCGTTGATTTATTTGAGCAGGCAGGTGTTCAAACGGAACAAGTTGAACTGGATGAAATGATCATCGACTTAAAAAATCAAGAAAAATTGGCCTTTGTTGCAGATTTAATTGGCAAGCTAAGTGAATCAGGACTTAGTGAAACAGAAATTCGCGTTATGCATGAGAAGGCGAATCAATTATTTACTTCCTATGTTTAATTATTTGCCGTTTGGGGCAATTTCAGCAGCTGTTGGAATTGCTCTGGCTGCATATCATCTTCATATGTATTTCCTTCTCTTTCTTCTCATCATATTACTTCTCAGCCTACTGAAAAAAATTCCCAAGCTCTTTCTCATGATCAGCCTATGTGGAGCTGTTTATACTCTTATTTTTATGGTTCATGAGTTTTTTGAAACGGATCAACCTGTACAAGAAAAATTTCTTTCCGGCTCCGTTGTGATTGAAAGTATTCCGAAGACAGATGGCAATCGTTTTTCAGCAACTGTGTCAACAGAACATGAACGGCTAGCCGCTTTCTATACCATTAAAACAGAGCGTGAAAAAGAGGCGCTAAAAGATGTAGAGCCAGGTATGAGCTGTCATATGACAGGTGATGTTCGGCCGCCTAAACACGCAACCATTCCTAACGGGTTTCAATATGATCAATTTCTAAAATCAAAAGGCATTAGCGCCATTTTCTTACCGCAGTCAATCAAAGGCTGTACAAAAAAAGACAGACCTTCCTATTATCTTCAAGCGATGAGGCAAAATGGCTTAAAATTCTTAGAAGATCATGTGCCGAAAAACTCTGTAGGCATTGTACAGGCCCTTATTTTTGGTGATCGTGAGTTGATTGATCCTGACACATTAAGAGACTATCAAATGCTCGGCATTATTCATCTGTTAGCGATCTCAGGACTGCATGTGCAAACGCTTCTTGCCTGTTTATTTTGGTGTCTGCTTCGTGCCGGTGTGACAAGAGAGACAGCACGTATTCTTCTATTATGCTTTCTTCCTGTTTATGCTTGTTTGACAGGTGCTGCACCATCGGTTTTAAGAGCTTGTCTCATGGCAGGAATCCATTTAGTGATGACGAGCCTGCCGAAAGAAATGAAACAGCCTTCTGCTGTCGTATTAAGCGCAACGTTTTTACTCTTATTAGCGTTTCATCCTCTATATCTATTTGATATCGGATTTCAGCTTTCATTCGTGGTAACGTTCTTTATTTTGTTATCGACCAGAATCTTATCACAAGCGAAAAGTGCAGTGATGCAGTTATTCCTTATATCCTTTGTTGCGCAGCTTGCCTCGCTTCCTGTTCTTTTATATCATTTTCAGCAATTTTCTTTGCTGAGCATCCCATTGAATATGATGTTTGTCCCTTTTTATACGACGGTTGTCCTGCCTCTGTCCTTACTCTTTTTTCTTTTGTCCATCATTTATCTCCCTCTTGGACAAGTATTGTTCCAGCTGCTTGATTCGGTCATCCAGCTAAGTCATCAGTTGTCAGCACATATGGCAGTTTTTGATGGGTTTAACTTGATTTTTATGAAATCTACTTGGTGGCATATTCTTCTGGAAGTGAGTGCCATTGTTTTTCTGCTGTTTGTGATGGAGTGCAAAGCTTCTGTGAAATCCTATTCTGTGCCAATTCTTTTTTTCATTGGTGTTTTGAGTGTACACTTTTTTACTCCGAACTTTCTCCAAAAAGGGGAGGTCACGATGCTGGATGTAGGGCAGGGGGATAGTTTGTTTATTCAACTGCCCTATCGAAAGGGGCATCTGCTTGTGGATACAGGGGGCAGACTTTCTTTTGAAGAGGAACCGTGGAAAAAAAGACGTAAAGTATCTACGATCGGTGATCAAACGCTGATCCCGTTTCTGCATTCTAAAGGTATAGCAAAACTTGATGTGCTGATTCTCACGCATGCGGATCAAGATCACATGGGAGAAGCGGTTCGTTTAATCAACCGAAATAAAGTAAAGCGGCTGGCCATACCAAAAGGCTTTGCCCGAAGTCCAGAGGACGCAAAGCTGCTAAGAGAAGCAGCTAAAAAAGGGATATTTATTGATGAATTAGAAAGAGGAGATCAGCTCCGAGTTGGAGAGCACATATTTGAGGTTCTGCACCCTTCGCAAGACCGGGTGACAAGTAAGAACAATGATTCACTCGTTCTGGCTTTTACTCTTGGTGGGAAACGTTTTCTGTTCACTGGAGACCTTGAACAAGAAGGGGAACGAGACATCATAGAAGCCTATCCCCACCTGCGAGCGGATGTCTTAAAGGTTGGGCATCATGGCAGTAAAGGGTCAACAAGTGAGGAGTGGCTTCGACATCTGGAGCCGTCCTATGCACTCATTTCGGCTGGTGAACGCAATCGTTATCAGCATCCTCATCAGGAAGTTTTGAAAAAACTAAAGGATCATCAAATGGAGGTGTACCGCACAGATCGAGACGGAAGTGTGACCTATGAATTTCTTGAGAAGAAAGGAACGTTTTACACGCAACCTCCATATGATATCTTACAAAATCAATAAAAAAACTGCCAAAACGGCAGTCATTTAGCAATCATGAAGTTAAGATCCAACGAGGTGTATAATTGTTGCCAAAATAAACATTGAGGCGAAAAATCCGAATGTGACGATAAAACCAACGGCTGAGTCGGTCACATCATTCCGCTTGCTTTGAACATTTTTTTCAAATTCATTCATTTTCATCCCTCCTGGCTAATTTTAGTATACTTGAACTCATTTGGAATTGCTAGAAGGTAAAGTAACCGTTTTCCATTTTCATGATCATTTTATGAATATCGTCTGACAGCGAGCTGACCCGGGAGCTTGCACCAGACGTTTACTATAAATGAGGAGGCGGCACTTTCAGCTTCCTCTTTACTAATGTCTTCACACACTTTAGGATAGAGGAGGAAGTGAAAGAGAGGGATTCAATTTATGGTCTTTGAAGTTTGGAACAATTTAAAAAGAGGGGATATCCATCCCGTTTATTGCTTATATGGAAAAGAAACGTATTTACTGCAAGAAACAGCAGCTAAATTAAGACAAGCTGTAGTAGACGAGGAGACGAAGGATTTTAATTACTCCGTCTTTGATATGGAAGAGGTGCCGCTTGAACAGGCTGTGACGGATGCAGAAACCTTTCCGTTTATGGGAGAAAGGCGTCTCGTGGTGATCAAGAATCCTTATTTTCTTACAGCGGAAAAGAAAAAGGAGAAGATTGAGCATGAGCTTTCTGTGTTAGAAGCTTATTTAGAAAAGCCGGCGCCTTATACCATTCTCGTGTTATTAGCACCATATGAAAAGCTGGATGAACGGAAGAAAATCACCAAATTGCTAAAAAAGAAAGCGGCTATGGTTGAGGCAAAAGAGTTAAACCCAAAAGAAACAACGGATTTCACCATTACACTGGTGAAAACAGAAGGAAAGGCGATGACATCTGAAGCGGCTGAGCAGCTTGTGATGCTATGCGGTGGGAGTCTATCCACATTGTTTCAAGAGGTCAGGAAGCTGAGTACATATATTGGAGAACGAGAAGAAATTGAATTAGCGGATGTCAATCAGCTCGTTGCAAGAAGCTTAGAGCAGAATATTTTCGAATTAATTAACCAAATTGTCAACAGACGCCGCTCTGAGGCCATGCAGATGTTTTATGATTTGCTGAAACAAAATGAGGAACCCATTAAAATATTAGCACTCATATCAACTCAATTTCGATTGATTTTGCAGACGAAGTATTTCGCTCAGCAAGGATATGGGCAAAAACAAATTGCTTCAAATCTAAAAGTCCACCCATTCCGCGTCAAACTTGCTATGGATCAGGCAAGACTGTTTTCAGAAGAAGAGCTCAAGCAGATTGTCAAAGAGCTATCAACGATCGATTATGAAATGAAAACCGGTAAAAAAGACAAGCAGCTATTGTTAGAATTGTTCCTGCTTCGACTATTGGGCGCTTGAACATAAAAAAAACGACCTTCTAAAAAGAGGGTCGTTTTTGTTTAGATGTATAATTGCCAGTCTGTCCTAATGGCTGAGCCGGTCAGGACGGACGTACAGTTAAACAGTTGCCTCATCACTGAGGCGTTGCAAGCATTATGCAGAAAGTCCGTTTACTTGTTTAGCAAGTCTTGACTTGTAACGCGCAGCTGCGTTTTTGTGTACAAGACCAGTTTTAACGGCTTTGTCAATGCGTTTTGCAGCAGAAGAAAGAGCAGCTTTTGCTTGCTCAGCATCGTTGTTAGCTACAGAAACTTCAACTTGTTTAATCGCAGTACGCATCGCAGACTTGATTGTTGCGTTATGTGCACGGCGTTCGTTATTCGTTTTTGTACGTTTGATCGCTGATTTAATATTTGGCATGTGTTTCACCTCCTAAGATACAACCTAAACACAATTGTCTTAAGGTTAAATCTTCACAATAGAACAAGTTGTATTCTATCAAACACACCTTTAGAATGCAATATAAATGTAAAGTATTTTTCATTGATGAAGCGCTCGAATGTTTCTTTAAAGAGATGGAAAGACTACTGTTAATTACTTGGTGGAAGGAGTCTTTTTATGGAGAAACAGAAACTTGATTTAAGTGCTTATCAAATCCGGACAGACTTGGCTGTTGAAACAAAAGAGATACTAGAACAAGAGAACGATCCGAATGTCGTCAAAAAGGACGGAATTCAAGGGATTGTCGAAAAGGAAAAAGAGGAGCATGGCATCCGTATACGCACAGTGGAGATCACGAAAGAAGGGGAGGAGCTGACCAGCAAAAAGGCAGGAACATACTTGACGCTTGAGGCGCAGGGCATTCGGGAGAAAGATTCTGAGATGCAGGAAAAAGTCGTCGAAGTATTTGCGCGTCATTTTGCTCAGTTTTTAAAAGACCGAGGCATTCAGGCTGATGCGAGCTGTCTTGTAGTAGGACTAGGAAACTGGAATGTCACGCCAGATGCGCTAGGCCCGCTCACGGTTGAAAGCCTGCTTGTGACCCGGCATCTCTTTGAATTGCAGCCGGAAAATGTACAGGAAGGGTATCGCCCAGTGTCCTCTTTATCACCGGGAGTGATGGGACTGACCGGTATTGAAACAAGCGACATTATACAAGGTGTAATCGAGCGGTCCAAACCTGATTTTGTCATTGCAATCGATGCTCTTGCTGCTCGTGCAGTGGAACGGGTGAATACCACGATTCAAATCTCTGATACAGGCATCCATCCCGGTTCAGGTGTAGGGAATAAGCGGAAAGAATTAAGCAAAGAAACGTTGGGGATTCCAGTGATTGCGATTGGCGTTCCAACAGTGGTAGATGCAGTAACCATTGCAAGTGACACAATTGATTATGTCTTAAAGCATTTTGGTAGAGAACTGAAAGATGACCGGCCGTCCCGCTCTCTTGTGCCGGCTGGTTTGACTTTTGGGAAGAAAAAAGTGCTAAACGAAGAAGACTTACCAGATGAGGAAACGCGTCAATCATTTTTAGGTATCGTAGGGACTCTTCCGGAAGAAGAGAAACGGCAGCTGATCCATGAAGTACTTGCGCCGCTAGGGCAAAATTTAATGGTCACGCCTAAGGAAGTGGATACATTCATTGATGATATGGCAAACGTACTCGCCAATGGATTAAATACAGCACTCCATCAAAAAATCTCTCAAGATAACATGGGTTCTTATAATCATTAATCGGTTCTACTTTCTCTAGCTCGCTCATAGTGTAATTACTAGAAAGCGTGCTGGAGGGAGTAAATCATGAAAAAAAGACCCCGCCGTCCTCGACAGTTGGTCGTTGCGATTAATGGAACAAAAGTAGTGAAAAGCATTTTCTTATTTATAGCCTCGCTTGTTGTGGTGTTTGTGATGTCAGGGGCGTTGACATCTTTAAAGCCAGAGCTGAGGCCGCAAGCCTCGCTATATGGTGTAGCAGATGAGCTTTCCGGAGCGTTCTTCGCTACATTAATGGGTATGGAAAATCAATATTTCGCCTCAGCAGTCCCGAAAGATCAAAAAGGGTTTCATTTCTCTGGACTGTCACTCAAGCTTGCGACTAGTATCAATTTAGAAGACCCGCGTAGTTTTCTAGGGAGAGAACTCCCAGGTTTTGAACATTTTGATACAAAAATCATCTTAGCGGGTGAAGGAACAGACTATACCAACATGCCAATGGAATCGCCGCCGCCAAGTGAAGTCATCCAAGATGAAAAAGAAGCAAATTTGGCAGAGCTGGACAAGCTCGACAAAGATGTGCCGAAAAAGCCTGCGAAAGAGCCGGACCGGTCGACAGGAAAACGAAAAGCCGTGTACATTTACCACACGCATAATACGGAATCATATTTACCATTTTTAAAAGGAGAAACGAATCCAAACAATGCACGGCACTCAAAAGTGAATGTCACCCTTGTCGGCGACATGTTCGGAAAGGCGCTTGATCAGCAAGGAATCGGGAATACGGTCGACAAAACGGAAGTTGAAAAAAGGCTCCTGCAAAAAGGATTAAAGTATCCTCAATCTTATAATGAATCAAGATTGGTCGTAAAAGAAGCCTTAGCGAAAAATGATGACCTCGAATACTTAATTGATATCCACCGTGACTCAAGAAGAAAGAAAGACACCACTGTCGAGATCAAAGGAAAAAAATATGCGAGAATTGCGTTTGTTGTAGGGAAGAAGAATCAAAGCTATGAGAAAAATCTCAAGCTTGCGACGGAGTTCCACCATTTGATGGAGAAAAAATATAAAGGTCTCAGTGTCGGTGTGTTTGCCAAAGGAGAAATTGGCGATAATGGAATTTATAATCAAGATTTATCCGACAAAGCCCTACTTTTAGAATTTGGCGGAGTGGATAATAATATGGAAGAGTTGAAAAATGCATCCAATGCAGCAGCTGATGTCTTCAGCGACATTTTCTGGGACGCGGAAAAGGTGAACGGCAAAGCAAAGGATGAGAAAAAACACTCTTAAGGTGGTGACGGTGCATGGGATCATTTATTGGAAAAACCATTATTTTAGGACTAGTCTTGCTATTTGGCGTCTTTTTAGGAATGCAGCAGGCGAATAATGGCATGCTGCAAATGAAGGGTTACCATGACCCGCAATTAAAAGGCGCGTTCTCCATCCAAATGAACGACGATGAAGAACGAGAAGCCTCTATCTTAGGAACGGCTGTTACAGAAAAGGATCTTGCCGAAAAACAAAAGCAGCTTGAGGAAATAGAGAGCTTTAATGCCTTCTCCAAGGCAGGAAAAGCGCTGTCTGATGGCATGACACATGCAGCCCGTTCTCTTTATGATTGGATGAATGGGAAATAAATAAATCAATACCATATGACTAAAGCCGCTGACCGATGAGCGGCTTTTCTTGATTTCGATTGAATCTTTACAGCCCTATTGATATAATCTAAGCTAGCGCAACCCGCGTTTTATAGTAGGAGTGATAGATTGTGACAGATAAAGAAAAACGATTAGAACGGCAATCAAGAATTCGAAATTTCTCCATTATCGCCCATATTGACCATGGGAAATCCACATTGGCGGACCGTATTTTGGAAAAAACAGCGGCGATTACTCAGCGAGAAATGAAAGAACAATTACTTGATTCCATGGACTTAGAGCGTGAACGCGGCATAACGATTAAATTAAACTCTGTCCAGCTGAAATATAAGGCGAAGGATGGAGAAGAATATATTATGCACCTGATTGATACACCAGGGCATGTCGACTTCACCTATGAGGTATCTCGAAGCCTTGCTGCCTGTGAAGGTGCGATTCTTGTAGTAGATGCAGCACAAGGAATTGAAGCACAGACACTTGCGAACGTTTATTTAGCTCTTGATAACAACTTAGAGATTCTTCCGATTATCAATAAAATCGATCTGCCAAGTGCAGAGCCTGAGCGTGTAAGAGAAGAAATTGAAGATGTCATCGGGTTGGATGCGTCTGAAGCTGTTCTCACCTCTGCTAAGGCGGGTATTGGGATCGAAGATATTTTAGAACAAATCGTCGAAAAGGTGCCGGCACCTGCTGGAGACCCAGAAGCACCGCTTCAAGCGCTTATTTTTGATTCTCTCTACGATGCGTATCGCGGCGTTATTGCGTACATACGAATTGTTGAAGGAACCGTCAGACCAGGTCAGAAAATCAAAATGATGGCGACGGGCAAAGAATTTGAAGTGCTTGAAGTCGGCGTATTCACACCAAAAGCCATGCCGACAGATGAACTCACTGTTGGAGATGTTGGCTACTTAACAGCAGCGATTAAAAATGTCGGTGATACACGTGTGGGGGATACGATCACAAGTGCGGAGAACCCAGCGAAAGAAGCGCTGCCAGGATACAGAAAGCTGAACCCAATGGTGTACTGCGGACTTTATCCGATTGACACAGCGAAATATAATGACTTACGTGAAGCCCTAGAAAAGCTTGAATTAAATGATTCTTCCCTTCAATATGAGGCAGAGACATCCCAAGCACTTGGCTTCGGTTTCCGCTGCGGCTTTCTTGGAATGCTTCATATGGAAATCATCCAAGAACGGATTGAACGTGAATTCAAAATCGATCTTATTACGACAGCACCAAGTGTTATTTACGATGTGTATATGACAGACGGAGAAAAAATCGTCGTAGATAACCCGTCCAATCTGCCTGATCCGCAAAAGATTGAGCGAATTGAAGAACCATACGTGAAAGCAACAATGATGGTGCCGAATGACTATGTAGGCTCTGTCATGGAGCTTTGCCAAGGAAAGCGCGGCAATTTCATTGATATGCAATACCTTGATGCAAACCGAGTGAGCATTGTGTACGAAATTCCTTTGGCGGAGATCGTGTACGAATTCTTTGATCAGCTAAAGTCCAACACAAAAGGCTATGCGTCCTTTGACTATGAGCTGATTGGCTATCGCCCATCTACTCTAGTGAAAATGGATATCATGCTGAATGGCGAAAAAATCGATGCCCTTTCCTTTATTGTTCACCGTGATTACGCATATGAACGAGGCAAGATCATCGTAGAAAAGCTGAAAGAACTCATTCCACGCCAGCATTTTGAAGTACCAGTTCAAGCAGCGATTGGACAAAAAATCGTGGCTCGTTCTACCATTAAAGCGATGCGTAAAAACGTACTTGCTAAATGTTATGGTGGAGACATTTCCCGGAAAAGGAAGCTTCTTGAGAAGCAAAAAGAAGGGAAAAAGCGCATGAAGCAAGTGGGCTCTGTTGAAGTCCCGCAAGAAGCCTTTATGGCTGTGCTGAAGATGGACGACAGCACACCAAAAAAATAACACCCTCAAGGCAACCTGCTTTACAATGTCAGCCTTGGCGTTTATAGTCGAAAACAAACAAAGGTGCCGCAGCGATAAACTGCGGCTCTTTACCTGTAAAGAAGGTGTCATCAAATGAAAGCAGTATACATTCATATTCCATTTTGTGAGCACATTTGCCACTATTGTGATTTCAATAAATTTTTCATTAAAACGCAGCCAGTCGATGAATACTTAGCGGCTCTTGAAAAAGAGATGCAGCACACGATCGAGCAAAAGGGCGAGCAAGAACTAAAGACGATCTTTATTGGCGGGGGAACGCCGACATCACTGACCGTCAGCCAGCTAGACCAGCTCATGAACAGCATTCACCGAGTGTTAAAACCGGCAAAACATCTGGTTGAATTTGCAGTGGAAGCGAACCCAGATGAATTATCACTCGAGAAGCTGCATGTGTTAAAAGCAGCCGGTGTCAATCGGCTAAGCTTTGGCGTCCAAACCTTTGAAGATGATTTACTCAAAAAAATCGGACGAGTTCATCAAAAGAAAGATGTCCTCACGTCTTTTCAGCGAGCAAGAGCCGTTGGATTTGACAACATTAGCCTTGACCTCATGTTTGGATTGCCGCATCAAGAAAAGCATCATGTGATGAATTCACTTGAGACAGCTTTCTCATTAGGGGCAGAGCATTATTCTGTCTACTCACTGATAGTGGAGCCGAAAACAGTTTTTTACAACTTAATGCAAAAAGGCAAACTGCATTTACCGCCGCAAGAACGTGAGGCTGAAATGTATGAGCTTGTGATGGATGAAATGGAGCGACATGGATTAAAGCAATACGAAATTAGCAATTACGCAAAACCTGGCTTTGAAAGCCAGCATAACCTGACCTATTGGAGCAATGAAGACTACTTCGGTTTCGGTGCAGGAGCACACGGGTATGTAGATGGCATCCGAAATGTGAACGCAGGGCCTGTGAAGCATTACTTGGAACTGATTGAGCAAACTGGGTTCCCGTATAAGGAAACTCATCAGGTCACAAAAGCAGAGCAGATAGAAGAAGAAATGTTCTTAGGCCTTCGAAAGATCGAAGGGGTGAAAAGTGCCGACTTCCAAGCCAAATATGGTGCTGCACCAGAAGCTCTTTTTTCCACTGTTCTTGAAGAATTAGAAGAAAAAGGTCTCATTGTAAAAGATGACATCGGCATTCGTTTAACAAGAAAAGGGAAATTGTTAGGAAATGAAGTATTTCAAGCGTTTCTCGGTGAGTTATAATTGACATTTTAATTTGAGTTTGGTAATTTTGTTTATACAATTAGCACTCGTTGAAAGAGAGTGCTAACAGGGGTGATGATGATGTTAACAAATCGTCAGCTTTTGATTCTGCAAGTCATCATTAATGACTTTATTCGTTCGGCGCAGCCAGTTGGGTCAAGGACTCTTTCTAAAAAAGAGGACATCACATTCAGCTCTGCGACGATTAGAAACGAAATGGCTGATTTGGAGGAACTTGGTTTTATTGAAAAGACCCATTCTTCATCTGGAAGAATTCCTTCAGAAAAAGGATATCGTTATTATGTAGATCATTTGCTCTCTCCGCGAAAACTGTCGTCTAAAGAGCTTGTGCTCATCCAGTCGGCTTTTCAGGAGAAAATTTTTGAGCTGGAAAAAACAGTTCAAAAATCGGCGGAAATTTTATCAGATCTCACAAACTATACATCGATTGTGCTTGGTCCAAAGCTGAGTGAAAATCGATTAAAGCAAATTCAACTTGTCCCCGTTCAGCCAAACAAAGCAGTAGCGATCATGATTACAGATAGCGGGCATGTTGAAAACAAAACCATTACCTTCTCTGAGCATCTCGATGTCTCCGATATTGAGAAGCTGATGAATATTTTGAATAGCCGATTAGCTGGCGTTCCAATGGACCAGCTGAAGGACAGGATGTATAAAGAAGTGGTCATGCTTCTGCGCACACATTTAAAAGATTATGATCACATTTTAGATGCGCTGGGCAGCACATTTACATCGACACAAAATGAATCAAAACTTTTCTTTGGCGGGAAGATTAATATGTTGAATCAGCCAGAGTTTCATGACATCGACCGCATTCGCTCACTCATGATGCTGATTGAGCAAAAGAATGATGTCATGCAGCTGTTTCATCCAAATCAGCAAGGAATCACCATTAAAATCGGTTCAGAAAACAATTTGGAAGCAATGGAGAACTGCAGTTTGATCACAGCCACTTATTCGATTGATCAAAAATCACTTGGCTCCATTGCCATCATCGGTCCAACCCGCATGGATTACGGGCGAGTCGTTAGTCTTTTGCATCATGTATCAAAAGACTTGTCAAACGCACTTTCCAATTTGTATGATGAGTAGGGTGATAAAAGATAGGGGCATTGCCCCTTCGTATTCTTGAATCTTTTGAGGGAGGTGAACACAATGTCAGAAGAAAAACAGACACCTGAGCAAGAAGCAGAGGTTGAAGCACAAGAAGAAGCAGTTCAAGCAGATACTGAGGAAGTAACACATGATGAACAGTCTGCCTTCCAAGAGAAAATCGATGAATTGCAGCAGCTTCTAGATGAAAAAGAAAACAAAATTCTGCGTGTTCAAGCAGATTTTGAAAACTATAAACGCCGTGCTCGAACTGAAGTGGAGACCGTGCAAAAATATCGTTCTCAACATGTTGTCAGCGATCTTCTCCCAGCTCTTGACAACTTTGAAAGAGCGCTTGGAATTGATCCAGACAATGAGCAGACGAAAAGTTTGTTAGAAGGAATGCAAATGGTTTACCGCCAGTTGGTAGAAGCGTTGAAAAATGAAGGCGTTGAACCGATTGAAGCTGTCGGCAAAGAGTTCGATCCAAACCTTCATCAAGCCGTCATGCAAGTTGAAGATGAAAACGTCGATTCAAATATCGTAGTAGAAGAATTGCAAAAGGGCTATAAACTCAAAGACCGAGTTATTCGTCCATCAATGGTAAAAGTAAATCAATAACTACATAATGGGAGGTCATCGATTATGAGTAAAATCATTGGGATTGACTTAGGAACAACAAACTCATGTGTTGCAGTACTTGAAGGCGGAGAGCCAAAAGTTATTGCAAACGCTGAAGGAGCACGTACAACACCATCTGTTGTCGCTTTTAAAAACGGAGAGCGCCAAGTTGGTGAAGTAGCGAAACGTCAATCAATTACAAACCCGAACACGATCATGTCTGTTAAAAGACATATGGGTACAGATTATAAAGTAGAAGTTGAAGGCAAGAACTATACACCGCAGGAAATCTCTGCAATCATTCTTCAACACCTTAAATCTTATGCTGAAGGCTATCTTGGCGAAGAAGTAACAAAAGCTGTTATCACAGTTCCTGCTTACTTCAACGATGCAGAACGCCAAGCGACAAAAGATGCTGGTAAAATTGCTGGTCTTGAAGTAGAACGTATCATCAACGAACCAACAGCAGCTGCACTTGCGTATGGTTTAGATAAAACAGAAGAAGATCAAACGATTCTTGTATACGACCTTGGCGGCGGTACATTTGACGTATCAATCCTTGAGCTTGGAGACGGGGTCTTTGAAGTACGCTCAACTGCTGGTGACAACCGTCTTGGTGGAGACGATTTTGACCAAGTTATCATTGATCACCTAGTAGCTGAATTCAAAAAAGAAAATGGTATTGACCTTTCTAAAGATAAAATGGCGCTTCAGCGTTTAAAAGATGCTGCTGAAAAAGCGAAAAAAGATCTTTCTGGTGTATCTTCTACACAAATCTCATTGCCATTTATCACAGCTGGAGAAGCAGGTCCTCTTCACCTTGAATTAACGCTGACGCGTGCTAAATTCGAAGAGCTATCTGCAGATCTTGTAGAGCGTACAATGACACCTGTACGTCAATCATTGAAAGATGCTGGTTTATCTGCTAGCGAGATTGATAAAGTCATCCTTGTTGGTGGATCAACTCGTATTCCTGCAGTACAAGAAGCAATCAAAAAAGAAACAGGCAAAGAGCCTCATAAAGGTGTAAACCCTGATGAAGTGGTTGCTCTTGGTGCGGCGATCCAAGGGGGAGTCATCACAGGAGATGTCAAAGACGTTGTTCTTCTTGACGTAACACCACTTTCTTTAGGAATTGAAACAATGGGCGGCGTATTCACGAAGCTGATTGAACGTAATACAACAATTCCAACAAGTAAATCTCAAGTATTCTCAACGGCTGCTGACAACCAAACAGCGGTAGACATCCATGTCCTGCAAGGTGAGCGCCCAATGGCTGCAGACAACAAAACATTAGGCCGTTTCCAATTGACTGACATCCCGCCAGCACCACGCGGCGTACCGCAAATCGAAGTATCTTTTGATATCGATAAAAATGGTATTGTCAACGTACGTGCGAAAGATATGGGTACAGGCAAAGAGCAAAACATCACAATCAAATCTTCTTCAGGTCTTTCTGATGATGAGATCGAAAAAATGGTGAAAGAAGCAGAAGAAAATGCTGAAGCAGATGCGAAGAAAAAAGAAGAAATCGAAGTGCGCAATGAAGCAGATCAATTAGTGTTTTCAACTGAAAAAACATTAAAAGATCTAGAAGGCAAAATCGATGAAGAGCAAGTGAAAAAAGCAAACGACGCGAAAGATGCACTAAAAGCTGCGATCGAAAAAGGCGAGCTTGAAGACATCAAAGCGAAAAAAGATGAGCTGCAAACAATCGTTCAAGAACTAACGACAAAGCTCTATGAAGAAGCTGCAAAACAAGCACAAGCTCAGCAAGAAGGCGGCGCTGAAGGTGCTCAAAAAGCAGATGACAATGTAGTGGATGCAGAATACGAAGAAGTAAACGACGATCAAGAGAAAAAATAATCACCTTTACTTTTGAAAAAGACTGCTGAAACGTACTCGTCAGAAAGTCAAAGTCAGGATCTCTTGGCTTTGACTTTTTTTCTTTCCAATGATGAAAGCAATTGAAAAAGGTCAAATCAAAATGATACAATCGTATTTATGTGAGAAAATCGGGAGTGTGAAGAGATGAGTAAGCGTGATTACTATGAAGTGCTTGGCGTGAGTAAGAGCGCCTCAAAAGACGAGATCAAAAAAGCATACCGCAAGCTTTCAAAAAAGTATCACCCTGATATTAATAAAGAAGCTGGCTCAGATGAGAAATTCAAAGAAGTAAAAGAAGCCTATGAAACCCTTTCTGACGATCAAAAACGTTCGCAATATGACCAGTTCGGTCATACCGATCCAAACCAAGGCTTTGGCGGCGGCGGTTTTGGCGGAGGAGGAGACTTTGGCGGCTTCGGTGGCTTTGATGACATTTTCTCTAGTATTTTTGGCGGCGGAGCCAGAAGAAGAGATCCAAATGCACCGCGTCAAGGAGCAGACCTGCAATATACAATGACGCTTTCATTTGAAGAAGCAGCATTTGGGAAAGAAGCAACGATTGAAATCCCTCGCGAGGAATCATGTGAAACATGTCATGGATCAGGGGCAAAGCCTGGGACAGAAGCAAAGACTTGTTCACATTGCGGCGGCTCTGGTCAATTAAATGTTGAGCAGTCAACTCCGTTTGGTAAAGTGGTCAACCGCAGAGTATGTAACTACTGCAGCGGAACAGGAAAACAAATCGATCACAAATGTTCTACATGTGGCGGCTCTGGTAAAGTGCGTAAGCGTAAGAAAATCAATGTAACGATCCCAGCAGGTGTTGACGATGGTCAGCAGCTCAGAGTGTCTGGTCAAGGGGAACCAGGTGTAAATGGAGGACCTCCAGGCGATCTATTTGTTGTGTTCCATGTGCGTTCGCATGAATTCTTCGAACGTGATGGAGATGACATTTACTGCGAAATGCCGCTAACTTTTGCACAGGCTGCATTAGGTGACGAAATTGAAGTGCCGACATTACACGGTAAAGTGAAATTGAAAGTCCCTGCTGGCACGCAAACTGGCACGAAGTTTAGACTCAAAGGAAAAGGTGTGAAGAATGTACGCGGCTATGGCCAAGGCGATCAGCATATCGTTGTACGAGTCGTCACACCGACAAATTTAACGGACAATCAAAAAGATATCATTAGAAAATTTGCTGAAGTGAGCGGAAATAAACCGGACGAACAAGAAATGAGCTTCTTCGATAAGGTGAAACGTGCATTTAAAGGCGAGTAAGACGGATAAGGAGTTGGTAGTATTGAAGTGGTCAGAAATTAGCGTCCATACAACAAATGAAGCGGTGGAACCGATCACCAATATTTTGCATGAAGCAGGTGCTAGTGGTGTCGTGATTGAGGACCCGCTTGATTTAGTCAAGGAACGTGAAAATGTATACGGTGAGATCTACCAGCTCGATCCGAATGACTATCCTGAAGAAGGGGTCATCGTCAAAGCCTATCTTCCAATGAACAGCTTTTTAATGGAAACGGTAGATGAGATCAAAGAAGCCATCAATAATCTTCTTCTATACGATATTGATCTTGGACGAAATACGCTGTCCATTTGTGAAGTAAATGAAGAAGAATGGGCCACCGCATGGAAAAAATACTATCATCCTGTGAAAATCTCTGAAAAATTCACCATCGTTCCAACATGGGAAGAATATACTCCGGTTCATTCTGATGAACTGATTATTGAAATGGACCCAGGAATGGCCTTTGGAACAGGGACACATCCAACAACCGTTCTTTGTATTCAGGCGCTTGAGCGCTATGTGAAGGAAAACGATACGGTGATTGATGTTGGAACAGGCTCCGGGATTTTAAGTGTGGCAGCAGCGATGGTTGGTGCAAAGGACATTCAAGCCTTTGATCTCGACACCGTTGCGGTTGAAAGTGCGAAGCAAAACATCGAGCTAAATGGTGTAAGCGAACAAGTGACGGTCAAGCAAAACAACTTACTTGATGGGATTTCAGGTGAACGTGATGTGATCGTCGCCAACATTCTCGCAGAAGTGATTTTGCGCTTTACAGATCAAGCCTATGACTTATTGAAGAAAGATGGCTATTTCATTACATCAGGCATCATTGGACAAAAGAAATTACAAGTCAAAACAGCACTAGAAGAAGCAGGTTTTGACATTGTTGAAGTGCTGTCAATGGAAGATTGGGTCAGCATTATAGCGAAAAAATAAAGCGAGTAGGTGTCAGGACACGTATGCAACGATATTTTATCGACCTCACGAAAGAAGAAGTGATCGCAAAGGGATCTATCGTCATCAATGGTGAAGATGTACATCACCTTTCCAACGTCATGCGCATGAAAGCAGGGCAGGAAATCCTTTGCTTAACGACAGACGGCTTTGAAGCGCTCAGTAAAATTGATACAATAACAAAGGAAGAAGTCATTTGTCACGTTGAAGGCTGGACAAATCAGGACAGAGAGCTTCCGGTAAAAGTAACAATTGCGAGCGGTCTTCCAAAAGGAGATAAGCTTGAGCTGATTATCCAAAAAGGCACAGAGCTTGGCGCAAGTGCATTTATCCCATTTCAAGCGGCTCGTTCTATTACAAAACTTGACCAAAAGAAGTCACATAAAAAACGAGAGCGCTGGGAGAAAATCGCGAAAGAAGCAGCTGAACAGTCCTACCGGAATATCATTCCTCGTGTTGATCCAGTATCAACATTTAAAGAGCTGACTCAATTAGCTGGTGAATTCGATAAATGTGTCGTTGCATACGAAGAATCATCGAAAGAAGGAGAGCAAAGCCGCTTTCAAACTGTGCTTCAACAGATGAAAGGCGGACAAACCTTGCTAGTGGTTTTTGGCCCTGAAGGCGGTTTGGCAGAAAAGGAGATTGACGAGCTTGAAACGCTTGGTGCAGTCACTTGCGGGCTCGGACCACGCATTTTAAGAACGGAAACAGCTCCTCTTTACGCGCTTTCTGCTATATCTTATCAAACAGAGTTATTAAGAGGTGAATCATGATGGGAACAGTAGCGTTCCATACACTTGGCTGTAAGGTCAATCACTATGAAACAGAAGCGATCTGGCAGCTGTTTAAAGAAGCAGGCTATGAAAGAAAAGAGTATGAATCAAAAGCAGACGTATATGTCATTAATACATGTACGGTCACGAATACAGGCGATAAGAAAAGCCGCCAAGTTATTAGAAGAGCCATTCGTCATAACCCGGATGGTGTCATTTGTGTAACAGGCTGTTATGCGCAAACATCTCCAGCAGAAATCATGGCGATTCCTGGCGTTGATATTGTCGTGGGAACACAAGACAGACATAAATTACTCGGTTACATTGAAGAATATCGCAGAGAAAGACAGCCGATTAATGGGGTTGGCAATATCATGAAAGCACGTGTATTTGAAGAACTCGATGTTCCTGCATTTACAGACAGAACACGCGCTTCATTAAAAATCCAAGAAGGCTGTAATAATTTCTGTACATTCTGCATTATTCCTTGGGCTCGCGGACTTCTTCGTTCTCGTAATCCAGAAGAGGTCATCAACCAAGCGCAGCAGCTTGTGGATGCCGGCTATAAAGAAATTGTATTAACAGGTATTCACACAGGCGGATACGGAGAAGACTTAAAGGATTATAACTTTGCAAAGCTTCTGAAAGAATTAGATGAACGTGTCATCGGTTTAAAACGAATCCGTATTTCATCTATCGAAGCAAGCCAAATTACAGATGAAGTGATTGAAGTGCTTGATCAGTCAGATAAGATTGTCAGACACCTGCACATCCCGCTTCAATCTGGCTCTAATACAGTCCTGAAAAGAATGCGCCGTAAATATACGATGGAATTCTTTGCAGAGCGTTTAACAAAGCTGAAAAAAGCATTGCCAGGCCTTGCTGTCACCTCTGATGTGATTGTTGGATTCCCTGGGGAAACAGAGGAAGAGTTTTTGGAAACGTACAATTTTGTCAAAGACCATCAATTCTCTGAACTACACGTATTCCCTTACAGCAAACGTACAGGTACGCCAGCTGCAAGAATGGAAGATCAAGTGGATGAAAATGTGAAAAACGAACGCGTCCACCGCTTGATTGCTCTTTCTGACCAGCTTGCGAAAGAATATGCATCAGCTTATGAAGGAGATGTCCTAGAGATTATTCCGGAAGAATCCTTCAAAGAACAAGAAGGAAAGCACAATCTTTATGTGGGATATACAGATAACTATATGAAGGTTGTTTTTGAAGGAACAGAGGACATGATCGGCCGTTTGGTCAAAGTGAAAATCATGAAAGCGGGTTATCCTTATAACGAAGGACAATTCGTTCGTATCAGTGATGATGTGAAAACAGACAAAGTGAGAATGACCTCATAATCAATAAAAAACCGGCTGCCAAAAGGGCAAGCTGGTTTTTTTATTTTGACTGATTTGGTAAAAGACATAAGATCAATGTGTGAAATGGATGAATGAACGGGAAGAAAAGCAAAGAGCTTGCCACATTAAACAGCAGGCTGAAGTGCGCAATTTGCTGGGCTGGAGCGTTTGCAAGAAGGGCGACGAATTCCGTCATCATGGCGAGAAATGGGAGACATAAAAGCACGCCGAGCACATTAAACAAAACGTGTGCATAAGCCGTTTGACGTGCTGCATAGCCGCCAGATATGGCAGCCATTACGGCTGTAATACATGTCCCGATATTTGACCCTAACACAAAGCTTATGCCTTCCTGAAGCCCAACAGTTCCTTCATTCATAAACCCCATTAAAATGCCGATACAGACGGAGCTCGAATGAACAATCGCTGTGAAAATGGTACCCGAAAGCAGCGCCGTCCAGTCAGAATGCTGCATCATTTCAAGAAAGCGCAATGTCTCAGGTTGACTTGTCATCATACCTGCAATTTTAGAAAAGCCTTGAATACAAAAAAAGATCATCCCGAGCCCAAATATACTTTTTCCTGCATGCCTAAAAGATTTCCTGCCTAACATGATGCATATCAGACCAGCTAGGATTAAGACCCACATGAAAACATCCATTTTAATGGCGATAAATTCTGTTGTAAACGTGGAGCCAATATTGGTGCCAAGAATCATTGGAATGGATTTTTTAAAAGAGAGAATGCCTGTACTGACAAAGCCGATCACGATGACCATAAACGCTGAACTGCTTTGAAGAATCCCTGTAAATACGATGCTGACCAAGAATGCTTTTATTGGGTGATCTGTAAAGAGAAGAAGTGATTTCTCAATACGAGACGACGCAAGCGCCATTAATCCTTTTCTCAGCAAACCCATTGACCATAAAAAAATGAAAATAAGTGCCCAAAAATAAATGATCGCCATCATAGAAAAGTCCTCCTCTTACCAATGAATATATGGACTTGTCTACCTGCTCATGACGAAAATATATTTCCAAATCACTTAGTTGACCTCACACTAGGCTTATATTATAATGTCTAGGTACATGTTTTGCATGTATATCTTTTTTTAATGCAGTCGATTGGTGTATTCGGAGGGAGGGAAAGAGAATGTCAAAAACGGTCGTTAGAAAAAACGAATCGCTTGAAGATGCTCTTCGTCGCTTTAAACGCAGTGTATCCAAAACTGGAACATTGCAAGAAGCAAGAAAGCGTGAATTTTATGAAAAGCCTAGCGTAAAGCGCAAGAAAAAGTCTGAAGCTGCTAGAAAACGTAAATTCTAAAGAGGGTGGATTTTATGAGTCTTCTTGAGCAATTAAATACTGATATGAAGCTTTTTATGAAAAACCGTGAGAAAGACAAGCTTGTTGTCATTCGTATGGTAAAGGCTTCGCTCCAAAATGAAGCAATTAAGCTTAAGAAAGACAGTTTGACCGGCGATGAGGAACTAACCGTCCTTTCCCGCGAGATTAAGCAACGTAAAGACTCCCTCCATGAATTTTCGAAAGCTAATCGCTTAGATTTAGTAGATAAAGTTCAAAAAGAGATTGACATCTTAGACGTTTATTTACCTGAACAGTTTTCTGAAGAAGAACTGCAAACGATCGTGAAAGAAACGATCGCTGAAACAGGTGCTTCATCGAAGGCTGATATGGGTAAAGTCATGAGCGCTATTATGCCAAAAGTAAAAGGTAAAGCTGATGGTGCTGTCATTAACAGACTTGTCAGCGAGCAGCTGTCTCAATAAAAAAGTATCCTTCTATTGTTAGAAGGGTACTTTTTTTATACCTTCATCATTCTGTCATATAAAAATGAAACCTATGATACATTTGTAACGTATGTAAAGGAACGGTAAAATGGAAGATAGAGAGGAGGGATCACCAAATAGATGAAAAAAATAAAAATTTCTATTGCTCTCTTCAGTTGTTTTATAATATGCTTGTTATTAGGGGTTCAATTGACCGCGAAATCAGTAGATCAGAAAGTTCATGTTATCCCAATTGAAGATACAGTAGAAAAAGGACTTTCTAAATTTATTGAACGATCATTTGAGCAGGCAAAGTCCGAACGAGCGAAACATATCATTCTAGACATCAATACACCAGGTGGTGCAGTCGATGCGGCGCTTGAGATTGCAGATACCATTCGTGCGTCTGATATCCCTGTGACAGCATTTGTGAATCATAGAGCGCTTTCAGCCGGGGCATTCCTTGCACTAAATGCCGACGAGATTTATATGACCCCAAATGGAAAGATGGGAGCTGCTGCGATCATTGATGGGGAAGGCAATGCTGCCGATCAAAAATCTGAATCGCTATGGCTTGCTGAAATGAGTGATGCTGCCGAAAAGCAGGGGCGTGATCCGAAATATGCGCTTGCGATGGCTGATCCAGACATAGATGCGAAGGATGCTGGTGCACCAAAAGGAGAACTGCTCACCTTTAATACGGATCGAGCGCTTCAATTTGGTTACGCAGAAGGTGAAGCGAAGAATTTAGATGACTTGCTTCAGAAGCTGAAATTAGCAGACGCTTCTGTTCAATACGATGAAGTGAGCTTTGCTGAAAAGGTTGCGCGCTTTCTCACGCACCCAATCGTCATTCCAATCCTTTTATCCATCGCAAGCTTAGGGTTAATTGTTGAGCTCTATTCTCCTGGCTTTGGGGTTCCAGGCACCATGGGAGTGACAGCGCTTCTTTTATTCTTTTATGGACATCTCGTGGCTGGTTTTGCAGGATATGAGACGTTGTTCCTGTTCTTAGCAGGGATATTGCTCATTATTCTGGAATTGTTTTTGCCGGGGGGAATCGTAGGTGTCATTGGACTGATCTGTGTTGTTGCCAGCTTATTTTTAGCAGCTGGAAGCTTTACAGAAATGGCGATTTCCATCTTGATTGCCACTGCTGTTTCAATCATAGCAGTTATTTTATTGACAAAGGTGTTGGGGAAACGTATGAAATTTTTTAAAAAGTTCATTTTAACCGATTCAACCAATAAAGAAAGCGGTTATGTCTCAAATGAAACAAGAGAGGATCTTGTTGGACAGATCGCTGTTACATTAACAGCGCTTCGCCCATCTGGGACGGCTGTACTCGGAGATGAGCGCATTGACGTTGTGTCAGAAGGTGCGTTTATTGACAAGGATGAACAAGTTAAAATCGTCAAAGCGGAAGGCTCACGCATTGTCGTGAGGAAAGTATAGATAACTGATTTTATAGGAGGAATAAAATGGATCCATCTACTTTACTATTATTTGTGATTATCGCAGCAGGTCTGATCGTTCTATCGATCTTCTTCACCTTTGTACCGGTGATGCTGTGGATTTCTGCCTTAGCGGCTGGCGTAAGAGTGAGCATTTTTACACTTGTAGGAATGAGACTTCGTCGAGTCATTCCAAACCGAGTGGTCAATCCGCTCATCAAAGCACATAAAGCAGGTCTTGATGTGACGATTAACCAATTAGAAAGTCACTACCTGGCAGGTGGTAACGTTGACCGTGTTGTGAACGCATTAATCGCGGCTCAACGTGCGAATATTGAATTGAACTTTGCACGTTGTGCAGCGATCGACCTAGCAGGCCGTGACGTACTTGAAGCTGTACAAATGAGTGTAAATCCTAAAGTCATTGAAACACCATTTATCTCTGGTGTGGCAATGGACGGGATTGAAGTAAAAGCCAAAGCACGTATTACAGTTCGCGCAAACATCGAACGACTTGTCGGTGGTGCAGGGGAAGAAACAATCATTGCTCGTGTAGGTGAAGGAATTGTCTCTACAATCGGTTCATCAAATAATCATAAAAAGGTTTTAGAAAATCCAGATATGATTTCTCAAACGGTTCTTGGTAAAGGATTAGATTCAGGTACTGCGTTTGAAATTCTCTCGATTGATATCGCAGATGTGGATATCGGTAAGAACATCGGGGCGATTCTGCAAACGGACCAAGCAGAAGCAGACAAAAACATCGCACAAGCGAAAGCGGAAGAACGCCGCGCAATGGCTGTTGCCCAAGAACAAGAAATGCGTGCAAGAGTTGAAGAAATGCGCGCGAAAGTCGTAGAAGCAGAGGCTGAAGTACCACTTGCAATGGCTGAAGCATTACGCGAAGGTAATATTGGAGTCATGGACTACATGAACATTAAGAATATCGATGCTGATACGGATATGAGAGATTCATTTGGTAAAATGACAAAAGGTCCATCTGATAATGAAAACAAATAAGCATCCTCTCACGCTTTAAGGAGGGAGCCCAATGGACATTCTATTTGAAAATCCGTTACTAATTGCGATTATCATCGGTATCATCTCTGCTGTATTTGGGAAAATCGGCAAACAAGAGGAGAAGGAACAAAACAACCAGCAACATAAGCCGGCTCCTCAGAATAAGCCTATGCCTCAAAAGAAAGCAGAACAAACCAGCCCGAACCCAGTCAAAACAGACCAGTTGGACGATTTCGGCGATGTACATGATCATGGCGGGATGAAGAAACAAGGTTCACAGTCCTTACAGGATCGTTATACCGCTACACTAGCTGAAATGGAAGAAAGAAAAAGCGAGCTGAATAAAGAGTTCAAATCTCTTGAAAGGCAGCTGACCAGACCGAAAGCTTCTGCTGCGGAAATGAAGCCGTACGTCATTAACAGGCTTAACCAAAATACTGTTGTTCAAGGCATGCTTCTTGGAGAAGTATTTGGAGAGCCGCGCGCGAAAAAGCCGCACAGAACGATGAAACGGCCATATAAAAGATAAAGAAGAAAGTCCCTTTATATAAAGGGGCTTTTTTGTTTTTCCTGATGGAGATTTCTCGCAGTAAAAATGATGAAACGGCTGTTTTGCGGGATTCATTAGCATGATCTGAACCGCTGAGGAATAGGATGATATAGAGGCTTTCTCATCAGTCTCACCATCTTTCAGTTTGATCTCATACACATGGGGCGGGAAGGGGTTCTTATTGAATGGGAAAAAGAAAAAATCGACTTAAAGCATGGCTGACAAGAACACTTGAAATCCCTCCAGACGTCATGATGGATCTTCCCCGTATTACGATGGTTGGCAGACTCCACATTTACATAGAGAACCATAAAGGGCTTTTGCTTTTCAGTGATCAAGAGGTAAGGCTGATGCTCAAACAAGGACAATGCATTATTTCAGGGAAAGATTTTGTGATTAAAACGATTTTGCCAGAAGAGATCTTATTAGAAGGGAAAATCGATGAGGTCCGTTATATTGATTCTTAACTGACGGAGGGGAGAAGTGTGAAGAATAAATGGTTCGCCTATTTTATTGGCAGAGTGGAAGTGGAGATCAAGGGAAACGGCATTGAGCGGCTCATCAATGAGTGCACGAGACAGGGGATCACAATGTTTCAAGTGAGCCGCCGTCAAGACAGCGTGCGCTTATTTATTCGCTTATCAGATGTACATGCCTTCAGAAAAGTACAAAGACATCATGAAGTGACATGTTCATTTCATCAAAAGAAGGGATTTCCGTTTCTTCTCCTATGGTCAAGGAAGAATATTGGGTTTACCCTTGGGATTGTGTGTTTTCTAGCGACGATATTGGCGCTTTCAAACATGGTGTGGAAAATTGATATTAAAGGAGCCAATCCAGAAACTGAACATCAGATGAGAAAGCATTTAGACGAGATTGGAGTGCAAAAAGGCCGTTTTCAGTTTCTAATGGGAACACCTGAGAAAATTCAAAAATCACTGACCGCCAATATTCAAAGCATTACATGGGTCGGCGTTGAACTAAACGGTACAACATTTCAAATGAAAGTTGTGGAAAAAAATGAGCCGGAAGAAGAGAAATATACGAGTCCTCAGCACATCGTTGCCAAGAAGAAGGCTGTCATCACGAGAATGTATGTGGAAAAAGGGGAGCCGCTTGCCGCGGTTGACGAACATGTGAAGAAAGGGCAGATGCTCGTCTCTGGCCTCATCGGCAGCGAAGACCAGCAAAAAACGGTGGGTGCTAGAGCGAAAATTTATGGTGAAACGTGGTACCGTTCTGAAGTTTCTGTCCCTCTTCGAACATCTTTTGATGTCTTTACGGGTAAAATGAAGACAAAGCACAAGCTCTCCGCATTTGGAGGTTCAATGCCATTTTGGGGCATTTCCTTTAAAAAGGATGATTTTAAGCAGCCAAAAACAGAAACAGAAGTTCACCCACTACATTTCTTAAACTTCCAGCTCCCATTTTCCTATGAAAAAGAAATGACACGCGAAAGTGAAAAAATAAATCGGACATACACAAATAAAGAAGCGGTTCAAGCAGGGATTAAAATGGGTAAAAAAGAATTAGAAGAGAAGCTAGGTCAAACAGGAGAGGTGAAAAGTGAAAAAGTTTTGCACGAGACAACAGGGAATGGTAAAGTTAAGTTAATCATCCTTTACCAAGTAATAGAAGATATTGTTCAACCAACACCTATTGTTCAGGGAGACTAGAGAATGACAGAACATTTACTTGAAATTCAACAAAAATTAGATAGCCCAAACGAAGCGATTGCTTTATTTGGAAATCAAGATGCTTATCTGAAACTGATGGAAAACGAGCTGAATGTCTCCATTATTACGCGCGGAGAAAAAGTGTATGTTTCTGGTCAGGAAGCATCAAGAGAAACAGCGAGCCGTCTGATTACATCTCTCTTACATCTCATCCGAAAAGGAATTGAGATTTCTGAACGGGATGTCGTCTATGCTATTAAAATGGCGCAAAAAGACAAGCTCAATTATTTTGAAAATATGTATGAAGATGAAATTACGAAAAATGCTAAAGGGAAGTCAATCAGGGTAAAAACCATTGGCCAGCGGGAATATGCTGCGGCGATGAAAAAAGATGACCTGGTCTTTGGAATTGGACCAGCTGGAACAGGGAAGACGTATTTGGCAGTCGTCAACGCGGTACATGCACTGAAAAATGGACATGTGAAACGGATTATCCTGACAAGACCAGCTGTTGAAGCAGGAGAGAGTCTTGGCTTTTTACCAGGTGATCTAAAGGAAAAAGTAGATCCTTATTTAAGACCACTATATGATGCCTTGCATGATGTGCTTGGCAGTGATCATACGGAACGTTTAATCGAGCGCGGCGTGATTGAAATAGCGCCTCTTGCCTACATGAGAGGGCGGACACTCGATGATGCATTTGTTATTTTAGATGAAGCGCAGAATACAACGCCTGCCCAAATGAAAATGTTTTTGACGAGACTTGGGTTTGGCTCTAAAATGGTCATTACAGGAGATATTACACAGATTGATCTGCCGAAAGGCATGCAGTCTGGTCTTGCAGCTGCAAAGGACATGCTTGCAGAGATCAAGGGCATTTCATTTATTGAGTTAGACCAGACAGATGTGGTCAGACACCCGCTTGTGGCGAAGATCATCGGAGCATACGAAAAGCAAAAATGAACTTAGTGACCCGATCGTCTTCATCGGGTCATTTTGTTTCGATCGTGGTTTAAAGTAAAAAAGGAGGTACTTTCCTTGAGAAAGAATCAGAAAGACAGTCAGCGCAAAAGACTACTGTCTAAAAAAGAACCTCAGAAAATGGAGCGCTCACGTTATTTAAATGTTTTGCTATACGCAGGTTTAGCAGCCATTCTATTCGTGGTGCTCTTCTTCCATGTAAAGCCTGAATCGCTCGACTTAGATTTATTTTCAGTGAGCGAACAGACCATCTATTCTCCATCAACCGTCGATGATCAAGAAGCGACAGAAGAAAAGAAGCAAGAAGCAACAGATCAAGTAGAGGATCAATATACACTCAAAAAAGCGTATTCTGACAATCGTGTTGACCTCATCTCCTCCCTTTTTGAAGCCATTAAAGAAGAGAAGAAAGCAGCTGATGAAAAAGAGAATCCGCCATCAGATAAAGAAATGGTCAAGCGTGTCAAAGAAAAACTCACATCAGATATGCAGGAGGCTGTTTCAGACCAATCCATCAAAGCACTGCTTCAGGCAAGTGACGAAAATCTCTCTTTTACTAAGGATTCCATCATCACAGTGGTAAATTCACTGATGAGTAAAGAAATCACAGCAGCGAAATTACAAGATGAGAAAAAACAAGTGAAAACAGAGCTTGAAAATAATTCAATTCCATCAAAATACTTAAATGCAGCAAAAGAAATTGGTGAATTTGCGATCATTCCAAACTATGTATTTGATCCAGTGGCTACAGAGAAGAAAAGACAAGAAGCCGCTGATAATATTCAGCCCGTTCAGATTAAGCAAGGGCAAATTTTAGTCGAAGAAGGAGAACTTATCGACCGGGAAGTGTATCGTAAATTAGAACTGACAGGCCTCTTAAACAGCTCCAATTTGATTAAGCCTGTAAGCGGTCTTATGATATTGATTGGTCTGTTTTTAGCAGCGATTATTCATTCACTTGAAACGAGGAAAAAATCGCTTGTTCATAAGAATAAGTCGTTGCTGCTCTACTCGCTTATTTTCACCATTATTTTAGTCATCATGGAAGTATTCAGTCTCTTCCAGGAAACGAAGTATACGACGATAGGTTATGTGGTACCAGTGGCACTTGGCACGATGCTGATCAAGCTGCTTATCAATGAGCGGCTAGCGATCTTCTCTGGCCTTGTATTTGCTCTTTGCGGCAGTATGATGTTTAATCAAGGAGTAACCGGCGTCTTTAACTATGTGATCTGTGCTTATTACCTTGTGAACGGGATGGCGGGCATTTTATTTTTGAGAAAGCATAATGCACGTTCAAAAATATTGCAGGCAGGGCTTTGGGTCGCTTTGGTGAATGTCCTTGTGGTTCTATCCATTACGCTGATCCAAAACTCCTCACCATCAGGGCTTGAAATCGGTGTGAACCTCATGATGGCGTTTGTGTCAGGGTTTGCATCATCTATTTTGGTCATCGGGTTAATGCCTGTGTTTGAGAGTATGTTCGGCATCCTTTCAACAATGAAGCTGATTGAATTATCAAACCCAAATCATCCGCTGCTCAAAAAGATTTTAACAGAGACACCAGGTACATATCATCATAGTGTCATGGTGGCAAATTTAGCGGATGCTGCATGTGAAGCAGTTGGCGCAAACGGTCTTTTAGCAAGGGTTGGCGCTTATTATCATGACATTGGGAAAACGAAAAGACCGCAATACTTTATCGAAAACCAAATGAACATTGATAATCCGCATGACAAGCTTTCTCCTCAGCTAAGTAAAAATATCATTATTGCCCATACGACAGATGGAGCTGATATGCTGAGAGAAAAGAAGTTTCCTGAAGAGCTTGTCGATATTGCAGAACAGCATCACGGGAAGTCACTGTTAAAGTTCTTTTACTATAAGGCAAAAGAGCGTGATGATCAGGTGACAGAGGAAGAATTCCGTTATCCTGGTCCAAAACCGCAATCAAAAGAAGCGGCAATTATTTCTGTAGCGGACAGCGTTGAAGCGGCAGTACGATCGATGCATAATCCAAATCCAGAGCGAATCGAAAAGCTCGTCAAAGGCATTATTTCAGATAAAATGCAGGATGGGCAATTTAGTGAATGTGATCTGACATTTAAAGAATTAAATATTATTGGTCAAACGATTTGTACAACATTAAAGGGGATTTTTCATTCTCGGATTGAATATCCAGATGCCCCGAAGCAGAAGGTGAAGTAAATGACATTGTTAATCGATTTAATAGATGAAACAGGACAAGTATCAAAAGAGCAGCTTGAAGAAGTGGAAAAGCTTCTTCAGTTCGCTGCAGATGCCCTTGAGGTCAAAGATCAAGCGGAGGTATCAGTGACGATCGTCTCGAATGAAGAGATTCATCAAATCAATAAAGAATACCGCGGGAAAGACGCACCAACGGATGTCATCTCCTTTGCACTTGAGGAAGAAGGAGAAGGGGAAATTGAAATCATTGGTGCTGATGATATTCCGCCTGTACTCGGCGACATCATCATTAGTGTGGACCGTACGAAAGAGCAGGCAGAGGAATATGGACATTCCTTTATGAGAGAGCTTGGATTTCTCACCATTCATGGGTTCCTTCATTTGCTCGGGTTTGATCATATGACAGAAGAAGATGAAAAAGAAATGTTCGCCAAACAGACAAAGATCTTGGATGATTATGGCCTTTCAAGATCTTCGTAAGAAGAGAAGGCCGCTTGCCCGTTTTTTTCGGAGTTTTTATTATGCATTTAGAGGAATATGGCGAACTTTCTTGAATGAACGGAATTTTCGATTTCACACAGTCGCAGCCATCATCGTGGTGATCTGCGGCTTTTGGTTTCACATTGAACCATTCGAATGGACGATCGTTTTGCTTTTATGCGGGGGGATGTTTGCGCTTGAACTTGTCAATACAGCCATTGAACATACAGTGGACCTGATGACAGAAGAGAAGCACCCTCTTGCAGAGAGAGCGAAGGACGCTGCAGCAGGCGCTGTTTGCGTTTACGCCGCGATTTCGGTTATGATTGGGTTGATCATCTTCTTACCGAAGATCATGCAATAGAACAATATTACTATTTATTAACATTTTTAGAAATGGGCGTGAAAATGTCACGTGAATTATGTAAAATATAAATGTGACAGTGGGTCCATTTCTTCTGAAAGTGGGAACTAGGAATGAACAAACAAGAGTTGATTTCAGAAGCAGTTAAAGCAAGAGATTTTGCATATGTACCCTATTCAAAATTCAAAGTCGGTGCAGCATTATTGTCGAATGATGGAAAAGTGTATGGCGGCTGCAACATTGAAAATGCAGCATATGGTATGTGTAATTGTGCGGAAAGAACAGCACTTTTTAAAGCCTATTCAGAAGGCATCACATCGTTTCAAATGCTAGCGGTAGTGGCTGATACAGACCGGCCTGTTTCGCCTTGCGGCGCATGCAGACAGGTCATTTCAGAGCTATGTGCACCTGATATGCCAGTGATTCTAACGAACTTAAAAGGACATATATACGAAACAACAGTAAACGAACTATTGCCAGGCGCATTTTCACCGGAGGATTTAAATGACTAACGAAAGCTTCAAATCAGGATTTGTATCAATTATTGGAAGACCAAATGTAGGAAAATCAACCTTTCTTAATCGTGTGATTGGACAAAAGATCGCGATCATGAGTGATAAGCCCCAAACGACACGAAACAAAGTGCAAGGTGTCTTAACAACAAACACGTCACAAACGATCTTTATCGATACACCAGGGATTCATAAACCTAAGCATAAGCTTGGTGATTTTATGATGAGAGTGGCTCAAAATACACTGAAGGAAGTCGACCTGATCTTGTTTATGATCAATGCAAAGGAAGGCTATGGCAAGGGTGATGAATTCATCATTGAACGACTCAAGCAAACATCTACACCGGTATTCCTAGTCGTCAATAAAATCGACCAAATTCACCCAGATGAGCTGTTCCTTTTAATTGATGAATACCGCACACGTTATCCATTTAAGGAAATTGTGCCAATTTCAGCTCTTGAAGGAAACAACATTGACACGCTTCTTCAGCAGATTGAAGGTTATCTTCCTGAGGGCCCTCAATTTTATCCGGCAGATCAAGTAACAGATCATCCAGAACGGTTTATTATTTCTGAATTAATTCGTGAAAAAGTGCTGCATTTAACGAGAGAAGAGATCCCGCACAGTATTGCAGTTGCGATCGAATCCATTAAGCCAGATGAAAATGGCAAGATCCATGTTGCGGCGACCATTGTCGTAGAACGTGATTCACAAAAAGGGATCGTCATTGGTAAACGAGGCAGCTTATTAAAAGAAGTGGGACAAAAAGCACGCAGAGATATTGAAGCACTTCTCGGTTCAAAAGTGTATCTGGAGCTTTGGGTAAAGGTTCAGAAGGACTGGCGTAATAAATCCACTCACCTTCGTGACTTCGGATTTAGAGAAGACGAATATTAAAAAATCTCTGCTGTTGTCATAAAATCTGACAATGGTGCGGTTCGATTAGTAAAAATTGTTTATCATGAAATGGAGGTAGCTTGGTCAAGATAAAATTAATATGTTGGATGTAGCGTTGCTGCTTCTAATAAAGAAAGGTGGGGTTTTTATGTTGAATTTTACATGGAACGTATTTTCACAAACAGGAAGCGTTGACACGTATCTGCTTTTCAAAGAGTTAGAAAAGGAGAACCTGGAAAGACCCGATGTACTTGAAGAAGAGATAGCACGATTTGATTTTCCAATCTTATAATTCTTGACCCCCTCCAATGCTCGGAGTGTAGACAAATGCTCATTAAAAGTGAAGGAATCGTCCTTAGAACAACAGATTATGGCGAAACAAACAAAATTGTCACGCTGCTCACTAGAGAACATGGGAAAATTGGCGTGATGGCAAGAGGTGCAAAAAAATCAAACAGCCGCCTGTCAGCCATAAGCCAGCCGTTTTTATACGGAACCTTCCTGATCCAATCATCAACAGGACTTGGAACGCTCCAGCAAGGCGAAATGATTGAAAGTATGCGAACCATTCGGGAGGATTTATTTTTGACCGCATATGCCGCATATATGACAGAGTTACTCGATAAAGGCACAGAAGAAAAAAAGCCAAACCCTTATTTGTTTGAGCTCCTGCATCAATCTCTGCGTCATCTGAATGAAGGCACAGATGCTGATATTATCTTATTTATCGTAGAGGTCAAAATGTTATCAGTAATGGGAATGAAGCCTGAACTTGATCAATGTGTCCATTGTGGTCAAAAAGAAGGGCAGTTTCATTTCTCTATTAGAGATAACGGCTTCATTTGCCAAAATTGCTTTTCTAAAGATCCGTATAAACTGCCCTTATCCCCAGCAGCTGCAAGGCTGCTCCGTTTATTTCATTATTTTGATTTATCAAGGCTCGGTCAGGTTGATGTGAAACCGCAGACGAAACAAGAAATTCGTCAAGTGCTCGATCACTACTATGAAGAGTATTCAGGCCTTTATTTGAAATCAAAAAAATTCATGAATCAGATGGAATCCATGAAAAAGCTAATGGGCGGGGAAAACAAAAGTTGACATCTCCCTTGACTTTTTGTAAGATCATCTAAGATAAAATATGTTGCATTGACAGAAAGAAGTACTTACGCAGAATTCATTAAAAGCGACCTTAGGGCGGTGTGAGCTAAGGATGGAGGCGTAACGAAAGGCATTCTTGAGCAACGTAAAACAAAGCGGCTGGATGCTACGACACCAGCAAATAGGGTGGAACCGCGGGAAAAACTCTCGTCCCTATGTTTGCAAGGAGCCTTGCGAGCATAGAGACGGGAGTTTTTGTGTTCTCTTGCGGGGTTCTCATCCCCACCCGCCATATCATAGCGGATGGTGTAGAAAAGATGGAGGTGCGATCATTGAATATTCAAGACATGATTTTGACGCTGCAAAAGCATTGGTCAAATGAAGGCTGCGTATTAATGCAGGCGTATGACACAGAAAAAGGTGCCGGAACGATGAGTCCATACACGTTCCTGCGAAGCATTGGCCCAGAGCCATGGAAGGTAGCATATGTAGAGCCTTCAAGACGCCCGGCTGATGGCAGATATGGAGAAAACCCAAATAGATTGTATCAGCATCATCAATTTCAAGTGATCATTAAGCCGTCACCTGACAATATTCAAGAACTGTATCTTGAATCATTGAAAGCACTTGGTATTGACCCGCTGAAACATGATATTCGTTTTGTGGAAGACAACTGGGAAAACCCATCTCTTGGCTGTGCAGGACTTGGCTGGGAAGTATGGCTTGATGGGATGGAAATTACACAATTCACGTATTTCCAGCAAGTCGGCGGCTTAGAATGTAAGCCTGTTTCCGTTGAAATCACATACGGTATTGAACGTCTTGCTTCCTACATCCAGGACAAAGAAAATGTTTTCGATCTTGAATGGACAGACGGATTTACGGTCAGAGATTTATTCTTAATGGCTGAATATGAGCACTCTGTTTATACATTTGAAACATCTAATACTGACATGCTGTTTGAGTTATTTACGACCTATGAGAAGGAAGCGCATAGCCAAATGGACAAAGGGCTTGTTCACCCAGCATACGATTATGTGCTCAAATGCTCTCATACGTTTAACCTGCTCGATGCAAAGGGCGCGATTTCTGTTACCGAGCGAACTGGCTATATCGGAAGAGTGCGCCAGTTAGCCAGAAAAGTAGCCAAAACATATTATGAAGAACGAGAAAAATTGGGATTCCCTATGCTAAAAGAGGAGGCGGCTTCTCATGAATAAACAAGATGTATTACTCGAAATTGGCTTAGAAGAGATGCCGGCTCGTTTCATGCCGGAAAGCACAAAGCAGCTAGGTGAGAAAGTAAAAGCATGGTTTGAAACGCAAAATATTTCATTTGAAGATGTTGCTTTATTCAACTCACCAAGACGTCTTGCTGTACTCGTGAAAGGTGTCGCAGAAAAACAAGAAGACATCAAAGAAGAAGCAAAAGGCCCAGCTAAAAAGATTGCGAAAGATGCTGAAGGCAATTGGACAAAAGCAGCAGAAGGCTTTGCCCGCGGACAAGGTGCCTCAACAGCTGATCTCTATTTTAAAGAGATCAAAGGAGTGGACTACGTTCATGTCCAAAAGTTTCAAGAAGGAAAGCAAGTCAAAGACCTTCTGCCAGCGTTAGGTGAGATCGCCGCCTCATTAAGTTTTCCAAAGAACATGAGATGGGGAAGTAAAGATTTACGCTATATCCGTCCGATTAAATGGATTGTTTGTTTATTTGGAGAGGAGATTGTACCTGTTGAAATTGCTGGGGTGAAAAGCGGCCGTGAGACAAGAGGACACCGTTTCCTTGGTAGGGCAGCCACCATCGACTCGCCTGCTTCTTATGAGCAAACATTGCGCGATCAATTTGTCATTGCAGATTCAGATAAAAGAAAACAATCCATTACTAAGCAGCTAAATGCCCTATCTTCAGAAAAAGGCTGGGTCATTCCTGTTGATCCTGAGCTTCTAGAAGAAGTCAACGATCTTGTAGAATATCCAACGGTGCTTTCTGGTTCCTTTGAAGAAGAATTCCTTGCATTGCCGGAAGAAGTATTAGTGACCACAATGAAAGAGCATCAGCGCTACTTCCCTGTGAAAAATGAGCAAGGGGAATTATTGCCGCACTTTATTACGGTCAGAAATGGAAACAGTGAGGCGCTTGAAAATGTCGCAAGAGGGAACGAAAAAGTACTTCGTGCACGTTTATCAGATGCTGCATTCTTCTATAAAGAAGACGAAAAACTAGTCATTGATGACAATATTAAGAAGCTTGATAAAGTTGTATTCCATGAGAAACTTGGCACAATTGGCGACAAGCTAAAGAGAGTGGCAGACATTGCGACCCGTCTAGCAGCGCATGTCGGTGCAGATGACGAAACGACAAAACGAGTGGCAAGAGCAGCAAGTATTTCGAAGTTTGATCTTGTGACTCAAATGGTCTATGAATTCCCAGAATTACAAGGAATCATGGGCGAGAAATATGCAAAAGCACTTGGCGAACATGAAGAAGTGGCAAAGAGTATCAACGAGCACTATATGCCGCGCTTTGCCGGTGATGAGGCGCCCTCCACTTTGATTGGTGCGATTGTGGCAGTAGCAGATAAGCTGGATTCTATTTGTTCCTTCTTCTCAATTGATGTCATTCCAACAGGCTCTCAAGACCCTTATGGACTGAGAAGACAAGCGAGCGGTATCGTTCAAATCCTGCTCGATCGTCATTGGAATATTTCATTTAAAGAGCTTTTGGCACTTGCTCAAGTAGAAGCAGAACATGAAGCTGCTCTGATTGAATTTTTGACACACCGTTTAAAATATGTCCTCCAAGCAGAGCATATCCGTCATGATGTTGTGGATGCAGTGCTGGATGTTGAAAATATTGAACCTTATGCAGTCGTGAAAAAAGCAGCTGTTCTTGAAGAGAGCGTGAAACAAGAAAGCTTCAAAGAAACGGCAGAAGCATTAGGACGCGTCATTTCAATCAGTAAAAAAGGGGAAGATGCAGAGATTCAGCCTGAGCTGTTTGAAAATGAGCATGAGCAAAAGCTATATGAGGCGTATCAACAAGTAGAGACAGCTGTCAAGGAACATGTAGCAGCAGGGCAATACAGCGCAGCACTTGAGGCGCTAGATACGTTAAAAACACCGATTGTTCATTATTTCGATCACACAATGGTACATGCGGATGATGAAAAGCTGAAGCGAAATCGTTTGGCGCAAATGGTCAAACTAGCCAAAGTCATTCAATCATTTGCGAATATGAACAATTTAATTGTAAAATAAATACCTAAGAACGGTTGCCTTTTTCGAAGGGCAATCGTTTTTTACTCATTTAATTCACGGTTTTTGAGTGGATTTTTGTTTCATTCGGACAAAGATGCGCTATAATATGATGAGTTATGAAAATGATATACATAAAGTAAAGATTCGCTCTCTCTATTTAAAGGTGGTGAGTACAATCGAGTTAAATAAACGGCAAGAGCAGATTTTACAGATTGTCAAAGAGAATGGTCCGATCACTGGAGAGCATATCGCCGATCGGCTGAACTTAACTAGGGCGACCCTCAGACCGGATTTAGCCATATTAACGATGTCAGGCTTTTTAGAAGCAAGACCAAGGGTCGGCTACTTTTTCACAGGAAAAACAGGCACGCAGCTTCTAGCAGATAAGCTGAAAAAACTTCAAGTAAAAGATTTTCAATCCATTCCAGTGGTGATACATGAGAATGTTTCAGTTTATGATGCGATTTGTACGATGTTTTTAGAGGATGTGGGCACATTATTCGTTGTGGATGATCACTCTATTTTAACAGGCGTGTTGTCAAGGAAAGACCTCCTTCGCGCAAGTATTGGAAAACAGGAGCTTCCATCTATCCCTGTCCATATTATTATGACAAGAATGCCGAACATCACCGTTTGCCGCAAGGAAGATTTTATTATGGATGTGGCGAAGCACTTGATTGAAAAGCAGATAGATGCACTTCCTGTTATAAAAGATACGGATAAAGGCTTTGAAGTGGTCGGCAGAATTACGAAAACAAACATGACGAAAATACTTGTTAGCTTATCGGAGAATGAAATAATCTAATTACAGAAGACTGCGAGGGGATGTTATGAGTAATCGCGTAATTTTTGTGGTATCAGATTCAGTAGGAGAAACGGCAGAGCTCGTGGTCAAAGCGGCACTTAGCCAATTTGATGGCGGTTCATCAGACCATTCAAATATTAGAAGAATTCCGTATGTAGAGGATGTCGGTACGATTAAAGAAGTCATTTCACTGGCGAAAGCAGATAACGGAATCGTCTGCTTTACTCTTGTTGTGCCAGAAATGCGCCAATTCTTAATTGAAGAGGCAGAAGCAAACGGAGTCGTTTATTATGACATCATCGGACCACTCATCGATAAAATGGAGACTGCTTATGGAAATGAAGCGAAACATGAGCCGGGGCGTGTACGTCAATTAGATGAGGACTATTTTAAAAAGGTTGAAGCCATTGAGTTCGCAGTGAAGTATGATGACGGCAGAGACCCAAGAGGCATTCTAAAGGCTGATATTGTGCTCATCGGTGTATCACGCACATCTAAGACACCATTATCTCAATACTTGGCGCATAAACGGCTGAAGGTAGCGAACGTTCCAATTGTTCCTGAAGTAGATCCGCCAGAGGAGTTATTTTCAGTTGATCCAAAAAAATGCATCGGTCTAAAAATCAGTCCAGACAAACTAAATCATATTCGTAAAGAGCGTTTGAAATCTCTAGGTTTAAATGATCGCGCAATTTATGCGAACATTGAGCGGATTAAAGAAGAACTAGAGTATTTTGAAAAAGTGGTGGACCGCATTAACTGTCAAGTCGTTGATGTATCGAATAAAGCAGTTGAGGAAACGGCAAATGTCATTCATCAAATGCTGACCAAAAGAGGTTCCGAATAAACTCAGGATGCTCCTCCTGGGTTTTTCCTATGGTGGGAAACGGGTAAACAAAAACAATGGCATATTTGCTGCATTTGTATTATAATAAAAAATTGTGATAAAATGATTGATTTTAGGTTTAAGTTAAGTCAAGAACGAATAAACTAATATTGGCAGAAGTCAAGTGATTCTGAACATAACTTTTCGACAAAATGAGTTTTACTGTTGTTTGCTATATGGGGGGAAAGTATGGTCTTTTTGCTTCTCTAAAGCAGGAATAAGGTGGAGGGATGGAGAATTAGTCACCTGAATGAACATAAACAAGAGAGGGCGATTTATGTCGATGCAGATGCTTGTCCTGTAAAAGACGAAATCCTTTCTGTCGCATCTCAATTTCAAGTACCTGTGATGTTCATTGCTTCATATGAGCATTTTCAAACCAAAAGATCTCCACTTGAAGATTGGCGCTTTGTAGATACACATAAGGAAGCAGCGGATTTAGTCATTGCGAACTCAGCTGCCGCGCATGATATTGTCGTCACCCAAGACATTGGTCTTGCCTCCTTACTGCTTCCAAGACAGGTCATTGTACTGTCTGAAAGAGGACGGATGTACACAAACGAAACAATTGATTTTGATTTGGAACGCAGACATGTTTCCAGTAAACAGCGAAGAAAAGGTGTATATGGAAAAGGTCCCAAAAAGCTTTTAGAAGAGGATAAAAAGCGATTTATTGCGCAGCTACAAAAAATCCTGTCGAATCATGAAGGATTTTTGAATTAAAAGGCGAATAATGTACGACGGAGTGTTATAGGATGAGCAAACGTATACCAGATGAACTTTTGGAGCAAATCCAAAAAAACGCAGACATTGTCGAAGTGATTGGAGAATACGTACAGCTTAGAAAGCAAGGTCGAAATTACTTCGGTCTTTGTCCATTCCATGGTGAAAATACTCCTTCATTCTCTGTTTCAGCAGATAAGCAAATCTTCCATTGTTTTGGCTGTGGTGCAGGAGGTAATGTATTTTCGTTCCTCAGACAAATGGAAGGCTACTCATTTATTGAAGCCGTTTCACATGTTGCTGATAAGTACCATATTGATTTGCCTGATCATGTAGCAAATGCTCAGGTCAGCTCCTCACAGCAAGAGGACACTGCAGATCATAAAATGATTGAAGCGCATGAGCTTCTTAAGAAATTTTACCACCATTTGCTGGTAAATACAAAGGAAGGTCAAAACGCACTCGATTATTTACGGGCGAGAGGCTTTACGGATGAAACAATTGCCAAGTTTGAGATCGGATATGCTCTTGACTCTTGGGGTTTCGTGACCAAGTTTTTAGAAAAACGAGGGTTTGATCCTGTGATGATGGAGAAGGCTGGTCTTTTGATTCAACGTGAAAACGGAACAGGCTTTTTTGACCGCTTTAGGGATCGTGTGATGTTTCCCATTCATGATCATCATGGGACAGTCGTCGCTTTTTCCGGAAGATCGCTTGGTGATCAGCAGCCTAAGTATATGAATAGTCCTGAAACGCCACTTTTTCATAAAAGTAAGCTGCTTTATCACTTTCATGACGCGCGTATGCATATACGAAAACGCGAACGGGCGGTTCTTTTCGAAGGATTTGCTGACGTCATTTCAGCTGTCACATCAGGTGTCGGCGAAAGTGTTGCAACAATGGGTACGTCTCTAACAGAAGAGCACGTAAAACTTCTCAGACGTAACGTAGAAGAGATCATTCTTTGCTATGACTCTGACACGGCCGGTTATGAAGCCACCATGAAAGCATCAGATTTGCTTGGAAAAAGAGGATGTAAAGTTCGCGTTGCCATGATACCAGATGGACTTGATCCAGATGATTACATTCGTAAATATGGCGGCGAGAAATTTAGGAATGACATCATAGATGCAAGTGTGACATTAATGACTTTTAAGATGAACTTTTTCCGTAGGGGAAAGAATTTATCTGACGAAGGAGACCGGCTTACTTATATGAAGCAGGTACTCCGAGAAATTAGCCGGTTAAACGGTTCCTTGGAACAAGAGATTTACATGAAACAGCTTGCTGGAGAGTTCTCGATCTCACTTGATTCATTAAAAGAACAACTGGAGCTGTTTGAAAAACAGCAGCGGCAAGAAGCCAAAAGCACACAGGAAGAAAGCGGGCTTGAAAAACGGCGTGCACATCTGTCAACACAGGTAAGAAGAAAGCGTCTGCGGCCAGCATATGAAAATGCAGAGCGAATGCTGCTTGCTCATATGTTAAAAAGTGATGACGTGATCCGAAAAGTACTTGACAGAGTAGGGATTGAATTTAATATAGATTCTCACAGGGCGCTGGCCACGTACATTTATGCTTTGTATGAAGAAGGCAAAGAACCAACGCCGCAGCATCTGATGAACCGTATAGAAGATGATGTCATCAATCAGCTTCTGACGGATATATTCATGATTCAAGTTGGAGACGAACTAAGTGAAGCTGAATTAAGTGATTATGTAAAAAAAGTGTTGAATCATCGGAATTTGTCAATGATAAAGGAAAAAGAACTAGAACGTGCAGAAGCGGAGAGGCAAAAAGATTTCTTCAAAGCGGCAACACTTGCAAAAGAAATTATTCAGTTGAACCGTTCGCTGAAGTAATACGTCTAATATTTATGACAAGACTTACGGCTGGCAATGAATCCTTTACGGGAGGAGCATAAGACCGCAAGCATCTTGCCTTCATCATTATTTATTTTATTCCTATTTGCTCATCTGTTTGATAAAGAGAGAAAAGCAGAGCGAAAGCAAATCGCAAGTTACTTTAGAATTCGTTGCAAGCTTTGGAAGGAGGGATCCATAATGGCTGATAAACAAGCCCACGAAACCGAAACTGAATTAACCTTTGAACAGGTGAGAGATAAGCTCACTGAAACGGGTAAAAAACGGGGCGTTTTAACATACGAAGAAATTGCAGAGCGTATGTCTAGCTTTGAAATTGAATCAGACCAAATGGATGAATACTATGAATACTTAGGCGAACAGGGTGTAGAGCTCATCAGTGAAAACGAAGAGACAGAAGACCCAAATGTTCAGCAGCTGGCTAAAGCAGAAGAGGAATTTGACCTGAATGATTTAAGCGTACCACCAGGTGTCAAAATTAATGATCCTGTTCGTATGTACTTAAAAGAAATCGGACGCGTCAATTTGTTATCTGCTAAAGAAGAAATTACGTATGCTCAAAAGATCGAAGAAGGCGATGAGGAATCAAAAAGAAGATTAGCGGAAGCAAACCTTCGTCTCGTTGTCAGCATCGCGAAACGCTACGTCGGTCGTGGTATGCTGTTCCTTGACTTGATTCAAGAAGGAAACATGGGTCTTATGAAGGCAGTTGAGAAGTTTGATTACCGCAAAGGATACAAATTCTCAACATATGCAACCTGGTGGATTAGACAGGCGATCACGCGTGCGATTGCCGATCAGGCCAGAACAATCAGGATCCCGGTTCATATGGTGGAAACCATTAATAAATTGATCCGTGTTCAAAGACAGCTTCTGCAAGACCTAGGCAGAGAACCAACGCCAGAGGAAATTGCTGAAGACATGGATTTAACTCCAGAAAAGGTAAGAGAAATTCTTAAAATTGCGCAAGAGCCTGTATCTTTAGAAACACCTATTGGTGAAGAAGATGACTCGCATCTTGGTGATTTTATTGAAGACCAAGAGGCGACATCTCCATCTGACCATGCTGCATACGAATTGTTAAAAGAGCAGCTTGAAGATGTATTAGACACGCTAACGGACCGTGAAGAAAATGTACTGAGACTACGCTTCGGACTAGATGACGGAAGAACACGTACGTTAGAAGAGGTTGGAAAGGTGTTCGGCGTCACAAGAGAGCGTATCCGCCAAATTGAAGCGAAAGCTCTGCGTAAATTAAGACACCCAAGCAGAAGTAAACGATTAAAAGACTTCTTAGAGTAGAAACTGGACGGATCTTGAAAGAGATCCGTTCTTTCTTCATCAAAAATGAAAACGCTTTTTTCAATCTGATTATATTTTACTGAATAACAAATGAATTTGCAACGTTCTTAGAGAAAAGATGTATAAAAAATACATCAAAATGTGCTGAAGGCTTCATTTCTCATCTTGTATCATTTTTGTCTAATCTGTGAACTTGACCAAAGTTTTGTATCATAATTCGTTTACTTTTTGTAAAATTAAAGTAGAATTAGAATTGTTTGCATAGTCTCAAAGGGGTTTTCACAAAGGGGAGGATGAAAGAAATGAAACGGAATCCACTTATACCATTCTTATTGATTGCCATTTTAGGTATTGGACTCACTTTTTTCTTATCAATGAAGGGGTTGAAAGATGAAGACAAAATCGCCTCTGGAGGCGAGGAGCAAAAACAAGAAGAGACAGCGAATGCGACGCCGGAAGAATTGTATAAGCAAAACTGTTTGAGCTGTCACGGGGAAAACTATGAAGGCGGCGCAGGTCCTGCATTAAAAGGCGTTGGAGACAAGCTTGAAGTGGCAGACATCAAGAAGAAAATTCAAGAAGGCGGCAACGGGATGCCAGGCGGGCTGATCCCGAATGAAAAGCTCGATGAAATGTCGGAATGGGTATCCAAAATTAAATAATGTTACGCAAAAAGCTCTTTTTCATCAGAAGAGCTTTTTTCATTTGAAAACGACTTTTAAAAAGTCCATAATTTATATAAGATAGACAAGTATGAACATTAAAGAAAAGTAGTGATACGTATGAATGAAATGAATTTATCAAAACGATTAAAAAGAGTCGCAGGCTTTTTACCACATGAGGCCGTCTTTGCTGATATCGGCTCAGATCATGCCTATTTGCCATGCTATGCGATCCTGCATCAAAAAGCAGTAAAAGCCATTGCTGGTGAAATTACAGAGGGACCGCTTCAATCGGCGAAGCAGCAAGTACATAGACTTGAATTAGATGACCAGATCTCGGTCAGAAAAGGTAATGGCCTTGAAGTTATTGAAAAGGGCGAAGTGAATGCTATCACGATTGCAGGTATGGGCGGAGCACTCATCGCAAGCATTTTAAATGATGGCAAGCATAAGCTCGCAGGCCATGAGAGGCTCATTCTTCAGCCAAATATCCATGCTCACCACATTCGTTTATGGCTCTATCAAGAGGGGTATGAATTGATGGATGAAGTCATTTTAGAAGAGGATGGCAAAATATACGAAATCATGATCGCAGAAAAAGGCGACAAAGATAAAGCCTATGAAGGGATGTCGATTGAAACAGGCATGCTAGTTGGTCCGTTTCTTGCGAAAGAGCAAAACGACGTCTTCCGGCGCAAGTGGATGCAAGAGCTTCAGCATATGGAGAAAATAGAAAGTCAAATTCAGCAGGCAGCGCGGGCAGAAGAGAATGAGGAGCGCCTTGAAGAGCTGCATGTAAAAATAAAGATTCTAAAGGAGGTTTTGACTGTTGGCTAAAACAGTAAACGGACATGAAATCATCCAATTATTTGAACAATTTTCACCAAAGGCATATGCCGTAGAAGGTGACAAAATCGGTCTCCAGATTGGGACGTTAAATAAAAAGGTAAACAATGTCATGATCACCTTGGATGTATTAGAGAATGTGGTAGATGAGGCGATCGAAAGAAATGTGGATCTCATTATTGCTCACCATCCACCGATCTTCCGTCCGTTAAAACATGTAGCGACAGATCAGCCAGCTGGACGGATCATTGAGAAATGCATCAAACATGATATTGCGGTATATGTGGCACATACGAATTTAGATGTGGCTGATGGAGGAGTCAATGACTTGCTTGCGGAGGCTTTAGAGCTTGAAGAAACAAGTGTGTTAGTCCCGACATATGAAGATCAAATCAAACAGCTTGCCCTGTATGTTCCGCAGGAATTTGAAGAAGCCATCCGTACAGCTTTAGGAAATGCGGGCGCAGGCCATATTGGCAACTACAGCCATTGCGCGTTTTCAAATGAGGGGACAGGCAGCTTTTTGCCATCAGAAGATGCGGATCCGTTCATTGGTGAGAGCGGTCAATTGGAATTTGTCAAAGAAGTGCGGATTGAAACCATTTTCCCGGCAAGTATAGAAAAACAAGTGATTCGTGAAATGATCAAAGCACACCCGTATGAAGAAGTCGCTTATAGTGTACACACGACAGATCTTCCTCCAATTCAAAAAGGCCTTGGCCGTATAGGGGAGCTAAGAGAGCCTATGACCCTTGGAGATTTTACACGATTTGTGAAGACAAAGCTGGATGTAAATGGTGCTCGCTTTGTAGGTGATCAGGACGCTGTTGTGAAAAAAGTGGCTGTGCTTGGCGGAGACGGAAATAAATACATTCATCAAGCGAAAAGAATGGGTGCTGATGTGTATGTGACAGGGGATCTTTATTTCCATGTCGCCCATGATGCCATGATGCTCGGGCTGAACGTAGTGGACCCAGGGCATTATGCAGAAAAGATTATGAAAGAGGGCGTAAAGGCGAAGCTTCAATCGCTATGTTCAGATAAAAAGTATGATGTACAGCTCTTTGTTTCCTGAATCGAACACAAACCCATTTCAATTTATGTAAACAAAAAAACGTCAGAGCTGCTATGCTCTGACGTTTTCTTTATTTCTTTGTTTTCACGCGCGGTAGTATTTTCGAAAGAGGAACCGACCGTTCAATCTTCCAAGTTGCTTCATCATCCGGCTCGTAGTTTTCTAAGAAACGTATGACTTCCTTTGTAATAGGTGTTGGTGTTGAAGCACCAGCCGTAACGGCAACGGTATTTACGCCTTGCAGCCACTCCAGCTTGAGCTCACTTAGGTCACCAATACGGTAAGCCTGCGTTCCAGCAATCTCCATGGACACTTGTGCCAGACGGTTGGAGTTATTACTTTTTGGATCGCCGACAACAATGGTAAGATCAGCTTGGCCAGCTTGCTCGGAAACAGCTTCCTGACGTACCTGTGTCGCAAGACAAATTTCTTGATGGTACTCGACGTGAGGGTATTTCTCTTTAATCAGCTCCATTAGATCGTGAACATCCCACTGAGACATCGTCGTCTGATTGGTGATGAGCAGTTTATCTGATGTTAAATCGAGCGCCTCAATGTCGGCTTCTGTTTCGACAAGATGCACCTTGTCAGGAGCTACTCCGACAGCTCCCTCTGGCTCAGGATGACCCTTTTTCCCAATATAAATAATGTCATATCCATCGGCTGTTTTCTCTGAAATGAGTTCATGTGTTTTCGTTACATCGGGACAGGTTGCATCAATGGTGATAAGGCCTTTTTCTTCTGCAATTTGACGAACCTCAGGTGAAACGCCGTGAGCGGTGAAAATGACTGTTCCGCTTTCAACCTGCTTTAAAATGTCCATGCGGTTTGGTCCGTCCAGTGTGTAGATCCCATCTTCTTCGAAGGCATCTGTCACGTGCTTGTTGTGCACAATCATACCTAATATATAAATTGGGCGTGGCAAGTTTTTATCAAGTGCGGCATTTTTAGCAATGACCATTGCATCCACAACGCCATAGCAATAGCCACGCGGCGAAATTTTAATTACATTCATTTATTCGTCCTCCTGTAGGGAAGTGCTGCTAGAGAAGAACAATATAAAAAGCCGTAAAAAACGGCTTTTTATCATTCTCTAGCTTCCATTATAGCCAAAGTAAGCGCATATATCAAAGATTGTTATACGCAGTGAACACTTCGCCGTTAAAAGATCACTAGACATATAGTTTTGGAACAGAGCTGCCAGGTCTTTTTTTCGGTTTTGCTTCAGGAGCAGGTGATGTGTGAGGAGCTGCTTTTTTGACGAGGATGTCCTCTGGTTCTTTGTTTTCTTCTATTTCATCATCTCGTGCTGCTTCTTCTTGCGGCACTTCTGTTTCCTTGCCGATCTCTTTAGGATCTTCATCTGCGCTTGTTTCATCATCATCCGCACTGCCGAGCTGGCTGTACAGCTTAATCATGGCAGGCAGATTTCTTACTAAAGGACCGTATTGCTGAATCATTGGTGTAAATTGCTGCGCCATACCGAGCACTTTTTGTACATTTCCTAACATGCTTGAGAGGGTCGCAGGATTTGTGAAGCTCTGGATTCCTTGTAATCCCGCACCACCTCCAGAGATCCCTGCTCCCCCTGCGCCAGGAAGAAATTTAGCGAGCATGCCTTTCATTCCTGCTCCGCCGCCTAGTGCGCGGCTCTCGCCTCCTGGAATTCCGTCCATCCCGCGTATACCGCCTCCCTGTACAGACGGGGAGCGAGGCATCATTTGCTGAAATTGATTGCCTTGCCCTTGAAAAGGCTGTTCGATAGGAGGCTGCTGCCCTCTTTGAAAAATCCCGGGTTGTCCGCCATTTCCAAGATGCCGGCGTGAGGGACGGTGCGGCTGAAAATCGCCCATAGGCCTTTGCCCTAACATACTTGTACCTCCCTTACTGCATTCTCTTTCTCTTCATAGGTTATGCAAGGAAGCATCAATTGGTTTCCTGTAAGAAAAGCGGACATGGTTTTTTTGCTGAAAATCAGCTATAATGAGGAGATGAGCAAAAAGGCATTGCCTTAAGGAGTGAAAACATGAACGAAACAAAATTTACGACATATGAATTAAAGCCTTTTATTATAGATGCTATTCATGAACTGGGCTTTTATGAGCCAACTGATATTCAAAAAAGAATCATCCCTGCTGTGTTAAAAGGAGAAAGCGTGATTGGTCAATCACAAACAGGAACAGGAAAAACTCACGCGTACTTATTGCCGCTTATTCATTCAATTGATCCAAGCAAAGAGCAAGTACAAGTTGTGATTACTGCACCTACAAGAGAATTAGCCAATCAAATTTTCAAAGAAGCCCAAACGATTTTAAAGAATGCCTCTCCAGAAGAAGAGATGAAAGCAAAGCTTTACATTGGCGGAACGGACAAGCAGAAATCCATTCAAAAGCTAAAAAACCAGCCGCATTTGGTTGTCGGTACACCTGGACGTATTGCTGACCTCATTCATGAGCAGGCGCTGAACGTTTACAAAGCGACATCTCTTGTCATTGATGAAGCGGATTTAATGCTGGATATGGGATTTTTAGAAGATGTGGACCGTATTGGTTCACAAATGCCAGAACAGCTGCAAATGCTTGTGTTCTCAGCAACTATTCCAGAAAAACTAAAGCCGTTCCTGAAAAAATATATGGACAATCCAAAATATGCCCATGTTGAACCAAAACGAATTACAGCTGAAAACATTCAGCATATTTTAGTCCCATCTAAACAGCGTGACAAGCTAAAACTGCTTCATGAAATGGTGACGAATGTACAGCCTTATTTAGGCATCATTTTTGCCAATACAAAAACAACCGTTGATGAAATCGCATCATTCCTACAAGAAAAAGGAATGAAAGTTGGAGTGCTTCATGGCGGATTAACGCCGCGCGAACGTAAAAAAGTGATGAAACAAATTGATGATTTAGAGTTCACTTATATTGTGGCATCTGATCTTGCAGCCCGCGGAATTGATATTAAAGGCGTCAGCCACGTGATCAACTATGAACTTCCATCTGATCTTGATTTTTATGTTCACCGTGTTGGTAGAACAGCTCGAGCTGGTTCATCTGGAATTGCAATGACTATTTATGAGCTTGCTGATGAGGATGCACTCATTCAAATCGAGAAAATGGGCGTTGTGTTTGAAAACAAAACCATTGTTCATGGCGAATGGCGAGATGCAGATGACCGCTTGAAGCGTCAAAGACGTAAAAAAGCACCTAATGAAATTGAAGAAAAAGCAAAGCGTCTTGTGAGAAAACCGAAAGCCGTCAAACCTGGATATAAAAAGAAAATGACACGTGAGATGGACAAAATCAAGAGACAGGAACGTAGAAAGTCAAAGCGTAATGGAAAGTAGGGGGAAACATTGTTGAAGATTGGTTCACATGTATCCATGAGCGGAAAACATATGCTTCTTGCAGCGAGTCAAGAAGCAGCCTCTTATGGTTCGAATACGTTTATGATTTATACAGGTGCACCGCAAAATACGCGCCGCAAAAAAATTGAAGACCTCAATATTGAAGCTGGACAAGCGCATATGAAAGAGCATGGTATGACAGATATCGTCGTACATGCACCGTATATTATTAATATTGGGAACACCGTAAATCCAGCGACATTTGAGCTTGGCGTGGACTTCCTTCGCTCTGAGATTGAACGTACAGAAGCGCTAGGTGCAGGGCAGATTGTTCTCCACCCAGGTGCACATGTCGGAGCAGGATCAGAAGCAGGAATCCAAAAAATCATTGAAGGTTTAAACGAAGTCATCGTAAAAGGGCAAGAGGTTCAAATTGCACTTGAAACAATGGCAGGCAAAGGATCAGAGTGCGGAAGAAGCTTTGAAGAGCTTGCCCAAATTATCGACGGAGTGACACATAACGAAGCACTTTCAGTCTGCTTTGATACATGTCACACACACGATGCTGGTTATCCGATTGTAACTGACTTTGATGGGGTGTTAGAAGAATTTGATCGAATCGTCGGTATTGACCGAATCAAGGTTCTTCATATTAATGACAGTAAAAACGTACAAGGCGCAAGAAAAGACCGACATGAAAATATCGGCTTTGGTGAAATTGGCTTCGATGCACTGAACTATATTGTGCATCACCCGCAGCTTCAAGATGTGCCCAAAATCTTAGAAACGCCTTATGTAGGTGAAGATAAAAAGAACAAAAAACCACCTTACAAATTCGAAATTGCGATGCTGAAAGAAAAGCAATTTGACGAAGGCTTACTAGATAAAATTAAGGGTCAGTAAAAAAGCATACAACATCATGAAGTGCCGCTAAATGCGGCCCTTTTTTGCTTAACTTGTAAACTGATTAAACAGATCATTGACAGTCTGAGCTGTCTGTTTAGAAGTAATCGCTTCCACTTGCTTAAGAAGCCGGTTACGCTCTGCATCATTAAAAATATTGACGTTTTTCCCATTCATGAGTTTGGCCACCTCGACAGCTTGGTTTGACGTTAAACTGACACCATACTGTTTCGCATACCTTAACAGATCATTTGCTGTGATCTGATTGAGCCGCTGCAGGACAATTTTTTGAATTAAAATCAATTCCATTCCTCCCCTCTGTAACAATGTATGGGCGAAAACGGAAAATGTGCAAAAAATTTTATTTTATCCTGTGAAATGATAAAATAGTAAAGTGAATAAAATGTTCATTGAAAATTTAACATGTGTAGAAGGGAGAACGTATGGCAAATAGTAAACAGCATAGAAAGGAATCAGTGCCTCATTTTATTTTGAGAATTTTCCTGATTCTAGTAGGAGCTGCATGCGCAGCAGTCAGCATTGAATTATTTTTAGTGCCAAACAATATTATTGATGGAGGCATCATCGGTATTTCGCTTATTTTGGATTATCTCTTTACAGATAACCCATTCATCAATTTTGCGACGATTGTTGTCATTTTAAATATTCCATTTATGATATCAGGATACAAACATATTGGGAAAACCTTTCTGGTTTCCACAATGATTGGGATTGTCAGCTTAGCCGTGATTGAATCTTCACTCCATCATGTAGAGGCATTTACAAATCAGCCGATCTTAGCTACTGTATTTGGCGGGCTATTACTTGGTTTTGGTGTTGGACTTGTCATCCGTAATGGAGGCTCAATGGATGGAACAGAGATCTTAGGAATTCTTCTGACGAAAAAAATTCCTTTCTCCGTCGGTGAGTTTGTCATGATCGTCAATGTGTTCATTTTTATTTGGGCAGGCTTTGTCTTCGGACCAGAGCAGGCTATGTATTCTGTCATGACATATTATTTGGCAATGAAAACAATTGATGCTGTCATTCAAGGGCTTGATGAAACAAAAGCTGTCATTATCGTGTCAGATTATTATGATGAAATTTCAGATGCGATTCTTCATCGACTTGGCAGGGGAACGACAAAGCTGAGAGGGAAAGGCGGCTATACAGATGAAGAAAAGGATGTCATCTACGCCGTTGTCACAAGACTTGAAATTACAAAGCTAAAATCCATTGTATTTGAAATTGATGGTCAAGCATTTATTACGATTATGGATACGCATGAAACAAAAGGCGGTAAGTTCAAAACAGCCATTCATTAGCTTTTATTTTACTTTTTAATCTTTCTTTTATATAATGAAATGTATGTATGGACAGAGAAAATGGCAAAAGCCATTTTCTTTTTGTTGTATAAATCGTAATCATTCTTTTTATATTGATTAAAGGTGGAAAGATTCATGGCAAAGCCAATTATTGAAATGAAGGACATTTCGTACTCGTATGGACAGCGAAATGTCATTGATCACATTCATTTAACAGTAGAGGAAGGGAACTTTCTAGCACTTGTTGGACCGAATGGATCTGGTAAAACAACCTTATTAAAATGCCTGCTTGGGCTCATTAAACCACAGCAAGGTGAATTAAAGCTATTTGGCACGCCTGCGTCAAAATTTAGAGACTGGGATCAAATTGGATTTGTTTCTCAAAAGGCGAATAGTTTTAATACGGGTTTCCCTGCTTCTGTTTACGAGGTCGTTGCAAGTGGATTGACGGCGAAAATTGGTTTATTCAAACGAATGAGCAAGCAGGACAAATGGCAAGTTGAGGATGCCATTCGCTCAGTTGGCATACAAGATTTAAAGCACCAAAACATCGGTGAACTTTCAGGCGGTCAGCAGCAACGTGCTTTTATTGCCCGTGCGCTCGTCAGTCAGCCAAAGCTGCTCATTTTAGATGAACCGACGGTTGGTGTAGACCAGCGGACAGTAGAAGGCTTTTATCAGCTGCTCGAAACATTGAACAAAGAAAAAGGAATGTCTTTAATTCTCGTTACACACGACGTTGGCACCGTTTCTGATAAAGTCACCCATGTGGCTTGCTTAAATCAGACACTTCATTTCCACGGGGATGCAGAAACGTTTGATTCAATGGATGATCAAGCGTTATCTCAATTTTACGGACATGACATTCAAGTGATTCATCACGACCATCACCATCATGGGGGACATGAATAATGCTATTTCCATTTTTTCATTATGAATTTTTACAAAATGCGTTTATCGCAGGAATGCTGATCGGCTTTATTGCGCCCTTACTTGGTGTATTTATCGTCGTGAGAAGGCTCTCGCTGATTGCAGATGCCCTCAGTCACGTATCACTTGCCGGTATTGCAGCAAGCTTATTCCTTGATAAAAAGTTTGGCCTCTTGACAGGGGTGAGCCCGCTGTACTTAGGGATGGCGTTTTCTGTTGCCGGTTCATTGTTTATTGAACGTCTGCGCTCCGTGTATAAGCATTATCAGGAGCTTGCGATTCCTATTATTTTATCAGGTGGTATCGGGATTTCCGTCATCTTCATTTCACTAGCGAATGGCTTTAATACCGATTTGTTTAGTTATTTGTTCGGAAGTGTCAGTGCGGTTTCGAGATTAGATCTTTGGATTATTGTTGGGATTTCACTCGTTGTTGTGTTAGTTGTCGTGCTTTTATATAAAGAATTGTTTTTACTTTCTTTTGATGAAGAGCATGCAAAGGCTTCTGGTATTTCAGCGAAATGGATTCATTTTATTTTTATCTTAGTCGTCGCACTCGTCATTGCGGCATCAATGCGTATCGTAGGCACACTGCTTGTCTCCGCGCTTATGACGCTTCCTGTTGCGGCAAGTATCCGTATTGCCAAAGGATTCAAACAGGCGATCTTCCTTTCGATCTTGTTCGGTGAATTGTCTGTATTGGCCGGATTAATCTTAAGCTATTATCTAGATTTAGCGCCAGGCGGAACCATTGTGATGCTGTCCATTTTGATTTTAATCGGATGTATTAGTATTGGAAAATTCAGAAGGGGGAATCATCATGAACGTACAAGAAGCGCTTGATTTATTAAAGGAAAAAGGCTACAAATATACAAGCAAACGTGAAGATATGCTTCAATTGTTTTCTGATTCTGATAAATATTTGACCGCTAAAAATGTGCTGACGGCACTAAGTGAAGACTACCCAGGTCTTAGCTTTGATACGATATATCGAAACTTATCGCTATATGAAGACTTAGGTATATTAGAAACAACGGAATTGTCAGGGGAGAAGCTTTTTCGTTTTAAATGCTCATTTTCTCATCACCACCATCACTTTATTTGTCTTGCATGCGGTAAAACAAAGGAGATCGATGCCTGTCCTATGGACAAGCTAGACGCCGATTTAGAGGATTATCACATTAGCGGACATAAATTCGAAATCTACGGAACGTGTCCTTCCTGCGAACCGAAGGAAGTTCACTCATGAAAAAGCCAGCCGCAGAGCTGGCTTTTTCTTTTGTCTTTTTGAAAACGTTTTACAAAGGGCGGCTGTTTCATTAAAATGAGAACAAGGTACGATGCAGCAATTTGCGTCTTTTGGAGTAAAGGGAGGGGTCAAAAGTGGCGTATTATGTCGTGTTCGATGTAGGCGGGACGAGAACAAAACATGGATTAATGGATCAGGATGGGGAGCTGGTCACGAGCGGTGACTATCAAACGAACTGCCGGCAGCTTGAACCGTTTTTAGAAGTTATGGCGGATGTGGTCAAGCAATATCAGAGAACGTCGGATGTCAGCGGAATCGCCATTAGTCTTCCGGGCTTTGTGGACAGTGAAACAGGTTATACAGAATTTGCAGGAGCCATCATCGCCTTAAATGGTCAAAATGTAAAAACACTTTTAGAAGAGAAAACATCTCTTCGTGTTGAAGTTGAAAATGATGCGAATTGTGCAGCTCTTGCAGAAAAATATAGTGGCCATGCGAAAGATTGTGACAGCTTTATTTGTATGACGATTGGCACAGGTGTTGGCGGTGGTCTTTTCGCTGGCGGTCAGCTTGTGCGCGGGGCTTCCTTCCGCGGCGGTGAATTTGGCATGATGCTGACAGAGACAGAAAATGGACAATTTACAACACTCAACAGCAGTGCTTCAACGGCTGGATTAATTCGCAGCTATAAAGAAAAGCAAGGAATTCCGCAAAGTACTCAAATAGACGGTCAAGAAATTTTTGAAAAGGCAAAGCACGATCCGTCCATTGAGAAGCTGGTGGATCAGTGGTACAAGCGAATCGCCATTGGTATTTACAATGTAGCAACTGTCCTTAATCCAGAGAAAATCCTCATTGGAGGCGGCGTAAGTGCAAGACCGGATTTACTATCAAGCATTGAGAAACATTTACATACACTGCATGCGTGGAAGAACATTCAGGTGAAGCTGGAAACGAGCCACTACTTGAATCAGGCAGGCATGAAGGGAGCACTGTACCATTTTCTCATGAAAGAAGGTCAGCTTGTTCCATCAAAAAAGCCGATACATTAAGGGTTTTCAACTATGCTGAAATGAAGCCAAAGAGATAAAATAAAGATCATTTTATCTCTTTGTGCGCAATCAAAAGCCGATACATTAGCGTATCGGCTTTTCTGTATTAATAAACAGTTTCAAAACGCTGCTCGTATTGTTTAATCCATTGAGATGCTTCCTGCCAGTTGTTGACGCGTATAATCCTGTCATCAATGGGCATTTGATTATATGGGGAGTTAAAAAGAATAACCGGTATGTCAGCCTCTTTTGCAATCATTGTGGCATTCCCATGATGATCCTCGAAAAACACATCAATCTTGTGCTTTTGCACAGCTTCGAGCTTATGATGACCGCCAACCAGCTCAATGTCATCATAGGGCACGTGATGTTTGTGAAACCACTCGTAGGTGATATCCGCATGATGCTGCCTTCTCGCTGTAATATAGATCAGCCTGTGTTTATGTTTCATTTGATCAAGAATCTCTTTTGCGTCCTTAGCAGGCTTTGCCTGTTTATATATATGAGGCTCATGCTGATTCATCCAGCCCCAAAACTCTTCTTGAGAAATATTTAAAAGCTTCGTCAAATCATATTCTGTCATATCATCTAGTGTTATGGCACATTGGAACGACTCATTTAAATAGGGAACAAAGGTATCCTGCGCCGTCACTGTGCCATCTATATCAATTCCTAAACGTAACATGCCCACACTCCTCATTTTTATACTCTTAAAGTGTAACATAATCAATTCACAATTCCAGCAAGTTTTAGCAAACATGAAACAGACATTTTTGCTCATACTAAAAAAGCTCCTTTCTATTAACCAAAAGGGGGAATTGATCATGGAAAGAGACAAAGATTTCAGAAGAAATGATCGTGAAATCGACACACACTTTAGTAATGATGATGGCTATCTAGAGGAAACAGCTGCTGAAATTGCAGAGCCATATCAGGCTTCAAGAGATCGAGTAGACAGACGAGAACGTGACCAAGCAGGTGACGATTCAGGCAGTAAGGGGATAGGCTATACAGCACTCGCGATTGCGATTATCTCGTTATTTGTCTTGCCGGTGCTATTAGGAGTAGCGGCAATCGTCGTTGGTTATATTGCAAGAAGAAAAGGAGCACATGCGCTTGGCGCATGGTCAATCGGGATCGGAATTGTTTCCGTCATCCTTGGCATATTTATCACCCCGTTCTTTTAACAAGAACAGAAAAACGCCTGACAGTGACGTCAGGCGTTTTTTGTTATGCGTTGGCTTTTGCTTTTTCAGCTTCCATTTTTGCATAATGCTCTTCAGCGATTTTATCGATTTCTTTTTTCAGTTCTTCAACCATTGTTTCTTCTGGCACTTTACGAACAATTTCACCTTTACGGAACAATAGGCCTTCGCCTCTAGCTCCAGCAATTCCGATATCAGCTTCACGCGCTTCACCTGGACCGTTTACAGCGCAGCCAAGAACAGCTACTTTAATCGGTGCTTTAATCGTGGAGATATATTCTTCGACTTCATTTGCAATGCTTATGAGGTCGATTTCAATTCGGCCGCAAGTTGGGCAAGAGATCAGTGTGGCTGCATTTGATGCAAGACCAAATGATTTCAACAGTTCACGTGCTACTTTTACTTCCTCAACTGGATCAGCACTTAATGAAATGCGGAGTGTATTCCCAATCCCCATATTCAAAATAGCGCCGAGACCAGCTGCACTTTTGACCGTACCTGCAAATAATGTACCTGATTCTGTAATTCCAAGGTGAAGAGGGTAGTCAAACGCTTTTGCTGCTTTTTCGTACGCCTCAATAGCTAGGTTGACATCAGATGCTTTCATGCTGACGATGATATCATGAAAATCTAGATCTTCTAGAATTTTAATGTGGTGCAGTGCACTTTCGACCATACCATCTGCTGTTGGGTAGCCGTATTTATCAAGAATTTTTTTCTCTAATGAACCAGCGTTTACCCCAATACGGATTGGAATGCCTTTTTCTTTTGCTGCTTTTACAACCGCTTCGACTTTTTCTCGTCTTCCGATGTTTCCTGGGTTGATTCGAATTTTGTCTGCACCTGCTTCAATGGCCTTCAGTGCAAGCTTGTAGTCAAAATGAATATCGACAACAAGCGGGATGTTGATTTGTTTTTTTATGTCTGCAATCGCATTTGCTGCACGCTCGTCTGGGCATGCGACACGCACGATTTGACAGCCTGCTTCTTCAAGACGCTTAATTTCAGCTACTGTCGCTTCGACATCATGTGTTTTGGTTGTTGCCATACTTTGAATGACAACCTCATTATTTCCACCTATAGTTAAAGGTCCCACTTTGACGGGACGCGTTTTAGTACGATGTGTGACTTCACTCACTTGTCAATCGCTCCTTAGTGTACAAGCAATCATTTGCCATGTACGTCTTGTTTTACAGTTCATATTGTAACAGTCTCTTTGTATGAATGACAAGGAATTAACGTTTTATCTCTTATATACCGGAAACTTATATGTGCTGCCTGCCCGAATTTCGTTTGCTTTGACGCCTTGATTCAGCTCTTCAAAATCCTCAATGACTTCATCAAGTGGCTTGCTTGTATGGACGATAGAGACGACGGTTTCACCTTGTTTCACCGTGACCTTCTTATATGCTTTTTTCTCAGGTGTTTGAAAGGCATTTGCAGGGACAGCTGGACCTTCTTCAACAGGGATGGTGCCATTTTTTAAATCAAAAAAGATAATAAAAAGGACAAACAAACTGATTAGCAAAAAAATAATACGCCGCATTTCACTCACCGCTTTTAAGAGTTTACTTCAGTCTATGCATGTCCTGAAATGATAGAACCAACATGAGGAGAAAAGATGAAAAGGGAGGTTCTAGTTCGTTCTAGTGAGTCTTGTATTGAATTTACGCTCGGCGATGCTTTTTCAAGCTTCTATCACCATTATGATAAAATAAAAACAGGGGGAAAGTTTATGAAGAAAATCAGTCAGCAGATATATGTGAGAGCGCTAACAGAAGAAGATGCACAGCCACTACTTACACTTGAGCTTGAGAATCGCTCCTATTTTCAGCAATTTACACCTTTGGTTAAAGACGATTTTTTCACGTTATCTCGTCAAATTGAACGAATTCAGCGCAGTGTGGAAAGGTGCGCAAAGGATGAAGCCTACATGCACGGTATTTTCTTAAATGAAACAGATGACTTAATTGGGACAATCTCATTAAGTTCTGTCGTTAGAGGCCCGGTAGAAGGAGCTTGGCTAGGGTATGTACTTGATGAAAAGCATGGCGGTAAAGGGTATATGACAGAAGCCATTCGTTTAATCATTGATTATGCCTTTGATGAACTGCACCTTCATCGTATTGAAGCTGGAGTAAAGCCGAGTAATATAGGTTCTATTCGTGTACTTGAAAAGACAGGTTTTGAAAATGAGGGATTGAATCGTAAAAAAGTAAAGATTAATGGTGTGTGGGAAGATCATTATTTGTTTGCGATCATTCATCCAGATGAATCATAGAGCATGAACATACATAAAAAGCTCCTCCAAGTTGGGGGAGCTTTCATTTACTCATTAACTTTTGACAAGTGGTTTATGTTTAGCGGGTATTTCCTTTACGACGAGATATAAGAAGATAAAGTTAATGATCCAATTTAATAAAAATGAGTTCGCAACAGGCGTGTTTAATGCACTCATGATAGCGAAAAAGACCGTTGTTAATGTGAGTGAATAAGCGGAGAGCTTCCATAGCATTTGGAAAGACAGCTCTTTTTGCTGCATGCGTTTAATAAATGTACCAAGCATCGCAAGGAATGTTGCGCTAATGAACATGAGAGCCGCAGTTGATAGATACAGCAGCACCCAGATAACTGGGATAATAATCGCTTGATTCTGATTTGTGACGCGGGCGAGTTCGTCTTTTGTCAGCGTTCCGCCAAGCAGCTGGTATGGGATATCTGTCATTTGGCCATCAATGGCGATCACTGCTTTTTCTTTTAATAATGCGATGGCCGTTTGCTTTGATTCAAGCTCACTTGCTTTTATTTTTTCAGCAGGATCAAAGATGATCGTAATGCCGTTTTCTTCTTTTTCTATCGGTGCACTTTGATCCGCTTGAAGCTTTCCTTTTTCGATTGAGAAATCAGGTAAATCTTTTTTGATCACATGCTGAAATCCTGACATCGCATTCGAGATCTCTTGACTCATATGATAACCCTGAGGAACTGCTGCGATGATCGAAAGGATAAAAATGAATAAAATCGCTTTGCCAATCCCTGTAAACCGTGCTTTAGCAATATCTTTTGGTGAATAAATACCTTTTAACAATAGTTTAAATACGTTCAATCAATTCACTTCCTACATTCTTTTCTATTTCTCATATTGTATCAATGTCTATCTATCAAGTACAAGTATGGCCTTCATCGCTGGTTAAGATAGATGGAATGAGGCATAATGTATACAGCATATAAAAAGGAGGCGGCAGTAACTTGGACGTGCTGTATTGGATTCTGGTTATCTGTGCATTTATCATTGCGTTTGTTGGACTTGTTTATCCAATTATCCCTAGCGTGGTCTTTATGGTTCTCGGATTTATTCTATATGGTTTCTTTTTCAGCTTCGAGCCGCTTACACTGACGTTCTGGCTCATTCAAGCCGTGTTTACCACGGTATTATTTGCGGCAGATTATGTCTCAAACCTCATTGGGGTCAAGCGTTTTGGCGGCAGTCGTGCAGCTATTTGGGGAAGCACCATTGGGTTATTAACCGGTCCTTTTGTGATTCCCATTGCAGGAATTATCATTGGTCCATTTATCGGAAGTGTCATTGCAGAGCTCCTTGTTCATCAAAAAGATGTGAAGACGAGTGTGAAAGTGGGATTAGGCTCATTAATCGGGTTTATATCAGGTGTATTTGCCAAAGGATTGATTCAAGCGCTGATGCTGGGCATCTTTTTATTTTATGTCCTTCGCTAAATAGAAAAAGGGAGTTTAAAACTTTTTCTAAAGGGCTAAATACAAAATAAACACTGAAATGTTTCAGATCATGAGCAATAACATTGAAACAAGCCAATTCTTTTGATACTCTTTGAGTAGGTTGAATTGCTTGCTTACGACCTAAGGAAGCATTTCAGTACATACATTTCTAAGGAGGAATTTAACCATGGCTTTTAAACTTCCAGAATTACCATATGCTTACGATGCATTAGAACCACATATCGACAAGGAAACAATGACGATTCACCACACAAAACACCACAACACATACGTAACAAACTTAAACAAAGCAATCGAAGGTGTATCAGCTCTTGAAGATCAATCAATCGAAGAGCTAGTGGCTAACCTAAACTCTGTGCCTGAAAACATTCGTACAGCTGTACGTAACAATGGCGGAGGACATGCTAACCACTCATTATTCTGGACGCTTCTTTCACCAAACGGTGGCGGCGCACCAACTGGTGAACTTGCAGATGCAATCGAAAAAGAATTAGGCGGATTTGAAAAATTCAAATCTGATTTCGCTGCAGCAGCTGCAGGACGCTTTGGTTCTGGTTGGGCATGGCTTGTTGTGAACAATGGCAAACTTGAAATCACAAGCACGCCAAACCAAGATTCTCCTTTAACTGAAGGAAAAACACCAATTCTAGGACTTGACGTTTGGGAGCATGCTTACTACCTAAACTACCAAAACCGTCGTCCTGATTACATTTCAGCTTTCTGGAATGTTGTGAACTGGGATGAAGTGGCTCGCCTTTACAGCGAAGCTAAATAAATCATTCGATTTGAAAAGACCTGCTCTTTAGAGAAGCAGGTCTTTTTATATTTTCCCTCCTTTTTTTACATATCTGCCTTTTGATGAGACAGACTATTGTGTAGAAAAGGAGAATGAAATATATGAGCAGATTAAAGAAAATGTTCGGGGACATGGATGTTACAAAAGATTTAATGCTCCTCCTCACGATTGGCGGATTATATGCACTTGCCATTGCGCTTTCAAATACGTTTGTAAACGTGTATTTATGGAAACAGTCTGGGAAATTCACGGATCTTGCAATTTACAATCTGGCTATTGTTGTGCTTCAGCCCATTACGTTTTTATTCGCAGGCCGGCTCGCTAAAAAAATAGACCGGGCTTTTGTCCTTCGTTTCGGCGTTATCTTTTTAGCCGCTTTTTACTTAATTGTCTTAATGGCAGGAGAGCAAGCGGCCGCGCGGCTTGTTTTATTAGGGAGTGTCCTTGGGATCGGCTATGGTTTTTACTGGCTTGCTTTTAACGTACTTACCTTTGAGATCACTGAGCCTGAAACAAGAGATTTCTTTAATGGGTTTCTCGGAGTGCTGTCATCTACTGCTGGCATGATCGGTCCTCTCATTGCGGGGATTGTCATTTCTCAATTAACGGATGATACAGGCTATACGGTGATTTTCACGTTATCGCTTTTTTTGTTTTCACTAGCGGTTGTGATGAGCTTTTTCCTCAAGAGAAGGCAGTCAAAAGGGAAATTTATCATCAAGCAAATATGGAAAGAACGCCATGCCGACGAGAATTGGCGTAAGATTACAACAGCTCACTTTTTTCAAGGGCTTCGTGAAGGGGTCTTTGTCTTCTTAATCAGTGTCTTTGTGTTTATTGCAACAAACAGTGAGCTTGCTCTCGGGACGTTTGGTTTAGTGAACTCAGGTGTTGCCTTTTTCGCTTATTTCTTCGCTACACGTTTGATTAAGAAAAAATGGCGAAAGAAAGCCATTATGCTTGGCGGGCTGATTTTATACGGCGCCTTGTTCTTAATCGTCTTTCACTTGTCCTATGTATCACTTCTCATGTATGCGGTAGCCATTGCGATAGGATACCCGCTTCTGCTTGTTCCATATGTATCCTTAACATACGATGTTATCGGTCATGCAAGGTATGCAAGGAAAGCCCGAATTGAATATATTGTGGTCAGGGAGCTGTTTTTAAATGCTGGCCGTATTTGTTCCATTGTGTTGTTTCTTCTGTCTGTCACCTTACTGGGTGATGAGCTCGGAATTCCTGCTTCTCTTGTTGTGCTTGGAGCGGGACACACACTCATTTATTATTTTGTAAAAGATATTCATTTAAAAGAAAAAACAGCTGATATGAAAGAGACTGACGGTCAAAAGCCAGTTTCTCACACGAACCTTATTAAGGGAGAAAGGTAAAATTTCTTACCAATGGAACATCAAATTTCTAGATAAATAATAGAAAAACCGCTAAAATGATGATGGCACCTTTTATACACAAAAAGGGGTGCCATTTCTTTCTTGATAGAAAAGGTGATGTGATGAGAAACAAGAAAAACAAAAAAGACGCAAAGGAAGGGCGCAAAACACTTCCACTCCGGCTGAATTTACTATTTTTAGCTGCGTTTATTATTTTTACCGGTGTTGTTGTGAGACTCGGATTTGTACAAATTGTCAATGGAGAAGATTATAAAAAGCAGGCAGAAAAACAAGAAGATGTGAATGTCAGCTCATCTGCTCCACGCGGAAAAATTTACGATCGAAACTATAATACGATTGTCAGTAATAAAGCGCTAAATGCCATTACATATACGAGAACCTCGACGACTTCACAAGAAGAGCGGCTCAAAGTGGCTACAAAATTAGCGGATATGATTCATGTGAGTACGAAAAAAATCACAGATCGTGACAAAAAAGATTTCTGGATTTTAACGCATCCGAATGAAGCGAAAAAGCTTGTTCAAAAGGAATCGAAATTAAAGGGTGACGATAAGGTCGCTGATGATAAATTATATGAGCTTCAGCTGAAACGCATCACGGACAAGGAATTAAATCAACTGACGAAAAAAGACTTACAAGTGCTTGCGATTAAAAGACAGATGGATGCAGGTTATGCACTTACGCCTCAATTCATTAAAAATGATGATGTGAAGCCAAGCGAAATTGCTTACGTCTCTGAGCATTTGGACGAGCTGCCAGGTGTGGATGTCACAACAGACTGGTCACGCAGCTATCCGTATAAAGGACTGCTCCGCAGTATGCTCGGCAGTGTGTCCTCAAGTGATGAAGGACTTCCGCAGTCACTTCTTGAACATTATTTATCGCTCGGCTACAGCCGAAATGATCGTGTAGGAAAAAGCTATCTAGAATATCAATATGAAGATGTCCTGCAAGGCCAAAAGGAAAAAGAACAGAGCACAACTGATAAAGAGGGCAATGTGACAAGCTCTAAAGTGCTAACAGAAGGAAAGAGCGGGAAAGACCTTGTGCTCACCATCGATATTCAGCTGCAAAAAGCGGTTGAAAAAATCGTTGAAAAGAACTTGAGAAGTGCGAAACAAAGAGGCGGCACAGAGCTTCTTGATCGCGCGTTTGTAGTCATGATGGACCCGAGAAATGGAGAAGTTCTCTCCGTAGCGGGGAAACAGATTTCAAATAAAAACGGAAAATATAAATTTGATGACTACGCATTAGGAACGATGACATCATCCTATGCGATGGGCTCAGCTGTCAAAGGGGCAACTGTACTGACGGGATATAAAACAGGCGTGCTTCACATAGGAAGTACCCAGTACGATGAACCGCTATATATCGCGCAGTCACCGCCAAAGAAATCCTATCAAAATATGGGACTCATTAATGATTTAACGGCACTCGAGCGTTCATCTAACGTGTATATGTTTAAAACAGCGATTGCCGTTGGAAAAGGGGAGTATCGTAAGAACCAGCCGCTCCCAATCGATCCGAAAGCTTTTGATACATTCCGTTATAATTTCAGTAAATTTGGTCTCGGTGTCAAAACAGGGATTGACCTGCCAAACGAAGCGACAGGCTACCGGGGAACGTCTACACAATCTGGTCTCCTGCTTGACTATGCAATTGGACAGTATGATACGTTTACACCGCTGCAAATGGCGCAATACGTTTCAACGGTTGCAAATGGCGGATATCGTTTACGTCCGCAGCTTGTTAAAGAAGTGAGAGAGCCAGATCCGCAGCGCGGCATTGGTGCTGTAACAGAATCCGTCAAACCGGACGTATTGAATAAGCTAGACATGACGAGTGATGAGATCAAGCGTGTTCAGCAAGGCTTCAAGCTTGTTATGCAGAACCCACGAGGGACAGCCTATTCGAACTTTGGCAACAAAAAATACAACCCGGCTGGCAAAACAGGGACCGCTCAATCATTCTATGACGGCCCAATTAAAAGCAAACGCGGCACACCAACGTATAACACCACTCTTGTTGCGTATGCGCCTGCTGATAATCCAGAAGTGGCCATTTCCGTCGTTGTACCGTGGGTGTATCAAGACTACAACCAGCGCTATCCAATTACAAATGATATCGGTGAACAAGTATTAGACAAGTACTTTGAGCTGAAATCAAAACAGGAAAGCAATGATACACAAGCGAAGAACAAAAATAAAATTGAAAATGAAGCAGAAACAAATGACTAGACCTTTTCTAGGTAAAAACGCTCACTTTTTGTGGGCGTTTTTTTACGTTTTCTTCAAATTTTTCGAGATAAATTGACAAAATGCATAAAAAACATCGCAAGATCTCTACAAAACTTCGACATTTACAAAACCTTAACATTCCATTTAAACGAAATTAATAAAGAACCTTTAATGTATTACTCGTAGGACAAATTATTCAGGGGGTATTCTTGAAATGAAAAAGAACAAATTATGGCTGCTTACTTTCCTTACTATCGCATTGTTAGCATTCGTCACAGCATGCGGAAACAGCAGCTCAAGCGGAGATTCAAAAGACAGTAAAGGAAATGCTTCAAACAAAGATGAGGCATCAGGTTCCATTACCATCTCAGGATCATCTGCGATGCAGCCTTTAGTTCTTGCGGCAGCAGAAAAATTCATGGATAAACATCCAAAAGCCGATATTCAAGTGCAAGCCGGCGGTTCAGGAACTGGACTTTCTCAAGTTTCAGAAGGATCTGTACAAATTGGTAACTCAGATGTATTCGCAGAAGAGAAAGACGGAATCGACGCAAAAGCTTTAACAGACCACAAAGTAGCAGTTGTTGGAATGGCCGCAGCTGTAAACCCTGAAGTTGGTGTCAAAGACATCACAAAGGACGAATTGAAAAAAATCTTCACTGGTAAAATCAAAAACTGGAAAGAGCTTGGCGGGAAAGACCAAAAAATCACTCTTGTGAACAGACCTGACTCTTCAGGAACTCGTGCAACATTTGTGAAGTATGCACTTGATGGTGCAACACCTGCAGAAGGAATCACAGAAGATTCTTCAAACACAGTGAAAAAACTGATTGCAGAAACACCAGGTGCGATTGGATACCTAGCATTCTCTTATTTAACAGATGACAAAATAACACCGCTTAGCATTGATGGTGTGAAACCGGAAGAAAGCAATGTAGAAAGCGGTAAATATACAATTTGGGCTTACGAGCATTCTTATACAAAAGGTGAGCCGGATGGTCTAGCAAAACAATTCTTAGATTACCTCATGAGTGATGAAGTACAAAAAGAAATCGTCAAAGACCAAGGTTACATCTCAGTTTCTAATATGAAAGTAGAAAGAGACGCAACAGGCAAACAAACAGATAAGTAAGAGGTCTTGAATTGCTGATGAAGGAAAAGTGGAGCTTTTCACTTTTCCTTTTATGACATTCATAGGAGTGTAGAAAAAGATGAAGCAGATAGAACATACAGAAGCGAGCGATCGACTGATCAGCTCGAAGAAAAATAGGCAAATGGATGAAGTAAGAGGAAGTATTTTGGTGAGATTTTGCGCATTCTTAATGATTGCTGTATCAATCGCCATTACCATCTTCCTTGGCATTAAGGGTTTACAATCTTTCATCGTAAATGGTGTAAGCCCAATTGAGTTCTTAACCAGTATCAATTGGAACCCAACAGCAGAAAACCCGCAGTACGGTGCATTTCCGTTTATCTTTGGATCAATCGCCGTCACGCTCCTATCGGCACTCATTGCAGCGCCGCTAGGCATCGCAGGCGCCATCTTTATGACAGAAATTGCACCTGCTTGGGGACGTAAAATCCTCCAGCCAGTCATTGAATTGCTTGTAGGGATTCCATCCGTTGTTTACGGATTCATAGGTCTTACAGTATTGGTGCCGTTTATCGGACATTTCAAGTCAAGCGGCTCAGGACATAGCGTGCTAGCAGGAACGATTGTCCTGTCTATTATGATCCTGCCAACCGTTACATCCATTGCGACTGATGCAATGGGTTCACTACCAAAAAGTTTACGTGAGGGATCGTACGCATTAGGCGCAACAAGATGGCAAACGATTAGACGTGTGCTTGTCCCGGCAGCTCTGCCAACATTAATGACAGCGGTCGTGCTCGGCATGGCTAGAGCATTTGGAGAAGCCCTTGCTGTACAGATGGTCATTGGAAACACGCGTAATTTACCAGAGAGCATTATGGATACAGCTGGTACATTAACAACCATTATTACGTTAAACATGGGTCACACAACGTATGGAAGTGTTGAAAACAATACACTTTGGTCAATGGGACTTGTCCTTCTAGTTGTATCATTTATGTTCATACTTATTATTAGATACTTGTCGTCTAGGAGGAAGATTTAATGAATAGCAAAATGACCGATCGTTTTGCCACGTTTGTTTTTGGATTATGTGCTGCCATTATTACGGCGATCCTCGTTGGTTTGTTTTCTTATATCATTTTCAATGGTGCAAAAGAATTAAACTTTGACTTTTTGACCACTCGCTCAAGTGCGATTGGCTCTGGCGGCGGCATCAGGGATCAGCTGTTTAACTCGTTTTATATTTTGTTTATTACGATGCTGATCACAGTCCCGCTTGGCGTCGGCGGGGGAGTGTATATGGCAGAGTATGCACCTCAAAACAAAGTCACAGATTTTATTCGTACATGTATTGAAGTGCTGTCTTCACTTCCGTCTATCGTCATTGGGATGTTTGGTTTACTCATGTTTGTGAATTTAACAGGCTGGGGCTATACGATCATTGGAGGAGCTCTTGCGCTCACTGTGTTTAACCTGCCGGTGATGGTCAGGGTGACAGAAGATGCGCTGCGCTCTGTACCGAAGGATCAAAAGGAAGCATCACTTGCGCTTGGTGTAACGAAGTGGCACACAGTCAAAACGGTCCTTATTCCAGGTGCGCTTCCGTCTATAATCACTGGTGCGATTTTAGCATCAGGAAGAGTCTTTGGTGAGGCGGCTGCCCTTCTTTTTACAGCAGGTCTCTCCACACCGCGCCTTGATTTCACAAACTGGAGTCCTTTTTCTGATACGTCACCGCTGAATGTGTTTAGACCGGCAGAAACATTAGCCGTTCATATATGGAACGTCAATACACAAGGAATCATTCCAGATGCAGAAGCCATTGCAAATGGTGCATCAGCTGTACTTGTGCTTTCAGTTTTATTGTTCAATTTAGCAGCTAGATGGCTTGGTTCATTTATTCATAAAAAGCTTACGTCAAAATAATGTGAGAGAGGTGTGAAGGGGATATGGTTCAAATGCTGGCAGAAAAAAAAGAGATTGCAGCGAAAAAGGCTCCACTTCAAGCGGAACAGATTTTACAAGTGCAGGATTTAAGCATTTATTATGGTGAAAAAAGAGCGGTCAATCACATTTCATTCGAGATTGAGAAGAATGCAATCACCGCATTAATCGGTCCATCCGGCTGCGGGAAGTCTACCTTTTTACGCAGTATTAACCGCATGAACGACTTAATTCCAGGTGCGAGAAGTGAAGGGGCGATCATGTACGAAGGATTAAATATTTTGGATGACCGTATTAATGTGGTGAATTTAAGAAGAGAAATCGGCATGGTCTTCCAAAAACCAAATCCATTTCCTAAATCGATCTACAATAACATCACCCATGCGTTAAAGTATGCTGGGGAAAAAAGAAAATCTGTGCTTGATGATGCGGTTGAAGAAAGCTTAACAAAGGCGGCGTTATGGGATGAGGTCAAAGATCGTTTGCACCGATCCGCTTTGTCATTGTCAGGCGGTCAGCAGCAGCGCCTTTGTATTGCACGTACACTTGCGATGAAACCTAGTGTCTTGCTATTAGATGAACCAGCTTCTGCTCTAGACCCTATCTCAAATGCGAAAATTGAAGAGCTATTAGGCGAATTGAAAAATGATTATTCAATCGTCATTGTGACACACAACATGCAGCAAGCGCTCCGTGTATCTGATCGTACGGCCTTTTTCTTAAACGGAGATCTAGTAGAATATGATGCCACAGAACGTATCTTTACACGTCCTGCGCAGCAAAAAACAGAAGACTATATCAATGGTCGATTTGGATAAGGCGGGTGGATTTGATGAATGCAGTAGCAACTGAAACAGCAAAAAAAGAAGTGTTTCGTGTGAATGATATGAACCTTTGGTATGGACAGCATCATGCATTGAAGCATATTGACTTAGCGATTAGAGAGCATGAAGTCACAGCGATTATCGGCCCATCCGGCTGCGGAAAGTCAACGTTTATTAAAACGTTAAATCTTATGGTCAAAACAGTGCCAGGTGTGAAAATCACTGGGGATATGATGTATAAAGATGACAACATTTTAAAAGGTCGTGTCGATTTAGTCGAGTTGCGTAAAAATGTCGGTATGGTGTTTCAAAAAGGGAATCCTTTCCCTCAGTCAATTTTTGATAATGTCGTATACGGACCAAGAATTCACGGAGTTAAGAGCAAGCAGCAATTGAAAGAAATCGCTGAAAAAGCGCTTCGAGATGTTGCCCTATGGGATGAAGTGAAAGATCGATTAAGTGCTCCCGCTCTAGGCCTTTCTGGCGGTCAGCAGCAGCGTCTTTGTATCGCAAGAGCCATTGCCACAAGCCCAGACATCTTATTAATGGATGAACCAACATCAGCGCTTGATCCTGTCTCAACATTAAAGATTGAAGAATTGATTATGAAATTGAAAGAGAAATATACAATTGCCATTGTGACGCATAACATGCAGCAAGCGGCTAGGGTATCAGACCGAACGGCATTCTTCTTAATGGGGGAGCTTGTTGAGGTTAATGATACGAATGTGATGTTTTCTGAGCCAAACGATCAAAGAACGAATGATTATATATCTGGTCGATTTGGATAATAAAAACCCCCTGGAGGTCAGTGCCGCCAGGGGGTTTTTATTGTTATTTTGTTAAGGCTTTGACGATTTGTTTGAACGTCATCCCTGTTTTTAAATTGAACTTGCCTGCACGAATTTCTTTATGGTAGCCGGCGTCAATCACGTAATCATTAAAATCTTTAGACGAGTTGATGATGCCGTCCTTTTCCAGCATGTCTGAAACATCACTTGTACTCATACCGTTTTTAATCACGAATTTGATCGATTTGCCTTTAGGCTTTTGTTTATCACTCTTAGAATCGCCGTCTTCATTTGCCTTCAGCGCTTTTTCTTTATAGTCAAGAAGCTGCTGGTACGTTTCACGGCTGACAGTGACTTCTTTTTTGGAGTCTAAATAGTTTTTCACGTCAGTGTCTGTTACTTTCTGTGCGAGGGTTTCTTTTGTTGTTGTATCAGCTGCTGCCTCGTCTTTCCCAGTGAGAAAAAAGACAATCGCAAGAACCCCAGTTGCAAGAATCATACCTGCTGCAAACGTTTGGATGCTTTTTTTCGTCATACAAGCACCCTCTCGTTGTCTTTAATGATCATGTTGACATCTTCTACAGATACATGCTCAGCGCGCGCAATGGCCTCAGGAGACATGCCATTTTGGTGCTTTGAAATGATCTGTCTTGCGATGGATGGATCAATTTCTGAATGCTTGCGAACGACGATGTTTGTTTCAAGTAATTCTTCTTCAAGCACTTTCATTTTCTTTTTCAGTTTATAGATTTCTTGCATTGCAGATAGTTGAAGTGTTTCAAGTTCCTGCTCGACTTCTTTAATCGGCTCTCTTTGAAAATATGAGAATGCGATCAGTACAATACTGACAACAAGCAATCCGATAATTGCAATTTCCATGTTTCATCACCTTTTATTCATATTTTAATGCTGAAAGCCATAAAAGGCTTTCAAGATTGTTTCAGACAGTTTTCGACCCTTCTTTTTTATACCATAAAAAAGCTAGTTTCAAAAGGAATTGCTGAAGAAAATCACCTTTTTTTCATCTTTTTTCTTTTTATATGTAAAACGAGTATGAAAACCTTGCTCGCTGTCAAAATAAAAGAGAGCGGCGGGGAGAAGAGGGGGTCTCATGTATACAGTACGACAAAGGATAAGGTTTTATAGGGGAGCAGACGATTTTTCATGACATAACCATGCGATATGTAAGTGAATGCACTCAAAATGAAATTGGTGAAAAAACATTCTAGCATTCCTAAGCTAGAAGTGGTATTATAGTTAGGTCTGAATGTGAATTGATTTTAGTTTGGAGGGAAAAATATGCGCGTAAATATTACTCTAGCTTGCACTGAATGCGGTGAGCGTAACTATATTACTAAAAAGAATAAGCGAAACAATCCAGATCGCGTTGAATTCAAAAAGTATTGCTCACGTGATAAAAAACAAACTTTACATCGTGAAACAAAGTAAGCAGCAGGGAATTTTCCTGCTGTTTTTTTATGATGGGAGATGATCTGTATGAAAAAGGAGCTTCGCCTTCAAACATTAGCCAAGCTTGATCAGATAAGCGCTGAAGAATTTGAGTGCAGCACCGCTTTACTTCATGAGCACTTATTGCAGCTGCCAGCATGGAAACAGGCGAAAACGATCGCTTTGACAATGTCTAGAGGAAAAGAGATACCGACAATGCCTCTGATTGAAAAAGCGTGGGAAGAAGGAAAAACAGTATGTATACCCACCTGTTTTCCGGAAACAAAAGAGATGATGTTTTATGAATATACACCCGAAACAAAGATGACATCCAGCTACTTTGGGCTATTGGAGCCAGACCCACGGGCGTCGGCAGCTGTACATAAAGAAGCCATTGATTTAATCATCGTGCCTGGGGTATGCTTCGATCAAAAAGGCTACCGGATTGGATTTGGTGGCGGCTATTATGACCGCTACTTAGCTGACTACCACGGCGTAACCATTGCCCTTTGTCTGTCGTTACAGCAAATCGAGCATGTGCCGGCTGAAGCACACGACATACCGGTGTCTATGATTGTCAGTGAAAAAGGTACGTTATATCAAAAGTAAAAGTCCGCTGATTGTCCAAAGATCGGGCTTTTTGTGTTGAGATCGTTTCATCAGAGTTGCAGGTACGGTAGGGTGAAACGCAATATGATTTCACATTGATTAAAAACCAGCATGTAATGGCATTTTGCTAGGAGGTCCGTTTTGAAAAAATTTCGTGGAAAGAAAAGATACTTCCGTAATATGTGGGAGGAAGTGAATAATGACGTTTCTATCAATCAGAGTGTGAAGAGGTCTATTATATTCAATCAAAAGAACAAGGGATTAGATTGTGAAAGCCGGCTAATGAAAAGAACCATTGAAAGTGATAAAAATGATGGTTCATGCATAAACAAATCCTATTTAAGCCACGATACGAACATAGGAGGGAATATGATGAATAAAATGATTTGGAGCATTGTGTTCACATTGTTTGCATTCGTTCTCGTGCAAAATCGTTATCGGCTGATGAATTTGATCTTAGGTCAAAATCAAGTGCGTCACTTTTTTATTAAGTGGCTGATGAAAATCCCATATTTTCGGACGAAATTTATTCGCCAAGCATTCTAATCCCGCAGAAGCCGGGATTTTTTTTGTTCAGAAATGCGGATAAGAACGATTCTTGTTATAATAATGTAAAAAATGGAGCGCGAATGAATGAATGTCATAGATAGTCTATTTTGGCGAGTTGTTGATGAATTAAGACAAAAAGGTTACGAGATGATTCAAAGTCCGTATCCAGAAGATGAAATATTTTTTGAAGCACCACGAAACTCAGGATATGATCTCATCCGTCTATATAGAAAAGGTGTGAATTTTAGACAGGAGATCGTTCGAGATATCGAAGAGCAGACGTATCGGATGAATCAGCTGAGAGAGGCGATGCGTAAACGGTCTCTTCATCTCTTGCAGCTCCAATTTACAGCTGACAATCCTGTAGATGATTGGGAAGACTTAAACGGTCAGCCGCAAAAAAAACAAAAGGTGACGGTTACACCTGTATTACTGAATGAAGACACTCTTCAACACGACGTAAACGAGCTGCAAAAATGGCTGAACACCTCGCTGACAGTGGATGTAGAAGAGGCGAAGAGAGACACAGCTGAAGATGTCATGCGGCTTAAAGTGAACGTACTTCAGGCATTTGATGATCAGGAAAAGCAGCGTGAACGAGAACGGGCCGTTTTTCAAAATGGCAGACCGATTTTCACCTACTTGCTCATCGCTGTTCAAGTGGTGATGTTTCTTTTGCTCGAACTATCTGGCGGAAGTACCAATACGGCAACTTTAACAGCGTTTGGTGCTAAAAATAATGGGCTGATCTTAGATGGAGAATGGTGGCGCCTGATTACACCAATGTTTTTGCACATTGGCTTGACGCACTTACTCTTTAATACATTTGCTCTTTGGTCTGTCGGAGCGGCTGTTGAGAGAATTTATGGCTCATGGAGATTTTTGCTCATCTATTTCATTTCCGGCATTTTTGGCTCCATTGCGAGCTTTGTCTTTAATACGGCCATCGCAGCCGGTGCCTCAGGTGCGATCTTTGGCTGCTTAGGTGCGCTATTATATTTAGCGATTTCTAACCGCAAGCTATTCTTTCGAACGATGGGGACAAATATTATTGTGATCATCCTTATCAATTTAGGGATAGGCTTCACCGTATCAGGTATTGATAACGCAGGGCACCTTGGCGGTCTGGTTGGCGGTTTTTTAGCCGCTTTAGCTGTCCGGCTCCCTAAACAGGTGCAGCCTGTCAAAATGTTTCTTGCTAGTGCTGTTCTGCTGTTGATTGGCGGTTTTGGACTGTATACAGGGTTTCATTCAGACGATCAAAAGGAAGCGGCGGCAGTAAGTGAGGCAGCAAGTCTATTTGATGAGAAGAACTATAACGAAGCAAGTAAACGATTAGAGGAATATGTACACCAAAAGGATGCATCAGCTGATGCTCTCCATATATATGCACTATCGGAAGCGCAGCTCGGCCACCTTGACAAAGCGATTGAATTTTTACAAAAGTCGCTTAAAAAAGATCCTGATGATCCAAATAAACTGTATCATTTATCGTTGTTGCACGTAGAAAAAGGAGAGACAGCGAAAGCGGAGGATCTAATCGAGAAAGGGTTAGACCAAGATCCAAAAAATGATCAATTTTTAAAACTGAAACAATATATTGAAAGCACGCAAACACATTGAATGACTTGACTGAAAGCGCATTTATGAATACGCTTATCCTATCTGTTGATGAGAAGAAATGGTGGAAATAATGAAAACGTTATATGATGTACAGCAGCTGCTCATGAGATTTGGAAATTATGTGTATTTCGGAGATCGTGAAGTGGAATTAGAATTTATGGCAGATGAACTGAAGGAAATGTATACATCGGGCATTATTGACCGGACCGAATGGTCAAACGCAATGACTATTCTTCAAATGGAACTAGCCAAATTAAATCGAAAAACAATGTGAAGGTGGAGGGCATATGACAGGGGATTGGTTTGTAGGAGTTGATCTTGGCGGTACGACAATTAAGCTTGCGTTCATTAATCTATATGGTGAAATTCAGCATAAGTGGGAGATTCCTACGGATAAATCAGGGCAGACGATCACAGTCGATATTGCCAAATCAATTGACCACAAACTGGTCGAAATCAGTATGCCAAAATCAGCGCTTATTGGGATTGGAATGGGTGCACCTGGGCCTGTAGATAAAGTATCGGGGATTGTCTATAAAACAACGAATCTCGGCTGGACAAACTATCCACTCAAAGATCACCTGGAGGCAGAGACAGGACTTCCATCTGTCATAGAAAATGATGCGAATATTGCTGCACTCGGTGAAATGTGGAAGGGTGCAGGAGATGGCGCAAAAAATATCCTGATGGTCACACTTGGCACGGGTGTTGGCGGCGGTATTATTGTAAATGGTGAAGTTGTTCAAGGTGAGACTGGGGCTGGCGGAGAAATTGGCCATATTTGTGCCGTTCCATTCCAAGGAGCACCGTGTAACTGCGGAAGAACAGGCTGTATTGAAACCATTGCATCTGCGACTGGCATCGTTCGGCTTGCAAAGGATAAATTAGAAAGGGAGCAGCATACATCTTCACTTGGCACGCTCACTTCGCTGTCTGCAAAGGATGTGTTTAGGGCCGCTGAAAGTGGAGATGATCTTGCCATGCGTGTCGTAGAAGAAGTGACGACTCATCTTGGACTTGTCTTAGCGAATCTTGCCAGTGCGTTAAACCCAACAAAAATCGTGATTGGCGGCGGTGTTTCAAAAGCAGGGGAGCTTCTTCGCAGTAAAGTAGAGCACGTTGTTAAACATCACGCATTTCCGCCTTGCGCTGATGATGTCGAAGTCGTGATTGCTTCACTCGGAAACGATGCAGGAGTCATCGGTGGTGCATGGATGGCAAAAAACAAATGGCTGTCTTAAACAAAAAAGTCATCATGATGTCATTTTTATTAAAAAAAGCGATAGATGGGCATGATTTGAAATGTTTAGCATATTCATAAGTTTGTCATGAGGAAAAAGACATTGATTTTCCAGCACATACAGGATAAGATATAGTTTAGTTATTTTTGAAAAAGCACCAATAATTAGGGTATTCCCTAACTTGAGTGCATGCTTAGAGCATAAGGAGGTTACAATGCGAAAGAAAAGATTAAAGGCGATTTCATTTTTACTGATTGCGACATTGTTAATGTGGGTCAAAACCTATGTTATCTATAAATCTAGCTTTAATATTAAAATAGAAAATTTCATGCAGGAGTTTATCCTGTTTATTAATCCGCTTAGCTTTCTCTTGTTTATCTTCGGTATCGGTTTATTTATGAAAGAAAAAAATCGCAATCGATATATCATCGTGATGAGCTTTATCCTGACATTCATTTTGTTAGCTAACATTGTGTTTTATCGATTCTATAGTGACTTTCTAACCATCCCCGTCCTATTTCAAACAAACAATATGGGTGACCTCGGGTCAAGTATTACCTCTTTAATTGAACCAGTCGATTTTCTGATGTTCGTTGATATTATGATTTTAATGTGGCTCTATAAAAAGCAGCCTTCCTTTAGAACGGATGTCACCATTTCACGAAAAGAACGAGCAGCTTATTATTTATTTGTGGCAGCCACTTTCTTCTTTAACCTTGGTTTGGCTGAAACAGAAAGACCAGAACTGCTCACTCGCTCATTTGACCGTGAGATGCTGGTGAAAAATATTAGCTTATATAATTTCCATATTTATGATGGAGTGTTGCAATCGAAGCAGTCTGCTCAACGAGCCCTTGCTGACAGTAATAGCTTAACGGAAATTGAAAACTATGTAAGCGCAAATCAAACCGACCGTAATGAAAAGACGTTTGGTCAAGCGAAAGGGCGAAATGTCATTCTTGTCTCCCTAGAGTCTACTCAGAGCTTTGTGGTCAATGAAAAATTAAATGGGAAAGAAATTACCCCATTTTTAAACAAACTAATCAAGAAAAGCTACAACTTTACTAATTTCTATCATCAAACAGGTCAAGGGAAAACATCGGACTCAGAGTTTATTGTTGATAACTCTCTCTATCCACTTGGAAGAGGGGCTGTGTTCTTCACAAACCCAAGCAATGAGTATACAGCCACACCTGAGTTGTTAAAGGATGAGGGGTATCACTCTTCTGTTATTCATGCGAATAACAAAAGTTTCTGGAATCGTGACCTGATCTACGATAGCTTCGGCTACGATAAGTTTTTTGATATTAAATCATTTGATGTGAATGAAGAGAACTCAGTTGGCTGGGGCTTGAAAGATGGTCCGTTCTTTGAACAGTCAGCGGAATTGATGAAATCGATCCCGCAGCCTTTCTATACGAGATTGATTACATTAACGAATCACTTTCCATTTGATCTAGATGAAGAAGATAAGCTCATTGATGAATATGATTCTAAGAGCAAAACGTTAAACAAGTTCTTTCCTACAGTGCGTTATCAAGATGAGGCGCTGAAGATTTTCTTTGAAAAGATGAAGGAAACAGGTTTGTACGAAAATTCCATCTTTGTTTTATATGGGGATCACTATGGAATTTCAGAAAACCATAACGAAGCAATGGGACAATTTTTAAATAAAGAGATTACGCCATTTGAAGAAGTGCAGCTTCAAAAAGTCCCGTTTGTTGTACACATTCCAGGGATCACAGATCAACATCCAAAAGAAATTAACACGGTAGGCGGTCAAGTCGATATCCGTCCAACTATACTCAATCTTTTAGGAATTGATACAAGTAAACAGATTCAATTTGGTCATGATCTTTTATCAAAAGATAAGAATGACTTTACCGTGCTTCGTGATGGCAGCTTTATTACGAAGGACAGTGTTTTCACAGATGGAGTTTGCTACAATAAAGAAACGGGTGAGCCAAGAGAAGATGAGACCGTTTGTCAGTCTTATGAAGAGAAGGCAAAGCAAGAGCTCCAATTCTCTGATCAAATCATCTACGGTGATCTCCTTAGATTTTATGACCGGAACAGCCCGGACCATTCTCCATCCAAAAAAGAAGATGAAACGAAGCTGAAAAAGGCGTCCTAACATATGAGAAAACCTCTGCTATTTTTAGATGCAGAGGTTTTCTTTTTTTGTCTGCCGGCTCATATAGTATGAGAGGAGGGATGTAAATGAAGACAACGTCGTTTGGGAAAATTGAATGGCAGCTGGATGAAGCGGGAAAGGATAATGTGGCAAAACAGTTAGGGATAGGGAATGCGGCTTTTCATTTATCCAATCAAACAAGCACTGATCACCTTCTTTTACCGGGATATAGACTTCCGGAAGGCATCCATTCATTTTCTTCCATAGGTGAGCTGCAGAAATTTATTGCGCCTTACAGGCTGCAGCAATCCGATGATTGGATCAATGGAACCTTTGAATATGATAGTGCTCAATTAGAAGAAGAGCTGAGCCGCTTGAAAGCCGCATTTCCTTTTCTTCAAATCAGCATAATAGGTCATTCAGTGCTTGATACACCTATTTATGAAATCCGAACAGAGCCTGTTCAGCATTTACATTCTATTCATTTGAATGCCTCTTTTCATGCAAATGAATGGATCACGACGTCTGTTTTAATAAAATGGCTGAAATCGCTGAGTTTGGCTGCATCTGATCCTGTGCAAGCAAGACATCATGAAGCCGTTCATATTCTGCGAACCACAGCTCTCTCCATCGTGCCAATGGTGAATCCAGATGGCGTAGACCTCGTTCGGAATGGACCTGAGTCACTAGGTCTCAGCAGTGAAGAATTCACATCGCTACATGGTGGATATGCTGATTATCAGGAGTGGAAAGCAAATATACGAGGTGTGGATTTGAACAATCAATTTCCTGCTTATTGGGAGATCGAATACTATCGTCATCAGCCTAAGGCACCGGCCTATCGGGATTTTCCAGGGCGCGAGCCGTTAACAGAACCTGAAGCGAAAGCGATGGCAAATCTAGCGTTACGAAAACGCTTTGACCGGCTGATCGCTCTCCATACACAAGGAGAAGAGATATACTGGGGCTTTCTTGGCCACGAACCTGCCATCTCAAAAGAAACGGTCAAACGATTCGAGCAAGTAAGCGGCTATAAACCGGTTCAATATCTTGACAGCTATGCAGGCTATCGCGATTGGTTTATTTATCAATTTCACAATGAGGGCTATACAGTCGAGCTTGGATTAGGGAAAAATCCTCTTTCCATGAATCAATTTGATTCCATCTATGAGAAAACAAAGCGGCTGTTATGGGAAGCATGTAAGTGTTAAAAAGCACCTGTCAGGTGCTTTTTACATTTGAACGTGAATCAATTTCTTATTGTCAATAAAAATAATGTTAGAGCAATTGACGGAGGCCGCCTTGTGAGCTATTGTGAAAAGTACGGATGTAAAAAAAAGGATATGTTTTAGGGAGATGTCGAACATTGAGTGCTCAAAGCCTGTGGAAAAGGAATTTCACTTACTTATTTATTTCTAAAATGTGCAAAATAACAGCTGATAGTTTATCTTTCAACACCATCTTGTGGCTTTTAGTACTAGGCGGGAAAGGGGCAATTGGAACAGCTTTTTTTATTGCGGTCAGCTTTGTTCCGCAAGCCATTGTTGGGCCGCTGATTACCCCAATGATGAAGCCGCATCAATTGAAATTTTGGATGTGTTTTGCTGATTTAACAAGAGGAGCGATAATCCTTGTGATCGTGGTCAGTTACTTTTATGATTTCACGCCATTAGCACTTGTGATTGGCTGTATGCTGCTTCATTCGGCGACTGGTGGCTCCTACGAACCGGCGTCCGTATCAATTATTCCAAAGCTTGTCCATGAGGACCTCATACAAAAAGCGAATGCAACCATCCAATCAGCAAGTCATGTGGTCAGGCTTGTGACGGTAACGATTTGTGGTGTCATGATTGCATTTGTAGGGGTAGGATATACAATGCTTGTGATCATTCCTCTTTATCTCTTGTCCGCTTTATTGGTATTAATCATTACATATGAAACAGAAGTCATCATCGATAAAGCCAAAAAAGGGTTATCATACGGAAAAAGATTAATTCGGGGATTTTCACTTGTTAAAAGGCATCATATTTTGTTTCCATTGGCGATTTTTTGTGTCTGTTCAAACTTCGCTGCAGCACCATGGGAAGCATTGTCTGTTATTTATTTAACAGAGGATTTACATAGTGGACCAGTTATCTATTCATTTATTAAAGTCACAACGGCACTAGGTGCCTTCTTGATGGGGTTTGTTTTGACAAAGGTAAAAGTGAACCGGTATGGGCTGCTGTTTATAGGTGCCGGGATCGTTGATGGAATCTCGTTCTTCATCACAGGCATGAACGCATTTTTACCACTTGTGTTTATATCAGCCTTTGCTTTAGGGGCTGCCATTAGTGCAGTCAACGTGCCTGAACATACAATGATTCAATTGTCAGTAAAAGCAGAGGATCAGCCGCAAGTGTATGCGATTATCAACATGATCTCCTTCTTCATGATTCCGTTAGGCGCTCTCATTGGCGGCTATATGGCGACACTATTTGGGTCTGGGTATGTCATTGCGGCTGGCGGCATCATTGAAGCTGTGTCAGGGATATGCCTGCTTCTATTCACAAAGATTGGGAAGGTAGAGAGGGCGGATTTGACGATAGAACGAGACAAACCTTCTTTAAATGCAACGTGAGCATGGCATGATGGATTGTGAATAGGTTACAATGAGGACGAGAAAACATGAGGATTCAATGGAAAGGGGCAAGAAACATGGCCATAGCAGATGTGACCATCATTCCAATAGGTACTGAAACACCAAGTGTCAGTGCTTATGTAGCAGATGTACAAAGAATTTTAGAAGGCTTTCAAAAAGAAGGGAAAATTAATTATCAATTAACACCAATGAATACGTTAATTGAAGGTGAATTATCTGTTTTATTTGAAGTCATTCAGCGCATTCATGAAGCACCTTTTGAAAAGGGATTGCACCGCGTAGCCACCAATATCCGCATTGATGACAGGCGGGATCAAACCACAACGCTTACAAGTAAAATAGAAAGCGTGAATAAGCACTTGAATCAATAAAAAAAGCCTGCTATATGCAGGCTTTTAATGTGCGGTTGGATAACCGCTATAGATGATGGTCATGACAGTAAACCATCCAAAAACCAAAAATGTCGCGCCAGCAAAAGCGATGGCAAGTACGTTCACTTTTTTAAGTGAGCGATAGATCCCGAGTGCAGCTAAAATCGTGACTAGACCAAAAATAATGACGAGCATCATGTGAAAGTCCCCCTTTGTCATCAATCCCCTTGATTTCCTTTCTTTTCATTTTAACCGTTTTCATAAAGCTTGTCGAGTAGATTCAAGTTGACGATTGTTTGAATTTTTATTGTGTAGCCTTCATAATAAAAAAGAATGAATAAAGTAGGTGATGAAAATGAATTGGAGAAGAATGCCACTAGGCTATGTACAAGCGAATGCGTATATTTGGAAAAATGAGCACGGAGAATGTTTAATCTTTGATCCAGGCGGTGAAGCACAAAAGCTGATTTCCTATGTAAAAGAAAAACAGCTCACACCGCTTGCTGTCTTACTGACACATGCTCATTTTGATCATATCGGTGCCGCAGATGAGGTGCGGGCAGAGTGGGGAGTGCCACTCTATGTACATGAGAATGAAAAAGAATGGCTCACGAATGCTGAATTAAACGGTTCAGCTCGATTGATTGGGAATGGAATTACGGTCAAAGAAGCTGAAAAATTAATCACGTCAGAAGGAACTCTTCAAATTGGATCGTTTACATTAGAGATGTTCCATACACCTGGGCATTCACCAGGCAGTGTGTCTTACTATTCGGCGGAAGAAGGATTTGTGATTTCTGGTGACACGTTATTCGAAGGTGGCATCGGGAGAACAGATTTAGTAGGGGGCAGTCAAGAAGTGCTGCTTCAATCGATTCATAACAAATTGTTGTCATTACCAGAATCAACTCTTATTTTAAGTGGACATGGCGGTGAAACCACTGTACTCACAGAGCAGGAGCAAAATCCGTTTATCAATGGTTTTTCTCTTTAAACACAGGTATGAAAAAAGCATCTCTTTTTAAAGAGACGCTTTTTTCAATTAATGTCCGGTACCGGGAACCATGATGAAGATCGAATAATATGTAAATCCGGCAAAGAAAATCGTCAAGTACGCTCCGAAAATGTAAATATACATTCTTTCGGATAAATTCAAGTAGGATAAAAATACAAAAAGAACGGTTTGACCGAAGAACAGCAACGATGCATCTTTCATATGCCCTAAATAGAACATGACAGCAAAAATACCCGTCCAAAAGCCAAGCACGCGGAACATGCGATTCATTTCTTTCCCTCCCCTTAAAAAAACCCCTTTGATTCATATTATAGCTGATCACCACTTGTTATGTAAACATTTACATTTTTGACAACGTGTGAACATTTATTTTACAAGTAGAAAAAATTTTTTTGAAAAAGTGATCAAAACGTGTTTATGCCGAAATACATGAGGGTACTTACTCCATAAGAGAAAAGGTTAACGACCTAAGGAGGAAGACTAATGAGTGACATTACTTTTTATTCATACCCGAGCTGCACGTCTTGCCGCAAAACAAAACATTGGCTAAAGGCGAATCAAATTGATTTTAAAGAGCGTCACCTTTTCAGAGAAACGCCAACCCTAGATGAATTAAAAAAGATTCTTTCCTTAACAACAGAAGGAATGGATGAAATTTTAGCCACACGAAGCCAGGCTTTTAAAAGCTTAAATTTAAATATTAATGATTTAAAAGTAAACGAGGTTCTTCAGCTTCTCATTGAAAAACCAAAACTGCTCCGGAGACCAATTATCCTTGATGGAAATAAATTGGTAGTAGGCTATAATCCCGGGGAACTCATGAAAATATCAAAAAAGAAAGCGATTCATCAATCGGTTTCCTAATAAAAAACGAAGATCAGCTGAAACATTCTTCAGCCGTCTTCGTTTTTGTGCTGAACTGGGCTAGCTGGGTTCGAACCAACGATCACGGAGTCAAAGTCCATTGCCTTACCACTTGGCTATAGCCCAATATCAAACGTGTAATGATATTGTTCACCATCTGCGGTCATTTATACATAAAAGTTGTATGTCACTAGTTTTAAGTGAAAAAGGAGCGGAAGAAGTAAATGAAAAATGAAAAATCTAAGCAATTATATGAATTTATCCTAAAAGAAGCCCCTGTCATGACCGAAGAATGGCTGAAAACAAGAACAGAAGAAGGCTCATTATATTCCAAACATGCTTCAGAGGAAACGGAAATGAAGCTGAAGGAACAGAACACAGCGTTTATTCAAACCATTGCAGCAACGCTTGTGACGCTGTCAGACAAAGTAGAAAATCATTTAAAAAAATGGTCTGTTGATATTGCACGTGATCGAGCCGTTCACGAGGTGCCTTTATATGAAATCATTGGACAATTTAAGATATTCCGTCAGATTTTCTGTTCGAGAATCGAGAAATTCATACTAGAAACCGAGCTTGAAGTGACGCTCCAAGATGTGTGCGGGTGGAATCAGCATTTTCATTCCACGTTTGATAATATGATCGAGCGTTTATCAGAAGAATACGACCGTGTGACACTGAGTCAGCTAAATGCACAAAGAGAGATGATTCAGGAACTGAGTGCTCCTGTTATTCCAGTTTCAAAGGAAATTGGGATTTTGCCGCTCATCGGAGAGATTGATACGTACCGGGCCAAAATTATTCTAGAATCCGTACTAGAACAGGCTTCAAGACTGCGTCTAACGCATTTGTTTATTGATATATCAGGCGTACCGGTCGTTGATACGATGGTTGCTTATCAGCTCTTTAAAGTGGTGGATAGTGCGAAGCTTCTAGGAATCGAGACGATTATTTCAGGCATCCGCCCAGAAATTGCTCAAACCGTCGTGAAATTGGGCATTGATTTCTCAAAAGTAAATACTGAACACAGCCTTGCAAAAGCTTTAGAAAAAAGAGGATTTCGTATTTTTGAAGAACAGCCGCAAGAAGCAACATGACCAAAAAACCTGCACTTGTAAAAGTCAGGTTTTTTTATATGCTCTTTTTTAAAAAACCACGTTTTCCATCGCAAGCTGATGATTTTTTCGCATGATTAGTCGTTAAAATGATAAAATGCTCTTTTGTCAGACAGGTTCCTCCAACTTACAATATGGTCAGAGAAGGGAGTGAACCATTTGTATGGTATTGAATATTTGGGACAAGAGCTGCTAGAAGAAGCATGCCGCATGAGAGCATCTGATGTGCATATTGTTCCAAAAGAAAAGGAAGCGTCGGTATCTTTCCGCGTAGACTCAGATTTAATTCAGCAGCGAACCATTGATAAAAAAAGCGGCGAGCGGCTCATTGCTCATTTTAAATTTTTATCATCCATGGATATAGGGGAAAAAAGGAGGCCGCAAAATGGGTCACTAGCTGTGATGCTAAGAAGCGGCCAGGTGTTTATTCGGATGTCTACCTTACCAACTGTAAATGATGAGAGCTTAGTGATTAGAATATTGCCGCAGGATCATGTTCCAAAAATAAAACATCTGTCACTATTTCCGAAAGCCTCCACCAGGTTATTATCATTTTTGAATCATTCGCATGGGCTGATTTTATTTACCGGTCCAACAAATTCAGGGAAAACAACAACCCTTTATTCATTAATCCAGTTTGCAAAAAAGAATTTCAACCGAAATATTATTACACTTGAAGATCCTGTGGAAACAAGAAATGAAGAAGTGTTACAGGTTCAAGTGAATGAAAAAGCCGGCATCACATATGCCGCAGGATTACGTGCTATTTTAAGACATGATCCAGATCTGATTGTGCTAGGAGAAATAAGAGATGCCGAAACGGCCCGAACGGCAATTAGAGCAGCACTGACAGGCCATTTAGTGATGAGTACGCTCCATGCGAAAAATGCAAAAGGAGCCCTTTATCGTATGCTTGAATTTGGTGTCACAATGAATGAACTCGAACAAACGATGGTTGCGATTGCTGCGCAGCGATTAATCGAGCTCACCTGTCCTTTTTGCGGAGAAACATGTCAGCTTTACTGTAAATTAAATCGACCGGTCAGACGAACAAATGTATTTGAACTGCTGTTCGGAAAGGAGCTTGGTGAGTGTATCAAGGAGGCTAAAGGAGAATATGCTCACTCGTCATATGAAACACTGCAAAGATTAATTCGTAAAGGAGTGGCACTAGGCTATTTATCGAAAAACACCTATCATCGCTGGGTTTATGAAGAAGCAAGCCTCTAAAGCATGGTCGAAAAAGGACCAAGCGGAATGTCTATCAAAACTTGCTCAATTGATTCAGGCTGGATATACAGTGATTGAGGCATTAACGATGGTGAATATCCAGTTGTCGAATGAGCAGCAGCAGCAATTAACACCGGGCATTCAGTGGCTGCTCGAAGGGGAGCCTTTTTATGTGGTGCTGGAGAGACTCCAATTTCAGCGGGAAGTCATTGCCATATTAAGTTTCTCCGAAAAGCATGGCAGTCTAGCACAAGCACTTGAACAAAGCGCGCGGTTTTTAGAGAAAAAAATCAAACAGGTAGACACGTTTAAACGCATGTTACGTTACCCGATCTTCCTCATCTTTACGGTTTTGGTCGTGCTCATACTCGTTCAGCAAATGATCATTCCTCAATTTTCTCTCTTGTACTCCTCGATGGATACCCGAATGTCATGGCTGATTCAAGGTATGTTTGGACTTTTTCAATTGCTGCATGTTTCTCTCCTCCTCATCGGCTGTGTGTGTATCTGTTTGACCGGATACTATGCTGTCTTTTTTAGGAAAAAGTCCACCCTTGAGAAGCTGAGGGTGATAAGCAGGTTTCCTTTTTTATATAAAGGAATGCGGCTGTTGCATACGTACCTTTTCTCTCTTCAGTTAAGCGGACTGCTTCAAGCTGGATTATCGATGTACGAGAGCTTGCTAGCTTTTAAACAGCAAAGCTACTTACCCTTTCTTCAAGAAATATCAGAACAGATGATTGAAGAGCTAAGAAAAGGAGAAAGCATGGCACATCAAGTAAGCTCGTCTCCTTTTTTCGAGAAACATTTTGCAGCCGTCATCGAGCATGGTGAAGCGAGCGGGATGCTTGCAAGAGAAATGTACACGTACAGCCAATTTCTATTAGAGAATGCAGAGCTGAAAATTGAAAAATGGATTTCGTGGCTGCAGCCGGTTATCTATGGTGTGACAGCACTTCTTATACTCATTGTGTATCTATCTATTCTTTTACCAATGTATCAACTCATGGAGCAAGTGTAAGAAGGAGGACAAAGACATGAATGATAAAGGATTTACCCTGTTAGAAATGTTAATTGTCATGCTCGTGATTTCGATTCTTTTACTTATTACCATTCCGAATATCACTCGTCACCACCAAACGATTCAAGCAAAGGGCTGTGAAGGGCTTAAATCAATGGTGAGCACACAGGTGATGGCATATGAATTAGAGCATGATGGCAAGACACCATCTTTAGCTGAATTAGAAAAAGAAGGCTATGTCAAAAAGGGATTAACGTGTCCTAATGGAAAAGCGATTGTCATTCAAAACGGCCATGTGAAGCATGAATAAATTGATTTTTCATGAGAAGGGTTTTACCCTCATTGAACAGCTAATGATCTTACTTGTTCTATCGATTCTATTGTCGATCATAGGAGGAAAAATCCCAAATTTAATAGAAGGCGCTGAAGCCAAAAGACAAGTGGACATCATGAAACAAGATTTTCAATTGGCTGCTTATACTGCATTTATCAAAAAAACACGTGTGTATGTTGAATTCCATTCGCCACATGTATCGTATCAGGTAATCGATCAAAAGGATGGCGAAGTCATTGCTTCTTTTCAGCATCAAAAGGGAAGCATTAAGGCTTCTACATTTCCACAAGGTATCTATTTTAATGTAAACGGACATCCAAGCAGCGGCGGGTCTCTCATCATTCAATTTGGCAGTCAAACGTATAAACTCACGATCTATTTAGGAAGCGGGCGAATCCATGTTCAAAAACAATAGAGGGTTTAGTACGATTGAGGCGCTGTTTGCTTGTCATATCTTCCTATTTACAGCCCTTGTGCTCATGCCAGCCTATGAAAAAATCATGATAGGGAAAAATGAAGTAAGAGCCAAACTTGAAGCTTACCAAATCTTGCATGAACAGATGAATGAATCGTTCATAGATGGTACAAAACCTTCTGTCAAAAAGAAACGAGGCGACGTCACATATGTATTCAATTGGAGTAAAGAGAAGGGATGTGTATCATACAAAATACAAAAAAAGCAGACCATATGCTTTCACCATGTTGCTGAACGGTGAACAAGGTTTTACCCTTGTCCAGGCTTTGTGGCAATTACAGCTATTTTTGTTCCTTTCTTTTGGCTGTGTACTAATCTTTTCTACAGCTGAGAAAGCCCGTCCTTTTGAAGAGATTAACCGATTTTCACAAATGGAGTGGAAACAGACTGTCCTGCAATTAGATGAGGAATTAAGCCGTGCAACGGCTGTTAGATCGGTGCAAGGAGGTAAAGCGTTAGAGTATGTATCTAGTCAAGGGCGAGTGGTAACGATTGAGCCATATCAAGAGATGCTTCGGAAGCGAATGGATCAAGCAGGCCATCTTCCTTTATTGCAAAAGGTGAAAGAATTTCGTGTCAGAACGAATCAATATAGAGCCATCCTGAAAGTCACAGATGAATCTGGTAAGGTGTATGAAGCCGTTTTTTTCATATATAAAGGGGTGGTTCCTACATCGTGAAAAGAGAAGGAGGATTTATCTATCCGCATGTACTGGCTGCGATTCTATTTTTTCTCTTGATCCTAGGATCAATGACGATAGGGTTTCAAAAAGAGCTGAGAAGTGCAGAGCTGACGATTTCTTTTTATAAAAAACAGCAGCTTTTCAGGGTGGGGGCGAGTGAAGCTGCCCGTACATTACATCGTTTGTGTGAAAAGCAGCATACCCATATTGACACTGAAGAAGGCCGCGTGACATTGAAGCAGATGACATGCGATCAAAAGAAAAAGCGTATCCTCATGTTAGTCAGTGTGAAAGCAAAGGATGGTTTATCAGATGAGCGGGAACTGGTGCTGGATTGGAAGACCCGTGAAATCATGAAATGGGCAAACCCTGAATAGCCAGTGTATAAAATGATCCTCTTCTAGGTAACACTTGAAGAAAGAAGAGGTGAATGTGTTGAAAACCAATGACTATGTAAAATATATGACGCAGGAAATCATTAAATATATGAATACACCACGTGACGAACGGAAGGAACATAAACAAGAGAAAATGGAAACGAAACCGCCATTTTCACAGCGTTTATTTGGGGTTCTGCCGTTTGGGTTTTCAATGATGTTAAAAAAACGTCAGCGACATCGACGAAAGTAAAAAGCCGCCAGCAGGCGGTTTTTTTATGCCCCTTTAGCTGTATTCTTCCACAACAATCACTTTATTGACCTTGTTTGAGTAAGGGTTATAAGAAATAGTGACAAATACCCCAAATTCTTTGGTGTGGTCTTTTAACGTAATATGATACTGTTTCACAGATTCCTTCTCACGATGACGGTCCCATACTTTTTGTTTGAATAAGACTTGTGCCAGCGGATATCGTTTCTTTGCTTCTTTGACTGCCCGTGTTTCCCATTGATCTGCGGCGGCAGTGAAACCTTTCGCATCCGCAGGATTGGCGTCGTGTATCATAGGGCTCAACAGTAAACTGAGCATGATTATCATCTTTCCATATTTCACTTCACATCACCTCACCTGTTATTATTCTGACCAAATGCTGCACTTTTATGTAAATTTTTAAGAAGTACAAATGTCACACAAAAAATTATTGAATACGGCGAAAGAATGAGAAAATGGAAGAATTTTCTCGTAATGGTTCTTGTTTACGAACAAAATGGACTAATTTGACGTTTTGGGTTTTATAGGTATTTCCTTATACTGTATGTAATCGTTCTTATTAAAGAACAATTGTTCAAGGAGTTGGAGAATGAATGAAACAGTCGCTCTTTGTACTCTTTTGTGCCATTTGTTTGATTTTCACATCTCTTTTGATCTCAACAACGAACGCTTCTTTTAACGATGTTGAGCACTCAAACTTTGTCATGAAAACATGCGAAAATTTTGAACAGACGGATCAGCATTGTCAGCCTACCAAATGGGATAGAAGTCATTTGGAACTCATCGATCAAACGATGAACAAAGGAACAGTCTGCGCGCCTCAAAAGCTGAGCATGACACTAAAAAATAGTGGACAACCTATTGCACACTCTGAATGGAAATGGGAATTACATAAAGTAAAAAGTGAGCAGAAGCCGTTACAAGATGGTCATATTCTTGAAAAAGGCTCTATACAGTCCCTTCTTTCACAAGAAACAACGACTGTCACGACAGATAAAGCAAAAACGAATGGAATCTATGCGTTTAAAATCTATTATCCTAAAGGTTTTGGTGGATCTGAAGAAGCATTCATATGGTCTAAACATATGCAGCTCGCAAAGTGTCAAGAAAAGGCATCCTAAATGGAGCTGTCTTCTAAAGGAAACAATGATAGGCGAAGGGGAGAAGAGGTCATGAAAAAATGGATGAAGATGTCTGGAAGTATTCTTTATCTGGTGGTGTTCACGGTGATGATTGCATGTATTATTGTCGTATTGTCTTCAAGAACTACTGGGGGAGATCCACAGATTTTCGGTTATCAATTCAAGCAAGTATTATCTGGATCAATGGAACCGGAATTTTCGACTGGCTCACTCATTGTCGTAAAAGAAGTGACTTCACCGGAGGCGCTTAAAAAAGGAGATATTATCACGTTTCAAACGAAGCAGGACCAGTCTTATGTGACCCACCGAATTGTTGGGGTGAAAGGAAAGGGAGCAAATAAAGCCTTTGAGACGAAAGGTGACCACAATATGTATCAGGACGGCACGCTAGTAAAAGCGGATCAGGTGGCTGCGAAGTATACGGGTGTGAACATTCCTTATGCAGGAAAGCTTCTTTCGTATGCAGGGACTTCAGCTGGAACTGCGTTGCTGCTCATTATACCAGGTGTGATGCTGCTCGTTTATTCCACTCTTCATTTTGTGGGCGCTGCAAAACACCGAAGACACACAGCTGATTTACATATGTCAGAGGAACAAGCTTAAATTTTCGTTTGTAACCTAATTAGGTTTCAATAAAACAATTTATTAGGGGGTTCATTCATGGCAAAGAAAAGATCAATTCGTTTAGGTGTATTATCAGGGGCTTTAGGCCTTGCATTAATCGGCGGGGGGACATGGGCGGCGTTTAACGATGTAGAAAAGGCAAACGCGGTCTACTCGACAGGAGAGCTGGATTTATCAGCAAAAGAGAACTCCGGCGCCATCAACCTTGCGAACTTAAAACCTGGTGATCGGATCAAGAAAGAATTTCATTTTGAAAATAAAGGATCGCTTGCGATCAATCAAGTGCTGATGAGTCTTGATTACAGCCAGTTTCAAGACGGAGCTTCCGCGAAGAATGGCGGTAAGAATACAGCTGAAGAATTTCTCAGCCAGTTTCAGGTGAGTGTTCTTACGGTTGGAGCCGAAGGTGGAAATGGTTATCCGAAAAATATTATCTTAGACCATGCAAACCTGCTTGACTTGCATCAACTAACGTCAAAACAGGATCAGACCGCATTTGAAAAGCTTCGTCATGCCGTCGATGAGAAGTTTTTACATGAAAGTGGGAAGATTAATGTAGCAACTGTTGATGGAACAGTGGCTCCAGAGTATGACGGCATTCCAAAGAACCCGTTTGATTACGATAAAATGGAAATGATCATTGAATTTGTCAATGACCAGACGAAGGATAAAGCTGGTCACTATATCCAAAATAAATACCAAGGCGATGCGATTCAAATTGATCTTTCCTTCGAAGCGACTCAGTGGAATGGTTTAACGATCAATCCCAAAAAGCATACGGATGAAAAAGGCTACGTGAAAGAAAACGAAAAAGCACACAGCGAAGATAAAAAATAAAGCCAGTCTTTAGACTGATATCAAGCTCTGCATAGCAATTGGAGGAGTATGCGCTAAAATGTGCGCTTTACTCCTCTTCTTGATTTTTTTTCCAGATTTGATAATCTAAAAATTCACGAAATTGCTTTTTCGAAACCCCTGATGTCATTGCATCTCGAACTAGTTTTTCCCATTCACTATCTAATTGACCATCGTATTCGGTTTCATCTTTTTCGTGTAACAGTGTATGAACCGAGACGTCCAGAACAGCGGAGACTTTTTCAAGAAATTGAATGGAGGGGTTTGTTTGCAAGTTTCTTTCTATTGAGCTTAAATAAGACTTCGCTACCCCAGCCTTTTCGGCCAGTTCTGATAGTGAGTAGCCTTTTTCATTGCGGTATTGTTTAATACGCTGGCCAATCAATGTCATCACCTTCCTTTCGATATTATAGCACATTCAGAAAGGTTTGATAGAATGACTTCTTACCAGAGGGTGAGACTCAGAGGACTTTTCACTTGATTTGAGGAATTGACGGACTTCTTCAACTGTTAGCCCTGCTTTACGAGCTTCAAGTAATAATTGAACCCATTCACTGTCTAATATGTTCGTTTTCTTTTCCATACAAATACCCTCCTAAAATACTGAATCATGTATTTCAGGCACTTAACGCATGAAATGGAAAGACACAGGTGGTAAGACCTCATAGTTTGCTTGCGTCATTTTTCCGCCCAATACAAACAGACAAACGTTGCTTTTGGCTGATCGAAAATTGTATGTCACATGAAAGGGAGGGGACCTATGGGTCAACCTCCTCTTTTTTGCTGTAAGTAAAAAAGTCCGCCATTTTCAATCGTAAGACTGATTTTTGGTTTGTATAAAGTTTTGAGTGCTTGTCTTTCTATTTCATATTCTACAGACGTGTCTGAAGTCCCTTCATAAAATTGGTTTAAAAGTTCAGTGTCTTCTTTCCATTTTTGAACAGCTCTCACCGCCCAATTGTCTGGTTCCTCATGGGCGTAACGCTCCATTAGACTATAGAGCCGTTTGACTCCGCTTTCTGGCTTGATCATTGTACTCATTGTAAAGCAATAATCGGGAATTTGAGATGACAGCTCACGGGTTTCCAGCTTTTCTTGAAATTGTTCAACGACTTCTCCGCGTATTAGATGAAGTCCTAGTGATAAAAGCTTATCCTTCTTTCGATCTGCGAGATAAGAAATTTTCACATTGAGACCAAGCCATGGCTCGAGTGCGATCTGGTTGTTCGTGAGCGGAGTGACTCGTTCATAGAGACGGATAAAACGGCCCTGCTGTTTGACAGCTTCAAATATTTGAAATAAACGAGGGGAGCCGAAGTGGATAAATTCACCCTCAATCGTATCATCCACTTTTTTTTGATCGGTGATGAGGGTCAATTGCCGCGGCTCTGGTACACCACCAGTTTTTTCAAGCCAGTGCCAATAAAAAGGGCGGTTCATAATCAATTTATCCATATCGATGGTTAGTTGTACGGTCATATGTCCTGCACTTTCTTCTAGTATGTCGCATTGATTTGCCTGAAAGAAACGGAGAAGAAAGGTATGTATGTCACGCTGCTCCATTGATCAACTCTCCTTTATGAGCCTTGCTGTCTTTTTTCTAAAAGTGGTGTTTTTGCTTCTGATAAATAGGAAGCAAACTGGGTTAATTTCTTTTTCATGTCTCCGTCTGATTCGTGCTGAAAGAGAATCTGATGTAGTTCTGTTTCGGCATCTTTGATATCTATTCGCGTTAAAATATCATCTAGATCGCCAATGACGTTTTCAAACAGCTGAATTTTTTCATATAAAAGCTTTAAGATATGTTCCTCAACGGTTCCGTTTGTTGCCATATTGTAAATGTGGACATCTCGCTCTTGTCCAAGGCGGTGGATACGTCCAATTCGCTGTTCTAGACGCATCGGGTTCCACGGAAGATCGTAGTTGATGATTTGGTTACAAAACTGAAGGTTGATTCCTTCGCCGCCCGCTTCTGTCGCAATTAACACTTGCGCCCGTTCTCTAAATAAATCTTTCATCCAATCTTTTTTGCCCCGCTTAAAGCCGCCTCGAAAAGGAACGGAGCTGATGCCATTTTGCTGAAGAAACCATTGTAAATAAATTTGTGTCGCGCGGTATTCGGTGAAAATAATGACCTTTTCATTTAACTGCTGAATAAGCTTGACGACTTCAAGCGCCTTTGTGTTTTGCTGAACTTGATTGATTTTCTCCATAATTTGCGCTATAGCAGAGAATCCAAGGATATGTTTTTCATCTTCCTGCATTTTTTTAATTGTCATATAGACCGCCTCGCGGCTTGAACAGCATTCTCGTTCCAAGGTCATGATGGAAAACATGTGCTTTGCATAAGACGGGTTCTCTTTCAGCTTGCAGATTTCATCATACAAAGCTTGTTCCGTTGGAGAGAAATCAATGGAAATCGTTTTGACATGCCGTTTTGTCCACTCGATGCCTGTGTCTTGCCTTCGGTTACGAATCATCACTTTATTCACAAGCTGTTTTAATCGGTCGTGGTCTTCAAGCTGTAAATCCTTTTTGGCAAAGACATCTTTAAACTGATGTTCATTCCCGAGGTGGCCTGGCTTCAGAAGGGAAACGAGATTAAATATTTCTCCGATACGGTTTTGGATAGGTGTCGCTGTCAGCAGCAGGCAGAATTTCTTATTTAGATTTCTCACAAATTCATAGTTTTTCGTTTTATTGTTTTTCAGTTTGTGTGCTTCATCAATAATGACCATATCGTAGGCAATTGATAAAATGGTGTCTCGATGCGGCTGTCTTTTGGCTGTATCAATGGAGGAAACCACGACGTCACACTGCTCCCAGACGTAGCTCTTTTTTTGTTCAACAGCATCAATGTAAAATTTCGTCCGCAGCTCCTGTACCCATTGAGACACAAGGGAGGCGGGGACAAGTATGAGAATTTTTTTTGCAAGTCCACGAATCATGTATTCTTTGATAATGAGTCCTGCTTCTACGGTTTTTCCAAGTCCCACTTCATCTGCTAAAATGGCTTTTCCGTTCATCTCTTCTACGACTCTTCTGGCTACTTCAAGCTGATGTTTTAAAGGCGTGAATGCAGGCAGGTGCGCGGGAGCTTGCAGTCCTTCAAATGAATCAATGGCTGTGACTTTTTGGACCTGCGTCGCTAAACGGTACATTTCCCAGTTCGCCCAGGGGCCGTCTGCTGCAAGCCGCTGCTGAAATTCACTTGCCCATTCCTGATCAAAAATCGTTTGAATATTCAATGTAATTGCCTGCCTTTCTAATAGGTTAAGGGTAAAATTGTTCTGTATTTAAACGCTTCATTTTTTAAGAGGTCTTTAAAAGACTAGATATATGAATAAAAGCGAACGATAGTGAATGTTTGTTTAAAAAATGTTAATGATTTTTCTATTGCTCTTCATCCGTTTCTAATGGTAGGATGTTGGTAAGTGATCTAGAAAATAAGTCACCCATTTTGATAGTATGTCCAATAAATGTGAAGAATATGAGCGGATGATGGTATGGGGAGAGACTTGGCGGTTATTTAGCACTGGCAGGCGCCGAAGGAGCAAGCTGAATCGTTTCAGTGAATCTCTCAGGCAAAAGTACTCTTACCGGACGCAACTCTGGAGAGTGTTTGCTCATCGATTTTTAGCAAACCACCAAAGGGGAAAACGCACAATGCTGTTGTGCTGTAAACTTTCAGGTGCAAGGACAGAGACTTCTTTTTGATAAAAGGGAGCGCTCTGTCCTTTTTTGCTGCGATTTTTTTCTGAAAATTCAGCTTGTGATCTGCACTGAAAGAAAAAAGGGGGAAACGATTGATGTTGAAACGAACACCGCTTTTTCATGCGTATGAAACGTTTGGCGCAAAAACCATTGACTTCGGGGGCTGGGAATTACCTGTCCAATTTTCTTCCATTAAAGAAGAACATGAAGCTGTTCGAACAAAAGCAGGGCTTTTTGATGTGTCTCACATGGGTGAGGTGGAAATCAAAGGTCAAGATGCCCTTCCTTTTTTACAAAGGTTATTAACCAATGATGTGTCTAAGCTGACAGACGGTAAGGCACTATATACAGCCATGTGCTATGAAGATGGCGGGACGGTGGATGATCTGCTCGTCTATCAAAAAGAAAAGAACAATTATTTGCTTGTCATTAATGCATCAAATATTGAAAAAGATGTGGATTGGCTGCTTCAGCATCAAGATGAGAACGACGTATTGATCCAAAATGTCTCTGATCAAATCGCCTTGCTAGCCCTTCAAGGACCTCTTGCTGCTGACATTATGAAAGATGTGGCGGATGAAGAGGTGACATCTCTCAAGCCATTTACATTTTTATCAAAAGCTGAGGTCGCTCAAAAAGAAGTGCTTGTTTCAAGAACGGGCTACACAGGGGAGGACGGCTTTGAAATCTACTGCCAGTCAGAAGATGCGGTCCACATCTGGTCGGCTTTATTAGAAGCAGGCAAGCCAAAAGGGTTAATACCGTGCGGGCTCGGTGCACGTGACACCTTGAGATTTGAAGCAAGACTTCCGCTTTATGGCCAGGAGCTGACAAAGGATATCTCTCCATTAGAAGGCGGGATTGGCTTTGCTGTCATAACGGATAAAGAAGCCAATTTTATTGGCAAAGAAGCGCTCAAAAAGCAAAAAGAAGAGGGAGCGAAGCGAAAGCTTGTCGGCATTGAAATGATCGATAAAGGGATTCCGCGCACAGACTATCCGGTCTTTTCAGGAGAAAAGCAGATTGGGGTTGTCACAACGGGCACACAATCCCCAACACTAAAGAAAAATGTCGGGCTTGCTTTGATCGAATCTTCTCAGGCGCAGCTTCAGGCAGAGGTGGAAGTACAAGTTCGCAAAAAACGTCTAAAAGCTAAAATCGTCTCGACACCATTTTATAAAAGAGCCAAATAATGAGGGGGAATAGAGGATGAAGCACAGGTATCTGCCGCAAACAGAGCAAGATCAAAAAGAAATGCTGGATGTCATCGGCGTTCAGTCGATTGATGAGCTTTTTTCAGATATCCCAGAAAAAGTGAGATTTAAAGGAGCATACAACATTAAACCAGCCGCATCTGAAACAGAGCTCGTAAGGGAATTATCCCGATTAGCTGCAAAGAATAAAGATACGGTTTCCTATGCATCGTTTCTTGGTGCCGGTGTATATGATCATTACCAGCCTGTTATTGTTGATCATGTCATCTCACGTTCTGAATTTTATACAGCATACACACCTTATCAGCCGGAGATTTCGCAAGGTGAATTACAGGCCATTTTTGAATTTCAAACAATGATTGCTGAGCTGACGGGTATGGATCTTGCTAACTCCTCGATGTATGATGGCGGGACGGCATTAGCTGAAGCGGCGATGCTCGCTGCGGGACATACAAAAAAGAAAAAAGTGGTTGTTTCTGAAACGGTTCACCCTGAATCAAGAGCAGTGCTAAAAACATACGCCAAAGGACAGCACATCGAAGTTGTTGAAGTGCCTGCGAAAAAAGGGCAGACGGATCTAGCAGCATTAGAGAAGGCCGTCTGCGACGATACAGCAGCAGTTCTTGTGCAATATCCAAACTTTTTTGGTGTCGTCGAACCGTTAAAAGACATTGAACCTATTGCGCATAAAGGGAAAAGTCTGTTCATTGTCTCAAGCAATCCGCTTGCACTCGGGTTACTGACGCCGCCAGGAAAACTTGGGGCAGACATTGTCGTTGGTGATGCACAGCCGTTTGGCATTCCAGCAGCGTTTGGCGGACCGCATTGCGGATATTTTGCTGTGACGAAAAAGTTGATGCGAAAAGTGCCAGGTCGTTTAGTGGGGCAGACAGAAGACGAAAATGGTGTTCGTGGGTTTGTGCTGACCCTTCAAGCGCGTGAGCAGCATATTCGGAGAGATAAAGCGACGTCCAATATTTGTTCGAATCAGGCATTAAATGCATTAGCCGCTTCCGTTGCCATGACAGCACTCGGAAAAACAGGCATCAAAGACATCGCCTATCAAAACGTGCAAAAAGCGCACTATGCTAAGACGCAGGCTCAAACATATGGACTGCTTGCTGATGTAGAAGGGGCCCATTTTAATGAATTTGTGATCAAATTACAAGAGCCTGTGAAAGAAGCCAATAAACGATTGCTTGAAAAAGGAATCATCGGCGGCTATGACTTAGGGATAGACTACCCAGAGCTTCAACATCACATGCTTGTCGCCGTAACAGAGCTAAGAACGAAAGAAGAAATTGATACGTTCATTAAGGAATTGGGGGATCGCCATGAATAAACAAGATCAGCCGCTTATTTTTGAATTATCCAAAGAAGGAAGAATTGGTTATAGCCTGCCTGATTTAGATGTACCTGAACAGGAGATCCCGTCTTTATTTGATGACACGTATATCCGTCATGAGGATGCTGAGCTTCCTGAAGTATCTGAGCTTGATATCATGCGTCATTATACAGCATTATCAAGACGTAATCATGGGGTCGATTCCGGATTTTATCCTCTTGGCTCTTGTACGATGAAATATAATCCTAAGATTAATGAAAAGGTCGCACGCCTTGCAGGCTTCGCGCAAGTCCATCCACTACAGGAGGCAGACACTGTGCAAGGTGCATTAGAGTTACTCCACGACCTGGGTGCTCATCTTGAAGAAATTACTGGGATGGACGCTGTGACATTACAGCCTGCGGCAGGAGCACACGGGGAATGGACAGGACTCATGATGATCCGTGCGTACCATGAAGCAAGAGGAGACCATAAGCGAACAAAAGTCATTGTGCCTGATTCTGCCCATGGAACGAACCCGGCATCTGCGACAGTGGCCGGATTTGAAACCATTACCGTCGCATCTGATACGAATGGGCTTGTTGATTTAGAGGACCTGCGCCGTGTTGTCAATGAAGAAACAGCTGCTTTAATGCTGACGAATCCGAATACACTCGGCCTATTCGAAGAAAATATTTTAGAAATGGCTGAAATCGTTCATGGAGCTGGCGGTAAGCTTTATTATGACGGAGCCAACTTGAATGCCGTTTTAAGCAGAGCAAGACCGGGGGATATGGGATTTGATGTCGTTCACTTAAATCTTCATAAAACCTTTACAGGTCCACACGGAGGCGGAGGCCCTGGTTCAGGTCCTGTTGGTGTAAAAAAGGATTTGATTCCGTACTTGCCAAAGCCGGTACTTGTGAAGAAGGAAGGCCGCTTTTACTTTGATGATGATCGACCAGAATCAATTGGCCGCGTGAAGCCGTTCTATGGCAACTTTGGCATTAACGTCAGAGCATATGCGTACATTCGCTCTATGGGTCCAGACGGCCTAAAGGCTGTAACGGATAATGCCGTGTTAAATGCGAACTATATGATGCGCCGCTTAAGTGCTCATTTCGATTTGCCATTTGACCGTCACTGTAAGCATGAATTTGTCCTTTCAGGTAAACGTCAGAAAAAATTAGGTGTGCGGACACTCGATATTGCTAAACGATTACTTGATTTTGGCTATCATCCGCCAACGATCTACTTCCCGCTCAATGTAGAGGAATGTATCATGATTGAACCAACTGAAACAGAATCAAAAGAAACTCTTGATGCCTTCATCGAAGCGATGATTCAGATTGCCAAAGAAGCAGAAGAGAATCCAGAAGTGGTACAGGAAGCGCCGCATACGACGGTCGTCAAACGAATGGACGAAACAAAGGCCGCGCGGAATCCAGTCCTCGTTTTTGAAAGATAAAGAAAAAAAGACTCAGGGGGACCACGCTCCCAGAGTCTTTTTTGTTAGTTCTTTGTTTTGATGCGGCCGCCCCATTTTTTAAAGCCGCCTTTTAAATTATAAATCTCACGACAGCCGTTTTTACGTAAAGTTTGAGCTGCTTTTCCGCTTCTTAAATTGTTTTGGCAATAGAGATAAACAGGCTTGTCAGGACGAATTTCATTTTTGCGCTGCTTTAGCTGGGAAAGGGGGATGTTTCTTGCCCCTAAAATATGTCCGCCTTCAAACTCATTTGGCTCTCTCACATCAATGAGTTGAGCTTTGCGGTAACCTTTAATAAATTCTGCTTCCGTCAGCGTTTTCATAATGCGCTGCTGATAAATGTAGCTGCCGATGGAATAAAGAACGAAAAGTCCACAAAGTGAGAGGACGATATAGTTGAATATTGACAATACAACTCGACTCCTTCTTGAGCATCAGCACAGTAGCCTGTCTGATGGTACGTTTTAGACAAATACTATTATAGTAAAGCAAAAGAAACTTGTCATCATAAATGGTAAGAATTATTTTCAATTCGTTCCCTATTTGATAGACTGATGAAGAGAGAAAACCGGTGGCCATCACCATCATCTAACATTGACTACGTAAAAGAGAAGGGATTTTTATATGCAAAAAGAGAAATGGTGTTTCATTGATACAGGAAATCAAGACCCAGCCTTTAACATGGCAATGGATGAAGCCTTGCTTTATTGGCATAGTGAGAAGCTCATCCCGCCTGTCATCCGTTTTTATGGATGGAATCCGGCGACATTGTCTGTTGGGTATTTTCAGCATGTTGAAAAGGAAATCAACATGGAAGCAGTCGAGCGCTATGGTCTTGGGTTTGTCCGCAGACCAACTGGAGGGCGGGGGGTTCTTCATGATCAGGAGCTGACCTACAGCGTGATTGTGTCAGAGGAACATCCAGAAATGCCAGCGACGGTGACAGAGGCATACCGCGTCATTTCAGAAGGCATTTTAGAGGGCTTTAAAGAACTGGGACTCGATGCATATTTTGCCATTCCTCGTACAGATAAAGAAAAAGAAAGCTTAAAAAATCCAAGGTCGTCTGTATGCTTCGATGCTCCTTCCTGGTATGAGCTTGTCGTAGAAGGCAGAAAGGTAGCAGGCAGTGCTCAAACGAGACAAAAAGGAGTGATCCTCCAGCACGGCTCCATCTTAATTGACCTTGATGAGGACAAATTGTTCGATTTATTTCTTTATCCAAACGACCGTGTGAGAGAGCGGATGCAGCGGAGCTTTAAAAACAAAGCGGTCGCCATCAATGAAATCTCAGACCGAACCTGTACAATAGACGATGCGCGTGTTGCGTTTAAACGAGGATTTGAAAAAGGGTTAAATATTGAGCTTGTGCCTTATGAGCTGACAGATGAAGAATTAGCGTTTGTTCATCATCTCGCCAAAACGAAATATGCCTCAGACGAGTGGAATTACAAGCGTTAAGACGGTGGACACTCCTTGTTTTTTAATGGGCGATGGTGTAGAATTGTTATGATTATTAAGTAAAGGTGCATTATGGAGGGGTTTTATGACTACACCTAGTATGGAAGATTACATTGAACAAATATATATGCTGATAGAAGAAAAAGGATATGCCAGAGTCTCTGATATTGCAGAAGCACTCGCTGTCCATCCCTCCTCTGTAACAAAAATGGTTCAGAAGCTAGATAAAGATGAATACCTCATTTATGAGAAGTATCGTGGTCTAATTTTAACCCCGAAAGGCAAAAAAATTGGAAAACGTCTCGTATACAGACATGAACTGCTAGAGCAATTTTTAAGAATCATTGGTGTAGATGAAGAGAAAATTTATGATGATGTAGAAGGCATTGAACATCATCTCAGCTGGAACAGCATTGACCGCATCGGCGATCTCGTTCAATTTTTTGAAGAAAACGACGAGCGATCTGTTCAGCTGAAAGCGATTCAAAAGAAAAACGAACAAACAAATCAAGAATCTTAAGAAAAAGGACACCCTCAGCAAGGGTGTTCTTTCATATTGTTGACAAGGGGCTAAAATGAACTTTATTTTAGCCCTTTGTCTTCTTTTTTTTCAGCGTGACTTGAAAACCTTTGCAGTCTAGGAAGGACGAGTACCGGAGCGGAGCGAATTTGACATTCGTGAGCACCGGAGCGCAGACCTGACACCGAATGCGAGGGTTTGTCTACACGCTGAAAGGACACCCTCAGCATGGGTGTCCTTTTTGATTAAAGTTCTAATTGAAAGCATATGCTCTTACACTATTAATAGCGTGATATCAAAGGGGGCTCCTTGATGAAGATAGATGGTGTGTTCTCAGGTGGAGGCATTAAAGGGGCAGCACTTGCGGGTGCCTATGAAGCGCTTGAAGCGAGAGGATATCAATTTGTCCGCCTTGCTGGTACAAGTGCTGGAGCGATCATTGCTTCACTCATCGCAGCAGGTTTTACAAGTCAGGAGATTCGGGAGCTTTTAGATGAAATGGATGAACATCACTTGCTTGACAGGAGATGCCAATTCATTCCGTTTAAAATGCTCAGGTGGGTATCCATTTACTGGCGCCTCGGTCTGTACAAAGGCGACCGGCTGGAAAAATGGCTGACAGATGTGTTGAAACGAAAAGGGGTTACCGTATTTGGTGATCTCAAAAAAGATTCTCTGAAAATTGTTGCCTCTGATTTAACAAATGGGAAAATCCTCGTGCTGCCAGACGACCTTCCTTCATACGGCTTAAATCCAGAGCGCTTTTCCGTTGCAAGGGCGATTCGGATGAGTTGCAGCCTGCCGTATTTTTTCGAGCCTGTCAAACTAAGGTCATCAAAAGGCATTTGTACCATTGTGGATGGAGGAGTGCTTAGCAATTTTCCAATTTGGTTGTTTGCGGAAGAGAAAAAAAGACCGTTCGTCGGTGTCACATTAACCCCAAACGAAAAAGAACGCCCTCAACACTCCATCCGCAATGCGTTTGAACTGTTTGGCGCTCTTTTTGAAACGATGCGTGGTGCTCATGACGAGAGACACATTGCCACAAAACACGAACGTCATGTTATTTTTATTCCTGTAGAACACGTCATTGCCACTGATTTTCATCTGATGACAGAAAAGAAAAAGGCGCTTGTCGATCTAGGCAGACAGAAAGCCGAGCAATTTTTAAAAAGCTGGACATTTTAAAACAAGGCGCGATTCTTCTTTTTGTTTTTCTTGCCTTCAATCACAGTTAACTGTGTTTGGCTTTTCTTTTTGAGAAGGACGGGCTTAGACTTGTGGTCAGTCGGCACGCTTCGCAAATGAGTGACCCGATTTTTCATCTGGCTTTTCGTTTTTGGTTTAGGCTGCTGGTAGCGACGTTTTGATTGTTTGACTGCTTTACGATAAAGATTGCCCTCTGTTCCAGTTCTTCGATTCATCAGCCATCTAAATAGGAAAAATACAACCGCTCCAATGATCACAACTGATAGCAGCATTGTAAAAAGTCTGCCTGGATTCGTTGTGAGTAAATACACAAATCCCAAAATACCTAAAGCGAAAATAATGGTAAAAGCAGGATGTACTCGGCGATTCATAACTGTCCACCTCCGAAGGAATTTACCGGATTTATAAGTTAGATCACTTGATGAGCAGAATCTGACGCTTGTTTCTCAGACGCTTCCTCTAAACGAAGAAGTTCATTAAAACTTGCAATGGCTACCTCGACTTGATCGTCAGAGGGTTCTTTTGTTGTGAGCAATTGCAGCCAAAGGCCAGGATAGCCAAGCACTTTAAGCACAGGCACTTCTCGGAGTTTGTTCGTGAGCTGAAGCACTTCAAATGAAATGCCCAGAACAACCGGAATGAGCGCCAAGCGATTCAGAACTCTCACCCATAAAGGATCTGTCGGTACGAGTAAATAGACGAACATTCCGACAATGACAGTGAATAAAATAAAGCTGCTGCCGCATCGATAATGCAGCCGTGATTGTTTTTGGACATTTTCCACTGTGATGTCAAGATTCTGTTCATAGCAGTTTATGACTTTATGTTCTGCGCCATGATATTGAAATACCCTTTTAATTAAAGGGGTCATGGAAATAAAGTAAATGTAGCCTAATAACAGGACCAGTTTAAAGAATGTTTCCACTGCGATTTGTGCGAAATTCCCTGAAAAGACGGGCCGCACCAGTTCAGCTAAAAAGACAGGTACTAGGGTAAAGACAAATTTACTAAAGAGAAGAGAGAGAACTCCGATTACAGCAATGCCGAAAATCATGGATAATTTCGAGCTTTTTTGTTCTTTTTCAAGAGTATGATCTTCTGAAGGATCTAAGTCATAGCGCTCGCTGGAGAAGTTCAAGTGCTTACTGCCATTTGCGCTTGCTTCAACAAGTGCAGCAACACCCCTGACAAAGGGAATTTTCTTGAGAAAGGCGGTTCGTTTATTGGAGGTCCGAGGAAGCTTCAAAAACTCAATGGACTGATCCTTTCGCCGAATCGCTGTCACATAGTTCTTTTTACCTCCAAACATGACACCTTCGACAACTGCCTGCCCTCCATATGCTGGACGTTTTGTTTGATTGGACATATTTCATCAACCTGCCTGTTTCCTGTAATTTACATGCATTTCCTTATACCTTTATTGTACAGGAAATGAGGGGAAATCACTAGCGCACAGGTCGATTATCTACTAGAATTCTATCTAGCTCTTTTTAGCCAGTATACCCTGTTATAAAAATTTTACACTCACGGATGGAAATCCTTTTTTTTATGACATTTTGGACATACTACTTGCTGGAGGTGTTCACAAATGAAACGTGATGAAAAGAAAAACCAAGAAGAAAAAAATCAGTCTGTACAAACGTCATCGCTGTTGGCAAGAGCAGCTGCGACAGGCTTTGTTGGCGGTGTTTTTTGGGGCTTTATCGGGTTTCTGACCCATATGTTTCATTTCTCAGAGGTGAGTCCCAATATGCTCCTTCAGCCATTTGTGCTCGGAGAGTGGAAAAAGGGAGGACTTGGCACTTTTATTAGTATTGTGCTTTTAGGGGTTTTATCGATTGGAGCAGCCTTTATTTATTATGGGGTTTTAAAACGAATCAAAGGCTATTGGATGGGGCTGATATATGGCGCGCTTTTATGGCTGCTCGTTTTTTACGTATTTAATCCGATTTTCCCAGATGTAAAGCAAGTCCAAGATTTGCAGCAAAGCACCATCGTCACGACATTTTGCCTATATATTTTATATGGCATGTTTGTCGGGTACAGTATTTCGTTTGAATATAATGAATTAACGAGTCAGAAGCTTGCAAGGGCACTCGGGAAAAAGACAGAATAAAGTGTAAATCACCTATTCATATGATAAAATATTTTTGGAAACGAAAGGTTTCTAAGGAAAAAGAAACAGATCTCGATATAGATTGAATTAGGGTGAAGGAGTGGTTGTATGCCTCATTTTCTTGTGCTGAATGGGCCCAATTTAAATAGGCTTGGCAAAAGAGAGCCGGCTGTTTACGGAAGTAAGACGCTGACAGATTTAGAAACGGATTTGTTCCAGTTTGCAGAAAGAGCCAATATCCAGTTAACGTTCTTTCAATCGAATCACGAAGGGGATTTGATTGATGCGCTCCACGAGGCAGAAGATCAGTACGATGGAGTCGTGTTTAACCCGGGTGCTTTTACACACTACAGCTATGCGCTGAGAGATGCCATTGCAAGTATTTCTTTATCCGTCGTCGAAGTACATATCTCAAACGTTCATAAGAGAGAGGAATTCCGCCATCATTCTGTACTTGCTCCAGTATGCCAAGGGCAAATCGTTGGTCTTGGTTTAGAAGGGTATAAATTGGCGATTCGTTATTTAGTGAGTGAAGGGGGAGCAGTATCATGAAACTTGAAAAGTTAAAAGCACTTTTATCTGAATTAGAGATCGATGGTCTTGTCATTACGAGCAGCTTTAATTTACAGTACATGACCAGCTTTACTGGCTCAGCCGGTCTTGCAGTTGTTTCAAAGGACCAGGCAGCTTTTATCACGGATTTCCGTTATACAGAGCAAGCGAAGGACCAAGTAAAAGGCTACGACATTATTGAACATAAAGGAAACATCGTGGAAACCGCAGCCCAAACGGCAAAGGAATTTGGGATAAAACGCCTTGGGTTTGAACAACATCATATGACATTTGCCACGTACCAGCAGTATGCAGATAAAGCAGGCGATATAGAGCTTGTTCCGGTCTCAGAAACAGTTGAAAAGTTGCGCTTGATTAAGTCTAGTGAAGAGATTAAGATATTAGAGGAAGCTGCGAAGATTGCAGATCACGCCTTTGATCATATTCTCACTTACATCAAGCCGGGCTTGACGGAAATTGCTGTCATGAACGAGCTTGAATTTTTCATGAGAAAAGAAGGCGCTGAAGGATCTTCATTCGATATGATTGTCGCCTCAGGTGTTCGTTCAAGCCTGCCGCACGGAAGAGCGAGTGAAAAGGTGATTGAATCTGGTGATTTAGTCACACTCGATTTTGGTGCTTACTATAAAGGTTATTGTTCTGATATGACAAGAACGATTGCTGTCGGCACACCGAGCGATAAGCTAAAGGAAATTTATCATATCGTATTAGAAGCAGAAAACGCTGGTGTGGATAGAATCAAGCCAGGCTTAACAGGAAAAGAAGCTGATCGCATCACACGTGACATCATTGAAAAGTATGGCTATGGTCAATACTTCGGGCACTCAACTGGCCACGGGCTAGGGATGGAAGTACATGAAGCGCCAGGCCTTTCCTCACGATCAGAGGTCGTCTTAGAAGAAGGAATGGTCGTGACAGTTGAGCCGGGAATTTACTTGCCGGATGTCGGCGGCGTGAGAATTGAGGATGATATTGTCCTGACAGCTGACGGCAATAAACGATTGACCCACTCACCGAAAGAACTTATCATATTATGATGGTGAAATGTAGGAGGATGACAAAATGATTTCAGTAAACGATTTTCGTACAGGCCTGACAATTGAAGTGGACGGCGGTATTTGGCGTGTAGTGGATTTCCAACACGTAAAGCCAGGGAAAGGCGCAGCGTTTGTTCGTTCGAAACTGCGTAACCTGCGTACTGGTGCCATTCAAGAAAAAACATTCCGTGCAGGCGAAAAAGTAGCGAAAGCTCAAATTGAAACAAAAACAATGCAGTACTTGTACGCAAATGGCGACCAGCATGTCTTCATGGATACAAGTTCTTATGAGCAGCTTGAACTAAGTGAAACACAAATTAAAGATGAGCTGAAATATTTGCTAGAAAATATGTCGGTTCAAATTGTGATGTACGGTGCTGAAACACTTGGAGTAGAACTTCCAAACACGGTAGAACTAGAAGTAGTAGAAACAGAGCCTGGTATTAAAGGTGACACAACATCAGGCGGCTCAAAACCTGCAAAAACTGAAACTGGTTTAATCGTCAACGTTCCTTTCTTTGTGAACCAAGGAGATAAACTAGTCATTAATACATCAGACGGTTCATACGTGTCAAGAGCGTAATGAACGAAGAAAGACTGTAAACGTCGTGTTTACAGTCTTTTTAGATTGTTGACAAAGGGCTAAAATGACGTTTATTTTAGCCCTTTGTCTTCTTTTCAGCGTGATAGAAAACCTTTGAAGTCTAGGAAGGACGAGCACCGAAGCGGAGCGAATTTGCCATTCGTGAGCATCGGCGCGCAGGACTGACACCGAATGCGAGAGTTTGTCTACACGCTTTGACTGTAAACGTCGTGTTTACAGTCTTTTTTTATTGTAAAACATGTAAGACTCCTCAAAAGGCAGACCTTCTCTCAATTCTCTCATTCATCTCTCTTCCTTTCTGAAAAACAAGACTACTTCCAGCTAGACAAGCATATAGTGTAAAAAAAGCTGGAGGTTCTATATGAAACAATTTCTCCCAGGCATACACCCATCAGTAGCTGCAATGGCAGGCATGAGGTTCTTATCGGCCGCGATTGAACTGACGGCCGCCATCCTCATTTTAGTCACAAATGACGTTCGAAAAGCGGTTGTCATCAATAGTATATTGGCGATCATTGGGCCGCTCATTTTTATTATCACGATGACGATTGGAATCTATCAAATTGCAGGGCAGTTATCCTATGCCAAGCTCGTCTTTATTTTCATTGGTGTCGTGTTTATTCTTGTTGGGATCTATAAGTGAAACGGCTTGGCATAATTAACGACTCCCATCATACATTTTAGAGAAGAAAAAAAGGAGGGGAATTCGTTGCGGAGTTTGTTGGATATTCTCCCGCACTCGATTGGACAAGAACTTAGACTGCTAAAAGAAGCAGAATGGGATCAAATAGAAGAAATCCGCATTCGCACGGATCGTCCTATTGAATTGATGCAAAGAGGAAAACCGCGCTTTCTTTCTTATCGCACAACAGGAGAAGATGCGTCTCAGCTATTAGGCAGGCTGAGCAATTACAGCATGTACACACTTGAAGAGGAGCTTAAGCAAGGCTACATCACCATATCTGGCGGACACCGGGTGGGACTTGCAGGAAAGGTGATCGTTGAAAACGGCATTGTCAAAGGATTAAGAGATATCTCTTCATTTAATATCCGCATCGCAAAAGAAAAAATTGGGATTGCGCTTCCCTTTCTTCCTTATTTATATGACGAGCACTGGTGCAATACACTCATCATCGGTCCACCGCAAACAGGGAAAACGACATTATTGCGAGATGTAGCAAGACTGGCTAGTACTGGCAGAAGAGCAATTCCTCCTAAAAAAACAGGCATTATAGATGAGCGTTCTGAAATCGCCGGATGTATAAGAGGGGTGCCGCAGCACCAGTTTGGACACCGGGTTGATGTGCTCGATGCATGTCCAAAGGCTGAAGGTTTGATGATGATGATTCGGTCTATGAGTCCAGAGGTCATGATTGTTGATGAAATCGGAAAAAGCGAGGATGTACAGGCACTTTTAGAAGCGATTCATGCTGGGGTCACCATTATCGTCTCGGCTCATGGCTATTCACTTGAAGATGTATATAGACGCCCATCATTGAAGCCGTTATGGGAGCTTCGAGTATTTGAACGCTATGTTGAATTAAATCGCAAGAATGGTCCCGGCACGATCGGGCGGATATATGACCAAGACGGACAAGAGATGAAATGGAGGCGGGGAGTGGACGTATGTTAAAGCTCATTGGCGCTATCTTGATTGTCGCGGCTACGACTTGGGGAGGGTTCGAGTTTGCCAAACGATATAGCGACCGGCCGAAACAAATTCGGCAGCTTCGGTTTGCGCTCCAGTCTCTTGAAGCTGAAATTATGTATGGCCAAACACCTCTAGCGCGGGCTGCAGAGCAAATTGCGTCGCAAGTAGGTCCTCCTGTGAATCGGTTATTTGAACAATTTGCAGAAAAACTCAAAGTCGGAACTTTTTCGGCACGGCATGCATGGAATGAGAGTCTTGAGGATGTTTGGAAAAAAACCGTTTTGAAAAAAGGCGAATATGAGGCACTGAAGCACTTTGGAGAAACACTTGGCCAGCATGATGTCACTTCTCAGCAAAAGTATATCAAGCTTGCTTTAGGTCATTTGGAATCGGAGGAGAAGGAAGCTGAAATCGCCCAAGAGAAAAATGAAAAAATGGTCAGAAGCCTCGGATTTTTAAGCGGATTACTACTGATTCTTTTATTGATGTGAGAGGAAGGGAGTCGAGAGCATGGGCGTTGATGTAAACGTCATTTTTCAAATTGCGGGAGTAGGCATCGTTGTGGCATTCCTCCATACGATTTTAGATCAAATGGGGAAAAAGGAGTACGCTCAGTGGGTCACGCTGCTTGGGTTTATCTACATTTTGTTTATGGTGGCAACCATTGTAGATGATTTGTTTAAAAAGATTAAAGCCGTATTTCTATTTCAAGGATAGGGGAGGGCTTACAAATCGAAATCATACAAATTGTTGGACTTGGTTTAATCGCTACTTTTTTAGCATTAATCGTCAAAGAACAAAAGCCGACCTTCGCCTTTATGCTTGTTGTTTTTACAGGATGTGTGATTTTTCTTTATTTAATTGATCAAATCTATGCCATTATCTCGATGATTGAAAAAATTGCGGCAAGCGCCGGCGTCAATATGAAGTATGTTGAAACCATTTTAAAAATTATTGGCATTGCCTATATTGCAGAATTCGGCGCCCAGCTCACAAAAGATGCTGGACAAGGCGCCATTGCATCAAAAATAGAGCTTGGCGGCAAAATTCTCATCTTGGTCATGGCAGTCCCTATTTTAACAGTCATCATTGAGACCATCTTAGGTATGATCCCGTCCATGACGTAATTGAAAAGAGGTGATGACAATGAAACGGGTGACAGCTGTTATGGGACTGATGCTTTTCTTCTGGCTGATCGCTCCGCATGCAGGTGCAGAAGAGAAAGTACCTTTATCAAATGAAGAACCAGCAGCAGAGGAAGTGGCGAATGGACAGGCTGATGCATTAGAGCTTCAATCCATCAATGACTTTTGGGAAACCATATTGGACGAGTATGGCGGCTTTCTGCCAGAAAGCCAAAAAGGCACAGTGAAGGAAATGATTGATGGCGATAAAGAGCTGTCTCCCCAAACATGGCTGAAAGCCTTTGTTCATTATCTTTTTCACGAGGTCATAGCAAACGGAAAGCTCCTAGGTACACTGATTTTACTCACCATCTTTTGTTCGCTTTTGCAGCTTTTGCAGAATGCGTTTGAGCAAAGCACCGTCAGTAAAGTCGCATACGCTCTTGTTTATATGGTGCTGATCATTATTGCACTCAACAGCTTTCATGTGGCGATTTCTTATGCAACAGAAGCCATTCAAACGATGACCAGTTTTATTCTTGCTCTTATTCCTCTTTTATTAGCACTTATTGCTTCATCAGGCGGGCTTGTCTCAGCCGGATTCTTTCATCCCGTTATTTTATTTTTGATGAATACGAGCGGCGTTTTTATTCAATATGTCGTTCTTCCCCTTATCTTTTTATCTGCGATATTGAGCATTGTCAGTACGCTGACCGAACAATACAAGGTCACCCAGCTTGCCCAGCTGTTAAGAAATGTGGCGATAGGCGGGTTAGCCGTTTTTTTAACTGTCTTTCTTGGCGTCATTTCTGTGCAAGGTGCATCTGCTGCAATTACGGATGGAATCGCTCTTCGTACAGCCAAATTTATTACCGGAAATTTCATCCCTGTCCTTGGCAGAATGTTTACAGATGCGACGGATACCGTGATCAGTGCCTCTGTGTTACTCAAAAATACGGTCGGACTTGTTGGCGTTGCCATTCTCATTTCAATTGCCGCCTTCCCGGCGATTAAAGTGCTCTCGCTAGCCCTTATATATAAGCTTGCCGCAGCCATTCTTCAGCCATTAGGAGGCGGGCCGATCATCAGCTGTCTTGATGTCATTTCAAAAAGTGTGCTTTATATCTTTGCCGCACTTGCTGTCGTGTCGCTCATGTTTTTTTTAAGCATTACCGTCATTATCACTGCTGGCAACTTGACCATGATGATGAAGTAAGGAGGGACACCTTTTGAGTTTTCTCACGGAATGGATCACAAGTATTATTCTCTTTATCTTATTTGCGATTGTCATTGATCTTCTGCTTCCCAATTCAAGCATGCAAAAGTATGCCAAAATGGTCGTCAGCCTGCTGCTGATTGTGGTGATGCTCAATCCGATCTTTGCTTTATTTCGGGCAGACCCTGACCAAATTTTTTCGGAATTGATGAAGGGGAAGGAAGAAGCACAGTCAGAAGAAATAAAAAATCAGATGAATTTAGAAAAAAAAGAAATACAAGCCTCTCAGCGTGCATATATTTTAAAGCAAATGGCTGTCCAACTAGAAAAAAGCGCAAAGGAGCCCCTGGAGAAGGAGAGCTATGAAATGAAACACGTAGAAGTGCTGGCAGATGAGGAGCACCTGGATCAGAATATGGAGGCGGATCAATTTCGCATCAAAGCAGTTCTTTCCCCGCTCACAGGTGATGCTGTAGAAACGGTGGCAAAGGTGGACATTGATCTCTCCACGCAAAAGGAGGAAAGCGCTGAATCTTCTAGCAAAGAGATCACGAGGGTGAAAGAGACACTTGCTGATGTTTGGAATACGAGTCCTGAGCACATTGCGCTGAACATTGAGGGAGGTGACGCAGCAGATCATGAATAACAAGGACTGGAAACAAAAGCTGAAATCATTCTTGCAGCCGCCTGAAAAAGGTGAAGGGAAACCAAAATTAACGAAGCACCATTACTTGCTGCTTGTATTCATCATCGGCGTATCTTTCATGTTAGTCAGTCAGATCTTGTCACCGCCATCAAGCAAAGAACAGGCTGCTGTTCCTGCTTCTAAAAAAACATCCTCACAAGAGCAGGAGGTATTCAAGCCGGCATCGTCAAGTAAATCAAAGAATTCGATTGAGGATGTGGAGCAAGAATACGAAAATCAGCTGAAAGAAATTTTAGAGACCATCATTGGCGTTGAGGATGTATCGATTGTGGTCAATGTAGACGCAACTTCTTTAAAAGTGTTTGAAAAAAACAAATCCAATAAAAGCACAACGACCGAGGAAACAGATAAAGAAGGCGGCGTGCGAAGTGTCACTGATCAAACAAAAGAAGAAGAAATCGTCATCATCAAAAATGGCAATGAAGAAACACCTGTAGTGGTTCAAACGAAAAAACCAGATATTCGAGGTGTCCTCGTTGTTGCTCAAGGAGTAGACAACGTTCAAATAAAGAAAACCATCATTGAAGCGGTTACACGAGTGCTTGATGTACCGAGCCATAGAGTGGCTGTTGCCCCTAAAAAAATTAAGGAGGATTCGGAATGATGTTAAAAAAACAAACGGTTTGGCTATTAACGATGCTAAGTTTAGTTGTCGTCTTAAGTGTGTACTATATCATGTCTCCACAAGGTGAAAATGCAGTGACAGTAGAAGATATGAAATCAAAAGGAACGGAAGAGAAAAAGACTGAAACAGAAAAAGGGACGGACAAAGGAACGGAAAAAGGCACTGATGAGAAGTCCACTGACAAAGAAACAAATGGCAAACAAGAGGATATCGAAACAAGCGGTGAAGAAGGAAAGGCTGTGTCGGAGCAAACAGACGATGAGCTTTTTACAACATACAGATTAGAGCTTGAAGATAAACGAAGCAAACAGCGCGAAGAGTTCAACGAAATCGTATCCAGTGATGATGCAACAGCACAAGAAAAAAGTGAAGCGTATGATCAAATGACAGCGCTTAGTGAGGCAGAAGGAACGGAGCGTCAGCTCGAAACCTTAATTAAAACAAAAGGATATAAAGATGCGCTAGTGAGTGCAGAGGGAGATAAAGTGAGCATCACGGTTCGTTCTGACAAAAAATCAAAGTCCCAAGCGGCCGATATTATTGATATGGTCACAAAAGAAATGAGAGGTCTTGATAACGTAGCTGTCACTTTTGAGCCCTCCAATCAATAAAAAATGAACAGGCGCCCTTTGCCGAAAAGGGCGTTTTTTGATGCGGTTTGGCGCCCCCTCCAAGGTGCTTTCGCGAGGCGCTTCGCCACAATAGTAGTTGAATTCATTGAAATCCTCCTGTAAGATGGTTATAGTATGTACTTTTAGTACTAGCCTATAAGAAAAAGATAAATCCATACATAGGGGTGCAAATCCATGTTAAAAATTGAAGAAATTCATGAACTGATTAAATTAATTGACGAATCTACAATTGATGAATTTACGTACGAAAACGAAGGTGCAAAAATCAAACTGAAGAAAAATAAAGAAGTCGTTCAGCAAGTTGCGGCACCAGTGGCTCCTGTCCAAGCAGCTCCAGCTCAACAAGCTCCTAAAGCACAAGCTCCAGCTCAGACCGAAGCCCCTGCACAAGAGGCAGCTGCGTCTGAAAATCTGCATAAAATCACATCCCCAATGGTTGGCACATTTTATGCTTCATCTTCACCAGAAGCAGGTCCATACGTGACAACAGGTTCTAAGGTGAAGGAAAACACAGTTGTGTGCATCGTAGAAGCGATGAAACTGTTTAATGAAATCGAAGCAGAAGTAAAAGGTGAAATCGTCGAAGTATTAGCTGAGAACGGTCAGCTTGTAGAATTCGGACAACCCCTCTTTCTAGTGAAAGCAGAGTAAGGAGTACGATCATGATTAAAAAGCTATTAATTGCAAACAGAGGAGAAATCGCAGTTAGAATTATCCGCGCTTGTAAAGAGCTTGGAATTGAAACAGTTGCGGTATTTTCTGAAGCGGATCGCGATGCGCTTCATGTTCAAATGGCTGATGAAGCATATTGCATCGGACCGACTGCTTCAAAAGATAGTTATTTAAATGTCACGAATATTGTCAGTGTAGCAAAATTAACAGGGACAGATGCCATCCATCCAGGATACGGCTTCCTTGCTGAAAATGCAGACTTTGCAGAGCTTTGCGAGGAATGCAATGTCATCTTTGTTGGGCCAACTGCGTCAGCGATTTCCAAAATGGGAACGAAAGATGTCGCAAGGGAAACAATGAAAGATGCCGGGGTTCCGATTGTTCCTGGTTCTCAAGGAATTGTAAAAGATCTTGATGATGCTGTTTCAACAGCAGCAAGTATTGGGTATCCTGTCATTATTAAAGCAACCGCAGGCGGAGGCGGTAAAGGAATCCGTGTGGCTCGTACCGAAGAAGAGCTCATTAATGGTGTCACCATCACGCAGCAGGAAGCAGCGCAAAACTTTGGTAACCCTGGCGTCTATTTAGAGAAGTTCATTGAAGACTTTAGACACGTGGAAATCCAAGTGCTTGCAGATCAGCATGGCCATACCATTCACTTAGGAGAGCGTGATTGCTCGATCCAAAGAAGAATGCAAAAGCTTCTTGAAGAAACGCCATCACCAGCGCTGAATGCAGACATCCGTGAGCAAATGGGTGAAGCAGCCGTAAAAGCAGCAGAAGCTGTTGAATACACTGGTGCTGGAACGGTCGAATTCATTTATGATTATAATGAAGAGAAATTCTACTTCATGGAAATGAATACCCGTATTCAAGTAGAGCATCCTGTAACAGAAATGGTCACAGGTGTTGACCTGATCAAAGAACAAATTAAAGTTGCATCAGGTGAAAAACTTTCTCTTACACAAGAGGATGTCGTATATGCAGGATGGGCGATCGAATGCCGTATTAATGCAGAGAACCCAGAGAAAAACTTCATGCCATCAGCTGGTGAAATTAAAATGTATCTTCCGCCAGGCGGTCTAGGAGTACGTGTTGATTCTGCCGCTTATCCGGGCTATGTGATTCCGCCATATTACGATAGTATGATTGCAAAGGTGATCACATATGGTAAGACGAGAGAAGAAGCGATTGCGAGAATGAAACGCGCGCTTCAAGAATTCGTCATTGAAGGAGTCTACACAACGATCCCATTCCATCTAAGATTGCTTGAGCATGAAACATTTGTGAGCGGTAATTTTAATACGAAGTTTTTAGAAACATACCAAATCATGAAATAATCATAGCTTTCGGAGGTGAATGATCGTGTCAGAAAACAATTTGCTTGAAATGAACCTTGATGAAGATCAATTGGGAAAAGTGCAAATTGCACCAGAAGTGATTGAGGTCATTGCTGGGATCGCCGCTTCAGAAGTCGAAGGCATTGCCGAAATGCGCGGCAATTTCGCTGCTGATGTAGCAGAACGCTTTGGTAAGAAAAATCACCGTAAAGGTGTGAAAGTAGATGTCTCTGATGAAGGCATCACAATCGATGTATACTGTGTGGTTCAATTTGGCCTATCCATTCCAAAGGTATCCACTGCTGTCCAAGAAAATATCCGTCAAACTCTTTTGAACATGACTGCCTTGACGATTAATGAAATCAATATTCATGTCGTTGGTATTCAATTTGATACTAAAGCATCTGAGGCTGAAGTAGATCAAGAAATGTAAAAAAAGAGTTCAAGTGAAACCAAGGAGGCATTGCCTCTTTGGTTTTTTAAAGCCCATTTTTGGGTCATTTCCGAATAATAATGATCTCACGCGTTGATTGATTCGTTTTTCGTCACAGCTCGCATGGATCTTGGTGCGACCACGGGCAAAATATGTTATGATCTCTGTATGGCTTAACGACAAGCGGATAAAGTGGTTAAAGGAGTAAATAATGAAAAGAAGAACTGCAAGAGAAAAGGCGCTACAAACATTATTTCAAATTGATGTGAGCAATATTGATCCGAAAGAGGCCATTACACATGCGCTGGATGAACAAGAATCAGATCCTTTTTTCGAGGAACTGGTTTTCGGTGTGCTTGAACAAAAGGACAAGCTCGATGACATGATTTCACAGCATCTAGTGAATTGGAAACTCGATCGTATTGCAAACGTAGACAGAGCCATTTTAAGGCTGTCTGTGTACGAGATGGTGTATCAAGAAGATATCCCGCTTAGTGTTTCGATGAATGAAGCGATTGAACTGGCCAAATTATTCGGTGATGATAAAGCACCGAAATTTGTAAATGGTGTACTTTCAAACATTAAAAACGACCTAAAGCAGCAATAGGAGGATTCGACATGACAGCAACAATCATCGATGGGAAAGAAACAGCAAAAGAAAAGCGTGAGCAATTAGCAAAAGAAGTAGAAGAGCTAAAACAAAAAGGTGTCACACCTGGTCTTGCCGTTATTCTAATCGGTGATGATCCGGCTTCACTTTCTTACGTACGCGGGAAGAAGAAAGCAGCAGAAGCAATGGGGATGCATTTCCAGCTTGATCATTTAGAAGCTTCTTTAACAGAAGAAGAATTGCTTCAGCTGATTGATCAGTACAATGCAAACGACCAATTCCACGGGATTCTTGTTCAGCTTCCACTGCCAAAACATATTTCTGAAAAAGCCGTTATTGAACGTATTTCACCTGAAAAAGATGTTGATGGTTTCCATCCATTGAATATCGGGAAAATGCTGCTTGGGGAGGACACATTCCTTCCATGTACACCAGCAGGTATTGTTGAATTACTAAACAAAACGGGTGTTAATCTTTCTGGAAAAGAAGTCGTTGTTGTCGGACGCAGCAATATTGTCGGCAAACCAGTAGGGCAATTGCTGTTAAACGAAAACGCAACGGTTACTTACTGCCATTCAAGAACAGCGAATATTTCAGAACATACGTTAAAAGCGGACATTTTAGTTGTTGCCGTCGGTCGAGCAAACTTTATTAAAGCTGACCAAATTAAAGAAGGCGCTATTGTTATCGATGTAGGAGTCAATCGTTTGGATTCTGGGAAGCTTGTTGGAGATGTTGATTTTGAAGAGGCAAAAGAAAAAGCTTCTTATATCACACCAGTCCCTGGCGGAGTCGGTCCAATGACGATTACGATGCTTGCACATAATACGGTTAAATCAGCAAAACGTACATTAGCATAAGCTTTATCCATTCATCCACCTGCATGCTGCTGGTGGATGAATGTGCGTTTTTGAAGAGGAGGAATACGTCATGAGTGAAAAAGCCTTTGTGACGGTCACAGCCCTTACAAAATACATAAAAAGAAAATTTGATGTTGATCCGCATTTAGAAGATATTTGGATCAAAGGTGAGCTATCCAATGTAAAGATTCATTCAAGAGGACATGTGTACTTCACCTTAAAAGACGAAAACGCACGCATGCAAGCTGTCATGTTCCAGCGCTCTGCGTCTAAGCTGCCTTTTTCACCTAAGAGCGGAATGAAGGTGTTTGTACGCGGCGGGATTCAAGTATATGAACCAAGCGGAAATTATCAATTATATGCAAAAGAAATGCAGCCTGATGGTGTTGGTGCTCTTCATCTTGCTTATGAAGAGCTGAAGAAAAAGCTGGCAAGTGAAGGCTTATTTGATGCGCGCTATAAAAAAACAATTCCTGAATATCCAGAAGTTGTTGGTGTGATTACGTCTCCAACAGGAGCAGCTGTTCGAGATGTCATTACGACCATCAATCGGCGCTATCAACAGGCGAAAATCATTGTGCTTCCGGCGCTCGTTCAAGGTGAACATGCGACCCGTTCAATCGTAGAACGAATCAAGGAAGCAAATGAAAAACAGCTCTGTGATGTCTTGATTGTCGGAAGAGGAGGCGGTTCGATTGAAGAACTTTGGGCCTTTAATGAAGAAGCTGTCGCAAGGGCTATCTTCGCATCAGACATTCCAATCATATCTGCAGTTGGGCACGAAACAGACTTTACGATCAGTGATTTCACTGCAGACATGAGAGCACCCACACCAACAGGAGCAGCCGAGTTAGCTGTTCCAAGCACGACCGATTTAATTGAACGAATCAAATCAATCGATATACGGCTGACAAGAGCCGTAAAGAATCGAACCTCACAAGCGAAGGACCGTCTTGTGGCGCTGCAATCCTCTTATGCCTTCCGTTTTCCAAAACGATTACAGGAGCAAAAAGAGCAGCAATTCGATTTGGTATTTGACCGTTTTCAAAAACAGCTGACGAGACAAATTGAGCAAAAGCGCAGTCAACTAGACCGCCAGACTTACAGGCTGAAGCCGCTTCATCCTAAAGAGCAGCTGCTTCAGGCGAAAAAACGCCACGCCAATGAAACAGAACAGCTCATCCGCAGCATGAATGTGCAAATGAAAACAATTCATTCGCAGTTCCAATCGGTTCTTGGTAAACTAAATGCATTAAATCCACTTCAAGTGATGGAAAGAGGCTACAGTTTAGCCTATAAAGAAGATGAACTGATAAAAAGTGTGAACCAAGTAGAGACGAAAGATCAGCTGACCATCACGATGAAGGATGGACGTCTGATTTGTGAGGTTATTGAGAAGGAGGGGCAATCATCATGACAGAATCCAATAAACAAAAAGAAGAACAAATGACATTTGAAGAGGCGATGAAAGGTCTTGAGGAGATTGTGGGAAAGCTCGAAGAAGGAGATGTACCACTTGAACAGGCCATTCATTATTTCCAAGAAGGCATGACCCTTTCGAAGCTTTGTCATGAAAAATTACAGCATGTTGAAAAGCAAATGGATTTCATTTTAAAAGAGGACGGTGAGCTGGCTCCCTTCTCAGTGAAGGAGGCAGATGCTGGTGACAAGTAATTTAAATGAATTTTTAACAACACGAAAACAGGCCATTGAAGATTATTTATTTACATATGTTCAGGAATTGACGATTCCAGAAGACCTGAAATCTTCTATGCTCTATTCTCTTAAAGCGGGCGGGAAAAGGCTTCGACCTGTTCTCGTTCTTGCTCTATTACATGCCTACGGTAAAAACGAAGAAGACGGTATACCTGTCGGCTGTGCAGTTGAGATGATTCATACGTATTCATTGATACATGACGACCTTCCTTGCATGGACGACGATGACCTTCGCAGAGGAATACCGACAAATCATAAAGTGTACGGAGAAGCAACAGCGGTTCTCGCAGGTGATGCCCTTTTAACAGAAAGCTTCCGCCTGATTACATCACAGCTGTCTAGCAGCGTCTCAGCTGACAAAAAGCTCAGAATTGTGGATGAGCTTGTAAAGTCAGCAGGTGCACTAGGAATGGTTGGCGGTCAATTTGACGACATGGAAGCAGAGCAAAAACAAGTATCGCTTGCTGAACTCGAATCCATTCACGCCCGTAAAACAGGAAAGCTTCTTACGTTCAGCGTCGCAGCAGGTGCAATGCTGGCAGGAGCATCAGATGACGATATCGAAAAGCTAAGGGAATTCAGCTATCATATTGGCATTGCGTTTCAAATCCGTGATGACATTTTAGATCTCGAAGGAAGCGAAGAGAAAATCGGAAAACGGGTCGGCTCTGATACAGCAAATGAAAAGTCGACATATCCTTCTTTATTAACGCTTTCAGGAGCAAAAGAAAAACTGCATGAGCACATCACACGTGCAAAAGAAATTGTCTCAAATCTTCAATTAGAGCAGCAATTGCTGCATGATTTATGTGATCTGATTGCCTCAAGAGATCATTAAAAACAGCCTAGATTTGAGGGTCCTCGAGCAATTGTGGTAAACTGTAAACAGTTTATCATGATGAGACAACTCTTATTCCGCATTGGTTTTCAAAGGAATAAGGCATTATATATGTATATAGAAATTTTGTTGAAAGCGAGTTGATCCTAATTGGATCTTTTATCAATAAAAAATCCAACGTTTCTAAAAGGAATGTCAAATGCAGAATTAGAGGAGCTTAGTGCTGACATTCGCATGTTTTTAATTGAGTCCTTAGCTAACTCTGGCGGGCATATCGGTCCGAACCTGGGAGTCGTTGAACTGACTGTTGCGCTTCATAAAGTATTTGACAGCCCAAAAGACAAATTTCTCTGGGATGTTGGACATCAGTCTTACGTTCATAAGCTGTTAACGGGAAGAGGGGCGGAGTTTGATACACTTCGTCAATATAAAGGGCTTTGCGGTTTTCCTAAACGAAATGAAAGCGAGCATGATGTTTGGGAGACAGGTCACAGTTCCACCTCGTTATCTGGCGCGATGGGTATGGCGGCAGCGCGGGATATCAAAGGGACAGATGAATATATTCTGCCTATTATCGGAGACGGCGCACTAACCGGAGGTATGGCGCTGGAAGCCTTGAATCATATCGGTGATGAAAAGAAAGATATGATAGTGATCCTAAACGACAATGAAATGAGTATCGCACCAAACGTCGGTGCGATTCACACAATGCTTGGCAGATTGCGCACAGCTGGCAAATACCAATGGGTAAAGGACGAACTCGAATATTTATTCAAGCGCATTCCAGCCGTAGGCGGAAAGCTTGCTGCTACAGCAGAGCGGATCAAAGACAGCCTCAAATATTTACTTGTATCTGGCATGTTTTTTGAGGAAATGGGATTTACTTACTTAGGTCCTGTCGATGGACATTCGTATGAAGATCTTTTTGAAAATCTTGAATATGCAAAGAAAACAAAAGGTCCAGTTCTTCTGCATGTCATCACGAAAAAAGGAAAAGGCTATCAGCCGGCAGAATCCGATAAAATCGGGACTTGGCACGGTACGGGTCCATACAAAATCGATACCGGTGATTTTGTAAAACCGGCAGCAGCAGCTCCGTCTTGGAGTGGTCTCGTCAGTGAAACGGTCAGAAAGCTGGCACGGGAAGATGAGCGGATTGTTGCGATCACGCCTGCGATGCCTGTTGGTTCAAAGCTTGAAGGCTTTGCGAAGGAATTTCCAGAGCGGATGTTTGATGTAGGAATTGCCGAGCAGCATGCAGCCACAATGGCAGCTGGGCTTGCGACGCAGGACATGAAGCCATTTTTAGCGATTTATTCAACGTTCCTGCAAAGAGCCTATGACCAAGTGCTGCACGATATTTGCCGTCAGAACCTCAACGTATTTATTGGCATTGATCGTGCGGGACTTGTCGGTGCAGATGGAGAAACCCATCAAGGTGTGTTTGATATTGCCTTTATGCGTCATATGCCGAATATGGTACTTATGATGCCAAAAGATGAAAATGAAGGACAGCACATGGTCAATACAGCCATTCAGTACGATGACGGTCCTATTGCTATGCGCTTCCCGCGCGGTAATGGGCTGGGTGTCAAAATGGATGAACAGCTGAAAACCATTCCGATTGGGTCCTGGGAGGTTCTTCGTCCAGGGAAGGATGCCGTGATTTTAACATTTGGTACGACGATTAAAATGGCGCTCCAAGCAGCAGAAGAACTTCAAAAAGAAGGGAAATCGATTCGTGTCGTCAACGCTCGGTTTATTAAGCCCCTTGATGAAGCGATGTTAAATGACATCCTTTCTGAAGGCATTCCGATTTTAACGATTGAAGAAGCAGTGCTCCAAGGCGGATTTGGCAGCAGCGTCTTAGAATATATACACGATAAGAAAGCTTCACATATCAAAGTAGAACGTATGGGCATTCCAGATGAATTTATTGAGCATGGAAGTGTTGATGCCCTGCTTGAAGAAATTGGTCTGACGAAGGCACAGGTTGCTGACACTTTACGTGACCTGCTTCCCGCAGCACCAAGAAAAGGAATTGGATCATGACATCAAAGAAAGAACGACTTGACGTTTTATTAGTCGAACAAGGACTAATGGAAACGAGAGAGAAAGCAAAGCGTGCCATCATGGCAGGAATCGTTTACTCAAATGAAAACCGTTTGGATAAACCAGGTGAGAAAATCGCTCGTGATACTCCGCTCACTGTGAAGGGGAACCCTCTGAAATATGTGAGCCGCGGCGGGTTAAAGCTCGAAAAAGCACTAAAAGAATTCGACTTAACCGTTGAAGGGAAATTGCTAATTGATATTGGTTCATCAACAGGCGGATTTACAGATTGTGCTCTTCAAAATGGAGCGGTCAAATCATATGCTGTTGATGTTGGCTACAATCAGCTTGCGTGGAAATTAAGGCAGGATGACAGGGTAATCGTCATGGAGCGCACCAATTTCCGTCACTCCGTCCCAGCAGATTTTACTGAAGGGTTGCCAGAAGTAGCATCAATTGATGTCTCTTTTATTTCACTTAAACTCATCCTGCCGGCTTTAAAGCACATTCTTGTCCCGGGCGGAGACTGTATTGCACTCGTCAAGCCTCAATTTGAAGCAGGCAGAGAGCTTGTTGGGAAAAAAGGCATTGTGCGAGATCCGTCTGTCCACCTTGGTGTACTCGAAGAGATGAATCAATTTGCTGCAAAAGAAGGCTATGATGTAAAGGATGTATCATTTTCGCCTATTACTGGTGGAGACGGGAATATTGAGTTCCTTCTTCATTTAGTGCTTCATCCCGATCAAGAAGAGAATGCGGCACTTCCGGCTTCAGAGCTTGAAAAGGTCGTCAAGGAAGCCCATTCGGTATTGAAAGAAAAGAAAAACAGCCCTGAGCCGGCTGACACATGAGATCATCGAAACAAAAGGAATAATAGCTCGCTATTATTCCTTTTTACATGGTCAAAAGACGAGAATTGACCGTTTCTCACGTAATGCTTGTTTTTTGAACTGTGGTTCATATAACATAGAACGTAAAGACAAACTGAGATCAAACGCCTAGGGGGGTCAAACATGAATAAAGGTCAAAGACATATTAAGATTAGAGAAATCATTGCGGGCCAAGAGATTGAAACACAGGATGAACTAGTCGATATTTTAAAAGCCGATGGATATAACATCACACAAGCGACCGTTTCAAGAGATATTAAAGAATTGCATTTAGTGAAAGTGCCGACGAACAATGGAACATATAAATACAGTCTTCCTGCGGATCAGCGGTTTAACCCGCTGTCTAAACTGAAGCGATCCTTAATGGATGCATTTATCAAAATGGATGCTGCCAGTCATTTAATCGTCCTCAAAACCATGCCCGGTAATGCTCAGGCCATTGGGGCTTTAATGGATAATTTAGATTGGGAAGAAATCATGGGAACCATTTGCGGAGATGATACCATTTTGATCATTTGCCGCACACCAGATGATACGGAGACAGTTTCGAGCAAAATTTTAGAACTGCTATAAAGAATCAGGTTTACAAAAAGAGGTGTCAAATGAGTGTTAGCAGAACTAACCATTAAAAACTTTGCAATCATTGAAGAGTTAACGGTTTCGTTTGAAAAAGGACTCACAGTCCTAACAGGGGAAACAGGTGCTGGAAAATCCATCATGATTGACGCAGTCTCACTTCTTGTAGGAGGGAGAGGGTCGTCTGAATTTGTTCGTTATGGTGAAAAAAAGGCAGAACTGGAGGGGCTTTTTCTTGTGCCAGCCGATCACCCTGTATTTGCTTTATGCGAAGAGCAGGGAATTGACGCATCGGATGAAATGATGATTCTTCGCCGTGATATTAACAATAACGGAAAAAGCATCTGCCGCATCAATGGCAAACTTGTCACGATCTCACTTTTACGCGAAGTAGGACGCCTTTTGCTCGATATACATGGGCAGCACGATAACCAGTTATTGATGGAGGATGAAAATCATCTGCATTTGCTCGATCAATTTGGAGCAGAAGAAATTGCACCTGCTTTGTCACAATATCAAGAAGCATATGAGCAATATACAAAGACAGCCCAAAAGCTAAAACAGCTCTCTGAGAATGAGCAAGAGATGGTGCACCGGTTAGATTTACTGCAATTTCAGCTAGAGGAGATTGAAGCGGCACAATTAGAGCCGGGAGAAGATGAGAAGCTTCAAGAAGAGCGCCATCAGATCAGCAACTACGAAAAAATCTTTTCCTCACTCCAAAACGCATATAATGCCTTGCGCAATGAGCAGGGAGGACTTGATTGGGTTGGCATGTCATCAAGCGAGCTCGAGCAGGTTTCTGAGATCAACGACGATCTGAAAAAGCTATCCGAACAAGTGTCGAACTCCTATTACTTATTAGAGGATTCGACGTTCCAAATGCGAAGCATGTTGGATCAATTAGAGTTCGACCCAGCACGTCTTGATTTTATTGAATCTAGGCTGAATGAAATGAAGCAGTTAAAACGAAAATATGGGACAACGGTTGAGGAAATTTTGGAGTATGCGGCGAAGATAGAAGAAGAAATAGATCAAATTCAAAATCGAGATAGCCACCTGCAGACGCTTAAAAACAAACTGGATGCAATGAGCCGTGATGCCCTGCTGGAAGCTCTCAACGTTTCGGAGCTTCGTAAAAAATGGGCCACAAAGCTAGCGAAGCAAATTCAAACGGAACTAAAGGATTTGTATATGGAGAAGTCATCGTTTGACACAGCTTTTTCCATTCGGTATGCGCCTTTTGGCAGTACGGACTATCCGCTGCTAGATGGAAAGCCCGTCCAGCTCGGAAAAAACGGAATCGACCAAGCACAATTTGTTATTTCTACAAATACAGGCGAACCGATGAAATCTTTATCAAAAGTAGCCTCGGGTGGAGAAATTTCACGTGTCATGCTCGCCGTGAAAAGTATTTTCTCAGCCAAACAAGAAGTCACGTCCATTATTTTCGATGAGGTGGATACGGGCGTAAGCGGCAGAGTGGCACAGGCGATTGCCGAAAAAATTTACAAAGTAGCAGCTGGCTCACAAGTGCTCTGCATTACGCACCTCCCGCAAGTAGCAGCAATGGCTGACACGCATCTCTTCATTTCTAAACGCTCTAAAGCTGGCAGAACACTGACGAGCGTCAAACCATTAAGTCATGAAGAAAAAGTGAGTGAAATTGGCAGGATGATTGCGGGTGTGGAAGTCACTGAGCTGACAAAACAGCACGCAAAAGAATTGCTGCATCAAGCAAATGATGTCAAAACAACAGGGTAGCTGAAAAACCAGCTGCCTTTTTTATATTGTGTCAAAATCGCTGTATATACCCGTGAAATCGTCTTTTTCTTTTATCAATTTATCCAATCATTTTCTATAGGTGCCGGTTATAAATCCTAGCGAAGAAGGCAAAAGTAAAGATGTAGCCAAAACATGAGTGTTCTGGTGTGGGTAAGGAGCGAGGAGAGTGAAAAATGAATGCCCGAAAAGATGAGAAAAGCCATTGGTGTGATTCTCCTTGTTTCTTTAATAAGTACAGGGTTTATGAGCATAGTGAAGGAATACATCAGCATTCCAACAAATGTTGCTGTATTTGAAAAACAGAAGCACTCAATTGACACATCAATAGAAGCGTCAGCCAATGCTTCTTCACAAGCCTTTAGTCTTTCAGAGAAAAAGAATCAGCTTGAAGTGACAGGACAAAAGGCGGGAAAAGCCGAAATTGTTTATGATTTTAAAGGATTTCCTATTAAGAAAACAAAAGTCGACGTTCTCCCTGAATTAAAAGTCGTTCCTGGAGGACAATCCATTGGCGTCAAGCTCCACTCAGTAGGAGTTCTCGTTGTAGGTTTTCATCAAATCACAACAGCAGACGGCAAAAAATCACCAGGCGAAGCCGCAGGCATTCAATCAGGGGATATGATCATTGAAATCAATGGTCAAAAGATGGAGAAAATGAATGACCTCACCCCATTTATCCAGAAAGCAGGAAAAACAGGTGAAACGCTTCGTTTACTCATAAAAAGAGACCATAAAACCTTTCAAACAACATTAACACCCGCAAAAGATGCAAGTGAAGGCACCTATCGAATTGGTCTTTACATTCGAGATTCCGCAGCAGGAATCGGCACGATGACCTTCTTTGAACCATCTTCTAAAAAATATGGTGCCCTTGGGCATGTGATTTCTGACATGGATACAAAAAAACCAATCGTTGTCAACAATGGTGAAATTGTCAGATCAACCGTGACATCAATTGAAAAAGGCACAGGAGGCAATCCTGGAGAAAAATTGGCGAGATTCTCTTCCGAACGAAAAACGATAGGGGATATCTCCCGCAACAGCCCATTTGGTATCTTTGGTACGTTAACCGAAAAGCTTGAAAATCATGTATCAGACAAACCGCTTCCAGTCGCTTTATCAAATGAAGTAAAAGAAGGTCCAGCAGAAATTTTAACCGTTGTGGATCATGATAAAGTGGAGAAGTTTGATATTAAAATCGTCAGCACGACACCGCAGAAATTCCCGGCAACAAAAGGGATGGTATTGAAGATAACAGATGAACGTCTTTTAAGTAAAACGGGCGGTATCGTCCAAGGCATGAGCGGAAGCCCCATCATCCAAAACGGAAAGGTCATTGGAGCGGTCACACACGTATTTGTCAATGATCCGACAAGCGGGTACGGCGTACACATTGAATGGATGCTGTCAGAAGCAGGAATCGATCTTTATCAAAAAAACAAAAAAGCAAGCTGATCATCAAACTGCCGCGAATCTCCCGGCAGTTTTTTTCTCCCCTTTCTTTCTCTGCCATCATGTTATAAAATAAGGAAAAAGAGATTTTTCGACAAAATGGAAAATAGTATGTTGTCAAATTGCAATAATCGTCGATTCGTTAAGAAAAACGTAGAAAAAGCTAGATAATGCTCTATTATTCGGAAAATTAAAGTTTTTTAAAGGGGATAGCATGGTTTTGTCGAATTGAACACTCAGAAGAGAAATGCAAAAGACTAAAGGAATCGACATTGGGGAGGAAAGAACGTGGAGAAAATTAAAGTGTGTGTAGCTGATGACAATCGAGAGCTTGTTGGCCTTTTGACAGAGTATATTGAGGGACAGGAAGATATGGAAGTACTTGGCGTGGCGTATAATGGCCAGGAATGTCTGACATTATTTAAAGATAAAGAGCCCGACGTTCTCCTCTTAGATATTATCATGCCTCATTTAGACGGTCTTGCTGTACTGGAACGCCTCCGTGAAAACAATGACATGACCAAACAGCCAAGTGTGATTATGCTAACGGCGTTCGGTCAAGAAGATGTCACGAAAAAAGCAGTTGATTTGGGCGCATCCTATTTCATCTTAAAGCCATTTGATATGGAAAACCTAGTCGGTCATATTCGTCAAGTCAGTGGAAACGGCACACAAGTCACCCATCGATCTTCATCTATCCAAAACAGTGTCCTTCGGAACAAACCTGAACCGAAACGTAAAAACTTAGATGCGAGCATTACGACGATTATTCATGAGATTGGCGTACCCGCTCATATTAAAGGATATTTATACTTAAGAGAAGCGATTTCGATGGTGTACAATGACATTGAGCTTCTCGGAAGCATCACAAAAGTGTTGTACCCAGACATCGCGAAGAAATTTAACACGACTGCCAGCAGGGTAGAACGAGCGATTCGCCATGCGATTGAAGTTGCTTGGAGCAGAGGAAACATCGATTCCATTTCTTCACTCTTTGGTTATACAGTCAGCATGTCTAAAGCGAAACCAACCAATTCTGAATTTATCGCGATGGTAGCTGATCGTCTGCGCTTAGAGCATAGAGCTAGCTAGTTCATTTTCATAAAAAAACGTTTCTTCAAAGAGGCGTTTTTTTATTTTGAAAAAACATTGTCAAAAATTGGTCGTATTGATACAATCATTTGGACAAACTCGGCTTGCTTTATTTTCGGAATAAAATGAAAAATAAAGCATGAAAGAAATGGGGATGACATAAATTAGTGATAATCAGCTACGCCAATCAATTGTTTGGTCTTCAAATAGAAGAAGAAAAAGCTCATTCGTAAGGAAAAGGATGAGAGAAAAAGGTCTGATGGATTTGGTAAATAAAGCAAATGAGATCGAAAGTTCTATTTCTATTGACCTGATTGGTTGGCGTTTTAAAGTCACTGGCTTCTTAGAGATTGTGCCATTTGAACTGAATATTCCCATTGTCGAATTTAATAATTTTCACATTCTTTTACTATGCTATAATAATGAGAAGAAGAGGGTGAGGTTATGGGAAAGCTGAAAATCCACTCTGCTGAGGTAGCGAACGAAATTAGCAAGTGGACGAGGGTCATTTCTCAGAATGACCTAGAAAAATCTGCTGTCTATAAAGAGAAAATTCAGAATTTGCTAAAAAATACAGATGAAGACCGTGAAGTTCTCCTTTATTATCAGCTTGTTAATGGCAGACATGAAATGTTACTTGGAAATATTGAAAAAGCCAATCACATTATGAAGAGTGTCGGAACGCTCGATGAGAAAGCAGATGACATTATTAATTTTTATTTTTACTTTTACAAAGGCCAATATGCTGCATATGTGAAAAAGTATGATGAAGCCATCAGTTTTTACAAAATTGCAGAACAGCGCCTAAAACGTGTGAATGAAGACCTTGAAGTAGGCACTTTTCACCATAAGGTTGCTTCAATCTATTACGAACTGAAACAAAATTTCATATCCATTAATCATATCAAAAAAGCCATCGATACGTTCAAAGCGCATGAAGAGTATACAGCGCAGGCGATTGACAGTTTGATTTTACATGCAAGTAATTGTATTGATTTGTTTCAATTTGAAGAGGCAGAGGAAAAATACCAAGAAGCACTTGAGAAAAGTAAACGCATTAACAATGAAGTGCTGATTGGGAAATGCTATCACAATTTAGCCGTTCTTTATTATGCGAAGCCTGATTATGAAAAAAGCGCACAATATGCCAAAAAAGGGATGGGCATTCAAATTCACCGTGACAATAGCCATTATTACATCCAATCTTTATATGTTCTGGCAAATGCCTTAGTTCATCTAGGAGATCAAGAGGCGAAGGAATATATTAAAGAGGGTATTCAGTATAGCTGCGATATCCAAAATAATGAATATATAGTAAAATTTGAAATTTTGGATTTGATGTGCGAAAATAGTGGAGCAGCAGACGTATTCTCTGAAAAATTAGACTACATAGAAAAAAATAGATTATATGTGGAGCTTGAGGATTTGTCTGAACAAATATCGAAATACTTCAAGGAACGAAATGACTATCAAAACGCCATTCGTTTTCTTGAAAAGAAATTCGATGCACAAATACTTCAAAAGAAAGTGGAGGTTATCTTATGAAAAAGTTGTTGTTAGGTGTAACCGTCGTTACAGCAGTCGCAGTTGTTTCTTCCCTTTTTGCTCTTGACGCAGAGACGACAGAGCAAGCCATCAGAGCGATTACGTGATCGAATTTATCTGTGAGCCTCTTCGTACTAATCAGAAGAGGTTTTTTTATGTGCTCAAACTGGAAAAATGAAAAGAGACACGTCATAATGAAAGGAAGCATCATACTTAGAGGTGACCTATGACGAAAATTTTTGCACACAGAGGTTTTAAAGGAATCTACCCTGAAAATACCATGATAGCCTTTGAGCAAGCACTCCATTCTGGAGCTGACGGAATTGAGCTCGATGTTCAGCTGACGAAAGATGGCAAGCTTGCTGTCATTCACGATGAGAAGCTGAACAGAACAACGAATATGAAGGGATTAGTGAAAGACCATACATATGAAGAGTTAAAAGCAGGAGATGCGAGTCATTCTTTCTATGAAGAAACTGGTGCTGTATCCATTCCTCTTTTAGACGAAGTATTGGAGCTAGTGACGCAGCAATCATCACTCATCATCAATATTGAACTGAAAAATTCCATTTATCGATATCCTGGTATTGAAGAGAAAGTAAAGGAGCAAATTGAACACTTTCAAATAGAAGATCGTGTACTTGTCTCATCGTTTCATCATGGGAGTTTAGCTCTTTTTCACAAGCTGATGCCGCATGTTGAGCTTGCTGTTCTCACAATGGATGTGATTCATCAGCCGGAGATGTACTTAAAAACAGTGCCTGCAAGAGGTTATCATCCGAATATAAAGGGCGCAGGGGTGACAAAAGAAGTCGTGTCGGCTCTCCGTGCCGCTCAGCAAGTGATCAGGCCGTTTACGGTAAACAGTGAAAAGCAGATGAAAAGCATGTTTTCCTTAGGTGTCGATGGAATTTTCACTGATTTTCCTGACAGAGCCGTCAAAATAAGAGAAGAAATGAAATAAAGACCTGCTATCAGAAGCGGGTCTTTTTTCATGTCTATCTCTGCTTAAAGCGGGTGGTCACTTTATTGCGTTTGCGGTCTCTATATAAAATAAAGCCAGCGACTACATAAAGACCTCCTCCTAAAAATAATAACCCTGCAATTCCTTGCAGCCATAAAAATGGAAATGGTGCAATGATGATGCCGAAAACCGTGTCACGCAGCAGCTTAATCCCAAGTGCAGCAAGCGCGCCAGGTATTAAAATAATCATTAATGCAAGTATTCTCCCCATCAAATGTCCCCTTAAACGTCATTTACTTCCATTGTCTAATTCAAAAAATATTTTGTCAAGAAAGGAAAACGTGGTAATATAAGAGTTGTGCAATTTTTTGCAACGGAAAAATATGGTGTGCAAATTTTTTCATATAAAGGGGTAACGGGATGCAGAGAGTCTTGATTGTCGGTGCAGGACACGGTGGATCAATATTGCTTGAAACATTGCTGAAAACAAATATGATTCAAATCGTTGCGATCGCCGACCTTGATCTTGGGGCACCGGGGATGGTAGAAGCGAAAAAGAATGGAATCGATACGACAACGGATTGGAAAGAATACATAAAAGATGACATTGATATCATCATTGAAACAACGGGCAGTTCAGCTGTGCTTAAAGAACTGATGAAAGAAAAACGAGAGCATGCTGTCATTGTTCCGAGTTCGATGGCATACGTCATATCAGAATTAATGTCAGAAAAGCATCAGCTCATTCAAATATTAAAGGAACAAACCTATAAACATGACCGCATTTTTAATGCAACGAACGATGGCATGATTTTTATTAATATGGATGAAGAAGTCGTCCTATTTAATCGGTCGGCTGCCAAAATGGTTGGATGTTCGCAAAAAGATGCGATTGGCCGTCACATACGTGAAGTCATTCCAAACACAAAGCTTCCCGATATTTTAAGATCGAGGGAGCCTGAATTTAATCAAAAACAATTTCTGAATCAGCAAATACAAATTGTCACAACGCGTTTGCCAATTATTGATGACGCAGGAAGAATGCTGGGCGCTTTATCGATCTTCAAAGATATTACAGATGCGGTGGAGCTTGCGGAGGAAGTCACAAACCTCAAAGAAGTGCGGACAATGCTTGAGGCCATTATTCAATCATCGGATGAAGCGATATCCGTCGTAGATGAGCAGGGGAAAGGAATTTTAATCAACCGAGCTTACACGAAAATGACGGGGTTAACAGACAAAGAAGTTGTGGGCAAACCAGCAGGTGCGGATATTTCTGAAGGCGAAAGCATGCATTTGAAGGTGCTTGAAACGAGAAGGCCGGTTCGAGGCGTTAGAATGAAAGTCGGACCAAATAAGAAGGATGTGATCGTCAACGTAGCGCCAGTGATCGTTGATGGCATTCTAAAAGGCAGTGTCGGCGTCATTCATGACGTATCAGAAATTCAATCACTCACCAATGAATTGAATAAAGCAAGACAGCTCATCCGTACACTTGAAGCAAAGTACACTTTTGAAGACATTATTGGAGAAAGTGAGCAAATGCTTGTGGCACTTGAGCAGGCAAAGCTAGGGGCAAAAACACCAGCCACCATTTTACTCAGGGGAGAATCAGGTACTGGGAAAGAGCTGTTCGCGCACGCTATACACAATGAAAGTGACCGGAAATATAATCGCTTTGTAAGAGTCAACTGTGCGGCCTTATCGGAAACCCTTTTAGAGTCAGAGCTTTTTGGCTACGAGGAAGGAGCGTTTTCTGGTGCAAGGCGCGGCGGTAAAAAAGGGCTGTTTGAAGAGGCAAATCACGGCAGTATTTTTTTGGATGAAATTGGTGAAATGACGCCAAGTACACAAGCGAAATTATTACGCGTCATGCAGGAGAAAGAAATTGTCAGAGTAGGCGGAACTAAAGCCATCCCTGTTGATGTACGTGTGATCACCGCAACAAATGTCAATATTGAAAAAGCGATGGCGGAAGGAAAATTCAGAGAGGACTTATATTATCGCATGAACAGATATCCGATCTCTATTCCGCCGCTAAGGCAGCGCCTTGAAGATATTGACTCCTTAAGCAAACGTCTCATCCAGAAGATCAATTTAGACTATGGACGAAATGTGAGCGGCTTAACGGAAGGGGCGCTCGATAGACTTCGATCCTACAGCTGGCCTGGAAACGTAAGAGAACTGGAAAATGTCCTTGGACGAGCCATGATCTTTTTGAACCCGCAAGAAGAATGGATCGATGAAGATCATATTTCCTTCATGGAGTCAGAAGAGCAGGAAGAAAAAGAGCAGCAGGAACTGGCTGTCAGTCAATTTGAGGGAGAGACACTTTCGGATGCTGTTGAGGCATTTGAAGCGCAGCTGATTAAACAAACCCTTGAAAAGCATCAATTCAACCGCACGAAAACAGCGAAAACGTTAGGGATTAGCATTCGAAACCTTTACTATAAAATGGATAAATATCAACTTGCAAAAGATAGCATGCAATAAAATGCATGTTACCTGCAAAAAATTGCATGTATTTCATGCGAAATGTCTTATGTCGCTGCATTTCAAGCTGGCACAGAACTTGCATATGAAAACCATGAACCGAGCATAAGGAAAGGTGGACATATATGAAGCTTGACGATCTGATTATGAAAGCCGCCCAGCTGCAAAATAAAACTGCTGCTGTGGCTCATGCAGAAGACGAAGAAGTGCTTCATGCCATCAAGATGGCAATTGAACGAAAGGTCGCTCGCTTCCTGCTGGTTGGGAACAAACGCAACCTGAAGGAGCTGGTGAAACAGCATGAGATCAATGACGACTGGATAGATATTATTCATTCGGATTCTCCTGAAGAATCAGCCAAAATTGCCGTGCAGGCAGTGAGTGAGAAGCATGCAGATATATTGATGAAGGGGCATGTCCCGACAGCCGTTCTTTTAAAAGCGGTACTGAATAAAGAGTACGGGCTGCGGACAGCGAGTGTCCTATCACATGTCGCGGCATTCGAAGTGCCGGGCTTTGATCGTTTTATTTATGTCACGGATTCTGCGATGAACATCGCGCCCGATTTAAATATGCTCAAAGAGATCACGATCAATGCTGTTCAAGTAGCACAAGCTGTCGGAAACGACATGCCAAAGGTGGCAGTGTTATCTGCGGTAGAGGTCGTGAACCCGGCAATGGATTCAACTTTGACAGCGGCAAGTCTGGCACAAATGAATAGGCGAGGTCAAATTTCTGGCTGCCTCATTGACGGGCCTCTTGCTTTAGACAATGCCATTTCTCAAACGGCAGCTTCTCATAAAAATATTACGAGTGATGTCGCCGGTCATGCAGATATTTTGCTTGTGCCAACGATTGAAGCAGGGAACATTCTTTATAAATCTCTCATCTACTTTGCACATGCAAAGGTGGGAGCTGTGGTGGCAGGAGCGAAGGCGCCGATTGCCTTAACAAGCCGGTCGGATACAGCCGAAAGTAAGCTTTATTCAATTGCACTTGCCATCTGTACATCAAATTAAGCGGAAGTCATAGGAGGAATAAACAATGGAACTTTTTAAATATATGGAACGATACGATTATGAGCAGCTTGTATTTTGTCAGGATGAACAGTCTGGCTTAAAAGCCATTATTGCTATTCATGATACAACACTTGGGCCAGCACTAGGCGGGACGAGAATGTGGACGTATGAAAACGAAGAAGCAGCGATCGAAGATGCGTTACGTCTAGCAAGAGGGATGACTTATAAAAACGCAGCAGCAGGCCTGAATCTTGGCGGCGGGAAAACAGTCATCATCGGTGACCCGAGAAAAGATAAAAATGAAGAAATGTTCCGTGCGTTTGGACGCTACATTCAAGGATTGAATGGCCGCTATATCACAGCGGAGGATGTCGGTACAACGGTAGAAGACATGGATCTTATTCATGAAGAAACAGACTTTGTGACAGGTATTTCTCCTGCATTTGGTTCTTCCGGAAATCCGTCTCCTGTTACGGCTTACGGTGTATATAAAGGGATGAAAGCTGCTGCCAAAGCTGCATTTGGGACCGATTCATTAGAAGGAAAAACAATTGCTGTCCAAGGTGTTGGGAATGTGGCCTACAATCTGTGTAAACACCTGCACGAAGAAGGCGCACAGCTGATTGTCACAGATATCAACAAAGACTCTATAAAACGAGCTGTAGAAGACTTTGGTGCAAAAGCAGTAGACCCTGACGATATTTATGATCAAGCATGTGATATTTATGCACCATGTGCACTTGGTGCAACGATTAACGATGTAACGATTCCTAAGTTGAAAGCAAAGGTCATCGCAGGTGCAGCCAATAACCAGCTGAGAGAAACGCATCACGGCGATCTTATCCATGAAATGGGCATTGTCTATGCACCTGATTATGTGATCAATGCAGGCGGCGTGATTAACGTTGCTGATGAGCTTTATGGCTATAATGCAGATCGTGCGATGAAAAAAGTGGAAGGTATTTACCAAAATATTGAAAGTGTCATTGAAGTTTCAAACCGTGATGCCATTCCAACTTATAAAGCGGCAGACCGATTGGCAGAGGAGCGAATTGAAAGAATGCGCAAATCAAGAAGCCAATTCCTGCAAAATGGTCAACATATTTTAAGTCGTCGCTAATTTGAAGAATGAGTTGAAACGGAGGTTTTGTTTTTGCTGACAAAAGAATGGCGTATTCTCACAATCAATCCTGGCTCTACTTCAACAAAAATCGGTGTGTTTCACAATGAACGATCTATTTTTGAAACGACACTCAGACATACAGATGAGGAATTAAAGCAATTCCCACATATCATTGATCAATTTTCATTTCGTAAAGAAACAATCCTGAAAACGCTGCATGAACAAGGGATGAACATCTCAAAGTTTGATGCAGTGTGCGCACGCGGCGGCCTTCTCCGGCCTATCGAAGGAGGCACATATGAAGTCAATGAGCAAATGGCCCAAGACCTCAAAGAAGGATATGCCGGCCAGCATGCATCAAATCTTGGCGGTATCATTGCACGAGAAATTGCACTTGGCCTGAACATCCCAGCTTTTATTGTCGATCCAGTTGTGGTGGATGAGCTAAAACCAATTGCTCGTATTTCAGGGCTGCCAACGATTGAAAGAAAAAGCATCTTCCATGCATTAAATCAAAAAGCAGTCGCAAGAAAAACAGCTGCTTCCTTTGGGAAGCGCTACGAAGATTTGAACATGATTATTACGCATATGGGCGGCGGCGTCACCATTGGTGTACATGAAAAAGGAAAAGTCATTGATGTCAATAACGGACTGCATGGCGAAGGACCTTTCAGCCCGGAGCGAGCGGGGACCCTGCCAACAGGTGACCTCGTCAATCTTTGCTTTTCTGGTGAGTACAGCCAAGAGGAAATGCTGAAACGCATTATTGGTGAAGGCGGACTTGCGGGCTACCTTGGCACGACAGATGCTGTGAAAGTGGAGCGCATGATCGAAGCAGGCGATGAACGGGCGGCGCTGATTTATGAAGCGATGTGCTATCAAATTGCCAAGGAAATCGGTGCGGCTAGTGCTGTCTTAAAAGGAGCAGTTGACGTCATTGTGTTAACAGGCGGACTTGCGTACAGCAAACAAATTACATCAAGTATTAGAGGATACATTGACTGGATTTCAGATGTTGTCGTGTATCCAGGCGAAAATGAACTGCAATCATTAGCAGAAGGTGCACTTCGTATTTTAAAAGAAGAAGAATCACCGAAAGAATACCCAAATGATCAACGAATGAAGAAAGGAGTGACAAGTCATGGCAACTGAATATGACCTCGTCATTCTTGGTGGAGGCACAGGCGGCTATGTAGCGGCCATCCGTGCCTCACAGCTTGGATTGAAAACAGCAGTTGTAGAAAAAGAAAAGCTTGGCGGAACATGTCTGCATAAAGGATGCATTCCGTCTAAAGCGCTGCTTAGAAGTGCAGAAGTCTATCAAACCGTCAAACGTGCTGCTGATTTTGGCGTTGAGGCAAACGGCATTGCCTTGCAATTTGCCAATGTGCAGAAAAGAAAAACAGAGATTGTAGAGAAACTAGCAGGCGGCGTCAAACACTTAATGAAACAAGGAAAAATTGATGTCTATGAAGGGATCGGCCGTATCCTTGGTCCATCTATCTTTTCGCCAATGCCAGGAACCATCTCCGTAGAAATGGCAAATGGAGATGAAAATGAAATGCTCATTCCAAAGCAGGTCATTATTGCGACAGGTTCAAGACCGCGGGTGCTGCCTGGGCTTGAAGCAGATGGGACGCACATTCTTTCATCAGATGATGCACTTGAACTGCCAGAGCTTCCACAATCAATGCTCATTGTCGGCGGCGGGGTGATCGGAATTGAGTGGGCTTCCATGCTCAATGATTTTGGTGTGAAGGTGACTGTGATTGAATTTGCAGATCGCATATTGCCAACAGAGGATCATGACATTTCTAAAGAAATGGAAAAGCTTTTATCTAAAAAAGGCATCACCTTTGTGAAAAATGCGAAAGTACTGCCAGATACCGTCAAAAAGCAGGAGAATCTCGTGACGATTCAAGCAGAAAAGGATGGAGACATTCAGACGTTTGAAGCGGAAAAACTTCTTCTTTCAGTCGGCAGAGTACCAAATATTGAAGGCATTGGTCTTGAAAACACGGACATCCAAACAGAAAAACAAGGCATTGTCGTGAATGAACATTATCAAACAAAAGAATCGCATATTTACGCAATAGGAGATGTCATTGGCGGGCTTCAGCTGGCACATGTGGCTTCACACGAAGGCATGATTGCTGTGGAACATATGGCTGGGAAAGATCCAAAGCCGCTCGATGAAACGCTCGTATCTAAATGTGTCTACTCTCACCCAGAAACCGCTAGTGTTGGACTCACTGAACAGGCGGCAAAAGAGCAAGGCTTCGAAGTGAAAATGGGGAAATTTCCATTTATGGCGATCGGTAAAGCGCTTGTGTACGGGGAATCTGATGGATTCGTCAAAATCATTGCCGATCAAAAGACAGATGATATTTTAGGGATTCATATGATTGGTCCTCATGTCACAGATATGATATCTGAAGCTGGATTAGCCAAAGTACTTGATGCAACGCCGTGGGAAGTGGGGCAAACGATCCACCCGCATCCAACCTTATCAGAGGCGATTGGTGAGGCAGCTCTTGCTGTTGACGGGAAGGCGATCCATTTTTAATCAAGGAGGGAAATAAGATGAGTAACATGCGTCATCAGGAATTAGGATTATCAGATGAACAAGCAATTGATATATATAGAACAATGCTTCTAGCAAGGAAAATTGATGAACGGATGTGGCTTTTAAACCGTTCTGGTAAAATTCCATTCGTGATTTCTTGTCAAGGGCAGGAAGCGCAGCAAGTCGGTGCTGCTTTTGCTCTCAATAGAGAAGAGGATTACGTCTTACCTTACTACCGTGATATGGGGGTTGTCCTCGCATTTGGGATGACAGCCAAAGATTTAATGATGTCTGGTTTCGCAAAACAAGACGATCCAAACTCGGGCGGAAGACAGATGCCAGGTCATTTTGGACAAAAATCAAATCGAATTGTGACGGGATCTTCACCTGTCACAACGCAGGTTCCTCATGCAGTGGGGATTGCACTTGCTGGACGTCTGGAGCAGAAAAACTTTGTCAGCTTTGTCACGTTCGGTGAGGGCTCTTCAAACCAAGGTGATTTCCACGAAGGCGCTAACTTCGCTGCTGTGCATAAGCTGCCTGTTATTTTCATGTGTGAAAACAATAAGTACGCGATTTCCGTGCCGTATGACAAACAAGTGGCATGTGAACGCATTTCAGATCGTGCAATTGGGTACGGAATGCCTGGTGTAACCGTTGATGGCAATGATCCGCTTGAAGTATATGCCGCTGTCAAAGAAGCGAGAGACCGTGCGGCAAGAGGCGAAGGGCCAACGTTGATTGAAACGATCTCTTACCGTTTAACTGCGCATTCAAGTGATGATGATGATTCAAGCTATCGAGAAAAAGAAGAAGTGCTCGAAGCGAGAAAGAAAGATCCGCTCATCCAATATGAAACGTATTTAATCGAAGGAAACGTCATGACTTCTGAAATGAAAGAAGAGATGACAAAAGAAATCATGCAAATCGTAAACGAAGCGACTGATGAAGCGGAAAACGCTGCTTATGCTGATGCAGAAAGCGCACTTCGTTACGTGTATGCGGAGTAAGGGGGAAGAAAAATGCCTGTTATGTCATATATAGACGCCATTACACTGGCGATGAAAGAAGAAATGGAACGAGATCCAAAAGTGTTTGTGCTCGGAGAGGATGTCGGGAAAAAGGGCGGCGTATTTAAAGCGACAGCGGGTCTTTATGAGCAATTCGGAGAGGCGCGCGTCATGGATACACCTCTTGCAGAATCAGCCATTGCTGGTGTAGGTATTGGGGCAGCGATGTATGGAATGCGCCCAATTGCGGAGATGCAATTTGCGGATTTCATTATGCCTGCAATCAACCAAATCATTTCAGAGGCTGCGAAAATCAGATACCGCTCAAATAACGATTGGAGCTGTCCAATGGTCATCCGCGCACCTTACGGGGGCGGTGTACACGGGGCGCTTTATCATTCACAATCGGTTGAAGCGATTTTTGCCAATCAGCCTGGTTTGAAGATTGTCATGCCTTCTACACCTTATGATGTAAAAGGTCTTTTAAAGGCTGCGGTGCGTGATCCAGATCCTGTATTGTTCTTTGAACACAAACGTGCCTACCGTCTCATCAAAGGAGAAGTACCTGAGGAGGATTACACACTCCCTATTGGAAAAGCAGATGTGAAACGTGAAGGCGATGATATCACGGTCATTACATATGGCCTCTGTGTCCATTTTGCGCTGCAAGCAGCAGACCGCCTTGCGAAAGACGGCATTTCTGCGCATATTCTCGATTTGAGAACAGTGTACCCGCTCGATCAGGAAGCCATTATTGAAGCGGCATCAAAAACAGGCAAAGTGCTTCTTCTAACGGAAGATACAAAAGAGGGCAGCATCATGAGTGAGGTAGCGGCGATCATATCAGAGCATTGCTTATTTGATTTAGACGCACCAATCAAACGTCTAGCCGGACCAGAAATCCCGGCAATGCCTTATGCGCCGCCAATGGAAAAATTCTTCATGGTCAATCCAGATAAGGTAGAAGCTGAAATGAGAGAGCTAGCGGCGTTTTAAGAAAGAGGAGGGTTTCAAGTGGCAATTGAACAAATGAAAATGCCTCAGCTAGGTGAAAGTGTAACAGAAGGAACCATTAGCAAATGGCTTGTTTCACCTGGCGATCATGTGAATAAATACGATCCGATTGCGGAAGTCATGACGGATAAAGTGAACGCAGAAGTCCCGTCATCTTTTACAGGAACGATTACAAAGCTATCGGCTGAAGAAGGCGATACGCTGCAAGTAGGAGAAGTGTTCTGTGAAATTGAAGTAGAGGGCAGCTCGCAGCAGAGTGCGAAAGAAGAAGCGGCACCTGAGCAAAGTGAAGCACCTGAAGCAGATCAAACAAAAGAGAATCAAAGTCAAAAGAAACGCTACTCTCCAGCAGTCCTTCGTTTAGCAGATGAGCACAGCATTGATTTAGCGGCTGTTCAAGGAACCGGAGCAGGCGGACGAATCACAAGAAAAGATTTACTTCAGCACATTGAAAACGGCGGCGTACAAGAGAAGGCAGCACCTGTTAATGAACAGGCGGCAAAGCCGGAGCCTGCGCAGCCATCAAAACCAAAAGCGGCGCCTTCCGTCTCTACAATGCCTGGTGATGTTGAACTGCCAGTCACGCCAATTAGGCAGGCGATTGCGGCAAATATGCTGAGAAGCAAACATGAAATTCCGCACGCATGGACGATGATGGAAGTCGATGTGACAAACCTTGTGACAAGAAGAAATCAGCTCAAGGACCAATTTAAAGCAAAAGAAGGCTTTAATTTGACGTTCTTTGCGTTCTTTGTCAAAGCAGTGGCACAAGCATTAAAGGAATTCCCAGAAATGAACAGCATGTGGGCTGGAGATAAAATTGTGCAAAAGAAAGCAATCAATGTCTCGATTGCTGTTGCGACTGATGACGCTCTTTTTGTTCCAGTCATTAAGGATGCGGATGAAAAAACGATTAAGGGCATCGCCAAAGAAATTCATGAGCTTGCTTCCAAGGTGAGACAAGGAACACTGAAGCAAAGTGACATGGAAGGCGGCACCTTTACTGTAAACAACACGGGATCATTTGGTTCTATACAATCCATGGGAATCATTAATTACCCGCAAGCGGCGATTTTACAAGTAGAATCGATCGTGAAGCGTCCAATGATTGTAAATGGCATGATTGCAGCAAGAGACATGGTCAACCTTTGTCTTTCATTAGATCACAGAGTACTTGATGGTCTTGTATGCGGCAGATTCCTTCAACGAATAAAACAAATCCTTGAAGGCATTGACGAGCAGACATCTGTTTACTAAAACAAGAATGTCCCCCTCCCGGTATGGAGAGGGGGATTTCTATATAATGAGAAAGGAGCGGTGATATGTCTGGATTAGACTTTTTTGCGTTTTTAACGGTTGGACTCATGTTTATCACAGCAATTGCGTTCGCTTTTCTTCGATATATTTCTAAATCACGCAATCATCCTGAAAGATTACTACTCATCATATCAATCGTTTCAATGATTCAAATTGTGTATTGCTTGCTGATTGTCGGTGGATTTAAAGGAGCAGCGAATAGCCTTTTAGGAATTTCTCTTCTTGCCGGGACTCTGCTTGGCTATGCACTTGAATATTTATACAGACGCTATATCAAAAAAACGCCCGAAAAAGAATGATTTCGGGCGTTTTCTTTATTCTGCTGGAACAATAAAGGTCAAATGCTGTTTTAACACTTCTAAAGAAGCAGGGGCTGTCATGTACACTTCGCCATCCGTATCGGCATCCATTTCCTCTTTTGTGTGGATCCGAATACTGGACGCTTGAATGAGGGAGAGATCGCCGGTGAAATCCTCCAGCTCCTCCCGGTTCATAGAAAAGATTTCTTTTAGAGCAGAGAAGCTCGTATTTCTGCAAATGAAGATTTCCGCTTTTCCATCATCTATTGCTGCATTGGCCAAATCAATTTTATTTGTCCCGATGAAATGTCCATTCATCACAAGAACGATGACGGCTTCTTCTTCCCAGCTTTCCTCCTCTGTTTCAATTCGTACGTGAAAAGGATCTGTTTGCTGCAAGGTGCGCAGGGCACTTGTGAAGTAGCTGATTTTGCCGAGTACAGCTTTTTCCTTGTCATTAATATTGTTGGATGTGTCTGCAATCAGCCCGATGCCCCAAAAGTTTAACAAGTATCGATCTCCTGCTTTGATTAAGTCGACCTTCTTTTCTATGCCGTCTACAATTATTTGAGCGGCTTTTTGCATTTGTTGCGGAATACCAAGCGTTCGAGAAAAGTCATTGCATGTCCCGCCTGGTAATATCGCTACAGCCGGCCTTTTTTCTAAACCGCCGATGCCATTCATGCATTCATGCACGGTTCCATCTCCGCCTAATATGATAAGCAATTCTATCGTCTCATCAATTGCACGACAGAATTGATAAGCATCATTTGGCTGTTTTGTTGGTTTAAGAATGAGTTCATCAATATGTAGAGAAAGAAGAGGTACTGTTTGACCGAGAATTTTTTCCATGTTTTTTTGTCCAGCATTTCCATTATAAATGAGCATCGCTTTTTTGAATTGTGCCATCACGCAGTTCTCCCTTTCATCTCTTTATCATCACTTTTCCCCAATTTTGCGGCGTATAAACGATGTTCAGAAAAAGTGGGGAATGAAAAGACAACACATTTGCCCGCAGGCGTTTTCCTTGATATGATGTTGTTAAAATGGTTTTGGCATGCTAAAGGAGTGGACGGACAATGAATATTGATTTTAATTTATTTATGAATGATATTGTGAAACAAGCGAGAGAAGAGATCAAACAGGCAGGCTATACTGAGCTTACATCATCTGAAGAGGTAGATGAAGCACTGTCTAAAAAAGGCACAGCACTTGTGATGGTGAATTCAGTATGCGGATGTGCTGGCGGTATTGCAAGACCAGCTGCAGGCTATTCTGTTCATTACGATAAGCGTCCAGATCAATTGCTGACAGTGTTTGCTGGACAAGACAAAGAGGCAACAGCAAGAGCCCGTGAATACTTTGAAGGCTTCCCGCCATCTTCACCATCCTTTGCATTATTAAAAGATGGAAAGATCATTAAAATGGTCGAACGTCATGAAATTGAAGGACACGAGCCAATGGAAGTCGTGTCAAAGCTTCAAGCTGCATTCGATGAGCATTGCGAAGAAATTTAATGTGTGACGTTTGAATGATGAAATAAAAAGCAGTCCGGTCTTTAGATCGGTCTGCTTTTTATTTTATAAGACCATTGAATCAAAATAATTTTAGCAAAATACTATTGCATCTTAAAAAGAAAGTGTTTAAAATACATTGTAGTGAATAAATATTCAAAACAATACATGATTTTAAATACTAGGAGGCATTATCTTATGAAAAAGTGGTTATTATTACTTATGACAGCTGGTCTTGCAGCTGCACTCGCAGCTTGCGGAACTTCTTCTAATAATTCAAACGCATCAGGAGATGACAAAACACTCGTGATGGCGACATCAGCAGATTATCCGCCATTTGAATCAAAAGACGGAGATGAAATTGTCGGTTTTGATGTGGATCTTGCAACAGCACTAGCGAAAAAGAACGGCTACAAGCTAGAAATTCAAGATATGGATTTTGCAAGCCTTGTATCAGCGCTTAAAACAAATAAAGCTGATATCGTCCTTGCAGGCATGACCCCTACAGAAAAACGAAAAAAACAATTAGATTTCTCTGATGTTTATTACAATGCTAAAAACTTAGTTGTCTCAAAGAAATCTAGCGGAATGAAAACAGAGAAAGACTTAAAAGATAAAACAGTCGGCGTTCAATTAGGTTCAATCCAGCAGGATGAAGCAAACGGTTTGCAAAAGAAATATAACTTAAAAGTGGAAGACCGTAATAAAATCTCTGATATCATTCAAGAAATCAAAGCAGGTCGTTTTGATGCAGCCATTATTGAAGATAAAGTAGCTGCTGGTTATTTGAAAAAAGAAAAAGACTTCCAAGCATTTGGATTGAATAGTTCAAACGAAGGTTCAGCCATTGCATTCAAGAAAAATAGCGACTTAACAGCCAAATTTAATCAATCATTAAAAGAAATGCAAGACAATGGCGAACTTGATAAATTAATTAAAAAATGGTTTGCTGATGAAAAATAAGTCAGGAAAAGGATCAGCGTCATTCATGAAAATTCAGTAGAAAGCGCTGAAAAGTTCAACTTATGTTGAACTTTTTTCCTGTTTTATTTTTTGATTTCGTATGAAGGCATAAAAAAGGAGACTGTCATGTTAGATTTTAAAGATGTAATACCTCAAATGCCCTTTATTTTAGAAGGGCTTAAGGTCACACTTTCTATTGTTGTGGTATCACTTTTTCTTGGATTTATCTTAGGGATTTTATTAACGCTTTGCAAAATTAGTGTATTTAAGCCGCTCATTTGGCTTGCAGATTTTTATACATCCATCTTCCGAGGCACACCGCTTGTGCTTCAATTGCTCATTATTTATTTTGGTCTGCCTCAGCTTCTCGGGTTTCAAATCGATCAATACTGGGCTGCTGTAGCCGCATTTTCACTAAACTCTGCGGCATACGTATCTGAAATTATTCGTGCTGGTATTAATGCGATTGATAAAGGTCAAAAAGAAGCAGCCGTTGCTTTAGGCATCCCTTATGCTAAAATGATGAAGGACTTATTGCTTCCGCAGGCATTTAAAAATATTTCACCTGCACTTGTGAATGAAACGATTACACTGACAAAAGAATCAGCTATTGTGACAGTTATTGGACTGGGAGATGTCATGAGACGAGCCTACCAAGCAGGTGCCGTCACGTATAATTATCTTGAACCGCTAATTTTTGCGGGTCTTATCTATTATGTCATCGTGCTTGTTCTCACCTTTGTCGGCAAATCGGTGGAAAGGAAGTTAAAATCAAATGATTAACATAGAGAAACTCACAAAATCTTTTGGCAAAAATGAAGTATTAAAGGGGATCGACACCACCATTAAAGAAGGGGAAGTTGTGGCAGTCATTGGACCATCTGGTTCAGGAAAATCGACGTTTCTTCGCTGCATCAACTTGCTTGAAAAGCCGACTTCTGGTGTCATTACAATTCAGGATACTGAAATCACAAACCCAAAAACCAATGCACTCAAAGTGCGTGAGAACATCGGAATGGTGTTTCAGCATTTCCACCTGTTCCCGCATAAAACCGTGCTGGAAAATATCACGTATGCGCCAATGAATGTGAAGAATCAATCGAAGGAAGACAGCATCAAACAAGCTGAAGATCTGCTGAAAAAGGTAGGGCTTTTAGAGAAAAAAGATGATTTTCCGAACCGTTTGTCAGGCGGTCAAAAGCAGCGTGTGGCAATTGCACGTGCGCTTGCGATGACTCCAGACATCATGCTGTTTGACGAACCAACTTCTGCACTAGATCCAGAAATGGTCAAGGAAGTCCTAGAGGTCATGAAAGAGCTTGCTCAATCTGGAATGACACTTGTGATCGTCACACATGAAATGGGCTTTGCAAAAGAAGTGGCTGACCGCGTGATCTTTATGGATGATGGGAAAATTGTAGAGGATGCAAACCCTGTGCAATTCTTTGAATCGCCGTCGTCACAGCGCGCGCAAGACTTCTTACAAAAAATATTATAAAGAAAAAAGAGAAGGCGACTTAACATCTCCTTCTTTTTTTGATTATAATGGGGAAAGTAAAAAAAGTTCATCATTTCACAATAGTGAATGGAAACAAGACAGAAAAGAGTGAATCACATCATGTTTAAAATCGGCTACCGAACGCTGAAAACAGCACTAGGAACAGCGATCGCCATTTATATTGCACAACTGCTCGGCCTTCAAAATTATTCCGCTGCCGGGATTATTACGATCCTGTGTATTCAGGTGACGAAGAAACGGTCGCTCCTCGCATCAGGCGCCCGCTTTGCAGCTTGCAGTCTTGCCATTTTATTTTCTTATCTATTTTTCGATCTGATTGGGTATCATCCTTTTGTGATTGGTCTGATGCTGCTTGTCTTTATTCCGACAACCGTTTTGCTCCGCATTAAAGAAGGGATTGTCACAAGTTCAGTCATCATTCTCCATTTATACATGTCCGGCGGGATTACCCTTCACCTCATTTGGAATGAGCTGCTGCTGATAACAATTGGTGTTGGCGTAGCACTTATCATGAACTTGTATATGCCAAGTGTCGATAAAAAGCTCAAACGCTACAGCGAACAGATTGAAGCCAACTTTGCAAAAATCTTTGAGGAAATCGAGCAATACTTAATGACAGGGAAACAAGACTGGACAGGAAAAGAAATACCAGAGACACATCAATTGATCAAAGAAGCGAAAGCTCTCGCATATCGTGATGTTGAAAACCATGTCCTAAGACATGAAAACCTGTATTATCATTATTTTAATATGAGGCAAAAGCAATTCGAAATCATTGAGCGTGTGCTTCCGAAAATCACGTCCATTTCCATCACAACAGAGCATGGGCAAATGATTGCCGAATACGTCAGAGACTTACGCGAACATATTCACCCAGGGAACACGGCGCATAAGTTTTTAAGACGTCTCATTGATATGAAAGAAGAGTTCGATAAGCTTCCGCTGCCGCAAACACGAGAAGAGTTTGAGGCAAGAGCTGCACTTTTTCATTTCCTCGGAGAAATGGAACAATATTTAGTATTGAAAAGCTATTTTAAAGGGATGAAAGAATAGAGACGCATGAGTTCCTCCTTCATTGGTCAATCTAATGAAAAAAGGAGGAGCCTATGCGTCTTTTATTTTATACCGTATTGACCATGTCCCTTTCACCTATCTGGCCGCTCGGACAAAACCCGCTTCCAGGAGACCCGTATGTCATTATTAATAAACAAACAAATGAACTTGCCTATATTGATCAAGGACAAATCCAAAAAATATATCCTGCTTCTACAGGGAAAACAGCCGATTTAACACCAGAAGGGGAATTTACCATTATGATCAAAGCGAAAGATCCCTATTACAGAAAAAAGAATATTGAAGGCGGTGCGAAGAATAACCCTCTTGGCCGAAGGTGGATTGGATTTGATGCACGAGGAACAGATGGCAGAACGTACGGAATTCATGGGACGAGTGACGAAACATCGATTGGGAAATTTATCACGGCAGGCTGTGTGAGACTTCATAATCAAGATGTAGAGCTTCTATTTGACCAGCTTCCGATTGGAACAAAAGTATGGATTACAACATCAAGCGATTCATTTGAAAAGCTTGCCAAAGACAAACAGGCCATTCGTTGATTGAACGAATCACCTGCTTGTCTGCTTTTATTGAAACCTTATAAAAAGGTTGCTGCTCCTGCTAAAAGTGAAGAAATTAACAGCAGGCTAATCATGAGCAATACCATGAATTTCATAAATTTCTGAGACATATCGCACCCCTATAACCGAAGATTTTTTGCGACGAACGCACCTTTCTTTATTCTAGCTGGTTTTTTCAAATGCGACAAGTGATCAACAAAGGAAGTGAACGGATGAATCAAATCGATCATATTGCCATTGCGGTCTTTTCTATTAAACAAACATCTCAACTCCTTCATCAGCTGTTTAACTGGCATTTTTCAGACATACAAGAGGTTCCTGAGCAGGAGATTAAAGCGTCCTTCGCTTCACTTGATCATGTGCACATTGAATTAATTGAACCAATGTCAGACAGCAGTAAACTACATACCTTTTTAACAAAAAGAGGAGAGGGGCTCCATCATATTGCGTTAAAGTCAGGTGACATTCATGCAGATCTTAACCATCTTGATCACCTTGGCGTGCAGCTTCTCCAAAAATCAGCACAGAAGGGCGCAAGCGGCAAGCAGATTGCATTTATTTCACCTAAAGAAACGTCTGGTGTGTTATTCGAATTGTGCGAGCCCTTGAAAGGAGAAAAACATGGCAATGAATGAATCGTTCAATGACTTGTCTAAATGGCGGGAAAAAGCATTAATGGGCGGCGGTGAAAAACGAGCAGCCGCGCACAGAAACAAAGGAAAGCTATCGGTTCGCCAGCGGCTGCATGAACTTCTTGACGGGGGCAGTTTCATGGAAATTCAGAGGTTTGCAACAGGCCGCATGTCAGAGCATGTCGGTGATGGCGTCGTCATTGGAACGGGACTTATTCATGGAAAGCCAGTATGTGTTTATGCACAAGATGCAACAGTGCATGGGGGCTCTTTAGGCGAGATACATGCCAAAAAAATTGCTTCACTAATGGATCTCGCTGCTAAAAATCAGATGCCGGTCATCGGTCTAAAAGACTCAGGTGGTGCGAGAATTCAAGAGGGTGTGGTATCATTAGAAGGATACGGACAGATTTTTAAACGGAATGTGCTGTACTCTGGTCAAATCCCGCAAATATCCGTTATTTTAGGCTCATGTGCTGGAGGTGCAGTCTATTCTCCTGCTTTGACTGATTTTGTCTTCATGACAGAACAAACAGCTCATATGTTTTTAACAGGTCCGAAAGTAATAGAAAAGGCAACAGGAGAAACGGTCTGTCCTGACCGTCTTGGCGGTGCAAGTGTTCAGCATCAGACAAGCGGGAATGTGCACTATACTGGGAAAGATGAGCAGGACGTGTTAAAGGCGGTTCGAACACTTTTAACGTACATACCAACGACTAAACAGCCTGACATGCACACTGAAGTGCAAAAGCATGACGCCGTTGATCCAGGCAAAATCTTGCCAAAGGATCCATCACGCACCTATGATGTCAAACAAGTGGTGACAGCGATCATCGATCCAGGCTCATTCTTTGAGACCCAGCCTTGTTTCTCAAAAAATATCGTCACAGGGTTTGCCAGATTAAAAGGGGCTCCAATTGGTGTAGTTGCCAATCAGCCAAAGGTGCTGGCAGGAAGCCTTGACCTTGACGCTGCCGATAAAGCGGCCAGGTTTATTCGATTTTGCGATGCGTTTCATATTCCGATCTTAACGCTTGTCGACGTCCCTGGTTTTTTACCAGGGGAGAAAGCCGAGCATGCGGGAATTATCCGTCACGGCGCAAAGCTTTTATATGCGTACGCTGAAGCGACCGTTCCAAAAATCACGGTGATTTTAAGAAAGGCGTTTGGCGGTGCATATGTCGCGATGAATAGCAAGGGCTTAGGCGCTGACTTTGTTTATGCATGGCCAGCGGCAGAAATTGATGTCATGGGGAAAACGTTCGCAGACGAAATCGTTCATCCTGCTTCGCGTGAGGTTGAGACGGAGCCAAGTGTATTAAAAGCGGCTCAGGCAGGGCTGATAGACGATATTTTCATGCCGGCTGAAACGAGAGAGCGATTGATTCGCTCGTTTGATTTGCTTCGCAGGAAGGAAGAAGATAGACCGTTAAAAAAGCATGGCAACATGCCGCTATAAGAGGAGGAGCATCATCATGATCAATGAAAAACGTTTACTAGACGAATTTTTAGAACTGGTTCAGATCGATTCGGAAACAAAACACGAAGAGAAAATTGTGGAAGTCTTAAAAGAAAAATTCTCGCAGCTTGGTCTTAAAGTGGTGGAAGACGACTCAAAAGCGAAAACTGGCCACGGTGCAGGCAACCTCATCTGTACACTGGAAGGCAATCAAGAGGCTGATACTATCTATTTCACTTCTCATATGGACACAGTTGTTCCCGGCAATGGCGTAAAACCAGTCATTGAAGACGGCTATGTGAAGACAGATGGAACAACCATTCTTGGTGCTGACGATAAAACAGGGCTTGCGGCTATGTTTGAAGCCATCCGCGTGCTGAAAGAGAAGAATTTACCGCATGGAACGATTGAATTTGTCATCACAGCAGGTGAGGAATCAGGACTTGTTGGAGCAAAAGCGTTAGATCCAAAATTGATGACAGCAGCATACGGCTATGCCCTTGATTCAGATGGCAAGGTCGGGACAATTATCGTAGCTGCGCCAACACAGGCGAAAGTACGCGCAACCATTTACGGAAAAACAGCTCACGCAGGTGTGGCACCTGAAAAAGGCGTGTCTGCGATTACCATTGCATCAAAAGCCATTGCCAGCATGCCGCTTGGCCGAATTGATGAAGAAACAACGGCGAATATCGGGCGTTTTGAAGGTGGAACGCAAACGAATATTGTGTGCGATCAAGTCGATATCCTTGCTGAAGCACGCTCTTTAGAACCTGCAAAAATGGAAGCACAAGTAGCGAAGATGAAAGAAGCCTTTGAAAAAACCGCTAAAGAAATGGGCGGAAGTGCCGATGTACAAATTGATATCATGTATCCAGGCTTCAAATTCTCTCACGGCGATCAAGTCGTAGAAGTGGCGAAAAAAGCGGCTGCGAAAATTGGCCGTCCATCAGAACTACAGACGAGCGGCGGAGGCAGTGATGCAAACGTCATTGCAGGAAACGGCGTCCCAACTGTCAACCTAGCTGTTGGATATGAAGATATTCATACGAAAAATGAGAAAATGCCGATTGAAGAATTAGTCAAAACAGCTGAAATGGTTCTCGCCATTATCGAAGAAACGACAAATCCATCGTAAAGGCAGGAGACTCTGTGAGCACGCAAAAGATCATTATTTTCCAAGTGGGGCAAGAGGATTTTGGCATCAGTGTAGAGCATATTCGTTCGATTGAGAAGGTCCCTTATTTACAAGAAGTATCGAACCTTCCAAAAGAAATTAAAGGACTGATGTCATTAAGAGGAGAAGTCATCCCTGTCAGTGACACAGGCGTGATGCTTCACGGAAAGCCTCTTGATGTGAACGAACAGTCCAAGGTGTTGCTATTTGAATTAAACGATCAAATGATTGGCTGTCTTGTCTCAGATGCAAAAGATATTATCGATATCGAGCTAAGCGAGATCAAGCCATTTCATATGAACACGAAAGCCTCCGAATATTTCTTCGGCGTTGTGGAGAGAGAGAACAAGATGATTTTACAAGTGGACCCTAATAAGTTCCTTGGGAGAATTGATGACCTCGATCAACTGCCAGAGCGGTTAAAAGAAGAGTTGGCATAAAGAAAATCCCCCTATCTGATGATAAGGGGATTATTTTTATTCAGCAGCTGGGCTAGCTTGGTTGTTTGCCTCAGCTTTCGTTTTTGATTTTTGGTACATGACATTCAAAATAATTGTTTGGATTGTGAGTAGTAATCCGCTTGTCATCCAGTATAAAGGAAGGGCAGCGGGTGCATTGATTGAAATAAACAGCATCATGATTGGGAAAATCATGCCCATGACTTTGGCTTGCTTCAGCGCAGCTTCTGTCTGGGTGCCTGATTGCTTCGCAAATCTTTGCGTAACATAAAATTGCAAGAAATACATGGCGCCTGCAAAGATCGCGACCAATAGATCGGTTTGTCCTAAGTTAAACCATAGGAACGAATGTGTTGCGATCTCAGGTGTTGAGCGGATCGCTGAGTAAAAGCCAAGAACAATTGGAATTTGAATCAGCATAGGCAGACAGCCCATTGCCAGCGGGTTCACATTGTTCTCTTTGTATACTTTCATCATTTCCATTTGTAGCTCTTTTTGTTTTTCAGGTTCTTTCGTTTTCTTCAATTTGCTTTGAATTTGGTCAATTTGAGGCTTCACCAGTGCCATTTTCTCCTGCATGACTCTTTGTTTCTTAAATTGGTTCGCAAAAAGAGGGAAAATCAGCAGGCGGACTATCAAGGTCACGAACATAATCGATAAACCATAATCATCATGGAAGAAGTTCGCAAGCCAAATGATCAGCTCCGAAAAAGGCTGGACAAAATAGTGATGGAAAAACCCATCAGAGCTCGCATTCGTTTGCCCACTCGCTGCAAAAGCAGGTGAGGCAATCATCATTAAACATAAAGTCGTACAAATCGTCAATAAACGTTTCAATTCGTTTCCTCCTCATTTTTTAAAAAATTAATTAGAGAGAGGAAGCGAATGGTCTTCATCATCATTTGATGATCGTTTCATTCGAATGACTTTACTAATCCAAGTTGTAATGCGATCATATATGATAAACAGAAAGTCTGTTCGGTTCAATAAAGATGCGTCAAACTCTTCCAAACGATGTCCACCGAGGTGTTCGTTCATACGGCAGTCTTTTAATAAAAACGCAATGCCGATAGCCGTCAGCGCTGGAAGAATAATCGTAAAGAATTCAACAAGGAAAAAGACTTCATTGAATGTATCAATAATCATGATTATCACATCCATTTCATTACTCACAGTGTACTATACACTATATGAAATGTCTATTGGAACAAACATGAAGTAACAAGAGTCAATAAATGTAGGAGGCAGGCAAATGGGTGATTCTCAAAGGAAGGGTCGAATTATTTTTCATATTGATATGAATAGTTTTTATGCATCTGTCGAAATGGCGTATGATCCTTCTTTGAGAGGGAAACCTTTAGCCATTAGCGGAAATGCGAAAGAGCGTAAAGGGATTGTTGTGACGTGCAGCTACGAGGCAAGAGCACTAGGTGTAAAGCCCCCGATGCCGTTATGGGAAGCGAAGCGGCTTTGTCCGGGGCTGATTGTCCGTACACCAAACTTTGACCGGTACCGCAGCTCCTCACAAGAGATGTTTACGATACTAAGAGAATACAGCGATTTAGTCGAACCCGTATCCATTGATGAGGGCTATATTGATTTAACGCATACGCCCTATGCCGAGCACGCGGTGAAAACGGCTCATGATATTCAAACGAGGCTTGTAGAGGAGCTCATGCTTCCTTCAAGTATTGGCATTGCACCGAATAAATTTTTAGCGAAAATGGCGTCTAATTGGAAAAAACCAATGGGCATCACCATTTTACGTAAACGAGATGTGCCCCAAATGCTCTGGCCGCTGCCAGCGGGTGACATGCACGGAGTTGGACAGAAAACGGCAGATAAATTGAAAACGATTGGCATTCATACCATTGAAGATTTAGCGAAAGCAAATGAGTATACGCTAAAGGAATTACTGGGCATCAATGGACCGAGATTAAAACAAAAGGCGAATGGTGAACATGACGGTATCGTGGACCCAGAAAGGATATACGAATTTAAATCTGTCGGTAATTCGTCAACCCTTCCTCATGATTCTGACGATCCAGATGAACTTGTCACGTTAATTGATAAGCTGTCACAATCTGTGAGTGCAAGATTAAGGAGAAAAGAAGTGATGGCAAATCGGCTTCTCATCATGATACGGTACGCAAGCTGGAAAAATATCACGCGAAGTGTCACACTCACGAATCCAACGGATCGAAAGGAAGACTTATTTGAGGCAGCAAAGCAATTATTCCTTAAACATTGGAATGACCAGCCCGTGAGGCTCTTAGGTGTGACGGGGACAGACCTTGTAGAACGAAAAGCAGCTGTTAAACAGCTTGATTTATTTTCCTATACAGAAGATGCAAAAGAAGAGCCTCTCCAAACCGTTTTAGAAGGGCTGAAAGAAAAATATGGCAAATCACTCGTTCAAAGAGGAATGACCATCAAGGAAAAAGAGAGCAAAACAAGCGGAACAAGTTTTAATAAAGACTTTTTTCAGGACGAAAAAGGAAATGACTAGCCTGAAAACTTGATAAAAGAGGTGGTGTTGTGGTAATTTCAAAGGGTACATCATTTTAGCAGTAATCAATATAGTGTGTTAGAAGGGACGTCAGAATTATGTCAAAACAACAAATCGGTGTGGTTGGACTAGCCGTTATGGGGAAAAACCTTGCCCTTAATATTGAAAGCCGCGGTTTCTCCGTGTCCGTTTATAACAGATCTAGCAGCAAAACAGAAGAGTTTCTCGAAGAATCAAAAGGAAAAAACGTTGTAGGCACATACAGCATTGAAGAATTTGTTCAGTCGCTTGAAACACCGCGTAAAATTCTTTTAATGGTAAAAGCTGGTGCAGCAACGGATGCAACCATTCAATCATTACTTCCTCACCTAGAGAAAGGTGACATCTTAATTGATGGTGGAAATACATATTACAAGGATACGCAAAGACGTAATCAAGAGCTTGCGGAAAGTGGTATCCACTTCATTGGTACAGGTGTTTCTGGCGGTGAAGAAGGTGCACTAAAAGGTCCATCTATCATGCCAGGCGGTCAAAAAGAAGCGCATGAGCTAGTGAAACCAATTTTAGAAGCGATCTCTGCGAAAGTAGATGGCGAGCCATGTACAACGTATATCGGCCCAGATGGAGCAGGACATTATGTCAAAATGGTCCATAACGGCATCGAGTACGGAGACATGCAATTGATCTCTGAATCATACTTTATCTTGAAGCATGTGGCTGGCTTGTCAGCAGAGGAGCTTCATGAAGTATTCTCAGAGTGGAATAAAGGCGAGCTTGACAGCTATTTAATCGAAATTACAGCGGATATTTTCACAAAAGTGGATGAAGAAACAAACCAGCCGCTTGTGGATGTCATCTTAGATAAAGCTGGACAAAAAGGAACTGGAAAATGGACGAGCCAAAGTTCTCTTGATCTAGGTGTCCCGCTTCCAATCATTACTGAGTCTGTTTTTGCGCGCTATATTTCAGCAATGAAAGATGAGCGTGTAGAAGCAAGCCAATTAATCGAAGGTCCTAAGCCAGCGCAATCAGCAGAGAATAAACAAGAGCTGATCGAAGCTGTTAGAAAAGCCCTATTCATGAGTAAAATCTGCTCGTATGCTCAAGGTTTTGCGCAAATGAAAGCAGCATCTGATGAATATAACTGGGATTTAAAATACGGTGAAATTGCGATGATCTTCCGCGGTGGATGTATCATTCGTGCAGCCTTCTTACAACAAATTAAAGAAGCATATGACCGTAACCCTGAACTGAAAAACCTATTGCTTGATCCTTACTTTAAGGATATTGCTCAAAGCTATCAATCATCACTTCGTAAAGTCATTTCACTTGCAGTGGAGCAAGGAGTTCCTGTTCCTTCATTCTCAAGTGCACTTGCTTACTTTGATAGCTATCGCACAGCTGTCCTGCCAGCGAACTTAATTCAAGCGCAGCGTGACTATTTCGGTGCACATACGTATGAGCGCACAGATAAAGAAGGCGTCTTCCATACGGAATGGATGAAATAAAATAGAACGTCAGAAAAACCTTACCATTGGATTGGTAAGGTTTTTTTGTGTTTGCATCTTTTCGGCTAAAAATGCGAAAAAGAGGGATGCTATGTAAAAAAGAAAAGAAAGTAGGGATAGAAGTGGGCATCTTATATGCACTTCTCCCAGCAATATTTTGGGGAAGTATTGTTCTGATCAGTGTCAAACTTGGCGGGAATGCATACCAGCAAACGCTCGGCATTACGCTTGGCGCATTTTTATTTTCAATTGCAGCCTTCTTCATCAAAATGCCAGAGCTGACACCGCTTATTTTTGCGGTTTCTGTGATTTCAGGCATCTTTTGGAGCATTGGACAAATGAATCAGCTTTCAAGTGTTGCGTTTCTCGGAGTCTCGAAGGCGGTTCCTTTGTCAACAGGCATGCAGCTTGTGAGCACTACTTTATTTGGTGTCATGGTTTTTAAAGAATGGCAAACGATGACGGTCATACTCATTGGTTCTTGCGCCATTTTACTGATTATTGCAGGTGTTGTGATGACATCGCTCGGTCAAAAGAAGAATGGCGGCGGGAACGGTGGAGGCAATTTCAAAAAAGGGATCATTATTCTGCTCATCTCAACGGTTGGCTATGTCGGATATGTCGTCATTTTAAGATGGTTTCATATTGATGGGTGGTCTGCCCTCGTTCCGCAATCGGTCGGTATGCTGCTTTCATCCTTGGCGATTAGTCTAAAGCAGAACCCGTTTAGTAAATATACGTTTAAAAATATCATTGCCGGTTTGGTTTGGTCGACAGGAAATCTCGGACTTCTTTTGGCCATTCCGCTCATTGGCGTAGCCGTAAGTTTTTCGATGTCACAGACAGGGATTGTCATCTCAACATTAGGCGGCATTTACTTATTAAAAGAGAAAGCATCCAGAACAAGCTTTGTCATTGCAGGCTGCTTGATGATCATTGCAGGCGGCGTGCTGCTAGGCTTTACAAAATAGGAGGGTAAACGAATGTATCCAGATTTAGAAGGAAAAACAGTCCTGATTACAGGAGCCGGCACAGGAATAGGGCAAGCGATGGCGCGCCGGTTTGGACAAGAAAAAGCCAATGTGGTGATCAATTATTTCTCAGATCAAGAAAATCCGGATGACACCATTGCGGATATTCAAAAAAATGGCGGCCAGGCTGTGAAAATCAAGGGAGATGTATCAAAGGAAGAGGATATGCGGGCAATGATTGATAAAGCCATTCATACGTACGGCAGCCTTGATGTCATGATCAATAACGCAGGTATTGAAAACGAAGTGCCTTCCACAGAAATGACGCTGGATAATTGGAACAAAGTAATGTCGACCAATTTAACAGGTATGTTTCTCGGCTGCCGTGATGCACTGAAGTATATGACAGATCACGGGATAGAAGGATCGATCATCAATATGTCGTCGGTTCACCAGCAAATCCCTTGGCCTCATTTCGTCCATTATGCAGCAAGTAAAGGGGGCGCCAAGCTGCTGACAGAAACGCTGGCACTAGAATACGCCCCTAAAAAAATCCGTGTAAACAGCATTGCACCAGGCGCCATCGATACCCCGATCAATGCGGAAAAATTCGATGATCCCGCATTGAAAAAAGGCGTGATTGAATTGATCCCCATTGGTTATATTGGAAAGCCGGAAGAAGTGGCAGCATGTGCTGTCTGGCTGGCGTCAAAAGAGGCAAGCTATGTCACAGGCCTGACGCTCTATGTGGACGGCGGCATGACAAAGTATCCTGGCTTCCAGGCAGGAAAAGGATAGGGAGAAAGTCAAAGAGCGTACACACATGACGCTCTTTTTTTATATAAAATACAGACAAATAAAATGAAATGTCTAGACATTTAAAAATAAAAATATATAATATTAAATGGAAGCGCTTTTATTACAACAATGGGGTGAGAGAAATGAAACGTATTTTATTAGCATGCAGTTCAGGAATGTCTACGAGTTTACTAGTTACAAAGATGAAGGCTCATGCCGACTCAATAGGGGACGAGGCAGAAATTTGGGCAGTTGGGCAAGATCAAGCGAGAAAAGAAATGGCGAATGCGGATGTTGTGTTAATTGGACCGCAAATGAGCTTTTTAAAAGGGGATCTTCAAAAAGAAGCAACAAAATACGGGATTGCAGTAGAGGTCATAGATATGCAGGCGTACGGGCTTGCCGATGGACAAAAAGCGTATGAACAAGCCGTTACATTGATGGAGGAATCGTAAAGAATGGAAAAGAAAACACTCGAAGGGCTCACGGAGGAACAAGTCAGTTTTCAATTGATCTTACACAGTGGAAATGCACGCAGCAAATTGCTTCAATCTCTTAAACAATTTCGAGAAGGTCAAGAAGGTGAGGCATTTAGTCTCATGAAAGAAGCAGAAGAAGATTTACGTCATGCACATGGCATCCATTTTCAACTCGTGCAGCAAGAGGCAGGCGGGGAGAAAACACCTTTCTCCTTATTGCTCATGCACGCCGAAGATCACTTAATGTCCACCATTACGATCAAGGAGCTTGTGGGAGAGCTCCTGCCGATTTTCCAATCGCTTAAACAATAAAGGGTGTAAACAAGGGGGGAAACCAATGTTTGATAAAATAAGTGCCATTTTGGTTCCGATTGCTGGGAGATTGAACAACAACCGCTATTTAGGTGTATTACGGGATGCTTTTATGCTTGCGTTCCCGCTCACCATTTTTGGTTCCATTATGGTTGTGCTAATGAATTTGCCATTTTTAGATAAAATCATGAGTCAAACCGCACTGGAAGGAGTCCAGTCTGCACTGAATATCGCGCCAAGTGCGACCATCAGCATTATGAGCGTGTTTGTTGTATTTGGGATTGGCTACTATTTATCGAAAAGCTATGATGTGGAAGCTGTATTTGGCGGCGTGATTGCTTTAGCTTCTTTCTTGCTTCTGACGCCATTTTTACTAGAACAAGAAGGCGGTGCATCTATTGCAGGTGTGATCCCAGTCGATCGTTTAGGAGCAAAGGGGATGTTCCTAGGAATGATCACAGGCTTTTTGTCTGCTGAAATTTATCGTTATTTTGTCCAAAAGAAATTTGTCATCAATATGCCGCAAGGGGTTCCGCCAGCTGTTTCAAAGTCTTTTGCTGCACTGATCCCGGCTACTTTGACACTCACAACCTTTTTACTGATCAATATCATCATTACACAAGGCTTCAAAACAAACATGCATGACCTGATTTATCATGCCATTCAGGCGCCGCTTGTTGGACTTGGAAGCGGTATCATACCGACCTTGATCGCTGTTTTCTTTATACAAATTCTTTGGTTCTTTGGGCTCCACGGCCAAATTATTATCAACTCTGTCATGGACCCGATTTGGAATACATTGTCCATTCAAAATCTAGAGAGCTACACAAAAACTGGTGAGGTTCCGAATATCATCAGCAAGCAGTTTATCGAAATCTATACGGTTGGCATGGGCGGAACCGGTATGACGCTGGCTGTTGTGTTTACGATTTTAATTTTCCTGAAAAGTAAGCAATTAAAACAAGTAGCAAAGCTCGGCTTAGGACCAGGATTATTTAACGTCAATGAACCGATTATTTTCGGTTTACCGATTGTCATGAATCCACTTATTCTCATTCCATGGATTTTGGCGCCAATGGTCATTACATGTATTTCTTATTTTGCGATGGCAACAGGCATTGTACCGCCGCCGACAGGCGTGAATATTCCATGGACGGTGCCGATCTTTATTAGCGGAATAATGGCAACAAATTCACTAGCGGGCGGTCTGCTTCAGCTGTTTAATCTGATGATTGTGTTTGTCATTTGGTTCCCGTTCCTGAAGTTTATTGACCGTATGAATGTGAAGAATGAAAAAATAACCCCAACGGAAAAAACGAAGACAACAAACATCAAAGGCGAAGGAGACTCAATACATGTCGATGGAAAATAACAAGCAATCATATACATTTCCAGAAGGTTTCTGGTGGGGATCTTCTGCCTCTGCCACGCAAACAGAAGGCAGTGTCCCTGGAGATGGTAAGGGACCGAATATTTGGGATCATTGGTTTGAACAAGAGCCGACTCGTTTTTTTGATGGTGTAGGCCCAAACGTGACATCCCAATTTTATCGAAAATATAAAGAGGATATCCGTCTGATGAAAGAAATTGGGCACAATTCATTTCGGCTGTCCATTTCATGGTCACGTCTTTTACCTGAAGGGAAAGGTGTGGTCAATGAAGAAGCAGTATCTTTTTACAATGATGTGATCAATGAACTGATTGCACATGATATTGAGCCGTTTGTGAACCTGTACCATTTCGATATGCCAATGGCGCTGCAGGAAAAAGGCGGATGGGTGAACAGACAGGTAGTAGATGATTATGTCAGCTATGCGGAATTGTGCTTTCAATTATTTGGCGACCGGGTGAAAAAATGGTTTACCCATAATGAACCGATAGTTCCTGTAGAGGGCGGGTATATGTATAGCTTTCATTATCCAAACGAAGTCGATTTCCAAAAGGCTGTACAGGTCGGTTTTCATGAACTTTTATCAAATGCTAAGGCGATTGCGGCTTATAAAAAGCTGCAGCAAGGCGGGAAGATCGGCATCATCCTAAATCTAACCCCATCTTATCCGAGAAGCCAGAATCCGTGCGATGTAGAAGCAGCAGAGATGGCTGATGCTTTCTTTAACCGTTCCTTCCTAGATCCTGCGGTGAAGGGACAATTCCCAGAAAAACTAGTAGAGGTCTTAAAGAAAGAAGGCTTTATGCCAAGTATTGAAGAAGGAGACCTTGAGCTCATTCAAGAGAATACCGTCGACCTCCTTGGGATCAACTATTATCAGCCAAGAAGAGTAAAAGCGAAAGAGCATATGCCGCATCCGAAAGCACCATTTATGCCAAATCATTATTTTGATGCGTTTGAAATGCCGGGAAGAAAAATGAATGTGTATCGAGGCTGGGAAATCTATGAAAAAGGTATTTATGATATATTGAAAAAAGTTCAAACAGACTATGATAATATTGAATGCTTTATTTCTGAAAATGGAATGGGTGTCGAAGGAGAAGAGCGGTTTAAGGATGAAGAAGGAATGATTCATGACGATTACCGCATTGACTTTATTTCTGAGCATCTCAAATGGGTGCATCAAGCCATTCAAGAAGGAAGTAATGTAAAAGGCTATCATCTGTGGACGTTTATGGATAACTGGTCATGGTCGAATGCCTATAAAAATCGTTATGGATTTGTCTCAGTTGATCTTCAAGAAGACGGGAAACGAACCATCAAGAAAAGCGGATACTGGTTTCAATCGGTATCAGAGAATAACGGTTTTTAATCAAGATACTTGCTCTTTCCTTGAAAAGGGCAAGTATTTTTCTTATGTGACGGTAAGTGGATGAAACAAAAATGGCTGGTACCTTTTAAGCTCACTAGGCTTAGTGTAGAATGAGAGGAAGCTATGAAAAAACAAGTCAGTTGGTGGTGTGAGATGAAAAAGTACGAACTCATTTCAGAAGAAATCAGAAAACGAATAGGAACAGCATATTATCCAGAAGATCAACCCATTCCAGATGAGAACTCGCTTGCCGCTGAATTTCAATGCAGCCGAATGACGATGAAGCGTGCGCTCGATCTTCTCGTAGCAGAAGGTCTGCTCTTTAGAAAAAGAGGACACGGCACATTTATTGTGAAGGCAGCGTTAAACCAAGGGGCTATCAATGTATCTGGTCATGAAAATAAAGGATTCACGAAAGTCATGGCGGACAAAAACGTCACGAGCCAAATCATTCGCTTTGATGTCCATTTTCCAAGCGAAGAAGTGGCAGCCCACCTATCCATTGACTTAACCACACCCGTTTATGACATCATCCGGCTCCGCCTCGTGGATGAGGAGCCATATGTATTAGAAAAAACGTTTATGCCGGTCAATGTCATTAAGGGCATAGATGAAGAGGTTTTATTGGGATCGATCTATGGCTACATATCAAATGAACTCCATTTAAAAGTGGCAGGAGCGCATAAGAAAATTAGAGCGGCTAAATCAGATGAGCTGGACCAGCAATATTTAGGCTGTGATCCAACGGATCCTGTGCTCGAAGTCGAGCAGGTTGCTTATTTAAACACAGGCCGGCCGTTTGAGTACTCCTTTAGTCATCACCGCTATGATAAGTTCGACTTTTCAACGGTTGAAATTACGAAAACAGGACGTTAAAAAAAGAGCAGAACCCCCGAGGGAGACTGCTCTTTTTTATTTCATTTTATATATTCCACCAATGATATCCGTCTTTTTCTAGAAGCTGATCGGCTTCTTTTGGTCCCATTGAACCAGCAGGATAATTTGGTTTTAATGTTTTGTTTTCTGCCCATTTTTCAGAAATCGGATCAACAAAGTTCCAAGAAAGCGCCACTTCATCCCAGTGAGCAAAGTTCGTTGCATCGCCTAGCAAGCAGTCATGAATCAGCTTTTCATATGCTTCTGGTGTATTCATGATGTCGTTATAGTTTGTTTGGTAGTCGAGCTTAATCGGTTTCGCATACGTACCGCCATCAAGCTTGCGAGCGTTCAGGTGAAGGGTAATGCCTTCATCTGGCTGAATGTGAATGACGAGTAAGTTTGGATGCATGGAATTTCCGTTTCCATAGTACAGGTTCATTGGAATGTCTTTAAATTGAACAACGATTTGAGTAGATTTCTTTTCTAATCGTTTTCCTGTACGAATGTAAAATGGCACCCCGGCCCATCTAAAGTTATCAATGAGCAGCTTCCCTGCAACGAATGTTTCTGTGTTTGAGTTCGGGTCTACATTTTGCTCTTCAAGATAGGAAGGAACCATGCGGCCATCAACCGTACCAGCATCATACTGTCCGCGGACAAAGAATTGATCGACCTCATCTTTAGAGAAAGGACGAAGAGCGCGTAATGCTTTCCGTTTTTCGCTGCGGATCTCCTCTGTATTCAGCTTAATTGGCGGCTCCATTGCTAAAAGTGCCACCATTTGAAGCATATGGTTTTGGACCATATCTCTTAGTGCACCTGAACTTTCGTAATAGCGAGCCCGGTCTTCAACCCCTAATGATTCACTAGATGTAATTTGAATGTTTGAGATATATCGGTTTGTCCAAAGTGGTTCAAAGATGGCATTCGCAAAACGGATGACCTCAATGTTTTGAACCATTTGTTTACCGAGATAGTGGTCAATACGATAAATTTGATCTTCAGAGAATGCATCTCGAATTTCTTCATTTAATGTTTTGGCACTTGGCAGGTCATGGCCAAATGGTTTTTCGATGACAAGTCTTGACCAGCCGGTTGTTTTTGATACGCCTTCACTTTTTAGGAACTTCGCAATCGTTCCGAAGAATTCCGGTGCCATCGCTAAATAGAACATCCGGTTATTTGGGATACTGTACGTATCTTCAAGGCCTGCTAAAAGTGTGTTAAGCGATTGATAGGAAGCAGGGCTTGATACGTCAAAGTCGTGATAATAAAAATGCGAACTGAATTCCTCTATTTTCGCTTCTGCATCATCAGAAGAAACAGATTCTTTCACCACAGCTCTGAGATCCTCATGAGACCACGGACGGCGTCCAACACCGACGACGGCGAATTGATCACCAAGCTTTCCGCTATGAAAAAGTCTATGTATAGAAGGGTAGAGCTTGCGTTTGGCAAGATCTCCTGTTGCGCCAAAAATGACAATGACTGCTTTTGGATTGTTAGTTTCTGTATTCACGAAAAGTACCTCACTTTATTCGTAGCATTGTTGTAAAAACCGAGATTGTATGTACATTTTCTTTATTTTAAAGGTTCATTGTTCGTAAAGCAAACATTTGATTCGACTTTTTCTGCTCTCGTTTGACTTTTTTCGAAAATTCCGCTGAATTCACATTTACCTTGTCTTCATGTATTCTATATGAATGAAGATATTGTATACCGGCTTTAGGAGGAAAAGTAATGGAACTGCTCTTTTTAGGAACAGGTGCAGGCATTCCTGCAAAAACTAGAAACGTCACTTGCACTGCGCTAAAGCTTTTAGAAGAAAGAAAAGCAGTGTGGCTTTTTGATTGCGGAGAAGCGACGCAGCATCAAATATTACATACAACGATTAAACCGAGAAAGATCGAGAAAATATTTATCACTCATATGCATGGTGATCATGTATACGGTCTCCCAGGACTGCTTGGCAGCAGATCCTTTCAAGGCGGAGAGGATGAACTAACGATCTATGGGCCTAAGGGCATCAAAGCGTTTGTGAACGCAGCACTTTCAGCTACACAAACGCATTTGACATATCCGCTGCATATCATAGAGATAGATGAAGGGATCATATTTGAAGATGATACCTTTCAAGTAGAAGCAAGACGAGTATCTCACGGTATTCCAGCTTACGGCTATCGGGTAATGGAAAAAGATGTACCAGGTGCATTAAAAGCCGAAGACCTAAAAGAAATCGGTGTAAAACCTGGACCTTTGTATCAGAAGTTAAAAAATGGGGAAACCGTGACACTCGAAGATGGAAGAATCATTGATGGAACCGATTATTTGGAACCCCCTAAAAAAGGGAGAATCGTTGCATTTTCAGGAGATACCCGTTTATGCGAGAATATAACAAGGCTTGCCAAAGATGCGGATGTGTTAGTCCATGAAGCAACATTCGGTAAAGAAGATGCTGATCTAGCCTACAATTATTATCACAGCACGACAGAACAAGCAGCGAAAACGGCGCAGGAAGCAGGCGCAAAAAGATTAATTTTGACCCATATTAGTGCACGTTACCAAGGAGAAGAGGCACTGAAACAACTATTGAAAGAAGCCCGCGATATATTCCCGCTGACAGAAGCTGCACATGATTTCTTTTCTTTTTCCATTGACCGCACGCTGTAAAAATTGGATGAATCGTCAAAAAAAGTTGTGTGATTTTTTTGATATTTATAATGACTCTCTTTTTCAGGTAGTGGTAAAATGGTGAAGAAAAAACAAATGACGAATGAAACTATGAAGAATACGGGAGGCACAATCAAAGATGAGCGGTTTTACAGCGTTAAGTGAAGCAGAATTAAATGACCTATATGCAGCACTACAAAATGAGTACGAAACTTATAAAAGTAAAAACTTACACTTAGACATGTCTAGAGGAAAACCTTCACCAAAACAGCTCGATTTGTCTATGGGCATGCTCGATGTTGTGACATCAAAGGATGCGATGACTGCTGAAGATGGCACAGATGTGCGAAACTATGGCGGCTTGACAGGGCTTCCTGAAACGAAGACATTTTTTGCAGATGTACTCAATCTGAAGCCAGAACAAATCATCATCGGCGGTAATTCCAGCCTTAATATGATGCACGATACCATTGCCCGTGCCATGACTCACGGCGTATATGACAGCAAAACACCTTGGGGAAAGCTGCCAAAAGTAAAATTCCTTGCACCAAGCCCAGGATATGACCGTCACTTTGCCATTTGTGAGCTATTTAACATAGAGATGATCACAGTCGATATGGAGGCTGATGGACCTGATATGGATCAGGTAGAAAAATTGGTCGCAGAAGATGAAGCGATTAAAGGCATTTGGTGTGTGCCAAAATATAGCAACCCAGATGGCATTACGTATTCAGATGAGGTTGTTGACCGCCTCGCTTCTATGAAAACAAAAGCAGACGACTTCCGCATTTTTTGGGATGATGCATACGCAGTCCATCATCTAACTGATACGCCTGATACGTTAAAAGATATCTTTCAAGCAGTAGAGGAAGCAGGGCACCCAAATCGTGTGTTTATGTTTGCGTCTACTTCTAAAATTACATTCCCAGGCTCAGGTATTGCACTGATGGCGTCTAGCCCGGACAATGTGAGCTTCACTCAAAAGCAATTATCAATTCAAACGATCGGACCAGACAAAATCAATCAATTAAGACATCTTCGTTTCTTCAAGAATCCAGAAGGCTTGAAGGAACATATGAAAAAACATGCAGCGATCATTAAGCCAAAGTTTGACCTCGTTCTTTCCATTCTTGATGAAACACTTGGCGGGAAAGACATCGCTGAATGGCACAAGCCAAATGGCGGATATTTCATTAGTTTAAATACGCTCGATCATTGTGCAAAAGCTGTTGTGCAAAAGGCAAAAGAAGCAGGTGTTACAATGACAGGTGCAGGCGCGACATATCCTTATGGAAAAGACCCGCTTGATCGTAACATTCGCATTGCGCCAACGTTCCCAACACTTGAAGAGCTAGAGCAAGCGATTGACATCTTTACATTATGTGTTCAGCTTGTCAGCATTGAAAAGCTGCTTTCTAAAAAAAGTCAGTCTGCTCCAACGGCATAAAGAAAAGAAAACTCCTTGACTGATAACTAGTCAAGGAGTTTTTGTTTTTAATTGGCTGTTTGATAATAGGAAACAGGTTGTTTGGCTGCGCACCATACATCATAGATCGCAAGCTGCACAATATGCGGTTCATCATGATGAATATAGTGCGAGCTGTTCTGCGCCTGAATCCATCCGCTTTGGGATGACAAAGACAGCATCCGTTTATGAAGTCTGAGCCAAGCTTCATGCGCTGGATGAAACAATCGGCTCTTACCTGATGAAATGACAAGGAGCGGCATCATCCCATAATGGGTTTGCTCCTCTTTCATTGTACTTAGCATTTGCTGAAAGTCCTCATGCGTACATTCTCCTTTGAATTGCGCCATATATAAGGTGCGTTCTTCCTTTGATAAAAGCGGCAGGATGACCTGTTCTTGCTCCTCACTTGCTGGGTCTAACATCACCATGCCAATGACGTCATCTCCTCTGCGGCTTGCCCATAACCGGCTGACAAGAGAGCCAAATGAGTGAGCCACAATGATAAAGGGCGGCTGAATATTGGCTTCTTCTAGCAGCGCATCTAAATCATCTGCAAGATCATGCAATGTTCTTCCTTCACTGCTGTCACTGCTCTTTCCATTTCCTAATCGATCGTATAAGAAAACCCCAAGCTCAGGATCAATATCGCGGGCCATATTCGACCACGTATCACCCGAAATGCCGTAGCCTGCTTCAAAGATAATGGTGGCTTGCCTTTTGCCTTGACGATGTTTTGTATAAAAATGATGTCCATCTATATGATACATTCTTTCAATCATTGCCGAGTTCATTCTTCCATCTCCTCTAAGTGGTTCTTTAGCTAAAAGACGGCACAAAAGGCTGATATGTTTCTCTTAAAAACAAAAAAGATGCCTATTTCAAAAAATAGACACCTTTTTTTCTATGAGCTTTTACCAAGCGCGGTCATATTGACGCGGGCCTTCGATAGATGTACGAAGTTCTTGAGCAGCTGTTTTTGGAAAGTATGGATCCCGTAAAAATTCTCTGCCTATAAAGATTAAGTCTGCACGCTGATTTCGTAAAATTTCCTCTGCCTGTACACCAGATGTGATCAGACCGACTGCCCCTGTTTGAATACCGGCACCTTCTTTTATTTTTTCTGCGAAGGTCACTTGGTAGCCAGGGAATGTGTTGATTTTCGCCTGTACGACAGCGCCTGAGCTGACATCGATTAAGTCGACACCTTGTTCCTTCAGCCATGTAGCAATGCCAATGTAATCTGCAATATCAAGTCCTTTTGTCGTGTAATCAGAAGCAGACACACGGACAAATAATGGTCCGTCCCATACTTCATTGACTGCATCGATGACTTCTCTTAAGAAACGATAACGGTTCTCTGGTGAACCGCCATAGTCATCTGTTCGATGATTTGCCAGCGGTGAAAGAAATTCATTGATCAAATAGCCATGCGCCCCATGAATTTCAATGATGTCAAAGCCAGCCTTTTTTGCTCGGACAGCTGCATCCTGAAACGCCTGAACGGTATCTTTGATTTGATCGATAGACATCTCGGCAGGGGTTTTAGACTGTTCATCAAATGGAATGCTTGATGGTGCCAGGATGTCACCACCTAGTTCAGCCTTACGCCCTGCATGAGCCAGCTGGATAGCTGTCTTGGTTCCGTATGCTTTGATTTGTTCGTTTAATGAAGCAAATCCTTCAATGTGCTCATCACTCCAAATACCGAGGTCTTGATCACTAATTCTTCCCTCGGGAGAAACAGCACTTGCCTCCACCATGATCAGGCCAGCCTGACCTTGGGCACGGGAAATATAATGTGTAAAGTGGAAAGGCTGTAATTTCCCATCATGGTCATAGGATGAATACATACACATCGGGGACATCACGATGCGGTTTTTCAGTGTAACACCTTTTAATGTCCAAGGTGAAAAGAGTTTTGTTTCCAAATACCTTCGCCTCCTCATGGCATTGTATAGCCGATTATAACAGCCATTCAAACTTTCGTCATAAAAGGTGCTCAAAGAATATAGCTTTTATACGCGTTTTTGTATAATGGAGAGATAGAGACAACAAAGGGGGAAAAGGGATGAAATGGCAAACAGAGAGTGAACTAAAGGAACTGCTCACAGCTCTTATGCAGTATGAAAGCATATCGGGTACAACTGGAGAAGTCGCGTTAGCTGAATATTTATATTATTTGCTGAGGGAGCGGCCTTATTTCAAGCAGAACCCTGATCATTTGGCTTTGCATCCGATGAAAGATGGCCGGTATTATTTAACGGCGCTTGTAAAGCGCAGTTCGCTTTCTCGTACCGTGTTACTGCTTAGTCATTTCGATGTCGTCGATACAGAAGATTACGGTGAATTTCAAAACATGGCATGCAAGCCAGAAGAGTTAATGGCGTCATTTTCTCAAAAAAGTGCGCTTCTCCCAAAAAGAGCAAGAGAAGATCTAGCTTCAGGTGACTGGTTGTTTGGAAGAGGTGCCATGGATATGAAAGCAGGTCTTACTGTACAGCTTTCTATGCTGGAAAGAGCGATGACAGAAACCTTTCATGGAAATGTCCTGCTCGTCACAGTCCCTGATGAAGAAGTGAATTCTCAAGGAATGCTTGAAGCTGTTCCGAAACTAAAGGAGCTTAAGGAAAAGCATGACCTTCACTATACCGCGTGCTTAAACAGTGAGCCCATGTTTGAAAAGTATCCAGGTGATGAACACCATTATATGTATACAGGCAGTATAGGGAAGGTGCTTGCCGGATTTTTCTGCAAAGGAATTGAAACACATGTAGGAGAGCCATTCTCAGGCTTAAATGCGAATTTTATGGTATCTGAATTAAACCGGCTGTTAGAGCTGAATAGTGATTATTGTGAGGAAGTAGACGGAGAAGTCACGCCGCCGCCAACCAACTTGATGCAAAAGGACTTAAAAGAAGCCTATTCCGTTCAAACACCTCACACAGCAGTTTCTTTATTTAATGTGCTGATGATGAATCGTTCAAGTGAAGAACTGCACGGGCTTCTCTATGACACTGCGAAACAAGCAGCAGACGAAATCGAGGCCAATCTCAAACAGAAAACAGCTGAGTTTCAGCGCTTTAAACCTTTTACACCGATTGATACGAAGATTACGGTTCTCACGTATCATGAGCTGTATCAAAAAGCTGCAGAACGCTCAGGTAAACAGGAGGTTGAACGCATTGTTAACTATGCTTTCGCCAATCGAGGTGAGCTTGGAGATCGTGATTTTTCAACCAAAATCGTCTCTGAGCTGACGACGCTTTGTAAGGAAGAAGGGCCGCTGATTGTTCTATTTTATAGTCCGCCATTTTATCCTGCGGTTTCCTCAACGGAAGATCCGCATATCCAAACAACTTTAAAGAGGATTCAAATAGAGGCAAAAAAGAGTTATGGACTTGAAATAGAAGAAGTGAAATATTTCCCTGGATTGTCTGATTTAAGTTACTTACAGCTCGAAAAACAGGACGTAGGTCATTACACGACCAATATGCCGCTTTATCAAAAAGGCTATTCTTTACCGGAAGGAGAAAAGGGAGCACTTTACGTTCCAGTTATCAACGTGGGGCCATTAGGAAAGGACCCGCACAAATGGACAGAGCGGCTGCACATCCCGTTCTCATTCGGCATTTTGCCAGAATTACTAGAATCAGCGATTCATGCTTTATTAGAGAAACATTAAGTATATGTGATGAAGAGCCCTATTGTGATGATAGGGCTTTTATTTTTAAATAGACGATCCATCGACTTAGATAGAGTATGATAAAGAATAAGACTTACATTTATTTGAAGGGAGATTGTAAGGATGAAATGGAAACTGGAAAATTAACAAAAACAGACATCATTACATCGCTTCAGGAAAGTATTCGTGAACTAGTAAAGCTAGTGGAAACATGTGATGAGCACACGCTAGATCAATCTTTGGGAGAGGGCAAGTGGTCGATCAAGCAAATCGCAGGGCATTTGTATGATACAGAAGAAGTCTGGTCAGAGCGGATAGAGCAGGCGATATCAGATGAGCAGATGCCTTTTCAATCGTATGATCCTGAAATATATGTGAAGGAAAGAGGCTATGAAAGGTATAACGAGCAGGAGATCAAAGCACTGATTAAACGATTGAAAGAGAGAAGAAGCAAGACACTTCATCTATTAGAAAAGGATACATGGGAGCAATCGGGTCTGCATCCTGAAGAAGGGATGATGACAGTGCAGATATTAGCTGAAACCATCGCTTTACATGAACAACATCATCTGGATCAAATTAAAGCCATTATGTCAAAGAGTGAACGTTAGCAGTATGTAAAAAAGCACCTGTCATCAAAACAGGTGCTTTTCTCTATCATTTATACGTGCTTGCTGAAAACATTTCGTTTAATTCTGCTGCGCGTTTTGTTGCCGATTTAACACAATCGACAACAGCCTCTTCAAATTGATAGGCAGCAAGTGTGTTTAGGCCGGCTTCTGTCGTTCCGCCTTCACTGGTGATTTCTTTGCGCAGTTCAGCAGGTTCTTTACCGCTGCCTTGAAGCATGTTAGCGGCGCCCGCAATCATCTGGCAAATGAGTAACTTCGCTGTTGCTTGGTCCATCCCAAGTTCCGAGGCGCCCCGCTCCATTCCTTCAATCAAATGATAAATGAAGGCAGGGCCGCTTCCTGCAATAGCTGTAACAGCATTCAGCTGTGATTCATCCAATACCGTCACATGACCGATCGTTTCAAACAGCTCGATTGCTTTATTCTTTTGATCCTCTGTCACTTCTTGACTTACGGCAATGCCTGTTGCTGATTGCTGAATGGCCGCTGATGTATTTGGCATCGCGCGAACCACCGCAGTCTTCTCGCCGGCATAGTGCTGAATCGTTTCAATGGAGATGCCAGCTAAAATCGAAATGATCAGCTGCCCATGTAAATGAGGCCGCACATCAGATATCCCGCTTTCCGCATCTTTCGGTTTTAAAGCAAATACGAGAATATCCGCTTCTTCATAAATAAAAGAACGAGAGAAATCCGTTTTGACCCCATAACGCACCTTTAATTCTTCTAGACGTTTTTCATTCGTTTTGTTTGTGACAATAATATCTTCATTTGACATGATGCCGCTTTTTAATAAACCTTTTATCATCGACTCTGCCATCGAGCCTGCACCAATAAATCCAATTTTACTCATAAGCTGCTCCTCCTTGTAGAAAATAAAAAAACCTCTCGCCTGAAAAGGACGAAAGGTTTTTCGCGGTACCACCCTCAATTAGCATGCAGACATGCATACTCAGCTCTAGTCCCTTAACGCGGGAAACGTTTAGGTTTGCCTAACAGCTCAAAGGGCAGGTTCAGCAAATAAGAGGACGGTGAGGCCTTACAGCCGGCGGACCTCACTCTCTTTCATCATTATTTTGCTTACTAATCCTTGTCATCGCGCATCTTATATTTGTTGTTCATTATGCAACGATGAACAAGTTTGTGTCAATAGGGACAGATAAAAAAATTGACCGCCTAAACCGCATGACAGTCTGCCTTTTGCAAGATACAATGAATAAAGAAGACAGAGTTACAATGAACCATGAGTCAAAAAGCAGGAGATGACATATAAAAGTGAAAGAAGACATCATTCAATTATCCATCCCTACACCGTTTGCTGTTGGGGATGTACATGCATATATATTAAAAGGAGAAGCCGTGACCTTAGTGGACTGCGGGCCGATGACAGAAGAGGCGGAGCACGCCTTTGTCGCGCAATTACAAGAGCATCGTTTATCGATAGACGATATTGATCAAGTGGTGTTGACCCATCATCATGCAGATCATGTCGGTCTTTTAAATCTGATGAAACCTCATGTCCGTGTGATCGGACACGAGTTAAATGAGCCGTATATTAGCCAGGACCCTGTGTTTAAAGAGCGTCAAATTGCTTTTATGGAACGCTTTTTTCAGCAGTTAGGTGTGCCGCTTCGTCAAGGTGAGTGTGAAAGAATCGTGAAGCAATCTTATACATATTCCTGTACTGCACATGTAGATGACGTCATCAAAGAAGGCGATCGGTTGAAAGGGCATGAACACTTCTTCGTGATGGAAACACCGGGACATGCACAATCTCATCTTTCCTTTCTAGATGAAACAACGGGCCATTTCATTGGTGGAGACCTGCTTTTGACGACCATTTCCTCAAACCCGTTAATGGAAGCGCCGTTTGAAGGGGAGGAACGCCAAAAATCGCTGCTTCAATATAAAGCATCACTCAATCGATTATTGCATCTGCCAATCAAGACGATTTATCCAGGACACGGTGAGCTCATCACGTCTCATCATGAATTGATCGAAGAAAGATTTAAGAAACAAGAAAAACGGGCAAATACGATGTATCAGCTGCTCAAACGAAAAGAAATGACTGCCTTTCATCTTTGCCGCAAGCTATTTCCAGTGCTGTATGAAGAGGCCTTATTTTTAACGATGTCGGAGACAGTTGGGCAGCTGGATGTCCTCTTAGAAGCCGGGCAAATTGAAGAAGTGCAAAAAGACGGAATTCTCTATTACAGGGCAAACTAAGGAGTGAAACGCATGGGGAGATTAACAGGAAAGAGGATATGGATTACAGGCGCATCTGGGGGCATTGGTGAAAAAATGGCGTACTTGGCAGCAGAAGAAGGCGCAGAAATCATTATTTCAGCAAGACGAATCGAAAAGCTGACGGGTGTAAAAGAAAAGATTATGAGTGCTGGCGGGGTGTGTCACATCGCTCAGCTAGATGTCAGTCACCTTGAGGACGTTGATCGCGCATATCAAGAAGTGGGGGCTGTTGATATTTTGGTTAACAATGCCGGTTTTGGTGCGTTTGATCTCGTTGAAGATGCGTCCATTGAGGAAATGGTGTCGATGTTTGAAGTAAACGTGTTTGGCTTAATCGCCTGCACGAAAAAGGTCATTCCAGAGATGAAACAAAGAGGACATGGACATATTATCAATATTGCCTCCCAAGCAGGAAAGATTGCCACCCCGAAATCAGCCATTTATTCGGCATCAAAGCATGCCGTCCTTGGATTTTCAAACAGCCTCAGAATGGAGCTGGCAGACCTCGGCATTCACGTCACCACGGTGAATCCAGGACCGATCGCCACTGACTTTTTTACCATCGCCGATCGCAGCGGTGAATATGTGAAGAATGTTGAATTCATGATGCTTAGTGCGGACAAGGTGGCTGGGAAGGTCGTATCCGCCATGATGACGAAAAAAAGAGAGATTAATCTGCCTGGATGGATGAACGCTGGCAGTAAATTGTATCAATTATTCCCGTTTTTATTTGAAAAAGCAGCACGCAAAGCGATGATGAAAAAATAACAAAAAGAAACCGGTCGTGAGCTGGTTTCTTTTTTTGAGATAAGACGCCATTGTGACCGTCTTTTTATCTCCGCCTTGCCGCTTGCTGAAGCGGGTCCCACACACTGTTAAAAGGCGGGGCATAGCTAATATCTAAATCTTCTAGATCTGTTATGGTCAGCTGTTGGTAAAGGGCTGTTGCCATCACATCGATCCGTTTATCTACACCGTTTCTTCCGATGATTTGGGCACCGAGCAAGGTGTAGTCATCACTTCTGTAAATCAGTTTGACTTTCATTTTCTGCGCATCTGGAAAATATCCAGCGTGATCCGTACTGTCAATGGTGATGGTGGAATAAGGAATGTCAGCTGCTTGTGCTTCCTTTTCTGATAAGCCCGTTCGTCCCGCTGTCATGCTCATAAATTTCATGACTGCTGTTCCAGTCACGCCTTGAAACGCCCGGTTTGTTCCCGTCATATGAAAACCAGCGATTCTTCCTTGTTTATTCGCCGTTGTGCCGAGCGGAATATAATCTAGTGATTGTTTGATGCGGTGATAAGTTGCTGCGCAATCCCCGGCAGCATAGATGTCTTTTACATTGGTTTTCATGTATTCGTTTACAACAATGGCGCCATTTGGAAGCCGCTTGATTCCTGTTTTGTCTAAAAAGGATGTTTGCGGTGTGACGCCGATGGCCATGATGACCATATCCGTTTTAATGGTTTGTTTGTCTGTTTGAACAGCTGTTACATGTGACTCGCCCTCTAATGTCTGCACGGTTTCCCCGAGTGTCACGTGAATACCTTGGGCATCCGCCTCTTCTTTCAGATGCTTTGCCATATCGGGGTCAAAGCCCGGACCTAGTGTTGAACCCCGCTGAATGATATGTACTTTTTTTCCCAGCGCTTTTGAATTTTCAGCCATTTCTAAGCCGATATACCCGCCGCCAATGATGGTGACATGTGTGATATTTTGTTTTAAATGGTCTAAAATGGACAGCGCATGCGGAATGGTTTTTAATACGTGTACGCCTTCTAGCGGCTGATTGTCTAAACCCAGTGTGACGGGGCTTGCTCCTGTCGCAATTAAGAGGCGGTCATAGCTTTCGGTAAATTGTTCTTTTGTTTTCGTATGATGACCTGACACCGTTTTTTGCTTTGGGTCAATGGAGGTCACTTCGTGTAAGCATCTAGCATCAATTCCATATTTGTCGCGAAAGGTTTCAGCGCTGCGTGCAATCAGCTTGCTGTGATGATCAATGAGACCGCCGATCAAGTAGGGAAGGCCGCACTGTCCATATGAGAAAATCTCTCCTTTTTCAAAAGCGACAATATGTGCCTCTGGATCCTCTCTATATATTTGCATAGCACAGCTCATTCCTGCTGCATCTCCGCCAATCATCACATATTTCATTTGGTGTGCTCCCTTCTATCTATCGAACTGAATACTCTTATTTACCCTCATTTTCCTTTTTTTAATGCTTTTTTTCGCAAAAGAAGCAAACTTTAGTTGAAAAATAAAGACAGCGCCTTCATTTTAAGCTACAATCGGATTATCGTCTTTTTGGTTACGAGTTTAGTGAAGATTGGTGGGAAAGACTTTGAGTGACACGCGACTAGATTTTAATACTTTATATACACGCCATACAAGAGAGGCTTGGTCTGCTCTTGGGGAATATATGCCGGTATCTGTTTCAGAAGAGGAAGCGAGAGCACTTCAAGGATTAAATGACTATTTATCGCTTGAAGAAGTTCAAGATATTTACATACCACTTATTCGTTTTCTGACATTGCATGTCTTTGCAGAAAAACAAAAAAATCAGCATGTAAATGCCTTTTTAAACTACCCGCATCATGCGAAAATCCCTTTTTTAATTGGGATTGCTGGAAGTGTGGCTGTCGGGAAAAGTACAACGGCTCGTATCATTGAAACGCTTTTATCGAGGCTTGGAGATGGGCTGAAAGTGAGTCTTGTGACAACAGATGGCTTTTTGTATCCTCAAAAAGAATTAAAGGATCGAGGACTCATGGAAAAGAAAGGCTTCCCGGAAAGCTATGATGTCAAAGCCTTGTTGTCTTTTTTAAACGAATTAAAATCGGGCAAACAAACTGTTCATGCACCGGTATATTCGCATCTGACCTATGACCGGCTTGAAGGGGTGTATGAAACAGTGGAGGATGCCGATATTGTCATCATTGAAGGAATCAATGTGCTGCAATCCCCAGCGCTGGATGATCTGAAGGATGAACCGCGTGTGTTTGTATCAGATTTCTTTGATTTTTCAATTTATGTAGATGCTGCTGAAACGCAAATTCAATCATGGTATAAAGAACGGTTCCGTTTGCTAAGGGAAACAGCTTTCCAAGACCCTGAATCCTTCTTTCATCAATACAAAGATTTGACGGATGAAGAGGCAGATCACATGGCAAGCACGATTTGGAATACCGTCAATCGCCCTAATTTATATCAAAATATTTTACCGACAAAATATCGAGCCGATCTCATTTTGAAAAAAGGTGATCAGCATAAGGTGGAAGAGATTGCTATCCGCCGAGTATAAAGAAAAACCGCTCAAACGAGAGCGGTTTTTTTAATGATCTCCACTGACTTTAACAGCGACCGCAGCTGCGGATCGCTTTTTCAGGCGGTAGTATCCAATGAGTAAGAACGGGACACCTGCGATGGTGACCATCGACAAGACTGAAAAAATGGAGAAGGGATGGGCTGCGCCAAAATAGTCAATGCACAGTCCGCCGACAAATGGTCCGATGACGCTGCCGAGCTGAGAAAATCCCATCGCACCAAAGTACGATCCCTTTACTTCTGGCTTTGCCACATTGTCTACAAAAAGATCCATCATCGCAAACAGCAGAACCTCTCCAATTGTAAACACGACAATGATGAAAGCAAGCATGCCGAGACTCTGTGAAAAAGCAATAGCAAACAAACTGCCGGCAAGAAGAATATTCCCAGTGGTCAGCGACAAAATGGTGGAGTAGCGCTTGGCGATCATGATGAGCGGATATTGTACGACAATGACAACAACTGCATTTAAAGATAAAAGGTATCCAAACAGTTTCGGACCATCCTCAATCATAGGTGAAGCGGATAAATATTGAGGCAGCGTTGAGCTCAAATGCGAATACCCGAACGAACATAAGGTCACGCCGATGAGGATAATGCTAAAGACCGTATCTTTTTGGATAATGGAAAGGGCTTTTTTGACACCAATTTGTTTCGTGCTTTCTGGAGCAGCAACTGGATGTTTCTGAAATTGCCAGACCAGCGTTAATCCGTATAACAAGTAAATGAAGGCAGCAACGAGAAATGGGAACGTTGTTTTCGATGACCCGAGATATAAGCCAAGCAGAGGACCGAAGATGACCCCTATGTTAATGGCTGTATACCGTAAATTAAACACAAACAACCGAATACTTGATGGGGTGACATCAGATAAGAGCGCCTTAGATGTTGGTTCAAACAGTGCCCGGCACAGTCCGTTTAAAGCGTTCATGATAAAGAAGACCCAAATGGCATCTGCAAATGCAAAGCCAACAAAGACAAGTGACCAACCGAAGATCGATAGAAGCATGACCTTTTTTCTGCCGATACGATCAGAAATATATCCGCCGTAAAAACTCGCAACGATCCCAATCAGAGAGCTAACGGCAATGATTAATCCAGCAGAAGACGCTGAGGCGCCTTTGACTTGTGTCAAATAAACGGCCAAAAAAGGAATGCTCATGGACGTCGCCATTCGGCCAAATATGGTGCCGATGATGATCGTCCAACTAAGCGGATGTAACGTACGTAAGTTATTTTTCATGCTGTTTCTCCCCTGAGTTTGTAAGATGTTCCAATCATACATGAAAAATTGTGCAAATTAAATACACAATTTGATGGAGGAGACATCTGCCATATGGCAAAGAAGCAAGATTGGCTCGCCATTTGGAGGTTTGCTTTTTGCTGCCAGTGCTTCTATGTCACTGATTCGCGCGGTCATTTGGCGAAAATTTAATCAAGGTCGATCGCGACGATTTGCTGCAAGGACAGGTTGAGAACATCCTCATCATTGACGATTTTTATGCGCTGCGTTTCATAATGAATGGCTTTTACCCAGCCCCAAAACTGCTCTTTCATACCTGCTGCGGCATATGTCACGTAAATCGCTTGATCCTCGGTAATCGACTGTGTGATCAAAAAATTCATTTCCTCCAGTTGATCGGTGCTCAGCGGGGGAGGGGTGTACTCTTTTTTCTTCCGTTTTTGAGCAAGCAGCTGCTCCCGGTGCTCTGGAAGCATCATTCGGCTTGATTCCCACATGAGGTTGTATCCAGGTGTTAATTTATTGGGATTCATGGCTGTTCGCCTCCGTTATTTGTAATGTCCGCCAATTTTTTCGGCGCGGTGATACGCCTGCCCTGCGCTTGTCAGTGACGAAGCGTGCAGCAGGGCAGCAGGTCCATACTTCATGTGGATCGCATCAAATACTTTGCTGAGTTTGTCTTTTTGAACATGGTGATCAAATAAAGTCAGCTGATATTGGCTGTCAGACTGCAGCTGTGAGAGAGTAATACCCACACTGCGAATGGGCTGGCCATCCCAGTGCTGCTTGCATAGCTGAATGGCTGCGTCTGCAATATCTGTCCCGTACTGTGTAGGTGAATGAAGCTTGATTTGTCTATGAAATCCAGTCGGATGAGAAAAATCAGCGCCTCTCACGCCAACAGACACTGTTTGCCCAAGATAATGCTTAAAGCGTGCACGTCTTGCCACTTCTTCACTCAATTCAAGAAGAGCGACTTTGATATCCTCAAAAGACGCATAATCATGGGGAAGAGTCATATGATGTCCAACCGCTTTTTGCTGATCATGTGTGTGAATGGTGACCGGAGAGGGATCATGCCCTAAAGCTGTTCGCTGCAAAAGCTCTCCGTTGATTCCCCAGCGTTTTTTAAGCCGGTCTAACGGATAAGCAGCAAGCGTCCCAATGGTACTGATGCCCATTCGTTTTAAATGGTGCTCCATTCGTTTGCCGACGCCAAATAATTTTCCAATCGGAAGCGGCCATAAATCAGCCGCAACACTGTCTGTACGAAGTTCATAGATACCAGATGTGTTTTTTTTAGCAAAATGGTCACAGGCCATTTTAGCGAGCACTTTATTAGGACCGATGCCAACACGTGCGTAAATGCCAGTCTGGTTCATAATGGTTGTTTGTATATTTTGAGCGATCTCGCGGGGAGAACCGAGTAGTGTCAGACTGCCTGTAATATCAAGAAATTGTTCATCAATTGAATAGGGTTCGACAAGATCTGTGTATTGTTCGAGCAGCTCTGTTATCATGACAGAGATATCAAGATAGCGCTGCATACGGGGGCGTACGACGACAGCTTCGGGGCATTTCTCCTGCGCTTCCCATAATCTTGATGCATTTTGTACGCCTCGTTTTTTAGCGAGCGGGCAGGCGGCAAGTACGACCCCGCTCCGCCGCTCAGGATCTCCAGAGACGATGAGCGGCACATCCTTCAAGTGGGGAGCCTCCACTTTTTCGACTGACGCATAAAACGATTGCATATCCACAAGCAGAATGGCTCGTTCATTCATTATTTTCACCTCTTAGAACATATGTTCCGTTTATATTGTAACCGTCAGGAGGCGAAATTGATACTGGTAAATCATTCAAAGAAAAGAGCGTAAATCCATACAAAAAAGACGAAGTGTCTTCCACTTCGTCTCATTTGATGCAACATATTTTAAGCATGTGCCAAGTTGTGGGATGTTTGGAGCGGCTCAGAACGCAAACGATAGGCCGTCAATTTTTTCTTAGGCTTATGTGTAAACTGCCGCACCACATCCACGTGGTCATCGTAATGATACAGATAAAGGGTCACATCATGTTTGCCAAGCTTTGTTTGCATGGTAAGCGGTGCCGGCCCTTCCTGCGGATGAAGAAAACGCTCTTCATCACCAGGATAAATATAATAGCGTTCAATAAAGATCGCATCATTAAAATGTTGAATAATTTCAGATACTTGCTGATCATTGAGCGGACGATCTTCAAACATGATCGTTGTTTGATCACTTGTTACTTTTGCATGCACCGCATAACGACTAAAAAGGCGTTCCACAACACCAGAAGGCAGCGAAGTGACAAGAAGCTTTAAAAGACTAAACACAACAAGTGAAGTAACAATCCAAACCAATATCATCATCTCCAATAAACATTTGTTACATTTCCTATATGAACCATCTTAACATACCAAAAGAATGAAACTTTCGCACAAAAAGTGAACTTTTTGAAATAAGTGTGAAGATTTAAAAGGAGATGACGGCGAAAGAACGAAGAATCAACAAAGCTGAAAGGAAAAAAGGCTGACACGTGATCTTTACAAACAATTAATCGGACAGGTAGACTATTGAAACAACAGTTTTTTTAAAAAAAAGAGCGGTAAGCCAAAAATGAAAAGGGGCGAGGTCATCATGATACGTCAAGTGAAGCCGTCAGATTTTTACGCCGTCACATCCGTCATCCAAAGCTGGTGGGGAGGCAGAGATTTGCGCGCAAAATTGCCGAAGCTATTTTTTGAACATTTTCAGCAAACAAGTTTTGTCGTCGTTGAAAAAGGTGAACTGATTGGCTTTTTAGTCGGTTTTTTATCGCAATCTCATTCAGATGAAGCGTATATTCATTTTGTAGGTGTACATCCAGACCATCGGAAATTAAAGATAGGAAAAATCCTATATCAAGCCTTTTATGATGTGGCAAAACAGGAAGGAAGAACAACCATTAAAGCGGTAACAGCACCTGTAAATAAAGTATCGATTGCCTATCATGCAAAATTGGGCTTTCAAATTGAAAAAGGGGACAAAACTGTAGAAGGAATCTCCGTGTTTTCAGACTATGATGGAATAAATGAAGATCGTGTTTTATTTGTGAAAAAATTAGAGGCAATGCAATGATTATCAATTTAGATCAAACAATAAGTGATGTAGCAAAGCAGATCTTACATATTCAACTAGCTGCATACCAACAAGAAGCTGAACAAATTGGCTATGCCGATCTCCCACCATTAAAAGAGACCATTCAAGATGTAATGAAAGCAAAAGAGCAATTTATTGGTTTTGAGCAAAAGGGAATCTTACTAGGCGTTGCCTCTTATGAAGAGCAGAAAGATTATTTGATCATTAGTCGATTGGCTGTACATCCAAAAGCGCTAAAGCAGGGTATTGGAACAAAACTTATGTCCACAATTATGGAGAAAAATGTCCCTATAGAACTGACCACAGGGCAAAAAAATACCCCTGCAAAAAGGCTATACGAAAAGTTAGGATTTCTTGAAACAGATGTGATTCATGTTGCAAAAGAGCTCACCTTATCAAAAATGAAATGGAGACCAAGGCGAAAGGTTGAGGTTGTCGAATTCAAAAAAGAGTGGCATGAAGAATTCCATCAAGAAAAGCAGCAACTCAAGCAAATCATTCAAAAGAACTGGATAGAAGGACATCATATTGGTAGTACGTCAGTTGAAGGGCTTGTTGCCAAACCAATTATTGATATCTTAATAGAAGTAAGTCATATAAAAGAGATCGATAGAAAAAGAGAGAGCTTTGAACATCTTGGATATCAAGCGCTAGGTGAAAATGGCATAAAAGGGAGACGTTTTTTTCAAAAGGGTGGCTTGAATCGTACGCATCATGTCCATGTTTATGAGAGAAATCACCCTGATGTGAAAAGGCATTTATTGTTTCGAGATTACTTAAGGGCCCATCCAGAACGAGCTGTAGCGTATGCGTCTGTCAAGGAACAATTAGCAAATCAGTATCCGGAAGATATACAAAGCTATATGGCAGGAAAGAATGAAATCATAAAAGAAATAGAAAATGAGGCATATCACTGGGATAGAGAAGGAAGAGAGGAAGCTCTTAAATAAGCTACCTCTTTTCCTCGTTAATTAGGAAGCTGAACATTGCCTTTTACAATATAGGCCTGTGAAGCAGCAGTAGATGGAAGAGCGGGTAATTTATCCTTTACTATGACCCCGCGGATATCTGTGATTCGAACAGGAAGAGATTTAGACCCCATATTAAATCCAAGGAAATGGTTGTAGTCTGTCTTTTCCATGTTCACCCATTGTCCATCTTTGTAATATTCCATTTTCATAATCGGATATTTATGATTGCGCACTTGAATCGCAGCCCACCACTCACTGCTGCCTTCTTTTATTCTGTAAGCTACATTTCCGCTAATCGGTGCTTTTACAATTTTCCAACTAATTGGGATTTTTCCATCTGCCATATTACCGATTTTGGCAAAGGCATTAGGAGAAAGATCAAGAGCTCCTTTTGCTCCTTCTGGATATTTATCGGTTACATACACAACGGTTTTTCCTTTTGGACCCTTTACTTCAAGGTAAGCACCTGCAAGAGCCGCATTTACCCCTTTATAGTTATAGTCATGAGGATTTAAAGCCGTAATTTTCATGTCAGATGGAATAGGATCTAATAATGCGGAGCCCCCTGAGTAACCAGATCCCGTATAAGTCGCATAGCTTTCTCGTACTTCATCAAGGACAGATGCCGCTTTCATGTTTGGCACAGCGAAACTCAACATAAATATCAGTGCCCCGATGAAGCAGAGAGATAATCTTTTTTTCACGATCTAAAACCTCCTGTTTATTCTTTTAAAATTGGTAGCGTCATAAGTATAATTCTAAAAAACAAGAAGCGAAAAGAGCCAATAGATAGATATAATCCTAGTGAGAAGAGCGTGTATTTCAAAGAATATGACTTTCGGATTTAGTCGTGTGTCATGTTTTATGGTGTTTTATGTGTTACAATGTAAGCATCAATTTAAAAAGGATGTTCGCCATGTATATTCACATCACAGAACTGGCTAAAACATATATAGAAAAACAGCAAATAGGAAACGAAACTAAGGAATTACTGCTTCGCTACGATTCAGAAGGTTGTGGCTGTGCAGTGAGTGGCGTACCAATGCTTTGGTTAACAAGTGAAAGAACAGGTGAATGGGAACAACTGAATAATAGCCAACATTTAAAACTATATATACACATTGCACAGAAGGTATTTTTTGATGAGGAAATGACCATCGATTTTAATGAAAAAGCTAATACATTGATGCTGAAAAGTCCTCAGCAAATACTCAGTCCAAGAATGGGCATACTTGTAAAGTAAGGTGGAAACGTAGTGGATCAGAAGCTTAGAGTGATACAAAACACGGCACAAAATAAAACATGGGTGTCGTTTTTAAATAACAATCATCCCTATACCCTTTTGCACTGGTCAATAGGTGGAATGGATTCGGTGAAAAAGGACGTTTGGCTTCTTCAAGATGAAGTCACATTTGAAACGGAAGAATTTCCAACGCTCGAATTAGCTGTCAATTGGATCAAAGAGAATATGGAACAGGTAACAGATGTATTATAAAAGCCCTTTTTTGACAAAAGGGTTTTTTTCGTGCCTTCATCATCTCATCAAACAGCAGGGATGTCTAATCTGAAAAATGATCTTTTAAAACGCAAAAAAACCGTTTTATAACAACCAATTCGACAAAATGAGAAAAATAGAAATGAAAAAACCGTGGTTATAAATGCCGAAAAATAGGCAATGAAAGCGTTTATTGCGGGATACCGAAAACTTTGCGAAAAATGACATTTCATATTTCTTCCATTCGAGGGAATGTGATAGAATACAACATGTATCGTATATGAGAAGGGAGGTGCTAAAGTGAATTGAAGCTCAAGCTGTCATCGCCTCAGGTTGGAATCAAAATAAACGAATGGTATAGGCAGATTTGCGGATTTCATGTCATGAAAGCAGAGAAGCTGAAGGCCGAGATCGAGCAGGAAATTCTGGAGATGGAACAGGATCAAAACTTGTTGCTGTTTTACCAGCTGATGGATTTTCGCCATAAGGTGATGCTTGAATATTTTGAACCGGCAAAGAAAGCCTCAAATGATGAAGAAATTAAGAACCTGCTAGAAACGATCGAACATTCGCAAACGAAATTAACGGACATGCTTGAATACTATGTTCATTTTTTCACAGGAATGTTTGAGTTTGAACAGCAAAACTATTTAAGTGCCATTGCTTATTACCGTTCAGCAGAAAAAAAGCTCAATCTTATATCAGATGATATAGAAAGAGCAGAATTTTACTTTAAATTAGCTGAAATATACTACCACATGAAACAAACCCACTTTTCGATGCACTATGCCTTGCAAGCGTTAGATACGTACTCTGCCTACAGAACGTACACGCTGAGAATCATCCACTGTGAATTTGTCATCGGTGCAAACTATGATGATTTGAAATGCTATGAACATGCATTACCCTACTTTAAAAATGCTCTAAATCGAGCACGCTCAATTGGAAACCCTCGAGTCATAGGTTCGGCCCTTTTCAACTTAGGTAACTGTTATTACCAAATGAACGATCTTGCGGAAGCAAGCCGTTATCTGAAAGACTCTCTTGAAGTGTTTGAAAAGGAGAATTTAACCCATCTTAATCGCTCTCTAGACCCACTATTTATGCTGACCCAAATCCTGTTTAAACAAAAACAAATAGAAGAGTCGTTAACTCTCTATCAACAAGGTATTATGAAAGCCTGTGAATTAGAAGATGAAATTTACATCTGCAAATTTCAGTTCTTAAAAGCATTATACGTTGATGCAGAAATAACGATCATAGACGATACATTAGACCTGCTCGAGGACAAGCGCTTATACCCAGATATTGAGGAATTGGCACTTGATGCGGCTCATTATTACAATGAGCTTGGACTGTATGAAGCATCTACACGGTTTTACGAAAGGAAGATTCAAGCCATATCAAAAATTCAAAATGGGGGTCATTTATATGAAAACGAGTTTGATAGTTCTTTTATTGGCAGCAACTGCAGGATTATCGGTCATGAGTCAGCAGCAATCGGAAGAGAGTCATATGGAGCTGGCGGGCAGACATCATACAACAGTGGTGACTATCGCATAAGTTAGCTCAAAAAGAGGAGACGAACCGCTGTTCATTCTCCTCTTTTATCTTCATTCGATTCAAATTGTTGAAGAAATCCTTGAACTTCTTGTTCATAAGCTGCCTTATTTTCGCTAAAAGACATCGCATGTGCCCCGTGCGGCGCTATAAATAGCTGTTTATCACCTTTTTTTCGAGCATATAGCTGCTGACTCTGCTCGCATGGAATATAGTCATCATGAAGACTATGGATAAAAAGCACAGGTTCTTTCACCTGATCGATCACATCCAGCGGTGAAACTTGCCGAATGCTGTATCCATCCCGCCATTTTAACACTCGATCACTTAGTGGAAGAATCCATTGGCCTGAAAGACGAAAATCTGTTTTTAATCGATAGAGAAGCTGATCCTCAAAAGAAGCAAAAGGACAGTCAGCTATGTAAAAATTGGCGCTTGCTTCCGGCTTTGCAGCATATAACAAAGTCGTGACTGCACCCATTGATTCTCCATGTATGCCGATAATGGCATTTTCCCCGAGTCTTTGTCTGAGCCACTTCACGACCTGCGCTAAATCTTCTTTTTCGTAGTATCCATAACTCGTGGTTTTCCCGCCGCTCATTCCATGTCTTCTATGATCATAAAGCATCACATTCCATCCGAGCTTTTGGAATAATTTCATATACTTAACGGAATTAATCAAACTGACTGTGACGCCATGACAAAGTACGATGGTGCGTGTTGTATGTGGATGTGGGTGCGGCACAAAATAGCCATGAAGATCATAACCAAATGCTGAAGGAATACACACTTTCTCTTTTTTAAGCTGTTGAAACTCTTCGTGATGATAGTGTCCTTCATCTGATTCTCTTTTGATGAGCTCTTCATCTGTTAATTTTCGAATATACATCATTTTATTGGTGAAAAAAATACCGATTGCAGCGAGCGGACATAATATCAAGGCAAGTATAGCGATCCATTTCTTCATCCAGCTGATTCTTCCTTTCCGAAGTTTTTCCTATGACGATCATACCACATGTTGGGAGATTGGCGTGACTCTTGCTCAGCAAATAAAACGGATGATACACTTAGGACAAAAGGAGAGAGGCACGATGAAAAAGACCAATCAAGAACAAGCGAAATTAAAGGACGGTATAAACGAGGATCTCAAACAGCAGCTTCTTCAAATGAAGCAGAACCTTGCCGCCCAGACAGAAAAAAGAGAAGAACAAAAACGACAAGACCTCCTTAGGCAGCAGAAAGAAAAAGAAAAAAATAAAAGCTTCTCCGAGCTGCTAGATGAAAGTCATTTGGACTGGAGAAAATATAAAAGCTAAAAAAAGGGAGCTCTGATGCTCCTTTTTTTCATGTCATCATTGAGATTGATCAACACGAAATGAACTTGTTCAAAACATAGGTGATTTGAGAGCAGACTCTTCTGACTCCTTCGAATTTCACTTCATTTCAGCTTCGTGAAAATATGATTTAAAACTAAATCCCATCACCTATTTTATACGTGATCAAAATAGAAGAAACGGGAGTATTGATTTATTAAAATTCCTTTTTATTACAAATATAGTAATTAAGACCCTTTTAATAGAGGAGCATTCTTCTTATAATGAAGATGAATTGAAAAATTTGGAAATGGAGATGATTCACATGAAATTGAGAAGAACAATGACTGGAGTTGCTTTATCTTTAGGATTGCTTTTACCTGTTTCTGGACAAGCTCTTGCTACAAATGATTCAAAGGAAGCGGATTTTCGTACGTCGGTGACTACAATTGTTGATTGTTCTGTAACTCCTTTTAAAGGTGGAGGTAATCGATTATGTATGCATTCAGATAATGGCGTATTTGCAAATAATTTTCAACGTTTTGGTACTACATTTCACCTTAAAGGCAAAGCCGGAAATTATGCGTATTATGAAAGTGCAAATAGATAAGAGTACAGGGGCTTTTAGCCCCTTCTCATTTTTAATAGAGAAAAACACGATAAAAAAGAGATCACATAAAGCGATCTCTTTTTATGTTATTTAAATCGGTGCGCCTCATACACAGATGGTTTTGTATAGTAAGTCAATGCTTTTACTTCTTGGTCACTTAAAGAACGTGCATTTGCCGCTGCTACATTTTCTTTTAGTTGTTCCACCGAGCTTGCGCCAAATACAACGGAACTGACCGCAGAATGCTTAAGCAAATATTGAATGGACAGCTCTGTGAATGATAGGTCATAAGCGACTTTCTTTAAAGAAGGATTGACCTGCTGGAGCTCGTCAAATGAATATTGAAGATAGCCGTTTTTTTGAATCGCTGCACTTGCTTGCGAAAGTGGTTTTTCAGTTAAAAGCCCTTTTGCTAAAGGTCCTCTTGCGACGACACTAATGCCTTGTTCTTCAAGAAGAGAGAACCATTCCTCTGGACGGCGGTCGAGTAAACTATATTGCATCATCACACTGACGATGTTGGATTTTTTGGCGTATTCTTTAATGACGTTTGGACGGATAGAAGAGATGCCATAATAGCGAATAACGCCTTCTTCCACTAATTCTTCAAAAGCCTCAATCGTCTCATCGATAGGATCATCTATCGTGCCTCCGTGCAGTTGGTATAAATCAATATAATCTGTTTGCAGCCGCTTGAGGCTTTGTTTCACGGCCTTTTTTATGTACGCCTTTGAAGGGTCCCAGTCCCAGCCAGATTTGCCTTTTTCAAAGCGGTTGCCGCCTTTTGTGGCCAAAATCAAATCTTGCCGCCTGTTTTTAATCGCTTCCCCGACAATTTCTTCATTTGTCCCAAAATCATATAAATCGGCTGTATCCAAATAGTTAATTCCATGATCAATAGCCTCATCTAATAAAGAGAGCGCTTTTCCTTTTTCCGTTCCAAGGGACATACATCCTAGTGCTGCCTCGCTCACCAAAAGATCCGAGGTACCAATTCGTCTTTTTTTCAATTCCATCACACTCCTATCCCTTCACATTAAGTGAAAAAAATCTGGAATTCAAGCTAGGTGATTTCAAGTGGCGCATTGAAGCAAGCGTTCGCATTTCGCTTCTCCTAAATCATCTATGTTAAAATGAATGAAGTAAAAAGTGAAAGTAGAACGAGGAGCTGACAAAATTGAAGGACTTTGAAGAAAAAACATTATCGACTAAAGAATTATATAACGGAAAAATCATTGATTTGGTTCTTGAAGATGTAGAATTGCCAAACGGAAAACAAGGCAAACGCGAAATCATCAAACATCCTGGTGCAGTAGCCGTCATTGCTCGTACAGACGAAAATAAAATCATCTTGGTCAAGCAATACCGTAAAGCACTAGAGAGAGCCATCGTTGAAATTCCGGCTGGAAAATTAGAGCCAGGAGAAGAGCCGGCACATACAGCACTGCGAGAATTAGAAGAAGAAACAGGGTACACCACTCAGCAGCTCCAAAAGCTGACGGCCTTTTATACATCACCTGGTTTCGCAGATGAAATCGTCCACATTTATCTTGCAGATCAGCTGGTTCCGCTTGAAGAAAAAAGAGAGCTGGATGAAGATGAATTTGTTGAAGTGATGGAAGTTTCATTAGAAGAAGCCTTGCACCTCATTGAAAAGCAGCACATTTATGATGCAAAAACAGCCTATGCCATTCAGTACTTACAATTGCAAGAGGTACTTAAGTCAACAAAATGAGGGAGTTTTTTGCAGACATCCATATTCATATTGGCAGAACCAGAACAGGCAGAGCTGTTAAAATTACAGGTGCAAGGTCACTGACAATTGACCAAATTCTCATTGAAGCAACGCAAAGTAAAGGGATGGGGATGATTGGTGTGATTGATGCACAATCTCCAGAAGTCCTAGAAGAATTAATAGAGGGTGTAGAGGAAGGCAAGTACACTGAACTAAATGATGGCGGTCTATCATTTGGACAGACCGTGCTGCTTTTAGGCAGTGAATTAGAAATTAACGATGACCATTCAAAAGGTCCAATTCACGTGCTTGCATTTATGCCCACACTTCACAAAATGTCTGAGTTCTCCGCATGGCTCGCGCTTCATATGAAAAATGTGCATTTGAGTTCACAGCGCCTCTATGTTGATGGGAAAACACTTCAGCGCAAGGTCAAGGAGCTAGGAGGCTTGTTTATTCCTGCTCATATTTTCACGCCGCATAAAAGCTTATTTGGCAAAGGAGTCAACACGTCTTTAACGGAAGTATTCGACCCAGACCTCATTGATGCTGTTGAACTAGGACTTAGCTGCGATACGTCAATGGCGTCCCAGATAAGTGAACTGAATCGTTATCCCTTTTTAACGAATTCAGACGCTCATTCTTTAGGGAAAATTGCGCGAGAATATACAAAAATCCGAATGGATCATGCCTCTTTTGCCGAATTCAAACTAGCCCTTGAAGGGAAAGAGGGAAGAGCCATTACAGGAAATTATGGACTCGCTCCGCGGCTTGGGAAGTACTATCATACAACCTGCGAGAAGTGCGGAGTAAGACCTCGCGCGCTAGATCAAGAAAAGTGCCACGCATGCGGACATACCCGGATGACAAAAGGGGTGAGTGAGCGTTTAAAGGAGCTTGCTGACCAAGAAAGTGACAAAGGAACAAGACCTCCTTATGTTCATCAGCTCCCGCTTCAATTTATTCCGGGTGTCGGAGCCAAAACGCTGGAGAAGCTAAAAGCCGTGTTTCACACAGAGATGAATATCCTTCATCAAGCAACAGAACAAGAACTAAAAGCTGTCCTGCCAGAAAAAACAGCCAATTACATCATCAAAGCAAGAAAAGGTGAAGTCGAACTGATCGCTGGCGGGGGCGGAGTGTACGGTAAGGTGGATATCAATCATGAATCAAGTTAACTGGACATGTCAAACGTTTGACCAATTAACAAAAGAGGATCTTTACCTGATTTTAATGGAAAGAGTCAATGTGTTTGTTGTTGAACAAACATGCCCTTACCCTGAAATTGATCACCGGGACCAAGAAGCGCTTCATCTGTCTGCAAAAGAGGACGGCACGATTGTGGCTTATTGCCGAATTTTTCAAAGCGGAATCATGTACGAAGAGGCGTCCATTGGCCGCGTTCTTGTGACGCAGGCAGGCCGAAAAAAAGGCTATGGAAAAATGCTGCTCAGCAAGGCTTTGGAAAAGCTGAGTGAATTAGGTGAAACAAGTGTCAAAATTCAGGCGCAGGCCTACTTGAAGTCGTTTTACGAATCATTTGGTTTTAAGGCCGTTTCAGATTGTTATGATGAAGATGGAATTCCGCATCTTGATATGGTGAAAACAGAAAGATAGGCGTGTATACGTCTATCTTTTTTATGTCACATCGTGTATCATAACGTCAACGAAAGGGGTTTTGCCAAATGGGAAAAAGCAATGCAAAGAAAAAACGAGAACATATTGAAAGGCAGCACAGCCGAAACCCGGAACTGTCGAGAGGAAACATGCCGCACTTTAGCACACATGAAAGAAAGACAAAAACAAAACAAGAAGCCTTGCAGCACATGATGAAAAAACATAAAAGAAGGAATGCTTATGACCACTATCAAGAGGATCATAAGCATTTTTATTTTGCTTTTTTGTGACAACTAGTTCAAATAAATGGAAAAATTTTAAAAAATAGGACAAACGGTCGTTTCTTTTTGTCTGAAAATGTAGTTAAATGATAAAAAGATGAAAGGGAGAGTGAGTATTGTGAACGTCAAGTCAATTGGAGCAAGGCTTTGTATGGCAAGTATGATGCTGGCATCGGTCACGTTCGGCGCCTCACATATTTCTGCAAAGGAGCAAGCAAAAAAAGAGTACATGATCGGCTTTTCTTCTTCCGTTCAAGATCATACACAAAAACAGCTTGTCGAAGAAGCTGGTGGGCATGTAAAAGAATCCATAGAGCAAATAGATATGATGAAAGTTTCCTTGAATGAGGCATCGAAAGAGAAACTGAATCAGGCAAAAGAAGTGACCTTCATTGAGGAGGACCAAAAGGCAAAAACAAGCGGTCAAACGATCCCATATGGCATCAAAAGCATCAAAGCACAAAAGGTACATAAACGGGGATACGCCGGACAGAATGTCAAAGTAGCCGTTCTTGACAGCGGCATCGATGGCAAACATGAAGATTTACATGTCACCGGCGGAGTCAGCTTTGTTCCAACAAAGTCAGATCCGCTTGTTGACCCGCATGAACACGGAACGCATGTGGCAGGCACAATTGCAGCGTTAGATAATAAGGTAGGTGTCGTTGGTGTTGCGCCAAAGGCTTCTATCTATGCGGTCAAGGTGGCAGATGAAAATGGTGACGGCTACTATAGCTGGATCATTAAAGGAATTGAATGGGCCATTGAGAATGACATGGATGTCATCAATATTAGTATGGGAGGAGCAAGTGAATCTGAAGCGCTGAAAGAAGCGGTAGATCGAGCATACGACAAAGGGATTCTCATTGTGGCTTCTGCTGGGAATGCAGGAAGTTATGGCTCTCTCAACACGGTTGACTATCCAGCTAAGTACGCCTCAGTGATGGCGGTTGCCTCTGTTGACGAAAGAAAACAAAGAGCCTTTGATTCATCTGTCGGCGAAGAAGTGGAAGTCTCAGCACCGGGCGTTTCAACGCTCAGCACCATTCCTCATAATGAATATGGCTATAAGAGTGGAACATCCATGGCATCACCGCATGTAGCGGGCGCTGCGGCTGTCATTCTATCAAAACATCCGAATTTGACAAACGATGAAGTGCGCGAGAGACTTTCAAAAACGGCTGCAAAGCTTGGAGATCCTTTTTATTATGGTGCCGGGCTTGTGAACGTACAAAAAGCCGCCCGATAAATGATAAGAGGGAGCAGTGTTTAGGCTGCTTTCTCTTTTTTCTTTCAATAAAACTGTCATGTTTCGTAATCTCTCTCATAGAATCTAGTAACCTTTACTATTTGGGAGGAAGACGCATGCGGAAAAAGTCTTGGAAGGAACATCTTCTTCAGCACGTAAAAGACCATCTATCGATTTATTTGTTTGTCTCTGTACTCTTTTTAATGGGCGTGATCTTTGGGGCCATCATCGTTAATAGTATGACAATTAGTCAGAAAGAGGATTTATTCTATTATTTAAATCAATTTTTTGGTCAGCTGACGAATGAGAAAGCAGCAGAATCAAAAGAAATGTTTTTGCAAAGCTTTTTGCATCATATGAAATATTTAGGTCTTATGTGGATACTAGGAATATCTATCATTGGCCTGCCGCTCATCTTTCTCATGATTTTTTTAAAAGGAATTGTCGTTGGGTTTACAGTTGGTTTTCTAGTAAATCAAATGGGGCTGAGTGGTTTTTTCCTTTCGTTCGTATCGGTTCTTCCGCAAAACATATTGCTTATTCCAGCCTATTTAGTGATTGGTACATGTGCGATTGCGTTTTCCATCCGTCTCATTGGGCAGCTGTTCATGAAAAAAACCATCAGTCAAGCACCTGTTCAGTGGTTCGCCCGGTATGCATCTGTTTTGCTGATGATTTTAGCGCTTGCTGCACTTTCGTCCTTTTTTGAATCTTACGTATCTTTCATGCTCATGAAAAAGCTGGCAGGTGTTCTTTTTTCATAATTTTATAATCGTTATTAAATAATAATCAATTTATTTATCAATTTAAAATGATTATAGTTGGCTCTCAGCACATCATTTGATATAATGATCAAGTAATGTGGCGTAGGAGGGAAAGTCAATGGAAAATCGGATTGATCGAATTAAGAAACAGCTTCATTCTTCCAGCTATAAGCTCACGCCACAGCGTGAAGCAACAGTAAGAGTACTGCTTGAGAATGAAGAAGACCATTTAAGTGCAGAAGATGTATACCTCCTCGTAAAAGAGAAGTCTCCTGAAATTGGTCTTGCTACTGTTTATCGAACGTTAGAATTGCTAACTGAACTGAAAGTTGTTGATAAAATTAACTTTGGAGACGGCGTTTCGCGATATGATCTTCGCAAAGAAGGAGCCGCTCACTTCCATCATCATCTTGTCTGCATGGAATGCGGGACAGTCGATGAGATAGAAGATGATTTATTAGAAGACGTTGAAGAGATTATTGAACGTGACTGGAAATTTAAAATTAAGGATCATAGATTGACATTCCATGGTATTTGCCACCGGTGTCATGATGATGAATCCGGCAAATAATCCGAATTGGAACCTTTTCATTTAAGATGAAGAGGTTTTTTGCATTTTCGCTGTATATTCCTTGTCCCACCTGGCATATGCTGAAGTAATGAGAAGCTTGAGAAAGGACATGAAAATCATGCGAAAATGGCTCAAAACAACAGGTGAAGTGATAAAAGTATTCATCTTGTTCACTGGTTTTACCGTCTTGTTCTATTATGCTATGATATGGATAAATTCAGAATATGAAAGCTACCATCGTTATGATAAACCAGAGGGTGCAGCAATTAAAGTGATGGAAATGGATCAGCCGAATCAAGACAACTGGCAAGACCGATTGATTTATTTTTATCAAAACGGGGAGTAGAAATCATTGAACGATCAATTATCCGACTTTATTCATTTTATGACAGTAGAGAGAGGACTCTCTGAAAATACCATTGTTTCTTATAAACGAGATTTACAGAACTACTTGTCTTTTTTAATGACACATGAGCAGCTGACGGATATCAAAGATGTCACGCGCCTGCATATCATTCATTATTTAAAGCAGCTAAAGGAGGAAGGGAAATCGAGCAAAACGTCAGTGCGGCATCTATCCTCGATCCGTTCCTTCCATCAATTTCTGCTCCGGGAAAAAGTGACAACAGATGATCCGTCATGGAACATTGAAACGCAAAAAACAGAGCGGAAACTACCGAAAGTTCTATCACTAGGGGAAGTCGAAAAGCTGCTTGATACACCAAATCAGCACACTCCCTTTGACTACCGTGACAAAGCGATGCTCGAGCTCTTATATGCAACAGGCATTCGCGTCAGTGAAATGCTGGATCTGACTCTTGCTGATGTTCACCTCACAATGGGCTTTATCCGTTGTTTTGGAAAAGGAAGAAAAGAGCGGATTGTGCCAATTGGTGAAGCTGCTGCAAGTGCGATTGAAGAATATATCGAAAAGGGAAGAAGCAAGCTGTTAAAAAAACAGCCGGCAGATGCCTTATTTCTCAATCATCACGGAAAAAAAATGTCGCGGCAAGGTTTCTGGAAGAATTTGAAAAAAAGAACCATCGAAGCAGGGATTCAAAAGGAACTCACACCCCATACACTCAGGCATTCATTTGCAACACATCTGCTTGAAAACGGTGCAGACCTAAGAGCCGTGCAGGAGATGCTCGGACATGCCGATATCTCAACAACACAAATTTATACACATGTGACGAAAACAAGACTGAAAGATGTGTATCACAAATTCCATCCAAGGGCATAAGTAAAGCATGACACAGTGAACGTGTGTCATGCTTTTTCATGTTTGCGCCGTTTATGGTTGTCAACCGGCTTGTAAACGGTTTATACTTGAGATGTCAGACCTCTCTTTTTGAAAGGTCAAAAGACAAGAATATTGAAGGAGGCGCTTTTTAATGCCTGATTATCAGTATAAACGCATTTTCCTCGTCGTAATGGATTCAGTAGGAATTGGGGAAGCACCCGATGCTGCTGATTTTAATGATGTAGGTGCAGATACACTAGGACATATTGCTGAAAAAATGAACGGGCTTCATATGCCGAATATGGCGAAGCTTGGGCTGAGTCATATTAAAGAAATCAAAGGAATTCCAGCGGATGAAAAACCGCTTGCGTATTATGGAAAAATGCAAGAAGCATCAAATGGTAAAGACACAATGACAGGACACTGGGAAATAATGGGTCTTTACATAGACACACCGTTCAAAGTCTTTCCAGACGGATTCCCAGATGAACTATTAAATGAACTAAAAGAAAAAACAGGCAGAGGCATTATTGGAAATAAACCTGCGTCTGGTACTGAAATTTTAGACGAGCTTGGCGAAGAGCACATGAAAACAGGCGATCTAATCGTCTATACATCTGCGGATTCTGTGCTGCAAATTGCTGCGCACGAAGAAGTGGTGCCATTAGATGAACTTTACCGTATTTGTGAAATTGCACGTGAACTCACATTAGATGAAAAATATATGGTTGGACGCATTATCGCTCGCCCGTTTGTCGGGGAGCCTGGCGCATTTGTCAGAACACCAAACCGTCACGACTATGCTTTAAAACCATTTGACCGTACAGTCATGAATGAGCTGAAAGATGATGGGCTCGATGTGATTGCGATCGGCAAAATCTCTGATATTTATGATGGTGAAGGAATCACATCTTCTCTTAGAACAAAATCGAACATGGATGGAATGGACAAGCTGGTCGATACACTTAAAACAGACTTTACAGGACTCAGCTTTTTAAACCTTGTTGATTTTGACGCTCTTTACGGACATAGAAGAGACCCAGAGGGCTACGGAAAAGCACTAGAGGAATTTGACGCACGACTTCCTGAAGTGTTTGACCTGTTGAAAGAGGATGATCTCCTTGTGATCACAGCAGATCATGGAAATGACCCGGTTCATCACGGAACAGATCATACAAGAGAATACGTTCCGCTCATTGCTTACAGCAAAAAGCATCAGGGAGCAAATGAACTGCCAACAGCAAAAACCTTTGCTGATCTTGGAGCAACAGTCGCAGACAATTTCAAGTCAACGATGCCAAAATACGGCACAAGCTTTTTATCTAAACTCAAATAGGGGGAAATCTCGTGGGAGCACAGTTTTCAGAAGCGGCGGCATACATTAAACAAGCATCGACAAACGTACCAACAGTTGGATTGATCTTAGGTTCAGGGCTTGGCATTTTAGCAGATGAGATTGAAAATCCAATCAAATTGAAATATGAAGATATTCCTGGATTCCCTGTTTCAACAGTAGAGGGTCATGCAGGACAGCTCGTCATCGGGACGCTGAAAGGCACTGTCGTATGTGCTATGCAAGGACGTTTTCACTTCTATGAAGGATATGATATGAAGCAAGTGACGTTTCCAGTCCGTGTGATGAAAGAAATTGGCATTGAGACATGCATTGTGACAAATGCAGCCGGCGGTGTGAATACATCCTTCCATCCAGGCGATCTCATGCTGATTACAGATCATATCAATATGATGGGGACCAATCCATTAATTGGACCAAATGACAGTCAAGGTGTTCGTTTCCCTGATATGTCTGCCCCATACGATAAAGGTTTGCTGGCACTTGCAGAAGAAACAGCTCAGCGCTTAGGTATATCTGTACAGCATGGTGTTTATGCAGGGATGACAGGTCCTTCATATGAAACTCCGGCTGAAGTTCGTTTCCTCAGAACACTTGGAGCAGATGCTGTAGGCATGTCAACTGTTCCAGAGGTGATTGTTGCGCGTCATGCAGGAATCAAAGTGCTTGGTATTTCATGCATTTCTAATGCGGCATCAGGTATTTTAGATCAGCCGCTGTCCCATGATGAAGTCATTGAAGTAACGGAAAAAGTGAAAGCGAGTTTCCTTGATTTAGTAAAAGATGTAGTCAAACAACTCTCATAGCATGTTTCAAGAAGCCTTCTGTTTTATCGACAGAAGGTTTTTTTATGGCAATCATACGATCTCTGAATAAAACAGCCTGTATGAGGAAAAAATAGAAAGGATTACGATAATGGAGGTCTGCCACTTGAAACGTCATATATGTGCATTGTTTATTTTAATGATCCTTATCTCAATGGTTTCACCATCAGCGATAGCAAAAGAAAAGATTGAAAAACCAGGAGAAAAACAAACATCAGAATTGGTGCACGAAGCCAAATCAGCGATCTTAATAGAACGTGACACGGGAAAAGTGCTTTACAACAAAAACAGCGATGAAAAGCTTGCACCCGCAAGTATGACCAAAATCATGACGATGCTTCTCATCATGGAAGCCATTGATCAAGGAAAACTGAAAATGACTGATAAGGTTAGAACAAGTGATTATGCAGCATCAATGGGAGGGTCACAAATCTTCCTTGAACCTGGAGAAGAAATGACCGTGAAAGAAATGCTGAAAGGCATTGCGATTGCGTCAGGAAATGATGCTTCAGTTGCCATGGCAGAGCATATTGCAGGGTCTGAAGAACAGTTTGTGGAGCAAATGAACAAAAAAGCAAAAGAACTCGGCCTCACCTCTACGGTCTTTCAAAACCCAACAGGACTTCCTGAAAAAGACCATTACAGTACAGCTCATGATATGGCAAAAATGGCAAAAGAGCTGTTGAAATATGAACAAATCACTAAATTCACAGGGGTCTACGAAGACTATCTCCGTCAAAACACGGATAAAAAATTCTGGCTTGTGAATACGAACCGATTGATTAAATTTTATCCAGGTGTCGATGGGTTGAAAACAGGTTTTACAGGCGAAGCCAAATACTGTTTAACTGCATCCGCTAAAAAAGGCAACATGCGCGTGATTGCAGTTGTCTTCGGCGCAAGTACACCGAAAGACAGAAACGCTCAAGTGGTCAAAATGTTAGACTATGCATTTAGTCAATACACCACTCACCCGCTTTACAAACGAGGACAAGACGTAGCGGAGATCAAGGTAAGCAAAGGGAAAAAGAAAAAAATTCAGCTTGTCACCTCTGAGCCAATCTCCCTTTTAACGAAAAAAGGCGAAAATGTGGATCAGATTAAAAAAGAAATCAAATTGTCTCAGGATGTCACGGCCCCATTCTCAAAAGGAACGGAACTAGGTACAATTGTCTTGAAAAAAGACGGAAAAGTGCTGCATGAAAGCCCTGTAGAAGCTAAAGAAGGAATGGAAAAAGCAGGCGTTTGGACTTTCTTGAAACGAGCGATGGCGGAATTTGTGAAATGGAAATAAAAAAATGTGAAAGGCTGCTGTAATTGGCAGTCTTTTTGCTATGAGTAAGAAGAAAAGAACATCTAAATGTGACGAATGGTCACTAGTTTTGTCATGGTGAAGGATTTACTTGATAAAAAAGAGAAACAATCTTTATCCGAAATTAGAGCAAGGAGGAATAAAAAGATGAGCCTTGAAATTGATTTTCAAGTAAAAGAGAGCGTACTTTGCATTCGGTTAACAGGAGAGCTTGATCATCACTCCGCAGAAACATTGAGACAAAAGGTGACGAATTATTTGGAAACAGAGGACATTCGCCACATCGTGCTGAATTTGGCTGATTTAACGTTTATGGACAGCTCAGGTCTCGGAGTGATTTTAGGAAGATATAAAGAAATTAAGCAGCTTGGCGGAGAAATGGTCGTCTGTGCTATCTCGCCAGCAGTGAACCGATTATTTGATATGTCTGGCTTATTTAAAATCATCCGTATGGAGCCTTCAGAGCAAACGGCATTGCAAACATTGGGGGTGGCATCATGAGGAATGAAATGAACCTGACCTTCTCTGCTTTAAGTCAAAATGAATCCTTTGCAAGGGTGACAGTCGCAGCGTTTATCGCCCAGCTTGATCCGACATTAGATGAATTAACAGAAATCAAAACCGTTGTGTCAGAGGCGGTGACAAACTCCATTATCCATGGCTATGATGGAAATCCAGATGGCAAGGTGCATATCCATGTCACACTTGATGACCATGTTGTGTACCTCACCATCCGTGACGAAGGCATGGGCATTACAGACCTTGAAGAAGCAAGACAGCCGCTATTCACCACAAAACCAGACTTAGAACGCTCTGGAATGGGCTTTACCATCATGGAGAATTTTATGGATGATGTCATGATAGACTCATCTCCAGAAATGGGCACGACCATCCGTTTAACAAAGCATCTATCAAAAAGCAAAGCGCTTTGTAATTAAAGGAGCTGCTCATATGGATGTGGAGGTAAAAAAGCAAGCAAAAAAAGCCCAGCTGTCAAATGATGAAGTCAAAGAGCTCATCAAAAAAAGCCAAGACGGTGATCAGCAAGCAAGAGACCTCCTCGTAGAAAAAAACATGCGTCTTGTTTGGTCCGTTGTTCAGCGCTTTTTAAATAGAGGATATGAACCAGATGATTTGTTTCAGATTGGCTGTATTGGACTGCTGAAATCTGTTGATAAATTTGATTTGTCATATGATGTGAAGTTTTCCACCTATGCTGTTCCAATGATCATTGGTGAAATCCAGCGATTCATTCGTGATGATGGAACAGTCAAAGTGAGCCGGTCACTAAAAGAACTTGGAAATAAAATTCGGCGGGCAAGAGATGAATTGTCTAAGTCTCACGGAAGAATGCCGACTGTCCAGGAAATAGCCGAATATCTTGATATCACACCAGAGGATGTCGTCCTCGCCCAAGAAGCGGTCCGCTCACCGTCATCGATTCATGAAACCGTGTATGAAAATGACGGAGACCCGATTACATTGCTTGATCAAATTGCGGATCATTCAGAAGAAAGATGGTTTGATAAAATCGCCCTGAAAGAAGCGATCAAGGAATTAGAAGAACGAGAAAAACTCATTGTGTACTTAAGATATTATAAAGACCAAACACAATCTGAGGTAGCGGAGAGGCTCGGTATTTCACAAGTCCAAGTCTCGCGGCTTGAAAAGAAAATTTTAAAACAAATCCAAATGCAAATGGATCAAAAAGACAGCTAGCCAATTCGGCTGGCTTTTTTTGTGTGGTAATTACCGGTAAATCAAGTTCTATCGTATGAGAACCATTTTTCACCACATACTATTTTTAACCCATCGTTTAGGAAGTGACTTGGATGGACGGACAAATCTTTCTTCGGCTGCGCCATCGAATCAAGACCGGTAATGATCAGCTCATTTATTTAGAAGATATCGCCCAAATCACTGGTGATGAGTTTGCTGTGCAAAAGCTTAGCAAAATGCCGATATATCATGTCAGTAAAAAGGATCGTCACATCGCCGTTCTTGATATCATGCATGTGGTCAAAACGATCAAAAAAACATGGCCAGATATCGACATTCAAACCGTTGGAGGCGCTGAGGCCATTGTCGAAATTGATACAGGCAAACGCCAGCTTTCTCCCGTTTTATTTGTGTTTGTATGGCTCCTGTTATTTGTCGGAGCGGCGCTTGCCATTATGAATTTTCACGAGGATGTCAGTATGCGGCTCGTTCATATCCGCCTATATGAAATGATCACAGGAAAAACGGTTGAGCATCCTTATTTATTGCAAATTCCATATAGCTTCGGACTAGGCTTCGGCATGATTTTATTTTTCAATCATGTATTTAAAAAGCGTTTAAATGAAGAACCAAGTCCGCTTGAAGTGGAAATGTTTAAATATCAGCTCGATCTCGATCATTATGTCGCCCTCAAAGAAAATAAAGAGACAATGAAAGACATTCATGATCGGTAAGTGGCTTTTTGTCGTGCTTGTTGGACTTGGCGGCGGTTTAACGGTAGGAGCAGGATTTGTGGCATTTCTCACAGTGCTGGGCATCATCCCTCGTTTAATGCAATTAACCAAAACGCAGCGCTTCATACAAGGGTACGAGGCGGCTGTCATCAGCGGGGCGGTCGTTGGCGGCTGGGCAACCTTAAGTCCAATACATTTGCATTTATCCAAATGGCTGGCACTTCCGATCGGTCTTTTAGCGGGCATCTTCGTCGGCATGCTTGCAGCTGCGCTGACTGAAGTATTAAATGTACTTCCTATATTAACGAAAAGAATTGGAATGGACGGGAAAATTGTTTTGCTTCTCATGGCCATTGTCTTAGGAAAGGTATTTGGTTCACTATTTCATTGGCTGATTTATATTTAAGAATTTGGAGGGAACAACACGTGTCGAGTTTAAAAGAGAACTATCCATCTAAGGTGAAAACGTATCAGCCTAAACCTCCTTATGTCCTCAACTGCATCAAGGCTTTTCTTGTTGGTGGATTGATCTGTGCCATAGGTGAGGGGCTGCAAAATTTCTATATTCACTTTTTTGATTTTAATGAAAAGACAGCAGGGAACCCAACCGTAGCGACCCTCATTTTAATTTCTTCTATATTAACTGGTATCGGTATTTACGATAGAATCGGCCAGTTTGCTGGAGCGGGATCCGCTGTCCCGGTGACAGGGTTTGCAAACAGCATGACAAGTGCTGCTCTTGAACATAGAAGTGAAGGGCTTGTGTTAGGTGTAGCCACGAACATGTTTAAGCTTGCTGGGAACGTCATTGTTTTTGGTGTCGTCTCGGCATATGTCGTAGGGATCATTCGATACATCTTGGAAAAGGCGTTTTCGTAGGAGGAATGAAACGTGAAACTAACAGGTAAACAATCTTGGGTATTTGAGCACAAGCTTTATGTCAATGCAGAAGGAACAGCTGCAGGACCGAAAGAAAAAGAAGGCCCGATCGGTCATCTAATTGATAAAACATACGACGAAATGCATTGTTATCAAAAGAACTGGGAAATGGCTGAAAGGCAGCTCATGGATGATGCGATATCAACCGCTTTATCAAAAGCAAATTTGCAAAAAAGCGATGTTGATCTTTTGCTGGCAGGAGACTTACTGAATCAAAACGTCACAGCAAACTATGTGGCAAGAGAACTTAAAATCCCGTTTCTTTGTTTATTTGGAGCATGCTCCACATCAATGGAATCGGTCGCCATTGCTTCGGCATTAGTAGATGGTGGTTTTGCAAAAAGAGCCATTGCTGCGACAAGCAGTCATAATGCGACGGCAGAACGCCAATTTCGTAATCCGACAGAATACGGCGGACAAAAACCAGATACAGCGACAAGTACAGTGACTGGGAGCGGGGCCGTTATTATCAGCCAAGAGCCCTCCCAAATTCAAATTACAAGCGCAACTGTGGGACGAGTTATGGATCTTGGGATTACAGACCCATTTGACATGGGGTCGGCAATGGCACCGGCAGCAGCAGATACCATCAAGCAGCATTTAGAAGATCTAGGGAGAACGGTTGACGATTACGATCTTATTTTAACAGGTGATCTATCTGGCATTGGCTCACCGATCTTAAAGGATCTGCTCAAAGAAGACGGCATTCAGCTCGGCCGAAAGCACGATGATTGCGGATTAATCATCTATACACCCGATCAAAACGTGTTCGCTGGAGGCAGCGGCTGTGCGTGTTCAGCTGTTGTGACATTCAGTCACATCTTTCAAGAAATGAAGGCAGGGAATTTGCAAAGAGTACTGGTTGTCGCAACCGGGGCACTTCTCAGCCCGACGATGGTCCAGCAAAAAGAGACCATTCCAACCATTGCGCACGGTGTCGTATTTGAGCGTGCAGGAGGAGAGAGCTAATGGATTATCTTATCGCTTTTGTTGCAGGCGGACTTATTTGCGTCATTGGCCAGCTTTTACTAGACGTACTCAAACTTACGCCTGCACATGTCATGACCACCTTTGTTGTGGCGGGTACCATATTAGACGGTTTCGGTATTTATGATAAATTTATTGAATTTGCTGGTGCGGGCGCAACCGTACCAATCGTCAGCTTTGGTCATAGCTTGCTTCATGGGGCGATGCATCAGGCAGATGTACACGGGTTCATCGGAATCGGGATCGGTATTTTTGAATTAACTTCTGCTGGAATATCAGCTGCGATTTTATTCTCATTTATTATCGCTCTTATCTTTAAACCGAAAGGATAACCTAATATGGGGCAAAGACGGAAAGTCATTTTAGTGACAGACGGAGATATATATGCTGCCAAAACCATTGAGCTTGCTGCTAAAAAAGTCGGTGGACGATGTATTTCCAGCTCAAAAGGAAATCCAAGCAAACGGACAGGGCCTGAACTTGTACAGATGATTTTAAAAACGCCGTATGATCCAGTGTTTGTCATGTTTGATGACTCTGGCCTGACAGGTGAAGGAACAGGGGAGACGGCGATGAAGCATGTGGCACGTCACCCTGAAATTGAAGTCATAGGAGCGATCGCCGTTGCATCCAAAACGCATCAAGCTGAATGGACAAAAGTTCATGTTTCCATTGACCGGGAGGGTGAACTGACAGAATACGGTGTCGACAAGCATGGTCTTCCTGAAATGGAGCCTCATAAAATGAGCGGGGATACAGTGTATTGTCTTGACTCGCTCCATCTTCCGTTTGTTGTTGGGATTGGAGATATTGGCAAAATGGGACGTAAAGATGATCTGAGCAAGGGATCTCCGATCACAATGAAAGCAGTTGAATTAATTTTAGAAAGGAGTGGTTTCCATGAAGAAAGACAAGGTAAACGTGTACCGAGACCCGAAGAAAAATGAAGATTACTTCAAGGAAAATGTCGGAATGGGTCTCAGCTTTGACCTTGGCGTGCGGAAAATTTATATACACGATCAGGAAATCCAACTTTACTATGTAAACGGACTGTGTGATACACAGTATGTCATCTACTTATTAAAAGAGCTAATTGAAATCAATGACAACGAACCTGAATCAGATGATCTGGCACGTGTGGTCGAGAACCGTCTAGTCAATCAGCAGGTCTCAAAGGTTGAAACGCTCGATGAAGCGGTAGACCAAGTACTGTCGGGGCTTGTGGCAGTTGTAGTAGAAGGTGAAAACTACGCATTTATCATTGATGTCAGAAGCTATCCTGGCAGAATGCCAGAGGAGCCGGATACAGAAAAGGTTGTCCGGGGCGCAAGAGACGGCTTTGTTGAAAACATTATTGTCAATACAGCGCTCATACGAAGACGGGTGCGAGATGAAAAACTGAGATACAAAATGCTCAAAGTAGGCGAACGTTCGAAAGCGGATGTATGTGTTTGCTACATTGAAGATATTGCGGACCCAGATCTTGTCGATATTATAGAGAAAGAAGTATCAGGAATCAAAGTCGATGGGCTGACGATGTCTGATAAAACGATTGAAGAATTCATTATTAAACAAGGATACAATCCCTTTCCCCTTGTACGCTACACCGAGCGTCCAGATGTCGCCGCTAACCATATACTAGAAGGTCATGTCATCATCATTACGGATACATCTCCTAGTGTCATCATTACGCCAACCACCATTTTTCACCACGTTCAGCACGCAGAAGAATACCGCCAGGCACCTGCAGTTGGTACGTTCCTAAGATGGGTACGCTTTTTAGGCATTTTATGTTCAACGTTTCTTTTACCGATTTGGTTTCTGTTTATCCTCGAACCAAGTCTTCTGCCGGATCATTTAAGCTATATTGGCTTTAATAAACCTTCTCATATCCCGGTCATATTACAAGTATTCCTTGCTGATTTTGGGGTGGAATTTTTAAGGATGGCAGCGATTCATACGCCAACCGCTTTGTCGACCGCCATGGGGCTGATTGCGGCTGTTTTAATTGGACAAATCGCCATTGATGTCGGTTTATTTACGCCAGAGGTCATCTTATACGTCTCACTAGCGGCTATCGGGACATTTACAACGCCAAGCTATGAGCTGAGTGTCGCCAATAAGATTGTACGACTCATCATACTAGCACTCGTTGCGATCTTTAAGCTGAATGGACTCATCATTGGTTTTACGTTGTTAATCATATATTTAACATCCATACGTTCATTGCAGACGCCTTATATGTGGCCGTTTCTTCCTTTTAATGGGAAAGCTTTATGGCAAGTGTTAATTCGGACGTCTGTTCCTGGCTCAAAAGTAAGGCCAAGCATCGTTCACCCTCAAAACAGATCAAAAATTCCGCCAAATTCTTAACGCTCATTGAAAGTGGCTGAAGATTGTGATATTGTATTTTTAACTTTGAGAAACGGCAAAAGGCAGCTCACGCAGCTGTCTTTTTTCAGCCGAGGCGGAGAAAGAGGGAATGACATTGTATTTACACGGCACTTGCAGACAAAATGAACTCGGTCATTTAGAAATTGGTGGTGTTGATGCCGTTTCTTTAGCTGAAACGTATGGGACACCACTTTATGTATATGATGTGGCTTTAATACGGGAGCGTGCAAAAAGCTTTCAAAAAGCATTTATAGAAGAAGAGTTAACAGCGCAGGTAGCATATGCGAGTAAAGCATTTTCCTCCATCGCCATGTTTCAGCTTGCCAAGGAAGAAGGATTATCTCTTGATGTCGTATCAGGAGGGGAGCTTCACACAGCCATTTGCGCCGGGTTTCCGGTAGAAAAAATTCATTTCCATGGCAACAATAAAAGCAGGGAAGAATTGAAAATGGCGTTAGAGCACGAGATCGGCTGTATTGTCGTAGATAATTTCTACGAAATGAAGCTCATTGAAGAGCTTGGTCAAGAGCTGTCAAAACAGGTGAAAGTGCTGCTCCGTATTACACCAGGTGTCGAAGCGCATACACATGATTACATTACAACAGGCCAAGAGGATTCCAAATTTGGCTTTGACCTTCACAATGGACAAGCAGATGAAGCGGTGAAACAAGTGCTTGGATCAGAAGTGATCGAGCTTTTAGGCGTTCATTGCCATATCGGTTCACAAATTTTTGATACGGCTGGTTTTGTCCTTGCAGCAGATAAAATCTTTTTGAAGCTAGATGAATGGAGAGAATCATTTGGTTTTATTTCGACCGTGTTAAACTTAGGCGGCGGCTTTGGTATCCGTTATACAGAAGAAGATGAACCACTTCCTGCGACAGAATACGTCGAGAAAATTATCCAAGCTGTAAAAGAGAACGTAGCCCGCTATGAGTTTGATATGCCGGAAATTTGGATTGAGCCAGGCCGCTCTCTCGTTGGAGATGCAGGGACAACGCTTTATACGATCGGCTCATCAAAACATGTACCTGGCATTCGCGATTATATTGCGGTAGATGGGGGAATGAGTGACAACATTCGTCCAGCTTTATATCAAGCGAAATATGAAGCGGCAAGTGCCAACAAAATGAGCCAAACGCATGATCAAACGGTTTCCATTGCAGGGAAATGCTGTGAAAGCGGAGATATGCTCATTTGGGATATCGATTTGCCAGAGTTATCACAAGGAGATTTATTAGCTGTCTTTTGTACCGGAGCTTACGGCTACAGTATGTCAAACAACTATAACCGCATCCCGCGCCCGGCTGTTGTATTTGTAGAAGACGGGGAAGCGCAGCTTGTCGTTGAACGCGAAACATATGCCGATATTGTCAAACTTGATTTACCGTATCAATCAAAAGTGAAATCATCTACGTAAAAAAGCTGCCTGATGTACAGGCAGCTTTTTATGATGACTTATTTTCCTCCAGTAAATACAGAGACGATTGCGTTCCAAATGGAGACAAAGAAATCCCAAATCTTTTGAAGAAGGTTTTTCCCTTCATCTGATTCTATGAATTTCGTAATCTTGTCTTTTGCTTTATCGATTTGAGATCCTACTTGGCTCCAATCGATATTGATGTTCTTCATTTTATCGAATAGTGAAACAAGCTGATCCTTTTGATCTTGCGTTAGATTTAAGTTTAAATCAGAAGCAGCCTGATCCACTTTTTCTTCGACTTCTTTTGTTGTTTTAGGGACACCATTTTTCGCAATGTCATCCTTGATTTTTGCAATAAGGGCAGAAGCATTGTCTTTCCCGATGGAGTCACCCAATTTAGAAGTTGTCACAAGCTCTTCGTTTGCTACCTGTTTCACATCTTCTGGAATGGCTTTGTCGCTTGACACTTCATAGGCTTTTAATAGACCCGTCAGTGCGGCTGTACCAGAAACTTCAAACGGCGCAGTCACGACAACCTTGGCATCCTTGACACCGGCTGTCATTAAAGCATTTAAATACATCTCATCTGTAATGGTCTTGATGTTATGTGTATCCACAGTCAGACCAGTACCTGATTTTTCAATGGTGATAGATGAAGATGATAATGCTCTCGTCCCGATAGAAGAACGAGGGATATACTTTCCTAAATATTCATGCTCTTCTTTATTGGTTACTTCAATTTTTGTCGCATTTTCAGGTGGATTCAACTCGTCAAGCACCTTCTGGCGATCAGCCGGAGTTAAGTCTTGCCCAAGTGTGACGATGACATCGCCGACAGCTGCATCCGCTAAGCTGACTTTTGGCGCACCAATGAGGAAAAGGAGCGCTGCCATCATACCAAGCATTGATTTTTTAAACATGTTGACCTCCTTCAAGTCGAAAGGGTTCCTCTTTTAGAGAAACTCATCTTTTGAGCACACGTAAAGAAATGCACTCCATCATATAGACGTAACAAATCGATTCGACGTTTCAATTTTCTTTTTAAGATGTTTTCCTTTTCTAATAAATGAAGACATGTTGCACAGTCTGTCATCAATTTAATAGGAAAAAAGGATCAAGCTCTTCTATTGTATCAATCCTAAGAAAAGAGGTAAATCACAATCAAAGAGCAGGGGATGTTTAACATCACCGAAAATGTGCTATAATGAGCGTTGTTTAACCTGAAAGGAGAATGTGAAAAATGGCGAAAAAAGGATACATACAACTAACGAATGGTAAGAAAATTGAGTTTGAACTATACCCAGAGGCTGCTCCAGGTACAGTAGCAAACTTTGAAAAATTAGCGAATGAAGGCTTCTACGATGGATTGAAATTCCACCGCGTCATCCCAGGCTTCGTAAGCCAAGGCGGCGATCCAAACGGTAATGGAACTGGTGGTCCTGGTTACACAATTAAATGTGAAACAGAAGGGAATCCACATCAACACGAAAGAGGTTCATTATCAATGGCGCATGCTGGTAAAGATACAGGCGGCAGCCAATTCTTTATCGTACATGACCCTCAGCCGCATTTAAACGGTGTTCACACTGTTTTTGGCAAAGTAACATCTGGTATCGAGGCTGTTCTAGATATGGAACAAGGCCAAGGTATGGAAAAAGTCGAAGTTGTCGATGCTTAATCCAAAACACCGCTTAATCGCGGTGTTTTTTTATGTTAAATCTGATTTTACGGTTATTTGTTCCGTGAGGCGGTAGGTGATGATCCAATACAAAAGGGCAATGGCACTGACAGAGGCACCAAATAAACATACCCCGATCCAGCCATCGTTTGCGTATATGCTGGTTGAAACAATAGAACCAGTCGCACTGCCGATGGAGTAAAAAATCATATAAGCAGCAGTAAGCCGGCTTCTCGCCTCAGGCCGCACAGTGAAAATCATACTCTGATTGGTCACGTGTACGGCCTGCACAGATAGGTCAAGAATGATAATACCGATGATCAATAAAATAAGTGAATATTCAGTGAAAAAGATAAAAAACCATGAAACGATTAATAGGACAAGGGCTATACAAGTTGTTAACTGTCCTAAGCCCCGATCAGCAAGGCTTCCAGCCCGAGCAGCGCCTAATGCTCCGGCAACTCCAGCAAGACCAAGTGCACCAATCGCCGTATGTGAAAGATTGTATGGCGTGGTACTGAGGGGCAGCACGAGCGAAGTCCATAACGTACCAAACACAATAAAAATAAGAAGAGCCAGAATTCCACGGATGCGCAGGATTCGTTCTTGTCTGAACAATGTAAACATTGAACGAAGCAGGTTTGCATAGGATAATGACTCTCTTTCGCTGTCATCACCCGGGAGAATTCGGAACAACACGCCAGTTATGATAAGCATCATAATGGCAGAAACTAGGTAGACTGACCTCCAGCCGGCGAGATCGGTTAGTACACCAGCAAACGTTCGTGCGAGAAGAATCCCGATCACGATTCCACTTTGCACCAAGCCAACAATACGACCGCGCTCTTCTGGAGCGGCCCAAGTCGCTGCGAACGCTACGAGTACTTGAGTGACCACAGCAAGCAGTCCGACCACAGCTAATCCTATAAAGAGGACGGTGACGATAGGAGCGATGCCGACTAGAATGAGAGACAACACGGATAAAAGCATCTGACCAATGATGAGCCGGCGTCTATTCAATAGATCACCAAGTGGTACTATCAGTAGCAGCCCCAGCGCATAACAAAGCTGAGTAATCGTAATGACCATGCCAATGGATGAATAGGTGATACCAAACTCGGATGCGAGGGAGTCTAATAACGGTTGTGCAAAGTATATGTTTGCAACTGCCATCCCGCAGGCTATCGCAAACAGCAGTGCCATATAGCGAGTCATCGTTGATCTCGGTTTGATTGGTAAATGAGTCGTTTCCATATCAAGATGTTCAATGGAAGTGATTTTTTCTTTCACCATGCATTTCATCGTCTCCTTTTGTACTAAAAAGTATAATATACTGTTTGGTATATTATGATTCATGTTAAGGATAACCAACAAAACGTTTTAAAGTCAAGACTTTGATACAGTTAATTGATGCTGATCTTGAAAGGGTAAGGCAATTTGACATTAGTACGTCAATAAAATAAAATTATAATGTACCGATTGGTAACCAAATAGAGAATAATATCAAGAAATAGATGGCTGACTTTGTGAAGAAATTTTATTGTTGAAATGAGGAATTGCTGATGGTTCGACAACGGGAATTTGATAAGGAAAAAGCGTTGGATGAGGCAATGGTGCTTTTTTGGGAAAAGGGGTATAGGGCCACTACATTAAGCGATTTGACTGCAAAAATGGGAATACAGCGGCCAAGCTTATACTCAGCTTTTGGAGATAAAGAGGAATTATTTGAGGCCGCATTACGCAAATATACAAAGCAGCATGCTGGCCATATTCGAACAAAACTTCAAAGCAATCTTTCTGCAAAGAAAGCATTTCATGCATTATTTGCAGATTTAGTAGAAGAGGAATATAGAGATGGTCCGAGTAAAGGATGTTTTTGCATCAATACAATAGTGGAACTTGCGCCACACGAAGAGAAATTTGAAATTCTTACAAGAGAGCATCAGATGTATCTTTCGGTCATTTTTGAAGAAAGGATTGTTCAAGGTATTCGCTCGGGTGAGCTCGAAAGCAGTCTGAATGCTAAAGCTTTAGCACAGACACTGGTCGTTTCTTTCATTGGACTTACCGTCCTCATGAAATCTCGTCCAGAGCGTTCATTTGTAGATCATTCTGTAGCGACGATACTTTCCATATTGAAATAAACAGTCTACGTGGAAAACAGTCAATATAGGGAAAGCGTATTTTGATCAAGCTATCAAAACACGCTTTTTCTTTTAGGACAGTTATGGACAGAACTCGATTTTGTGATATGATAAGAGAACAAATATTCGCATTTGTGGGTGTCGCCACATTCAACTGAAAAACAGATGTCAATGCAAATTAAAAAAGCGTGTTTCATGCTGAAAGAAAGCAGGAGATAATTTGAAACCATTAACAAAAGAAGAAAAAAATCAAATGATGATTGCTATTCAGCGTTACTTTGCCGAAGAACGAGAAGAAGAGATTGGTGAATTAGCAGCCATTAATATACTAGAATTTATCACAAAAAATCTTGGAAGTTACTATTATAATCAAGGGGTTCGTGACAGCCGGAACATTGCTGTTCAGAGATCGCAATTGTTAGAGGAAGATCTATTCGCACTCGAAAAAAGATGATCATCAATGGTGTGCGCCCTACTAACGGATAAAGAGGAAAGAGACCCCCTTAATAAAGAACGCATATTCGTATCATATGTAATGATGAAAAGGTGGAACCAAAGGTCCAACTCAATCGTTATATAAGTAACCATTAATGGAAATCAGCTTTTTTGGTTTTATTTCATCAAAAGAAGGAATAAAACATACAAATAGGCGAAGTGCAGATGATGGAGGTTCTAAATATGGGGAAAATTAAATTGAAAATTGCCGTCTTATTTGTTTTACTGCTTTGTTTAGGCGCAGGTTATTTATACATGAATGGCATGAAAATTGAAGATGTGCCAACAGCCATTGGTGAAAGCTTAACAAATAATGATAAAGATTATACCATCTATGAATATACCATTACGAAAATTGATGGAGATGAATATTACGGTCAAGCAAAAAACGGCACAAAAATCATTTTTAATGGAAAGAAATTCGAAGATGATGTGGCCGACTTGAAGAAAGGCGATCGTATTAAAGCCTACTTTAGTAATGAAAAAAGAATAGATGGTCTTATAAAAGTAGTAAAAGTCGTTAATTAACAAGTCTCCTTTCCTATAAGGAGACTTTTTTGTGAGAAATCTTGATTGTTGCATTTGACAACAAGGATCGCTATAATAGCCCCTAAGGACAGCTAAATATCGATTGTATCCTTCGGGGCAGGGTGAAAATCCCGACCGACGGTAATAAAGCAAATGCTTTACAGCCCGTGACCCGTTAATTTATTAACGGTTGATTCAGTGAAAAGCTGAAGCCGACAGTGAAAGTCTGGATGGGAGAAGGATAAAGAAAGCTATGAACGAAAAATATTTGTTGATCATAGTTTTATTTCTGATGCAAAAAAGCCAAAGCCCCGGAATTTTTTCCGGGGCTTTCTGTATGTACATGTAGTTAATAGACCGGCATGCAGTGTTTATTAGGTGATCCCTCATCTACCTTGTATGGACCTTAAAAAGCGACGAAGGTGCTCAATCGATCACATGTCCCTAACATCGCTTTTTTATAAAGTGAGAAATACAAATGAAAAGAAAGGGAGGATCACATGTTTACGGGGATAATTGAAGAAGTTGGCACCGTACAGTCATTAAGTAAAAAGTCAGCAGATGCCATGGAAATTGTCATAAAGTGCAGCCGTGTGCTAGAAGATGTTCACCTCGGAGACAGTATTGCGATCAATGGTGTATGTCTTACAGTCACAAGCTTTACAAAAGCACAGTTCGCAGCAGATGTGATGCCAGAGACGGTCAAAGCGACATCACTGGATCAGCTGACATCAGGCAGTCCAGTGAATTTAGAGCGGGCCATGTCCTCGAATGGACGATTCGGCGGCCATTTTGTCTCAGGTCATGTTGACGGGACGGCAGTCATTACCCGAATAGAAAAGAAAAGTAATGCCATTTACTATGATTTAGAGATGGACAAGACCCTCACAGATATGCTCACGCAAAAGGGTTCGATCGCAATAGATGGTGTCAGCTTAACCATTTTCGATTTGCAAGATTCACACGTCACAGTCTCTATTATTCCTCATACACTTGAAGGAACTATTTTCCTGACTAAATCTATGGGAGAGATCGTGAATATAGAGTGTGACATGATCGGCAAATACATTTATCGCTTTTTAACAAAAGAACAAGGCGATAAGCAGCCATCCCGATTGACCCCATCATTTTTAAAAGAGCACGGATTCTAGGAGGCGATTGTATGTATCATTCAGTAGAAGAAGCAGTAAATGCTCTTAAGCAAGGAGAAATCATTATCGTAGTGGATGATGAAGACAGAGAAAACGAAGGAGATTTTGTGGCACTTGCTGAGCATGCCACGCCTGAAGCCATTAACTTCATGGCTTTACATGGAAGAGGCCTCATTTGTACACCGGTCCATACGTCGATCGCCAAACACCTGAACCTGCATCCAATGGTAGAACAAAATACAGATGCACACCATACAGCATTTACAGTGAGCATTGATCATGTGACAACGACGACTGGTATTAGTGCTTTTGAGCGCTCTGCGACCATGCTTGCCATGTTAAATAAAGACGCAACACCAGAAGAATTTGCCCGCCCAGGTCATGTGTTCCCGCTCATTGCAAAAGAGGGCGGTGTACTAGAAAGACCAGGTCATACAGAGGCGGCGGTAGATCTTGCGAAACTGGCAGGTTCAGAGCCAGCGGGTGTCATATGTGAAATTATGAATGTAGATGGCACAATGGCGCGCGTCCCTGAACTAAAAGAGATCCAAAAACAGCACGGTTTAAAGATGCTGACAATCGAAGCATTGCAGACCTATTTAAACAATAACGAAACAGCAACTATCGAAACAAAATAAAAATCACAAAAAAGGATGATCCACATATGAATACAATACAAGGGCATGTAGTAGCAGAAGGACTAAAATTTGCAATCGTCGTCGCGAGATTTAATGACTTTATTACAAGTAAACTGCTTGACGGAGCAGAAGATACATTGCTCAGACACGGAGCAAACGGTGACGATATTGATGTCGTGTGGGTACCGGGTGCTTTTGAAATTCCGTACATGGCAAAAAAACTAGCTGAAACAAAGAAATACGATGCCGTCATTACACTAGGAACCGTAATCCGGGGCGCAACAACTCACTACGATTATGTTTGTAATGAAGCCGCTAAAGGAATTGCTCAAAGTGCCATGTCAACAGGGGTACCGATTATCTTTGGTGTACTAACAACAGAATCCATTGAACAAGCCATCGAAAGAGCCGGCACAAAAGCTGGAAATAAAGGCAGCGAATCGGCTGCAGCTGCCATTGAAATGGCGAATCTCAATCGAACCTTTCGTTAATTTAGTGAAAAAGAGTTTAAAAACGGTATAAAAATGTTTATAATGTGTGATGAGCAAATGATTCGTGAGACATTTGCTGGACATTAGGATAATTTGAATATTGAGGGGTATATATGTTAATTCGTTATAAGAGGTCTTTTGAAAAAATTGCCATGGGGCTACTCTCCTTCATGCCGGGTGAGAAAGACGTCAAACAGCTTCAGCAGACGATGAAGTCATATGAAATGGATGAAAATCGGCAGCTGTTCCTTTGGAAAGATGGCGAGGATATCGTAGGTGCCATTGGTGTGTTGAAAACAGACGACCAAGTACAAATCGAGCATATTAGTGTGAATCCATCCCATCGAGATCAAGGAATCGGCAAGGAAATGGTTTTAGCCGTGGAAGAGGTATTCAAAACCAAAACACTCATTCCAAATGAATTAACGCAAGGCTTCTTTCATAAGTGTCACAGCGAAACAAATTAAATATCACACATGTAAAAGCAGAGGCTACAGTCCTCTGCTTTTTTTACGTTCGATCTGCTTTTTTCGTTCAAGCAATACATCTGTCCGGTCACGCAGTCTATGTTTTTCGATCAAAAATGTGTGGGATAAGTTGCTCTCCTGTCCAAAGGTCAGTCCTTCTTTTTGAGCCATTTCTTGGCATAAAGAAAGAAGCGCTTGATCTTTGATCGGGAGCAACACACTTTCGTAGGGCATGTCTTCATTCATTTTCTTCTTTAGCGTTCTCAGAAGTATGAGAAACGCCTCATCATCTAGACCGAGGTTCGCTAATACGGGCCGGTTTGCTTCCAGCAAGTGGAGGCTGTTTGAAATGAGCCGTTTTGCCCCTTTTCCATTTCCCCGTCTTTGATGATACAAAGCAACGGCAAGCTGAATGAAACCAACCCAATATTCTTTGCGCTGCTCAGGCGGGTCTTCCTTCCAATATTCCTCAAGAATTTCATGACACTCAAAATAATCTCTTGTCGTATGAAATTCATGTAAAAAAGCCACGTACGCTTCAGGATACACAGTGGTCATCTCCTTTTCCACTCTCAGTCTAACATATTGAAAAGAAAAGAAGAAAGAGCGCCCTTCGTGAAAGGACGCTCTGTTTCTTTAATAAACCCAAGCCGCGCCAACGATGATCAGCAAGATGAAAAGCACGACAATAAGCGCGAAACCTCCGCCAAAGTTATAGCCATCTCCCATAATGATACGGCCTCCTTTTTCATCAGTTCTGTTTACAATGGTATTCTATGTATAAATGCCCTGAGTGGTATGGGCGAAACCACTGTTTTTCTTGTTTTGCCTAGGACATCATGGTCGAAATTATATTGGACGAGAGCTTTATCCTGTCTTATACTAAAGGTTAGCCGGTGAAACGGTACTTAGAAGACAGTAGAAATGGTGAGAAAAAAATGCTGGAATATCAGGTGAAAATAGATTCGTTTGAAGGTCCTTTGGACTTACTTTTACATTTAATCAACCGGTTGGAAATCGATATTTATGATATTCCCGTTGCTAAAATTACGGAGCAGTATTTATTATATGTCCACACAATGAGGGAGCTTGAACTTGATGTGGCAAGTGAATATTTGGTGATGGCTGCAACCCTCCTGAGTATTAAAAGCAGAATGCTCCTTCCGAAACAAGAGGAAGAGCTATTTGATGAAGACCTGCTCGAAGAGGAAGAGGACCCTCGAGAAGAGCTGATTGGCAAATTGATTGAATACCGCAAGTATAAAAATGCAGCACAAGAACTAAAGGAACGCGAGGAAGAAAGGCAAAATGCCTTTACAAAACCTCCGAGTGATTTAAGCGAATTTGCAAAAGAATCGGAAGTGAAGGACACAAACTTACATGTCACGGTGTATGATATGTTAGGTGCGTTCCAAAAGGTATTGAACCGAAAAAAAATAACGAAACCAGCACCATCTAAGATTACAAGACAAGAAATCCCGATTGAAGACAAAATGAATGAGATTATGAACCATTTAAGGAAAACGAAAAAGCGGACCAATTTCATGACTCTATTTCAACATGATCAAAAGGAGCACCTTGTCGTGACGTTTCTTGCTGTTCTTGAATTGATGAAAAGTCATCAAATCATGTTAGAGCAGGAAGGAAACTTTGAAGACATTTATATAATAGGGAGTGAAACGATTCATGACGCTTGATATCGTGAATTGGAAAGCCATCATAGAAGCGCTGCTTTATGCAGCAGGTGACGAAGGCTTAACAAAAAAACAGCTCATGTCTGTTCTTGAAGTAGAAGAGGCAGCGTTACTCGACATGATGTCTGCCGTAAAGGAAGAATATCAAAAACAAGAACGAGGAATTGAGCTCATTGAATATGCAGATTCTTATATGCTGCTGACGAAAAAAGAATACAGCATTTATTTGAAAAAATTAGTCGAGACCCCATCCAAAGGTTTGTCACAGGCAGCGCTTGAAGTACTCGCAATCGTTTCTTATAAACAGCCGATCACACGCAGTGAGGTAGAAGAAATTAGAGGAGTCAAATCAGAGCGGGTGCTTCATAGTTTAGTAGCCAAAGCGCTGCTCTGTGAAGTTGGACGTGCCGAGGGCCCTGGGCGAGCAATTCTTTATGGGACAACACCTACTTTTTTAGAGCAGTTTGGCTTAAAGGCATTGGATGAATTACCGCCGCTGCCAGAGAATGTGGAAGCAGATGGTGTACAAGAAGAGGCTGATCTATTTTTTGAAAACTTCAATCAAACATTCGAAGAGATAAAATAGTTCAAAAGAATGAAAAATGTATGATAAAATATAAAAAAGATTTTAGGTCTAACATCTATTGATGTCAGATAAAATGGTAATAAAGCCATGAGGGGAAGGTAAACACGAAACAAATGGCACATATGAATGTAAAGGCTCAAGTTGATCAAGCAGGCGTCTTTTTATCAAAGGTTGCAACTGAAATGAATGGTTTTCTGAATGAAGCTACCTTATCAAGTATGAAACGATTAAACCCTGAAGCGGAAGCCTATTATTGTGACATATTGAATACATTACGGAAGCTTGCAGTGTACAGCGAGGATGCAGCGGCAGTTTGCAGGAAAATCAGCCAGCAGCAGACATTCCCGCAGCAAGCCGCGCAGCAGACGCTTCACCGTATTTATAATCAATGTATTGAAGAGTTTTTCACGCCGAAAAAGGATACATGGTATGAAGACAGCCGTTCCGCGTATACAGGAAAGAGCAGCATTGTTTTCCACCATGAAGTATCCGCTGAGATCAAACGATTATTTTCTTCATTAGAAAAAGATTTTTTAGCGATGAGAGAAGAGCTAGAATATACGACATCTCATCAGCAAATGAAAATGGTATAGCAAGAGGAAAAAGCGACTCTACATATAGAGACGCTTTTTTTTGTGGACGAGGCATCATAACTTTTTCAGGCGTGCATACACTTGTACAAAACGGACAAGGACGTGAATGAACATGCCCTATTTAAAAATTGGAACAGCAGTCCTTCTTCTATTTACACTCTTACTGCCCTTTTCCTCACATGCCAAAGCAGATATGTCATTATCGGTGAGTGCAAGAAGCGCCATTTTAATAGATGGACAGTCAGGCAGAGTCCTATTTGGAAAGGACGAGCATGAAAAAAGGAGAATCGCCAGTATTACGAAAATTATGACGGCGGTATTAGCCATTGAATCAGGAAAAATGAAAGACACCGTCAAGGTATCAAAACGCGCGATTCAAGCAGAGGGCTCATCGCTCTATTTAAAAGAAGGGCAGAAGGTGAGTTTAGAAGACTTGACGTACGGGCTTATGCTGCGTTCTGGAAATGATGCAGCTGTTGCCATTGCAGAGCATGTGGGCGGCAGCTTAGAAGGATTTATTTTTATGATGAATCAAAAAGCGTCTGAACTAGGAATGGAGAATACAAATTTTCAAAATCCGCATGGACTCGATGATCATAAACATCATTATTCATCAGCCTATGACATGGCCATTTTAACAAAATATGCCATGGAGCATAAACAATATCAAAAAATTGCGGGCACGACTTTCTATAAAGCGAAAACGATGGAAGGCTATTGGAAAAATAAAAACAAGCTCCTCACTGGTTTATATCAATATTCAACTGGGGGGAAAACGGGATATACGAAGCTTGCAAAACGCACACTTGTCTCTACAGCTGCAAAAGGGGATGCGGCGCTGATCGCTGTGACCATTAATGCGCCAGATGATTGGAAGGATCATATCTCTATGTTTGAATATGCATTTGATCACTATAAAACGTACGTACTTGCTGAAAAAGGAAGACTCGCTTCGTTAAAAGGAACCTTTTACGAAAAAAAAGCATTTATCAAGCGTGATGTGGACTATTTTTTAAATGAAGATGAGAAAAAGCTAGTGGAAATTGAAACGGAAATGCTTACTCCTCAAAAAAAGTGGAAAAAAAACGCCGAAGCCATCCCGGATGTTGTAGGGAAAATGACGTTTTTACTAGATGGTCAGGTGATCGAGCAAGTACCGATTTTTTATGAAAATAAACGAAATCGAATGCCACAAAAAAGCTTTCAAGAAATGTTTAAGTCTGTCTTTCAGACATCTATAGGCGGATCTTCATGGTCAATCTAATTTGGGTATTCCTCACTGTCATCGGTCTTGTGTATGCGATGTTCAACGGAACGATGGAGGAAGTAAACGAAGCTGTATTTAAGGGCTCAAAAGAAGCAGTTACGATTTCAATTGGTCTGATTAGTGTCCTCGTTTTTTGGCTCGGACTGATGAAGATTGCAGAAGAGGCAGGTTTGTTAAATTTCTTTAGTAAATTGTGCCGTCCCTTTATTTCAAAGCTATTTCCGGAAATTCCGCCTAACCATCCTGCGATGGGATATATTTTGTCCAATCTGATGGCGAATTTCTTTGGTCTCGGGAATGCCGCTACACCGCTTGGGATTAAGGCAATGGAGCAGATGAAAGCATTAAACGGCGGGAAAAATGAAGCAAGCCGGTCCATGATTACATTTTTAGCGGTCAACACATCCTCTATCACACTCGTGCCAACAACCGTCATTGCGATTAGAATGACCTATGGTGCAGATCAGCCAACAGACATTGTAGGCCCAACCATTTTGGCGACACTCATTTCAGGCATTGGTGCCATTCTCATTGATCGCTATTTCCACTATCGCAGAAGCAGGCGGGGGTGATCTCGTGTCATTTATTAACTGGCTTTCTCTGGCTTTGATCCCACTGATCATCGCAGGAATTTTAATTGCGGGAACCGTTAAGAAGGTACCGACCTATGAAACATTTGTCGAGGGCGGGAAAGAGGGTATTCAAATTGCCTTTTCAATCATTCCTTATTTAGTCGGCATGCTCGTGGCTATTACGATATTCCGCGCGTCTGGTGCGCTTGATTTTGTCATGGGACTGTTAAAACCCGTGTTTACAGCGATCGGCTTCCCGGCAGAAGTGGTGCCGCTTGCGTTTATTCGTCCGATATCTGGCACGGCCGCACTCGGGATGACATCAGACCTCATTGCGACATATGGACCAGATTCTTTTATCGGACAGCTCGCAGCTGTCATGCAAGGGTCAACTGACACCACTCTATACATTTTAACGGTCTATTTTGGAGCAGTCGGTATTAAAAAGATGGGGGATGCGCTGAAAGTAGGACTGTTAGCGGACCTCATTGGAATCATTGCATCTGTCATCATCGTCAGTTTGTTATTTAGCGGCGCCTAATGAGGCGCTTTTTTGTATTTCGTGGATGGAAAATCGCTTTTTAGCTGAAATTAGACAGACGAATCGCTTATTTTTCCACGAATGCTTGTTTGTTTTAAGTCAAGCAAGTAAGATAGTACATGAGGTGAAAGACAAATGGAACGTTTACAGAAAGTAATTGCACATGCCGGCGTCGCTTCTAGACGAAAGGCAGAAGAATTAATTAAAGAAGGACGAGTTACCGTTAATGGCCAGACAGTGACAGAGCTCGGAGTAAAAGTGGGCTCTTCAGATAAAATTGAAGTCAACGGATTAAAGCTTGAAAGAGAAGAACCGGTTTACTTTATGCTTTATAAACCGCGCGGCGTCATTTCAGCTGCTGAGGATGATAAAGGACGTAAGGTCGTCACAGATTTCTTTGATGACGTCCCGCAGCGCCTTTATCCAATCGGCCGCTTAGATTATGATACGAGCGGTTTGATTTTAATTACAAATGACGGGGAATTTGCCCATAAGCTCATGCATCCGAAATATGAAATTGATAAAACGTATGCAGCGAAGCTAAAAGGCATCCCATCAAAGGAATTGCTTAGAAAGCTAGAAAAAGGGATCATGTTAGATCATAAAAAGACAGCACGTGCTCGTGCCAAAATGCTTTCTATCGATAAACGAAAGCAGACATCTATCGTTCAATTAACCATTCATGAAGGCAGAAACAGACAAGTGCGCCGCATGTTTGAAGCGATCGGTCATGATGTGTTAAAGCTAAAAAGAGAGCAATATGCGTTCCTTCATATTGAAGGCATGAGACCGGGAGACCGCAGAGAATTGTCTCCGCATGAAGTCAAGCGCCTGAGAGCGATTGCAGATCATGGGAAAAGCGCTTTTTAATTTTCACATAAACTTCAAAAAATGAAGAAGCATCAAAAGAAGGAGAATGCTATAATTTACCTGAATGTCTATGGGGAAGGGGTACTTCAGATGAAGAAAAGACGGTTTTTCATACGGACGGGCATTCTCCTCGTGATGCTTGCTGCACTATGTTATACCATGTATAACTCAGTATTTGCCAAACAAGATCAAGTCAAAGAAGGATCTATTGCGCCAAACTTTGTCCTTCAATCAGTGGATGGGGAACGGATTGAATTAAAGGAATTAAAAGGAAAAGGCGTCTTCCTTAATTTTTGGGGGACTTGGTGTGGTCCGTGTAAACAAGAATTTCCTTACATGGCAAATCAATATGAAGTATTCAAGGATCGCGGTGTGGAAATTGTTGCAGTCAATGTTGGGGAATCCAATATTGCCGTGAAAAATTTTATGGAATCCTATGGCGTGAATTTTCCTGTTGCGATGGACAAAGATCGTCAAGTGACAGAGGCATATGATATTACGCCGCTGCCAACCACATTTTTAATTAATCCTGAAGGCAAGGTAATCAAAGTCATAAAGGGAACCATGACAGAACGTAATGTCTATGAATATATGAATTTGATTAAACCAAAGGGGTCATAGAATGAAAGAGGTAAAGTGCGAGTGTGGACATATTAATCCAATCGGTACTGTTTTATGTGAATCATGCGGGAATCCAATTGCAGCTATAGAGAAAAACTCTTCAAAGCTGCTTGATATGAGATATGACGGCAGTGCAAGACGCTCGCAAACATACAACAAAACGATTGTTGATAAAGTATGGAACTTTTTTTCTTCCGTTAAAGTGGGTGTGTGGCTGATAATTATTACACTGCTTGCTTCCTCACTAGGAACCATTTTTCCGCAGGAGCGGTTTATTCCGCCAGGTGCATCTGCTTCCACCTATTATGAAGAGCAATATGGGTCGTTTGGTAAACTGTATTACATACTCGGATTCCATGATCTTTATAATTCTTGGTGGTTTTTAGCTTTAGTCGCATCAATCGGAATCTCCCTTGTCATTTGCAGTCTCGACCGGGTCATTCCTCTTTATCGGGCACTTAAGAACCAAGGGGTTATCAAAAAAGAAGGCTTTATGAGAAGACAGCGTCTGTTCAGTGAAACAGACAAAACGTTAGATCAGCATACATATGAAGGCATCATAAGAGCAATGAAACAAAAGCGTTACCGCGTGCGAGAAGAAAACGGACATATTTTAGCTGAAAAAGGCCGCTTTTCACGCTGGGGGCCTTACGTCAATCACATTGGATTAATCATCTTTCTCATTGGATCGATGCTCCGATTTGTCCCAGGCATGTACGTGGATGAAACGCTCTGGGTCAGAGAAGGTGAAACGGCCCCAATCCCAGGCACAGATGGTCAATACTTCTTGAAAAATAATGCGTTTTCAATTGACCGCTATGAAACTGGAAATGAAAAAGAAGTGTTTGAGAATGCGATTGAAAGAGCTGGCGACGGTCAAGTGGTGAAAAGTTATAAAACCGATGCCACTTTATACAAACGTGAAGGGGAAGTTGTGTTTGGTGAAAAGCCCAAGCTGAAGCAGGTAACAGAACACGATATCAAAGTGAACGAACCGCTCAAGTTTGATCATTTCTCATTATATCAAGTGGATTTTAAACAAAATGAACTCGATCAAATGGTCTTTCAACTGATTCGTAAAGATACAGAAAAATCTTTCGGAACAGTGAAGATTAATCTGCTGGAGCCTAAGTCAGAATATGATCTTGGTAGCGGTTACAAAGTCAAAGTGATGAGCTATCTCCCTGATTTTTATTTTGACGATGATGGAACGCCGAGTACGAAAACAAGGAATCCAAATAATCCTGCTTTCGTGTTTGAAATGATTTCTCCTGAAAAGCCTAAAGGTGAAAAAAGCTTTGTGGCGATTCAAGAGACAGTAGAAGGCTCTGATAACAACATATATAAAATGAAGTTTGATCGAGTGGAAACGAAAAACGTCACGGGATTGACGGTTAGAAAAGATTTAACTCTCGGGGTGCTCATCGTAGGCGGGATTATCTTCATGATTGGTGTCGTGCAGGGGATGTATTGGCAGCATAGAAGAATTTGGCTGTCTGCAAAGGATGGAAAAGTATTTGTGGCAGGACACACAAACAAAAACTGGTTCGGCTTAAAGTCTGATCTCAACGTGTTACTAAGTGACAGTGGCATCAAACAGCCAGTTGATCAAAAAGAACTGCCTGATACAACAAGTATCAGCAAAAGCAAGGGGGAAGGATTAGATGGCAGCAGTCAGTGAAAACCTGTTATTTGCAGCTTTTCTATTGTATTTAGCGGCAGTTCCTTTTTTTGGTGGTGCCATTAAAGGAAAAAAGCAAGTTGATGGACCGCGCAGGAATAAGGCAGCACTTATCGGCATTACGCTCACCATCATCGGTTTTTTAAGCCAATTTGGCTATTTTATTTCAAGGTGGATGGCGTCTGGTCATGCACCAGTCAGTAATTTGTTTGAATTCACAACCGCTTTTGGCATGATGCTTGTGCTCGCATTCATCATTTTATATTTTGTGTATCAAGTGTCTGTACTTGGTTTATTTACACTTCCAATCGCTTTATTGATTATTGCCTATGCAAGTATGTTCCCATCAGATATTTCACCGCTGATTCCTTCACTACAAAGTAATTGGCTTTATATTCACGTGACAACAGCAGCACTTGGGCAAGCCATTTTAGCGATCAGCTTTGTGGCAGGTGTCATCTTCCTATTAAAGCATGTCGATCAAACAAAGCCAGGGAAGAAGACATTTGGTTTAGAGCTCGTCATGTTTATGATTGTTGTTACACTTGCATTTATCGCTGTCACGTCCATCTTTAGAATGACAGGGTACGAGGCAAAATTTAATTGGGTCGATAAAAATAAAGAGGAAAGTGTGATGGTCTATGAGCTGCCAGCTCTAGTTGGACCTCATAAAGGAGAGCTTGTGACGCAAGATCGTTTGGAACCATTTGTTGATTTGCCGCCTGTTTTTTCAGGAAGAAAGGTCAATACGGTGTTATGGTCATTCGGCACGGGGCTGATCTTGTATGGACTGATTCGGTTGATCATTCGCAAACGACTCAGCGCTCTGCTTCAACCGCTTGTGAAGCAGGTGAACCTAGATTTAGTCGATGAAATTGGATACAGGGCTGTTTCCATTGGTTTCCCTGTATTTGCGTTAGGCGGGCTGATTTTTGCAATGATCTGGGCGCAAATTGCCTGGACTCGGTTCTGGGGCTGGGACCCGAAGGAAGTATGGGCATTGATTACGTTTCTCTTTTATGCAGCCTACCTTCACCTTCGCTTATCCAGGGGCTGGCATGGCGAAAAGTCCGCTTGGCTAGCTGTCATCGGATTCGCCATCATTATGTTTAATCTCATCTTTGTCAATCTTGTGATTGCAGGGCTTCATTCTTACGCTTAATCACATGAAAAAGGCCAACTTTTTATGAATCGATTTGGCTTTTTGTTAAAATGAATGTAACAACGGAGAAAGCAGGAGGATTGTCTAATGGAACACACAACTCAAACGAAAATATTAGTCGTAGATGATGAGGCAAGAATTCGCCGCCTTTTAAAAATGTACTTAGAACGTGAAAATTATGAAATCGATGAAGCAGAAAATGGAGATGAGGCGATTCAAAAAGGACTCCAAACAGATTATGACCTCATTTTACTCGATTTAATGATGCCTGGGACAGATGGAATCGAAGTGTGTAATCAAATTCGAGACAAAAAAGCGACTCCAATCATTATGCTGACGGCAAAAGGAGAAGAAGCCAACCGCGTCCAAGGGTTTGAGGCAGGAACGGATGACTATATCGTAAAACCTTTTAGCCCGCGTGAAGTTGTTTTACGTGTGAAGGCATTGCTCAGAAGATCTTCTCAAACGTCTTATCTCAATACTGGGACAACAACAAAAGATGTACTTGTGTTTTCTCATCTTTCAATTGACCACGATGCGCATAGAGTGACGGCTGATGGCAAAGAAGTCAGTCTCACGCCGAAGGAATATGAGCTTTTATATTTCCTTGCGAAAACACCGGATAAGGTTTATGACAGAGAGAAGCTGTTAAAAGAAGTATGGCAGTATGAATTCTTTGGAGACTTGAGAACAGTCGATACCCACGTCAAACGACTTCGCGAAAAGCTGAATAAAGTGTCACCAGAAGCTGCGAAAAAAATCGTGACGGTATGGGGTGTCGGGTACAAATTTGAGGTCGGCGCTGAATGAAACTGTGGAAAAGTGTCGTTGGAAAGCTATGGTTAACCATTCTCTTCCTCGTCCTGATCGTTTTATCTATTTTAACCGTGCTTCTTTTAGAGTTCATTGAGAATTACCATGTAGAAGAAGCAAAGTCAGATTTAACTCAAATGGCAAACAAAGTAGCGGTCATTTTAGAAAGCCATGAGGATCAATCGCTCGCAAGGTCGATTACATCAGAGCTTGCTGACAAATTGACGAGTATTGCGATTATCCAAGAGGACGGGCTAGAGTGGTATTCGTCTGAAAAAGACGGGAAGCTTCCTGCGATTACAAAGAAACAAATTGAAGCGGACAGTGATTTAAATCAAGCACTAAAAGATCGTAAAAAAATCAGTAAACGTGCAGAACCAAATGCAGGCAATCAGAAAGATGAACGAATTGTCGTCGGTGTTCCATTTGAGGCAAACGGAAAAAAAGGCATGGTCTTTCTTTCTCAATCATTACTCGCTGTAGAACAAACAACGAAACATACGACGCGTTATATCTTCCTAGCAGCCGGAATTGCCATTATTCTGACCACTATCTTCGCTTTCTTCTTATCAACACGTGTCACCTATCCTCTCAGAAAGATGAGAGAGGGGGCACAGGATCTGGCGAAAGGGAAATTTGATACCAAGATTCCTATATTAACGCAAGACGAAATTGGAGAACTGGCCATCGCCTTTAATCAAATGGGCAAGCAGCTTAAATTCCATATCACAGCCTTAAATCAAGAAAAAGAACATTTGTCCAACATTTTAAGCAGTATGGCCGATGGTGTCATCACCATCAATATTGATGGAACGATTCTCATGACGAATCCTCCTGCAGAACGATTCTTGCAGGCATGGTATTACGAGCAAAATATGAAGATCAAAGATGGAGATGAACTGCCGCCAGAAGCGCGAGAACTGTTTCATACAGCCGTCAGCACAGAAAAAGAGCAAATGATCGAAGTCACGCTGCAAGGACGTACTTGGGTTCTTCTCATGTCTCCGCTTTATAATCAGCAGGATGTCAGGGGAGCAGTTGCGGTCCTTCGTGATATGACAGAGGAACGAAGACTTGATAAGCTGAGAAAAGACTTCATTGCCAATGTCAGTCATGAACTTCGTACTCCAATTGCCATGCTGCAAGGGTATAGTGAGGCGATTGTAGATGATATTGCAGGCTCAGAAGAGGAAAAGAAAGAGATTGCGCAAATTATCTACGACGAATCACTTCGAATGGGACGTCTTGTGAATGACCTTCTAGACCTAGCGAGAATGGAAGCTGGCCATATTACACTTAATCTTGAATCGACAGATACAGAAGAGCTGACCGAGAAGATTTACCGCAAGTTTCTCGGTATTGCGAAAGAAAAACAAATTGATCTCACATATGACATTCAAGTGGATGAACCGGACTTTGTATTCGATCCGGATAAGATTGAGCAGGTGTTTACGAATCTCATTGATAACGCCATTCGTCATACACCAGAGGGCGGAGAGGTTCACTTCTCGGTTCAATCGGTGGAAAGCGGTCTGAAAATGGATGTAAAAGATTCAGGAAGCGGAATCCCGGAAGAGGATCTGCCATTTATTTTCGAACGCTTCTATAAAGCGGATAAGGCAAGAACAAGAGGGCGTTCTGGTACTGGACTTGGTCTTGCGATTGTGAAGAACATCGTAGAGGCGCATCAAGGCTCCATTCATGCACATAGCAAAGCGGGTACAGGTACACACTTTACCTTTTATATTCCGAGAAAAAAGCAGGAACTCGTCTAATCCTGACGAAGAATCTTGTTACATGAGAAACACTTCTTTTCGAAAAAAAGAAGTGTTTTTTTATTTTCATATTTTTAAGGAGAAGTTAAACAAAAAGCCCTTCCCAAATTGTCGAACTTGTAATATATTTGTCATAAAGTTGTAATGTAACGTTTTGTAAGAGTCAATCGACAAAAATAAGTGAACGGAGGGGTTTCCTATGCATGAAACCTTTCAAAAAATATATGATTCGTACCATCAAGATTTGTACCAGTTTTTATTTTATATGGTTAAAGATAAAAATCAGGCAGAGGATCTCGTTCAGGAGGTTTACATCCGGGTACTTCACTCATATAAAACTTTTGAAGGAAGAAGCAGCGAGAAAACTTGGCTGTTTTCAATTGCAAGGCATGTGGCGATTGATTGGTTTCGCAAACAGCAAACCATTAGACAACGGGTACTCGGCACGTTTGATTGGGATAAGCAGGATGTAAAGGACCCAGACTTGCTCCCAGACGAACTAGCTGTACAGGATGAAAATGTAAAAGAAATCTATGCCGCACTTGATCATTGCACAATTGATCAACGAGCTGTCATCATTTTAAGATTTATCCAGGGCTACTCAATCATGGAGACGGCAAAGGCGCTAAAGTTCTCGGAAAGCAAAGTCAAAACAACGCAGCACCGAGGCCTGAAAGTGCTCCGAAAACATATGGAGCTTTTGAAGGAGGAGCTAGTGAATGAAAACGAACAGGTCCGATTGGAGCGAAGAACGAATCAAGGTGTTACTAAGTCAGCTTCCAAAGGTGGAGGACAACCGTTCATCTAAGCAGATATACCAGCAGATGCTGATGGCAAGCGGGCAGAAAAAGAAAAGTGCCAAATGGATTGGTCCAGCGGTCGCAACCGTTGTGGTTTTATTTATGGCGTTTTTGATTTCTCCTCATTTATTTCAGCCGGCTGCTCAAGATCATCATAAGCAAGTGGAAACAAGTGCTGACAAAAGTCAGGTGAACGCCACATTAGAGGCGGTCAAACAGACTGATGGGCCCTCACACGTTGTTTCTCGTAAGCAGCAGCAAAAGTATATGACCATTGCATACATAGATGAATCAACCTCTCAGGTAGTTCCAATTAGCATTGAAAAAGAGGATGAGTATGATCATTTGCAGGAAATGATGAACACATATGAGCAGGTGCAGCTGCCTGAAATGACAAAACCTCTTCAATCTTATATTGATATGGTAGATCTTCGAGAAAAAGGAGATACACTCATCTTTCAGTTAAAAAATGATTTGTCCCTCGATACGTTAAAAGAAGCCAACCGGTTTAAAGATATGGTAAAAGAAACGCTAAAATGGAGTAAGTATAAGCAGGTACAGGTCAAGACATCCAAAGGTTCTCAACTTCAATTAGGAGCAAATGGCCGCATTGGAACAATGTCGATTGAGAAACAAACAAAGCACGCTTATTATGTTTTAGACAACAAAAGCGGGACTTTTTTAGTGCCTTCAAAAACCCATTATCCTTCGTATGAAGATGCGGTAGAGGCCATGAAGCGGACAAGTGATGCCGGACTTGATCCATTAATTAAAGATGAATCGATTAAAGAAGTGACGACTAAAGGAAAACATGTGACTATCACGTTTGGAGCATCAGCGCAATTATCGGACTCAAATGATCATATTCTACTCATTGAAGGTCTGCTGCTCTCAGCGAAAGATTTTGGTTTTACAGAGGTCACCATTCAACAGGCGGGGGCAGATCAAGTTGGTCCATATGAATTAGAAGAACCCATAGAGGTGCCGGCTCTGCCGAATCCAGTTGTTATAAGAGACCGTTAAAGGACGCAAGAAATTGCGTTCTTTTTTGATGTATAGAAAATAGCTTCCTTGCTGTATACTAAGCTGTCATAAAAAGAACCTCAAAGAAGGGGAGTCACTGATGAAAAGGTATTGCTTCATATGTGCCAGCTGTTTTTTGCTGTTGATTTTTTCTCCTTTTGCTCATGCACAGAAAACAAGCGAATGGGTGGAGCCGATAAAAGGAGAAGTCACGGATTTGTTTGGGACAAGAGGTGGCTCGCACAAGGGATTAGATATAGCTGCGCCTGAAGGAGAATCCATATTTGCTGCAAGTGAAGGTGTGGTCTCGCGTTCGTATGTATCTGCTACATATGGAGAGGTTGTGTTTATTCAGCATCCAAATGGATATGAAACCGTCTATGCACATTTACACGAGCGTTTTGTTAAAAAAGGCGACCATGTAGAAGCAGGGCAGCCGATCGGCATTATCGGCAACACAGGGGCTTCTAGAGGCACTCATTTGCATTTTGAGGTGCACAAGGGTAATTGGTCAGTCAGTAAAGAAGATGCGGTAGATCCACTCACAATCATTGCGATGGATCGTTTCCAAGAGCCGGCTCTTCATGTAAACGGGCATGAAAAAAATACATATCTCATTAAACAAGGAGATACCCTTTGGTCGATTGCAAAGGCGCACGAGATGACTGTGGAACAATTGAAAAAAATCAATGAGCTTACTACTCATCTCATTCGAACGGGAGACCGTTTAATGATTTCAACAAAATAAACCTCATGCATTTGCATGAGGTTTAACATTATTTTTTATAGGTCGATCAGACGGACAGAAAGTATATCTTGCACTTCGGTTAATTCTTTGACAATTTCGTCCTCAAGATGTTTGTCGAAAGAAAGCATCATGATGGCTTCGCCGCCTTTTTCTTTACGTCCTACTTGCATTGTCGCAATGTTGACATCATGGTCGCCTAATATTTGTCCAACCTTTCCAATCACACCAGGTGCATCAGTATGCTGGATGTAGACAAGGTGTCCATCTGGATAAAAATCAATATTAAATCCATTAATGGAAACAACGCGTTCTCCTAAATGCGGGATGTAGGTTGCTTTTAGAGTAAAGGTTGAAAGGTCACCTTTGACTTCAATAGAAATGCTGTTTTCGTAACCAGATTCGCTGGAAGAAATTTTTTCACTAAAGCTAATGCCGCGTTCTTTTGCCACCATCCCAGCATTTACTTCATTTACAGTCGAATCGACGCGTTCTTTTAAAAAGCCTGACAGGAGACTTTTTGTAATAAAGGAGGTTTCGAGTTTTGAAATAGAGCCTTCGTAAGAGATGCTTACTTCTTTTACAGGTTCTCTCATTGATTGAGAGACAAGACGTCCGAGCTTTCCTGCAAACTGATGATAAGGCTGAATCTTTTTGAACTCGTCTTTTGTCATCGCTGGTAGATTAATAGATGACATGACAGGGAGTCCTTTTGCAAATTGAAGTACTTCTTCAGAAACTTGCGCCGCTACATTTAATTGTGCTTCCTTTGTCGATGCGCCAAGATGCGGAGTCGCAATGACGAGCGGATGGTCTACAAGCGGATTATCAGTAGGAGGTTCTACCTCAAATACATCGAGTGCAGCTCCTGCAACATGGCCGCTTTCAAGCGCTTCAAGAAGGTCACCCTCGTCAATAATACCGCCGCGCGCACAGTTCACTAGGCGAACGCCTTTTTTCGTTTTTGCAATTGTTTCTTTATTGAGAAGCCCTCTTGTTTCTTTTGTTAATGGGGTATGTACAGTGATAATATCTGATACTTCGAGTACTTCATCAAGTGATTTGGCATTGACACCAATTTTTTCTGCACGTTCCTTTGTGAGAAATGGGTCAAATACGTTGACTGTCATGCCAAATGCTCTTGCACGCTGAGCGATTTCGCTTCCGATTCTGCCAAGTCCAACAATCCCAAGAGATTTTCCATAAAGCTCAGCACCAACATATGCGCCTCTGTTCCATTCTTTTGATTTCACAGAAATATTGGCTTGTGGAATATGACGCATGAGCGAAGAGATCATGGCAAATGTATGCTCAGCTGTGGAGATCGTATTACCGTTTGGTGCATTGATGACAATGACGCCATGCTTGGTCGCTTCATCAATATCAATATTGTCTACTCCCACACCGGCACGGCCGACAATTTTTAATGAAGACATTTTTTCATAAAGCTCTTTGGTCACTTTCGTAGCACTTCTGACAAGTAAGGCATCAAATGTGTGTAATTCATCTTCTGCTTCTGTTACATTTTTTTGGACAATTTCAACAAAATCTGATTCTAACAGTGGTAAAAGACCATCATTGCTCATCTTATCTGAGACTAATACTCGAAACATCGTAAGATTTCCTCCTAAAATAAACGTCATAAATATCTGATAATTTACCATATTCCTTTTCACTGTGTCAATCAAATTAAAGCAGTAAAGCGAAAAAGAAAACACGAACATTTATTGGTATCTTTATAAAGAATGGACACCTTTAAACAAAAGATAACCAATTTTTGCGCATTTGTCATTATAATTTTTAAGTTTTTTACGATTTCTTAAAACTGATGAAATTGCTCAGGATTTTTATCTGTACAAATGCTCATATATCATATATAATGATGTCGAATTGAATAATGATCAATCTTCGGGGCAGGGTGCAATTCCCTACCGGCGGTGATGAGCATAGTCTCTAAGCCCGCGAGCCTTTTTTGGCAGGATTCGGTGTGATTCCGAAGCCGACAGTATAGTCTGGATGGGAGAAGATGGAGGTTCGTAAACGTTGAAAACATGGTTTTTCACACGTTTATTTGTCTAGCCCAAATTCCCCGCTCCTGTTTTCATGAGCGGTTTTTTTGCGGCTGAAATTGAACAATCCTCTTTTCGAAAGATTTGATCGAAAAGGAGAGAGAATATTGAATCAAAGTAAAGTAAAACGTTTAGTCGTCACCAGTATGCTCAGCAGTATTTCGTTCGTGTTAATTTTATTGGATTTCCCTTTCCCAGGGCTTCCGGCGTATTTGAAAATTGATTTCAGTGATATACCAGCGATTATTGCGATTTTAATTTATGGGCCGGGTGCAGGAATTGCAGTTGAGGCATTAAAAAATGTTCTGCATTATCTCATTCAAGGCAGTATGTCTGGTGTTCCAGTTGGGCAAGTCGCGAACTTCATTGCAGGCACATTATTCATCTTACCAGTCGCCTTTATGTTCAAAAAAATTAAATCAGCAAAAGGGATGGCATGGTCAATGATCATCGGTACATTACTGATGACTGTGATGATGAGCATTTTAAATTACTTCTTATTCCTGCCAGCTTACACATGGTTTTTAAACGCACCTGAACTATCTGATCATGCGCTCAAGACGACCATTACAGCAGGGATCTTACCTTTTAACTTTATTAAAGGAATGATCATTACCATCGTGTTTAGCTTCATTTTTGTGAAAATGCGTCCATGGTTTGAAAATAAACGCCGACTTCAAAATAGTTAATATAAAAAAAGCCCCTGCATAAGGGGCTTTTATACTATTCATGCTTAAGTGGGTCACCCTCGAAAGATTCGTCCGCAACTTTGATTGAGTCAGTTGGACATCCTTCAAATGCATCAAGCATATCTTCTTCAAGTACTTCTGGAACTTCTACAGTCCCTTGGTTGTCGTCAAGCGTAACAAATGCAATGCCTTCATCATCATAATCATAAATGTCTGGAGCAGCTGCACCGCATGCGCCGCAAGCAATACATGTGTCTTTGTCTACAATTGTATATTTTGCCATGTTAAAAAATACCTCCCAGATAGTTCGATGGAACACATGGTTTAACCTTTTTAGTTTCACCGATAAAAAACAATTTCCTCAAACCTTATTGTAATGATTTTAAATTCACATTTCAACTGTAAAGTGATTGAGAATGCTTATCACATAAGGGTTTGTTCATAACTTTCCCCCATAAATTGAGTTTAAACATTTCTTCTTGTATGAAATCTGTTAAAATAAAGGGAGAAAATATTCGAATTTTGTCAGGAAGACAGGTGCTTTGATGAATGACTCTTCATTATTTGGATGTCATGTTAATGGACAGCGTATATAAATTGAACGGCGAACGCTCCATTAGTGCTGTCTACCATCTTTTTAAAGGAAAAAAATCATCACAAACCATACAGGATGCCAGCTTGTTTGAGCTTTCCAGGTACTTCGGCTGTTACCCGGGGTTTACGAGGGATCTGCTGAATCGTTCTGCTTTAAAGCTTGAAGAGAAGCACTACATTAGAAAAAACGATGAGACATTCAGCATCACTGAAGCAGGGCAGCGAATGCTAAACCAGCATTTTTCTGAAAAACCGATGCCCGCTTATTTTCATGGTGCCAAATATCACGATAAAGCAAAGATGCTATGGATGAGGCTCTCTTTACTTGTACAAGTGCTTTCTCACTATATGGCTGGATCGCATCAATATGTTCCGATACAAAGAGATGTCTCGGTTCAAAGCTGGACGAAATCTTTCTTGAAACAGCATCAGCAGAAAAGCAAGCTTTCAGAAGATCTGCATCATGAACTAGAAAAGCTCCTTGTTTGTTTAAGCGATCAAGAGGCACTGATTTTTGTTTATTCATTGACCTCAAATGAACGAATCGGGCGTACGTATCAGCAAATGGCGGAGTGGATGAAAGAAGATGTGTGGTATGTGTACCTGCTTTTTTGGAATGTACTCCATTATTTTATTCAATCTGCCCAAAAAGGTGAGGCACCGATTTTGCAGCAGCTCGTAGGTGACCTTGAATTCAAACGCGTGTTAACAACTTCTACCCATAAAACACTTGAGCTTGTCCAAAAAGGATTTGATATTGAACAGATTGCTCACATTCGTTCACTAAAAAAGGCAACGATCGAAGATCATATCGTGGAGCTGTCGATACATGAGCCAAGCTTTTCAATAGATCCGTATGTGAGTATAGAAGAGCAGCGGGCGATCCTTACTGTAGCCAGGGAGCTTCAAACAAATAAAATGAAGCTGATTAAAGAAAAACTCGAGCATCCATTTACTTATTTTCAAATACGATTGGCACTGACAAGGATGGTGAAAGCAAATGGATAAGCTTCATCAGACGCTCATGCGATACTTTGGCCACGACACATTTAAAGTGGGTCAAGAGGACATTATTCAAAGTGTACTGCATCAAAAAGATACGGTTGCCATGCTGCCTACTGGCGGAGGGAAGTCACTTTGCTATCAAATTCCTGGCTATATGACAGAAGGATTAGTTCTGATTATTTCGCCTCTTTTATCGCTTATGGAGGATCAAGTCGAACGAATGAAAATGCGCGGAGAAAAACGAGTGGCGGCGCTTAACAGCACATTGTCTTTTCAGGAGAGACGACATATCATTCGGCATTTGCCATCATATAAATTTTTATTCGTCGCACCTGAGGCATTAATGTCAGAAGTGCTGCTAGAACAACTCAAGTCGATGCATATTGGTCTGTTTGTCGTCGATGAAGCGCATTGTATATCAGAATGGGGGCATGATTTCCGTCCTGAATATTCAAAGCTGGGAGAATGGAGAGAAGCGTTAGGTCATCCTGTTGCTTTAGCTCTTACAGCTACAGCAACGAAACAAACGCTAAAAGATACAGTGCAAACGCTAAGATTACAGCATCCTGACTTTCATATTCATTCCGTCAACCGCCCGAACATTGCCTTCGTCAAAGAAGCGCACGAATCGAAAGAAGCAAAAGAGAAACGGGCCATTGAGCTTGCGGACTTCCTGCAAGGACCAGGTCTTATTTATTGCCCGACCCGGCAAATGACAGAAGAGCTTGCACTCTGGATGAAACAAAAAACCAATCAGCGTGTTGAGTTTTATCATGGCGGAATGGATGCAGGAGACCGTATGCTCATTCAGCAGCAATTTATCAGCGGTCAGCTTGATCTCATTTGTTGCACGAGTGCTTTTGGCATGGGAATTGATAAAGCGGATATCCGATTTGTCATTCATATGAGCCCGCCGCAATCGATTGAAGCATTTATGCAAGAGATTGGAAGAGCGGGAAGGGACGGGAAAAACAGTGTGAGCATTCTTTTATATACAGAAGAGGATGCAGATATTCAGCAACACTTGATCCAAGCAGAAGGATTTGACGATCCAGAAATTGATTTCTTCTTAGCCCAGCTCACACAAATGCAGACAAATGATGAAAAAAAATTACGTGAACGATTAATGGAAACAGGGCTTCAGGAGACCCGTGCAAGAATGCTGACGCATTATTACATGATGCATGAGTCCGAACAGCGCCCGGCAATCCTCATGAATCTAAAAGAAAAATTGCAGGACAGACAAACAGAAAAGCTGAGAAAAGTGTGGCAATTTAAAGAGCGGATCATGGGTCATGACTGCTTTAGACAATCTCTGTTATTATACTTTCACGAACAGCTTAATCAAACAGAGCATGCGTCCTCTGATCATTGCTGCTCTTCTTGCGGACTTGACCTGTCTGATTATGAAAAAAAAGATCAATCATTGGAGCTGAATGAAATGAAACACTGGAAGACCGTGCTGGATCGTATGTTTCATCTGACAAAAGAGGCGCAGCATTGATTGAACAACATCGTCAAATCATTGAAAAATTAACCGATCGACAAGTCGTAGAACAGCTGTATTTCACGCAGCTCCTCATGCTTATCGTTTCTTTTTTACTAGGCATATTTATGTTCGATCAATGGATGGATTTTACAGCACTTTGGCAGATTCATGATATGCGCATTCTGACATATGGAATTGGCGGTGCTTTGCTCGTCATCATTGTGGATGCGATTGTCATGAAGGTGTTTCCCGCTCATATGTATGATGATGGCGGTTTAAATGAAAAGATGTTCAAAAACCGAAGCATCCCGCATATTGTTTGGTTAGCACTTCTCATCGCCTTTTCAGAGGAAATACTATTTCGCGGAATCGTTCATCAGCAATTTGGGCTGGAGATTGCCAGCATCGTGTTTGCGCTTCTTCACTTTCGCTATTTATCAAAAATACTCTTGTTTATCCTCGTGGTTTCCATTAGTATTTTTTTAGGACTTTTATACGAGTGGACGGGGAATTTATTTGTTCCTGTCATGACTCATTTTGTCATTGACTTAGTCTTTGCTTGTCAAATTCGTTTAATATATAAGGGGAGGGATGAACATGGAAGAAATGTCGAGAATGCAGAGAAAGAAGGAGCAGCTGACAAACAACCATGACGACGATGTAGAGGAAATTCTTGAAGAAAAAGTACATCCTTCTGATGACTCTCACTTTCCTACACGAGAAGACTTTCATGAATATAAGAAGCAGCGCACGAAAAAAGTGCGCAATCCTTTGTTTACGACATTGGCTATTATCTTTCCTATCATCGTCATCACTGTTTTCTTTCTATTGATCTATTACACATCAAAGGAAATCAACGATAATAACAATCAAGGTGTATACATCGATAAAACCTCAAGTGCTGACACAGACCCAGTTCCGTCAGCACTTGTCGAAACAAAAAATGACGCTAGCGATGATAAAGCGGATGCGTCTGATGAAGAGAAGAAAAAGAAAGATGAAGAAAAAGAAAAGCAGCGATCAAAAGAAAAAGCAGAGCAGAAGAAAAAAGAAAAAGCCGCTAAAGAGAAAGAAGAGCGTGAAAAAGCCGCAGCTGCGAAAAAGCGTGAACAGCAGCAGCTCGCACTGCAAAAACAACAAGAAGAGAAAAAACGAAAAGAAGCCGAAGAGAAAAAGAAGCAGGAAGAAAAGCCGGTTCGTGTCGTACAGCACACTGTGGGCCCAGAGGAAAACCTATATCGAATCTCGATGAAATATTACAAAAACCGATCGGGTGAAGAGAAAATTAAAGCCTATAATCATTTAAATGGGAACAGTGTATACAGTGGTCAAGTACTCAACATTCCATTGGAAAACTAATTACCTGACATGATCGAATGAAAAAGCACATACATATGTAGAAAAAAGGGACAGGGTGTATGTGATGACATTGCACGTAATCAGCCGCTATATGGATCAGCCGACACAGAAAATGATGGAAACGTTGATCAAAAGAAAGCACAAATATGAGGGCTTTGCTAAGCAGTGCAAAAGATGGCAATGGACAGCCCTATTGTCGCTGGCGATTCTTTTGTTTTATTTTGTAATAACGGCAAATAAGGGAGGCTCTCTTCAGCCGGAAGCGATGATTGCAACACTGCTTGGTCATGAGATCTTTCTATTTTGGATAATGGCTGAGGTGTTTGCTTTTTACGCATCTTATTACTATAAGAAAAAAGAGGAAAAGGCTGAGGATGAATATCATCGGCTTAGATGTGAGATTATACAAAAAAGCACAGACTTATGGCCGCAATCAGACCAGTGGAAAGAGCGTGAAGCGGTTTTTCACTATATGCAGAAGCAATATGACATTAATCTCTATTATGAAAGTAAATAAATGTGTAAAAAGACGTTTTAATAGTTGAAACGTCTTTTTTCATTCAAGCGTCTTATGAACGAAACAAATGCAAGGGAGCCATTTATGATGAAATATGCCATCGGATTTACTGCCGCCATTGCGGCTGTTACAACAGGTGTGTGTGTAACGGCAAAAATGGTGAAAACGGCAAAACAAAACAACATCAAAAAGCATTACTTTACAATAGAGGCACTTCAATCAGATCGACCAGCAGTGATTTTCTTTATTTCTGATACACACCGGCGTCTTATTAGTGACTCATTATTAGCAGAAGTCACACAAGAAGAACCAGATGTCATTATGGTAGGAGGGGACTTAGCAGAAAAAGGTGTACCCTACGCCAGGATTGAAGAAAATGTGAAACGTTTATCAAGAATTGCGCCCGTTTATTTTGTTTGGGGAAATAATGATCATGAGCTGCACCAGCAGAAGTTTAAAGAGATACTTCATGCATATGATGTCACGACTCTGCAAAATGAAACGGCTGTGTGGGATTTCGAAGGCCAGCCAATCAAAGTTGGAGGTATCGATGATATTCGGCTTGAAAAGGCGGATTATGAAGCGATACGGCCTGAGTTTGTGAAAGATGAAGTGAATATTCTCTTATCACACAACCCAGATGTACATCATTTGATGAGTGAAGAAGAGGGAATCGACCTTGTTCTGAGCGGTCATACGCATGGAGGTCAGATCCGAATCGGAAAATTTGGTCCATATGAAAAAGGAAGAACAGGTCAGGTCAAAGGCGCGTTTTTTCTCATTAGTAATGGCTATGGAACAACAAAGATTCCAATGCGTCTCGGGGCAGAACCAGAAACCCATCTGATCTATTTAATGCCTGTAAAAACGCGATGACTTGCTGCACCCTCAATATTTTCCATAAAAGTCACCGTAAGCATAGCTTCATGCTTGTCTTCCGTCTTGACACAGTGTAAACTGAATACAAAATTAAGAACCTATGACTCATCATCTCATATACTACAGTATGATGTGTGTTTAGAAGAGGCAGGAGGGAACGTTATGCGACTGGAGCGTCTGAATTATAATAAAATCAAAATTTTTCTCACACTAGATGACCTGACAGACCGGGGTCTTACGAAAGAAGACCTTTGGAAAGATTCGTTCAAAGTCCATCAGCTGTTTAAAGACATGATGAACGAGGCGAATCAGGAGCTCGGTTTTGAAGCGAGTGGACCGATTGCTGTTGAAGTATTTTCTCTTCAGGCGCAGGGGATGGTCGTCATTGTCACAAAGAGTCAGCAGGAAGATGCTGATGATGATGAGTTTGATGAAGATTACATTGAGATGCAAGTCAAGCTCGACGAGAGTAATCATGTGCTCTATCAATTTGCCTCGTTTGAAGATGTGATTCAGCTGTCCCATAGTTTAAGTCGTATTGGGCTTTTAGGGGGTACAGTTTACCATTATGAAGGTCAATATTTTCTCAGCCTAGATGATTTTGAAGAACTGTCTGCTGATACAGTCATTTCCATTTTAGCGGAGTTTGGTTCTCCTACGACATTAACGATTCATCGGCTAAAAGAATATGGAAAAGTGATCATGCAAGATGATGCAGTGAAAACGATTCAAATGTATTTTTAATCACTTTTTTCTATTATATTTAATACTGTTGTGATGAAACAACAGTATTTTTTATATCCTTTTTTATATTTATAAACACTGATATTTTATTTTGATAAAAAACGTTTTTTACCTTTGCTTTACCAGTACGAAGGTGTATACTATTGCTTGAAAGGGAGCAGTAGATCATGAAAGATTTCTAGGGGGTTTATTTTAATGGCAGCCGATCAAAACGCCGCTCATAACGCAGAAGATAAGCTAGATGTTTTAAAGTCAACTCAAACCGTCATACATAAAGCGCTAGACAAATTAGGGTATCCGCAAGAAGTGTATGAATTGCTGAAGGAGCCAATTCGTCTATTAACGGTCAAAATTCCAGTACGGATGGATGATGGATCAGTGAAAATTTTCACTGGTTACCGCGCACAGCACAATGATGCTGTCGGACCGACAAAAGGCGGCATTCGTTTCCACCCAAACGTTACTGAAAAAGAAGTAAAAGCGCTTTCAATTTGGATGAGTTTAAAATGTGGTATTGTGGATCTTCCTTATGGCGGAGGAAAAGGCGGTATTATCTGTGATCCAAGAGAAATGTCATTTAGAGAGCTTGAAAAGCTAAGCCGCGGCTATGTTCGCGCAATCAGTCAAATCGTTGGTCCAACAAAAGATGTACCAGCACCAGATGTGTTTACAAACTCTCAAATTATGGCATGGATGATGGACGAATATTCTAGAATTGATGAATTTAACTCGCCAGGATTTATCACAGGAAAACCAATTGTTCTTGGAGGGTCACACGGACGTGATACTGCAACAGCAAAAGGTGTGACGATCTGCATCAAAGAAGCGGCGAAGAAAAAAGGAATTGACATCAACGGGGCTCGTGTTGTCGTACAGGGATTCGGAAATGCAGGAAGCTACTTGGCTAAATTCATGTATGATGCCGGAGCAAAAATCGTAGGGATTTCAGATGCTTATGGCGGATTATACGATGAAGATGGTCTTGATATTGACTACTTGCTAGACCGGCGTGACAGCTTTGGAACCGTGACTAAATTATTTAACGATACCATTACAAACCAAGAGCTGCTTGAGCTTGATTGTGATATCTTAGTACCTGCAGCCATTGAGAACCAAATCACTGAAGATAACGCGGCAAACATTAAAGCCAAAATTGTCGTAGAAGCAGCAAATGGTCCAACGACACTTGAAGGAACAAAAATTCTTTCAGATCGTGGAGTACTGCTTGTCCCAGACGTACTTGCGAGTGCGGGTGGTGTAACGGTTTCTTACTTTGAATGGGTGCAGAATAACCAAGGGTTCTACTGGACTGAAGAGGAAGTCGAAACTCGTTTAGAAGATATGATGGTGAAATCATTTAATAATATTTATGAAATGGCGCAAAACCGCCGCATCGATATGCGTCTTGCTGCATATATGGTCGGCGTACGTAAAATGGCTGAAGCTTCTCGATTCAGAGGCTGGATTTAAGCGGCTTATTTGCATCGCGCCTTAAAATCTCCTATCCTTAAATAGGAGATTTTTTTATGGAATGGAACAAATCATCAAACAGCTAGCAGTTGTTATTGTATTGAAACGACAGGAGTGGAACAAATGAAACAAGAAAAAGCGATCATAATAGGAGGCGGCCCTTGCGGGCTATCAGCTGCCATCGCGTTCAAGCAAATCGGAATTGATGCACTTGTCATTGAAAAGGGGAATGTCGTTAACAGTATTTATCATTACCCAACACATCAAACCTTTTTCAGTACAAGTGAAAAGCTTGAGATTGGTGATGTCGCTTTTATTACTGAAAATCGCAAACCCGTTCGTATCCAGGCGCTTTCTTATTACCGAGAAGTAGTCAGACGAAAAAGCCTGCGTGTGCATGCCTTTGAAAAAGTAACCGCTGTGACGAAAAAAGATGGCTGTTTTACCGTGAGCACATCAAAAGACGACTATTCATGTGATTATGTCGTGATTGCTACTGGTTACTATGATCATCCAAACTATATGAACGTCAAAGGAGAAGACCTTCCTCATGTGTATCATTATTTTAAAGAAGGACACCCTTACTTTGATAAAGATGTGACGGTGATCGGCGGGAAAAACTCAAGTGTCGATGCAGCGCTAGAACTTGTGAAATGCGGAAGCAGAGTCACTGTGCTGTATCGAGGAACTGAATATTCGTCTAGCATCAAACCTTGGATTTTACCAGAGTTTGAAGCGCTTGTGCGGAATGGAACCATCCGAATGGAGTTTGGAGCGCAGGTGAAGGAAATCACAGAAGAAGAGGTGATTTTTACAAACCAGCAAGATCAAACGGAGCGAGTGAAAAGTGATTATGTTTTTGCCATGACAGGCTATCATCCAGATCATTCTTTCTTAGAAAAAATGGGTGTGACAATTGATCAAGAATCAGGCCGTCCAGCATTTGATGAACAGACGATGGAGACAAACGTAGAAGGTATTTTCATTGCAGGAGTCATTGCAGCTGGAAATAATGCCAATGAAATTTTCATTGAAAATGGAAGGTTTCATGGGGGGCTTATTGCAGAAGAAATCAACAAAAGAATGAACGGATAAAAAAAGAACTGGATCCTTACAAGGGATTCGGTTCTTTTTGATATAAAATGGGATTATATAGAAGAATATTTTCATAAAAATGGGCTCGAGTCATATAAAAAAAGGGTAAATCATGGTACGATAATGAAGGATAATGTAGGGAAAGAGGTCTGGTTATGATCGCAATCATCTCAGCAGGTTTAGCTCCCGGCATCGCACTTTTAAGTTATTTTTATTTGAAAGATCAGTACGACAATGAGCCGGTTCACATGGTCATCAGATCTTTTATGCTAGGTGTCATACTTGTGTTTCCAACCATGTTTATTCAATATGTCCTTCAAGAGGAAAATATCGCAACGAACCCTATCTTGATTTCATTTGTGACGTCGGGCTTTTTAGAGGAATCATTAAAATGGTTTATTTTAATGGTCAGCGTCTATGCGCATGCCCAGTTTGACGAACACTATGATGGGATTGTGTATGGAACAAGTGTCTCACTTGGTTTTGCAACATTAGAAAATATTCTTTACTTGGTCGGGCATGGGGTTGAATATGCGTTCACCCGTGCTTTATTACCCGTCTCAAGTCACGCTTTATTCGGTGTTGTGATGGGGTTTTATATCGGGAAAGCCCGTTTCTCTGCAAAAAAAGAGCAAGTGAAATGGTTGATCCTATCTTTAACGCTCCCAGTACTTTTTCACGGCTTATATGATTTTATTCTTCTTGGCATGAGAAATTGGGGATATATTATGCTGCCATTCATGATTTTTTTATGGTGGTTTGGCCTGCGGAAAGCAAAAAAGGCCCGTTCAGTGAAAATGGTGCAAATTTAATGTGGAAAACGTCCTATCAGTTGATAGGGCGTTTTTTTTGTCTTTTCATCCAATTCACTCCTGTGATGAATGTATAAAAATAGGGATCGGAAGAAATATATATTCAAACATCAAAAGTACAGGAGGATCAAATATGGACAAAGCTCGTTTCATGAAACAAATCGTCCTTATCTTCTCAATTGTTCTACTCGCAACTTCACTGATGTCAGCTGAAAAAAGTGAAGCCTTCACCAGTCAAGTCATCCAGCGAGGTGCAACAGGAGAAGATGTAGTCGAGCTGCAAGCACGGCTCCAATATAATGGCTTTTACAATGGCAAAATTGATGGTGTATATGGCTGGGGGACGTACTGGGCCGTTCGCAACTTTCAAAGCCAATATGGTGTAAAGAAGGTCGATGGACTTGTAGGTGAACAAACAAAAAGCCTATTAGTTCAAAAGACAAAATACTATAAAGACTTTGTTCAGCAGCAGCTGCAAAAGGGGAATGAGTTTACCCATTATGGCGGGAAACCTCTTGATCAGCAAACAAAAGCTTCTGCGAAAAGAAGCTCACAAAAAAAGACAGCTCAAGGGGCAAAAGAGAATCAAAAAAGTCAAAGCGGAGGAAGCGGGACATCTGGAAAGACTGGGAATCAGTCAGGCAATCAGCAAGCAAACCAAACACCGAAACAAACGGCAGCCAACATGCCAGGTGGTTTTTCTAGTAATGATATTCAGCTCTTATCACAAGCTGTTTATAGCGAAGCAAGAGGCGAGCCGTATGAAGGTCAGGTGGCGATCGCTGCCGTTATCTTAAATCGATTGAACAACCCGACTTTTCCAAATACGATCGCAGGTGTTATTTTTGAACCGCTTGCATTTACAGCTGTGGCGGATGGTCAATTTTATATGTCGCCAAATGACACTGCTAAAAAGGCTGTGTTTGATGCCATTAACGGCTGGGACCCATCTGAGAGCGCCGTCTATTACTTTAATCCTGATACAGCAACAAGTCCATGGATTTGGGGAAGACCACAAATTAAACGAATCGGGAAACATATTTTCTGCGAATAAAAAGAGGTGTAAATAAATGATCAGAGGAATATTGATTGCCATTTTAGGAATTGCTGTCATCTCAACAGGTTATTGGGGCTATAAAGAGCATCAAGAAAAAGACGCAGTGCTGCTGCACGCAGAGAACAACTATCAAAGGGCTTTTCACGATTTAACGTACCAAGTGGATCAGCTGCACGACAAACTTGGGGCAACGCTTGCGATGAACAGCCAAACGTCGATTTCACCAGCACTTGCAGATGTATGGAGAATGTCATCAGAAGCACATAACAATGTGAGTCAGCTTCCGCTCACATTAATGCCTTTTAACAAAACGGAAGAATTTTTGGCGAATGTCGGAGACTTTAGCTACAAATCATCAGTCAAATCCTTATCAGATGAACCATTAAACAAAAATACGCACAAAACCATTACGTCTTTATATCATCAAGCGGCTGATATCCAAAACGAACTGAGACAAGTACAGCACCTTGTCCTCAATAAAAATTTAAAATGGATGGATGTTGAAATGGCGCTTGCTGATGGCGACCGAAAGAATGATAACACCATCATTGACGGGTTGAAAACAGTCGAGAGAAATGCAGATGCATTTGCGGATGTCAATCTCGGTCCGACAAATGTGTCGACAGAATCAGAAACACGTGGTTACAATCATTTAAAAGGGAAAAAGATCTCAAAGAAAGAAGCGATACGCATTGCCCAGCAATTCGCACCTGATCATAATCAACATTTTAAGGTCAGAAAAAGCGGAAGCAAAACCAATCGAGATGTGTACAGCTTATCGATGTCAGATCCTGATAGTAAAGCGAATTTCTATTTAGACTTGACTGAAAAAGGAGGGCACCCAGTCTACCTTCTTCAAAATCGAGACGTAAAAAAACAGAAAATCAGTTTAAATGATGCATCAGAAAAAGCACTCAGCTTCTTAAAGAAGCAAGGATTTGATGCAGAGTCGTTCCATTTAGATGAAAGCGCGCAATTTGATAATATCGGTGTATTTACCTATGTACCTCTTCAAAAAAATGTACTGCTTTATCCAGATAGTATACGCATGAAGGTCGCATTAGATGATGGTGAGGTGGTTGGATTTTCAGCGAAAGACTATTTAACGAATCATAAAACAAGAGACATAAAAGCACCTAAAATCTCACAAAAAGAAGCGAAGAAAACATTGAATCAGCATGTAAAAATCGAAGATTCTCATGTAGCGATTGTTCAAAATGATATGTCAGAGGAAGTTTTGTGCTATGAGTTCCTCGGAACTATTAAGAATGATACGTACCGAATGTTCATTAATGCGGATACTGGAAAAGAAGAACGAGTAGATAAACTAAAAAACGCAGAACCTATATATAAAGACCTATAGAAAAGGAAGCGAGGAAAAGGCGACTAAGCCTTTTCCTTTTGTTTTATACATGGTTTAATATAGGAGAGGATATGATTTCACAGATGAAAAGAGTGATGAGGAATGTTACAAATAGGGGATGCAATCACAATTGAATACGTCAATGAGAACAAAGAAGTGAAAACTGCAAAATCGAAAGTTTTGGAAAATAATAACGATGATATTTGCATTAATTATCCAGCTGATAAAGAAACGGGCCGCACGATCTATTTAAACCAGCAAACAGAAATCACCGTTTTCTTTTTCGATGAAAATCAAATTCCATACAAATGTACAAGCGAAGTCATCGGAAAGAGGAAAGAAGATATTCCGATGATTGTCATTTCCATTCCGCCAAAAGAAGAAATGATTCGGCTTCAGCGCAGAGAATACCTGAGAGTCGATACAATGGTCAAAGCGACGATCACGCCAACGGATGAAGAAGCCTTTGACACGTTTATTGTCAATATGAGTGCTGGCGGCTTAGCTATTGCTGTTCCTGAAGGTGTCTCATTGAAAGAATACGGAGAAGTGGTCACAGAGTTTGAACTTCCGCTGAAAGAGCCTGTGAAAATTAAAGCGGTTGCAGAGATGAATCGAGTATATCAAGATGAGCAGACTGGCAAAACAAGAGCGATCATGGAGTTTTCTGAGATTACAAATGACCACCAGCAGCACATTATGAAGTACTGCTTCCAGCAGCAGCTTTTAACACGGGTAAAAAAAGCATAAGAATAAAGGATGTTAAAAGCTTCCATACTAGAGGTGAAAGAATCTAGCGTGGAGGCTTTTTGTATGAAGACAATGGAAAGATGGTTATTGAAAGCGGTGCTCATTCAGCTTGTCTTATTATTAGCCGTTCAGATCACACTTCATTTGACAAAAGGAGAACTCTTTTTGTCAAAAGTCGTGCAATACGAGGGTGTAAATAACATGAGCATTGAAGATTGGATCGAAACGTTTAAGCAGAAGGATTGATAGAAAATTCCCCCGTTTGAGCGGTGATCGTGTTACAATTCATAAGGGAGATTCAATCAAGGAGAGGTATTATGAAAAAGAAATTATCTATCGCAATTGACGGTCCTGCTGCTGCAGGAAAAAGCACTGTGGCAAAAATTGTCGCAGCAAAAAAATCATATATTTATATCGATACAGGTGCCATGTACCGCGCGATTACACTTGCGGCACTTAATCATGGTGTAGACCTTGAGGACGAAACAGCACTTGATGCATTACTAAAAAAAACTGTGATTGATCTGGTCTCAACGGACGAGGGCCAAAAAGTTCATCTAGACAATACCGATGTCACAGAGGATATTCGCACAGACCGCGTGAGCAACCAAGTATCGGTTGTCGCAAAGCACAGAGCTGTTCGGGAAGAAATGGTCCGCAGGCAGCAAGAGCTTGGTCAAAAAGGCGGTGTCGTTATGGACGGAAGAGACATAGGTACGCACGTTCTTCCAGATGCCGAAGTGAAAATTTTCTTGCTTGCATCAGTAGAAGAAAGAGCAAAACGCCGTTTTGAAGAGAATCAGAAAAAAGGCTACGATGTCAATTACGATCAGCTGATCGAAGAGATTGCAAGACGTGACAAACTTGATTCTGAGCGCGAAGTTTCGCCACTTAAGAAAGCGGATGACGCCATTGAAATTGACACAACTTCTCTTTCCATTCAAGAGGTAGCAGGTAAAATTTTAGATGCAGCAGACCGCGTGGAGAAACAGTAAGAAATTTTAGAAAACTTTAATAAGTTAGAGGTTTATCTCTTGACAAACAAGGTCTTTTATTAGAAGTTTATACTAATACTATTTTTATTGATCATTCAAGCAATTATGTTGATTTGAATGTTTCTTTAATACATATTCGGCTGGTAATCATCATGCTTAAGACACATATTCGCCCAGTCGTTTTAACTAAGCTGTGTAGGTTTGGACCAAGGAGGTTATCGAAATGACAGAGGAAATGAATCAAATCGATGTTCAGGTACCAGAGGTTGGAGATGTAGTGAAAGGGATTGTTTCTAAAGTTGAGGACAAGCATGTCAATGTAGATATCGTCAATGTGAAACAGCCTGGTATCATCCCAATCAGTGAATTATCAAGTCTTCACGTTGAAAAAGCATCAGATGTCGTGAAAGATGGCGACGAGTTAGAGCTTAAAGTAACAAAAGTCGAAGACGATGCTTTGATTTTATCGAAACGTGCTGTTGATGCAGACCGCGCTTGGGAAGACCTAGAGAAAAAGTTTGAGACAAAAGAAGTATTTGAAGCTGAAGTAAAAGACGTTGTAAAAGGTGGTCTTGTCGTAGATATTGGTGTGCGTGGATTTATTCCTGCATCTCTTGTAGAAGCGCACTATGTAGAGGACTTCTCAGACTACAAAGGTAAAACACTCTCACTTGTCGTGGTCGAACTTGACCGCGAAAAAAATCGTGTGATTCTCTCGCACCGTGCAGTAGTGGAGCAAGAGCAATTAGACAAAAAGCAAGACTTCCTGCAAAAGCTTGAAGTAGGCAGTGTGATTGATGGTAAAGTGCAGCGCCTTACTGATTTTGGTGCATTTGTAGACATTGGCGGCATTGATGGATTGGTTCACATTTCTCAACTATCCCATGCGCATGTTGAAAAGCCATCTGACGTAGTGGAAGAAGGCCAGGAAGTCCAGGTCAAAGTACTTGCTGTTGATCGTGATAACGAACGTATCTCACTATCTATTAAAGAAACATTACCAGGACCTTGGAGCCAGATTGGCGAAAAGGTAAAACAAGGTGATGTGCTTGAAGGAACTGTTCAACGTCTTGTGAGCTTTGGTGCATTTGTTGAAATTCTGCCAGGCGTCGAAGGACTTGTGCATATTTCCCAAATCTCTCATAAACATATCGGTACACCGCAAGAAGTCCTTGAAGAAGGGCAGACTGTGAAAGTGAAAGTGCTTGATGTGAATGAAGATGAAGAGCGCATTTCGTTAAGCATCCGTGATTTAGAAGAAAATCCTGAAAAACAAATCGAAGAGAATTATCGTCAATATCAGGCGAAAGAAGAAAACACAAGCGGATTCCAGCTTGGTGACCTGATCGGCGATAAGCTTAATAAATTAAAATAATTTGGTGATCAAAATTGACGAGAGCAGAAAGAAAGAAGCAGCATATTGAACATGCCTTGTCCACTGGACAGCATGCAGCAACAGGTTTAAAAGATGTTTCCTTCGTTCACGTCGGTCTACCAGATCTTGCGACATCACAAATTGATACACATACGACAATTGGCGGACTGACTTTCGGTTCGCCAATTTTTATCAATGCAATGACTGGCGGGGGCGGAAAGTCGACCTATGAGATCAACCGCTCTTTATCGATCGCAGCGAAGGAAACGAATATTCCGGTGGCAGTAGGATCACAAATGGCTGCACTGAAAGATAAAGAAGAAAGACGTACGTATGAAGTTGTTCGAAAAGTCAATCCGGATGGAATTGTGTTTGCGAACTTAGGCAGTGAAGCAACGATTAAGCAAGCGAAGGAAGCAGTCGAGATGCTGGAGGCCAATATGCTCCAGATTCATTTAAATGTGATCCAAGAGATCGTCATGCCTGAAGGAGACCGTGATTTCAGGGGGGCGCTTAAGCGCATCGCAGCCATCGCTGAATCAGTTGGTGTGCCTGTTGTCGTAAAAGAAGTCGGATTTGGCATGAGCAAGGAAACGGCAAAAAAGTTATTTCATGCTGGAGTTGCGGCCGTTGATGTAGGAGGATTTGGTGGTACGAACTTTTCAAAGATCGAAAATCTTCGCCGCCAAAAAGCGCTTCATTATTTTGACCAGTGGGGGATTCCAACAGCAGCGAGTCTTGCTGAAGTACATACAAGTTTTCCAGATCAAACGGTTTTAGCCTCCGGAGGTATACAAGACGCCCTTGATGTAACAAAATCAATTGCTCTTGGCGCATCCGCTGCTGGTCTAGCTGGCTTTTTCTTAAAATCACTGACTGGCGGAGGGGAGAGCGGCCTCATCGCTGATATCATAGATCTTCAAGAAGATGTGAAGATGATGATGACAGTGCTTGGCGTGAAGACCATTGAAGAACTGAGACAAACCCAGGTTGTCATTTCCGGGGAAACAAGTCATTGGCTCAAAGAAAGAGGCATCGACACAACGTACTATAGTCTAAGATCAAAGAAGAAAAAGGACTAAAATCAAGTTTAGCCCCTAAACATCTAAGGCATGTGGTCATCACATGCCTTTTTTTATTGATTTCTTCTTCGTGCGCTATCTGGACCTTCTAATGCTGTTGCCCCTTTATGATGAATGGATTGATCACGGTCAGATTCCACTCTTTTTGATGCCTTTAAGCGTTTTTCCTGTCTATCTTTTCCCATCATGCATCCCTCCTCAATTATTAGAGTGTCACCTCTTGTTTATTTCATACAATGTCCAAAGCGATCCCTTACGTTTAAAAATTGGGGATTTTCCCATAATGTAATTGAGGTGATGAGACGTTGGAGGCTTTGTACTATTATTGGTCCATATGGTTTGTTTGGATTATGGTGACATTTATTATGGAAAAAAGCTCATGGCGCAGTATGCTAGGCGTTTGTGTCCTCGTCCATATTATATGTAGTCATTTCATGGTATCCATGTTTGATATGAGCCTCAATGCGGGGTACTTGATGACCTTTTTATATGCATGTGCAGGTTTCGTTATATTCCGGTCTGGCCATCAAATGATGAGAATCATGCAATTAGGCTCTATGGTGAGCGCATATGCCTTTTTTATGATTTTTGCATTATATGACCCGGTTTGGTTCACGCTAATAAAAGTGGATTGGGTCGTATTTGCCTTGCTGATCTTGATGTCTTTGACATATGGACATCATTTCACAGAACGAGTCACCCTATGGATGATGTCTGTATGTCTTGGCGAAGCCCTTTATGCGCTGACGATTCACCGCCTGACATCATCGATTGTCATAGGAGATCTCTCTTTTCTGTCCCTTGTTGTTCAAGGGTCCATCTTCCTATTAGGTGTCGATCAGCTTGAAAAGCTCTTGAACGCCCGTTCATCGAGAAAACCAGTAAAAGGGGCTGCAAAATCAACATGACGGATTATACGTTTCCTGTGATTATTGGTGTCATCTTTGGGATGGCGGCCAGACTTTATATGTTAAGAACAGATTACCGGCAATACCCCACGTATATTCATGGACAAGTGATTCATATTGCGCTTGGTTTTATCGCTTCAGGACTTGGTGCGATCATTATGCCTGCACTCATTCAGGAGGAATTTACGGCGATTACCTTTCTCACGCTGGCGGCCACGCAATTCCGAGATGTCCGCAATATGGAAAGAAATACGTTAACTCAAATGGATTCATATGAGCTAGTCTCAAGAGGCAGTACATATATAGAAGGCATAGCCATTGCCTTTGAAAGCCGGAATTATATTGCGATTCTCACGGCACTGATTACTACCACAGCCTGTATTTTCTTCTCGCTCGTTATTGGTACAGTGGTCGGTATTCTTTGTTTTTTCTTGGCAAAGCTATTAATGTCTGGCAGCCAATTAAAGGATATTGTCAATATACAAAAAGGAGAGCTTCGCTTTGATGGGGCAGGGCTTTATGTGAATGATATTTACATCATGAATATCGGACTGCCCGAAAAGCAAAAGCTCATTTTAGAGCATGGGATGGGCTTTATTTTGACGCCGAAAAATTTCAACTCAGCCACAACGATTGCCAATCTTGGGCAGCGGCAAGCCATTTTATTTGATTTATCCAACGTACTTGGCGTGTATCGCGACTCTGGTGAACCATCGCTCTGTCCGCTCGCAAAACGTGATCTAAATAACGGCACACTTGGCGTGTTCATTTTACCGCAATGGTATCGTGAAGATTTGGCTGTCCGTGTATTGGAAGAAGTACCTATTTTAGAAAATGCCATCAGAATGCCGACAGAGTTCATAAAAAAGAAAGTGAGGTAATAGGGCATGGCGAACACCATTGAACAATTTATACTCGCTGTGGCTACAACAAATAAAGAGCGGGTCATGGGCGGAACAGCCGTTTTTTTCTGTGAAAATAAAGAAGAACTCGACATGTACGCCATGAATTTAGAGGCCATTTTAGATGGAATTGCACACGGAATTGGAGAAGATCTTTACTTGATTGTCAAACATTTTTAAGTTATTCATTGTGGTCTGATTAAAAATTGATATAATATATAAGTTGAACCCTTCATGTTTGAAGGGTTTATTTCATAAAACTGAATGAAAATTTTAAATCCCGGTTGAAACATGATGATGAACATATTGAATCGCGGCTGGATTGAAAGGAAGGGTACTATGGGTAAACCTGTCGTAGCCATTGTTGGAAGGCCCAACGTTGGAAAATCTACAATTTTTAATCGAATCGCAGGCGAAAGAATATCGATTGTAGAAGACACACCTGGTGTAACAAGAGATCGAATCTATAGCTCTGCTGAATGGTTAAATTATGACTTTAACTTAATAGATACTGGTGGAATTGATATTGGAGATGAGCCATTTTTAGCTCAAATTCGCCATCAGGCAGAAATCGCAATGGATGAAGCGGATGTCATTATCTTCATGGTGAATGGACGAGATGGTGTCACATCTGCGGATGAAGAAGTCGCAAAAATTTTATATCGCACGAAAAAGCCAGTTGTACTTGCTGTCAATAAACTGGACAACCCTGAAATGAGAAGTGACGTGTATGACTTTTATGCACTAGGGTTTGGCGAACCGTATCCGATTTCTGGAACGCACGGATTAGGTCTAGGTGATCTGCTTGATGCTGTCGCAGAACACTTCAAAAACTTACCGGATACACAGTATGCGGAAGAAGTTGTTCAGTTCTGCTTAATCGGCCGTCCGAATGTAGGGAAATCTTCTTTAGTGAATGCAATGCTTGGAGAAGACCGGGTCATTGTGAGCAACATCGCTGGTACGACAAGAGATGCTGTGGATACGATGTTTACGTACAATCAGCGTGACTTTGTCATTGTCGATACAGCAGGTATGAGGAAAAAAGGAAAAGTATATGAAACAACAGAGAAATACAGTGTGCTTCGTGCATTAAAAGCCATTGATCGTTCTGATGTTGTCGCTGTTGTTCTAGACGGTGAAGAAGGCATTATTGAGCAGGATAAACGTATTGCAGGCTATGCACACGAAGCTGGTAAAGCTGTTGTGATCGTTGTGAACAAATGGGACGCTGTTGAAAAAGATGAGCGTACAATGAAGGAATTTGAGCAAAACATTCGCGAGCATTTTCAATTTCTGGATTATGCACCTGTCTTGTTTATGTCTGCTCTTACGAAAAAGAGAATTCATACGTTAATGCCATCCATTATTACAGCTAGTGAAAATCATGCGATGCGCGTTCAAACGAATATTTTGAACGATATCATCATGGATGCAGTGGCAATGAATCCAACACCGACTCATAATGGACAGCGTCTGAAAATTTACTATGCGACACAGGTGGCTATTAAGCCTCCGTCCTTTGTGGTGTTTGTAAATGATCCAGAGCTTATGCACTTTTCTTATGAACGTTTCCTAGAAAACCGCATTCGAGATGCATTTGGTTTTGAAGGAACACCGATTAAAATATTTGCGAGAGCGAGAAAATAAAAAGGGTGAGCAGGATGAAGAAAATTTCAGTACTTGGAGCAGGCAGCTGGGGAACAGCTCTTGCGCTTGTATTAGCTGATAATCATCATGATGTACACATGTGGGGACATAGACAAGAGCTTATTGATCAAATCAATGAGAAACATGAAAATCATGATTACTTGCCTAATGTCGAACTGCCAGCGTCTATTCAGGCGACGACAGATATGAAGCAGGCGTTAGAGGGGACAGACGCTATTATTGTCGCTGTGCCAACAAAGGCCATTCGCGAAGTATTAAAGCAGGCAAATGAGCTGATCACATCGAAAGTGCCGTTTGTCCATGTAAGTAAAGGGATTGAACCAGATACACTTCTTAGAATTTCTCAAATGATTGAACAAGAAGTACCTGCTGAGAAAAGAGAAGCTGTTGTTGTCTTATCAGGGCCGAGCCATGCCGAAGAAGTAGGCTTGCGTCATCCGACAACTGTCACTGTCTCATCAGAAAATATTGAAGCAGCTCAATTTGTTCAAGATTTGTTCATGAACAACAACTTTAGAGTATACACAAACCCTGATGTGATTGGTGTAGAAATAGGCGGAGCACTGAAAAATATCATTGCTCTTGCGGCAGGGATCACAGACGGACTTGGATATGGTGACAATGCGAAAGCGGCGCTCATCACTAGAGGACTCGCTGAAATCGCACGTCTTGGTACGAAAATGGGAGGAAATCCTCTGACATTTGCCGGATTAACAGGCGTGGGAGATTTGATCGTGACATGTACAAGTGTTCATTCGCGTAACTGGCGCTGCGGAAATCTGCTTGGTAAAGGGTATAAGCTTGAAGAAGTGCTTGAAAAAATGGGGATGGTTGTTGAAGGCGTCCGTACAACAAAAGGCGCTTATCAGCTCTCCAAAGAATACAAGGTCAGCATGCCGATTACAGAGGCGCTTTACCACGTCTTATTTGAAGGGAAAAAGGTCGACGATGCTGTAGAATCATTGATGGCACGTGTGAAAACACATGAAATGGAAGACCTTGTGAACATGTTTGAAAACCAAACAAAATAAATGGAAGACTGAACTTAGGCATGTAGAGGATGCAAGAAGGGGAAGACTTGCATAACATAGCAATGAAGTTTGAATAGAGCTTTGCCTCTACAGAATGAGGAAAAATAGTCGATTTAATGACTGAAGCAGAGTCCCCCTCTTTGCTTCAGTTTTTTTATGCGCTTTTTTCTGAATGATTGGAAAAATGATTGATATTTACCTTATTTTTGGTTTAGAATGAAATATAAACGCTTACAATTTGTTCGTTTTGAAGGGGGACAGGCACGATGAGTTTTGCTTTAATCAAGATGTGGTTTGCGCTTGGTTCCATGGGGCTCATGTTTTTAGCCGTAGTAACCATTTATTTCAGTCGATTTAAGCTGAAAAGCCGGTTTCTTAAAATAACAGCCTCGACCGTTGCATACAGCTTGATGCTTATATCAGGTATCATTGTGTTTTTAGTTGTATTTAGCGGGCCGGTCAATGAATAAAGAAAAAGGAAGAATGTGATGATCAAAGCAAAAGTCAGTGTCACGTTGTTAGCACTTATTTTACTAACAGGATGTCTGTATCCAGAAAATCGCAAAACTGAAAACCATGTGCCATATGAAGAACAGCTGCAAAGCGTTCAGACAGCGATTGAGGAATTTCAAAAAGCAACTAATGGCCTTTTGCCGATTGAAACGAAAGAAGCAGACACGCCGGTTTATCAGAAGTACGTCATCGACTTTAAGCGCTTGTCACCAAGATATTTACACGATGTACCGTCTACTTCTTTTGAAGGCGGGGGCGAATATATGTATGTCCTCACAGACGTCGAAAAAAAACCAACGGTGAAACTGCTTGATGTCAAAATGACGCAAACCATCAGTGAATTACGGCTTAGAATCAAAATATATCAAGATGAACATACATATCCGCCATATGGCAAAGTAGTATCAAGCAATTTATATACGTTAAATGAAAAAAAGCTAGGCTTAAAATCGCCGCCTACGGTCATGAGTCCGGTGACGGGGAATTCCCTCCCGTTACTGATTTCATCAAATGGCGAAATCTATGTGGACTACCGCAGTGATTTTGCTCATATCTTGAAGAATACGAAACAAAAGCTCAAACCAGGTGAAAACATTCAAGATGTCTATTGGCAGGAAACCCCGTTTGTACCCGCGTTTTCTGTCCCATATACCATCAACAAAAAAGGTGAGCCTGACTTTTTAGAAAAAAAGACGTCATAAACAAGAATGAACCTTTTTCCTCTGCATATAAATGAGGAGAAAGGTTTTTTTATGGCTAAACATACTCTCAAAACAAAAAAGGTGTCATATTCAAATAGGACAACGTCATACACATATATTGTCCAGACACCTTTCAAGCACAGTTTGATTGAAGAATAGAGTATTTTATTTGAAAACGAGGATAGCAAGTCCGGGAGGGGATCACTTGGAAAAAGTCGATATTTTCAAGGATATCGCTGAACGAACAGGAGGCGATATATATTTAGGAGTCGTTGGCGCTGTTCGTACAGGGAAATCTACGTTTATTAAAAAGTTTATGGAGCTCGTGGTGCTCCCGAATATCAATAATGAGGCAGATCGTGCAAGAGCACAGGATGAATTGCCGCAAAGTGCAGCAGGAAAAACCATTATGACCACTGAACCAAAATTTGTACCGAATCAAGCGGCATCGATCCATGTGAGTGACGGTCTTGATGTCAACATCAGGCTTGTTGATTGTGTCGGATACACAGTCCCTGGTGCGCGCGGGTATGAAGATGAAAATGGTCCAAGAATGATCAACACGCCGTGGTATGAAGAGCCAATCCCGTTCCATGAAGCAGCGGAAATTGGCACACGCAAGGTCATTCAAGAGCATTCAACCATCGGTGTTGTGATTACAACAGATGGTTCCATTGGAGAAATCCCAAGACATGATTATATTGAATCTGAAGAACGTGTGATTGATGAGCTCAAAGAGGTTGGAAAGCCGTTTATTATGGTGATCAACTCTGTGAGGCCATATCACCCTGAAACAGAAGCGCTGCGGCAGGAACTCAGCCAAAAATATGATATTCCAGTACTCGCCATGAGTGTAGAAAGTATGAGAGAGCAAGACGTCCTTAGTGTGCTTCGTGAAGCATTATATGAATTCCCAGTCCTAGAGGTGAATGTGAACTTGCCAAGCTGGGTCATGGTGCTGAAAGAAGATCATTGGCTGAGAGAAAGTTATCAGGATTCAGTGAAGGAAACCGTAAAGGATATTAAAAGATTAAGAGATGTTGACCGTGTCGTTGGTCAATTCAGCGAATTTGACTTTATTGAAAGAGCGGGCTTAGCAGGGATTGAAATGGGTCAGGGGATTGCGGAGATTGACCTGTACGCCCCAGATGATCTATATGATCATATTCTAAAAGAAGTGGTTGGTGTGGAAATTAGAGGGAAAGACCATCTTCTAGAGCTCATGCAAGATTTTGCGCATGCGAAGACAGAATATGATCAAGTATCAGACGCATTAAAAATGGTGAAGCAGACGGGATACGGGATTGCGGCCCCGGCCTTGTCAGATATGAGTTTAGATGAGCCGGAAATCATTAGGCAGGGCTCGAGATTCGGCGTGAGATTAAAGGCGGTTGCTCCATCTATTCATATGATTAAGGTAGATGTAGAGAGTGAATTTGCACCGATTATTGGAACAGAGAAACAAAGTGAAGAGCTCGTCCGCTACTTAATGCAAGACTTTGAAGATGATCCGCTTTCGATTTGGAATTCTGATATATTTGGGCGCTCACTCAGCTCCCTTGTCAGAGAAGGTATTCAAGCAAAGCTGTCGCTGATGCCAGAAAATGCAAGATATAAGCTGAAAGAAACGCTTGAAAGAATCATCAACGAAGGATCAGGCGGTTTGATCGCCATTATTCTATAGCATGTGAGACCTCTCATTGACAGGGGTCTTTTTTTGCGTATTCAATGAGTCATAAAAAGACAATTGTATAAAGATTAGTCAGATTCAGGCTGAAATTAGGAATATTCGTTCGTAAAAGTGCCCTTAATCCTTGACGAATAAGGATTCTTCCCTTTAAAATGCTTGATATGGTATTTCATATGTGTTAATCTACTTACAGAAAATCTTCACTTTGTTGGACAAACATTCCTTCAAAGAGTTGTTTTCTAATGAATAGCCATGTATAACGCTTTCTAGACGCTCTTTTTTTTCGAAAAAAGTGTATAGAAAGAAGATGAATTGTGAAGAAATGATAACAATCTACTGAATGCATATTTTTGGGAGGAGGTGAAAGGCATGAACAAGACAGAACTTATTAACGCGGTTGCTGAAGCAAGCGAGTTATCTAAAAAAGACGCGACAAAAGCAGTTGATTCTGTTTTTGATACAATTTTAGATGCACTTAAAAATGGTGACAAAATCCAACTTATCGGTTTTGGTAACTTTGAAGTACGTGAGCGTTCAGCTCGTAAAGGACGTAACCCACAAACTGGTGCAGAGATCGAAATCCCTGCAAGCAAAGTACCTGCTTTCAAACCAGGTAAAGCACTTAAAGACGCGGTGGCAGGTAAATAATCGTTATGTGTAATGATCCTATTGCAGGAGTTATACATATAAAGTTTCACACTGGTCTAGAAAAGCCCCTTTCATAAGGGGCTTTTCCTTTTGAATCAAAAGGTTCGTTTAGAACGCTCTCCTTTGCTTTTAGGATCTGAAGTGTGCTAGAATCTGATTGAAATGTAATCGCCTTTGGAGGATATAATACATGAGTGAAATAAATAAAGAACTAATCGAACACGCAGTACGCGATATATTAAAAGCCATCGGAGAAGATCCAGATCGTGAAGGACTTCTTGATACCCCAAAACGAGTAGCAAAAATGTATGAAGAAGTGTTCTCGGGATTAAATGAAGATCCAAAAGAACATTTTAAAACCATTTTTGGTGAAGACCACGAAGAACTCGTTCTTGTAAAAGATATTGCTTTCCATTCAATGTGTGAACATCACCTTGTACCTTTTTACGGAAAAGCCCATGTCGCTTATATTCCGCGCGGCGGAAAAGTAACGGGACTTAGCAAACTTGCAAGAGCTGTAGAGGCTGTTGCCAAACGCCCGCAGCTTCAGGAACGCATTACATCAACCATTGCAGATAGTATGGTGGAAACACTCAATCCGCATGGCGTGATGATTGTCGTTGAAGCAGAGCATATGTGTATGACGATGCGCGGAGTGAAAAAGCCAGGTGCTAAAACCGTGACATCAGCAGTACGCGGTACATTTGCAAATGATACGGCGGCAAGAGCAGAAGTGCTTTCCTTTATTAAAAACGACTAATTCAATAGATGGAAGGTGAACAGATTGAGTGAAAATAAAGCATCTGATTTTGTAGTGATTAAAGCCATTGATAATGGTGTAAATGTCATCGGCTTAACTAGAGGCTCTGATACAAGATTTCACCATTCCGAAAAGCTCGATAAAGGTGAAGTCATCATTGCACAATTTACTGAGCATACGTCAGCGATCAAAGTAAGAGGCGATGCTGTCATTCAAACGAGCTTCGGTGAAATTCAAAGCGAAGCAAAGAAATAAGCACTTGAATGCACTTGATAGCATAAAAGTGAGAGCTGATATGGTATAATAAATCTCTATACAATGTGCAGGGCTACATATGAAACTGTAATTTTTGGGACAAGGGTGATATCTTTGCAAGACATCTACGGAATTTTATCTAATCTAAATATAAAATTAAATAAAAAGCTTTCTCATCCTTATTTGGCGAAGCATTTACGTGCGCCACTCATCGATGAAGATAAGCTCCTTCTTTTTCATGCAATGTTTGATGAAGCTCAAATTGATGCAGAGAAAAAAGAAAATTATATTTTAACGGCGATGCTTGTACAAATTGCCCTTGATACCCATGACGAAGTCACAACTGCTGCAGCCATCAAACAAGACGAATTCAAAAATCGTCAGCTGACCATCCTAGCAGGAGACTATTTCAGCGGTCTCTATTATTCTCTTCTCTCTGACATGAAAGACATCTACATGATTCGCACGCTCGCAACGGCGATCAAAGAGATCAATGAACATAAAATTAGACTGTATGATCGATCCATTCAAGATGCAGCGCACTTTTACAAAAGTGTAGCAACTGTTGAGTCTGCGTTATTCCAAAGGGTTTCTGAGCATTTTCAATTAACGCATTGGAATGAGATTGCAAGTCGTTTCCTTGTTTATAAGCGTTTCATGAAACAAGCAGAAGATGACAAACATTTAAAACTTTTTTTGAACGATAGCTATACGGACGCCTATACATGTTTTGACAACTTTGAGAAGGAAGGCTATGAGCAAGCCAAACGACCGATCAAGGAGTATCTTGTTTCATCTCCGGTCGTTCAAAAAGAGCTATTAAATCGCTTGGATCATATGAAAAATGAGCCTGCGTACCATCAGAAAGTGGAAGAAGGGTAAGTCATGCAGCAATCAAAAGAACAGAGAGTACACGGTGTATTTGAAAAAATTTATAAAAATTATGATCAAATGAACTCTGTCATCAGCTTTAAGCAGCATAAAAAGTGGCGCGATAAAACAATGAAACTCATGAATGTTCAAAAAGGAGCCAAAGCATTGGATGTATGCTGCGGAACAGCCGATTGGACCATTGCGCTTGCTGATGCTGTAGGCGAAAAAGGCGAAGTCAAAGGCCTTGATTTTAGTAAAAATATGCTGAGTGTTGGAGAAACGAAGGTGAAAACTGGGGACTATAATCAAATTGAACTGCTTCACGGCAATGCGATGGAGCTTCCTTTTGAGGATAACACATTTGATTATGTCACGATCGGATTTGGCCTACGAAACGTCCCTGATTACTTAACGGTGCTAAAGGAAATGACAAGAGTCGTGAAGCCTGGTGGAATGGTTGTCTGTCTTGAGACATCACAGCCTGAAATGATTGGGTTTAAACAAGGCTACTATGTCTATTTCAAATACATCATGCCGCTCTTTGGTAAACTGTTTGCCAAAAGCTATCAGGAGTATTCATGGCTTCAAGAATCAGCCAAAGCGTTCCCTGGCATGAAAGAACTGGCGGCTCTTTTCGAAGAGGCGGGTCTGTCTGATGTCTCGTATCATCCATTTACAGGCGGTGTAGCAGCAACACATATCGGAAAGAAGCTTTGAATAAACGATATTTGGGTGAAAATAATGAAACTAAAAGCAATGATCTCTTTTTTAAATCATGATATCGATATTATTGAAAAAGAGCTTGAACAAACAGTTCGCTCTGATTATGCATTATTAAGTGAAGCAGGTCTTCATTTGCTGCAAGCGGGCGGAAAACGAATCCGCCCCGTTTTTGTTCTCCTTTCAGGCATGTTTGGCGACTATGACATTAATAAAATTAAATATGTTGCCGTTGCTCTTGAGCTGATTCATATGGCATCGCTTGTTCATGATGATGTCATTGATGATGCTGAGCTGAGAAGAGGCAAGCCAACGATTAAGGCAAAATGGGACAATCGAATTGCCATGTACACAGGAGATTATATGTTTGCAAGATCGCTTGAGTATATGACAAAGATCAATCACCCAATGGCGCATGAAATTTTGTCAAAGATGGTCGTCGAGCTCTGTCTTGGTGAAATCGAGCAAGTGAAAGACAAATACAATATGGATCAAAACCTGCGTACATACTTAAGAAGAATCAAACGAAAAACAGCCTTGCTCATTGCAGGCAGCTGCCAGTTAGGTGCGATAGCAGCAGGTACAGATGAGAAAACACATAAAGCCCTTTACTGGTTTGGCTATTATGTCGGTATGTCCTATCAGATCATTGATGATGTGCTTGATTTCACATCAACTGAAGAAGAGCTTGGTAAGCCTGTTGGGGGAGACCTTTTACAAGGAAATGTCACACTCCCGGTCTTATATGCACTGAAGAACCAGGCACTCGAAGGCCAATTAAAGCTGATTAATAGTGAAACAACGGAAATGCAGCTGAAGCCTGTGATTGAACATCTCAAACAAACAGATGCGATCGACCGCTCGATTCGAGTGAGTGAAATGTATTTGAAGAAGGCATTTGAACAGCTGGACAAACTTCCTCGAGGACGAGCGAAAACGTCACTCGCCTCCATTGCCAAATATATTGGTAAACGAAAATTCTAATCAACATGTTGTTGATTGGTTTTTTTGTGAAATTTTTTGTCAAAAATTGATTATTATAAAAAAAAATGATACGATCACTTTGTAACAATGTAAGCCTATACATACATAACGACGGGGTGGAGAACGTATATGGACAAAACATTTCTTATGGTCAAACCTGATGGTGTGGAAAGACAATTAATTGGTGAAATTGTGTCAAGATTCGAAAAAAAGGGGCTTCAGCTTGTTGGTGCAAAACTAATGAGTATTCCAAAAGAAGTAGCAGAAACACATTACGGAGAGCATAAAGAAAAACCATTTTTCGGGGAATTGGTTGACTTTATTACGTCAGGACCATTATTTGCAATGGTATGGCAAGGTGAACAGGTAGTAGATGTAACAAGACAGATTATCGGCAAAACAAACCCGAAGGAAGCGCTTCCAGGCACAATTAGAGGAGACTATGGATTGACGGTTGGAAAAAACATTATCCATGGCTCAGACTCACCAGAAAGTGCTGAAAGAGAAATCAACTTATTCTTCAAACAAGAAGAACTCACAAGCTGGGATCAAACCATCTCAAGCTGGATTTATTAATGTTCAAGCCAAGGTGTTCATCAAATGAGCACCTTGGCTTTTTTTATATGAATATTTCTACACGAAATTTCGCATGAGAAGATACAAATTTTCGATAAAAACAGCTATACTAGGACAAAGATAGATGAGACAGGAGAGGACTTTGATGGATCAATATCAAGTATTTGTCGGAAAATGGAAAAAACTAACCGGGGTGGATCTGAATTTATATAAAGAAGCACAAATGAAACGAAGATTAACGTCACTTTATGATAAAAAAGGATATAGAGATTTTGAAGCATTCGCGGCTGCCCTTGAAAAGGATAGAGCACTATTAGATGAGACGATGGATCGAATGACGATCAATGTGTCAGAATTTTACCGAAACTATCAGCGCTGGGAAGTGCTTGACCAAAAAATTCTTCCGCTGCTTTCGAAAAACAGCGGCACCCTAAAAATATGGAGTGCAGCATGTTCGACAGGAGAGGAGCCGTATACACTCTCAATGCTTCTATCAAGCCATCCGCTTGTGAAGGACTTCCAAATTATTGCAACTGATATTGATGATAAAGTTCTGCAATCAGCTCAAAAAGGAAGGTATCATGAACGATCATTGCAAGAGGTACCAGATCAAATCAAGCAAAAATATTTCACAAAAGAAGATTCTTCATTTTACACTGTGAAGGATGAGGTGCGAAAGCACATTCAATTTAAGAAGCACAACCTTTTAGCAGATCCTTATGAAAAACAGCTTGATCTTATCGTGTGCCGAAATGTCCTCATTTACTTTACAGAAGAGGCAAAAGAAGAAATTTACATGAAAATGAGCAGCAGTTTAAAACCAAATGGCGTATTATTTGTTGGTTCTACTGAACAAATTTTTCACCCAGAAAAGTTTGGACTGACATCTGCTGATACTTTCTTTTATCAAAAGAAGGGGTTGTAGCTGACTTTTTAGTAGTAAGTGTGTTATCATAGTTTTACTTAAAAGCGTTAATGCGATGAAGGGAGATCAAGTCATGAGATACTTAACAGCAGGTGAATCACATGGTCCACAATTGACCACAATTATTGAAGGCGTTCCAGCGGGACTTTACATAGAGCAGGATGACATCAATTATGAATTGGCTAGAAGACAAAAAGGTCACGGCCGCGGGCGAAGAATGCAGATTGAAAAAGACCAAGCGAAAGTGTTAAGTGGTGTTCGCCACGGGAAAACATTAGGTTCTCCTATTGCACTTGTCGTTGAAAACAACGACTGGAAGCATTGGACAAAGGTGATGGGGGCAGAGCCGATTACAGAAGAAGAAGAGAGTGAAATGAAGCGTCAAATTTCACGCCCTAGACCAGGACATGCGGATTTAAATGGTGCGATTAAATATGGACATCGTGATATGCGAAACGTATTAGAGCGTTCATCAGCCCGCGAGACAACCGTTCGCGTAGCAGCAGGCGCAGTCGCCAAACAAATCTTGGCTCATCTAGGAATCAAGGTAGCTGGCCACGTTCTTGAAATTGGCGGAGTGAAAGCAGCTAATACGACATATAAATCGATTGAAGATTTGCAAAAGGTAACGGAAGAGTCGCCTGTTCGCTGCTACGACAGTGAAGCAGGTCAAAAAATGATGGATGCCATTGATGAAGCGAAGAAAAACGGTGATTCAATTGGCGGAATTGTTGAAGTCATCGTTGAAGGAATGCCGGTTGGAGTCGGAAGCTATGTTCACTATGACCGCAAATTAGACAGCAAGCTTGCAGGTGCTGTTCTGAGTATCAACGCTTTTAAAGGGGTTGAATTCGGTATCGGCTTCGAGGCGGCTTCTAAAAATGGCAGTGAGGTCCATGATGAAATCATCTGGGATGAAGAAAAGGGCTATACGAGAAAAACAAATCGCTTAGGCGGTCTTGAAGGCGGAATGTCAACTGGTATGCCAATTGTCGTAAGAGGGGTCATGAAACCAATCCCAACGCTTTATAAACCGCTTCAAAGCGTTGACATTGAAACAAAAGAACCTTTCTCCGCAAGTATTGAACGTTCTGACAGCTGTGCTGTTCCTGCCGCAAGTGTTGTCGCAGAAGCAGTCGTGGCTTGGGAAATTGCCAATGCTGTTGTTGAGCAGTTTGGTCTTGATCAAATCGACCGCATTAAAGAAAATGTTGAAAAAATGCGCCAGCTTCAGAGGGAATTTTAATGAAAACACTGGAAGTTAAGACGTCTTCAGCCACTTATCCTGTATACATCGGTGATGGGATTAAACGCAATATCGTCGACTTGATGACTTCCACGGGGCATTCCTATACGAAGCTCCTAATCGTTACAGATACAGCTGTTGATGCCATTTACGGTGATAAAATGGTTCGATTACTTAAGCAGAAGTGGTCTGTGCATAAAGTGGTTGTGCCAAGCGGAGAGCAGTCGAAATCTTTTGCTGAGTTTGAGCATATTCATACGAAGGCCATTCAGTTTCAGCTGGATCGCTCCTCGTGCATCATTGCGCTGGGAGGAGGCGTAATTGGGGATTTGGCTGGCTTTGTTGCTGCTAGTTATATGAGAGGCATTGATTTTATTCAAGTGCCGACGACGCTGCTGGCACATGACAGTGCAGTTGGCGGGAAAACAGGGATTAACCACCCGCTCGGTAAAAATTTAATCGGTGCATTTCATCAGCCGAAAGCTGTGATCTATGATACGAGTATGCTTGAGACACTATCTCAAATTGAAATGAGGTCAGGCTTTGCTGAGGTCATCAAACATGCCCTCATTTCAAGTGAAGACTTTTTATCAGAACTGATGTCCATTCGTTCTTTGGCGGAATGTTCAAAGAGCGAGCTGACACATATGCTGTATCAAGGGATTCAAGTCAAAGCGTCGATTGTTCAAAAAGACGAAAGAGAACAAGGCGTGCGTGCATTTTTGAATTTAGGTCATACACTTGGGCACGCCATTGAAGCAGAGTATGGATACGGCGTTATCACGCACGGAGATGCTATTGCAATCGGCATGCAGTTTGCGCTATATGTGAGCGAAAAGAAGCTGGGACTCAGCCTCAATCGGATGGAACTAAAAAATTGGATGAAAGAACTCGGATTCCCGGTACAAGTCACTCAAAACATTTCCACGAAAACATTTGTTGACCGAATGATTGGTGATAAAAAGGCAAGAGGCGGAACCGTTCAATTTGTTTTATTAAAACAGGTTGGAGACGCTGTCTTGCAGTCTTTCACAAAAGATGAGCTGCATCACTGGCTCGAAGAATGGAAACGGGAGGAGGGATGTCTATGATGTTTCGCGGGATACGTGGGGCTACAACTGTGACAGAAGATACAGAAACAGAAGTGTTAAACAAAACGAAACAGCTGCTAGAAGCGATTATTTCAAGAAATCAAGTAGATCCAGAACGTGTCGTGCAGATCTTAATTTCAGCTACACAAGATATTCACTCCGTTTTTCCGGCAAAAGCCCTTCGTCAGTTTGAAGGATGGACGTATGTGCCTGTTACTTGTATGCAGGAGCTGGACATTCAAGGCGGTCTAAAGCATTGCATTCGCGTTTTAATGACGGTCCAAACAGACACAAAGCAGGAAGATGTGCAGCATGTGTACTTGGAAGAAGCTGTGACGCTTCGCCCTGATTTACAGTTGACAAAAAACAAGGAATTATAATACGATATGAACAGCCGAAGTTTACACACAGGTGTAAACGGCATTGCAAGCTTAGAGAAGATGAGAATGAGACTAGGGTAGTTGAGATGAGTAGAGTTGAGCAGAGATACGATACGTCTATTTCATCATACTGCCTAAAAGAGCAACCCTCTTTTAGGCTTATTTCGTATACTCATACAAACCCTCTATATGTCCCCTCATTCTCCTTAATCCCATTTAAGGAGTGTGCTTATGAATTCCCAATCAAACCTGACCCAATTTTTAAGGGACAGCGAGTCCCACAAAACAATCCCGATTGTTGAAACCATTACAGTTGATACGCTCTCACCGATTCAAATTGTCGAAAAACTCAAGCAAGATATTGTGTATCTGCTAGAAAGCAGAGACGAGTCTTCTAGCTGGTCGAGATATTCCTTCATCGGATTACATCCTTTTTTAACCTTACACGATGACCAAAACCAATATATTGCACGTGACGCTGCAGGGCAGGAAGTCATGAAAAAGCAAGAACTGAAAGACTTACTAGACTGGATGAAAGAGCAATACCAAATCAAGACACCAGATGTTGACATCCCATTTACAGGCGGGGCAGTTGGGTACTTAAGTTACGATCTTATTCCAAGTATTGAACCTTCTGTCAGGCCACACCTAAGCGCATCAACGACAGACAATTGTACTCTATTTGTCTGCCAAACGATGATTGCCTTTGATCATGAAACGAATCATGTTCATTTTATCCAATACACCCAGCTGACCGGAAATGAAACAGAAGACGAAAAAATACAAGCTTATAAAGAAAATCAAAAGCGGCTTGAACAGATGATTCACAAGCTCCATACAAAGATTGATATGAAAGAACTGATTTTATCAGGGAATATGAACGAATCACCGTCCTTTGAACATGTGACATCAACCTATGAAAAAACACAATTTCTAAAGGACGTAGAAAAAATCAAAGAATACATTCGAGCGGGTGATATTTTTCAAGGCGTACTCTCACAGCGCTTTGATATCCCAGTGTCAGTGAGTTCATTTGAATTATACCGTGTGCTTCGCATTGTGAATCCATCTCCATACATGTATTTTATGAAATTAAAAGACCGTGATTTAGTCGGAAGCTCACCAGAACGATTAATTCATGCCAAAAATAGGCACTTAGAAATTCATCCAATTGCAGGCACTAGAAAAAGAGGAGCAACAAAAGAAGAGGACGACGCACTGGCAAGAGAGCTGCTAGAAGATGAGAAAGAAAAAGCAGAACATTACATGTTAGTAGATCTAGCCAGAAATGATGTCGGCCGCGTAGCAGAATACGGCAGCGTGTCCGTACCGACCTTTACAAAAGTTGTGAACTTTTCACATGTCATGCACATCATCTCCATTGTGACAGGGAAGCTAAAGCAGGATACACACCCAGTCGATGCGCTCATGTCCGCTTTTCCTGCAGGCACATTAACAGGGGCACCGAAAATAAGAGCGATGCAATTATTAAATGAAATGGAGCCTGAGCCAAGGGAAACGTATGGCGGCTGTATTGCCTATATTGGGTTCGACGGCAATATCGACTCTTGTATTACCATTCGCACCATGAGCATCAAAGATCAGACCGCTTCCATACAAGCAGGCGCTGGCATTGTCGCAGATTCTGTTCCAGAAAATGAATGGGAAGAGACTTGTAACAAGGCAGGAGCGCTTCTGAAGGCCATTCAGCTTGCTGAACATATTTTCTCAGAAAAGGAGAGTGTGCAGGATGAATCAGCGACTTTCAGCTCTTGTTAACGGAGGCTTCCTATCAGAAAATGAAGCCCATAGGCTAATGCATGATATGATGAGCGGATCTTTAACAGATGCTGAAGTCGCTGCAAGTCTATCGATTTTAGCGCACAGAGGAGAAACCGCTGAAGAAATGACAGGCTTCGTGAGGGCCATGCGGCAAAAGGCAGCACCAGCGGAAAGATCGCTCGATGTCGTTGACACATGCGGTACAGGAGGCGATGGACTCTCTACATTTAATATATCAACTGCAGCTGCCATTGTGGCTTCCGCCGCTGGTGCTAAAATCGCAAAACACGGAAATCGTTCAGTCTCTTCTAAAAGCGGAAGTGCCGACGTGCTAGAGTGTCTTGGCATTCACATTCAATCCACTCCAGAAGAAACGAGAAGACAAATACAAGACAAAAACATGGGCTTTTTATTTGCACCACTGTACCATTCATCGATGAAACAAGTAGCAGCAGTCCGCAAGCAGCTCGGCTTCCGGACGGTATTTAATCTATTAGGACCGCTTTGCCACCCGATGCAAGCCAAAAAGCAAATCGTCGGTGTGTACTCAAAGGAAAAGGCAAAATTAATGGCGAAAGCCCTTGCCCCATTAGAGCCAGAACATGTCCTGTTTGTGAGCGGGGAAGACGGGCTGGATGAATTAACGATTACAGCAAATTCATATGTGATTGAACTCAAAAAAGGTACCATGACAGAATATACGCTAAACCCGGAAGACTTTGGACTGGAAAAAGGATACTTATCAGATATTCAGGTCCAATCACCGGAAGAGAGCGCAAAATTGATTCAGAATATATTGAATCATCAAACAGAAGGGGCGCCGCTTCATATTACAGCTCTGAATGCCGGGGCGGCTTTATATGTCGCAGGCAAGTCAGAAAGCCTCATGGCAGGAACATTAAAAGCGTTAGAAACGATTAAAAACGGCACAGCCAAAGAACAATTGGCTCGTTTAAAACAAAAAAAGAAAGAGGAAGAGATCTATGCTTAATCAAATCATTGCACGCAAAAAAGAACATATTCAAACGTTGCAGTTACCTGTGGATGGAGACTTTGAAAGACGATCATTTAAAGAAGCGCTCATGAACCCTCACCGCTCGATTGGTCTAATTGCTGAGGTGAAAAAGGCATCTCCTTCCAAAGGAATCATTCAGCCGAATTTTGATCCTCTGCAAACAGCAAAAGCATACGAAAAATCAAATGCTGATTGCTTATCTGTCTTAACAGATGAACCATTTTTTCAAGGGAAGAACGAGTATCTTTCCTTAATTAAAGAACACGTCGCACGTCCAATTTTAAGAAAAGACTTTATCATCGACTCCATACAGATAGAAGAGTCAAGACGTATCGGTGCAGATGCAATTTTATTAATTGGAGAAGTACTTGAACCGCAACAGCTGCATGAGCTCTATGCTGAAGCGAAGGAAAAAGGACTAGATATTCTTGTCGAAGTTCATGCAGCAGATACACTGGAAAATATCTTAAACATATTCACCCCTGAAATCATTGGAGTGAATAACCGAAATTTAAAGACATTTAAAACAACAGTTGAACAAACAAAAGAGATTGCACCACTTGTTCCAAAGGATGTCTTACTAGTGAGTGAAAGCGGTATTCAGACATATGATGATCTGACCTTTGTCAAAAAACATGGAGCGAGTGCTGTCCTTGTAGGTGAATCATTAATGAGAGAACCATCACAAGAAAAAGCCGTTCAGACGTTATTTGGAGAATGAGGAAGATGAAGCCTTTTTTAAAATATTGCGGGGCGGTATCACAAGAAGATGTAGATTGCATTGCGCAATCTCAAGCAGATGCGATCGGGTTTATTTTTGCTCCAAGTAAAAGACAAGTCGATCCAGAACAAGTGAAACAATGGCTCACCGAGTCGCAGTGCGAGAAAGAGATTACTGGTGTATTTGTAAATGAAAAAATCCAAAAAGTGTGTGACATCACAAAGCATATTCCTTTAGATATCGTTCAGCTGCATGGAGATGAAACACGAGAGGATGCAAAAGAAATAAAACAACAAACAGGAGCGATTGTGTGGAAAGTCTTTCACCACGAGCCCGATGTAAAAGAAACACTCGATAAAATGACGGCATTTGCGCCGTTTGTCGATGGCTTCCTCATTGATGCGAAAGTAAAAGGGATGAGAGGTGGTTCTGGCACAGCTTTTACATGGGAAGCGGTACCTGTATACATTCAGCAGGCAAAACGACTGGAGAAAACATGCATCATTGCAGGCGGAATAACACCAGAAACGCTGCCAGAGCTGCTTGCCTATGGCCCAAAAGCGATCGATCTTTCAAGCGGCATAGAAGAAAACGGGAAGAAAAGCAGCGCTAAGATCAAAGCGCTCGAAGAAAGGATGTTAAACGATGTACGCATATCCAAATGAGATTGGCAGATATGGAGAATTCGGAGGGAAATTTGTTCCTGAGACGCTCATGCAGCCACTCAAAGAAATCGAACAAGCATTTAACGAATTAAAAGAAGACCCTGCTTTTGAGCAAGAATATCTTTCCCTTTTGCAAAACTATTCAGGCAGACCGACTGCGCTGACATATGCTGATCAATTATCAGCATACCTCGGCGGCGCAAAAATCTATTTAAAAAGAGAAGATTTAAACCATACAGGCGCTCATAAAATCAACAATGCACTTGGGCAGGCCCTGCTTGCGAAAAAAATGGGAAAATCAAACATCATCGCGGAAACAGGCGCTGGACAGCACGGAGTAGCAGCTGCAACGGTGGCCGCAAAGTTTGGATTATCCTGCACAGTATTTATGGGAAAAGAGGATGTGGAAAGACAATCACTCAATGTATTCCGAATGAAGCTCCTTGGCGCTGAGGTCATACCTGTCACAAGCGGGAACGGCACATTAAAAGATGCAACCAACGAAGCGATTCGTTACTGGGTCCAGCACTGCAGTGATCATTTCTATATGATCGGCTCAGTTGTAGGACCTCACCCGTACCCCCAAATCGTCAGTGAGTTCCAACGGATGATTGGTGATGAAGCAAAAGAGCAGATACTTAAAAAAGAAGGCAGGCTCCCACATAAAGTCATTGCTTGTGTCGGCGGCGGAAGTAATGCCATTGGAATGTACCGAGCGTTTTTAGATGAAGAGATTGATATTATTGGTGTAGAAGCCGCTGGAAAAGGAATCGATACGCCGCTTCATGCAGCAACCATTACGAAGGGGACAAAAGGGGTCATTCATGGATCTTTGACATATTTAATCCAAGACGAATTTGGCCAAATTATTGAGCCCTATTCCATTTCAGCTGGTTTAGATTATCCTGGGATCGGGCCAGAGCACGCATATTTACATGCGAGCGGCCGGGTTCAATATGTGAGTGCTACAGATCAAGAAGCACTGGATGCGCTAAAGCTGCTGACGGAAAAGGAAGGAATCCTGCCAGCGATTGAATCAGCACACGCTTTAGCCAAGGCGTTTGAGATGAGCAGGACGATGAATGAAGATGAAATCGTCCTTGTCTGCCTGTCAGGAAGAGGAGATAAGGATGTGCATACATTAATGAATGTGCTTGAAAGTGAGGGCAAAACCAAATGATCACATTTCAATTAGAGCAAGGCGAGAAGTTATTCATCCCATTTATCACGGCAGGAGATCCGTCAGAAGAAGTCACGATTGATTTAGCTGTGTCCCTTCAAGCAGCCGGTGCACATGCGATTGAACTAGGTGTCCCTTATTCCGACCCGCTAGCGGACGGTCCTGTCATTCAAAGAGCCTCCAAAAGAGCTCTAAATCATGGCATGAATATCGTAAAAGCGATAGAATTAGCAGGGAAGATGAAAAAAAATGGTGTAAAAATTCCTGTAATTCTATTTACGTATTATAATCCTGTGTTACAATTAGACACAGAATACTTTTTCGCTTTACTGCGCAAAAATCATATTTCGGGACTCTTAACACCCGACTTGCCGTTTGAAGAGAGCAGTGAGCTGCAAAAGAACTGTCAAACTTATGACATTTCATATATTTCGCTCGTTGCACCAACCAGCAAGGAACGATTAGTAAACATTGTAGAGCAGGCAGAAGGTTTTGTGTATTGTGTTTCATCTCTTGGTGTAACAGGTGTCAGACAAACCTTTGACGAATCGATTACTGATTTTATTCAACAAGTGAAACAGCTGAGTCACATACCGGTTGCGGTCGGTTTTGGCATCTCAACAAGAGAGCAGGTAGACTCAATGAATAAACTGAGTGACGGTGTCGTTGTAGGCAGTGCACTTGTGAAAAAAATTGAAGAACTTCAAGATCAATTGTTAGCAAGTGATACACGTCAAGAAGCTTTAAGAGAATTTGAAACCTATGCAAAAACATTTAGTCCCCTCTATTCATTCAAATGAGGTGAAACTTTTGCAAATCAAAGATCAATTAAAACAACTAAAACCGTATCAACCTGGGAAACCAATTGAAGAGGTCAAAAAAGAATATCAATTAGACAAGATTGTGAAATTGGCTTCAAATGAAAACCCTTTTGGATGTTCCTTACATGCAAGAGAGGCGATACAAGCTGAGCTCGAACATTTAGCGATCTATCCAGATGGATACAGCGCAAGTTTAAGAACGGAGCTTGCTGAGTTTCTTCAAGTAAATGAAAAACAATTAATATTCGGGAATGGCTCAGATGAACTTGTGCAAATTATTGCTAGGGCATTCCTTGACCAACATACAAATACCGTCATCCCAGCTCCATCTTTTCCGCAATACCGTCACAATGCCGTCATTGAGCAGGCAGAGATTCGAGAGGTGCCGCTTTTAGACGGAGGAGCTCACGATCTGAAGGGCATGCTGGATGCGATTGATGAGAACACGAAGGTCGTCTGGGTATGCAACCCGAATAACCCGACGGGAAATCATTTGTCAGAATCTGAGCTTGTGGCGTTTTTAGACCAAGTACCAGCTCATGTGCTTGTTGTACTAGATGAAGCATATGTCGAATACGTTCGTGCGGAAGACTTTCCGAACAGCTTATCTTTATTACATTCCTATCAAAATGTCATCGTACTCCGAACGTTTTCAAAAGCGTATGGACTGGCTGCACTTCGAGTAGGCTATGGCATTGCGTCGGAAGAGTTGATTACTGCGATTGAACCAGCGAGAGAGCCGTTTAATACGAGTCGTATCGCTCAGGCAGCTGCACGTGCAGCGATAAAAGATCAGGATTTCATTCAATCTTGCAGACAGAAAAATGAAGCAGGTCTCAAGCAATATCAAGAATTTGCTGACCGTTTTGGACTTTTTATTTATCCGTCTCAAACAAACTTCGTGCTGATTGATTTTAAGAGAGATGCAGATGAATTATTCAATGCATTATTGAAAAAAGGCTACATTGTTCGTTCTGGTAAAGCACTTGGTTTTCCGACTTCTTTACGTATTACGGTCGGAACAATGGAGCAAAATGCAGAAATTCTAAGTACACTTGCCGATTTAATGCAAGGCATTCGTGCGTAGCATAACCATAAAGTCATATCCTAAGGCAGGATATGGCTTTCATTGTACCAACCTCATATACATATAAGCTGTTGAAATGGCTTTTTTAATTTTCGTGAAAAAACAGGTGATGAACATGAATGATGCAAACGAAACAATATTAATCGCTGGACTTGGTTTAATTGGAGGTTCCATCGCACTGTCGATTAAAAAAGAGTATCCCCATAAAAAAATTGTAGGATACGATGTGTCCAAAGAACAAATGGTTGCGGCAACAAAGTTGGGTATCATTGATTTAGCAGCTGATTCATTTGCGGCAGGTTTGGATGAATCTGCGACTATTATATTGGCAACACCAGTTCAGCAAACAGTCAAGATGCTTCGTGATATTGCAAACTCTGGAATTGAGAGAGAGCTCACAATTACCGATGTTGGCAGCACAAAGCAAAAGGTCGTCCATTTTGCTGAAAAAACGCTTCCTAAGCACTACCAATTTATTGGTGGACATCCGATGGCAGGCTCTCATAAGTCAGGAGTCATTGCAGCGAAAGACTTTTTATTTGAAAATGCATTCTACATTTTAACGCCGGCAAAGGAAACAAATCGCCAGGCTGTTGATCGTTTGAAGGACTTGTTAAAAGGGACAAATGCTCATTTCATTGAGATGACCCCAGAAGAACATGATGGTGTAACAAGTGTGATTAGTCATTTCCCTCATATTGTTGCAGCCAGCCTTGTGCATCAAGCACATCATTTTGAAGAACAATTCCCACTTGTCAAACGGTTTGCTGCTGGAGGCTTTCGTGACATTACACGTATTGCTTCAAGCAATCCTGCAATGTGGCGAGATATCCTTCTGCACAACAAAAACAAGATTTTAGACCGGTTCCATGAATGGAAAAAAGAGATCGACCGCATTGAGACCTTTGTACAGCAAGAAGACGCTGAAGGCTTGTTCTCTTATTTTCAAGAGGCAAAGGAATATCGCGATGGACTTCCTCTTAGGAAAAAAGGTGCCATTCCTGCTTTTTATGACCTTTATGTGGATGTTCCAGATCACCCTGGGGTCATTTCGGAGATTACAGGGCATTTAGCAAATGAAAACATCAGTATTACGAATATCCGTATTATTGAAACGCGGGAAGACATTAATGGGATTTTGCGCATTAGTTTTCAAACAGATGACGACCGTAAGCGTGCAGAGATCTGTATAAAAAATAGAGCGAATTACGATACATTTTATGCTGACTGAGGTGACAAACATGAAAATTCATAAAAATGCTCCTATGAATGGAGTCATTCATATTCCAGGTGATAAATCCATTTCTCATAGATCAGTGATGTTTGGTGCAATTGCTGATGGGACTACAGTGGTGAAAAACTTTCTTCCTGGAGCCGATTGTTTAAGTACGATTGATTGCTTTAGAAAGATGGGCGTTGAAATTGAACAAAAAGGGACAGATGTTGTGATTCACGGTAAGGGACTGAAAGAACTCAAGGAGCCGTCTGACGTCCTCGATGTTGGGAATTCTGGTACAACCATTCGATTAATGATGGGAATATTAGCTGGTTGTGAGTTTCACAGTACACTGATCGGTGATGAGAGTATTGCTAAAAGACCAATGCAACGAGTAACAGGTCCACTTAAACAACTGGGAGCGAAAATAGATGGCAGAGCAAACGGCGAGTATACGCCACTGTCTATTCGTGGCGGTCATTTAAAAGGTATCTCATATGAGTCTCCGGTGGCAAGTGCCCAAATTAAGTCCGCTGTCCTTTTAGCGGGGCTTCAAGCAGAGGGAACAACAACATTAACTGAACCGCATAAATCAAGAGATCATACAGAAAGAATGCTCTCTATGTTTGGTGTAAAACTAGACGAAGATGAACAAAGTGTTTCCATTGAAGGCGGTCAAACATTAAAAGCAACAGATATATTTGTTCCTGGAGACATCTCTTCAGCTGCATTTTTCCTTGTTGCTGGATCTATTGTTCCTAACAGCCGGATTGTGTTAAAAAATGTCGGGCTAAACAAAACAAGAACGGGTATTATCGATGTACTGAAACAAATGGGTGCGAATCTTGAGATCAAAGAAGTAGATGCAAAAGACGGAGAACCGTATGGTGATTTAACGATTTCAACCTCTTCATTAAAAGGGATTGAAATTTCTGGTGACATGATTTCAAGACTCATCGACGAAATCCCGATTATAGCGCTTCTAGCGACACAAGCAGAAGGAACAACGATTATTAAAGATGCTGCTGAGTTAAAAGTAAAAGAGACCAATCGAATTGATACCGTCGTGTCAGAACTTAAAAAACTCGGTGCTGATATTGAAGCAACTGATGATGGTATGAAGATTCATGGTAAAACCACACTTCAAGGCGGCGCGGTCGTGTCAAGCTACGGAGATCACCGAATCGGTATGATGCTGGGGGTTGCTGCTTGCATCACAAAGCAAGCTGTTGAGATTGAAGATACAGATGCTGTTCGTGTATCATACCCGAATTTCTTTGAACACATTGAATACTTAACCAAAACAGTCTGAGGATGTCCTCAGGCTTTTTCTTTCCTTATGCATATTTGTAAGAAAGATAGCATAGCTTGTCTCAAGATGAAACCTGGAAAAAAATCATTTTATCCGATAAAAAAATGAATTTCAGGTGCTTGCAGTTTACAAAACTTCCGTTTCGTAAAGGATGAAATGAAAAACAGTCTTTAAAACAAAAAAATGGGTTCATTTTAAAAGAGCAACATATTTGCTGGATGAGTACCTGTCGATTATGATATGAAGTAACAATAGTTTAGGTTTTTGGAAACAGAAAGGAACGGTTTGATTTGAATAGTTCATTACAAGAAGCCATAAAATTAGTTGAGGCGGGTGAGACTGAAAAAGGACTCCAAACACTTGCTCAGGCAGAAAAGCATTTGCATGATGAAGAAAAGGCGCAGGCAGCTCAGTTATATTATGATTGGGGAGATATCGATAAAGCGCGGAATCTCATCAGTGATTTACATGATTTATATCCAGAGGAAACAGGGTTAACATGTTTTTATGCAGAGCTACTGATTGACTCTGATGAAGAAGAAAAGGCGATTTCGGTATTAGAGACGATTCCTGAAGATGATGATGCGTATCCAGAGAGTTTATTGTTAATGGCAGATTTGTATCAAATGCAAGGACTATTTGAAGTCAGTGAACAAAAGCTCTTAAAAGCGAAAGAACTGCTTCCAAATGAAGCCATCATTGATTTTGCGTTAGGTGAATTGTATTTTTCACAAGGTCTTTCAAAGAAAGCCGCCGACTATTTCTACAAAGTCGCAGATCAACAACATGAGGTTGGCGGCGTCAATGTTTACCAGAGACTCGCTGAATCACTCAGCACAGCTGGAGAATTTGAAGATGCGCTTGAATGGTACGAAAAGGCAGTAAAAGATCAAACAGACCCGAATACACTTTTTGGCTACGGATTTACAGCGATGAGGGCCGGCAGAACGAAAACAGCCATTCAGCAGCTTTCAGAACTAAAAGATATTGATCCGTCTTATTCGTCTCTTTATATGCCTTTAGCGAAAAGTTATGAGGAAGAAGGACTATATCAGGAGGCTTTAGAGGTAGTAAAAGAGGGTATTAAAGTTGATGAGTATAACAAAGAATTATATTTATATGGTGCAAAGATTGACTTGAAAAATGGGGATTCAGAAGATGCGAAAAAGCTGCTTCAAGAAGCACTTGCTCTTGATCCGGGATATATTGAAGCGGTTCAAACATTGCTCGCGATCTATTTAAATGAAGAGCTTTTTGATGAAATCCTGGATGTCATTAAAGAGGTTAAAAGCTTTGGGGAAGTTGATCCAAAATGGAATTGGTATGCTGCATCTGCTTCTGTTGGACGAGAGGAATACAAAGAAGCCGCCGATTACTTCAAGCTGGCTCTGCCTGATTTTGATGAGGAGCGTGACTTTTTATATGAATACGCTTCGTTCCTTTTAGAAGAAGGCAGACAAAAAGAAGCATTGCCGCTATTACGCAAAGTTCTTCAGAAAGATGGCACGAATGAAGAAATCGAAGAAACGATTTTAAGAATTGAAGACGAAATTTCCTTATAGTTTGCAGGAATGAAGAACTGGTTTGTTGAATAATTCATGTATAGCAATTTAATTTACGATAGAGGAGGGAATAACATGCAGACCCCTGTTTCTGTCAATGAAAAGAAGGAATTCATCCGGTGGTTTTTAAACCATTATCAGCTAAAACGAAGAGAGTGTGTTTGGATATTAAATTATTTAATGAGTCACGACTCTTTGATGGAAAAGGTTCATTTTGTAGAGCAAGCAGAATTTTGCCCAAGGGGAATCATTATGTCAACACACTGTGTGGATGAAGTTCCCTTTAGATTTTATAAAGAAAACATCATGACGACAGATGCTGAAAAGTCATTTCATGATATTCGTTTGAATAAACAGCAAGATTTGTTTATTCAATTGAATTTCCGTTCTGCTTATCGTTCGCCGGAATATGCAGCTGTGCTTGAAACAAATCCTCATATTCCAAAGGATCTTTATGAGAACGAAAAAGATAAGGATCTTGCGGAGAAAGTGCTTGAACACTCGATCGCAACGTTCCAAAAAGAACGGCTTATGAAAGAGATAGATGAGGCACTTGACCGTCATGATCAAGAAACATTTAATAAGTTAGCAAAAGAATTAAGCCTATTGTCATAAACTGAACGAATAAGCCTTGCCCTATACAGGCAGGGCTTATGTCATGAAAGAGGGGAAATTGATGAAGTTTCAAGCGGAGGATGCGGATCGCTTTTTGCAATCTAAAGATTACATTGATACCGCTATCATTCCAATAGTTGGAATAGATGCGAATCAAATCAAACAAACTGTATCTTTAGGTGAGTTTACCATTCTTGTAGCAGAGGAACTTGAAAGGCAGCTGAAAGGGCGGGTCTTTCTTTTTCCGCCACATACATATGTAGAGATCAATGATCGAAAACTAGAAGACATCTTCACGATGAAGCAGTCGCTAGAAGATCATTTTCAGCATGTCGTGTTGATCTCATCTGATCACCAATGGAAAGAGCATGCGGCGGTTAGTGAAGCGCTATTTTTGTTAAAGCCGGTTCCGCTCGAGCATTTAAAGGTAGAATTAAAGCAAAAAATCGTTCAAGACAGTGTAGAACAAATTTTGAACTTTTTGTTACAAAAGTGGAACCCTTCATAAAAACCCTTACATTTGCATTGTACATAGCTTTTTAGGCTGTTGACCTTGTGAATAGATTGATATATTATGAGGGTGTCCTAGTTTTATGAAATTTTTTCTAATTCAGTTATAAAGTAGCTGACGACCTGAGGGGGGGAGAAAAAAATGAGCGAGAAGAGACATGGAGTGTCCAGGCGTCAATTTTTGAATTACACGTTGACCGGCGTGGGGGGATTTATGGCCGCTGGAATGCTCATGCCTATGGTTCGCTTTGCGCTTGACCCTGTGCTAAAAGGAACAGAGGATCAGGATATGGTTCAAGTTGTCAGTGTAGATGAACTGACGAAGGAACCGAAGCGCTTTGACTTTAAAATTGATCAAGTAGATGCATGGTATGAGTCAAAGGAATCTAGGTCAGCATGGGTGTACAAAGAAGGGGATGAAATTGTCGCTTTATCGCCAATCTGTAAACATTTAGGATGTACAGTGAACTGGAACAGTGATCCGAAAAATCCAAACAAATTTTTCTGCCCATGCCACTATGGGCTGTACGACAAGGATGGTACAAACGTACCCGGAACTCCACCGCTTGCACCGCTTGACCATTATAAGCAGCAAGTGAAGGACGGATACCTCTATCTTGGAAAAGCTGTGCCGAAAGGGGAAGGGTAACGATGCTTAACAAGATTTATGATTGGGTAGATGAGCGGCTAGACATTACACCAATATGGAGAGATATTGCGGATCATGAGGTGCCAGAGCATGTCAATCCAGCACATCATTTCTCCGCTTTTGTGTACTGTTTTGGCGGTTTAACGTTTTTTGTGACAGTCATTCAAGTCCTTTCGGGCATGTTTTTAACGATGTATTATGTGCCGGATATTAAAAATGCCTGGGAATCTGTCTATTATTTGCAAAATGAAGTGGCATTTGGTCAGATTGTCAGAGGGATGCACCACTGGGGTGCGAGTCTAGTCATTGTCATGATGTTTTTACATACGCTAAGGGTCTTTTTCCAAGGGGCGTATAAAAAGCCTAGAGAGCTGAACTGGATTGTTGGTGTGCTCATTTTCTTTGTGATGCTTGGACTTGGTTTTACAGGATATCTCTTGCCATGGGATATGAAGGCACTATTTGCGACGAAGGTTGGTCTTCAAATTGCAGAAGCCACACCATTCATTGGAAAAGAGATCAAAACGCTGCTTGCAGGTCATCCTGACATTGTAGGGGCACAAACGCTGACGAGATTTTTCGCTATCCATGTCTTTTTCTTGCCAGCGGCATTATTTGGGCTGATGGCTGCCCACTTTATTATGATTCGTAAGCAAGGAATTTCTGGACCGCTATAAAAAAAGTTGCGTTTGATGAATGTTCAATGAGGAGGGGATGACTTTGCATAGGGGAAAAGGGATGAAGTTTGTCGGAGACTCCAGAATTCCGGCAGAAAGAAAACCTAACATACCTAAAGACTATTCCGAATATCCGGGAAAAACAGAAGCCTTTTGGCCGAACTTTCTTTTAAAGGAATGGCTTGTAGGTGCCGTTTTTTTAATTGGATTTCTTGTCCTAACTGTTGTTCATGCACCTCCGCTTGAGCGGATGGCTGATCCAACAGATACCGGCTATATTCCGCTGCCAGACTGGTATTTCCTATTCTTGTACCAGTTATTAAAATATGAATTTGCTGCAGGAGGCTATACAGTAGTTGGCGCGATGATTATGCCTGGAATTGCGTTTGGTGCACTTTTGCTCGCACCATTTCTTGATTCTGGTCCTGAACGCAGACCGTATAGAAGACCGGTTGCAGTGGGGATGATGATCCTTGCAGTCGGCGCAGCAACATATTTAACGTGGGAGTCTGTTGCTACTCATGATTGGGAAGCAGCGGCGAAGCAAGGTGAAATTAAGAAAGAAGCAGAGATTGATACCTCAGCGGAAGAGTATAAAATTTATCAGGAGCAGACATGTATCTCCTGTCACGGGGATAACATGCAGGGCGGAGCAGCCGGACCGTCACTTGTTGACAACGGTCTTGCACCTGAGGAGATAGCTAAAATCGCTGTTGAAGGAAAAGGCAACATGCCTAAGGGTATCTTTAAAGGTAGCGATGAAGAACTTGAAAAGCTTTCTAAATATTTATCTGAAGTCAAATCTAAATAATTCAGTTGTTTAAAAGCAAGTACAAGGATATACTCAAAAGAGAAAAAGCTGGCGCTGTCAGCTTTTTTCTGATTTTAACAGATCGTGAGTGAAGAGACGTATGAGATGGATTCAATATCTGCTAGCCACGCGCTACATGCTTGTGCTAGTCCTGATGATCAATTTCCTTGGCACTGTGTACGGCTACTATTGGTATATTCCTCAGCTTGTAGAGACGCCGGCTATCTTTTTAGCTTTTGTTCCAGACAGCCCAACGGCAAGCTTTTTCTTTTTATTTGTACTACTTGCGTTTTTGATGAAACGAAACGCTCCTTATTTTGAAGCACTTGCCCTTGTGACCTTGATTAAGTACGGGTTATGGGCTGTAGGAATGAATATCTTTGTGCTTTTATCTGTTGATGACTTTCCGTGGGAAGGATACATGCTGATTGGGTCTCACTTTGCGATGGCGGTTCAAGCTGTATTGTTTGCACCGTATTATCGTTTTAAAATGCGTCATTTGGTGGTAGCCGGCATATGGATTTTACATAACGATGTGATTGATTATGTATTTGGTATGATGCCGCGTTATTCTATGCTGTCTGCCTATTCAAACGAGATCGGCTATGTCACGTTTTGGTTAAGTATTGCCGTTCTTCTTGTTTCGTATTATCTCGTCCTATCGAAAAAATCGGTCAAGCTTGAACTCCCTTAACAATATTGGTCTAACCTTGTCCTTTTCTTCATACGCTGTATGGAGAAGGGCTAGGAGGGACTTGCATGAAACGAAAGCCAATCGCGATGATTCTATTATTTTTTCTCGTATTACAGCCACCTGTTGCCAAAGGCGAGGAAACAGCCGCTAACGTGCTGCAAGAATTAACGGAACTATCAGATTCAATCTTTCAATTAACGAGACAAGCTAAATATGATGAGGCGTTACAGGTCGCATTGTATGTTGAAAAGACATTTAAAGCTGAGAATTGGCGTGGTACTCTGACAAATACGCAGATTCGGCAAATTACACTTGGCTATCAAGATATCATAAAAGGGCTGCCGCAGGAAGAATTGAATGAGCGCGAAAAGCTTCGTTATGCCTCTCAGTTTAGAATGCTGCTCGATGCGATCCAGTCAGACTCTGAGCCTCTTTGGGGTTCGCTGGAGAGGCCCATTATGGGGTCTTTTCCTACTTTGAAAAAAGAAGTGAAGGATCCAGAGTCGACGACGTTTTATGAAACTTGGAATGAGCTGGTTTCTTTATACGATATGATCTACCCGAGTTTAACCATTGATGTTTCACCTGAAAAGCTGCAAACGATTAAGCAGCATATGGAAGTGATTGAACAAGGTGAATTTTTAAAAGCATCAAGTGGGACAAAGCTTGAGCGTCTCACGAAGCTCGAAGAGGATTTATCGAGTGTGTTTGCTCACGTCGATCAAGATGAAGCTGATCCATCGCTTTTATGGGTCATTTTAACAACAGGGAGTATCATTTTATTAACGTTAACGTATGTTGGGTTTCGGAAATACCGTGCTGAAAAAGAGAAGAAGCAAAAGCGTCAGGCTGATTATCCGAAATCATAAAAAAAGAAGCACCATTTTTGGGCTTCTTTTTTTAATGCGGATTAAGCGGCTTTTTGTGTTCATCTAATGTGAAGCCTTCACCAAGCACATCATGCACGTCACTGACGGATACAAATGCATGAGGATCGACTGAGGTCACGACGCTTTTGAGATGGACAAGCTCGTTTTTCGGGACGACGCAATAAAGGACGTTGCGCTCCTGTTTTGTATAGGAACCAACCCCTTTTAAAATGGTCACACCGCGCTCCATTTCCTCTGTGATTTTCTTTTGAATGATGTCATCTTTTTCAGAGATAATCATGGCGCCTTTGGCTGCGTAAGCGCCTTCTTGCATGAAGTCAATGACCTTTGCGGCAACAAACACTGCGACGAGTGTATACATGGCTTCTTTGTAATTTAAATAAGTAAGAGAAATCGTAATGACACATGCGTCGAAGATGAACATTGTTCGTCCCATGGCCACCTGATAATGCTTGTTGATGAGTCTTGCGATGATGTCCACGCCGCCGGTTGTACCGCCGAACTTAAAGATGATCCCGAGGCCTGTTCCGATAAACACACCAGCAAAGAGCGCGGCTAGGGCCAAATCGTGCTGGAGAGGCATATGTATTTGAAAGCGCTGGAAGATGGCAAGAAAGACAGAAAGACTGACGGTTCCTACAATTGTATAAGTAAACATGGTTCTGCCGAGCATTTTCCAGCCGATAAAAAAGATCGGAATGTTTAAGACAAGGTTTGAAATGGATGGATCAATGTGGAATAGAAAATATAAAAGCAGTGTAATACCTGTAAATCCGCCTTCCGCCAAATTGTTCTGCATATTAAAATGAACAAGACCGAAAGAAAAAATCGCAGATCCTATTAAAATAAATACGATATTTTTAAGACGAATTTCTTTTAGCAAGAGACCACTCCTTTTTTTGCTTAGACAGCGATAATATTATATGGTATGGGAGAGAAACAAGCAAACTGAGTCTTAAACATTTGTCAAATATTTATGATTTCGCTAACATGTAAGAGATGGATAGGAGGATGAGCTTCATGACGAATGAAAAAACGCTGCGTCACGTGCAGCAAGAAGTAGATGATTACATAGGACAATTTAAAGAAGGCTATTTCAGCCCGCTTGCCATGATGGCCCGTCTGACAGAAGAATTAGGCGAGCTAGCAAGAGAGGTTAACCATTACTATGGAGAAAAGCCGAAAAAAACAACGGAAACAGAAAAAAGCATGGAAGAAGAAATTGGCGATGTTTTGTTTGTGTTAACATGCCTCGCTAATTCACTAGATATATCACTAGAGGAAGCACACGATCGTGTGATGCATAAATTCAATACAAGAGACAAAGACCGCTGGACGAAAAAAGAAGGGAAGTAGAGACGATGACGAACCAAACCATCAAAGTAGTAATCGCTGGAGCAAGAGGAAGAATGGGGATAGAGGCTGTGAAGTTGGCAGAAGAAACGAGCCATTTTGAGCTTGTGGCAACCCTTGATCACGCGCACGAAGGAAAAAAATTATCTGATGTGATTCATACGACATCTGAGGCGCCAATTTATACAGATATTGATGTGTGTCTTTCAGAGACAGCACCTGATGTATTAATTGATTTGACGACACCAGAAATCGGGAAAGTACATACAAAAAAGGCACTTGAACATGGCGTCCGTCCAGTCGTAGGAACCACTGGATTTTCTGAAGCTGACCTGAAAGAGCTACAGCAATTAACAGAAGAAAAGAGCATAGGCTGTATTATTGCGCCAAACTTTGCTGTCGGTGCGGTCTTAATGATGAAGTTTGCCAAAATGGCAGCGAATTACTTTCCTGACGTTGAAATCATTGAGCTTCACCATGATAAAAAACTAGATGCTCCGAGCGGTACTGGGCTTAAAACAGCTGAAATGATTGCAGAAGTCAGAGAAAGCAAAAAGCAGGGACATCCAGAAGAGAAAGAATTAATCGAAGGTGCACGAGGCGCAGATTATGACGGTATCCGTCTGCACAGCGTAAGACTTCCGGGTATGATTGCACATCAAGAAGTACTGTTTGGAATGGACGGACAGACGCTCACCATTCGCCATGATTCTTATAACCGTGCATCATTTATGTCAGGTGTGAAGCTTTCAGTTGAACAGGTCATGCACATTGATCAGCTCGTCTATGGTTTAGAAAATATCATCGACTAATAAGGAGTGGATTCCTGATGAACATTGCTTTAATCGCTCACGATAAGAAAAAAAGTGACATGATCCAATTTGCCATTGCGTACCGTGATATATTGGCAGATCATACACTTTACGCAACAGGGACAACAGGTTTGAGAGTGAAAGAAGCGACGGGGCTTCCCATTCATCGTTTTCAGTCAGGACCACTTGGAGGAGATCAGCAGATTGGTGCTTTAATTGCTGATAATGCAATGGATCTTGTGCTCTTTTTTAGAGACCCGCTTACCGCGCAGCCGCATGAACCGGATGTATCTGCACTCATTCGGCTTTGTGATGTGTATACCATTCCACTAGCCACCAATATGGGGACCGCTGAAATTTTAGTCAGGAATTTAAATAAAGGCACGTTTGATTTTCGAGATGTAGCAAAAAACGGAGGAACAAATGAAACGACTTGATATCCTTGCATTCGGTGCCCACAGCGATGATGTTGAGATCGGTATGGGCGGAACGATTGCAAAATACGTAAAAAAAGGGGCGCGTGTCGGGATTTGCGACTTGACCCAGGCCGAATTATCTTCGAATGGAACGGTAGAGAGCCGTAAAGAGGAAGCAAAAGCTGCTGCCGCCATTTTAGGTGTGTCAACGCGAATCCAGCTCACACTGCCAGACAGAGGACTTTATCTAAATGACGAAGCGATGAAGGACATTGCAGGCGTGATTCGAACATACAAGCCGAAACTGATTTTTGCTCCGCATCACCAAGATCGGCATCCAGATCATGGTCATGCGGGCTCACTTGTAGAAGAGGCTGCTTTTTCGGCAGGTATACATAAATTTGAAGATTCATACAAGCAGCCAGCGCATAAAATAAGTCAGATGTATTATTACATGATTAACGGCCATCATCGTCCAGATTTTGTGATTGATATTTCTGAGGAAATGCACCAAAAAATTGATAGCTTGCATGCGTATAAAAGTCAATTTGTGAAATCGGCGAATTCAGTTGAGACACCTCTTGTGAACGGTTATATTGATTTTGTCAAAATGAGAGAGTCTATGTATGGAAGGGAAGTCAATAAAGCTTATGCAGAAGGGTTTATCACAAAGAAACCACTTTTGATAGATGACGACTTACTTGGGGGGTAATTATGAAAAAACTGAAGGTCGGAATCACTTGTTATCCAAGTGTCGGCGGCTCGGGCATTATTGCTACGGAACTTGGAAAACGTTTAGCTGAAAAAGGGCACGATGTTCATTTCATTACCTCAAGTATTCCGTTTAGGCTCAATAAAGTGTATCCGAATATTTATTTTCATGAGGTGGATGTCAATCAATACGCTGTTTTTCAATACCCGCCTTATGACCTTGCATTAGCAAGTAAATTGGCAGAAGTTGCAAAACGAGAGAAGCTTGATATTATTCACGCGCATTATGCGGTTCCGCACGCCGTCTGTGCGTTCTTAGCGAAGCAGATGACGGGACACTCTGTGAAAGTCGTCACGACGCTTCATGGGACGGATATTACGGTATTAGGCTATGATCCATCACTAAAGGAAGTCATTCGATTTGCGATCGAATCATCAGACCGGGTAACGGCGGTATCGCATTCATTAGCTGCGCAGACGTATGACCTTATCAAACCAAATAAAAAGATCGAGACGATCCATAATTTTGTCGATGAACGGGTGTATTTGCGCGAAGATCACGAAGTGCTAAAGACACATTATGGTCTTTTACCGGACGATAAGGTCGTCATCCATGTATCAAATTTTCGAAAGGTCAAACGGGTGCATGATGTCGTTCATGTGTTTAAAAAGATCTCAGAACAGGTGCAGGCAAAGCTGCTGCTCATCGGTGATGGTCCTGAAAAATCGGTCGTATGCGAACTCGTGAAAAAACTGGGGCTGACAGACCGCGTGTTATTTTTAGGAAAGCAAGAGAAAGTAGAAGAGCTGTATTCCATCAGTGATTTGAAGCTGCTTCTTTCTGAGAAAGAGAGCTTCGGACTTGTGCTTCTTGAGGCGATGGCATGCGGTGTCCCATGTATTGGGACTGATGTTGGCGGGATTCCAGAGGTCATTACACATGGAGAAACAGGTTTCCTTGTCCCGCTCGGCGATATAGACGCGGCAGCTAAACACGCAGTCTCTATACTCAAAGACAAAGCGCTTCATGAACAAGTGTCTGCGGCGGCCCAGTCTAGTGTTCAGGCCCATTTCTCTTCTGAAAAAATTGTGAGTGAATATGAAGAGCTTTACCTAGAATTGATCGAAGGTGATGATGAACATGAATGAACCATTCACACATGCGATCCCTATTTTACATACACTGCACGAACATGGGCATCAGGCTTACTTTGTCGGCGGAGCAGTGAGAGATGTCCTTTTAGGCAGGGAAATCGGCGATATCGATATAGCAACAGATGCAACGCCTGATACGGTCGAATCCTTATTTGAAAAAACAGTTGATGTTGGCAAAGAGCATGGCACTGTCATCGTGTTACATGATGGGGTCAGCTATGAGGTGACGACGTTTCGAACTGAATCAGAATATGAAGATTTTCGCAGACCGAAAGAAGTGGCGTTTATCACATCATTGAAGGAAGATCTTTTAAGAAGAGATTTAACGATCAATGCGATGGCCATGGATATAAATGGGGAGATCATTGACCATGTAGGGGGCAAACAGGATATTGAGCGGAAACGAATTCAAACCGTAGGAGATCCTGCGTGCCGCTTTCAGGAAGACGCGCTTCGTATGATGAGAGCGGTCCGTTTTTTAAGCCAGCTTGGCTTTGAGCTCGCTGCAGAAACGGCTGAAGCGATGAAAAAAGATAAGCACCTGCTTGCCAACATATCAGTTGAACGTAAAAAGATTGAAATGGAGAAGCTTTTAAAAGGCCGTTATTGTGAGCGGGCGATTAAGGTGCTCATTTCTACCAAATTGTATGAAGAATTGCCGGGTCTCAAAAAGGATGGTCTGCAAGAATCCTTTCAATCATTTCCGTATTATTTACTGGATGGACTAGAAGAAGTATGGGGGGCTGTTATCCATTTGCTTGGCTTAGATGAAGCGGAGGCTGTGCTCTTCTTAAAAGAATGGAAGCTGTCAACAAAGCTTTTGAAAGACGCGGTGACGATTAGCCAATACGTCGATTGTGACTGGGATGCGGAGAAGATGTTTGAGGCTGGTGAACACGTGCTCTTATCTAGCTTGAAGATCTCACAGCTAAAACACGAGCGCCGCATTTTCTTTGACGAGCTTGAGGCAGCGAAGCGTTCTTATGATGCCCTTCCGATTAAAACGCTTCAAGACCTCGCTGTTTCAGGAAAAGATTTAATGGCCTTTCGGCAAAAGACATCAGGAAAATGGATCGCAGAAGAGCTCGATTTGGTGAAAAAAGCTGTTCTGCAAAATCATTTGGAAAACCGAAAAGAAGCCATAGAGGAGTGGCTTACAGCATGCGATCAGCAATTAGAAAACGATTAATCGAACTATTTACAGCATCAAGTGAGGACTTTGTCTCAAGTCAGCAAATATGTGATGAGCTTGGCTGTTCTCGAACGGCTGTCTGGAAGCATATAGAGGGCCTCAGAAAAGAGGGCTATGAGGTAGAAGCCGTCAGAAGAAAGGGATACCGCCTGCTTCGTAAACCGGACAAAATTAGTGAGGATGAAATTCTGTTTGGTCTAGAAACAGAGAGCTTTGGCAGGCACATTTATTTTCAGAAAGAAGTCGCCTCCACACAGCTGATTGCCCATGATCTTGTAAATGAAGGTGCGCCCCATGGTACGCTCGTTGTCAGTGATCATCAGACAAACGGGAAAGGCCGCCTTCAAAGAACGTGGCATTCACCAAATGGGACAGGCATCTGGATGAGTCTCGTTCTACGGCCTGAAATTCCGCTGCACAAAGCGCCGCAGATGACGCTTTTAGCATCTGTAGCCATCGCAGAAGCCATTGCAGAGCAAACAGGACTCAGTCCATCCATTAAATGGCCAAACGATATTTTGTTAAACGGGAAAAAGGTCGTTGGCATTCTAACCGAATTAAAAGCAGAGGCGGACCAGGTTCATGCGGTGATAATTGGTCCAGGCATTAATGTGAACCAAACGGCTGATGACTTTCCGGATGAACTAAAGGATGTCGCCACAAGCCTGCGAATGGAACTGAATGAAAAAGTGGACCGTGCTGCGCTCATACAACAGATCATGTCCACCTTTGAAAAAAGGTATGACGATTATATGAAGCGTGGATTTACACCGATTAAACAATTATGGGAATCGTTTGCGATGACGATCGGTCAGCATATTGTTGCCCGCACCGTCAATGGGCAATACACTGGAAAAGCGCTCGGAATCAATGAAGAAGGTGTTTTATTGCTTGAAACGGAGGAAGGTATTCAAAAAATCTACTCCGCAGACATCGAGATAAAGTCAACTTAAGTGGAACACCCGGCACATTTTTGATATACTTCGTGTGGGCAGTATCTGAAAAAGAGCTGTACCTGTAGAAACAAAAATTTGATAAATTTCTGCCTTGATCCTAAGGGACTTGGACAGAGGGATGATTCGCCGCGCATGAGAGATCAAAACATGTGATGTGAGGCAAGCCATCTCCTCTCCAGAATGAGGAGGAACAAATGAAGACAAAGCTAGATTTTTTCAAAATGAAAGAACAAAACGAACCGATTGTGATGCTGACAGCATACGACTATCCATCTGCAAAGCAAGCAGAAAAAGCGGAAGTCGACATGATCTTAGTTGGTGATTCACTTGGGATGGTTGTACTTGGACTCGATTCGACAGTACAAGTCACAATCGATGACATGATTCATCACACAAAAGCAGTGAAAAGAGGCGCAAAAGACACATTTATTGTGACAGATATGCCATTTATGTCTTACCATTATTCATTAGCAGAAACATTGAAAAACGCAGCACGCATCATGCAAGAAAGCGGTGCGGATGCCTTAAAGCTAGAAGGCGGAGATGGCGTATTTGAATCCATTCAAGCTCTCACAAGAGGCGGGATTCCTGTCGTCAGTCATTTAGGCCTCACACCTCAGTCAGTTGGAGTACTTGGCGGATATAAAGTGCAAGGAAAAGACCACGAAAGTGCGCAGAAATTGATTGAAGACAGCTTAAAATGTGAGGAAGCTGGTGCGATTGGACTTGTGCTTGAATGCGTACCTGGTGAACTGACAAAACGAATTACCGACATGCTGAAAATTCCTGTCATCGGGATTGGTGCAGGAGCTGAGGCAGACGGACAAGTTCTCGTTTACCATGATGTGGTAGGATACGGGGTGTCTAGAACACCTAAGTTTGTGAAACAATACGCGCAAATTGATACTGTACTAGAAGAAGCGCTTATTCAATATACGAAAGAAGTAAAAGCACGCACATTTCCAGAAGACAACCATACATTTCATATCAAAGAAGAAGTCCTTGATGGTTTATATGGGGGTATGAAAAAATGAACGTTGTCACCCATATTCACGAGCTGAGAGAATGGATCAAGCAGCATCAAGAAAAACAGCATTCCATCGGCTTTGTCCCAACGATGGGCTTTCTTCATGAAGGACATCTGACGCTCGCGAAAGAGGCAAGGGATCAAAATGACATTGTGGTAATGAGCATTTTTGTCAATCCTTTGCAATTTGGACCGAACGAGGACTTTGAATCCTATCCAAGGGATATGAAAAGAGATCAGCGCCTTGCAGAAGAAGCAGGTGTGGATATTTTATTTACACCTGATGTGAAAGAAATGTACCCAAATGAACCATCTATCACGATGACAGTTCAAAAGCGGACTGATGTCTTATGCGGGAAAAAACGTCCAGGACATTTCGACGGCGTTGTTACTGTGCTTACAAAGCTATTTCATCTTGTAGCACCAACAAATGTATATTTTGGTCTAAAGGATGCACAGCAAGTCGCTGTGATCGATGCGATGATCAAGGATTTCTTCTTTGATCTTCACCTTGTATCTGTGCCGACAGTTAGAGAAGAAAACGGTTTAGCGAAAAGTTCAAGAAATGTGTACTTATCTGAAAAAGAAAGACAAGAAGCACCTGCTTTGTACCGCGCATTGAAAAAAGGACAGTCAGCGGTTGAAAAAGGTGAACGTGACGTCAGTCGTATTTATCAGTTGGTAGAAGAGGAAATTCTTCAAACGAGCGGGGAAATCGATTATATTGAGATCTACTCCTATCCAGAGCTTGAGCCGCTTCAGCAGTTGGCAGGTCAGGTCATCATTGCGATTGCGGTGAAATTCTCACGGGCAAGACTGATTGATAATGTGATATTCCATGTTCCTGAAAGCGGTGAAAAACATGTATAGAACCTTTATGACCTCTAAACTTCATAAAGCGACGGTAACAGAAGCAAACTTACATTATGTAGGAAGTATCACCATTGACGAAGATTTACTTGATGCGGCAGGCATGATGGCAAATGAGAAAGTACAGATTGTCAATAATCACAATGGCGCGAGACTTGAAACATATATTATTCCTGGTGAAAGAAAGAGCGGTGTCATTTGTCTAAATGGCGCGGCAGCAAGATTGGTTCAACCGGGGGATGAAGTGATTATTATCGCTTATGGGATGCTCTCAGAAGAAGAAGCAAAGACACATACACCAAAAGTGGTCGTATTAAATAAACAAAATCAAATTGAACAAATGATTGGGCAAGAGCCTGCGAGAACGATTTTATAACGCATGCTGCAAGGAAACAGAACAGTTTTAAGAAAAGAAGCTGTTCTGTTTCAGCTATTTTGCCCAGAGCGTGTTTCACTTCGAGTGAAACGAGGAATTGAGGTGTCCATTTTATGGCCGATCAAAGGTTTGTTGTCGTTGATATTGAAACCACCGGAAATTCACCCAAAAAGGGTGATAAAATCATTCAAATTGCTGCGGTGGTCATTGAAAATGGACAAATTGTCGAACGGTATTCAAAATATGTGAACCCGGGAAAAGCGATCCCTGGATTTATTGAACAGCTGACAGGTATTCAGCAGCACATGGTTAACGATGCAGTGTTTTTTGAGGACATTGCCCAAGAGGTGTATGATCTTATTCAAGGCGCTTATTTTGTTGCGCACAATGTTCATTTTGACTTGAATTTTTTAAATGATGAACTAAAAGCATGCGGGAAAAATGAGCTGGATGTGCTAGCGATTGATACAGTTGAGATTTCTAGAATTCTTTATCCAGAGCTTGAAGGTTATAAGCTCACTGAATTAAGTGAAGAGCTCATGCTTCCACATGACCACCCGCACCGGGCGGATAGTGATGCGGAAGTTACTGCCATGTTATTTTTAACCTTATTACATCAATTAACACATACACCGCCAAATGTGCTAAAGCAGCTGCGCAGATTATCCTCTTATCTCTTAAGCGATATAGGACTTTTAATACAGCAGCTTGAAACGAGTCGTGCTAGCCGTGAAGATTCTTTGGTAGAAGTGGGCTCTTTTGCTTTAAAAGATGTCACCAATCCTGAAACGGATACGACAGATTCAGTAGGGGAAGACGATGAACAGCTGTTTGAGGAGATCAAAAAGAAGCTTCCCCAAACAGTGGAAGGCTATGAAGTAAGAGAAGGCCAGCTCACGATGATGAATAAAGTGAGAGATGTGTTTCATGAAAGGGCCTATGCTTTAATTGAAGCGGCACCAGGTATTGGAAAAACGCTGGCATACCTCATACCAGCTGCACTAGAGGCAAAGAAATCAGGAAAACCTGTTATTATTAGTACATATTCCATTCTTTTGCAGCAGCAAATGCTTCAGCGCGATGTGCCGATTTTAAATCAATTGCTTCCGTTTGAGCCAGCTGCCTGTGTATTCAAAGGACGGGCGCATTATATTTGCTTAGATAAGTTTGAGCATGTGCTGCATGAGGAAGATGATAACTATGATGTGGTCTTAACGAAGGCGCAAATATTAATGTGGCTCCTTGTCACAGAAACGGGTGATTTATCTGAACTGAATTTACCGTCAGGAGCTGCCAATATAAAAGACCGTATTTCGTGTGTGCACATGCCGTTTACATCGAAAAAGCGCCGCTTTAAAGAATACTGCTTTTATGAACGCGCCAAAAAAAGAGCCAAAACAGCCAATTTAATTTTAACGAATCATCGCCTGCTCTTATCACAAACGGAAGCATCTTCTATCTTTCAGCATGCAGACGTATATGTGATTGACGAGGCTCATCAATTTGAGAAAACAGCCAATGAAACACTAGGAGATAGTGCGTCGTATATCCAGCTTCATGCGAAATTAACGCAGCTTGGCTCCTTACAGGGCGGTCTTTTAAACAAGCTGAAAAAGAGATTTCACGGTGCAGGTTTACAGACGGACACCTTTATCGAAATGGATGAGTATCTTCATCAGCTTCAAATGGAAAGTGACGCCTTCTTTAGTACCGTTCATTCTTTTGTCAAAAGGACAAAACCAAAAGCAGACATCAATCGTCTCATTCATAGAGTACGTCATCATTCGAAGCATGCGCAGTGGAAACGGATTAAAGAGACGGCAAGTAAGCTTTGTTCCTTGTTAATTGCTTGTGAAAAGCTGTATGAGCAGCAAAAAAGCGAGCTTCTTCAAAAAAGTGATCAGCTGACAGAACACTTTGCCTTTGAAGCAGAGGAATACGATCAAGTGATGTCGTTTATGCATACATTTTGCAGTACGCTGTACCGGTTTATTTTTGAACCGAAAAACGATGAAACGGTTTGGATTGAGATTGATGCAAAGGGTGCCAAAAATGCTGTCTTTATGCATGCACAGCCGCTAGATACAGGAGAGCTTTTAGCTGATCGTTTTTTTATGAACAAAAAAAGTGTTGTTCTCACATCAGGAACACTCACAATCAATGGGCGCTTTGATTATTGCTTAGAACGATTTGGTCTGCAGGATTTTTATCCGCATCTTGTACAGATTGAGTCACCGTTTGAACTTGAAAAACAGCTCAAGGTGATTGTACCAGCTGATATGCCGCCGATTACGAACCGTGATGAGCACGACTATGTAGAGCAAGCAGCACGGTACATTAAGGTGATGGAAAAGCAGCATCAAGCGAAGATATTGGTGTTGTTTAATTCACATGAGATGTTAAAAGCAGTGTATGAAGAGCTGAAAACAGAAGGGATGCAAGCCGCCCTTTTTGCTCAAGGTCTGACGGGCGGGAGCCCTGTTAAATTAACGAAAATGTTCAAATTAGCAAAACATGCGATTTTACTTGGTACGGGTAGTTTTTGGGAAGGTGTCGATTTTCCTGGATCAGAACTGACAACAGTCATTATGGCACGTCTCCCGTTCAGGCCGCCTGATTCACCGCTCATTGAAGCAAAATGTGATGCCGCTAAAAAACAGGGGAAGAATCCGTTTAAAGCCGTTGCTCTCCCAGAAGCTGTGCTAACCTTTAAACAAGGTGCAGGACGCTTGCTGCGCTCTGAAAAAGACATAGGTACATTGCTCATTCTAGACCGCCGAGTGAAAACCGCTTCATATGGAAAGCTATTTTTAGAATCACTCCCTCATGCGCCAGTCCACGAGATGTCAAAAGAATCACTTGAGGCGTATATAGAGAAGCTCAACAACGAAAAGCCGCTGTCATAAGCGGCCTTTAGCTGGTGTGGGTTTGGAGTTAATTTATCGTAACGGCTTTTTGTGTTCCGTTGTAAAAATAGTATCGGTTCCCGCGCCGAAAAGTATGATTAACAATATTTACGTACCGAGGAGGAATTAGAAGTGGAAAGTAAAATAGAGGTACTTTCAACTGTTCAAATTAAGCATTCAGAGGACCTGTATAAAATTGTTGACTTATTGAACAGAACGCTTAAAAGAGAAGATCTCATGTTTGGATTAGCATTAGATCAAGAAGATCAAAATCAAGCGATATTTACGATATATCGCACATAGGGGAAGCTTGACATGAAAAAAATAGTCTGGATCATTTCATCCGTTGTGGCTCTCGTTTTGCTCATTGGCATCATCAGTTTTACGTGGATTTATCAGATTGCCATGGGACAAAAAGAACAAGGTCATGAGGCGGCGATTGAACGAGCAAAAAAACAAGCAAACATCGTACAAGTGGAGCAAGTGGAAACCTTTGTCGGGAAAGAAAAACAATTTATTGTTGAAGGAAAAAACAAACAAAATGAAACAACCTATGTTTGGGTACCTGCCAGCAATAAAGAAAAAGTGATCGCAAAAAAAGCAAAAGAAGGCATTACCTCAAATCAAGCAGTACAAGCCGTTCAAAAGGAGAACACTGTATCTAAGCTAAAGGACGTTCAATTAGCAAGAGAAGGTGACGTACTCCTTTGGGAAGTGACGTACTTAAATGAAAACAATCAATACAGCTTCAGCTATGTCGACTTCTCGACAGGACACGTGGAAAAAAATGTAACGCCATAGTTTCTCCTGTCTTGCGTTGACCATGCTGATTTAGAACGGTTATAATAAAATGTATGAAAAAAGATTCACACCTGGCGAAAAGGTGAGTTTCTTTCTGGCTTTGGAGGGAATTATGTTGAAAACAACGATTAATCAAGTGTTCAAACATGTCGATGAAGATGTAACCATCGGCGCATGGATTGCCAATAAACGTTCAAGCGGTAAAATTGCATTCTTGCAGCTGCGTGACGGGACAGGCTTTATTCAAGGAGTCGTAGTAAAAGCAGAAGTGGAAGAGGAAGTCTTTAAGCTTGCGAAATCAGTCACTCAAGAAACATCTGTCTATGTGACAGGACAAGTGACAAAAGACGAGCGTTCACCTCTTGGTTTTGAATTGCAAGTGAAATCCATTGAAGTGATTCACGAAGCAACTGACTATCCAATTACACCAAAAGAGCATGGAACAGAATTCTTAATGGATCACCGTCATTTATGGCTTCGTTCTAAAAAGCAGCATGCCATTATGAAAATTCGTAACGAAATTATTCGTGCTACATATGAATTCTTCCATCAAGAAGGTTTCGTGAAAGTAGATCCGCCAATTTTAACTGGAAGTGCACCTGAGGGCACAACGGAGCTGTTTGCGACGAAATATTTTGATGAAGATGCGTACCTTTCTCAAAGTGGACAGCTTTACATGGAAGCTGCGGCAATGGCACTCGGAAAAGTATTCTCATTTGGCCCAACATTTAGAGCTGAAAAATCTAAAACAAAACGTCATTTAATTGAGTTTTGGATGATCGAGCCTGAGATGGCTTTTGTCGAATTTAATGAAAACCTTGAGTATCAAGAACATTATGTGACTCATGTTGTTCAAAGTGTACTTGAAAACTGTAAAGTTGAACTGCATACACTTGGCCGTGATACAGCAAAATTAGAAAACATCAAAGCACCATTCCCGCGCATCACTTACGATGAAGCGATTAAATTCTTGCAGGAAAAAGGCTTTGACGATATTGAATGGGGAGATGACTTCGGTGCGCCTCACGAAACAGCGATCGCTGAAAGCTACGATAAACCAGTGTTTATCACTCATTACCCAACATCATTAAAACCATTTTACATGCAGCCTGCACCGGATCGTGATGATGTCGTCCTTTGTGCAGACTTGATTGCACCAGAAGGCTACGGAGAGATCATTGGCGGTTCTGAGCGTGTGCATGATCTAGAGCTGCTTGAAGCAAGATTGAAAGAACATGGGCTAGATCAAGAAACTTACAAATGGTACACAGAATTAAGACAATATGGTTCTGTACCGCATTCAGGATTTGGTCTTGGACTTGAACGTACAGTTGCTTGGATTAGTGGAGCGCCGCATGTGCGTGAAACCATTCCTTTCCCAAGATTATTAAACCGTTTATATCCTTAAGACATGAAAGCCTCCAACATATGGAGGCTTTTTCAAACGTTTTTTGGAGGGGCACGTGAAATAAAACGTGATATACTTAAAGTGAAGAGGTGTATCCGATGAATAGGCAGCAATTTATAAATATGCAGCAAATGGGTTCGACCAGTTTGCCTAATTTGCTGATTGCTCATTATGAGCAGTTAGGACTGAATGAATCACAAATGATGGTGATGCTTAAGATTAAAATGAATGAAGAACAAGGTGTTTTCTTTCAAACATTTGAAGAGCTGTCCCATGGCATGACCATTTCAGCTGAAGAGTGTGCGTATATGGTTCAGCATTTAATTCAAAAGGGATTTATTTCGATTCAGCCGTTTGAGGACGGGTCTGGTATTCAGCATGACCGATACTCAGTTGAGCCTTTATGGGGCGTACTGTATGACTTTTTAGAAGCAAAACAAGCGAAGGAAGGTCAAAAACTTCATGTGCAGGCTGAAAAGTCTTTATATGCTCTATTTGAAGATGAATTTGGCAGACCGCTGTCTCCTCTTGAAGGAGAAACACTCTCGATCTGGATGGATCAAGACCATCATGATGCTGAAATGATTCGCCTAGCGTTAAGAGAAGCGGTTTTATCAGGAAAATTAAATTTCCGTTATATCGACCGAATTCTGTTTGAGTGGAAAAAGAAAGGGCTGAAAACAGCGGAAGAAGCAAAAGAGCATAGCCAGCACTTCCGTTCTCAGCAAAAAGCGCCACCTTCAAAAGAAGAGACGTCAACATATAAACGACAAGTTCCTTTTTATAATTGGCTGGAACAATAACCAATAAAGGAGAAGTCATGTTATCAAAAAAACAAATCAATGAATGTTTAGATATTATAGGAGATATGTTTCCAGAGGCTGAGTGTGAGCTTGTTCATTCCAATCCATTTGAACTTGTGATCGCTGTGGCACTCTCTGCGCAGTGTACAGACGTGCTTGTCAACAAAGTCACCAAAACGTTATTTCAAAAATACCAAACACCAGAAGACTATTTAAGTGTACCGCTTGAAGAATTGCAGCAAGATATTCGTTCGATTGGCCTTTATCGAAATAAAGCCAAAAACATTCAAAAGTTGAGCAAAATGCTGATTGAAGAATATGGCGGTGAAGTGCCAAAGGATCGGGACGAGCTTGTGAAGCTTCCTGGGGTGGGCCGGAAAACAGCAAATGTCGTCGTATCTGTCGCTTTTGGAGTGCCGGCCATTGCTGTCGATACACACGTAGAACGAGTCAGCAAGCGTCTTGGGATTTGCCGGTGGAAGGATTCTGTTCTTGAAGTAGAGCAAACCTTAATGAAAAAGGTGCCAGAAGAAGATTGGTCTGTGACGCATCACCGCCTAATCTTTTTTGGCAGATATCACTGCAAGGCGCAGCGGCCGCAGTGCGAGTCTTGTCCGCTTCTTGATATGTGTAGAGAAGGGCAGAAGAGGCTGAAAAAAGGATTGGTGAAGCTGGCATGAGCGGGGCAGCTGTTTTTACCTCATATGTCGAAAAGCTAAAAGGGAAAAAGGTAGAGATGAAAGGCGATCGAGTAGACATACTTAGAGATAATCCACTCGCATATGATCTATCATCAGAACTTTTAACAGATGAGCTTCCATGGCAGAAAACAGAAGAATTTGTTCCTGTGATGTTCGAACTGTGGAATGAATTAAAAGAAAAAATGCTTCCTCGTTTTCAAACAAGAAAGTCCCGGTGTGAAGAAGACGATATGCTGCAAGGTATTGTCAGTATGATTGCGATGTTTTACTGGATCAAAGGGGAGAGACTTCAAACGCTTGAATGGGAACATATCAAGCAAGAGACTTTTCCTGTAGCTCCGATTAACTGGACGGAACGTTTAGAGTTCATTTTGCTAAAACCAACTCAATATCATTGCTTTATTCAACTGGACGAGCTATACACGGAACTAAAAAAGCAGTATGGAAAACATGAAGCACTTAAAAAGATCAGACAAAACCGTTAAAAAAAGCACTTGCCATATGGGCAAGTGCTTTTTCATTATTCATTTTCTTTTCGACTAGGAGAATTTGATTGCGAATTTGAGCTTTGAGAGTTTGTTTTCGCATCATCTTTCTTTTTATCTTTATTGTCAGTTTGTGAGTTCCCATTTGTACTGTCTGAGCCATCATCGGAAGAACCATTATTTCCATTTTCCGTATTTCCGCCTTGATCCTGATCCTTATCCTTATCTTGATCTTTTTTATCATCTGGCTTTTGCTCGTCAGTGCCTGGGGGTTGATTTTTGTTATCGTCAGTCTGGTCTGTCTGCTCGTCGTCAGGCTGCTGCGGTTCTTCTTCTTCTTTGTTCTCATCATCTGCTTTTTCTTCCTCATCTTCATCATCCTTGATAGTGAGGAAGGTAGAAGCTGCTTTACTTGTGACATCCTCTACAGTGGCTGTTACTTGGAATTTATAAGTAGAGCCAGGCTTCACATCAGAGATGACCGCTTCTTTAGCAGAACTGTTTTGAATCTCTTTATAGCCGCCGTTATCAACCGCTTGTTTTACATTAAATGTAGCATCTGCGTCGTCATCATAGCCCCAAGACAGTGTGATGGATTTTTTCTCTTCATCATACACCGCTTTTAAGTCAGAAGGCTTATCGGCTTCTTTTTTCTCATATGTGTCAGACACTTTTGTCGGAACAGTTCCTTTTACAAAGTATTCTGTTGTCTTCTTCTCACTTGGTGTATTTGGTCCGGCTAATCTTGCTGGATCTGATCCTTTTTCAACCGTAGCTTCCAAGACACTGTCTGGTTTTTCAAATGAGCCGCTTCCATCATCAATTTGAGAAATTAATCGCTGGAAGACGATTTTGGCAACGCGCTGCTCGTAATCTGTGAGCCACATTTTGCCGTCCGCATCTTTTGAATTACCGATTCCGGTCCAAACGGCTGCTGTATATTGAGGCGTATAACCAACAAACCACGAATCTTTCGCACCGCCAGAAGGGATATTGTATTTATTCATATCATCTTGTGTAAAGTTGGTTGTACCTGTTTTACCAGCTACTTGAACGTTCGGTACTTGTGCAAGTGTACCTGTTCCAGATTGTACAGCTGTTTTCAGCATATCAGTGATCATAAATGCTGTGTAATCACTCATTGCCGCTTTAGAATCTGGCGTAAGGTCAAGCTTTGTTCCGTCATTAAACTCAACAGACGTGACAGCATGCGGTTCATTATAGTACCCGTTATTACCGAATGCACTAAATGCTCCAGCCATCTTCAGGGAGGAGACACCATCGTCAAATCCACCGATTGAGTATGACTCTGGAATGTCAGACGGTAAGTCCATACCTAAGTTATTGGCGAATTGAACGGCATTGTCTGTGCCAGCTTCTTGGAAAGCTTTTAAGGCAGGGATGTTTCGTGATTGTGCCAAAGCACTTCTCATCGACATTTTCCCTAAATGTCTTCTGTCAAAGTTATTAATCGGTGTACCGTCTGAGTACGTATACGGTGCATCATCAATTTGCTGATATGTTGACCATTTTTTGTTTTCAATGACAGGACCGTAATCTAAGATTGGTTTGATTGTAGATCCTGGCTGGCGTTTTGCATCAGTCGCATAGTTAAAGCCGCCGGCTGGTACATCACGTCCACCGCCAATGGCGCGAATTTCACCATTTTTCGTATCAAGCAATGTCACACCAGCCTGCATGCCTTTCGTAAATCCAGCTGCATCTCCATTAATGATATCATCTAGGTGATCCTGTGCTTTTCGATCAAGTGATGTATAGATTTTTAGTCCATCGGTTGATACATCCACTTTGGCTTTTTTCTGTACTTCTTCCATGACTTCTTCAATATAAGCAGAGTACTTACTTGAGTTTTGGCTCTTATATTTATCAGCTGAAACAACTGTCTTGCTGACAGGGGTTGCTTTTGCAACGTCATAGTCTTTTTCTGAAATGTAGCCTTGTTTTTTCATGAGGCTTAAAACGATATTACGGCGTTTTTCCGCTGCTTCAGGATGTTTCACTGGGTTATAGGCAGAAGGACTTTGCGGCATACCTGCAAGTGTGGCAGCCTGTGCAACGGTTAGTTTATTTAAATCTGTAACGCCGAAAAATTGTTCAGCCGCTTTCCCAACACCGTAAGCATAAGGTGAGAAGAAAATGCGGTTTAAATACATTTCTAAAATTTCATCTTTAGAGTATTTTTGCTCAAGCTGAATCGAGAGCCATACTTCCTGTACTTTACGTTTTAACGTTTTTTGATTGTTAAGTAGAGAGTTTTTCACAACTTGCTGTGTAATCGTACTTCCACCTTCAGCTCCAAAGCCGTCCTCGACGTTTGCGACAAGGGCACCGCCGATACGGATTGGATCAATCCCGTGGTGTTTATAAAAACGTGCATCTTCAGTTGCAATAAATGCTTCTTTTACCACATCGGGTATATCTTTAATCGAGACATACGTTCTTTTTTCCGCACCTACTTCTGCAAACACTTTCTTGTCTTTGTCATAAAGCTTTGAAGAATACGGTGTTTTGAGCTTACTATCATCAATAGAAGGAGCGCTTGATGCAAAAACGGCAAAAGTTGTGATTCCGGCAACTACACAAAGAAGACCGATCACGAGTAAAGATAAAAATATTTTTTTAAATAGACCTGCTTTCTTTTTGCCTTTTTTGTTCTTTTGCTTCTTATTGTTTTCTTGACTTGCTTTACGTCGCTGTTCACGACTTGTAAATTGATCAGACATCACATCTCAACCTTTCGTGTTAAACCTTTTTCGAACGTCATTGCTACTCACTTTCATCCGAAAAATGAAGTGTCTCCACTACTTTAATATAATCAATTCTTGGCGAATATCCAAGTGTCATTAAGTGGCCAGCTTCCATTAATTCGTCTTTGCTAATGGATTTCCGGCCGTTTTGCTGCTGCCGCTCCCAGAAGAAAAAGAGATCTGAAGCGGACAAATAATAAACGGAGCCAAATGCGGATATAATAACGAAACAAATACCGCCTTGCTTTTCTACCTGTTTCATATGCTCAATTTGATGATCGTGAAAATTTTTGAGTGGAAACGAGGTGGTGCTTTTGGTTTCCTTTGCTTCAAAATCGATATAGCGCCCTTTGTACACTCCATTATAGTCTGTTGTGGATGATTGTTTAAAATAGGCTTCTTTGATAACAGCAGCGCTTCTTTTTGGATAATCCACATTCACAATTTGAACGGGGGTAGGCTTTTTATGAATGACTGCGATCCCGTTGACCAAATAGTACTGGTTGGTTTCATTTAAGTCAGCCTCAAGCGTCATCCCGCGGTTACTATAAGAGGATTCGCCGCTGAATCTTTTTTTTGTCCCAATTTGTTGAATGGGCTGATACGATTTTCCGTTTGGATACCGAATCATCAAGTTTCAGCCTCCTTTTAATGCATTTTGTATTGGAGAGATTACTATGTTGTCACAAGAAGAGCACATCATCACTCAGTATATATTGCGTGAAACGAAATCGAAAAATAAAGACAACCTGACGAGGACAAATGCTTACAAACGCTTTTATGACCGCCATCCAGAGATGAAATGGTCGCTGCTTGCTTCCTTTGTCTCGAGAAATGCTGGATGGTCTATGACGGATTTAAAGGGCGAGCTCTTTCATCCAGGTTTAACAGATCAGCAGGGGCACCTTTTTTTCACAGCATATGAAAGAGCGAATTGGCTGATCTTTTCGGATGCTTACCCTCAGCTTCTTTTGTATGAATGGTCTAAGCGGTGCAGCAAACCCTTGTTCCATCTGCTTCCATATTTTTCTGTTTCTCGTTTTATGAGCACTGAGTGGGAACGTTTTTGGCTAAAGCGTGACACAGAGCGCCTGCTTTATGCACTCATCATAAATGAACAATATACTATACAATCTCCTATTATACAAAATCCTCTTCTGAAAAAGAATGTTTTTCACTCGATTCAATATCTGTTCAGCGAGTGGGGACATTTTCAAACCGTTGTTTTTCCAACGGTGGACGGGCATTTGTACGGGTTAACCATACGGAAGTTTTCCCACGTAAAGGAGCGTATTACATTAGGAAAAAAACTAGCGAAACTATTATTTCGAGCCGATTTATTTTCGGATTTTTATCATTTTTTGCATACTGTTCCACATACCGGATCACGGTTTGATTTTGAGCCGTTTTTAGGGATCGCTAGGAGGTCAACACCTTTTCTTCGAACAGTTTATCCGGTGATGACACATTCATTAGACGATCAAAGGGACGATTGGTTTCAAAAGAAATTGAGCCCATCCTTATTTGATGCAGAGACGTTACCAAAACAAATTGAGCTGACCGACTGGTATTTTCATAAAAAAAGACAGCTTCGTTTTCTTTTCTCATTAGAGCACTATTTTTTGCATAAATAAAAAGCAGGGGGTACCTGCTTTTTTTACGTGGATGGTCGATTAGGACCGCCAAGCTTTTTATCAAGCTGATCTGTACTGTTTTCTTTCCCTTTTGGCTTTTGCTCTTTTGGTGCTGGCTGCTTTTTCATGAAATCTACCTCCTTTGTCCTTAGAATTTACACAATCGGACGCAATCATACAAAGAAGGACAAGTATATGTCGAAAAGGAAGAAATAGCGCTCATCTACACTTAGATTGGCGATTTGCTTCTAGTTTTGTCATGTGTGAAGGAGGGTGTGAAAGAAAAGAGAATGTAACGAGAGACGATAAAGGAGGAATCTGATGATGAGCGAATTTGTATCAAAAGAATCCATTATGCAGTTATTAGAGGAAATTGAGCGGAAAATTGATGCGGTGGAAGAAGAACTGTCTCTTGCTGTGAACCAAACAAAACGTGCAGCCATAGAGGAGCAAGAACAAATGATAGACCGGCTTGAATCAGAAGTAAAGGACTGTGAAGTGAGGATTCACGCGGCTGAGTATAAACTGGCGGCAAGACCGGCATATCACGCCGGATAGCTTTTCTATTTGAGCAATAAGTAAACGTTTGATAGGATGGTTCATAGAGGTGAACATTTTGGATAATCAAACATTACTTGAACATACACAAGAGCTGAGAATATGGATCGAAGAGGCGTATGAGCAGTACCAAAAGGGAAAGGCTGAAGAGGAATACCCCGTATATGATTTTCACACGGACATTCAGCCGGCCGTTGAGACATTTGATCAGAAAATGGAAGAGTGGCTCACTGCTGCGATCTCGTTTATTCATCTGGTCAAACCTAGATATTTACACCAAGAACAGCTTGAAGCCGTCAAAGAAAATGGAAAAGAGGTTGTCCTGCAATCTTATTTTGGCAAACAGCATGCACCCCGTGTGAAAAATTTAGTTGAGTCAGTGATTTACACACTGAACCTTTTAATAGAAGAAATCAACAAGCGCAGCTGAAGACATATGCTGCGTTTTTCTTATGGCTGCTTTAGGCACATCTTCTGTTCTTGATCATAATATATGAGTGACATCACTATGTGTTGAGAGCGAGAGGAGCGAGATATATGATCCCTTATTCAAACCAGCAGCCTTATGAATTCAATCCATTCAATCGAGGGCCTTTTCCGTATCCAGATATGCAGCAGCAGCCTCCGCAGCCTCCAGAATATTTTATGCCGCCACATCAAGGTGGAATGAGCCAGGCACCATCTGCTGTCTATCAGCCGCCTTATGGATACCAAGAAAATGTGCCGCCTTTTCATCCGCCTGAAGCGATCAATCAACCCCAGATGCCGCCACCAGGCATGATGCCCATGCAGCAGCCTATGAACCCTTATCCTTTGCCAAGACCGCAAAAACAGCAATCATCTCAATTTAAAAGTGTACTGTCACAATTCAAAAAAACGAATGGACAATACGACTTTAACAAAATGTTTGATACAGCTGGGCAAATGATGAGTACGATGAATCAAGTAGGTTCATTAGCGAAAGGATTTACAAGCATTTTTAAAGCATAGTTAAAACCCAATAGATGGACCTATTGGGTAGTTTGCTTTGGTGCCGTCACACGAAGCGTTTGATCTTTCCACACGCTCTTCATGTTCGTTTCATCTATTTTTGCCGGCATTAAAATGGTCTTGGTAAAGCTCGAATACGAGGAAGTTGTATCTGTTTTGATTGTTTCCTGCACGGATAAGTGTAAATATTGGGCTTTTACTTCTAGCGCGATATCCCCTTCGACAAAATGGTCGGGAAATTGGATCTCGATATACACAAACTGCTCATCCTCTGTCACATCGGTCGTAATCGATGCAAGTGAATGTGATGTGGTCATGAGCGCCTCCGCACTATTTAATATCTCGTGAAACGGGGAGGATGCGAAAAATTGTTCAATCGCTTCATAGAGAATATCTTCATTTGCCAGCAATTCATGTTTCTTTTCGCCTTCATGTTTCATTTGAATCACCTCTCATCTACAGCCTATGCAGAAAGGGCTCAGGCGGTTATCAATTGATGAGAGGAAAAAATTATGATTAAATAGTGTTGAATGTAGCAAGGTGTATGAGCGCAGCGTTTCATACGCAGAATAGAACTAGAAGCAAAGCTTGAAGGGAGCAATTGACATTGCTGAAAAAATTATTCGGTTTCGGAAAAAACCAAGATGATGTAAAGGAAGAAATCATTTATTCTCCAGCTGATGGAGAGTTAATGGATATGACGGATGTACCAGACCCTGTTTTTTCTCAAAAGATGATGGGAGACGGCGTAGCAGTAAAACCAAAAAGCGGCACGATTGTGTCACCAGTAGAGGGTGAAATCATCCAGCTCTTCCATACAAAACATGCAATTGGCATTCGAACACTCTCAGGGCTTGAGCTTCTGATTCATATCGGGCTTGAAACAGTGGGATTAAATGGTGAAGGATTTGAAGCGCACATAAAAGAAGGGGATAAAGTGAAGATCGGTGACCCTCTCATTACGTGTAATTTAGAACTGATTGAAGAGAAAGCGGCAAGTACAGTGACTCCGATTGTCATTATGAATGGTGACTTGATCGAGCATCTTGATAAAGAACCAAAGGGACCTGTAGAAAAACAGACTTCTAAGCTTTTTACCGTTAAACTAAAATAATCAGGAATCACAAAAAAACTACCCAATCGTATAGGGGTAGTTTTTTTGATGACATTAATCTTCCATCGGAACCCAGCCTTGACTCGCTTCCATGACAGACCACAATCCTTCTGGAATCAAATACTTATCTTTTTGGCTGCGTTTAATGACAGTTTCAATCTCGCTTTCTCTGCCTTCTTTAATCTTCTTTGCCCAATCTGGGTCGACGATCAGCTCTCGTGCGACAGCGATAAGTGGAATTTCTTGATTATAAGCACCTAGTGCATCTTCGGCTGTAATGACGCTGCCCACACCGATGAGTGGAAGGGTATCGCCGCAGCGTTCTTTTAGCAGCTCCATACGTGTCTTATGAGTATCTGCACCACGTCTTGCTTTAGAGTCAATCTCCATTAAAGAGATATGCAAATAATCGAGTTTTTTTGTTTTGAGAACATCCACTAAGGTAAACGTCTCTGTCATTGTTAAACCAGGTGTTTCTGGTTCCTCAGGGGATAATCGATATCCAAAGATAAACGGTTTTGTTGCATGCTTTTCGATTGCCTCTTTGACTGCATCCACAATAGCGATAGGGAAGGCTAGACGCTTTTCTTCATTTCCTCCCCACTGATCTGTCCGCTGATTGCTATGCGGAGAGTAAAATTGCTGTAATAGATAACCATTTGCACCGTGGATTTCCACGCCGTCAAACCCTGCTTGAACCGCTCGTCTTGCCGCTTCTTTAAAAGCGTCAATGATATGGACAATTTCCTTTTCTTTTAAAGCGCGTGCAATCTGCTTTCCATCTTTAAACACATCACTTGGCGCAATCACATCACCGTTTGGAACTAAGTGAGGGAGAGCCTGAGAGCCGCCGTGATGAATTTGAATGATGGCTTTTGTTCCCTTTGCCTGAATCGCAGAAGCAAGTTTTTTCAGGCCAGGTATATCTTCATCTCTTGCAATAGAAGGCTGTCCTTCAAATGCCTTACCATCTGGAGTCACGTTTGCACATGCTGTGATCACCATGCCCATATCACTAGATCTAGCTGTGATGAAATCTATTTCCTCTTTAGAAATGGTGCCATCCTCGTGAGAACCGAAGTGTGTCATTGGCGCAACGACTAACCGGCCATCAATAGACGCACCTCCTGGAAACGTAAATGGTTCAAATAAAGGCTTAAATTCGTTTTTCACTCTCATCATCTTCTTCCTTGATAAAATCATTTCACTATAGAAGTGTAATAGATACTGTTACAACACTTCAAAGTATTTGCTCATAGGCTGCGCATCAAAAAATTGCCGCCTAGTCATGCAAACAAATATTCGGTACACTATGTAAGAGAGGTGATGCGATATGAAAAAGAAAACAATGAACGAACTCATAGAAGAATTAAAGAAAGACGAACAGGTAGAACATTGGCATGAAATTGATGCGAAGCCTGCACAGACCTCTCCGGTTCCTGAAAGAGTGAACGACAGGCTGAAAAAGGCGCTTGAGAAACGAGGCGTGAGCGAACTCTACATTCATCAAAAGGAAGCCTTTGAACGTGTGATGGATGGAGATCATGTGGTAACTGTCACACCAACAGCTTCAGGTAAAACGCTTTGCTACAATTTGCCTGTCCTTCAGTCGATCGCAGAAGATCAGACTAGCCGCTCCCTTTATTTATTCCCAACAAAAGCGCTCGCACAAGATCAAAAAAGTGAACTTAACGAGATCATCCACGAGATGGATGTTCCGATTCATAGTGAAACATATGACGGAGACACCTCTCCGGCCATTCGGCAGCGAGTCAGACAAGCAGGACATATTGTCATCACAAACCCGGATATGCTGCATTCAGCCATTTTGCCTCATCATACGAAATGGGTCAGCTTGTTTGAGAATTTGAAGTATATTGTCATTGATGAGCTTCATACATATCGAGGTGTATTTGGCAGTCATGTGGCCAATGTGATTCGCAGGTTAAAACGAATTTGTGCATTTTATGGAAGTGAACCGGTTTTTATTTGTACTTCCGCAACGATTGCGAATCCAAAAGAGCTAGCGCAGCAGCTAACGGGGAGCAAGGTGCATCTGATTGAACGAAACGGGGCACCTAGCGGTAAAAAGAATTTTGTGTTTTACAACCCGCCAGTTGTGAATAAACCATTAAATATTAGACAAAGTGCCGCCACTGTCGTCAATCAATTGGCAAAAACTTTTTTGAAAGAAAAAATCCAAACGATTGTTTTTGCTAGAAGCAGAGTAAGAGTTGAAGTGATTTTAAGCCATATTCAAGAGCTAGTGAAAAAAGAGATCGGTCCAAAATCGATTCGTGGATATCGCGGAGGCTATTTACCAAAAGAGCGGCGAGTGATTGAAAAAGGATTGAGAGAAGGAGACATTCTAGGTGTCGTCAGCACAAACGCACTAGAATTAGGAGTGGATATAGGTCAGCTAAAGGTCTGTATCATGACAGGGTATCCTGGCAGTGTAGCGAGTACATGGCAGCAGGCAGGACGAGCTGGAAGGCGTCATGAGGAAGCACTCATAATTATGGTGGCAAGCTCCTCACCTCTTGATCAATATATTGTCAGACACCCTGAATATTTCTTTAACAGGCCGCCTGAAGCTGCCAGAATCAACCCTGAAAACCTCATTATCTTAGTGGATCATTTAAAATGTGCATCCTACGAGCTTCCGTTTCGGGAGGATGAACAGTTTGGCGGCATGGAGGTAGAAGAGATTTTGCAATACTTACATGAGGAAGGTGTTCTTCATTTTAGCGGGAACCGGTATTATTGGTCAGATCAATCGTTCCCAGCGCATGGCATCAGCCTCCGGTCTGCAAGCCAGGAAAATGTGGTGATTGTGGATCAATCAGATGTAGCGAATGTTCGGATTATTGGAGAGATGGATCGGTTCAGTGCGATGACGCTGCTTCATGATGAAGCCATTTATTTACATGAAGGGGTTCAGTATCAAGTGGAAAAGCTAGATTACGAGCATCTCAAGGCTTATGTGAAACAAGTAGATGTAGAATACTATACAGACGCGAATTTAGCTGTTCAACTTAAGGTGCTTGAAATCGATCAGACGACAGAGAAGGAAGCCGTATCTGTTCACTACGGTGATGTGACTGTCAACGCAATGCCGACGATTTTTAAAAAAATCCGGCTAAGTACCGGTGAAAATATCGGCTCTGGACCGATTCACTTGCCGGAAGAAGAAATTCATACGAGTGCTGCTTGGTTTGAATTACATGAAGCAGAGCGGAGATTTGAAGAGAAAACACTTGAACAGCTGCTGCTTGGCATCGCAAATGTTCTTCAGCACATTGTACCTGCTTTTGTGATGTGTGACCGTTCTGATATTCATGTTGTTTCACAAATTAAAGCGGCACATACCGGAAAACCGACGGTCTTTTTATATGACCACTACCCTGGCGGAATCGGCTTAAGCAAGGAAGTACAAGCTCGTTTCGATGAAATAGCAGGCGCAGCCATTCAGCTGATTGAGCGGTGCCGCTGTGAAAATGGCTGTCCATCCTGCATTGGCATGGAAATGAAAGAGGTGAGCGGAAAAAGCAGCATCGTTGAATTGATGTCCGTATTTTAAGGGAAAGGAGGGGGACACCTGCTCATGTCTTTAAAAGGGAAATTAAACAGAATGAAGAAGCACCTATCGCACAATCAGACACATGAAAACCGGCAGAAAACTTTAGAAGGACAACCACAGCCTGTGACTTCAGACAATATCCCATTTTTAAAAGAATGGGAAACATTAGGTGTATCTCCTTATCACTTTGAGGATTCCTTTTGTCTGATTCGGGAAGTCACCTATTCATTAGAAGATCAGCATGGGCGCTATTCGTTTGCGGAACTGCCGAAGATCATCGAGGCATGGAACGAAAGCGGCATCAAGCATTCGCTATCGGCTAAAGGGTATGAGCCGCACGAGCTGTTTTTCTTTGATACAGAAACAACAGGATTATCTGGCGGTACGGGAAATATGATTTTCTTGCTTGGACATGCACGTGTCTTTTCCGACAAAGTGGTGGTGAAACAGCACCTGCTCACCAATCCAGGAAATGAAGCGGCTCTGTACAAAAGCTTTCTCGATGAAGTGAACGTAGAATCATTGGTTACATATAATGGTAAATCGTTCGACTGGCCGCAAGTGAAAACGAGACATACGCTCTTACGAGATCAAATCCCTGCACTTCCTGAATTCGGACATTTTGATCTTCTGCACGGATCTAGACGATTGTGGAAGCATAAATATGAACGAATGGCGCTATCCGTTGTGGAAAAAGAAGAGCTGCACGTGCATCGTGAAAACGACACGCCGGGGTTTTTGGCACCGATGATTTATTTTCATTTTTTAAAGGAACAAAATCCGAAGCTGATTGAAGGGATCTTGACTCATAATGAACTAGACGTCTTATCGTTAATCAGCCTCTACATTCATCTATCCAAAAAAATACTATCTGAGGATGCGGTAAAGGAACACAATGAGAAGTATGCGCTCGCCAGGTGGCATCTTGCTCATCGTGATGTACAGGAAGCAACGAAGCATTTGCAAAAATTAACGGATGCTGATTTTGAGCATGCGAATCAGGCGTCTTATGATCTTTCCTTACAATATAAACGACAAAACGAGTGGGATGAAGCGGTTCAAATATGGGAAAAATTATTTAAATCAAGTGATGTCCATTTAGCATTAAAAGCGGGTATAGAGCTTGCGAAGTGTAAAGAGCATCGTCAAAAAAATGCAAGGTCAGCTCTATCCATCACTGAATCGTTATTATCTTTCTCATCGTTAAGTCAGCGAGAAACGGAAGAACTTGAGAAGCGAAAAAAACGGCTCTTGAGAAAAGCTGGGCAATGAACATTATTGCCCGGGAAAGCGCAAAACATGACAACGTTCGGCTCTCGGCCGAAAATAAAAATTGTTTAGCACTTTTATTGTAGAAAAGTCACGAATCCTGTAAAATAACGTTAGATATTGAATGAGGAGCGTAGAGCATGTATAAGGGTCTTTTCTACTTGTTTTTTCTTGTTGTCATTTTGGTCGCTTTTGTGTTTTCAAACTATAAGGATGTTTTTCTTGCAAACTTTTAAAATAGGTTAATGCATTAGTACATGTACACCTCTTAATTCATACATTGTTAATGTAAGAAAATTAAGGAGAGGGGAATGCTACATGTACCATCATCATCATCATTGCCAGCCGAATGTTACACAGCCAATTGTTCATCCGACGAATCATTGCTGTACACACAGCGATTCAACAACAATTGTGCCGCATATCCATCCGCAGCATGTGACAAATGTTCACCATCAAAATTTCAAACATGTTCACTATTTCCCGCATACGTTTTCTCAGGTGGACCCGGCAACACATCAACACTTTAACTGCGGTGGACCTTGCTGTAACAGATAAAGTGAAATGGGACTTTTAGAAGTCCCTTTTTTTAAAAGCAGGTGAAAAAATGAAAATTATTGCTGTCACAGGGTACAAGCCATTTGAGCTTGGGATATTCAAACAAGACGAGCCTGCACTTCAATACATAAAAGCAGAGCTTCAAAAAAGGCTGACAGCCCTGATTGAAGAAGGCCTGGAATGGGTTCTCATATCAGGCCAGCTTGGGGCAGAAATCTGGACTGCCGAAGTGGTATTTGAGCTTCAAGAGGAGTATCCAGCGTTAAAACTGGCCGTCATTACACCATTTTATGAACAGGAAGAGCGCTGGAATGAACAAAACAAAGAGTTGTATGAAGGGATTCTTGCACAGGCCGATTTTGTAGAAAGTGTCACGCATAGACCGTATGAAAGTCCGGCACAATTTAAACAAAAGAACCGTTTTTTTATTGAAAAAACAGATGGCCTTCTCGTCCTTTATGATCCTGAGCATGATGGCTCGCCAAAGTACATGATCAAAGAAGCGGAAACCTATACCGATTACCCCATTATGTACATCACAATGGATGATTTGAGAGCGCAAGTTGAGGCAGAAGATCCGTTTTTTGACTAAAAGCAAGAGAAAATTTGACAACGTCACGTATTTCTGAAAAAATATACTATGAATTCACGATATGAGGTGAAAAAGATGCTTGCTGATAAAGTAAAGCTTTCTGCGAAAGAAATTTTAGAAAAAGAATTTAAAACAGGTGTCAGAGGATACAAACAAGAAGAAGTCGATAAATTTTTAGATATGGTCATTAAAGACTATGAGACATTCAACCAAGAAATCGAAAAGCTTCAACAAGAAAACCTCCATTTGTCTAAACAGCTTGAAGAAGCCGTTGAGCAAGGAAAAAGACAGCCTGCACAGTCTAATACAACAAACTTTGATATTTTAAAAAGACTATCTAACCTTGAGAAACACGTTTTCGGCAGCAAACTTTATGATTGAGCCTTGCTGAAAAAAGCTTGTGCCTGATGTCATTGTCGTTTATAATAACGATTATTGATTAACGTTCGGGTAATCGCTGCAATGCTTTTAGACATTGCAGAGGAAAGTCCATGCTCGCACGGTGCTGAGATGCCCGTAGTGTTCGTGCCTGGCGAAAAAATAAGCCAGGGCAGCCTGGGAAAGGCTGACGGCAGGAAAAATGCCTACGTCCTTTTAGGATATGGCAAAGTATCCTTGAAAGTGCCACAGTGACGAAGTCTCACTAGAAATGGTGAGAGTGGAACGCGGTAAACCCCTCGAGCGAGAAACCCAAACTTGGTAGGGGAACTTTCTCAAAGGAACCAAACGGAGAGAAGGACAGAGTATTCTGTAGATAGATGATTACCACCTGAGTACGAGGCATTTGCCGTTTGCAGTACGATGGAACAAAACATGGCTTACAGAACGTTATATCCGTTATTATAAACATGATGAAAACAAAGCTCTCCTATTTCAACATATGGAGAGCTTTTATCTTGAATACATAAAAGGACGAGAAAACAGGTGATAAAACAATGAAAACCTATACACTCATCGCAACAGCTCCAATGGGAATTGAAGCGATTGTTGCAAAAGAAGTAAGAGACCTTGGCTATGACTGCACAGTAGACAATGGAAAAGTGATTTTCGAGGGGGATGCTCTTGCGATTTGCCGTGCGAACCTTTGGCTGCGTACAGCAGACCGGATTAAGGTACAAGTAGCTGAATTTTCGGCAAAAACATTCGATGAGCTGTTTGAACGGACGAAGGCGATTGACTGGTCCTCTTTTTTACCGAAAAACAGCACGTTCCCTGTCATCGGTAAATCTGTGAAATCACAGCTTGCCAGTGTGCCGGATTGTCAGCGTATCGTCAAAAAGGCGATCGCGCAAAAGCTCATATCCTCTTACAACATACAGTCTGAATGGCTTGAAGAAACAGGACCTGAGTATAAAATTGAGGTTGCCCTTTTAAAAGATAAAGCTGTGCTCACGCTTGATACATCTGGTGTGGGTCTTCATAAACGAGGGTACCGTACGGATCAAGGCGGAGCACCTATTAAAGAAACCCTTGCGGCTGCACTCGTGCTATTAACAAACTGGACACCTGACCGTCCGTTTGTTGACCCTTTCTGCGGGTCAGGAACAATCGCTATTGAAGCGGCCATGATAGGACAAAACATTGCCCCAGGATTTAACCGGGAATTTGCGTCGGAGTCATGGGAATGGATTGGTGAAGACGTTTGGAACAAAGCGCGTCACGAAGTGGAAGAAAAAGCAAACTATGATCAGCCGCTCCACATTATTGCAAGTGATATCGACCATCGGATGGTAGACATTGCACAAATGAATGCTGAAGAAGCTGGTCTAAGTGAATTGATTCAATTTAAACAAATGCAAGTGAAAGACTTTCAAACGAAAGAAGAGTATGGTGTGATTGTCGGAAATCCGCCTTACGGAGAACGACTCAGTGATAAACCAGCTGTTGAAAAAATGTATCAAGGAATGGGCGAAGCATTTAAGAGCCTAGATACTTGGTCCATTTACATCTTAACGTCACACGAAAAGTTCGAAGAGTGCTTCGGCAGAAAAGCAACGAAAAAGAGAAAACTGTTTAATGGTTTTATTAAAACAGACTATTACCAATATTGGGGAAAACGCCCGCCTAGAAAACAGACAACTGAATCATAAAAAAATGGTCACACCTACAGAAGGTGTGGCTTTTTTTATCGCAGAAAGGTATAAACCTTCACGGGACGGAATAAACTGAACTTGATTTTAAAAAAAGAGGTGTCTCCATGATACAATATGATCAATTTCAGTTAATCCAAAAAGCACTCGCTTCGACTGCTCAAAAAATTGAAGGGCAAGAAGGTGGACAATCTGCTCAGTTGACAGCAGCCATCGAAGATTTAGCGCTTGCTCAGGCTTACATAGAGCGTTCAGAGCATGCATTTTTAATGAAAGAAACCTATCAACATCGTTTGCGGTCGTAAAAAAGATTGTCATTCCCCAGCATAAATGTTACTATTGAATGTCTGAATGATTCAAAAGTTGGGGGTTGAAGCAGGTGACAGCATCTCGTTTGCCTTTTTCATTATCAAAAGAACATAATTTTTACGAAGAACTGGGCAACTGGATTGGTGATGTGTTCTATGACATTTTGCCAGAAAAGGGCTTTGATCTTCGAGATGAACAAATATTTATGGCTTTTCAACTAGAAAGAGCCTTTAAAGAAAAAAGTGTGATGTTTGCCGAAGCTGGGGTAGGCACAGGCAAAACCATCGTCTATCTATTATTTGCGGTCACATATGCAAGGTATACAGGGAAACCTGCGATTATTGCATGTGCAGACGAAACGTTAATTGAACAGCTGGTGAAACAAGAGGGTGATATCTATAAAATTGCCAATCACCTTGATATTCAAATAGATGCGAGATTAAGTAAATCGCATGACCAATATTTATGCTTAAAGAAACTAGAGAAAACCATGCAGCGTGAAGATGATGAGAAGTGGCTCGATATTTATGAATCGCTTCCTTCATTTGTTCATGAATCACATGGCATGCAAAACTTTTATCCGTATGGTGATCGAAAAGAGTATCCAGAACTATCAAATGATGAATGGTCACGCATTGGCTATGATTCGTTTCAAGACTGCTTGACGTGCGATATGCGTCATCGCTGCGGTCTGAATTTATCAAGAGATCATTACCGGAAAGCAACCGATCTCATCATCTGTTCTCATGATTTTTACATGGAGCATGTGTGGACGAAGGAATCCCGCAAACGCGAGGGCCAGCTTCCGCTGCTTCCAGAACATAGCTCCGTCGTATTTGATGAAGGGCACCTTCTTGAATTTGCCGCACAAAAAGCACTGACGTACCGAGTGAAGCAATCAATGCTCGAAACATTTTTAGAGCGCCTGTTGCAAAACGATATACGTGAAGAGTTTGCCGAGCTCGTTGAAGATGCACTTGCCACAAACGATGAGTTCTTCTATCTCTTAAAAACACATGCCAAAGAAATCAAGGGCTCGCATCGACTTGAAATTGGACGTGTGGATGAAGTGAAGCGGTCTGCAAGTGAATTGTGTGATTTGCTTGAAAAAATCGGAGAAGCACTCGTGTTTGAATCAGAGATGTATACAATCGATCAATACGAATTGTCTGTTGTGGAAGAGTACATTGAACAAATGGCGTATTCTCTGTCGCTATATCAAAAAAATGCGATTAGCTGGCTTGAAAAGCAGGAGTTAGATACGACATTTGTTGTGATGCCAAAGACAGTCGCAGAGGTGCTTGGTGAAAAAGTATTCTCGCAAAAAAGACCATACATTTTCTCTTCTGCTACATTGTCTGAAAATCAATCCTTTGATTATTTAGCTGAAAGTCTTGGGATCAAAGATTATTTATCAATGAGTGTCGCTTCTCCGTATGATTACGATGAGCAAATGAAGATTTATTTCCACGGGATTCAGCAGCTTCAAGAGCAAGAGGCAAAAGGACAGCAAGTGATCACTCAGCTGAAAGAAAACGGAGGACGATCTCTGATTTTGTTCCCTTCATTTGATGAACTTCATTTCTTTAGAAAGCAGCTTGAGGCATCGGATGAATCACTGCCTTTCCACGTGTATTTTGAGGGAGACGAGGAAATCAGCACGATTGTTCAAAAGTTCCAAGCAGATGAGACATCCGTGTTATGCTCTGTTCACCTTTGGGAAGGGCTGGATATTCCAGGACAATCACTAACAAATGTGATCATCTGGGGACTTCCTTACCCGCCTCATGATCCGGTATTTGAGGCAAAACGGAATGAAGCAAAGGATGCTCGTGCTGAAGTTGACCTTCCGTATATGCTGCTGCGCTTGCGACAAGGTATTGGAAGGCTGATTCGGACAAGCCAAGATGCAGGAACCATTCATATTTATTTTGACCGTAAGGAAGATACAGAGCTTCAAAGTAAAATTGAATCCGTTATGCCAGTCAAGCCAATCATCTAAATAACGCCCGAACGAGGAAAAGAGGAGGATACCATCTGAGTATCCTCCTTTTTCATTGACAAAAGAACATTCCTTGAAGTAGCCTTGAAACGTACATACATATTTTATTGATTGGGGGAACAAACGTATGAGTCTTGAAGCAAAAGAGAAAGCGTTTTATCAATTACTAGGAAAAATCGCCCATTATACGGAGGCGCTCCATTTACTTTATTGGGACTCTAGAACACAGGCGCCTAAAAAAAGCGCCGATTTCAGAGCTGAAACCATCGGTCAATTATCAAGTGATATTTTTAATATGAAGACTTCTGATGAAATGAGAGATCTTCTTCACGCATTAAACAAACATCGAGATGAGCTGTCAAAAGATACACAAAAGGCGCTCGAATTATCACAAAAAGAGTATGATGAAAACAGCAAAATTCCGAAAGAAGAATTTAAAGAATACTCGATTTTGCAATCAAAAGCAGAGCATGTCTGGGTAGAAGCAAGGGAGAAATCAGACTTTTCACTCTTTGCACCATACTTAAAACAGCTCATTGATTTTAACAAGCGCTTTATTCAATATTGGGGCGTGAAACAAACGCCATACGATGTGCTGCTCAATAACTATGAGCCAGATATGACAGTTGAACAGCTCGATCAAAAGTTTGGTGCACTTCGTGATGCCATTGTTCCTCTCGTGAAAAAAATCGAAGCCTCTCCTCATAAGCCGGATACTTCATTTTTATCGAAAAGTTTTCCGATCGACAAACAAAAGGAACTGAGTCTCTTCTTCTTAAAAGAATTGGGGTATGACTTTGACGCAGGGCGTCTGGATACAACGGTTCATCCGTTTGCTGTGACATTGAGCAGAGGGGACGTTCGTGTGACGACCCGTTATGATGAGCATGATTTTCGGATGGCGATCTTTGGCACGATTCATGAGTGTGGTCATGCCATCTACGAGCAAAACATTGATGAGGCACTGAGCGGAACGCTATTATGTGATGGCACATCAATGGGGATCCATGAATCACAGTCTCTTTTCTTTGAGAATTTTATCGGCAGACATGAAGATTTCTGGAAAACGTATTATCATAAGCTGCAAGAAGCGTCTCCTGAGCAATTTAAAGATGTCTCTTTAGAAGACTTTGTGCATGCAGTGAATGAATCGAAGCCGACTTACATTCGAATTGAGGCAGATGAACTGACGTATCCGCTTCACATTATCATCCGCTATGAAATTGAAAAAGCGATTTTTAATGAAGAAGTAGCAGTTGAAGACCTGCCTACACTGTGGAATGAAAAATATAAAGCGTATCTTGGCATTACGCCTCCTAATGATGCACTCGGCATTTTGCAGGATGTTCACTGGTCTGATGGAAGCTTTGGATATTTCCCTTCATATGCGCTTGGTTATATGTATGCGGCGCAACTAAAGCACCAAATGATCAAAGATTTACCGAATTTTGATGAGCTGATTCAAAATGGGTCTTTTGCACCGATAAAAGAATGGCTCACAGAACATGTCCACCAGCATGGAAAACGCAAAAAACCATCTGAAATCATTCAAGATGCGACTGGTGAGGAATTAAATGTGCAATATTTAATCGATTATTTAACAGATAAATATACGAAATTGTATTTATCTTAAATAAAAGGCACCCTTTGCTCAGAAGGGTGCTTTTTTGATGCTTGAATATTCTAAAAACGAACATTTTGATCTGATCTATTATTTAAGTTCGGTATTTTTCTGGAAAAGTGCTTTCCAAGCGTCTGAAATCTTGTTATAATTTGAACACTATAACACTCATATAATCGCGTGATGATGGCACGCAAGTTTCTACCGGACACCGATACGGTCCGACTATGAGTGAGCAAAATGAAACAGCTCTTGTTTGAGCTGAAGATCCGTGGATCGTTTTCGCATTGCTTGCTCCTCATGGACAGCAATGCTTTTTTTATGCAAAAAATTAAAATGTTTGCCAATATGCTGGGAGGAAGAATGATGGAATTGTTACGTCAAAAAATTGAGAACGAAGGAATCGTTCTGTCAAATCAAGTGTTAAAGGTAGATGCCTTTTTAAATCATCAAATTGATCCTGTGTTAATGCATGAGATCGGGCAAGAGTTTGCTAGATTATTCAAGCATGATGGCATTACAAAAATTGTCACAATCGAATCTTCTGGCATTGCACCTGCTGTGATGGCTGGACTAGCTCTTCAAGTACCAGTTGTCTTTGCTCGAAAACGTCAATCACTAACACTAACAGATAACCTATTAACAGCGAGTGTGTACTCTTTTACGAAAAAAGTAGAAAGCACGATCGCTGTTTCAAATACGCATCTCAGTGAAAAAGATTGTGTATTAATCATTGATGACTTTTTAGCGAACGGTGAAGCCGCTAAAGGGCTTGCTGCAATCGCAAAGCAGGCGAAGGCGAAAGTAGCCGGATTTGGCATTGTCATTGAAAAGTCATTTCAGCCCGGAAGGAATGCGCTTGTTCAAATGGGCTACCGCGTCGAGTCCCTTGCACGTATTGAATCACTTGAGGAAGGGAAAGTCACGTTTGTACGGGAGGTACAATCATGAGTGCCGCTAAAAAAGCCAAAACGCTCTCGCTAGGGATTCAGCATGTGCTGGCAATGTATGCAGGTGCCGTTCTAGTGCCGCTCATTGTGGGAGATGCGCTCGGCCTCACCCCTGCACAGCTGACTTACTTAATCTCGGCAGATATTTTCATGTGCGGGGCTGCCACACTTCTTCAAGTATGGAAAAACCGTTTCTTTGGTATCGGTTTGCCTGTTGTATTAGGCTGTACATTTACTGCGGTTTCTCCTATGATTGCGATTGGCTCTAAATACGGGATTTCGTCTATCTATGGAAGTATTATCGCTTCGGGGTGTATCATCATTCTTCTTTCCTTTTTCTTTGGGAAGCTTGTGAAATTTTTCCCGCCTGTTGTGACAGGGTCTGTCGTCACCATTATTGGCATTACCCTTATTCCGGTAGCGATGAACAATATGGCAGGTGGAGAAGGAAGTGCAGATTATGGTTCTTTTGAAAATCTAGGCCTCGCTTTCCTTGTGCTGTTTATCATTGTGCTGCTCTATCGATTCACAAAAGGCTTTATGAAGGCGATCGCCATTTTAATTGGTATTCTCCTTGGGACAGCAGTCGCTGCATTTATGGGGAAAGTGGAAACAGCTGAGGTGGCGAACGCTCAAGTTTTTCGTATAATTGAACCATTTTATTTCGGCATGCCTACCTTTGAATTTGCACCCATTATGACGATGACGTTAGTTGCGATTGTGTCATTAGTCGAATCAACAGGTGTTTATTTCGCATTAGGTGATTTAACAAACCGGTCATTAAAAGAGAAGGATTTAGCGAAAGGCTATCGCGCAGAGGGGATTGCTGTTTTATTAGGTGGTATTTTCAATGCATTTCCTTACACAGCCTACTCGCAAAACGTTGGGTTGATCCAGTTGACAGGAGTCAAGAAAAATCAAGTCATCGTTGTGACAGGAGCATTGCTCATGTTATTTGGACTTTTTCCTAAAATTGCTGCATTTACGACGATTATTCCAAAATCAGTTCTTGGCGGCGCAATGGTCGCCATGTTTGGGATGGTCATTGCCTACGGTATTAAAATGCTCTCGCGCGTGGATTTTGCCAAACAGGAAAACCTACTAATTGTTGCTTGCTCAGTTGGGATCGGCTTAGGTGTCACCGTCGTGCCGCAAATGTTTGAGCATTTGCCAGAATCAATGAAATTATTAACAAGTAACGGAATCGTGGCCGGTAGCTTTACCGCTATTTTGCTTCATATTATTTATCACATGATTCCATTTAAAAAAGAAACAGGGCAGGACCTGATAGAAGAACCTAAGCAATCTGTTATGTAAACACCTCTCATTAAGAGGTGTTTTTTTGCATAAAAAAAGCAGGTTCGCTTGGCTTGGAACGAACCTGTGAAGGAGGAAAACTACATCATGTTTTCAACTATATTATCCAATATTTATCAATTGTCGTCAAGACAAAAAGTTAGACGGAGGAAAATGTTTTGACTGAATTGTGACGATTTGGCATGTATATCCTTTTTTCGATAGGGGATATTAACCGAAAAAAGAGGTGAAGCCGATGACGTACATTCTTTCAATTGGAACGAGTCACCCGAAGCATCACGTGGATCAGAAAACAGCTGCTGAATTTGCTAGGTCTCAATTTAAACGATCGTTTAAAGATATTGATCGGCTGCTGAGAGCTTTTCAAAATGGAGAAATTGAGAGCAGGCAATTTGTACAGCCCATTGAATGGTATCAGACGCACCACTCTTTTGAAGAGAAAAACAATATCTATTTGGAGAAGGCACTGGCTCATGCAAAAGAAGCGATCTTACATTGTCTTCAAGAGAAGGCGTTTCTGAAAAAGCCGATCCCGGTTGAAGAGATCGATGCACTGTTTTTTATTTCAAGTACCGGCTTATCGACCCCAAGTCTTGATGCAAAGCTGATGAACGTACTTCCTTTTTCTCCTTATACGAAACGAGTACCGATCTGGGGGCTAGGGTGCGGGGGTGGTGCGGCAGGGCTGTCTCGGGCTTATGAATACATAAGGGCATATCCAGAAGCAAAGGTGCTCGTCGTTGCCTGTGAGCTGTGCAGTTTAACCTTTCAGCCGCAAGATCAATCAAAAAGCAATTTAATCGGCACCTCCTTATTTGGAGACGGGACGGCTGCGGCTCTTTTAGCTGGAGAAACGGCTGCACTAGAATATGCCCATTTAAAAACAGTCCCTAAAGTACTAAGCACACAATCCGTCACGATGAAGGATTCTGAGGATGTGATGGGCTGGGAATTTACAAGTGACGGCTTTCGGGTTATTTTCTCCCGTGACATACCGTCTATGATTTCAGGCTGGTTAAAAGAGCAGGTGGATCGATTTTTAGAGGAGCTTGGATGTTCAACTAAAGACTTATCCGTTTTTCTTGCCCATCCTGGAGGAAAAAAAGTGATTGATGCCTATGTTGAAAGTCTATCTTTACGAGAGGATCAGCTATTTTCTTCAAAAGAAGTACTCAAACAACACGGAAATATGTCCTCTGCCACAGTTTTGTATGTCATCAAGCATTTTCTTGAACATCAATCAGCTGAAGCGGGGGATATTGGCCTTTGCGGGGCGCTTGGTCCAGGCTTTTCCTCGGAACTGCTGCTTATGAAATGGGAGGAGGTCTTGTCATGATCATTTGGCTTGTTATCGGTTTCTTCGTTTGTCAGCGGCTCATTGAAATGATTGTGGCCAAAAGAAATGAAAGAAAAGTAAAAGCGATAGGTGCCATTGAATTTGGTGCTAGTCATTATCCCTATATGGTCGCTATGCATACGGCCTTTTTTCTCTCACTCATAGTTGAGATAGGGCTTTTACATAAGGGGCCGTCCCGGTATTTTCTTGTGCTGCTCCTTTTACTGATGGCTACACAGGTCATTCGATACTGGGCATTATGCTCCCTTGGGACGTACTGGAATACAAAGATTTTAGTCGTGCCAAACGCAATGATTGTAAAAAAAGGGCCGTATCGCTGGTTGAAACACCCTAACTATGTAGTCGTGGCGATTGAGCTTTTGCTGATCCCGCTATTGTTTGAGGCGTATGTCACTGCCATTTTGTTTACGTGTTTAAATGCATGGATGATGGCTGTAAGAATTCAAACAGAGGAGAAAGCGTTAAATCAGTATTTGCTAAATTAATATTGAAAATCATTATCAATTGTGCTACACTTTCATTAATGATAAGCATTCTCAATCATGAAGGATGGACGGTGATCACATGACAATGATTTTCTTACTCGGTACGGTGTGTATATACAGCCTATTAATTGGCTTCGTATTAAAAGGTGTCTCCAAAAAATCTGCTTCCTGATCTCAGTCAATTGCGACTGATCGGGCAGCAGATTTTTTTTATTTCCTGAGATCAGAAGAAAAATCTCTTTATTTTGTGTAAAATGGTATCACATACATAACTGACTTTTCTAAAAACAAAGGGGTTTATCGTCATGAAAGACTTGTCTATTCGAGATTCGCTCGTTCAAACTACAGGAGCTTTATATCAAAGCTTTCTCAAAAGGGATGATCATGAGCGCGCAGCCAAACTTGCATCGATTATCAAAAAGGAAGCAGAAGAAGAAGTGTATATCGCATTTACCGGCCACTATTCTGCTGGAAAGTCATCACTTGTGAATCATCTGCTTCATGATCACATTTTGCCAACGAGCCCAATCCCAACAAGTGCAAACTTGGTCGTCGTGAGGAAAGGGGAAAGTGAAGTGCAGCTTCACACCTCTGATGACCGTTTTGTAAAAATGAGCGGTTCTTATGATAAAGAAGCAGTACAGCGTTTTTGTAAGGATGGAGAACAGATTGAGATGGTGGAAATTAGCGGTGACTATAGAGGACTGGAAGAAAAGGTGGCACTGATTGATACGCCAGGAATTGATTCAACGGATCATGCCCACTTTTTGTCTGCTGCCTCTATTCTTCATCAAGCAGATGCTCTTTTTTATGTCGTTCACTACAACCATGTTCATTCTGAAGAAAACATTCGTTTCATTCGTTCCATTAAAGAAAAAGTGCCAAATCTTTATTTCATCGTGAATCAAGTGGACCGGCATGATGAGCATGAGACAGCATTTGAAGACTACAAAAATCAAGTGGTAGACATGCTCCTTAAAGAGGGCATTGAAGAAGATCATCTATACTTTACATCTGTAACCGATGAGACGCACCCAAGAAATGAAATGATTCGTTTAATCGAAAAACTACAAGAATTACAGACGTTGCCGAAAGCATCACTTCGGGCTTATACGGAGCAGAAAATTGAGCATGTTTTAAAAGAACACATTGACTCGTTAAAAGAAGAGCTGCAAGGTGAAGAGCTTGATTCACAGCTTCAAGAAAAAAGAAAAGAAGTAAAGGAGTTTGAAGCGAAAAACTACTTCATTGAAAATGGAGCCAAACAGTTAGAAGATGAAGTATCTTCTGAAGTCGAGAGCATTTTAAAGAATGCCAACCTCACTCCATTTAAAATGAGGGAACTCGCAAGCGACTATATTGAATCAAAAGCACCTGGCTTTAAAGTGGGACTGCTTTTTGCTAAAAATAAAACTGAGCAAGAAAAAGAAAAACGGGCAACCGACTTCTTAACAGATGTCAAAGCGAGGATGAAAGCTGAAGTGGACTGGCATATTGCTGAGCTGCTTAAAAAAGAAGTCAAGAAGCATCAGCTTGGTGAAGAGTTATTAAATCAAGTGATGGCATTTGAAACACCTGTGCAAGAAGCACTCCTTGAAAGTGTGATTCATCATGGTGCGACGTTCTCCAATGAATACGTACTGCAATATGCAAAAGATGCTGGCGAAGCCTTGAGAAGACAGGCAAAACAGAAAGCGATGACACTGATTGAACAAATGTCTGAGTCGCTGAAAGCCCAGCTTATGAAAGATAAAGCAAAACATCAAGAAAAATGGGCTCAGGCTGCAAAAGAACTCCAAACGCTCGAGCAGTGCATCGAAAAAAATGAACAAATGAAACGAGATATTCAGCATGTATGGGATATATGGCAAAACGGAACGGATGAACAGATCGAAGAAGATTGGTTTTATGCGAAAAAGAGACGGATGCAGCATGACCAGCTAAAGCAGGATCACGCGCCCATTCATCCCGAAGAGAGCGAGCAAGAAAAACCGCAGAAGCAGACAGAGCAACATCAAATGCGTCAGTCACAGCATGTCACGACGGCACAGTCAATTGACCAGTTTGAACAGCTTTCTCAGATTTTATTGCCATTAGACGCTCTCAAATCTCAAAGAAAGTCCTTTGAAAAACGAACAAAGCGGCTGCAAGCGAAAGAATTCACACTCGCTTTATTTGGGGCTTTTAGTTCGGGGAAATCTTCCTTTGCAAATGCCCTTGTTGGGAAAAAGGTACTGCCATCCTCTCCCACGCCAACAACGGCAACGATTAATAAGCTGACGCGACCGACGGAAGATCACCCGCATGAAAGTGTAAAAGTGGTGTTCAAAACAGAACAGGATATATTAGAGGAGCTCAATCAGATCCTCGGATTTTCAATCTCAGAAGAAAAGGGAGAGACGTTTACATCCAAGCTCGAACGAACGCTGAAAAAAAGACAGCTTGAACAAGATCACCGCATCATTGTTGAACATTTTTTACAAGCGCATACACGTTTCCTTCATCACATTACGAAGCAAACGCCGCTTCATGTCACTCTTCAAGAACTGAGGCCATATGTGGCAGAAGAAGCTGTTTCTTGTGTGGTGAAGGAAGTGACGGTGTATTTGAGTACACCTTTAACAGATAAAGGGCTGACTATTGTTGATACGCCAGGCGCCAGCAGTATGAATAAGCGCCATACAGAGATTGCCTTTCAATATATGAAGGACGCAGATGCTCTTCTTTATTTAACTTACTACCAGCACTCTTTCTCGAAGGCAGATCGGTCATTTTTACGTAAGCTTGGGCTTGTAAAAGATTCATTTAGCATGGATAAAATGTTCTTTATTATCAATGCAGCTGACCTCGCAAAGGATCAAGCAGAGCTTGACACCGTCTTTGACTATGTGAAAAATGAGCTCACAAAAGAAGGCATCCGAAACCCAAACCTTCATCATGTGTCCAGTAAGGAAGAAATCGAAGGAAAGGGAGAGACAGCTTATAATCAATATGCAAAGCTTAGAAAACAGCTCGACTATTTTATTGAGGAAGAATTAACGAAAGATGCGATCGAGCTTTTGTATTTTGAAGCCGGCAGGTTATGTAGCACAGTCGACAAGCTGCATGCGACACTGCATCAGTCAGAAGATGAGAAGCAAGCGGAAAAGAAAAAGATAGACACATCCTATGAAGCGATTCTTGATCAAATGAGCCATATCAAACAATCTAAGCTAGTGACAGAAAGTGTGAAAAAGGACTTACATGAACAGCTCTATCATATTGTGCAGCGCCTATCACTATTTGCGAATGATCTGTTAAAGACAGCCTTTTACCCTGGAAGATCTCAAGGAGACTTCAGGCAGCAGTTGAAAAAAGCGCTTGAACAGGCACTGAAGGATTATGAATTTGAATTTGTACAGGAGTTAAAGGCGCTTGATATCCGAATGGAATCGTTTATTCATCAATATTTCCAAGAGGAGTGGGAGAAAGGATTGCAGGCGGCAAGTGCAGAAGACCCCTACTTTTCTCTCACACTCTCGCCGCCAGAAGAGAAAAATGCTGAGCTGAAACAAATTGAAGTCGAAGCTGAACTGACGCCATTCGAACCGCTCTTAAAGAAGCAAAAATCAGCGAAAGTTTTCTTTGAACAGAATGGAAAGGCTGCGTTCATTGAAGCGATTCGAGATATTCTTCATCAGTTAACCACGAAATGGGCAGATAAAGAAAAAGAAGAATTACTGAGCAGGTACGACACAATGGTGAAGACCTTTACTGAAAGATATGAAACAGAAGCGCTCGAGCAGCTAAGTGAACAAAAACAAACATTTATCACGAGCCTAACGACAGATGCCAAAGAACAGGCGGTAATTGAACAAGTATATGAACAAACAAACGAATGGAAGAACCAGTTGAAAACCATTTGATTCATGGTAGACTAAATAAAAAAGAAAGCAGTTGATAGAAAATGACGAGCGTACACGAAGAGATTTCCGCTCACTCACAAAAGCAGCATGCTCATATTCAGTCCTTTCTTGAGCTTGAACAGAAAAGAGAACAAGCAATAGAGACTGCTGTATTCAAATGTGAGCAAAACGAGCCATTTACAACAGACGACATCAATGCCATTACGTCGAAGATGAATGAGCTTGCACGAGGCGGTATTGTTCCGCTGCGTAAGCATGTGACGAACGATATGGTCAGGGAGTATGTCAAGCGGAAACAGAAGTAAAGAGTAACTTTCTCTTTTTTGGTCATCTTAATGAATGTACCGAGAAAGGGGAATGATCATGAAAAAAAAGCAACAGACAAAGCAGCAGGATGAGCGTGGTGACCCTAAACAAAAAGACATGCCGTCCTATGCAGAAGCAGAGTCGAAAAAAATGCAATACGGTCAAAAGTAAACAGGGTGCCTCTTCTTTTCTAAAAGAAGAAGGCGCCTTTTTTATGTCGAGTTTTGTGTTCTGTGATAGAATAGGAGTATTGTTTTGAAAAAGGGAGTTTATAAGAATGAATAAACACGTACTGCTTGTAGATGGAATGGCGCTTTTGTTCAGATCGTTTTATGCAACGGCTGTACATCGCAATTTTATGATAAATGATCACGGTGTGCCGACAAATGGAGTCAATGGCTATTTAAAGCACTTATTAACGGCTGTACAGACATTTGAGCCAACTCATATTGTTTGCTGCTGGGATATGGGAAGCCAAACATACCGAAACGAATTGTTTCAAGATTATAAAGCAAATCGGGGAGAGGCGCCTGTCGAGCTCATTCCGCAATTCGATTTAGCAAAAGAAGCTACAGAAGAACTGGGAATTGTAAACATTGGTTTAAAGGGCTTTGAAGCAGATGATTGTATCGGTACTCTTGCTGCGCTCTACCAAAAAGAAGCACGGGTGACTGTCCTAACTGGAGACAAAGATTTGCTGCAAATTTTGAATGAACAAGTCACTGTTGCCTTGATGCAAAAAGGAATTGGCAATTATAAGCATTATACAAAAGCCTTATTCGAAGAGGAAATGGGAATCTCTCCAAAGGCGCTGATCGATATGAAAGCACTCATGGGTGATGCAAGTGATAATTATCCAGGTGTCAAAGGAATCGGAGAAAAAACCGCATTAAAATTTATCCAAACATATGAAACGATTGACGGTTTGCTAGAAAATGTCCATGAACTAACGGCTGCACAGCAAAAGAAAATGCAAGCAGGATTAGAAGATCTGAAGCTTTCTCGTCTATTGGCAGAGATCAAATGTGATGTCCCGCTCAGCTGTCCAATTGATGAGACGAAAATGAACATCAATCAAGAACGTGCTGCTGCTATGCTGAGGTACCATCAAATCAAAGGAATCGAACCGATGATGAATCGTTTAAGTACAATAGAGATCAGCTAAAGCCGATCTCTCAGGTTCATCTTTTTGTATTGCTTTTCTTCGCTCTATTTTCCAGCTGAGATAGTGGCTGTTTATCTTTTGTTTGCGCATCACCTTGTGGGGTTGTCCCATTTGTGACACGACCTTTATTTTCTTTATCCAATCAGTATCACCTCACACACATTAGCATAACCGAAAAAAAGCGATTCATCCTTTAGAAAGGTGAATCGCTTTTCTAGCGAGCTGATCCGCTATTTGATTTTCCTTACTCGGAATCCATTTAATGAAAAATAAATCAAACTGGCTTTGAAGTTCGATCATCTCTTTGATAAAATGCTGAAAGGCTGGATTTTTAGCAAATCCTGCATTGGCTGCGCGGTCAACTACTTGTGAATCTGTTCGAAATGAAACGGTACGCAATCCTTTTTCCGCGCATATTTTCATCCCCTCGATCAGAGCGGAAAATTCTGCTTCGTGATTGCTCATTGATCTAAGAGGAATGGAGAAGGATTCAGCCTTTCCATCATATTTAATGAAAATGCCGATGCCAGAGGGACCTGGATTACCTGCACTTGCACCATCAATGTATATTTCAGCTGGCACATTATTTCACCCTTTCATCAAGCGGAACCATTTTTTTCGCTGCATACGCGTAAGGTGTCGCAATCGCAGCTACGATAAATTTAATGACATATGTCGTGATGAAGATTTCAATCCATACATGAAATGGATACGTGCCAAGAAAGGCAATGGTCGTGAAAATCAGTGTATCAAGAAGCTGGCTAATCATCGTACTTCCCGCGTTGCGCACCCAGAGCGCACCATCGGAAGGAAATATCCGGCGAATAAACGAATATACATAAACATCTAGCATTTGACTGATGATATAAGCAGCAAGACTGCCAAGTGCAACCCTTGGCATAAAGCCAAATATCGTTTCCAGCGATGATTGTGAGATATCAGATGGAGCGGGATGGAAAAGCAAAGCCTCCTGCATGACAACAGTTAGTGTTAAAAGGGTGGCAAAGCCAATCCAGACAGCTTTTCTCGCTTCATTTTGTCCATATTTTTCATTTAATACGTCCGTTGCAAAGAACACACTGCCGTACAAAATATTTCCAAGTGTTGCCGTTAAGCCAAATAATTCAACGGTTTTGACAACTTGTAAATTTGCGGCAGCCGTCGCAAAGCCAATCCAGACAAAAAGGCCCATCTTGCCAAATCCTTTATAAAATAGAAGAACAATGATAAAATTAATGATCGCAAATAAGATCCAAATACCTTCATTAAACAAGTGACATGAACTTCCTTTCTCATTGTAAAATGTAACTTTTTGATTATAGCATAACGTATGTTTACCTTAAAAGCACGGGAAGGCGATGTGATCAATGAAATTAAGAGCACACTACACAATGAAAGTGAAATCAATTGGGTCCATTGCTTTTTTCCAAGAAGATTGGATGGAGCTAAATGAGGCCTTGATTTTAGCAAAACATATCGGCAAAAAAGAACCACAGTCACTCCTGTCATTTGAAGATGAAAAAGGGGCCATGTGGTCCATAAAAGAGCTTGAAAAGCTAAATGAAGAACTAAAGCTTGAACCTGATCAGCTTCAAGTCTATTTTGATGCAAGTTTTCATAAAGAAACTGGCGACTCTGGTCTTGGAGTTGTCGTCTACTATAAGCTGGGAAAAGACGCTTATCGATTGAGAAAAAATCAGCCTTTCCAAGGGAGCACCAATAATGAAGCAGAGTATGCGGCTTTATTTGAGGCAGTAAAAGCTTTAAAAGACCTAGGGGCAAGCAGAAATTCTGTCACGATTAGAGGAGATTCACTTGTTGTCATGAATCAGTTTAAAGGAGAATGGCCTTGTTATGATGATGTACATAACAAATGGCTTGACCGAATTGAAGCGGCTTTAAAAGAGCTGAAGCTGACGCCAACCTATGAAGTCATCGATCGGAAACAAAATGCAGAAGCGGATCAGCTTGCAAGACAGATTCTTGCAGACGTCCCAATCGAAAGTACATTGAAATTAGAAGCAGACGGAGCTGAATAATGTGGATAAAAAAACAGCAGTACAAGAATTGACCGATCTTCAAGACACGTATTGTTCAGATTGTTTGATTAAGAAGCATTTTCGGAAAGAATTTGGCAAAAAATATGCCCATTCCTTTTGTATACAGCAATGCACCGTTGGAGAGAAAATAAAAGAATATGGACAGACGCTGCTCAAAAAGTAAGCGGACGCCCCGGTTTTCCCTGCTCAAACATCCGTTCATGAAAAAAAACGAATAGAATGTGTAAAAAAAGAACATATTCTGAAAAATGAGCCGATATAACTATAGAAAGTTTTGGTTGAGTTACTTTTTGACTAAGTGACGGATATTAGAGGAAAAGGGGAAGGCCGGTATGAATAATAAGGAGTTCGAAACGGTATTACATCGAACATTTCAAGAGGTGTACAGCGATCTAGAGCAACTAGTAGATGTAGCAAAGAAGGGAAGACCTTTTCTCGAAAAAGATATCTCTGAAATTGAACAACGACTGAAGCAAAATATTTTAGCGATTGAAATTCAGCTGAAAATCAAATAAGAGAGGCATAGGCCTCTCTTTATTTTGTCTTTACATCATTGATTTAGTTGATTAGATTTTTGTTACGTTTGCAGCTTGAGGTCCACGATTACCTTCAACGATTTCAAAAGAAACTTCTTGTCCTTCTTCTAAAGACTTGTAGCCGTCACCTTCGATAGCTGTGAAGTGAACGAATACATCGTCTCCGCCTTCAACTTCAATGAAGCCGAAACCTTTTTCATTATTGAACCATTTTACTTTACCGTTTTGCATATTGCTTTTTCCTCCTAGTACTGTAGCATACCTTTTGGCATACTAAAAAAAATTTTCATCACCTAACGACTTTGCAGTTGTTAAATGATGGTTCCACTATACACCATCAAAAGTAAAGCGTCAAGCGGAAGAGCCAAATTTTGAGCAGAATATTTGATTTTTTTTGGCGAATAACAATAATAGCTAAAACGTCCCCATTTTCTGAAACTTTATGCACACCTTGTCCGTATATAAAAAAAATACAGGAAGAGGTGCTATCATGAATCGTTATACACTTGAAGAATTTGTTCAGAATACGCAGCAGGAAGATAAAGGAGAAGGGGTCTTCGAACTTGAAACATCAAGACTTTTAGAAATTAATTTGACTGATACCATTTGGGCAAAAACAGGTTCCATGGTTTCGTACCGAGGCAAAATCAAGTTTGAATGCGAGGGCGTTTTTGAACATGGCGTCTCAAAGATGTTCAAAAAAATGCTGTCGGGAGAAGGCACTTCACTCATGAAGGCAACAGGTGATGGGAAATTATATGTGGCAGATCAAGGCAAAAAAATCTCAATTCTTCGTTTGGCTCAAGGGGATTCCATTTTTGTGAATGGGAATGATCTGCTCGCATTTGAACCGTCAGTGCGCTGGGATATCAAATTGATGAAAAAAGTGTCGGGCATGCTTGCAGGCGGTTTATTTAATGTCAAATTAGAAGGACCAGGCCTTGTTGCGATTACGAGTCATTATGAGCCGCTCACATTGATTGTTCAGCCGGGTGACTCTGTATATACAGATCCGAACGCGACAGTTGCATGGTCAGGGGATTTAAAAACTGAATTTGTGACAGATGTTTCATTCAAAACCTTTATTGGCAGAGGAAGCGGAGAGTCTATTCAAATGAAATTTAGCGGAAGCGGTTTTGTTGTCGTGCAGCCGTTTGAAGAAGTGTACACAACAAATGGAAATCAAGGATAAAGAAAAAGGTGTCCGTCAATGACGGACACCTTTTTATGATAATGCACGAGCATACGTTTTGTTATTCGTGATGAGATCTGATTGCTCAACGATATCTTCCAAAATGGTTTGAGAAGAATGCTTTAAGTGCAGTTTTTTAATGTTTTGTTTCATGACTTCTAACTTTTCTTCATCTTGCAGCAAGTTGGTCACAGATTCTAAAATGTCTTCATGTCTGTTGATGACGATGGCCGCACCATAATCTTCAAAGAAATGTGCATTTTCCTTTTCTTGTCCAGGGACAGGCTTGTAAAGAATGACCGGAACACCGATTGCTGTTGCTTCTGTTAAAGTAATGCCGCCTGGTTTTGTGATCATACAATCTGTTACTCTGAACAATTCATCAATTTGTTCCACATATCCAAGCGCCTTCAATTGATCTGGATGTGCTTGTTCAAGATCGCTCAGTGATTGTTTCAGCGCTTCGTTCTTTCCGCATACAACAACAATTTGTACTTCACTGTCTAGAAGCAGCGCTTCACATAATTCCTTGACATTTTTCAGTACACCATGAGCACCGGCCATAATCAGAAGAACTTTTTTGTTTGATGATAATCCATATTTTTTATAAATCTTCGATTTTGGCACGTCTGCTTCAAATTGTGGTCTAATAGGAATGCCTGTCACTTTGACATCGCTTGGATGTGTGCCGATTTCCACTAATTTTTGTTTCACATAATCGGTTGCAACATAGTACCGGTCGATGTTTTCATGTACCCAAATCTTATGAAGACAGAAATCTGTCATGACATTAAATGTCGGGATGACTTTGCCTGTTTTGTTCCGGTATTCTGGAACAACAATCATCGGGAATGTAATAATAATGATATCCGGATTGTGTAATTGAATGAGTTCATCAAGACGCTTATTTCCCATTTTTAAATAAATGTTAAATTTGCGTTTATTGTAAATTTTATCTACACCATAATAAAACAAGCGATAAAATTGTTTCCCAATGGAAAAGCTCTTCAAGTATAAATATTGAGTCACTTCCGACACAATGGGATTTGATTCTTGATACAAATTAGAAACTACAACATGTTCAAACCCTTGGGATTTGCATTCATCATACAGTGTTTTAGCCACCTGCATATGTCCATTTCCATAATTTGCGGTCAAGATTAATATTTTTTTATTGGTATTCAAGAATATTCACCTCAAATGTAATCAACAACAACAAAACTTCGTACGAAAACTATTAATCTCATAGGTCTACATATACATAAAGATAACATATAAACAGCCAGAGCATATCATTCGTTACGAAAGAATTAAACTAATTTTAAAAAACAACGAGACTAAATTGATAATGGAAGACAGAGCCATTTGTATTTTAACACATTTTGACCATTTATCATCAGACCACAGTCTATTTTATTCCCAAACGTATGGTGTTTCTTGATAAACATAATAATTGAGCCAATTCATAAACAGTAAAGTGGCATGGGCTTTCCAGCGATTCACTGGGACTAATGTGTCACCATCTTCTATAAAATAGTGGACAGGTTTTTGGACTGTATCATGCTTCAACAAATCTCTTTCATATTCCTGCTTCAATGTGTCCGTATCATATTCAGGATGTCCAGTTAAAAATACTTGTTTATCATCATCTGAAACAATTAAACAAACACCCGCTTCTTCAGAGATACTCAATACTTTCAAATTCGGTGTGTTTTTTAATTGTTCTGTATTAATATCTGTATGCCTCGAATGTGGGACATAGTATACTTCATCGAAACCTCTGACTAATCTTTCTTTTTTCTCTTTCACAAGATGCTCAAATACGCCAAATTTTTTCTCGGGAAGCTTGATTTTTTCAATCCCATAATGGTGATATAGGCCTGCCTGTGCACCCCAGCAAATATGAAGGGTAGACGTCACATTGGTTTTACTCCAGTCCAAGATGTCCTGAAGCTCTTTCCAATAGGATACTTCTTCAAAAGCTAAATGCTCAATTGGTGCGCCGGTGATGATCATTCCATCAAATTTCTTATGGCGAATCGATTCAAAGGTCGTATAAAATTCATCTAGATGCTCTCTCGACGTATTCTTCGGTGTATGCGTACTTGGAATCAAAAACGTAAAGTACACTTGCAAAGGAGAATTTCCGAGCATTCTTAGCAGCTGCGTTTCAGTTTGTATTTTTTTTGGCATTAAATTTAAGATCACGATATTCAAAGGACGGATATCTTGCTTGAATGCCCTTGTCTCATCCATGACGAAAATGTTTTCGCTCTCTAGTATTTGTTTTGCCGGCAGATGAACTGGTATGTTAATAGGCAACTCGCCACCCCCTGAACCAAAGCTAATTTCATTTCATTATAGGAACTTTCTGGCGATATTTCAATGTTTCAATTATGTTACAATAAAAAACAGAGCAAAAACAAAGCTGTTTCTGGAAAAAAAGGAGGCCGTTTATTTATGATCACAAAGCATTTATCAGATATTGACATCGCCCAAAAGGCAAAGCTGAGACCTATTCAAGACATCGCAGCAAAGCTACAAATACATGACGAAGAATTAGAATGCTATGGTTTCACAAAAGCGAAAATATCTTTGACTATTTTTGACCGTTTAAAAGAACAAAAAGAAGGACATGTGATTCTTGTCACATCGATCAATCCAACGCCAGCAGGTGAGGGGAAGTCCACCGTAACAGTCGGCCTCGGTCAAGCCTTCGAAAAAATTGGGAAAAAAGCAATCATTGCGATGCGCGAGCCTTCATTAGGTCCTACAATGGGCATAAAAGGCGGTGCAGCGGGTGGAGGATATTCACAAGTGCTGCCAATGGAAGAAATCAATCTTCATTTTACAGGAGATTTTCATGCCATTACTTCTGCACATAATGCCTTATCTGCGTTCATTGATAACCATATCCATCACGGAAATGAACTCGGCATCGACTCGCGCCGCATTGTATGGAAGCGAGTGCTTGATTTAAACGATCGTGCATTAAGACAGGTCGTTGTCGGACTTGGCGGTCAGTTAAATGGGTATCCTAGAGAAGACGGATTTGACATCACAGTTGCCTCCGAAATGATGGCCATCCTTTGTTTAGCAGAAGACTTAACCGATTTAAAAAAACGTCTTTCTTCTATTGTTGTTGCCTATAATCAAGATGGCGAGCCAGTCACAGTTGGAGCACTTGGATATGAAGGTGTTCTTACGTTACTTTTAAAAGACGCGCTCAAACCGAATCTTGTTCAAACGATTGAAGGAACTCCGGCCCTAGTACATGGCGGTCCTTTTGCCAATATTGCGCATGGATGTAATAGTTTAATTGCAACCAAAATGGCGGCGAAATTAGCCGATTATGTGGTAACAGAAGCTGGATTTGGAGCAGATCTTGGAGCAGAAAAGTTCCTGCACATTAAAACAAGAGCTGGTGATTTCAAGCCTGGTGCAGTTGTCATTGTGGCGACTGTCAGAGCATTAAAGATGCATGGCGGAATGAAGAAAACTGAACTCAAAGAAGAGAATGCACATGCCGTATTAGAAGGTATACATAATTTAGAAAAGCATATTGAAACTGTGCAAGCCTTCGGTCTTCCATACATCGTCGCAGTAAACAGGTTTATCACTGATACAAAAGAAGAGATTCAATCGATAGAAGATTGGTGCCACGCACATGGCCATCCAGTCAAAGCTGTGAATGTATGGGAAGAAGGAGGCGAAGGCGGAACAGCACTTGCCGAGGAACTCGCGACACTTATTGAAAAGAAGAAGAACCACTTTTCCTATTTGTATGAAGAAAATGATTCCATCGAAGAAAAGTTATCTAAAGTTGCCCAAGTGGTTTATGGAGCAGACGGGGTCACACTCACTTCAAAAGCAAGAAAGCAGCTGGCAGCCATCGAGAAAAACGACTGGGGTCATTTACCGGTTTGTATGGCAAAAACGCAATATTCACTTTCGGATGATCCAGCTTTAATTGGGAGACCTAAGGGCTTTACCATTACGATTCGTGAGTTAAAACCATCTGTAGGAGCAGGCTTTATTGTTGCTTTAACCGGAAGCATTCTGACAATGCCTGGATTACCTAAAAAACCTGCGGCGCTCGAGATGGATTTATTAGAAGACGGCAGTGTGACAGGGCTCTTTTAACAGGAGGCATAAAAAGCGATTTTATAAAAGAAGCATGTTACGATAGGAAAAAGTGAATCCTAGGAGGCTATGAGATGTCAATTTATGATATTCAGGTCAAGACCATTAACGGTCAGGAACAATCAATGGCAGATTACAAAGGAAAAGTACTCATTATTGTCAACACAGCAAGTAAATGTGGACTGACTCCTCAATTCAAACAATTGCAAGAGCTATATGATCAATATCATGAAAAGGGCCTTGAAATTTTAGGATTTCCGTGCAACCAATTTATGAACCAGGAGCCAGAAGGGGAAGAAGCGATTCAGGAATTCTGTTCTTTGAATTATGGCGTAACCTTCCCTATGTTTGCGAAAGTAGATGTCAATGGTGACAATGCGCATCCGCTTTTCAAACATTTAACAAGTCATGCAAAAGGTGTACTTGGAACGAAAACAGTGAAATGGAATTTCACAAAATTTATCGTGGATCAAAACGGAGAAGTCACTGAGCGGTTCTCTCCGAAAACATCACCAAAAGAATTAGAAAGCTCCATCATCGCTCTTTTGGACAAATAAGGTGCTCACAGTCATGCAGAAAAAACAATTGGAGGCAGCTGCCTCCTTTGTTTCAGATCAGCTGAAATATGAACCGACTGGACACGATGCGGCTCATATTGATCGTGTGCGCCAGCTTGCCCGCCAGATTGCTAATCAGGAAGGCGGCTCTCTTTTTATTATTGAAATGGCGGCGATTGTTCATGATGTCATTGATGAAAAGCTGTCGAGTGAATGGAAGCTTTCACCGCAACAACTTGAGCATCAGCTCCTTTCTTGGGAAGTTAATACGCGGGATATTCGTTATATCATGGATATCATTACCACGATGTCTTTTCGTCATCGACATAAGCAGAATAGGCCTATGACGTTAGAAGGGGCCATTGTTCAAGACGCAGATAGACTCGATGCGATAGGAGCAAGCGGTATTGCAAGAGTGTTTACTTATGCAGGCGCAAAAGGGGAGCCCCACTATACAAAGAACATGCAGCAGGGCTCCGTGCTAAAGCATATGGAAGAAAAATTGCTCAAATTAAAAGACTTGATGAACACCTCTGCAGGAAAGCAGCTTGCTGAGGAGCGGCATGAATTGATGAGCTTATTTATCAAGACGTGGAAAGAAGAATGCGGCCTTACAGATGAGTAGGGTCTTTATGTGTGTAAGGAGGATGTATAGATGAAAATAACAGCGATAGAACCGACGCCAAGTCCAAATACCATGAAGGTCATTTTGACAGAAGCACTTGCCGGCGGTAAAAGCAACAACTACAAAAAGGATCAAAAAGACGAAGCGCCAGAGATGATCAAGCGCATTTTGAACATTGAAGGTGTAAAAGGTGTTTATCATGTCGCAGATTTCTTAGCGGTCGAGCGTAATGCAAAGTTTGACTGGCAGGGCATTTTACAACAGGTGAGAGAAGCTTTTGGTCAAGAAACAGAAGGCCTTCAGGAAGGACCGCAGTCAGGCGGTGACACATTTGGCGAAGTCAAAGTGTTTGTCCAAATGTTTAATGGGATTCCGATGCAAGTCAAATTAACGGACGGTGAAAGAGAAGAGCGGTTCGGAATGCCTGAACGCTTCCAAGCAGCCATTTTAAAGCTCAGAAGCAGTTCAGACAATGTCGTATTTGAACGTGTGTGGAAAGAACATGGCGTTCGTTTTGGTGACTTTGCTGATATCGGCCAGGAAGTCACAGAAGAGCTGCAAGCAGCCTATGATGACGAGCGTTTAGCCCGCTTAACAGAGGCGGTCAAAGAAGGGCAAGAAGCCGTAGATAGACAGGTGAACCGAAAGGCATATGATGTAACAGAAGACATGCTGCGCGAGGAAGATTGGAAAAAGCGTTTTGCCCATTTAGAGCAAATGCAGCCAGAGCAAAAGGATATACCTGTTTTAATGAAAGCGATGGAGGACCCAAAAACATCCATTCGCAGACAAGCCGTTGTGAATGCTGGAATGATTGAAGATCCTGCTATACTGCCTATATTATATAAGGGACTTAAAGACAAAACTGTGACGGTCCGCAGAACCGCTGGAGACTGTATTTCAGACCTTGGTGACCCTAGCGCTATGGAAGCAATGATCGAAGCATTAAAGGATCCGAGTAAACTTGTCCGCTGGCGTGCAGCTATGTTCCTCTATGAAGAAGGTGACGAAACAGCACTTGACGCATTAAAAGAAGCTGAGCAAGACCCTGAATTTGAAGTCAGCCTTCAAGTGAAAATGGCGATTGAGCGCATTGAGCACGGAGAAGAAGCGAAAGGCTCTGTATGGAAGCAAATGACAGAAAGTAGAAAAAATGCATCAGAATGATGAGAAATATGAGCAAGCTGCCAATGAAAGGCAGCTTGTTTTTCTTAAAGTGATAGACAGAAAAATTTTTTTAGAAAAATTATTTTGAATATTGTTGAAATATGCGAAAAAACTCTATATAGTAGTACCAATATAGAATATTGGAGGTCAGATTTTATGACACGAACCTTGCTGAGCGCTAGTTTCAGCAGACATATGGGTCATCAGTCATTCATCGGTGGCTAAATAAACAGAAAATTTGTAAAATAAAATCAACTCAAAATCATGCAGTCAACAAGACTTGTAGTATAGGAGGCTTTTTAAACAGATGGCAGAACTACGCAGTAATATGATTAAACAAGGAATTGACAGAGCACCTCACCGAAGCTTACTAAGAGCGGCGGGGGTAAAGGATGAGGACTTCGGCAAGCCATTTATTGCCGTATGTAATTCCTATATTGATATTGTCCCAGGACATGTCCATCTTCAGGAATTCGGGAAAATTGTGAAAGAAGCCATTCGTGAAGCTGGCGGGGTCCCATTTGAATTCAATACGATTGGGGTCGATGATGGAATTGCGATGGGTCATATCGGGATGAGATATTCATTACCAAGCCGCGAAATCATTGCTGACTCTGTAGAAACCGTTGTATCTGCTCACTGGTTTGATGGAATGGTTTGTATTCCTAACTGCGATAAAATTACACCAGGGATGATGATGGCAGCGATGCGTGTCAATATTCCGACTGTCTTTGTCAGCGGTGGACCGATGGAAGCGGGTAGAACAAGTGATGGCAGAAAGATTTCTCTTTCTTCTGTATTTGAAGGCGTTGGTGCATACCAGTCAGGTAAAATTAACGAAGAGGAATTAAATGAATTAGAACAGTTTGGCTGTCCAACCTGCGGTTCTTGTTCAGGTATGTTTACAGCAAACTCAATGAACTGTTTAGCAGAGGCGCTTGGAATTGCTCTTCCTGGAAATGGAACGATTTTGGCTACATCACCAGAGCGAAGAGAATTTGCGAAAAAGTCAGCAAAACAACTGATGGAGCTCATTAAAAAGGATATTAAACCACGTGATATTGTTACTGAAAAAGCAATTGATAACGCATTTGCATTAGATATGGCACTTGGTGGTTCAACCAATACCGTTCTTCACACACTGGCGATCGCAAATGAAGCAGGTGTTGAATATTCACTTGAACGTATCAATGAAGTAGCTGAGCGTGTGCCTCATTTATCAAAACTTGCTCCAGCTTCGGATGTTTATATTGAGGATTTACATGAAGCAGGCGGCGTCACAGCTGCGCTAAATGAATTGTCCAAAAAAGAAGGCGCACTTCATTTAGATACAATGACCGTCACAGCGAAAACGCTTGGTGAGAACATTGCAGGACATGAGGTAAAAGACTATAACGTCATTTATCCAATCGATAAGCCATTTACTGAAAAGGGCGGCTTAGCCGTTTTATTTGGAAACCTTGCGCCAGATGGAGCCATCATTAAAACGGGCGGGGTACAAGATGGGATCACACGTCACGAAGGACCTGCGATCGTATTTGAATCCCAAGAAGAAGCTCTTGAAGGCATCATTAATAGAAAAGTAGAAGCAGGACATGTTGTCATTATTCGCTATGAAGGACCTAAAGGCGGACCTGGTATGCCAGAAATGCTTGCACCAACTTCACAAATTGTCGGCATGGGACTTGGGCCAAAGGTTGCTTTAATTACTGACGGACGTTTTTCCGGCGCTTCTCGTGGTTTGTCCATTGGACACGTCTCTCCAGAGGCAGCTGAAGGCGGCCCGCTCGCCTTTGTTGAAAATGGTGACCATGTCGTGGTTGATATTGAACAACGCATTTTAAGCGTCGATGTTCCAGAGGAAGAATGGGAAAAAAGAAAAGCAAACTGGAAAGGCTTTGAGCCAAAAGTGAAAACTGGCTATCTTGCTAGATATTCAAAACTTGTGACATCAGCCAATACAGGCGGAATCATGAAAATTTAATCTGATATGGAAGATTTGAAAATTGGCTCTCTCTATAGTATCCTTTATTCACAACATAAGGATTTTTAGAGGGGGCTTTTTTATGTCAATGGCATATGAAGAATATATGCGCCAGCTCGTTGTGCCAATGCGCCAAGAGCTGACAAGTGCAGGATTTCAAGAACTTAAGACGGAAGAAGAAGTAGAACAAACCATGCAAGAAGCTGAAGGAACAACATTTGTTGTCATTAATTCTGTATGCGGATGTGCTGCCGGATTAGCACGCCCAGCAGCGACTCAAGCTGTGATGAAGGCAGAAAAAGCTCCAGACAGAATCGTCACAGTATTTGCTGGGCAGGATCGGGAAGCAACGGCAAAAATGAGAGAATACTTCACGGGTGAAGAGCCATCATCTCCTTCTATGGCCCTTTTAAAAGGAAATGAACTCGTTCATTTTATCCCGCGTGACGAAATTGAAGGTCATGAAATGGAAGATATCATGAAAAATGTCTTAACTGCATTCGAAAAACATTGCTAATACAAGTGTTGAAATGCCCTGTGATCAGATCAGGGCATTTTTTCTTGATCATGATGGAGGAACAATATGCTCATTACAACAAGCTTTAGAGCAAATGAACAAACGATTGAAACAGCGAAGGCTCTTGCAGAGGATTTACATGGTGAGTATGTAGAAAGACGCAAACAATCCGTCAAGCAGCTTGCGATGAAACGAGGAGATGTACTTGTTGTCGGGAAAGAAAGATTCGAATGGTATCAGCCCAATGGTGAAAAGTTCTTTTTTCATCCAAGCTCAGCGATGTTCAGGGTGAAGCGGCTCTTGCGCGGAGAAAAGGATCCTTTAATCGAAGCAGCCCAGCTAAAGCCGGGAGATTCCTTTTTAGATTGCACACTTGGCTTAGGGTCTGATGCTATTACTGCAAGCTGTGCGATAGGCAGGAATGGAAGGGTCGTCGGTATAGAAAAGAATCCCATTACGGCGTTACTAGTGCGAGAAGGACTGAACACATGGGAGACAGGGATAGAAGAAGCAGATGAAGCGATGAAACGGATATCTGTGATCAGTGGAGACAGTATCGAGCAGCTAAAGCAGTGTCCTGACCGTTCATTTGATATTGTCTATTTTGATCCGATGTTTGAGGAAACGATTCAAGAATCTACAAGTATAGCGCCGCTGCGTCATGCGGCAGAGCACCACTTTGATCACGAAATAGCCGTGCAAGAGGCGTTAAGAGTGGCAAGAAAAAGAGTGGTTTTAAAAGATCATTGGAAAAGTACACGATTTACAGCGGAATCCTATCAATTTCACGTCATAAAACGAAAAACAGCCCAATTTCATTATGGTTATATTGAGAAAGAAAAAAGCCCTCACTAAGGGCTTTTACAGCGTGTAGACAAACCCTTGCATTCGTTGTCAGTCCTGCGCTCCGGTATTCACGAATGTCAAATTCGCTCCATTCCAGTGCTCGTCCTTCCTAGACTTCAAAGGTTTTCTATCACGCTGAATAGAAGACAAAGGGCTAAAATCAAGATTATTTTAGCCCTTTGTCAACAATCTGAAAAAGCCCTTTTAAGGGCTTTTAATCCGTAATCTCCATATAGATAAAATAAAACAGTGTCAGCAAGGAAGCTGTGATGAAAAACCCTTCAAGCATACCCATTCCTCCCAAATTTTAGTCGTCATTACTGTCATTGTAAACGTTTTATTATGAAAAAGAAAGTCTCAAATCAGTGACCAAATTGAATGACTGAAAATTCATTATATGCTAGAATAGCAGTATGATAACTTATGGAAGGAATTAGATATCATGAAGATGTGGATGAGAAAAACGCTTGTTGCGCTCTTTACAATTGCAACTTTTGGTTTGATCTCTCCTCCGTCGGCTTTGATGACAGACAAGCCATCTGAACTTTCTTCATCTGATAAAACGCCTTATACAGCGGTTTATGATACATCAGATGAATTGCGCAGCTGGGAACTATCGCAAGAGGGCAACAAAGAGCAGGTAGACCCCTTTGAGCAATATAAGGAGGAGGTTCTATCAAGTGCAGAAAATCAATCCTTTCTCAAATTCGGCCGTAAAATCACACCTGTCATTGAAGACGAGTACAGAGAAGAGATTCAACCGAAAATTGAACAAGTGTTAACCGATGTTTTAACAAATTTCAAAGATGACGAAAAATTTCAAGATGTTGTGTTAACTGATCAGCCTTCAAGCGGAAATGGCGAAAAAATCTTCCACATCTACAACCGGAAGACTGGAGAAGATTTGCTCCGTTTTCATGTGAGAAGAGATCAGCCGCCACACAGCGGATATTGGTTTAACTTTCACTACCATACAGCAGAAGATGGATTCCAGACGCATCATGAACTCGGTAATATTTACTGGGACAAAAACACCCCGCCGAGCTGGATGAGCCACTAGAAGGAGATGTCATGCCAATTGAAAAAGTATACAATGAACGAAATGGTGCAGATTACAAAACAAATGTTAAACGAACGTGGAGTGAAAATTGAAGATATTGCACATATTGTGCTAAAGCTTCAAGAAAAATATCATCCAAACCTTCCACTTAGTGTCTGTATTGAAAATGTTGAAAAAGTGTTGAATAAAAGGGAAATTGTCCATGCGGTTTTAACAGGACTTGCCCTTGATCAGCTGGCTGAAAAAAAGCTATTGCCAGAACCATTGCAGCACTTAGTAGAAACAGACGAGCCGCTATATGGTATTGATGAAATTATTCCGCTTTCCATTGTCAATGTATATGGATCAATCGGTTTGACCAACTTCGGTTATTTAGATAAAGAGAAATTTGGTATTATCAGGGAATTAGATGAAGGTCGTCCAGGTGAAGTGCATACCTTCCTTGATGACCTTGTCGCCGCGCTTGCCGCAGCAGCAGCTAGCCGTATTGCTCACTCACACCAAGATATTAAGGACGAAGAGCAGGATCGAGTGAATCAAGTATAAAAAGAAAAAGATGTCTGCTCATCATGCAGGCATGTTTTTTTGGTTTAAACAAAAGCAGAAATAAGGTAAACTACAACAAGAACATAAATAAAGGATGAAAAAAATGAAACAATACAAAGAGTTATGCCGTCATGTATTACAGCACGGGGATGAAAAAGGTGACAGAACGGGAACAGGTACAATCAGCACGTTCGGTTACCAGATGAGATTTGATTTGCAGGAAGGATTTCCGCTTTTAACAACAAAGAAATTGCACCTGAAATCAATTATTCATGAGTTACTGTGGTTTTTAAAAGGTGATACAAATGTCAAATATCTTCAGGAAAATGGCGTCCGGATTTGGAACGAATGGGCAGATGAAAATGGCGAACTGGGCCGTGTGTACGGAGCGCAGTGGCGATCTTGGGCTAGTGGGGACGGTGAGACTGTGGATCAGATCACAAAGCTGATCCACGATATCGAGCATAATCCGAATTCAAGAAGACTGATCGTCAGCGCTTGGAACCCGGGTGAAATTGATCAAATGGCGCTGCCTCCATGTCATTGTCTGTTTCAATTTTACGTATCAAACGGGAAGCTTTCCTGCCAGCTTTATCAAAGATCGGCAGATATCTTTTTAGGCGTGCCATTTAATATTGCTTCATATGCCCTTCTCACGATGATGATTGCCAAAGTTACAAATCTTGAGCCAGGAGAGTTTATTCATACGCTAGGAGATGCTCATATTTATCAGAATCATCTTCCGCAGGTGAAAATGCAGCTAGAGCGCGAGGAACGCACGCTTCCGCAGCTTCGCATCACAAGAGATGTGAAAAGCATTTTTGATTTCACGTTCGATGATTTTGTACTTGAGAACTATGACCCGCACCCGCATATCAAAGGAGAAGTCAGTGTATGATTTCAATGATTGTGGCGACAGGAAAAGACAGAGTCATTGGTCAAGATAATCAAATGCCTTGGCATTTACCAGCTGATTTAGCGTATTTTAAGAAGGTCACAGGCGGCCATACGATTGTCATGGGCAGAAAAACGTTTGAATCAATCGGACGAGCGCTTCCTAACCGCCGTAATATCGTTTTGACGACAAGTTCTTCTTTTGAAGCAGAAGGATGCGAGGTTGTCCATTCCATTGCTGATATTTTGGCAATCGGGGAGAACGAGACAGAGTTATTTATCATCGGCGGGTCTAAGCTGTATGAAGAAATGATGCCATATGCGAATCGTCTATATATCACGCATATTCACCATGCGTTTGAAGGAGACCGCTACTTTCCTGATTACAATGAAAACGAATGGACGGTTGTATCACGCGAAAAAGGCCATCGTGACGAAAAGAACCCCTACAATTATGAATTTGTCGTTTATGACAAAAAAGGATAAATGAGTAGGAGGAGTACGGTTGTTTCGTTATTGGTTTTTAACGATTTATGTTGCCCTATCCATTTTTAAAAGTATGAGGCATTTGCATGCCCATGAATTAACTGATCCGCGCATTTCCTATACGAAACGAATGCATCTCATTCATGAGCATGCAAAAAGGTTTGCCCGGGGCTGTATTGATCAGTCAGGATCAGTCATGACCATTCACCAGCAAAAGAAGCTGCCAGATGGACCCGTTATTTATATCACACAGGCACTGAATCCAGTCACGACGACATTATTGATTGGTCACCTTGAGAAGCCATTTGCTTTCATGGCAAAGCCGAATCTTTTTCGATATCCCATTTTAAAACAATGGCTGAAGAAGATGGCGGTTATTCATCAGAATCAATCTGATGATGCCTTATTAGAAGAAGCAAAGGAAAGAATCTTATCTGGGCAGAGCGTATTGCTTTCAGAAGCACAGCGTCACATGGCAGAGGCACTTGCTGAAGATTGTGATTGTCCGCTTGTACCGATTGAAACAAGTGGAACGGATCGTCTATTAACTGGGAAAGTCGTGAAAAGGCTGCGCCCTGTTAATGTTGATATTCATATTAAAGCACCTGTCATGATGAGTGATTACGCCCAAAAGCGCGCATAGAAAAACCAGCATCCGAAAGTGGATGCTGGTTTTTTTCATGCAGCAGGAATGTTCACACAATAGAAGAGAATGCAGAAGAACATCGATGCACTGCCGCCGAGTACAAAGCTGTGCCAAATGGCATGATGATAGGGGATTTTCCGCCAAATATAAAAGATGGTTCCGACTGAATACAATAGACCGCCTAACAGTAAGAGGCCAAATCCTGCGCCCGTTAACCCAATGTAAAGTGGTTTGATGGCAATGATAATCATCCAGCCCATTAATAAATAAACGAGCGTGGACACAATGATAAACCGTTTGACGAAAAAGATTTTAAAGACAATTCCGCCAGCAGCAAGCGCCCATACAATCGCAAGAAGCGTATAGCCTAGTGCGCCTTTTAATGGTCCTAGTAAAAAGGGCGTATATGTACCAGCAATCAATACATAAATAGCCGAGTGGTCGAGGATTTCAAATACATCTTTTGTTTTTTTGTGCCGAATGCTATGAAGCAAGGTCGAGCTTAAATAGAGCAGCAGCATGGATGCGCCAAATATCGAAAAGCTGATGATCTCTGTGACAGTGCCGTATTGAACAGCGAATAACACGAGAAAAACAATGGCTGGTATGGATAAAATAACGCCAATGCCATGTGTAATGGCGTTTGCAATTTCTTCTTTTACAGTAAACATGGATGTCCTCCTTTTATTGAACCGGTATATAACCATCAAGTGACTTCAGGAATGAAAGACCTTCAAGTGTAATCTTCGTGCCAGCCCTGCCTTTTCCTTTTGTCACGTATGCTTTTTTCTCAAGGTCATCTAATCGGCTTCTCACCTGCTGAGGAGTCAGCGGAATGTCGCCTTGTTTGCTTAATTCAGACAAGATGCGTCTGCTGGCTGCTTCACCTTTCTCATTGAGAGACTTAATGGCTTCCAGCAGGAAAACAAACTCTTGTTTTTCCATTAGTGTGAGCTGGTGTTCTTCCTTTTTTCCTTTTACGTCCGGCGAAAGAGGTGTTAACACAAAAGGCGGCAGGTGGTGTAAAAATACCGTTTGCCCCTCGAGAATGACTGCAGCATAATGAACGATATTTTTGAGTTCCTGTACGTTTCCTTCAAACGGATACTCCTGCAAGGTTTCCCAAACACTTTGATCAATATCAGGCGTCATGCTCAGCTCCTGAAAGAAAGCAGTTGTTAACACAGGAATGTCTGTTTTTCGCTCTGCTAATGACGGCAGGGGCAAATGAAAAACATTTAAACGATAAAACAGCTCAGGTAAAAAGGTAGATGACACCCTCAATGCCTCTATTGATAAAGACGAAGTGGCAATGATTTTTGTTGCAAAAGATGTTTCTAGAAAACGAATGACCTGATGTTGCATAGGAATACTTAATGCGGCGATTTCGTCTAAATAAAGAATTTGACGGGTCTTTTCCGTGAAGGCTTTCTGTAAGGTATCTTCATCTAAGACGGGGCAATATAGATGTGTCAGTGAAGCGTTTGGAGCAGCTGCATTTGCAATTTCCTGGGCAAATAGTGTTTTGCCTGTGCCAATTTCTCCTGTTATCAAGACCGGCTGCTCGTGTTTTGTGAATTGCTTTGCCAGATGAATGGCACGCTTCATTTCTTGATGCTCTCCATATATAGACGTAAACGAATGTGTGGTCATCGGGTGATTCCTTTCTTTATGGTTCTAATTGGTTCAATTGTAACACCCAATAAAACCAAATGTACAGAAAAACGAAAAAGTTTATGAAATTTATGCTTGATCCATGATCTATTGGTTTATTTTTTGAATATTCATGTTATAATGACAAATTAAATAAGGTTAAAGAGAAAGGATCTTGTACATGAAACCGTTGCTCAAAGAAAACACGCTAATTCAAGTGAAAGACATTTTAAAGGCCCATCAAAATTTGAAGGATGTAGTGATTCATACACCTCTTCAAAAAAATGAGCGACTTTCTGAACGATATGAATGTAATGTCTACTTAAAAAGAGAGGATCTTCAAGTAGTTCGTTCCTTTAAATTAAGAGGCGCTTTTAATAAAATGAGCCAGCTTCCAAAAGATAAACTAGAAAACGGCATTGTCTGTGCAAGTGCAGGAAATCACGCACAGGGTGTTGCCTATTCTTGTAAATATTTAGGGATCCACGGGAAAATCTTTATGCCTGCCACGACACCAAGGCAAAAAGTATCTCAAGTGGAGCTTTTCGGAAAAGAATATGTTGAAATTATCTTAACCGGAGATACGTTTGATGATTCATATCATGAAGCAGTAAAATGCGGAGATGAAGAGAAGCGCGAGTTTATCCATCCGTTTGATGATTTGGATGTGATGGCAGGACAAGGAACGACTGCTGTAGAAATATTAAATGATATCGAAGTGGAGCCTCACTTTTTATTTGCAAGTGTTGGAGGTGGAGGTCTGTTATCTGGAGTTGGTACATATATCAAAAATATCGCCCCAGAAACCGAAATCATTGCAGTCGAACCACTTGGCGCAGCTTCACTCCATGCTTCCCATGAAAAGGGCAAGGTTGTGACACTTGATTCAATTGATAAGTTTGTAGACGGAGCAGCGGTTCAGCGGATTGGCGAAAAGACGTTTACATCGCTTCAGTCCGTTGTCGATAAAATCAGTCTTGTACCTGAAGGAAAAGTATGTACAACCATTTTAGAGCTGTATAATCAATGTGCGATTGTAGCAGAGCCGGCAGGCGCACTGCCGATCGCAGCGCTGGATGCCCATCGCGAGGAGATTAAAGGGAAAAATGTTGTCTGTATTGTCAGTGGAGGAAATAATGACATTGGCAGAATGCAGGAAATCAAAGAACGGTCGATGATCTATGAAGGGCTTCAACATTATTTCATTGTCAATTTTCCGCAAAGAGCAGGAGCGCTTCGGGAATTTTTAGATGAAGTATTAGGTCCAAATGATGATATCTCACGCTTTGAATATACGAAAAAGAATAACCGAAGCAAAGGCCCCGCGCTTGTTGGCATCGAATTGAATGAAAGAGATGACTATGCGGCACTGATTGAACGGATGAATAAAAAAGGCTTCCATTATGTTGAAGTGAATAAAGATCAAGATTTATTCCACCTATTTATTTAGGCCTAACAGAACATTGGAAAAGAGGATTGATCGTTTGTGCTGCTCAAAACAATATGTTTTAGACGGATGGATGGAGCTCAGATCAAGGTAACAGAAGTCCCTGTACTAAAGGGAGATGAGACGTATGGTTTCATGCTCACCTTTAGACTTGAAGCTTTCTTGAAAAAAGTCTATGTATCTAAAGGAAAGAGAGCTGTATACTCTTTCAGAGAGGATGTGAAACGTAACGTCAAGTGGAGCACATATGAGCAGATCTATCAGGAGCCTACACTGAAACACAATGCGTAAATAGAAATCTTTGTCAAGTGGAGTGAGCGGCCGTTTTGAAATGACAGCTGCTCAGCTTGGCAAAGATTTTTTTCATAAAAAGAAGAAAATGTGACAATTTTAAAAACGTCATGACAGTTGTTTTCAAGTATGCACGAAATAAGGTAATATCATAAGTAAAGACTAAGACAGCAAGGATGAGACGATAGTGAAACAAATTAAAATTGTAACAGATTCAACTGTGGACCTTCCGCAAGAAAAAATCAATGATCTATCCATTCACGTGATTCCGCTCAATATCTCCATTTCTGGGGTTGATTATATTGACCGAGTGAATATACAGCCAGATGAATTTATTGAAAAAATGGAGGCCGCTGAGGAATTGCCGAAAACGTCTCAACCTGCGATCGGTCAATTCGTCGAATTATATGAAAAGCTCACAGCAGATGGAAGCGAAGTCATTAGTATCCATTTAACGGGTGGGATGAGTGGTACTGTTCAAACTGCTGAAAGCGCTTCGAAAATGGTAGACGGAAACATCACGGTGATTGATTCAAATTTTATTTCCTATGGGTTAGGTTTTCAAGTCAGCAAAGCAGCAGAGCTTGCAAAAAATGGTGCAAGCCGTGAAGACATCATCAAAGAAATGGATAAAATCCGTCTTAAAACAAAGCTATTTGTCACAATCGATACATTAGAAAATCTCGTGAAAGGTGGAAGAATTGGAAGAGGAAAGGCGCTGATCGGCTCACTTCTTCATATCAAACCAATTGCCAGCTTAACGGATGGGGTATACACGCCGGAAGCGAATGTGAGAAGCTATTCTGCTCTTGTCCGCTATTTGACCAAACAGTATGTACAGGCCGTGAAAGGAAAAACAGTTCAAGCCATTGGGATAGCGCATGCAGATGCATTAGAACTCGCTGAAAAGCTCAAATCAGCGCTGCTTGATCACACACCTGAAGCACTTGTTGACATCGCCTACACAACACCGATTATTTCGTGTCACACTGGAAAAGGCGCAATAGGCTTTACTTTTTATACCGATTGATTGAAAAAGGGGATGGACGTACCATGCTTAAAAAAAGGGGAGCCTCACTTGGTGCGCTTATTATCATAAGCGTGCTTCTTTTAGTCTCATGTTCAAATGGACAAATCAAAGATGCGTTAAATTATCAAATACAGCCGTTTGAGTATGAAAATCAGGATGGTCAAAAGGTGTCATTGGATGATTTGAAGGGGAAAGTATGGGTTGCAGATTTTATTTTCACAAGCTGTGAAACGATCTGTCCGCCGATGACTGCTCATATGACAGAGCTGCAAAAACGGTTAAAAGAAGAAAAATTGGATGCGCATATCATTTCCTTTAGCGTGGACCCGGAGGTAGACTCACCGAATAAGCTAAAAGAATTTGCAAAAGCATATCCATTGTCCTTTAAAAATTGGGATTTTCTCACTGGCTATTCACAGTCCGCAATCGAAAAATTCGCAATGAAGAGCTTTAAAACCATTGTGAAGAAACCTGAAGATGAAGACCAAGTGATTCATCAGTCATTGTTTTTCCTAGTTGATCAAGAAGGGAAAGTGATGAAAAATTATGATGGCGTACAAAATACACCTTATGATGAAATTATCAAGGACATCAAAACGCTGAATCGAAGCTAGCATAAGGATGTTCAAATGAGCGAAAACATGATACACTTTTTTAATCAGAAAAAGGAGGGACATCATCGTTTGAAGGCTCGTTTGATTTTGATTGTGATGTCTCTAGCTTTTGTTCTTTCTGCATGTTCCGCGCAAGAGGCTGGCATAAAGGATAAACTAGAAGACACACAAGACGTAAAAGAACATATTACGATCGCAGCGGTTGGAGATTCCTTAACAGAAGGAATCGGAGATCAACATAAAAAAGGATATGCAGGCATGACCCGTGACAAGTTAGAAGCGGTGGACGGCGTGCAATCTGTCACATTAAAAAATTATGCCATTAAAGGCAGTAGAACGGTAGATTTATTAAAAAGATTAAAAGAAAAAAAGGTGCAAGACGGACTGAAAGACGCTGACTATATTTTCTTTACGATCGGCGGCAATGACTTAATGCATGTTGTCCATCAAAATGTGCTCAATTTGACGTTTGCTCCTTTTCAAAAAGAGCAGGGTCCTTTTGAGGAGCGCTTTAAAACCATTCTTGCTCAATTGAGACAGCACAATGATCATGCGAAGATCATGTATGTCAGCATGTACAATCCCTTTAAGTTCAGTTTGTCTGAGCTGCGAGATATTGATGAAGTCGTCAAAGATTGGAATGCCGCTGCCAAAAAGGAACTGAAAAAAGACGGCAACGCTGATATGATCAATGTAGCAGATTTATTTGAGGAAGATTCTGATGAAAAATTACTGGCAGATGATGATTTCCACCCAAACCAAAAGGGGTACTCTCTTATGGCAAATCGTTTATTCTCCAAAGTGAAAAAAGAAGGACTGCCGAAGGAATAGGGTGAACGTATGAAAAAGTGGAAAAGCTTATTTTTTATTTTACTTGCAATCAATCTATTGATTGTTCTTGCCTGCGGTATTTTGATGATGCTGCCAGGCGGTCAATCCGCTTCAACTAAAGAATTAAAAAGCGAGTATTCTTTTAATATATCTAGCTCAAAGGAATCGCTCACCAGCTTTATCAATGATTACTTGAAAAATCAAGGATCAAGTGATATGCCAGATTTTCATGTGGCGATCGATCAAGATGTGAAAGTAACAGGCGCAATTAAAGCTTTCTCTTCGACTATTGATGCAAACGTCTCTTTTACGCCAACTGTCGAAGATAATGGTGATGTGCTGTTGAAAGTGGATGGCCTTTCAATTGGACAATTGAGCATTCCGATTAGTTTTGTTTTAAGCTACATGGGCCAGTTCTATGAACTGCCAGAATTCGTTCATGTGAAACCGGATCAAAAAACGGTTGAAGTACGCCTTTCAGAAATGCCACTGACGAATGATATGTATGTGAAAGCAAACAAAATTGATCTAGAGAACGATGAAATTGAGTTCTCATATTATCATCCAAAGCAATAGAAAGTGAGTCAGGAGTGAAATCATGAAGCGAGTCTATCAATATTTTAGTTTACTGTCGCTTTTATTTGCTGCGTACTTTGGCATTACAGCTGCCACTGATTTAAGAGCAGAAAATATCGATCAGTTTTACTTAAATATTGCCTATTGTGCATTATTTCTAGGTATCATGATTCTTGCTTTTGATTTTCAAAAGCAAGAAAAAGCTGAAGATGTCTCGTAAAGAGCCTTTTCCATTGAGGAAAGGCTCTTTTTTATATTTGCTGAGACAAGACCACCTTCGCCATAAGCTCTGGCTCTCCGTTAGCAAAGCCATGAAGCAGAATAAGGTATGCGCGATTTGCTTGCAGATGAACTTTGGGGATATCAAGCAGTATACTTTGAGTGCCAGCAGCTTTCAATTCAAAATGATATTTATTCGGGGAGAAATGATGAATGTGAGTGCCGTTTACATAATGAAGCTCCTTTGATAACACCCCTTGATCACGTTCATATATATCAATGGAAGGAAGGTCTGGAGACAGATGGACAAATGTAAGGGCTGACAGGTCCTCGTGTTGAATCACAGGGTCTTGCCGCTCTGTCAGCAGCGCAAAACCTGCATGAGCACCTGTGATACATAGGGTGTAAATCTCGCTACGTTTAATCATCATGCAAGAATGAAGAACTCTTTCTTTTGTAGCCAGCTTGAACACTTCTATCTCATAAATTCCCTCATCCCACTCCATATAAGCTGTCAAATGACTGTAAGGCATTTTTTTCAAGACCTCATTCCGATTCACATATACAGCGAGCTCACTAAGATCTGGTGCAGCGTGAAAGAGCCGAATAAAGGCTTTAGATGAAAGGCTGCTTTGAGGGTGCTCGAAGCCCGCAGCGAGTGGACGGTATGGAAAGTCATGATAAGAGAGCTGCTGCATGTCATCAATCCCTACTTTCTTATGCGATGGTGTTTTTTGTAGCGTATGCATGAAAAAGGCGATCTGTATAGGCAAAAGAAGCATAGAAAAAAGCCTGACGTTTTCCGTCAGGCCCGCAAGTTAAGAAGGAGAAGAATATTGATGATATTCGGCTAGCTTAATGAACGTTTTTTCATCCTCAATTAAACCACAAACGCCGCACTGGACTTTTATTTGAGGACCTTGATAGCTCACGTGAAAAGGAGAAAGCTGCTCTCCTTCGTATCTTTCGACAACTGCTCCGGTCGCAGGATCCAGCTTCACAGGTTCTGAAAGCTGCTCAATCAGATTAAAGCGAGTTCTGTTTGTTTTACAGTTTGGACAAAGATAAGGGCTTGTCATGGTTCATTCCACCTCTTTTTATCCGTAGCATGTCCAGAGCGCTAAAATCTATGCTTAATCCTTTTGACTTTTATCCAGCTTTTTAAATAATTTGATCATTGTTTTCAGTTCTTCGTCGTCGAATGACTCAAATCGCTCCATAAAGTATTCTGTTTTCTTTTTCTCAAAATGCTCAGTAATTTCCTTACCCTTATCGGTTAAGTGGATTTTGATGATGCGGCGATCCTCTTTAGAACGGATACGGGTAATCCAGCCCTTTTCTACGAGTGTGTCGGTCACAGCTGTGATATGGCTTGCTGACACCCCTAGAATGGACGCAAATTCCGTTACTTTTTTTGCACCTTGCTCACGAAGCAGATTTAAAATGAGAAATTCATTCCGAGATAATTCGTTTTCGAGCAGGCTGTTAATCTCATAACGGATCTGCTTAAATACGGTTCTCAGTAAAGAATCCATTTCATACATCATTTGTTTTCTTTGTTCCAATCATTAAACCCCCATTATATTTTAAGATACGACAGAATGCTTTCTTTTATTTTAGGTATACAAGTCGTATCATTTTCATTATTTTTCATCATGTTATAATATGATGATACCATTTTTTAAATGAAGGGGGCACTAATATGTCTGAAAAACAAGAATTAGCCACATTTGCAGGAGGCTGCTTCTGGTGTATGGTTAAACCTTTTGATGAACAGCCGGGCATTATCAAAGTTGAATCAGGGTATACTGGCGGACATACAGTGAATCCGACCTATGAGGAAGTATGTACAAATACAACGGGACATAGAGAAGCGGTTCAAATCACGTTTGATCCAGACGTTTTCCCGTATGAAAAGCTATTAGAACTGTATTGGCAGCAAATAGACCCAACAGATGATGGAGGGCAATTTGGTGATAGAGGAGAGTCCTACCGCACAGGTATTTATGTTCATCATGACGAGCAGAGAAAGCTTGCAGAAGCATCGAAAGAGAAGCTGAACGAAAGCGGCACTTTCCAAAAGCCAATTGTGACAGAAATTTTAGATGCTGGTCCTTTTTATCCCGCAGAGGAATATCATCAGCATTATTATAAAAAGAACAAAATGCACTACGAACGATATCATGTCGGTTCGGGCAGAGCGGGTTTTATTGAGTCCCATTGGAGTGATAAATCATGACAAACGAAAAAGAAAAGCGTCTGAAAGAATTAAACCGAATGCAGTTCGAAGTCACGCAAAATAATGGCACTGAGCCGCCATTTCAAAATGAATTCTGGGATCACAAAGAAGAAGGCATTTATGTGGATATCATTTCAGGCAAGCCGCTTTTTTCATCTTTAGATAAGTTTGATGCCCATTGCGGCTGGCCGAGTTTCACAAAGCCGCTTGAAGATGAGGAAGTAGCGGAGAAGGTGGATACGAGCCATGGGATGGTGCGGACAGAGGTGCGCAGCAAAACAGCTGATTCTCATCTAGGTCATGTCTTTCCTGATGGTCCAGGACCAAATGGTCTTCGGTATTGTATTAACTCAGCCGCTTTGAAGTTTATCCCAAAAGATGATCTTGAAAAAGAAGGCTATGGGGATTTGATACATCTATTTGATTGATCTATTTAAAAATCGTCACATGGAAGGCATCTGCTTCCGTGTGACGATTTTTTATTTTTTATGATGCGTGTGATGTAATTGTTCAATGATGTGGAATAGCTTTTCTTTTGTAATGAGAGGCGCTTCATTTGATGTGTAATTGGTTAAGTCGACTTTTTGAAAGTCAGCGTGCAGTTGTGGTCTTGGTAAAATGGCATAAAATTGTTCATGCTCAAATAGTGCATCTGCTTCGTGCTGAAATGTGAGCTCTTCGTGAAGCTTTTCTCCAGGTCTTTTCCCAACAACGAGAATATCCGGGGGTGCGACATTGATTTGAGTGGCATATTCATGAAACGCTTTTAAGAGATCAGCAAGCTGTAATGACTCCATCTTGAGAATGAACGTTTCGCCGCCTTTCATCATGATCGCTGCTTGAAGTGTGAGGGAGACAGCCTCTTCGATGGACATAAAAAAACGTGTCATATTAGGGTCAGTTACGGTCAAAGGTTTTTCATTTAACAGCTGCTGGAGCATGATGGGAATGACTGAACCTCTTGATCCAAGCACATTGCCAAAACGCACAGAGCAAAACATCGTTTTTTGATTCGGAATACTTTCGTTTGCTTGGAAAAATAGTTTTTCTGAAATTAATTTTGTTGCACCCATGGCATTTGTCGGAGAAACCGCTTTGTCAGTTGATATGTTGACAACATGACTGACTTCATGTTCGATTGCGGCTTCAATGACGTGCTGCCCTCCGATAATATTCGTTTGCACGGCTTCAAACGGATTGTCTTCACAAGTGGGTACTTGTTTTAAGGCGGCTGCATGAAAGATGATATCAACGCCTTTGACGAGCTGTCTCACGCGGCTTGCATCTCGTACATCTCCTAAAGCGAATGCAACTTCTGGATGATCTGCATACTCATTTTTCATCATGTATTGTTTGCTGTCATCTTTGCTGAAGACGATAATCTTCTTTGGAGAGCATGATGTTAATTTTTTCACAATTTGACGGCCGATCGAACCCGTACCGCCTGTGACTAATATCGTTTTGTCACGAAAAAAAGCCTTCAAACTCGTTTCTATCTTTTTGGACATATCTAATCCCCCAACTCTCATTTCTCTACTTTGCATCATATGTGAAAGAGCGGTATCCGTTTGAGGAAAAGAACCACTTTCTATATAAATTAGGTGAACAAATTATAACCATCTGCTTGACGTCTTAATAGAATATGGAGAGATAAGAGAACAAGTAGAAAAACGAGAGACCTGAACACTTCAGTACTGCGATCAGCTCGGATAAAAATGAAGAGAGCTTTGCGCGAGGGGAGAAGGGAATACATGTATAGGGGAAATCGTATTTTAGCCTTGATACCAGCTTTTAGAAGTAGGCGCGATCAGCACGATGAACACATTCGCGTATTGGCGGAGCGGCCGCTCATCTATTGGACCATTCAGCCGTTACTGCAAATGATTGAGTTAGATGAAGTCATCGTTTCTACAGAGGATGTCAATACTCAAATCATTTCATCTCACTACGGAGCCCATGTGATTGAACTGCCAGACACGCATGTAACGGAACAAACACCGTCACTCATAGCTGTGAAGCATGCGCTTGCTTATTTAGAGCGTGAGGGGAAGACCTTTGATATTGTTCTATATTTGCATCCATCGTCTCCTTTAAGAGAGCCGGAAGATATTGAGAAGTGCTTGCAGCTTCTAGTAGAAGGGAATTATGACTGCATGGCATCTTTTACAGAGGCGCTAGAAAACCCAAATGAAACATGGACACTGCATGAGAATAATGAAGCAACTTTATATAAGGACAATCATTACTTTTTCATGCCAAAGCATGAGCAGCCATATACGTATGGCCGTTTAAATGGAGCAGTGTATGCTTTTTATGTTCCATATGCAAAAGAATGCATTCATTCCTTTTTAGAAGGATCTGTTGGAGCGTATATCATGGATCGCCAAAAATCACTCGTGGTGAAACAGGAGGAAGACCTTGAGAAAGCGGAGAAAGTCTTATTGGCTCGCCGAGATGCGGAGGGTTATGCATAAGATGAATTTCAACGAGAAAAGCGCCCGGTCATAGGGCGCTTTTTACGATCTCATAAAGCCTGTGTGGAAATGTCTCAAATGTATTCCAGGAAACGACTTGTTCGTAATTGTTTCGTGCGATCGCTTTTCTTTTCTCGGCATTTGATCCATAATATTCAACCTGTTCCAGCAAATCGTCCTCATCTTTATAAAAAACGAAGCTTGAAAAAGCTTGCGGCGGTTGTAGATCCGTCAATTGAAAGCTTCCAGCTGCAGCGATATCAAACGCTCTGTTGTTCAGGCTTACATTTTGAATCATGGCTTTGTTTTTATTATAGGCAAACTGAGCCGGCCTGTGCGGGTTAAGAACAATCGCTGATTGCTGATAGATGTCCGCCATTTGCTGAGGGCTCAGCCAATTGGTCACTAGTGTGAGATTTCGATAATGTCTTCGTGACTTATTTAAATGACGATGCCATTCCTTACCTGCAACGAGAATCCGCCATTTGTTCTGTTGTAAGAGTGTATCAATGGCGATGATGCGGTTGGGATAAGGGTAGCCGGCGAGTGCAATGTCATAGTTGCACATCTCTTCAGGCGATTCGTTTTTTTGAAAAACACGTGTATTTGCCGGAATGGGAAAGTAGTGGGTGTGACCTATGCCCAATTGTTTGTAAAATGGCAAAGCTCCTTCATCAATCGTTAATATGAGCCGCGCATCACGTGTGCAAGCAGCTGACACATCTGTATAAAAGGGATCTTCTGTCATCCACAAAACGATCGGGATCTTTTCTTGTTTGAATTGATGAAGCACTTCGCTCGGAACATGATCACCGATCATCATCAAAACAAAATCCGGAGAAAATGTCCGGATTTTGTGCATGTGAGCGGGTAGAGATTCTCGATCAATTTTTACACATGAAAAGGGGGAATCAATGAAGCTCTCTTCTACCCATTGATCAAACATGTGATAGATTCCGCCGTAGCCAGAGCTGATATAAAGAAGCTTCATCATGACCCTCTCACATTAAGATGTGAACGTAACACTTTCAACTTTATCTACATCTAATAAAGTCGTTGCAGAGCCTGTTGGTGTGACTGAGCTTTCTTGTGTAACAAATACAACACCCGTTAAAGCATTGAATGCTACGAATTGAACTGGCCCGATTAAGTCTCCTGAGTCAGTGACAATGCTGATGACGGTTCCTGGTGCAAGTCTTGCAAAAATCCATCTTGCTGGCTGAGATACATCGAGTGTTGTAGCAGAATCTGAAGGTGATGCCTCAGCTGCCACTTCACTTAATAAATCGTTCAATTTTTCTTCCATTTGAACTCCTCCTTCTTCAAGATTAACTGTTAATGCACGAGTAAGTGGTTTGAAAAACACTTTCAATAGTTCTTTTTTTAATTCGGCACGCTTGTCGCTCATTTTTTCCCCATCCTTTCTTCATCAATTCAAACTCACCCCTATGTATATGCCGTTCACTTTTTTTGGTATAAGCAGAACGCTGATTCCTTGTTCTTTTTTTCATTTAATTACTTCACACATTTTTAAAAATGTTTTCAAATGCTGAGGCTAAATGAAGTGATTCTCATACTCTAGTAAAGATTAAATGTGAAGAGAGAGGGATTATGAATGGAATTTGAACAATTATTAAATGGTTGGAACGAAGAATTACTAGAAGCAGAAGGAGTACTTGAAGTCATCTTGATTTTACTTCTTCTTCGTCTTTTAGAAGAAAGTGAGGAAGAGAGTGTGTCAGACATCAAAGAATTACTTCGTCCATGGCTTGAGCTTGGCATTCCGCTGCCACGTGTTCATTTAGTCAATGGAGAGGTCCTTCAAAACGTAGTTGTTGTGCAGCTCTTTGATACAGTAGCGGTCTTTAAAAACGTGACAAATCAGCTAAGAGTGAATGTTCCTTACGTGAACATTGTCAGCTGGGGGGCTTTTTAATCTAATTAAAAAGGATAATGATCATGAAAGTATCGGTAATTTTAACAAGCTACAATAAACCTGATTTCATTGATCGTGTGCTAAAGAGTATGGTGGAACAAACGTATTCAAATTGGGAGCTTCTGATTATGGATGATGGCTCAGAACAAGGCACCCTCCAAAAGATCCAGCCCTATTTAGACGATGAACGCATTCATCTGTATTCACGCACGGTTCATCCTGCAAAACGGCTGTTAACCGTTCGGTATGCGACGCTTATTAATGAAGCGCTAACCCGTATAACAGGTCAGCTCATTTGTTATTTAACAGATGATACTGTGTATCATCAAGATCGTTTGCAGAAAATGGTGGATATTTTTCAGTCGAAGCCTCATATCGATATCGTGTATTCCTCGCAGCGGGTCGTGCATGTTGATAAGCATTTAGTTGAGACCATGAGCTTTGTCCGTGAAGCAGACCAAATCTTGGAGCATGCGTCCTTTCAAGTGGATCATTGTTCGGTCATGCACAGAAGGCGTTTGCTTCCGCTAATTCATGAAAAATACGGGCAATATTGGGATGATGGGCCGAAACACTGGCATCATGCAGATTCTGTTTTTTGGATGAGGCTGAATCAATTTGCCGCGTTTTTTCCATTAAGAGATGTACTTGATACAACGTATAAAACCCCTCATTCCTTTCATCATCTGTTTTCGAGTATGCCGTATGATCTCATTGACGGAACGGTGATTGAAAAGGAAGGGGATTACTACCAAATCGCAGGCGGCAATCTTCATGAAATTGAAAGGTGCTGGGTGAACGAAAAAAACAGGCGCGCGATTCGGGTGCCATCGTTATGTGCGATGAAATATGAGATGAAAGACATGCTGGCAGTACCAAATTATACAGTTGTCACGGCAGATCATGGAAAAACGTTCTATTATATTGAAGAACAGAAAAAAAGGCGATTTGCTGCAAAACGTGACGTGCAATATTTTCAGTTTCACCCTAAGGAGATCTATACGATTTCAAATGAACGGCTTCAGATGTTTGAAGATGGCGGCATGATTCAAGTTTCTCCAGTATTTAGTCCGCCAAACAGGCGGCTGTTTAAATGGAAACAAGATGTCTATTTACTGATGCACCATACCTTTTACCGTATTGATCCTGATGTCGTGAAGCGATTTGCTTTTTATCATCAGCCAATTAATTTATACCCTTCCCAATTTACGTTATTTCAAGAAGGAAAGCCGATAGTGCCGCTGTATATGGAATCGCTGCAAGAATTCGATATGTCTCTTTATCAAACATCAGGGCGAAAGCACTCCTCATAAGAGGGGTGCTTTTTTGACGCTATAGACAAAAAAAGCAGGAAGTTGCAAGGAAAAAGCGAAACATGAAAGGACAGGAGAAGGTGTGATGAAGATGATCAAGCCGCTGAAAATCCGGCAATAGACGCCGGTTTTTTGGCACTGAAAGTGAGGGGGAAAGAATGGGGAAAGTTGTCGAAAGAGCGGATTGGTTTGAATTAATTTTAGAAGCCATTGATGAAGCCATTCATGTTGTAGATGATCAAGGCATGACGATCTTTTACAATCATAATGCCGCTAAGTTTGACTGTTTACAAAAAGAAGAGGTGATTGGCAAGTACATCCTTGAGGTGTATCCCTCTTTAACAGAAAAAACAAGTACGCTTATGCATGTTTTGAGAACTGGGAAGCCCATTTATCATTCGCTGCAAACCTATTTGAATAAAAACGGAGAAAGAATTGAAACCGTCAACACGACATTGCCCATTATTGAAGAAAGCAAGTTAATAGGCGCGGTCGAAGTCGCAAAAGATGTATCGAAGCTGTCAGCCCTTTCAAATCGTTTAGATCAAAAAAAACGGATACACGATGTGGCTGGGGCAGAACAAATGCATGATTTTGCTTCATTTTTAACAAATGATCCGTTCTTAAAAGAAATGCTTGAAAAGGCAAAAAAAGCAGCTGCTTATCCGTCATCAGTTGTTGTCTACGGGGAAACAGGGACAGGGAAAGAAGTGCTCGTTCAAGCCATTGTTCATGAATCTGACCGGAAAAACCAAGTGTTCATTCCGCAAAACTGTGCAGCACTTCCAGAATCGCTACTTGAGAGCCTATTATTCGGATCTGTCAAAGGGAGCTATACGGGCGCAATTGATCGCAAGGGGCTCTTTGAATTGGCTGATGGAGGCACGCTTTTTCTTGATGAACTGCAAGCGATGCCGCTCACGCTGCAGACGAAATTATTACGTGTGTTAGAGGATGGTGTTGTGCGCCGTATTGGGGATGCAAAAGCGATTCAAGTGGATGTAAGACTCATTACTGCACTCAATATGGACCCATTTGAAGCGGTGAAAAAGCAAATTTTAAGAGAAGACTTATTTTATAGACTGCATGTGTCATCTTTTCATATCCCGCCGCTTCGTGAGAGAAAGCAAGACATCCCGCTGCTTTCCCGCCATTTCATTCAAACCTATCATCAGCAGTTTTCAAAAAACGTCAAACGCCTTTCTGAAGAAACGGAACAATTGTTTATGGCTCACCACTGGCCGGGAAACGTCAGAGAATTAAAACATACCATTGAGCATGCCGTATTGATGATGCCAAAGGAAGCGGAAGACATCACTCCTTCATACCTTCCTGCTCATTTACGTACGCAGAAGATCGAGGAAGAAACACCCGACGCCTCCTTAAAAAGTCAGGTTTCTTCATTTGAACAAACATTGATTCAAGAAGCTTTAAATCAGCATCATGGCAATATTAAAAAAACCGCCGCAGCCTTAAAAATCCCTCGACAAACGCTGCAGTATAAACTGAAGAAATATGCAGATGCCGAAAAATAGGCACCAACATCCATTGAATATCACGGGTAAAGCTCCTTTTGTAAAGAATAGGGGCATTTTCCCATGTTGGCACATAACTTGCATAGTATAAGGTGAATGCTGATAGGGGGAATGGATATGAATCAGAAACTGTATGAACCGGCGCGTCATTGGAAGGACATTGAGCTTTGGAAGGATGTACCTGAGGAAAAGTGGAACGACTGGATTTGGCAGCTGACGCATACCGTGAAAACGCTTGAAGATTTAGAGAAAATCGTGAACTTAACAGAAGAGGAAAGAGAAGGGGTGAAGATTTCCACCAAAACCATTCCACTCAACATTACACCCTACTATGCCTCACTGATGAATCCAGACGATCCAAGATGCCCAGTACGTATGCAATCTGTGCCAATCGCTGAGGAGCTGCATAAAACAAAATATGACTTGGAAGACCCGCTGCATGAAGATGAGGACTCACCTGTCCCGGGGTTAACGCATCGGTACCCAGATCGTGTGCTCTTTCTTGTAACAAATCAGTGCTCCATGTACTGCCGCTATTGTACGAGAAGACGTTTTTCCGGCCAGATCGGTATGGGCGTGCCAAAAAAGCAGTTAGATGCTGCCATTGGATATATTAGAGAAACACCTGAGGTGCGGGATGTGTTAATTTCCGGCGGAGATGGGCTCTTAATCAATGATCAAGTGCTTGAATACATTTTGAAAAACTTACGAGACATTCCGCACGTTGAGATCATTCGGATAGGAACCCGCGCGCCGGTCGTCTTTCCGCAGCGCATTACAGATGAGCTGTGCGAGATTTTGAAAAAATATCATCCGGTTTGGCTGAATACCCATTTCAATACAAGCATTGAAATTACGAAAGAAGCCAAAGAAGCGTGCGAACGTCTTGTGAATGCCGGCGTCCCTGTTGGTAATCAGGCTGTCATCCTTGCAGGTATTAACGACAGTGTGCCGATTATGAAGAAGCTGATGCACGATCTCGTGAAGATACGGGTCAGACCTTATTATATCTATCAATGTGATTTATCTGAGGGGATTGGCCACTTTAGAACACCAGTATCAAAAGGTCTTGAAATCATTGAAGGCTTAAGAGGGCATACGAGCGGGTATGCCGTGCCAAGCTTTGTTGTAGATGCACCAGGAGGCGGAGGAAAGATCGCCTTACAGCCAAATTATTTATTATCGCAAAGCCCTGACAAAGTCGTCCTTCGTAACTTTGAAGGTGTGATCACCTCTTACCCTGAACCAGAGCATTACGTCGCAGGGCAGGCAGATGCGTATTTTAATGAAATTTATGAAGAGAAACAAGAACCGGCAATTGGTGTTACCGCACTATTTCAGGATGAAGCGAAATCGTTTACGCCTGAGAATTTAAGCCGGATGAAACGAAGAGAAGCATATGAGACAAATCCTGAGCATGACACACTCAAAAACAAACGTGAAAAACGAGATGAATTAAAAGAGAAAAAATATCAAGCACAGCTCAAAAAAGATCAAACTGTAAAGGAGGAGAAATGACCTTGCTGACATGTGATTGGTGTGAGGAAAACAAAGCAAACGCAGAGCAGACAACAGTCTATTGGGAACTGATCACTGGCACACAATCAATTGAAATCATCGAAACACCGTCCATTTCCTGCACGCACTGCGGCATGTTATATCAAAAGGATGAGACGGTCAAAGAGATAGAAGATCAATTAATTTTAGTGGATCAGACAAAACTTCCAGAAAAAATTTCATACGAAGAATTAATGAGCATGGAGCGGTTATTAAAGCGAAATTACTTTGACTTTTCATCATAAGTTGTACCTCCGCCTATACAAGTCATCAAATTGCTGTATAATATAACAACAAAATAGAGTGTCGCGGAGGGAAAAACAGGTGAAGTCGTTTTACCATTATTTAATGAAGTACAGACATCCAAAACCGAAAGATGAAATCAGCCATTTTGCAAATGCTGCTTATGAGGATCACAGCTTCCCGAAAGCGTCCATTGATTATCATGAGCTGTGTGCCTATTTAGAATTAAATGGCGATTATTTGAGCTCAATGACAACATTTGACGAAGCGTTTGAGCAATATGAAGTAGAAGTCAAAAAAAAATAACAAACAACCGTTTGTTCCAGATGGGAGAAGCGGTTTTTTTATGAGAAATAAAATGGCGTTTTGCATGGTGTGGTTGCCCATGCAGAATTCCTTGCGCCGGCATACGATACGTTAAGACCAAAAGTCGGGCAAGGGGGAGACAGAATGAAGGCGAAAGCACCAAAATATCAAGTAGGGGATATTGTCGTCGTTGTCATGTACGGCACAGTCGGAACGATTACAAAAGTCCATCAAATTGACCAGCACTATTTGTATGAGGTCAATCATAATGAGGTGCTTTATTTTGAAACATCACTTCAGCTTTACGATGAGTACGACGGGGTGATTGTGGATACAGAAAAGCTGGACATTGAATATGAGTTCCTCATTGGCGATGTTGTATATGTAAAAGATTACGGAAAAGAGCTATTTAAAATTATTGGCCATCGGACTGAAATATGGCGATACCTTGATGACGGCTGGGAAGATGTCATTTACGAACTCACGAGGCTAAAGGACGGAGAGTGGCTGGAAACAGAAGAGGAAGACTTAACGCTTGTCCTGAGGAAGTATGAGATGGACCAGTTCGTTCATCAGCTTCTTTTTGTGCATTACGTCGGTGAAACCTCAAAAGAAATGGAAGAAGATATGGTTCAAACGGCTCTATTACAACTAGAAGAGAAACAAGAAAGCGAAGCATCACTAGAATTCCTCGCTGTATCTATAGTGGATGAGCTTCTTGATATATATAATGACTATAAAATTCTCTACGAATTTTTCGAAGATCCAGAATACAAGGATATGATGGATTTTATATTGGAAAGTTTACACGAACATTTTGGTTAAAGAAAGACTTGTCCTAACACGAATAAAAAATAAGGCACACAGAAAAAAACAATCACATAAAACCATCCCCTCAAGATACGGCCCATCACCTGATCAAACGTTTCTCCATCTAATATGCTTAACCATTTCATTGCCTCAAACCCCTTTTCTTTTTGTTTACTGCATTTATATGTATGGAATGAGCCATTATGACAAACTGTAATAAAAAACAGGCGTCGTTCATACATCATAAAAAAGGAGGCGGAATGTAATGAAAGAAGCAGATTTGGTGATTGATACAGAGGAAATTGCGGAATTCTTCTACATGGAGCTGGTCAAAAGAGGGTACATACCTGCTGAGCTGGAAACGTTTGAGCTGGCTGACATTACGTTTGAATATATGCTGAAAAAAGCAATGATAGTTGAAGAAGAGGCGTGGTAGGCACTATACTTTGAAGAGATTCTGAAGAGAGAGGGAGGAGAATCTTTCGCGTGTATATCCTATTTCTTTTGATTTTATTTGGCGCCCTTGCTGCGCTCATGGTATCTGGTGCGGGTCAAGAATTGGACAACCAGATCATCTTATGGTTTGAGAGCATCAGACTCCCTTTTTTAAATAATGTCATGCTGACTTTGACGGACTTTGGCATTAGTGCGCTGCTCGTCCCAATCATGCTCATTTTTAGTGTCGTACTATTCATGTATAAGCGCTATTACTCTATCATGATGCTTTTTCTATTATATCTCACAGAAAAAACCATCAATCATGAACTAAAGGGGCTGTTTGCTAGAGAGCGACCGGCCTTTGATCATCTTGTCAATGAAACGTATTACAGCTTTCCGAGCGGACATTCGATGAATGCAGCCACAATCTATCCTTTTATAGCTTATCTATTAGTTGAAATGATTCCATGGCTGAAAGAAAGACAAAAAATCGTCTACTTGATCACGGGGTTCTGTGTTCTTTTGATTGGGATCAGCCGAATGTATATCGGTGTTCATTATTTGACAGATGTTGCAGGCGGTTTTGCGATAGGACTTGCTTTATTTCTCATTTGTAAAAAGATTGACGAAAAATTGTCTGTCATTCGACAAAAATAGAAGAAGGAAATTGACAGACACCAGCCAATTTTATATAAAAGGGGAGGGATTTGAATGCAATTGACGTTGAGATTTTTTCAAAAGAAACCTTCAGCATTTCACTTAACCATTTATCAGACACCTGAATATGGCGCTGCAAGCGGGCATCAGCCTGTGTACCGGACAAAGATTGGCGGCAGAACACACCTGGATGTTCTGGAAAAAGCATTCTCGACATTTAATGTACATGATACAGTCCCTAATGATTACAATGCACGGTTTATGACAACAGGTGATATTGTTGTGATTGATGATAAGAAGAAGGGAAAGTGCTATTATCAGCTTTTTCCGGCAGGATGGAAACGCAGTGAACGACTGATGACGATGAGTTAAATAGATGATTGACGATGCCAGCTTGAGCTTCAGCTGGTATTTTCTTTTTTAGGCTCAATCGTTTATACTAAATAGGATAAATCACATAGTAAACGTAAGTGGAGGCTAAAAAATGAGTGTACATATTGGAGCAGAAAAAGGACAAATTGCAGAAACGGTATTGCTGCCAGGCGACCCGCTTCGTGCGAAATATATTGCAGATACATATTTAGAAGATGTCGAATGCTATAACGAAGTGCGCGGAATGTATGGTTATACTGGAACCTACAAAGGAAAGCGCGTTTCTGTACAAGGTACCGGAATGGGCGTACCTTCTATTTCGATTTATGTGAATGAACTCATTCAAAGCTATGATGTTCAAAACTTAATCCGCGTCGGATCTTGCGGGGCTATCAAAAGGGATGTCAACGTGCGTGATGTCATTTTAGCTCAAACATCTTCAACAGACTCACAAATGAATCGTGTGGCGTTTGGACCGATTGATTACGCACCTTGCGCTGATTTTGGACTGCTTAAGAAAGCCTACGATACAGCAGAAGCAAAAAATGTCGCTGTACGTGTCGGTAATGTATTTACAGCAGACCAATTTTACAATGAAAAACCACTTGAACTCATGGCTCAATACGGTATCCTAGCGATTGAAATGGAGACAACAGCTCTTTATTCGCTTGCAGCAAAATTTGATCGAAAAGCGTTATCCATTCTGACAGTGAGTGATCATGTTCTCACAGGAGAAGAAACAACGGCTGAAGAGCGTCAAACGACATTTGACGAAATGATCTTAATTGCACTAGACTCTGTTTTATAATAGTATAAAGGGTGTGCTACGATGTAGCGCATCTTTATTTTTTTAGAAGAGCAAAAGGAAGGTATGTCATGAAGAAAAGCTATAAAATACTCTCAATCGCATCGATTCTTGGTTTGACAGCCGCACTATCGGGCTGCCAGTTGCTGGATCAAAAAAGCGGTACATCTGAATCGAACAAAACAAACGAACAAAAGAGCGCAGCAAATTCATCTACCCAGCAAAACTCAAACAATACAGCAGATTCATCGGATCAAGAGCTGACATTAAAGAGTGAATATTTCAATGACATCAAGGTGGTAAGTGGGCTGAAAACCATTCAAAATCCTGCAAACGTGCTAGCTCTTGTCAACAAAGAATACGCATTACCAGGAACCTATAAACCTTCTGATCTCGTTGTACCAAAAGTAGAATTCTCTTTTTCAGAGGATATTGAAAAACGATATATTCGTAAAGAAGCAGCGGAAGCACTTGAGAAGTTATTCAAAGATGCGAAAAAGAAAAACTTCGAGCTGGCTGCAGTATCTGGCTATCGCTCCTATGACCGTCAAAAAGTCATTTTTGATAGTGAAGTCAAATTAAAAGGCAAAGACAAAGCGCAGGAAGCAGTAGCTTTACCAGGCGAAAGTGAACATCAAACAGGTCTTGCCATGGACATTTCCTCAAAAAGTGCCGGCTTTGACATCTCTGAAAAGTTTGGTGAAACACCTGATGGCAAATGGGTGGCTAAAAACGCCTATAAATATGGTTTTATCATTCGTTATCCAAAAGGAAAAGAAGATATTACAAAATATGAATATGAGCCGTGGCATCTGCGCTATGTTGGAAAAGAAGCAGCAAAAGCGATGCATGATCACGATTTAACATTTGAAGAGTACATGAACAAAGTGAAGAAAATCTAATCAAATAAAAAGGCCTCCCAGCTATTCGGGGGGCCTTCTTTATTCTTCTTTTAAAAAAAGAACAATCCTGCTAATGCGAAACCTGTAATGAAACCAAGCCCGATGCCATAAGCGGCACCCCAGCCGTAATACCCTCCGTAATAACCAAAGCCAAAGCCGCCGCGAGAACCGCCGACTGGACGAATATACACTTTACGGTTTGTCACCCGCTCAATGCGTCCGACATGTACTCTGCCATTACGATCTGTGATTCTAGCGACTTTTCCCATGTGCTGCTGACAAAGCTTTTGATAGCGCTCCATATTTTTCCTCCTTATGACAAACTCTGTTCACTCTTATCCTATGCGAGAGACCTCATAGAGTTTGGACAAAACATATAGGAGATTCGCTCATTTTATACGGTACATTCAAATAGAATGTGGCTTAGCTGCTTCCGGTGCGCTTGAATCAGATCGTAGTGTGTTTGCAGCGTTTCGTAAAGAGAAGGGGGGATGTGTTCAGATAATTCCATTTCTGTCGGCTCCTCCTGTAGTTCATCAAATGAGAGAATGCGAAAGTCATGGAATCCTGCTGCTTTTAGCTGCTCCTTCCATTCTTCAAGTGAAAAGAGTGAGTGGAACCCGTAAAAATCTCTTACGGTGGCGAGCTCCTCTGGTGTAAGTGGTGCTTTTAACACAGCTTCATTTGCGATCATTTGACTTCCAGGGGCAAGCACTCGTTTGATCTCAGCAAGTGCAGCAGGAAGGTTTGTGAAGCTTAAAACAGATTCACTGATGAGAAGAGTGAACGCTTCATCTGGAAATGGCAGCTGTTCAATCGATGCTTGCAATGCGCGGATCGGCAGTTCTTCTCGCTCAAATCGCAGGTTGGCCTTTTCAATCATCAAAGGGTGTGTATCAATCGCCTCTACCTGATAACCGATATTTCCTAAATATGCCGCCGTTTGTCCTGTCCCGCATCCCGCATCCAGTATACGTGCATCCGGCGTCAATTTTATATGCTCAAGCATCGTTTTTGTTAACTCAATTCCGCCAGGATGGGCACTGGATACGCCAAAATAGGCAAGCATTTCTACATAATCACTCATAAAATCCCTTCTTTCCTTATCAAGTTCCTCTTTAAAGATTATGCAATGCAAGGTCAAATGGCTTATCTTTTCAAAGAGAACTTCGATCCTTTGGTTGACGGATGAAGCATCGTCCTTGATAATAATGAAAGGAGATAAAGGTGGTGTTTCTTTGAAAAAACAATTTAAGTTCGTGATCGCCATTCTGGTGACAGCGGCCCTGTCCTCTGCGATTACATTTGTGATCACAAAACAAGGGGCTGTCAGTGTCTCAGGAGACGAGAAGTTTAGTAAACTCATGGCGGCGTATACGAAGGTAAAAGATGAGTATTACGAAAAAACGGATGATCAAAAACTAGTAGATGGTGCGATTCAAGGAATGATTGCATCACTTGATGATCCATACTCTACATATATGGATCAGGAGGAAGCCGAAGGATTTAACAACACCATTTCATCATCATTTGAAGGAATTGGTGCACAAGTAGAAGAGAAGGATGGGCAAATTTTAATTGTCGCGCCGATTAAAGGCTCTCCTGCTGAAAAAGCTGGTTTGAAACCTCATGATCGTATTTTAAAGGTGGATGGGAAAAGCACAAAAGGCATGTCGGTCAATAAAGCAGTTTCTCTTATTAGAGGGAAAAAAGGAACGGATGTCAAGCTGCACCTTAACCGCCAAGGAGTGGGCAATGTTGATGTGACGATCACAAGAGACACCATTCCGCTTGAAACGGTGTATGCAAAACTCACAAAAGACAAAATAGGAGAAATCCAAATTACGTCCTTTGCTGAAACAACAACGAAAGAGCTAGATAAAGCCATTGATGACCTCGAGAAAAAAGGGGCAAAAGGCTTTGTCATCGACCTGAGAGATAATCCAGGCGGCATTATGACAGAAGCGATTGAAATGAGTAATGACTTTATCGATAAAGGGAAAGTCATCATGCAAGTTGAAGAAAAAGGGAAGAAAGAAGAGTACAAGGCTGAAAAAGAACGTAAAGTTCATCAGCCGGCAGTTGTTCTTGTAAATGGCGGCTCAGCCAGCGCTGCTGAAATCATGGCGGCGGCTCTGCACCAATCTTCAGGTATCAAAATTATTGGTGAAAAGACATTTGGTAAAGGAACTGTTCAAAATGCACAAAGCTATAATGATGGTTCTAGCGTCAAGTTAACCATTGCCAAGTGGCTGACGCCGGATGGTTCTTGGATTCACAAAAAAGGAATTGAACCACAGGTCAAAGCATCGCTCCCAAGTTATGCAAAGCTGCCATACTTAAGTCCGAAAAAATCGTATCAGCTGAATGACAATGGAGATGAAGTCAAAGCGGCTCAAAAAATGTTCCAAGCGCTTGGCTACAAAGCAAAAGCAAATGGTGAGTACGATCAAGCTTTCCAGTCTATCGTCAAACGCTTCCAAACAGACAACGATCTGAAAACAGACGGTATTCTGACAGGAGATACAACGACATTACTGATGACAAAGATCCAAGATAAGCTAAAGAACAATGATACACAAATGAAAAAAGCCATTGAAGTTTTGAAAAAAGAAATGAAATAAAGAAAGAGCAGTCCTCATAAGGGGGACTGCTCTTTTTATGTTTACGCGTTGTTTACAGTCGCTTCTGTTTTTTCGTTATCTTTTTCAAAAAGATCATTTATGACAGAATTGTCTGTGACATGCTTTTGGAAGAATGGATTCAAGATCAAGATGACCACAACGTTTGCTAGTAAACCGAGAAAACCTTCATAAAGACCGAACGTGACTTGTGAGATATTGGCTGTAAAGGTGACGATGATGCCAACAACTAACCCCGCAATCGTTGCTTCTCTCGATTGTTTTTTCCAGAACAAGCTGATCGCAATGGCTGGGAAAATTTGAACCATTCCTGAAACGCCAATGAGCTGAAGCGTCACAAGTGCTGTTGGGAAGAGCATCCCAAATAAAAGGGCCAGTCCGATGACGATAAACACCATTGAACGTGTAATGATGGTCAATCTTTTTGGTGATACATTCGGATGAATTAAGTCACGGTATAAATTATTGGCAAATAAATTCGATGCGCCAATGGCCATGATCGAGCATGGAATGAGGGAAGCCAGTGCAATTGTTGAATAAGCGAGGCCCTGCATCACACCACCATATGACGTTTGAATTAAATGAAGAAGAGCAAATCTTGGATTTGTATCTTCAGGTAAGACTAAAAAGGCAATAAATCCAAGGAAGATGACCAAAATCAATACGATGTTATAAAGAGGCAAAAACATACTGTTTTTACGGATGGCATCTGCACTTTTGGCTGTAAAAACCCCTGTTGCCGCATGCGCCCACATAAACAAAGCAAGGGCAGAAACGCCTGAAGCGGTAATGAACCATAAAATGCCTTTAGGACCGCCGTCAGGGATCGTCAGAAGCTGTGGCGCTTCCTTAGCTAACGTATTCATCATCGGGGTCCAGCCGTTAAAATAAATGATTGGCAGTGAAACCACCATAAACAGCATGATGACCCAAACGAGAATATCCTTAATAATGGCTGTATATGTAGGACCTTTAATACCACTGAAAAATGTATAAAGTGCGACTAAAATAAATGAAATAATAACAACTGCATTCACATTAATATAACTAGTACCAGCGACAGTTAACGTATCTTGAATCCCGCTCAGCTGAAGACAAATATAAGGAATCAGCATAAGTACTCCAATAATCGCAATCAAACTGGATAACAGCTTGCTGTCAAACCGCTCACGTGCATAATCAGCGAGCGTTGTGAGGTTGTGATTTTTCGCAACCGTCCATAGCTTTGGTAAGAAGAAATAAGCAATAAAATACGCTAGAACTGAATAGGGGATAGCGAAAAAAGCGACACTTCCAGCTGTATAGGCTGTACTAGTGAGCCCTAAAAAGGTATAAGCGGTATATAAATCTGCGCCTACGAGGAACCAGACGAGCAGACCGCCAAATTTTCTCCCGCCGACAGACCATTCCTCTACTGACTGTCTCGATGATTTATCCCGGCCAGCGGCAAATCCGATGACCACGACGATGAAAATAATACTTGCAGTAATCAATAAAGCTGTTAAATTTCCTTGCATTAGTCAGTTCCTCCATTTGAATGTTGCATCCGGTAAATGATGAATGTGCAGATTGGTGTGAGAACAATCCATAGTAAGAGCCAGAAGTGGAAAAAAGGAAGCCCTATCACAAATGGATGAATACGATTTGCAAAGGGCAGCAGTGCGAGCTGTCCGATGAATGGAATCGCTATAAGTAGTGCCAGTATCAATTTTTTATTCATGATTCCCTCCTGAATTTTTTGTAATTTCATAATAATAGCAGTTGTCAGATTAGATCACAAGACCATTTTCAGAAAAAACAATCATTTTGGCGAATATCATACTAATATAACGCTTTCATTCTTAAAAAGGAGAAAGGGTGAAGGTGAAAAGGGGTAAAGTGAAAAGAAAGTATGTAGGAATAATATTTAAACCAAATAAAAAAAGCCTCAGCATGAAAGCTGAGGCCTTGCCAATTTTAAAGGAAATCAGATACTTGTTCGATGTCGAAACGATTGCTTTTATGAGCTTCTTTCGCTGCTTTACCAACTGAAATCAACATGACTGGCTCATAACGGCCGCTTACATTGAATTCTTTGATGAAGGCGTCTTTACTGAAACCACCCATTGCGCATGTATCATAGCCCATTGCTTTTGCAGCAATCATTAATTGCATAGCAGCTAATGAAGCATTTGAATACGCAGCTTCACGTGCATACTGCTCGCTTTGGTATGCGCCATTGATTTGAGTCATCAATGTTTCTTTGATGTCTTCAGTAATGAAGCCTTGTTCTGCCAGCTCACTGTAGATTTTTTCACCATTTTGATTGGCTTCAAGATCACCTAGTACAGCAATAACAGCTGATGCTTGTGAGATTTGCTTTTGGTTGTAAGCGATTGGAAGTAACTTCGCTTTAGATTCAGCACTATGGAAAACAGTGAAATGCCAATGCTGAAGGTTCCACGCAGATGGTGCTTTAGTTGTGATATCAAGAAGCTCTGTTAACTCTTCTTTTGTCATTTCATGAGTTGTATCATACTCTTTTACTGAAGCTCTTTGTTTTAAAATGTCAATTGTTTTTTGATCAGTCGCCATATGGATATTTCCTCCCGTTTTTGCAAATAGTATGGTACAATAACTAAAAAAGTGAGAAACTTACTTATTGTAACTAGAGCTATTTTAAATTGTATACCGTTAGTTTGTCAAACAATCATGAAAAGAAAGGCTGAAATTTATGGAATTTCAATTATGTCCACACATTCAGCAAGCTTTTTTACTGCTAGGCAAAAGGTGGAATGGTCTCATTATTCATGTATTGCTTGATGGTCCAAAGCGCTTTAAAGACATGACGGACATTATCCCATCTATCAGTCAAAAAATGCTCGCAGAGCGTTTAAAAGAACTTGAGCAAGAAAGGATTATAGAGCGAACTGTTCTGCCTGAGACGCCTGTTAAAGTCATTTATTGTTTAACTGAAAAAGGAAATGCGCTAAATAATGTGTTTCATGAGGTATCTAGGTGGGCAGGGGAGTATACAGAATCTCATGAAAAAAAGGAGCAAGCCTAGTTTCAGGTTTGCCCAAACGTTTTGACTCCTGATGAATATGCTGATGTTAGGCACATGACAAAGGAGGAGAAATGCATGTACCCTCATACTCCGTATTTCCGAGGCGGCGCCCCTGGCATACCGCCATATGAATCCAGAGTCCCTTTGTTTTTTGGTTTTGGCGCTCCTTTAGTCGGCGGACTGCTTGGCGGATTTTTAGGAAGTGCGATTTTTAATTATCCCCGTCCATATTACCCGCCACCACCACCTGCTCCACCACCTTATGGCGGCGGATATCCACCATACTATTAAGAAAAAAGAGTAAGCCTGCTTCTATATGAAAGCAGGCTTTTTATAATGGAATATCGATTTCAGAGATCCCCGGATCATCATGCTTTAAAAACATAATCTCCAAAATACCGTCCTGATACGAAGCCTTCGTTCCTTTTCTTTTTACAGCAGCAGGAAGGACAACTTTCTTCTGCGTGCCTTCCTCAGGAAAATGATCAATAAACAGCAGGTTGGCTGTATGTTTGATTTTTACTTTTTCTGTGTTCGGCCGAGCAAGCTCAATTTTAACGAACACGTGATCAGTGGTTTCGAACACTTCCACTTCGGGTTCTTTTTCTTTTTTGACGTCTGTTTCTCTCGTTTTTTGATGTTGAGAGAGTGGATCCTGAAAAGGGAACTGAGCAGGATAATTGGAGCCGAATACACTTTCCATCACTTGATTGACATACTGCTCAACGTCTTTAGGGTCTGAATTCTTTAAGGCTTCTTTTGAAAATTGCTTTTGAAAAGGGAATAATCGGTTCCAGTCAAACATGCAAATCATCCTTTCTAAATGCCCTGAATTAGTATATGCCCATTCACCTGAGTGCGTGCTATAATATACGATAGGTTTAGAAAGGAATGGTTAGATTGAACGATCAGCAACAATCAAAAGGTGTTCTCTATACGGCAGCATCTTTTACATTATGGGGATTATTCCCGTTATATTGGAAACTGATGGAGCATATTTCGTCAGGCGAAATTTTAGCGCACAGAATTTTATGGTCATTTGTTTTTATGTGCGGTATTCTACTGTATTTAAAACAAGTCCGGCCGGCGATGCAGACAGTGAAGGGTCTCATGCTGGATGGTAAAGCACTTTTTTCACTACTTTTATCTGCTATTTTAATTTCGGTTAACTGGTATGTGTACATTTGGGCAGTCAATCACCATCTCATGCTAGAAGCTAGTTTAGGGTATTATATTAATCCGCTTGTCTCTGTTTTACTAGGCATCATTTTCTTGAAAGAGCGGCTCAATAAATTACAAACCATTGCGATACTAATTGCCGCCACTGGGGTGATTCTTTCCACGATTCAGTACGGTTCATTTCCTGTCGTTGCGATATTACTTGCCTTTAGCTTCGGTTTTTATGGATTGATTAAAAAAAGAATGAGCTTCACGAGTGCAATTGGATTGACAATTGAAACGCTGCTTTTAGCCCCGGCGGCCCTTGTGTACTTATTGTTCTTCTTAAAAGAACCTGTGGTGACAATGAATCCTAACAGCTTCGGATCGCTTGGTCTCTTATTCTTTGCAGGGGTTTTTACAGCGGTGCCACTTCTTTTATTCTCTGAAGGCGCAAAAAGAATTCCTCTTTATCAAGTGGGCATTTTACAATACATTGCACCGACGATTACGCTGTTTTTGGGGTTATTTGTGTATCACGAGCATTTATCTTCAGCTAAAATCGTGACGTTTCTTTGTATCTGGGTGGCGATTTTATTATTTACTACCTCTCAATTACGCATGAAAAAAACAGCGAATTCTCATTAAGTGGAACAAGCAGTTTGCTTTTTTTTGAATGCGGATCATGTCATAATAAGTTGTTACCAAAACTGTAGAGGTGATTACATGTCATCTGCCAATGAGCTTGCAGCCGCTTATCAATCTTTATGGAAAAATCGTCAGCTTGATGTCGATGATATGTCTTCTTTACTCGAGGCGATATGTGATGATTTAAGCGATGCGCGCACTCATCCGCGGGCGAGAAAATCATTCCATCAAAAATATGTGCTCGCTGTAGAGAGAATATTAGAAAGTGAGCTTGAGCATGATCATCAGCTGCAGCTGATCAGCTTACATACAAAAAAGCTGCGAGAATTAATTCAAAATGAAGGAAGGAACCACTCATGAAACCAATTCAAACGGAAGATGTCACAACACATCTTGAATCGTTTTTAAATCGTCCAGTTTTCGTTCATCTTGAAACGACAACTGGTTCTTATTCAGCTCATGTAAATGAACAAAATATGACGGTCGTGGCTTATATCCGAAATGCGAAAGTCGTCTATTCACAGGCGAAAATAAAAGGACAAGGTCCGTACCGTGTTGGAATGAAAACAGAAGATGGCTGGATTTACGCAGAAGGATTAACGGATTATGTGTTTGATGACCATGGCCGCCTGCTGTTAGCAGGGCACTTGCCAGACGGAAAACTAGCGATCTCATTACAAATTAGTGAAACACCATTTCAGGTGTAGAAGAAAGGGTGACGAGTCATGAACGAACATGTACTAGTGATGTTGCCTCACCCAGATGATGAATCCTTTGGGGTTGCAGGTCTCATTGCACAAAGCAGAAAACGCGGAATCCCAGTCACGTATGCATGCGGGACACTTGGGGAAATGGGCAGAAATATGGGCAGCCCAACATATGCCAATCGCGAAACACTTCCTGAATTAAGAAAACAGGAATTAATCAATGCCTGCAAAGAAATGAATATCACAGACTTACGTATGCTTGGACTTCGTGATAAAACATTGGAATTTGAAGACGACGAGTATTTAGCTGATGTGATGGAAAACATCATTGATGAAGTCAAACCTACACTGATTGTCACGTTTTATCCAGGACACGGTGTACATCCTGATCATGATGCGACAGGAGAAGCGGTTATTCGCGCTCTTTACCGTAAGAAAAAAGAAGACCGTCCTGTCACATACTGCATGGCCATTACAAGAAATAGAGAAGAAGTGCTGGGAAATGCAGATATTATGATCGACATTACAGATGTAGCAGATATCAAATTAAATGCACTGAGAGCGCATAGAACGCAAACAGAAGGCATGCTGAGAGAGCTTGAACAGAAGCTGAAAAACAAAGAACCTGTCGTCCAAAAATGGTTCGATGAAGAAATTTTCTGGACGTACCAATGGAATGACTAAATAAAAAAGCAGCTGACATCGATCAGCTGCTTTTTTTTGTGTCGTATTTAGTGATTGAGCGCTTGCTGAAGCAAGCGTTTTTCAATCAATCTGAGGCGGATAAAGAGGACGACGGCACCAGCGGCAAGTCCTGCAATGAGACCAATCCAATAGCCAAATGCCCCAAATGAGGTATAGGTGCCAATCAAATAGCCGGAAGGAAGACCGATCACCCAGTAAGAAACAAATGCGGCAATGAGCGTATAGTTCACATCTTTATAGCCGCGCAGAGCCCCTTGAATGGGTGCAGCAATTGCATCTGACAGCTGGAAAAAGATCGCATAAATCAAAAAGTGCTGTGTCAACTGTAAAACAGCCGATTCAGCTGTGTATAAACCAGCAATCTCTGGTCTAAATAACAAAATGAGTGCCGCCGTACACAATGAGAATAATACCGCCGTTCCAATTCCGATATAGCTGTAGTTTTGCGCGTCTTTATACCGCTTGGCACCGGATTCAAACCCAACGACAATTGTTAAAGCCATTGAGATACTGAGCGGTAAAATATATAAGATAGAAGCAAAGTTCATCGCAGCCTGGTGACTTGCAATCGTCACAGTATCAAAGTGACCCATTAACAGCGTGACAGCTGCAAAGATACTCGTTTCAAAAAAGATCGCAAACCCAATAGGAAGACCGATTTTCAGTATTTGCCCCATACGGGAGATATTGATTCGAGGCAGTTTTTGAAACAAACGAAATGAGGCAAATGGTTCTGCTTTCATGACAATACAAATACTCATGATGAAAATGGCCCAATACGTCATCGCAGATGCAAGGCCAGCTCCCGCACCGCCAAGCTTTGGAAAGCCAAAATTCCCAAAAATAAATACATAGTTTAAAGCAAAGTTAATAGGAAGTGCTGTTAACGTGATGAACATCGTCACACGTGTTTTCCCTAATGCATCAATAAATGACCTGAGTACCGAATAACCAAACAGCGGGATGATACCAAAAGCAAGAAAACTGAGAAAATGCCGCGCAATATCCTCTACGGATTGCTCAAGTCCAAGTCCACCTAATACGTAAGGGATGCTGATTGTACCAATCGCAATCACACCGATACTTAAAAGAAAGGATAAATAAATCGCCTGAAAGACAGCCTTGGGAACATCTTTTTTATGCCCAGCGCCCATCAGCTGAGCGACAATCGGCGTAACGGCCATTAATATACCAGCAAGTCCTGTATAAACGGGTGTCCAAATACTAGAACCGATCGCAACACCCGCAAGGTCTTCTGCACTCACTTTTCCAGACATTACGGTATCTAAAAACGTAATCAGCGAAAGACCCGCTTGAGTGATTAAAATCGGAATCAAAATGGTTAAAAATAGTGTCACCTTAGCTCGAATGCTATTTGTTTCTCTCATCATAAGTTCCTCTCTGAACAGAAATAACGAGAGGATTATATCATGCTATGTAAAAAAATCAATTCCCCGTCGGATTATTTTTCTTAGATGGCTTCGTTTTTTTAAACATTTGGGCATAAATAAAGGAAAGACTGACAACACCTAAAATGCTGCAAGCATATTGAATCACTTTCTGAATGGTCATATTAAGTCACCTCCATATCAATAGAATGCGCATAATTTGTTATTTTATGACAACAAAAAGGAGGAGGGAAAAGGTCAAATGATCAATCGTACGAATGAAGAAGCGCTATTTAAAGTGGACATGAGAACACACTTGATGAAAATCATGAAGGATGCAAGTGACATTATTGATTCCCTTGATGAGATCGAGCAATGTCTACTTTGTGATCTCGAGTCATTACATGATGAGTTTAATGAAATGCACGCAGAGGCTTCCTCGTTTTATTTGCAATCGTATATGGAAGAATTCACACCTGGATTTGCTCAATTTTCGTTAGCCATTGAGAACTTATCAAAACAAAAACACGGGGCACTTATTGTGATTCAAAGGCGTGATGAGGTTGAGGATTTTATTCAAAAAGGGACAAATCTTCATGCGAAAATTAGTGCTTCATTAATAGAAAGCATTTTCTACCCAGGAAATCCACTTCATGATGGTGCTCTTTTAGTCAAAGAGAATACACTCGTATCTGCTGCAAATGTGCTCCCGCTTACTTCAAAAAAAGTTAGTCCTTCTCTCGGGACAAGACACAGGGCTGCGATCGGACTCTCCGGTATGACCGATGCACTTGTTCTCGTCGTATCAGAAGAAACGGGGAAAATGTCGTTTGCGAAAGAAGGAGTCCTTTATCCGCTCACTGTAAAAGAACCTGAAATAAGGAAATAAAAATGAATCGCTGCATTCTTCATTCGGAAGGATGCTTTTTTTCATTTGAGGAGAAAAAACAGCCAATTGAGTAAAAAGTCATTTGATACAGAAAAATTTGTCATGTAGAATAGAACTATGAAACTAGCACCGTGCTTGTTTTGACAAATTTCTAAACGTCAACTTAAAAATTCCTTAAAAAATGTTTATAAATACAGCAAACTGCCGATAGAAACGATATGGCTTTGTTTTAGCATTTTGAGTTGGCTGCTTTAGCCTATTTGTTATTGCCCAAAGTCTACATGTCGAGTAATATAATAGAAATAAAGATAAAATAGTGCAAGAGAAGCAGAACCATTAAATGCTAAACTCAAAACTAGTACATAAGTCTTATTGAATGAAATATGAAAGGCGGAGATTCATCTATGAAGAAAAAAGTAGTAACCGGCCTCACAGTTTCAGCGATCGCTGGCTCAGCTGTGTTTGCTGCACCGGCAGAAGCACAGACGATCAAAGTGAAAAGCGGTGACTCACTTTGGAAGATTGCCGAACAGTACAATACAAGTATTTCGGAACTTCAAACTCTTAATCAACTAAAAACGACGATGATTTTTGCAGGACAAAGCTTGAAAATTCCTGGCGCAAAAAACAAAAAATCCAGCTCGTCAACTGGATCAAAAGCAACGAAATCAAATGCTTCAACGACATCAAGCTACACTGTAAAGCTTGGAGATTCTTTATGGCTCATTGCAAAAAATCATAAAATGTCAGTCGCAAGCTTAAAAAGTCTAAACAGCTTAAACAGTGACTTAATTCGTCCTGGACAAAAGCTAAAGGTATCTGGAAGTACGAAGACAAGCGGGGGCCAGTCATCAAACTCCTCTTCAAATTCCAGCTCAAACAATAAGACAACGAACTCAAATAGTTCATCCTCATCAAGTACATACAAGGTTAAATTAGGGGATTCTCTCTGGAAAATTGCGAATTCGCTCAATATGTCGATTGGTGAAATCAAAACATTGAATGGGATAAAATCTGATATGATTTATCCGAATCAAGTATTGAAAGTAAAAGGGACGGCTGCATCAAAACCAAGTCAGCCGAAAGCACCTGCTAAACCAAGCAACCCGCCTTCAAGCGGGAAAGCGACATCTTATACTGTAAAATCAGGCGATTCCTTATGGAAAATTGCGAATCAATTTAAAGTGCAGGTTCAATCCATCCGCACAGCAAACAGCTTAAAAAGCGATGTGCTTAGAATTGGACAAGTTCTAAAAATTAATGGTGCAGCTTCAGGCTCAACTGGGTCGAATGGTTCTACGTCTAACGGTTCGACAACTCCGGTCAATAATAACAAAAATGATGTGCCGATGAATGCAAAAATCACGACGATGATCCAAGAAGGGAAAAAGCTGACAGGCATTCCTTACAGATGGGGCGGCAATACACCATCTGGTTTTGACTGTAGCGGCTTTGTTTATTACCTCATTAATAAAGTTTCCTCTGTATCCAGATTAAGCACAGCAGGCTACTGGAGTATGATGAAACCTGTGAGCACACCACAGGTTGGCGATTTTGTTTATTTCACAACATACAAAGCGGGTCCATCTCATATGGGACTATACCTTGGCGGAGGAGATTTCCTTCATGCAAGTGACAGCGGAGTTGGGATATCGAACTTAAGCAACCCATATTGGAAAAAAGCCTATTTAGGTGCAAAACGTTTCTTCTAAAAAAAGCCGATTTTCGGCTTTTTTTGTTTGCCTATTGTTCAGATTGTCCATACTGATATCAAAAGGGGGCAGTCATATGAAAAAGTCAGTGTGGGTGATCATGATGTGTCTGGTCTTTGTCGCAACAGCATGTCATGCACCGCCGAAAAAAGAAACGACAGAAGAAATCAGCGAGGTTGCAGCACCTAAACAAGCACCAGTTACCACGACACTCATCAATGAAAACGGGCAAAAAATAGGCAGCATCGAAGTAAGAGATTCCTCGGAAAATGGGCTGGATTTACATGTGAAAGCGAAAGATCTGCCGCCTGGTCCTCATGGCTTCCATATTCACGAAACAGGAATATGTGAAGCGCCAGATTTTGAAACGGCAGGGGCTCACTTTAATCCAACACACCGGGAGCATGGATTTGATAACCCAAAAGGCCACCACGCTGGAGATATGCCTAATTTAGAAGTTGGGGCAGATGGACAAATTGATGTTGTCGTGAATGTACCAGATGTGACGTTAAAGGGAGGTCCAAACCAATTAATCGATCAAAATGGACGGAGCTTTATCATTCATGCAGAAGCAGATGATTACTTAAGCAACCCTTCTGGAAACTCAGGGAAACGCATCGCTTGCGGAGCGATTACAAAAGAAATGGTAAAATAACAGATGTCTAGCCTTTATGTATTGAGTGCATAAAGGTTTTTTTAGTATACTTGGTGAGGAAAATGATCGAAGAGAGGAATTAATCATATATGTTTAACGAACAATCACTCCCAGAAGAAATTCAAGCAATGATTGAAGCAAAAGCAAAAGGACTAGAAGAAGAATTCCGTCCGCTTATTGGAACAGGCGGCTATGAATCACAGGATACGTCTATCATACAAGATGCGATGATTGCACTAGCACTCGGCAAAAATGTTCTTTTAAAAGGGCCGACCGGCTCAGGTAAAACAAAACTAGCAGAAACTTTATCTGCTTTCTTTCAGCAGCCGATGCATAGTGTGAACTGCTCGGTTGATCTTGATGCAGAAAGCTTGATTGGCTATAAAACCATTCACAATGATGGTCAAGTTGCTTCTATTGAATTTATTGAAGGACCCGTAACGAAAGCGATGAAAAAAGGCCATCTTTTATATATTGATGAAATCAACATGGCGAAGCCGGAAACACTGCCTATTTTAAACGGTGTACTCGACTACAGAAAAATGATGACAAACCCATTTACAGGCGAGGTCGTTCGAGCAGATGAAGGCTTTGGCGTGATTGCGGCAATCAATGAAGGCTATGTCGGCACAGTGCCTCTAAATGAAGCGTTAAAAAACCGTTTTGTTGTGATTGACGTTCCATATATCGGCGGCGGTATCCTAAAGGATGTACTGCAATCTCAATCTGTATTAAAGGATGAACGGTTAATCGATCAATTCGTGCAGCTCTCATCAGACCTCATTACACAGGCGCACAACGGGCAGGTAAGTGAAGAAGCGGCATCCATCCGCGCACTCCTAGACACATGTGATCTTGCGCAATACATCCCGCCGCTTCGTGCAGTTGAACGAGGGATTGTTGAAAAGCTAGAAGATGACCGGGAAAAAGCAGCGGTAAGAAATATTGCCCAAACATTATTCGAGTGAGGTTCTGACTTTTGAAATTCATCAAATTTAATGACAGCAGAATCGATTCATTTTTATTTATGGAATTAACGGATTTAGCTAAAACGTTAGCAAAAAGTGATGATGTCGAGCTTGAATACGGAGTGCATTCTTACTATGAGCCTTTTGAAAAGAAAATTTTCATCAGCCATTTTTGGGATGATCGTAAACAAGAAGACATGACAGCCGGGCTAAAAAGTGATGTGTTCCTCCGTGCAGTAGGAACTGTTTATAGTGATCTGACTGTCTTTCAGGAAATTATTCGCTATGCCCATACAATTTCCATTCCTGATCTATGTAAACAATTGTTTATGCTGTTTGAAGATATCCGGATTGAAGAGCGGATTAAACGCGATCGCCCAGGAACAAAAAAGGTATTTAAACGAAGAAGAGAGCTGTACCGGCGACACTTTAAGACTCAATTAACAATTAACCAAGAGCGAAGCATTCTAACGGATGCACTCTATTGTGCAATGTATGTGAAGCTGACAGCTGATTCGCCGCTGGAAGAGATTCCGCCTCTTCACGAGCGGATCAACCCAATGATTCCGTTTGTTGAATCAAGTCTTGAGCGTGTATATGAAGCGGGTTCAACCGGAGATATCGCAGTCATTGTCAAAGAATTAATGGAAGGCTTTGATGAGCTTCTTGATAAGGATATGCTGAATACGTACTTTTTCTTCCCGGAATTGGACTATGAAAAAGCGGCAAAAGAACCGCTGTTTCATGACTTGAAAAGAAAACCTAAATTAAGTGAGGACATCAAAGTCGACCGCGAAAAAGAGGGCGATGAAGATATCCACCAGGAGTATATGGAAGTGTGGCATCGAGAAACAGAAGCGCCGTCAAAAAGCTTCCTTCAATTTGATTTAGAGCACGGCGGTAAAAGTGATCTCGGGAAGGATGCAGCAAGAGAAGGCGATGACGGAGATCAAGCACTCGGCACTGTCCAAGGCTCTGCCAAGCAAACATACCGAAAAGATTATTCAAAGCTTGAGGCGCTGGAAGAGGCTGAAGGGGAAGAAAGCGGGGCGGATGCTCATGAGAATGGAAAAGAGAACAAATATGCGTTTCCAGTCATGATTTCACCTGATCCTCCCGCGCCAGAACAAATCGATGTATACAAGCAGCACGCTAAGGAGATTGAGCCTTATCAGAAACGCTTAAAACAGATGATTCAAAAAACGCTCGAACACAAAAAATCATGGCCAAAAACGGACCTTCATGCAGGACGCCTCAGTAAAAAGCTGATTCGGTATTTTACAGATTCTAACCCGCGTCTTTTCTATAAAAAACAGGCACCTTCTTCGGAGATTGATGCTGTTTTCACTTTATTAGTAGACTGTTCTGCCAGCATGTTTGACAAGATGGACGAGACGAAAAAAGGAATTGTTCTATTTCATGAAGCGTTAAAATCCGTTCAAGTCCCACATCAAATTGTAGGATTTTGGGAAGATACAAACGACGCAACCGAAACAAGTCAGCCGAACTATTTCAACACGGTCGTGTCGTTCAAAGATTCTTTATTTGATGCAGGTCCTTCCATTATGTCCCTTGAACCAGAAGAGGATAACCGGGATGGCTATGCGATTCGTCAAATGACAAAAATGATTTTAAAACGAAGAGAAGAGCAAAAGTTTCTCATTGTCTTTTCAGACGGAGAGCCAGCTGCCTTCAGCTACGAACAAAATGGGATCGTCGATACACATGAAGCAGTTCTTGAGGCGAGGAAAAAGGGTATTGAGGTGATCAATGTGTTTTTATCCAATTCGCCGATAGAAGAAGCACAGATAAAAACCATTCAAGATATGTATGGCAAGTTCAGCATTTTTGTACCAGATGTCGATACATTGCCGGATGTCTTATATCCATTACTGAAGAAATTACTGCATAAAAGCATTGGGGCATAAGGTTTTGCCCCTTTCTTCAAAATATTTTTCGGAATGATTTAAATTTTTTGTTTTTCTGTGAATTTTTTATCTTTAATTGAACAAAGAATGTAGAAAGTAATCCGAAACAGTGGTAGAATATTATTGGAAGCGTTTTATTACATAAATTTGGTCATTGTGTTCTGGAAGTTATATCGAGATAGTGTTCAATCACTTGATGATCAAAGTTGGGGGTAGTGTTCAAAATGTTTCAAAATGATGTGAAACAACCGTTGAGTTGGGAAGAATTTCATGGTCCGAACCTCGGCTATGTGCTCGAGCTCTACGATCAGTATGTCCAGGATCCTACTAGTGTTGATGAAGATCTAAGAGGCATATTTGATGAACTTGGTGCACCACCGAGTGAAATGAAGGAGGAAATTGGGAAAAAAGAAAATAGCGTAGTTACTTCTGAACAAATCCAAAAGATAGCATCAGTCGTTAAACTGGCAGAAGACATCAGAACGTATGGCCATTTAAATGCTTCCGTCAATCCTCTTCGCAAAGAAAAGGAATTACAAGAGCTGTTTCCTTTAAAGGAGTACGGTTTAACAGAAGAAGACGTCAAGAATATTCCAATATCTATTATTAGTCCTGACGCACCAAAACACATTTCAAACGGCATAGAAGCCATTAACCATTTGAGAAATACGTATAAGCGTACCATTTCATTTGAGTTTGATCACGTGCATGATTTCGAAGAACGAAACTGGCTCTCAAAATCGATTGAGTCTGGTGAACTATTTAAGAAAAAACCAGCGGATAAACTAGTTTCTGTTTTCAAGAGATTAACAGAAGTTGAGCAGTTCGAACAGTTTCTTCATAAAACATTTGTTGGGCAAAAGCGCTTCTCAATAGAAGGATTAGACGCACTTGTCCCAGTACTTGATGAAATTATTTCAGAGTCTGTTACACAAGGGACTTCAAATATTAACATTGGAATGGCACACAGAGGCCGTTTAAATGTATTAGCACATGTGTTAGGAAAACCATACGAGATTATTTTCTCAGAATTCCAGCATGCGCCAAATAAAGAGCTTGTTCCATCAGAAGGCTCTATCGGCATCAGCTACGGGTGGACAGGTGATGTAAAGTACCATCTTGGAGCAGATCGCCAAATTAAAGACGAAGATACAAAGAGTGCGAGAGTCACGCTTGCCAATAACCCAAGTCACTTGGAATTCATTGATCCAATCATTGAAGGAAGCACACGTGCCGCTCAGGAAACACGTACTCAAAAAGGTTATCCAGCTCTAGACGTTGAAAAGGCATTAGCCATCTTAATTCATGGTGATGCGGCATTTCCTGGAGAAGGAATTGTGGCAGAAACATTAAATTTAAGTCAACTTGTAGGCTATCAGGTGGGCGGAACAATCCATATCATTGCAAACAATATGATCGGATTTACAACAGAAAGCAATGAATCTCGCTCAACAAAATATGCAAGTGACCTTGCAAAAGGGTTTGAGATTCCAATTGTTCACGTCAATGCAGATGATCCAGAAGCATGTTTAGCGGCTGTTCAGCTAGCTGTAGAATACCGCAAACGCTTTAAGAAGGATTTCTTAATTGACTTGATCGGTTATCGCAGATTCGGTCATAACGAAATGGATGAGCCTTCTACGACTCAGCCGATGCTGTACGATGCAGTCAGAAAGCACAAAACGGTCAAGAATATCTTTGCAGATAAACTTGTTACAGAAGGTCTTCTAACGAAAGAGCAGCGTGAAGAAATCGAGCAGGCTGTAGCGACGAAAATAGAAGAAGCCTATCAAAAGGTGCCTTCAAAGAAAGAGCATACGATTCAAGAAATTGAACTGCCAGAACCAGTATCAAATGGCTTCCCAGCAGTGGATACATCAGTAGAATTTGATGTATTACGAAAGCTGAATGAAGAATTGATCAGCTGGCCTGAGGATTTCCAAGTATTTGGTAAGCTCAAGCGGATCCTTGAAAAACGTGCAAAAGTGTTTACAGATGACCGTAAAGTAGAATGGTCGCTTGGGGAAGCACTTGCATTTGCATCTATATTAAAAGACGGTACGCCAATTCGAATGACCGGACAGGATTCAGAGCGCGGTACTTTTGCTCAAAGAAACCTTGTTCTTCACGACAGTCAAACTGGAGATGAATTTATTGCTCTTCATGAGCTGAGTGATGCAAACGCATCATTTACTGTTCATAATAGTCCACTGTCAGAGGGCTCAGTGATCGGATTTGAATATGGTTATAATGTCTATTCTCCTGAAACGTTAGTCATTTGGGAGGCTCAATTTGGAGACTTCGCAAATGCGGCTCAAGTGTATTTCGATCAATTTATTTCAGCTGGCCGCGCAAAATGGGGACAAAAATCAGGTCTAGTGATGCTCTTGCCGCATGGATATGAGGGACAAGGACCTGAACATTCAAGTGGTAGAACAGAGCGTTTCCTGCAATCAGCTGCTGAGAATAACTGGACAGTGGCGAACCTGACAAGTGCAGCGCAATACTTCCATATCCTTAGAAGACAGGCGAAAATGCTGCTTCGTGAAGAGATTCGTCCGCTTGTCATCATGACACCGAAGAGTCTGCTTCGTAATCCGAACACATTGTCTGAAGTCCAGGAATTAACGGATGGACAGTTCCGTCCAGTTCTTGAACAGCCAGGCCTTGTGCATGAACACGAAAAAGTATCGCGCCTCGTGCTATCTAGCGGAAAGGTATCAATCGATATTAGTGATCGTTTTACTCAAATGGAAGAGACGAAAAATTGGCTTCACATTGCGAGAGTGGAACAACTATATCCATTCCCAGCCAAAGATATTAAAGCGATTTTATCGAAACTAACAAACTTAGAAGAAATCGTATGGGTGCAAGAAGAGCCACAAAATATGGGGGCTTGGGGATACATTGAGCCATATTTACGTGAGATTGCGCCTGAAAAAGTAAAAGTACGTTACATCGGCCGAAGAAGACGTTCAAGTACGGCTGAGGGTGACCCAACTGTGCATAAAAAAGAACAAGAACGAATTGTATCTGATAGCTTGACTCGCAAAAACTAAGGGGGAAATGAAAAATGGCGGAAATTAAAGTACCTGAATTAGCGGAATCGATCTCGGAAGGAACGATTGCTCAATGGCTAAAGCAGCCGGGCGATTATGTGGAGCAGGGAGAGTACCTGTTAGAACTTGAAACAGATAAAGTCAATGTCGAACTGACAGCCGAAGAATCTGGTGTACTGAAAGAAGTGCTGAAAGATTCTGGTGACACTGTACAAGTTGGAGAAGTCATTGGAACAATTGCAGCAGGTGAAGCTGGCGGAAGCGAGTCCGCAGCTCCAGCACCTGAGCAAGAGTCTGCACCAGCTTCGAAAGAAGAACCGGCAGCTGCCCAAAAAGAAGAAGCAGTGAAAGAAGAGCCGAAATCTGGTAATGGCAGAACCATCGCTTCTCCTGCAGCTAGAAAACTGGCGAGAGAGAAGGGACTAGACTTATCTGAGATTCCAACCGTAGATCCGCTGGGCAGGGTACGAAAGCAGGATGTCGCTTCTTATCAAAAGAATGAAGCACCTGCAAGTGCACCGAAAGCCGCGCCAAAAGCAAATGCTGCGGTGCAAAATGAGCAACCAGGAAAGCCAGTTGAACGTGAGAGAATGTCACGCCGCAGACAAACGATTGCAAAACGTTTAGTTGAGGTTCAGCAAACGGCTGCGATGCTGACGACATTTAATGAAGTGGATATGACGGCCGTGATGGACTTAAGAAAGCGCCGTAAAGATGCCTTCCTTGAACAAAATGATGTAAAGCTTGGCTTCATGTCCTTCTTCACAAAAGCAGTTGTAGCAGCACTGAAGAAATATCCGCTGCTTAACGCAGAAATTCAAGGTGATGAGCTCGTCTTGAAGAAATTCTATGACATCGGCATCGCCGTTGCTGCTAACGAAGGACTTGTCGTACCGGTTGTCCGTGATGCAGACAGATTGTCGTTTGCAGGGATTGAAAAGGAAATTGGTCATCTTGCGAAAAAAGCAAGAGATAACAAATTGTCTCTGAATGAGCTACAAGGTGGATCATTCACGATCACTAACGGTGGAACATTCGGTTCACTGCTTTCAACACCAATTTTAAACAGCCCTCAAGTTGGAATTTTAGGTATGCATAAAATTCAGCTTCGTCCTGTGGCAATTGATGAAGAACGTTTTGAAAACCGTCCGATGATGTATTTAGCTCTTTCTTACGACCACCGAATTGTCGATGGTAAAGAAGCAGTTGGATTCCTTGTCACGATTAAAAACTTGCTTGAAGATCCGGAGCAGCTATTGCTTGAAGGATAATCTTCAATTTGAAAAGCTAGCACCCGTTAAGGTGCTAGCTTTTTTTCTTTTTCATTTTCAGGATTTCCTTTTTTTGACCAATATGTTGCAAGCCAGGAACCAGATAAATTATGCCACACACTAAAAATGGCACTTGGAACGGCTGCAAGTGGCGAGAAGTGCGCTGTTGCTAGAGCTGCACCGAGTCCAGAGTTTTGCATGCCAACTTCGATCGAGATCGCTCTACGAGAAGGGATATCCATTTTGCACCACTTTGCGATCAGGTAACCAAATAAAAGACCAAGTCCATTATGTAATATAACAACGGCCAATATCAGCAGTCCAGATTGAAGAATCTGCTCTTTATTTGCACTGACAACCGCAGCAATGATCACCACAATTCCAGCAACAGATACAAGCGGCAGTGCTTGAACCGCATATAATACTTGTTTTTTAAAAAACAATTTCACAAGAATACCTAAAATAATAGGGATTAAGACAACTTGTACAATGGATAAAAACAGAGCCTCTGGTGATACAGGTAACCAAGATCTTGCAAAAATTAAAATGAAAACAGGGGTTAAAAACGGCGCAAGCAATGTTGATATGGTGGTTACAGCTACAGATAAAGCTGTATTTCCTTTTGCCAAAAAGGTCATGACGTTCGATGCTGTACCGCCTGGGCAGCAGCCTACGATAACAACTCCTACTGCGATTTCAGACGGAAGCCGCAGTCCGTAAGCTAACAAAAAGGCAAGAAGCGGCATGAGTGTGTACTGCGTCAGCACCCCGATCAGAACATAAAGAGGTTTTCGAAACAGTTCTTTAAAATCTTCAGCGGACAAGGTAAGCCCCATTCCAAACATAATAATACCGAGTAAAAAAGGAATATACGGTCCAATCTTAGAGAATTCGGCAGGAAAGGCAAATCCAAGAAGTGCAAAGACAATGACCCAAATCGCAAAGGTCCTTCCTGCAAAGTGACTAATAGTTAAAAGAATCTTCATTTATTGTTTCAACTCTCTTTCCTTACATATCTTTTTTATTTTAAACGAATTTTCTGAAAAAACAACCCATTCTTTATAAAGGCGATCATAATAAAATTATGTAAACTAAATTGAATTAAAAACCCCCATATAAGCATTTGCCTATATGGAGTATCGTCTTAAAAAGGGGTCCATTTCACTTGCTGAGCTTGCTTTAGTCGTGCTTCTGGCTCACGCCAGTCAACGACATTCCACCAACGGTCTACATATTGTGCTTTTTCATTCAGATATTGCAGATAGTAGGCATGTTCCCATACGTCAAGAGCTAGAAGAGGGATCACATCCCATTGTGATAGAAATTGATGGCGTTCGGCTTGTAAAATCTCTAATCGTTGAGATCTTGGTGCCCATACAAGAATGGCCCAGCCAACACCTTCTACTTGTTTGGCTGCAGCTGAAAATTGGGATTTGAATGCATCATAGCTTTCAAATGATTGTTCAATGAGACGCAGCATTTGTCCAGTGGGCTTTCGTTTTCCTGAAGGACTCATAGAAAACCAAAAAATGCAATGTAAATAGTGTCCCGCACCATTGAAGGCAAGCTCCCGTTCCCAATGCTTGATCATTTTAAAATCATTGGTTCTTCTCGCTCTTTTTAAGGCAAGCTCAGCTTGATTCAGACCATCAACATATGATTGATGATGTTTCTGGTGATGCAAATACATAATCTCTTTTGAAATAAACGGTTCTAGTGCATCATACCGGTAAGGGAGCGGAGGTAATTTATGGTCGCCAGCTGCCACATCCCGCATTGCTTCTAGTAATTTCATATCCTCTGCAATACTTTCAGCCAATTCGTACCACTCTTCTTCACTGGAATATTCATCATTCATGATGAACGATAAATGTTCTGTTTTCTGACGGATGTTGTCATCTTGAACTGCACCTTGAATGGAGCTAAGCCAATCTTTAAGCTGCATGCGATATTCTTCCTTATTCATTTTTACGCCTCATTTCTTCTAAAAATGTGGAACAAGCCATCATTGGAAAGACAAATGGATAGCTATGATAGGTGATGTAAAATTGCTTTGGAAGACCAATGCCTACTGGATAGTGCAAGGCTTCACTCGAGTGCTGATGATGAATCAAAAATGAGATGGCTTTTAAAATTGTTGTGTGATCCGGCTTCTCATATTGTAAAAGTGCCTCAGCAGCCCAAGCCGTTTGAACCACTGTTCCAAATGGGAGCGGGACATATCTTTTTACCTCTGCACTTTTACACGATTCTCCGAAGCTGCCATCTTCCAATTGAATTGTTTTTAAAAATCGACACGCTTTTTGAACAGCAGGATGCGATGAGGGGATGCCAGCAGCCTTTAGTCCTGTTAATGCAGCCCAGGTTCCATAAATATAGCAAACACCCCATCTGCCAAACCATGATCCGTTGTTCTCTTGATGATCAAGAAGCCATTTTACGCAATGATCTTTTTGCCTTTGCATGAGTGGTGACATGTTGTTCTCTTCAAGACCGATGAGATGAAGCACACGACCTGTAATATCAGGAGTAGATGGGTCAATGGCCGCATCCTCAGCAGATTCGAGCGGAAGATGACGAAGCAAGAAGTGATCTTGATTTTTTTCAAAAGCAGAAAAGCCGCCATCACGGTTTTGCATGGAAAGAAGCCAATCAAACCCTCGTTTCCACTGAACGGGTGCGTAGATGTGAGGAATGGCTTTTAACACAATTTGCGTATCATCACAATCAGGGTTATTTGTGTTCAAATCTGAAAAACCAAAGCCTCCCGGAGCCGCATGCCGGTTATGAACCGCCCAATCTGCTTTCTTCATTTGCTGCCGGTTCAATAAGTACGTAAAAGACTTTTCGATAACTGGATCTTCTTGTGTTCTGCCTGCTCGCTGAGAAGCATAACTGACAAGCGCTGTATCCCAAACTGTGGATGTAGAATTCTCAGCATATTTCCTGCCCCCACAGTCAGTGACTATCTTTTTCATCCCTTTAACTGCTTTTAAAATGAGATGATGCCCAGGAGAGTATCCAAGACTCATGAGTGCATAGACCATAAAAATACTGGCACTTAAATAGCTGTACAGCGTGCCATCTTTTTCAAGTCGGTCAAACATATACCGCTTCGCTGCCTCATACCCGAAAAAGTCGAGGCGGCTGTCGAGTGCTGTATACGACCGCATGTACGCTAGAAAGTGGTGAGTGGAACGTTCTTCTCTTGCCATAAACCAGTCAAAAGGACTTTTAGACATGTTCGCATCAAGATGTGCTAAGCTTGGAAACTTTTCATGAGAGGTATATCGTTTGTTGAGTGCAATCATCATTGGGACAAAATGAATTCTTGCATATGCACTAAGATGATAGAAGTGCAGCGGAAAGTATGTAGGGATGAGTAAAAATGAAAGTGGCGCATAGAAGTATGGCCAAGGGTGCATGCCATTGACGGCAAGCATCCACTTTGTCATAAAATGAACGTCTTTTAATCCGCCTTTTGATCGAATAAAGTGTGCTGCTTTTTCCATATGCGGCTCATCTTGTTGAAACCTGCCTGAAACAAGCATTCCACAATAGCCTTGCACAGTCGCTGTTACATGTCCCGATTGATCATGATACAAAGAAAAAGAACCATCCTCATTTTGCTTTTCGCGAATCGCTTCTGCCAATTGATGAACCAACGCCTGATCCGAATCGCCAACAGCCTTTAACAGCATAATCAAAAAAGCATTTGTCATCATTGGGCCTTCAAAGCAGAAGACAAAAGCGCCATCTTCTCGTTGTCTGCGCTGCATTTGCATGTGTAATTCATCAATAAATTCGTTTACTTTCGTTTTGAAATCTTGCATATTCGGCCTTGCTCCTTTCCTTTATTACTATATTCAGGAGCCTGCCTGTCACATGCAATCACAAAAAAGCCGATGACATGGTCACCGGCTTTATAGGCGTCATTAGTCTTGGAGATTAATCCACACACTTTTGACTTCTGTATAGTTGTTAAGGGCGTATGATCCCATTTCTCTGCCAAGACCTGATTGCTTGTATCCTCCAAATGGGGATGCAGCATCAAAGACATTATAGCAGTTGACCCAAATCGTGCCTGCTTCAAGACGTGCAGCAATATCATGGGCATGCTTTAAGTTTTCTGTCCAAAGTCCTGCGGCTAATCCATAATCAGACTGGTTGGCTCTTTCGACCACTTCATCAATGGAATCGTATGGAATGGCAGATAAGACAGGGCCGAAGATTTCTTCTTTTGCGATGGTCATGTCATCTTCTACATCTTTAAAAACAGTAGGGGAGACAAAATAGCCAGCCTCATAAGGGCAATCGCCACCGACAACGGCTGTTGCACCTTCAGATTTACCTTTTTCAATATAGCCTAACACGCGCTCGTGCTGTTCTTTACTTACAAGAGGTCCGATTTGCGTATCTTGATGAAGACCGGCGCCTTGCTTGAGGGATGTCGCATATTTGGCCATTTGATCGACAACCTCATCATATTGGCTCCGGTGAACAAAGACCCTAGAACCTGCAGAGCACACCTGGCCTTGGTTAAACATGACACCATTTAGAGCACCTGGAATGGCTTTCTTTAAATCGGCATCTGGCAAAATAATATTAGGTGATTTTCCGCCAAGTTCTAATGTGACCCTCTTAATGGATTTGGCTGCTTTCTCCATGATGAGTTTCCCAACACTTGTTGACCCCGTGAAGGCAAGCTTGTTTACATCAGGGTGATCGGTTAATGCGTTCCCAGCTGTTTCACCAAATCCAGGAACGATGTTAATCACACCTTCTGGGAAGCCGGCTTTATCCACTAATTCAGCTAAATAAAGAGCAGAGAGGGGTGTTTGTTCTGCTGGTTTTAAAACGATGGTGCAGCCAGTTGCAAGTGCAGCACCCATTTTCCACATGGCCATGAGCAGCGGGAAGTTCCAAGGAATGATTTGTCCTACAACGCCAACAGGCTCATGACGGGTATAATTAAAGTACCCTTGACTGACAGGAATGGTTTGTCCGCTTATTTTGGTCGTCCAGCCCGCATAATAGCGCATATGCTCAATGGCGAGAGGGATATCTGCATTTGTTGTTTCATTAATTGGTTTTCCGTTATCTAATGTTTCAAGCTGTGCGAGTTCTTCTTGGTTTTCTTCCATTAGATCGGCAAGCTTGAACATGAAGCGGGCGCGTTCAGCGGCAGATATGGAGCGCCAAGGACCATGAAAAGCTTTTTTTGCAGCTTTTACTGCCTCATCAATGTCTTTTGCACCTGCTTCATATACATCAATAAGGGTTTCACCTGTGGCCGGGTTAGGAGTCGAAAAGGTTTTGTTATCGTGACTTGTGACAAACTGACCGTTAATGTAGAGCTTTTTCGTCCCTTGGAGAAAAGATTCGAGTTTTGAACTAATTTGAAGTGTTGTAGAGCTCATAAATAAACAAACCTCCTTAAAGATATGGATTGTTCTGCGAGTTCTAGGTGGAAAAGCGGACCTGAAGCAAATGAACCAGTATACGTACACATATGTAAACGTATACATTTATCATATTACACGACATGTTTGAAAGCAATCCATAACACTCATTGCATTTCACGAAAAATTGGCTACAATAAATGTATAGATGAAAAAAGGAGTTTTTAAATTATGATCCATCAAAACTGGCAAACGGCTCAAACGTTAAAGCAAGTAAAATGTATACATACGAATGCGAAAAAATATATGGTCGATCGAGCACTAACGGTTGGAAGCACATATGAAGTGAAAAATGAGACAGAAGAATTCCTGTTAGTCGTTGATAATACAGGTAAAGTAGGCGGGTATTATAAAGAGTATTTCGAAGACATTTCTGCTGAATGATTTTAGTGATCATCACTCATACTAAGAAAAACAGTAAAGGGTGATGATGATGAAAAAGAAGCAAACAGACGAGCAGAATAATCAAAATGCTTGGCATGATCACGAAGATGCTGATATGGCGATTACGCTTGAGCAGATTTCCGATGTATATGCCGAGGGAACCATTGATACACCAAAAGACGAATAGTCCAGATTGTTGACAAAGTGCTAAAATGATCTTTATTTTAGCACTTTGTCTTCTTTTTCAGCGTGACATGAAAACCTTTGCAGTCTAGGAAGGACGAGTACCGGAGCGGAGCGAATTTGACATTCGTGAGCACCGGCGCGCAGGATTGACAAAGAATGCGAGGGTTTGTCTACACGCTGACAGTGATTTGAAAAAATCACTGTTTTTTTATTGGTAACATTCAGCAATTTTTCTCAAAAAGAACTGAAACTTTTTTCCTGCTTTAACTGTCTAAATAAGTAGAGGAAAGAGCATCGAATCAAAAAGAAAAAGTTAAATGAAATTTAATCTATTCGTAATGGAATAACGACCATTTATAGCGTATTCTATAAGTGAGAATAAAACGTACCCACAGAGCGTGCGTCCGTTTTTTCATAAAGGAATTTGATGGAGGAAGAGGGGGTTTACGTGGGTATTTTTTCTGTCAGTAAACAAAATGATAAGAAATTCGAATCCTTACTAATTGAAGGGGAAAGAATTGAGGCTGTTTACAGACTGCGTCACGACCAAATTTGTTTCACCAATAAACGACTGATCTTTGGCGATAACCGCGTATTTTCTAAGAAGAAAGTCAGGGTCTCCTTGCCGTATCGATCAATTGAAAGTTTTGCCATTCAAGAAGCTGGCGTGTTTGATCAGGACACAGGTATGCTGCTTGTCACAAGCTCAAAAGTATTTGAACTCGATTTTTCGAAAGAGACGGATTTGAGTGATGTGCAAGCCATTTTGACAAAACATCTTTGCTGATCAACCTTGCGATTACATAGATCATGCACTTTTCTCATTCTACTTATTTTAATAGATCGCACATTGCCTGAGCCCTTACCCATATTTTCTGGGAAGGGCTTTTTTTGTTTAGGTGTTTGAATGATAGCAAAAAAGGATAAAGATGAAACAGATACAGAAAGGAGAATGAACAATGAAAGTATTAGTTGCTGGAGCAAATGGACATACAGGCAGGCTCGTCATTCGTTATTTAAAAGAAAAAGGACATGAGCCGCTTGCTCTCATTCGAGATGAAAAACAAGCGGATGCGCTAAAGGAACTTGGTGCAGCGCCTGTCATCGGTGATCTTGAAAAGGATGTGACAGATGCTGTGAAACAAGCAGATGCTGTCATCTTTGCAGCTGGTTCAGGCTCAAAAACAGGTGCAGATAAGACGATTGCAGTGGATCAAGAAGGTGCAAAACGCCTTGTCGACACAGCGAAAAAAGAAAACATTCAGCATTTTGTTATGCTGAGTTCCTATAATGCCGATGATCCAAACCAGGGAAAAGGGCAAGGAAGTATGGAAATTTATTATGAGGCGAAAAGAAAAGCAGATGAACACTTAAAACAGTCTGGGCTTTCCTATACCATCGTCCGCCCAGGTGCCTTGCTGCATGAGGAAAAGACAGGAAAGATTGAAGCTGCGGAGCATATTCCAGATGATCAAAACATTGAGATTTCAAGAGAGGACGTAGCCGCTGTACTTGTGGAAAGCTTAACGGAATCCAATGTGAAAAATAAATCCTTTGACTTGATTAAAGGGGATAAACCAGTAGAAGAAGCACTTCGCACCATGTAAGAGAAGAAAGCTGCTGCCAAAAAGGCGGCGGCTTTTTTGATGTTTTCAATTCCCTTGCAGCGGGAAGGTAATGAGAAAGGAGTGATTGACCGTGGGCTTAACGAAAGAACAAAAAGCTGATTTATACGAAAGATTGAATCAATTAAAGGGAGATGTAAAAGGATCAAAAAAGAAAGAAGAATCTATGCTAAGTGAATCCAGCGAGATTTCAAATGGTGTTGGGAACCATATCGCTGATCATGGGAGCATCTATTTAGACCGCATGACAGAACAAACGCTGGATCAAGTTGATGGCGAGCTTGAAGACGAAATTGATGCAGCACTGAAACGAATGGAAGACGGAACATATGGGATATGTGAGAAAACAGGGAAAGACATTCCATATGAACGTTTAAAAGCAGTCCCCTATACACGTTATTCAATCGATGCGAAGAAAAACGAAGAAACGACTCAAGACCCAAACGAGTTTGACCGTAATTTCTCTGATCAAATGCGTGATTTAACAAATAGGGAAACAATGGATCAGATGCATTCAGATACGTATGAACGATTAGAGGAAGAGCAGGATGTTGACATAGACGAAGAAAAATAGGATAATAAGTTGAAGTTACATTTTTTCAGAATAATGTTTTCTTATGTGTGCAAGGACAAATATCTTGTATATATAAGTATTTCTTAGAAAAAAGATCTCTTGAAATTTAATAAACTTTCGTGTAATATAGTTTAAAGGCTGCGATGCGCGTAATGTTAATTAAGTTTTAACCTTTAAGCTGTAATAGGGAGTTTTACATTGAAGCCGGAATGTCATGCCTCCTTAGAGAGGAAGACAGGAACGTTTCTGCAAACACCCACTTTGAGGAGTGGTGGTTTAAAACTTTCTTACTTAGATTACGGCATCCGCAGCTTTTCCTAGGATGATTCAAGCCATTTTCCATTTCGGAAAATGGCTTTTTATTTTGTGAAAATGCGAAATTGGACAGATCGCCTGTAGAGGCAAGAATATATGTTAAAATGGACAAAACTAATGACGGAGAGGGAATTGGATGTTAGAACAAGCAGAAGCACTCCTGAAACAATACTATGGCTTTGATGTCTTTAGAAAAGGACAGAAACAAGCCATTGAAGCGATTGTAAATAAACAAAAGGATACTGTCTGCATTATGCCGACAGGCGGTGGGAAGTCAGTTTGCTATCAGATCCCTGCCCTCATGATGGAAGGTACAACGATCGTTGTATCTCCGCTTATTTCTTTAATGAAGGATCAGGTCGATGCGTTAAATGAGATGGGAATACGTTCTTCCTTTTTAAACAGCACACTTTCCGCAGCTGAAATGAATGAAAGGCTGAAAAAATGCGAAAATGGGGAATATGAGCTGCTTTATATCACACCTGAACGCTTACAAAATGAACGTTTTTTTCAGCTGCTGGATCGGTTAACGATCCCTTTAATCGCGATTGATGAAGCGCACTGTATATCTGAGTGGGGGCATGATTTTAGGCCAAGTTATCGCTTCATTCAAGAATGCTTGAACAAGCTGTCAAAAAGGCCGGTGATTGTCGCATTAACAGCTACAGCGACGAAAAAGGTTCACCAAGATATATGTGAACAGCTTGGCATGAACGGAGAAGAAACCATCTTTACTGGGTTTGCTAGAGAAAATTTGTCCTTTCAAGTGATCAAAGGGGAAAATAGTGACCGTTTTATCACACAATATATGAAGAAAAACAGTCTTGAGTCTGGCATTATTTATACAGCAACTCGTAAAGAAGCGGATAACATTTATAATCGACTAAAAAAACAAAAGATCAAAGCTGGCGTTTATCATGGCGGATTGGATGACCATACGAGAGAAGAGCAGCAAAACCTGTTTTTAAATGATGACATCCAGGTTATGGTCGCTACATCAGCATTTGGCATGGGAATCAATAAGTCGAATGTACGTTTTGTGATCCATCATCAAATTCCAAGGGATATTGAAAGCTACTATCAAGAAGCTGGGCGTGCCGGCAGAGACGGGCTTGAAAGTGAGTGCATTTTACTGTTTTCACCACAAGGCGTAAGAGTGCAGCGCTTTCTCATTGAGCAGTCAACAGAAGATGAGGTGCGCTATCAGCATGAACTGCTTAAATTAAGGCAAATGGTGGACTACTGTCATACCGAGCAATGTCTGCAGCAATTTGTGATGGACTATTTTGATCAAACAGCTAGTTCGCCTTGCGGTAAATGCAGCAACTGCCTTGATGAGAGAGAGCGTGAAGAGGTCACAAGAGAAGCACAGATGGTGTTATCTTGTACAGTGAGGATGAATGAGCGATTCGGTAAAATGATGATAGCCCAAGTACTGGCAGGCTCTAAAAACAAAAAAGTGCTTGAGCTAGGTTTCGACCGTCTCCCTACATATGCTTTAATGAAACAACATTCGGCTCAGCAAATCAGTGACTTCATTGAATTTTTAATTACAGAAGAGTATTTGCACATGTCTGAAGGTGCTTACCCAACACTTAAGGTGACCCATAAAGGGAAGAAAGTGTTAGTTGGACAAGAGACAGTGTATAAAAAGCAGGCGATCAAAGCAGAGGCCATTCAAGAAAATGATGCATTATTTGAGCGATTGAGATCGCTGAGAATGAAGCTAGCCAGAGAGCAAGGTGTCCCGCCGTTTGTTGTTTTTTCTGATCAAACATTGAAGGAAATGTCAGCTGTAGAGCCTCAAACAGATGAAGAATTACTCCAAATTAAGGGGATTGGCGCTCAAAAAAGAGAGAAATACGGAGATGTTTTTTTAGAAGAAATTCGTTTATTTATAGAAAAAGAGAAAAAATAAAGTGTTTAAAGAAGAAAAATAAATTTTTTTCGCTGCACTTGGACACGTTTTCATCAGGTCGTTTTCGATCCTTTTAAAACCTTGATATGGCGGGGAATCAAGCCGTTTTGTGGGCTGATTTACCAATGGAGAGAGATGTTTCATGTAAAGGAACTGTAATCTAAAACATATCGTTTTGTTATTGAAATGACATTTACATATGTTACGATAGCACTCGTTAGCCGCCATAAAAAGCTAACAAGGGAGGATTTACTTTATGAAGAAGACTATTATGTCCTTGGTTGCTGTTGCAGCAATCTCAACAACAGCATTTGGAGCGCAGCAAGCTTCTGCAAAGGAAATCACTGTGAAGAAAGGTGATACACTTTGGGGAATCTCTCAAAAAAATGATGTGTCTCTAAAAGACCTAAAGGGTTGGAACAATTTATCTACTGATATGATCTATGTAGGTGATAAATTGACAATCTCTTCAAAAGAGAAAACTCAGGAGCAGTATAAAGTCCAGAAGGGGGACAGCCTCTGGAAAATCGCTCAAAAATTCAATGTGTCAATTAGCGATATTAAGTCTTGGAATAACTTAAACTCAGATATAATTATGGTTGGTTCAACACTAAGTGTTGCTGGTCAAAGCTCGGCTCCGGTAAGCTCAGAACCTGTTCAAAAACAGGAACCTGTCCAAAAAGAGCAAACAACGAAAAAAGCTGCTCCTAAAAAGGAAACAGCTAAAGCAGAATCATCTTCTGCTAGTCAAAGTGTACAAAAAGAAATGACTGTTACGGCTACGGCTTATACAGCAAATGATGGTGGCATCTCAGGTATCACTGCAACAGGGGTAAACTTAAACAAAAACCCAAACGCAAAAGTCATTGCAGTAGATCCTAATGTCATTCCACTAGGAAGTAAGGTTTATGTTGAAGGCTACGGTGAAGCCATCGCAGCAGATACTGGCGGCGCAATTAAAGGTAACAAAATTGATGTACATGTACCAAGCAAATCCCAAGCGCAAAATTGGGGCGTAAAATCAGTCAAAGTAAAAGTACTTAACTAGTAAACAATTGTTTTTTGGAAGAAAGCATCAGGTGGCGGCCTGATGCTTTTATTATACCCTTTTTTTGGTCAAAAATACACATATTTTTCTGAAAAGTTTGCATTTTCGACAAAAAGCAGCGCATATCTTATGATACACGCTGGTTTTTGTCGTTAGCTGTCCACCCAATAAATTTCTCCGCTTTGTTCTTTCCAATTGATTTGGACATCAAATTGATGTTTTTCATAAAAATGAATCAAGCGATCCACGTGATTCCAGTCCCTTTTGACGAGGTCGCCAGTAATCACTGGTATGTTCTGCTCTCTTGCGATTTCTTTTAAATGCTTCATACAGATGGAGCCGTACCCATTATCTGGCGGGCCTTTAATATCGGCAATATGAATCTTTCCTTCTTCAGGATATTCCGCAATTAAGGAAAAATCAGATTGTCCGCGAAAAGCTTTTTCACAATCGCTCAACATAATTTTACATGTATCTGCACTTTCAATGGCAGAGACGATCATCCACTCATCTTCTTTCGCTTGATCGATGCCAATGATTTTTGCTTTTTTCGAAATATCTTTCATATTTTCTTGCATTCGATACATTTGGAACTGCAATTGCTGTAATTCTTGCTCTAACGTCTTCACATCTTTGGCTGTTTCCTGTAAGATTGACAAGTCCATTACTCCTTTCATATCAGAAATGATAAAAATCACATAAATTCCAATTCTAAAGGAAGTGGATGGATCTTTCAAGCCGTTAGAACGCCTGCAACCCTTAAGTTTGTCTAAAATTCGACGAAGACAGCGAATTCATTGACTTTATAGAGAAAGTTAAATAACATACTCTTAGTCGGAACTAATAAAGAGAGGTTTTCAAACATGAACGAACAGAATCAAAAACCGAAAAATTTCACTGGTATTGTGATCATTTTAACAATTGCCATAAACGGATTAATCGCTTTATTATTTTTAATGCCAAAATCAGATAAATTTAGTCATCTGGATATTACATTTTTGCCGTTACTTAATGCCGTGATGAACAGCTTTACGTTTATCTTTTTACTTTCAGCACTCATCATGATTAAACAAAAGAACATTAAAGCGCATAGACGATTTATCTTTGCTGCATTTTCAACGACACTTGTCTTTTTAATTTCGTATGTGACATATCATTCAATGGCAGCTGATACCCATTTCGGAGGAGAAGGGATCATCCGTCCAATTTACTTCTTTATTTTAATCACACATATCGTCTTATCAGCTGTAATTGTACCGCTTGCCCTGATTACTCTGTTTAGAGGCGCACAGATGCAAGTCGAGCGTCACCGTAAAATTGCCCGCTGGACAATGCCGCTATGGCTTTATGTCAGTCTCACTGGCGTCATTGTGTATATGATGATTTCTCCATATTACAGCTAACGTATGCCCAACTGGACATACGTTCTTTTATTTACAAGAGGCAGTGCTTTGGATAAAATGGGAATTGGGTATCCGACTTGCACGGTATCTTCCCATCTATAGACTCACATCATTTCTGGCCGTTTGCTCGTTTGGAGAACAACAATTGAACGAAACGGGGGTTATATGATGACTGAACAACTGCATTATAAACCGGGGCTTGAAGACATTGTGGCAAGCGAAACGTCTATCTCATACTTAGATGTGCAGCAAGAAGAAATTGTAATTCGCGGGTATGACCTCATCGAGTTGGCACAAAAAAAGACCTATTTAGAAACAGCCTATCTGCTTATTTATGGAAGATTACCAGATACCATGGAATATCACCAATTTCAGCAAGACATTTCCTCACAAACCAACTTACATCCAACCATTCAAACCATTTTAACAAAGCTGCCAAAAACCACTCATCCTATGGATGCCATGAGAACGTGCATATCTGCTCTTAGTGGGTACGATGATGCATTACATGATCGATCAGAAGCGTGCCAGCAAAGGCGTGCTGTTCGATTACTCGGCCAGCTGCCGGCCATTGTTGCTGGAAGCTATCATATTCTCACAAAAGACGCCGCTATTTCTCCAGATCAGACCAAATCCTACACTGAAACCTTTTTAGCCATGCTCACAGGACGTACTCCAACACAAGACGAAATCACCGCTTTTGACCAAACACTCACATTATATAGTGAACATGAACTGCCTAATTCAACGTTTGCCGCCAGAGTCATCGCATCCACACATTCTGACATGTATGGTGCTTTTACTGGAGCGATTTCTTCATTAAAAGGTGACTTGCACGGGGGAGCGAATGAAGCTGTCATGCACATGCTTTTCGAAGGAAAAACAACGGAAGGATTCCTTGCGCTGATTGAACGAAAATTAGCCGCAAAAGAAAAAATGATGGGCTTTGGCCACAGGGTATACATGAGAAAAATGGACCCAAGAGCCGCTCTTTTAAAACGATCATTGAAAACGCTTACGGAATCAAAGGGAGATACAACGCTTTATGACATGTGTGCAGCAGGCGAGGCATACATGAAAGAGAAGAAAAACCTCTATCCGAATCTTGATTATTACGCCGCACCTATTTATTACGTGCTCGGGATTCCAATTTCACTTTATACACCGATTTTCTTTGCTGCTAGAGCTAGTGGATTAGCAGCCCATGTTATTGAACAGCATTTGCATAATCGCATTTTTAGACCGAGAGTCCGGTATTTAGGGCCAAGAGGATTAAAAGTCTCAGATGATGATAGAAAAACGGGGGAATGAACATGAATAAAACAGCAGTCGCCAATCAAACGGATCAGCTATTGGAAGAAATCGCAGCCTATGCAGTAGACGGGGAGATTACGAGCAAAGAAGCCATTGAAACAGCGCGGTATGTACTGATAGACACACTCGGCTGCGGAATGCTGGCGCTCAATTTTCCGGAATGTACGAAGCATCTTGGCCCCATCGTACCTGGTACCGTTGTGCCTAACGGAGCAAGAGTTCCAGGCACTTCGTTTGTGCTAGATCCTGTTCAAGCGGCTTTTGATATAGGCTGTATGATTCGCTGGTTAGATTATAATGACACGTGGCTTGCAGAGGAGTGGGGACATCCGTCAGATAACTTAGGCGGAATATTAGCTGTAAGTGATTACATCAGCAGAACGCGGCTTGCAAACGGTGAAGAGCCGCTTTCGATGAATGACGTACTGCATGCGATCGTCAAGGCACATGAAATTCAAGGTGTGCTCGCTTTAGAAAATTGTCTGAACCGAAATGGCTTGGATCATGTGTTATTTGTCAAAGTGGCAACAAGTGCTGTTGTGTGTGCATTGCTTGGCGGAACAAAGGAAGACGTGCAGCATGTTTTATCGCAAGCGTTTGTTGATAATTCTCCGCTTAGGACGTATCGCCACGCCCCAAACACAGGATCAAGGAAATCGTGGGCAGCGGGTGATGCAACAAGCCGCGGGGTAAGACTGGCAATGATGACACTAAAAGGGGAAATGGGCTATCAAACACCGCTTAGTGCTGAGAAGTGGGGCTTTGAAGATGTTCTTATGCAAGGAAAATCTCTCACACTCGCTCAGCCGCTAGGATCATACGTCATAGAAAATGTGCTTTTCAAAATTGCTTATCCTGCTGAGTTTCATGCCCAGACGGCTGCAGAGGCCGCTATGATGCTGCATGATGCTGTAAAAGATCGATTAGATGACATTGACCGGGTAGAGATTACAACACATGAATCAGCGATTCGGATTATTGATAAGAAGGGGCCACTGTATAACCCAGCAGACCGCGATCATTGCTTGCAGTATATTACCGCGATTGGATTGATCTATGGTGAGCTGACAGCTGACCATTATGAAGAAGAAACGGCGCAAAATCCGGCCATTGATCGTCTCCGGGATCAAATGGTCGTCAAAGAAGATAAACGTTATACAGCAGATTATTTAGATCCGAAAAAGAGATCAATAGCAAACTGTGTGCAGATCTTCTTTAAAGACGGGACGATGACAGATCGAATTGAAATTGAATACCCGCTTGGTCATCGCAGAAGAAGGCAGGAAGGCATTCCGCTGCTTGAAAAGAAATGGCTCTATCATTTGAAGACGAGATTTCCACAAAAACAAGTGGATCAAATTGTGTCACTCTGTCAAAATCCAAATCAATTAAAAACAACAACCGTACCATCATTTATGGACCTATTCGTCATATAAGGGGGAACTAGTGTGTGGATCGTGAATGATGAATCAAGTCAAGCAGATTTAGCCGCAGCCTTTAAAGAACAAATGCACAAATCAGCTTTATTTCAAATCCCAGGCGTTCACGATGGAATGTCTGCGCTTTATGCAAAAAAAATGGGCTTCCAAGGGCTCTATTTATCTGGCGCCGCTTTTTGTGCCAGCAAAGGACTGCCTGATCTCGGCATGATCCATTCAACGGAAATGGCTGAAAAAGCGAAGGAAATCATTCGAGCTTCTCAGCTGCCGCTTTTGGTCGATATGGATACTGGCTATGGCGGCGTATTGAATGCTGCAAGGGCGGCCAAAGAAATGGTAGAGAGCAAGGTGGCAGCTGTTCAAATTGAAGATCAGCAAATGCCGAAAAAATGCGGACATTTAAACGGAAAGTCGCTCGTTCCAGTAGAAGAGATGATCGCGAAAATCAAAGCCATCAAACAAGCGGCACCAACGCTTTTGGTGATTGCAAGAACCGATGCAAAGTCTGTAAACGGGATGGAGGATGTCATCCGCAGAGGCAATCTTTATCTCGAAGCAGGAGCTGATGCTATTTTTCCTGAGGCGCTCATTACAGCTGAAGACTTCACGCATGCGTCAAGCAGCATAAAAGGACCTCTTCTTGCAAATATGACGGAGTTTGGTAAGACACCTTATTATCATGCAGACGAATTTTCGATGTTTGGATTTCAGATGGTCATATACCCTGTGTCATCACTTAGAGTCGCTGCAAAAGCGTATGAGCGTTTATTTACAGAAATCATGGAGAAGGGGACGCAGCAAGGAATGCTGAAGGACATGCAAACGAGAAAAGAGCTGTATGAAACGATTCAATATGAGGAATATGAGGAAATGGATCAGCATTTAGCGAAAACGATCCTGCCGGAAATCGGGAAAGAACAGCCAAAATGAAAAGCACTTCCTAAACGGAAGTGCTTTTTTACGATGATGGTGTGGATGATGAAGCCAATTTCATCTTTTCTTCAACTGTTTTCGTTTTTTCTTTTACTTTTTCAGCATAAGTGAAATCACCGTAGCAATACGGATAGCGGAAGTTATCTTTGTTGCCTCCGCACGTATAGACTTCGGGGTTTTGTTTCACTTGCTTTTTGGAGTATTGCTTTGCCAATTTCTCGGAATGTTTTCCCCCGTTTTTTGCAACAAAATCAATATAGCCGATTCCCATATTATAGCTTTGAATAATGGTTTCCAAATCAACGCCTTTTTTCTTACCATGCTTGTACATAGTAGAAAAATGATGGACTCCTTGTCTAATGCTTTTCTGAGGGTCATTGATTTCATTTCGTTTCAAACCAAGAGATTCAGAGGACTGCATTGGATCTCCGCCTCTGCCTTTTGATTCTTGATACATCATACCGAGGATTAACGCGGTATATTGATCTAAATCTTGATCTCTTAGCTCTGTTTCTACAAGCGGCTTGTAATCATCCAATCTCGACAAAACAATTGATTCCGTATCAATCGGCAGCTTTTTTAATTCCTTTTGATTAAAGGACATGACAATGGCTGCTAATACGAAAACAAACAGAAAAATCGTGAAGCAGCCTGAAATGGCAAAACATCCTGTTTTTTTCTTTTTCAAGGTCAGTTCACCCCTGTTTTGCCCCGCTTTTAAAAGGGAAGTACAGCCTTTTTATTATGCCATATCCTGCACAGGATACCAAGTGAAAACCTTATAATCAATCATACCCAAATGTAAATTCGGGTCTTGTTTTCAATCTGTAGCAGAAATAAACAAAACCGATAATCAGCCAAAGCATACCAATGATTAATGCATTTGTACTGATGCTCGTTAACAGCCAAATACAAAAGGCCGTCCCGCACAGAGGGATCAATGCGTATCTCAATGTATTGAGTACACCTCTTTGTTTTTGTCTGACGAAATAGTACGCAAAAACAGACAAGTTCACAAAAGTGAATCCAATCAACGCGCCGAAGCTGATAAAGGAATAAATGACTTCAAGTTCGCCAACGACTGCGGTTAAGGAGAAAGCACCAATTAATAAAATATTAAAAACAGGGGTTTTTAATCTCGGATGAATATATCCGAAGAAACGCTTCGGTAACGACTCATCTCTACCCATTGCATATAACAGCCTTGCTGCACTTGCATGTGACGATAAGGAAGAAGAGATGACAGCGACCATTGTGCCAGCTAAAAAGAACGAGTGGAGAAATGCGCCCCCCACAAATTCCGCAATTTCAAGTGAGGCAGCATCGGGATGCTTGAACTGTTGAAAATTTGGAAATACCTGCTGCAAAAAATAAGACGTCAAGGTAAACAGTACGCCTCCAATGGCGACGGTTAAGAAGATGGCAAGTGGGATCGTCTTTTTTGGCTTAATGGTTTCCTCAGACATGGTCGAAATTGCATCAAATCCTAGAAACGAAAAACATAAAATGGTCGCTCCTGAAAAAATAAGCGCTGGTTCTAAGCTCGCTGAATAAAAAGGCCGGGCGGACAATAATTCTCCACTTCCAGCGTTTTGTGTGAGCCCATAAATAACAAACCCAACAAAAGTGACGGCGACAATGACCTGGAAGGTCACAAATAGTGCCGTGATGTTGGCTGTAAGCCGAATACCGATTACATTGACAGTCGTTATGGCGATAGCAAGTATGATGATCCAAATGTAATGAGGTACATCAGGAAAGGCTGCGGTTAAATAAGCACTTCCGATCGCAAAATTCACCATAGGCAAAAATAAATAATCCAGTAAAAGTGTCCAGCCCACAAGGAAGCCGACATGAGGATGAATACTTTTTTGCGCATATGTATAAGCAGATCCTGCTTTTGGAAAAGCCTTCACCATATTCCCATAGCTAAGCGCTGTCAATAGTAATGCAAGTAACGTAAATATATAAGCTGCAGCGACGTGTCCTTTCGTCAGCTGAGCAACAATGCCGTATGAATCAAATACGACAAGTGGATCCATATAAGCAAGCCCGATCACAACAAGTGGAAAGACAGTCAGGCTGCGTTTTAGTCTTGGCTCTTCAGTCAATTTGCCTATCAGCTCCTCTAAAAAAATGAATAAATAATGCTCATTTTAAAAAGAATGCTACCAAGTGTCAATGCTATTTGAGTAAATCTTTTTTCTAAAGTGTGCCCGCTTTGCATGCCGGACGTTTTGGTATATGATGATACAGAGAATAAGTCGTGATTTGACGGACAAGAAAGGTGAAGCAAAATGAAGGAAGAACTGAATACAAATCAAGAACAGGAACGGATGGAGCTGGATGAAGAAAGTCTATTTCTTGTCTCCCAAACCTTTAAAGCTTTATCTGATCCGACTCGTATTCGAATTCTGCACCTGCTGTCTCAAGGTGAACACTCGGTAAATGATATAGCAGAAACACTGAATCTCATGCAATCAACCGTTTCTCATCAGCTGCGCTTTTTAAAAAACCTTCGTCTCGTGAAATCTAGACGAGCAGGGACCTCGATTTTTTACAGCCCTGAAGATCAGCATGTGATGGAAGTGCTTGAACAGATGATTCACCATGCACAGCACGATTGATAAAAAACCTTCCTACGCCTATAGGAAGGTTTTTATGCATGATGCACATGTGTCGATCGTTTACTTGCTTTCATCATGTGATAAGAAAAAACAACATAGTAAGCAGCTAAAAGAAAAAAGCTGAGCATGGTCATCGCATCATCGCTCACGATATGCTGATATAGTTCAACGACACTGATCTTGGTCATCGAATGGTTTGTCAGCTCAACCAGCTTAAAACTAAGCCTGGATAAAAACAAACATAAAATGAAGCTTTCAATCCATTTACTCGTTTTCATATACAGCCGGCCATTTTCTTCTTTCATTCGAATCGTCTGATAGGCATGAATAGCCAGGCTGCTTCCAAAAAGCATGCCAATAGCGGCATAGATGAAGATACTGTGATTTTGCCATCCTTCTGATAGGAGAATAAGGGCAGAGAGACCAAAGATATACATTCTCATCAAAAGACTGATGGGGCGTACAAGCTGATAGCGTCTCATTCGATTCATTCGAATCATGATGCAGATCAACATAATGCTCCCAATCATGAACAACTGCCACACGTTATGTGTCATGATGCAACCTCCTCCTGCACGTGCAGGGATGTAAACGAATGCTGGCTGTTACTTATCTTTACCATTCTTTCTTTTTTTATCAAAACAAAACCTACATTTATGAAAAAGAGGAAAAGTCATGAAAATCGACCGCATTTTATCTATTGTGATGCTGCTCATTAGCAAGAAGCAGGTTCAGGCGAAAGATCTTGCTGAACTCCACGAAGTGAGCGTGAGGACCATTTATCGTGATATTGATACCATCAATCAAGCGGGAATCCCTATTGTGACAACCCAAGGAGCAGGTGGAGGCATTTCACTTGTTGAGGACTATCGTTTAGAGAAAAAATTATTTACCGATGATGACATCGAGGTCATTTTAACAGCCCTCGAAAGCATGACGAGTGCGTACTCCTTTAAAGAAAGTGAGCATGTACTGAAAAAAATCAAATCGCTCATTCCCACGCATACGGGTGAGAGCGAAAAACAGCATCATGTCTTCATTGATTTAAGCTCCTGGGGAAAAGACAGCCAGGCTGAGCAGAAGCTCCAGCTCATCCATACAGCTGCCTCAGCGCACCAATATATTCAGTTCACCTATCGCAATGCGAAAGGCGAAACACTTCCACGCAAAGTGGAGCCTTATACGCTTGTTTTAAAAGGAAGGCATTGGTATTTGTATGCGTTTTGTTGTGTGAAAAAAGCTTTTCGTCTGTTCAAGCTGACCAGAATGACGGGTCTTGTCACCATTTCAGGATATTTCCAACCGAAAAGAATCAAAAACGAAGAGAAGCCTTGGAATGACTCTTGGCAAGAACAACCATCGGTCAGCTCTGTCACGCTCAGGTTAACGGAAGCATCAGTGGGCAAAGTGAAGGAATGGGTGGATGAGAACGAATTGAACGTATGTTCAGACGGAAGCTATCTTGCCACCATCACTGTACCTCAAGATGATTGGTTAAATAGTTTCCTATTCCATTTAGGTCCAGATGTCGACATTCTTTCCCCGAAGCATGTCAAAGAAGCGTTTGATCTCCAGTTGAAACAATTTCTCAAACGAATGGAAACTTGACACAATGTTGTCAGGTTTCTTTTTATATGATAGAAAAAAAGGAGATGAGAATGTATGTACGATATCGTGACATTAGAGAAACAATGGATGAAAGGGTTGTCTGTTCGAACAACAAACGAAATGGAGCTGACAAAAGAGCGGAAGATTGCACCTCTTTGGCAGCAATTTTTTGCGCAGCAGCCTCACGGGGGACAAGCGCCCGTCATAGGGCTGTATTCAGATTATGAAAAAGATGAGCATGGCTCTTATTTATTCACAGCGGGACACTTTGTGGATCAGCACTTAGAACATGTAAAAGAGATTCCCTCGTCCACGTACGCAAGATTTCGAACGAGAAAGGGGCCGATTGAAGAAGTTGTGCTTGAAACATGGCAGCAGATTTGGAATTGGGATCAGCGTTATTTTCGCACATATACAGGGGATTTTGAATGGTACGATGAAAGGTCTATTGATCCAAAAGAAGCGCAAATCGATATTTATATTGCGGTCGATGAAAAAATAGTTGCTAAAACTAATAGTATTAGTTAATATAAAACTAACAACATTAGTTTTGGGGGGACACTTGATGAGATTGACAACTTTTGACCGTCTGCACCAGCTCACATTGATGCCGCGATTATTTCCGGTAAATTGTTATGTATTTGAGGAAGAGAATGGGCTCATCTTAATTGATGCTGCTTTAAAAATGGCAGCAAAGCCGATCATCGAATTTGCCCGTCAAAAGAACAAACCCATACACAAAATTATTCTCACCCATAGTCATATGGATCATATAGGCGCATTAGATGAAGTGAAAAAAGTTTTTCCAGAGGCAGTCGTCTATTTATCAAAACGCGATGCCCGCCTATTTGAGGGTGACTTATCCTTGCTTCCTGGCGAACCCCAGCAAAAAATCAAAGGCAGTTTTTCGAGAAATATTCACACAAAACCGGATGTGCTTGTCGAAGAAGGAGATGAGATTGGGCCGCTGAAAGTCATTGCGACACCAGGGCACACACCTGGCAGCATTTCCTTATACGATGGAAGGTCAGGAGTTGTGATTGCTGGGGATGCCCTTGTAACAAAAGGCGGCTTATCAGTAACGGGTGAATTTCGCTGGACCTTTCCGTTCCCGGCCTTTGCTACATGGGATGCAGAAACCGCACTCAATAGCGCCGAAAAATTACTGGCACTTCGCTTATCCTGTCTTGCTGCAGGACATGGCGATCTCATCATAAAACCTCATGAAAAGCTGCAAGCTGCCGTTCGTAAAAGGCAGCAGCAGCTGAAGAAAGGGGAGCAGTAAACCGTGTCTCCAAGAATGGGTATCACGCAAGAAAAAATTATGGATACAGCAGCTGCATTTGTTGATGAAGAGGGGTTTTCTGCATTGACCATTGCTACATTGTCTAAAAGGCTGAACATCAGACCGCCTTCCCTTTATAATCACGTATCCGGTCTTCATGAGATTCAGGCGGCACTCGCAGTAAAAGGGCTGTCCATGCTTTGTGAAGAAGGCATACACGTAACAGAGGGGCTGGATAAAGAAGAAGCTGTTTTAGCCTTCGCCAGGCAGTATGTTGAATTTGTCCGGGAACATCCAGGCCTCTATGAAGCTGCCTTTTCACATATGGATGAGAAAAAAGTAAGAAGCGAGGCAGAGCGCCTTGCTGAATTTGTCCAATCCATCATGTCCCGCTTTGGTGTAAAAGAAGAAGAGATGACACATGTGGTAAGAGGACTAAGAAGCTTATTGCACGGCTTCGGTGATATTTCAAATAAAAAGGGATTTCAACGAAAAGAACAGCTTGAAGACAGTGTGAGTTATGCGGTCAGGCTTTATATCTCAGGTGTGTTGCAAAAAGAAGATCTGTCTCATTGACAGGTCTTTTTTTGCAGTGAATCGATATCTTAAAAGGGCGGCCGTCTTGAAGAATTTTTTTAACAGAAAACGAATAAAGATTTGACAGTTTTGTGAAACATGGTATGCTTGTTATGTGAAATAATTCACATAGAGGAGTAGAGGCAGATGAAAAGAAAGCCTGTTTATGTGGAAACAACCATTCATGCACCTATAGAGAAAGTATGGGAATATACGCAAAATCCAAAGCTTCATGAACAGTGGGATTTGCGTTTTTCAACCATTTCATTAAATGAATCCCAAAATGAACAGCCCCAATCCTTTTTGTATGAAAAGCATCTTGGGTTTGGTTTAAGTGTCACAGGGACAGGAGCGTATCGAACAAGAATGATGGATGAACGGAATGAACGGGCATCCTCACTCAATTTCAAATCGTCACACCCATTGTCTTTTATCAAAGAAGGCAGCGGCTACTGGAAGTATATGAAAACAAGCGATCACATTGTATTTCAAACTCAATTTGATTACGAAACGAAAGAAGGAAAAGGTTGGACATGGGCAGACCGGATTCTTTTTCGCCCGATGATAGGATTTATGACGGCCTTTAGTTTTGGCGCTTTAAAGACGTGGCTTGAAAAGGGAACGCATCCTCGGTTATTACTAGAGAGAACACTTGCTCATTACGGGATTTGTTTGCTGTTTGCCATCGTCTGGCTATGCCAAGCGGTCATCCCTTTTTCACATTCTGCTTTTGATCATAGCACGAGTTTTCGATTGTTTTATGCGCTTTTAGGCGTATCATGGCTAATTCCTAAGCTGTCAAAAAAATATCTTTTCATTCTACAAAGCATTTTTTTTCTGATCATGCTTTGTATAGGGATCCTATCCCCGCAAACGACGCTTCATGAGCCGCTTGTGATGAGTGGATTTTTCATCTTGTCGATTGCAGGTATGATAAATCTAAAAGATTGTGTAGATGTATTTTCCATCAAACGAAAAAGGGGAGGTAGACATGGTCGTTCATCGTCATCAAGTAAAGGATTACGATAAGCTGCATCCAAAACTAAAAGAGAGATACCACCGCGCGTTTTCTGCTGAAGGCACCATGGGGGAGATAGGCGGCGGGTCAAGACTCATTCGATTGATCTTCAGAATTGGTCCATTGTTTCGTTGTTTTTTCCCTGAGAGAGGAAGAGATATTCCTTTCCAAATTGTCAATGAGCCCTTTGTGACAAATAAGGGGGAGGAAGGGATGCACTGGTATCGAACGTTTTATTTCCCAAAGCAGGAGCGGCACTTTGATGCAGATATGATCATTGATCAGAAGAGTCATACAGTCCTAGACTACTTTGGAAAGCCTAGACTTCTTGTGTCAGAGCTTCATTTTACAGTAACAAAGCATGATTTCCTGCGTATTCAATCCGGCCGGCAGAAGTTTTTGATGTTCGGCAGGGAATGGCCGCTGCCTTCATGGCTTTATGGTGTGTCAGATGTAACGGAAGGCTACGATGAGCATGCAGGTGAATATACCATTGATGTCCACGTGAAAAATCGCCTGTTTGGTACTCTTTTTACATATAAAGGCCGTTTTACAGAAAGGGTGTCTCCTGATGAATAAGTGGCATTTGACATCCAGTCTGATCTTTATGTCTTTTTTTATCGCCACCCGTTTGATGACAGGTCCGATAGCAGAATTTTTTGTTCTCATGGCGATTCTATTTTTTCTTCCCGCTGCCTTACACTTTTTTAAGAAAGAAGGGAAGAAACAAAAGCCAGGTATGCTGATCGGCTTTTTAATGAAAGCCTTTCCACTAGCGGCTCTTTGTGCAACCGCTGCTTTTATCTATCATTCCGCCTGGTTTGCATCGGGCTGGCTTTTATATACATTCCTGTTGGCGTTATTTGGCTTTGCTCGTTTGCTGAAAAGAGGAATCTTTCCGCTTCATGAGCTGATGATCGATGGCGCATGGATGTATATCGCTTTAGGCGGGCTTTGGTTTTGGCTGTACACAGCAGATATACAGGTGATGACATTTTCGCCGATCATTGTTCTTTTGACCGCTATTCATTTTCATTACTCGGCTTTTTTTATCCCGCTTTTTTATGGATTATTAGGGAGACAGCGAACAAAGGAGACAGCTTTATACAAAGCGGCGGGCTGGGTGATTTTGCTGTCGCCTGTGATGATTGCTGTTGGGATTAGCTTCTCCCGTCTATTTGATACGTTCAGCGTCATTCTTTATGTGGTTGCCCTCTACATATATGGAATCCTTTGTGTGAAAACAAGATTTCGGTTAACTTTCGCAAAAGGTCTTGTTGTGTTTTCTAGCTTTGTTTTAATGGGGACGATCGTGTTATCTCTTCTTTATTCAGCGGGTATGCTTATGCGCGTGACCTACATCAGCATTGATCAGATGATTTGGTTTCATGGCAGTATCAATGCTTTTTTTGTGATTTTGCCAGGTTTAATTGGCTGGGTGATCGAAGGACCGAAGGATCAATTGAAGCAGAAGGATTTTCCGATTTCGAAAGTGCATGGTCGCTTTCATTTGATCTCTTTTCAAGAGGAAAGAGTGCACGATCGAGAGAAGCTCGGTTTAGTCGATTCACTTGATGAATTAAATGGAACGACATTTTCAGCTGATCGGGTTTCACCTGTGATTCGCAGATTTTATGAGAACCCTATGGCTTTTACGTTAAAAGCAGCCGTTAGCTTTCATTGGTGGGTGAGGCCTTTTGTTTTTTTACTTCAGCCAGTGTTTAAGAAAATAGGTCAGCTTTATTTGGGGTCATCTCGTATTCCTTATGAAATGCCGGGAAGCCTTTGTAGATTTCAACACCCTAAGGAAGAAAGAGAGAATGTGCGTGCGTGGATTCGTCATAACGCAAAAGGGGAGCAAGTCTTTTTTGCACTTTATGCTCTTCATCACGATGCAGCTGCGGGTTATATGAATATTGCGCTGCCGCTTCCGTATTCTCAGCTGACTGCCATTTTAAAGCCTTTTAATGAAAAGGAAGACTTTCTATTAAAAAGCACACGTCCAAAAGGCAGTACCGGTGACGAAGGATTGTATTTACATACGCCTTTTATCACCATGAAACTGCCAATGGAAGAAAGCTTTCATATGAAGCCGGAGACAGATCAAAGTCTCACAGCGGTACACCAAATGAAGCTGTTCGGTATTCCTTTTTTAACGATTCATTATCATATTGACATTGAAAGTCATCATGTTAGTCAATGATGTCACATGGTTCACCGTGCCGAATGATGTTCACAATCGCTTGCCCATCACTCGGATGATGATCTGCATACTGGACTGGCAGCAGTGCAAAAAATACATAGTAGACTGAGAAGTAAGCAAATTGATAGAAAAATTGGTGCTCTGGCAGGAAATCATTGGCGATCATTGTATTCAGTATGAGAACACTGAGCAGGTTGCATAATGAACCGCCTAAGTAGACAAGAATGTGCGAAAATCGGTTATTTTTCCTCATTTCTTCATAGTGGCAAAATGCATCTAGAAAATAGATTCGTCTAATTTCAACGACGCCTACTTTCAACACTTTTTTGCCTCTGCCAAGAGCAAAGGAAACCTTTGCCCCAAACATCCACGCGACCACAATATGGCCAAGCTGATGCAGGATGGCAACGATAGGAAGAATGACGAAAAACGACCAGCAAAACGTCCACATATCCGATAATGTAAACAAGTGTGAACCCTCCCCAATATATTCGGGAGGAAGCAGTAGGATTATTTGCCATTTTACTGAATTCATTTTCAGGATGCAAACATTTAATACACGACTATAAATTTATTATGTAAACTAAAAGGGTGATTTTAGCGCTGAATAGGCTTTTTGAACCTCCTTTTTGACGAAATGAATGTGCTACAATGGATAATCAATAGATTACGTTACCTTTCGTGAAGGGGAGAGAGTCATATGGCAGATATTGAACAGTTTTTGGCGTTAGATATTCGTGTTGGGACGATCATAGAAGCAGAATTTTTTGCAGAGGCAAGAGTGCCTGCGTTGAAACTCAAGATTGATTTTGGTGAAGAAATTGGTGTAAAACAATCTAGTGCTCAGCTGACAAAGCGTTATACAGCGGAGAATCTTACCGGCAAACAAATTGTAGCAGTCGTTAATTTCCCGCCAAGAAGAATTGCAGGGTTCAAATCAGAAGTGCTTGTCTTAGGAGGCATGCCATCAAAAGAAGACGTGGTTTTGCTAGCCACAGATGAACCGGTTGAGAATGGAACAAAAATAGGGTAAGAAAAAAGACATCTTCCTCAGAAGATGTCTTTTGCGTATTGAGGCGGAATAACCACACGCCACATTCGTGTGTGTCTCAAAGAGACATGTTACCCGACTTACACAATTCAGCTCATCGCTTGATTAATATAGCATGGGATGAGCTTGAATGCAACCATTAAATGAATTCTTTCAGATTTTCATGTCATTTTACAAGATGAATGACAAGAAATCGATTATTTGGATTATTTTTTCAAAAAATATTGAAAAGTCAGATCAGATTTTATAAAATGAATTCATCTTAGTTTGTTTGGTCAATAAACTAAGATGAATTTCAAGCATTGATTCCTATATTGAAGGAGATGATTCCGTCATTCAACTGATTTGCTGCTTAAATGGGCTAAGCTGAAAGGATGAGATGTTCAGCTACATTTTTACAACAAATTGAAAGCGCTTTATATTTCCCGCATTGATTGCTGCTGCCCTCCATCATCTGTTCGTTAGAAGAGGCTAAGTGAAGAAGGGAGAAAGCTCATGGTTAGTGAGAATTTAAAGAAGATTCGTATGTCTGAAAAAGTGGGATATGCTTCAGGGGATTTCGCATGTAATTTGATTTATGCAACTGTCTCTACGTATCTATTATTTTTTTATACAGATGTGTACGGTTTATCAGCGGCAGCAGCAGGGACGATGTTTTTGGTTGTTCGCGCCATCGATGCGCTTGCAGATCCATTTATTGGTGCATTGGTGGACCGGACGAACAGCCGTTTTGGCAGGTTCAGACCTTACTTGTTATTCGGTGCGTTTCCTTTCGTCGTACTTGCCATCCTTTGCTTTACAACACCTGATTTTTCCGAAATGGGTAAACTCATTTATGCCTACATCACGTATGTTGGTTTATCGCTTACATACACATTCATCAACGTTCCTTATGGTGCTTTAACTTCCGCAATGACAAGAAATAACCAAGAGGTTGTCAGTATTACGTCCGTTCGTATGGTTTTTGCCAATCTAGGCGGTCTAGTTGTGGCTTTTTTTGTTCCTTTTCTTGCGACCTTTTTAAGTGATACGACAGGAAATACAGCACTCGGCTGGCAGATGACGATGGCTTTTCTCGGCGTTCTTGGCGGTGCATTACTGATTTTCTGTTTTAAAAGCACGAATGAACGTGTCACGCTTCAAAAGCCAGAGGAAAAGATTAAATTCAGTGATATCTTTGTCCAGTTGCGAGTGAATCGTCCGCTTGTTGTATTAAGCATTTTCTTTATTATTATTTTTGGTGTGAACTCGATCAGCAACTCTGTTGGGATCTATTATGTGACGTATAACCTTGGCAGAGAAGATTTAGTGAAATGGTACGGACTCATTGGCAGTCTGCCAGCTTTAATGGTGCTGCCGTTTATTCCTAAGCTGCACAAGCTGTTAGGAAAGAAAAAGCTGCTGAATTATTCTTTATTGCTGAATATCGTAGGTCTTCTTGCATTACTTGTGATACCGTCGAGTCAAATCACTTTAATACTTGTTTTTAGGCTCGTCGCTGCTGCGGGGAGTATTACAGCCGGTGCTTACATGTGGGCACTTATTCCAGAGACTGTTGAATATGGCGAATATAAAACAGGGAAAAGGATGGGCGGGCTCATCTACGCAGTCATTGGGTTCTTCTTTAAATTTGGGATGGCATTAGGCGGGATTGTTCCGGGGCTTGTACTCGATCGATTTGGCTATGTCGCGAACCAAATACAGACACCTGAAGCATTACTTGGCATTTTAATCACGGTAACGGTGATTCCTGTATGCTTACTGATTTTAGCGATGATTGATATTAATTTTTACAACCTAGATGAAGAAAAACACAAAAAAGTTGTAAGGGAGCTTGAGAATAGGGATCAAGTATATATCGATCATATGGATGATTTTAAAATGTAGGTCGTGAAGAGGAGGAAGTTGAATGAAAATTACCAATCCAGTGCTCAAAGGGTTTAACCCGGACCCAAGTATTTGCCGTGTAGGAGAAGATTATTACATGGCGGTCTCTACATTTGAATGGTTTCCAGGGGTGCAAATTTATCATTCGAGGGATTTAGTCCATTGGCGGCTTGCTGCGCGTCCTTTGCAAAAAACGTCGCAGCTGGACATGAAGGGGAATCCTGATTCTGGCGGAGTATGGGCACCGTGCCTAAGCTATGCAGATGGTCAGTTTTGGCTCATTTATTCAGATATCAAAGTAGTGGATGGTCCATTTAAAGATGGTCATAATTATTTGGTCACGGCAAGTGAAGTGGATGGTGATTGGAGTGAGCCGGTCCGTCTCAATAGCTCTGGCTTTGATCCTTCTTTATTTCATGACCAAAGCGGCAAGAAATACGTCTTAAATATGCTGTGGGATCATAGGGAAAAACACCATTCCTTTGCGGGTATTGCCCTGCAAGAATATAGCGTGTCGGAAAAGAAACTCATTGGTCAGCGGAAGGTCATTTTTAAAGGCACGCCGATAAAATTGACAGAAGCGCCGCATCTTTATCACATTGGTGATTACTATTATTTATTAACAGCAGAAGGAGGTACCCGGTACGAGCATGCGGCAACAATTGCCCGTTCCTCGCAGATTGAAGGGCCTTATGAGGTTCATCCTGATAACCCCATTTTAAGTGCTTTTCACGCACCTGAACATCCGCTTCAAAAATGCGGGCATGCTTCCATCGTTCAAACGCATACAAATGAATGGTATTTGGCTCATCTCACTGGCCGCCCCATTCAATCAAGCAAGGAATCTATTTTTCAACAGAGAGGGTGGTGTCCTTTAGGAAGAGAAACAGCGATTCAAAAGCTCGAATGGAAGGATGGCTGGCCGTATGTTGTGGGCGGAAAAGAGGGGGCGCTGGAGGTTGAAGCGCCAGCGATAAACGAAAAGGTTTTTGCTCCTACACACCATACAGTCGATGAATTTAAAGAATCAACGTTAAATAGACACTTCCAAACATTAAGAATCCCTTTTACTGATCAGATCGGTTCATTAACGGAAGAACCTCAGCATTTAAGGTTATACGGACAGGAATCACTAACATCTAAGTTTACTCAAGCTTTCGTTGCAAGGCGCTGGCAAAGCTTTTATTTTGAAGCAGAGACAGCTGTTTCGTTCTTTCCAGAGAATTTTCAGCAAGCTGCTGGTCTTGTGAATTATTATAATACGGAAAATTGGACAGCGCTTCAGGTGACATATGACGAGGAACTTGGCCGCATTCTTGAACTATCTGTCTGTCAAAACCTTTCCTTTTCTCAGCCGTTGACACAAAAAATCGTCATTCCAGAGGAGGTCACGTATGTGTATTTAAAAGTGACCGTTCAGAAAGAGACATATACCTATTCTTATTCTTTTGATCAAAGAGAATGGAAGGAAATTGATGTGTCATTTGAATCAAGCCATTTATCCGATGACTTCATTCGAGGAGGGGGATTTTTTACAGGGGCATTTGTCGGCATGCAGTGCCAGGATACAAGCGGCGAGCGTCTTCCTGCTGATTTCAACTATTTCCGTTATGAGGAAACAGATAAATAAAAAAGACAACACGCTAAGAGCTGTCTTTTTTATCTATGAACCTGTCATGGTGAGAGGGTGGCATCTTGCAGGAAAGCTTCAATGACTAAAGATGTCATCCCTAATACCGGTGCGTTGTGTCCTAATGACGAAGGAAGCAGCTCTACATGTGAACTGAATTGCGTATCCATCCTTGAGGATACCTCCTCTTGAATCACACGTAAAACCGTTGGCTGTGCTTCAATCACCTTGTTTCGTAAAATAATCGCTTGCGGGTTAAAGGTATGCAGGACGTTTGTGAGACCGACGCCAAGGTAAAAACCAAAGTTGCGCAGGGCATTGAGCGTTTTCATATCATTTAACGTCGCCAGCTGTTCCAAGTCTTGATGGGAGATGGGCTGATCATTTGTTTGAAGGGACTGAAACAAGGCTTTCTCAGATGCATACAGCTCCCAGCATCCACGGTTTCCGCAGCTGCATGTTGGTCCATTAAAGTCGATGGTCATATGTCCCATTTCACCAGAAAAGCCGTATGCGCCTCTGTATAAATGATGATTGATAATGATCCCGATTCCAATGCCAGTGCCGATGCTGGCATAGATCAAATGATCATAGTGTTTAGCAGCGCCAAAGATTTTTTCACCATATGCACCCGCGTTTGCTTCATTTTCAATGAAGACGGGTACTTGGAAAGCGTCTTGGAGCGTTGTTTTCAGGTCAACATTTTTCCATTTGGAATGAGGCGTAAACACGATTTGTTCATCGGTATCCACTAACCCAGGTATACATAGGCCAATACCTATGAGCCCGTATGGGGAAGAGGGGATTTGTGCCATCAACTGCTGTATTAATTCAATTAAAATGCGTATGGTCACATCAGGAGAGCTTGATGGGAGCTTGATCTGCTCTTCATGAAGAATGGACCCTTCGAGGTCGGTTAAAATGCCGTTGACATAATCAACGCCGACATCAATCCCGATGGAGCAGCCAGCACGTTTATTAAACATCAGTAAAACCGGTCTTCTCCCGCCGCTAGACTCACCTTGACCGATCTCATAGACGAGATGCTCTTTCATTAATGTACTTACTTGAGAGGAAACAGTCGATTTATTTAATCCAGTGCGTTCAGATAATTTTGCTCTGGAAATTGGCGCATGCTGGAGAATTTCTTTTAATAATAGCTTTTGATTTATTTTTTTCACAAAGTTCTGATCAGCAATATCCACGTTATTCACTCCATTTGTTTCGTCTTTAGATTAAGTTGAAAAAAAGCTGTTTTTGTTCGCCTGTATTCTGTAAGAAGGATGATTTTAACTTTATTATAACGAAAATATTTCTAAAAAACTAAAAAATATGGAAAATTCAAAGTGAATTGATCATCAATTGAACATTAGTTTGTTGAATCAACTTACTAAGTATATTCATAGGAGGAATAAAAAATGGTCAACTCAAATATGAAAACGTTACACAACTTAGAAGGAATCGGAAAAATACAATATGAAGGAAAACAATCAAAAAATCCACTCGCTTTTAAACACTATGATCCAAACGAAATGATTGGCGGAAAAACAATGAAAGATCACCTGCGCTTCTCAGTCGCTTATTGGCATACATTGACTGCAGATGGAACAGACATGTTTGGAACTGGCACGATGCAGAGAGCCTGGGATTCCTATAGCGGAATGGATTTAGCGAAAGCTAGATTGGAAGTGGCCTTTCAACTTTTTGATCTATTGGATGTTCCGTATTTTTCCTTCCATGACCGTGACATTGCACCGGAGGGAGATACGCTTCAAGAGACCAATCAACAATTAGACATCATTTTAGATAGAATGAAAGAATACATGCGGGATAGCGGAGTAAAGCTGCTCTGGAACACGGCCAATATGTTCAAAAATCCTAGATTTGTACACGGCGCAGCGACATCTTGTCATGCAGATGTCTTTGCCTATGCGGCCGCACAGGTGAAAAAAGGCATCGAAACAGCTAAAGAACTCGGCGCTGAAAACTACGTTTTCTGGGGAGGACGAGAAGGATACGATACTCTGCTGAATACAGATATGAAAAGAGAGCTTGACCACATGGCGTCGTTCTTGCATATGGCTGTTGATTATGCAAAGGAAATTGGGTACACTGGCCAATTTTTAATTGAGCCTAAGCCAAAGGAGCCAACCACTCATCAATACGATGCAGATGCAGCGACATCTATCGCCTTTTTAAAGCAATACGGATTAGATTCACATTTTAAATTGAATATCGAGGCCAATCACGCGACGCTTGCCGGTCATACGTTTGAGCATGAATTACGAGTAGCAAGAATACATGGATTGCTCGGTTCTGTGGATGCGAACCAAGGGAATACGCTGCTCGGCTGGGACACTGATGAATTTCCAACAGATTTATATGCCACAACTCTTGCCATGTATGAAATTCTGCAAAATGGCGGACTAGGAACTGGTGGTCTCAATTTTGATGCAAAAGTTAGAAGAGCTTCTTTTGAGCTTGAAGATATTTTGTATGCCCATATTGCGGGTATGGATGCATTCGCAAAAGGACTGCGGGTCGCTCATAGACTCATAGAAGATCGTGTGTTTGAAGATGTGATAAAGCACAGGTATCGCAGTTTTTCTGAAGGGATTGGCCGTGACATTTCAGAAGGAAAGGCAAACTTTCATACATTAGAAGAGTATGCGCTCAAACACCCTTTGATCAGAAACGAATCGGGAAGAGAGGAACAGTTGAAAGCCCGGTTAAATCAATATTTGTTAGAAGATTGATTGAAGGAGCGGACCTGTTTTGAAGGAGTGAAGACATGAAGTATGTGATGGGAATTGATCTTGGAACGAGCGGAGTCAAAGCAATATTAGTAGATGAGAATGGAAAGGTGTGCTGCGAGGCCTCTAAGTCTTACCGCCTCATTCAAGATAGACCTGGATATTGTGAGCAGAACCCAGAGGATTGGGTTGAGCAAACAGTGGCTGCGATGAAAGAACTGATGGCAAGACAGCCTGTTCATTCAAAGAAAGTAGAAGGCATCAGCTTTTCTGGACAGATGCATGGTCTGGTTCTTTTAAATGAATCCCGCAAGGTACTCCGCCCTGCGATTTTATGGAATGATACACGAACGACAGCGCAATGTACACGCATCACAAAAAAGCTGGGGGAACGGCTGCAAAAGATCACGAAAAATCAGGCGCTAGAAGGATTTACACTGCCAAAATTATTATGGGTAAAGGAACATGAACCAGAAATTGATCAACAAATCGACATGTTTTTACTCCCGAAAGATTATGTCAGATTTCGTTTAACAGGGTCTGTTCATATCGATTATTCTGATGCGGCTGGCACATTGCTGTTAGATATTGGAGAGCAAAAGTGGAGTGAAGAGATTTGTCAGGCATTTGATATTCCTCCTCATATTTGTCCGCCGCTTGTCTCATCAGAGGAAGAGGTCGGTACACTATTGCCGCACATTGCACGTGAGGCGGGGATCGAAGAGGGTGCAAAAGTCTTTGCTGGCGGGGCAGACAATGCTTGCGGAGCAATTGGAGCTGGCATTTTATCCTCTGGCCGCACGTTATGCAGCATTGGCACATCTGGCGTCATTCTCTCTTACGAAGAGGATCATGAAAGAGCGCTTCAAGGAAACTTGCATTTGTTTCATCATGCAAAAAAAGACGCTTTTTACACAATGGGTGTCACCCTTTCAGCAGGATATAGCCTTAACTGGGTAAAACACTTACTGGCTCCAGAGGAATCGTTCCAATCGCTTTTAGAGGGTGCGGTTGATGTCGCGCCAGGAGCGAATGGATTGCTCTTTACGCCATATTTAGTCGGGGAGAGAACACCTCATGCGGATTCTACCGTTCGTGGAAGCTTGATTGGATTAGACAGCAGACATGAAAGGACACATATCGTAAGGGCTGTGCTAGAAGGGATTACCTTCTCGTTAAATGAATCCATCGCCTTATTCCGGCAAGCAGGGAAACACATAGATTCTATTGTCTCCATTGGGGGCGGCGCGAGAAGCCGGACATGGCTTCAAATGCAAGCAGACATTTTTCAGGCTGAGGTCATCCAGTTAGACAATGAACAAGGGCCTGCTTTAGGTGCAGCTATGCTGGCCGCCGTTGGCTGCGGATGGTATCCGTCGCTTGAGGCATGTGCAGATCAGTTTATTCATCAAGCTGCTGTCTATGAGCCAGAGCAGCAGCATGCAAGTATATATGCTGATCTATTTCATCTGTATCAAAAGATCTATACACAAACAAGAGACATCCATGCCGGGTTAGAACAATACCGTTCTGTCTAGTAAGAAAGGTTACATGAAAGGAGGTGGTGGGCTCGTTTCATCTTAGAGAAGGCAGAATAATATGATGAAAAAAGGAGAGGGATGAAAAATGAATTTGAAAAGATTGAGGCTGTTGTTTGTGATGTATATTGGATTTGTGCTGACACTGACTGCTGTACCAGCTCATGCGGAAACGATTTATGATAATAGAATAGGCACACACAGCGGATACGATTTTGAATTATGGAAGGATTACGGAAATACCTCAATGACACTCAATAATGGCGGAGCATTTAGCGCACAATGGAACAATATTGGAAATGCTTTGTTTCGAAAAGGGAAGAAGTTTGATTCCACTAAAACTCATCATCAACTTGGCAACATCTCCATCAATTACAACGCAGCCTTTAACCCGGGCGGGAATTCCTACTTATGTGTCTATGGCTGGACACAATCTCCATTAGCTGAATACTACATTGTTGAGTCATGGGGCACCTATCGCCCAACAGGAACGTATAAAGGATCATTTTATGCCGATGGAGGCACATATGACATTTATGAAACGCTACGTGTCAACCAGCCTTCTATTATTGGGGACGCTACCTTTAAGCAATATTGGAGTGTACGTCAAACAAAACGTACGAGCGGAACTGTATCCGTCAGTGAGCATTTCAGAAAATGGGAAAGCCTAGGTATGCCAATGGGGAAAATGTATGAAACAGCATTAACTGTAGAAGGCTACCGAAGCAATGGAAGTGCAAATGTGATGACCAACCAGCTGATTATTCGATAAAACCAAATGAAAAAAAGCCAGCAGTTTTTGCTGGCTTCAGCGTGTAGACAAACCCTCGCATTCGTTGTCAGGTCTGCGCGCTGGTGCTCACGAATGTTAAATTCGCTCCGCGCCAGTGCTCGCCCTTCCTAGACTTCAAAGGTTTTCTATCACGCTGAAAAGAAGACAAAGTGCTAAAATAAAAATCATTTTAGCACTTTGTCAACAATCTAAAGCCAGCAGTTTTTGCTGGCTTTTCTTCTGTCTATGATAATTTTTCAACTTCCACTCTGCCAGAAAAGAACGTCGCGCCGCCGCCCATATCTGCCAAGCGATCTGGTGTTAATCCATTGACTAAATGTTTTTTGCCTTTTTGATCTGCCCATAATCCTTGACTGACCACAACACCAGATAATACATTTTGACCGACTGATACGACCAGCTCACATTCTCCTCGATCATTCAGCACACGCACCATGTCACCATCTTCAATCTGTCTTGCCTTTGCATCTTGTTCATTCATATGAAGCTTAGGAAATTTCTCAAGCTTTTGATGCTTTTCATGAAGTGAGAAGGTTGAGTTAAGAAAATTATGATTCGGACCTGGTATAAAGGTAAGCGGATATTCACTTTCCTGATAAAGGGGCATATAGGTTGGTAGTGCTGGATAGCCGTCTTTTTTCATTTGTTCAGAATAAAGCTCAATTTTCCCGCTTGGAGTAGAGAGCTTTAAGTCTTGGAAAGGTCCTCGTTTTGCTTTGATCCATTTCTTTTCTTTTAATGCTTCGTACGAAATGTCCTCATAATGCGGATTTTCCGGATGGTGAAGGGCTTGTTCCATGAGCTCCGCATCTGTCTCGCGGAAGGCTTCATCTTCAAAGCCCATCGCATGGGCTAACAGGCGGAACACTTCCGTATTGGATTTACTTTCTCCATAGCGTTCAATCACCGGCTCTTGAATTTGAATATAATGGTGCCAGTATGATGTATAGAAATCCTCATTTTCAAAAGCGGATGTTGCCGGCAGGACAATGTCTGCATACGCAGCTGTCTCTGTCAGAAATAGGTCATGAACCACTGTAAATAAGTCCTCTCTCAGCAAACCTTCTCTTACTTTATTTGCTTCAGGTGTCACAACGGCTGGGTTGCACGAGTAGACAAAGAGTGAATCAATGGAAGGCGCTGCATTCGTCAGCACACTGCCTAGCTGATTCATATTAAATGATCTTGGCGTGCGTTCCTTTAACAGATCCGGCCGCTGAAGAGCGGTTTCATTATAACTGAGAAAAGAAGAGTTTGATTTCATCGCACCGCCGCCCTTGTAGAGCCATTGACCAGTCAGAGCAGGGAGGCAGGAAATGGTTCGAATACTCATCCCGCCATTATCATGGTGCTGCAAACCATTGCCAATGCGAATGAGAGATGGCGATGTCTCTGCGTACATTCTCGCAAGTGTAAGGATGTCCTCTTTAGAAACCCCAGTGATACCCTCAACGGTGTCTGGATCATACTGCTTCACATGCTCGCGCAGCTCTTTATGACCGGTTGTATATTCCTCTAAAAAGGCTTCATCTGTCAGTCCTTCTTTAAAAAGGACATGCATGATGCCAAGGGCAAGTGCGCTGTCAGTACCAGGTCGAAGCGGAATAAACCAATCTGCCATCCGTCCGGTTTGGTTCTTGTGAACATCAATCACGACAATCTTTGCTCCTTGCTTTCGCGCTTTTTGTGCGAGGGTGATTTGGTGCATATTGGTCGACACAGCATTGATGCCCCAAAAGATAAATAGTTTCGTATGAATGGTGTCTTCTGGGTCTGTCCCGATGCTTGCACCCATTGTATATTTATAGCCAGTCGTTCCTGCTGACTGACAGATGGTCCGGTCTAACTGACTTGAACCAAGACGATAGAAAAAGCGGCGGTCCATGCCTTCTGCATTCAGATTGCCCATGTTCCCATAAAAGCTGTAAGGCAGAATACTTTCTGGACCTTTTTCTTCAACCAGCTTTGTCCATTTTTGACGAATGGTTTCAATGGCTTCTTCCCACGTAATCGGTGCAAATTGACCATCGCCTTTGCGTCCAACACGTTTCAAAGGAGTGGTCAGCCGTTTTTCATCATATAAACGGGCTGTGACATTCCGCACCTTGTTGCATATGTTGCCTTGGGTAACTGGGTGGTCTGGATCTCCCTGCACTTTTACGATCTTTCCATTTTCTTTATGTATCAAAAGACCGCACTGATCCGGGCAATCTAACGAACAAACTGATTTGAATATTCCGTCTTTCATTGCTGTATAATCGGTCATGAATTTTTGGCTCCCTTTCTGCATTCCGTTATCACTTTGTATGGACTTTATTTTAGCATGTTCGGAGATGGAAGGTAAGAAAGAGATGATGAATTGAAGAAAATGAAAAAGCCCCTCAAAAGGGACTTTTAAAAACGGGTGACCTGTACAGGAAATTCTTTTACCCCAAAAACAAATGTGCTTTGAATGGGTTTTAGCTGATCTGCCGCACAGGTGATGTCTTGAAACGTCTGGAGTAAAACCTCAAGGGCAATGTTGCTCTCAAGGCGGGCTAGCGGTGCACCGAGACAAAAATGAATGCCAAAGCCAAAGCTCATATGCGGATTTGATTTCCGGTCAAGGCGGAACGTATCTGGATCGTCAAATTTCTGTTCATCGCGATTTGCAGAAGCGACCCAGCTAATGAGATAGTCACCTTTTTCAATTTTTGAGCCTGCAATCTCCACATCCTCGGCCGCGATTCGCCCAATGGCTTGAACAGGCGGGTAATAGCGTAACGTTTCCTCGGTCAATTGAGGAATAAGAGAGAGGTCCTGCCGTACTGCTTCGGCGATATGCGGCTGCTCTGTAAGCAGTCGTACTGCATTTGTAATTAAATTGGTCGTTGTCTCATTACCAGCAACAAGTAATAGAATACAAAAGCCAAGCAGTTCATTCTCGGTTAAACGCTCACCATCGATTTCCGCTTGAATGAGAAGTGAGATCAGGTCATCAGCAGGGGAGTCTTTTCGTTTTTGGATTAAGTGAGCAAAATAAGAGGACAGCTCTTCCTCTGCGCGTTTCTGCATATCGACAACTGCCTGAATGGCTTCTTTTGATTCATCCTTAGCACCTGCCACTAGGGCATCAGAATGTTTCTTAATCAGTTCTCTATCTTTTACCTCTGCACCGAGAAGCTCAGCAATAATCATCACAGGCAGGGGAGCTGCTAGATCTTGCACGATATCAAACGTACGTTGATCCTTGACTTGTTGCAGCAGGTCATGTGTCAGGTCTTTAATCTTACCTTCTAATTGCTTGATCGCTTTTGGCGTGAATGCTTTATTCACGAGTGCTCTCATCTTTGTATGTTTTGGAGGGTCCATTGTTAAAATACTCGTTTTCGAGGTGCTTCTTCCTCGCTGTGATGAGAACACTTTCGGCTGCTTGAGAACAGACTGGATATCCGCATATCGAAAGAGATCCCAGCACTTTCTTGTTTCATCATATCTCATATCACTCTGCGCACGTAGCTCATTGTAAATAGGGAATGGGAAAAGAAGGTCATCGGTAGAACGGATTTCTTTCATTGGAATGACATTGACATAGTTTTCTTTCACTTTCATTATGAACGCTCCTTTTTCACTTGGTTTCTCTTTCACCGTATCACCAGTAAAATGTCATTTCAACGGACATGTTTTCTAAAATATGTCAATAGTCTAATCGGAAGATTCAAGCACATTCATCGTATAGGAAAATAGAAAGTCATTAAAAATGATAGCGCTTTCTAAAAAATAGAATTGAAGTCACCGAATCAAAAATAAAATGGGGAATTCAGTCGAAAGAAAGGGTACTATGATGCAAATACGAATAGTTCTTTTGGTCTAATTTGTTGTTTCGTAAAAGCGCAGTCAGCATACATATAGCAAGCGGTTCGCTATACAATCGGGACTTTTGAAAAGCACTAGCTCTTTCTTGACACGATTTCTCATCATGTTACGATAACTAACGTGTGAAAAACACGAACAAAAAGCGAACAAGGGAGAGGATCCATATCATTGATCAAAAGAAAGTTGCTTTCATTGGAGCAGGTTCTATGGCGGAAGGAATGATTGCAGGGATTGTGCGATCAGGACAGATGCCGCTAGGCCAAATTTACGCAACAAACAGACAAAATCAACATCGATTGAATGAACTAACGAAACGATACGGAATACAAACAGCCACAATGGAGTCTTTTCCTTTTGAAGAAATGGATATGTTGATCCTGGCCATGAAGCCAAAGGATGCTGAAACAGCACTTGAATCGTTAAAACCTCATATTCAGAGAGACCAGCTGATCATGTCTGTCCTTGCAGGCGTTAAGCAATCATATATTGAAGATATGCTGCATGAAGGGCAGCCTGTTATGAGGGTGATGCCCAATACGTCAAGTACGATCGGGGCTTCAGCGACCGCTTTATGTGCTGGACGTTATGTGAAAGACGACCATATCAGCATGAGTCAGGCTCTTTTATCTGAAATGGGCGAAGTCTATACCATTCAGGAAGAGCAAATGGATATTTTCACTGGAATTGCCGGAAGCGGCCCAGCCTATTTTTATTTCTTAATGGAGAGAATCGAAGAAGCGGGAGAAGAAGCAGGTTTATCTAAGGAATTGTCTCGCCAAATCGGTACGCAGACACTTCTCGGTGCAGCGAAAATGCTGCAAGAAACAGAAGAAGACCCTTCTACTCTAAGAGAGAAAATTACGTCACCAAATGGAACAACGGCTGCTGGATTGAATGCATTAGATGATTTTGGCGGTGGAGAAGCGATCAAGCAGGCCGTCAAACATGCTGCTAATCGATCAAAAGAGATCAGCAATCAGCAAAAACAAAAAGTATCTATATAAATAGAGCTCAGGTAAAGGAGTGATAAGGTGTACGCAGATAAAGAGAGAAAACGAATTGTTGTGAAAATCGGAAGCAGCTCTCTTACTAGCTTTCAAGGGGAGATTAGTTTAAAAAAACTAGAAAACCTCGTCAATCAAATTGTGAAACTCAAAGATGCAGGACACGAAGTCATTTTGGTTTCATCTGGTGCGGTTGCAGCTGGTTACCGAAAACTAGGATTTATCGATAGACCCAAAACACTGCCGGAAAAACAGGCATCTGCCTCAATTGGGCAAGGCCTTTTAATGGAATCATATTCTACTTTATTTTTATCACACGGTTATATTGCCTCACAGCTTTTAATCACAAGAAGTGATTTTTCCGATGAAACACGCTATCAAAATGTGCGCAACACGATGAATGTGTTATTAGACCGAGGCATCATCCCAATTATTAATGAAAATGACACAGTGACGATCAATCGGCTGAAGTTCGGAGATAACGATACATTGTCTGCAAAAGTAGCTGGATTGATTGATGCGGATTTCCTTGCCATTTTATCTGATATTGATGGCTTGTATGAAGATAACCCGCATACAAACCCAAATGCGAAGAGAATTCTTGAAGTCACAGACATCACAGAAGACATCGAAGCAGCGGCTGGAGATGCAGGCAGCAGTGTGGGTACAGGCGGAATGAAATCAAAGCTCGATGCGTTTAAAATTTCCATGGCCGCTGGCATCAATGGCTTTTTAGGAAAAGCGGATACGCCTCACATTTTAGATAAAGCGATCAATGGGACAGAGGACGGCACTTATTTTACGGCTGATGAAAATTTAGCTCCGCTGAATTACAAGAAGCAGTGGATTGCCTTTCATTCTGGACCAAAAGGCGAGATCGTTGTTCAAAAAAAATCACAGGAGCACCTCATGCACCGCGAGAAATGCCTTGATTCCGATGGCATTGTCAATGTAAAGGGTTCGTTTAAAAAAGGCGATGTCGTCCGTATTTTAGATCAAGATGGAAGAGAAATAGGGCTTGGTATTGTGAATTATCCATCTGATGAACTTGCACTGAGCAGTGACTCGTTACAGGATGAAGTGGTTCATGTCATCGATCTTGAAGCGTTTGTTTGTCATTTAGATTTATCGATACCAGTTTGCTAACCAAAAGGGAGGAATTCCATGACACTGACAGCTGAAGTTGTCACATCGGTCAAAGAAAAAGCAAAAAAAGCAAAGCACGTTTCAAAAAAACTAGGTTTACTTCATACAGAGGATAAAAACGAGGCGCTGCTTAAACTAGCAGAAGCGTTAGAACAAAAAAGCACCTTCATTTTACAGGAGAACCAAAAGGATGTAGATGCCGGGAAGGAAAAGGGCTTCTCAGAGGCACTCTTGGATCGTTTAATGTTAAATGAAGAAAGAATTCATGAGTTTGCTGAAAGTTTGCGGCTTGTGACGAGATTAACAGATCCTGTTGGAGAAATATTGGATGAATGGACTCTTGAAAACGGCTTGCACGTGAAAAGCCGAAGAGTACCGCTCGGCGTGATCGGGATGATCTATGAAGCGAGACCGAACGTCACTGTCGATGCAGCAGGGCTTGCCCTCAAGGCAGGTAACGCAGTGATTTTAAAAGGCGGTTCCTCCGCTATTTCTTCCAACAAAGCCATTGTCCGTGTCATTCATGAAGCATTGGATCAAACAAAGATCCCGCGTGATGCGGTGCAATTGATTGAACAAACAGACCGTTCATCGGTTCAAGCGATGTTCCATCTGAAAGATTGGATCGATGTCTTAATTCCGCGAGGGGGAGCTTCTTTAATCAAAACAGTGGTTGAACAATCCACCATTCCCGTCCTTGAAACAGGGACAGGAAACTGCCATGTCTTTATTGATCAAACAGCCAATGTAAAAAAAGCCATTGAGATTGTCATCAATGCAAAAACGAATCGTCCGGCTGTATGTAATGCACTTGAGACGCTGATCATCCATCGTGATTGGCTGAAAGAGAATGCTGCATCATTGAATGAAGCTCTGCTGGAGCACCATGTCACTGTACATGGTGACGAGGCAGCACTGTCTCATTTTTCAAACGCCATTCCTGCTGAGGAAGTGGACTGGGCAGATGAGTATTTAAGTCTTGATCTTGCAGTAAAGGTAGTCGATTCAATCGAGGAAGCCATACACCATATTGATCAGTACGGTACAAAACATTCAGAAGCCATCGTGACAGAAGATGAAAAGCAGGCACTCACGTTTTTAAACGCAGTCGATGCGGCGGCGGTTTATCATAACGCATCTACCCGCTTTACAGACGGCGGCGCACTTGGATACGGGGCTGAAATTGGCATCTCCACTCAAAAACTGCATGCAAGAGGGCCAATGGGACTTCCTGCACTCACGACAACGAAGCTGCTTCTATCTGGCGATGGCCAGATTAGAGGCTAGAAGAGATGCAAAAAACACTACCTTTTTTATAGGGTAGTGTTTTTTAGTGTATGATGAAGATTTTCATTTGTTAGAGCAAGTTTTCTTCATGACTTTCTCAAATTTAAAGAATTCAAATTCCTCAGGTGCTGATGGCTCATTTTCTTGATCATCTGTATGAGGTGCGTTCGGATCTGGATGTTTCATGTGATAAAATTCAACAATTTGAAAGCCGCACTTATTGACATAAAAATGAATGTTGCGTTTTTCAAAATACGGGGTCACAACCTCCCATACCATCGTTTCTGGATATTGCGCCTCGATGGCTTTCCATGCTGCCTGACCAATGCCTTTTCCGTGTGAGGATGAAGAGATGTATAATAGGTCAACTGAGTTGTGATGGGTCTCTTTGTTGATTTTAATGACAACTCCGCCTGCCTTTTCACCATTTAGCTTAATATGATAAACAATGTGTTCATTTGATTGAAAAGATTCATCAATCACTTCATCTGGAGGAATCGGTCCATCATGCGCATCGCCAAATGCATCGATCACGCCAGCTGTAAAAGCTTTCTGCAGCTCTTTTTTCATAAAAGGGAAATCCTCTTTATTTGCAATTTCTAATGTCACTTCATGTTGAGTTATGTTGTTCATGTTTTTATCCTTTCCCAGCGTAGTGGTGGTTCTGCATGTTATCATGATAAAGGATGGAGTAACTCCATAGTCAAGAGAGGAGCCTTAATCATGATCAATGATGTGCAAAAAACGTTTTTCACTGGAGAATTTGCCAAGCTATTTGATGTAAAAAAAGATACCCTGTTTTATTACGATAAAATTGATTTATTTAAGCCAGCTGGTGTCCATGAAAATGGGTACCGTTACTATACATTCGAGCAATTTGATCATTTTATAGCGATTCAATCCCTTCGAGCTGTTCAATTTCCGATAAAAGAGTTAAAACAATATTTTACAGAGCCTTCCCGCGAAAGGCTTCAAAGCCTAGCAGCCGAACAAATAGAAAAGGTCAAACAAGAGATTGAAAAACTTCAAGATATCCAGTCTTTTCTTATGCGGGTGATGGAGACGACGCAAGAACTATCATCTATAAAAATAGGAGAGGTTCTGTTTCAAGAGATGCCAGAAGAACCTGTTGTATTAAGTGCATCGAACCCAATTGACATGAATACATCCGTAGAAGAAATATCACGTATTGTTGGAAAATTTCTAAAGGGAATTGGTATAAAAGGTGCTGCGGCAAATGGTGCTGTCTTAAAAAAGGAGCAGTTTCTTCAGCGTCACTATCATCAGTCAGATCAGCTGTTTTGCCGAATGGAAGCGCCAGGAGCAGTTAAAAAACCTGCGGGCCTCTATGCTGTGATGTATGATCAAGGATCATATGAGGAGATTGAGTCTGCTTATTCGCGCTTGTTAGATGAAATCGAGAAAGAGGAAATGATGCTGGATGGAGATGTATTTGAGGAGTATTTGCTTCATTCACTCATGTCTAAAGATGAAGCAGAGTATATAACGAAACTCAGTGTAAAAGTGAAAAAGCGAGCTGATTAACAAAAAAGAGGATAGACCGCATGGGCGCGTGTCTATCCTCTCTTTATATTTAACCCACTTGATTCTCCGAAAATTGGCTCATATATAAGTCTGCATAAAAGCCTTTTTGTTTCAAGAGTTCACTGTGCGTTCCTTTTTCAATGATGGTGCCATCTTTCATGACTAGAATAAGGTCTGCATCCTTGATCGTCGACAGCCTGTGTGCAATGACGAAGCTCGTTCTGCCTTTCATCAATTCATTCATCGCTTTTTGAATGTGCATCTCTGTCCGTGTATCCACACTGCTCGTCGCTTCATCTAATATCAAGATCTTTGGATCAGATAAAATCGCACGGGCGATGGTTAACAGCTGGCGCTGACCTTGGGACAGATTGCCGGCATCTTCTGTTAAGAGTGTGTCATATCCGTCTGGTAGTGTGCGGATGAAGTCATCAGCATAAGCATGTTTGGCGGCTTTGATGACATCCTCTTTTGAGACGTTCTGCCTGCCATAGGCAATATTGTCGTGAATCGTTCCTTCAAAAAGCCACGTATCCTGAAGAACCATCGCAAATAAGTCGCGTACTTGCTGACGGCTGAGGTCAGTTGTTTTGACGCCGCCGATGCGGATAGAGCCTTGATCTAATTCATAGAAACGCATTAAAAGATTGATGATGGTTGTTTTTCCAGCGCCTGTTGGCCCGACAATAGCAACCGTTTGTCCTTCTTTTACATCTAAAGTCAAATCTTTAATAATCGGATGGTCTTTTTCATACCCAAATTGAACTTGTTCAAAGCTCACATCGCCTGAAAGTGATTCAAGATCAATTGCTGCATCTTCCTCGGCACTTTCTTCTTCCTCATCGAGGATTTCAAATACCCTTTCAGCAGAAGCAATCGCTGATTGAACCAAGTTGGCGACGCTTGATGCCTGCACGAGCGGTTGAGACATTTGCTGCGTGTATTGGATAAACGCCTGCACATCTCCGACACGAATATTCCCATTAATGACAAGAATACCGCCGGCTACACTGACTGCCACATAGCCAAGGTTCCCGATAAACGTCATCAATGGCATCATTAAACCAGAAATGAACTGCGCTTTCCTTGATGATTCATACAGCTGTTCGTTTAATTGATCAAACGTATCAATCGCTTTCTTTTCGTAGCCATACGCACGAACCGTTTGATGCCCTGAGAACATTTCATTAATATGTCCGTTGATCATCCCGAGCTCTTTTTGCTGCGCTTTAAAATGCTTTTGAGAAAATGACGTAATGCCGCGAATCGCAAACAGGCTGAGCGGCAGCGTTAAACAAACAAGCAAGGTCAATAGCGGACTAATCAATAGCATCATGACGACAATCCCAATGACCGTAATGACAGATGTAATCACTTGGGTGAGTGCCTGCTGAAGCGATGTATTAATATTATCGATATCATTCATCACACGGCTCAGCGTGTCCCCATGGGTTGTTTTATCAAAATACCGAAGGGGGAGACGTGTGAGCTTGTCATTTGCTTCTTGCCGTAATTCAGCAATGGTCTGTTGGGAGACACCCGCCATCACATATTGCTGAACGAATGAAAAGAGAGAGGCAATGACATATAGCGCGACAAGCAGTAATAAAATACGTGAAATGACATCAAATTGAACAGCTGTTCCTTGAGTAAAGCTGTCAAACAGGGAAGAGGTGGCATCCCCTAGCAGCTTTGGACTAATGACGTTAAAGACGGTTGAACCGACCGCTGCAATGAAGACAATGATCAATTGAATTTTCCTCGGTTTTAAATAACCAATCAAACGAAGCAGTGTTTTCTTAAATTCCTTCGGTTTTGTGACAGGTCCTCTAGGGTGGCCGCCTTTATGGCCCATGCCGGAAGACATTTTCTTACTCATCCTCGCTCCACCTCCTGACCTTCCTGGGATGCAACAATCTCTTGATAGACAAGATTGTCCTTCAGTAATTGTTCATGTGTTCCGATACCTGCGATTTTCCCATCATCTAGTACGATGATTTTATCACTATGCTTCACTGTGCTGATTCTTTGCGCCACAATGATGAGGGCTGCATGCGCTTTTTCAGCTTCTAATGATGCCCGAAGCTTCGCATCTGTTTTGTAATCAAGTGCTGAGAAACTATCGTCAAACAGATAGAATGACGGCTTTCTCACTAGCGCTCTTGCAATAGAAAGACGCTGCTTTTGACCGCCAGATAGATTCGATCCACCCTGGTCAATTTCCGCATTGATTCCGCCATCTTTTTGCAAAACAAATTCTTCTGCCTGCGCCGTTCGCAGCGCTTGCCAGACGTCCTCATCGCTTGCATCCTGCCTGCCAAAACGCACATTATCGGCAATGGTGCCGCTAAATAAAACCGCTTTTTGAGAGACATAGCCCATCTGGCTTCTTAGTTTCTCCTGAGGCAGCTCTCTAATGTCTACACCATCTAGTGTAATCCGGCCATCTGTTGCTTCATAAAAGCGTGTCATCAGCTGGAGAAGAGTGGTTTTCCCAGAACCTGTACTTCCGATAATAGCTGTCGTTTCGCCAGTTTTGGCTTCAAACGTAATGTCTTGAACTGCCGGTTTCTCAGCTTTTGAGTAATAAAATGACACATCTTCAAAACGAATGGATTGGGCTGGCGCGCGCAGGTCAATAACAGTTCCTTCATTGTCTTTAATCTTCGGTTCCATGTTTAACACTTCGTTCATGCGTTTAGCTGATGCTTGTGCTCTTGGAACCATAATAAAGCTCATCGACAGCATAATAAGTGCCATTAAAATCATCATCGCATATTGAATGAAAGCAATGAGATTCCCAACTTCCATCTCTCCGGCATCAATTCGGTTTGCACCTAGCCAGACAATACCGATATTCGTGAAGTTCATGATGATCAGCATAAATGGAAACAAGTAAGCCATTAATCGGTTGACTCTAAGGCCAGTATCCTTGTAGGATGTGTTGGCTTCTTGAAAACGCTCCTTTTCATCATCTACACGGTTAAAAGCACGAATGACCCGGATGCCTGAAAGAGATTCTCGCATAATTAAATTCAGCCGGTCTGTTTTCTTCTGAAGCTGGCCGAATAATGGAATGGCTTTTCTCGATACCAAATAGATAAATCCGCCAAGAAGGGGAAGAGCTGCTAAAAAAATGAGAGACAGGACAGCATCTCGGGATACAGCCAAAATAATTCCGCCCACAAGCATGAGCGGTGCTCTCGTCATCATTTGTAAAATCATGATCGTGACATCTTGGACTTGTTTCACATCATTTGTTGATCTTGTAATAAAGGAAGACGTCCCGATCCTTTGAAATTCTTCTAGTGAAAATTGTTCGACATGCACAAACAGCTGTCTTCTCATATCACGCCCGAAGCCAAGTGCAGTCTTTGATGACAAGTAAGACTTCCAGATCGTGAGCAAGATGGCAAGTAAAGAACAGGCCACCATCCAGCCGCCAACCTTCCATATGTAAGCAATATCTCCTTGGACGATTCCGACATCGACGATATCTGCCGTAAGCGTCGGTAAATACAGCTGGAGCATGCTGCTTAAAAAGGTGAGGATAACAATGGACACAACGGACAGCCGATACGGCTTTAAAAACGATAAAATTGATTTCATACGAATACCTTTCTTCCATATAGTGTGTTGTTCTGTAACCCATCATATACAAAGAGGGATTATTTCCACAAATGAAATGTCCTGTTTTAATAAATTATTTATATTGTTCAATTTTAGAAAAGAAATCCTTCACAAACACATAAAAATCATGGGCAGAAGGAGACATTTCTCGTGACTTAGACGCAATAATTCCAACAGTTCTTCTCACTTGCGGAAAATCGATCGGAATTTTCGCTGTAAATCGCGGTGTGGTTTCATAAAAGGCGCTTTCGGGTAATAAGGTAACGCCCATACCCGCTGATACAAGACCTTTAATGGCGTCTAAATCCTCTCCTTCAGATGAAATGGTTGGCTTATAGCCTGCCTGCTTGCAAGCATCAACTGCAATTTGTCTCAGCACATACCCTTCAGGAAATAACACGAAATGATCCTTTCTTAAATCACTTAAATGAATACTCTTTTGTCCGCTAAAGGGGTGGCTAACCGGCAAAAGGGCATAAATGCTTTCTGAAAACAAAATATTTCCTTCTATTTGAGGATCGTTTGTCGGTACGGGTCCTAAAAAGGCGAGATCAATATCCCGATTTTTTACAGCTTCAATGAGAAATTTATAGGATCCTTGACGAAGTAAAAAATCGACCTCTGGATATTCCTGCTTAAAGGCGGAAATGACTGAAGGAAGCACTTGGCTTGCTAGACTTGTAGGAAAGCCGATATTCACCGTTCCTTTGTGCGGATCTAAGTATTCATCAATTTGCTCTTTCGCATAATCAATGGCTTTTAGTGCCGTTCTGACATGATCTAAAAATTGTCTGCCGATTTTCGTTAATTTGATATTTCGGCCTTCTCGTTCGAATAAGGCCACTCCAAGTTCTTCTTCTAAATTCGCAATCTGCCGGCTGATAGCAGATTGGGCGACATGTAAGTTTTCAGCCGCTTCTGACACGTGCTCACGGTCTGCGACTTCTACAAAATAACGCAACTGACGAAGCTCCATTTTTACACTTCACACCCATCTATCTCAAAAAGAGATTGTTTTCATCTAAATTATATATTGTTTATATTAATTTGAAAACTTAAAATAAGTTACAGAGTTTGTGAGATTTTATGACTGTGAAAAAACGGATCTTTTAAACGGGGGAGAGAAACGATGACTTATAATCAACTACCACAACCACAAGGTCTCTACCGTCCTGAATTTGAACATGATGCATGTGGAATCGGACTGTACGCTCATTTAAAAGGGGAAGCGACACACAGCATCGTCAAAAAGGGATTACAAATGCTTTGCCAGCTTGATCACCGCGGCGGGCAAGGCAGTGATCCGTATACAGGTGATGGTGCCGGCTTAATGGTACAGCTGCCAGACGCTTTCTTTAGAAAAAGCTGCAAAGACTTTGCACTTCCTGAAAAGGGCCGTTACGGGGTAGGAATGGTCTTCTTTTCAAAAGAGGATGACGAGAAAACGCGTCAAGCCATCGAGCAAAAAATCAACGGATTCATTAAACAAGAAGGTCAAACATTAATTGGCTGGAGAACAGTCCCTGTCGATGCCGGGAAAATTGGTACTGTCGCAGCGAAGAGCTGTCCGGTTGTGAGGCAAGTCTTTATTGGGGCAAACGACAACATCACAGATCGTTTGTCATTTGAAAGAAAATTATATGTCATTCGTAAGCAGGCTGAGAACTGGGGAACAGCAGAGGAAAAGCAATTTTACTTTGTCAGCTTGTCGAGTCAAACCATTGTATACAAGGGGCTTTTAACATCAGATCAAGTCGATGCTTTTTATCTTGATCTTCAGGATGAAACATTTGTTTCTGCATTTTCACTTGTTCATTCAAGATTTAGTACAAATACATTTCCTACATGGGAAAGAGCCCATCCAAACCGTTACTTGATTCACAACGGTGAAATCAACACATTAAGAGGAAACATCAATTGGATGAGAGCAAGAGAACAACAATTCGTATCTGAAGCTTTCGGAGACGATTTAGACAAGATTTTGCCAGTGCTGAATGCAGACGGAAGTGATTCATCCATTCTAGACAATGCCTTTGAATTCTTTGTGCTTGCAGGCCGTACACCTGCTCATACAGCCATGATGCTGATTCCAGAGCCTTGGACTGAAAACACGCACATGTCAAAAGAGAAACGGGCATTTTATGAATACCATAGTTCTCTCATGGAGCCGTGGGATGGACCAACAGCCATTTCCTTTACAGATGGTAAACAAATCGGTGCCATCTTAGACCGAAACGGATTAAGACCGGCAAGATATTACGTCACAAATGATGATCATATCATTTTCTCTTCTGAGGTCGGCGTGATCGACACAAATGAAGAGGATGTCAAATACAAAGACCGTCTTGAGCCGGGCAAAATGCTGTTAATCGATTTAGAAGAAGGACGAATTATTTCTGACGAAGAAGTGAAATCGACGATTGCGAATGAACTTCCTTATCAAAAATGGCTTGATGAAGAAATGGTTCATGTCAATCGCTCGGAAGAAAATTCAGAAAATTCTAGTATAATGGATGATTTATTGACTCGTCAGCGTGCGTTCGATTATACGTACGAAGACATTCAAAAATATTTAATTCCTTTACTAGAAGAAGGTAAGGACCCAATCGGTTCAATGGGAAGCGACACACCGCTTGCTGTGTTATCAGATCGTGCGCAGTCTCTGTTTCATTATTTCAAGCAGTTGTTTGCACAGGTGACGAACCCGCCGATTGATGCCATTCGTGAGCAGCTTGTGACATCAACCATGACTTGGTTAGGTGCTGAAGGAGATATTCTACATCCGAATGAATATTCATGCCGAAGAATTAAACTTTATACACCGGTCTTAACGAGTGGACAATTTAACGGCTTGAAAACGATTGTTCATAATGCCTTTAAAAGCAAAACGATTCATACTCTATTCACCGATGATTTAAAGCGCGGATTGGATGCGATGTTTGAAGAGGCGGAAAAAGCGATCCGCGAAGGCGTATCTTTATTAATCCTTTCAGATCGTGAAATGACAGACCAAAAAGTGCCGATTCCACCGCTTCTAGCGCTCAGTGCACTGCATCAGCATCTTGTACGCCAAGGCTTACGGACAAAGGTTAGTCTGATCGTTGAATCTGGAGAAGTAAGAGAGGTCCATCATTTTGCTGCACTGATTGGCTACGGAGCAGATGCGATCCATCCTTATCTTGTGTATGAAACGTACAAACAGTTGATTGCAGAAGAAGCGATCTCTTTCAGCTTTGATGAAGCGGTCACAAAGTTTGGTAAAAGCGTGACCGAAGGTGTCGTCAAAGTCATGTCTAAAGTGGGAATTTCCACTGTGCAAAGCTATAGAGGAGCGCAAATCTTTGAAGCCGTCGGCATTAGTGAAGACGTCATTCAGGCGTATTTCACGGGAACAGCTTCTCAGCTTGGCGGGATCGATCTTGAGACCATTGCACATGAGGCAAAACTCCGTCATGAAGCAGGGTATCAGGCAGCGACTGACCAAACACTCGAATCAGGCAGTGATTTCCAGTGGAGAAAAAATGGAGAGCACCATGCCTTTAACCCAAAAACGATCCATACGCTTCAGTGGGCATGCCGCAATGAAGATTACGATCTATTTAAGCAATATACAAAGGCAGCGGACGAAGAAAGAATCGGCTTCCTTAGAAATTTATTTTCTTTCCAGCCAAAACAAAAGCCAGTTCGTCTGGAAGACGTTGAATCTGCTGAATCCATCGTGCGCCGATTCAAGACAGGTGCCATGTCATTTGGATCTTTAAGTAAAGAAGCGCACGAAGCGCTTGCAATTGCCATGAACCGAATTGGCGGTAAAAGTAACAGCGGAGAAGGCGGAGAAGATCCTGCACGCTTTACAGTTGATGAACGCGGCGATGATCGCAGAAGTGCGATTAAACAAATTGCTTCCGGCCGCTTTGGCGTAAAGAGTCATTATTTGGTCAATGCAGATGAACTCCAAATTAAAATGGCGCAGGGAGCAAAACCTGGAGAAGGCGGACAGCTGCCAGGAAATAAAGTATACCCTTGGGTTGCCGATGTACGTGGCTCTACACCAGGCGTCGGATTGATTTCACCACCGCCGCATCATGATATTTATTCCATCGAGGATTTGGCGCAGCTGATCCATGATTTGAAAAACGCGAACCGTGATGCCCGCATCAGCGTCAAGCTTGTGTCTAAAGCCGGCGTTGGGACGATTGCAGCAGGTGTAGCAAAAGGGACGGCGGATGTCATTGTAATCAGTGGATACGATGGCGGCACAGGAGCTTCGCCGAAAACGAGTATTAAACACACAGGACTTCCTTGGGAGCTCGGTTTGGCAGAAGCACATCAAACCCTTGTGTTAAATGGTCTTCGCGAGAGAGTCGTTCTTGAAACGGACGGCAAGTTAATGACTGGACGCGATGTTGTCATGGCTGCGATTTTAGGAGCAGAAGAATACGGCTTTGCGACAGCTCCACTTGTCGTATTGGGCTGTGTGATGATGAGAGCATGTCATTTAGATACTTGCCCAGTCGGCGTCGCTACACAGAATCCAGAGCTTCGCAAAAAATTCATGGGGAACCCTGATCACATTGTGAATTTCATGATGTTTATTGCAGAGGAAGTAAGAGAAATCTTAGCGGAACTTGGCTTTACATCAATGGATGAATTAATTGGACGCACGGATGTTCTAGGAGTCAGTGAACGAGCAAAAGCACACTGGAAAGCAGGGCAGCTAGACCTTGAAACACTGCTTTATCAGCCAGAAGGAGCTCGTACATTCAGAACACCGCAAAATCATAAAATTGATGAATCACTGGATATGAATGAAATCCTCCCTTATGTACAGGAAGCGCTGAATCATCAAACACCGGTTGATCTATCATTGAATATTCGCAATATCAATCGTGTGGCCGGAACCATTACTGGAAGTGAAGTGTCTAAGCGCTACGGGGAAGAAGGCTTGCCAGAGGATACGATCACACTAAGGTTCACTGGTTCCGCAGGACAAAGCTTCGGCGCATTTGTGCCAAAGGGCATGTCTCTCTATTTAACAGGTGATTCAAATGACTATATCGGCAAAGGACTCTCTGGAGGCAAAATTGCGGTCAAAACCTCTGATCACTTTGTACAAAATGGACATGAAAACGTCATTGTCGGAAACGTCGCATTCTACGGAGCGACAAGCGGAAAAGCCTTTATTAACGGTCGTGCAGGTGAGCGCTTTGCCGTTCGTAATTCAGGTGTGCATGTGGTCGTTGAAGGAATCGGTGATCACGGCTGTGAATACATGACTGGCGGACGTGTCGTCATTTTAGGAGACGTCGGAAAAAACTTCGGCGCAGGCATGTCTGGCGGCGTAGCTTACGTCCATACATCCGATGCGAAACAGTTCAAAAGAATGTGCAACATGGAAATGATCATGTTTGAAAAGCTCACAGATCATGAAGAAGAACAAGAAGTGAAACAGCTGATTAAAGAGCACCTTCATTATACAAACAGCTCAAAAGCGTCAGCACTTCTCGAAAACTGGGCGCAAGAAAAGGATCAATTCATCAAGGTTATTCCGAGAAATTACAAAATGATGCTTCAAAGCATTGAAGAACAAAAACAAGCGGGCCTCAGTCATGAAGAAGCTGTCATGTTCGCCTTTGAAGCAAACACTAAACCGAAAAATCAAGAAACGGCAAACGGGCAAAAAGCAGCCCTCGCTCATTAAGAAAGGGGAGAGGACAATGGGCAAAGCAACAGGTTTTATGGATTATAAAAGAGAAAAGCCAAATGAACGTGACCCTCTCACTCGTCAAAATGACTGGAAAGAATATTCCGCTCCTTATACAGATGACGTATTGAAGAAGCAGGGCGCTAGATGTATGGATTGCGGCACACCGTTTTGTCAAATTGGGATGGAGATCAGGGGCGGCGTCTCAGGCTGCCCGATCTACAATTTAATTCCAGAATGGAATGACCTTGTGTACCGCGGGAGATGGAAAGAAGCTCTCGAAAGACTGCAAAAAACAAATAATTTCCCAGAATTTACTGGGAGAGTATGTCCAGCACCTTGCGAAGGGTCATGTACAGTTGCCATCAATGATCCAGCCGTTTCGATTAAAAATATCGAACGGACGATCATTGATAAAGGCTTTGAAAATGGATGGATCACACCAAGAATTCCTTCAAGCCGTACAGGCAAGAAGATTGCCATTGTCGGCTCAGGGCCAGCAGGACTTGCAAGTGCGGATCAATTAAACCAAGCAGGCCACGCCGTAACAGTGTTCGAACGGTCTGACCGCCTTGGCGGGCTGCTGACATACGGCATTCCAAACATGAAGCTGGACAAAGAAGTGGTGGAGCGAAGAGTCAAACTGTTGAGACAAGAAGGCATTGATTTTGTACCGAACACAGAAATCGGCGTGGATGTCACTGCCGACGAACTGAAAGAACAGTTTGATGCGGTCATCCTTTGTACAGGTGCACAGAAGCAGCGTGACCTGTTGATTGAAGGCCGGGAAGCTAAAGGGATTCACCTTGCGATGGATTATTTAACCCTCGCAACAAAAAGCATGCTTGATTCAGGATTTAAAGACAAAAACTTCATTGATGCAAAAGGAAAAGACGTCATTGTCATTGGCGGGGGAGATACAGGTGCGGATTGCGTCGCAACTGCACTTCGCCAAAAAGCAAAAAGTGTTGTTCAGTTCGGGAAGCACCCAAAACTTCCGGATACACGTGTAGGGGATAACATGTGGCCTGAACAGCCTTACGTCTTCTCACTGGATTATGCTTATGAAGAAGCACAAGCAAAATTCGGAGAAGATCCGCGTCAATATTCCATTCAAACCACAAAAATTGTGGCAGACAAAAATGGGAAATTAAAAGAGCTTCATACCATTCAAATGGAAAAGGTGAAAAACGAACAGGGGAAGTTTGAATTTCATGAGATTCCAGGGACAGAAAAGGTATGGCCTGCTCAGCTAGTCTTTATTGCAATTGGTTTTGAGGGAACTGAACAGCCACTCGTGAAACACTTTGGCGTGGACAGCAAAAACAATCGCATTGACGCAAAGTATGGGGAGTATACAACAAATGTAGAAGGCGTATTTGCAGCGGGAGATGCAAGACGCGGGCAAAGCTTGATTGTCTGGGCGATTAATGAAGGCAGACAAGTGGCGCACGAGGTAGACCGTTATTTAATGGGGAGTTCGGTTCTGCCAAAATAGGTCATACAAAGGGTGTTTACACATATAAAGAAAAGCCATGGCCAAAGAGTGGTCATGGCTTTTTATGATTCAGAAATGGTGTGGTTGATGATGACTTTTTTGCGTTTAAGCTGCGATATGACTAAACAAATAAAGACAACTAGAACAAAAAGAGAAATGGTCAAAAAGCCAAACATATATGAGCCCGTCACTTCTTTTAAACTGCCCAGAATATTAGGTAAAAAGAAGCCGCCAATGCCCCCAGCAGCACCAACAATTCCGGTCACGATCCCAATTTCTTTATGAAATACTTGAGGCACCAGCTGAAAAACTGCGCCATTCCCCATCCCGAGACACATCATCCCGGTAAATAAAAGGGTAATGACCAAAGGTAAAGCTGGAAGACTGCTCACCCCTCCTAAGCAGATGCCGATGAATGCGAATAATCCAAGCAGTACTTTCATTCCACCTATTTTATCCGCAATGAGACCACCGATGGGGCGAAAGAAGCTGCCCGCCGCCACACAAAGAGTCACAAAATCACCTGCATGAATTTTCGAGATACCATATTGATCCACAAAGAAAATACTGAGAAAACTGGAAAGCCCGACAAATCCTCCGAATGTAATCGCATAAAGCAGGCAGAAAAACCATGTCGATTTCACCTGAAATACTGAAAAATACGACCGTAGCGGCTTTGGAGCGGGCTGATTTGGTGCATCTTTTGCTGTGAAAATAAAAAACAAAAAGACAAGACTTAACGGAATCAGGGCGAGCCCCATGACTGCATGCCATCCATAAATCTCGGCAAGACGTGGACCAAATAGTGTGGAGATCAGTGTTCCGCTGTTACCGGCACCTGCAATCCCCATGGCCACGCCTTGTAAATGAGGAGGATACCAGCGGCTTGCCATTGGCAAAGCAACAGCAAAGCTTGCTCCTGCTACTCCTAACAAAATACCAATCAGCACGAGCTCGGAAAGGGTTGTACCAGCGATGAACCCCCAGATGAGCGGGATGGTGGTGAAAAGCATGCCAATTACCGCTGTCTTCTTAGGTCCTATACGATCAGTGAATAAGCCAAGTACAATCCGAAAAAAAGAACCAGATAAAATCGGAATGGCAACAATCATGCCTTTCTCTGCGGTCGATAAAGCAAAGTCTTGCGCAATAAAAGCACCCAGTGCCCCTAATAAGACCCAGATCATAAAGCTCACATCGAAATATAAAAAGGAACTTAGCAATGTCTTAGGGTGACCACTTGATTTTAACTCTGAGAGTTTCATAAAATGCCTCCTCTATTTTGAATTTTCTGACTTAAAGATAGCGAGTTATCCCAAGTAATAAAAGTATCATGTTAGAAAAATTGACATGATTACACACTTTTTTACAGGCATGTGCCATAATCTATCCATACAATGTGTTGGGCAAGAAGCTTAGAGAGGTTGATTTCATATGGCAAAACGCAAACTCGTGTTTATCGGAAACGGCATGGCGAGTATGAAATGTATCGAACAGATGGTTCAAAAACAGCCAGAACACTATGCCATAACAGTCATTGGAAAAGAGAAGCACCCTGCCTACAATCGAATAAAACTTTCATCGATTTTACAAAAAAGCGACTCATTATCTCAAATTGAACTCAAGGAAAAAGAATGGTACACCGCGCATGACATCATCATGTACAAAGGAGAAACAGTCGTCCATATCGATACAAACAAGAAGTGTATCATGACAGATGCGCGCCGGGAAATTTCCTATGACAAGCTCGTCATCGCAACAGGATCATTGCCGTATTTTCTTCCTATTCAGGGCGTATCCAAAAAAGGGATTTATGCGTTTCGTACAATTGATGATTATGAGGCCATTTGTGCGGATGCGATGCGTTATCAACGAGCAGCAGTGGTCGGAGGCGGTGTGCTTGGTGTAGAGGTGGCGGCTGGCCTGCAGATTGCGGGACTTGAGACAACCATTATTCATCATGCCGAGTGGCTCATGCAGCGCCAATTAGATGAAACGGCTGCTAGTCTATTACAGCAGCAATTAACGCGCAAGGGCATTCAGGTGAAAACAAATGCCCATACCATTGCATGCTTAGGGGACGAGAGGGTAGAAGGCGTTCTATTGAAAAATGGCGACATCGTGGATGCTGATCTTGTTGTCTTCACAACAGGTATCCGTCCAAACATACAGCTTGCAAAGAATCACGGCATTCATACGCGAAAAGCCATTGTCGTCAATGATATGATGCAAACAAATGTCCAAGATATTTATGCCATTGGGGAATGTGCAGAGCATAAAGGAATGGTGCATGGCCTTGTTCAGCCCATTTATGAACAAGCAAATGCACTTGCCAATCATCTATTAGGCGAGCAAATTACATCTGTACCTCAACCTATTTACTCAACAAAATTAAAAGTACCTGACATGCCTATCTATTCTGCGGGATGTATTGAACACCATTCTCCGTATACGTCAGTGGTGACATATTTAGATGAAGAGCAAGAAGTGTATAAAAAATTCGTCTTTGAACGCGAGGCGCTAACAGGTTTTTTATTAGTTGGAGAACTGGAGAAAGCCGATCAGCTTTTGCAAGATGTGAAAGTGGGGCGTGATAAAAGTGTCGTCATGAAAGCTCTTCATGAGGAGCAGCCATCTCCTCTAGATTCATTAAAAATGGACGATCTCGTCTGCCAATGTCAAAGCGTTACAAAAGGGACGATTTTGAACACCATATCCGTCCATCAGCTGACAAGCTTAGAAGAGGTTCAAAAACAAACAGGAGCAGCAACCGGCTGCGGCGGCTGTCAAGAGCTCGTCCGTGCCTGCTGTCAGTTATCATCACATGAACAAATAGATGAGCCGGCCTCTTTTTGTTCATGTACAGAAGCTGATAAGCAGACCATTTTTTCGTTTATCAAAAAGCAACTGCTGCTGAATGTGGAGGAAATCAGAAGACATTTTCATTGGAAAACAGAGAACGGCTGCAGCAACTGCAGGTCTGCCATTCCATACTATCTCGAGCAATTTCAATCACCGATTGAAAAAATCAGCGATGCTGATCAAGAAGACATGCTGCCTCAGCTATACGGAGGGAGTCTTGAACTGGATTACCTGAAAATCATGACGTCTTTGTTAGAACAAAAACTGATTGATCAGGCAGAGCTGACAGAGCATAAGCGAATACGGCTCATCGGCGTGTCAAAACAGGCGGCACAGATCGTCAAAAAACATTGGCCCATCATGGCGAAAGAGAAAAGAAGACTATCTCATGTCCTTACATGTGATTGTAGTCACGATCCAGCTGTCACAGCACTAGTAATGGAGTTTGAAAGACAAGTAGAAGACACACTTTTACCAGCCGTCACCTCTATTCATGTCGCCGGCTCTTCCTGCACGTGTAAACTAGCTCCAATATATGACATTTGCATGAAGAGACAGCTGGGGGAATGGAACATTTATATAGGAGGTGACGTATGTCAGCCGAAGGCCGGCCAGCTTTTTTACACTTTGCCTCAATCAAGTGAGCTGATCCCTTTTTTAAAAGCGCTGCTTGAAGATTATAGAAAAAGTGCATACTTTCAAGAATCCATCGGCGATTGGCTTCTCCGATATGGACTTATTTCTATTCGAGAAAAATTGCTTGATGAGGAAAGAAGAAAAGAGCTCTGTGAACAATTTGACCAAAGCAGACAAAAGGATGTGAAGGTATGAGTCAGTCTTTTTTACGATATGCCCAGCAAATATCAGAGCAGGAAGAACGAAAGCGAGTGTATCAATCCCAATGTCCATTTTGCAGTATGCAGTGCAAAATGCAGCTAGTAGAGCAGCATGTGGAAGGACGAACCAGATATCAAACGATTGGCGTACACAATCCAACTACGCACGGGAGACTTTGTATGAAAGGGCAGCATGCACACCAGCACGCACTGCACAAAGAACGTTTGAATCACCCGCTCATCAAAAGAAACGGACAATTTGTAAAAGCGTCATGGCAGGAGGCACTTAATGAAATCAAAACAAACATGGAATCCCTTCAGATGGCACACGGGCATGATGCCATCAGTGTGTACGGAAGCGCATCTATTACAAATGAGGAGGCGTACTTACTGGGAAAGTTTGCGAGAGTGGCGCTGAAAACGAAATACATCGATTACAACGGGAGACTTTGTATGTCGTCAGCAGCAACTGCGGCGAATCAAACATTCGGACTTGACCGGGGTCTTACGTTTCCTCTCAGTGACATCAAGCATACACGGGTATTGATATTGGTTGGAACGAATATAGCAGAATGTCAGCCAACCTTCATGCCGTACGTCGAAGAGGCGAAAAAAAACGGTGCATTTCTCATCGTCATCGATCCGCGCAAAACACAGACAGCCCAATTAGCCGATGTACATGTCAGCCTGAAACCAGGATCAGATGCTGCACTGGCAAACGGCATCTTGCACATTATGCTTCATGAACATTTAATAGATGAATCATTTATTCGTCTTCGAACGTCAGGGTTCCAAGAATTAAAGGAGCACGTCTCGCGCATGTCCCTCTCAAACATTGCTGAGCAAACCGGTGTGACGATTGAAGTTCTGCAGAAAATAGCAAGGAAATTCGCACAAGAAAAGACAGGCATGATTTTCACAGCAAGAGGCATTGAGCAGCAAATAGACGGGACAGCATCTGTACGAAATTTCCTGAATATTCTGCTTGTTACTGGGAAGATCGGCCGCGTTGGGTGCGGCTATGGCGCAATAACCGGGCAAGGAAATGGCCAGGGGGCAAGAGAGCATGGACAAAAAGCAGATCAGCTTCCAGGGTATCGAGATATCACAAATTCTGCTCACAGAAAAGAAATAGCTGACATATGGAACATTGATGAAAAAGAACTCCCTGGAAAAGGCGTGTCTGCTTTTGAGATGTTTGAAAAAATGCAGGAAGGAGAAATAAAAGCGCTCTTTTTAATGTGCTCAAACCCCGTTCAGTCAGGCCCGCACGCGCGCTTTATTCAACAAGCCATCAAGAAATTGTCCTTTTTTGTAGCTGTTGATTTATTTATGTCTGAGACAGCTGCGCTGGCAGATGTAATTTTACCTACTTCGTCATATTTAGAGGATGAAGGTACGGTGACAAATGTAGAGGGGCGCGTTACGCTTAGAGAAGCAACCTATCCACTTAAGCATCAAAGAAAACACGATTGGCAAATCATTTGTGATATAGCAGCTGTATTAGGCAAAAGCGGCTATTTCTCCTTTTCATCCGCAGAAGAGATTTTTGAAGAATTAAGAGCCGCAACGAAAGGCGCAAAAGCGGATTACTCAGGCATGACCTATGAAAGACTGAGGAAGGAGCAAGGCATATTATGGCCTTGTACGCATCTAGAAGACCCAGGAACCGAAAGATTATTTGAACATGCATTCTCACATTCTGACAGTTTAGCAAAGTTTGCCGTCGTCACACACGGAAAAAATGTGGCAAAGGAACCAGTCAGTCAAGAATATCCTCTTTATTTAACGACGGGCAGAGTGATGGCTCACTACCAAACGGGCGTTCAAACAAGAAAAAGTACCTCTCTTGTTGCCCGGCAGTTTGAATCTTATGCAGAGCTTCATCCTGACACAGCAAAAACGTATGGACTTCAGCACGGGGAGCTTGTGACCATCCAGTCAAAAAGAGGAAGTGTCATCATGAGATGCCGCATATCAGACACCATTCGAAAAGATACCGTGTTTGTTCCATTTCACTGGAGTAAACATCAATCCATTAATCAATTAATTAGTGAACAACTAGATCCGCACAGTAAAATGCCAGGCTTTAAATATTGTCCTGTACAGCTGTCAGCCTATGTGAATTAAAAAATATGTGAGAAATCATAACATGTATTTTCCATCTATGTTTAGATGATGGTACTTTCTAAAAAATGATCACATGAGGGGTGTTTTATCGTGAAAGAAAAACTCGTATTAGTGGGGAACGGTATGGCTGGCATTCGAAGCCTCGAAAACATTTTAAAAGCAGACAGCGAACGATTCGACATGACGGTATTTGGAAGTGAACCGCATCCTAACTATAACCGGATTCTTTTATCGAAGGTGCTTCAAGGAGATACGAAGGTTGAAGATATTACACTAAACGATTGGAATTGGTATCAGGAGCATGATATTCAGTTGTTTACAAATGAGACCATTGTGAAGATCGATACAGATAACCAAACAGTCACCAGTGATCAAGGACGGACCGTGCATTATGACCGATTGATTTTAGCAACAGGGTCACTTCCGTTTATCCTGCCGATTCCAGGGAGTGATAAAAAAGGCGTGACGGCCTTTCGTACATTGCAAGACACAGAGGAAATGGTCAATGCCTCTAGCAGGTACAAAAAAGCAGCAGTCATTGGAGGCGGCCTTCTTGGACTGGAAGCAGCACGCGGCCTACTCAACTTAGGCATGGAAGTGAATGTCATTCACCTCAGCTCTCATTTAATGGAACGCCAGCTAGACCCTATTGCAGGTCAGCTTCTACAAAAAGCATTAGAAGAACAGGGCATGAACTTCCTGTTAGGAAAACAGACAAATGAGATTTTAGGAGATACAAGAGTTGAAGGGTTATCATTTTCAGATGGCACGACACTTGAGACAGACCTAGTCGTCATGGCTGTAGGAATTAAACCAAGTAAAATGCTTGCAGAGATAAGCGGCCTTGAAGTGAACCGAGGTATTATTGTCAATGATTTCATGGAAACGAGTGTCCCAGGCATTTATGCCGTCGGAGAATGTGTAGAACACAGAGGACAAACGTACGGGCTTGTCGCTCCTTTATACGATCAAGCGAATGTGCTTGCTGGGCATGTATGTGACATGAATCCTGTGCCATATGAAGGCTCTGTTCTGTCAACGCAACTGAAAGTATCGGGGGTTGACGTGTTTTCAGCTGGTGACTTTATAGAAAACGATGAGAAAAAAGCGATCAAAATCTTTGACGAACAAAAAGGCATCTATCAAAAACTAGTCTTCCAGCAAAACCGATTAGTAGGTGCCGTCATGTTTGGAGAAACAAGCGATGGACCTCGTCTATTCTCGTATATTAGAGAAGGGGTAGATATGTCGGATATGGAGAAGGTATCTGTCTTAACCTCGAATGATCCGGCGCAAGAAAGCACGATTGAAAGCATGGCAAATGACCATATCGTTTGCGGCTGTAATGGTGTCTCAAAGGGTCAGATTGTGGAAGCCATTCAAAAAGAAGGCTTAACAACGATTCAGGAAGTGAAGCAATGTACAAGTGCCTCACGATCATGTGGAGGCTGCAAGCCCGTTGTCGAAGAGATTCTTTGGCACACGTTGGGCGATGATGCGAACCGAACAGCCCAAAAAGAAACCATCTGCGCCTGCACCACTCTTTCACGAGATGAAGTCATTCATGAAATCAAAGAGAAGGGCCTGCAGCATGTCAAAGAAGTGATGAACGTACTTGACTGGGAGACAGAGGAAGGCTGTTCAAAATGCCGACCTGCCCTGAATTATTATTTAGGCATGCTTCAACCTCTTGAGTACAAAGATGAAAAGAGCTCACGATTTGTGAATGAACGCATGCATGCCAATATTCAAAAAGATGGCACATATTCGGTTGTTCCGCGGATGTACGGCGGCGTGACAAATGCAAATGATCTGAGAAAAATAGCTGATGTCGTCGACAAATATGAAATACCGCTTGTGAAAATGACTGGCGGCCAGCGTATCGACCTTCTAGGTGTCAAAAAAGAAGATTTACCTAAAGTATGGGCAGACCTGGATATGCCATCTGGTTATGCATACGGAAAATCTTTAAGAACGGTCAAAACTTGTGTTGGAGAACAATTTTGCCGGTTCGGCACACAGGACTCGATGGCTCTTGGCATTGCACTTGAAAAGAAATTCGAAGGTCTTGCGACACCGCATAAAGTCAAAATGGCTGTCTCTGCTTGCCCTAGAAACTGTGCAGAATCTGGCATTAAAGACCTTGGCATTGTGGGAATTGATGGAGGGTTTGAATTGTACGCCGGCGGAAATGGCGGCACACACTTGCGGGCTGGAGATTTATTGATGAAGGTCAGTACAGAAGAAGAAGTAGAGCAAGTGGCGGCTGCATACCTTCAATATTACAGAGAAACGGCAAATTATCTAGAAAGAACCTCTGCTTGGGTTGAACGACTTGGATTAGATCATATTCAATCAGTACTCCTAGATGATGAGAAACGAGAAGCCTTAATCCAAAGAATGGACATCGCACTGTCAACGTATGAGGAGCCTTGGCAGGAGCTGCGCGAGAGTCAAAAAGACACGAAACAATTATTTCAAAAAGCGACGGCTTCTGTATAAATCAATTGAAGGGATGAGATCATATGACAGTTTCAGTTGTAAAAGTTCACATTGGCACCCTATCAGATTTTCCGCTGCAGCTAGGGAAAACAGTCGCAGCCGGTACTCTTGAATTAGCTGTTTTTCAAACCTCTAATAAGCAGTTCAAAGCCATTGAAAACCGCTGCCCTCATAAAGGCGGTGTTCTGGCTGAAGGAATGGTAAGTGGAGACCATGTCTTCTGTCCAATGCATGATTGGAAGATTGATCTTTCGTCAGGGAACGTTCAAGCACCAGATCACGGATGCGTTAAAACGTATGAAACATTGGTCGAGGGGGACGATGTCTTTATTTTATTGCCCTCATAAATAGTTTAGATCCTTCCTTTCATGTATATGCTGTATGTAAATGCAGCAAGAAAGGAAGGAATTTCTGTGCCGTTTTTTAGTATTTTGATTGAACTATTTATCGGGTTTTTCGCCTTATTTTTTATTACAAAATTATTAGGGAAAACACAGTTTGCACAAATCACGCCGTTTGATTTTATTTCTGCACTGATTTTAGGCGAAATGGTCGGAAACGCCATTTTTGACCCAGAAGTCAAGATTCAGCACATTTTGTTTGCTGTTGCGGTATGGGGCGTTCTCATCTATACAGTTGAATGGTTTTCACAACGCTTTAAAGGTATTCGAGCCTTTTTAGAAGGAAGACCTACGCTTGTCATTGATAAAGGGAACATTCACTACAATCGTTTGAAGAAAAATATGCTTGATCTCAATCAGCTGCAGACACTGATTCGCGCGAAAGGTCATTTTGCCTTGCATGAAATAGAATATGCCATTTTGGAAACAGACGGCTCTGTCAGTGTTCTTCCGAAAATGAAATACGCAACTGCCACAGCAGAAGATGTGAACGTGAAGGGAAAAGAAGTCAAATTGCCTAGAACATTTATTATTGATGGCGAAATTTTAAAAGATGACCTACAAGAAGCTGGCTTTGACGAAACATGGCTGAGTGAGCAATTAAAAAAGCAGCACATTTCTTCTCATCGAGATGTTCTATTTTGTGAATGGATTGAAAATGAAGGGATTTATGCGATGAAATATGAAAAGTCTAAAAAACATCCACAACAAAATTAAGTGGGTGTTTTTTTTGTGTGTCATGAATAGGATCAAAAAGAATGTTTGATTGAAAATGTTCACAAAGAGGAGGAGATGTGCGATGAAGTATGGAAAGGTATGGCTTGTGGTCGTCTTGTCTTTATTACTATTTAACTCAGCTTCACTTCAAGCAGCCGAACATCAGAATCAAACAAACCGCGTCCTTGTGGTCGATCAAAAGGGAAATGGCTCGTTTCGAACCGTTCAGTCTGCCATTGATGCGATTCCAGCGAACAATCAACAGCGCGTAACGATCTATATTAAAAATGGTGTATATAAAGAAAAGATCCTGCTTCCTCAAAATAAACCACACGTGTCCTTTATCGGCGAAAACCAGCACAAGACGATTCTGACGTATGATGATACAAATGCAAGTACTGGCAGCACAACAAATAGCTCCAGCACTATGATTCGTTCGAACGACTTTTACGCAGAAAATATCACCTTTCAAAATACAGCTGGCAGACATGCTGGTCAGGCGGTTGCGCTGTATGTGTCTGGCGACCGGGCTGCGTTCAAACAAATAAGAGTCTTAGGGTATCAAGATACACTTTATGCAACAGGCTCAGGCCGGCAATATTATGAAAACTGCTATATCGAGGGCACGGTCGATTTTATTTTTGGATCAGCCACAGCTGTGTTTAAAAGAGCTGAAATAAAAAGTCTTGGAAATGGGTATATTACTGCAGCATCCACAACAGAAGCACAAAGGTATGGTTATGTATTCATCGATTCTACGTTGAAAAAGGGGACGGCAGCTGCTCAATCGGTTTATTTAGGACGTCCGTGGAGGCCTCATTCCGCTGTGACATTCCTCTATACAAAAATGGATGAACATATTAAGGCAGAGGGATGGCATAACTGGGATAACCGTGATAACGAAAGAACAGCAAGATATAAAGAATATGGATCGACTGGGACCGGAAGCAATGTAGCAAATCGCGTAAAATGGTCCAATATTTTAACGAAAAACGAAGCAAGTCAAATCACGGTGCAAGCTGTTCTTGGCGGAGCCGATGGCTGGAATCCAGAAAAAAGGTAAAGGGCTTGTCAGTTTTCGTCAAAGAAAGCTGACTTTTCTGTTTAAAAAACCTTTGAGAACAAACGTTCTTTTGTGTATAATGAACATATTCTTCTAAAATTGGCTGCGATAAAAAAGGAGGGATTGCGTGAAGCGTTTTTCACAGCTCTTGTTTTTACAAATATGTATCCTGTCGATTTTATTTCTCCCTTTTTCAGCAAAAGATGATCAACTTACAGCTCGTAACGACTCACTGCCGTGGATGACAGCTTTAGATGAATTCATACGAACAGCACCTGATTTAGAGGGCGCGATCTCCGGCATCAGCGTCCGCAATACTTCTGACTCCTCTCTTCTTTATGAACATCAAGCCGATATTCGTCTTACTCCTGCTTCTAATATGAAACTGCTCACATCAGCCATCGCCCTTGATATACTAGGAGAAACACACACATTCCTGACAGATATCTGGATGGATGGTTCTATTCAAAAGAAAACGTTACATGGCAACCTGTATCTACGCGGTACCGGGGATCCGACTTTATTAGAAGAGGATTTTGCAGCACTTGCCAAACAAGTGAAAAAGGCCGGAATACATACCATTCGCGGACAGCTTGCGGCAGATGACACTTGGTATGATGATACGCGATATTCTATTGATTTGCCTTGGAGTGATGAGGATCAATATTACGGTGCACAAATCTCTGCTCTCACAGCTTCACCGAATCAAGATTATGATGCAGGAACCGTGATTCTCGAAGTAAAACCAGGAAAGAAAGCAGGGCAAAAAGCGACCTATGACATCATCCCGAAGACTTCTGTCCCTCAAATCATGAATCAAGTAAAAACCGTGCCAGAAGGCGGAGAAAAGAAGATTTCTTTTAAGCGCTCTCACGGCACAAACAAGATTACGTTGACTGGAACCATTCCGGTTAAAGCGAGTTCATCTAGACAATGGGTAGCGTTATGGGAGCCAACCACTTATGCGTTAGATTTAATGAAACGAGCGTTAAAGGCGGAAGGGATTCAAGTAAAAGGACCGCTTAAAACAAAACAAGTTCCTAAAAAAGCCAAGAAAATTGCCACCCATTCATCGATGCCTTTATCAGATCTGCTTGTTCCCATGATGAAACTCAGCAACAATACCCATGCAGAAATTTTGCTAAAGGAACTTGGAAAACAAGTGAAAAGCAAAGGGAGCTTTGAGGATGGACTGGATGTCATGTATGAACGGCTTCCCGCGTTTGGCATCGATCCTTCGCATGCAGTGCTGCGAGATGGGTCGGGCATATCACCTATTAACCTTGTTTCTGCCAACCAGTTCACGTTATTTTTGACAAACATTCAAAAGGAAAAATGGTTTAAGACCTATGAACATGCGCTTCCGTTAGCAGGGGCAAGTGAACGAATGGTCGGAGGGACGTTAAGGAACAGATTGAAAGAACCAGCTACACTAGAAAAAGTACGTGCAAAAACAGGTTCATTAACAACGGTTAGCACACTTTCTGGATATATTGACACGAAGAGCGGAAAGACGGTCGCCTTTTCCATTTTATTAAATCATCTTGTTGATGACGAAAAAGGGAAAGAGATAGAAGACCATATTGTCAGCATTTTAGCTGAGAATCTTTAGATAGAGAAGGAGTACCATCATGACGTTAGATAACAATCAATCTTTAGTAAAAACCATGTCCATTTTTCTCGTCCCGCTTTTGCTTAGCAATATTTTGCAATCAATCGGACAGCTTGTATCCATCGTTCTTGTCGGTAGATGGATTGGAGAGGATGCAGTAGCTGCTATTTCTGCATTCTTTCCGCTTTTCTTTTTACTCGTTTCTTTTTCCATTGGAATTGGATCGGGAAGTTCCATCCTTATTGGACAAGCGTATGGAGCGAAAAATGAAAAAAGATTAAAAGAAATTATTGGCACAACGCTTTCATTCACCTTTTTAATCGGACTTTCTTTAGCGATCATTGGAGGTTTATTTGCAACAGACATCCTAAATCTCATGGGAACACCTGCAAATATTGTGGAGGAAAGTGCGGCATATGCCAGAATTCTATTCATCTCAATGCCGATCTTATTTCTTTATTTTGTTTACACGACCTTCCTGCGAGGAACTGGGGATTCAAAAACGCCTTTTTATTTCTTAATGATTAGTACGGCTACGAATATTTTAATGCTGCCCATTTTATTATTTGGCTGGCTGGGACTGCCGGCATTTGGTTTATACGGCGCTGCATATGCTTCTGTGATTTCAACCATTGTGACGTTTATTATTCTGCATATCTACTTATATAAGACAAAGCACCCGCTTCGCATTGATGCATCAGTGAGAAAGCATTTATTGATGAAAGGGGATCTACTAAAAACATTATTAAAGCTCAGCATTCCATCGAGCATTAATATGATCCTTATTTCTTTATCAGAAATTGCTGTTATTTCTTTTGTCAACGATTATGGATCACAGGCCACAGCTGCCTATGGTGTTGTCAATCAAGTCGTGAGCTATGTGCAGATGCCGGCAGTGAGTCTTGGCATTGCAGTCTCTATCTTTGCAGCACAATTCATCGGTGCAGGGAATATCAACCGCTTGAAAGATGTGATAAAAATCGGGTTAGGGCTCAATTTTGCCATAGGCGGATTCATTATTATCATCGTTTATCTCTTTGCACCACAGATTTTATCTATCTTTTTAACAGATTCTAAGACGATTGACATTGCCTATAGCTTGGTCGTCATTACATTATGGAGCTATCTTATTTTTGGAACGGCCCAAATTGTTGCAGCCACGATGAGAGCAAGTGGAACAGTTTTATGGCCAACAATCTTTAGTATTTGCTCCATTTGGCTTGTAGAAGTACCAGTCGCTTATGTGCTATCGCACTACACATCCCTTGGCATCAAGGGCATATGGATTGGATATCCTGCGGCTTTCTTTGTGAACTTACTCCTTCAATACGGCTACTATCAGCTCGTATGGAAGAAAAAACAAATTGTAGCGCTTGTTCAGTCATAATGTGAAAGTGTGAAGCAGCATATACATACGAAGATCTATCACTTTTCAGGAGGTCTGATCTTCTATGTTTTTGAATCAAAGAAGTGAACTGAGCTCGCACAATATCGGTGATTTTTCTTATGCCGGACCAGATTTCCAAGTGCTGACATGGGGGGAAGGTGCGACACTAAACATTGGGAAGTTTTGTTCCATCGCAAACGAAGTGAAAATTTTCCTTGGCGGTGAACACCGGACAGATTGGGTCACAACGTATCCGTTTAATCAAATTTTCAAAGAAGCTGCCCACATCAAAGGACATCCCAAATCAAAGGGAGATGTGCAGATAGGACACGACGTATGGATTGGATATGGCGCGACGATTATGTCAGGAGTATGGATAGGGAACGGAGCAGTGATCGGAGCAAATAGTGTCATCACAAAAGATGTGCCGCCATATGCAATTGCTGCAGGAAATCCGCAGCAGCTCATGAAATATCGGTTTTCATCCGAAATGATCGAAAAACTGCAGTTATTAGAATGGTGGAATTTAGAGTTTGCAATCATCCAATCTATTTTTCACCTTTTGCAGTCTCATGATATTGAACATTGTATAAATGTAATAGAAGACATAAAAAAGAAAGGCTGAAAAAGCCTTTCTTTTTTAGTTTAGCTAAGCCGTATGATGGTCAAGGCAGCACCTGCAGCAGCACCCCCGCCAACTAAAACAGCTGTGACAACTGCCCCAAAAAACTGCAGTGAAATGATGCTTCCAGCTGTTAAATTAACGATTACAGTATTATTGATAAACGAAGTAGAGATAACAGGTGATTGAACAGAACCAGGCACAGTAGTTGCTCCATTTAAAAGCAAACATGTATTAATTAAAAGAGCTGCAGTGGTGTTGACTTGATACGTAATATAATATTTACCAGTTTGCAGAACGGTAAAAACAGTACTTGTGCCGTTTGCTGTAAAACCAGTAATGTTTTGAAAGTTTGCAAAGGAATATTCGTTCCTCCGGCTACAGTAACAATGGTAGGGCCAGAACTATTAGCAGCATAAAGTGCTGTATCCGTAAAACCACCTGTTCCAGTTGCACCAGTGATTCCTGTAACTCCAGTAGGTCCCGTTGATCCGGGGTAGTACCAGCGAAGCTGTCACTACCCGCAATAAGGAATAAAGTTAAATATGCAAAGTATTTTCTTTTTCTGATTGTATTTCTTCGATTGGAATTCTCTCCATCATATCCAATTTAAAGATACCATAAGGATTTACATGGCTATAGATAAGTGGACTTAACGCTCTTAAGTCTTCAGGTGTCATCATATCTTGCCACTGCTTTTCCGATAATACAAATTGAATCATGAGTGTATTAATATACACGAGGCAATTTTGCAATAAATGTAGGGAAAGAACGGCAACCTCCTGGTCTTCCAATCTATTTGTTGAAATTTCTCCACCCTTTCCGTAAAAAATAAAGCTGTTGGCGGAATTCCAATTCTCTACAACATTGAGGCCTTCATTAATTTCTCTCCGAATGTCTTCCGAGCCTATATAATCACACAAGAAAATGGTTTTAATGACTTTTCCCAACTCAGAAAGGGCCTGATAAGTAGGGTCTTTTTTGTTACAGCAATTGCATAACAAACACTACTTTATAAAAAGTAGTAAAGTTAAAAGCTCCAGTTACTCTTTTCCGCAATCAGGCCATATTGTCGAGGATTGTTTGAATGAATTTCCAGTTTGACTCGTTATGATTGTGACGATCTTTACTTAAACCAAAGGCAGTAAAGTTGAACAAGAAAGTAAGTAAGTAATACGGATTAGACCATTACTGTGCAACACTGTCTTCATTTTAGATAACCTTTTGAAAGAATGTTCTTAAACGTGTAGGGCAGGTTAGTAGAAGAGGGATTTAAAACATAATTATAAATAAATTCTGTTTTGAAAGAATTAAGATCTAACTTAACGGACTCTTGAATCTTTCAGAATTTCCAATAGTAGTTATGATTTTTTTAGCAAAATAGGTATATATGGATATACAAAAAGGTACACCTTAACTGAGTGCACCTTTTGTTTTTATAAATTGTATATTTCTCTGTTTATATTCACAATATCCTTATGTGAAAATTCGCCTTCCTTTTTTTCTGCAAAGAGCTCTGCAAACCGTTCCATCACCTTGTCCCGTAGTAAGGGTGCTTTTTCTTTATTTGCCTTTTTCAACGCTTTCGTAAGATCATCTTTTGTTAACTCTGTGCAGTAAGCAGGAGTTCCTGGCTGCTGTCTCCAAGAGTCACTTAAAGAACCACTGTCTACTGCGTCAAAGCCTAACTTGTTTACTACTTCCATGATTTCGTATTTTTGTGTAGGATCATTACCAGCAACTGCCATCGCGATTCGTCCACTAGAATCCTCGGATTTTCCTTCATGTTCTAAAGTGTAGGCTAATAAGTTGTTGAAAGCTTTTATGATAGGTCTGCCTAATTGATTTGAAACCCAAACACTTTCAACCATCCCGTTCTCTATTTCTTCAATTTTACCGTTTCTAAAAGGATAATAATTTGAAGTATCTACAATGATGACTGCCTCACCAACTTGATCGATAGTGTTCCGAATGTTTGGAAGTACATTTATAGGGAGCGATAGTATTAGAACATCAATATTTTTAATGGCATCCTCTACCCGCACAGCTGTTCCAGCAAGTTCTTTTCCTTCTAAATGTTCAATTCCTCGCGCATCTGCAATTTTGACATCATGTCCAATCTTAACCAATTTTTTCGAAATAATTGACCCAATTGGTCCAGCACCTATAATTCCATATCTCATAATTGTTCCTCCTAAAGTATTTGTATATAAAAGAATTATTCAGCTTAAAGTTACACAATCATATGTTTATCAAATTGTAAACATATATTAGATAATAAAAAGTATTGAGTATTTCTGTTACATATACTAGAATAAAATCATTTCTCATCTTTTTAAAGTAGGCAATAAAAATTGACGTAGTACAGTTTTTTGTACTTAACAGTAGAAAGCGGGTGAAGAAGGTGTCTAGGATATGTAAGGATGGATTTGATAAAGAGTGTATAAAGGAACAAAGAGAATTTTATGGCATTGCTTATACCCAAAATATCCTCTCCGGACGTTGGAAATATGTAATTCTATGGTATTTAAAGACCAAAGAGCGTCGCTATAGTGAAATTAAAGCCTTTTTATGGGATATTTCACAAGGTTCTCTTACAAAGCAACTTCGAGAACTGGAAACGGATGGTTTAATTAATCGCAAAGTTTTTCCAGAGGTTCCTCCTCGTGTTGAGTATTCACTAACCTCAAAAGGGGAAGAATTGATCCCTATTATTGATTTGATGGAAGAGTTCGGGAAGAAGTTTGGGGAGCAGGCAGACTAACCAAGGCCCTCACATTTATTGGTTACAAGTTACCCCTAATTCTAAACTAAATGATTTAAGGCCTAGGCTGTCATTGCGGCAGCTTTTTTGTAATACCAAGCTATTAAGTACAAAAAAATGTACTATGGCAACTTTTATTGCCCTCTTTTAAAAATTGAGAATTTGTTTTATTCTAGTGTCTGTAACAAAATTACTCCATACAACAAGTTGATAGGCAAAACGGTGTAATATACAGAATCCGGACATTTCAGTGTTTAACAGATAATGATGCATTGATCCATATCCCTTTGTCGTCCGTTCTAGATAAATTCAGCCTGATAAAATGAGAGTAGTTCTCTTAAGTTAGATGGACAACTAATTTTTAACTATGATATAGTTAGCTTACTAAATACATCGTAGTAGTGGGGGTATACCTATGAACGATATAGTTGGATGCGAAATTCGTGAGTCATTAGATAAAATTTCATCCAAAATGCGTCGAGATTATAGCGAAAATCTAAGAGAACTTAATCTTCATGTAGGCCAGGATAGACTACTCGCTCGTTTGTGGTTAGGTGATGGAATAACACAAATGCAACTATGTGAACATTTAAAATGTGAGCCGCCTACGGTAACAAATATGGTTAAATCGTTGGAGCAAAATGGGTTCATATACCGTAAACGTGATGAACAAGATGCAAGGGTTATGCGAATTTACCTAACTGACAGAGGGAAAGAATTAGAGAAACCTGTTGATTTCAAATGGAAGCAGCAACAAGAAAAATTACTCGGTTCAATTTTACCGGAAGAACGCTTAATCTTAAGGGAACTTATGAAGAGAATGGAGAGAAACTTATTCTAAAGTTTTCTCTATGTTGATATTTAGCATGCTAAATAAAATCAGTCTATATCGTTTAGTTACTAAGAAAAAGAAAAAGTTTATAGGAAACCACTGAAGAGGATGCGTCTAGTTGAAACATTGATATCCATACTTGCTAAAATGTTTCAAATTAGTTAGTAAGCTAATTTTGTGTTTTACAAATTTATTGAATCTAATTAGAAAGAGTTTACAGCGGCTTTTTTGTTTACTTGGAGCCTTTTAAAAATAAAGGAGTGAAGATACATGAAAAGAAAAGAAATGCAACTGGCACTACAAATGGTCTCTGGATATGGAGCTGAATTCAACGCTTGGAGAATGCCTGGTACAGACCCAGCAGCCTACACAAATACGGATGGTTATGTGGAGCGAGCTAAATTAGCTGAAAAAGGGAAATTTCAAATGATTTTTATCGCTGATACTCCTGGATTATACAATGACTTAGGTCCTCAGACTCCTATGTTCCCTATGGATCCTATGTTAGCACTAATGGCTGTAGCTAGAGAAACGAAACATATTGGGCTTGTTGCTACCCTATCAACGACATTCAATTATCCATATAACATAGCACGTCAGTTCAAAGCACTGGATGTTATAAGTCATGGACGTGTAGGATGGAATGCTGTCACCACATCAAATCCAGTAGCGGCAGCAAATTTTGGTGCTCAGATTGCCAGTCGCCAAGAACGATATGACATGGCTCATGAATCCATCCAAATTGTTCAAGCATTGTGGGGGAGTTGGGAATCAGACGCTTGGACGTTAGATGTAGAAGGAGGAAAATTTGCCGACATGGACAAAATTCGGCCTATTAATCTTCAAGGGGAATATTATGCATCTCGTGGTCCTTTGCCCATCCCACCCTCTGAGCAAGGTCAGCCAGTTATTTTTCAAGCAGGTGGAGGGGTTGAAGGATTGGAATTGGCGGGAAGATACGCTTCTGGTGTTTATGCAAATCCTTATGATATAGAATCTGCTCGTGAACACAGACAAGCGCTTCGACAAAGTGCTGCCCGTTTTGGCAGAAATCCCGATGACATCAAGATGTATACAGGTTTTATGTTTTCCCTAGGCTCAACTGAAGAAGAAGGTCTAGAACGACGAAGACAGCTTATGAGTTTTAATCCTGAGGAGATTCCAGGAAGGGTAAGTTACCTTGGTTCAATGGTTGGTTTACGACTATCGGAGAATTCGGTTGATATTGATCAACCTTTATCAGCTGACTTGTTGAAAAAGGCATATGCCAATCCAATGGATCCACGGTCCCACAGAGCTTTAGAGCTGCTGAAAAGAGGGATCTCCATTCGTGATGTTCTTGCTCATGGGGTTATTAACTATCATCCAGTAGTTGCAGGTACCCCCGTACAAGTTGCTGACTTCTTGGAAGAATGGTTTTTGGCTGGTGCATGTGACGGCTTCTCGGTTGTTCCGGATATAGCCTATGATGGAGTTGCTGATTTTGTGGAACTGGTTGTCCCAATTTTGCAGGACCGCGGTTTATTCCACAGGGAATATGAAGGGAAAACACTGCGTGAGAATATGGGAGTTCCTTACCAATACGGAAGGCTGAAAGAGAACAATAATTAATAGAGGAGAGGTTCAAATGAATAATACCCTTGAATTGCTTCATAATCATACATCCATTCGTTCTTTCACTAATCAACCACTGACAGAGGGACATCGAGATGCAATCTTTAAGGCAGCTAATCAAACTTCATCATTCAGTCTACTACAAGTGGTTTCTATCATTAGAATTACAGATCCAGAATTACGAAAAAAAGTGATGCAGCTCTCTGTAAATCAACCTTATATTGAAGAAGCAGCAGAATTTTGGATTTTTTGTGCAGATTTTAACAGGAATCATGAAATTGCACCCAAGGTTGACCTTGACTATATTGAATACCTATTAATAGGTACATTCGATGCTGGGTTAATGGCTCAAAATGCTTTAACTGCGGCGGAATCAATGGGACTCGGTGGTGTTTATATCGGTGGAGTAAGAGCTAATATCTCAGAATTAACCGAGGTATTAAATTTACCAAAGTATGTGATTCCGTTAGTGGGGCTATGCATAGGACATCCTGCTGGAGAGAAGCCTGGACTAAAACCACGTTTGCCTCAATCGATGGTCATGTTTGATAATCAGTATCAACCACTAGATGAAGAAAAATTAACAACTTATGACCAACAGATGCGTGAATATTACCAAAATCGTCCGGTTAAAGCGCCTTTCACAGTTAAGAAAGTAAAGGGATGGAAAGATCACATCGAGGATCATCTTGAAAGAAGTAGACTCCCTTTTATGCTTGAGTATTTAAACAAACAAGGATTTGCTAAAAAATAATCTGATAGGATATTAATTAAAAATAGATTTATGAGGATATATAAAATGAAGAATCAATACAATATGCGGGCCATCTTGACAGCGTTACTTATCTGCGGTGCTGTTGGCATGTTTAACGAAACCTCTCTAAATATAGCATTGACTAATTTAATAGAAGTGTTCCAAATTTCGCCTGCAACCGCACAGTGGTTAACAACCGGTTTTATGCCCTCTTGGTATTTTAATGCCAGTGAGTGGGTTGCTGTTGCAGACGTTTTCCACAAGGAAGCTGTTCATAGGTTCGGTCATGAGTTTAATCGTAGGTACATTGATTGCGGCACTGGCATTCAATTTTGAAATGTTGATGTTCGCCCGAGTTTTACAGGCGGTTGGCATGGGATTGTTGCTTCCACTCATATTTAATACCGTTCTTGTTATATATCCACTGGAAAAGCGGGGGGGGGCGGCGATGGGATTGGTCTCTCTGGTTATCATGGTCGCACCAACGTCTGGACCGACTATAGGCGGTCTATTAATAGAATATTTTACATCTTTTGGATATCCCTGCCACTTTTGGTCATAGGGTTATTGATAGGGCTTAAGTATTTGAAAAACATTACCGATGTCACTAAGCCTCGGATTGATCTACTATCTGTTGGATTCGGAGGAGTTGTCTTTGGCTTCAGTAAGGCCGGCGAAGGATTTGAGGTTGGAGTAGCATGGTTGTGATCACATCAATCGTCATTGGGCTCGTCGCGTTGGTATTATTCATAAAACAGGACGGGGGTATGTGTGTTGGAGGTATTTAACTTAAACAACTTATTATTACCTTGATATTTCCTTATTGCGGGTGGTGTCAGCTTCGCTGGTACTACCCCGATCCGGTGATTCCCGTTTCGCCAGTAGGACCAGCAGAACCTGTGCTACCTGTTGAACCTGTAGCACCAGGTGCTGCCAAAAGCGTATAATCCGGTGACGTATCTGGCGTACCTAAAGGTGGAGCAGAGTCCACAATATACGTACCACCTTCATAAGTGACCACTTGACCCACTGAATATGTTGATGCTATTGCAGGATCATATGCTTCAGCACCACTTAATTCTATCCCTGTAGGGCCAGTCGGACCATACCCTAGAATATTCCAAAAGTGTATAGTCGGGGGAGAGCCCAGGTATTCCTGATGGAGCATCTACATTGGCTATATAAATACTGCCATTAAACGTGACAACTTGACCCGCCTCGTAATCTTGTGATTGTGAGGGGTTAAAAGGGAGGGCGCCGGTTAATCCGCCAGCAGGTCCGGTTGGCCCAGCGGGACCTGCTGGGCCTCTTCGTCCAACCCTTTGAATTGTTTTTGATTGTTTTTCTCCTTTTTCACAGGGGGATTCCCTCGAGACCTGTTTTGTTTTGAATGTTCTTGATTGATAAATGGACAGTCTCTTCTTTGAGGACGGTCATGACGTGATCTTTTGTAATGAGGCTACTCATGATATTTACCGCAAAATGGACATTTGTGATCGAATTGATTGTACAAATTGCCCATCTCCTAAAATTGATATTTCATTCTATGTGCAAATTTTCAAATTGGAAGTAAAACCTAGAAACTCATCATTTCGAAAATCATCGAATCAAATCATTTAAATGTTTCATGATTTTATGTTATGGTGTTGAAAGTATATAACTAGTATGATTTTTGACAGAAATGGGGACATCATTTATGAGTCAATCAGTTTTACAGCGCACAGCTTATTCCGTTTTAAATTTATCCTCTGTGACAGAAGGAGGCACCATTAAGGAGTCTTTTGAACATAGTATGGATTTAGCAAAAAAGGCGGAGAAGTGGGGTTATCAAAGATACTGGCTGGCAGAACACCATAATATGGAAGGTGTTGCGAGCTCTGCAACGTCCGTTTTAATTGGATATATTGCTGGGGGAACCGAAAAAATTCGAGTAGGATCTGGTGGGATTATGCTGCCAAACCACTCTTCACTTGTCATTGCTGAACAATTTGGGACACTTGAGACATTATATCCGGGGAGAATTGATTTAGGTCTTGGCAGAGCACCGGGAACGGATCAGTTAACGGCAAGAGCTCTCAGACGTAACCTTCATAACGGAGAAGATTTCCCGGAGCAGCTTGAAGAACTTCGGCAATATTTCAAACCAACAGGTCAGGTTAAAAAACATGTAAGAGCAGTACCGGGAGAGGGTCTAGACATTCCGATTTGGCTGCTTGGTTCAAGTGGTTTTAGCGCAAGACTTGCAGGAGAGCTTGGATTGCCATTTGCCTTTGCGGCACATTTCTCACCTAAAAATACAATTCCTGCTTTAGAGTTGTATAGACAGTCATTTAGACCTTCTGATGTGTTAAAAGAGCCTTATGCCATGGTGGGTGTGACAGTTTTTGCTGCAGATCAAACAGAGCGAGCTGAATATTTGGCGACCTCTCATTATCAGCGGTTTTTGAGTCTCATTCGAAATACTCCAGGAAAACTCAAAGCGCCTGTCGACAGTATGGACGGCCTTTGGAGTCCGTATGAAAAAGCGATGGTGGATGAACAATTAAGTTCGACAATGATCGGGGATAAAGAAAAGGTGAAAAAAGAATTGGAAGCCTTTGTTGAAGCCACTCAAGCAGACGAAGTGATGATTAATTCGGATATGTTTGACCATCAAGAAAGAATGCGATCATATGAAATCATCGGCGAGATCTTCCAAGAAGCACAAGAAAAATAAACATAAAAAAGAACTGCACAAAGCAGTTCTTTTTTATTTATGCTTTTGTAAAAATACGAAATGGTTGTCCAATTGGCAGCACAGTACGGCCAAAATGAGTATTGAGCACAACTGCTGCTGAACCATAAAATGAAAGCAGGGAAATGATCAATTCTGCAATACCGGCAATGGTATGAGTCACGTCGTACATCACACCAAATGAGCTTAGGGAAAGACCAAGGAATAAGAAATCAATAAAGACGAAAATCAAAAATAATACTTTATGTGTTTCCATTGCACCAATCGTCATAAATAAGCTGAAAATTAAATACCCGATAAACGCAAAACCTAGTTGTTTTGGATCCGCTGCTTCCGCAAGCGTTTTCCCAAAAACGCCGGCTTGAATGAGCCAAGTCGTTCCAACGCCCATCCAAAAAAGACCGAATGCGCCAAAGGCAGTGGCTCCAAAAATATTATGATGCTTTGAATCTTGTATGGACGCGATCAGCTGCGCGATGCCTCCAAGGAAGATAGCCCAAGGTAGAATAAGGGAAGTGCCATCTGTAATTCCTAGTTTTTGTGAGGACGCAACGAGCGTCACCATTGCTAAACCAAACAAACCAAGTGGTGTTGGGTCTGCAATTGATAATCGATAAGCTTGAACATTCTGTTTTTCCATAATGACCTCCTACAATTTGCACTTACAAAAGATACTCGAATTAGACCGAAACGTCAAGCTCTTTTTTAGTAGACACTTGCATCGTCTTCCAAATAAATCTATATTTAATACATATCAAATGTGATAGAAAAAGAGGGATAAAATTGAGTAAAGGCTTAGCTGGAAAAACGATTGCCATTTGTGGAACGAGAAAAACAGAAGAAATGTGTACACTTGTCGAAAAGCAAGGGGGACAAGCCGTTATTCGTTCTCTTCAAGGAACCGTATTTTTAGCCAAAGAGGAGTTAAAGCCAGACATTGAAACCTTTGTGAAGCAAGGTGCGGATTGGGTGATTTTCACAACAGGCATCGGGACAGAAACATTGATTGAGAGTGCAGAAGAGCTTCATCTGGGGGAAGCATTTATGCACATTCTATCAAATGCGCATATTGCTTCAAGAGGGTATAAAACCTTTGCGGCACTCAAAAAACGCGGAATTCAGCCAGACGTATCTGATGAAGATGGAACGGTGCGTAATCTGATCTCAAAGCTTGAAGACAAGGAGTTTCATGGCAAACGCGTCATGGTGCAGCTTCACGGGGAAAACGCTCCGGCTCTCATCCAGTTTTTACATGACAAAGGGGCTGATGTTTTGCCGCTTTTACCTTATCAGCACACACCTCCTGAACCAGAGGCCGCAGAAACATTGCTTCAAGAAATGAAAGATGAAAAAGTCCATGCCGTCTGTTTTACAACCGCTGTTCAGGTTCACGCCTTTTTCACATTAGCGGCAAAATGGGGCAGAAAACAAGAACTCCAAGAGCTATTCGAGCAGCACGTACTGGCAGTGGCCGTCGGAAAAGTCACAGCTGAAGCTTTAAAAGAAGAGGGAATAGACAGAATTCTAGCTCCGTCACTTGAGAGAATGGGTGCAATGATTATGGAATTATCCCAATATATGAAAAAACAATCATCACATTCATAGAAAAAACGCCTTTCACCCGATCAGTGGAAGGCGTTTTTCATTAGATTGTCCGTTTTCGGTTCGCACGAATTTTTTTGAGGACAAAATAGAGAACGATCAGGACGATCGCAATGGCCATAATAGGGGTTGTATAAGCGTGAGCAACACTTTGAATGTGATCCCACTTTGTCCCAAGCTGCATACCGAGATAGATAAATAAGATCGACCAAGGGATGGCAGCTAATCCTGTCAAGAGGACAAATTTCAAAAAAGGCATTTTGGCAATACCTGCTGGAATGGAGATGGCGTGGCGGACAACAGGAATAAAGCGCGCTGTAAACACCACACCGGTTCCATATCGGTCAAACCAGCGCTCTGCAGTTGCGATATGGTGTTCATGGATGAATAAGTATTTTCCGTACTTTGTTAAAAAAGGTCTTCCGCCATAAAGGCCGATCCAGTATATAAAACACTGTGCGAGCGTACCTCCGATGACGCCAGCGATAACAGCTCCAACAAAACCGATTGTTCCTGTTGACACCATATATCCGCCATAAGCAAGAACAATTTCGCTCGGAATGATTTCAATCATCAGACCTAGTGCTACACCTACATAACCAAGGCTTGTCAGCCAGGTTAAAATTTCATTGAACAAGGTTCCCATTCATTTCACTCTGCCTTTAAATACGAATTTTCTTCAAGCATCCTTATAAAAGCCTATGCTTGTTTTGCTTTTCTCATGAGTATGCTTTCCGCTTACCTCTCACGGCTAAACCGAAAGACGCCTCATGAATGCCTGGCTTTTCCACCAAGTCTGTGACGATAAACTCTCGTCTAGCAAACTTTATCATACCATATTTGCTTGTACCTAGACGATCTACTTGCTGAACACTTGTTATGTGAAGAACTATCATGATGTCAGTGGTCAAATCAGTAAAGAAAAATGAACAGGCTGCATCCGTTTTTTTCAACAGATCATGATATAATTTGTTAGATGAAACGAACGGGTGGTGCACAAACATGTATTTAACAATCGCAGAAACAGCTGAATACTTAGAAGTAGCTGAAGCGTATATTGAGAAATTAATCCAGCAAAAAAAGATCCGCTATGTATTTGACGGCGAATCCTATCTGATTTATCAAGGACAGTTTCAAACGCATATGAAGCAGCTTGAACAATACAAAGAGCTCGTCCAAGAGATTTTAAATGAACCGATTCCTGAAGATCCAGATGTAAAGGACGAAGATTAGAGTATTGTCATCTTTTCAAATGAAACAATTTTTACTGCACGATGACTTTTATGGAGAGGACGGACAGGCTTTCCAATCAGAGGATGATGTCATCGTCACCAAAGAAGATAAAGCACCCACATTACAAGACGTTCGGCAAGATTTGGCGTCTTTATTAGACTTTTCAATCACTAGGTGGTTTCTTGAGGGTGATGTCATCGATGCGCTGAAACAGCACGATGAGAAAAAGATCTTAGACTCTGTTCAAAGTCTGTTTGATGAAACTCAGCATGTCGAAGTGAAATCACGAATGATAGAGAAATTGAAATCGATCAGTGAAAAAGAATTGCCGACAGCTGCTTTTATCAGCCTAATCAGCCTGCACTCATTTTCACGATCATTGGGGAAGGCTGGCAGCCGTAAGCTGTCCAGCCTGGGATAGAATGAAAACATGGCTCGACAAAGGAAGACATTTCAGCTTAATTGCACTGGATACAATGGCAAACTGCGCTAAAGGGAATAGACCAGTTCTTGTGGAACAATGTTCACCTAAAATCCTTAGAACAGATAAAAATGTAGAAGAGAACACTTTAAATGACTATCTTCAAAAAGATCGCGTTCCACGAGTCAAAATGAAAGTGTCTAAAATAATGAATAACAAAGAAGACATTTTCGAATAATTTTTCACTCATTTATTGACTGACACCGGTTTGAACAATTTTCATATGGCATTTAATTTGTACATCCGCATCAGGATAGATTTCCTGCCATTTTTCTGGTGTCATTGCTTTGTCTTTTGATCTATACCTTAAACCCAGCCCAAGCGGATCTATGTTTTGCTTTTTAAAGGACTGAACAAGGTCTTGTCCTTGCTGAGCGACACGTTTTTCAACTTTTCTTTCCACATGGTCCAATATAGAAGGTTTATCAATTTTTTTGGACTTCATAAATTCTTTTAATTCACCTTTCAGCTTGATATCAATCGTGATATGAGGCTTTTTTGTTAGGTTTTTCGTTGGTTTGATCTGGTAAGACACATGTGATTTGATATTTTCAATGACGACATGGGTCTTTGCTTGATCATCCAATTGAAACTCGTAGATGCCGTTTTTATGATTTTCAATCATGGCTTTAAATGCGAACGTTTCTTCTCCAGGGATATGACCCACCATTTTTTCTTGATCAAACAGAGCGACGCCCGAGACCTTGATGGCATTGCTTGTTTTTTTGATGTAAGGGAGGTAAGCATCTACCCCTTTTGCCAGCATCTGATTCATAAAAATATGCTGATTGGTGACAGGTTCATTGCCATTTCGCATATTTTGGGCCAAGAGATCAGAGAGATATACACCTATATTTAAGTTCGTTTGATTCATTTTTGTATATAATAAGTCTTCCACTTCTCCGCCTACAATCGCAAACACTTGGCGTGAACCAATGATAGGATCACGATAAATGTAATTCATTAAATCGATCATGCCGACTTCTTTTGCTAACTTTTCACTGACTAAAATAACGAGCACCTGGCCCATGACGACTGGAAAAGGCGATTTTTCTGACACGAGAAACTGAATATTACTAATGGTGTTTGACCTCGCACTTAATATTTGATAACTTCCTTGCTCTTCACTTTTAAAGACAGGGAAGACGAAGAAGCCCTTCATTTCGCCATCTTCTACTAAATCAAATCCTGCCGCCTGAGAGATATTTAATTCATCTAAAAGGCGAGGCTGTGCACAGCTAGTTAACAAAAGACTAAACAACATGAGACCCATGAGTATATAACGTTTCATGCTCGTTTTTTCACCCACCTTTTTTTCAGCATCAGCCCAATGACCATACAGACAATCAATCCATATATAAGAATGTATCCGCTATACTCCACCCATTGATTAAAGGCTTCAAAAGAGGTTGCCCCGGCAAAAAACGAAAACATGACCAAAATGAGGATGCTGAGACAGATTAAAGTGACGCGCTGACTCGTATGAAATACTTGTTTCGCCATTCGGCTCGCAGCCCATAATGGAATCGCGATATTTGGAATAATCAAAAACAGCCAAAGAGACACTTCAATAAAGTCAAAGCGCTGGATAAACGGAAGCTTCACAATGCTTGTTAACGTTAACGTCGGCCATTTTGTTAATTTGAGCTGAGCACTTGAGTAATACGCAATGGAGACGAGAAATACGAGTAAATTTAAGCATGTCGTAAATAATGCCCCCATATGAGCAAATTTTTGAGACGTCTGAGCTTGTTTAATAAAGGGATAATAGACAAGCAGCGTGCCAAAACCAAACATGGATAAGGAGGCATCTTTCACTCCCATCAACAGCTGCGAAAATGTATGATCAAACATCGGGAACATGAAGCGAATGTGACTATATTTCATGGCATAAAAGCAAATAAACGTCATCCAATACGTCAGTACAATGCTAAAAAATGACCATCCAGCAATGGTTCTAAAGCCGCCGGTATGAATGTAATACACAAGCAGCAGCAGTACAGACGCAAACAATAGACCAGGAATCTCTTTAAACAGCCATACATGAATCACGTCCATATAATGGATGAGAACCGTCAATGACAAAGAAGCAAAATATAAGATATAGAGAATGTTGAATAATTGCCCAACCCATTTGCCAAATACGTATTGTGTGATATCACCAAATTCATCCGAAGGGGCCTTTTTAAACATCAAGTACATGAGAAAGATCATCACATTGACGCTGATGCCAGAAATAAGAATGGCGATCCATCCATCATTATTCATAGAACGAACAAGGTTTGTTTGAAAGTTTAAAATACCGACACCAACTTGATTGGCATTAATGAGAAAAAACACAAAAAAAGGGGAAACTTGAAATTTCTCTATCACAGAAGAAGAACTCATGCTTTCACTTCCTTATTCATAAAAATCATTTTTCCCCTTACGGCCTTGCTTCGGTTTTTGCCGGTGAATCGTTTCATTTTGCGGACGTAAATTTTCCGGTCTTTTATTCAAAAAACGGAGCTGAGGACGAATCAAACTGCCCTTTAAATCAGTCAGACGCAGCGGAAAAATAGGCTCTAGATAAGGACGCCCAATAGACGTTAATTTCATTAAATGGGTGAGAAGGAAAGATCCCATCACAGCAATACCTAATGCGCCCCAAATCTGTGCTGCAAGTAGAAATGGAAATCTCAGCAGGCGAATGGCATTGCCCATTTTGTAAATAGGGGTGACAAATGAGGCAAGAGCAGAAAGGGCAACAATAATGAGCAAAATATTACTTGTTAAGCCTGCTGCCACAGCAGCCTGTCCAATGACAATCCCTCCAACAATCCCGAGTGTCTGTCCGACTTTAGCTGGAAGCCTCGATCCTGCTTCTCTTAGTAATTCAATCGAAATCTCTAAAAATAGGGCCTCAATGATTGGAGGAAATGGAACAAGATAGCGCGAGGACACAATGGTTTCTAATAAATCCTTTGGGATCAGCTCATAATGAAAGGTTAAAACGGCTACATATAAAGGCGTCGCAAAAATGGAGAATATCACAGCAAATATGCGTAACAGTCTAAAGCAAGAAGCCGAAATCCACGACATATTGTAGTCTTCCATAGTGGAAAAATACTCAAGTAAAATAGTCGGAGCAAGCAAGACATGAGGCGATCCATCCACTAATATGGCAATTTTCCCTTCCGATAAACCTGAAGACACACGGTCAGGTCTTTCTGTATTCAAAAACAACGGAAAGATGGTATTGGATACATCATTAAGCATTTGAGAGAGGTAATTCGCATCTAAAATCTGATCATAATCAATGTCCTCAATTCGCTGCAGAACAGTTTCGATGTTTTGCGGGTTGGCGATTTCTTCGATATATAACACCGCTACTTTTGTTTGAGATAGCGTGCCAACCGTCTTTTCCGCCACTTTCAGGTTCGGTGTCGGCAGCCGCCGTCTGACCAAATTTAAATTGGTATCCAAAACCTCCACAAATGCTTCCTGTGCACTGATAATGCCAAATTCAATATCAGGCGGCCCTACTTGTCTGCCTTTCTTTTCTTCAATCGGTATCAGAAGCGCTTTGCCCCAGTCCGTTTCGAGCCGAATGGCCAAGTTACCTAGGTGAAGGGCTTCTTCCACTTTTTGAAGATCGGTCGTGATGACAGACTGTTCAATGGGGATTCGTTCTTTCAGCTCCTCAAGAGTGGGGGTGAGGTGCAACTCTTTCATGCAGGGCAAAATTTGTTCATGGAGTAGATGACCATTAATTAAAGAACGAAAAAAAGAGATTCGATAAAGAAAACCTTCACTTCGTGACAATTCGTTTGTAAAATCAGAGGAACGTGACAATGCCTCAAATACTGAATTTGGGTCCTTTTGATGTTGTTTGTTTTTCTTCAGCACTTGAATCATCTCCTTCCGCGATTTGCCTCTATTATCCAACCAATTGTCTGAAGATATGCATGAAAAAAAGCGTTCAGCTTGATGAGCTGGACGCTTCTTTTCCATATTGAACGGCTTCTAATAAAAAATCTGCGAGATGGACGGCACGCATGCTGGGCGATTGTCCTGAACGTTTGATACCCGCTGCCATTTGCAATTGACAGCCTGGATTGGACGTGACAATGGCAGCCGCCGCTGTTTGACTAGCTTCTCTCATTTTATGATCTAAAATTTGCATCGACATCTTTGGCTGCAAAATATTATAAATTCCGGCAGATCCGCAGCAGCGGTCGGCATCCTTCATTTCTTTAAATGATACCCCGTGAATCGACTTCATCAGCACCCTTGGCGCTTGCTCTACACCCATTCCATTTCGTAAGTGACAAGAGTCTTGATAGGTGATGATCTGCTCTGGCAAGGCAAGCGATGTACGCTGGTGAAACTTAAGATCCACGAGAATGTCTGATATATCCGTGATTTTCTTTGAGAAGGCTTCACCTCGTTTTTGAAAAGCCGGATCATCCTGAAGCAAATGATCGTAATCACTTAAAAAGGCACCACATCCGCCCGCATTCATGACAATGGCATCTGCCTCTATCTCCTCAAATGCTTTAATATTCCGCCTTGCTAACTGTTTCGCTTGCTCCTTTTCTCCGCTATGGCCATGAAGTGCACCGCAGCACGTCTGAACAGGAGGGACGACAACGTCACAGCCGGCCAGCTGCAAAAGCTGGATGGTCGCTTCGTTTGTGCTGGAAAAAACGGTGTCCATTAAACAGCCAGTAAAAAAGGCCACACGCTTTCTTGCTGTGCCAGTGGCTTTGTATTCTAACGCACGGCTTTTTTGTTGACGCGGCACCTTTGGAAGGGCCTGCTCCATCAGCTGTAAATGCGGCGGAAGCACCTTCAGCATGCCAGACTTGCGGGCGGCCGTTTGCAGACCAGAGGTTTGATAAAACCGAAGAAGTCCAGCCGCATGACGCATTCGGCTTTGTGAAGGAAAGAGACCTTTAAACACAGCACTTCTTACAAATTTGACAGGAAGAGATTGTTTTTTGTGCTGCTGAATGATGTCTCTTGCATCCTCAAGTAAACGTCCATATTTGACGCCGGAGGGGCAGACCGGTTCACATGCACGGCAGCCAAGGCAAAGGTTCAGTGAATGTTCGACATCTTCATCCGGCTCAATCACACCGTCTCTCACCGCCTTCATTAAAGCAATCCGGCCGCGGGGAGAGTGCGTTTCTTGTTGACCGGATTCAATATAAGTAGGGCAGGAAGGGAGGCAGAAGCCGCAGCGCATGCAGTTGAGCAGCTCCTTTTCATCCATTTGCTGCTGAAAGTTTTGCTGAATCTCTGATTGTTTAGAGGAATTCATGAGACCACCACCCGCTTTCTTGCTGCTTTTCCAAACACCTTATCAGGATTCATAATATTTGCTGGATCTAGCGCTTGTTTGATTGCTTTCATTGCTGCGATTCCTTCTTTTTTGACCTTTAGCTCTAAATAGGGGGCTTTCATCAGACCCACGCCATGTTCACCCGTAATGGTGCCGCCAAGGGAGACTGCTTTTTCAAAAATGGCCTGAAAGGCTTCTTCGACCCGCTTCATTTCTTCTTCATTTCTTGCATCGGTTGCACAAGTAGGATGTAAATTCCCGTCACCTGCATGACCAAATGTACAGATTTTTACTTCGTACTCTCTCGCAATGTCTTCGATCGCCCGCACCATGTTAGCAATTTCAGACCGGGGGACTGTAGCATCTTCTAAAATCGTTGTGGGGCTTAAACGGGCGAGGGCAGATAAAGCGGCTCGTCTCGCTGTTAAAAGGGCACTTGCCTCTTCTTCAGAATGTGCGATATTTACTCCTTTTGCACCGTGCTGCTGACAGACCTTTGCGATGTTCTTTATATCACGGGAAACGGCCTCAGGGTTGCCGTCCTGTTCGATTAATAGCACCGCTTGAACGTCAGTCGGCAGGCCGATTTTGGCAAAGTCTTCGACGACTTTCAGTGTCGGCTGATCCATAAATTCTAATGTGGCGGGGATAATACGCTCTGCAATAATCGCCGAAACTGATGCGGCTGCTTCCTCTAGGCTTTCATATAAGCAAAGCATCGTTTGTTTGGTTTCTGGAAGCGGCAAAAGCTTCAGCGTGGCTTCTGTGACAATTCCGAGCGTTCCTTCTGATCCAACAAATAAACGGGTCATATCATACCCGGCCACGTCCTTAGCGAGCTTGCCGCCCGTTTTGATGATGTCACCGTTTGGCAGCACCACTTCAAGTCCAAGTACATAATCTCTCGTCACGCCATATTTTAACCCCCGGAGACCACCTGAATTTTCATTAATATTGCCGCCTAACGTGGAGATTTTCATTGAGCTTGGATCTGGTGGGTAGAAGAGACCTCTTGCCTCTACTTGGCGAATGAGTTCCTGTGTGATCAAATCAGGCTGGACCGTTGCGGTGAGGTTTTCTTCGTCTATTTCGATTAATTGGTTCATTCTTGTAAACAACATCACAAGTCCGCCTTGTGTAGGACAGGTTCCTGCACAAAGGTTCGTTCCTGATCCTCTTGGCACGATCGGCACCTTATATGAGGCGCAGAGCCGGACGATTTGCTGGATTTCCTCAGCCGCGTTCGGGCTCACGATGATATCCGGTAGATGCTGAAAATTAGGCGTTGCATCATAAGAGTAGGCAAGCCGATCGGCTTTACAGTCTTGTACATAGGGCGCACCGACAATCTTTTTTAATTGACTTAAAAATTCAGAATTTAACATGCGCATTCACTCCTACTGATTAGACATACCGTTTCTTTCAGTATAAAAAAAGAATCGCCTCATGCCTATGGACGATTCTACAAAATATTGGGCTGTTCGCCTCGTTTATTTGGATGATGATCTAATAGCATCAAGGCTAAATAAAAGAGCATCGCATCTTGCATGCGTTTTGGATCAAGTGCCGTTAAATCTTGGATACGTTTTAGTCTGTAATGCAGTGTATTGATATGTACGTGCATCGCTTCCGCGGTATACTTCAATGAGTAATCTGATGTCATGAGTACACGCAATGTTTTCACTAGTTCAGGGTAGGGGAGAAGTGGGGCGATCGTTCGATCAAGGAACACTTCTTTTGTTTCCTGACTCACTTCTTCTATAAAAAGTTCAAGTGTTAAATCCTCATCAAACACAATCGGTGTATCCACATGTGCCAATTTTAAGGCACGAAAGGCTTGATGAAAGGATTGCTTCATCATATGTCCAGCTGCAGGTTTTCCCGCACCTATCAAAACCTTTGATGTGGAACGTGAGGTGAGGGAAGCATGGATGTGAAAAAGACGCTGCTGCAAGGTATCACGTTCATCTGCTGTGGTTTGCAGCATGAGCAAAAAGCGGGCATGTCCCCAGCGGACGATCATTTCCTGACTTGTGAGATGCAGCATTTCCTTTACTTTTTTGTATTGATCCTGCTTCATAAACGCTTCATCGTGACAATCAATGAGGACGACGACACGCTGTTTTTTGACATCAAGCTGAAGCCGCGCTGCTTTTTCAGTGAGATTGATTGCTGTCTCTGGCAGATGAAGCCAGTCGAACACAAACGCTTCAAGCTGCCGTTCATCGGTTTCCGTTTCTAGAAAAAATTCATGCTCTTGAATAAGCAGTTCGGTCATTTTTCGTAATATTTCGCCAAATGGAGAGACATGGACGGGATTTCCTGTCATCCCAATCACACCAATGACCTCTTGCTTAAAATAAATAGGCAGATTGATGCCGGCTTTGACCCCTTTCATTTGCTGCTCATCATTCTTTGTGAGGATTCGTTTTTGTCCTTCAAAGGATGTCAAATACGCCCCTTCATGAAATTGACCAATGCGCGCTGGATCTGTTGCCGCAATGATGGTGCCGTTTGTTTGTGCGATGATGATTTCCTCAGTCAGCACTTTTTTGACCTCGTCTACGATTTTTTCTGCCAGTGTCATTGTGAGCAAAACGTACCCCTCCGAGATGTTTCTTTTGACACTATCATACCATCATATGCTGAGTCATATCTTTCTTTTCATGAGTTATGCTAAAATAATAAACGCACATGAATGAGAAGAAAGGAGACATAGCCATGTCATTGCAAAATCGCTTACAAGATCTATTGAAAGAAGGACAAGCGCTGACAGACTTTGAATATGACGAAGCGGCGCGCCACAATTGGCCTTTAGAAGGTGCAAGAATAAAGGAAGAGGCACGCTTTAGCGATGTATATATAGAGCGTGTAGACAAAGAATCCGAGGACATGATTCAAACAGAAGGCGCCTCATTTCTAAACACACCGCTTACATATGTAAAACAACATCAAAAAGAATTCATTTATATCGAATCAAAGTGGTTTGATGTGGTGAGAGTCGATGGATTAGCCATTGAATGGGACGAAGTGTTTCAAACGTATACCGTGTTATTCGGTTTAAAACGTCCTAAAAAAGACACAGGTATTTTAAAAGACATGCTGGCTTCATTAAATGGTGCGCAGCTTCAATTTAATGGGCAAGACGGCTTATTCGATGTGAATTTACAGCTTCTTGAACTTGAGGACATCCATGAAGATATGCCTTTTATTGAAGTCATCTTAGCCGTGTACCGTTTTTTATTCCGCATGATCATGCAGCTTGAAATGAATGAATCAAAAAACGGCTCAAATTCCTGAGCCGTTTTTTTGTGATCCATTTATTTACGTCTTCTCATTTGATGAAGGCATGGCAAACCGTACATCATGATCTTTTCCATATTGAAGATAATCTTCATTTGGCTGTTTATTCGTCACGACGACATCAAGATCGTGTAAATCACAAAACGTGGTCAAAGCGTAGTGATCGAACTTACTATCATCAACTAATAAAAACGTTTTGGCACTTTTTTCAACAACTGTCTTTTTAATATCCGTTTCAAGCGGGGACGAATTCGTGACTCCGTGATCAATGGATAAACCAGTTGATGCGATAAAGGCTTTATTGACATTGTAAGCTTTCAAACGCTCTACACTTTGATAGCCAACGAAAGAATTCGTTTTTCTCTCAAGCATCCCGCCGGTGGAAAAGATAGTGAGATTTTCATAAGGCATCGCCTGTGTAATAAAATCTACATTATTGGTCACAACGGTCACCTGTTTCTCAGTCAAATAGGGAAGCATTTCAAGTGTTGTCGTACCAGAATCAACAAAAATCATATCCCCATTTTCCACAAAAGCAGCAGCCGTTTGTCCGATCAATTGCTTTTTACTGAGCTGGCGGGTCTTTCGCTCTTGATATACTACTAATGTTGAATGGTTCACAGCGACTCCGCCGTACACTTTCTTTAGTACGCCGGACTCGACCAATGCTTGTACATCTCGGCGTATCGTGTTTTTTGAGACGCCAAAATGCGCCACAAGCTCATCAAGTGAGGCAGATTCCCGGTCAAACACATACTCTTTGATTTGCTGAATCCGTTTTGTTTTTATCATGCTTCATATCTCCAATCCATCCGAATCTCCTTTTTCCATTATACCAAATGGCTTCTCTTTTCCCCATCTCAATAAAAGCGTATGATAGAGAAAAGAACGTAACGGAAAGGATTTTCACTTCTATGAATCAATCAAACAACCCATTTTCAAAGCTTGCGAATTTTAGAGAAGTAGGGGGACTTCAAACAACAGGTGAGATGGTGATCAGGCAGGGAATGATTTATCGATCCGCAGATCTATCGCGTCTCACAAAACAAGATATGTTGACGTTCTCAAAGCTTAGGATTCAAACCATTTGTGATCTCCGAACAAGCTCAGAACGCAAATCACATCCGCCAAAAATCAAGGAACACAACAAAATCGTTCATATCCCGATGCAGCCAGACAGTAAGATGCCAAGTAAGTGGACCATGTTTCGTATGCTGACAACTGAAGGGAAATCTCTCTCATTTACACCGATTATGAAAGATTTATATCAAAGTATGCTCACAGAGCGTAAAGAAGAGATTCAGCAGCTGTTCTCACTGCTTTCAGATAAGAGCAATTACCCGCTGATGCTTCACTGCACGAGCGGTAAGGACCGGACAGGCTTTTTATCTGCCCTTATTCAATTAGCAGCAGGTGTACCGATGCCGGCCGTTTTAAGTGAATATATGCGTTCCAATGAAGGTGTGAAAATGCTTGTCAGAAGGCAGCAGCGATTTGTCCGCATGATGAGTTTATACCGGGTGTCAAAAGAGCAAATTCAACCGCTTCTCGGTGTGCAGCAAGATTATCTGGAAGATGTGCTAAACGAGATGATGGCGACATACGGAAGTACAGAGCGATATTTAATCGAGGCTTGCGAAATACCTGAAGCTCAGCTCAAGGAAATGAAAAACATCCTGCTGACACCATCTGCTGGCATTCGATCTCAAAAAGCGGAATAAACTGAATATGAGGTGATGCAAAAAATGCTGAAAAAAATCAGTATGACGTGTCTAACACTAATTTTGATGTTTGTATTCTTATTGATTCCTTCTAGCAGTCTAGCTCGTCCAATGCCAAAAGGGAAGCTTGAAAGCACAAGAGAGATGCGCGCGGTATGGATCGCATCGGTTTATAACTTAGATTGGCCTTCAAAGAAAGGACTGCCTGTCAAAGAGCAGAAACAAGAGTTTATTCATTTGTTAGATGAGATCAAAGCGATGAATATGAATGCCGTGATCATGCAAATTAAACCGACAGCAGATGCCTTTTATCCTTCGGCATACGGCCCGTGGTCCGAATATTTGACCGGGACACAAGGGAAAGATCCCGGGTATGACCCGCTTGAATTCATGATCGAAGAAGCTCATAAACGCGGGCTCGAATTTCACGCTTGGTTTAACCCGTATCGAATCACAATGAATCATACCGACCTCAGCCGTTTATCAGCCGATCACCCTGCAAAAAAACATCCAGATTGGACCATTGCGTACGGGAATCAGCTTTATTACAACCCAGGCATTCCTAAAGCTCAGGAGTTCATTGTCGGCGGCATAGAAGAAGTCGTGAAAAACTACGATATTGATGCAGTGCATATGGATGATTATTTTTACCCGAATAAAATAGCCGGTGTGCCGTTTCCAGATCAAGAAACGTATGAAACATATGGAAAAAAGGCATTCACGCATATAGAAGATTGGCGAAGAGATAATGTGAACCAATTGGTCAAGCAAATCAACGACACCGTGAAGAAAGTAAAGCCGTATGTGAAGTTTGGTATTAGCCCATTTGGAGTCTGGCGCAACATAAAGGATGATCCGACTGGTTCAAACACCACAGCAGGGATGACCAACTATGATGATTTGTATGCTGATACAAGAGAGTGGATTCAGCAGCACGATATCGATTATGTCACCCCGCAAATTTACTGGAGCATCGGCTTTCAGGCAGCCGCATACGATGTGCTAACAAAATGGTGGTCAAATGAAGTGAAGGGAGAGCCTGTTCACCTGTACATTGGTCAGGCGACGTATAAAATTAATCAAAACAGTGATCCTGCTTGGTCTGATCCAGAAGAATACTTTCGGCAGATCAAACTGAACAGACAGTCGCCTCTCGTGCAGGGAAGCATGCACTTTAGCCTAAAGGATATCAATCGCAACCCTTTGAATGTCAAAAATCGATTGATAGAAGATGCTTACCGTAAACCGACTCTCATTCCAGAAATGCCTTGGCTTCATCAGAAAGCGCCAAAAAAACCAATCATTCAATCTATTAAAAAGACAGCAGAGGGTGCGGCTTTACAGATCAAAAATGATCCACAATCTACCGCATCCTATTACGCGGTCTATCGCTTGACGACGAAAGGAACATATGAATTGCTGCAAACCGTTAGAAAAGAAGCCGGCACGCTGACATCTGTCAAAAATCTTTCAGTTCATCAGAATAAGAGTGATACTTACAAAGTAACGGCTCTCAATCGACTTCATCACGAAAGCAAGCCTTCTACAATAAAAGTGAGATAACGAAAAAGCATGAATGAGGATTTTCTTCGTTCATGCTTTTTTCTATTATTTTTGTTTTAATATTCTGAATTCAGCCAAGCTTGGCATGAAGCAGCCACTTGATTAATAAATATGATAGAAAAGAGCCAAAGGGGGAAACATGATGGATTTTGAATTAACGAAAGAACAACAAATGATCCGGCAGATGGTCAAAGAATTCGCCAAGGAAGAAATTGCTCCACTCGCTCAAACCATTGATGAACAGGCTGTATTCCCGGTCCAAACTTTTCAAAAAATGGGAGAGCTCGGTTTGATGGGCATCCCTTTTCCAGAGAAATACGGAGGCTCAGGAGGAGATACAATCTCATATGCGCTCGCTGTAGAAGAAATAGGAAAACAGTGTGCCAGTACAGGTCTTAGCTATGCCGCAGCCGTTTCCTTAGGCGCAAGCCCGCTTTATTACTTCGGTACAGAGGAGCAAAAGATGGATCACCTTGTCCCGCTGGCATCTGGAACAGCACTCGGTTCCTTCGGATTAACAGAGCCAAATGCAGGGTCAGATGCAAAAGGGACGAAAACAAAAGCGGTCAAAGACGGACAAGAGTATGTGATTAGCGGGGAGAAGTGCTGGATCACAAATGCCAATTTTGCCAGAACCATTATCGTCACCGCTGTCACGGATCATGATGAGCACGGCCGCCCGATCATCTCCGCCTTCATTGTAGAAAAAGGTCAAAAAGGGCTGTCCATTACAAATCCATACGACAAAATGGGGGTGCGCGGTTCAGATACGGCTGAAATCATTTTAGACAGCGTACGTGTACCAGCACATCATATATTAGGAGACCCAGCCAAAGGCTTCAAGCAATTTTTATATACATTAGACGGGGGGCGCATATCAATTGCTGCCTTATCTGTTGGTATCGCGCAAGCTGCACTAGATGCTTCTCTCTCCTATGCAAAGGAAAGAAAGCAATTTGGGCAGACCCTCTCGTCCTTTCAAGCCATTCAATTTAAACTGGCAGATATGGCGATGCAAATAGAACTTGCTCGACAAATGGTGTGGAAAGCCGCCTGGCTGAAAGATCATGGAAAACCATTTACAAAAGAAGCTGCCTATGCCAAGCTTTTCGCTTCGGAAATGGCGACAAAAGCAAGTCTCGATGCTGTCCAAATTCACGGAGGAACAGGCTACATGAAAGAGTGCGGGGTAGAACGGCTTGTGAGAGATGCCAAGCTCATGGAAATCGGAGAAGGCACCTCTGAAATTCAGCGTTTAGTCATCGCAAGACAATTGTTAGCTTAATCCTGTTATGAAAACGCTTACCATTGATGGAGGAGGAAAATCATGATGTCGATTCATCCACAAACGATCGGCTCCCTATTAAAAGAGAAAAAGGAGCAGCACCCAGCACATGAAGCCATTGTGTATCCAGAACGTTCATTACGTTATTCATACGAAGCGTTTTTTAGAGAGGTCAAGGAAACAGGGAAAGGTCTTATGGCATTAGGGGTTCAAAAAGGGGATCATATCGCCATCATGGCACCTAATGTCCCTGAATGGCTCATGCTGCAATTCGCCTGCGCCTCCATTGGAGCCGTTCTTGTCACCGTGAATACGAACTTTCAATCACAAGAACTCGCTTACTTACTAAAGCATTCTGATAGCAGCATGCTGTTTATCGTTGACGGGTTTAAAGAGACATCATATGTCAGGATGCTTGAAAACCTCATTCCAGAGCTTCAAACAGCTCATCAAGACGAGATCAGTTCATCATCATTTCCATATTTAAAAAGTGTCGTATATATTGGCGAGCACACGCCAAAGGGCATGCGCAGCTGGGACAGTATTCAAGCTGCTGCTAAAAGAATGGAGGATGATGCATGGGAGAAACGAATGGATGAGCTGGCGCCTGATGACGTTATTAATATGCAATATACCTCTGGCACAACCGGCTACCCAAAAGGCGTCATGCTCAGCCATACAAACATCGTCTGCAATGCCAGTCAGATCGCAGATTGCATGAAGCTCACCCATGAAGACCGCATGTGTATCCCCGTGCCGTTCTTTCATTGCTTTGGATCTGTTCTTGGCGTACTTGCTTGTCTCACAAAAGGAGGCACGATCATTCCAATTGAATCTTTCCACCCAGAGCGAGTCCTTCAAACAGTGGAACAAGAGAAGTGCACTGTTCTTCATGGCGTCCCGACAATGTTCATTGCAGAGCTTGATCATCCGAATTTCCACCAATACGATCTGTCCACATTACGAACAGGCATTATGGCAGGATCTCTTTGCCCATCCCATGTGATGAAAGCAGTCATTGAACAAATGGGACTGAAGGAGCTCACGATTGCCTACGGTCAAACCGAAAGCTCACCTGTCATTACCCAAACTAGAACGGATGATTCATTTGAAAGGCGGGTTCAAACGGTAGGTAGGGCACTTCCTCACATCGAGGTAAAAATCACCGCCCCAGGTACGCCGGATGAAGTACCAAGAGGAGAACAAGGCGAGCTGTGTACAAGAGGCTATCATGTGATGAAAGGCTACTATAAAAATGAAGAAGCCACAAATGAAGTCATTGATGAGGACGGGTGGCTTCATACAGGAGATTTAGCAGAGATGGATGAGGATGGCTATGTGAAAATCACAGGACGGCTGAAAGATATGATCATTAGAGGCGGGGAAAATGTTTATCCAAAAGAGATTGAAGACGTTCTTTACACGCATCCAGCCATTCTTGATGCACAGGTTGTTGGTATTCCTGACGAGACCTATGGAGAGGAAGCCGCCGCATTCATTCGGCTCAAACAAGGTCATACGGTGACGATTGAGTCATTAACCAGCTATTGTCAGTCACAAATGGCTCGCTACAAAATTCCAAAATATTTTTTCATCACAGACGAGTATCCGATGACCGCATCAGGGAAGATTCAAAAATTTCGTCTGAAAAAACAGGCGCTTGATCTAATAAAGGAGTGAGGGCAGCGATGTTCAAAAAAGTACTGATCGCAAATCGAGGCGAAATTGCTCGTAGAATTATTCGGACTTGTAAAAGGCTCGGGATCAACACCGTGGCTGTTTATTCAGAGGCAGATCAGCATGCGCTTCATGTGCAAGAAGCAGACAGCGCCTATCTGATTGGAGGAGCGAAAGTATCTGAAAGCTATTTAAACATGGAAGTGATCATCGAGGTTGCCAAGCAGACAAATACAGATGCCATCCATCCTGGATATGGCCTCTTATCAGAAAATGCGGCCTTTGCTGAACGCTGCCGCAGCGAAGGAATTATTTTTATTGGACCATCCGCACAGGTCATTCAGCGAATGGGGAATAAAATTGAAGCGAGAAAAACGATGGACCATGCGGGGATTCCCATTGTACCAGGCGTTTCAGCCCCGCTCCATGACGCAGAAGAAGGAGTCAGTAAAGCCCAGTCACTCGGTTATCCGATCATGCTCAAGGCATCAAGCGGAGGCGGGGGAATTGGCATGCAGCTTGTGCGAAATGACGAGGAGCTGCATAAAGCTTTTGAAGGAAATCAAAAAAGAGCGCAAAGTTTTTTCAACGACGGGACGCTTTATATGGAAAAGGTCATTGAAGACGCGCGGCACATTGAAATTCAAGTCCTTTTTGATTCCTTCGGCCATGGGGTTCACTTATTTGAGCGCGACTGTTCACTCCAAAGAAGACACCAGAAAATCATCGAAGAAGCACCTGCCGCCTGTCTCGATGAATCAGTGAGACAACAGATGGGACAAATGGCCGTCAAAGCAGCCAAAGCCATTGGCTATGAAAACGCAGGGACGATTGAATGTTTAGTCGATCAAAACCAACAGTTTTATTTTCTAGAGATGAACACGAGATTACAAGTAGAGCACCCTGTCACAGAAGAAATTACAGGTATTGATCTTGTCGAGGAGCAGCTGAAAATCGCTGCATCAGAGCCGCTTTCCTTCATTCAGGAGGATATTCATCAAATTGGGCATGCCATCGAGGTCAGAATCTATGCGGAGGACCCCGTTACCTTTTATCCGTCACCAGGAACAATCACTCGGCTATTTATGCCAGAAGCTCCCTATATACGCCATGAATCAAGTGTGACAAGCGGGAGCGTCATTACCCCATATTACGATCCAATGATTGCGAAGATGATTGTTTACGGTGATACACGAAAACTTGCAATAGAACGATTAAAAAAGGCGTTACAAGCATATGAAATAGAAGGGATCAAAACCAACTTACCGCTTTTAAGGGAAATGGCTGGATCTTCTGCTTTCTTACATGGCAGCATCACAACCGATTTTCTCATGAAAAAAAGGGAGGGGAACCGTTCATGAAAATGGTCACGATACAAATGGCCGGAAACTTATGGAAGCTTCTTGTGAAACAAGGCGATGAAGTGCAAAAAGGGCAGGAGGTCGCTATCTTGGAATCAATGAAAATGGAGATTCCAATTGTTGCAGAAGAGGCTGGTGTCATCAGCAAAGTGTATAAGGCAGAGGGGGAATTTGTCGATGAAGGAGAGGTCCTTCTAGAGCTGACAGAATAGGAGGGAGCGAGATGGCATTACCAAAGCGTGTACTTATCAGAGAGGTCGGCCCGCGGGACGGACTGCAAAATGAATCCACTTGGCTGGACACAAGCGAGAAGCAAAGGTGGATTGAACTGCTCACAGCAGCCCGGCTCCCTTATATTGAAGTCACCTCATTTGTTCATCCTAAATGGGTCCCAGCCTTAAAAGACGCCAAAGAGTTAGCTCAATCCTTACACAAAAATGACAACATCACCTATGCAGCACTCATTCCTAATGAAAAAGGCTTGGCTCACTTTTTTGAAGCAAATCTTGACGCAGGCGCTATGTTTATCTCTTCGAGTGAAACACATAACAAAAAAAATATGAATCAATCCATCCACGAAACACTTCCTGTCATCAAACAAATGACAGCTGATTTAAAAGCAGCAGGAAAGATCACGCGCGCATATATTTCTACCGTGTTTGGCTGCCCTTATGAACATCAAGTGCCAATGGATCAAGTTCTGCGGTTAACGGATATTCTGCTCTCTTATGGCATTGATGAAATATCACTCGGCGACACCATTGGAGAAGCCCATCCGCTTCAAGTAGAAAGGCGATTAGACATTTTACTTGAACGTTTTCCTGCTGATAAAATCGCTCTACATTTTCACGATACGAAGGGGATGGGTCTTGCCAATATTTATACGGCATTAAAAGCGGGAATCACAACATTTGACTCCTCTAGCGGCGGGCTTGGCGGCTGCCCATATGCACCTGGCTCTAGCGGAAATGTCGCGACAGAAGATGTAGTGCATATGCTTCAAAAACTAGGAACCGAAACCAATATCGATTTTCCTGCATTGATAAAAGCGGCAGAATGGATCGAAACAAAAGTAGATCGAACCCTGCCTAGTCATTGTTTACGTGCTTTTCACTCTCATACTACTTCATAAAGGATGAATGTGACATGACATCATTGGTTAATTTTATGATACAAGATGAACGGATTGGGATCATGACCTTAAACAGGCCGAAACAAGCGAATTCCCTATCCGCTGCGATGCTTGAGGAGATCAATCAAATCATTCAAGAAATCAAACACGATGAAAGCATCCGCTGTCTGCTCATTACAGGAGCTGGTTCTAACGTCTTTTGCGCAGGAGCTGATTTAAAAGAGCGACGATTGATGACAGAAGAAGAAGCAAAAGCGGCGGTTCTGTCGATTCAGCAAACCTTTACAGAAATTGACTCCCTTCCTGTGCCTGTCATTGCCGTGATGAATGGACACGCACTCGGCGGAGGCCTTGAGCTCGCACTGGCTTGTGATCTTCGCATCGCACGAGCCGGAGCAAGACTCGGCCTGCCAGAAACTGGACTAGCCATCATACCAGGAGCCGGAGGAACCCAGCGGCTTCCGCGCCTGATTGGACTCGGTAAAGCAAAAGAACTGATTTTCACAGGTGGTTCATTACAAGCTGAAGAAGCCATTCAAATCGGGTTGATTGAGCACCTCTCTTTAGCAGATTCTCTTATGGATGACGCCATTTCTCTCGCAAAACAAATCGCCAAAAACGGTCCAATTGCTTTAAAAGAAGCGAAACAAGCGATTCAAATGAGCCTTGATCATGATTTACGTACAGGTCTGATGAAGGAATACGAAGCCTATGTACGGCTCATTGATACAGAAGATCGAATGGAGGGACTTCAAGCTTTCCAAGAAAAACGAACGCCTCATTACAGAGGCAACTAGCAAGAAAGGGGAATGGGCATGATCGAAGAATATGAAGTGAAAAAACAGCGGATTGTAAAAGGAGGAGCCGAACGATACCATCAAAAAAACAAAGAAAAAGGAAAATTGTTCGTCCGTGACCGGCTCCAGTTGTTATTAGATGAGGATTCTTTCATTGAGGATGCCATGTTTGCCGAGTGTAAAGATCAACATTTACCAGCAGATGGGGTTGTCACAGGGACGGGGCGGATGAATGGGCAAACAGTTTGCGTCATGGCGAATGATTCTACCGTCAAAGCTGGATCATGGGGCGTCAAAACGGTAGAAAAAATCATTAGAATCCAAGAAACAGCGGAAAAGCTCAACTGCCCGATGCTGTATTTAGTCGATTCTGCGGGTGCAAGAATCACCGATCAAATTGCCATGTTTCCAGGCAGAAGGGGCGCGGGGCGCATTTTTTATAACCAGGTGAAGCTGTCTGGACGTATCCCGCAAATTTGTTTACTATTTGGTCCTTCTGCGGCAGGAGGTGCTTACATTCCTGCTTTTTGTGACATCGTCGTTATGGTCGAAGGGAATGCCTCGATGTATTTAGGCTCTCCGAGAATGGCCGAAATGGTGATTGGAGAAAAAGTATCACTAGAAGAAATGGGCGGGGCAAACATGCACTGCAGCATTTCTGGATGTGGTGATATTTTAGCTAAAACAGAGGAAGAAGCCATTCAAATCGCTCGCGACTATTTAACCTACATGCCTGCCAACTATACAGAGAAACCAAAACGGGCAGCCGCAAAAGCACCTCAGCCATCTGAGTTGACCATCCAAGACCTTATTCCTAAGGGGCAGAATACCCCTTTTGATATGTATCAGCTCATTGATTTACTCATTGATGAAGGGTCATTTTTTGAAATCAAAAAACTGTTTGCCGCGGAGCTGATTACAGGCTTTGGCCGCATGAATGGTCAGCCTGTTGGTCTTATTGCCAACCAGCCTAGGGTGAAAGGCGGGGTGTTATTCCATGACTCAGCTGACAAAGCCGCCAAGTTTATTCAGCTATGTGACGCCTTTCATATCCCGCTCCTTTTTCTTGCGGATATACCGGGATTTATGATTGGAACAAAAGTGGAACAAGCCGGCATTATTAGACACGGGGCGAAAATGATCTCCGCTATGTCAGAGGCCACTGTTCCGAAAATATCGGTCATTGTGCGTAAAGCATACGGTGCAGGGTTATATGCAATGGCAGGGCCAGCGTTTGAACCAGACTGCTGTCTTGCTCTTCCATCGGCGCAAATTGCTGTCATGGGGCCAGAAGCGGCTGTGAATGCTGTCTATGCGAATAAAATTGCCGAGCTGCCTGCCGAAGAGAGAGCTGCATTTATACAAGAGAAACGTAAGGAATATCAGGAAGATATGAATATATATGAGCTTGCCTCTGAAATGATTGTCGATGGCGTCATCCCGTTTGACCACCTGCGAGCTGAGCTTTGTCATCGATTACAAGCCTATTCCTCAAAAGAGATGACATTTACAAGACGAAAACATCCGGTCTATCCGGTCTAAAGGGGGCATCCTTATGATGAACCTGAAACCAGCATGGGTACCGGAAGAGCAGAAGGTCAAACATACACGTCTTTACAAATGGATGCACTCACTTGGTTTCTCTACTTATGAAGCATTCTACGAAGCTAGTATTGAGCGGACCGATTGGTTTTGGAGAGAAGCTGAAAAGGCGGTCGGCATCAAGTGGAAGGTGCCATATGAAGCCGCATTAGGGCAAGATTCATTCATGTGGCCGAAGTGGTATAAAGGCGGTCAACTAAACGTGACCGAAACGGCCGTGGACAAATGGGCAGAGAACGAAGAGACACAGCATCAGCCAGCCGTGATTTGGAGAAATGAAGTTGGGGCTGAGAGGAGATGGACGTATCTCAAACTTCAGGAAAAGGTTAATCGCCTCGCTGCTGGTTTTTTGAAGAATGGGCTTCAAAAAGGAGATGTGGCGGTCATTTATATGCCGATGCTTCCTGAAACGGTCGCTGTCATGCTAGCCTTTGCAAAAATTGGTGTCATCTTTAGCCCCGTCTTCTCCGGATATGGAAGCGAGCCTCTTGCCGTGCGTATTCGTGCGGCAGGTGCAACCATTGTCGTCACAGGCTCCGACATGACGCGACGCGGGAAGACGATCAATATGCGGGAATGTGCGGCAGATGCGATTCACAAAACAGACACTGTCAAAACCGTCATTGTACACACTCCCTCTCATACTGAATATGAAGGAGATATCAGGCTAAACGATTTGTTAAAAGAAGATCCGATAAGTGAAACGACCTATCTCACAAATGAAGAGCCTCTCATGATCTTATACACTTCTGGAACAACTGGTACGCCAAAAGGAGCTGTCCATACACACGCAGGCTTCCCTGTAAAAGCTGCTTTTGACGCCGGTCTTTGTATGGACGTTGCAAAAGGAGACCGTTTGTTTTGGCTCACAGACATGGGCTGGATGATGGGGCCATTTCTCGTCTTTGGCGGCTTGATCAATGGAGCTGCAATCGTTTTATATGACGGTGCACCCGATTATCCTGATGAACAGCACCTCTGGTCATTCATCCACGAGCAAAAAGTCACCCATTTTGGACTTTCACCTACTTTTGTTCGGTCTGCGATGCAGCAAAACCTTTCAGGTATTCAGCTGCCGCATGTCAAAGCCATCATTTCTACAGGTGAACCGTGGAATGAAGCACCATGGCAATGGCTTTTTGACAAAATCGGTCAAAAGCATATTCCGATCCTAAATTATTCAGGGGGAACAGAGGTCTCTGGTGGAATTGTAGGAAGTACGCTGCTTCGCCCAATCAAACCAGTTCTTTTTAATGCGGCGATCTTAGGAATGGCGGCAGATGTGTATAATGAAGCAGGTCAGAGCGTCATAAATGAAGTAGGAGAACTTGTTTTGAAAAAGCCATGGGTCGGCATGACATGTGGTTTTTGGAAAGATCCGGGGCGATATGAAGACACGTATTTCAGACGATTTGATGGGGTGTGGACACATGGGGATTGGGTGATGCAATCAGCGGATGGCACATTCCATATCACGGGCAGATCGGATGATGTCATTAATTCAGCAGGAAAACGTGTCGGTCCAGCAGAAATTGAATCCATTCTTGTCGGACATCCAGCCGTACACGAGGCAGCTGTAATTGGGGTAAAGGATGAGGTGAAAGGGGAGGCACTCGTGTGCTTCATCGTGACTAGCTCACAATCTTGTGACGAAGCAAAACTGATTCGAGAGCTCAAAACACATGTTGGTTCACACGCGGGAAAAGCTCTCATGCCAAAGGAAATTCATCTCATTTCAACTTTACCGAAAACAAGAAACGGAAAAATCGTCCGGCGTTTATTAAAAGGAGCCTATGAACAGCAGCCTTCACTAGATCTTTCTTCTTTAGAAAACCCTCATGTGTACAAAAGCATTTGCGAATACTTGAAACGGAAACAGAATCCATAAAAAAAAGACAGGAGAGTGTCCTGTCTTTTTCTATTGCACATGAAAATTCGTGCCATCTGTTGTTTCTTTGACAATCCCTGCCCGAACGACAAAATCACCGAAATGTTCTTGGTCTTCTCGTTCTTTTGCATAGCGAGGGAGCAGAGAGCCAAGCTCGTTTAAAATGTCTTCCTCACCAACATTTTCACGGTACAGCTTACTTAATCTGCTGCCATCAAACGCAGCGCCAAGATACATGTTGTATTTGCCAGGTGATTTGCCGATAAAGCCAATTTCACCTAGCGCATGGCGGGCACATCCATTTGGACATCCAGTCATTCGAATCGTGATTTCTTTATCACTTAAGCCGTTTTCTTCGACAATCTCTTCAATTTTGTCAATCAAGCGTGGAAGGTAGCGTTCTGCTTCTGCCATCGCTAAGCCGCATGTTGGAAGAGAAACACAGGCCATTGAACTGCGGCGCAGTGCAGAGTGCTGCTGGCCATCTGATAAACCGAACTCCTGAATGAGCTGCTCGATTTGTTTCTTTTTATGAGAAGTGACATTTCCAATGATCAAATTTTGATTCGCTGTTAAGCGGAAGTCACCTGTATGAATCTTTGCTATTTCACGAATGCCCGTCATCAGCGGATAATCATCATAATCTGTGATGCGTCCGCCTTCTACAAACATCGTATAATGCCATCTGCCATTGATGCCTTTTACCCAGCCATAGCGGTCTCCGTTATGATCAAAGCGATAATCTCTTGCGTCTAAAAGGGCAAATCCTAGGCGGCGTTCCAGCTCTTCTTTTACATTCTCAAGACCAAGGCGGTCCACTGTATATTTAAAGCGGGCGTTTTTTCGCACCGAACGGTTTCCATAGTCACGCTGAATGGTAATCACTTGTTTCGCAATCTCTACAACTTGTTCCGGTGTACAAAAGCCAATCACTTTTGCAAGCTGAGGATAGGTCGCTGTATCACCATGCGTCATGCCCATTCCACCGCCAATTGCGACATTAAAGCCGATCAATTGCTCATTTTCGATGATCGCAATGAAGCCTAAATCCTGCGAAAAGACATCAATATCGTTAGCAGGAGGGACCGCCACACCAATTTTGAATTTTCTTGGCAAATAAAGCGGACCATACATCGGCTCAACCTCTGTATCAGGCGTTGCCGCAACCTTTTCCTCATCAAGCCAAATTTCATGATACGCTCTCGTTTGCGGAAGCAGGTCATCACTTAATTTTTTGGCCAGCTCGTATACATCATGGTGCACTTCTGATTGATAGGGGTTTGATGTACACATCACATTCCGGTTCACGTCGCCGCAAGCAGCAATTGTATCAAGCATAGTCGAATGGATGTCTTGAATGGTCTTTTTCATATTCCATTTTAAAATACCGTGAAGCTGAAAGGTTTCACGAGTAGTCAGCTTTAACGTACCGTTTCCGTATTTGTGAGCAAGCTCATCCATCACTAGCCACTGCTTGGATGTGGCGATTCCGCCAGGCAGGCGTACGCGCAGCATAAATTGATAGGCTGGCTCAAGCTTTTGTTTTTGCCGTTCATTTCTGAGGTCTCGATCATCCTGTAAATAGCTGCCGTGATGCTTCATCAGGCGGTTGTCATCATCAGGAATTCCCGCTGAAATCGGATCAAGCATCACTTCTTTTAACGTACCCCGTAAATAATCACTTTTTTCTTTGATTTCCTCTACGTCGCTCGGAGGTCCATCCGGCGCTGTTAATGCTGTCTTCACCATGTCGTAAAAACTCCTTTCTTTCAAGCATCAAATCCATCAATATACGTCACGCTGATAGCGTTTTTGCTGCTGCAAATTGGCTAAATAGCTTTCTGCTTTCTCCTTACTCATCGCACCTTCTTCTTGGATGATCGATAGAAGGGTACCATGAACATCATGCGCCATATGTTTTTCATCTCCGCAGACATATACATAGGCACCTTGCTCCAGCCATTCGAATAATTCTTTACTTTGTTTCTTCATTTGGTGCTGGACATATACTTTTTCCTCTGAATCTCTTGAAAAAGCCACATCCATTTTCGTTAAGACACCATCTTTTAACCACTTTTGCCATTCAGTTTGATATAAGAAATCCGTCACAAAGTGCTGATCACCGAAGAATAGCCATGACTTTCCGTTTGCACCGATTTCTTCTCGTTCCTGCATAAACGAACGGAAAGGAGCGATACCTGTGCCTGGTCCCACCATAATGATCGGTGCATCAGGGTTTTCAGGAAGCTTAAAGTTTTGGTTGTGCTGGATATAAACAGGCAGTGTATCACCTGGCTCTAAGCGCTCCGCACATAAGATGGAGCAGACACCTTGCCGTTCTCTCCCGTGTGCATCATATCTCACAGCACCTATTGTCAAATGAACTTCTTCTTCATTGGCTTTCAGGCTGCTTGCAATCGAATAAAGGCGTGCAGGGATTTTTCTTAAAATAGCGGTGAAATCTGCGGCTGTTCCTTCAAAAGGACCAAAATCGCGCGCAGCATCTACTAGATCTCTTCCTGCTATATACGCTTTTAACTTTTCTTCATTCCCTTCTTCTAAAAGGGCATGGAGGGCTTCACTTTTTGTAAAGTCCGCCATCTTTTGAAGAAGGGGTTTTGTTAATACTGTAATCTCAAAGTGCGAGGTGAGTGCTTCTTTCAAAAGAAGAGTGTCACCATTTTTATGCACGGTTACGGCTTCCTCTGCATTCCATCCGCATGTCGTGAGCAGTTCATCAACAAGCGCAGGATCATTTGTTGGATAAATACCAAGACTGTCACCCGGCTCATAAACAAGTCCTGATCCTTCAAGAGAGAGCTCCAAATGGCGGGTTTCTTTGTTAGAGCCGCGGCCATTTAGGTTGATATTTTCAAGAACTTCCGCATAAAAAGGATTCGTTCTTGAGTATTCAGAAGCTGCTGTTTGGTTGGTTGCTCCTGCTGATTCTTGCGGGAATGCTGCGGCTTCACCTTCGCTAAGTGCCGATGTCACCCCTTGAAGCCATTCAGAAAACGGCTCATCATAATCAAGGTCACAATCCACTCGGCCTATAAGACGCGTTCCGCCAAGTTCTTTGAGGCGCTCATCAAATTCTTTTCCAGTCTGACAGAAGAATTCGTAAGAGCTGTCGCCAAGCGAAAGAACAGAAAAGCTTAAATGATCGAGCTTTGGCGCACGTCTACCATGAACATATTCATGGAAAGAAAGGGCATTATCAGGCGGATCTCCCTCGCCATGTGTGCTGACGATCATCAGTAAATTGTGTATTTTTTTCAGATTATTTGGTTTAAAATCTGACATAGAAGAGAGCGTCACTTGAAAACCTTTCTCCTCGAGATGCTGCGCTGCCCTTTTCGCTAATCCTTCAGAATTGCCTGTTTGCGAGCCATAAAGTACGGTCACATCTTTACTGACAGGCTGCGCAGGGGCTGCGGCAGAAGGAGTAGGGGCCAGAGCGGCCGTTTCTGATCCGGCTAGAGCTGCCTGTGCTGATAAATAACCGGTAAGCCAAATTTTTTGTTGATCTGTTAAAGTCGGAAGCAGCTGATTGAGTAGCTCTGCCTGCTGCTGACTAAACGGACTGTTCAATACATGAAGTTGCAACGATATCCACCTCACAAGGAATATAAACATAGATTAATTCGATAGGAATTATATATATAGGTTCAATTTGAACTTTACCGAAAGTTTGCCATTAAGTAAAATATATAATATTGATTGTCATGATTAAGATTTCTAATACCTTTACAAGGTGAATGGACTTGAAGGTAAATCAGCTTAACTTATAAAGCACCTTAAGAAAAATAGGCGTTTTGTTCTGAGAATGCTAGCATGAAGAAGCTATCGTGAAGAATTGAAAAGGGGGTGTATGAAAGTTGATGCAGCTAAAGTTTAAAAACATAAAATGTTTTCGGCTTGTCATCTTGATTTTTCTCATTTTATTAGTAGCGTGCAATTCTCCAAAAGGAAATATAAAAGATTCATACAATAAGAATAAAACAACAGCATCATTTTCAAAAAAAGGCATACTGCTGAGTAAAGAGGAGACTGGTTTACTTCTTATAAACAATAAAACCCCTCTAAAAAGCGATTATTCATTGAATACTCACCTTCTTATTGATAAGTATAAACATGATCTCATCATTATGGATTTATCGAAAGTTGATACTAAAGAGCTGGTACAGGGTCAAACGGTTGAGATCTGGTTTGATGAGTTACAAGAATCGTTTCCTCCTAAAGCAACGGTCGAAAAATATAAAATCATTATGGATAAGTAGGAGGGCAGTGAGCACTTCTTAAAATTCACAAATAAAAAAGGAGAAAAACCCTTGAGTTTTTCTCCCTTCTCAATTTATGCCGTTGGAAGTCCCATCACAGCTTTCACTTCTAAATATTCCTCAATGCCGAAGTCTCCCCATTCTCTTCCGATACCAGATTGCTTAAAGCCGCCAAATGGGGCAAAGTAATCTGTTTCGGCATTGTTAATGGTGATTTGGCCAGCACGGATATGTTCAGCTACATATTTTAAAGTTTTTTCATCTTTTCCAACAACATACCCGGCAAGGCCATAAACCGTATCATTGGCGATGTCAAGGGCATGATCTAGGTCCTGATACGTAATCACACTCATGACCGGTCCGAAGATTTCTTCTTGCGCAATGGTCATATCATTTTTTACATTGGTGAAAATGGTATGCTTGGCGAAATATCCTTTATCGATTCCGTCCGGCTTTCCAGTTCCCCCTGCAAGCAGAGTAGCACCTTCATCGATTCCTTTTTCAATATAAGATTGCACAGTATCCCACTGCTTTTTAGAAACAAGCGGGCCTGTAGCGTGATCTTCTCTCGGATCACCAACTGTAAACTTCGGCAGGGCATTCAGCAGCGCTTTTTCAAACTTGTCTTTCATTGATTCTGGAATAAGCACACGCGTAGCTGCAGAACACACTTGACCTGTATTCATCGCAATATGATGAATGGCGGTTTCTGCTGCCGCATCCACATCTGCATCATCTAAGACGATAAGAGGGGATTTCCCGCCAAGCTCAAGAGCCACTTTCTTCACATTGTCCGCCGCGTTTTCCATAATTTTAGAGCCGACGGCACCTGATCCAGTAAATGAAACAAAGTCAATATCAGGATGTGAGCTAATACCGTCACCAATCACGTCACCAGTTCCGTTTACTAAGTTGAAGACTCCTTTCGGTACGCCTGCTTCATCAATGATTTCTGCAAGAATCATCGCAGCAAAAGGTGTAATTTCCGCTGGCTTTAAGACAACTGGTGAGCCTGCCGCAATGGCACCCGCAATTTTAAGAGATGTTTGATTCGTTGGGAAGTTCCACGGTGTAATCAATCCGCTGACGCCAATCGCTTCTTTTATAATGGTATGTCCGCCGCGGTCCTCGGTCAATGTATAAGATTTAAGTGCTTCCGCTGCTTTAGAAAAATGTTCATAGCCCATTGTATAATGAACTTCTTCTGATACTTTCAGCGGTGCACCGAGCTCTTGTGTCATCACTTCTACAAGTTCATCCTTGCGTTTTTCGTAGCCGCGCACAATGTTTTCCAGCATCTTCACGCGTTCATTTCGAGATGTTTTCGAGAAAGAAGGGAAGGCGGCACGAGCTGCTTTCACTGCCTTATCTAAATCTTCTTTTGTTCCTAAGCTAATAGTGCCAATGACTTCTTCTGTCGCAGGGTTGATGACCTCTGTCGTTTCGTTTCCTGTTGATGCAACCCATTCTCCGTTAATAAAATGTTTCTCTTGATTTCTCATTCTGACATGTCTCCTTTTTATATGTGATTCATTTAATATTCTGTTTTCAGCTGATATAAAACTGTACCCACTGTGAAAAATCTAAAACGAAGAAACTGCAAAAGAAAAAGTTTCTGATATAATACGCAAAGTGGGACATATGTCCTTTTCAATAGGTGAGCATGTATCATTTAATGGAACTAGACTGAAAAAAGAAGGAGCATTTGAACGAATGAAAGGTGTTATTTTCGCTTTATTAGGAGGCGCTTGCATTACACTGCAAGGCGTAGCCAACGCAAGAATCAGCCAGGATATCGGCACATGGCAGGCAGCAACTATCACGCAGCTAACCGGTTTTATCATCTCACTTGTCATTTTACTCATCGTACGAGACGGACACTTCAGGGAATATCGAAAGGTGCAGCCACTTTATTTAATAGGCGGCGCATTTGCAGCCATTATTATTTTTAATGAAGTCACCGCGATTCAAATGATCGGTGTCACACTCACCATCGCAGCGTTACTTATTGCACAGCTTGCTTTTACCTTTGCAATCGATGCAAAAGGATGGTTTGGTGTACAGAAGAAAAAAATGAAATGGCCTCATTATGCAGGAATTTTACTGATGGTCGCAGGCGTGATCATTTTAAAGCTATAAAGGAGGGCGTCAGATGGAGGAGCTTTATGATGAATCTCTTTTTGCCTCATATATGAAGGCACATCAATTAGAAAACGTCTTTCATCAAAAGCTCATATCACACGTGAGCTTGTGGCGCTATGAGCAGGGTGAGCTCGTTTGTTCAAAAGGGGATAAGAGGGAGTACCTGTACTTGTTAGTGAAAGGAAAATTAAAGATTTTCACGACCACAAAGGAAGGGAAAACCTTTATTCTTAGCTTTAAACATCCCCTTGAAGCGATTGGAGATATTGAATACGTTCAGCAAACCGACATGGTCAATACAGTCGAAGCTGTCACAGAAGTACATATGCTAAGGGTTTCTCATCAAGCGCTCATGCGCCATGCGAAGGATGACCCACGCGTGTTAACCTTTCTGCTAAAAGGCATCACAAACAAATTTTATACAAAATCAAACGATCTGAGTTTCCACCTTTTATATCCTGTGGAGGTCAGGCTTGCAAGCTACTTATTGTCTGTTGTAACAAATGATGACAGCGCGAGCGCCCTTCGTCTCACTGATGCGGCAAGCTTAATCGGTACAAGCTATCGTCATATTAACCGGGTCATTCAGCAATTCTGTGAAAAAGGGCTGATAGAGAGGCGTAGAGGAGAGATTACGATTTGTGACCGGAAAGGGCTTCTAGAAATAGCAGAGCACAATATTTATGAATAGAAGAAATGAAGGGATTTATATATGTTCATAGGAATACTATTAGCTATCACTGCTGGCGCACTCGTCAGCTTACAAACCATTTTTAACAGTAAGGTCAATGAGCATACAGGCTCTTGGTCAACTACCACCCTCGTTCTTGGAATGGGCTTTATTGCTTCACTCCTGATGGGTCTCTTACTAGAGGGAACTGGCATGTTTCAATTAAGACATATGGAAGCTTGGTACTGGATCAGCGGAGCCATTGGGGTAGGAGTGGTCATTTGTCTAGTTCAGAGTATCAAACGTCTTGGACCGACTTATGGCATCTCGATTGTCCTCACGTCACAGCTGGGCTGCGCTCTTTTGTTTGATTCGCTTGGCTGGCTTGGGTTAGAAAAAGTGGCATTTTCTTTTACAAAACTATTAGGTGTCATTGTGATTGTTGCTGGGATCTTAGTGTTTAAATTGACCAAATTGGAGTCAGCCGAAAAAGATCAATCGCAAGAAAAAGGGCTGCCACAAGAGTAGCCGCCCTTTTTTAAATCAATCGCCGCCATAATACCGTTATCGCGGATAATCCATTTAAAAGGAGCCTTTTCATCAAAGGCTTTTTTTTCTGCCCATATGCGCTCGCATGATAGGCTGTTCGGTCTTTAGCAACGAGATTACTGTAGGCGATTTTTTGTTCGATTGCCTGTGTAAGTGATAACGCAAACGGGGCACTGTCAATCACCAAAATCGACTCTGTGTTTAAAAAACTAGACCTCGCATCTAAGTTATATGTCCCAATAATACTCAAGTAATCATCAATCACCATTGATTTCCCATGAATGGAATAGGGGCCTTCATATTCATACAAATGAACGCCTGTTTTCATCAGTTCCTTTTTCGTGCTTAAATATCCAGCAAAGGCTAACGGATTTGGTGTCGCTGTAAGAGAATTCGTGACCATTGTCGTTTGAATCTCACTACCTAAGGGGGTGAGTCCGGCTTTCATTGGGCGTGTTGGGATGACATAAGGCGTTTGTATAAGCACAGAACGCTTTGCCCGGTGCGCAAGATCGTTCAGTTTTTTCAGCACAAGCGGCCGCTTATTGAAGCGTTCTACAGGATTTGTGAAAAAGGCAATCTGTTTCACTGAAGTGGCATCTGCTACCCAATCAAAGGAGGACATCACAAAAGGTTCTTTTGTGCGCACTGCTTCTTGATAGGATCTGAGCAGCTGTTTTCTTAGCTTTAACCCTTTTTTCGCTTTTGGCTTGGAGAACACCTCTTTTGTTCTTTTCGTAAAATCATGATTCCATAGATAAACGAAATATTGCTCCATTTCATCTAATACTTTTCCCTTTTTGGCGTTATAGAGCAGCACATCGCGGTCAAAAGCAAAGTCTTTCGGCGGCTGATCTGCAAAGTATTTATCACCGATATTTCTTCCGCCCATCACAGCCACTCGGCCATCTGCTAGTAGCAGCTTATCGTGAAGCCGATTATGCCACGTCCAAGGCTTGAACAAACGAAAGGGCTCATAAAAACGAATCGACATGTTCGGATGATTTGCCACCGCATAGCGCAAATGCTTCAGCGGCCCGCGCAAACTGTGGCAGATGCCATCTAACAACACCTGGACTTTCACACCTCGATCAGCTGCTTCAATTAAAGCACCTAGTACCCATTCGGCTGTTTTTCCCTTTTGAATGGAATAGTAACTGAGACGGATCACCTTCTTTGCCTCACGAATCATTTGGATTCTAACCTGACCAGATTCAAACCCATCGTCAAGAAGCATCACTTGATTTGTCCCCTGATCGTCTCCTGAGATAGAAGAGGCTTTATAAATACAATGTTCTTTGCATGTTTTTCGTATCGGTAAATAAAACAACACAAATGCGGTCAAAAATACATAGACGACATAGAGAAGGATGAGAAAAAACAAGAGATGAAGCATAGGTATCAGCTCCTTTCACACAGACACAACTTTTCCTTAGTGTATGTCAAAAATCAAATTTCACTCATTTTGGCTTCCACATCAAAATATATGATAAAAGAATCATCTTGTTTTTATTGGGCATTTAATTATAGTATGAAATGAGTAAGGGGGAATCGAATTGAATGAACCACTATTTAACATTCCAAGCGATGTGTATCAAACGTTAAGTGAAACAGAACGTTATTTACTCCATTATATTCACCAGCATCTAGAGGAAATCTCCACCTTATCCATCGTCACATTAAGTGAAAGAGCGAATGTGTCGACAGCCACAATTGTCAGATTGATGAAAAAAATTGGTTACAACGGCTATACTTCCTTTAAATATCGATTGAAACAAGAAAAGAAAATGACCGATGCAAGTGATCAGCTAAAAAACATCGATGAAGACATCAAACTAGCGATTCGGAAAAATGAAGAAGAGGTTTTAAAGACGATTCAGCTGCAAAGTATTGGGCAAATTGAAGATGCCGTTCAAAAAATACATAATGCGGACAAAATTTATATTTTCGGCAGAGGCTTCTCAGAGATGATTGCCAAAGAAATGACCATCAAATTACAGCTCATCGGAAAAACATGCGAAGTACATGACGATCCGAATATCATTCGGCTGAAATCGAGAGACATCAGTAAAAACGAACTTGCGATCTTTGTTTCATTAAATGGCGAAACAGCAGAGCTCGTTGAAGCGTGTCAAAATCTCAGCATGAAGCAAGTCACGACCATTACCGTCACGACAAGAATAGATTCTACATTAAGCAAAATATCAGATATGACTCTAGTCGGATATAAAGGCGAACAATCTTTCTTCCCAGATTATGAAGTCAGATCGCGCCTGTCTCTTCATGTCATTGCCCGCATTTTACTAGATGCCTATGTGATCCGAATGAAATAACCGCTAAAGAAGCCTTCGAGACTTTGATCTGGAAGGCTTTTTATCATGAAAACCTTTACACAACCTGAAAACATTTTCACTCCATCGTATGAGATACTTTCTTTAGAGAAAAGAAAGAAGGTGAAACCAATTGATTTATACCTGCACCTTAAATCCTGCTATTGACCTATATATTGCATTAAAAGAAATGAGGGCAAATGCAGTCAACCGCACAGAAGATGAAGATTATCAGCCGAATGGCAAAGGAGTCAATGTCTCCATTATGCTAAAGAAATATGGATTCACCAGCACTGCATTAGGATTTATTGCTGGGTTTTCAGGCTCTTATATTGAACAATCCTTAAAGGACCTTTCCATTCAAACCGATTTTATCTCGGTTGAAGGAATTACACGCATTAATGTTTTTATTAATACGACAGAAGAATACAAGCTCGTGAACCAAGGACCTGCGATTGAAGCAAAAGCGCTTCACGCCTTTCGTGAAAAAATAGCGGCCATCCCGCAGGGGGACATCCTTATCATGTCAGGCAGCCTGCCAAAGGGCGTACCCGCCAGCATTTTTTCAGAAGTAGCAGCTATTTGTCATCAGCACAACGTCAAGTTTATTTTAGACACAAGCTCCGCAGCAGTTCTTGAGACGCTTCAATACAAGCCGTATTTATTAAAACCGAATGAAGAAGAAATCGCTGCTTTTTTCGGCAAAATACATCCTATGTCAGAAAAAGAACTCATTCAATCAGGAGAAAAACTCATTGAGATGGGTGCAGAGCAAGTGCTTATTTCCCGCGGAGGAGAAGGGGCTTTGTTCATTACGAAAGACGTCATCTTAAAAGGAAACGCACCGACAGGCACTGTGGTAAACACAGCTTGTTCTGGAGATGCAATGCTCGCAGCCTTTCTTAGTAAACAGCTTGAAGGTCATTCACCTGAAGAATGCTTACGTTACGGCATTGCAACGGGCGCATCTACTGCATTTTCTAAAGGCTTAAGTGATTTACATGACATTCATTCATTAATTGAGCAAGTACACATTCACAAGATATAAGGGGGAATCAGATATGAGCCGTAAAAAAATTGTCGCTGCAACTGGCTGTCCAACAGGCATTGCACACACGTTTATGGCAGCTGAGGCATTAAAAATAGCTGCTGAGCAATTAGGGGTCGACATCAAAGTCGAAACACATGGTCAAGTAGGAATTGAAAACGCTTTAACCGATCAAGACATTCTGGAGGCCGATGGGATCATTGTCGCAGCTGACAAAGATGTGAATACAGATCGTTTTCACGGCAAACCACTTATTGAAGTGCCTGTAGCGAAAGGCATCCGCACGCCAGAAGAACTGATCCAAGGCATTATCAATGGAGATGCACCCGTTCATCAAGTGAAAGGAAGGGCTTCTGGAACGGAGAAAACATCTGCTCCTTCATCCTCTCAACAAAAGACGACGAATAAATGGATACACACGATCTACAAACATTTAATGAACGGTGTATCACACATGCTTCCATTTGTTGTTGGAGGCGGGGTCTTAATTGCCATTTCATTTCTATTCGGTATCTACTCTGCTGATCCTCAGCATGAAACGTATCATACGTTTGCTGCCTATTTGAAAAGCATTGGCGGACTCGGCTTTAGCTTAATGGTGCCTATTTTAGCAGCATTTATCGCTGATTCAATCGCCAGACGCCCAGGGATGGTTGTCGGGTTTATCGGCGGCCTGCTTGCAAACGACGGAGGCGCTGGATTCTTAGGTGGTATTATCGCAGGTTTTGCAGCAGGATATATCATCGTATTCCTTCAATTCCTGCTTCAAAAATTACCTGCATCACTTGACGGTTTAAAATCAATCTTCATCTATCCTGTTATCGGTATTTTCTTGATTGGAGCTGTGATGACACCACTATTAGTTCCGATCACAGGCCTAAATAATTCATTAATGGATTTTCTCTCAGCTGTTCAATCCACGAACCCGCTGCTCTTAGGTTTAATTGTTGGAGCGATGTGTGGATTTGATATGGGAGGTCCTTTTAACAAAGCAGCCTATGTCACAGGAACGGCTTTACTTGCACAAGGTAACCTTTACTTCATGGCAGGTGTGTCCGCAGCATGTATCACACCGCCGCTTATCATTGCGATTGCCACAACGATTTTCAGAAAACATTTCACACCGCAGGAACGAAATGCAGGGGCAATCAACTATATTCTAGGGGCGACACATATTACAGAAGGGGCCATCCCATTTGCGGCAAAAAACCCGATCGTTGTCCTGCCAATTATCATGTTTGGCTCAGCCATCTCTGCTATATTGACGTATCTATTTGGCGTACAGGTTCCAGCTCCGCATGGTGGATTCCTTGTCCTTCCAGTCGTCACAGGTGCATTTCAGTGGGTACTATCCATACTGATCGGATCACTTGTAGGTGCCATTCTATACGGACTTTACCGTAAAAAAATAGACAAACCCGCAGTTTAATAGGGAGGAAGAGAAATAATGGAACATATCTATATGAATCTTCATGAAACAGCTTCTTCACAGGCTGGCGTTTTCGCAGCCATTGCTGACATTGCCTACAAAGCAGGTATTTGTACATCAGCAGAGGATGTCAAAAAAGGCTTAGCTGAAAGGGAAGCACTGAGCACGACTGGATTTCAAGATGGATTTGCCATTCCACATACACAAACAGAAGCCATCACAAAACCAGCACTTGTGATCGTCCGCACTGAAACAGGCATTGAATGGGACGCTTTTGATGGGAAGCCATGCTTTTTCTTCTTATCCTTACTGATCCCCAAAAATGAAGCGGGCACCACTCATCTAAAGGCTCTTTCTGCTCTTTCACGAGGATTAATGGATGAAGCCAAACGACAAAAGCTGCTGGAAACAAGAACAAATGAAGACATGCTTACTGTTTTAGAAACAGATATTTTAACGAGAGAGGATGTTTGATTATGCCTTTACTTTCAACAACACCGATGCTTGAGGCTGCGAAAAAAGAAAAATACGGAATCATTGCATTCAATGTACATTCCTTTGACAGTATTTATTGGGTGCTCGAAACGGCCGCAGAATTAAAATCACCTGTCATTTTGCAAACAACGGTTGGAACAGTTCAATCACTTGGAGCAAAAGCGATTGCAGATACAGTCAAAGCGGCGGCTGATCAATATCAAATCCCAATCGGTCTGCACCTCGATCACTGCACGGACTTTGATGTGATTCTCACCTGTATTCGAGCAGGATATACATCCGTCATGATCGATGCATCCATGCATTCATATGAAGAAAATGTACGCCGCACAAAAGAAGTTGTGGACCTCGCATTAAAAGTAGGAGTGAACGTTGAAGCAGAATTAGGCAAGGTAGGCGGCGTAGAGGATGATATCGTCGTCGATGAAAAGGATGCTGAAAAAGCCATTCCATCAGAATGCCGTCAATTTGTAGAAGAAACTGGGGTACCTACTTTAGCGCCTGCGATCGGCACCGCTCACGGCATTTATAAAGGAGTACCGGATATTGACTTTGACCGTATTGAACAAATTGCAGCGCTGGTCGATGTTCCCCTTGTGCTGCACGGTGGTTCCGCTGTTCCGGATGAAGACGTCAGACGATGTGTGGCACTTGGTATGGCAAAGGTCAATGTCTCTACTGAATTGAAAAATGCGTACTCTGAAGCCATCCGTGATCATTTCTCAAACGAACCTGAAAGCTTAGATCCACGTATGTATTTACAAAAAGCAAAGCAAGCAGCAAAAGACATGGTCACATCGAAAATACGTATCGTTGGCAGTGAGGGCAAAGCCCATCCTCTATATCAGTGAAACGAAAAAAAGCAGAGCCGCTAACGCTCTGCTTTTTCACATTATTCGCTTTCTTTCATTTCATTTGATGTGCGTACTCGTGCATTTCCCATAAATAGGACCGTAATCGCTGCAAGGGCAATAGGGAATAACGCAATCAAAAATACGTACGTAATGCTTTGTGACATCGCATCGATGACTTTATTTAAAATATCAGGCGGAATTTGTGAACGGGCACCTTCTTGGAATATGGCTTGTGGATTGCCTATTTGAGAAGGGGCTCCTTTCATTCCGCTAAAGGCTTCTGCTAAGCGATTCGATAGGACATTGGCTTGAATCGTCCCAAAAATCGTGACACCAAGTGTCATCCCAAGTGATCTCATAAATGAATTGGTTGAGTTTGCACTGCCTCGGTAACGAGGGGCAAGATCATTCATTGAAGCTGACGGCAGAAGGGAGAAGCTGAAGCCGACACCAAAGCCTGATATCATCATAAAGATTGTGAGCCAAAGTCTAGCTGTATCTGGTGACATATTGGCAAGCAGCAGCATCCCAGCAAAAAATGAAATAACAGAGATCGTCATAAGACGTCTGAAAGGAACTTTCGTCTGCATCGTTCCGCCAATCATACTGCCAATCACAGATCCTATCATCATCGGTGTTAAAATAAACCCTGCACTTGTCGCAGATTCACCATACACCGCTTGCACGAAAATAGGAATAAAGACGGCAAGAATAATAAATGTCCCCCCATATAAAAACGCCAATATTTGAGATGTCGCAAATAAACGATTTTTAAACATCCAAAAAGAAATAATCGGTTCCTCCGCTTTACGCTCAACAATAAAGAAGATGGTACCAAACACAAGAAACACGGCAAAAAGTGTGAGGATTTGCACCGAATCCCACGCATAAGATTTACCGCCAAGCTCAAGTGCGAACATTAAGCTCACAACTGCCACGACAAGTGTAATAGCACCTGACCAGTCAATTTTTTGCTTGCGATGTTCTAGCGATTCATGATAGTATCTGGCGATCAAGAACACACTAACAATACCGATTGGCACGTTAATATAGAACACCCAATGCCAGCCGATCGAATCTGTGATAATAGCTCCTAACAGTGGTCCTAGTACACTCGATAAACCAAATACTGCACCAAACATACCGGACATTTTTCCGCGCTTTTCAGGCGGGAAGATATCAAAGATGATCGTAAACGCGATCGGAAGAAGGGCACCGCCTCCAAGCCCTTGAATGGCCCGGTAAATAATGAGCTGATCCATCGTTTGTGCAATACCGCACAGCGCTGATCCAATTAAAAAGAAAATAAGTCCAAACAGAAAAAAACGCTTTCGACCATACATATCAGAAAGCTTTCCGTAAATCGGCATTCCGGCCATTACTGCCACCATATAAGAAGCCGTCACCCAAGCAAATTTATCAAAACTGCCCAAATCTGCTACGATGCTTCCCATCGCTGTTGCAACAATGGTATTGTCCATCGCTGCCATAAAAATCCCTAACAGCAAACCGATGACAACAAAGCGAGTGGATGCCTTGCCTTTATCCACATGATTCATTTCATTTACCTCCTGCTTACGTTCTCTCCTTATTTTTGCTATGATCAACTTAAATATAAAGGAAGAGAACATTTATCTTGATGATCAAGATAAATTGATTTTAAAGGGAGGAGAACAAGTTGTCAATAAAGAACGACGCAGAAGACAGAGCAGACCTGATCATACATACACTGAGGCGCCTCGCGACACGAACGGTTTTATTCCATCAAGCGGCCGCGCAATCGCTCGGCCTTTTCCCAACAGATCTCAAATCAGCCGATTTATTAAACGAACTCGGCCCCCTCACAGCAGGGGAATTAAGTGAAAAAACAGGTCTTAGCTCAGGTGCGGTCACAGCTCTTATTGACCGTCTTGAAAAAGCTGGCTACGTCAAAAGAGAAAAGGACCCAAAAGACAAGCGAAGAGTCATCATCGTTCCATTAACGGCTGGGAAATCACAAGTAAAAGAACTCTTTCAATCTTTATCGGCATCAACTAAACAGCTCACAAACGAATACAAACGAGAAGAATTAGACTTAATCATTCAATTTATTAACGAAGCAGCAGATATTATGGAGCAAGAGCTGCGATTGTTTAAGTCTAAATCGTAAGAAAGCGCACTGTTGGAGGTGTGCTTTTTCTAATGAAAAAATTAACCTGCATCGGATGAAGAATTTTAGATTCCTTTGGATCTGATATACAGAAGATGAATTCGCTGAACTAGCCCTTTTTACTATTTTTAATAGATTCAAAGGTTTAGAGATGAAAAAGGATTGTTATAATCTGAAAAAGCAAGCAACATGTAATCTTTCCACTTTAAAAATAAAAAAAGCCTAAAAGTTAATAAATATTTAAGATTTAATAGTTACTATTTTTATTAACCACAAAATAAATAAAATGGAGGGTTAATTGGAATGAAAAGAAAATTTATTAATTTAGTTGGCTTTGCTGCGGTATTGACCGTTATTGTAACAGGCTGCTCGCAGTCAAAAAGCTCAGATAGTGTGAAAGCAGAAAAAGTCTCAGCTGAAAACGAAAAAAATAAAGGAAATGTGTATGTAGAAAGTGAATTTGCTCCATTAAAACGTGTCGTTTTGTCTCAGTCTGAAGTTTATTTTCCCGAGGGAGATAGCGGCTCAAACATGATGGAAGATATGAAAGATATTCAAATCAAAATGGAAAAAGAACGTGAAGAGTTTAAAAAAGTACTTCAGAAATACGATGTAGACACCCAAATGCCACGCCTTTTAACAGAGAATGAAAAGAAATTAGGTTTAGCTGAAAATGGTATAACTGGTGGAGCAGGGGCTACGAATTTCTTTGTTAGAGATCCATTCTTTACAATAGGAAATCACATAATCGAAGGATCGTTCTTTTCAAGCTACCGCAGACTAGAAGTTTTCCCAGCAAGACATATCCTTTTAAAAGAGGTAAGAGCGAACAAAAATCCATATGTTGCTGTTCCACAGCCGGATGTTTCAAAAGGCATAAATTCTAAGAATGGTCCGTTTTTAGAGGGTGGAGATATTCTTGTGTACGGGAAAACAATTTTTGTTGGGAACTCTGGTCAAGCATCTAATAAAGAAGGAATCGATTGGCTCCGTAATTATTTAACACCAGATGGTTATAAAGTAGTTGAAGTGAAACTCGAGAAAAATACTCTTCATCTTGATTGTGTCATTAGTTTTGTGCGAGACGGTCTGATGATTGTGAATGAAGACTCACTACCAAACGGAGTTCCAGATGAATTAAGAGATTGGGATAAAATAAAAGTAAGCTACAAAGAAGCGCAAAATTTAGCTATTAATGGGTTACCGATTAATGAAAAAGTATATGTAACGGATATAGCATATCAAAATACAATTGGAAAAGAATTAGAAAAAAGAAATATCAAGGTGGAATATGTTGATTTTAAAATAACAAGAAGCTATGGTGGCGCTTTCCGATGCACGACTCAGCCATTACTTCGTAAATAAAAAAACAGAAAAGCATCCTGATTAAGAGCATCTTTTTTCTATGTGGATCATCGTATAATAGAGACTAGCAAAAAACGATTATTTTGTCCAGAAAGAAGAACCTGCAGACGCTGATCATTAGGCACTTAAGTGCCTTGATTGGTGTCCGCTTTCTTTATCGGCAATGAAGCCCAGTACATATGTGTGAATCAAGAATGCCAAAAGAATTGTAAAAAATCAAAAAAAGGCATTCAAAAAAATTTCTATCACGTAAAAGAAGACAAAGGACTCTTTGTGTACAAGTCTGAAAGCACACTCATGCGGGTGTGCTTTTTCTTATGGCAAAAGAGCACCCAAAAGCTGCACTGCATTTGCTGAAGACATTTGGGCTTCTTTGATGCATGTGAGTTGATTAAACTTATAACCAAAGGGAAGAAGGGAGGAATTCCAACTGTATTTAACCAAAAGGGGCACGACTTTACTATCAATGCTGATTCACACGACATCTTATTTATCAATTGAAGATTTACAGAATCGACTGAATGTCTCTACTCGAACCGTCTACTCTGAAATCAAACGCATGAATAGCTGGCTGGAAACTCAGCAGCTGAGTGGTATTCAGCGAAAAGATCAACTTGGCTACTACTTACACCCACATGAAAAAGAAGTCATTATTCAAAAAGCGAACACCATTCTCGTTGGCCATGATTATGAACCATGCGTAAAGGAAAGAAGAGCCATCCTGCTCTTATCCATTGCATGCAGTGAGAAACGCCTAAGAATTGATGATTTTATGAAGATGATCAAAGTGAGCCGGAATACATTGCTTGAAGATATGAAACAGCTAAAAGAAGCACTTTCAAAGCAGCAGCTCACGCTTCACTATCAGACAGCCTGCGGCTATTTGATTTCAGGAGAAGAAAGAGCGATTCGATTGGCGCTGAAACCTTATATTCATTCCATTCGCACAATGATAAAAAACGAAAAAGCGTTTCCATCTTTTTGGTTAAAGGGGCCCATTTCATATAAGCGGTTAAAGCATCTCCTCGAGAATTCAGAACAAGAGCTTAAGCTCGAGTTTGCAGATGACATGCTGGATCAGCTGTCTTTGGATCTCTTTTTCTACTTCAAGCGGATGAAGCTAGGACGTGCTGTACACCTTTCAAACGAAGAAAAGCGTACATTGCAGGAAACAGATGAATGCTTGGCGGCTATTCGTTTCATGGCACAAATTCAAAGGGAAACAGTTCTTCAAGTTCATGATGATGAAATCTATTTTCTTAGCACTCTATGGCTCAGCGCCAAGAAACAAAAGCTTCCATCAAGTAAAAAACCAGAAGAGCATCTCATTCGCACCATTGCCAGACAAATGATTTTTGACTTTCAGCGGTATGCTTGTATTTCCTTTCAAGAGTACGAAGCCTTGGAGCAAAACTTGACCATGCATCTCATCCCGGCCTATTACAGACTCATCTATCACATTGATATCAACAATGAATTAACAGAATCTATTAAAAAAGCACAGCCAGAGGTGTTTGACATCACTCAAAAGGTCGTATGCCATTTAGAAAAGGCGACTTGCTCAAAGATCAGCGACCATGAAATTGCATATGTGGCGATGCATTTTGGTGGTTGGATGAGAAGAGAAGGGATTTCACCAATTGTGCGGCGTTCTGTATACATTGTCTGCGGCGAAGGAATTGGCACAAGTCACATGCTGAAAACACAGCTTATCGAATTAATCGGTTATATCGAAGTACGCGATCTATTATCAAAGCGTTCATATGAAGAAATGTCATCCATTGATGTCGACTTTGTTGTGTCAACAACACCTATTTCGTTTAAAGGAAAACCCGTTCACCTCGTTCATCCCATCCTCACTGCCTATGAGAAAAAAACCTTGCTTCAATATGGAGAAGGTGCAGAAATCAGGCTTGATGAGAAAAATGTGGACGCTTTATTCAACATCATTCAGCAGCATACCATCGTACAAAATGAAAAAGCACTGCTTCGTGATCTTAAAGAGCTACTTCATCCCGCATATGTATCCCATCAGAAAGGGTGGAAACCAGTGTTAAACGATTTATTAACAGAAAAAACCATTCATCTCCAGCAAACAGCAGATACTTGGCAAGAGGCCATCACAAAAGCAGCGCAGCCTTTACTCGATCAAAATGCCATTCAGAGAGGTTATGTGGAGGCCATGATTCAGTCTGTGCATCAAAATGGACCTTATATTGTGATTGCACCACAAGTAGCCATTCCGCACGCCAGACCAGAGGACGGCGTGAACAAATTAAGCATGTCACTCATGTCATTTGAACCGCCCGTTTTTTTCTCTAAAGATGGAAAAAAACAGGTTCGTCTCATCATTGTGCTAGCAGCCATTGACAGTATGACCCACTTGAAAGCACTCAAACAGCTGACCATGCTGTTAAGTGATGAAAAACGGAGAAAACAACTGGTTGAAGCAAAGGAATTAGCATCGGTGCAAAAACTAGTTGATCAATTTTCACAACTATAAAGGAGGAAAAAGAGAATGAAAAAAATTCTTGTTGTGTGCGGAAACGGATTAGGAAGCAGCTTTATCGTAGAAATGAATGTCAAAAAAGCATTAGAAGAGTTAGGACTTGTAGCTGAAGTGGATCATACCGATCTCAGCACAAGTAAAAATGAACAGGCCGATCTATATATCGGAGCAACAGACATTATCGATCAGCTGGATGACGGCACAAGAAAGGTCGCTGGATTAAATAACTTGTTAGACCAGGAAGCCATTAAAGACGTCCTTCGTAAACACATATAAGCCACAAAAAAGGGGGATTCACATCATGATAGAACTGATCATGAACGATATATTGGGCACACCGGCAATTCTCATCGGTTTGTTTGCACTGGCCGGTTTACTTTTGCAGAAAAAATCAGCCGCAGATACCGTGTCAGGCACCTTGAAAACAACCATGGGTTTTTTAATATTAGGAGCGGGCGCCACGGTCGTGTCTGATTCACTTGGAGTTTTTCGAAAAATGTTTGAAGCAGCCTTTCACATTCAAGGGGTAGTCCCAAATACAGATGCCATGGCGGCCATTGCCCAAAAGGAATTCGGTACACAGACGGCTCTCATTATGATTTTTGGCATGCTGGTCAATTTGTTATTGGCAAAATTCACGCCCTTTAAATACGTCTTTTTAACAGGGCACCATACCTTGTATATGGCTGCAATGCTCGCAGTCGTTCTCTCGACAGCCGGAATGCAAGGAGGATTTCTTGTGACCACCGGTTCGATTATATTAGGAACAGCTATGGTCATTGCACCGGCTATCCTTCAGCCATTCACAAGGAAAGTCACCGGAAGCGATGATCTCGCGCTCGGACACTTCAGTACCTTCGGTTATTTTACAGCGGGAATGATCGGCAAATGGATCGGTCGTCCAGAGAAATCAACGGAAACCATTCAAGTGCCTAAATCACTCGGATTTCTAAGAGATACATCTGTTGCCATTTCGATCACGATGGCTTTGCTGTTCTTTGCGATTGCACCGTTTGCAGGGATTCCCTTTATAGAACAAATTAGCGGGGGCACGAACTTCGCTGTCTTCATTCTCATTCAGGCTATTACCTTTGCCGCTGGTGTATACATTATTTTAGCCGGGGTGAGGATGGCAATCGGTGAAATCGTGCCTGCTTTTAAAGGGATTGCCGATCGTTTTGTGAAAGGGGCAAAGCCGGCACTTGACGCGCCAACCGTTTTTCCATTTGCTCCAAATGCAGTCATTATCGGTTTTTTATGCAGCTTTGCAGGAGGCATCGTATCCATTTTTCTTTTACCTTTGTTTGGTTTAACTGTCATTGTCCCTGGTCTTGTCCCGCACTTTTTTTGCGGCGCTACAGCAGGAGTGTATGGCAATGCAACAGGAGGCGTGAGAGGTGCTGTCGCTGGGGCCTTTGTGAATGGATTACTTCTTTCCTTTTTACCTGCTTGTTTATTACCTGTGTTAGGGACCCTTGGCTTTGAAGGGACAACTTTTGGAGATACAGACTTTGGTATCATCGGAATCTTAATTGGATTGATCAAGCTTTTATTTCAACTTTAAAAAAGAGGAGCCTGAGAATGAAAGCCATTTTTTCACCTTCACTAATGTGCATGGATTTAACGCACTTCCGCGAACAAATTCATATACTCAACACAAGAGCAGATCGATATCATGTCGACGTCATGGATGGTCATTACGTGAAAAATATCACCTTATCGCCCTTTTTCATAGAACAGCTTCGAAAACTAACAGATAGACCAATTGATGTTCACCTTATGGCGGAATACCCCCAAGAATTTTTAATCGATGCCTGCATTGATGCAGGCGCAAGCATGATCTGCTTACACCCAGAGGTCGTGCAAAGAGACGTTTTTAGAATCATTCGGCATATCCATCAAAGAGACTGCAAGGTCGGCTTTGTCTTAAATCCCGCCACACCAATTGCAGCGTTAGATTCCTATCTACATTTAATAGACCGAGTGACGATCATGACGATTGATCCAGGCTTTGCAGGTCAGCCTTTTATTAAAGAAATGCTTCAGAAAATTAAACAGGTGAAAGAGATAAAAGAGAAGAGAGGATACACGTTTTCAATTGAAGTAGACGGCTCTTGTAATGAGAGCACGTTCCGGCTGCTTGCTGAGGCTGGAAATGAGATCTATATCATCGGCAACTCAGGTTTATTTGGACTTCACAATCAACTCGATAAAGCTTGGGAGACAATGAAGCAATTGTTTGCAAAAGAAACAGCCTCAATTGAATCACGTTAGTAAAAGAGGATGTAATCCATCCTCTTTTTTACGCAATTTTACTAAAACACCACAATCTCACCAAAACATACCCAAATATAAAATAAAAAATTACAAATCCACAATTGAAAGCGCTTTACTTATATGTTATCCTTCAAATATCTTTAGTAAATATTTAGTCAAAATCTAAGAGGAGTTTGCCTATGACCACACTCAAAGATATTGCCCATGATGCAAAAGTGTCCGTATCCACTGTATCCCGTGTGTTAAATGGCGATCAAACACTTTCCGTTTCACACGCAACAAGACAAAACATCCTCGACATTGCAAAGAAGCTAAACTATACCCCAGTGAGAGCAAGAAAAGCCGATCAAGCAGAAGAAAAACCTCCATCTGAATCCCCAGTCATCGGTATCGTTGTCGCTCAATCCATTGACGAAGAATTAAATGATCCCTTTTTTTCATCGATTAGAAAAGGAATTGAAAAAGAATATGCCAAACAAGGGCTGTCCACCCTCCATACCTTTCGCCTGAGAAGCATGGATAAAGGCGCGATGCTAAAGGGTATTGACGGTTTGATTGTCATTGGACGAATCAGCCCCGATACAGTTGAAAAAATGACAAACCGAATGGAACACATTGTTTTTATTAATCATTATGCGGATGAAGATTTGTATGATTGTGTACATGTTGATTTTGTAAGAGCGGCAGATCGAGCAATTCGCCATCTGCAATCGCTTGGCTATACACATCTAGGCTATATTGGCGGAAAGGAGCGGGAGCATTATTTCGAAGGAAACGCTGTGATTGAGGACGAAAGACAAACGACGTTTATGAGAAGAATGCAGGAGGCAGGATGTCTTCATCTGGATGACATCCACATTGGGGAATACTCCATGCAAGAAGGCTATACGCTTATGCAGCAAGCCATTAAAAAAGGAAACCTTCCACAAGCCTTTTTTATCGGAAGTGATTCAATGGCGATCGGTGCAATGCGTGCGCTCAACGAAGCCGGTCTGCGTGTTCCTTTCGATGTATCCATTGTTGGGTTTAATGACATTGAAGCTGCTTCATTTTCAAGTCCGCCGCTTACAAGCGTAAAAGTATACACAGAAGAAATGGGGGAAGTCGGCTTGAAGCTTTTGCTTGAGCGAATAAACGGAAGAAAGCTCCCTCTAAAAGTCGTCGTGCCAACAAAACTCATCGAACGGGGCAGCACATGTCTCATCCATGAAAGGGGGTGAACCAAGATCTCAGCAAACAAAAAAGAGACAAAAAAGCAGAAAGCAAGCTGCTTCACATGATGGCCAGATCATGCGAAGAACAAGGCAGCCTGCCGTTATGCTCTCTTATCTCTTTGAAAAGAATAGAATTCCAGTATAATGGACTTCTTTTGTTTCCGCAACTGCATGAATTCTACCGATTATCGTCTGAATTTTCAGTGATCAAAAGGAGGAAACCATGAATAAAAAAATCATGCTGCTCACTGCGGCCTTTGTCTTGACCATTTTTTTGTCTGCTTGCAGCAATAACGGTACGTCTGAAGCAAACGGAAAGGTCACCTTGACTCTCTTTTCGACAATGAGCAACAGCGGGGAAAGAAAAGCGTTTGAAGAAGTGATTCGTGAGTTTGAAAAAGAGCATCCACATCTTCGAATCGATGCCAACTTCCCAGGCAACAGCTATGAAGATACGATTCGTGTCAAAATGGGGGCAAACGATATGCCGGATCTGTTTGACACACACGGCTGGGCCAAACTCCGCTATAGCGAGTATGTCGCTGATCTAAAAGAGATGAATTGGGTCAAACAGCTTGATCCTTCACTCGATCAGATTTTAAAGGATCAAGATGGCAAAGTATACGCATATCCGCTGAATCAAGCAAAAGACGGGCTTAGCTTTAATGCCAATCTATTAAAGGACTATGACATTGAGGTACCTAGAACACTTGATGAATTCCAATCGGCTTTGCTGACAGTGAAGGAAAAGAGCAAAGGAGAGGTTGTGCCGCTCTGGATACCAGGAGGAGACAACTCAAATATCGCCCAAGTCTTTGATGAACTAGCCACACCTTTATTAATCACCGATCCAAAACATCAATACGGAAAAGAACTTGAAAACGGATCTTTTGATTGGTCTCACTATACACCGCTTGCACAGTTCATGAAGGAGCTGAAGGATCAAGATCTTTTAAACAAAGATGTCCTGACAGCGAAACTATCTCAAGCACCTGAACTGATGGCACAAAACAAAATAGCCTTCACCTTTGTCGGAGGTTCTTTAGGACCTGAAGCGTCAGAACTCAATCAATCGATCAAAGTAGGCACGATACCTGTTCCTGCCATTCATGAAGGAGATGAGCAAAGCTGGATTGGGGGAGAACGTTTTACTGTCGCTGCCTGGAAGGACTCCAAGCATCTAAAAGAAGCAAAACAATTCATCGATTTTCTCGCAAAGCCTGAAAATGCGGAAAAAATCGCAGAAGGCACATCCTCTGAAGCAGCCTTAACGCATGTAAAAGCGAAAAAATATTACTCTACGTTTTACGATCAATACGAACAGTTGAAGATTGAACCTTACTTCGATCGAAAATACTTACCAAGCGGAATGTGGGCTGTCATGGCAACGACGGGTCAAGAATTATTAGCAGGCTCCATCACACCAGAACAATTATCGAAGAAGATGGAAGAGGAATATAAGCGTCTGAAAAAACAATAGCAGGCCCATGCTGAAACAGGAGTGAAGCCAATGAATGACATCACAAAAGCAAAGCAGCCAGCCGCATTTACCTCTTTACCAAAACAAAAGATGCAAAAAAGCCGGAATTCATCACTTTGGTGGATGTACATGCCAGCTGTACTCGTCGTCAGTACCTTTATCATTTATCCTTTTTTGAACGGCATTCAGCTATCTTTTACGAATTGGAACGGGTTCTCACAAACTTATGAATGGATTGGGCTTGATCAATATAAACGTCTGCTTCAAGACCCAACGACATGGCTTGTTGTCAAAAACACGCTTCTCTACGGAATTGGGAGTACAATCTTACAAAATATCATTGGACTTGGATATGCTCTTTTATTAAATCAAAGCTTAAAGATGAGAGCGATCACAAGAACAGTCATCTATTTACCTGTCATGATTAGTCCGATTGCGATGGGCTATATTTGGTATTTTGTGTTTGCTTACCAAGGCGGTGCCTTAAACGATGTGGTGACGTTTTTTGGATTTGACCAAATGAATGCGCTTGGCAATCCGCAATTAAACACATGGATCATTGTGCTTGTCAACACCTATCAATTCGTCGGAATTGCGATGATCATTTATTTAGCAGGCCTTCAAAGTATTCCTAAGGATTATTATGAGGCGGCACAATTAGACGGCGCATCAAGCCTCCAGCAATTCAGACGGATCACATTGCCGCTGCTTATGCCGTCTATCACTATTAATGTTGTGCTTAATGTCATTGGCGGGCTGAAACTTTTTGATGTCATTGTGGCACTAACAGGCGGCGGACCTGGAGATTCCTCGCAATCGATGTCGACCTTTATGTATGATCTGTATTTCAAACGTCAGGATGCAGGCTATGCAGCAACGCAAGGAGTCTTCATGGCGGTCATCATCCTTGTCATTAGTGTCGCAGCACTGATTTATTTCAAACGAAAGGAGACCGAGGTGTGATGGATAACGCCTTTAAACGCAAAAAGAGATGGTACACCTTCCTCGCACTTTTGGTGACATTGCTTCACCTCATTCCATTTTATATCTTGGTGACGACATCATTAAAGGGGATAGGAGATTTCAGTTCAAAATGGCTGTTTCCGAAAGCGCTCCATCTTGAAAACTTTCGCACGGCATGGACAGAGGCTCAGCTTGGCCAGTCCTTTTTGAATACAGTGATGATTACGTTTACCTCCGCTGTATTACTCATCATACTTGGATCTCTTGCAGCCTATCCGCTCGCAAGAAGAAACACAAAGCTAAATAAAGCAGTTTATGTTTTATTCATCACCATTATGGTCATTCCACCGCTCACAGCCCTTGTCCCGCTCTATAAAATGGTCGTTCAAATCGGGATGATGAACACCTATCAAATCGCTATTTTAAATAATGTCGCTGCTTTTTTGCCGCTAACCATTTTCTTATACGCAGGCTTTATCCGGTCGACCATTCCAAAGGAGCTTGAAGAAGCAGCCCGTATTGATGGAGCGGGGACACTCAGAGTTTTTTTCACTGTCGTTTTTCCTCTTCTGAAGCCCATTACCGCTTCTGTTTTAATCATTGCCTGTGTGTATATTTGGAACGACTATCAATTTGCCATCTTCTTTTTGCAAGATAAAGAAATGCATACACTCACAGTCGCCTTATCCCATTTTTTTGGTCAAAATCAGCATCAGCTCCAGCTCGTTGGTGCCGCTGCGCTCATTGCGATGCTGCCAATGGTTACGATGTTTTTACTGTTGCAAAAATATTTTATCGCAGGGCTTTCACAAGGCTCTGTCAAAGGGTAGTTCAATAAGGATGTAAAAAGGAGAGTCGTCAATGTCTAAAATTACATTTATCGGTGCAGGGAGTACCGTGTTTGCTAAAAATATATTAGGAGATTGTTTGTTCGTCCCTGCACTTAGCGGCTTTGAATTCGCATTATATGATATCGACCACAACCGGCTGAATGAATCAGACACGATGCTTCGGCATTTAAAAGAGAACTACGGTGCAAATGTGACCATTAAGCCCTATCACAACCGAAAAGAAGCCTTAAAGGATGCGAAATATGTCATCAATGCCATCCAGGTTGGAGGCTATCGGCCAAGCACTGTGATTGATTTTGAGATTCCGAAAAAATACGGATTAAGACAAACGATTGCGGATACGGTTGGCATCGGCGGCATCTTCCGCTTCCTTCGAACAATTCCTGTGATGTTTGATTTTGCAAAGGAGATGGAAGAGGTTTGTCCAAATGCTTTATTATTAAATTACACAAATCCAATGGCCACACTGACAGGTGCGATGCTGCGCTATACACCGATTCAAACGGTGGGTCTTTGTCATAGTGTGCAGGTGTGTACAAAGGATCTATTTGAATCACTTGAAATGGATCATGAAGGCATTGAAGAAAAAATTGCCGGCATCAACCATATGGCATGGTTATTAGAGGTGAAACGGGACGGAAAAGATTTGTACCCAGACATCAAAAGAAGAGCGAAAGAAAAGCAGCAAGCGCGGCATCATGATATGGTACGTTTTGAGCTGATGGATAAATTCGGCTACTATGTCACAGAATCCTCAGAGCACAATGCCGAATACCATCCTTATTTTATCAAATCACGCTATCCAGAACTGATCGGTCAATTTAACATTCCGCTCGATGAATACCCGAGACGCTGCGAGGAACAAATCAACAACTGGAATACAATGAAGCATGACCTTGTGGGCAATACACAGATCACACATACTCGCTCAAAAGAATATGGTTCTCGTATCATTGAAGCGATCGAAACGAACGTTCCCTTTAAATTTGGCGGGAATGTGCTGAACACAGGAGGACTCATTCACAATCTGCCTGAAAAAGCGTGTGTCGAAGTACCATGTGTTGCAGATCGCAGCGGCATCATGCCTTGCTATGTCGGAGAGATCCCTGAACAATTGGCTGGACTCAACCGGACCAATATCAGCTCACAGCTCATGACAATCGAAGCAGCAATTAGCGGCAAAAAAGAGCACATTTATCAAGCGGCATTACTTGATCCACACACAAGCGCTGAACTATCCATTGATGACATCATCAAATTATGCGATGAACTCATTGAAACACATGGTGAGATGCTCCCGCATTTTGCAGAACCGAATCAATATGCTGCATCAACCAACTTACAGAAATAAACCAGCCTCTACCTGATGCAACGCGCATCAGGTTTTTTATGCTGCAAAAAGAGGATTGACTGAAAGCGTTTTTAATATTATGATTTTTCTAAAGTTAACCAAAAGTTAATCGAAAAATCACCATGAATGAATCACATTCGGGAATCATTTCTCACAAACAAAGGGATAGGGCGTCAACCTTTCACACGTTAGAGCAAGCTTTTATCACAACGTAAACCAAAACGACAATAATATTTGACAAAGAGTGTATACAGATGGGCGCCCGTTAGATGAGACAATTACAACCATACACATCCTATAAGCATGACATTCTTTCATAAAAAGGAGAGAGGGAACATGACCAAAACAGATGTACAAATGTTGAAAAATTATATTGGCGGACAATGGATTGAGGCAGAAACAAGTCAAACAGAGGCAGTATATAACCCAGCTACTGGCGAGATCATCGCAGAAGTGCCGCTTTCAACAAAAAAGGATGTCGAACGTGCAGTACAGGCAGCAAAAGAAGCATTTACCACTTGGTCGAAAACACCCGTTCCCCGCCGTGCACGCATTTTATTTAAATATCAGCAGTTACTCGTTGAAAAATGGGATGAACTGGCTGAACTCGTAACGCTTGAAAACGGAAAAAGCATAACAGAAGCAAAAGGAGAAGTGCAGCGAGGGATTGAATGTGTGGAATTTGCCGCTGGTGCACCGACCTTAATGATGGGAAAACAATTACCAGATATCGCATCTGGACTCGAATCTGGCATGTACCGCTATCCGATTGGTGTCATTGGCGGCATTACGCCATTTAACTTTCCGATGATGGTCCCGTGCTGGATGTTCCCGCTTGCCATTGCCTGCGGAAATACGTTTGTTTTAAAACCTTCAGAACGAACGCCCATTCTTGCCGCGCGGTTAGCCGAGCTATTTGAAGAAGCGGGTCTTCCAAAAGGTGTTCTCAACATCGTCAATGGGGCTCACGATGTCGTCAACGGTCTGCTTGAACATCAAAAGGTCAAAGCCATTTCATTTGTCGGCTCTCAGCCAGTCGCAGAATACATCTATAAAAAAGGCACAGAGCATGGCAAACGTGTCCAAGCACTTGCAGGTGCAAAGAATCACTCCATTGTCCTCAAAGATGCAGATTTAGATGCGGCAACGAAACAAATCATTGGTGCTGCCTTTGGATCAGCGGGAGAGCGCTGCATGGCCGCGGCCGTTGTCGCGGTGGAAGAAGAAGTGGCAGATGAGTTCATTCAAAAATTAGTTGATGAATCGAACGAGCTCGTCATTGGAAATGGAATAAATGAAGATGTCTTTCTTGGTCCAGTCATTCGAAAGGAACATAAAGAACGAACGCTTCAATATATCCAGTCAGGGATTGAAGAAGGAGCAAGCCTCATTCGTGATGGTAGGAATGACCTTGAAACAAAGGGAAAAGGGTATTTCGTTGGACCGACGATTTTTGACCATGTCACAAATCAAATGAAAATTTGGCAGGACGAGATTTTCGCCCCAGTCTTATCAATTGTCCGTGTCTCTTCACTAACAGAAGCGATCGACCTGTCCAATCAATCAAAATTTGCGAACGGTGCCTGCCTTTACACGGACAGCGCATCAAGCATCAGAGAATTTCGCGAAAACATCGAAGCAGGTATGCTCGGCGTCAATATCGGTGTGCCCGCACCAATGGCATTTTTCCCGTTTTCCGGCTGGAAGGATTCTTTCTACGGGGACTTACATGCGAACGGAACAGACGGAGTAGAGTTTTACACAAGAAAGAAAATGGTGACCGCTCGTTATATGTAATCTACATTCATTGAATAAGAAGAAAAAATGCAGTTCCAAAGTGGAGGACTGTATTTTTTTATTGTCTCCTAGTCAAAAAGTAAGGGTTTTCATGATGGTTTTAGCAGTGATTTTCCCTAGAAATCATCCTTTGTATTCATTCTTCATCAGCTCATATCAACATAATTTGAAATTGGGCGTAAACCCCAATATTAGGAAGATGAAAACAGGAGGAAAATGACACGATGAGGAAGAGGATGAAGTGCGGTGTAGGTTTTTTGATTCTTGCTTTGGTGCTGAGCTGTATACCGGTATATGATGCGAGTGCAGCAAGTACCCCCATTGCAAAACGAGTAGGAAATGCAAATCCACTCATAGACCATCACCTGGGGGCGGATCCGTTTGCGCTCACCTATAACGGAAGAGTGTACATTTATATGTCGAGTGATGACTATGAATATCACAGCAATGGAACGATTAAGGATAATTCTTTTGCGAATTTGAATAGGGTCTTTGTCATCTCTTCGGCGGATATGGTGAACTGGACAGATCACGGAGCGATTCCAGTAGCTGGCGCAAATGGGGCCAATGGCGGGAGAGGGATTGCCAAATGGGCAGGCGCTTCCTGGGCTCCATCCGCTGCGGTGAAAAAGATCAATGGGAAGGATAAATTTTTCCTTTATTTTGCTAACAGCGGCGGAGGGATTGGCGTCTTGACAGCAGACAGCCCGATTGGACCTTGGAAAGATCCTATCGGAAAAGCGCTCGTCACGCCAAATACACCAGGGATGTCCGGTGTTGTATGGCTTTTTGATCCAGCCGTATTTGTAGATGATGACGGAACCGGTTATCTATATGCCGGAGGAGGCGTTCCAGGCGGTTCAAATCCAACGCAGGGACAATGGGCCAATCCTAAAACAGCGAGAGTTCTGAAACTAGGACCTGACATGACTAGTGTGGTTGGCAGCGCATCAACCATTGATGCTCCTTTTATGTTTGAAGATTCGGGTATGCATAAGTATAACGGTACCTATTACTATTCCTATTGCATCAATTTTGGCGGCTCCCACCCAGCAGATAAACCACCTGGTGAGATCGGTTATATGACGAGCTCAAGTCCAATGGGCCCCTTTACGTATAAAGGACACTTCCTGAAAAATCCGGGTGCATTTTTCGGCGGCGGCGGTAACAACCATCATGCTGTGTTCCATTTTAAAAACGAGTGGTATGTCGTGTATCACACGCAAACGGTGAGCTCTGCCTTATATGGGGCAGGGAAAGGCTACAGATCTCCCCACATTAATAAGCTTGTCCATAATGCTGACGGCTCCCTTCGAGAGGTCGCAGCCAATTTTGAAGGCGTTAAACAACTTTCCAACCTGAACCCTTATCAGCGGGTAGAAGCCGAAACATTCGCTTGGAATGGACGCATTTTAACAGAGGCCTCCTCAGCACCAGGTGGACCAGTCAATAACCAGCATGTCACAAACATTCAAAACGGTGATTGGGTGGCTGTCAGTAATGTCGATTTCGGATCGAGCGGTGCCAGAACCTTTAAAACCAATGTAGCATCCGCTTCAGGCGGACAAATAGAAGTACGTCTTGGCAGTCCAGACGGCAGAATTGCCGGAACACTCAATGTCCCTTCCACAGGCGGAAACTGGCGAGAAATAGAAACGGCAGTGAACGGAGCAGCAGGAGTGCACAACGTATTTTTTGTCTTCAAAGGAAATGGTGCCAACCTATTCCAATTTGATTCCTGGCAGTTTACTCAAAGGTAAACAAAATCAGATGCTGCGGCATCGATCACTGGTTGATGGGAGAGTGGGAAAATTTGATGTCCATAATCAAAAAAACAATTTGTACTTTATTGGTCTGCTGCACTATGCTGTCTGTCATGTTCATAGGGCCTGGGGTAACTGAGGTTTCAGCAGCAAGTGATGCGAATATTAATGTCAATGCGGAAAGACAAGTGATTCGCGGCTTTGGCGGAATGAACCACCCGGCTTGGATTGGTGATTTAACTGCCCCTCAAAGGGAAACCGCCTTTGGCAATGGGCAGAATCAATTAGGATTCTCCATTCTACGAATTAATGTAGACGAGAACAGAAATAATTGGCACAGAGAAGTTGCTACCGCCAAAAGAGCAATAGAGCATGGCGCTTTAGTGATCGCTTCGCCTTGGAATCCTCCAAGCCATATGGTGGAGACTTTCAACCGTAATGGTGCGTCTGCAAAGCGCTTGAGATACAATCAATACGCCGCATATGCTCAGCATCTGAATGATTTTGTGACATACATGAAAAATAATGGTGTCAACCTCTATGCCATTTCTGTACAAAACGAGCCTGATTATGCACACGAATGGACATGGTGGACGCCTCAGGAAATCCTGCGATTCATGAGAGAAAATGCCGGCTCCATTAATGCACGCGTGATTGCACCAGAATCTTTTCAATACCTTAAAAATATATCAGATCCTATCTTAAACGATCCGCAGGCGCTTAGAAATATGGACATTCTCGGTGCCCATCTGTATGGAACCCAGATCAGCCAGCTTCCGTATCCTCTTTTTAAACAAAAAGGAGCGGGGAAAGAGCTGTGGATGACAGAGGTATATTACCCGAATAGTGATAACAATTCAGCGGACCGCTGGCCTGAGGCATTAGGGGTGTCAGAGCATATTCACCATTCGATGGTGGAAGGTGATTTTCAGGCGTATGTTTGGTGGTACATCCGCAGATCATACGGTCCTATGAAGGAAGATGGAATGATTAGCAAACGTGGCTACAACATGGCGCATTTCTCCAAGTTTGTGCGTCCAGGGTACGTCAGAATTGATGCAACGAAAAGCCCTGAACCGAATGTTTTCGTCTCAGCCTATAAAGGGGACAATAAGGTCGTCATTGTAGCGATTAATAAAAACAATACAGGCGTCAATCAACACTTTGTCATGCAAAATGGAACCGCTTCACAAGCGTCAAGATGGATTACGAGTAGTAACAGCAACCTTCAGCCTGGAACTGACTTAAATATATCAGGTAATCAATTTTGGGCTCATCTCCCGGCTCAAAGTGTGACAACATTTGTGGTCAAACGCTAAAAAAACACCAAAAGCCAATTTTCTCATTAAAAAAGAAAATTGGCTTTTTTCTGTGCAAATAGAAAGTTGATTTTTCACGATGTCTACACTTTGGGTATAATAATAACAATGACTTCAGGAGAGTGATCATAATGCCAAAGCTTCAAAGCAAAGTATTGATTATAGATGACGAAAAAGAAATTTTGGAATTAATCCATACAGTATTAACAAGAGAAGGCATTGACCGGGTGATAACAGCTTCAACTGCCCGTGATGGGCTCACGCAATTCCATCAAGAACATCCCGATCTCGTCATACTGGATATTATGCTGCCAGACGGTGAAGGCTACGATATTTGCAAACAAATCAGAGACGTCTCGCATGTTCCGATTATCTTTTTATCAGCAAAGGGAGAGGAATCAGACAAAATTGTAGGACTTGCCATTGGCGGCGATGATTACATTACAAAACCTTTCAGCCCAAAGGAAGTCGCCTACCGGGTAAAAGCCCAGCTGAGACGGTCATCATACTTACAGCCTTCTCAAGCTGATCCCGTGATCAAAAAAGGGCCATTTGAGTTAAACGAGCAGCAAGCCGAACTGACGAAAAACGGAGCGGTAATTGAGCTCACACCGAAAGAACTTATGCTGATGACCTATTTCTTGCAGCACCCGAATCGAGTGATCAGTAAAGAAACGCTTTATCAAACCGTTTGGGGAGAAGATTTCTTCGGTTCTGACAATACGGTGATGGTTCATATACGAAGACTTCGGGAGAAAATAGAGAATTCCCCATCTACACCAGAGTTTCTCGTGACGGTCAAAGGGCTGGGCTATAAATTTGTTGTAAAGGATGCGTAAGGATGAAATGGCGATTAACAGGCAGATATATGGTCTCTGTCATTATCGTGACCATTATCACGGTCTTTATTAACTTATTTGGATTCATGATCTGGCTTGTACTACAAGCAAGCAGCCAGCAAAACGAAGAAAATACGCCCGAAACCTTCACAAGAACATTTGAACAATACATAACCTTTTCCGATCAAGGCATCACTGTGAACAAAGAAGGACAGCAAGCCTTAAAACAACAAAATGCGTGGATTCAAATATTAGACGAAAATGGACAAGACGTCTATCATGCACACGCACCTAAAGGAATAAAGAGCAAATATACACCTATAGAAATCGTGAACATACATAAATATAAAGATAAGCAATTGCTATCGACCATTTATGCCGGCGGAAAAAAAGGAAAGGGTAAGGAATACAGCTACTTTATCGGGTTTAAGGACCCTTCCATCGGAAAATATTTATTTTCGTTCGACACGAAGGACTTAATATCAAGATTCAATATCGGGACGATGATTTTACTATCGATCGATGCCATCATTGCCTTATTCATTGGATACTTATTCAGCCGGCAGCTCATCAAACCGCTCGGCCGTGCCATTCATGGAATCCAGCGGCTCGCAAACGGAGATTATACGACAAAGCTGCCAACTAAGGGAATATATAAAGATGTCTTCTATAATGTCAATCACTTATCAGAGCAGCTCGCTTCAAGCCAAAAAGAAAAAGACAAATTAGAGCAAATGCGGGAAGAGTGGATCAGTCATATTTCTCATGATATTAAAACACCATTATCCTCTATTCAAGGCTATGCAGAAATCATCAAAGATCCAAATTATCCTCTTTCAGATCAAGACATCAGACATTATGCCAGCATCATAGAGAATAAATCACTGTACATCAAAGATGTCATGGAGGATCTAAATTTAACAACAAGGCTGAAAAATAACGACGTGATGCTGCATAAAGAGCTAGTGAACATTGTGCCGTTGCTGCGGGAAACGTTAATTGATCTCCTAAACGATTCGAGATATGCAGAACAGACGATTGAGCTGCAAACGAATGTAGACAAGCTCATGCTAAATATTGATACGATCCTCATACGAAGAGCGGTCACCAATCTCATTTTAAATGCCCTTGTTCACAATGATTCTGATGTGAAAATCATTGTACAGCTGGAACAAAAAGAAAATACCCACATCACGATTAAAGATAACGGCAAAGGAATCGAAGAGGCAGAGCTAGAAAAAGTGTTTGACCGCTACTATAGAGGGACGAATACAGGAGGGACACATGCAGGCTCTGGTCTCGGAATGGCCATTGCAAAGGATATTATCCAAAAGCACGGCGGGGATATTACGATACGCAGTATAATAGGGGAAGGAACAACGATTGATATCCAATTACCCGCATGAATGGACATACAAAAAAACGGTTCTGATCAATCACAGAACCGTTTTTCCCATCTATTATTCTGAAAACACTTTAATGCCTTTGACAATGTTCCAAATAAAGAAGTAGATCGCCACAAGGAATGTCACAGCATACGTTGCAATTAAGAACGGACCAGCATGTCTGATATCGTTCATGCCAAGTAAACCTGAACCAAGGATGCCAATGCCAAAAATCAAATAAGGAATAAAATGTGTCCATAGCGATTTTTTCGCATGATATTTCACTTCGTCCTTCCCTAAGAAATAGACGATAATCGGAAACAAAAATGGCGCAAAAAAGATACTGAAGTAACATAATGAAGACAAAATTTTATTTTCTCTCAAACCTTTTCACCTCTATTATTGATTTAGAAGGGGGGAGAATCATTCGACTCATCCCTCCCTTCCTTACAAACCCATTGTACAACCTCAACCTTAACCTGTATTAATCCGAACCTTACAGCAACCTTAAAAATGTTAAACAATCGAACGATACATGAAAGATAAAGGAAATACAAGTTATGGAACTGCTGAGTCAAGACATAGAACCTGATACTTTAAGAAGGATTGTCCATCACAAACACGAAGAAATTGAAAGGAAAATTAAACGCTTCCGTCAAATTCAAGACCTTTTATCTAACTTGTTAAAGACCTCTGATAAAGAAATACAAGTCTACCTCGAATCATTTCGTGTGATACATCAGGATGAACAATAAAACAATTGACTTAAAGGAGAGAAAACAAATGAGTGTGGAAATTGTTAATGGAGAACGTTCTGAAGAAAGTATTCAATTTGAAAAATTATTCGCTTCCCAAAGTAATAAAGAGAGTTTTTCTAGTATTGAAAACACAAAGAAATTTCTTGATCAAAAAGGAATAGAAAATACGAAGCCTTATGCCATTGGGGATGATGTGAAGTTAATTAGTGAGATAAAAGAGCAGACATTCGAAGGCATGCAAGTTTTCACTTTGAATGACCAAACGTCACAAAAACAAAAAGTCATTCTATATATACATGGCGGCGCGTGGACAAATCAGCCTTTGAATTTCCATTGGTGGTTCATGGATAAGATGGCGCAATCACTCAATGCGAAAGTTGTGGCTCCTATTTACCCAAAAGTGCCTCATTATAGCTGCCAGGATACCTATCTGAAAATCCTAAACCTATATAAAGACCTTCTGAAAACTGTTGAAAGTGCCAATCAATTGACGATCATGGGAGATTCAGCTGGCGGAAATATCTCACTTGGTCTGGCGCACCTTTTAAAGAAGGAAGGTCTCCCGCAGCCGAAGGATATTATTTTATTATCTGCATGTGTTGACATGAGCTTAAGCAATCCTCTAATGTTTGAATATGCAAAAAAGGACCCGATTCTAGGTCCTGAAGGAATGGAAGTCATTTCAAAGATTTGGACAGCTGATAAAAATGTAACTGACCCATTGATCAGTCCCATTTACGGTGACTTTAAAGGACTTGGGAAGATTACTCATTTTATTGGAACACATGATATGTTATATCCAGATGCCATAAAGCTTGATGAAAAACTAACAGAACAAGGAATTGACATAAAAACCTTTGTTTATCCTGAAATGCTTCATGTATTTGTTGTCATGCCAATCCCTGAGGCACAAGATGCTCAGGAGAAAATCATTCAGGTGATCAATCGATAGGGGTTGAGTTTACACCACAAAAAGGTAGAATGATTTGATTAAAATAGTCGAAAGTTTAGTGAATGGGCTGCTTACTGGAAAGCAGCCTTTTTCAATTCAACATGAAATACATTCAGATAGTCAATTCACTTCGGGTTAAGTAATCCTTAAATTCCAATTTTTGTTTAAAATATACATATTTCCTATTAATATAATGAATGTTCACTTCTTCACTGGAGTTGACGAAGTGTCACCACTCCCTCAAACGTTATTTCAACTAGCTGATATTCGCTGCCTGTAAAACGCGGTCATTGAATCTACATTGATAAAAAGTACAATCGATAAACATAGCATTCTCCAATGTCATTCCTCTCATATCGCAGGAGGAGAAGTCGCAATTGGTGAAAACGGCTTCGATTTTGGCAATGCCCACAGAGCGCAAGTCGGAACGAATAAAGGTACAATGATCAATCGTACTACCGTTGGGGTGAAATCCGTCCGAGCAAAGAGCGGGTATCTATTTCAATACAGCTTGACATGTGAATCAATTATCGATATGGTGTGAATGAGTTCACATTTTACATAAAGGAGTCATTTATGCCAAAAAATACTTTCTTTCGATTGAATGAAGCAAGGCGTGAGGACATATGTAATCGTGCTATGCATCTTTTTGTTGATCATCTTTACGAGGATATAACGATGAAGATGGTTTTGGATCGTTTGTCCATGCATCCCGGAACTTTTTATCGGTATTTTGAAGACAAAGATGACCTTTATTGTCTCTTAATACGACATGTGACCAAGAAAAGAGCTGCGTATTTTCATAACAACAATGAAGATTCTCTTTATCAATTTTTCCTTACTGGCTTATTTGACAACACTAATGGCATTGCGACTGAGCCATTGAATGAACTGGAAATCAAACTCGTTGAAACATTTTTACACATTCCAGAGAACACCTTACTAAAAGTATATTTGAATGTGCTAAAGGGCGAGTCATTCCCCTTAATCAAGGACATGTTACGCCGCATGAGGGTTGATGGATATCTACGACCTGATATTGATGACGACCTCATTTCTTTTATGTTTGAATCTATGCAGTTTAATTTAGTCATGTTTTTTAGGGAATTCGATATTAAGGATTCTAACCTGCAGCATAAGATGAGCAAGTACTTTGCTGACTTTATGGGTCATGGGCTGCTTAGAGATGATAAATATGCTGAAGTTGTTAGCGATCTCAAGAAAGCCAAGGAATAAGGATGATGAACTGAAGATTGGATGTAACCATTTTACAGTTTTGAAAGCACTTATATCGCCATGTGTATTTCACATTCGCACTTTCATTTATTAAGGGGGAACAAAAGGATGAAAAGGTATGACACATTCCCAGAACCAATCGGCATCTATACCGCCGCTCGTACCCAGATGGATTTTGAGTACACAGCATCAGATGACTCAAAAAGAGAATTGACCGCGTTTGTGTACTATCCGTCCGATAGCAGCGAAGGGAAGACTCCATCAACGTACATGTTTCCTGAAGTCTACGAAATGCTTCATGAGCAGCCACTTGTCACTGAGTATCTGAAAGAGAAGAATTTTTTCTCTATCGATATCAAGACTCATTGTTACGACGACCTTGCTCTTTCTGGGAAGAAAAAGCGCTATCCAGTGTTATTTTATGTTTGCGGCGGGGGCGGTTCACCGGAATGGGGGACAGCCATCTGTACAGACCTGGCAAGCCTGGGTTATGTTGTCGTCAGTATCGGCCATCAGAATAGCACAATGTATAAACGGAAAGATGGGAAGCTGTTGAATGTATCAAAGGATTTTTCGGATGTCATTATGGCGTTTTCTGAAGATCCGGAGATGATGGAGCTGGCTGGCAAGATGAAGATGCGGCCTGATGATGAAACGGCCATTGAGATGTGCCGTAACGTCCTGGCTCTGCCAATCATTAATCAGTTAACATTATATAGTGAACGACAGGCAGAAGATGTAAGGTACGTAGCCGATCATCTTCACAAACTAAACTCTGAAGAATTGGATTCTATCTTTCATGACAGACTGATGCTTGACGTCGGCATGGGCATCGTCGGACACTCTTATGGAGGACCTACGGCAGCGGTTGTTTGCAGGGATGACGACCGGTTTGCCTGCGGGATTGGCTTGGATAGCGGGGCATTCGGCCTTCTCGACAGCGACCTCAATAAACCCTTTTTGCTACTGTTTTCTGAACCGAACTATCATATGAATGCGATCATTGGCGCTAACAACAGCATGGTAACCTATTATTTCTCCGTTGATCGTGCTGCACATTTAGATTACTGTGACATCGTGTTTACCGGCGTAGATGAGCAACTGAGAGGCACAAGGGAGGCGGTAGAGATGCGAAATCTTGTGACGGACTATACGAAGACCTTTTTTGATCATTACATCCTGCAAAATGCTGCACGTGTGGAAAGCCTGTCATATGATAGCGTAGACTTAATCAAGAAAACCAGCAACAAGTGAGATAACGGAGAAGCTGCTGATCAAAGCCGTTTCAAGCGCCAGCTTAAAGTTGAATATCTCAGCTTTTCCGTTAAATACCAAATGCTGATTGTTTGGAAAAGAAGAGACCGTACTAAAAGATCTGTATTCCAAACAGCTTGTAGTGAATGAAGAGAAAAAAATGTAAAGTGGATCAATCCATCATCTTGATGATTAAATTAAAAGGGAACCATTTCAATGATTGCTCATATTAGCCTACAAATACTTCTCCCTCCGGATAACGTATTGGGCTTTTGGTTCGTTTCATAAAGATAAATACAATGGTCAGAGAACCTACTCTGCCAATAAACATCAGAATCGAAAGAATCACCTTACCTAAAAACGTTAACTCCGGTGTTAATCCCATAGGTCAAATGAGTGCATTGGCGCTTTGATGATCCAGCAAAAGCAGAAGGAACAGAAGAAGAGAAATGGGCATTTTCCCAAAGGGTGAGAGATGAAATTGGGGGCTGATTACAGCAGTTTGCTGTGACTGAAAAATATAGTTTTACATGATAAGCCATATTGAATCAATGGCTTATTTTTGTTTCGATCAATTGAAGACGTTCAGGCAGCTAGACTTTAAAAAACTTGATATTTAGTAATAGCACATTTACAGCCATCTTGAATGAAACAGGAAGATGATAGCAGACAAGATAAAAACATTTGATCCAACTCAAAAAGATATCTAGTGAATAAACGCCGCAAAAAACGATTTTTCATTGTTCTAATGAGCGATTGAATTGTTTTCGAAAAACTAGGCATGAGACAGCAAATACTGCGAATGCGCCTGCTGATCCAGCAGCAAACATCAGCTCAAATTGTTCTGGTTTGGATTTGAATAACAAAGGGACAGAAAGAATGAGAGCAGCACCACTAAAGCTCAATCCTAATATCAACATTGCCAATAATTTATTCATAGAAACACCTCGCAGACTCAGCATTGAAACATTAGGAACCGACTGATCTAAGGACTGATCTAAGAATCATGTTATGATTTGAAATCCTTTAAAATCCCTAAATCGAAGTGTCCAATTTATATCCTATGGGTGTCGGATGATTGGGTTCATTACAATTAAAGCACACATTCATGAAATAAACCATTTTAAACGAACACTGTTCTTTACGAACAATGTTCGTTATAATATAAATGAGATGTGGTTTTACACTACTTCCATAAAGAAGAGGAGATGCATACGATGCAGGCATTATCTAAAAAACAAAAGCAAATCGCTATCATTGGAGGAGGACCAGGAGGGCTAACACTCGCCTTAATTCTGCAAAATTACGGTATACAAACAACCATCTATGAACGGGAGATGCATGACAAGAGTCTTGAAAGAGGAGGATCACTGGATATTCACGAAGAAACAGGTCAAAAAGCCTTAAAGGAAGCAGGAGTTTATGAGAAATTTCAAAAGAACGCTCGCTATGAAGGAGAAGATTTCCGGTTATTTGATAAAGCAGGAAGAATTTATCTAGACGAAGAAACTGAATCACATGAAAAAGGCACTCGGCCAGAAATTGATCGTGGTGTTTTGTGTGAAATGCTGTTAGATCAAATTGATGCTGAAAACATCAAATACGGATATAAACTAGATAGATGTGTTTCAGTAGAAAACGGCATGACAGAACTTCATTTTGAAAACGGGGTTGTCGAGACGGTTGACCTTTTGATTGGGGCAGATGGTGCATTTTCTCGTGTACGTTCGCTGTTAACAGATATTGATATTGAATACTCCGGGCTCACAATGCTGGAACTGAATGTCCTCAACGTAGAGGTGAACCACCCTGATTTAGCTGAATTTAATAAACGTGGTAAGATGTTTGCTTTAGCAGATCACAAAGGAATTATTGGTCAGTTAAACGGAGATGGACGAATAAAAGTGTATGCAAGCCTTATGGTAGAACGCAGCTGGATCGAGACTTGTGGCATTCCATTTAATCAAGCGAATGAAGCGAAAGAACCATTATTAGAGTTATTTAGTGATTGGGATGATCAGCTGAAAAATTATATTCGTTATGCAGAAGATGTCATCATTCCAAGACGTATTTATACGCTTCCTGTCGGTTTTAAATGGAACCGTCATAAAGGAGTAACGCTTATCGGTGATGCAGCCCATGTCATGACACCATTCGCAGGTGAGGGTGTAAACATGGCGATGTTTGATGCAATGGAGCTTGCACTTGCTATTGTCCGAAATCCTAATGATATTGAAAAGGCTATTGAAGAGTACGAAGAAATGATGTATGAATATTCATCGGAAAAGGCTCAGGAATCGGAGAATAGTTTAAAACTGTGTTTTTCAAAAGACGCTGCGGTCAAGCTTGCAGATATGATGAATTCTTTTCAAGTAAACGGTGATTGATGCTCAATTTACTATTTTACTTTGACATGTTATAAAGAGAGTATGAACAATTCAAATCGTCATATTATAAGTCGCCGGTCTCGGCCGGCTAAAGAGCCCTTAAGCCGTGAGCTTATTGTTAAAACTGCCTATGCGCTTCTTAAGGAGCAAGGGATAGAGGGCATGAGTATGCGTAAGGTGGCTAAAGCATTGGATACGGGACCTGCATCCTTGTATGTCTACGTGAACAATTTTCAAGAACTAAGTGCTTACGTATTGGATTATGGTCTCGGTCAAATGGTTTATCCAGATTCAGTGGATGGCACATGGAAAGAAAAGTTATGTGAAATATTGCATACTTATTTCCTGCTGCTATTAGAAAAACCTGGTCTTGCTGAAATTTCTCTTTCCACCATTCCACAAGGAACGAACTTTCTTCAGTTGACCGAACATATTCTCGCTGCATTGCATGAAGGCGGGATCAAATCTACATCCGCTGCATGGGGAGTAGACCTGTTACTGTTATACGTATCTTCCGTAGCTTACGAAAAGGTCTCTTGGAAGAAACATGGATCTACGCAGATTTTAGACATTAAAAAAACATTTCATGATGCAGACAAAACGCGGTTCCCTTTCATCCATAGCCTGAAAGAAGAAATGTTTGCAGGTGATACCGTATCAATGGAACGGTTCCGATGGGGAATTGACGTCATTTTGTATGGAATCCAGAAAGAAAGCAATTAGAAAGGAGCACAAGCAAAAAGCAGTCAATGGCTGCTTTTTTTATATGGTTATTTTCACATTTGTGATCTTGTGATCATCATGATATATAAATAAATCTATATATTGTTTTTATATATAAAAAATTATATAATCTAGTGGAATAAAAAAATGAGGTGCTTAGGCATGGAACATATGAAGAATTTATTAGCGAGTTATATTCCTTTAGCAAAATCTACTGGCAAAATGTTTGGACCAAATTGCGAAGTGGTTATTCATGATTTAACGAACCCTCAAGCATCTGTCATGTTTACAGTAAATAACCATGTGACAGGAAGAGAAATCGGCCAATCATTTGATCATCTAGTAAAGACTGTATTACAATCAGAAGATTTTAAAGAAGATTATCTGGCTGGTTATACATTTGTAACAGAAGATAAGCGTACGATTCGTTCTTCGACTTCATTAATACGTGATTCAAAGCAAAAAGTGATTGGTGCTTTCTGTATCAATTTTGATGTTGAAGCACTAAATCAAATGCAGCAATTTATGGATACTTTTCTTTCTACACAAGTGGAAGCTCAAGAGAAAGAAACAACATCAAATGATGATCTTGAAAATGTGGAAGAAATAGTAGATCAATTGATTCAACAAATCATTCAAAACAGCGTTCACCCAGTCATGAAACGCCATGAAAAAATTGAACTAATTAAATTTATGGATGAAAAGGGCATCTTTTTAATGAAAGGATCTGTTGAGAAGGTCGCATCTATGTTAGGCATTTCCAAAGTAACCGTCTATAGCTATTTGGATGAAATCAAAAATAAATCGAGGTAAGGAGTGTCAAAATGAAAAGCATACTCGAGGTAGGAAATCTAAAATCAAACGGACACTATGCATTCGCAACCATTCATCAAAACACGGTCTATGTTTCAGGACAATTTGCCATCAATCCCGAAACGAGAGAAAAAGAGTTCGGCCACATTGAAGAAGAGACATTACAAGCGCTTAAGAATGTAGAGATGATTGTAGAGGCTGCTGGAAGTAAAAAAGAGAAGATCTTGCGCATGACATTATACATTTCGAATATTCATTTATGGGACAAAGTAGATGCTGTTTATACTAATTTTTTCGGTGAACATAAACCAGCACGTACTATTGTACCAACGAATGAATTACATTTTGGTTTCAAAATTGAAATTGATGCCATTGCATATATTTAAGATATTTTTTTGCCTACTCTATATAAAAAATTATATTTCATATAAAATAATATTCGAAGGGGTAGATGATCGATGAATCAATTGATTTGTAACCATTGCGGGAGAAAGTATGAGATGACACCAACTCTATGGAAATGTGATTGTGGTGGAGTATTAAATCTGGTGAAAGATACTCCGAAAATAGATGTTGCAGCTTGGGATCACTATCCAAACTCATTATGGCGTTATGTTGAAACCATGCCATTTTCAAAAGGTTCTAAGACTTGGGAAACTGTCACAATGGGGGAGGGTCAATCACCTTTAATCGTTCTAGATCCTAATGAGCCAAACACTTATGTAAAAGTTGATTATATGATGCCGACCTTATCCTTTAAAGACCGAGGAGCCGCTGTTTTGATGACAAAAGCTAAGGAACTCGGGGTATCAAAAGTGATTGCTGATAGTAGCGGGAATGCAGGAACGGCGATTGCAGCTTATGCAGCACGTTGTGGTATTGCCTGTGACATCTATCTAAGCGATGAAACTTCGCCTAAAAAGGTCGCTCAAATAAAAGCACATGGAGCAACGATTAAAGAAATTCGCGGTACACGAGAGGAAATTGCAGCTGCGGCACAAAAGGCAGTAGACAATGAAAACGTTTTTTATGCAAGCCATGTGTATAATCCTTATTTTTTTGAAGGAACAAAAACATATGCCTACGAAATCTATGAGCAACTAAAAGGAGCACCTGATACTTTAATCATTCCGGTTGGAAACGGTACTCTCCTCCTAGGTGCATATTATGGCTTTAAAGAGTTATTTGAAAATGGTCTCATTCATAAAATACCGAAAATCGTTGCCATACAAGCGAAAAACTGTGCACCACTTGTGAAAGCTTATCAAAATGCGAAAGGATTAGCATCGCCTGTTACGAATAAAGGGACCTTAGCAGAAGGGATAGCAATTGCAGCCCCAGCTCGCTCCAAACAAATTTTAGAAGCTGTACAAGATACCAATGGTACGTTTATTGATATTAAAGAAGATGAGATTCTAAATGCACGCTCTAAACTAAGTGAGAAAGGATTTTATGTGGAAGTGACATCTGCAGTTAATTTTGCTGGCTACATGAAATATCAAAAGGAATCAGAAGAAACCATTGTCATACCTCTTTGTGGTGCAGGGATTAAATCAAAATAACCCTATTAGAATTGTCTCTCTTTGAAAATATGGAAATCCGCCATTGCGAAGCAGATTGGTCTTACACCGACTTCCATTTGAAAACTATCAAGATGACATCATTCCATTGCTGGATCTTTAGGATTCTGATAGTTACTTAATACCAGATGTGTGTAAGACCGTTGCAGTTAGATTGCGTCAACTAATCCGCACTTGGCCTGATGATGATATAGATAAAAAGAACGCTCTCTATTTGGTAGGAGGAATGGAGCTAGCGCATCAACAAAATGAGCCATTGGGATTTATATAAGAATAGGAATTGTCATATGACAGACCATTGAAAGAAATGTAGATCCATTTTATGCTTTATAAACAATAGTCAAATAAGGATTCTACAATAATCAATTTTTTTGATGAATAAAAAATAAAAGAAAAAAACATTAATCAATAATTTTAACGCGAATAAATTTTTGTTCAAATCATATAATCAATTGATTATATAAGTATTCAGTTATATAATATTGGAGGATTTGATAACAGGGACCGTCACCAATATTTAAAAGAGGGAGGGAATCATTGTGACTTCAGATGTTTCAATTGGTTTGTTACATATGTCGAATTGTTTAAAAATACTCAGTGATCAAACAAGACTCATTATGATGAAATTGTTTTTGGAGAAGGAATATTGTGTTTGTGAACTGGTAGATATGTTCGAAATGAGTCAACCAGCGATTAGTCAGCATTTACGAAAATTAAAAAAAGCTGGATTTGTTCATGAGAACAGAAAAGGGCAGTGGCGTTATTATTCAATCAATACACTGTCTCCAGAATTTGAGACGATTCGTATCATCTTAAATCAAATTGATAAAGAAGATGACCTTTTAAAAAGTATACAACATAAAGCAACAAACATTTCTTGTTCGTAAGGAGGGATGGGTTTGAGTTTTGCCGTTTTATCATTACTCATATTTTTGTTAACTTTGGTATTGGTTATTTGGCAGCCAAAAAATTTATCCATAGGGTGGTCCGCATGTGGAGGGGCCGTTTTAGCATTAATCGTAGGTGTTGTGAATGTTGACGATGTGATCACCGTGACAGGCATCGTTTGGAATGCGACTTTAGCTTTTGTTGCCATTATCGTCATTTCACTCATACTTGATCGAATCGGCTTTTTTGAATGGGCAGCATTGCATATGGCAAAGGCTGCAAAAGGCAGTGGGCTGCGTATGTTTGTGTATGTGACCATCCTTGGTGCAATCGTCGCTGCTTTATTTGCAAACGATGGTGCAGCACTTATTTTGACACCCATTGTTTTAGCCATGGTCAGAGCATTACACTTCAATGAAAAAATTGTATTCCCTTTTATTATCGCGAGTGGGTTTATTGCAGATACAACTTCGCTTCCCCTTGTCGTAAGTAATTTGGTGAACATTGTAACAGCCGACTATTTCAACATTACGTTTATTGAATATGCATCCAGAATGGTCGTTCCAAACCTTTTTTCATTGCTAGCGAGTATCACTGTACTGTACCTTTTCTTTAGAAAGAGTATACCTAAACGCTATGATCTGACTGAGTTAAAGCACCCTAGTGAAGCAATAAAAGATCCAAAGATGTTTAGATTATCTTGGTATATATTAGCTTTTTTATTGATTGGTTATTTTGCAAGCGAGTTTTTATCTATACCTGTATCGGTCATAGCTGGTGTGATTGCCATTTTATTCTTGGTCATTGCACAAAAAAGCCCTGCTGTTCAAACAAAAAGCGTTCTAAAAGAAGCACCATGGGCGATCGTTTTCTTTTCCATAGGTATGTACGTTGTTGTCTATGGCATGCGAAATGCAGGGCTCACTGATGCTCTTTCAAGCGTGATCCAAGCTGTAGCAGATCAAGGTTTATTGGCAGGGACTCTTGGTATGGGATTTATCGCAGCAATTCTTTCATCTGTCATGAATAATATGCCGACGGTCATGATCGATGCATTAGCCATATCCGGTACCGATACACAAGGAATGATGAGAGAAGCGTTAATTTACGCAAATGTCATTGGTTCAGATTTAGGACCAAAAATTACGCCCATTGGCTCCTTAGCAACACTACTGTGGCTCCACGTCCTTTCTCAAAAAGGTGTGAAGATTTCCTGGGGGACATATTTCAAAATAGGAGTCATTTTAACTGTACCAACACTATTCATCACACTTTTAGCTTTGTATTTCTGGCTATTGATTATACATTAAAGGAGACGATCAACATGTCAAAGAAAACAATTTACTTTTTATGTACCGGTAATTCTTGCCGCAGTCAAATGGCTGAAGGTTGGGCTAAAAAACATCTTGGAGATGAGTGGAAGGTCTATAGCGCTGGTATTGAAGCTCATGGATTAAACCCGAATGCTGTAAAAGCAATGAAAGAAATAGGGATTGATATATCTAATCAAACGTCTGATCTGATTGATCAGAACATATTGCAAAATGCTGACTTAGTCATCACACTATGCGGTGATGCAGCTGATAAATGCCCGATGACTCCACCTCATGTCGAACGTGTCCATTGGGGCTTTGATGATCCAGCAAAAGCAGAAGGAACAGAAGAAGAGAAGTGGGCATTTTTCCAAAGGGTAAGAGATGAAATTGGAGATCGATTGAAACAATTTGCTGAGACTGGAGAATAATATCTTTTATATTGTGAAAGGAGACATCAATTCAGTGGATTGCGATGATCGAGTATGCAAAAATTCTATGGGATTGGCTAATAAGTCAAGCAAAGGAAAATGAGTGTGAACAATTTCATTTAGATTCTGGTGTTCATAGGCATGATGCACATAGATTCTACCTTAAAGTTGGATTAGATATTACTTGTCACCATTTTCAAATGTCTCTTTAACAAATGGAAGGTCAGCATCGATTAGGTGGAATTAAGTTATATTTAGAAGAAACAAATGCATTCATTAATGTGCCATTTTTAGCTTTTCATTATTTGGAAGATGAAGAAGAGATCAGTTTATTTGATACTATCAACACTAAAGCTAAAGGTATAGGGTCTTCTTTAAGCCAATATCTAAAAATGGACTCAGAAGATTTGAGTTGGGTGGCAGCACAACTTATTATCCAACCAGACAGTCCATTTCATGATTTAGGAACAATTGTAGGCATGAGAACAACTTCTAAATGCGTTACTTTACAAACACATTTATAATACTCTCGTCTATTTAACAAAGCAGAACAAACTATCTGAGTTGTCAAAAGAAAAATTACTTAGTTGATATATATAACCATACCAAAGAAGAAAAGGAGAGAAGAAGAATTATGGAGATAACGCCTGTAGTATTAATAGGAGATAGAGTAAAGATACAACCTATGGAAGATTATCACGTACAGGAATTATTTGATGCGGGAAACAATCCAGATATATGGGCACACATGCCAATGAGGGTTCAATCGATTGAAGATATAAAGTCCCTTGTGAATGGAGCACTTCAAGCGAGAGAGCAAGGAAGCGAATTTCCTTTTGTTATCTTGGATAAGAATTCGGGGAAAATTGTGGGAAGCACTCGTTTTCTTAATATATCCATACCAAATCGTAACTTGGAAATTGGTTGGACATGGCTGTCTCCAACTGTTTGGCGAACTAGAATAAATACAGAATGTAAGTATCTTCTTTTGAAACACTGCTTTGAAACACTTGGGACAATTCGTGTTCAGTTGAAAACAGATAGCAGAAATGTGCGGTCTCAGCAGGCAATTGAACGGTTGGGTTTGGTAAAAGAAGGGGTGCTTCGAAATCATATGGTTATGCCTGACGGTTATTTAAGAGACTCTGTGTATTACAGTGTAATCGACCAAGAATGGGTGCTAGTGAAGGACAAATTGGAGAGTATGCTACAATAATCTCGTATTTTCGAAGTGTTGCTTATAAAACTAAAGGGTGCTTTGACTTAACAAAGGAGGTAGCTGCGGCACCTCCTTTTCTTATTGAACAAACGGAGCAACTAACTTTACTTAAACAATTATGACCCTAACGAAAGAGGCAGTTGGAGATGGATAAGAGGGACTGTACAACAATGGATCCACATTTACCTTCTAGTACATATGAAGCTATGAAGACGAAATCTTATTCATTTCTTTTTATTAGTTTACATAATATATATTCTAGGAAGTTATAAAAAGAATGTATTTCTTTTGTCTCAAATCTAAGTATACTTATCTTATTGAGACAAAAAAGAAAAAATCAAAATCCTTGTTTATTCGCGTTTATTCGCCAGATTTTAATTCACCAAGATATTTTATGATTTTCGCAGGATTTCCGCCAACCACGACGTTTGCTGGAACACTTTTTGTCACAACGGCACCAGATGCTATGACAGCATTGTCGCCAATCCATACGTGGTTTCCAATGGTGACTGGTTTGCCGAATTCAATGCATTTTGCACGTTCTATGGTAATTTTGCAAACGTCTAATAATACTGCATCAAAATTTGCAAAAAATGCTCGCCAACCTCGATATTGTATCCGTAATCGCACTGCAGCCCTCCTTCAAAAACGACATCATTTCCGCAAGCGCCTAATAATTCCTTTAAAATGGATGTTCTTTTTTCTGGCTGATTGGTTTGCTGGTATGCAAATGTCAATTGTCTCGCTCTTTTTCGATCTGCAATTAGGGTTTGGTCACACTAGATACATAATGTTCTCCTTGGATCATTTTTTCCTTTTCACTTTTCATGTTGATCCTCTCCTCCCCTTCTATTTATCCTGATACATCATTTGGTAACCAATTGACCATTCGACATATTCCAAATGACGTCTTAACCTGTGATAGCGCTGCCTTTAAGTTTGTTTGTACATTTCTGGCTCAATCCCGTCTCCTTTCACCGACATGCTTCCTCCCCATTATGTTTATTTTAAAGAATTGTGAAGGCAAGATTTATTTTGACTAGAATTGGTCATGTTCCTGCCTCAAGTTATTTACGAATCAGCCCATCTCATTTATAATCGAGTAGATTTGTTCAGTAACAGATACATCTTTAAATGTGAGGGATTAGATGGAATTAAAGTGGTATAAAGCGATTATAGTTATTTTCACGATGTCTGGTATTTCCATCTCTACATGGTTTTCACGGACACCGGAAGTTAGAGATTTATTACAAGCCAATACAGGAACGATGGGACTTATTTTACTTGGCTTATCCGTTGGTTCAATTGTCGGGCTTATTCTTTCAAATGTATTTGTTCGAAAAAAAGGCGGCCGCGTGGCGATTGTGATTAGTGCTTTTTTGATGTTCCTTGGATTCACCACTCTTGCCATTGGTTCAACACTCTCTTCTATCTTTGTTGTCACTGCCGGTCTATTTCTTTTTGGAGCAGGCTCAGGTATGTGCAATGTGGCGATGAACCTAGAAGGGACAGAAATTGAATACAGTATCAAGAAAACCATTTTGCCTATATTGCACGCTTCCTTTAGCATTGGCACTTTAATTGGAGCAGGAGCTGGCATTCTTTTTATTCATCTAGGGGTCTCTGTGCTGAATCACCTACTAGTCATTGCCCTTCTTTTCTTTCTCAGCATCTTGATTTGCACACGGTTTATTCCGCACGGTACAGGAAAGGATCAGCATGAGAAGCAGTCAGATACAATAGATGATACTCAAACGCCATGGCTGAACAAACGAACGGTCTCTCTTGCGATGATCGCCTTATGTCTTGCGTTTGTCGAAGGGTCTGCCAATGATTGGATTCCACTTGCGATGGTGGATGGCTACCAGGTTTCACATTCCATGAGTACAGTCATCTATGCTTTATTTTTATGCGGGATGATTAGCGGCAGACTAATCAGCGGACGTTTGATCGATCGTTTCGGCAGGGTGTTATTGCTAAGAATTGCGATTTTATCAGCCGCCGCCGGACTATTTCTGGTCATTTTAAAGATTTCACTTGTTGTATGTATGATATCGATCTTTTTATGGGGACTTGGCGCTTCTTTAGGCTTCCCGCTAACCATTTCTGCAGCTGGTGATGATAGCCGGTACGCCGTGAAACGCGTCAGCATTGTGACCTTATCAGGTTATACAGCCTCTCTTTCTGGGCCGCCTATACTAGGGCTGCTTGCCAATCAAGTAGGACTGCTTCATGCCTTTATTTTTGTTTTATTCGCCATATGTATTGCAGGAATCTTTACAAAAGCTGTAGCAAAACCGCGTTCATTACAAGTTCACTAAAAGTGTCTGATCCTCGATCATGGCACTTTTTTTAAATTTAAAAAATAAAATTGAAACCTTTCATGAAGTGAAACAGTCCTATAAATGTCCTGATGTTTATCGCTTTTTTAAAGAGGGAAAGTAAAAAAATAAGACTTTTCAAATAACAGAAAACGTGGTAAGATCATGAAAATAAACAGGAAGGGGTGAGATAAATGAAAAAAAATATACTGCTAAAATTAGCTGTCTTATTCATAGCACTCGCAAGTTTTCATTTGTTCTCATTGCCTCATTCCGTTCAGGTATACCATCATGCAAAGGTGGTTGCCGATCAAGAATCACATGAAATGAAAATCGCTCAGACAATGGGCGATGAAAAGAAACAAAAACATGTGAGCGCAGTATTTGCCGCATTTACAGTACTGCTGATGATTGGCAGTATGACAGCTGGATTTGCACGCATCACTCATACTGATCAATTTGACCGGAAAAAGAAGCATTTACTTGCAGTATTCTATCAATCTTCTTATTTCCGACTATCTCGTGTTTAACCCAACCATCTAAATCAAAACAAAAATTGGGAGGTTTTACACGATGTTATTTTTCTTAAGAGTATTTATTCTAGGTCTATTCTCTGTCACTTCACTTTCTCTTTTCGTCTACCAAGGAATTGAAGTAGTGCACGCCATTACAAGCATGTTTGGCAACCACGAGAGCTAAATGACCCGTATATAAAAGAAACCCCCTGTTTATCGCAGGGGGTTTTCGTTTGCTTATTTATTGTCATCTGGCGCAGGTTGAGGTGTGACAAGGACATGTGTTACTTCTCCCTGCTCTTCCTCATCTACAATAAATGATCCATTGCTATAGCGGTCATTCGCTCTTAAAGTAGAGATATCAAGCGGAATCGTTGTACCCTTATCCGTATCAATCTCAAGTGTATCGTGAAGTGATGCAGCAATAACAGCCACAATACGGTGTGGGTTTTTCTTTAATTCTCTTAGCATCAGAACTCCGCGTTTGGCTCTAGATGTTTTATCAAATTCAGAGAGGTTCATTCGCTTCACAGCCCCTCTTTGAGTCGTCAGCACGAGGACATCGTTTTTCGGATCAATGATCTGACCAGAGACTACTTCGTCCCCATCCTTCAAGTTGATTCCTTTGACACCAGCCGCTCTCGGACCAACAACACTTACTTCTTCTTCATCAAACCACAATCCATAGCCATTTTTCGTCGCAATAAACAATTCCTGCTGTCCTGTTGTCACATGGACATCCACGAGTTCATCGTCTCCTTTTAGGTTCAAGGCGACAAGCGGTTTCGAATAGCGCTGCGCTTTATATTGAAGAAGCTCTGTTTTCTTCACCATTCCGCCTTTTGTAAAGAACAGGAGATACGACGTTTCATCAAATTCTTTAATTGGAATGGCTTTTTGAATTGATTCATCACGATCAATTGAAATGATATTTGTAATATGCTGCCCCATGTCTTTCCAGCGTATGTCTGGCAGCTGATGAACTGGACAATAAATATAGCTCCCTTTATTCGTGAACAATAGGAGGACATCCGTTGTATTCATTTCAAACTGATGAATCAGGCGGTCTGTATCCTTCATGCCAAAGTCCTTACCGTTAGATGCAGCATAGGAGCGCTGGCTTGTCCGTTTGATGTACCCATCCTTCGTCACCGTGACGTAAACATCCTCTGAGGCGATCATCACTTCAAGGTTAATCTTAATTTCTTCGATTTTTTCCTCAATGACAGATCGTCTCTCATCAGCATATGTCTTTTTGAGCTTTTTCAAACTGTTTGTAATGACCTTTAGCAGCTTTTTCTCGTTACCTAAAATGTCTTCAAGTTCTGTTATACGCACATCAAGCTCACTAGCTTCGTCTCTTAATTGCGTAATATCCGTATTCGTTAAACGATATAACTGGAGGGAAACAATCGCTTCTGATTGTGCTTCTGTAAAGTCATATTTCTCCATCAAGTTGTTTTTCGCATCTCGCTTATCATTAGAGGAGCGGATTGTGGCAATGACTTCATCTAAGATGGAAAGCGCCTTAATTAATCCGTCTACAATATGGTGGCGTTCCTTCGCTTTTCGAAGCTCATATGCTGAGCGGTTCGTCACCACTTCTTTTTGATGGGCAATATATGCATCAAGTATAGTTGTCAGCGTCATTAAGGTTGGTCTACGATTATGAATCGCCACCATATTAAAGTTATATGGAATTTGCAGATCTGAGTTTTTATATAAGAAATTCAAGACACCATTTGCATCTGCTTCTTTTTTCAGCTCTACCACGATTCGAAGCCCAGTTCGGTCAGTCTCATCTCGAACCTCTGAAATTCCTTCAACTTTTCTTTCAATTCGGAACTCGTCCATCTTTTTGACAAGATTGGCTTTATTCACTTCATAAGGAATTTCTGTGATCACGATTTGCTGGCGTCCGCCGCGGATGGTTTCAATTTCCGCTTTTCCGCGAATCATAATCTTTCCTTTTCCTGTTTCATAAGCCTTCTTAATGCCGTCGACCCCTTGAATGATACCGCCTGTTGGGAAATCTGGACCTTTGATGACTGTCATTAAATCCTCAACCGTACAATGCGGCTGTTCGATTCGTTTAATGACACCATCAATCACTTCTCCCAGATGATGCGGCGGGATATCGGTGGCATAACCTGCTGAAATCCCTGTTGATCCATTCACGAGAAGGTTTGGAAACATCGCTGGTAAAACAACTGGCTCCTTGCTTGTATCATCAAAGTTTGCGACAAATTCGACCGTTTCCTTGTCTAAGTCCTTTAATAGCTCTGAAGCAATGGCAGAAAGCCTTGCTTCCGTATAACGCATGGCAGCAGGCGGATCTCCATCGATACTCCCGTTATTACCATGCATCTCAATGAGCACATTTCGTACTTTCCAATTCTGACTCATTCTCACCATCGCTTCATAAACAGATGAGTCACCGTGCGGATGATAGTTACCAATCACGTTACCGACTGTTTTCGCGGCTTTACGGAAGTTTTTATCTTGCGTGTTTCCTTCTGCGTACATCGCATATAAGATTCTTCGTTGTACAGGCTTTAGTCCATCTCGCGCATCTGGAAGCGCACGGTCTTGGATAATATATTTACTATAGCGACCAAACCGGTCTCCGATCACTTCTTCTAATGGTAAATCATGAAATCGTTCTTGTTGTGCCATGTTTAAACCTCCTCAGCTAGCGACAAGTTTTCATTTTCAAGAATGTTGCTTTCCTCATCAAGTCCAAAGGCGACATTCTTTTCAATCCATTTACGTCGTGGTTCTACTTTGTCACCCATCAATGTCGTGACGCGGCGTTCCACACGTGCAGCATCGTCGATTTTGACCCTGACAAGTGTTCTCGATTCTGGATTCATTGTCGTTTCCCATAGCTGGTCGGCGTTCATTTCACCTAAACCTTTATAGCGCTGAATCGTGTACCCTTTTCCAACTTTCTTCAGTACGTCATCCATTTCTTCATCAGACCATGCGTACTCAATGATTTCTTTTTTCCCTGAGCCCTTGCTGACTTTATATAAAGGCGGTAGTGCAATAAACACTTTGCCATGCTCAATCAGCGGCTTCATATAGCGGTAGAAGAACGTCAGTAGAAGCACTTGAATATGCGCTCCATCTGTATCAGCATCTGTCATGATCACGATTTTGTCATAATTGATGTCTTCTACATTAAAATCGACACCGACGCCTCCACCGATCGCATGAATAATGGTGTTGATTTCTTCATTTTTGAAAATATCAGCAAGCTTCGCTTTTTCTGTGTTGATGACCTTTCCACGAAGCGGCAGCACCGCTTGGAATTTACGGTCACGCCCTTGCTTTGCTGATCCGCCCGCCGAGTCGCCCTCTACTAGGTACAATTCGTTTCTTGCCGGGTTTCTAGATTGAGCAGGTGTTAATTTTCCGCTCAGTGTTGCTTCGGACTTTTTCCGTTTCTTGCCGCTCCTTGCTTCTTCACGTGCTCTTCTAGCAGCTTCTCTTGCCTGCTGCGCTTTAATCGCTTTTTTCACAAGAAGAGTGGCTGTTTCCCGGTTTTCTTCAAGGAAATAAGCCAGCTTTTCAGAAATAACAGCATCAACAGCCGAGCGAGCCTCACTTGTCCCAAGCTTTCCTTTTGTCTGGCCTTCAAATTGAAGCAGTTCTTCAGGAATTCTGACAGAAATAATTGCTGACAGTCCTTCGCGAATATCAGTGCCTTCTAAATTTTTGTCTTTTTCTTTTAGAAGGGCTACTTTGCGCGCATATTCATTAAAGGCTCTCGTCATCGCCGTTTTGGCACCAGACTCATGCGTACCGCCATCTTTTGTTCTGACGTTATTGACGAAAGAAAGAATATTCTCCGAGTAGCCGTCATTGAATTGAAAAGCAAAATCTACTTCGATGGATTGATGCTCTCCTTCAAATGAGACCACTTCACTCAGAACATCTTTTTCTTCATTTAAATAAGCAACGAAGGCTTCAATGCCCGTCTCATAATAAAAGGTTTCTTGTACATCATGTCGTTCATCAATCAGCTCTATTTTTAATCCTTTTAATAAAAAGGCAGATTCTCTTAAACGTTCTGATAAAGTATCGAAGTTATAGGTCGTGACACTGAACATAGTTGGATCAGGTTTAAAATGAATCAGTGTTCCTGTTTTTTTCGTTTTTCCGACTTTTTCAAGTGATGTGGCAGGCTTTCCGCCGTTTTCAAAGCGCTGATGATAAATAAAGCCGTCGCGTTCAATTGTGACAGTGAGCCATTCTGACAGCGCGTTTACTACAGATGCCCCAACTCCGTGAAGCCCACCACTTGTTTTATATCCGCCTTGACCAAATTTTCCGCCTGCGTGAAGGACCGTTAAAATGATCTCAGGTGTCGGTTTTCCAAGCTTATGCATACCAGTAGGCATCCCGCGTCCTTTATCTTGGACGGAAATGCTGTTATCTTTATGTATTTTGACAATGATATGATCTCCATGGCCAGCGAGCACTTCATCGACAGAGTTGTCTACAATCTCATAGACAAGGTGATGAAGACCGCGTGAATCCGTAGACCCAATATACATCCCTGGACGTTTACGGACCGCTTCAAGTCCCTCTAGCACCTGAATAGAATCATCGTTATAATCTACTTGCTGCTTTTTAACCAAATGCTTAATCCCCTTTCACTAACAAACATAACCGGCAAACCATCAAATGATCTCTCTAGATTTTAATGATGATCATGCTGCTCATTACTGTCCACTTTAATAAGCTGCATCATCACCATGCATGTGTGAATCAACAAAACATGCTCTTTTGCTCGGCTATGAGAATGTTCTACATTCTGCAATCAGAACTAGAAGTCCATTATAAACAAGACTGTTTGATAAGCCAAATGCAATCATATGATGGTTTTCATAAAACAGAACAAACGTTCTACCTTTATCTTATCGCTCTTTTTCTTGATATGCAAGGTCACCGCTATGTCCCTGTCGCCTTATTTTATCGCTTTCTTCTAGAATCGCAAATATATTTCTGCAACAAAAAAGCAAAAATCCTTGAAAACCAAGGATTTTTGACGATTTAATGAGTTTTTGTCATTGCATGAGCCACCTTGATACATAAATCCATGATGGCGACCTTGCCATTTTCCTCAATCAGCCTTTTCGCTTCCTCGTGATAGATGCCTTGCTGCGCCCAAAAAACAGGTGCGTCCATTTCAAGAAATTCTTCTGCCACCTCGGGCAAAAACTCTGAACGTCTAAAGACATTGACGATATCAACAGGATCTTTGATGTCCTTTAAAGAAGCGACTGCTTTCACACCAAGTGCTTCATCAATCGTTGGGTTCACCGGAATGATCTCATATCCGGCATCCTGCATCGCTTTAGACACCATATAAGACGTTCGGTGCGGCTGATCTGATAATCCAACAACAGCAATTCGTTTACTGCTCTTTAATATACGGCCAATTTCTTGTTTCGTAGGATGATTCATCCAAACACCCCTTTTCCTCTATTTTAGCGAACTTCTGCTTAAAAACAAAGCTGAATCCATCTGCTTTTGATTTTTTCAAAAAAAGATCCCCATGTTTTTCATAAGATCATGTTAAAATGTAAGACAAGAGGGAGAATATAAAGGAGTTATGCAGATGTTAATTGCTTTGATGTTTATTTTGGCTTATCTTCTCGGCAGTATTCCATCCGGTCTCATTGTCGGGAAAGCTGCAAAGGGTATCGATATCCGTGAACATGGCAGCGGAAACCTAGGTGCAACGAATGCATTTCGTACACTTGGCATAAAAGCAGGGTCTATCGTGATTTCAGCTGATATTTTAAAGGGGACCCTTGCTTCTGCTTTACCGTTTTTCATGCAACTGGACATTCATCCCTTATTAGCAGGAGTTGCTGCTGTTATCGGTCACAGCTTTCCTGTCTTTGCAAAATTTAAAGGGGGAAAAGCAGTCGCTACATCTGGCGGCGTGTTATTATTTTATACCCCATTCTTATTTATTACGATGATCGCTGCTTTTTTCTTATTTTTATACATTAGTAAATATGTTTCACTATCATCTATGCTGACCGGCATCTATACATTCATTTACAGCATATTCACCAAAGACGTATTCTTAATCATTGTTGTTGCCGTTCTTGCTGGTTTTGTGATCTACAGACACATCGCCAACCTCAAACGAATCCTCAACAAAACTGAACCGAAAATCAAATGGCTCTAGCCGTTTCATAAGTTTCATTCTGTGGTAAAAGGAAAGAAAAGCTGTTTTTTGCATCCTGCATTTTAAAAAACAGCATGACTTCAAAAAGGGGCGATCACATTGAAATTAACAATAAAAGAAGATGCACTCAATTGGTACAAGGATGAATTAGATTTAGAAAAAGGTGATCAAGTTCGCTTTTTTGTGAGATATGGCGGGTGCAGTAATGTACAAAAAGGCTTTTCTCTCGGCGTCGCAAAAGATGAACCTCAAAATGCTGGCGCAACCGCTGAAATAGAAGGTATTACTTTCTTTGTTGAAGAAAGTGATATTTGGTATTTTGACAACCATGATCTGCATATTGATTATAACGAGTCCGTGAAAGAACCAGAGTTTCATTATGAATAAACAAAAAAGATACCTCATCCCTCGGGTATCTTTTTTGTTTTATCCTTCAATATATAGCCCATACTCATGAATGTTTCCTAAAGACCGCTCCTTTTGCAGGATTCTTTTTTGTGGTTCACCAATCAAGTCAAAGTGTGGAAACCCTGCGCGGTCATGAATCCATTCTTTTTTGAGTCCATGTTTTTCTCCCCACTCAATTAACTGCTTCATATCCTGACAGGCTGCTTTAGTGACGGTATTGGCATGCGGGAAACGGTCATCAAGCCAATAATGGGTTAAAAAGGCCAGTTCTCCTTGCTGGACAGCTGATTTCCACGCATTTAGATCGCTTCTTTTAATACCAAACGCCATGAATTAAACCTGCTTCTTCGACTGTTCGTATACTTTGTGCCAGGCAGGAAAAGCTTTTCTAAATTGAATAGGTCTAAAGGTTTCTTTGTCTACACAAATATGTGAGGTTGTCCCTGTAATCGCTGTTTGCCCATCAGGCTTTTGAATTTCGTAGCCATACACCGTTTTGAGTCCATTGTATTCTTCAATCCATGTATGAACTGTCGCTGTTTCACCGTACAGCAATGGTTTTTTATATTGCACCTGTAAATCTATAACGGGTGCAAGAGCGCCGTCTGCTTCTAGCTGCGCATAGGAAAATCCTAATTCTTTAATCAGTGCTGTTCTGCCGACTTCCATCCAGATTAAATAATTGGCATGATACACGATGCCCATTTGGTCTGTTTCTGCATAACGGACTTCTATTTCTTTTTTAGATACATACACGTTTTCATCGCTCTCCTATCAAAACCTAAGGTCTCTGCCATTTTACCACAATCGAAATGGTTCTTCTAAAAGGAGGCAATAAAATAAACCAGGAATCCCTGGTTTATTCGGTATAGCCATTTTTTCTTGCTGCTTCTTCGTCCTTGATCTCAGAACGCATGGCATCAATACTCATTTTTCGATTTTCATTTTTTTGCTTGATCATCTGTTTTTCTTCATCTGTCGAAAGGGCCATCGCTGCTTCAGATTCATCGATATTGTCAAGGGTGTTTTCGATCATATCTTGCAGCTTTTCAACATTATCAGAACGATCATCTGGATTGGATTGATATGACTTTCCATTCATCATGATACCCTCCTTATTCGCCCTTCGTCTGTATGACATCAGGCTGTTCATTTGATTTATTATGCATCTTTTTTCCTTTATTACGTTTGTATGCTACAGGTTTTGTCCCTAAATGGTCTGGTGTAAACTGCGCTTGTTTATCATGCTCTCTACCCATCATTCATCCCTCCCTCTTCTTTAGGATGAACGAAAAAGGATAATTCATAACTTATTTCTGTCTAAAACGCTCTTCCAACTTTTCTTCAAGCTGGTTTAAAAATTCCTCATTGCTTAATAATTCTTTTTTATTTTCAAGTACAAGCTCTTCAAATGTACGTCGTTTTCTTCTTCTCATTGTACTCACCTCCAGTGTTTGTATTTCATTTTCGCCAAAACATTTAGAAAATAAGCAAAAAAGCTGAATCATTATAGATCCAGCTCTTGCTCAATTTCTTTTTTTGTCAGCATTTGATGCTTTACAGACACGATTCGTCCTTTTTCATCTAATATGTATGTCGTGGGGTATGAAAGCACCTGATATCGTGCTTGAATGCCTTTTTGATCCAATAAAATAGGAAAGCTCAGCTTTAATTCATCTACAAATGCTGCAACATGATCTACACTTTTTTCAGTGGTCGTCAAATTCACCGCAAGTACTTCGACCTGATCATATTCGCTTCTAATTGCGTCTAGATCCGGCATTTCTGTCCTGCATGGCTTACACCATGTCGCCCAAAAATTGACGAGCACCTTTTTCCCTTGGTAATCAGATAACGAGGCCGTTTGACCATCTAGGGTTTTAAGTTCAAAATCAGGGGCTTGATCCCCTTTTTCAAGACCGATTGCGGGCTCTTTTGGTTCAAGTAAATTCCACACAAGTAAACCAATCAACACAAGTAAAACAGCGCTTGCCATTCCTTTTTTCCACATGATTGATCCTCCACTATTTTAAAAAAGAAGAGAAAGCTGTCTAGGCGCCTTCTCTTCTTTGCTGTATGAGTATTAGTTGCTTGCCAATTTTTCACGAAGTACCATTTGAAGGATACCGCCATGACGATAGTAGTCAATTTCGACTTCACTGTCAAAGCGAACAACCACTTCAAATATTTTCTCATTGCCATCTGTATCAATTGCTTTCACAGTGACAAGATCACGTGGACGAACTGTTTCATCAACATGAACTTCAAATGTTTCTGTTCCTGTTAGACCATGAGTTTCTGCACTTTCTCCGTCTTTAAACTGTAAAGGAAGTACGCCCATGAAGACAAGGTTACTTCTATGGATACGCTCAAAGCTTTCAGCTAGAACAAATTTAATTCCAAGAAGGTTTGTTCCTTTTGCAGCCCAGTCACGTGAAGAACCCATTCCGTAGTCTTTACCTGCTAAGATTGCAAGACCCGTACCATCTTCTTTATATCGCATGCATGCATCATAAATGGATGTCACTTCACCAGTTGGCCAATAAGTTGTATATCCGCCTTCTGTTCCTGGTGCGATTTGGTTCTTAATACGGATGTTTGCAAAAGTACCTCTCATCATGACATGGTGGTTACCACGGCGAGATCCGTATGAGTTAAAGTCTCTAGGCGATACGCCTCTTTCTTGCAAGTATTTACCCGCAGGTGTGTCTTTACCAATCGCTCCAGCAGGAGAAATATGGTCAGTTGTCACAGAGTCACCGAACTTGGCAACGACGCGCAAGCCTTTAAGCGGTTCAACCTTACCAGGTTCAACTGATAGGTTTTCAAAGAATGGCGGGTTATCAATGTATGTGGAATTTTCATCCCATTTGTACAATGCATCATCCGTCGTTTTAATTTCATTCCAGCGGTCATTGTTGTCAAAAACAGTTTCATACTCTGAACGGAATAACTCAGGTGTGACAGTGCTTTTGACGACGCTGTTGATTTCGTCCATTGATGGCCAAATATCATCGAAATAAACGTTCTCACCATTTTTATCCACACCGATAGGGTCTTTTGTTAAATCAATATTCACCGTACCAGCAAGTGCATACGCCACAACTAATGGTGGAGATGCAAGGTAGTTTCCTTTCACAAGCGGGTGGATACGCCCTTCAAAGTTACGGTTACCTGATAAAACAGAAGTGATCAGCAGATCATTTTCAGAGACAGCATCCTCGATTTCTTGCGCAAGCGGTCCTGAGTTTCCGATACATGTTGTACAGCCATACCCAACGATGTTAAATCCGAGGTCTCTTAAGTATGGAAGAAGTCCTGAGTTCACGAGGTATCCTGTCACAACCTTAGAACCTGGTGCTAGTGACGTTTTCACGTAGTTTGGCACCTTCATACCAAGCTCACTTGCTTTCTTCGCAACAAGACCTGCTCCGATTAAGACGTATGGATTCGATGTATTCGTACAGCTCGTAATCGCTGCAATCGCAATCGCACCTGTCTTCATCACAGCTTTTTCACCATTTGCAAGATCAAATTCAATTTGTTTATCCAGCTCCGATTTTTCTAAGCCAAAACCTTGGTTACCAGCTGGGCTTTCAATGTGCTGATGGAACGTCTCTTTCATTTCAGAAAGTGGAATCAAATCTTGTGGACGCTTTGGACCAGATAAGTTTGATTCAATTTGAGAAAGGTCAATTTCCACAACATCCGTAAAAATTGGCTCTTCTGCATCTGGCGTATAGAATAAGCCATTTGCGCGAGAATATTCTTCAACGATATTAATTTGCTCTTCATCACGTCCAGTAAGGCGAAGGTAAGCAAGAGCTTCCTCATCTACTGGGAAGAATCCGCAAGTAGCACCGTATTCAGGCGCCATATTCGCAATCGTTGCACGATCCGCTAACGGCAGTTGTGCAACTCCAGGTCCGAAAAATTCAACGAATTTGTTCACTACGCCTTTTTCACGCAGAACTTGTGTCACTTTTAATGCAAGGTCAGTTGCAGTCGTTCCGTTTGGAAGCTCTCCAACTAATTTAGCACCAATGACTTCTGGTACTGGGAAGTATGAAGGCTGACCGAGCATACCAGCTTCTGCTTCAATACCGCCAACGCCCCATCCAAGTACGCCGATACCGTTGATCATGGTTGTATGAGAGTCAGTACCAACCAATGTATCTGGGTAAGTGATGATCTCACCATCTTCTTCAATCGCATGAACAACACTTGCAAGGTACTCTAAGTTTACTTGGTGAACAATCCCTGTTGCAGGCGGAACAGCTTGATAGTTATTAAACGCTTTCTTTGCCCAGCTAAGGAAGTTATAACGCTCTGCGTTACGTTCGAATTCTAAATCCATGTTAATGTTTAAAGCATCTTCAGTTCCAGCTTTATCAACTTGTACTGAGTGGTCAATGACAAGGTCAACTGGAATTTCAGGGTTGATTTTATCCGGATCCCCGCCTACATCTGCCATTGCTTTTCTTAAAGAAGCAAGGTCAACGACGGCTGGTACACCCGTGAAGTCTTGTAAAATAACACGAGAAGGTTTAAATGGAACATCAATTTCTTTGACCTCGGCAGTTCCCCATTTTGCCAAGTTTTCAACGTGTTCCTTCTTGATCACTCTACCGTCTACTTGGCGAAGCACTGATTCTAAAAGTACCTTAATGGAATAAGGCAGCTTAGAAACATTTCCGATTCCTTGTTTCTCTAGTGCTTCTAACGAATAATAGTGATACGTTTTCCCATTTGTCGAAAACGTTTTTCTAGATTGAAAAGCGTCTTGTTTAGCGACTTGCTGCTGTTTCGACATGTCCAAAATCCCCCTTTTGATGATCAAGATCAATTTCAATTCTCAGAAAAATCGTCGTATTTCACCACAATTTTCTCACAATTTCATCTTAAAACAAATTCATACATAAGTAAATAACAATGCTTTTATTAAATTCAATAAGTTTAGCTTATCATCAGGAAATGATTACTCTTCATAAACCAAGCAGGGCGGGATCATACTACAATTGAGGTGATAGAACATGACAAAACGCAAAGCAAATCATGTGATTGACGGCATGAACGCAGCCAAAAGCCAAGGGAATGGTGCAGGTTATATTGAAGATGACCAACTCGTTTTAACAGAAGAACAAAGACAAAACAATAAAAAACGTAAAAAAAACCAATAAGAAAGGAGCAATCACCATGACGAATAAAAACACAGGAAAAGACATCCGTCAAAACTCACCTAAGGAGCATCAAGGCGGACAGCCTGAGCCATTATCAGGCAGTAAAAAAGTGAAAAACCGCAACCATACAAGACAAAAGCACAATTCTCATCACGATATGTAAATATTCTCCTCTCATCCCGTGGCAAAGCGGGATGTTTTAGGTCTTTCACACATTTCAGTTCTCAACATATCATTTATTATGAGATGTGATGGAGGAGTGTTTATGGAGAATGAAAAGCAATCGAATTCCTCTGATTTTCTAGAAATAGATGATTGGCTCAATGTTTTAATGGATGATCCATTTGCCTGGTATGATGAACACCTCCCAATTGACCTTTATGAAACAAGCCGTGATTATATTATTGAGATTGATGTATCCACCCTATCGATCACTGATGTAAAGCTGACCTTCGCTGGACATGAGCTGACTCTCGATTACACGGTACAAAAGCCAAATGATGAAGGCGAACAGCCAATTGAAAAAAGTGTCATGCTCCCTTTTTATTTGAACGACAAAGATATTGAAACAGAATACGAAAACCGAATCATTTCGATAAGAATTAAAAAAAGTTCTGACCATCCAAGCGGGGCATTTTCCTTTCAAATCCCGCACTTCAAACATTAAGAGCCCACCTTCATTTGGTGGGCTCTATTCCGTTCGTGTCAAGTCAATACCTTTTGCGAACCACCATGGCCAAATAGTAGAGTCGCTATATGATAAGGTATTCTCTTTCTACTATATGGTTTGGGTCTTTCTAGTAAATGGGCAGTTATTAATGAAAAAAGGCGTTCATAGAGATGAGAGACATACATTTTTGTTATTTTCTTCTATCATCTCTTCATGTAAAATAAGATAAGAGACGAGGGGTATAAGGAGTGAGAACATGTTAAGCGGCTGGTTTTTGTGGTTCATTTTATTTTGGGGTACGGTGATGATCGGATTACTCGCAATCGGTGGCTTTTTTATGTTTCGCAAATTTTTAAAACGATTGCCGAAGGAAGATGGGAAATCAGAGCTTGATTGGCAGGATGAATATATTCAAAAGAGCCTCCACCTATGGCGGGAAGAAGACAAAAAGCTTTTAAATGAACTCGTATTACCTGTTCCAGAGCTGTTTAGAGATGTAGCCAAAGAAAAAATTGCGGGAAAGATTGGCGAGCTGGCTTTAAAAGAACAAGCTGCCAGCATTAATTTAGATTTAATCATTCGCGGCTATATTATCGCTACCCCAAAGCGGGATCATAAGTTTTTACTGAAGCGCCTTCAAGAAAAAAACATCGATCACACGCCATATGAATCGTTATTAAAATAACCTCCTTTATCAAAAGGAGGTTTAATTCATTTGAACCTGCTGCGGATCTAATTGCTTAGACAGCTTTCTAAACGACAAATACATAGCAACGCGCCAAGGTACGATCATGCCAAAGGCAAGAATCCAAAACATCCCGCTTAGAGAACCATAATCAATAGAAGAACTCAGGATGGTCTTCATCCCGATACGAAGAACAAGAAGTCCAATGAGAATAAACACAAATGCTTTTGATCGCTTTAAATAAATGTCATTCCCTCTAATTTCAAACTTCGATGTTTTGATTAAAAAGATGGAGAAAAACATCCCCACTGTGATCGCCTCTAGAAATTCAGCCCCAGTTACTCGAAACATAGGAACAAAAAACATTAGTGCCCCAGTGCTCATGAAAATAGGAGGTAATATAATTTTTTTTGCGGTTGCAGGTTTTGCAGATGACTTAATGCGAATAAACATGACGGCTACCGCCATACATATCGCAATTATAGAAGAGATCAAGACCATCATATCAAATCATTCCTTTATTCTTTAAGGTCAGCCTATGTATAATATACTCCAATTGACGAAAAAAAACCATTCGCCGCGACTGTAGAAAACGATTTCAAAAGCCTGTAAATCCGCCGAACAATGAGGAGAACATGATGATAATCCATGTCAGAAGATCAAAGAACAGCAATATCCCTACCACAATCATAATGATCCCGCCAATTCTCATGATAAGCTGCTGGCGCTTTCTGATCCACGTCATTTTCGTGATGAAAAAGGATAGAACAAAAAACGGAACGGCAAATCCGAATACATACGCAATCATATATGTGACAGCCGACTCCGGATTGTTACCAGCAAGTGTGATAACAGCAGATAAAATAGGTCCTGTACAAGGTGTCCATCCAGCGGCAAAGCCCATTCCGATGAGAATTGACCCAAAAAAACCAGCAGGACGATTTTTGAACTGCATTCTCTTTTCCCCCATAAGGAAAGAAGGCTGGAAGACACCAAGAATCATAAAACCAAAGAAAATAATGAGAATGGCTCCAACCTGGCGAATTGCTTGATGGTAATCATAAAAAAACTTCCCAACATACGATGTCCCAAAGCCAATCGCAATAAATATAATAGAGAATCCAACTAAAAAGAATAAGGTATGAAGCAGACTTCTTCTTCTCAGCATCACCTTCTCAGATTTCACTTCATCTATACTAACGCCCGTAATATACGATAGAAAGGCTGGATAAAGCGGCAGACAGCATGGTGAGATAAAAGAAAGAAACCCTGCTCCAAAAGCTAAAAAGTAATTCAAATCTGTCAAAAGAACACCCCCTTCTTACAATATACAATAAGAGATGACAAAATCATTTCATTTTTTTTACATCCTCTCAATAAAGATGGTCTATTCTCTTAAAACCTTATATAATTTAATTTGACATCAAGATAACGAATCCTTTAAATTTGAAAATAAACCTTAAAATGGATATAATAAAATCGATTCTTTTTATCAAGATTTGCATGAAAGGAACATGACTTTGGTAAAAACATCATTATTAACTCAAATCGAAGAAAAAAGAGAAGAGCTGATGAAAGTTGTCTTGCATAATGGGATGACATCAACAGTGACCATCGAACATAGCCAGCAGCTAGATCATCTTCTCTTACAATATCAACGACACTTACACTCAAACTCAGCCAACTAATCATATCTCATGATATCTATCATGCTGCACGATTTTTAGAACAGTTGATATGTGACCATAAACGAAACAAAAACCTCTGATTACAGGGGTTTTTTGTTTTTAACAGGAGGCTGACGCAAAAATAAAAACCACCTTCCCTGCTTCATTCATGCAAGTACAGTGGTTTTAAAGCGTCTGATGAAGGTGAATTCAATAAAGATAGGACAACGCTTGTCCATTCTTTATAACCATGTTCCATCTATGATCATAATATCGTACGTATTATTTCGCTTGGTTGTTCATGGCTTTCATCATTTGATTGATTTTCTTCTGGGACGGTTTCATGCCCATTTGCATCATCATCATTCGAAGCATTTGTTCATTAATTGGTGGATTCTTTTTCAAGTAGCTCATCATATACTTACGAGCAATAAAGAATCCGAGTGCAACTCCTGCAAGCAGTGCAACAACGCCTACAAGGATGACAACCCATAAATCCATAATTCTTCCTCCTTCATGTTGTCTCGTATAAAGTGTACTAAACAAAAGGCTATTATACAACATTTCACGTTCAATTTTATTTTTTTAAACAAAATTCCTCACTTTTACCGGATTGAGCCACCCATGCTTCTTTGAACCAAAGTCCATCGCAAGAAAGCAAGGACTAATTTTTCTCAGCACTTCAAAAAACACCGCTTCTGCCTCGTAACTGCCGGTGGCAGACATTTGGATATAACGGTCTTTTATAATAAATGCAGCCGTTCCTTTTCCATCAGGTAAGGAAGCGCTGTATATCGAGCCAATTTGTGTATAGTGAATGTTCGTTAAGTTGTTCATTAATCGCTGGTGCATATGAAAAGCAGGGATTCGTTTCGTCACGTAATCCACTTGTTTCACAAGCATCACCAATTCATCTTCCGTGCGGTTCGTCCAGTGTAACGACTCAAACAAATGAAACAAAATCGATTCTCTGCCAAAATAATGATGTGCAAATTCATCCTCAATCCAATAAATATAATAATGGCGTTCCATGTCTATCCCTTCCTTTCACATTTCGTCAATCTCGTATATTGCTTGTATTATACAAAAATGCGAAAGAAAGAATTGTCTATATATGAAGCAAGAAGAAACTAGTTTTGTCAAAAAAACAAGAAAAAAGAAAAAAGTTTGCAGAGCGGATGAAAATGCTCTGCAAACAGATGGAAAAAAGCATGATGCTTGGAGACTGGTTATTTGTTCAGCTTTGCTTTCACACGGCTGACCACATTGCTGACAGTAAATCCGTATTTCTCAATAATGGTTTCACCTGGTGCAGAAGCGCCAAATTTATCAATGGCAATCACGTCACCATCAAGACCAGTGTAACGCTCCCAGCCAAGTGAAGCTCCCATTTCAATCGCAATACGAGCCCGCACTGCTGTAGGAAGGACTGATTCTTTGTATTCATCTGACTGCTGATCGAAACGATCCCATGCAGGAAGACTGACAACAGACGCGCGGATCCCTTCTTTTTCAAGTGCTTTTTGCGCTTCAATCGCTAAACCGACTTCAGATCCAGAAGCGAGTAGAAGTGCTTCGGGCTGTGCATCAGCAGCTTCAACGACGACGTATCCACCTTTTTCTACTCCCTCATACGCCTTCTCTGGTGCTTGGTCAATCGTTGGAAGGTTTTGACGAGTCAGAACTAGTGCTGTCGGTTTATCCGTTGAAGATACAGCAAGTTTCCACGCTGCAGCTGTTTCGTTTCCATCCGCTGGGCGAATAACAGAAAGATTAGGCATCGCACGTAATGAAGCAAGCTGCTCAACCGGCTCATGCGTCGGACCATCTTCCCCAACAGCGATACTGTCATGAGTAAAGACATAAGTGACTGGAAGTCCCATTAAGGCAGCAAGACGAATCGCTGGTCTTAAGTAATCTGAGAAAACAAAGAACGTTCCGCCGAATACACGAAGGCCGCCGTGAAGTGCCATACCGTTTAACGCGGCACCCATTGCAAATTCTCTGACACCGAACCAAATATTCTTGCCGGCATAATTATCTTTACCAAAATCGTCTGTGTTTTTAATCGTTGTTTTGTTTGAACCTGCAAGGTCAGCAGACCCGCCAATAAAGAAAGGTACTTGCTTCGCAATGCCATTTAATACTTCGCCTGAAGAAGCGCGGGAGGCAAGACTTGAACCTGCTTCATAAACAGGAATCTCTTGTTCCCAATTCTCAGGAAGCTTTCCTTCAATCGCAAGCTTCAGTTGAGCTGCAAGCTCAGGGTATTCTTTTTCATATTGTTCAAATAGTTCATTCCAAGCTGCTTCTTTTTTCTGACCAGCGTCTTTTACAGCTTCTTTGAAATGATCGTACACTTCAGAAGGTACATGGAAATCTTCTTCAAACGTCCAAGAGTAAGCTTCCTTCGTCAGCTTGGCTTCATCGCTGCCAAGCGGTGCACCATGCACACCAGACGTTCCTGCACGGTTAGGCGATCCGAAACCAATCGTTGTTTTCACTTCAATCAATGTAGGTCTGTCTGTACTTTGTTTCGCCTTTTCGATAGCAGCCGTCACTTCTTCAATGTTGTTGCCGTCTTTCACATAGAGAACTTCCCAGTTCATCGCTTCAAAACGATTCTTCACATTTTCAGAGAATGAACGATCTAGGTCGCCATCTAATGAAATATCATTTGAATCATAAAGAACAATTAAACGGCCTAAGCCTAAATGACCAGCAAGTGAAGCAGCTTCAGAGGAAATTCCCTCCATTAAGTCCCCATCTCCGCAAATGCTGTATGTATAGTGATCTACAACATTAAAGTTGTCTTTGTTATACGTTTCCGCAAGATGTCTTTCTGCAAGTGCCATACCAACTGCCATGGCAATCCCCTGCCCTAAAGGACCTGTTGTAGCATCTACGCCCTCTGTATGTCCAAATTCAGGGTGTCCAGGTGTTTTGCTACCCCATTGGCGGAATTGTTTTAGATCATCGATGCTCAGGTTGTATCCGCTTAAATGAAGCATGCTATATAGAAGCATAGAACCATGCCCCGCAGATAAAACAAAACGGTCTCTGTTAAACCAATTAGGGTTTTGCGGACTTACGTTTAAGTGATTCGTCCATAAAGCGTATGCCATTGGTGCAGCACCCATTGGCATTCCAGGGTGACCGGAATTCGCTTTTTCAATTGCGTCTATGGAGAGAGTACGTATTGTTGCAATAGATTTCAATTCAATCGTTTCCATATAAATCCCCTTCCGTATCTTGTGTACACCATTATCATAAATCTACTGTCCTTTTTTCACAACTATTTCACGCTGAAAAAGAGTGATTTTGTCACATTTAGTTTATCGATCACCTAAAAAGTTATGCAAATATGAAAAAAGATGAGAATATACTTCCCATCTTTTCAAAATTTAAGAAATCACAGACTTAGTGAAGATTTTGATCTCTTTCTCTTTTTAATTTTTCTGGTGTGACATCGTTTCCTTCAGGATCAACGATTTTCACGGTTTTAAGTGTATTTTTCATAGAAGAACGAAAAGCTTTTAAATACTCTTCTCTCAATAGCTTTTGTTCTGTTTTTTCAGCGTCTGATAAACCGGTCTCTTTCGACTTTTTTGAAAGCTCATTGATTCTTGCAAGCTGCTTTTTAGAAATCATGACAAACTCCTTTAAAACATTTTCTCTACATACTACTAAATATCAATCATTTTGACAACAAATCAAGCTTTAGGTGGTCAGACCTTTTTCATATTCTTGATACCTTCTATGGACCGTTGCTTTTGAAATGTCAAAACCTAGTGCCTGAAGAGTTGCTGCAATTTCTGCGAATGTCATGTTGTTTTTTCTTAATCGAACAATTTCTGAAATCGGCACTTCAATACGCTCACGGCCAGGCGCATGATCCTGCTGTTTTAAATTCAGTTCGGGCTGATACCCGCGCTCAACAGCTCTTCTCATTCCCCGCTTGATTTTCAGGTTATGAATTTTTCGTTGATACTCTTCAACTACTCCTACGATCTCAATAACCATTTCATCTGCTTCTGAAAGCTCAAGCTCGCCTCTATGAAACGTACTGTACACCTTTACGTTCTCTTTAAAAAGACAATGAAGAAGCGCAATTTTTGCTTGTCCTCTTCCGAGACGCGTTTCATCCTGGATAAGAACGGCATCAATTGACTCTTCTTTTAGTGTAGCTAGCATATCAAACACACCATCACGATCTAGATCATATCCGCTTGCTTTTTCTTTGATGACTTTCACCACATTCATCTTGTGCATAGCAGCTAAAGCCAGCAGTTCTTCTTCTTGTCTCTTCAGCGAGGTTTCCTGCTCTTCTTTGACAGTGCTTACTCTCGCATAGATGATTGCATTCATGACTTCAATCGACCTTTCTATTGTACTGTTGCAAGTTGATATACGACTGGATGCTCTTTTTTGACTGGTATGACAAGAATGTCACCAGGCTGGATTTCCGTTGAAGCAAGATCATTGTGTTCTGTGACCCAGTCAATAAACGCATTTTTGTCGATTGATTTGCTGTCGTTTACTTGATCAGCTAACCCCCAAAGAGTATCACCTGATTGAACCTCTATTTTAACATACTGATTTGGATCATTATGGCTTGTGACTGCAATAAGTGAGAGAAATATGCCAACGATGAATGAGAATACCCCAATAAAAATAATAGATTCTTTTAACCTCATAATGTCATCTCTCCTAACAGAATATGTGTTCGCTCTTTCTGTCACTCATTATAAATACGAACAAACGTTTCTGTCAAACGTTTTTTTCGAACCTATGTTTGTACTGTTAGGAAAAACATGCTATAATTTCTTTAAAATTGACGTTTTGAGGTGCAAAAGATGACGAAGCTATCAAAAAGACAACTCGATATCCTGACATTCATCAAAGAAGAAGTAAAAAGTAAGGGCTATCCCCCATCCGTTCGTGAAATTGGAGAAGCTGTCGGTCTAGCATCCAGTTCAACGGTTCATGGACATTTAGCTAGACTAGAAACAAAGGGCTTAATTAGAAGAGACCCGACAAAACCTAGAGCGATCGAAGTACTAGATGAAGAGGAAATGAATATTCCTAAGAGTGCTGTAATGAACGTACCAGTCATCGGAAAAGTAACAGCAGGCCTGCCTATTACGGCTGTTGAGAATGTAGAAGAATACTTCCCTCTTCCAGAGACTTTTGCAGCACCAGATGAACAAGTATTTATGCTTGAAATTATGGGAGAAAGTATGATTGATGCAGGAATTTTGGACAAGGACTATGTCATTGTGCGTCAGCAAAGCACCGCTAACAATGGAGATATTGTCGTCGCCATGACAGAGGAAGATGAAGCGACAGTGAAACGTTTCTATAAAGAAGATACACACTTTAGATTACAGCCAGAGAACCCATCTATGGAACCGATTATTTTACAGAATGTAAGTATACTAGGTAAAGTGATTGGCGTATTTAGAAATATTCACTAAAAAAAGCCGGTATTTCATCAGCTGCTGATGAGAACCGGCTTTTTCTTTTATGAACAAGAATATGCTAGAATACGCGAGCTTGGGAAGGAACCAAATGTAAAGTTTGGCCAAATAAAGCCAGTTGTCCTCCCGAAAGGCTGTGAGGATAGGACATACATTAAAAACACTTGACCGTTTCTCATGAACACAATCGTCCATCTTCTATTACATCCCGCTGCAAATTGAACAGATTGCTGGCCTCCACCTGTTTGCCCTGAAATAAGTGACTGCATGCTTTGAGGCTGTGATAATGCTTGCTGATACTGCGAAATGATATGCTGCGGCGGAGCTGGCGGAGCTGATCCGCTTGATCCGGGTCCAGTGCCTCCTCCTCCGATTGGAAACCCTGGAAATCCTCCAACTTGAGGAATAGGGAGTGATGGCCATCCTTGCATCTGCCTGTCATATGAGTACCCATTCCACATACCTTCATACGGATAATACATATTCAACACCACTTTCTTAGACATTCATCACGATAGTATATGTCATAAATGAAAAAGCGTGTTGAACGTCCAAACAAAAATTTTTCCAAAAAACGTTTTGTTCTTCTTTAGAACGGTTAAATAGTAGATATAAAGAAAAAATAAAAAAATGAAAACTTTTTGTCTCCCTCAAACGTTATATATATAGAAAGAAAAGAAATAAAAAACATTTAGAATTAATACTTGTAATATCACTGTAATTATTGTAACATTTGTAACATAAGAAGTTTTCATTGAGAAAAGGAGGCAATCGCCTTGAAAAAATTATTCGTTTTATTAACTGCTATTATGCTTATGATCTCATTACAATCTACAACATTGGCCGCTTCTAAAAAACCAGCCGCTTTGACAAATAAAGAAGCGTTACATATTGCCCTTGACGCACGAGAACACTTTTGGAGTGCGATGTCAGGCTACAAAATTAATGAACATTCCGATTACAAATTAAAATCATTTAGCTATAAAGACATGACATACAACTATCTTTCTAAAACATTTGATACAAAGAAAAAACTAAACAGCTACCTATCTCAAGTTTTCACAAAAGATGCCATCAATCAAGGTTTAAAAGACTACCAGTTCATTGTTCATAAAGGCAAAATGGCTGTTCCAGTCGGTGACGGAGACAACATGCTTAATTGGGATAAAGCCACACCTAAACTTGTCTCTAAAAAACAAACGGTCCGCACATATGAATTCACCGTCCCAACACTTGATGGACGCAAAGTAAAACGAACTGTTACGTACGAAAAAGTACAAAAAGATTGGAAAGTCACAAAAATTGACGCTGTCATCTAAATCAAAAACCAGGCCATTCAATCGGCCTGGTTTTTATATTGGAGAAAATTCAGTCATGCGATCCAGCGCGTGAGCAAGTGATGATGCCGTGCGAAATTCATTAAAAGGAAGCCCAAGCTGCACGGCTGTTTGGGCAATTTCTGGTCTGATGCCTGAAATGGTCGTCTCTACTCCAATTAACCGAAGTGATGTGACAAGATCAAAGATTTGATGAGCCACCATTGTATCAATAATGACAACGCCCGATAAATCAATACATAAATGCTGTACGCCTTTTTGCGAGCACTGTTTCAGCGTATTTTCTAAAATCATCTTTGCTCTCGCTGTATCAATGTCACCTACTAACGGCAATAACGCAATATGATTTTTTAAAACAATGACAGGTGAGCTCAGCTCGTAAATCATGTCTCTTTGTGCCACGAGCTTCCTCGTTGTATTTTTCACATATTGCTGGATAAACACATGAATTGAAATATTAAACGCCTCTGAAATTAAATCATACCAATAAAAGATGCGGTCAATATCAATTTCATCTTGACGCTGTTTAATAAATTCTTTTAAGTAATGAAGGACTACTCTTTGATTGGACATGTATTCTCTCACAACATAATCTAATGGTGTATTTAAATGCTTCGGGTCACTGGCTAAGTCTTCAGACCACTTTTTAAACTCAGTATGTAAATATGTCTTGTCTTCAATAAGAGCACGTATAAAATGCTGGTAATAATCTTGATTTTGCCGTTTCAGCTCTGCTATGATGCTGGAATCTGTTGAACGATAGATTGATTCTGGATCATCATCCTCAATTGATTCATACCAAGTTTCAGTCAGTTTCTCTGCATGTTGCATAAAAAAATCGTATAATGCACGGTTCTTATCCATAAGCATATGTCCCTTCACATTTTCTTCTTGACAGTCTTTGTACCTTAAAGATCCATTGTACCACTGAATCTTTTGTCCCTGCTAGCTCCAATACGCTCTGATCATCAACAAAAAAGGCACCTACTCACAGGTGCCTCTCATCCAGTTTTATTTCACAATAAATAAAATTCTTTTCCCATCAGGATAACCGCTGATCTGGTGTCCAACCCATGAGCCTGCTCCCCTATTATCAGATGGGCTGACATATTGAACACTCGCACCTTTTCCTCCCTCAAGACAAACCGCCATCGGCCACTCATCCCGGTCAAAGCCAGGTTTAGTCGGAATTCCTTTTAATGATTCTTGCCTGCGGGCATCTGCTCCATTTCGGTCTATCGTACACACATCTGAATGCCCTTTTCGAATGGCTTCTTGAATATGGCTGCCTGTTTCAGGGTACCGTTCCTTTGGAAATTGAATGACATGATCATATCGATCCGCACCTTTTGCCGCATGTTTCTCCCCAAATCCACCTAACAACGTGCCCATCCATATCACAAAGCATAAGGCGACACCAGTGATCCAGCCTCTTCTCATTTTCAAAAGTGTGAGACCTCCTCATTTTTCTCAAGCAGAATCTTGACTTAAAGGAAATGTGTCATTTTAATGTATGAGCGGTTCACGAATGACATGTGAAAAAAATGATGAGGCTGAGAACTCAATGAATCTCTCAGGTTAGACAGATAGAAACCAGTGATTCTATCCATATAAAAAAGCTTGTCCCCTATGAAGGAAACAAGCTTTGTGCTCTAGCTTTTATTGCGCTTTTGCATAGTTGATAAATTCAACAAAGGCAGCTGTCGCTTTTGGACCGCCATTAATCGTTCCGTTTGAATACCCTGCGTTATGAACCCCAACGATTTGCTGATTTTGATCTAGCATCGCTGAGCCTGAATTTCCGCTAAATGTATCAATCGTATAGTATGCGAGATTTGTATCTTCTCTTGTCACAGAACCTGACATCTCCCACTGCGACACCTTGCCAGTCGATCTCATTTTATCACCTGGATATCCAGAAATTTTAATCGTTGTCCCAGTTAAGTTTGTCACCTGACGGATAGAGCGGTAACCGACCGTATTGCCAATGTTCGTATCTGTTTTGATCACGGCAAAATCATATTGGCTCGCGCCTGTATTGATATATCCGCTTGGTACATAGAACTCCGTCATGTTTGCTGAGCCATTCACCGCTGTACTATCGTTCATGCCTGGATACACCGATCCTTTTGCACTATAACTTCTCGATGCTGTATTGTACACGCAGTGCCCGTTTGTCAAAATTTTGTTAGGGGCAATGAGTGTCCCCGTGCAGCTTGAGCCGCCAAATGTAATATAAGCAATTGAATTATATGGTGCCACTCTTGTGTTTGCTACTTTTGTTCTTCCATCGTCTCCAATGACGACTTTTGTTTGAAAGTCTTTTAAATATTTTGAGAGTGGTTTTACTTTTTCGCCAACAGTAGAAGAAAGATCATCCACTTTGTCAAAGGATGAGGGGGATTTCGTATCATTGTGGAAATCACTTGAAGAGATCACCTTTCCATCAGAAGTCACCATGTCATAATCAGACGTTAGTACTGAATCCGATGTGGCATGGGCAAAACTAGGCACACTTAAAGCACCAAAAACGAGCAGAGAAGGGAGTAACATTTTCACCTTTTTCATCATATTCCTCCTTTATGTCCTATATCAAAAATCATACGATTGTTTCATATTGGAGTAAATGAGAGAATATTCTTATTTTTTACAAAATATTTCATTTTTAAATTAGGTGTTTTGTATCTTTCCAACCTTCATTCTATTGATCTCTCTCTATGAAATAGAAAAAACCGCCTAATTGGCGGTCTTCCTAATTTTTCAGCTCCACACATCTTTTACATATCTATTGTCATTTGCAAGGGTTGTCAGCCAATTTTCAGCTGTTTCCTTCGAGCAATGTTTCTCGTTTTGATAAAGGTCGATAAGCGTAGCCTCTACGTCTGGTGCCATAACTTTTCCGTCCCCGCACACGTAAAGATACCCACCTTGGTCAAGTAACTTGATCAGCATGCCGCCGTCTTCTTTCAACAAATGCTGGACATATACTTTTTGCTCTTTGTGACGAGAATAAGCCCGGTGGATGTGAACAACTCCTTTTTGCGCTGCAAGCTGCATTTCCTCAAAATACAGATCATCTTCAAGAGGGTGACGGCAGCCAAAATACAGGTGAGCTTCGCCTAGTGGTTTTCCTTCCTTCTGCCACACTTCTCTTGCCTGAACAAACCCTCTAAATGGAGCGATTCCTGTACCCGGTCCGATCATGATCATCGGTACTTCAGATGAAGGTGGCAGCTGGAATCCTGCCTGCGCTTCGTGGAGGAAGCAGGCGACTTCTTCTCCTGCCTGCAGACCGCATAAATAGTTTGATGCGACTCCGGCATATTCTCCGCGGCCGCTCCACGCTTTACCTTTCACAACCGCCACTGTGATACTGACTCTTTTTTCTTCGACTTTTGGTGAGCTAGAAATTGAGTAATAGCGCGGCTTCAAACCTGGTAAAAGTGCTAAAAAGTGCACAAACGGCAGCTCACACGCTTCATATTGATCTAATAAGTCCAGCATGGTTACTCGTTTCTTTAAAACGGCTTCTTGATATGCTTCACCAGCCATTTGCTCAAGCTCCACGCGGTGAGGCGGACAAACTGTATATGCTGCGAGCTCTCTTAGCTGCGTACGTGTTGCAGGCTCTTGAAGCTCAACATGTGACGCAAGTAATTCTCTCATTTGAATCGGCTGATCTAAAGGTAAATGACTTGCTTCTTTCTGAGAAGAAAGCTTGATGTGCTGCTTAGGATCAAGATTGAAGCGATTGATCACCCGCTGCACGAGTGCATCACTATTTATCGGAACAATTCCGATATGATCCCCTTCTTTGTATTGTTTCCCTTCAGGCAATTGCAGTTCAATATGTCTTGTTTGCCGCTCACTTTTTTCAGATTGTAATTCCTCATTTTTCAGTACAACAGCTGAAAAAGCACCATACGTTTTCGCCACAGGACGTTCTACTAGCTCATTTGTATAAACAACTGATAGTTTTGGCTTTTCCTTACCTTTTTCTTGGAAGGTGAGCTTAAATTCTTTTGCAAGCTGCTTGAAGACCGTTTTCTGGAATGTTTCTTTATCCTCATCCATATCTCCGCCTGCATCGCCTTCTCCTAAATCAGCTACACGCTTTGCACCTTTACTTTCAAGTGCTTCATCAATGAGACGAGGAATACGCTGGTACGTACTCGCCCAATTTCGATCTCCGCATCCAAAAACAGCAAATGTCACGTTTGATAAATCCTGCTCTTCATCCTGCGTGACCCAATCCACAAATTTTTTCGCGTGGTCAGGCGGATGTCCATTGTATGAAGCAGTCACGATTAAGACTGCACCTTTATCTGGTAATTGGCGTGTATAGTCATCAAGCGGAGCAGTGGTCACGTCAAACCCTTTTGCTTTCCCGTCTTCAGCAAATTCGTTTGCGATTTGCTGCGCCGTGCCAAGATTTGATCCATATAGAACAAGCAGTGGTGTACCGTGACTGGCCACTTTTGACTCATCAGATTTTGTGCTTTTTTTCGCCTCTTCTTTCGGTGGTGCCATAAAGAGTTGCTGCTTCCTTGGCCGCACTTTGATTTTAAAATCGTTTGGCTTAATCGTCAGAGATTCTTTTAAATCAAGTTCATATGATGTGTGATCAATCAATTCCAGATTGTGCAGGACCATCGCTAGCACCATAGTGGCTTCATGAAGGGCGAATTGCATACCAATACATGCACGCTGCCCATTCCCAAAAGGCTTGTAGGCATGCTGCGGGATCTTTTCAGGGTGTAGAAACCGCTCTGGTTTAAATTCTTCCGCATCCTCTCCCCATACCGCTTGATCACGATGTAACTTAGGGAGCAGCACGGAGACACTTTGATTCTTTTCAATCGAGTATTTCCCTCCGATGACGGTGTCCTCTTTCGCATAAAGAGAGAACGTAGGCGCTGTTGGCCAGAGGCGAAGTGATTCATTTAAAACCATACGAGTGTAATTTAGTTTTTGTACCTGCTTAAATGTTGGCAGTCCGCCTTGCAGCACATCATCTGCTTCTTGGACGGCTTTCTTTAATTTTTCTGGATTCTTTAATAAGAAATAAATCGCAAAGGATAGCAGCCCGCTTGTTGTTTCGTGCCCAGCTATTAAGAAGGTAATGATTTGATAGCGGATATTTTCATCTGACAGGCGCTCTCCTGTTTCAGGATCCTTTGCATGCAGCATGAGGGACAGTAAATCATCGCCCGTTTTATCTTGTTTTTTTCGTTCTTGAATAATGTCATCTACTAATTGCTTCATAAAATCGACATTTTGGTCAAATTTTTTTCTTCTTTTGATCATTAGCTTATCTGCAACCGGCAACCGGCTCGCCTGATCCATCGCTTCGTTTAAACCATTCAGCATACTTTCGATGAATGGATGCTGATTTTCTTTATAAAAGCTGTTAAATCGAAAATCAAAACCGCAAAGTCCGATCGTATCTAAAGTAAGCTTTGTCATATCCTCTGCTACTTCAATTTCTTCATCACGGCCTGTTCTTTGCCATTTTTGTACAAGCTGTGTGGCAATATCGAGCATCATCTCATGATAGCCCTTCATGGCCTGCTGGCTAAACGCCGGCATCAAGATGTGGTGAGCCTTTCTCCAGTTCGGTTCTTCTGTCCAGCTCGTAAATAACCCATCTCCTGCAAATGCTCTTACTTTATTGAGACTGCTCCCAATGTATTTATCAAAACGGCTCTCATCACATATTTCTTGGACAAGTTCATGGCTGGAAACAAAAATACTTGTTGCTTTTGAAAATTCAAACTGAAAGATCGGTCCTAATTCATCTGCAAGACGCCAAAAGGTTTGAGAAAGCTCCCCCTTTTTGATATGGGGAATATTTTTAAAAGGTCCGTATGTTTTTGGTTTTGGAATGATTGATGTTTGTTGCATGTGCCCACTCCCTTTATATCATTAAGAAGCAACGCTAATGGCGCGCCATAAACATTGCTCAATGTCCTCTAGAAATTCAATCGTTGGCTCTATTTCTTCTGCAAGAATTTGTTTATGCAGCTGTACAAAGGCACCAAATACAATCGATAAAATGGTTCTACCTGAGAGATTTGGATGAATCCCATCCTTTTTCCCTTCTTCAAAGATAAGGAATAGCTCATGTAACAAAAGCTGCATTTTCTCTTTGCTCGTCTCATCTAAGTAATGGGATCGTTTATCAATTTCTAAGAAATATAGCCCGCTTGGATTCTCCTTTGTAAATAAAACCAAGCAATAAAATACATGCTTAAAGTACGCCCGAATACTTGCCTTTGGATCTGGACTGTTTGTGTTCATTTTTTCGATAAATGCAGAAAGGCTGCGCTGGTACAAAATATTAACGAGGGCCTCTTTACTGTCGAAATAACGGTAAATGGTTCCTGCTCCGACGTTTGCTCTTTTTGATATCATCGGCATCGTGGTCCCATCAAAGCCCCGTTCAATAAATAAATCTAGTGAAGCCTTCATAATCTGTTCTTGTTTATCAGTCACTGCTGGCACTTCATCCCCTCCTCATTTTAGGAATGAATGTTCATTCCGCATGCGGTATATTATATTAATATTTTAATTTCTTCTATATATACTTAAACACACTTATTTTTCTCCGTCATCACATTTTCTGAAAATAATAATAATTGAGAAATGATGCCTAGTCAGACAGCATCCAAAGGACTTAGAAATCTTGGCAGATATGTGTCATGCGGGTGACCTCTGCACTACACGTTCATTCTTGATCAATCGGAGACTGAATATGGCCGTCATATGTATCAATATGTTTGCTTTCCAAGAAGACGTGCTCCACCAAATAAAATCGCAAAAGCAAACATCGTTCGAAGAATCACTTTAATATGATCAGGCATATATGGGTCTACCTTCAATTGCATCAAAAAAAGCCTTTTCTTTAGAAAAGACTCATGTTTAGACTATGCATTTATTTCATCATTATTCAATTGGGCAGCATCGCTTTGCTCAAATTGTGTTCGCAGCTCAATAATTGAGCTATTCCTGACATCATTGGCATCTTGCTCAAGAAGCCACGTATAAAATCTAGCTTGCTCCGCTGTTTGCAAAGCCTGCATATATTTTTGCGAGGAACGATTCTCTGCGACGCGCTGCTTGATCGCGCGCATCTGCTTCCAGAATTGATAATAAGGGAGCTTGAGCTTGGTCATGAATCCGCGATGATCCTCTATGACAAATCCCTCTTCTTTAATCGAGTCGTCATGAGAGACAGCCTGATACCATTTATAAAAAGACGTCCAATCATGGAACACAGCCACTTCCTGCTTGCAGGACATTCCAAGCTGTTCGCTTAACCTTTTCACTTCAGTGAATGGTGCTTTTTCATAGCTTAGCTGACGCTTCACAATATCAAGCAAAATGAGTTGATCTTGATCATATGTGATAATATGTGGGTCTTTCTCTGGTAAAATGACTTCAAACACAAGAGATACATTGTTGTCACGTACGTATGATTTGATGTAGTCGACCTGCACATCTCCGAAAGTCTGATAGAATAGCTCTTCGACCCAGGAAGCATGCTGATTTTGTTTCACATGAGATGTATACGATTTGGACGTAAACACCAATTCATCATCCATTTCGTTATACCCAACCGTTCCTAAATATCCATTTGCTTTATCATAGACGGTAACAGGGAATTGAAGATGGTTCACTAGATGATGCATTTTTGTCTCCGGACGCTCGTCAATATTAAAAAATTTGTTGTAGCTTCTTGAAACAATCTGCTTTGACACCATATTGACAAACAAACCTCTTGCCTTCACATTCACATCATCCCACTGCCGTTCACTAAAAGCTTTTTTCGTAAAATTAAAAGATGAAATATGGTGCGGAAGCTTTAATTCCTGTACATATTCATGCTGATCTAAGTGAGCTAAAAAGTCATCCAGTGAGATATCTGGTTGAAGAGCAGCCGATGGTTTTTTCTCAGAAGCTCTATAGACTGGGTTGTCAATTTCATGAGTCTCAATCCCGTCAGCTGTGATTTTCAAGACCCTCAGCTGCCCCCCGAATTCAACCTGGCCTTCTAGATTATAAGACCTTTCCGATGCTTGAATAGGCAGCCTGTATAAATTGCGATGCCCGTGAATTTGAATGACATCTAATCCAGCGGTGTTTTGAACAAACAAGTGGTCAATGTCATCTGAATATTCACCTACACCGTGAATGAGCTGCTGTGTTGAGACATGCAGAAGCTCTTCTGGCATATGAGCAAGTCCCCCGTGGGTAACAAGAAATGTCTTGCTATGGTACGTAAAATAAGTAAGCTGATGAAATGTTCTGACAAACTTCCGTACTTCTTTTAAATCAAAGTCTGCTGCTTCGATTTCAGGTGCAGTATGCCGGTTAAACATATTGCTTCTTACTTTCTCACCATGTGCAAACCGGTATAAATGCTGATCATGATTGCCCTCAATCACGATGACATTCCGGCATTCTCTATGTGCGAGCATCCATTCTAATACTTCCTTGTTTTCTATTCCTCTATCAAGCAAATCACCTGCAAAGATATAAAGTTCGTTTTCTTTAATGTCTCCTTGTAAATAGGTGGTCAGAGCGGTATGACAGCCGTGAATATCTCCAAAGACATGAATGGCCTCATATTGATCGAAGGATCGAGGCTGATAGGTTATCACTTGCGGATACTCCTCAGGCTGCAAAACAGTCACCCATGATGGGACCTTTTCTGTTTTTAACCGCTCGTTCATTTGATATAAAACAGACTCCCGCACAACTTTGTGAGGTTCCCGTGAGCGATTTTGCAGGAGAGCTGTTTCAAGCGGCACCTGCGTGAAATCGACGACATACACCCTGTAACGATACGATGTGGCTAACGATTTATATTGAGATATCGATTTGCTTGAAATATGTGTCGCATCAATCACAGTAAAGTCTCCGCGTTCCATACGTGCTGTAAGCAATTCAAATAACAAAGACCAGACTTTGTGGTCATGTTTGCTTGAAATTTCTGGTTTCCCATTGACAGATAACTGCGGCGGCTGGGTCAAAAGACGGATCTGATCCGCTGATAAAGTGTAGGGCTCTAAGCCTTGAGCTTTGATCCAAGTTGATTTACCTACGCCTGGGAGACCTCGTAAAAGGACTAAAGTTCTCATATTGGTTCTCCTTTAATGAGTGATATTTTACCTATTATAGATAAATTATGGATAAATCTCAATCTTTTATTGATTATGGTAATATATAGATAGAAAGGGAGGTTTTATGTATGTCTAATGGAGAGAATATGGCATTCAATCTTGGAGATTTTTTATTTCAAGTGTTCTCTCTTCTATTCATTGCTGTTATCGTGACTATGATTGTCACTTCTTTTCGAATGATCAGAAGAAGACGAATGGAATTGAAGAAGGTTGAGGAAAGATTGAACAAAGTGATTGAAAAAAATGATTTAAAAGAGTAAAAAATCCGGGATTTAACCGGATTTTTTTGGTTTCATCACAATTCCTTGACGCTGCTGCATCAAAAAGAAAAAGACGCCTAAAAGGACAAGAAGACCGCCACACATTTGAAGCAGTGTAATCTTCTCTCCAAGCAGCCACACAGCAAGAATCGTGGCCCCAACAGGTTCGCCAAGTATACTCATTGAAATCGTTGTGGCATTAACATAGGTTAAAAGCCAATTATTAATGACATGAGACATGGTGGGAATGATGGCAAGCAATAAAAAAATCCCCCACTCTTTACCCGGATAGCCTGTAAAAGGAGTTTGCTGCATTAGGTTGAATAGAATTAAAAAAAGACCAGCAAAACCAAACACACAAAAACTATAAATCCAATGAGATATTTTCCTTACAGCCTGTTGACCTATTAATAAATAACAAACAACCGCGATCACACTTAAAAAGGATAAAATGTCTCCTAGGATGGCTTCCTGGCTATGACCTATATCTCCCCATCCAATCATGAGTGCACCAGCAATCGCTGCACACATCGTCAAGAGTGCGGGCAGCGTGGTTCGTTCACGGAAAATGAGAAAGCCGCCTAATAAGGAGACCATCGGCTGAAGGGCGATAATAATAGTAGAGCTTGCCACAGTCGTCAGCTTCAGTGAGCCAAACCACAACACAAAGTGGAGTCCTAAAAAGAAGCCTGACATACATAAGAAAAACCAGTCTCTGCGCTTTATTGAAAGAAATTCTTTATTACGTGGCAGGATAAACGGCAGCATAAAAGCCGCGGCAAAGATCATTCGATACATGCTTAAAATAGCAGCAGGTGCATTTGACCATTTCACAATGATAGCAGAAAATGAAATGGCAATAATTGAAATCACAAGCGGTAGTGCAATTGATTTCTTTTGAGCAGTTGACTTCATTTCCATAAGCAGCTTCCTTTACATCAGCAGTAGATGAGAAGTTCATCTTGTATGTCGTCATCTTACTATGTCCAATCCGCTAGAGGCAAGATGATTTTAAAACTTGTGTGAGCTTTTTTGCATGAAAAAAAGGCTTTCATCTCGAAAGCCCTACTCATCATCTATCAATAGATAAACGGCCCGAACTGGACCATGAACACCTACCACTAAATTCATCTCAATATCCGCAGAGTTACTCGGACCTGATATGAAATGAATAGCACCTTTCGCCTGCTCCCCCTCTTCTACCGAGCGATTAAGAGCCGAAACAACCTGAATCATCCGCGGAACCACCGTGCTTTTTTCGATACACACGATATACATCATCGGTAAAAAATGCAGCGCTCTGCCTTGGCCCTGATGGGATGAAAGGACGACTGTACCTGATTCTGCTAGGGTGTAATCACTGAATACAACCGAATATGTCGCTTGTTCTGCCAGCCTGATATTTTCTTCCCTTGATGCCTCAGCATTCCAGCTGGTGACTGCGAATCCTTCGTGCTGCAAGCTGTCAAACATCGGATGAAATCCATATTGTTCAAAACGATGATCGCCCGATGTCATCACAGAACCCTCTCCATACTCTGTCATCAATAATCTTAATACAGAGGGCGCTTCCTGTGGTGTTGTTTCGACCACTCTTGTGTGAATTCGTTGACATTGCTTCTTCAGTTGCTCGACTAGTTCTTCTTTAGACAAAAGTCCGTTTGTTTCCCACTGGACTTGATGCTTCCAAGCTGGACGCTGAATAGATGCAGACGGGGAGGAATCTTTACCTAATTGCTTACGGATATGAGCTAAAAACGACTCTCGGTGAGAAATGGTTCCCTTCATCACTGCTCCTCCTTCTGTCTCTTTTTAAACCAATCCCTGAATCTTTCTTTACTTGGAGCTGGCAGGTCACGAATATCTGTCCAATTCTTTAAAGGACCTATTCCTTTTGAAATCTGTCCGTTTGAAGCCATACGATTCATCAATACAGGGGCTGCTTTTGTTCCGAATTGATACATTCCGGGAGTCGATGCGCCCATTCCGAACATTTTCATCGCCATCATTTCAGCTTTAGACGCTCTCCCCTCTTTTTCAACGATGACTTGTCGATGTTTTATTAATAACTCGTGAAGCGGGATCTTTACTGGACAAGCATCTGTGCAGGCTGCGCAAAGGCTTGATGCAAAGGGGAGCTCTTGGTAGTCATCATAGCCGCCAAGAAGCGGCGAAAGAACAGCGCCAATTGGCCCCGGATAAATCGATCCGTATGAATGTCCGCCCACATGCCGGTAAACTGGGCACACATTAATACAGGCTGCGCACCGGATACATTGGAGAACAGGCTGAAACGCAGTACCTAATATATTGGACCGCCCATTGTCCACAATGACCAAGTGAAATTCTTCTGGTCCATCCACTTCTTCTTCTCCTTTTGGCCCGACGACAGAAATATAACTTGTTAATTTCTGACCAACTGCACTTCTGCACAAAAGACCAACAAGGACATCCAGTTCCTCCATCGTTGGAACAATCCGTTCCATGCCCATAACGGCGATATGTGTCTTCGGGATAGCCGTGACAAGATCCGCATTCCCTTCATTTGTCACAAGGCAGATGGATCCTGTATTGGCGACAGCAAAATTACAGCCAGTGACACCAATATCAGCTTCGAGGAACTTTTCACGTAATATGGCTCTCACAAAACTCGTCATGTCTTCAGGTGTCTCTGACATCTCATATCCGAGCTTTTCGTGAAAGACTTCTCGTATTTGTTCTTTCGTCATATGAAGAGCAGGTGCCACAATATGTGAAGGAGGTTCATGATCATCTACTTGCAGAATATACTCGCCAAGATCGCTTTCCACCACCTCACAGCCGATCTCTTCAAGCGCTTGATTCATTTCAATTTCTTCTGTGACCATTGATTTTGATTTAACGATCTTTTTGGCCGCTTTTTTCTGTGCCACATTTTGTATATACGCCGATGCCTCTTCCTTTGTTTTTGCAAAAAAGACATGTCCTCCACGTGCACTAACGCTTTCACTTAATTGGTATAAGTAGTCATCAAGATGCGTCAGCGTATGCTGCCGGATTTCCTCGCCAAGTTCTCGCCACTTTTCCCAGTTGCCAAGCTCTTCGCTCGCAGATAGCCGCCTTTCATACAGGCGTTCCTGCGCTGAGGAAACAGCACCTCTCATGACAGTATCTTCTAACCCTTCCCCGATTCGTTCTTTAAAGCCCTTCTCTCCAATTTTCATACTCATTTGCCGTTCCCCCTCTTAAAGTCAGCGGCTATTTAATACTTCTGCGATATGCATCACTTGAATGGGCTTATCAAGACGATTCAGCCTCCCGCCAATATTCAGCAGACATCCGCAGTCAGCACCAATAATGTATTCAGCGCCTGTCTCCTCTATGCTTTGGACTTTCTCATCGACCATTTGCTCAGAAATAGGTGTCATTTTTACTGAAAAGGTTCCTCCAAATCCGCAGCAATTTTCTGCACGCGGCAATGGTGTCATCGTCAAATCTTTGACATTTGACAACAGTGTGATAGGTGCTTCCTTAATTCGCAGCAGTCTCGTCATATGACAGGATGTGTGATAGGTTGCGTTTCCTTTCAGGCTCGCCCCTACATCTGTGACGTGTAATATATCAACAATAAACTCGGTTAATTCATATGTTTTCTCAGTAAGTGCCTCAGCTTTTGCTGACCACACTGGGTCTTCTTTTAAAAGATGAGGATATTCTAAAAACATCGCCTTACAAGAACCTGACGGCGTCACGACATATTCAGCTGATTCAAAGGCTTTGATCATGTTTTTTGCTGCTTTGATGGTTTCTTTTGTATAGCCGCTGTTAAAGGCTGGCTGTCCGCAGCACACTTGTGCCTCTGGAAATTCCACCTCTACACCGAGCCTTTCTAGTACTTTCACTGTCGCCTTTCCTACACTTGGCTGCATGGTGTCAATTAAACAGGTAACGAATAAATGGACTTTCATCGGCGAACTTCCCTTCTTTGCTGCAATTTGATTCATTAATTTGGTCATCTGATGACGAAATAACAGACCCTATTTTCATTTTAATCCCAAATTTCTGAAATTTCAACGAAGTGATTTGTCTAAACTTGGACATATGGCATGTGTAGCTTGAATGAAAAAAACGCCCTTTTGATAGGGCGCTTGAGAAGATTTATTTTGAAATCAATTCACGAATTCTTTCTTCGATAGGTGTTAAGGGCCGGCCTAATAATGTTTCGAAATCACGGCTTTCAACAGCTAAGGCACCATCGCGAATGCCGCTTTGAATGGCTTTGACGAACGGAACAGCTTCTTTTGGTACACCATTTGAAGCTAAAAACTCTCCAAATGTGTCGACATCAATTTGCTCGACTTTGATCTCTTTTCCGCTTACCTCACTGACAATGTGTGCAAGTTCAGTATGCGTCCGAAGAGGTCCTGACAGCTCATATATCTCCTGGTCATGTACAGGAAGTGTTAACGCATTTGCGGCCGCTTCTGCGTAGTCATTTCTTGTTGCCCAGCCAACCTTGCCATCACCAATTGGACTTAAAAATGGTGCGCCGCTAACGGCTGCTAGAATCGTATCTTTTTCGTTTTCTACATACCAATTGTTTCTTAAAAACACATGAGGAATGCCAGAGGCCACAATCGCTTCTTCTGTTTTTGCATGGTCATGTGCAAGGACAAGCTGACTCTCTCTTGCACTCACAACGCTTGTATAAGCAATAAAGGATACACCAGCTGCTTTCGCCGCTTGGATGGCAGCCGTATGCTGCTGCACGCGGTCTCCTTCTGCAGTTGAAATGATCAAAAGACGGTCAATGCCTTGAAAGGCTGCCTTAAGGGTGTCTGGCTGAGTAAAGTCTCCGTGGCGTACATCCACCCCAGATTCCTTCAAATGTGCTGCTTTTTGCGGGTTTCGAACACTGACCGCAATTTGTTCAGCCGGTACCTTTGTAAGCAAATGCTGGACGACGAGCGATCCAAGTTGTCCTGTTGCGCCTGTTACTAATAACTTCATTTGTTTGACCTCCTCATTTTGTGATTCGACGGTGATGTTTTGGTACAGCTTTACGTATCCGTTTATTCGTTATAACCTTCTCGATTACAACAACTGGTGTAAAAAAAGCTCAAGTTCAGCCTGAGCTTCTTTTATTCTGACTCTGTCAACAATTGCTGGATGGTCACTTGTTTGAGGTGATTTTCAAGCGCTGCCTGAGCTTCTTTTAGTTCACTCCTCAGTCTTGTATCCATTGCTTGACCAATCGGACATGCGATGACTGGCTGATGGAAGTTAAATAATTCTTCATCCTCGCTTACATCGACAGCACGGTACACATCTAACAGCGTGATTTCCTCTGCCGGTCTTTTTAAATAAGCCCCGCCTACTCCACGGCGAATCTCAATAAGACCCGCCCGTTTGAGCATTGCCATCATTTTTCGAACAATGGCTGGATTTGAATTCACACTCTCCGCAATAAAATCCCCTGTACACTCTTTTGGAACACCTGCAATAAATGACAAAATATGAACAGCAATTGGATACCTGCTGCTAATTTGTTTCACAATCTTTCACCACCGTTGTAACCAATATAGTTACAATGAGTGATTTTGTCAATCAATAAACGGATTTTTCTTTCTATCCCAGTCCTCATATGTCATGATATCGTAGTCTTCTGCTGTATCAAGTTCAAGCGGGGCAATGCATTCAAGCAAATTCTCATCTGGGTCAAGAAAATAGATCGCTGCATGAAATTGCGGCGGATTATCCAGAACTAAAGGCTGTTCCTCTTCTGAAAAACCAAACATTGGGTGAATACTGATGCCTTTTTCAACAAGCCAAGCCTTGATCTGTTCGATACTGGACGTTGTAATTTGAAAGGCAACGTGCCGAGTCGAGGGATGGTATGGAAAGGCATTTATATCTACTTTCCACAAGCCAAGCCAGCTCTTTCCTTTTTCAATCCATAAAAAAGCAACTCGTTCATTTTCGTGAGCAAGTGTCAATTCCAATTTTTCATAAAACGCAATAGATGCCTTCAAATCACTCACAGGTAAATGGGCTTCATACAAACCTTTTATCATCATCAAAACCACTCCTTTTCTCCCTTCTATTCTCCTGGATTTGATGAGATTCCGCCTCAGCAAAACGATGTATTTTATCCCATTCATTGGTTTGAGAAGAATGATATGTTTGATCCATTGCAGATGGGGGAAGGTGTTCAAATAAAAGAAAGGAGCGTTTCATATGCCTTGGACGATGAATGATTATCCGGCTTCATTTCAATCGTTAGATAACGTCATTCGAAAAAAAGCGCTTGAGATTGCCAACAAAATGATACAGGAAGGCTATGACGAAAATAGAGCCATCCCAATTGCGATCAGTCAAGCGAAAGAGTGGAAAAAGAATGCAACGGAGAATGAGATAGAGAATTTCTCAGCTCATGGTTCAGTCACTCCTTCTAAAAACAGCAGCTCCGCAAGACCAGAGCTCATGGATCATGCGCAGCATGTCGTCAAGCACGAAGAAGGCTGGGCGGTTCAAACAGAGAAAGCAAAACGAGCAAGTGAGGTCAAAGAAACGAAACAAGAAGCAATTGACCGGGCAAAGGAGATTGCTTCTAATAAAGGGACTTCTGTTGTTATCCACAGAAAAGATGGAACAATTCAGGACGTGTTAAAACCGCAATAAGACCGCCCGTAAGCGGTCTCAGCGTGTAGGCAAACCCTCGCATTCGTTGTCAGGTCTGCGCTTCGGTGCTCACGAATGTCAAATTCGCTCCGCTCCGGTGCTCGTCCTTCCTAGACTTCAAAGGTTTTCTATCACGCTGAAAAGAAGAAAGTGAAGACCGCCCGTAAGCGGTCTTTTCTTATGCATTCTTTTCTTTTTTCGCTGGTGTTTTTCTTTTTTTAGGTGCTGCTTTTTTCGCTTTGGCAGGTTTTGATCGATCGATTGAAGCCTGTAGAGCCGCCATTAAATCAGTCACATTGGATGCAGGATCTTTTTTGCCTGTCGTTTCTGGCTGAACCGTACGTTCTCCAGATATTTTATCGCCAATTAAGTTCATCAGCTGTTCTCTGTATTCATCTTGATATGCCGCTGGATCGAATGTCGTGGTCAGCTGCTCGATTAAAAGGAGCGCTGTATCTAACTCTTTCTTTACAATGTTCTCCTCTTGGGGGATATTCGGTACATCAGATACTTGTCTAATTTCATCAGGGAAATGAATGGTTTCCATCAGCAAAATCTGTTCATAGCACCTAACGATTGCTAATTGCTCCTTTGAGCGGATCATAATCTTCGCCACACCAATTTTTCCCGATTCCTCTAAAGCTTTTCTTAATAATGAATATGCCTTCGCACCGCCAGTATCTGGGGATAAGAAGTAACTTCTTTCATAATAGATTGGATCAATCTCTTCTATCTTCACAAAATCAATGATTTCGACGGCTTTTTCTTCATTTTCTTTTCGCAGTTTTTCTAGCTCTTCATCGTCTAATTCAATGAATTTATTTTTCGCATACTCGTACGCTTTGACGATTTGTTCTGGTGCCACCTCTTCCCCGCAGTTGGCACAAACCTTTTTATAGTTAATGGGCGTGTGACACTCTTTATGCAGCTGTCTTAACTTAATATCTTTGTTCTCTGTAGCAGTAAACAGCTTAACTGGAATATTGACTAGTCCAAAGCTAATGCCGCCTTTCCAAACTGTATGCATCGCGTCGCCTCCGTTCTTTTCTCCTTACTATGTAATGTTTTCGTTAGACTTATGTATGCGAATGAAAATTTCATCCCACTCTAAGAACACATCATATGAGGAAGTGACATGACAATGAAACCTATGCGATTAACGGCGGCACATGATATTCCTACCGGTTCAGACTGGGTGTATGAATTAAAATATGATGGCTTTCGGACCATCCTGATGTGGGAGGAAAACGAGATTCATTTAGAAAGTAGATCCGGAAAACGATTAAACGAACAGTTTCCTGAGGTTATTGAACAGTGCGAACAATTAAGGGACCAGTTTGCTCCTTTTTTACCACTTACGTTTGATGGGGAATTGGTCTTTTTACTGGATGAACAGCAAAGCGATTTTGCGAGGGTTCAGCAAAGAGGCAGGCTGAAAAACAAAGAGGCTATTAAGCTGCAGGCTGAGCGGTTTCCATGTCATTTGATTGCATTTGATCTATTAAGATGTACAGGGAGATCCCTTGTTGATTTACCGTTGATGGATAGGAAAAAACAGTTACAGCAAGTTTTCCAAGAAGCAAAACTTCCGCCATCTGTTCAGCTGGAGCACCCTTCCCTTCTTCAACTTATTCATACAGACACAAATCATGAATATATGAAAAAGCTGATGACGACGTATTTAGCAGAAGGACTCGTTGCGAAAAAAAAGACGAGTAAATGGCACGACAATACCCGGTCAAAAGAATGGCTGAAAGTCAAAAACTGGCGCTATGTCTCTGTCATTGTGACTCGTTTTGATAAAGAAAATGGCTATTTCCAAGGCTGTATTTATCAAGATCATCATCTCACCGAGGTTGTCCAATTCAAGCATGGGTTTTCTAAAGAAGAAGAACAAACGCTGCGTACACTCTTTCAAACAAAAGGCCAGCTAAAAGGAGCATCAGGATATGAAATCCCTCCTTCTATCGTCGCCAGCATTGCTTGTATATCCTTTGATGGATCCGCCTTAAGAGAGCCGCGTTTTTCTTCCTTTTTACTAGATACTGACCCAGCAGCGTGTACGTTTCAGCAAATGCTCAAACAGCTGTATCCGCTCCCTGCCGTGATTGACGTCACTCATCCTGAAAAACCGATTGTGCCGGCTCTTCATCTGAACAAGGCAGATTACTTACTTTATTTGAGACAAGCGGCTCCCTATCTCTTGCCCTTTTTACGTGAAAGACGACTTACTTTAATTCGGTTCCCCCATGGCGCTGGGGATGAATTCTTTTATCAAAAGTCGACACCTGATTATGCACCAGATTTTGTGTTGACCGATCAAGTTGATGATATTGCTTACACGGTCTGTAATGACCCTCAGACGCTTCTTTGGCTCGGTAACCAGCTTGCGATGGAATTTCATATTCCTTTTGAAACAAGGGATACGGACCGGCCGGTCGAAATCGTCTTTGATTTAGACCCGCCATCTGTTAACGAGTTTCATCTAGCCATAGAAGCTGCCAAGCGAATCAAAGCGCTTTTAGACGGGCTCTTTCTTACAGCCTTTATTAAAACAAGCGGCGGTAAAGGACTGCAAGTGTATATTCCATTAAAGAAAAATGCCTTCACATACGAAGAAACGAGATCATTCACCGCGTTTATATGCCAATTTTTATGTGAACAAGCTCCTGAGCTATTTACTTTAGAACGTCTTAAGAAAAAACGCGGCAATCGCTTGTATTTAGACTATATTCAGCACGATGCTGGAAAAACAATCATCGCGCCCTATTCACCAAGAGGAAATGAGCTTGGACTTGTAGCGACACCGCTTGAATGGGGCGAACTCCATCACGATGGCCTTCATCCTTCTTTGTTTACCATGCCAGCTGTTATAGAGCGTCTAAAGGAAAAAGGAGATCCATTCCGCCGTATGAGGCATCTTGTAAATGATGACACTTTCAGACAAGTCTTACATCGGCTTGAAGACATTATACCGGCACATAAGATGGACATACGCGGTCATTAAGCGTTACACTTATTCATTAGAGAGTAAGAAAGGGATGACCATTTTGACCGCACATTCATTTCGAAATACAGCACTAATCTTCTTGTGCCTTTCCGCAGGTATTGTAGATGTGATTGGCTATTTGAGCCTAGGGCATGTGTTTACAGCCAATATGACAGGTAATATTGTGCTGCTTGGCATTGCAGCAGGAAGCTCCTTGCAGCTAACAGCCCTTCATTCCATCACTGCACTGAGTGGATTCGTTCTAGGGGTTTTACTTGCTGTTGTGATAGGCGGAAAGCATGAGAAAACGTTTTGGCCAAAAGCCGTTACACGTATCTTTATCATAGAAGTCATGATACTACTTCTATTTGCTCTCATGACCATTTTCCCTTATACACAAGGTGCTTATTTTATGCTCATTATCCTTTTAAGTATGGCCATGGGCCTGCAGACAGCGGCCGCCCGCAAATTAAATGTGGCTGGCATTTCCACAACGGTTCTAACGAGTACACTCGCTAACCTATTTGAAGATTTGGCTCAGCGCATTTCACACCGGGAAAAAAGAAAAGCTCCTATACAGCATGTCAGTTTCATGCGAATAGGCTCTATTGTCTTTTACTGCCTAGGTGCCGCTTTAGCGGCATACACAGATGCGTACGACCCGTTTATCATCATTTGGCTGCCTATCTCTATCCTTGGGGTGATTGTGATCACTGCTGCATTGAAGCACTTTCACCAATTGAAATAGCCAATCGTTAGATGGCTATTTCAACGTTCACTCATAACTTCTCACATAAAAACCAGGAGGACGCCCCATAATGAACGTGGAGCCATACGGATATCCAGAAAATGTCCCGAATCCCCCGTATCCAGGGAAACCGCCTAAACCAGAAAACACACCAGAGCTCACATAATACCCGCCAAAGCCGATATGAGAACCAACCGATCCGATATGTGCTCCCCCACCGCTAAAACCGCCTCCATGAAAACCTCCATAAACTCGTGGATACATACAATCACCTGCTTTCGTCTAACAACTCATCACATCATATGCATGACAAATGGAGCGGTGTTCCGACTTTTTCTTTTACTTCTATGTACAATAGACCAATTTGATAAAATGTGAATGAAAAGTCCTGCAAAAAATTAAATTAAGCAAAGAAAGGTGACCTTTTTAACTTGTTGCGCTGCCCTATGTTTATTTAGAATAATGGGGCAGGTAACAAATTTGCACACCCCCTTTGTTGCGAATTCTTCTTATTAAACGTTCTTGTAGCGTTTAATAAGAAGAGCCTATTAACAACATACAAAAAACCCTTGCTGACGATGATCAACAAGGGCGAGAGATAAATGGTGGATTAACCACCAATGATTTTTTCTGCTACTTCGAAAGAACCCGCAACGTTTTGAGTCAGAACTGACGCAGCGATCGCTAAACCTACAACGAATAATACTTTTAAACCTGTTTTCATCTTAAATCAACCCCATTCTTTTCATATGTAAATCCGCTTCTAAACTTTTGTTCAAGTAAAAAACAGACTGCTCATAAAGTGCTTGCTTTTCACAATACTTAGCAGCAAAATGTGAAAGCTCTTTTACTTCATGATATTCATTCTTCTCTTCTAACTTTCTTAATTTCTCATCAATTTGCTGAAATCTTTGTGGTGCATTCGTTAAGTAAAGGTCATGGACGATGCCTATTTTCAGCTGAAACACTTCATGAGAAGCATCTTTTATTCTGGCATACGCAGCCTCTATATATTGGCTTGCACGCTGCTTTTCACCAATCACACAGAGTTCCCGGCTGATCAGATACGTAGAATGGAAAAAGAAATCCGACTCATAATATTCTTGATGGGACAGTGCTTTTTCAAGATGACGTATTGATTCTTTCGGTTTGTTCCAAAATGAATATAAAATGGCTACATTGTGATGGAGCTGAGCCAGCATAAAGTCATCCTGCTCGCTTGTCAAAACCTCTTCCGCCAGGCGATAATTTTCAAGCGCCTCTTCATACCGGCCGATCTCTGTTTGATTCGCCGCAATGAGAGAGTATGAAAGGGCTGTTCTTCTTTCATAATGCTTGTGCCGTTTATAGACGTGAAGTGCTCTGCGGATATAGCTTAATGAGAGCATGATATGACTAAGCCGGTAGTAAAGCCAGGCCACCTTAAAATCGAAATCAGCACGTTCGATCTCACTTGGAATTTTATCTAAGAGCTTTTCAGCACTTTGATACATTTGCAATGCAACCTCGTAATTTCCTTGATGCTGCTCATACACACCCTCATAAAAATCAAAATAGTAGGCAAGTCGGTTAGACAAGTCATCCTCTTTTTTCCCGTGATGACCTTCTATACTTCTCGTTGAAACACTGCCCTTTTGCCCTCTTAAATTGTACATGAGAATGTGATGCCTCTTCTCAAGAAGAGAATAGTACATAAGGATGTCCGCATCGTCAATTTCCTCTACCGCTTGTTTCGCTTTAGCAAATAACCGTTCTGCCTCATCTGCATGATCTTTTTTGATTTCCATGTTCCAGTCATTTAATAATGATGCCAATTCCGCAACAGGAATCTTGCTCATTCTACACCCCCAATCACCTTCAGCTGCATCACATGATTTCACTAAATATGGAACTTCTATTAGCAATTGCTAATTAAGTCCATTTGAGATCATTTTAATATGAATCTCTCGAATCTTCAATAACCGTTTCCATTGAAAATGCGTTTCTTTCTTCTAGTCAATGATGTTTGTGTAAAAATTCCGCCTTTTTTCGGTTTTAAAGTAACCAATCATCTCGTAATGAAATGAAAAAGCCCTTTTTTGGGGGCTTTTTGTCCTTATTCCAATCGTATAATAGTAAGTGCCGCTCCAACCGATCCTCCCCCAAGTAACACTATTGCTGCGACTAAACCGAAAATTTGGAGAGAAATCTGGTTACCTGCTGCAAGTGTTGTAATGAGTGATACGTTGTAGGTAGATGCCGATAAAGCGGGTGTTAATATAGAACCAGGAATGGCAGATCCGCTGTTAATGATCCTTGTTCCGGCAAGCAGCGCTACACTTGTGTTCACTTGATATGTGATGAAATAGCGGCCTGAGACAGGCACTGTAAAAATCGTATTTCCACCACTTGCCGTAAAACCATCTAAGCTCTGATTATTAGGCAAGGAAACCGCTGTCCCGCCTATGACAACAAGCACTGTACTTCCCGCCGTATTGGACGCGTACATTGAGTTAGCGGTCACAATTGTGCCGGTTGGACCTGTTACTCCTGTTGATCCGGTTGGGCCGGTTGATCCTGTTGCTCCCGTTGGACCTGTTACTCCTGTTGGGCCCGTTGATCCGGTTGTTCCCGTTACTCCGGTCGAGCCGGTTACTCCTGTTGGACCCGTTACTCCGGTCGGGCCGGTTAATCCGGTTGTTCCGGATACTCCGGTTGGACCCGTTATTCCGGTTATTCCCGTTGGACCTGTTACTCCTGTTGGACCTGTTACTCCTGTTGAACCCGTTACTCCGGTCCGGCCGGTTGCTCCTGTTGAACCCGTTACTCCGGTTACTCCGGTTGCTCCCGTTGGACCTGTTGCTCCGGTCGGGCCGGTTGATCCCATTGATCCTGTTGGACCTGTTGGGCCGGTTGATCCTGTTGGACCTGTTGCTCCGGTTACTCCGGTCGGGCCGGTTGATCCCGTTGGACCTGTTATTCCTCCACACATATTAAGTTGGGCGCACATGCCTCTCACTTCTTTCAAACTGTGGAATCTTTAAGACATACACACTAATACTGATAATTGAGAGAAAAAGAAACGACAATACTTCCAGTCGAGGTCCCGCCAGTAGCTACAATCCCAATGGAGTTAAGATCACTGAGCGTAATGGATCGACTCTCTCCTGGAGGTACAGTGAAATCTGGAACAGCCGCACCGTTGACCTCTAATGTCACAGTTGGTGCTACAGCCACGATTCCGTTGTTTTCCACCATAATGGTCCCGTTTATGACAAATGGTGTTCCATCCGTCCAGACGACAACTGGATCCGCTGCTGCTGCTAAATCGACTGTGAAGCATACCGCATCATTCACAAAGCCTGTTTGCTCATTACTACACCCGCCTAAAATAGCCATTTTAACCCTCCTTCAACCTATTCTTGATAGACTATGATCTAGTGTTCTATGAAGATTGTGCGATTATCCCAGACTCAAAGCCTTATTTTTTTCCTTTGTACCATGTTTAATTGAATGTCTAAGCGCGCTTGCACGTTTTCAGTGGCTTGTTTCTTTAAAATCAACATCATATCTTTTACAGTAATCGATCGACTTTCTCCTTTTTGGACACATATGTCATGACATGCTTTTTTTGTTTGAATGGTAATAGAAACTGGCACTTCTTGATCATCATGATGATGCAAAACCACTGTTGCTGTATTTAGTAATCTTGTTCCATTACGCCAGATTTCAACCGAACTGGGGGATGTTGAAAAATCAAGAAGGAGGTGGTGAGGTTCTATGTTCTTTAAAATGAGCGCATCATATACTGGCAGCTCTGCTTCAATCATTCCGCATAAAAAAGAAAGATCAACAAGGATCTTTGAACTGGATCGATACAAGACTTTCTGACAGCAAGTCGACCTCATGCAGCATGGAACAAGGAGCTCTAATACCACACAATTCTGTTCTTCATTGATGGAAATTAAAGAAAAATAGCAAGTATTAAACACACTTCTTTCAACGAACACCCAGGAGTAGAAAGGTTCCCCATTTTCCATGATGAGCAAAAAAGGAGAACTCATTGAACGTTTGTGAGTAAAGCCTTCATTTTTTGTTTGATTAATTATCTCTTTCAGTTTACTCATCAACAGGTTTGTCACTTTCTATCAGCCCAATTCAATGCTGTATACAAATCCATATGGTCTTTTATCATATGTGCCTTTGACTATTTTGTGCGATTCGCGTAAAGATCAGCGGCAGAAAGAGAACCCATGGAACTAATCGCAAAATTTACCGAACGAAAAGTCACTTTTAAAAGCTGTTCAATTCATCTATCGCATAATACGATATTACGTCATGCTCCGCCAAAAACGACGCCAGTTATACGCAAATAAAAAAACAAATCAATAAAGCTTTAAAAGTGTTAAAAGGTTTATTCATACATTGTGAAAATTATCACCTTATATAAATAGGTAAATTTAAGGTATTTTTACAAAATTCGACACAAAATGCTTTTTCTCTTTGATACTATTGAATTAACCTATTTACAAATAATAGGTTAATTCAAATTAAGGAGTTGTTTTGTTTGAAAAAATCAACATTAAAAAAAGCTGTATTATCTATCGCCTTTTCTGCAACAATGTTATTTTCTATGAATACTGCAAGTGCTGCTCCGTTAGAGTGGGTCAGAGATGCTTATCCTGATCAGTGGGATTACGTATTAATTAAACAAAATGGGGTAAGTTACACTCAAGTTTGGACAAGTAGTAACAGTTATTTCCTTGTAAAATGCGAAGTATTATCTAACGGAAAATGCTTTGTTTCAAAATAAAAATATTTACAAAACGACTTCCAATTTTGGGGTCGTTTTTTACTTCAAAGTCAAACTCCTCTAAATGGGTGCTTTAAATTAAACCTCATTGAGAGCATAATCCAGGTCTAGGAAAGTCTTTGCTTTTAAACGTGTATACAATCTTTCACTCATACCGATTTCATTATATACCTTGTAATAGTTAATTTTGGAGCATATTTTGGTTTAATCTCCCTAATCTCTTTATACATAGGTTTTTCTTTACAATAACCCTATTAGCATTTTACTATATATAATAAGATCAATAACTTCCGCGCCTCAGCAGCTCTAGAAGGCTAGAGCACTGTAAAACGAATTATAGCTGGCGAGCCGCAAGGTAAGGGTTTCAGAAGCATCAAAAAGCACACTGAGACAGGTGAAATTCCGTAGGGAAGCGGTGTTGCCCCTAATCTATGCTTACCGGGTTCGAATCCCGTCTGAGACGTATGAGGTCGATGGAATTGGAGGATAAAACATCATGCATGTGTTTGAAGAATATGTAAGCAATATCGGTAATCCAAAGCTGAAGCAGCGCACACAAGACATTTTACAATGGATTTTAGACACATTCCCTCAATTAGAGCCAAGAATTGCTTGGAATCAGCCCATGTTCACAGACCACGGCACATTTATTATTGGGTTTAGCGTAGCAAAACATCACATTTCTGTCGCACCAGAAGGTAAAGGAATCGATCACTTTTCAGCTGACATTGTACAAGCGGGTTACGATCATGGAAAAAAGATGTTTCGCATGAAGGAAAGCTTGCCAGTTGATTATCCTCTCCTAAAAAAAATCATCGAATTTAATATCGAAGACAAAGCGGATTGTTCAACGTTTTGGCGAAAATAAAAAGCACCCCGATCTGAGCCATTAACAGACCGGGGTATTTTGCTGCAACATGTTATTTTGTTCTCTTCCTTACAACTTTCTGCTCAAGCCACTCATAACATGACAAAATGGTATTAACGCTCCTTTGGCATATCGGCAAATATACAACAGCGACCGCTGTTAAACACGCCATGACAGCACCTGCTAAGACATCAAATGGATAATGGACACCTACCCAAATCCTTGAAAAACCAACGGCGCACGCAATGATCAGCCAATAAACATGGCGTTTGTGAAAAAGCCAAAAGATCAGACAAACAGAAAAAATAAAGATGGTATGATCACTCGGAAAAGAGTTATTTACTTCCTTTTGAATCAAAAGATTGACATGGCTCATTTCGGCAAAGGGCTGCTGGTTGGAATAAAAAATTCCTGCAATTTTGCTAATTAACTCTGCCAATATGAAAGTAAATCCGGCAGATACGACCACCTGCCTATTGGTTCTGCTCCGATTTTGAAACCATATGAACAGACACATGAGCGCTGCTAACAGCACTGTATATTCAGCTAGTCCAATGAATAACGGATTCAAGTAACCATGATCGATACTGAGCTGATTCACCCACCTAAATAAATTTTCATTAAATCCCTGCATCTCATTTCATCCCTTTTTCCTCGATTTATGACAAGGATAATTGAAATGAGATGACCGCTCCATCGATCGAACGAACAAACCATGGAATCATATGACATGTTTGTCACTTTACTGTCACCTGCACATCATTCACTGAGTGCTCTATAGAGAGTGATGCTGCTCCCATTCCTTTTTTAGCAAAGCATATTGATACGTGTTTTCATATTTAGGGGTGCCGTCCTCATAAGTAGTAAATGAAATAAACTCAAGAAAAAGGCCTTCTTTCCGCATGCCTAATCGCTCACATAATGCCTGTGAACGGACATTATCATCTTCTACATAGGCATAAAGCCGCCTTGCTCCCTTTTCTACAAATAAATAGGTCAAGAATGCTTCAGCACTCTCACGTGCATACCCCTTTCCTTCATATGCTGCATTGAAATTCCAGCCGATTGAATACGTATCAGGCTCCTCTTTTAAATGAAACAACTCACCGATAATTAGTTGACTTTCTTTTAAACAAACCGCTACATATGAATGATCTTCTTTTCTCTTTTGCACTTTAGCCACAGCTTCTTCTAATGAAAAAATTCGATCACTAAGAAAACAATTTACTCTTGGATTAGACAAGTACTCCAGCATCCCTGCCGCATCTTCATCACAAAACGGTCTAAGAATTAAACGATTCGTTTCTAATTGATTCATAAATGACTCCTCTTTGCATCATTTCGTGTTTTCTAGTCTCTCCATATTTTAGATGACATGCACCTGCTTTGACAATCAAGTTGTTGTGAAGTGTCTTCAAATAAACGAAACTCATAAAAAGCATTTTGCTATTAAATAATTTGATCAAAACTGATAAAATAGAACATAAGTTTGTATTTTATTAAAAAGGGGTTACTTGATGTGATCAAAACAGTGGATGGTAACATTTTAGAGGCAAGTGAAGACATCTCTGTCACCAGGTGAACTGTAAAGGGGTCATGGGCGCTGGATTAGCCAAACAAATCAAAAGCAAATACCCCAATGTATACAAAAAGTATAAACAATTATGTACAGAACAAGGAGATGACTTGTTAAGCTCCGTTCAACTCATCACAACGAATGACGGAAAAACAATTGCCAACTTATTTGCTCAAACTGGATACGGTAGAAAAAGAATGCAAACGGACTACGATGCCTTACGCAGCTGCTTACAAAGCCTAAAAGACACAGTAACCCATTCAAATGAAAAGAAAAACCAAACTTCCATCGCCATTCCTTACGGGATCGGCTGCGGACTGGCGGGCGGCGATTGGACGATCGTGGAAGACATGATTGAAGGGGTATTGGGTGATTGTGAAGTGACGGTTTATCGGTTTAGATAAAGGGAATGAGGTTTTTATGAAATATATAAAATACAGTCATACAAAAACCCTCCTTAAATTGGAGGGTAATGTGTGTTAGCTGTTATTTTTATTTTTTATATAATTTAACACAGTTTCTTTATCTTCCTCATCTTCAGGGAGAATCCCGAATGTTTCATATTCCCAAACCTCTATTCTCTGAATGCCATAAAGCCCTATATTGAGAATATCTTCATAGCCGTACTCAATTGAAAACTTCCCTGACTTCTCCAGCTGAAGGGTAGCTGTTGTCCAAGCTCCTAAACCATTTTTTATATACTCCTTTTTCAAATCTTCAAAGACTTCACTGAGTTCAACTAATAAATGGTCATAAGTAGAGTCACTTACTCTATATCTTTCTGGAATATCATGTCCATAAACACATTCTTCATTATTAGGTTCAGTAAAATAAAAAGTAATTCCAGCTGAATCGTCTAGAATTTCAGCGTACATCCAAACTTTATCCCAATCACATGGTATAATTTCATTAATTGCTTCTGCAATTTTTTTATAATATTGTTCTATTGATTCCACTAGTATTAACCTCCAGGTTGATTTTTAATAGTTTCACGAACGGAACGTTTTCCAATTTTATATCTCACTACAAAACTTTCAGGTCTTAATGAATCATCTTTATAGATAGGCCGAATACTAACCTCTACATGTTTAGGTGGGTCTTTCCTCAAGGCTGCTAACCACTCTTGTTCTATCTGATACCATTTCCCACCACTTCGATTGATCTGTGAATTCATAGGTATGAGATTATCAATATCCCCAGACCCTTTAAAAATAGAGGCAATCAAATGACCTCCATCATCATCTAGTAATCGATCAGGCTTTCCTGAATTGGACTGAGCATATTGGTTTCTTTTGATCTCTCCGTATTTTAAATCACTTGCTTCGACTTTGACAATCCTTCCGTAGTGGTCGGTTGTGTAGGTGTACCCTTGCTTTGTTGAATAAACGACATTTGGTTTTAATACTTTTTTACGTTTCCATCTCACATAGTGATCTCCGTAACTGACAACGGTTGGCGGTGATTTTGGTGCTGGTAATCGTCTGCCTGTCTTAGAGATTCCGTATCCTGAGTTGTTGTCTAGACGCTTTGCCATGGAGAGGAGTTTATTTTTAAGATTTTCTCCGTCAAAAACGTTATATGGTAGCTTCGGTCCGCCAGCCATTTGAAACTTTGGTGAATATGGCAATAGGCTAGGAATGGAGACTCTGTCTAATGATTTTGCTCCTTGTTCAAGCCCTTTCTTCACTGTAGTTTTAGCCGCTGTTGTCCCTGTTTTTGTAATGGCTCCTGCCCCTTTAGAGCCAAAGACGATTTCTGCTAGTGAACCAGTCGCATAGGCGAACCAGTGTGACCGGGAATACGCATCACCATCTATGACTTCTTTTTGGAATGAGTCTGAAATTGATTTTCCAATTGCTTTCGATGTTTCAATTGGATGAGAAACAGCCGTTACAACCGATTCAACGGCACCTCCAGGGTCTGTTACAAGATCGTAGATACCAACCACTGTATCTTTTGCCACATCATATAGACCCACTGCAGCACCTTTTACACTATCAACGAATACCTCTGATGCTTCTTCCTGCGCTTTGATTTGGAGCAGCTGGCTGTAATACATTTTTTGATCGTAAGAAAGATTTTCATATCCAATTTCGTCTACAATCTCAAAGTATTTCTCTTCTGATATACACGAAGGATCATTGAGCTTTTCCTTCAATTCTTTGATTCTTCGTTTCTCTTTTTCTTCTTTTTTTACTTTTAAATATGCTTTCACCTGTGCATCGATTTTATCATGATTCTTGTACACATCTGTCTCATGAAATGCTTTTGCATCATAATACATGGGCTGAGCGTTCTTTCCTTTTCCTGTAGCAGCCATCATTTTTGTATAAAATGTTGCAAGATGTTTTTCAATCGGTTCTGATTTTGCGTATTCTGTTTTTAGGGCATGATCTAATGTATGTACAGCCTCAATTGCATCTTTTCTTTTTTTGTTCGCATCATCTAAGTGCTCGTCTACCTCTTTGCTGGAAAATGTCTGCAATTCAATCAAATCACTAATATCGTCAAAAATAGCCGTAAGGGCTTCTTTTTGTTCCTTCACCATATCTTTATTGTTCTGAATGCCTTGCTTCAATTGAGCGTCTAAGAAGTGCTCGTCAATAAATGTACTACCGCCTAATGATTCATCATCAAGCTTTCCTTTCACTCCATCTAAAAAAGCCTTTTGCATATCGATAAAATCAAGATAAGTGTCCGTGTATAGTGCAAGATCATTATAAAAAGCTTTGATATTATCTGCACCTTTTCCAGTAAACTCGTCACCTAATCCCGATACACTTTTTAATGCTTTTTTCACAAGTTTCATTTCTTCTTGAAGCTCATGATAGGCCTTTGACCTCTGTTCGACAGCTGATAGTAAAGATGGAGCATCTAATATTTTCATATAAAAAAGACTCCTTTTATGGAATATTCTTTTACTAGAATACCATAAGGAGTCTGACACTTTATACCACTTTATCCATTTATGAATATCCTTTTTTACTTCAGGCGCATTCCTTAGTTTTCTTAATTAGATCTTTATTTTATAAAGTAATTTTCTCGTTCTAAACCCTTAATAATATCTTTTATTTTTCGGTCACCTCTTGAATAAAAAGCCAAAAAAATAGTTTTAAATATTTTAGGCAATAATTTATAGGTTTCAATTTTTGAACAAAGATGAATGAATTTATCCTTTGATTTTTGTAAGTTTTCTATTTGATCCACTGGATAAAGAATATATTCATCTTCAATAAAAATTGATTGAATTATTAATTCCTTATAAAAAATATCAATATGAATTTGTTCTGTATTTTTATTTACATCGTGATCAAAATTCATATTTTTAACTTTCTCAAATATTTCTTTTTTTATTAAATCTAACTTTTTTTTGATTTTTATGCGTTTTATATTTGGTTGATAATGAGATACCTTTGTTTGAATATAATTCATACCAATAACTTTTGCTACAACCGTTCTATGATTACCATCTCCAGAAGTGAAGTAACAATCTAAATCTTCTAAATAGCTAAGATGAATTTTCCTATCCTGATCTTCCTTAAATGACTTTTTATAGCTTTCTAAGCCTTTTTTCTCTAGGCTATCTATAAGATAATCCACTCTACTTCCCATCGCATCAAAATTTTCTAACCAAGAGTCTTTACTTTTAACTCGGTATGCTCCCACAATTTTACTTACCTCAACTAATCTCTCCTTCTCTTCTTCCATTTTAGGCACATACTTATATAATCTAAAATCAGGATAATTATGTGGATATGTAGTACTCATATTCTCTATTTGACTTTCAGATACTCCTGCCCTAACAATTTTTTTTATTCTCTCAGACATTCTCTTTCAACTCACTTCTATTTAAGATTTGCAAAAATTTTATTTATTAAAAGCCCCTCCATTTGGCGCTGTCCCCCCGTTTTTACACTTTTAGAATCTTGGGCATCTATGAAATATGTTCAGGAGCGACTTGGCCATAAAAGCATTCGAGTAACATCTGATATTTATTCTCATATTAGCAAAAAAATTGACATGGATTCAATGAATAAATATGAAGAGCACATCTCCAAGATCATGGAGTGGTTTTTTCATCATTTTTTGTGGGTGATACCTGTTTCATTTTAAAAGATAAGAAACACCCCCAAAAACAATAAACCCCTGAAACCAATGGCTCCAAGGGGTTTTTATTATTAATACTGAGACATATACTGATCGCGTTCCCATGGGTGTACTTGGGTGCGGAACATATCCCATTCGATTTCTTTTGATTCGATGAAGTGTTCGAATAGGTGATCGCCTAGTGCGTTGATCATGACTTCGTTTGATTTCAGTAACTCAAGTGCTTCTGCAAGTGTTGCAGGCAGGTCAGAGATGCCGTTTTCAAGGCGCTCTTCTTTGTCCATGACATAAATGTTTCTGTCGATTGGTGCTGGTGCGGCTAGTTTATTTTTGATTCCGTCTAGACCTGCTGCAAGTAATACGCTTAGTGCAAGGTATGGGTTTGCAGATGGGTCAACGCTGCGCACTTCTACACGTGTGCTGATGCCGCGTGATGCAGGGATACGGATCAATGGACTGCGGTTTTGTGCACTCCATGCAACGTAGCAAGGTGCTTCATATCCAGGTACAAGACGCTTGTAAGAGTTCACCGTTGGGTTTGTGACCGCTGTGAAGCTTGTTGCGTGCTTGACGATACCTGCGATAAAGTGTCTAGCAGTCTCGCTTAATTGTAAATCTGCTTTTTCATCAAAGAATGCGTTTTTGCCATTTTTGAATAATGATAGGTTACAGTGCATACCAGAACCGTTTACACCGAACAATGGTTTTGGCATGAATGTCGCATGAAGACCGTGCTTTCTCGCAATCGTTTTGACAACGAGTTTGAACGTTTGAATGTCATCACAAGAACGGATAGCGCCAGCATATTTGAAATCAATTTCATGCTGTCCAGGTGCTACTTCGTGGTGAGATGCTTCAATTTCAAAGCCCATTTCTTCAAGCTCAAGCACGATATCACGGCGGCAGTTTTCGCCTAGATCTGTTGGTGCAAGGTCAAAGTATCCGCCTTTATCGTTTAGTTCAAGCGTTGGCTCGCCTTTTTCATCTAATTTAAATAAGAAGAATTCTGGCTCAGGTCCAAGGTTGAAATCACTAAATCCTAGTTCTTCCATTTCCTTTAAGACACGCTTTAAGTTATTACGTGGGTCTCCATCAAATGGCGTCCCGTCCGGCTTGTAAATGTCACAAATAAAGCGTGCAACTTTACCTTTTTCTGCTGTCCAAGGGAAAATAACAAATGTGTTGAGATCTGGGTATAGATACATATCTGATTCTTCAATACGTACGAAGCCTTCAATAGATGAACCGTCAAACATACATTTGTTATCGAGAGCTTTTTCTAACTGGCTCACAGGAATTTCAACATTTTTAATCGTTCCGAGAATGTCTGTAAATTGCAGACGAATGTACTTTACGTTTTCCTCATTTACTAATTTTACGATATCTTCTCTTGTGTATTTTGCCATTTCGTAAAACTCCTCCCCTACAAAAGGTAAAATTGTATAGCAATGCTTTTGCTAATTCGTTAACGGAAGAACCTTGACATATCCCCCTGCCTAAAGGTCGTTCCTTGTTGGAAACGTCCAGCCTGAATGAGTTCCTTCTTCAGTAGCTTCCTGAGTTCATCATCTGTCAAGTTGTGCTTGGCTGTGGTTTTCTCCTCGGTCTTTGTGTCAGACGCTGGATTTTCTGCCTCAGCTTTGGCAAAAAGTTTTTTGATTCCTGCCATGTTTACACCTTGTTCGATGAGGTTTTTAATTTCTAGTAATTTATCAACATCATGGAAAGAAAATAATCGGCGATTCCCATCACTTCTTGCTGGAAATACTAATCCATTTTCCTCATAATAGCGAATTTGCCTTGCAGATAATTCTGTTAGCTGCATGACAATCCCAATTGGGAATAAAGGCATTGAGCGGCGAATGTTATCACTCATCTCAACTGTCTCCTCCTCTTTGCTTAAATTTATTATATGTCATGTTATATTATGTGTCAACACTATGTTAGGAATATTAACATGGATTTTTTTATTGAGCAGGTATGTCGATAAAACCTTGTTCTAATAAGGCATCTACAGCACTGCAAATCGCATTTTTCACATGGGCATACGTGAGTCCGCCTTGAACGTAGGCTGTATAAGGCGGTCTGATCGGTCCATCGGCTGACAATTCGATACTAGCTCCTTGGACGAAGGTGCCCGCTGCCATGATGACATCATCCTCGTAGCCCGGCATATAGCTCGCATGCGGTGTGACGTGACTGTTGATCGGAGATGCATATTGAATCGCCTGGCAGAACGCAATCATTTTGTTAGGATCGCCAAATTCGACTGATTGAATCAAATCCGTTCTTTTCGCATTCCACGCTGGGTTCGTTTGGAATCCGAGCTTCTCAAGAAAACGAGCCGTGAACACTGCGCCCTTTAAGCTTTGAGCCACAACATGCGGTGCTAAGAAAAATCCTTGATACATTTCCTGGAGCGCATACAGCGATGCACCCGCTTCACTGCCGATGCCCGGAGATGTCATTCGATAAGAGCAAGCTTCTACCCATTTTTCTTTTCCAACGATGTAGCCGCCTGTTTTGGCAAGGCCGCCGCCTGGATTTTTAATAAGGGAACCTGCCATAAGATCCGCTCCCACATGACATGGCTCTTGTAATTCAGTAAATTCACCATAACAGTTGTCCACAAACACAATGATTTCTTCATTGATCTCTTTTACAAATGAGATCATTTGCTCGATTTCTTCTATTGTAAAGGAGGGTCTTGACGCATAGCCTTTCGAACGCTGAATGCCGATCATTTTTGTTTTAGAGGAGATTGACTCTTTTACTTTGTCATAATCGACGGATCCATCTTGTCTTAAATCAATGGCCTTGTAATCAATCTGGAAATCTTTTAATGAGCCTGTCCCTTCTTTGCCGCGGATCCCTACAATTTCTTCTAGCGTATCGTATGGTTTTCCTGTCATATAGATCAATTCATCGCCAGGTCTCAGCACACCAAATAACGCAATGGAAATCGCATGTGTGCCGGAAATGATCTGCGGACGCACAAGGCCGCTTTCTCCTCCGAAGACATCTGCGTAGATCTTTTCTAACGTGTCTCTTCCCATATCATCATAGCCATATCCAGTTGTCGGGTTAAAGTGAGAGTCACTGACTTTATGCTTTCGGTAGCTTTCAAGCACCCGCCACTCATTTTGTTCGCTCTTTTGATCAATTTGCTGATGCATGTGTAAAATGTCTTGTTCTGTTTCTGCTGCTACTTTTTCTAAAATACTGCCGTGTTTTAATGTATGAAACATCTTGATTTAATTCCTTTCTTACAACATATACTTCTTGATTTGACCTAATATGGTCTGCTCCTCACCACTAAACCCGGTGATGTCATAAAGTTCTGCTTCTTTTTGAAATTCTAGTGATTCTACAAGCGTTTCTGATTTTAATGCGGAGATGAGCTTTCCTTCATACGCTGGAATCTTCACATGATATGGCTTTAAAAAGTTTTGTTTCAGTTCTGCCATAATATCCGCTTTTAATCGTTTCACATCTTCTTCGCGTCTCGCACTGATTAACAGATGACGATGCTTTGAAGATGGGATGAAATCCGGTCTGATTTGATCTTCTTTGTTATAAACCGTCAGCATTGGAATACGATCTGCTTCTAAATCCTCTAAAAGCTCATGAACCGTCCGTTCGTGACCTTCGTAATCCTCATTAGAAGAATCAATGACGTGAAGCAAATAATCAGCTTCCTTCACTTCTTCAAGAGTGGAACGAAATGCCGCAATGAGTGTTGTTGGAAGGTCTTGGATAAAACCAACGGTATCTGAAATCAGCACACTGTAGCCAGATGCTAATGTCATCTTACGTGTCATTGGATCAAGTGTCGCAAACAGCAGATCCTCTTCATGACTATCTGCATCTGTTAATTGGTTAAACAAAGTAGATTTTCCGGCATTCGTATACCCAACAATGGCAATTTGGAACACACCATTTTTCTTCCGGCGTTCCCGGTATCTTGTACGGTGTTCTTTGACTGTAGATAATTGCCCATTAATTTCGTGAATACGGTTTCGAATATGGCGTCTATCTGTTTCAAGTTTTGTTTCACCTGGACCTCTTGCGCCAATTCCGCCTCCTTGTCTTGAGAGGCTGATTCCTTGTCCACTTAGTCTTGGCAAGGCATACTGAAGCTGGGCAAGCTCTATTTGCAGCTTCCCCTCTCTTGTACGAGCCCTTTTTGCAAAGATGTCTAAAATCAATTGTGTACGATCAATAATTTTCACATCTAAGGCAGTTGCCAAAGCTTTTAGCTGACTTGGAGACAGTTCGTCATTAAAAATAATGACATCACATTCAAATTCCTCGCAAAGCACTTCAAGCTCTTCTACTTTGCCTTTACCGATATATGTTGCGCTGTCTTGTCTATTTCTCTTTTGCGTCATCACGCTGACAGCTTCACCGCCAGCTGTTTTGGTTAAGGAAGCTAATTCTTCCATTGAGTATTGAAAGCGTTCATCCGTGACATGCGGCAATTGACAGCCGACAAGGATCGCTTTTTCTGTCATTTCATGTTCATTCAACGTCAGTTGTTTCCTTTCTGTACTTAAGTTTTCAGTAGTACCATCATACCAAACACATCACACGTATACCACTATTCGGCTGGTTTATTTTAGTATCTCTTTATAAAAAGGATACGCCATTTTAAGTAGGCGTATCCTCTTTCATTTGCAGATCGTGACTTTTAATCGTGAGCAAATCTTTTTTATCATAATGATCCACAAGCAGGAGTCTCATCGCTTGGGTTCGAATGGCCTTTTCAATCGTGTTTCGCACAAAGCGGCCGTTGCTGAATTTTGCAGGACTCGTGGTGCTTTTAATGTGCATTAAGTAATCTCGCAGCTTCCATTCAGCTTCTTGGGTAAATATATATTCTCTGTCAGCCATCATTCGTTTGGCAATGTCCATGAGCTGATCGACGGTATAATCAGGAAAGCTGATATTGATTGGAAATCTGGATTGCAGCCCAGGGTTTAATGATAGAAAATGATCCATTTCCTTAGAGTAGCCAGCAAGAATGAGAATGAATTCGTGCTGTTTGTCCTCCATATGTTTTACTAGGGTATCAATCGCTTCTTTCCCAAAATCCTTTTCGCCTCCGCGGGCAAGAGAATAGGCTTCGTCGATGAACAAAATGCCGCCTAGTGATTTTTTAATTAACTCCCTTGTTTTTTGCGCAGTATGACCAATGTACTCTCCGACAAGATCTCCGCGTTCCGCTTCAATTAAGTGCCCCTTTGAGAGGACATTCATTTCAAAGAAAAGCTTCCCGACAAGTCTTGCAACCGTTGTTTTCCCTGTGCCTGGATTCCCTTTGAACATCATATGAAGCGCTTGTTTGCCTACCTTTAACCCTTGTTCCTGCCTTTTTTGATTGACAAAGATCCAAGCATAAATCTCTTTTATGTTTCGTTTCATTTCATCCATACCGACAAGGCTGTTCATTTCACGCTCTATTTCCCGTAAGATGCTGTGCTTTGCCTCATTTTTCTGCAAGGCTTCTAAGTATTCTGCCTCTGAATCTGCATCAACCAATACTTGCTTTTGTCCGTTAAGTATAATATTGATTTGGCCGTTGTTTTTATATGTGACAGCTCGCTCCAACGTATTCACCTCTCGCTCTTCTCTCTTTATTCTATTCGGGTGGAGCTGTAATCGTGACAATCGCCCGCTTAAGCCCAAGTTTGCTGTCAAAATGACCCGAGATACCGAATATTGTAGGGATTTCTGCGGTTTCCCAGGAAATGATGTGCTATTTCCATTGTATTCATCCAATTTAGGCGGACAAACCAACAATTTGTTTTTTCTTAGAAAAATGTAGCTTTCTCATCACAAATTGTGCAGAAAAGAGTCTCAATGATTTCCGCATATTGTACAGGCAATTCTTCTATTTTCTCATAAAATAAAGACGAGGTGATGAATAGATGGTGAAAATTTTTATTGATCCTGGCCACGGAGGAACAGATTCTGGAGCTGCTGCAAATGGACTTTTGGAGAAAAATATAACACTGCAAATCGCGATTTTACTGAGAGATATGTTGATTAGTGATTATGATGACGTTTCTGTCCGCTTAAGTCGTTCAATTGACCAGTCCGTCACTTTGGCCCAGCGTACAAATGCGGCAAACAGCTGGGGAGCTGACTATTTCGTGTCTATTCATATTAATGCAGGCGGGGGCACAGGTTTTGAAAGCTTTGTGTATCCTGGCGTTTCAGCACCGACCACCACGTATCGCAATGCCCTTCATGATGAAATTGTTCGCTCGGTGGATTTTGCCAACCGCGGCAAGAAAACAGCGAACTTCCACGTTCTTCGAGAAACTTCTATGCCCGCTATTTTAACAGAGAATGGTTTCATCGATACGACAGCTGATGCAAATAAGCTCCGCAATGCGACCTTCCTTCAAGGCATCGCTCGCGCTCATGCCACTGGATTAGAGAAAGCCTTTCAGCTGAAAAAAAAAGCAGGTAATCTTTATAAAGTACAGGCTGGGGCTTTCAAGGTGAAAGCCAATGCGGATGAATTAGCAGCCACACTTAAATCCAAAGGCTTTGACGCCTTCGTTGTATTAGAGGGAGGTATGTTCCGAGTGCAAGCTGGGGCTTTCCGCACAAAACAAAACGCGGATGACCTCGTCGCAAGACTAAAGCAGGCCGGTCACGACGCATTCGTTTTCCAATAACTGAAGCTGTTATAACGAAATAAACCGGCTCAAGTCTGCTGCTGAGCCGGTTTATGATTGATTCTTTTATGCTAAAATGTTCACGACAAATTGAGACCATGTTTCAAGTCGATCGAAGTATTCGGGCTTTTTCAAATCGGATGCTTTCATCCATTTTCCTGAGATTTGATCTGTTTCTTTCACTTCTACATGAGCACCCGGCGCTAATTCAAGTGCTGATAACAGGCCAATGTGCACACGGCCGACACTGTTGTCATCATCATTAATTAAACCAAGGGTTTTCATCTCAAGCTTGTCTTCTTCTTGAATAGAAAGTTCCTCGTCCAGCTCACGATCCGTATTTTCCTTTAGAATTTCAACAAAGTTTTTCCCTTCGATGAAATTCATGTGACCACCAAAGCCAAGAGACAACTTATGATGCAATCGAGTCTCTCCCCCGCCTTGAAGCCTTTCATATACATACACTTCGTCCTCACGCTTAATCACGACATAAGGAATCGGCTGCTTGAAGTCAGGATTTTCTTCCGCATCGCCTCTGCGCATCTGCTCGAAGTGCTCTTCGATTTCTTTCATAATGGTGTTGATTGTTTTCTCTTCACTATTCACACCATTAAACGCAAGCGTTTCGTTTTGGAACACGCGTGTGCGCGGTGCAACTAGTATGATTTCATCCATTTTTCCCATGCTCGGTAACCTCCAGTATGTAACGCATTGTATGAAATGGCAAAAAGCCAAAACGAGTGATGCGTTTTGACTTTTACGCCTTACTTATGATTCATCTCCAAAGAAGAAGTCATCATCTTTTAACGGCTCTACAGTTGCTTTTTTGTAGCCGTTCCCTTTCATTGAGAAGAAGTCATGCGACTTTGTTTTTGTATTGAGTCCGTTCAATACAATTGGATTGATCTCTTCTTCTTCAAAGTAAGGGGCAAATCCAAGGTTCATTAACGCTTTATTGGCATTGTAACGAATGAACTTTTTCACATCATGTGATAAATTGACTTGGTCATATATATCTTCCGTGTAATGAAGTTCATTTTCATAAAGCTCGTTCAAGAGGTCAATCGAGAAATCATACAGCTCTTTTTGCACTTCAGGTGTTTGTTTGTTGTAAATTTCTTGCGCTAATAACCCAACGTACACACCGTGAATCGCTTCATCACGCAAAATCAAGTTGATGATTTCACCACTTTGCATGAGCTTTCCTTGTCCATAGAAATAAAGCGGGTAGTAAAAACCACTGTAAAATAGGAAGCTTTCTAAATAAACAGAAGCAACCATTGCTTTAAAGAGGGAAATCGGATCGTCCTTTTGAATCGAACGGTATAAACTGACAATCATATCTGCTTTCTTTTGCAAGAATTTATTTTTCTTGACCCATTCAAACACTTCACTGATCGTTTCAGTTGGTGCGAGGGTCATGAAGATATTTGAGTATGATTTTGCATGTACCGCATTTTCCATCATCGCCATAAAGTTTAATACAGCTTTACGCTGATGGCCGTCTACATGTTCAGCCACAATCGGCATCCCTGTATTTCCTTGTTCTGTATCAAGTAAAGTCAGGCCAGCAAGTACCTTCATGTACGTATCTCGCTCTTTTTCACCTAAATATTTCCATGTTAAGAGATCCCCGTTTAAGGAAATCTCTTCAGGAAGCCAGAACTGCTTCACATTTTGGTTGTAAAACATTTGTGTAAAATCGTCTTCGTGTTTTGACCAGTTGGCTGCATCATAAATTTTTGTCACGTTAAACTCTCCTTTAATCAAACAACACAAGAAAGACAGCCTTCCTGCCCTGTATCCTTCGTTCTTGCATAATAAAGTGTCTTAATGCCTTTATGGTGTGCATACAGATCGATACGGTTTAAGTCACGCGTTGTCATCGTATCTTTCAGGAATAGTGTAAAGCTGATTCCTTGATCGACGTGCTGCTGAATCGTTGCGATCATATCGACCACTTTAAACATGTCCATATCGTACGCTTCTTTATAGAAGAACCAGTTCTGCGCTGAAAGACCTGGCATTGGGTAATAGGTTTTGCTGTTGCCGTATGTTCTTTCTTCGATACGTTCCATAATTGGCATAACAGAGGCTGTGGCCGATTGCACATAAGAAATGGAACCTGTTGGTGCAATACATAAGCGGTAGCTATGGTACATGCCATTTTCCGCTACAAAGTCTTTGAGTGCTGCCCAGTCTTCTTTTGTTGGAATGTGCATGCCTTCAAATAGTGCTGCTGCTTTTTCTGTTTTTGGTGTGAAATCATTCTCCACGTATTTATTGAAGTACTCACCCGTTGCATAGCCAGAGCCTTCATAACGATGGAATGTTTCTCCTTTTTCTTTTGCAAGCTCACTTGAGCGTTTAATTGAATAATAGTTCACCATCATAAAGAAAGTATTCGCGAAATCTCTTGCTTCTTCACTTTCATAGGCAATTTGGTTTTGAGCCAAATACCCGTGAAGGTTCATCGCGCCAAGTCCGATTGATTTCATCGCTTTGTTCGCTTTTCGAACAGCCGGTGCATTGCGAATGTCTGTTGTTTCAGACACAAGTGTTAGTGAGTCTGTTGCAAGTTTGACCGTTTTTTCGATCGATTTGTTTTTCATGACATTCATGATATTTAATGAACCAAGATTACAAGAAATATCAAGACCGATTTCATCTTCTTGATCATAGTCCGTGTAAGAAGAGACCTCTGAAGCCTGAAGCACTTCTGAGCATAGGTTTGAGAATTTCACTCGTGAAATATGGTTTAATGCATGCTCTCTATTCACATTATCTTGGAACATGATATATGGATAGCCTGATTCTGAGCGAAGAACAGCCAATTTTTCAAGAAGCTTTCTCGGATTGACTTTTTCTTTTTTGACTTTCGGGTTTTCTACAAGCTCATCATACATTTCTTCCATGTCCATCTCATCAAGATGCTGTCCATATTCTTTATAGACTGTGTGTGGATAGAAGGTGTAAGCTGTTTTATCTTCTCTTGCCAGCTCGATAAATTTGTCCGGGATGACAACACCGATGGACAATGTTTTCACACGAACATCTTCATCAGCAGAGATTTTTTTTGTATCTAAGAAATCATTGATATCTCTGTGGAAAATATTGAGGTAGGCACTGCCTGATCCTTGTCTTTGTCCCATTTGATCTGCATATCTGAATGCATTATCAAGAAGCTTCATCACGCCGACGACACCTTTTGTCGCGTTTTCAACATCTTTGATTGCTTCGCCTTTTGCACGAAGTTTTGACAGGTTCAAACTGACGCCGCCGCCTAGTTTTGAAAGCTGCATTGAAATATCAATCGCTCTTGAAATATCGTTTAATGAGTCATTCACTTCAAGCAAGAAACAGCTCACAAGCTCACCGCGTCTTTTACGTCCAGCGTTTAAGAATGTTGGTGTACTTGGCTGGTACTCCTGATTGATCATCAGTTCTACAAACTCAAGGGCTTTTTCTTTATCTCCGCCCGCAAAGAAAAGTGCTACAACTGAAATGCGGTCTTCATAGCGTTCAAGGATTTTCTTTTTATCATTTGTTTTCAGTGCATAGTCGTTGTAAAACTTAAACGCACTCATGAATGATGGGAATCTAAATTTCTTCGCATATGCAGCTTCGAATACTTCTTTAATATCTGCCATGCTGTATTGTCTTAAAAATTCTTCCTCATAGTAGTCGTTTTCTATTAAGTAATCAATCTTCTCTTCTAAGTTGTGAAAGAAGACCGTGTTTTGATTAATATAATCTACGAAATAACTATGTACAGCTTCTTTGTCCTTATCAAACTGAAACTTTCCTTCTTTTTGAATCATAATCTCGTTATTTAATTGTATCCACTTTGGAACCTGATTTTGTGACAATTCTTTCTACCTCCTGTGTAAACAATTCAACATCCCTTTTTGTTCCGCTTAGTTCAAAGGTGTGCAAAATAGGAACTTGATATTGTTTAGAAATCGTATCGGCGCTTTTGGCAAAATTATCTCCCCACACTTTGTTTCCACTCACTGCAACACCTAGTAAAAGGTGGGCATTTTTCTCTAAAAAGGATTGAGTGGTACTAGGGACTTGTCCAAATCCTGTCGTAAAGGTGACGAGAATAAACGGCGTATCCAAAAACTCTTCTCCAGTCAATTTTCGTTTGTCTGTAAAAGGGGTCTTGTCCAAAAAGCGTTGAACATTTCCTGTTTTTGAATCAAATACGATTTGAATCAATTCCATCACGACCTAGTTTTTAGTATTGTTGATCATTTCGTTATTCACTATATATAGTATACTATGTTTTTTCAAAACACAACATATAGATGTTCGAAACGAAAAAAATCAACCAACCCGGCCGAACATTCATAGCCGAACTCGTACGTTCAAATAAATAGAGCAGAACAGGATCTAAAAATAGACTGCTCTACTCTCTATTCAACTGAAACCGAAATCTATCATAACACGAAAAAAAATCGCTTAGTAGACTAGACTTTTTGTTTTATTTTTTGTAGGCATCGCACTGTAAATCTTCTGACACTTCTGTAATTTCCACTTCAACACCTAATTCTTTTAGCACCGCTTCAAGCGCAGAGACGATTGAAGCTTCTCTGACTAATTCTTTCCCATTTACAGAAACGCTTGTTCCATATTCGAAACAGGAGTCGTCTTCACAAGTTTGTTCCCAATGATTAATTTTAATTTTGTGTGTCATGAACTCATCCTTTTCTGTCTAGATGTCTGATGCATGATTATAGTGTAGCGACTTCACATTCATTTGTAAATTCACGTGCTTACTCTTCTACAGAATCGTCATCATCATCATAATCTTCGTCCCACTCATCTATGTATTTTGTTTTAATAAGAGTCAGTTCTCCCTCTTTTTCGTCAAACCGGTACACATGTACTTCATCATCTTTCACAACAGCAAAGTGATTATTTTTTAGAGCAACAGCTGATTGTAAAAGACCTTCTATATGTCCATGATCATCTTGATTAGAATAGTTATGCCAGCTTTCCTGCCTGGATTCAATGTTTGAAATGGCGCACGATCCAAATAAGACAACAATCCCAATTAGTAGAAGGATCACCCTAATCCTTCTTAATTCAAGCTCTGCGTTTTCCATATCGCTTCCCTCACCTTTCTCCATATCCAATAAGGGATTATACGCAGAATAGGCAGAAAAGTTTCATGGCATGCAAAATAGCCCCTCTGCACTGACAAAAAACGTAGCGGGTTCCGGCCGGTTTATTCGCAGATGCATGGGGCTATTAGGTGGAACTATCCTATCCTATTCTAATTCTAGATTCACATTCTTTTGAGGTGCAAATGTAGAAATGGCGTGTTTATAAATAAGCTGCTGCTTCCCTTCTGTTTCAAGCAGCACCGTGAAATTGTCAAATCCTTTCACTTGACCGCGAAGCTGAAAGCCATTCAGTAAGAATACTGTGACAAAGGTATTGTCTTTACGAATTTGATTCAAAAATTGGTCCTGAATATTAATCGGTTTCATGTTTCGTCCTCCTTGATTCTGATAACTACAGTTTCGCTTTAAGTCCAAGCTTTCCTGCTATATATGCGAAAATTTCCTCTTTTTTGTCTGAAAAGTGGCAAGGCGGTGTCATGTCGAACCAAGTGACATCCATTTTATTACGGAACCACGTGAACTGACGCTTCGCATATCTGCGGGAATTTTGCTTTAATTGCTGGATAGCTTCATCAAGTGAGCAGTCACCTTGAAAATACGCATACAGCTCTTTATAACCAATCGCTTGAACCGATTGACAATCCTTCAAGCCAGATTGATAAAGTGCGCTCACTTCCTCAATTAAGCCTTCATCTATCATCATATCAATTCTTTGGTGAATGCGCTCGTACAAAAGCTCTCGATCCATTTTCAGCCCAATGAAGGCTGTATCATAAAGAGGAACTTCTTGATGACCACTTTGCATCTCCGACATTTTCTGACCTGTTGTATGGATCACTTCCAGCGCCCGGATCACGCGGCGGACATTATTCGGATGAATGGCTTTTGCAGCATCAGAGTCTAATGCCTTTAGCTTTTCGTGCAGCTGAAGGGGGCCATGCTGCTGTTCAAACAGCGCCATTTCTTCTCTAAAAGCAGGATCACTTTTCTCATCGGTAAATGTGTAATCATATAAAACAGATTGGATATACAAACCTGTTCCGCCGACGATCATTGGTGTTTTCCCTCTAGCGGCAATCTCTTTGATTTTCACACGGACCAGCTGCTGAAATTCAGCTGTAGAAAAGGATTCGTCCGGCTCTTTAATATCAATTAAGTGATGCGGGACACCATCCATTTCTTCAGGGGTGATTTTAGCTGTTCCAATGTCCATTCCTTTATAAATCTGCATAGAATCACCACTGATAATTTCTCCATTAAATGCTTTTGCTATATGAATGCTCAGTTTTGTTTTCCCGACAGCCGTCGGTCCTACTAATACAATCACTGGTTGTTTCGTTTTTTTCATAACATCACTCTCTTTTACAAACTGCCTACAGTATAGCATAACTTCTCTTTCTCTCCTATATACGGCCTATCACCAGCCGAGTGGTTCATTTCCGACCACTTCATATGTCTTCCCTTTTAATCGGTGCGTATGCGTCGGCCGCTCCTCGTCCGGACTATAGACAACTCCTCCGTACGGAATGGGGACAGAATCGTTATAGGCAGAAAACGTGACTTCCTCAATCTCGTGATAGTGCGTACCATCCAATCTTGGAATTGCCGGCCCTGTGACGCCGTAGTATCTGTGGAAATGCCCTCTCTCAAAAGAGGTGATCCCGCGATAGAAATGAGTATGCTGATCGGTATTACTTCCATTGACAGGCTGAGAAATGCCTTCTATTAAATGATAATGCTCTTCTGTTACATCCGTTCGTGCTTTATAGGCATGAGCATGCGGCGGGCATTTTGCCCAATCAGATAGATACAGGCCCATTTTTTACATTCCTCCTTATAATAGGCGTTCACCCAAACACATATAGGCCAATCGAATACACTGATGTCAGTTACAGTGATTTTATGTGAGAGGAGCCTTTTTTTATGAATTATTTTGATGCACCGCCATTTATGCAAGAAGACATGAGAAGACCTTTTGGTTTTGGCTTTGGACGCCCGGGTTTTGGGTTTGGGAGACCTGGATTCGGTTATGGTAGACCCGGATTCTTCGGACCTCCATTTTTAGGTGGTTTTGCTGGAGGTCTGCTTGCTGGGTCTCTGCTTGCGCCAGGCTATGGCTATGGGTACCCTTATCCGCCTCCGTACCCGCCATATGGACCATACCCTTATTATTAAATATGACGATTTAGCGAAATCAAATGAATCGATTGACACACTCGTTTTTGATGGGTTAACATTTACTTTACCGACCGTTCAGTAAAGTAGGTGTTTTTTTTATGTCTAAAACCAAAAAAGAGCAAATCTTTGATGCAGCTGCCCGCACGATCTTAGAAGAAGGATTAAGCCAGCTTACCCTTCAGCAAGTGGCAGAGCATGCACATATGACCAAAGCCGGCCTGCTTTATCATTTCGCAAGCAAGGAAGAGCTCATCCAAAAAATGAATGAGCATGCGATTCTTTGCTTTCGTCAGCAGCTCGAAACGTATCAAGAAACTTACAAGCATGAAAAAGCGCCTTATGTCCGTGCATATATATCGGCCACATTACATGATCTTGATCATCAAAATACGACTCAGCTATGTACAAGTATGCTTGCTACTATGTCATTTGATGAAGTGTTATTGAACCCTTGGCGTGATTTTTATGCAGAGTTCAAAGCGAAAGCAGCTGATGAAATCAATGACCCAACATTGAGCCAGCTGATTCGTCTTGCTTGTGATGGAATATGGTTTTCAGAAATGTTTCAGCTTGAACCGCTGAACCGAGAGGAAAAAACCCTTTTACTTCATCGGATTTTACACCTATTAGAGGAGGGATCATAATGATCCTCGGATATCTTTTTCTAGCTGTGGCGATTTTTTCAGAAGCGATTGGCGCCGTGATGTTAAAATTCTCCAACGGCTTTACTCGCTTTAAGCCGAGCGCTGTCGTTGTTGCTGGGTATACACTTGCCTTTTATATGCTGTCATTGACTCTGAATATCATTCCGCTTAGCATGTCTTATGCAACATGGTCTGGGGTTGGTACAATCCTCACGGCTATTTTTGGCGTGCTTTTTTTCAAAGAAACCTTGAACCAAAAAGCAGTCATTGGGATGGCGATGCTTGTCTCAGGAGTCGTACTTTTAAATATGTCATAAAGGATGTGAGAGATCATGAAAGGAATGCTCTATTTAACAGGAGCCATTTTGACGGAGGTTTTTGGCAGTACGATGCTGAAGCTTTCACAAGGTTTTTCGCAACTGCTGCCGAGTATTGGGGTCCTGATCGGATTTGGCTGCGCCTTTACCTTCCTCAGTTTGGCACTTAAAACCATTGACCTTTCGTCTGCTTATGCGACATGGTCTGGCGTTGGAACAGCACTCACTGCTCTTATCGGACTCGTGCTGTTTAACGAAACCATTCACATAAAAGGCTTCATCGGCCTTGCACTTGTGATATGCGGCGTGATTGTCTTGAACCTGTCCAAAAAACAAAAGGAAGAAAACAAAGAACAAATCGATCAAACCGAATGGACGTCATAAAAAAAGTCATTTTCTCCATTTAATAAGAGAAAATGACTTTTTTGTTTTTACCCGCCAACTTGAATGGTTTCTTCTAAGGAAATGGCCACATTTCCTTGAACAGCTCTTGAGATCATACATGAGCTTTCGGCTTTATGCGCGAGCTTGCGGGCCAGCTCAATATCTTGCGGGGAAGCGGATTGTTTGAGGATGATGACAGGCCGGTGAATGATTTTTTCATATGTAAACACACCATTGGTCACATCTACGACAGCCTCAGAACTCATCGTTAGATCCTCTTTCTCTAATTGGCTCCGCTCCATCATAGCGGCAAGTGTAATAATATAACACGTAGCCGCTGCACCTAAGAGCATCTCATCTGGATTTGTTCCAATGCCGGGACCGTCCATTTCTTTTGGAATTGAAATCTTCGTTTTTAACTGTTCACATGAGATTGTACCCACATCGTTACGCAGACCAGGCCAGCTCGCCTGAAGATGAAAATGATGACGCGCCATATTCGTCTCTCCTTTTATTATCACTTTTTATAGTGTAACAAGAATTCACGCTGCTTGTCTTAACATGTGCACCATCTTTATGTATATTCCTCATCCAGCACTGTCCGAATCGCCCTGACATACCGGTAGAACGTCTCGTTTTTTGTACTCGACCGCCGCCGAAAGTCAAAACTGTCAAATAAAGCTTCACGCTGACTTCTACTAATCTCTAGCTGTACACTTTGCCCTGTTTTTGTAAGATTATTAATATTATGATTGCTTGTTCCGCTCAGGGTTGCGTGTGCGACAGCCAGTTCAGCAGAAAATCCGTTCCGCTCTAATGAGTTCACAATTTTTTCTGCACGGTCGTAATCTGTTCCGCCAACGAGAGTATGGTCAATTCCTTCCTCACCTTTGTATCCATGAACTGCTAAGATATAATCGTGTGCTTTTGCCTGCGCGACGCCGACTGGCTCATCAAAGTTTGTGCTTGTAATATGAAGTTCTGACGCATTCTCTCTTAAGCCTTCAAACAAATACGTAGAGAAATCATTATCGAAAAAATGGACGATCTCGCTCACGCCGCCTTCAATCCTCCCGCCATGGGGTGACATCACTAGAAGACGGCTTCCAGGCACTGGGTTGGCTGTAATCTGATAGCTGCTTGTTGATTCGTTTTCTTCCAGTTCTTTAAAATTGCGATAAATATCATTTGAACCGCTTTCGTCTTCCCCACCTGATGACACTGGCTCATCATGTTCCTGTGCTTGCATTGTATAATAAACGCCCCATCCGATCGCAAGCAGGAGAAGCAAAGCAAAAAACTTCTTCATTCCCGTTCTCCTTTAACAGATTTCTAAGCCGTTTCTATGATTTATATTGAATCATCATTTCTTTTCATTTTTTCCACTTTTTCTCTTCAAATTTGATCATAACACTCTAGATCATGAGATTCCTCAAAAATAAGATAATTGCATTTATATACACAGAAACGCCTCTCCTCTTTAAAAACAGAGTTAGAATAGTATGACAGACAAATGAAGTTATGTTTAAAATGGCCTAGTTCTATCCAGTCTGTTTTCTTTAATTCGGCTTGTATTTATATGGATTTGATTTTTTTCCTCTGTGACAAGTCACATTTGTATGAGCATTGACCCTGTTTATCCCTCCCTTTTTTCTGCAAAATCGATTGTTTCACCGGTTCTCTTTGAAGAACTCTCCCACCTATCATCGGCAGATTCTACATGTTTTTCACCTTTTTCTATTATTTTACAAAATGTAAGCGCTTTTCTTTTTAAAGAGAAATCAGTCAGCCGCCAATATGAAGAAAAGGAGGGGCATGAATCCGAACCAAGCAGCTCTCATTCTCATAACGTAATAGTGTACAAGAATGGATAGCTAGAATGGAGGGCATTACATGTTTGGATTTTCTATGGTGCAAATGGTCAGAACACAAGCTAGTAAACTGGATCAGCCTTTAAGAGAAACCGTCCTTCACCTTTATAAACCTTTTAAATGGACGCCATGCTTTCTTCATCGTTTCTTGGAAGGAAGATTAAAGAAGAGAAAGAAGCTTCGTGTGATCATTGAATTTAAGGAAGGTGCGGTCGAAGCAGGTATTCAAAGCGCAAAACAGTTCATGAAAAAAAATAGAAAAACAAAAATTAAACGGCACTTTTCACATATCGACTGCTGCGCTGCTGACCTAACACCGGCTGCTTTAGAGGAGCTGTTAGCGAATGGTGAGCATATTCGTAAAATTTATTTAGACCGGAAAGTTCATGCACTTCTGGATGTGGCCACACAAGCAAGTCATACTGATGAAGTCATCCGAAACGGTACAACCTTAACAGGGGAAGGTATTACGGTCGCTGTCATTGACACAGGGATTTATCCGCATGAAGATCTAGAAGGAAGAATTCGCGATTTTGTGGATTTAGTCAAGCAAAAAACAAAGCCTTATGATGATAACGGGCATGGCACTCACTGCGCTGGAGATGTAGCTGGAGACGGAGCTGCCTCAGATGGCTTGTACAAAGGACCTGCTCCAAAAGCTAATTTAATTGGCGTGAAAGTGTTAAATAAACAAGGGGCTGGATCACTTTCTACTATTATAGAAGGGGTTGAATGGTGCATCCAGTTCAATGAAGATCATCCTGATGATCCGATTCATATTATGAGTATGTCACTAGGCGGAGATGCCCAGCGTTATGATGACGAACAAGACGATCCGATGGTGCGCGCTGTCAATGCTGCTTGGGATCAAGGCATTGTTGTATGCGTCGCTGCCGGAAACTCTGGTCCTAACAGCCAAACGATTGCGAGCCCTGCCGTCAGTCAAAAAGTTATTACGGTTGGCGCTTTTGATGACCGGAATACACCAGAATCAAACGATGATATCGTGGCACCATTTTCGAGCAGAGGCCCTACTGTTTATGGTGAAACAAAGCCTGATATTCTCGCACCAGGAGTAAACATCGTCTCTCTCAGATCACCAAGGTCCTTTCTAGATAAACTCGATAAATCAAGCAGAGTCGATGACGATTACACGACGTTATCTGGCACATCTATGGCAACACCGATTTGTGCTGGTATTTGCGCTCTTCTTTTAGAGCATTCACCAGATTTAACGCCCGATGATGTCAAAACCCTGTTAAAAGAAAATACAAGCAAGTGGTCTGGAGATGACCCGATGATTTACGGAGCAGGTGCCATTGACGCAGAAAAGGCCATCAAAGAATAAATTAAAAAAGCCCTTTACGTTGATTCGTAAAGGGTGTTGTTTGTCTGTTATTACGTGTGAAGTCTTTCATCTACTTGAGCAGCTGACATGTTATGCTTCGTTCTCATACATCTCATCTCCTTTTTGAATGTGCGTACGCGCTTCGATCACAATCTCAAAAAAAGTGGAAGATTCCTTGTACATGTCGCGTTCCTTATAATAATTAGCCGCATCAAGTGCTAATTCCTCTAAATCAGCAAACATTTTTTTGCTTCGCAGACCAAAAAGGGCCGACCTTAATTGCTCACAGCTGTCTTTTTCTATATAAAGCGCCTGCAAAAATTGGAATTTCAACTGATAAATTTCATCTTCCAATAAACAAGCCTCTTTCATTCCTTTACGTATAGCCTCGCCCGCCCGCTGGATATCTCCGAGTTTAAAACAAGTAAGGGCAAGTGAAAATAATGATTTGATCATCGTGGATGCTTGATCTTTTTGATAAAGGGAAATGGCTTGTTCAAAAAAGACAGTCGCTGTATGATACGTTCCCATACTATAATGACAAGCACCTAAGTTATTAAGAGCCATCGCTTTAAAATAAGATGTGCATTCTTGCCGTTCCATCGCTTCACAGACCTTTAACGCTTTTTCTAAATAAGGAAGCGCTTTTTGGTGCTGACTCACATCAATCCAATTACCTGCCATGACAAAATCACATTGAATGCTTCTTTTTCCATAAAGCTGATGTTTCTTATAAATGTCTCTCGCCTTTTTAGCATAATGCATGGAGAAATAAGTTTGTTTCATATGATAGTATACTTCAGCGATTTTATAGTAAAATTCCGCTTTTTCAATCTCATCTGTCACTAAGATCAGTTGATGTTCCGCATGCTTGTAATAGGAAATAGCCTCGATATACCGGCGCTGGATAAACGCATACATTCCATGGAAAAAATGAAAGTAATAGCCGAGCAAGCCTGTCATCTCATCTTCTCCATCTTCCATTTCTTTCGGAAAAGACACGGCTTGAAGCGTTTCACTCCCTGCATGGACTGGCGTTAAATGCTGAAGCATCATTTGATGGCGAAAATCCATTAGAGAATAATATAGAAGTAAATCTTGATCCTCTTCCATCTCATGAATTTCTTCTTCAACAAGGCGCTTCATATCGTTTGCTTGTTCGACTTCAAATTTGCAAATATGCGTGTACCATTGATTGATCTTTACACCTACTTCGGAAGATGGTATTTTGTGTGCCATCCACTTCAGCCCCATTCTATCATATCAAACTGATAACTATTATTTTACATAATTTATGTTTTTAAGGCAAATTGTAAGTTATTACATAATTTATGTTCATTTCGCATATTTCTATCTTTTTTACCAAGTTTAAATGGAGTAATTTTGCCCATCAAAACGGTTTTTCTACGAAGATGGGTCAAATTCTCTTAATACTTCTTTTAAAGCACTGATATAACGTCTGAATGCTTTTTTCTTTCCTTTTCTCGTATCAAAATTGTCAAAAAAGGCTTCTCTCTGCGCCGTACTAATTTCTAGCTGAACACTTTCACCACTCGCATTTCGATTATTAATATTTTTGGGATCTGTTCCTGAAAGCCGTTCGCCTTCTTGCACCATTTCTGCAGAAAATCCTCGATCCTTTAATTCTCGTACAACTGCTCTTTGCATTTTTTCGTTTGTCCCACCAACTAGCGTGTGTCTTTTATCACTTTTATAGCCGTGGATGGAAATGGAGAAGGGATACGTTTTAATCATTTGAACCAATATCGGTTCATCAAACTTGGTGCTTGTAATATGCAAATCACGATTATTGTCTTGTTTTGTTCCTTCAAACAAATACGTAGAGTACTTTTCTTGAAATGCTTCTACAATTTCACTTGTTCCTGGTTCAATTTCCCCTCCATGAGGAGAAAAGACGAGTAAATCACTTCCACCCTTTTCGTGAAATTCTATTTCATAGCCTTCTCTTTCATGTCGGATAAGCTGTTTAAAGCTTTCATATTGATCCCCTTTTTTTCGCTCTTTTTGATACTTTTCTACCTCTTCTTGATATTGCTTTTGCTCTTTTTTTTCTTGAACAGAATGGCTGCATTTCACCATTAAAAGAGCACACAGGATCAGAAAGATGAATCCGCATATCAGTAGCCTTTTCATTTCACCGCTCCTTTTCATTCTCTTAGGTGTCATCTTATCGCATTATTTTACTATCAATGGCTAACAGAATTCAAAGGTTGTCCGGCTCATTTGAACGAATCAGGAGAACTTACCTGTTTTTTTATGCTGCCCTAGGTATTTCTGACTTCTTTGAATCATTCATTGCTTGAATAAAAACTGCATCGTATGACCTTATTTTAGCTTTAGTTAAAATCACCTACAAAAATGGACATATTCTTCTGATTTCAAACAAAAAAAGCCGTAAACAAAAGGTATGCCCTTCTGTTTACAGCCAATTACTGTATATCCATCATTAAACTCTTAGTTCATTCTCTAAAGCTGAAAGGACTTCATCTTGCGACAGTCCTTGTGCAAGAGAAATCTCACTCACTAACATGCCTCGTGCATCTTCAAGCATCTTCTTTTCACTTGAATTTAATGCTTTCTTCTGATTGCGTCTCATCAGATCTTTGACAACGTCTGCACCATCTTCGATCGCACCTGTTTTTAGCTTTTTCAGATTTTCATCATATCTTTGCTTCCAAGTAAGCGTGTCGTCGTTTGTTTCTTCTGCAAAATTGTTCATCACAACTTTCAGCGTTGCTTGATCTGCTACCGGACGTATACCTAGTTGATTGATTCTGCCTCTTGGGATCATCATCTGCATATTCGGCATTTGAATCAGAAAATATTCCTCCGTCTTACCTAAAATCTCTTTTTCTTCCATTCCTTCAATCACACCGGCACCATGCATAGGGTAAACAATTTTATCACCTATTTGAAACAAATCCGCCACCTCCGAAAGTATTCACATTATGATTATAACACATTTCATCGGTGGATAAAAATTTATATTCTATCATGTTATTTTAGCACTAGTCAATTCTTTTTATTTGAGTTTTTCAGAAAAAGCCTTTTTTTACAAAAAAAGCGCCATCATCCAGTCCCCTTGTCTTATTCTTGCATATACTAGCATTGAGTCACATTTAGGAGGGATGACAATGTGCAAATGCAAGTGCAAGTGCAAACATTCCCACTCAAACTGTTATAAAAAGCATGACGATCATTGCCATGAGGATCCATGTAAAGAAAAAAAGTTTCATCATAAAAAAGATAAATGGTTTGAGAGCGATTTCTGGGATACTTCTAGAAGCTACGATCCCTATTACTGTCCTAAAAGTGTCTGCAGCAGCTGTAAGAAGCGTCGTAGAAGAAGACATGGCTTCTCATATTAGCAATTGACGCTTTCACCTGCTTTTCGTTTTCCCGGCTGAAAAGCCGGTTTTTTTCATATGGATAGGCTCATGAAACGGATCATGCTCATAGGATATGGCAACCTGACATAAAGGATGAGATATCAAATGAACAATATGAATAGCCCAATGAATCATCATCACCAAGAAAATCCCTATCATACATTTGAGAATGTGTATACAGCCAATCATGAGCATGTGGTCGCGCCAAACATGCAGGATCCTATGAATATGCCAAAGCATGATCATACCGGTAAAAAAGATATGTACAGCGGACACTATCCGCATCATCATTCAACCTATTCGCCGTTTCCAAATCAGCATGATGCCTTTTCACATGTTCCAATGAAAGATCACCATCATCTTGGCCACTATGGTGGATACGGAATGATGCCATATCATCCATACGGATATCAAGATATGCATATGATGATGCCAAATCAGCAAATGACAGGCCATGGTTATGGAATGAACCAACCAAATGCGTTTTTCCCCCGTTATTACTAAACAAGTGACAAAATAAGGGTATAATATACCATTTAATACCATATAGGAATATGGTAACCTTGTAGGTAAATAATGGGTGTAATCATCTATTATTTACCTATATTCAACAAGGGGGAAGGAAGAAATGAAAAAAACATGGACAATGATCATGATGGGAATGCTTACACTGGTCATGGCACTATCGGTACCGATTGCTGCATCCGCAGAAGGAGTCAAAACGGAGGAAGGCAAAGCATCAACGAATGCAAGACCAGCTGAACTTTATGCAAAAATTACAGGTACAAGTAAGCAGGAATGGTCTTTTTCTGACATTGAGCTGACATACCGCCCAAATTCTGTTTTAAGTATCGGTGCCATTGAGTTCACATTGCCTGCAGGCTTTCAAGCGACAACAAAAGACATCTTCAATGGAAAAGCATTAAAAGACAGCTACATTTTGAACAGTGGAAAAACTGTCCGCATTCCAGCTAGAATCGATTTATTAGGAATTTCACAATATAAATTACAACTTTCTCATAAAGTACTTCCTGCTGCAGGTACATACACGTTCCGCGCAGAAAACCGTGCGCTTAGCATTGGTTCTAAATTTTATGCAGAGGACACCCTTGATATTCAAACACGACCAGTTGTGGTCACACCGCCAAATCCTTGTGGATGCTAAATAAAAAAGCGCTCTAATAAGAGCGCTTCAGATTGTGACAAAGGGCTAAAATGATTTTTATTTTAGCCCTTTGTCTTTTTTTCATTTGATCACATGACCCGTTTAAACATTTTTTCCATTTCATATGTCGAGTGATGAATGATGATCGGCCGGCCGTGCGGACAAGTGAAGGGGTCCTTTGTCTGCCGGAGTTCATCTAATAAGGCTTTGATTTCATCATGACGCAAATGGCGATTTGCTTTGATAGAACCTTTACAGCTCATCATGATCGCCGCTTCTTCTCTCAATTTTTTGATATCAACACGCTTCTCATCTAGCACTTGCTCTATAATCTCTTCGATCAGTTCAGCCTCTTCCCCTTTTGGAAACCACTGCGGATGCGACCGAACAATGTAGCTTCCTGAACCGAAAGGCTCTAAGAAGACGCCCACTTTCGTTAGTATCTCTTTATGCTCTTCAATAATCAGCATATCGTTTTTCGAGTAGTGGAATGTTAATGGGACGAGCATTTCTTGCACTTCCTGCTTGATCTCTCCTACCTTCTCACGATAATACTCATACTTGATTCGCTCCTGGGCCGCATGCTGATCGATAATATAAAGCCCTCGTTCATTTTGAGCCAAAATATATGTGCCGTGCATTTGCCCGATGGGATACATGACTGGAACACGTTCGTTTTCTGAAATGGTTTCTGCAACATCTTCTCTCAGTACCGACTCTTCATATTCTAGTGAAGCGGCGGATTCCTCTAACTGAACACGCTCAGATGGAGCATCTTCATAAAATACGGGTGATGACGCCTCAGTCTTTTCCTGCTCAGGCGTCCCATATGTACCCGTCTGACTTGTCTCGTATACAACCGATTCGAGAGGCTCCGGCTGATAGGATAGCGGCGTTTCCGACACGCTTGTGTTTATTTTTTTCGCATCAAAGGTTAAGGATTGCTGCTCATTTTTGATAGCTGGCATTGGTGCTTTCTTTGGTACCGAAGCACTTGGAATGAGTTGCTGCTTTTGAAATACTTCCTTAATTCCTTGTTTGATTAGCTCATGAAGTTCCTGCTCTTTACTTAGTCTCACTTCAAGCTTCGAAGGGTGAACGTTCACATCCACTAAAATGGGGTCCATCTTCATCTCAATAAATGTAATCGGATGGCGGCCAATCGGCAGCAGGGTGTGATACCCTTCATGGACCGCTTTCACGAGCGGAAAATGCTTAACATATCTGCCGTTTACAACAGAAGACATATAATTCCGTGATGCCCTTGTCACTTCTGGCAAGGAGATATATCCTTTCACTTCAAAATCAAGTGATTGCACGTGAAGCGGCACCATTTTTTTCGCAACAGCTGTCCCGTAAATGGCCGCAAGCACATGCCGCACATCCCCGTTTCCATTCGTCTGAAGCAGGACTTTCCCTTGATGTCGCAAGCGAATCGATACTTCTGGGTGAGCCAGCGCAATTCGATTGACGACATCCGATATATTGCCAAGCTCCGTATGAACGGTTTTCATGTATTTTAAGCGGGCAGGCGTATTGTAAAATAAGTTGGTAACGACAATCTCGGTACCGCGGCGGCCAGAGGTTTTTTTCTCTGAAATGATCTTTCCGCCTTGCAGTACCAGGTGCGTTCCAGCTCCTTCACCAGTACTTGTTTTCATTTCTAGATGAGAGACAGATGCGATACTTGGCAGCGCCTCTCCCCTGAAGCCGAGCGTTCTGACACGGAACAGATCATTTTCATCTTTGATTTTACTCGTTGCATGGCGCTGAAAGGCGAGCTTACAATCTTCAGCATCGATTCCAACACCATTATCAATCATTCTAATAGAGGAAAGACCTGCTTCTTCTACATCGATTTCAATCACTGTACTGCTTGCATCAATTGCATTTTCCATAAGCTCCTTTACGACAGAAGCCGGACGCTCGACTACTTCACCTGCAGCAATTTTATTGGATAGGTCATCGGATAACTGAATAATCTTTGCCATTTTGCTCACCTCACCTTATATTATAATTTCTTTTGCAATTCATATAGCTTTGTCATCGCTTCGAGCGGGGTCATGTCCATTAGGTTGAATGACTTTAATTCCTCGATCACCGCTTGATCTTTCTGTTTTAGAACTGGTTTAGTTTGCGGTTTTTCTTCTACTTCAAAGAAAGAAAGCTGCTGTTTTTCCTCGGTCTTTTCTGTTTTTGGGGCTGCAGATACGTGCGGGGTCACTTCATGTGATCCGCTCTCAAGCTCCGTCAAAATGGTCTGGGCCCTATCGATGATGGCATCAGGCAATTCAGCAAGCTGAGCTACATGAATACCATAGCTTTTATCAGCTGCCCCCTCTTTGATTTGATGTAAGAAAACGACCGTGCCTTCATGCTCTTCAGCACGTACATGGACATTTTTCAGCTCGCTTAATTGAGACTCCAGGACTGTGAGCTCATGGTAATGTGTAGAAAATAGCGTTTTGGCACCAATATGATCGTGAACAAATTCAATGATTGCCTGCGCAAGAGCCATTCCATCATAAGTGCTTGTCCCGCGTCCAATTTCATCAAATAAGATCAAGCTGTTTTTCGTTGCATGCACCATCGCATTTTTTGCTTCAAGCATCTCTACCATAAAAGTACTCTGACCAGAAATCAAATCATCTGCCGCACCAATGCGTGTAAAGATTTGATCAAAGATCGGAAGGGTCGCCTTTGATGCCGGCACAAAGCAGCCAATTTGCGCAAGAATTGAGATAAGCGCCATTTGTCTCATATACGTACTTTTCCCTGACATATTCGGTCCAGTAATGAGTAAGGTTTGCCGGCCTTTTCCCATATGGCAGTCATTTGGCACATACTCCTGATGATCCATCACTTTTTCAACGACTGGGTGACGGCCATCTATGACATCCACCTCATCCTCTGAGAATTCCGGACGGATATAACGGCGCTTTTCACTGACAGTCGCAAAACATTGGAGGGCATCCAGCTCACTCATTTGTTTTGCGAGCAGCTGTAATCTCGGAATATAGACTTTCACTTGTTCCCTGAGAGCTGCGAATAGTTCATATTCCAGTTCGCTTATATTTGATTCTGCCTCAAGAATCAGCGCTTCTTTTTCTTTCAATTCAGGTGTAATATACCTCTCTGCATTGGCAAGCGTTTGTTTTCTTTCATAACGCCCTTCCTCCAGAAGATGCGTATTCGCGCGTGTCACTTCGATATAATAACCGAACACTTTATTAAACCCGACTTTTAAGGAGCGAATGCCTGTGTATTCTCTTTCTTGCTGTTCAAGCCGTGCAATCCAGTCCTTCCCATTTCGGCTGGCATCACGGTATTCATCTAATTTTGCATTGTAGCCGTCTTTAATCAAATTGCCTTCTTTTAACGTCATCGGCGGATTCTCATATAGCGCATCTTCTAATAAATCAAGTAAGTCATCACAAGGGTCAATATCATTCGCTCTTGATTTCGCCATTTCCTCTGGCAATGAATGCACAAGCTCTTTAATGGCTGGCACTTGTTTTAAGGATTCTTTTAACTGAATGAGATCACGGGCATTCACGTTGCCAAATGCGACACGGCCAGCTAAACGTTCGAGATCATATACTTGCTTTAACCGTTCTCGCAGATCCTCTCGTTCAAAGAGATGATCCATCAAAATTTGCACCATTTCCTGACGCTCTTTAATTTGCGAAAGGCGAATTAACGGCCGGTCGATCCATTGTTTGAGCAGCCTTCCGCCCATCGCTGTTTTTGTTTCATCTAGCAGCCATAATAAAGAGCCTTTCTTGCTTTTTGAGCGGATCGTCTCTGTTAATTCAAGATTTCGTTTTGAGTAAAGATCAATTTTCATTGTTTGTTCGAGCTCAAACACTTGAACTTGCTGAAGGTGATCGAGACTTCTTTTTTGCGTTCTTCTTAAATAGGCATATAATGTCAAAAAGGCCGATCTTAGTTGCTCGCTCAGGCGGGACACGAGTCGCTCAGCTTCATCGATCAAATCATCACTATCTTCGTATGAAATGGTCGCTTGGCACCGTTCCTTTAAGGTCTTGACTGTTTCTTCATCCAGCTGCTTTGACACCACAATTTCTTTTGCACCGACAGAATAAATTTCAGACACGACTTCATCTAATCGATCAATGAACGCCGCCATGTTTTCACCGGTAGATAAATCGGAAAGTGCAAGTCCATATCCATTTTCAAACTTTGTCACAGAGGCAATGAAGTTGTTTTCATTTTCACTTAATCCTTTACCATCCATCACCGTACCTGGTGTAATGAGTTGAACGACTTCTCTTTTGACTACACCTTTTGCCGTTTTAGGATCTTCCACCTGCTCACAAATCGCGACTTTGTAGCCTTTTGAAATCAATTGTTCTATGTATGCAGAAGCAGAATGATAAGGAACACCGCACATTGGTATTGTCCCGCCATCTCTGCTTGTTAACGTAATTTCCAATTCTTGTGCCGCTTCTTTTGCGTCATCAAAAAACATCTCATAAAAATCGCCTAAGCGAAAAAATAAAAAGGCATCTTGATACTCTGCCTTGATCTTTAAATATTGCTGTATCATGGGCGTATAACTTGCCATATTTCTAATCCCTCACTATACTACATTCGAATTCATACCATCTTCCATTATAGCATAAAAAATCACCTTTTTTCTCCTAGATAAGGGCACAAAAAAACTAGGGGGATATGCGCCCTAGTCATGAATTATTCTTCTGGATCACCCGCTAGGAATTCTGGATGAATATCCTCTAACTCCTCATCCACCTCTTCTTCCCACTCGTGATCATCTTTTTCTTTCCAGCTTGAATTGACCTCTACAACAATTTTTGTTTCTCCTACCACTTCAGCAATGAATTCACGCTCTGCCTGAACGATAATTTTATTGCCGTTTGGTGAAATGGTCACTTCTAGGCAATTGGGCTGCTGCAGCACTTTTGCAATCACTTCATGCTCATCATCAAGGAAATTTTTATCTTTATATCTCAGTTTGATGATGTCTACATATTTCACCCGTTCTGTGACGACTTCTGTTTTTGTGTTATCAGCGTAAGAATACCATACGTTAATATCAAAGGTTCCTTCAATCTCAACAGTTTTACCGACCTTTTCAGCATCATACTTATGATTAATGATCCAACCACCTAGGATGCTGGTTGGTTTTTGCGATGGAGAAATGGTGTGTGTGCTTTGGGTGAATTTCCTCCCTTTTGCAACCACCGCTTTTGTAATAATCTCTCTGTATTCAGACATTCCGGCATGCCTCCTTGTTCTTGATCGTTTTATCTTATGCTGGGCATTCGTCTAGTGTGTCACGATTTTGAACTTCATGTTCAATTAAATTCATTTCTGTTTCAGTGTATGCATGGTCGCCCATAAACTTGCCTTGAAAATTGGAAAAGTTGGAGAGTGAGAGATTTTGGGGTGACGAAGCAAGAGGTAGAACGGAAAGGGTGAATTTCTTCTGTTCTTTCAAAAAATGATGGTAGCAAAGCAAAAAACCCCGCATCTGCGGGGTTTTCTCATTTAATGGAGCAACTTGGTGATGAGTTTTTCACTTTTGAACCGGTTTCTCCTAATAAGAGGTCACCGCCGGTTGAAAGAATGATTTCATCTGTTACTTGATTAGAAATCGTATGCGCTACGAGCTGAAGCAGGGAATTGACTTCCACTTGTGATTCTTTGAATTCTTGAATCACCGGGATTTCATCCAGTTCTTCTTGCAGGGCATCGATTTTTTCTTCCACTTGCTTTAAGGCTTCATGTTTGCCGTAATGCTTTAAATTCACAGCTTGTTTTTGAAGCGCCTTAATTTGATTAATAATCGTTGAAATTTTTGTATTTTCATTGATTTGCGCTTCTGCTTTCTTGAAGAAATCAACTTCTTCTGTTTCAGAAATCATTTTAGCGAGCTCTCTTGCACGCTCGACAATCTCTTTTTTTGAATAAAGCGTCATTTTAATTCACCTCGATAGCTTCTCCAACCATTTCTCCGTCAAGAGACCAAGTTTTGGCTTGTGTGATTTTCACTTTGACGATGTTGCCAATCGCTTCTTTTGGTGCTTTAAAATTCACAAGCTTGCTTTTACTTGTATATCCGGCTAGGATTTCAGGGTTGTTTTTACTTTCACCCTCTACTAATACTTCGACAGTCTGCCCTTCATATTCCTTCATTTTTTTCGCGGAAATTTCATTCACGAGGGCATTCAGGCGCTGCAGACGTTCTTTTTTCACATGCATTGGCACGTTGTCTTGCATTTTCGCTGCTGGTGTTCCTTCTCTTGGAGAGTAAATGAACGTATAAGCGGCATCAAACTCAACCTCACGATAGAGGGAAAGTGTTTCCTCAAACTGCTCATCTGTCTCATTTGGGAACCCAACAATAATGTCCGTTGTTAATGAAGCATTTGGCATGGCTTCTTTGATTTTGCGCACAAGATCAAGATAACGCTCACGGTCATATTTTCTCGCCATAAGTTTCAAGACAGAAGAACTGCCTGATTGAACTGGCAAATGAATATGATCGAGAAGGTTCCCACCCTTAGCAAGCACTTCAATTAAGTGATCGTCAAAGTCACGCGGGTGGCTTGTTGTAAAACGGATACGCGGAATATCGATTTTACGCAGCTCATCCATCAGGTGTCCAAGACCATATTCCATGTCTTCAAAATCTTTTCCATACGCATTCACGTTTTGACCAAGAAGGGTAATTTCCTTATATCCTTCTGCCGCTAAACGTCTGACCTCTTGAATAATTTCATCCGGGCGGCGGCTTCTTTCCTTACCGCGCGTGTAAGGGACGATACAGTATGTACAGAATTTATCACAGCCGTACATAATATTCACCCAGCCCTTAATTTTTCCTTGGCGGGCTCTCGGAAGGTTTTCAATTACATCGCCTTCTTTTGACCAAACCTCGATGACCATTTCTTTTGAAAGATAGCATTCAGATAACAACTCTGGCAGGCGGTGAATGTTGTGTGTACCGAAAATCAAATCAACAAATGGATGTTTCTTCAAAATACGGTTGACGACAGATTCCTCTTGCGACATACATCCGCAGACACCTAAAATTAAATCTGGCTTTTCACGCTTTAATGCTTTTAAATGACCAAGCTCTCCGAACACTTTGTTTTCCGCATTTTCACGAATCGCACAAGTGTTTAATAAGATGACATTTGCATCTTCCGTTGAGTTTGTTGGCTCATAACCAAGCGCCATAAAGATACCAGCCATCACTTCTGTGTCATGCTCATTCATTTGACAGCCATATGTGCGAATATAAAACTTGCGGCCGTTCCCTAACCCTTGAAACCGCTCGTCAATTTGAAATTGATTGTATTCGACTTCTTCTTTACCCCGTTTTTTTGCTTCTTTTAAGGAAGGCGGAATGTACACAGCTTCAAAATACTGGCTGTAGTCCTTCTCGGATTTTTTGTCCGATGAACTTACTTGTCCGCTCGCTTTTCTCTGCTCTTCATTCATGAATTTGTACTCCTTTCAAACCAAGCTCCACCCTACAGTATAGACTATTTTGTGATGAATTGAAAATAAATTCATATGTGCCATCACTTTTCAATCCACACGAATTCTGCATGAATATTGAGTAGGTTTCAGATGTAGATCGTCTTTGCCTAAAGGGTTTTGTATTTCTTTGACAATTTTCATCTGCTTTGTACCGACACTCTCAACTAAAGTAATCACATATGATTCTTTTTCTTCTTCTGCTACCATTCTTTCTTGTTCAGATAAGAAGAATGGAAAGTCTTGATGAGTCAGTTTAGATCCTTTTACTTCTATGAGTTTCTCTTTTCCATCGGGGTAATAAGATTTGATATCAAATCCATGACCATCTTCCGTTTCAGCCACCCAATTGACAGCTTCCGCTAATTGTTCCTGACCCGCTGCTTTTAATTGCTCTACTTCCATATGATAAACAAATTTCTCAGCTATTCTACCTGTCTCTTCGTTTTGCTTTGCTCTTTCTTCTCTTAATTGTTTATAAACATCTCTATGAATGATTCTTTTTCTTTTAAATTTGTTCTGATGTTCCACTTTTGGAGTAAGGTCCTGATCCAAATATACTTCGTAAACAAAATCATAAAAAAACTCGTTTAAAGAATTGATATCTTCTATTAATTGGTGATGGTCAAAATGATCAATATTATACTTTTTAAAGACCAATGAGCTTGCTACATATTTTTTAGGTCTTAATGATTTACCCAAATGAAAATCACCTATATGAAAGCCCTCTAATCTTTTATGGTGCTTTAATTCTGGCTGTAGCCTTTCCCTCCAAACGGCTGCCTCTTCTTTAATTTCAGACAAAGATAAATTTTCAGTTCCAGTTTCAATTGTTAAATAAAAATCTTCCCCGTTCTCAGCAAATAAAATAACAATAAATATTCCTTTTTGTGTCGTTGTTTTTTGGGAATTAGGATTTGTGGTTAATCTCCTGTCTAAAAGTGCAATCCAAAAACATTCTGCAACTTTTCCATTTCCTGTAGATGCTTTAATATCGATCCTATCCAAATTCCTCATATGACGTTTTTCTAATTCACATTGAATTTTGTTTGGTATTTCTTTATTAAACATTTTGTGAAAATGGTGATTCTTATCTGTTCTTGCATTGTTCTTATAATCTAAAAATTGCTTATAAAACTCATCTTTATTAAATAACATTTCTCTCATCACTTACCTCAATAGATCTTTTTACATACATTATACATAACAAACGGTAGATTTGATGAAATATGGAAAGAATAGTGCAAAAAAAGAGAGCCTGCGCTCTCTCAATCAAGTATGTTCAGTTTTTTTGCTTCTTCTTTGATCACCGTCAGTGCACGGTCTAGTTCTTCTTTTGTGTGCTCTGCTGTGATGATGGCTCTAATTCTCGCTTTTCCTTTTGCCACAGTTGGGAAGGCGATGCCTTGAGCAAACACGCCTCGCTCTATTAAAGCCTTTGAAAAGCGGAAAGTAAGGGCTTCGTCTCCAATCATAATTGGAATAATCGGTGTTTCTGTCGGAGCAACTTGAAACCCAAGGCTGACGACTTTTTCTTTGAAATAGGCGACGTTTTCCCAGAGTGTGCTAATTCGCTCTGGTTCATCTAACAGCACTTCAATGGCTTCTTCACAGGCTCTAGTCACAGCTGGCGGATGTGAGGTGCTGAATAAAAACGGCCTTGCTTTATGCTTTAAGTAGTCGATTAAAACGGCTGATCCCGCTACATAGCCGCCGAGCACTCCGACAGCCTTACTAAGTGTCCCAACCTGAATGTGCACTCTGCCGTCGAGTTTAAAATGGTTGACTGTCCCGCGGCCATTTTCACCAAGCACGCCTGAGGCATGCGCATCGTCTACCATCACAAATGCATCATATGCTTCTGCGAGCCTCACAATCTCAGGAAGTGGCGCAATATCTCCATCCATCGAGAACACACCATCTGTGACGATGAGACGCACGCGGTAATTCATAGATTTCTTTAAAATTTTCTCAAGCTCTTCCATATTGGAATGACCGTATACCTTTTTATCTGCTTTTGTTAATCGGATGCCGTCAATGATTGAGGCATGATTCAGTTCATCTGAAATAACAATATCATCTTTTGTCAGGATACTTGATAAGACCCCTTGGTTGGTCGTAAAGCCTGATTGGAACACAAGGGCTGCCTCTGTCTTTTTAAATGCAGCGAGCTTTTTTTCAAGACGTTCGTGCATCGTCATTGTGCCGGCGATGGTTCGTACAGACCCTGTGCCAGCACCAAATTCATCAATTGCCTCTTTTGCCGCTTTCATCAGCCTTGGATGTGAGGTGAGGCCTAAGTAGTTATTTGAGGAGAGCTGTATGACAGATTGTTCATTTAATGTCACAGTGGATGATTGTTTTGAGTCGATCTCTTTCAATGTTTGGTGGGTGCCTTGCTGCTTCATTGTTTCCAGTTCACCTTGTAAATACGTGAATTCTTTCATCATTTCTTCCCCCTTTGATTTGATGTCATCATCAGTACGACCTTTCCGCACGTACCATTTCTCATGAGTTCAAATCCCTTTTCGAACTGTTCAAATGGCAGCGTATGGGTGACAACTGGCTGGACATCGATGGTATTCGTTCTTAACAGCTCAGATACTTGACGCCACGTCTCAAACATTTTTCTCCCCGTGATTCCTTGGACGGTTAATCCCCTAAAAACAATTTGATTCGTAATATCAATTGTCACTGGCCGTTCTGGCAAGCTTAGTATATTGACTTTCCCTCCATTTGCACAAGCTTCGAGTGCTTGATTAATGGCAACTGGATGTCCTGACATCTCGCATATCACATCTGCTCCTTCCATCCGTGTGAACTGCTTAATCACCTCAACAGGATCATCTTTTCCAATATCCACGATATGGTCTGCCCCCATTTTTCGGGCAAGATCCAGCCTGTATTCGTTTTGATCGACGGCAAACACTTGAACAGCACCGGAAGCTTTCGCGACGGCGATCGCCATTAAACCGATTGGTCCGCAGCCAAAAATCGCCACTGACTTACCTGAAACGGGTGTGTGCAGCACTGTATGAACAGCATTTCCAAGCGGCTCTTGGATAGATGCAAGCTCTACTGGCATTTGAGCTGGATTGTGCCACACATTTTGTTCAGGTACTTTGACATATTCAGCAAAGCAGCCGTCAATGTCTACCCCTAAAATTTTCGTTTCACTGCACAAATGCTGCTGCCCGGTTAAACACATATAGCACTGATTACATACAACATGTGTCTCTGCCGATACAAAATCCCCTACTTTTGCACGTGAGACTTGCTTCCCTACTTTGACAACTTCCCCTGTAAATTCATGTCCAAAAATGTAGGGCGCTTTAACTCTTCCCTTTGCCCAGTCATCCCAGTTATAAATATGCACGTCTGTTCCGCATATCGAAGTGGCTTTCACCTGAATCAATACTTCATGATCATTGATTTCTGGAATCGGCATTTCCATCAGTACCGCTCCGTAAGCGCTTTCTTTTTTAACAATTGCTTTCATCGTTCCACACATGACGTACAACCCCTTTGTTAAAAAACTTCTCCCAATGAGATTTTAACACGTCTTATTTTAGACGTAAATACCACTGTCTACTGTAAAAAGACAAATGAACACTCCACATATTTTTTTGGATATTTTTCTAAAAAAAAAAGCAAATCCCCGTAGAGAAGGAGATTTGCTTTTTGCGTCACCGTCTTTTTGAAACGGCAATATATAAGGCTGGCACAATGAAGAGTGTGAGAATCGTTGAGAAAAAGACACCCGAAACTATGCAGATTGCCAGCGGCTTAAAGAGCGGATCATTACTTAATGCTACAGGCATAAGGGCAACCAGTGCTGTAAATGCTGTTAGTAAAATTGGCCTAATCCTAGCTCTTCCCGCTTCAATGACAGCTGTCTGTTGATCGAATCCTTGCTTACGCCGCTGCTCAATAAATTCGAACAAGACAACCGCATTTCGGACCACGATACCAGCTAATGAGACAATTCCCATTGTTGCCATGAAGCTGAACGGTGTTTGTGTGACAAACAGTCCTATTACAGCTCCAGATATCGCTAAGTAAACCGTACCTAGAACTAACAATGGAAGCATCAATGAATTGAACTGAAAAGCGATGGTCACATAAATGAGCAGCAAGACAACCCCAAATAAGAGACTAATTTCAATAAAGAACTGGGTTTGATCTTCATTTTCTCCACCTTGAGAAATGGTTAGCTCCTTCGCTGCATCCGTTTTTCCTACTTGATTGACGACTTCTTTCATGTCATCTTTAAACGACTCTGACGTGCCAGGGTACGCCTTCAGCGTAATGGTCGGAATTCCATTTTCATGTGGAATGCTTTCGTACTGCTCTGTTTCTTTTTCTTTTACATATCGGCTAAGCGGCTCGAGTGAAGGCATACCACCTTCATTTGAATTGACAGGCACTTTTATTTCTTTTAGCTTTAATCCATTTTGGTGTGTAGCCATATCCTGTTTGACCACTAGGTCGATATCTTTTGTTCCTTGTTTAAAGCTGCCTAATGGCATGCCTTCTGTCACAAGACCGAGCTGTCTGCTGACAAACTGAGCGCTGAGCCCATCCTCTGCCATTCGGTCACGGTTTAACTCAAAGGAGATGGTTTTTACCGGCTGATTGACATCGTCAGTGATCAAGCTCGCTCCTTTTTCTTTCATTTCACTTGTGAGCGTTTCTTTGATATTAATGAGCTTTGCAAAAGAGTCACCCGCAATGGTTACTGTCACAGGCGCACCGGTTGGCGGCCCTTGAACAATGGTTTTCATAAAAATATCAGCATCTTTGAATTTCTTACGCAATGGCTCTGTCATACGATCTATCAATTGTTTACTCGTCATCTGATCATTGTCTACTCTCACGACAACTTGACCAGTATGATCACTTGAATTTGAGATACTTTCATTAAACAGGTTCGGTACACCGCCGCCTGCAAAGATCGCCGTCTCTTCAATGCCTTTCTGCTGTTTCATCTCTTGTTCTATTTTCTCTAATGTTTCATTTGTTTTGTCTAATGTTGTTTCACTTGGAAGTGTGACAGTGACAACCACTTCTTTTTTATTCGCTGCAGGGAAAAATTCAAATGGTGTGACGAAAATCAGTAAAAAGGCAAGCGTTGCAACGAGCAAACCACTTAGGCCAATAAGCAGCGGACGCTTCACAATGTTCGTCAGCACACGGTCTGCATAAAAATCAGCTAATTTTTTTAACGGTTTGCCTAGGAATCCTGGCTCTTTTTGAATTTTCTTGTTCTTTCTTTTTCGGCTCACGGTATATTGATAGACTGGCACTAGTGTCAGAGAAATCACCATAGACGCAAGTACAGTCGTGACTAGGACAGACGGTAATGCTCGTATAAATGAACCGTTTGCACCTGATAAGAAAACAAGTGGCAAGAAAGCAAACACAACCGCAAGTGTTGAAGTCAAAATAGACCCTGCAACTTCTTTCACACCTGCAATCGTTCCTTTAAGCGGACTTTCGTATTTTTTCATCTGCCTTAAAATATTATCGTTGACGACAATGGCATCATCGACAAGTATTCCTAGGGCAATGATAAAGCCGATAATCGAAATCTGATTGAGGTCCACTTGTAAAAATGGCAGCGGAATCGTTCCGATTGTGATCGATAATGGGATGGCAAGTGAAACGATGAACGCACCGCCAATGGTAAGACCAAGTGTGGTGACGATAATGACAGCGATGACCGCAACAATGGCTTCTTTTATCAAATCATTAAAAATAGCATCCACATCACTTTTTTGTGAATAGTAGTCTACCCACTCCACACCATTTGGAAGCTGCTTCTCTTTCTTAATAACATCACTGACTTTGTCGTACATTTTAGGAATATCCAGCCCGGGTTTGATATTGACTGTAAATGAATAGGCGGGCTTTCCGTTATACGACACAATGTCACTTTTCTCTTTTTCTACTTCTTTTAAGCTGCCAAGCTGACTGATTGTGACCGGCTCACGGTTCGTTTTGGAGAAAAGCTCAATCTTTTTCACTTGATCCAAACGGTCATAGGCATCAATGGACAGCTTAACCTTCTCGCCGCCTGCCCGAATGTCGCCTAGTGGAGATGTGTCAAATTCCTGATTGATGGCATTTGTGACATCCGTTACATTTAACCCTTCATCCTCCAATTTACTTGAATCTAAGTTTAATACCGCTTGTTTGTCATTGAATCCTTTGATGACGACACTGTCTACCCCTTTGATGTCCTCAACCTTTTCCTTCAACGCACGCAGCGATTCCTGACTTTTTGCCAAGTCCGTTAATTGACTCGCCACAACCATATAAGAACCAACCGGCACGTTGCCGAACTCATCCTTTACATCCGGCTCCATCACTCCATTAGGAAAGGACGACGCAGCACTCCTGGTTTCATTCTTAATTTGACTTGCCACCTTTTGAAAGTCGGCTTGATCATCAATTTCAAGCACAATATTTGAAAAACCAATGGCAGAAACAGAGCTCGTTTTCTCTACACCATTGATATCAGATATGGCTGATTCGAGCTTATTGGTTACATTACTTTCCACCTGTTTTGCATCCGCACCAGGAAACACGGTGGAAATCGTGACGATATTCGCTTGGAATTCTGGCAGTTCTCGTTTAGGGAGCTGCGCGAATAAATAGCCGCCAGCAATGAGAACAATAAAAAATAAAATAAAAACAAGCTTTCCTCTTTTCAAAAAAGCTTCAATCATTATTTCACCTACTTAAATATTTATTTTTGATGAAGTATTTTTAACTTCATCTTAATTTATCATTCTGGTGAAAAAATGCAAGCTCTAATATGTCATTTTTATCTATTTCATGAACTGAATATGTTATATAAGAAATGTATAGTGGTAAACAAAAACAACCTGCTCACATGATGTAAGCAGGTTGAAAATAATAAAATTAGAATTATCGCGGCTCAACAATCAATTTGATTGCTGTTCTTTCTTCTCCATCGATAAGAATGTCAGTAAAGGCTGGAATGCATATCAAATCCACTCCGCTTGGTGCAACAAATCCCCTTGCTATGGCTACAGCCTTGACCGCCTGATTCAGCGCTCCAGCGCCGATTGCTTGTATTTCCGCTGCACCGCGTTCACGTAAAACGCCTGCTAATGCTCCTGCTACTGAATTCGGATTTGACTTTGCTGAAACTTTTAAAATTTCCATTTCTGCTCCCCCTTAAATTTACAATGGATAAGTGAGTGTTCATTAGAACAATCTTTGTTAGATGATGCTATTTTTTGAAAATCCATCCCCAAAATGTTTTTCAAAAATAGCAGGCTACCTACCATTTTTACTATATTCACGATAGAGGGCGCATATTCCTTCTTTCTGATTAATATTTTTCTGAAATAAATATGTGAACATTTATTCAAAGAAAATATGGTCATCATTTATCAAAATTCGATCAATTTTGACAGCTTTTTTCGACTGTTCGTCAATTTCTACGATTACTGCACTTAGTGTTGTGCGTCCTTCTGCAATCTCAAAACGGACTGGAAGACTCGTTTTGAATCGTTTAATAATCGTCTCCCGATCAACACCTAAAATGCCATCATAAGGTCCTGTCATTCCCACATCTGAAATATACGCAGTTCCTTTTGGCAAAACGCGGTTATCTGCTGTTTGAACATGTGTATGCGTTCCAACGACACATGATGCACGGCCGTCTGTATACCAGCCCATCGCTTGCTTTTCACTTGTGGCTTCACCATGAAAATCAATAAAAATGAACGGTGTACGTTTGGATGCTTCCGCAATTAACTCGTCTACTTTTTGAAACGGGCAGTCAATTGGCGGTAAAAAAGTGCGTCCTTGTAAATTGATGACGGCCAGTTCTTTTCCTTGTTTTTTTATAAACGTAAGACCTTTACCAGGTGTGCCTTCTGGGAAGTTCGCCGGACGAACCATGTTGGCTGCGTCATCGATGAAATCAAAAATATCTCTTTTATCCCATGTATGGTTGCCCATTGTAAGCACGTCAGCTCCTGCTTGCAGCAGCTCATGATAGATTTTTTCAGTTATCCCTTTCCCATGAGCAGCATTTTCTCCGTTGACAATGGTAAAGTGGGGCTGATATTTCTTCTTCAACTTTGGCAAGTATTCTTTCAGTGTGTCTCGTCCAGGTGAACCGACGATATCTCCAACAAATAATATTTTCATGCGCTTTGAACCCTTTCTCTTATAAATTGACTTCTTATCAGTGTTGCATATTTACACAAAAAAATAAAGCGGCGCTAAGCGCACCGCTCTATTTTGCATACTCTACTGCGCGAGTTTCTCGAATGACCGTCACTTTAATGTGACCAGGGTAATCGAGCTCGTCCTCAATCCGCTTACGAATATCCCTTGCTAGACGGTGAGCTTCAAGATCATTAATTGAATCTGGCTTCACCATAATACGTACTTCACGTCCAGCCTGTATCGCAAACGATTTTTCAACACCTTCATAAGATTCAGAGATATCTTCTAATTTCTCAAGTCTCCGAATGTAATTTTCAAGCGTCTCACTTCTTGCACCAGGGCGTGCTGCAGATAATGCATCTGCTGCCGCAACAAGAACAGCGATAATAGATGTCGGTTCTTGGTCACCGTGGTGAGAGGCAATACTGTTGATGACAACAGGATGCTCTTTATATTTCGTCGCAAGCTCAACGCCAATTTCTACGTGGCTTCCTTCTACTTCATGATCAATGGCTTTTCCAATGTCATGCAGAAGACCTGCTCGTTTTGCAAGCTTTGCATCTTCTCCAAGCTCTGAAGCCATGAGACCTGCAAGATGTGCAACCTCAATTGAATGCTTCAGGACATTTTGTCCATAACTTGTACGGAATTTTAAGCGACCGAGAATTTTGATGAGATCCGGATGCAGACCGTGAACTCCGACTTCGAATGTCGTTTGCTCACCCATCTCACGGATATAATCATCGACTTCACGGCGTGATTTTTCCACCATTTCTTCAATTCGTGCAGGATGAATGCGGCCATCCTGGACTAGCTTGTCCAGAGCTATCCTCGCTGTTTCACGTCTAATCGGATCAAAGCCCGATAGGATAACAGCTTCAGGTGTATCATCTATGATCAAGTCAATACCTGTTAACGTTTCTAACGTACGGATATTTCGTCCTTCACGTCCGATAATACGACCTTTCATCTCATCATTTGGAAGATTGACTACAGATACCGTCGTTTCAGCTACATGATCAGCTGCACAACGCTGTAACGCAAGTGAAAGAATGTTTTTCGCCTTTTTATCAGCCTCTTCTTTCGCTCGGTTTTCAGATTCTTTCGTCATGACTGCAATGTCGTGGGAAAGCTCATTTTCAACTTGATCCAGAATGATTTGTTTCGCTTCATCTCGAGTTAAACTAGAAATGCGTTCTAACTCGGCTTTCTGCAAACGAATCATATCATCCACTTTGCTTTCCATCTCTTCAATATGTTGTTGTCGTTCATTCAGAGAATGATCTCTCTTCTCCAACAGGGACTCCCGTTTATCTAAAGATTCGTCTTTGCGATCAAGATTTTCCTCTTTTTGAAGTAAACGGTTTTCTTGTCTTTGAAGCTCATTACGTCTTTCACGAACTTCTTGCTCCGCCTCTACACGAAAGGAATGAATTTCATCTTTCGCTTCCAAGAGCGCTTCTTTCTTCAATGCTTCCGCATCACGCTTTGCATCCTCAACAATTTGTTCGGCCATGTTTCTTGCGCCGGATATTTTTGCTTCTGCAATGGTTTTACGAACAAAGTAGCCAACAACTAAACAGATTAGGCTCAGCAAAATGGAGATGATCGTAAACATCGTAGGCGACATATTTTCACCTCCTCTTGCTATGAACTTGGTTTTACAAATAAAGTGTCGGCATGTACATTGTTTTGTGTCTCAACATACAGGGCCTTCACAGGGAATGAGATCCTCACTGCCCTTGTCAAGTTTAAATTAGTTATCAATCATGTTAAGAAAAACAAGTGATACATTCCCATTGTAATTGTGTCGGAAATACTTGTCAAGCTAGTCAGACTGAGGCGTAAGTCGTTATTTCAAGCAAAGACAGAACTTTTGACCTGCTAGCTGTCATGTAAATGTAAAAAAAAGACGCTTTTCAGCGTCTTTAGCGTGTAGACAAACCCTCGCATTCGGTGTCAGGTCTGCGCTCCGGTGCTCACGAATGTTTAATTCGCTCCGCTCCGGTACTCGCCCTTCCTAGACTTCAAAGGTTTTCTATCACGCTGAAAAGAAGACAAAGGGCTAAAATAAAGATCATTTTAGCCCTTTGTCAACCATCTAAGACGCTTTTCAGCGTCTTTTAGTCTTTAAATTTCCAATTCCTCTTGTCCTTCTTCTTCTTCAGCTGCTTTCACTCCGTTTGTGTCCAAACCGTAGTGCTCTCTAATTTGTTCTTGAATCATGAGAAGAATATCTTTGTTTTCTTTAAGGAACTGTTTCGCATTTTCGCGGCCTTGCCCAAGACGTTCCTCTTGATAAGAATACCAAGCACCGCTCTTTTGTACGATATCTAGTTCGCTTCCAAGGTCGATGATTTCTCCCTCTTTTGAGATTCCTTCACCGTACATAATGTCTACTTCTGCAATACGGAATGGCGGTGCTACTTTGTTTTTCACCACTTTAATTCTCGTTTTATTCCCCATAATGTCATTGCCCTGCTTCAGCTGTTCAGCACGGCGCACTTCTAAACGAACAGACGAATAGAACTTAAGCGCACGTCCACCTGGCGTTGTTTCAGGGTTACCGAACATGACCCCAACTTTTTCACGAATTTGGTTAATAAAGATGGCAATGGTTTTCGATTTATTAATGGCACCTGATAGTTTACGAAGTGCTTGGGACATCAAACGTGCTTGTAAACCAACATGTGAATCACCCATGTCCCCTTCAATCTCTGCTTTTGGTACAAGAGCAGCTACTGAGTCAATGACAACAATATCAACTGCACCACTACGGACAAGAGCTTCTGCAATTTCAAGTGCTTGTTCTCCTGTATCAGGCTGAGAAAGTAACAGCTCATCAATATTGACACCTAGTTTTTGAGCGTAAACTGGATCGAGCGCATGCTCTGCATCGATAAATGCAGCTTGTCCTCCCTGCTGCTGAACCTCAGCAATGGCATGAAGTGCTACTGTCGTTTTACCAGAACTCTCTGGACCATATACTTCAATAATACGGCCGCGAGGATATCCACCTATTCCAAGTGCAGTATCAAGTGCTAACGAACCACTCGGTACTGTTGAAATGCGTGTATCTGTTTGCTCTCCTAGTTTCATAATAGAGCCTTTACCAAACTGTTTTTCTATTTGTTTAAGAGCCATATCTAAGGCTGCTTGACGATCACTCATTCTATTGTTTCCTCCTTTATCAATTCCACTATCTATACTATACCTTGTTTTACGTCATTTGCCAAGAAAAAACGAACACATATTCGATTTTTTCTTGGCAGATTTTTAAGAAAAGAGTGATTTCTATTAGAAAAAACACTCTTTTATAAAGGAGTAAACCTAACAAAAAACAAAATTAACTCTCTTTTAATAAATTGAGCAAGTGATGCAGACCGTATTTCACAGCGCGCTTTCGAATGCCCGACCGGCTTCCTGTAAACATCCATTCAAACACGTCTGTATGGTCTTTCGTAGATAGCCCAATGAACACTTTTCCGACAGGCTGTCCCTCGTGGGTATCAGGGCCTGCTACACCCGTAAAACTAATGCCAATATCACTTCCCGCGAGCTTTCTAGCACCTTCAGCAAGCTCTAGAGCACACTCTTTGCTGACAGCACCATGAGAAGACAACGTTTCCTCCCGGCAGCCAAGCACCTGCTGTTTGACTTGATTTGTATAACAAACGACACTGCCGCTAAAAATCGACGATGCACCTTCAAGATCTGTCAGCCATTCAGAAAACATTCCGCCAGTCAGGCTCTCAGCCGCTGCCACTGTTTTCCCGTGTTCGTGCAAGGCCTTGGAAGCTTCACGGACAAGTGATGTATCATCATACCCGTAGAAGTACTCACCTACCCGCGCTAAAATTTTCGCTTCTGTTTCTTTTAACAGACGCTCCGTTTCTTTTTCATCCTCATGCTTAGCCGTGAGCCTAAGTGTCACTTCACCGTCAGATGCGAGAGGTGCAATCGTCGGGTTGGTTTGAGCATCAATTAAATCTTCTAGGTCTGTTTCAAGCTGTGATTCACCGATTCCGAAGAAGCGGAGAACAACAGACACGATTTTTTCCTTTAAACCCAGTTTCTCAGAAATCAGCGGCTTCGCCTCGTTCTCAAACATCGGATGCAGTTCACTTGGCGGTCCAGGAAGCAACATATAAAATGTATCGTCTTCTTGAATAAACATACCTGGGGCCATCCCAAACCGGTTTACGAGCACATCAGATCCTTCTAGAACGAGTGCCTGCTTACGGTTATTCGGCGACATGTCTCGTCCAGTCTTTCGAAAGTAGTCTTGAATGGATTCAAATGCTTCTTCATTTAGCACGAGCTCTTTTCCGAGCGTACTCGCAATGGTTTCTTTTGTTAAATCATCTTTGGTTGGTCCAAGACCACCTGAGAAGATAATAAAATTCGATCTTTCCTGCGCCACTTGAATGGCCCTTTTTAAACGCTCTGGATTGTCACCAACTGCTGTGTGGTAATAAACATTCACACCAATTTCAGCTAGCTGTTTGCTGATAAATTGTGCATTCGTATTCGTAATTTGCCCTAGCAAAAGTTCGGACCCGACTGCAATAATTTCTGCTTTTCTCTCTGACTTCAAAGCGTACACGTCCTTTTTAGTTAGAATTCTTTAAAGCTTCCCAGTTTTTTGCAAAGTAATCCCAGCCTGACACAACAGTGAAGAACACTGCTACCCACATCGCAAGGTCACCAAACGGGAATGATACAAGTTCAAATGGCAGGTTATGCAATAGAAGTGCTGAAATCGCAATGATTTGCGCCCATGTTTTCACTTTTCCAAGCATATTAGCTGCTACCACTTCACCGCCTCCGGCTAATACAAGCCTTAGACCGGTTACAGCAAATTCACGGCTAATGATCACAATCGCCATCCATGCCGGTGTGAGGTTGTATTGAACAAGTATAATTAAAGCAGCTGAAACAAGCAATTTATCTGCAAGCGGATCTAAAAATTTACCAAAGTTTGTCACTAAGTTCAGTTTACGCGCATAGTACCCATCAATCCAGTCAGTTGTCGAAGCGACAATAAACAGAATTGCTCCAACAAGATGCGTCACTTCGATGCTGACGTTACCAAAACGCGCAACACCCCAATCTAAAGGTGCAAGCATAATGATCATAAAAACAGGGATCAAGGCGATCCTAGAAAGAGTTATTTTATTCGGTAAGTTAAACATGAAATTCAATCCTCCAATAAGCCATTTTTTTATGTATATATAATAGTAGGAACAAAAGAAAAGTCATCTACTTGCTTAAGATGACTTTTCCTTTCCTTTATTCACAATCACAATGTTTTGTGTCATGGTGTTTTTAGGGTCTAATTCGTACTTAAGCGTTTCGTCATTCACCTTGATATCAATTCCAGTCGCATTGCCTAGACGGATATCGACCTGAGAGAGCTCAGACAAGTCTGTTTTAAACGATTCGCCATCTTTTAGTTCACCCATCTTCAGCACTTTTCCAGATTCGTCTCTGACGCGCAGCCATGAAGCTTTTGTTGCAGAAATGGTTAACTCCATCTCATCTGCACCTGACACTTCATACGTTGTCGTTGAGCCTTCCGTATTCGTTGCCTTCAAAGAGACCGTTTCATCGTCTTTGGATGAATCCTTTGATGAGTCATCTTTTTTAAGTGATTTTTCTTGATCATCTGACGAAGCTTTTTCTTTTTTCTTTTGATCCTTTGCAAGAGATGAATCCTCAGATACTTCATATTTAGATTCTGACTGCTGAGGAGCCGTCTGATTGTTCTTCTGCCCGCTATCATGATTGACCGCCTGCACAATTACATAAATGATCGCGATGACCACAAGGACGCCTCCAATAATCAAGATGGTCGGCAGCAGCTCAAGCACCTTCGAGGCAGGCTTTGGCAGCTCTCTTTGCGGCTTAATATTTGCTAATTTATCAGATACTTCATCGTTATACGTGCTCGGTACATCTTTACGAAATTCTTCGAACAATTGTTCAGGATTTAGTCCAACGGCTTCGGCATATTGTTTAATAAACGCTCTGACGTAAAATTTACCTGGAATAATATCATAGTTTCCTTGTTCGATTGCTAGCAAGTAGCGCTTTTGGATTTTGGTCACCGTCTGAAGATCCTCCAGCGACATCCCTTTTTCCTCTCTGGCCTCAATGAGCCGTTTTCCCAATTCAGTCAAAACAAACACCTACCATTACCATATTAAAAATCGAAGCCAGAAAAACCAGAATGATCAAACACTTGTGGTTCTTCAGCGTGCTCATATGTAATCTCTTCATCTGCACTATTACGCAATTCAATGATATAGTCGAAATCATCCATTGTATATTCTGAATTTTGAATAAAGATGTCTGGATGCTCAACCACCTTCGTTGCCGGCAGTCTCATAATTTCTCTTAAAAGCTGCAAGTGCTTCTCAGAACCTCTTCGCGTCGACACAATCCCATCAATAATAAAGACGTTATCTGGGCTGTATTCATCCGCAATCAGCTGACTTCGGATCGTCTGTTTCAAAAGAGTGGACGATACAAAAAGCCATCTCTTACTGGCACATACACTTGAAGCCACAATTGATTCTGTTTTTCCGACACGCGGCATCCCGCGAATCCCAATCAATTTATGTCCTTCTTTTTTAAATAGTTCAGCCATAAAATCTACAAGAAGACCAAGCTCGTCCCTTTCAAAACGGAACGTCTTTTTGTCATCCGCATCACGCTGAATATATCTGCCGTGACGAACCGCTAAGCGGTCACGAAGTTTTGGCTGTCTTAATTTCGTTACTTTTATCGTTTCCATTGTATTTAAAATTGATTCAAGGCGCTTAATTTGATCTGTGTGGTCACAGCGCAAAAGCATTCCGCGTCTTGATACATCAACACCATTAATTGTCACAATATTAATTGAAAGCATCCCCATTAGAGAAGAAATGTCTCCTAATAGTCCGGGACGGTTTACCTGTATCTCATATTCAAAATACCATTCGAGCTTTGCCAAATGATATTACCCCCTTCATTGTGGCAAATTTTTACCTTCCTTTATCATAAAGCATTTTCACATTTTTAGAAAGCACAATGTTGCTAAACGGTTAAAATAAAAAGAGAGGCACAAACGACCCCTCTTTTTGTTTAGTGCGAGCTATTATTTTCAACCAGCTTGACCATCATATTGGCAATAGCGCGCTGCTCATCTTCTGATGCAACGCTCCAAAGGTCAGCAAGTACTCTTTCTTGCTCGTTCTTTGCTTCAACTTCGTTAGCTAAATATCCGCCAATTTCATACGCAAGGTTATTGATGGTATCATCTTTTAAACCTTTATCCTGCGCATGATTTAAACGGTCACCTAAAAAGTTTTTCCAATGGTCCCAGTTCTCAAGTACTGACATGTCGATTCCTCCATTCGAAAAGATGAATTACAGCCATAGCTTTTGTCATGGAGAGACGAATTATACACGTTTTTTAACAGTACCAGCCGCCATTAACGGATAAAATTTGACCTGTCATATAACTTGACTGCTTTGAGGCGAGAAACCAAATGACATTTGCAATCTCCTCAGGTGATGCAAGCCGGCCAAGCGGGATTTCTTCCTCAAGCATTGCAATATCTTCTTGTGTGAAGCTTTTCATCATGTCTGTACGGACAGCACCTGGCGAAACAGCATTTGCTCTAATTCCACTTGGGGCAAGCTCTTTTGCCAGACCTTTAATAAACGCATTTTGCGCCCCCTTCACCATGCTGTACAGCACTTCACACGATGCACCTGTTTCTCCCCATATCGAGCTTACTACAACAATATGACCTGCTTTTTTTTGAATCATGGCTGGCAATAGGTGTTGGGTGAGCTCATATGGACTTGTGACATGCAGCTGCACCATACTGGCTAATACATCTTTTTCTGTATCTGTCACTAATCCGACATGACTTTTACCGCTATTTAATACAAGAATATCTGGGGATACAGGCAGACGGCTGACGAGCTCATCTGCTCCGCCCATTTTAGCTAAATCCGCTTGAACGACGTGCGTCTGAATATGACATGTTTCTTCCAGCTGAGCGGCAAGCTGCACGGCTGCCTGTTCATTTTTGTGATAATGGAGCATCACGTGGCAGCCTTTTTGGGCAAGCTTTTTGGCTGCAGCCTGCCCAATCCCGCCACTGGCACCTGTTATCAGCGCCCAACGACTCATCACATGGATTCCTACTTTCTATTTGAAATATCTATTCTTTTCGTTTAAATGGGAACCAGTTAGCTGATCCGAACAATTTCACCATCACAGGTACGAACAATGGTAGCACAACGAGTGCGTACAGCAAAAGTCCTGTTAGAACAAGTGTTGCAATCTGCAGGAGAGACAGCACTCCTGAAGGAAGCATTGCTGCAAAGGTTCCTGCCAAAATAACAGCAGCAGACATAATGACAGAGCCCATATTCTTCATTGATTCGGTCATAGCAAACTGAATGTCTTTTGTTTTGTATTCATTGAACCGCTCCATTAAGAAAATCGAATAATCGACTCCGAGTGCCATTAATATGACAAATCCAAAGAATGGAACAGCCCAGTTAATGCCCGGGTATCCGAAGAAATGGGTGAAAATAAATTCTGTCATCCCGATAGCTGTAAAGTAAGTCAAAATAAGTGAACCTACCAAGTACAGCGGCATAACAAGCGAACGGAACAGGATCACCAGGATGAGGAAAATACCGATCATCATGTAAAGAACCGTCTTATTGAAATCTTGGTCTGACAGCTGTTTTAAATCAGCGTTCATACTTGATACACCTGAAACGCCGAATGATGCATCTTTTAGGTTCGTTTCAGGAAGTGCCCGCTCGACAGAAGCTTCTACTTGTTTGATCGTCGACAAGGCTTCATTGCCATATGGATTTTTTTCTAAAATGACATCAATTTTTGTCATCTTGCGGTCATCCGACATGTATGAATCAAATACTTGCTTGAATGCTTTATTTTTCAGCACGTCTTTTGGGATAAACCAGCCGGCCATGTCTTGATCTGGTGCATTTTTCAGTTCGTCTAAGTAGTCACCTGCACCCATTAACCCGCTTGAAATTTTCTCCAGGCCACTTGCGCTCTTGTTCAGCCCATCTGTCAGCTTGGTCAGGTCATCACCAAAGCCGCCAATCTTTTCTTTCATATGTTTTTGACCATCAATCACTTTGCCAGCTCCATTTGCAAGCTTCGGCATATTATCAGCTAACTGTCCTTGACCTTTAGACGTTTGATCAAGTCCAGTTTCAATTGCGTCTAAGCCAGCAATGAGCTCATCGATTTGACTCGTCAAGACTTTCTGCTGCTCTGAAGCTTTTGCGATAAAGGCATCCGCTGCTTCAAGCTGTTTTTTGGCTTCTTTTGCTTGTTTGGCATAGCTGTCTGCCTGTTTCGCCCCTTCTTGCAAGGTCGTAGAAAGTTCATTATATGAAGCTTTGATGGCTTGATACGATTGATTTTCTTTTACCTGCGGAATTTGTTTTTCGAGTGTACTAAATTGTTTATTTGCTTGTGTGATTAATGCTTTTACATCCGCTGCGGCAGAGGATGACGTATCAACTTGCGCTAATGCTGCCTTTAATTCTTTGGAAATGCTTTTATACAGCGACACTTGCTGATTCACTTGTGCGACTTGGGCCGTTAATTCCTTTTTCGCACTTTTAATTTTTTCTTTAATCTCTGCTACACCGTTTTTGTTTTGATCGATTCCGCTTTGCAGTTTTCTTAACATTTTCTCGACATTTTGAATGCCTGTTTGTACTGATTCAGTGCCAGAAATCAGCTGGTTAATGCCTTTTCCAGATGATTTGATCTGCGGCGTTTGATCTTCAATAGATTTACTCATTGTCGTCAGTGCATCTTGGATTTTTTTCAAGCCTTCATTGCTTTTATCAAGTCCGGTATTCAGCTCTTTGGCTTGTGATTTCACGTACAGATCACTCAGCCCTTTACCGACAGGACGTGTCGCACTTCTCACTTTACTTACGCCATCTGTTTGTTCAATTGCACGGCTGAGCTTTTCAACGGCAATCAATCCTTTATTGTTGTCTAACAAATCAGCTGATTTCACGACAATCGTTGCCGGCAGTGCTTCTCCTGGCCCAAATTTGTCAGAAATGGTATTGAATGCATTGACTGATTCGTATTTATTACCGATTTCATCTAAGCTGTTATACGAAAGCGTTCCTTTATACATGAGAATGGGCGGAAGCGTAATGATTCCTACGATTAATAAACTAAAAAGTGGTTTCTTAAAGGAAAAGCGTCCTGCTGTTTCCCACATTTTTGACTGCGGATGAGCAATATCACCTTTAATCGGCCAAAATAACACTTTTCCTAAAACCGCCATAAAGAACGGAACAATCGTGAGAAGCGCCACAATCAGCACAGCGACACCAACTGCTACTGCAACAGCTGATTTATAGAGCTGGAATTGCGCCAGGCCTATACAGGTAAAACCGATCAGCACAGCAATTCCGCTGAATAAAACGGTCTTTCCTGCTGTTTTATACGTAATCAGAATCGCCTCAATTTTATCTTTACCGTGTGCGATCTCTTCTTTAAAGCGGCTGAGAAGCAGAATGCAGTAGTCCGTTCCTATTCCAAACATGATCGCGACCATGAAGATTTGGGTAAAGGTCGAGAGCGGGAAGTCGAGATATTTGACTAAATAAGCCACGATGGATTGACTCACCAAGTAAGACAGAGCTACTGCGACTAACGGAACGAAAGGCGCCACAGCTGATCTAAAGACAAGGACAAGGACGATGAGAATAAACCCAATCGTAATGAACTCTGTTTTCTTCAGACCTTCTTGCGAGCTTGTGATCACATCATCATCAATTAATGGCTGTCCTGTCATTTCAAATGTCAGATTTAAGCTCTTCAGCTTTTCATTGACTTTTTCTTTAAAATCAGAAGCTTTGATTTTGTTTGAGTCATATGTAACTGGAACAAGAAGCGTTGTTTCATCTTTAGAGAGCATTTGTTTTTTGATATCTTTATTGGCTTCAAAATAAGAAGTGATGTCCTCTACATGAAGATCTTGATCTTTTTCTATAATCTCCATTGCCTTTTTTAAAGATGTTTCTCTTTCTTTTACGATGTTCTTTTCTTGAAAGACAATGACGATTGATTTTTCTGTATCGCCGTTTTCAGACATTTTCTTTAATAACTGATCCGCATATGAGGACGGATAGCCGTCTGGTACAGAAATTTGCCCTTTTTCTTTTGTTAATTGCGCCATATTAGGAGCGGTGATGAGTAACACTGCCGCTAATACGATCCATAGAATCGTGATCAGCCATCTACCCTTTATGATTGCTCTCATTAGTACTTTGTGCCTCCTCTTCGATGATCACTTGATAGATCTTTTCATATGTTTGAATAAATGATTCCATTTCTTTTTCTTCCAGCTTTTCAAAATAAGATCGAACTAGATCCTGAAGCTGCTTTTCCATTCGGCTGACCACATCTTTGCCCTCTGGCGTGACGTATAGGTGAACATTTCTTCGATCGGCTTGATCGTGCTCACGGACAATATAGTTTTTCGTAAAAAGACGATTTGTCATGGAGGTTACAGCACTTTTGTTCACATTACATACATTTGCAAGGTCAGTTGATGTACATCCAGGATGTAAATTGATGTATCGAAGCGAGTAATACTGATCAAGCGTCAGCTCTTTATCAAGCTTTTCCGTGATCATACTCGATACCTTTTTTTCCATCATGAGATAGACGTCTGCATATCTCTGAATGAGCTGTGCAATTTTATTTTGTTCCATACGCTGCTCCTTTTTAGTTTAAGTGTTTAACTATTAAAGAGTTTAACTAACGAACAAATTGATTGTCAATGAAAATCCTCACTAATAACATGCTTTTATCAATTAGACATAAAAAAGACAAACTCATTTGATCTGAGTTTGTCTTTTTTTATTTATTTTGTTTTCGGGACGACTTTGAAAACGGACATCCGTTCTTCATCAATTTCTTCCTCTAAAATTTGCTGAATGTCGGCTAATTGGATTTGTTCCAGCATGGTCACGACATCAAATAAGCTCATGTCTAAAAATGCATATCGAGTGAATTGGTTCGCAATGTATTCGGGAGAGTTCATGGCTTTTAAAAAGCTGCCGATTTTCTTCTTGCGCGCTAGCTCAATTTTTTCTTCTGACATCAGGTTCTTTGCTTGAAGAAGGGTTTCTTTTAATTCTTTTGCCAGTTGATCAGGATCATTTGTATCTCCGCCAACGGACGTGAAGCCAAAGCCGCCTTCTTCCGTATAATCGTAGCTGAAGGTCTCATCAATTAAGCCTTTTTCATACATTTGTTCATATTGTAAGGAGCTTTTACCAAACAGCGTCTCTAAAATGAGATTCATCCCGAGCTCATGTTTTAGCAGCTGATTTCCTTTTTTATGAGGATTCTTTGTTTTCAACCCGAACATACATTTCGAGCCTTGTACGTTCATAGGAAGTTCGTATTCTTTTCGGTACACACCTTCAGGCTCATTGATGTCTTTTCGTTTGATCTCTGGCTGGTCTGTAAATGGCTTTTTCGCCTGATTCGCTCTGACTTGATCTAATATTTGCTTTGGATCAACGGGACCGACAACAAATAGAAGCATATTGCTCGGGTGATAGAACGTTTCATAGCATTCATACAAATGATCTTTTGTAATCGGAGCAATACTTTCTACTGTTCCAGCAATATCAATTCTCACGGGATGCTCTTGATATAGATTTTCAATCAGACCGAAGAATAAACGCCAGTCCGGATTGTCATCATACATGTTAATCTCTTGGCCAATGATGCCTTTTTCTTTTTCGACCGTTTTTTCAGTAAAATAAGGCTCTTGAACAAAATCAATGAGTGTCTCAAGGTTTTGTTCGACATTTGAGGTGCTTGAGAATAAGTAAGCTGTTCTCGTAAACGTTGTAAAAGCGTTTGCGGATGCTCCTTGCTTACTAAATGTATGAAATACGTCTCCATCTTCTTTTTCAAACAGTTTATGCTCTAAGAAATGGGCAATTCCGTCAGGCACTCGAATCATGTCTTCTTTGCCAAGCGGCACAAATTCGTTATCGACAGAGCCATATTTGGTTGTAAAGGTCGCATAGGTTTTGTTAAACCCTTGCTTTGGCAGCACATAGACGTCAAGTCCGCTCTCCATTTTTTCGTGATAGACCGTTTCTTGCAGCTGGTCGAATTGAATTGTTTTCACTGTCATGAAGTACCCTCCGTTCCTTTAAGAAAATAGGTCGTATCCCATTCGATTTTCTGACCCACTTTGATGATGTCCTCTTTTGTCACTCGGTCTAATGCTTCTAAAAAGGAATCAAGGGTTTCCCCTGTTGGCACAACGGCATGCTGATACAAATATTCTGCTGTCCCATAAGATGTATCAATCGTTTCAAGCAGCTGATTTTTGACGACAGCCTTTGTTTGGTCAATCGCTTCATCTGAAAAATCACCTTTTTGCATTGCTTCAAATTGTTCTTTAATGATGTCTACTGCCTGCTGGTAGTTGCCGACTTCAATTCCTGACATGACCATCATCAAGCCTTTAAAGCTCTCAAGTCTAGACACAGCGTAGTACGCAAGACTTGCTTTTTCTCGAACATTGATGAATAGCTTCGAATGCGAGAAGCCGCCAAATATGCCATTAAACAAATGCAGCGCCGGATAATCTTCATCTGCAATCGTCGTATGCGTGCGAAAGCCGATATTCAGCTTGCCTTGCTTCACGTCCTCTTCATCAATGACTTCTTTTGCTTCTTTTTGCGTTCTTGTTGAGTCAGCGTGTTGTTTGACCGGTTCTCTATCACTTGTTTTGAAGTATTGAGAGACCATTCGGCTGATGTCTTGTTCGTCAACATCTCCCACAACATAAAGATCAAGCTGATTTGATTGAAGCGCATGCTCATAAGCTTCAAAAAGCGAGTGAGCTGTGATCGTTTCAATGTCTTCCATTTCTCCATTGACGTGCAGTGCATACGGTTCACCTTTGCACATTTCCTGCACAAGTCTTAAGTTCGAGTAACGCATTTTATCATCATACACTGCTTGAATTCGCTGTTTTAATGTGCGTTTTTCTTGATCTACATATAATTGACTAAACACCCCATCTTCAACATACGGATGGAATAGTAGGTCAGATAGTAAGGCAATCCCTTTTTCTAGTAAAGGGGTTTGATCCTTTAAATATTTTTCATTCGCCATTTCCAGGCGGAAGGTAATGATGTGATTTTCCCCTTTTTTCGCCATGTCTGCCGAAACAGTTGCACCATAAAGCTCATCAAAATAAGCACGCAATTCTCCCGTTTTCGGCATTTTCTCTGTTCCTCTTAACAGCACATGCGGGAAAAGTGAACGCATGGTGACATCATCTTTCGATAGAGGCGCAAGCATTTTAAAAAGAATTGTGACCGTTTTAAATTTTTCTGTTTTGACAATATGAGTATGAAGACCAGGTGTGTCTAGTGTCTTCTCTTGTAAGTACGTCATGAGAAACCTCCTTTGTTCATCCTATTTATTATGTATTAGAACATAGCTGATATATACGTGAAACAGCCATTTAATAGACATTATATCAATCAGAGGAAAGGATAGGAAATAAAAACGCCTCTGCTATAAGCAGAGACGCCGGTGTTATTTCATTCTAAAAGGCCACCAATTCCATTTACCGAAAATACGAACCATGACCGGGATAAAGAGCGGCAATACAACAAAAGCATATAATAAAAGTCCAATGAGTATGACCGTTGCAATCTCAATAAGTGATAATACACCAGACGGCAGCATGGCGGCGAAGGTCCCCGCTAATATCGCGACTGCTGAAATAATGACGGAACCCATATTTCTCATCGCTGATATCATTGATGCTTGCACATGCTCTCCCTTCCATTCATTAAAGCGATCCATCAGAAAGATCGAATAATCAATGCCAAGGGTGACAAGAATGACAAAGCTGAAAAATGGGACAGCCCAGCTGACACCGTCGTAGCCAAAAAAGGTTTTAAAGATCCATTCAGTTAAACCGATGGATGTAAAATACGTTAAAATAAGTGAAAGTGTTAAGTATATCGGCATGACGATTGACCGTAATAATATAATTAAAATGATAAAGATGCCAATTAACATGAAAATGACCGTTCGAATAAAGTCACCGTCAGATGTTTCTTTTAAATCTACATTTAAACTTGAGATACCAGACACACCGTAATTTACATTCTTTAACCCGCTGACAGGTAAATATTGATCAAGGGTGTCCTCAATTTTCGCAACGCCTTTCATCGCTTCATTGCTGTATGGATTCACATTTAATATGACTTCAAAGGTTGTTAATTTACGATCTGGAGACATATACGTATGAAAGATTTGTTTAAATTCATGACGTTTCAGCACGTCTTCTGGAATAAACCAGCCCGTTATTTCTTCATCTGGCGCTTGCTGAAGCTGCTTTAAGTAGCCGTCCGCCTCTGTGAAGCCGCTTTTGACCTGCTCGAGCCCTTCAATACTTTCATCTAAACCATCTGTTAACAATGTGAGTTTTGATGAAAGCTGGTTAAATCCTTTTTTGATGGCTTTTTGGCCGTCTGTCAGCTGATCTGCTCCATCTTCAATTTTAGGCATTTCTTTGATCAATTGTTTTTGTCCTTCATTTGTTTGTTCAAGACCGTCATAAATTTGATCGAGCCCATCCATGAGTGCTTGCACTTGGCGTTTTACGTCTTTTTGCTTGCTTGATAAGGTTTGAATTACTTGATCTGCTTTTTTGATCTTTTGTTTAAAGTGAGAGGCTTCCTCTTCATACACACTCATTTGGTCCCCTGCTTGATCAAGCATTCCTTTTGTGTCTTTGAATACTTTCTTGATTTCTTTATATTCATCCATATCTTTTACTTCTGGAAGCCGTTTTTCAAGTGCTTCAAACGATACATTTTCATAGGATTTTTTTACTTTTTTAATGGTGGTCATCAGCTGCTGATTCGATTTCGCATGACGTTCCAGCGTACTCACCATTCGCTTAAGCTCTTGAATCATCACTTCACTGCTGCGATATTCTTGCTCTAATTCCTTTTTTGCTTCTTTGATTTTACTTCGGATGGTCCCGACGCCATCTTTACTGCGCCTTACCCCATCTTCTAAAGAGATCAAGGACTCCCTTACTTCTCCAATTCCGCTTTTGATCGCTTTTGTTCCATCAATCAGCTGGTCAATGCCTTTAGCGGATTCTTGAATTTTTGGTTTTTGTTTGAGAAGGGCAAGATTTGTTTCGGTCAGGCCATCTGAAATTTTCCCGATTCCTTCGTGGCCTTTGCCAAGTTCTCCTCCCAGCTCTTTTGCTTGAGAGGTGACGTAAAGCTGACTTAGCCCGTCTCCAACAGGCCTAGTGACGCTGCGGACTGTTTTTACTTCGTCAATGTCATTTAATTTACGGGTCAGTTTTTCAATCATGACAATCTTTTCTTGGTTATCTAACTTATTGTCACTTTCAACAAGTACATTCAGGGGCAGCGCTTCCCCAAAGCCAAATTGCTCTGATATCGTATTAAATGCAGACACTGATTCATACTTTGTCCCAATCTCATTTAAGCTGTTATAAGAAAGAGTTCCGTCGTACATCAAAATAGGAGGCACAGTAATTAGTGCAACTAAACCTAAACTGATCAGCGGCCTTTTAAATGAAAAACGCCCAGCCCATTCCCACATTTTACTTTGCGGGTGGCGAATGTTTTCTCTTTTAGATGGCCAAAAAAGGGATTGTCCGAAAACAGACATAAAAAAGGGAACGATGGTGACTAGGGCAATCAGCAGTATGCCAACTCCAACAGCAACACTAACGGCTGATTGATACAATTGAAATTTGGCAAACCCAATGCTTGAGAAGCCGACTAACACGGCTAAGCCACTGAAAAAGACCGTTTTCCCTGCACATTTATATGTGATGATAATCGACTCTTTGACATCACGACCTTGACCGATCTCTTCTTTAAAACGGCTTAACAGCAAAATACAATAATCTGTTCCTATACCGAACATAATAGCTACCATAAAAATCTGAGTAAAATTAGATAGAGGAAATTGCATATATTCTACTAGAAAAGCCACAATACACCGGCTGACGGCATAAGAAATGCCGATCGTAATGAGCGGAACAACAGGTGCCAAAATCGATCTGAAAACAATGATTAAAATAAAGAAAATAAAAATCATCGTAATAAGTTCAGTTTTCTTCAGACCTTGTTGAGAGCTGTTAATGACATCTGAATCCACAAATTTTTGACCCGTCATTTCATATGAGACATGATAGGGCTTTAAAACTTCCTCAATTTGTTCTTTAATCTTCACAGCTTTTGTTTCGTAGTGGTCGAATTTGAATGGAACAAGAAGTGTACTTTTATCCTTTGATAAAAGTTGTTTTTGAATGTCCGGATCTACATGAAAATACGAAGTAATTCCGTCAATGTGGAGGTCTGGGGCATGAGTCATGAGTGCAGATAAAGCCTTTTTTAATTCCTGCTCTTTCTCAGGGAACAGATGTTGTTCGGAGAATACAATGACACCCGTATCTTTTTTCCCGTTATGATCTGATAGCTTATCCAATAAGTGAAGTGCCTCAGCTGTTGGTGTCCCCTCCGGAACCTTTAATTGCCCTTTTTCTCTTGTTAATTCCTCTAAATTAGGCGCAGTAATAAACAGAATCACAGCTGTTATCATCCACACCACTAATACAATCCATCTTGCTTTAATTATTTGCAACATAGCTGCTTCAAGCTCCTTCTAGTTCATCAATCAATTTGCTGTATTTGAGCGTGTCTGAAGTGCTGACTGCGTCTCCTTCAACGTGCTAATGGCAGGATGACCTATTCAATTGTCTTTTCGTGTTGAAGAAACACATATTCATCATCAGCACGCGAGCTCAATTTCTGCCTGAAGAAAGACAGAAAATGAATGTTTTTGAACACCTCCTATTTGGGATAATTTAAAAGATATTACTATACATTAGTTTAACTATCAAAATTTTACATGTCAATTTATAAAAAAGAAAAAAGATGGCAAAATACCGTCTTTTTTCTAGATTAAACCGTTTTTAATTGTTCACTTTCATCCTTTTCATCTGGCTGGATGAAGAAGAGGACCAAAAATAGTGAAATAAGACTGCAAATGGTCGAGAGAATAAAAACGATGGAGTCCCCTTTATCCATGAGATAGGCGTAAATCGGAGGTCCTAAAGCGACACCGATAAAACGCATACTGCTGTAAAATGACGTAATGGTTCCGCACTGCTCTTTTTCGATTCCTTCTGTGATCAGGGCATCAAGTGCAGGCAGTACAATACCGATGCCAACACCGCCAATGCTTAAACAGATAAACAATACGTAAAAGCTGTGATTCCACCATAAAAACATATAGGAAAGTGATAACAAGGCCATGCCTACGATTATAAAGATTCTCATTTTCCCTTTTTCTTTTCCAATCGTTTTCCCAGCAATGTATGAACTGATGGATAGAAAAAGGAGCGGGATACTAAGCAGGAGCCCTTTTTTGACACCCTTAATTTGATAAGCTGCCTCAAGGTTATCAGATAAGTAAAAAAGCACACCAAAAAGAAGAAACATAATAAAACCGCCAATTGCAAAAATGGCATAAAGCCAGCGTCCCTCATGTTTAAAAATGGTCTTTGTTGATTTTAAAAATTCTTTGACTGTAGGCGGGTCCTCCTCTTTTTTCGCGGACTCTACCATGAACAGTACCATGAGAAAGCTGATGATTGAAAAGAACGGAATAAACCAAAACGGCACAAACCAAAACCATGAAGCTAGAAGCGCCCCAATAATCGGGCTTAATACCTTTCCAGCTGTGTTAGAGGTTTCGATGGCGCCAAGTCCCGCACTTACTTCTTCATCATCATGAAACAAATCTCCTATAAACGGCATCACGACAGGTGCTGCCCCGGCTGAGCCAACACCTTGAAGGACCCTTCCAAATAGAATCCACATGTAGGGTTCTTTCATGATCGTTGAGGCAACTGCTGCCACAGCCCCACCAAGACCTGCGATTAACAGACACGGCAGGAGTACCTTTTTACGCCCGATTCGGTCCGATAAATAGCCGGCGATTGGAATACATAAGATCGCTACAACAGAGTATACCGTAATAATGAGGGAGACTTGAAAGGAAGTGATGGAGAGTGTCTTTTCTATCTCTGGCAATACAGGTATTAACATCGAGTTCCCAAGTGTCATGATTAGAGGCACTGATGATAATGCAATAATATTCTTTTTACTGACTGTTTTCTCGCCCAACATCATTCACCCAATTCTATATACTGTTACGTATTAGTGTGGCAAGTTTTACGGGTATTATGTATGGGCAAACAAAAAGCAACCGCTTATGGAAGCGACTGCTTGTTAAAATCGTTTACGTATCACATGAAAGCTGAATTTATCCGCTCGAAAATAATTAAGCGAGTATAAGACCGGCTGATCATCCTGATCATAGTGCATTTGTTTCAGTAATAATAATGCTGTTTCAGGGTCACATTCGAGTATCGGTGAAACCTGATCGTGGTAGCCGATTGGTTCGATGTCAGCAACTGCATATTTAATCCCGCTGTGTGGTTCTCTTCCAAACAGCTCAAAAAGAGACTCTTCTTCATGTGTAAAAGAAGCGGGAAGATGCTTGACCGGAATTTTATCTAAACAATATACCACTGGCTGTCCATCTGCCGTTCGAACGCGTTCCATTGAAAAAATCTCATCAGATTCATCACACTGAAAACGAATCACATCATTCTCTGTTGGCTCCCCTTCTTGCGAGGATAAAAAGATGGTACCAGGCGTCATATTGACCTGCTCGATCATTTTCGTGACACTTGCCAGCTGTTCTATGCCTGTTGAAAAGAGTGGTCTTGTGTTGACGAACGTTCCCACACCATGCCTTCTAATTAGATACTTCTCTTCTTCTAATACACGAAGGGCTTCACGCAGTGTCGCTCTGCTTACGCCTAAAAGCTTTGAGAGCTCAAACTCAGAAGGCAGCTTTTCTTTTTCTGCATATACGCCTGTTTGTATATCTTCTTTAATACGGTCAATCACTTTCAAATATAAATGGCGATTGTCTGTTTTGGTCGACATGTTTTCCCTCCGTCTAATCAATGCAAATGATAAGATGAGAAATCTCTATTCCGAGATAAGTTGAACACAACTATATCATGTTTTTGCAAATAAATAAATAGTCTGACTTCCAGTTAACATAATCATACTATCGTTTACTTCTTTTTTAGGAAAACTCTCTTCGATTTATGAAGAGAGCTCGTCATATTGTTCTTTTGAGAGCAGGACTTCTCTCGGTTTACTTCCTTCATAAGGGCCGACAACGCCCCGCTCTTCCATTGCGTCAATCAGGCGGGCCGCTCGGGTATAGCCGATGCGGAATCTTCTTTGAAGCATAGAGACAGAAGCCGTCTGCATGCCGATGATGAGTTCCACTGCTTCATCATATAAATCGTCATCCACAGCTGTAAGCTGATCCTGCGTTTCTTCAGTTGGAATCATTTCTTCTTGATATTGTGCTTTTTGCTGGGTGATCACATGATCAACGACATGCTCCACTTCTTCATCTGATAAAAAGGCGCCTTGCACACGAACCGGTTTGTTTGCACCTACCGGTAGAAACAGCATATCCCCTCTGCCCAGCAGTTTTTCTGCGCCACCCATATCAAGGATCGTCCTTGAATCTGTTTGCGAGGACACGCTAAAGGCGATGCGAGATGGGATGTTGGCTTTAATGACACCTGTAATGACATCGACAGAAGGTCTTTGTGTAGCAATAATTAAATGAATCCCGGCAGCACGAGCCATTTGCGAAAGTCTTGTAATGGAATCTTCTACATCAGAGGAAGCGACCATCATTAAATCTGCAAGCTCGTCTACAATGACGACAATATAAGGAAGTTCTGGCTGTTTGGCCTCTTCTGATTGATTCATTCGTTTAATGTAATCATTGTATCCTTCAATATTTCTTGTCCCCGTATGGGAAAACAATTCATAGCGGCGTTCCATTTCGCTGACTACTTTTTTTAGTGCCTGTGAGGCTTTCTTAGGGTCCGTTACAACCGGTGCGAGCAGATGCGGAATGCCATTATACACATTTAGTTCAACCATTTTCGGATCAATCATCATCATTTTCACCTCATGAGGTTTCGCTCTCATAAGAATACTTGTGATAATACCATTGATGCACACACTTTTTCCGCTTCCAGTCGAGCCTGCTACAAGTAAATGCGGCATTTTGTTCATTTCAGCCAGAACGGCTTCACCAGAAATATTTCGGCCCAGTCCAATCAGCAGCTTCGCATTAGGACGGTCATTTTGCTTCGATTCTAATACCTCTTTTAAAGAAACCATCGCGATTTCTGCATTAGGAACCTCAATACCGATGGCTGATTTACCAGGTATCGGCGCCTCAATCCGAATGTCTTTTGCTGCGAGAGCAAGGGCTAAGTCATCACTAAGATTGACGATCTTACTTACCTTCACGCCGACATCTGGATAGACTTCATATTTTGTGACCGCCGGTCCTAAGTGAACCTGTGTGACTTTTGCTTTTACACCAAAGCTTTGAAACGTTTTTTCAAGCTTTCTTGCATTTTCGTATATATTTTTCTTGTCTGTTTGCTGCCCTGAGTGCTGCGGCTCTGCCAAAATATCAAGTGACGGCAATTCGTAATCTTTGTTTTCAAGTTCAGTAAATGTCATCGGCGGCGCCTCTTTTGGTTCATCAGCTGTATCTGATGGAACTGGTGCACTTTGCACAGACTCTTGAAGAGGCTCTGTCTCTTTTGCCGTCTGCTCTTTTTGAACGAGCGGGGTGAGAATGTCATCTCTATCAGCAAAGCTTGAGATGATTGGCTGGCTATTGTCTGAAACCGGCGTTTCCTCTTCGATCAAGATCTGATCATCATCGTCCTCTTCCTGAATACGAGACCGTTTTTTCTTTTCACCTGTTTTTTGAGGGGGCGCGCTCTTTTTCGCCTGCCTGATTCCTTTCATATCTTCAACAAACGCTTTCCACTGCTTCACCATAAATTGTGAGACAGGCAGTGTCACTTTTTTCACCATTTCTTGAAGAGAACGATTTGTAATCAGCACAATTCCAATCAGCATCAGAACGATTGCCATAATTTGAGAGCCTGCTTGTGCAAATAAGAAATATGAAGCAGCAAATAATACGGCACCGATCATGCCGCCTCCTAAATCAGGTGACCCAGTCTCACCTTTCATATCCATTAAGAAAAGCTCAAATGTATTTCTTATCACACTTTGAGAGCCTATTACGCCCGCAGATGAAAGGTGCTGAAAGAGCTTCACATGAGACAAAAGCAAGATACTCGCAATGATGCAGTATAGCCCTGCTTTTCTCCTTGTCAACATATCTGGGATTTGTTTTTTCCAGAAGATGGTCACGCCAAAAAGAAATAATCCGATAAGGCAGAGAATGAACCATTCACCTGCAAAAAATCGGAATAAATGTACGAAGGTTTGTCCAACGACGCCTAGCTGTAAAATGGCAATGATCGCTATGGCAATACAGACTAACCCATTTAATTCATATTTCAGTTTTAGCTGTTTATTTTGTTTTTTTCTCGTTTTCCGTTTTCTCTTTTTAGCCATACTCATCACCTTACTACGAAAGAAAATATAACCTACCGAAAAGATCAGAAAGAAAGCAGCCTGGTTTTGGCTGCATCTTGTTGTAAGTTTTCCCTTTATTATAGCATAGAATCATTCATATGAGTCGGTTTGATTGGTGCCTAATTGTAACTTCAATCGCTTGCCTGGTGCAAGCTCTTGATTCAGAAAGTCCATTGGATTGGTACTCATGACTTGAACGATTTCTGCTTCATCCTCTTTCATTTCAACCATAACTGGCACGCCTTGGATGTTTACCTGCTGAAGTTTGCGGTCTCCTTGTTCCTCCGCGTAAATGGCTTCATATGGCATAGGTGTATATAAAATCATTGGATCAGCCCCTCGTTTTGAGATGCCCTGTCTCCAATCAGTTCGTTCAACTTTTTAATCGCTTGTCCTACGCCGCCTACTTCATTCATGAGTCCGTATTCTGCTGCCTCATGACCAACAACATTTGTTCCAATGTCTCTTGTCAAATTGCCTTTTGAGAACATGAGCTCTTTAAACTTCTCTTCTGTAATATTGGAGTGGCTTGTCACAAAGTTAATGACTCTTTCCTGCATTTTATCTAAGTATTCAAAGGTTTGCGGGACACCAATCACTAGACCAGTTAAACGCACAGGATGAATGGTCATCGTGGCTGTTTCTGCAATATAGGAATAGTCACACGATACAGCAATCGGGACACCAATAGAGTGGCCGCCGCCAAGTACAATCGATACAGTCGGTTTCGATAAAGATGCAAGCATTTCTGCAATCGCTAGTCCCGCTTCAACATCGCCGCCTACTGTATTTAAGATGATCAAAAGACCTTCAATTTTTGGGTTTTGTTCAACTGCGACGATTTGCGGAATGACATGTTCGTATTTGGTTGTTTTATTTTGTGGCGGAAGCTGCATGTGGCCTTCAATTTGTCCAATAATGGTGAGGCAATGTATGTTTGTATCTTGCGGCAGCTGTGGTATGGCTGTTTCACCAAGCTGCTGTATTTTGCTCATAATGCTGTCTTTTTCTTCTGGCTTTCGCTCAGGCTGCTGTTCATTCTTTTCGTCCATTTGTCTCCATCCTTTCCTCAAACTCTCCTTCTATTATGAACAAGAAGGCCGTATTCAATCCGCATTCCTAGTGCCACATCAAAAAAGCCCAAAGAGCTTATGCTCCTTGGGCTTTCTCATCACACTTCCATAATAATTGGAATGATCATCGGCTTACGTTTTGTTTTTTCATATAGGAATTGATTGAGTACATCGCGCATGGATTGTTTCAATGTTGACCATTCAACAATTGAGTTTTCCGTTTGCTCTTTGACAATTCCTTTGACCATTTCTGTCGCTTTTACAATCAGCTCTTCGGATTCTCTGACATACACAAATCCTCTTGTGATGATTTCAGGTCCAGAAATTAATTGTTTCTTTTGTTTATCAAGCGTAATAACGACAATTAAGATACCATCTTGAGACAATAGGCGTCTATCGCGCAGCACAATGTTCCCGATATCACCAACGCCAAGACCATCGATCAAAATATTGCCTTGGTGAACTTTTTCACCGATTTTTACGTTCTGTCCTCTAAACTCCACAACATCCCCTTTATCAATCAAGAAAATGTCACTTCGTTTCATTCCCACTTCTTCAGCAATACGAGAATGTGCTTTTTGCATACGATATTCGCCATTCACGGGAATCAAATACTTTGGCTTTAGTAAGTTCAGCATCAGCTTTAACTCTTCTTGGCAGCCATGTCCAGAGACATGCACACGTTTTTGCGCAAAAATGACTTGTGCGCCGCTTCTTGTGAGGAAATCCACTGTTTTTGAATATGTGAGTTCTTGTCCTGGAAGAGGTGTAGATGCAATCACCACAGTGTCATCTTTTTCAATATGAAGCTGTTTGTGATTTTGTTTTGCCATTTTTGTTAAAGCAGCAAGAGGCTCTCCGTGGCTTCCAGCTGTCAGGATGACCACATCGTTTTTCGCCATTTTCTTCACTTCTTGAACTGGTACAAATAATTCTTCGTCTGCTGTGACATAACCAAGTTTGATCGCCAGCTGAAGAGTCGTCATCATATTCTTCCCTGCTACGGCAAGCTTACGGCCATTTTGATTCGCTGCATTAATGATCTGCTGCACGCGGTTAATGTTAGATGAAGATACAGCGACAATTACTCGATTTTCAGCATTGTACATCGCATTTGAGATTTCGTCTTGGACGAGCGCCTCAGAAGGTGTATAACCTGGTTTTTCAGCATTCGCACTGTCTGAAAGAAGTGCTAAAACGCCATTGTTTCCAATTTTCGCAATCTCTCCGATGTCACAGGCTTGGTTAAGCGCTGGGGTTTGATCAAATTTAAAATCACCTGTGCATACGATTGAACCAAGAGAGGTTTTGAAGCTGATCCCAACTGAATCAGGGATGCTGTGATTCGTTCTAAAGAATGATACCTTTGTTGTTTCAAACGTAATGACTGATTTTGCATGTACCTCACGCAAGTCAGCTTTTTGATTGAAGCCATACTGCTTTAATTTTTCTCGAAGTAACGCAAGGGTCAGCTTCGTTCCGTAAACTGGTACAGACAATTTGCTTAAGCAATGGAATACGCCTCCGATTGCTTCATCATGTCCGTGGGTAAGAAAAATTGCTTTCACCCGATCAGCACGTTCTGTTAAATAAGAGATATCAGGAATAACGACGTCAATGCCTAGCATTTCGTTTTCTGGATGCATCAAGCCTGCATCTACCACATATATGTCGGAATCAATTTCAATGACATATAAGTTTTTCCCGATTTCTCCAACGCCTCCCAGTGCAATAATTCTTACGTTCTCTGTATTTTTCTTTTTCAAAATTCTTATCCTCCTAGTCTCAAGCCCGTCCATCATCGCTTAATGCTATTATAACTGAATCTAATTTTAGAAAACAAGATGAAGTCACATTTTAAGAAAGTGTTTATGTATAAAAAACGGTCATACTCAGGGACATCTGAGAATGACCGCTTACGAAGTTTTTTGTTTTGATCAGCTGTTTAAGACGCTGCTTAAATCCAGTCTCTCTTCTTCTGACAAAGGTAAAAGCGGAAGACGAACCGATCCGACATCTAGTCCTTTCAGCTGAAGAGCTGTTTTGACAGGCGTTGGATTTGGCGCTGTGAAAAGCTGTTTCATGATTGGGAGCAGCTTTTGATGGATCAATGCGGCATTGGCCGTTTGACCTGAAGCATAGCTTTTCAGCATTTGCTGCATATCAAGTCCTACGATATGAGACGCCACAGAGACAACTCCTTTTGCACCAACAGATACAGCTGGAAGTGTTAAGCTGTCGTCACCTGAATATACATCGAAATCTTCTGGTGTCTCTGCAATGATTTTTGTCATGGCATCAAGATCACCGCTTGCTTCTTTGATCGCGACAATGTTAGGTATTTGCGCAAGTTTAATGGTTGTTTCTGGGGCTAATGACGCAACCGTTCTCCCTGGTACATTGTAAAGCATGACAGGAAGAGATGTAGACTCGGCAATGGCTTTAAAGTGTGCATACATGCCTTCCTGTGATGGCTTGTTGTAGTAAGGTACGACAAGCATCACTGCATCAACGCCCGCTTCTTCTGCTTTTTTCGTTAGTTTGATAGACGCATTTGTATTATTACTGCCTGTTCCTGCAATGATTTTACAACGACCATTTGCTAATTTCACCGATTGCTGAAAAAGAGCGACTTTTTCTTCAGTCGATAAAGTTGGCGATTCGCCTGTTGTCCCTGCAACGACTAAAGAGTCACTGCCGTTTTTTAATAAGTAATCAATGAGAATTGATAGCTTTTGGAAATCAATGTTGCCCTTTTTATCAAAAGGTGTAATCATAGCTGTTGCGATATTTCCGAAATTCATTTTTTTCACCTCATCATGATTCAATCACATTTATCTTGAAAGTTCAAACACTTCGTGCAGGGCATTGACAGCCGCTCTCATGTTTTCTTCGTTCACTAGCACCCAAATGGTCGTATGGCTGTCAGCCGATTGTAAAATCGGAATGTTTTGCTCGGATAGAGCCGATACAATTTTAGATGTGACACCTGGTACACCCATGATGCCTGCGCCAACAGCTGATACTTTTGCACAATTTGTTGTCACAATTGGCGTATAGCCAAGATCTTTTAGAATTAACGTTGCCTTTTCAGTCATTGCACCTGTCACTGTATACACAATCTCACTCGGTGTAATGTTGAAGAAGTCGACACTGATTTGTGCGTTAGCCATAGCCTTGAAGACCTCTGTTTGGACGCTGTACTGCCCTTCTTTTGCCGGGACCTTGATTTGCGTCACATCATTGACATGTGCAATACCCGTAATGAGGCGGTCGTACACATCATGGCTCATTTTATCTGAGTAGTGTGACGTGACGAGTGTGCCCTCATCATCAGAGTATGTTGAACGGACCCTCATTGGTACTTTTGCTTGCATCGCAATTTCGACAGCTCTCGGGTGAATGACTTTCGCCCCTTGATATGCAAGGTTGCAAATTTCCGTATATGTCACGACTCTGAGCGGCTTTGCATTTTCAACAATGCGGGGATCTGCTGTCATGACGCCTTCTACATCTGTAAAAATATCAATGAAGTCTGCCTGTAATGCAGCACCTAAAGCAGCTGCGGACGTATCACTGCCGCCTCGTCCGATTGTGGTCACGTCCCCATTTTTCGCAGCTCCTTGGAACCCAGCAACAACGACAACATCATGTTCAGACAGTGCCGCCTCGAGACGTTCACACTTCATATCAATAATTTTCGCACTCGTATGCTCCTTATCTGTCACAAAGCCCGCCTGTGCGCCTGTCATCGCTACAGCCTTTAGCCCGTTTTCATTCAGCATACTTGAAAACACAACAGCTGAAATATTCTCTCCGCAGGAAACGAGCAAGTCTTTTTCTCGATTTGTCATATGCTGCGCGCTGCCGTAAAGCAGACCAAGCAGCGTATCTGTCGCATAAGGGTCGCCTTTTCGTCCCATTGCGGAAACGACGACAACCGACTTATAGCCTTTCTCTTTTGCCGATAAGATATGTGCAAGTGCCCTTTTTCTACCTTGATCATCTTTGACAGATGTACCGCCAAATTTTTGGACAATTATTTTCACTGTTTTCACTCCAAGTTCATTCTGACGTAACAGAAGAGAGCAGGCGAAAGATGCCTAACTCTCTTCTGTTCGTCCTCATCATCCATTGAATGTTAAACTAATTTTAATGCTTTTAAGCTTTCTGCAATTTGAACTGAGTTCCATGCAGCGCCTTTTAGCAGGTTATCAGATACAATCCACATATGGAACCCGTTTGGACGGTCCAAATCTTTCCGAATGCGGCCGACAAATACGTCGTTTTTTCCAACAGCATCTGCAGGCATTGGATAAATTTGCTGAGACGGATCATCTTGCAGTGTAATGCCTGGTGCATCTTTAAGAATTGACTTAATGTCGTCAACTGTTGCGTCATTTGATTCTAGTTCGACGTAGACAGATTCTGAATGTCCTGTTTCAATTGGAAGTCTCACACATGTTGCCGCTACTTCTAGCTCTGGCATATGCATGATTTTTTTCGTTTCGTTGATCATTTTCATTTCTTCAAATGTATAGCCATTGTCTTGGAATTTATCAATTTGCGGAATCGCATTAAATGCAATTTGATAAGGCATGACTTCCGGCTTTACATCTTCTTTATTTAAAATGGCTTGTGATTGGCTGTATAGTTCGTCAATGGCTTCATGTCCTGCACCTGATACGGCTTGGTAAGTGGACACGATGACTTTTTTCATGCCATACGCCTGACGAAGCGGTTCTAATGCCGCTACCATTTGAATCGTTGAACAGTTAGGGTTTGCAATGATTCCTTGATGGTCATGCAAGTCTTTTTCGTTTACCTCTGGTACGACAAGAGGGATGTTTTCGTCCATACGAAAAGCACTTGTGTTGTCTACAACAACCGCACCTCGTTTGACTGCTTCAGGAGCTAGCGCCTTGGAAACATTTCCTCCAGCACTGAATAATGCAATGTTCACTCCTTCAAAGCTTTCAGGTGTTGCTTCCTGAACGGTATACTCTTGACCTCTGAATGTCACTTTTGTTCCAGCAGAACGTTTTGAGGATAGTAGAGTCAGTGTATCCATTTCAAAATCTCTGTCAGCTAGTGTTTTTAACATTTGTTGACCGACAGCTCCAGTCGCTCCAACTACAGCTACATGCAATCCTCTTCCCATCAGTAAAACTCCTTCCGACCCATCCATGATTCTTTTCTTTCGGATGGCCATCCTATGACTTTTTACATTTTATTTTACCATAGAAAAGCAAGGCTTGAAGCATCTTTTTTGAATCTTTCATGATTTTCTAGTGAATCTATTATTCGTTTGCTCCAATTAAAATCGGCTGAATTTGTCTATGCTGGAGCGCCTCTTCTACTGTTTGAGAAAGCAAATCCATGTTTGCGACCATGGAGGTCGGTTTTTTAAATGGATCATCTTGGCCAAATGGAATAAAGAAAATATTCTTTGTCGACATCAGCCTCATCAGATTTGTACCATTTAAGCCTAGCGCATCATTTGTTGAAATTCCTAAAACGACAGGACGATGATTTCGAATGGTTGCTTTTGCAGCCATTAAAACAGGGCTGTCTGTCAGGGCATTTGCGAATTTCGCCATTGAGTTCCCTGTTAATGGAGCAATGACCATACAATCAAGTGGCAGCTTAGGTCCGAGCGGCTCTGCTTTAACGATTGAGTCAATCGCCTTAAAACCAGTCAGCTTCTCAATCCGCTCAATCCAGTCAGCCCCATCTCCGAATCTTGTATTCGTACTCTGGACCGTATATGACACCACTGGACGCACTTCTGCTCCTTCTTTTACAAGTGCTTCGATTTGCGGATAAACAGCTTCGTACGTACAGTGGGAACCAGTTAAGCCAAAGCCGATTCTTTTCCCTTTTAATGTTGTCATGATTCCATCCCCCTTTTTTCCTCTGCAAGTTCACATAAGAGCCCAGAAAGCACTTTTGCAATGATTTGCCCTGCTGTCTTTGGTGCAACAATACCCGGGAGTCCTGGTGCAAGAAGCGCCTTCACTCCGTGTTTTTGTGCAAAGTCAAAGTCTGTTCCTCCTGGGCGGGAGGCGATATCCAAAATGAGTGTCTTTGGTGTCATGCTGACGATGACAGATGAATCTAATACAAGGCTTGGAATGGTATTGATGATGATATCTACATCCGTTACTTCTTCTTTTAACCGATCCATTGAAAATGGATCAATTCCCATTTCAAAGGCCCGCGCTAAATGAGCTGTATCTGCTGCCCCTACTTTTACGTCCGCACCGAGTGCCCGAAATGTGCGGGCAATGGTGAGTCCTGTTCTTCCGAGCCCGAGAACAGCAACACGTGATCCATGAATCGTATAATCCGTTTGCTGAATGGCCATCATGATAATCCCTTCAACTGTTGGAATAGAGTTATATATGGCAATATCATCTCGCTCAAACAGCTTCACAAGTTTTCGGTTCACCTGCTTTGCCAGATTGTCTAAGTACGTATTAGAAATACCTGAGTACAAGGTACAATGGGCAGGGGTTCTTTCTAAATATGTTGCTTCCAGCAAAACCTGCTCATTTGAGAAAACTGTCGCAACAACACCTTCATCCGTTGCCCCTGATACTGGCAGGATCATACTGTCTACCTGTTCGAATGGAAGTTCTGACATTTTCAGCTTTTCAGCACCGATAAATCCGTGATCCAGCTGATCAAATCCAACCAAAAACACTTTGGCATGCTGCTGTGACAGCTTGCGAATAATTTCAAGCTGCCTTGCATCTCCCCCGATCACCGCAACCGTTAAACCGCTCAACATACTGACCGTTCACCTTCTTTATTTAAAAAAGTCTGTAATATTTTCTGAATCTCCCTTCTAGCATATGAGGAGAGGATTCAGCCTGTGAACAAATCGGAGAGAGAAAAGAAAAAGAGCACCCATTTATGATGGATGCTCTTTTTCTCCGGGTGGCTGAAGTGCTTCAGGCACATCGAGAATGATCATATCTGATCCTATTTTTTGAATGTGATTCCACGGGACGCGGATGTCATTTCCTTGCTTTCGAAAGCCAAACCACTTCACCGAAGGTATGATGAGTGCTGTTATTTGACCGTCCTGTTCATTGATTTCAAGGTCGGTTTGTCCAAGCACGCCAAGCCGCTCCGCTCTTTTGATATCGACGATCTCTTTTCCTGACAGCTCACTTAGCCTCAAAATCGCATCACTTCCCTTCCGTATCATATATGCAGCCACAAGAAGAAATAGACCGTCCCGCTTTTTCAAGTTATGAATGATGCCAATTTGAATACCAAGCTGGTTTCAGTAGATGAAAGCGATCATGGTCTGCCAGCATTCTCTCCACTCGGTTCACCATATCTTTTACATGTTCAGGGTCATAAGAAAGCGTCCATACAATAGAAGAAAAGCAGCTCATTGCTGTATAGATGGAAAAAAGAAGCCAAAAATCGTCTGTAGCCTGCGTACTTACATAGTGATCCAGTTGCCCTGCTGAAAACGGAACACTGCTTTCTCGACTAAATAAGGACAATTTATAAAAGTCATGAACCGGGTCACCCCAGTCAGATTGATCAAAATCAATCACGCCGGCATACTCACCTCCTTGAATGATGATATTCCCTAAATGAAAATCATCATGCTGGAACTGGTTCGGTCTCGCCTTTACCGCATCAACATGTGATTTGATAAAATCTAATACGAATTGATCTTGAGCAAAAGTTACTCCACTTGATTGATAGGTATGTACATACCGTTCATGTTTCGCCATGACTCTCTCATCCCATGGCGCGACATGAGAAGGTGCGTGACATGTATGCATGAAACTCAGCTCTCTGCCTGCCCGCCTTCCGATTTCATACTGCTCTTCATTTGTGAGCAGATGGATGGATGCTCTAGCATTCTCTCCTTCAATCAAGGAGAAAATACGATAGGTACAGTTAAATTCAGCACTCATTCCAATCTCCATCACTTCAGAACATAGAAGCCCTCGATCTTTTAACTTTCGCTGAACTGACGCTTTTCTTTTAAAGCTGGAATACGTTTTGAGGTTTGATAGCTTGAGCACTAGCTTTTCACTAGAGGATGTTGTGACGAGATAAGTACGGTTTCCTGAAAAGCCAGATGTCATCGGCTGAAAGGAGATGGCTTGTGTCAGAAGCGGAGAGAGGCGTTTCAGTTTTTCATGTTCCATGAAAGCAGTGCTCCTTTCTTCTTTATATACAATAAAACGGCAGACCTCTTAGAAGCCTGCCGTGTTGTTTACATTATGATGGCTGATCACCCGTCGGACTAATAAGCGAGAGCGCATAATCTTCTGTAAAGATTCGTTTTGATAAGTTATTCACGCCGTCTAATGTGACGTGGTTGATTTCGTCAATAATTTCATCGAGTGTACGATGTTTGCCAAGGAGCAGTTCATTTTTACCGTTTCGGCTCATCTTGCTGTTTGTGCTTTCAAGGCTGAGCATGAGGTTCCCTTTCATTTGCTCCTTAGAGTTTTCAAGCTCTTTTTGCGTGATTCCCTCACGTTTTAAGACGTCTAATGTTTGTAAGATGGTTTCAGAGAGCAGGTTTAACTGCTTCGCTCCAGTCCCGCCATAAATCGTCAGCATGCCGTTATCTGCAAATGAACTGTGATAGCTGAAAACGGAATAAGCGAGTCCTTTGTCTTCTCTTACATCCTGGAACAAGCGGCTGCTCATGCTTCCGCCAAGAACATTGTTTAAGACGATTAAGTCATAGATGCCTTTATCTCCAGCTGGGAGGCCATTAAAGCCCATGCATAGATGCGCTTGCTCTGTTTCCTTTTTGCGTGTGAGCTTGTCATAGTGAAATTGCGGCGCTTCTAAAGGCTGTTTTTTCCCTTTCGTTTCATACGAACCGAACAACTTTTCAACCTCTCGAATGAAGGTGTCATCCACATTCCCTGCAACAGAGATCACAACGCAGTCCGGCGTGTAGAATTCATCCATATAAGCTCTAAGAGAGTCACCGTTAAAAGTAGAAAGTGTTTCTTCTGTTCCTAAAATCGGGAAGCCTAAAGAATGATCACCATAAATCGCTTTGCTCAACAGATCATGAACGATATCATCAGGTGTATCCTCATACATTTTGATTTCTTCATAGACTACATTTTTTTCTTTTTTCAGCTCTTCTTCATCAAAAGCGGAGTGGAAGAACATGTCGCTTAATACATCGAGGGCGTAGCCAGCATGTGAATCAAGCACCTTTGCATAGTAGCAAGTGTATTCTTTTGACGTAAAGGCATTCACTTGACCACCAATGCGGTCAAAGGATTCTGCGATATCACGTGCAGATCTCGTCTTTGTCCCTTTAAAGAACATATGCTCCAGAAAGTGTGAGATTCCATTAATTTCTGGTGTCTCATGTCTAGAACCAGTTCCAATCCAGACGCCAATTGCGACAGATCTTACAGTGGGATTGTTTTCAAGTACAATTCTTACTCCGTTTTGGCATGTATACGTTTTGACCAAGTTTTGCTCCTCCTATTCAACAAACAGATCGGATCACGGATGTCTTTTTTCACTTAGGAGGTCTGAAACCGTTCCTAATTCATATCCTCTTTCCTTGATTTGAGTGATAAGTACGTCAAGACTTTTCGCCGTCGAATCTGTTGGATGCATTAATATCATCGCCCCATTGTGGATTTTCCCAAGCACCCGCTTTTGTAATATGTCTGGTGACGGTTTTTGCCAGTCAATGGTGTCTACCGTCCACATAATGGTTTCCATTCCTTCTTCAGCAGCGAGTTTCACTGTTTCTTCTTTAAAGCTGCCGCTAGGAGGGGCGAACCACTTCGGTTTTTTTCCAAGGGATTCTTCAATTTGACGATTCGTTTTGGTAATCTGCTCTAATGCTCGTTCTCTTGTCAGTGTGCGCATATCCGGGTGATTGTATGAATGGTTTCCAATTTCATGACCATCTGCCACGATTTTTTTAGCAAGATCCGTGCTTTTTTTCACCCATTTGCCCTCTAAGAAAAAGGTCGCCTTGACCCGATGCTTTTCCAGTGTCTTTAACATCTTGATTAAATGCTCGTCACCCCAAGCCACGTTGATGAGGAAAGCATTCATTTTTTTATCTGGATGTCCCTTGTAAATGGGCTCAGCACCAAGTTCGTGTAAATGAATAGAAGGTTTTGTTTCATTGAAAACAAGCAGCTTTTCATCAAATGACCCTTGTTTTTTCATTTTTTCATAAGAGGCATCGATATTGACTGTCTGTCCATTTAGACCAGGCATCTTTTTCCACACTTTATCAATCTTAGCATTTTGCGCCTTCACTTCATAGTCAGAAGACTTCGATTCAATCTCTTGATATAAAATATCTTTTGAAACAGATGCAACCTCAGCATGCTCTTTCATTGATTCAATATATGTAACAGCAGCCGGCTGCTTCATCGTTTGATATGACACGAGCAGTAAAAATACAAACACAATGAATGGTAACGTTTTTTTCAATGGCTGTCCCTCCCCTTTACCACAAATTATGATGGGGAGAAACAAGCTAGAACTATTGTTAACGCAAGAAAAGAAAGAAGCCTGGTACGGATACCTGGCTTCTAACACATTTCATTAAGACTGTTTTTCTTCTTTTTCCTTTTCTTCACGTAAAACAGCTTTGCGAGAAAGGTTCACACGGCCTTGTTTATCGATTTCAGTGACTTTGACAAGTAATTCATCGCCGATCTTCACGACATCTTCTACTTTGCCTACACGGTCAAGCGCAAGCTCAGAAATATGAACAAGTCCATCTTTGCCGCTGAAGATTTCAAGGAAAGCACCGAATTTTTCAATGCGTTTTACTTTACCTAAGTAAAGTTGCCCCACTTCAACTTCTCTCACAAGATCTTCAATGACTTTCTTCGCTTTTTGGTTCATGTCTTCTTCTGTAGAAGAGATAAAGATTGTACCATCTTGTTCAATATCGATTTTCACACCGGTATCTTCAATGATTTTATTGATTTGTTTACCGCTTGGTCCAATGACATCACGAATTTTATCAGGATTGATCTTCATCGTTAAGATTTTTGGTGCATAACGAGACAATTCTCCTCTAGAAGCAGGAATCGTTGACAGCATGCTTTCTAAGATTTCCATTCTTCCTTTTTTCGCTTGTTGGAGAGCTTCTTCCAAGATGTCTTTTGATAGACCATCGATTTTGATATCCATTTGAAGCGCTGTTACACCTTTTGATGTACCTGCAACTTTAAAGTCCATATCGCCAAGTGCATCTTCCATTCCTTGAATGTCTGTCAGCACTGTGTAGTATTCACCAGATTTCACAAGTCCCATTGCAATCCCTGCAACTGGTGCTTTAATTGGAACACCCGCATCCATCATCGCAAGTGTGCTTGCGCAAATACTTGCTTGTGAAGTAGATCCGTTTGATTCTAGTACCTCAGACACAAGGCGAACCGTATAAGGGAAATCTTTTTCAGATGGGATCACTGGTTCTAATGCACGTTCACCTAGCGCACCATGCCCGATTTCGCGGCGGCCTGGGCCACGCATTGGACCTGTCTCACCAACACTGAATTGAGGGAAGTTGTAATGGTGCATGAAGCGTTTCGATTCTTCAACGCCTAGGCCGTCAAGAATTTGCACATCGCCAAGTGCACCTAATGTACAAATACTGAGCGCCTGTGTTTGTCCTCTTGTAAATAGACCTGAACCGTGCGTTCTTGGCAGAAGTCCTACTTCTGAAGAAAGTGGACGGATTTGATCTACACCGCGTCCATCTGGACGTACTTTCTCTTCAGTGATCAGACGGCGAACTTCGTTTTTGACAAGCTTGTTTAATACATCCTTCGCTTGTTTAATCGTCGCTTCGTCGCGATCTTCTTCTTCAAATTTCTCAACCACAGCTTTTTTCACAGCACTGATTGCATCCTCACGTGCATGCTTCTCATGTACTTGAATCGCTTTCAGCAGATCTGTTTCAGCAAGTGCTTTTACTTCGTCTGCTAACGTTTGATCTACTTCATATAAAGGAATATCGATTTTTGCTTTACCGACTGCCTTGACAATTTCCTCTTGGAATTCGATTAAGCGTTTGATCTCTTGGTGACCATACATGATGGCCTCAAGCATTGTTTCTTCTGGTACTTCATCAGCACCAGCTTCGACCATGTTGATCGCATCTTTTGTTCCAGCGACTACAAGGTTGATGTCACTTTGTTCAAGCTGCTCTACATTTGGATTGATGATCAGCTTTCCATCAACTCGTCCTACTGTAACGCCGGCGATTGGTCCCTCAAATGGAATGTCAGACACACATAATGCTAAAGATGAGCCAAACATTGCAGCCATTTCAGATGAACAATCTTGATCCACACTCATGACGATACTAATGACTTGTACTTCGTTTCTAAATCCATCTGCAAATAATGGACGGATTGGTCTGTCAATTAAGCGGCTCGCAAGGATCGCTTTTTCACTTGGACGGCCTTCTCTTTTAATGAAGCCTCCAGGAATTTTACCTACTGCGTATAATCTTTCTTCGTAGTTCACAGTGAGCGGGAAAAAATCAAGTGGTTTTGGTTCTTTAGAAGCTGTTGCTGAGCTAAGCACAGCTGTATCTCCGTAGCGTACGAGGACCGCTCCGTTTGCTTGCTTTGCAAGCTGGCCAGTTTCAACTGTCAGTTGACGTCCAGCCCAGTCTATGGTGAAGACATGTTTCTCTTGTCCCATTCTGAGAAAAACTCCTCTCTTATCTTGAAATTTTAGTTAATTCTTATTATGAACAAAATGATTTTCACATATCAATGTGAAAGGTGTATGTAGAAGGGTTTTTGCCATTCTTTCAACATTTTAACCATAAAATATTAGTGATTATACGATAAAAAAGCGGGAATCCTCCCGCTTTTTACGATTATCGACGTAAGCCTAGTTTGTTAATTAACTCACGGTAACGAGTTACGTCTTTATTACGTAGATACGTAAGAAGATTACGACGTCTACCTACCATTTTCAAAAGACCGCGACGTGAGTGGTGATCTTTCTTATGAGTACGTAAATGCTCGTTCAAGTTGTTAATTGATTCTGTTAGGACAGCGATCTGAACTTCTGGAGATCCAGTATCAGATTCGTGTGTTTTGAACTCATTAATTAATTGAGTTTTACGCTCTTGAGTAATAGCCATCCTGTTTCACCTCCAAATCATGTTAGCCCCATCTACCTCGCAACCGTCGGTGAAGTCGGCCTGCCAAGTAAGTGGTTTTAAAGCTACAGGAATAATCATACTAAAAATATGCTGAATTTGCAAATGGTAGAGCTGTTTTTCTATGAATTTTTTGTTTGCCTTAGCTGATCTTGAAAAAACTGAATCGCTTCTTCTTTATCTTGACTGATTTGAGCCGTTAACTCCTGGATTCCGTTAAATTTTTGTTCACTGCGAATGCGTTTGAACCACTGTAATTTAATCGGTTCACCATATATTTCTTCGTTAAAATCAAAGAGGTTTACTTCAATGGCAGGCTGATCAGGGCGCTTTTCATAAAAGGTTGGTTTATAGCCAACGTTACAAACACCGTCATACACTTTGCCTTTGACTTCTGCTCTTACTGCATAAACCCCTGTTGGCGGAATAATGTATTCAGCAGATAAACCGACATTTGCAGTCGGAAAGCCGATCGTCCGTCCTCGCTTATCTCCATGAATGACAATACCGCGCAGCTGATAAGGTTTTCCTAAAAGCTCACTCACATATTCAACATCCCCATTTTTCAATGCGGAACGTATGAGTGTAGAGCTGACTTTACGGTCTTGATTGGACAACTTAGGAACGATGGTGGCCGTGATACGCCCTTTTCCGTACTCATCGAATGTTTCCATTGTGCCTGCACCAAAACGGCCAAACGTAAAATCAAAACCGGCTACTGCGTGCTTCACATTCAGCTCATCCAAATATTGATCCACAAACTCTTGAGGAGACAGCGCTGCAAAGCTTTCGCTGAATTGCACAATGTATAAATAGTCAGCGCCCAGCTGTTCGATGAAATCAATTTTATCCTCAAGCGGTGTAATTAAGTCCTTTGGTTCACGTGCTTTTTGCAAAACATGTGATGGATGCGGATGAAAGGTCATGACTGCTAAAGCCAATCCTTCTTTTCTCGCAATGCTTTTCGCTGCGTCAATAACTTTTTGATGTCCGAGGTGAACACCGTCAAAATACCCTAAAGCCATAACAGAAGGGTCTTGATCCTTTTGATTCAATGTATGTGGGTGTGAAATATGTATAGTCTTCACGAGATGGTCACCTTTTCTTTAAGATTGCTTGTCCTGAGATAAGATCTTCGCCGGCTTCATCAGATTCTGTTTGGTCGGGTGCTTCATATATATCGCCATACAGCGACCTGAAGGAGCAAAGACAGCGACACGATCTTCCTCTGCGAAATGAGCGAATTCATCAGGCATTGGCAGGACTGCACCGTTTTCCACTTTACTTGCTAATGTATCATTTATCTCCCATTTCGGCAAATGATTGAGCGCGCGCTCGATCGGGACAAGGTGCTCATCTACTGCTCCTTCCTCGCTTATATTTCGGAGCTCATCAAGGGTGATGCATTCATCTAGTGTAAAATCACCTGACCCTGTGCGAATGAGATGTGACATATGGGCTGGAAACCCTAGTTTCTTTCCAATATCAACCGCTAAGGTTCTGACATACGTTCCTTTTGAGCATAAAACGGTGAATCTAAATGATACCTTCCCATTCTCAAATAAAGCAGGTGTTGTCCGCTCGATACGGTGAATCGTAATTTCACGGCTCGGCCGCTCAATTTCAATGCCTTCTCTTGCATATTCATAGAGTTTTTTTCCGCCAATTTTCACAGCAGAAAACATGGGAGGAATTTGTTCAATGGTTCCTTGAAACTGTTTCAGCACAGCATCAATTTCTTCTTCTGAGATGGGTTTTTGCACCTTTTCTTCTTCTACGATCTCACCTGTTTGGTCTTCTGTTGTTGTAGAAAAGCCAATCGTGATTTCTGCATCATACGTTTTCGATTTATCTGTTAAGTATTCGACAATCTTCGTTGCTCTTCCGATACAAATGGGCAGAACACCTGATACCTCCGGGTCGAGAGTGCCTGTATGTCCGACTTTTTTTGTATGCAAGATCTTTCTCACTTTGAACACACAGTCGTGAGAGGTCATTCCTCTTTCTTTATGTAATAAAAGAACACCATTTATCATCTGCGTTCTCTCCTTTCATAAACGATGAAAAAGGACAGACGATCATCGCCTATCCTTATTTCAACGTCTTATTCATGATCTTTTGTGTTTAGTTCAGCAATCAGGCTTTCAATTCGATTTCCATAATCTACGGATTCATCGAATTCAAAGTGCAGTTCTGGTGTTTTGCGAAGTCTAATTCGATTGCCAATTTCAGAGCGGATATACCCTTTAGCCTTTGCAAGGCCTTTTAAGGTTTCCTCTCTTTTTTTCTCGTCACCGAGAACAGAAATGTAAACTTTCGCAATTTGCAAATCACCGGATACTTCAACATCGGTTACAGTCAAAAAGCCAATTCTTGGATCTTTTAGCTTTCTGCCTAGGATGTCACCTAATTCTTTTTTCATCTGCTCACCCACGCGGGTTGCTCTCATACTCATGATCTTATCACCTCTAATTAAAACCACTCAGTTTTCGTGATCGTTCGTTCAATTTCAGGAAAAGAATCAATAAAGCTTAAAACACGCTGCAATTCCTTTTCCACTTGAACCCGAGAGGAGGAAATCACGGCGATTCCAATTGATGTACGCTGCCATGTGTCCTGGTAATCCATTTCAGCCATGGTTACATTGAATTTATGGCGCGTTCTTGTCAATATACGTTGAAGAACCGCACGTTTTTCCTTCAGTGAGGAGGCATCATAGATGATGCACTCACATTCGGTATAACCGATCATTTTCTTTCGATTTCTTGCATAACGAATGATTCCATGACATCACCTTCACGGATATCATTGTACTTCTTAATGGTAATACCACATTCATAGCCTTGTGAAACTTCTTTCACGTCATCTTTGAATCGTTTTAATACGTCGACTTCGCCTTCAAATATAACGACGCCGTCACGGATTAAGCGGATACCACTATCTCTTGTAATGGTTCCTTCAGTGACATAGCCACCAGCAATTGTACCGATTTTAGAAACTTTGAACGTTTGACGAACTTCAACTTGACCGATGACTTTTTCTTCATATTCAGGGTCAAGCATCCCTTTCATCGCAGCTTCAATTTCATCGATGACTTTATAAATAATGCGGTGTAAGCGGATATCTACGTTTTCTGTTTCAGCTGTGCTCTTCGCATTTCCATCAGGACGTACGTTAAATCCGATCACGATCGCATTAGAAGCACTTGCTAAAATAATATCAGATTCTGTAATCGCTCCAACACCCGTATGGATGATTTTCACTTTTACGCCTTCTACTTCAATTTTTTGAAGAGCGGCCGTCAGTGCTTCAGCAGAACCTTGTACGTCTGCTTTCACGATCAAGTTGATATCTTTCACTTCACCTTGTTTGATTTGCTCAAATAGGTCATCTAGAGATAATTTTGCTTTGTCTGAACGCTGTTCATCAAGCTGTTTCGAAGCACGCGCCTCACCCACTTGACGAGCTGTTTTTTCGTCTTTGAATACGAGGAACTGATCCCCTGCATTCGGTACATCATTTAAACCAGTGATTTCAACAGGTGTAGATGGTCCTGCTGTTTTCACGCGGCGTCCGATGTCATTAACCATTGCACGAACGCGGCCAAATGTATTTCCGACAACGATTGGATCACCTACATGAAGTGTACCAGTTTGAACAAGAAGGGTTGCAACAGATCCTCTTCCTTTATCAAGCTCAGCCTCGATGACAGTCCCTTTTGCCGCACGATTTGGGTTGGCTTTCAGTTCTCCTACTTCGCTGACAAGAAGGATCATTTCGATCAATTCGTCAATGCCTTCACCTGTTTTTGCAGATAGAGGAACGAAGATCGTTTCGCCGCCCCAAGCTTCTGGTACTAAACCATGCTCCGTTAATTCCTGCATCACACGGTCAGGGTTCGCTGTTGGTTTGTCAATTTTGTTGACAGCGACAATGATTGGCACTTCTGCCGCTTTCGCATGGTTAATGGCTTCAATCGTTTGCGGCATCACGCCATCATCTGCTGCAACGACCAGAATTGTCGTATCTGTTACCTCAGCACCACGTGCACGCATCGTTGTAAATGCTGCGTGTCCAGGTGTATCAAGGAACGTGATTTTCTTGCCGTTTTCTTCAATTTGGTAAGCACCGATATGCTGCGTGATTCCACCAGCTTCGCCTTCGACGACTTTCGTCTTACGAATGCTGTCAAGAAGCGTTGTTTTCCCGTGGTCAACGTGTCCCATGATCGTCACAACTGGAGGGCGTACTTGCATATCTTCTTCTTTATCTTCAACTTCATACTTTTCAAGTTCAGTTTCTTCTAAAATAATGACTTCCTCTACTGGAACGCCATATTCAGAAGCGATTAATTCAACTGTATCTTTATCCAGCTCTTGGTTAATGGTTGCCATAACACCAAGCATCATCAGCTTTTTGATAATTTCAGCTGTTTCTTTTCCAAGCTCTTCAGCCAACTGGCCGACTGTCATTGAATTTGTAAATTCAATTTTTTCAGGAAGCTCTTTCTTAGGCTTCACAGGTCTAGCTTGCTGATGCTGCGGTTTGTTATTCCCACCGCGTTTATTTTTGTTTTTGTTTTGGTTGTTGTTTTTTTTGTTTTTATTAAATTGATTATTCTGCACGTCATTCTTCTTTCTATCATTGTTTTTGTTAGATGATTGTTTTTTTTGTTCTGCGGGTTTCTCGTTAGCTGTCTCTTTTGCTTTGGCTTTTTTATAGATAGCGTCTAGCTTTTTCACAGTGTCGTCTTCAAGCGTCGCCATGTGGTTGTTCACTTCCACGTTCATATCCTTAAGCGCTGCTATAATATCTTTACTTGAAACATCTATGGCTTTTGCGTATTCATATACTCTCACTTTAGCCATTCGTTCACCCCCAAATAAATTAATCGAGCAAGCTTATCAGCTTCTTAGCGAAGCCTTGGTCAGTGACAGCGACAACTACGCGAGCTTCTTTCCCAATAGAACGTCCGAGAACGGAACGGTCTTCAACTTTTCTAACCGGAACATTATAAAATTTGCATTTGTCAGATACCTTTTTCTCTGTGTTCGATGAGGCATCTGCTGCAAGAAGAACCAGCTTAGCACGCGCATGTCTAATTTCTTTGATCACAAGATCTTCTCCTGACACGACTTTACGAGCTCGATTTGCTAGACCAAGCAAAGGATACCATTCAGATTGAGTCATTTGGTTTTTTCACCTTTTCAGCTAGTTCTAGTAATTCTTCAAATATGTGTTCGTCAATCTGTGTCTGAAATTGCTGCTGTAAACTGCGTTTGTTCTTTGCCGCAAGAATGGTTTCTTTATCGAGAGAAAGGTAAGCTCCGCGTCCGTTCTTTTTTCCGGTTGCGTCAACAGACACTTCACCTTCTTTAGATCGAACAACACGGATCAGTTCTTTCTTTGGTTTCATTTCTCCCGTCACGACACATTTTCTAAGCGGGATTTTTTTTCGGCTATTCACCTTTTACATCACCTCTTATTCGTCAGATTCCTCAGCTACTGGTTCAGCCTCTAAGAAAAGAGATTCAGAGTCTTCAGTTCTTGGGAAAATACCGAGTTCCCTTGCATCTGTTTCGCTTTTAATGTCAATTTTCCAGCTAGTCAGCTTTGCTGCAAGACGAGCATTTTGACCTCTTTTACCAATGGCTAACGACAGCTGATAATCAGGGACAATAACTGTTGTCGCCTTATCTTCTTCATTTACAATGACATCAAGTACTTTTGATGGACTTAATGCATTGGCAACAAATTCAACCGGGTCATTAGACCAATGGACAATGTCAATTTTTTCGCCTTTTAGCTCGTTGACAATTGCTTGTACACGCTGACCTTTTGGTCCAACACAAGAACCAACTGGGTCAACATCAGGATCATCTGTACGAACAGATATTTTAGAACGGTCCCCAGCTTCTCTAGCAACCGATTTAAGCTCTACAGTACCATCATAAATTTCTGGCACTTCAATTTCAAATAAACGCTTTAAAAGACCTGGATGTGTTCTAGACACATAAATTTGTGGTCCTTTTGTTGTTTTTTCGACTTTTGTAATAAACACCTTAATGCGGTCATGTGGTTTGTAATCCTCATTTGGCATTTGTTCGTTGACCGGAAGAAGGGCTTCGATTTTGCCAAGTGACACGTAAATGAATTTACTGTCAATTCGCTGAACGATTCCCGTCATAATGTCTTCCTCGCGATCGATAAACTCAGTGTAGATCACACCTCGCTCTGCTTCTCTCACTCGCTGCGTCACCACTTGTTTCGCAGTCTGAGCTGCAATGCGTCCGAAGTCTTTTGGCGTGACTTCAATTTCAACGACGTCACCTACCATGTAATTCGGGTTGATATTGGCTGCATCATCTACAGAGATTTCAAGGCGAGAATCATACACTTCATCTACAACATCTTTTCTTGCAAATACGCGAATCGTTCCCGTTTCGCGGTTTAAATCAACACGAACATTTTGTGCTTGATTAAAGTTACGCTTATATGCAGAAATGAGTGCAGCTTCTATCGCTTCAATAATAATTTCTTTACTAATACCCTTCTCTTTCTCAAGAACAGTCAGGGCATCTAACAACTCACTACTCATTTTTATGGTTCCCCCTTATATCAATGAAAAGGTTAATTGAACGAAACTGCTAATCTTGCGTTAGCTATTTTTTCGTATGGAATATTGATCTCTTTCTTTCTTGTCTTGATCTTCACTGTCACTGTTGCAATCTCACCATCAAAGCTTGTAAGCTCACCTTCAAATGCTTTTTCACCATCAATTGGTTCATATGTTTTCATGAAAACATTTTTTCCAAGTGCTTTTTCAAAATCAGCTTTTTTCTTTAATGGGCGCTCCGCTCCAGGAGAGGACACTTCAAGAAAGTAGTTTTGGCTAATCGGATCTGCCTCATCAAGCTTTTCGCTCAAGGCTTCGCTCACTTTGGCACATTCTTCGATATCGACACCTTTATCAGAGTCAATAAACACGCGAAGGAACCAGTTTTGACCCTCTTTGACAAATTCAACATCAACGAGTTCAAGCTGTAAGCCATCTAAAATTGGCTGCACCATTTCGCTTACGACATCCACTACTTTTTTGCTCATTCTCTTCCTCCTTGTGCTTTCGATAAACGCTCTTATCAATCATTCTGCATAAAAACCCTGCTTTATGTGAGCAGGGGGAGCAGAAAACGGATGAATAATGTCGAGACAAAAATTGCCTGTTCAATACAAAAGAGCGGGTTTCCCCACTCTTGTCTCGGTAATCGTTAGCATTTCCATAAAAACTATACCATATCCAATTTTTTTATGCAAATGAAGTTCCTTATTCAGCAGGCATTCGTCATCAGTTCTTTTCGTTCATTCTTTTCGCATGTTCACTGATAAGTGCTGCCTCTCTGCTCCCCTTTATGATGCGGAAACCGTCATAATCCGGATAGAGCGAATCATCGTCCTGAATACTTGTTAAAATCCAAAATTGACTGCCAGCTCCTCCGAGCCGCTCAACCGCTGACAGCCAGCTTTGATATACGTCAGGACGCGCTGATTGATTTTGAACGCCAAACTCTTCTAACACAACTGGTTTTCCGATTGACTTCCCGCGGGTGATATGGTCTTCGATCCATTTCACTCCCCAAGCAGCTGACTTGTTCCAGTGATCTGGGTACAGATGATAGGTTCCATAATCGATATTAGAGAGAGCCGTCAAACGGTCCCAATCGACGCCTTCTCCGCCTCCATAAAACCAGTCTTCATGTTCTGGTATGCGAAAGAACCCTTCATCTCCTACTGCAACTAGATGGTGACGATCCAGCGATTTGATCCACGTACTCATTTCATCTGCCCATTTGACTAGTATATTTCCCGTTGGATCTGACTGCACACGCGGCTCATTGGCTAATTCCCAAGTCATAATAGCTGGATCGTCCTTATATTGAACACCTGTGTACGTATTGGTTCTTTCTAATACATAGCGCACATAATTTTTGTAAGCTTTTTGTATACGAGGATCTGTATAAAAGGCATCATGCGATCCTGCCTCGAACCACTTTACGTATTGATTCATCCCGCCAAAATCATCCCAATTGTTCACTAGTGGGATGACAAGTTTTATTCCTTCCTGTCCCGCTTTATAAATCGCATAATCTAGTTTTTGAAAACCCGATTCTTCATAGACCCCTGGACTAGATTGTAAGACTGAGTTTTCTTGAGGGGCCCCATCGTGAAATCCCCAAATACGTATGACCTTTAAATTCATTGCTTTCATATCATCGAACACAGCATCTACCATCTTTTTAGATTTGTAATGGAAATAGTAATTATTTGTGCCAGCGAAGTAAAATGGTTGATTGTTCAGCGTAAATTGTGTACCAGACGTCTGTACATAAGAGGCGGCCTTAATCGTAAGTGAAAACCAGCCGGCCCATATAGCGGCCACAAGTATGAAGCAAGACACTCTTTGAGTCCATTTCTTCATTTAAATTCCCCTCACAATCTAGCCTTCTTCAGGTACGATCACATCTAGCCGAAGCGGTGTTTGTTCATTTGAATCAAGTTCAATTGTCTGTTGTTTTAACAGTTTACTTTCTTTACCGATTCGAATCTCATATGTCCCGTGAAATGCTCGACATGTCACATTGCCATTAGCATCTGTTTTTTCAACTCTTTGTGTCGTCCACTCATTTAGAAGCTTTTCGTAACGTCGGCCTGCTTCATTTAAAGACCAATCATAATTCACGATGGCCGCATGCTCACCTCTCCAATGGGCACCTGCCCAAAATCCCCACATTAGCACTCCTTTTACGGCTGGATGACTAAATGCGACGCGATATAAAGCCTCTAGGTTATCCGCTCTTCTATTAGCGTCAGGGTGAACAGAATCGTACTCTGTAACCCATATAGGAAGACCAAGCTCAGCAAGCACATCGAGCCTCTCTTTTACAACGACTGGATCGACCCGTTCTTCAAAATGTCCTTGAACACCAATCGCCTCAATAGGTGCGCCTAACTGACGCAGTTCATTGATATGCGCTTTATAAGCGTGGTGCTCACCATATGAGATCACATTATAATCATTCACAAACAATAGTGCTTGAGGGTCAATTTTTTTCGTTTCTTCATACATCCACTTCCAAATATTTTTCCCGAAGCGATCTTTAAAAAATGAACCATGCATCATTTCATTGTTTACATCCCAATGACGGAATCTCCCTTTAAAATGATTACCCGCATGCTCAAGCCGGTTTTTCATCGATTCATACACTTCGTGATTCGGTAGTGACCTCAGCCAGCTTGGATTCGCATCCTCTACCTCCCAAAATAAAGCGTGCCCTCTCACTGGAAGTTGATGTTTGTCTGCAAAATTCAGCATCGCATCTGCTTTTTCGTAAGTGATTTTCCCTCTTTCAGGCTCATTCGCATACCATTTTGCCTCATTTTCAAAAACAGCCCAATTAAAATACTTCACAAAAAAATCGGCATATTGTTGATTAAACAACACTTGGTCATTCATCGCTGAACCAAATGCGAATTCATGCCTATTTTGCTTAATCTCAACCTCTATACCTGCTATTGGCTTTTTTTCGTGATTTGTGACATTTATTTCAAGATCTCTTTGTCTATGCTCTGAAATTCGATCATTCGCCTCTTTTTTCCACATCAGATTTATCTGCCCATTTTCGCCCTTGTTTAATGATTGATGAAGAAAACTTCTTTCTTTGACCATGTAAAAACACCCTTATCTTCACTGGATTTATATTTCCTAATCAAACTGCCGGCTCAAAGAAACCGGCAGCTTAAATTTGACCTGCTAGTTGATGAGACGATGATATTCAGCGTAGGCAGTGGCCATATCCACTTGAGACCAGAAACGGTGATAGGTGAAAACCGGTGCCCCATTCTCCCATTTGCCTGTTGCTTCATTAAATGAAGACTGATATTTACTCTCGAGTGAAGACCATGCTGGATCTTGTTTAATGTTCGGACGAAGATCAGCAAAACTCGTATAGACCCCATTACCTCCTCGCTGCGGATCAGAAGGAATAGTGCTGGCTCCAGGAATCTGATTCCCTTGACCAAATGTCCCGTTCCAACCATTTGGGAAATACACTTCTTTTTTAAAGAAGCGGTCATAGTCCTCTCTTTCTTCTTCTGTTACAATGCCCACGCCATCATTGTAATTCCACGCAACCTCAAGGAGCTGTGCGGCAGCATCTTTCGCTCTGACACCAAGCGCTGTATAATCTCCTGTTTCTAGCTTAGTGGCAGCAGCAAAGAAAGTTAAAGCCTTGACTAGACTCCCTAGTACGCCCGTATCCTGAGTTGGATCTTTTGTTACAGCTGTTAAGTTTGGATTTCCTGTTGCAGACTGGAACCCATTCCAAGTGTCAGGCTGTCCGCTCCAAGCAATATTTCCAGGAAGCCAAAACTCGCCAGGTGCACTCGTTGTAGCAACAGCAGCATTTGTTCCTCCTAGAATTCTTTGTCCTTGGTCATCTAAGAAATAACCCTCTTCATCCGACACAGGACGGCTGCCGATAAAAATGTAATCTAATGCATAGTTGACCCATTTTGTGATGCAAGATTTGGCCATTTGGACATTTTCAGATGTTTTGTCTCCATCTTTCACAAAAATGTAATAAAGCTCTGCTACGCGCTCCATCGGCCATGCCTGCATCCCAAACCAGTTATTAGAAGGCGGGTCAAGATAAACAGGTGCATCCTCATATGCCATATCGTAAAAAGTACTTCTTCCCGCCGGATAAGCACTATAGTCTCCATTCCAGCTATTGGTTGCACCTCCTGCAATCGCTCCCTCTTTAGATTGAAGCCATACATAAAATTCAAGCTGCCTTTTTAATGTTTTTTCCCAATCGCTTGCACCAGTAGCGGAAGATGGCTTTAAGCCTCCTTTGTCTGAGGATAAAGCATAAGCGGCGACAGGGTTTTGATACCCTTGGTGACAATGGCTAGCTCCAATACGCCATGACCAGTTGGCATGGTCGCCAAGTCCTCCGCCCCAAGAGGTATACCACGCCATTAAGTAATGACAGGCACCCTTTCCGTTTCCAGGGTACGGATTCCCCTGTTTGCCGCTTCCAATCGTTTGAAAATATTTATCGTACATACCGTAACGAAGAAAATCCCCCATTTTTTTCGCTTTATCAAGATAGGCTGACTCATTATAGCCGAGTTCCTTCGCCCAATACATCACTTGTATTGCACGCGCATCAGCATCCGTCGCATTGGTATAGCGCCACTGAGCAGCTGGTGCTTGATTTTCTTTTGTGAACAAGCTCATAAAGCCTTCATTCGGCTTTCCAAAAGATTTATCATCTTGTGAAGGATGAGGGATGGCCTCCCATACGGATTCCTGTGGACCACGCTGGAATGTGTTCACATATGCAGCTGTATGTGATGGGTTGAGCAAGTTTCCATATTTATACCAGTTATCGACATCAAGCAGCCAGTGCATTAAATACGTTTCATTCGTTCCATAGGTTGATTTCAATTCACCATCAATCGGATCTTGACCCGCAGGACGAGCACCGCTTAACTGGCTAGGGTATTGATCCGGGTATGGTTTTTCTGCTGCGTATGTGGCTGGGCTAGAAGGGTTGTAGGCGCTCATATGCGGCTGCTCATCATTTCCATCTTCATTTACTGGGATGATGTACTTCTCCATATTGTCCCAGGCTGCCTCTAATTTGCTCCAATCTCCTGTGTAATGTCCGTACAACACCTCAAGCCACAGCCAATAGCTATACGCTTCTGACGTTGTCATATGCCCGTAATCAGGCGCTTCGCAAATGAGCGTCTCGATTGAATGATACGGAATTCCTTCTGGTGAAAAATATCCATTCGCATCACTTTTAATTTGATGATAAAGCGTTAAAAACCGTTCTTTGTTTGACAAGTCCTTCACCCTTTCAATAAATCTTGATTTTTATTTGTCTGGAAGTGCACCAAATACCAAAGCACCATCATCAAAAACAGGAATCCTCGCTGTTTTTTGCATATTAGATGTTAAGCCTTGAAAGGAATAATCATTTGAGGCATCCCATATAATCGCCCCATTTGGTGCAGATAATCGAAATTGTATTTCCTTCTTATGCTCTGATTCTCCTCCAGGAAAAATAGCTACGCCCGTAAAATCAATTTCTGCATAATATACGTGGGCTGATGCGTCATATACCTTCAGCGGAGATAAGGAAGCGCCTTCATTGTAGGCTGCTGTCACTTGAATATCTTTTTCAGTGAATCCCTTTGCAAAGACCTCACTTAGATTGACATAATATCTAAATGACAGCGTTTGACTGCTTCTTGCCGGCCAGCCGGAACGATTGTATAGAACCGCCTTCACCTGAGTTGATGTTGTATCGTTATTCATCAGAGCTGCCTCTACAAAAAACTCATCCTGAGCCTGTTCTTTAGGCGGGAAATTTGGAAGCTTAGATTGCCCCTTTCCAAACAGCTGCACCATTTTGGCTATATTTCCAGTAAAGGCGGCATTATAGTCCGTCGCCACCTCGTTTGATACATAATCAGAGATGTCATCGTCATATTGATCCTGTGCATTAGGCCCACCAACAAGCGCTCCATAAAGAGTGTGCCGATGATACGGAGGATTTGTCAGCTGGTTAGACCATGAGCCATGTGCAGTTCGATGGTGTGGATGCTTCGGCGGGTTCTGGCCAAACCCAACGACATAGCTTCTATTTAGCGGATTATCACCTAGCATATAGTGAGTTTGCTTGATCGCAAACGTTTGATATCGATTCTTTTTTTCTTCATCTGAAACCCAATCAGCATAGACAAAGGCTAAAAATGCTGCATTTGCTGTATAACGAAGCGATCCCCATTGATCTAGCCATGCCAAACCGCCAGGCGTATAAGTGATTCTTTCGACTTTTCCATTTTGAACAAGACCTGTGGTCCAGTAATCGAGGTTACGCTCTGTCGATTCTATAAATCTATTCTCCTTCGTGATTCTTGCGAGTAAGATTTGTGAAGCGAAGAAAGTATTGTCCCATGACATGGTAAACGTATAATCCCAATCCTTTGGCCATTCTTCTACTGCTTTTAGTGCTTGATTTAAATAGGTCTCTTCATTTGTTGCCAAGTACAGCCAGATTCCGCCCCAAATGAGTTCATCAATATAGCCGCTCCAGGAGTTGTAAAACGGCTGAGCGTTTGTGACACAATCTGTATACTCGCCGCGATACCTGTCAGCAAATGCATAAAGCTGTTTCGCGTGGGTCAGAAGCTTTGCTGCATAAGGGGCATCTGTCTCTTTAAAAATGATAGAACCCGCTGCTAAAGCTGCAGCAGTTTGTGCGGCTACTTCTGTTCCTGGACAATTTTCATCAATTTTAAAAGCTGGCCGGCTCATCGGCATCACTTCTGCCGGTCCCCACCAAGCATGATCGGCGTTCCCATCACCTACCTGCGCCCAAAACTCGTTCGGACCTGTATGTGCTTTCAAAAAATAATCCGTTGTCCACCTGATTTGATCGAGGATGTCATCTAGCAGTTCTGCCTCTTCATAGGCTTCTCGGTATTCATATACTGTCCATGCAAGCACAGCTGCTGAGTAGGCCATCGGAAGCCCAAATTTCACATGATCACCTGCGTCATACCAGCCGCCAGTTAAATCATGCCCTACATCCTTCCCGTCCTCTAGTCCAGAATCTCCCCGCCAGTTGAGACGGCTGCTTTCGGGAAGCTTTCCAGACCGCTGCGCTTCATAAAACAACAAGGATTTTTGAAGAACCTCTACATAATTATAAGATGCCATTTCCGTATGACTCACTCCTTCTTTTTAGTCAAACATGAATAGACAAGCCACCTCCTTTTATTCAGAACGTGATTTGAACAGTTTTGAAAAGAATCAAATACGTTTCAAAAATAAGCATAGTAAACAGCAATCAGCTTTACGCTCATCGAAGGTTTTTTCTCTTGATTCTTTTTGTGACTGTACCCAGAATGATCATATGTCGCATGAGAACATTTCAGACGGCGAAATTCTCTTTTTTGCTCTATTTGGGTAGAAAGAATGACATACAATCTCTTCTCTTAAAACATCACGTTAAATCAAGGTATATGAATGAATAAGAAAATGATTCCATTTGGTGGAAAATCTTTATTAGTTAACATAATAAAATTATTGTATATGAAAAAAAGAACGCCCCTTTAAGGACGCTCTTCATGAATCGCATTAAAACAAAGAAAGCTGGTTTTGATCGGGAAGTGCTTCTAAGCAGCCTTGACGATCTAAATATTCTAGGATCGTTTTCGACACTTTTCCGCGTTTTTGTAAATCTTCTTTTGAAAGGAATTCCCCGTCTTGTCGTGCGCGAACAATATTTAACGCAACGTTTGTTCCGAGTCCAGGGATCGAGTTGAATGGCGGAATTAATCCATCTCCATCAATGATAAACTCTGTTGCACTTGATCGGTAGAGGTCCACTTTTTTGAAATGGTAGCCTCTTTCACACATTTCAAGCGCAAGCTCTAGTACAGTTAATAGGTTCTTTTCTTTCGGTGATGCATCTAGACCTTTTGAGTTAATATCGTCCATGACTGCTCGAATCGCATTCGATCCTTTTGTCATTGTTTCGATATCAAAGTCATCTGCACGAACGGTAAAGTAAGCCGCATAGTATAAAAGTGCATGATGCACCTTGAAGTAGGCAATCCGTACAGCCATTAATACGTAAGCAGCTGCGTGGGCCTTAGGGAACATGTATTTGATCTTTTTACAAGAATCAATATACCAGTTCGGTACATTATTATTCTTCATTTCTTCTTCCCATTCAGGGGGGAGCCCCTTTCCTTTACGAACAGACTCCATGATTTTAAATGCGAGTGACGGCTCTAAGCCCTGATAGATGAGATAGACCATAATATCGTCACGGCACCCAATCACTTCACTTAGTTCACACGTTTTATTGTGAATGAGCTCTTGCGCGTTTCCGAGCCATACATCCGTCCCGTGTGATAGTCCAGAGATCTGAACGAGCTCTGAGAAGGTCGTTGGTTTTGTATCCTCAAGCATTTGCCGAACAAACCTTGTCCCAAACTCCGGAATACCGAGTGTACCTGTTTTACAGCCAATTTGCTCTTCTGTTACACCTAGAGGCTCTGTTCCTTGGAAAATTTTCATTACTTCAGGATCGTCTGTTGGAATCGTTTTTGGATCAATTCCGCTTAAATCCTGAAGCATACGAATAACCGTTGGATCATCGTGCCCTAGTATATCCAGCTTGAGCAAGTTGTCATGGATTGAATGGAAATCAAAATGCGTCGTTTTCCAATCAGAACCTGTCGCATCTGCTGGATATTGAATTGGTGAGAAATCATAAATGTCCATATAATCCGGCACTACGATAATACCGCCTGGGTGCTGGCCCGTTGTCCGTTTGACCCCTGTACAGCCTTGGACAAGCCGGTCGATTTCTGCGCCCCTCATATGAAGATTATGATCTCCTGCGTAGCCTTTCACGTAACCATAAGCTGTTTTTTCTGCAACAGTACCAATCGTACCTGCTCGGTATACATACTCTTCACCAAACAGCTCTTTCGTATAGTTATGTGCAATCGGCTGATATTCACCTGAGAAGTTCAAGTCGATATCAGGGACTTTGTCTCCTTTAAAACCTAAGAACGTTTCAAACGGAATATCATGTCCGTCTTTTTTGTACGGCGTACCACATTCTGGGCAGTTTTTGTCAGGAAGATCAAAGCCTGAACCAACAGATCCGTCATTAAAGAACTCTGAATGCTTACAGCTTGGACATACATAATGCGGGGCAAGTGGGTTCACTTCGGTAATCTCTGTTAATGTTGCAACAAGAGATGAGCCGACAGATCCCCTTGAACCAACAAGATATCCATCATCAAGTGATTTCTTTACAAGCTTATGAGAGATTAAGTAAATAACGGCGAATCCATGGCCGATAATACTTTTTAATTCTTTCTCAATACGGTCTTCTACAATTTTCGGCAAATCATCTCCGTAGATGCTGCGCGCCATTTGATAGCTCATTTCCCGTATTTCTTCATCTGCACCTTCAATTTTTGGTGTGTATAGGTCATCTTTGATTGGTTTAATGCTTTCGACCATCTCAGATACTTTTTTCGTATTCGCCACGACGATCTCTTTCGCTTTTTCGTCTCCTAGGAAGGAGAATGCTTCAAGCATTTCATCTGTCGTTCTAAAATGAACTTTTGGCAGTTCGTGACGGTTAAGCGGATTTGCTCCACCCTGTGATGAAATTAAGATTTTACGATAAATTTTGTCTTCTGGATGCAGATAATGCACATTTCCAGTTGCCACGACTGGTTTATTGAGCTTTTCGCCAAGCTTCACAATGTTTGTGATGATTTCTTTTAACGCACGTTCATCTCGAACAAGCTCCAGCTGCAGGAGATGCTGATACACTTCTGGCGGATGAACTTCTAAATAGTCGTAAAATGCTGCAATGTCTTCCACCTCATCAGGTGATTTTTGCATCATTCCTTCAAAGACCTCACCCTTATCACAGGCAGACCCGATAATTAAACCTTCTCGATATTTCTCAAGCTGTGAGCGCGGAATGCGCGGCACCCGGTAGAAATAATGAATATGAGAAAGAGAAACAAGTTTGAATAAATTTTTCAGACCGGTCTCATTTTGTGCGATCAGAATGGCATGGTAAGGACGTGAGCGCTGGTAGGCATTAGACTGACCCATGTTTTCATTCAATTGATCGTGATAGGCAATTTCTTTTTCAGCCGCATCTCTTAGCATCTTCAGCATGAGGTAGCCTGTCGCCTCTGCATCGTAAATGGCCCGGTGATGCTGCGTCAGTTCTATATCGAACTTTTTACAAAGTGTGTTCAGCCGGTGATTTTTAAATTCAGGGTAAAGAAATCGGCCGAGTTCAAGTGTATCAATCACAGGGTTTGACGCTTTATCTGTTTTTAACAGGCGTTTGTACGCTGCATTTAAAAAGCCCATATCAAAGCTTGCATTGTGCGCAACAAGGATATCTTGTCCAATCCATTCTTTGAAATCGCGCACGACATCGACGACATCTGGAGCATCTCTGACCATATCATCCGTAATACCCGTTAATTCGATCGTTGTCGCTGATAATGGGTGATGAGGATTTGCAAATGCCTCAAAGCGGTCAATGATTTCCCCGCCTTTTATTTTCACTGCTGCCAGCTCAATGATCGTGTCATAAACGGCTGAAAGTCCAGTTGTCTCTACGTCAAATACGACATACGTCGCGTCATCTAACAAACGGTGCTCCGGATTATAGGCAATGGGTACTCCGTCGTCGACCAAGTTGATTTCCACACCGTACATCATTTTGATGTCATGTTTTTTACTTGCTGCATACGCATCTGGGAAGGATTGTACAACCGCATGATCCGTCAGGGCAATCGCTTCATGTCCCCATTTTTTTGCTTGTTCCACCAGCCTGCCAATGCCAGTGACAGCATCCATTTGGCTCATTGGGGAATGCAAATGAAGCTCGACACGTTTTTCACCCTCAGGTGCCGTATCCTCTTTCAGCTGAGGTTTCATTTCATTGACGTCATTGGCAATCATGACAAGGTCTCTGACAAACGTATCGTTTTGAATGCTTCCTCTTGCTTTGACCCACATGCCTTTTTTCAATGATTTCATCAGCTGGGCATCTTCTTTTTCTCTTGCAAACATTTTGATTAAAATACTGTTTGTATAATCTGTAATCTTAAAGATACAAAGCGTTCTGCCGCTTTTCAGCTCACGCGTTTCTGCATCGAATACGTAGCCTTGAACGGTGATTCTTCGTTCCTCATCCATAATACTATCAAGCGTACGAATTTCTTCATTGTCTTTAATTTGATAGCCAATCATGAGAGGACCAGACGGAGCTTCATCCTGCTCCTCACTTTCCTTCTTCTCCATCTCAGTGAGGGCTTGCATCGCTCTTTCTTGATCTTCAGCAAGCTTTTGTTCTCTGAACTTCTGAATCTCTTGATCTGATACAAAAATTTCTGTATCGAATTGCAGCTCTGGAAAGCCCACTTGTTTAAAAGCAGCCTGGAGCATTGGGCTGTACTTCTTCTTGATGGCCAAAGCCTCTGTTTCACTTTTCGTTTTGATGATGATTTTATGTCCAGACAGCGATGGTTTTTGCTGCTGAAGCAAGCTGATGATTGGAGGAGAAATTCCTTGAAGCTCTTCCACACAATGTGACCAATACGATTGAACGAGCTCTTCAGAGATGTTCGGATCATTGACTTCAATCGTACAAGTGACTTGTGCAATATGAGAAAATGCATTTGTCAGCCTGCTGAGAAACATCGCATATACCTTGTAAGGCAGAAGCGCCTTAAATTTAAAAAGGAAATGCCACGTTTTCGTCGCCTTATGCACCGTCAATTTGACGATTTCTCCTTCTTCAAAGTAACGACTGAGGTCATCATCTGTCATTTGAATCTGATTGAGTAATATATGAAATTGCCGCCGTGTGATCGGTAATTGTTCATCCAAGACAGAACCCTCCTTTTGTCAATCAGAAAGGTACCTCTTTTCTACAGGAGGTACCTTCATTTTTTTGTTCGTTTTTATGCTTGGCGTATAAATGAAATCAGCTCATCAACAGATACTTCATGTGATTCACCTGATTTTCTAAACTTCACTTCAACAATGCCTTCTTCTGAACGTTTTCCGCAGCTAATGCGAATTGGCAGCCCAATTAAATCACTGTCTGCAAATTTTACTCCGGCACGCTCTTGGCGGTCATCGAAAAGTACGTCAAAGCCCTCATCTTCTAAGCGCTCGTATAACGTTTCAGCCAGCTCTTTTTGAGCATCGTTTTTCATATTTAATGCAAGGAGATGAAGGTCATATGGCGCAACAGTTTCGGGCCAAATGATTCCTTTCTCATCGTGATGCTGTTCAACAATTGCTGAAAGAGTTCTAGAGATACCGATACCATAGCATCCCATAATCATTGGCTGCGCTCGTCCATTCTCATCGAGGTACGTCGCATCCATTGACTCAGAATAACGAGTGCCTAGTTTAAAGACTTGTCCTACTTCAATCCCTTTGGCAAACTGGATTGTGCCTTCTCCATCTGGAGAAACATCTCCTTCTTGAATCAAACGAAGATCTGTGAATTCTTTCACTGATACATCACGCGCAGGATTGACATTGACATAGTGATAATCCGCTTCGTTTGCACCTGCGACAGCATTTGTCATGCCTTTAACCGCAAGGTCTGCATAAATATCGACTTCTGCTTCCAGCTTCACAGGACCAACAAATCCAGGCTCTGTTCCAATGACTTCTAGTACTTCTTCGCGAGTAGCAAGCTCTACAAGCTGTGCTCCTACCAAGTTTTTCACTTTCACATCATTTACTTCATGGTCGCCTCTAGTCAGGATTAGAACATACGCATCATCTGCTTTAAACAAAACAGACTTGATACAAAGAGAAGGATCAACTTCTAAAAATCCAGCGATGTCTTGAATCGTTTTTACTTGCGGTGTGTGGACTTTTTCAAGTTCTTTGAAGTCCACAGGATTTGCTTCTTCTCCGTGATAAACAGCTTCAGCCATTTCAATGTTCGCAGCATAGGAAGATGTGTCAGAGTATGCAATTGTATCTTCTCCTACTTCTGACAGTGCCATAAACTCATGTGTATCTTTTCCTCCCATTGCACCAGAATCTGCAATGACTGGTCTAAAATTAAGACCTACTTTTGAGAATACATTGGAGTAAGCTGTAAACATCTTGTTGTATGTGTCATCAAGGCTTTCTGGTGAAGAATGGAATGAGTACGCATCCTTCATAATAAATTCACGTCCGCGCAGCAGCCCAAAACGCGGTCTCTGTTCATCGCGGAATTTTGATTGAATTTGATAAAGAGTTAAAGGAAGCTTCTTATACGATTTTACTTCGCTGCGTACGAGTGATGTGATCACCTCTTCGTGCGTTGGGCCAAGTGCGAACTCGCGGCCATGACGATCTTTCATACGCATCAATTCTGGACCGTATGTATACCATCTTCCTGACTCTTGCCACATTTCTGCCTGCTGCAGCACTGGCATTAACAGCTCAGCTGCTCCTGCCTTTTCCATTTCCTTGCGAACAATGGATTGAATATGCTGGATGACTTTATGAGCAAGCGGCAGATAATGATAGATTCCGCTTGTATTTTGTCTAATGAACCCAGCTCTTACTAAGAGCTGATGACTTTTTGCCTCAGCATCTGCCGGCACCTCTCGAAGAGTTGGAATGAAAGTCAGGGATTGTCTCATGTCGTTACACCTCATTTATGAAATAGGACTTCTCACAAAAACTCTTGTTTCCCGTAATGAGAAACAAGAGACATTGGTTTTTATAAAAATAATCGCTGGATGTCATTCCACGTAACCACTAGCATTAACAGCATGAGGAATGCAACACCGATAAAGACAACAAGTGCTTCTTTCTCACGATTAATTGGTTTACCACGAATGGCTTCAACAAACAAGAATAGTAAACGTCCTCCGTCTAGTGCAGGAATCGGTAATAAATTCACGATGCCTAAGTTGATACTAAGGAACGCCGCAAACTGCATTAATGTTAACACACCTTGCTTGGCTACTTCTCCTGTCATGTCATAGATCCCAACAGGACCTGCTAACATATCTAGTGAAAATTGTCCTGTGACAATTTTTTGCAAGTTCGTTAAAATCAGTCCTGCTGTTGAAATCACAGTCGTTCCTGAGGATGAAATAACCTTCAGAAATCCATTTTCCGTTGGCGGATAAGATCCGAAACGGCCAATGCTTTTTCCGTCTGCTTTCACAGCTTCTGGTACAACCTGCACAGTGCTTTCTTTGCCGTCTCGGTCAATGACGACATTCATTTTTTTCTCAGGGTTCTTTTGAACGGTTTGAACGACGTCTGTCCAAGAATTCATTTTATCCCCGTTAATGGACACGATGTGGTCACCCTGCATGAGTCCAGCTTCTGCCGCTCGGCCGTCTTTCGTCAGCTTGCCGAGTACAGGATCATCAACGGTTACCCCTTGAATAAAGCCTAAAGCAACCAAAATCACATACGCCAGGATAAAGTTCATAATCGGTCCAGCTGCGATCGCTTTAATACGCTGCCATACCGTTTTTGATCCAAATTGACGATTGTATGGTGCGATTTGAATTTCTTCACCATCTGCAATATAAAAGCTTGTTTGACTGACATTGTAGCCAGTCAAAATATCTTCATTTCCAGCTTCATATCCTGAGATTCTCATGGCATGATCTAAATCAATCTGCTCAACTTCGATGACAAGTGCATCAGGATATTTTTCTTTGTCATTTAAAATGATTTTTTCTACTTCATTTTGCTCATTGAATAAGAGCCCCACTGTATGACCTGGTTTAATTTCAATGACTTCAGGGTCCTCTCCTGCCATTTTAACAAATCCGCCAATAGGGAGAAGTCTAATGGTATAAACGGTTTCCTTTCGTTTAAAGGAGAAAATCTTCGGCCCAAAACCAATTGCGAACTCGCGGCATAAAATCCCCGCTCGCTGCGCCATAATTAAATGGCCAAGCTCGTGGAAAAAAACGAGCGTTCCAAAAATAATAATAAACGCAATCACTGTATTCACGAACATACCACCTTATGTGAGGATTGATTGAACAAAGTCTCGTGTATCTTTGTCCACTTCATGGATATCTTGCAAACTAGGCGTTGAAATCACATGATGTCTATTTAGTGCCTTTTCAATCAATTCTTCAATTTGCAGGAACGTTACTTTGCCTTTCAGAAATGCATCAACTGCCATTTCATTTGCTGCATTGAGCACAGCAGGCATTGTCCCTCCTATTTTACCTGATTCATAAGCAAAATGTAAGCAGCGATACCTGCCAAAATCCGCTTTTTGGAAATTCAATTGTCCAATCTCCCAAAGGTTCAATGATTTCGCTTCTGGTAATGGCGCCCTGTCAGGGTATGTGAGTGCATATTGAATCGGCACTCTCATGTCAGGTGTCCCTAACTGAGCCATGACGCTTTTGTCGTGAAATTCCACCATCGAATGGATAATGCTCTCTTTATGTAACAGCACATCAATTTGTTCATAAGGTATATCAAACAACCAATGTGCCTCAATCACCTCGAGCCCTTTATTCATCATCGTCGCTGAATCAATGGTAATTTTCGCTCCCATTGACCAGTTTGGGTGGTTCAGCGCTTCTTCAACCGTAACACCTTCAAGTTCAGTTCGTTTTTTATCTCGGAAACTACCACCTGAAGCTGTCACGATTAAGCGTTCAATGTTTTTAGCTTGTTCACCTTGCAGGCATTGAAAAATAGCGGAATGTTCACTATCGACAGGAAGTAAAGGTACATCATATGTTTTCGCGTACTCTTTTACTATATGACCAGCTGTGACAAGTGTTTCCTTATTTGCGAGTGCAATCGTCTTTTTTTGTTCAATGGCCTTTAATGTTGGAACAAGCCCAACACTTCCTACAAGTGCATTGACCACAACGTCCACTGCATCATAGGTCGCTGCCTCGATGTTGGCTTCATCACCAGCAGCCATCTTGACATCGTATTCAAATGAATGACCTTTTAGCGTCTGATAAGTCTCTTCACTTAAACATCCGACAAATTCAGGCTGAAACTGTTCTATGATTGGAACGGCCTTATCTACATTTCGGCCAAATGTCATGGCTTTCAGCTTAAATTTGTCTGGGTGCTGCCTAATCACATCTAATGTTTGTTCTCCGATTGATCCTGTTGCGCCTAATAGCGAAATATATTTCAAATTGCCACTCCTTCTCTCGTTCAATAAGTTTCTATGAGGTTAGCTGGCAAACGTTGCGAGCAGTAAATATAAAAACGGCAGAACGAACAAAAAGCTGTCAAACCTGTCCAAAATCCCGCCATGTCCAGGGAGAATTGTCCCTGAATCCTTTACGTGATAATGACGCTTTAAAGCAGATTCCACAAGGTCGCCAAGCTGTCCAAAGATACTGAGCAAAAGAGTAATAAACATAACAAGCAGATATGATGGCAAAAATCCTGTAACCGCCTGAAACACAAATGACAACACGACCGCTGTGACGATTCCGCCGATAAATCCTTCTACTGTTTTGTTTGGACTGATCTCTGGCCAGAGCTTTCGTTTCCCCATAGATTTCCCAATAAAGTAAGCACCTGAGTCAGTGGACCAAATAATCACTGCTGCGAAGAAGATCGCACTCATGCCATATAAGCCTCTAATCTGGATGAAATAATAGAAACTGACGCCAATATATAATGTCGCTAATACAACAAAAGCAACCTCATCGAATGTGAAAGAGTTTTTGCTCAACACTGTATAAGTTAAAAGGATTAAGACTGCAAATAAAGCAATTTGCATTTTTGATGCGTCTACGTTCGGGAAGAAGCTGTTCTCTCCGCCCATTAAAAGCCAAAGCAATATTAAGCTGACAATACCAGGAAAGCTGAAAATCGATATCTTTTTCATTCTTAGAAGCTCAAAGAGAGCGACACTTCCCATTAAGTAAATCAGCAGGGTAAATGGCATCTGTCCATATATAACCGCAAGTAAAAAGCCTGCAGCTGCCAAAACACCCGTCAAAATTCTTTGTTTCATCTGCACCACCCTCTAAATTCCACCGAACCTCCGGCCGCGGCGCTGGTATTCTCCGATAGCGCCTATAAGATGCTCATCAGAAAAGTCAGGCCAAAGCACATCCGTAAAGACAAACTCGCTGTATGCAATTTGCCAAAGCATAAAGTTACTTAATCTAATTTCTCCACTTGTGCGAATAAGCAAATCCGGATCTTGAAGAGATTCTGTCATTAAATAAGCTGAAAACATCTCTTCTGTGATGTCTTCTGCTTGAAGCTTACCTTCTTTGACTTTTTCAGAAATTTGTCTGCATGCGGAGACGATTTCTGTGCGCCCTCCATAGTTGAGCGCAAAATTCAAAACGAGTCCGTCGTTATTCGCCGTACTCTTTACTGCGTTCTCTACCGCTCTTTTCGTATGCTGCGGGAGGCCGTCTGGATCACCTGTTAAGCGCACACGGACATTTTCCTCGATGAGTTCAGGCAGGTAGATGTTCAAAAATTCTTCAGGAAGCTTCATTAAAAAGTCTACTTCTAGTTTTGGACGTTTCCAATTTTCCGTAGAGAAAGCATACAAAGTCAGCACTTTGACATTCAGCTCATTTGCAAGCTTTGTCATGCGCTTGACGACTTTCATTCCTTCATGATGTCCTGCTACCCGTGGAAGAGCACGTTTTTTCGCCCATCTTCCGTTCCCATCCATGATAATGGCGATATGTTCAGGAATTTCTCCATTTAATATGTCTTCTTTTGTCAGGCTTTCTAAGTTGGAAGCAGCAGTTTGCTGATTCTTCCAATTTTTGAGTATATTGAGCATGAGATTCCTCCATCACCCAAAAAGGTTGCGTTCCCGCTAATAATATAGTCACCAACAGTATTAACAAAAAAACCCCCTGTAAACATGAAGAGGGTCTTTTCACTATTATCTATTGTACATAGTTTTTTCTTAAACTTCCATGATTTCTTTTTCTTTATCTTTCGTCACGTCATCAATTTTAGCGACATATTCATCTGTCAATTTTTGAACATCCTCTGTCGATGATCTTAATTCATCTTCAGTGATCTCACCATTTTTCTCAAGCTTTTTCAACTCATCGTTTGCATCACGACGAACATTACGAACAGCTACTTTTGCTTCTTCTGAATATTTTCTTACCACTTTCACAAGCTCTTTACGCCTTTCTTCTGTTAGTGCAGGAATCGCAATGCGGATCACATTTCCGTCACTTGTTGGCGTGATGCCAAGATCAGACTTTTGGATCGATTTTTCGATATCACCGATGGCTGTTTTATCATAAGGTGTGATAATCAGCATACGTGCTTCTGGCACTGTGATTGACGCGATTTGGTTGAGTGGTGTTTGTGCACCGTAATAATCAACCGTCACTTTATCAAGCAATGAAGCATTTGCTCTGCCCGCACGAACAGTTGCTAGTTCACGTCCGTATGCTTGAACGGCTTTTTCCATTTTTTCTTTCGTTTGGTTCAATACTTCTTTTGACACGTTATTTCCCCCTCACAATCGTTCCAATTGATTCGCCATTGACGGCACGTTTAATATTTCCTTCTTCCATAATGGAGAATACGATTAATGGAATGTCATTGTCCATACATAATGAGGACGCAGTAGAATCCATTACAGCAAGCCCTTCTTTTAACACGTCAAGATATGAAAGCTTATCATATTTTACTGCATCCGCATCTGTACGAGGATCAGCACTGTAGACACCGTCTACATTATTTTTCGCCATTAAAATGACATCTGCTTCAATTTCTGCTGCACGAAGTGCTGCCGTTGTATCTGTAGAGAAATAAGGGTTACCAGTACCTGCAGCAAAAATCACGACACGTTTCTTCTCAAGATGACGGATCGCTTTTCTTCTTATGTATGGCTCTGCAACCTGTCTCATTTCGATAGAGGTTTGTACCCTAGACTGAATGCCAAGCGTTTCTAGGCTGTCCTGCAGCGCGAGTGAATTCATCACTGTTGCCAGCATGCCCATGTAGTCTGCTGTTGCACGGTCCATTCCTAAGTCACTGCCTGTCTTACCGCGCCAAAGGTTTCCTCCGCCTACAACAACTGCAACTTCAACATCAAGCTCTGCAATTTCTTTTACTTGCTTTGCAATTGATTGAATGACAGTTGGGTTAATTCCATTTCCAGCATCACCTGCTAGTGCTTCGCCACTTAGCTTCAGTACAATGCGATTATATTTCGGTTTGCTCATGATAACCTCCAAGTGTAAACTATACCGTCTCTTATTATGCGTAAGAAACTGTCTTTTGTAAATCAATATCCTCTAAAAAATAGGGAACACAGTGCTTGTGCTCCCTAAAAAAGCCCCAGAGAGCTTTTCAAACATTATTTTTTCACTTGGCTCATAACTTCTTCAGCAAAGTTGTCTTGACGCTTTTCAATACCTTCGCCCACTTCATAGCGAACATAAGTTTGAATGCTTGCGTTTTTCGCAGCTACTACTTGTTTCACTTTTTCATCTGGGTTTTTAACGAATGCTTGGTCAAGTAAGCAAATTTCTTCAAAGAATTTGTTTAGACGGCCTTCTACCATTTTAGCTACGATATTTTCAGGCTTTCCTTCTTGAAGCGCTTGCTGTGTTAATACTTCGCGCTCACGGTTTGCTTCTTCTTCTGACACTTGGTCACGAGAAATGTATTTAGGGTTTACAGCAGCAACGTGCATTGCAATGTCTCTTGCAAGCTCTTCGTCAGTTGTTCCGTTAAGAACAGCTAACACACCGATGCGTCCGCCCATGTGTAAGTAAGAACCGAATGCTGCGTTATCTTCTTTCGTGATAACAGAGAAACGACGTAGAGTGATTTTCTCTCCGATTTTTGCAATTGCAGATGTGATATGCTCTTCAACAGTTGAACCGTTTTCCATTTTAGAAGCATGAGCTTCTTCAATTGTTGCAGGTTTAGCAGCAAGCAAATGATCAGCAAGTTCGTTAAGAAGTGATTGGAATCCTTCGTTTTTCGCAACGAAATCAGTCTCAGAGTTCACTTCTAGGATCACGCCTGTGTTGCCGTCAGTTTTGATAAGAGTTAATCCTTCTGCAGCAATACGGTCTGCTTTTTTCGCAGCTTTTGCAATTCCTTTTTCTCTTAGAAGATCGATTGCTTTGTCGATGTCACCATCAGTTTCTGTTAACGCTTTTTTACAGTCCATCATACCTGCACCAGTTTTTTGACGCAGTTCTTTAACTAATTGAGCAGTAATAGCCATTTTACATTTCCTCCTTCTATGTTAAAACACGGATTACTAGGTGAAAAAAAGGTGATAAAAGGCATTTCCCTCTTATCACCTTTTGAATAGGTTACGCAGTTGTTGTTTCAGTTTCTGTCGTTTCTTCTACAACAGCTTCTTCTTCGCCTTGTTTAGACTCAAGAATCGCATCTGCCATTTTAGCAGTTAGAAGTTTTACAGCACGGATTGCATCATCGTTTGCAGGGATCACAACATCAATTTCGTCTGGATCACAGTTTGTGTCAACGATACCGATGATTGGGATATTCAATTTACGAGCTTCTGCAACTGCAATACGCTCTTTACGAGGGTCGATAATGAAAAGTGCATCCGGAAGACCTTTCATGTCTTTGATTCCGCCTAGGAATTTTTCAAGACGCTCTAATTCTTTTTTCAGTTGAACGACTTCTTTCTTAGGAAGAACATCGAATGTACCGTTTTCTTGCATTTTTTCAATATCTTTTAAACGTTTGATACGTTTTTGGATTGTTTCAAAGTTTGTTAAAGTTCCACCAAGCCAGCGTTGGTTCACATAGAACATACCAGAACGGATTGCTTCTTCTTTCACTGAATCTTGTGCTTGCTTTTTCGTACCAACGAAAAGGATTTTTCCTCCGTCAGCAGCAAGGTTTTTCGTGAAGTTGTAAGCTTCTTCTACTTTTTTCACCGTTTTTTGAAGATCGATGATGTAGATACCGTTACGCTCTGTAAAGATGTAACGCTTCATTTTTGGGTTCCAACGGCGCGTTTGGTGACCGAAGTGAACACCAGCTTCTAGCAATTGTTTCATAGAAATAACTGACATTTTGTTGCCTCCTAATATAATGGTTTTTTTTCCTCCGCTCAAGTCATGTTCACATAAAACTGCGCCACGGCAGCACCTTCATACGAATCATTAAGCGTGTGTATTTAACACCAAGAAATAATATAACACATGATGGACTGACAATCAAGAATCCTTTACAGCTTTCCGCTAAATTTTAATAAAAGCTCGATTTCTGTCTTGCCCGTTTTCAGTTCTTTCGCTATTTCTTCTAGCGAATGCCCTTTGTCATATAAGGTCTTCACTTGGTCCTCAAATGTTTCTTCTATTTCACCTTCAGAAGGCACAGAAGCTTCTGATTCAAGATGTGGAACGGGTTCGTTTACCTTCTCTTCCTGCACTTCAACTTCACTAAGGAGAGCCGCCAAGTGCTCTGGTACTGGATCTTCACTTTCTACCGATTGCTGGGATTCAATTGGTGGTTGTGGCTGCTTTGGTGTCTGAAAATCCGATTTCAGCTCTTCAGCAGAAAAATCAGGGGAAGCGGCTGCCACTTTTGATAGTTTGTCATTCTCTTCTTTGACTTCCATCAAAAATGCAGCCAGGGTATTTTCCGTTTCTTCTAGAAGTTCTCGCTGCTTTTGTTCAGTTGCCTTTAGCGAATTCATTCTCGTATATAAAATGATCACAAAATAAATAAGTGCAGCATGAAGCATGAAGCTAATCAGCCATAACATATTTTTTCACTCACTAACTCTTTAAGATTGAATGGCTTTATCAAGCAGATGCTTAAGCTTGAACAATGCCTTTGAATGAATTTGCGAAATGCGCGAGGTCGATAAATTGAGCACGTGACCGATTTCTGTTAACGTCAGTTCCTCTTTATAGAAAAGACTGATCACGAGCTTTTCTTTTTCCGATAGCTCGGTCATTTTTTCAGCAAGCTGTTCTATTAATTCATCTTTCAGCATCTTCTCTTCAGGTGTCACTGTTTTCTCATCGCGAATCATGACTTGGACGTTTTCACCGTCTTCTTGATCATGCAGCTTCTCGTCGATTGAAAGCAGATTCGCAAAGAATCCTTCATTCATTGTTGTGACAACATCCTGTTCACTCATGCCAAGTTCCTCTGCCACTTCTGTCGGCGTCACATTTCGTAAATAGCGCTGTTCAAGCTTTTCAATAGCCGCTTCTACTTTTTTTGTTTTTTCTCTTGATGTACGAGGCAGCCAGTCCTCTTTACGAAGACCGTCGATGATGGCCCCGCGGATTCTGAAGGATGCATATGTATCAAACTTCAGATCTCTTCCGGGGTCGAATTTTTCAAGGGCATCATATAAACCGAGCATCCCTAGACTGATCAAGTCTTCTTTATGCACTGACTTTGGGAGTCCGATGGAAATTCTTCCAACATGATATGTGACGAGCGGCATATAGCGGCGCATAAGATCATCTCCAGCAGCTGGGTCCTTCCACTCTTTCCATCTAGCCCATAGCGCCTGATCTTCGTAATTTAAGGATTGCATCTTTCTCCCCCTATACTTCCTTAGTTATATCTTCATAGTGCCTTGCTTCACAGTGCGGATCTCAAGCTCTGTCGTAAGCGGATCAAATTCAATCGTACGGCCATTGTTCCCGCCCGTATCCTCACTAATGATCGGGATGCGATAAAGAGACAGATGTTCTTTAACAGCTGATACGTTTCTAGGTCCAATTCTCATTAGATCATTGGTTGACTTAAACTTAAACATTTCTGCGCCGCCAGCAAGTTTTGCCTTTAGCGCATGTTTGCGTGCTCCTTCTTTAAGAAGCAGATCAATTGTATGCTTGACACCTGTATCTGCATATTTAGCCAAGTTCTCCACTGCCCCTTTTGCAAGGGATGAGTCTGGAAGCATGACATGGACAAGACCTGCCAGTTTTTTTTCTTGATCAAACAGAACAAGTCCTACACAAGAACCAAGTCCGGATGTCCGAATGCGGTCCGGTGTTTTCACAAGCTGAACATCCGCTATACCAACCTTTACAACTGCCGGAATCTGAACGTTCATTACAGGTTACCTAATGCTTTGAATAGTTTTTCAAACGATTCAAAGTCTGGTAATAGAAACATATTTCCTTTCAGCTCTTGCTTATTTTGATCATCAAAAATCGATGTATCAATCACAATTGCCTGATCCCCTAGAGGGCTGAATTGCATTAACCCTTCACTAATGACAGCCCCGAACATATCGAGCGTAACATCTGGAACACTTGGGTGAAGCTGCAATTTTGTTAAATCGGCAAGGGCTGATAAATAAGAGCCTGCTAAAATATTTCCCAGCTCGTGTAGTGCTGACGTTCCCATCACATGCTCGTGAATGGTATCAATATCAAATGCCGGATCCTGTACAAGCTCTCTTACAAATTGCTCTGCTTGCTCAAATGGCATAATGAAAAAGATAGAGCCGGATAAATCTCCTTCCATCCGCAGGAAAATACTTGCAACTGGGAGGTCTGCACCGCCAAAGAAATCCATTAATTCTTCAAACGAGAGAACCTTGACAAACGGAACAGCCATATCTATTTTGCGATCCAATAGGCTGGCAAGAGCAGACGCGGCGTGGCCTGCTCCAATATTCCCAACCTCTCTTAATACATCCAGCTGTTCATCTTTTATTTCATTGAAAATGCTCATTTCACATCCTCCTTAATGAACAGGTGCATCTTGAACGCTCTTGTCGAGGACGGCACCAGGATGAATGATATTAAATAGACGCTGATCATGCTTAATGATACCTGTCACCCATGATTGTCCTTCTTTTTCAGCTGATTCAGGAGAAGATTCTACTTCTTCTTGATGGACTGTAATGACATCATTCGCTTCATCAACAATCCAGCCGACTTCAATGTCACCAACTTGTACAATAATCATTCTTGTTTCATCTGTAATGTCGTTGTCAGTTGATCCAAGTCTGACTCTAAGGTCGATGACAGGTGTCACGACACCGCGCAGATTAATAACACCGCATATATAAGGGGCAACGCCAGGGACTCTTGTCGGCTGCTGCCATTTTTCAATGGACTTTACTTCTGATACTGAAATGGCGTATTCTTTTTTGTTTACGATAAACACAATCATCTTTTCGCCAGTTTTGATATCTGTACTCATTTCAGACCGCTCCTCTATTGTTTTTTACTTGATCAGTGCATTACAGTCAACGATGAGTGCAACTTGACCGTCGCCTAGGATTGTTGCGCCTGAGATCGCAAACACGTTTGGCAGGTAATCTCCTAGTGATTTCAATACAACCTCTTGCTGACCAATAAATGAATCGACCACAAATGCTGTCAGCTTATCTCCTTTACGAACAACGATGATGTGCAGTTCTTCCTCTAATTCATTCGCATTTGGTACGTGGAATTGTTTCTTCAAGTACACGACCGGTACGATAAATCCGCGGAAATCAATCACTTCACGATCATGCGTTTGAAGGATGTCGCTTTTCTTAATGACAGCCGTTTCAATAATAGAAGAAATCGGAATCGCAAATGTTTCCTCTTCCAATTTCACAAGAAGAACGGAAATAATCGATAATGTAAGCGGAAGCTGGATCGAGAATAGTGAGCCCTGTCCTTCTGTTGAGTTGATGCTCACAGATCCACCTAGTGATTCCAGCTTGTTTTTCACAACGTCAAGGCCTACACCGCGGCCTGAGATGTCAGAAATCGTATCAGCTGTAGAGAAACCTGCTGCAAAGATCAATGAATCAATTTGATGATCTTCAAGCGTTTCCGCTTCTCTTTCAGTAATAACCCCGCGCTCTAATGCTTTTTCAAGCACTTTCTTACGGTTAATTCCGCCGCCATCATCTTCTACTTCAATGAAGACGTGGTTTCCGCTATGATACGCCTTTAATAGAACGGTGCCTTTTTCTGGCTTGCCTTTTTTCACACGTTCTTCTGGCGATTCAATTCCGTGATCTAGACTGTTTCTAAGTAAGTGTAAGAGCGGATCTCCAATTTCGTCGATGACTGTTCGATCAAGCTCTGTCTCAGCACCTTCAATGATCAGTTCAATTTTCTTATTCAGCTCTTTTGTCAATTGACGAATCATACGCGGGAATCTGTTAAACACTGTTTCCACAGGTACCATTCTCATGTTCAGGATGATCGATTGCAGGTCTCCAGAAATACGCGTCATTCTTTCAACGGTGTCTGTGAGTTCGTTATTTTCTAATTCTTTTGCAATCTGCTCTAAACGGCCTCTGTCAATCACCAGTTCTTCAAATAGATTCATTAGAGAATCGAGACGGTCAATGTTGACACGAATCGTTTTTGTTCCGCCGGCAGCTGCACCGTTATTGCCATTTGCTTTTGGCGCATCGCTTGCTGGTGCTTTCGCAGCAGGCACAGATACTTCTTCTTTTTCCTGTTCAGGTTTTGCCTCTTGTTTTTCAGCTGGAGCCGCTTCTACAAATGCAGAGACTTCTGAGATCTCAACATGTTCAACTTCTGAGATCGCCATCACGATTTTTTTCACTTCATCCATCGGTTGTTTAGATAAATAAGAAATACTGAATTCAGATTCGAAATCTTCTGATTCTAAAAGTTCTGCATTTGGAACTGTTTTGACGACCTCGCCTGCTTCGTTCAGTCTTTCAAAGATCATATAGACACGAACGGCTTTTAATAAGCATGCGTCACTTAATGTCACATTGAGTTCATAACATTTAAAGCCTTGTTCCCTCGCTTCATCAAGCACTGTTCGTTCAAATTCGTTATAGTCTAAGTCGTTAGCAGCCGCAGCTGATACATCCGCTGTCTCAACACTAGGAGCTGCCTCAGCATGGCTTCCTGTCACATCTAGCTTTTTACTAACCTCTGTGACATCGCGTTTCCCATCTCCGCCTTCTGCAATTGATTGAACCATTGCTTCAAGGTGATCAAGTGCTTCAAACATCGTGTCCATTGACTCAGGTGTGACAATCATTTGTTCATTTCGAATGGCATCAAACATGTTTTCTAAATGATGTGTTAGCTGAGCCATATCAGCGTAGCCCATCGTTGCACTCATGCCTTTCAATGTGTGAGCCGCTCTGAATATATCATTCACTAGCTGCAAGTCGGTTGGGTTCTTTTCTAAATCAAGAAGTTTTTCATTACAAGTTTGTAAGTGTTCTCTGCTTTCATCTAAAAAGATATCTAAGTATTGGTTTACATCCAACGTGTTCACGCCCTCTCTTTTTTCATGGAGCTTATAATTGCATGTGCGATGTCATCCACATGCCTTGTTTCATGTGCAAGGCCTGCTTTAATGACTGATTTAGGCATTCCGAAAACAACACATGATTCTTCTTTTTCTGCAATGACTTTCGTATGACCGCTTGCGACCATTTTTTTGACACCTTCTGTGCCATCACTACCCATGCCTGTCATAATGACAGCAATTTTCTCGTAACCCTTTATATTGCTGATGGATTCAAATAAATAGTTAACAGAAGGTTTGTGCCGGCTTTCCGTGTCCTCTGGAGACAGCCTGATGACTAAGGATGCCCCTTGTTCATGAAGTGACATATGCATTCCACCAGGAGCTATGTAAGCCACTCCATTTTTAGCGATATCTCCATCTTGTGCTTCTTTAATCGAAATTTGAGATAAATGGTCTAACCTAGTAGCAAGTGATGCCGTAAATCCTGCCGGCATATGCTGCACAATCAAAATGGGTGCTTCTATGTCCTTTGGCAGCTTCGTGACGACTCGTTGAAGTGCTCTTGGCCCTCCCGTCGATGTTCCGATTGAAATAATCTTTCGGAGTGAGCTGCTTTTTACTGCTTGCGGGCGAGGAAAAGCCACTGGACTTGGCGTCTTCATCACCGGCTTAGGAGAAATCTGCACTTCTGTGCGTTTCCTTGACATCCCTGCCGCAAGCACTCGCTCTACAATTTGGCCTCTTACTTTGTGCAAATCGAGCGAAATACTTCCTGAAGGCTTTGTCACAAAGTCAAACGCACCAAGTTCTAAGCAATGGATGGTTAAATCTTTCCCTTGCTTTGTCTGGCTTGACACCATAATCACGGCAAGGTCATGTTCAGCCAGAATTTGTTTTAATGCTTCTGTTCCATTTAAAACAGGCATTTCCACATCTAGTGTGACAACATCTGGATTCAGTTCCTTGATCCGTTTTAAGGCATCTTCCCCATTTCGCGCCGTTCCCACGACTTCTATTTCTTGCTCGGCACTTAGGAAATCACTAATGAGCTTTCGCATAAAGGCCGAGTCATCTACTACAAGCACTCTAATCATGAGTCCACCTTCCTCCTTTTAAAAAAAGAGGACAACTTATCTATAAACGTATGCTGCTCTCTCTGTGCCTCTCTTATCTGCTGTTGATAAAGTGTTTCTGCCAGCATCTTGATCGTTTTACTCAGCCTTGAGTGAGGCTGCTTGATATAAAATGGAATTTGTTCAGCCACTGCTTTAGGAACCGCAGGATCATCTGGCACAGCACCAGCAAATACTAGCTTTCTGTGTAGAAATGATGTGACCACTCCTGCTAATTTCCGGTAGGTTTCAGACCCTTCTGACGGGGTTTTACACCGGTTGACAATGATTTGCACAGATTGTTCAAACTGATGAATAGCTAAGTGTTTAATTGCGCTGTAAGCATCCATGATCGATGTTGGTTCTGGCGTTGTCACAACCACAACTTCTCCTGCTGATAAAACAAAAGGCAGTTGATCTTTTGACAAGCCGGCACCCATATCAAAGAAGATACAATCAAAGTCGTGCATCATTCTTTCCATTTCCTCTAGAAAGAACGACCATTGATCTTTATCTAAAGAAAACAGCTGTTCAAGTCCGCTTCCGCCAGAAATGTAATAAAGGTTGTTCGTTCCTTGTGTCATAGCTGCTTGGAAGGATTTCTTCCTGACAAGAACATCTAATATAGAGCTAGTCGATGTTTTTCCTAGTAAAATATCAATATTTCCCATACCAAAATCAAGGTCGATGACTAACACTCGCTTGTCTGCATTTGCGATAGACAGTGCCATATTCAGCGTCAAATTTGATTTTCCTACTCCGCCTTTACCGCTCATGACAGCAATGGTTTTTGCCTGTCCGCTTATACCAATAGGAGCCGGTGTGATCGTTTGATTCTGCTGAACGAGCTTTCTTAAACCTTCCGCTTGGTCAGGCTTCATCATTGTAAGACCATCCTTGTTAATTCAAGAGGAGAGCCCTCAAGAATATCCTCAGGTACATTTTGACCATTTGTTAAAAAGCCAAGTCCGATTTGAGAGTCTGCAATGATTTGAAAGATTGTTCCCATCGTGTCTGTTTCATCTACTTTTGTAAAAATGAATTGATCGATTGAAACGTGTTCAAAGCGTTTAACCATGGCTTTCATGTCCTGATACTTAGAGGTCGCACTCATCACTAGGAAACTTTGAATGCTTTCATCAAATGGAATGATGTCTGTCAGCTCTTTGATATACGCTTCTTCTTTAAAGTTACGACCCGCTGTGTCTACGAAAATATGATCATACTCTTTAAAGGTCTCTTGAGCTTTCACAAAATCCTCCCTCGAATAACAAACCTCAAGCGGTGCATTGAGCAGTTCCGCATATGTTTTCAGTTGTTCGATCGCTGCTATTCGGTACGTATCTGTTGTAATAAAAGCGATTTTCTTTTGCTTCTGAATAGCCGTTTTGGCAGCGAGCTTTGCAATCGTTGTTGTTTTACCAGCCCCAGTCGAACCAAACAGCACAATGTATTTAGAACGAATCATCGGCTCATCAGAAGTGTGAGCCGGCAGCATATCTGTCAGCAGTTGTTCAAGTTCTTTTTGAATTTGATCTTCCTTGACAACACCTTTCGTTAAAAGACCTTTTAGACATTCGTCCCGAATGGCATCATCAAGACCTTGATCCTTAAGCTTTTGATCGATTGCCATGAGAGGATCAGGCAGAATACCAGCATGCCGCTCATTCCTCGCATATTCTAAAGGCTGAGCATGAGAAGGTACTGGTTTCACTGCCTCAGGAGCAAAGGATGGCTCTTCAGGCCGGTGTTGAACCTGCTCCTTTTTCGGAAATACTGGAAGAGGAGGCGCAGGATGTCCACCTTTACCCGCTCTTTCTTCAAAATCTTGATCCAGCACAGCTATTACTTCAACCATTTGCTGTTTCTTTAAACCGAATAGCTTTCGTTTCACAACGGTTTTGGAATTTAAAATGACGGCATCTTTCCCAAGCTGCTGCCTAATTTGAATTGTTGCCTCCTGCATTGAATTCGCTGTGATTTTTTTCATTTTCATTAGATATCCACCACTCCGATGCTCTGTACTTCCACATTTGCTTCTAGTTCGTTATAAGATAGTACCGGTAAATCCGGGAAATATCTTTCTAACAGCTGCTTGACGTACATTCTTATAGGAGGTGAGCACAATAGAACCGGCGTTTCCTGACGAAGCGAAAGCTGTTCAATTTCTCTCGCCACTGATTGAATCACACTTTCAGAGGATTCTGGATCTAATGATAAGTAGTTGCCATGCTCTGTCTGCTGTACGCTGTCAGCAATCACCTTTTCCACTCGGCCTGAGCATGTCACGACTTTGAGCGATTCATTTTCTCTTGCATATTGTGCGGTAATCTGTCTTGCCAGCGCCTGTCTGACATACTCTGTTAACAAATCTGTATCCGTCGTTAATTTTCCGTAGTCTGCAAGCGTCTCAAAAATGGTGACAAGATTTCGAATAGAAACCTTTTCTTTCAACAGTTTTGCCAACACTTTTTGAATATCACCAACTGCTAGTGGATTTGGGGTCACCTCATCCACTAACACAGGATAACTTTCTTTCAGATGATCGATTAATTGCTTCGTTTCTTGACGTCCGAGCAGTTCGTGTGTGTTTTGTCTAATCTTCTCTGTGATGTGAGTAGACACAACAGATGCAGGATCTACAACCGTATAGCCGAGCATCTCAGCCTGATCTTTTTCTGCTTCTGAGATCCATTTAGCCGGAAGACCAAAGGATGGCTCGATTGTTTCAATTCCTTCAATCGGATCATCATCAGGCGTAGGAGACATCGCTAAGTAGTGATCAAGCAGCAGCTCGCCTTTTGCCACTTCGTTCCCTTTTATTTTGAGTCGATACTCATTTGGGTTAAGTGCAATGTTGTCTCGAATTCGGACAACTGGAATCACAAGACCTAGTTCAAGGGCAAGCTGCCTTCGGATCATCACAATTCGGTCTAACAGGTCACCGCCTTGATTTGCATCGGCTAGCGGAATCAAGCCATAGCCAAACTCAAATTCAATGGCATCCATTTGGAGAAGGTGAATGACACTTTCTGGACTTTTCATCTCTTCTACCTCTGCCTGTTCCTCTAGTACCTCTTCTATTTCTTCTTGATCCTGTTTGTTTTTTGACATCAAGTATGCACCGAGGGCAAGTAAACCTGCGATCGGTCCTGTCAAAAGTACGCCGATTGGAGTAAACAACCCAAGAAGGAAGATCGTACCTGCTGTGACGTAAAGCATAGCTGGGAATGCAAACAGCTGTTCAGTGATATCTGACCCAAGGTTCCCATTAGAAGCAGCCCTTGTGACGACAATCCCTGTCGCTGTTGAAATGAGAAGTGCAGGAATTTGTGAAACAATCCCGTCTCCTACCGTTAATAATGTAAAGTGGGAAGCTGATTCTTGAATCGACATTCCTTGCTGAAGCATCCCAATAATAATCCCAAAAATAATATTAATAATGACGATGATAATACCTGCGATGGCATCTCCTTTGACGAACTTACTTGCCCCATCCATCGCACCATAAAAGTCTGCTTCTCTCGCTACTTTTTCACGGCGATTTCTCGCTTCACTTTCTGTCAGCATCCCTGCATTTAAATCTGCATCAATACTCATTTGTTTCCCTGGCATCGCATCGAGGGTAAATCTTGCCGCAACCTCTGAAACACGCTCAGCCCCTTTGGTAATGACAACAAATTGAATGATGATCAGAATAAGGAAGACCACCAGACCAACGAGTATATTTCCTCCAACAACAAATGAACCAAACGTTTCTACAACCTTTCCAGCGTCTCCAGTTGATAGGATAGATCGTGTTGTAGAGATGTTAAGCCCTAAGCGGAACAGCGTTAAGAGCAAAAGCAATGATGGAAATATTGAAAATTGCAGTGGTTCTTGCATGTTCATTGTGGTGAGAAGCACGATAAGCGCAAGAGATATATTAATAATGATTAAAATACTTAATAGCATTGGCGGAAATGGTATGACCAGCATCGCCACAATTAAAATAACACTGAATAAAACAGATAAATCTCTTGCTGCCATGCCTGTTCTCTCCTTTTAAAACCAAAAATTCATAAAATCTTTTGTTTCGTTTTATATACGTAAGCTAAAATTTCTGCGATCGCCTTAAAGTATTCCTCTGGCACCGCTTGGTCGATGTCGACCTGATCATATAGTGCACGAGCGAGCGGCCGGTTTTCTACGGTCATGATATCGTGCTCTTTCGCAATCGTTCTAATTTTCAAAGCCAAAATATCTGTTCCCTTTGCCACAACAAAGGGCGCGTCCATCTTTTCTTCGTCATATTTTAAAGCAATTGCATAGTGGGTTGGGTTTGTAATGATGACGTCCGCTTTTGGGACTTCCTGCATCATCCGTCTCATGGCCATTTCCCGCTGGCGCTGTTTAATCTTTGATTTTATGAGCGGGTCACCCTCAGATTTTTTATACTCATCTTTAATGTCTTGTTTGGACATCCGCAAGTTTTTTTCATAATCAAATTTCTGATACATATAATCAAGCCCTGCTAAGACCATTAGAGCGCCTGCTGCATATAGACCCATAATCAAGGTCATATTTGCGACGAAATGAAGGGTTTCCTCTGCTGTTAATAAAGGAAGCCGCAGAATTTCGTCAAAGTGCATCCAAAGTGCAATAAATGTCGCAAAACCAACAAAACCAATTTTCAAAATAGATTTTAATAGCTCTACGAGGGCTCGAATACTGTATATCCGTTTAAAACCTTTGATAGGATCTAGCTTTTCTAATTTCGGTTTGATGACTTCTGTTGAAAAGAGAAAGCCAACTTGTAAATAGTTACTGATGACGCCTGCCAGCATACCAACACCAAGGATTGGCATGAGAAGGAGCCCTGTTTCCTGAAGCAATTCCACGAATAGTTGATGAATATTAGATGTGCTAACCTTCATTAGCATGGTTGTTGAATAAAAACGTTCAATGAGCGCAATAATACGCTCTTTCATAAAAGGCCCAATAAAAAAGAATGATAAAAAGATTAATAGAAATGAGATGGCTGTATTGACGTCGGTACTTTTGGCAACCTGACCTTTTTTACGTGAATCTTGTCTCTTTTTCGGCGTTGCTTTTTCTGTTTTTTCACCTGCGAAAAATTGCAAGTCTAGTCTAAGCCTTGTCATCATGACGAACCACCGACCAATGCTAAGAAATTCCTCATGGTGAGTACAATCGTATCAAATGTATTTTGGACAACACCGAAGATGACGCCCATACAGATGATGATCATAATAAAACTCACACCCATTTTAATAGGAAGTCCGACCACAAATACGTTCATCTGCGGAACTGTTCGTGCCACAATGCCCAGTGCCAAATCGACCAAAAACAAGCTGGCGACAACCGGTGCCGAGATTTGAAAGGCAATGATGAACATTTGGTTGAAACTCTTTGCAATAAAGTAAGCAAAGGATTCACTGCCGAAATTCAGTGCGTACTGATCAACTGCAATATATTGAAAGCTGTAATAGATTCCATCAAGCAGCAGGTGGTGTGCATTGGTTGCCAGCATCAATAGCAATGTGACCGTATAAAAAAACTGCCCCATCAGCGGCGTTTGTGCCCCTGTTTGCGGGTCAATCACATTGGCGATCGCAAAACCCATTTGAAAATCAATGAATGAGCCGGCAATTTGAACAGCGGACACCATGATATATGCAATCAGTCCAAGCAGAAGTCCGACCATTGCTTCTTTCACTGCAAGCATCATATAAAGACCGTCTACGTCGAGTGCTGGCGGTTCCTTAATCGTGCTAAAACTAATCACGGCTAAAAACAGTGAGAAGCCAACTCTGTGTACAGCTGGGATTGTTCTATGCGCTAAAAGCGGTACTGTCACAAAAAAAGCGGTGATCCGAATAAAAACTAACAGAAAAGCAGGGAATAATTCTATGATTGACATCGCTGGTTAACCTGCAAATCGATCTAAATTCGAGAACAGCTCTGTCGTAAAGGACACAATGGTTGACAGCATCCATGGACCAAACACAACAAGCCCAATAAGAACTGCAACAATTTTAGGAATGAACGCAAGCGTCTGTTCTTGAATTTGGGTTGTCGCCTGAAACACACTGACAATCAGTCCCACAATAAGAGCGAGCGCTAGAAGCGGCCCACTGACAAGCAATACCACATACACTGATCTTTCAGCCATCGTAATGACAAATTCTGAACTCATGTTTTAAGCACCTACTCTAAAAGCTTTGCAGCAAAGATTTAACAATCAAATACCATCCATCGACTAAAACAAATAACAATATTTTGAAAGGGAGCGATATCATAACCGGAGGAAGCATCATCATCCCCATTGACATCAGGACACTTGCGACCACCATGTCAATAATTAAAAATGGAATAAAGATCATGAAACCAATTTGAAATGCCGTCTTTAATTCTGAAATAGCAAAAGCGGGTACCATCGCCGTTAACGGAATATCTTTTATCGATTCAGGTGTATCCATTTTTGCGTAACTAAGAAATAAAGCCAAATCCTTCTGTCTCGTATGTTTACTCATAAACTCTTTAATTGGCACTTCGGCTTTTTCATATGCCTGATTTAGCGTAATGTCATCATTTAAAAGCGGCGTCAGTGCCTCTTTATTAATCTCTGAGAACGTGGGTGCCATGATAAAAAATGTGAGAAACAAAGCAAGCCCTACAAGCACTTGGTTTGGCGGCATTGAGTTGGTTGCAAGTGACGTTCTAACGAATGAAAGTACAATCACTATTCGTGTAAAACATGTCATTAAAATGAGAATGCCTGGTGCAACCGAAAATACGGTTAAAAGTAAAAGAAGACGGACAGACGTGCTAATGTTCCCTGCACCGCTGGAATTAAATAAATCGATAAACTCATTCATTTTGTTTCGGGCCTTTCTTTCTGACTTCTGCTTGGGTCTTTTTCAATTCGGCTAGCTGCGCCTTCAAATTGGCTGAAAAAGAAGAAGTGGTTGGCTGATTTTGTTTCTTTACCTGCGATGTGAATTTTTGAACGATTTTTGGTAAATCTGTTTTGCTTTCCATCGCTTCTTCATATTGTTTCACGATCGCTTCACATTCTTGTTCATCATCAATTTCTTTTAGCAGCTGGATTGAGTCCGCTACTCCAACAACTAATACTCGTCTGCCCACTTTGATAAGCTGGACTGAACGGTTTTGGCCAACCGTCGTTCCGCCAATATTTTCAACATAGCGAAATGGTTTAAGTAAGCGGTTTTGCTTACCAACAAATCTCACCAATCCATATATGAGCAGGATGACAAAAAGTAAAGCACCAATCATTTTGACAAAATCCATAATGGAGACAGAAGAAGAGGGAACTTCTTCTGCCGGATTCGTTTGATTGTCAGTGGTTGTCTTTTCTGTATCCTTTTTGCTGCCTTTCTCTTCTTTGAGCCAGTCATTCACTGTGCCATTTTCAGGATCTTTCGTTTCAGCAAACAGTGAGGCAGGCTGCATCGTCAAGAAAAGCAAAAAACTGATCATTGCTATACATATCAAACGTTTTTTCAACAAGTCTTACACCCTTTTTTAGCCTAACGTTTTATTAATTGCTTCAAGTACACGGTCTGCCTGGAACGGCTTCACGATAAAGTCTTTTGCACCTGCTTGGATCGCGTCAATAACCATTGACTGCTGCCCCATTGCAGAACACATGATGATTTTTGCAGAAGCGTCGATTTGTTTAATTTCTTTTAGCGCTGTGATCCCGTCCATTTCTGGCATTGTGATATCCATTGTGACAAGGTCTGGAGAAGTTTCTTTGTATTTTTCAACTGCTTGAGCGCCGTTTTCTGCTTCACCTACGACATCAAATCCGTTTTTTACAAGAATATCCTTTATCATCATTCTCATGAATGCTGCATCATCTACGATTAATACCTTAGTAGCCATTTACTTATTCTCTCCCTATATGTTTGTTTATTTTAAATTAGAAAGTCTTTCTGACTGACTTAATATATCAGTCACACGAACACCAAAGTTCTCATCAATGACAACGACTTCCCCTTTGGCGACGATTCGTTTGTTCACCAGAATGTCTACTGGCTCCCCAGCAAGTTTGTCCAGTTCAATGATACTTCCAGCTGAAAGCTCAAGGACTTCTTTTACACTGCGCTGAGTTCTTCCAAGTTCCACCGTAATGGAAAGCGGAATATCCATCAGCATATCAAGATTTCCAAGCTGGCTTGTTGTATGCTGAGGCTCACTGAACGCTTCAAATTCAACAGGCGCTACATTTACAGGTGCTGCCGGCTTTGGCTTCGCCTGTCTTTTCGCCGGAGCTGCTTGCTGCGCTGGTGCAGACTGCGTTTGCGGAGCTGCCGGCTGAGGTTCAGGTGTGCTCACTTGAGTGTCTTGAACCGGCTCTTCCTCTTGCGCAGGGTCTGTTAATTCTGCGATTAAATCCTTCGCAAATGTAATAGGATAAAGCTGCATAATATTTGAATCGATGAGTTCACCTATTTTTAATCTGAAGGATACTTTGACAAGCATTTCTTCAGCTGGAATGCGGTCTGTCCCTTCTCCTTCTTTCACATCAAGTAATTCGACGCGCGGCGGAGAAATATCAATCTTTTTATTAAAGACCGTCGACATGGATGTCGCAGCAGAACCCATCATTTGGTTCATTGCTTCTTGCACTGCACTTAAGTGAATCTCGCTTAAAGAAGGGTCAGCATTTGTCCCGTCTCCGCCCATCATTAAGTCCGCAATGACTGCTGCATCTGTTTGCTGGACGACAAGCAAGTTACTTGCGCTGAAGCCTTCTGTATAATTCACTTCAATAGCGACATACGGATGAGGAAATTCCTCATTCAGCATACTTTTTTGAATCACTGTAACAGTTGGAGTAGTAATCTCCACTTTTTGATTTAATAGGGTTGAAAGTGCTGTTGCAGAGCTACCGAATGAAATGTTTCCGATTTCCCCAATGGCATCTTGCTCCATTGCAGAAAGGATTGTATCAGGCTCTATATCGTCATTGCTGCCTCCTTTAAGGAGCGCATCGATTTCGTCTTGTGATAATTTACTTCCGTTATTCTCCATCTTCTTCACCTCTTATGTCGTGATCTAGAATTTGAATCGCCTGTTTCCGATTCACGCGGCCGGCCTGTCCCAAGAATTTCGGTTTATTTCCGACCATAACAGTAAGAGGCGCATTTACTGGTTTGTCCAAGGCAATACAATCACCAATTTCCAAATTCAAAAACTCTTCCACCGTCATTTCCGATTCCCCTAGCTCTGCGACTACCGGTATTTTTGCCGTCATAATCCGTTTTTCAATGGCCTTTGTTTCTTGTTGTTTTGGTTCATTTCGTTCAGACTGCATCCAGTAGTGTACAGACAGCTTCGGAATAATAGGCTCCAATACAACATGAGGAATACATAGGTTAATAACCCCGCTGACCTCACCAATTTGTGTATTAAGAGAAATGACGACAACTGTTTCGTTTGGTGACACCATTTGAACAAACTGGGGATTTACCTCGAAATCTGCCATTTCAGGCTCGATGTCGGTTATGGACTGCCACGCTTCTCTGTAATTTTCCAAAGCTCCCTCAAACATGTTTGAGATAATCTTTGTTTCGATTTCTGTAAGTGATTCTGTCTTATTATGACTAATGCCAATCCCGCCCATCAGCCTGTCCATCATGGCATAGCCGATTGTTGGGTTCACTTCAAGCATGATTCTTCCTTCAAGCGGGCTGACGTAAAATAAGTTTAATAATGTCATATTAGGAATCGAACGAATAAATTCTTCGTATGGTACTTGGTCAACCGAGCTGACAGTAATTTGAATATATGATCTTAGCTGAGCTGAAAAGTGCGTGGTGAGCAGTCTAGCGAAGTTATCATGAATCCTTGTTAAACTTCGAATCTGGTCTTTCGAAAAGCGCAGTGCACGTTTAAAATCATACACCTTCACTTTTTTCGTCGTTTCTTCTTTTTTCAGCTCTTCTGCATCCATTTCGCCTGTAGATATGGCGGATAATAATGCATCGATCTCATTCTGGGAAAGCACTTCTCCTGACATTTCTTCACCTCCATCGTGTCAATTAATCGCCTCTATTGCAGATTAAAGGAGGTTATATATACTTCTTTCACCTTGCCATCTTGCAAATAGTTATTCACTTTGTTTTTGACTAGTGTTTTAAAATGTTCTCTGCCTTTTTTGCCATCAAGTTCATCTGCATTCGTGTCTGATAAAATGTCGATTACGGCGTCTTTCACTTGAAAACTTCTTTTCTCGAGCTCTTCTTTTGCTTTTTCAGAGTCCGTTTCAATATTCAATACAAGTTTGACAGCATTTCCTTCAGACTTTAAATTAGTAATAATCTCAGGAATTTCAACAGAAGCTTTTACGACTTCATCTGCTGTTGGCTCTTTTTCTGCTTTTGCTTCGTCTGACCCATTCAGCAGAAAAAAGATGCCTGCTCCAATTCCGACGATGGCAATAATCATGATTAGCATTACTACGACTAATTTCTTCTTCATTCAAACTCCTCTATTCCTTGATTCAATGAAATGACTTGGATTTTTCTGTAGAAAGAAATGATTTTCTCTTGAAGCTGCTCTTTATCTTCTTTCACAACGAATTTCTTTCCATTGGCTAATGTAATGGTCGTGTCTGGAAAGCTTTCGATTTGCTCGATATGGAGAGCGTTCAGCATAAATCCTTTGCCATTTAATCTTGTCACTTCAATCATATTAAGCAGAGAAGCGATAAACCGCTCCCCCTACCTCCTATCGTTTCAGATTCACAAGCTCTTGCAGGATTTCATCAGATGTTGTGATCGTCTTTGCATTCGATTGGAAACCACGCTGTGCGATAATCATTTCAGTAAACTCGTCTGTTAAATCAACATTTGACATTTCAAGTTTACCTGTTTGGATGACGCCCGTTCCTTGTTCACCAGGTACGATAGGGTTACTTGGAGCACCTGAGCTTAAGGTCTGGCGGTAAAGGTTGTCACCAACTTTGTCTAACCCTCCTGCGTTACGGAAAGATACGAGTGATACTTGACCAACGGTTCTTGATACATTGTTTTCAACAACCGAAACCGTTCCATCTGGACCAACACTCACACTCGAAACGCCGTCTGGAATCGTTATCTTTTGTCCATTCATTCCAAGCAGATAATTTCCATCAGGGGTGACTAAGCTTCCCTCTGAATCAGTGTCGAAATTCCCTGTTCTTGTATAAAGAATTTCTCCTTGACTTTCAATCCGGAAAAACCCATCTCCATTGATATAGAAGTCGTAAGGTTCATTTGTATTTTGAGAAGATCCCGCTGACATGATTTTATCAATAGAAGATAAAGATGATCCTAAACCAATTTGTTTTGAGTTGATTGAACCAGAGTTGTTCGTTGGTCCACCAGAACTTCCAATGGTTTGGCTGACCATATCTTTAAAAGTGATACGGCTTTTTTTGTATCCGTGTGTATTGACGTTGGCTACGTTGTTGGCTACAACATCTAATTTTGATTGGAAGTTTTTCATTCCGCTAATTCCTGAGTAAAGTGAGCGTAACATTTATTTTCCTCCTCGAATTACTTCGTTTTTTCTCCAACTGCTGTAACATCCCAAGGGCTGATTTTCGTTCCATCTTCTAAATACAAGAAGTATTCATTGTTTATGTTTTTAACAGACTTCACAGTGCCTGATATCTCTTTATCATCCAGTTTGCCCGATACTTCTTTACCAATCCAGCCTACATACGTCGTAAACGGATCTTGGTGTGCAACAAATGTAGACATAAGCTGATTCAGCTTGGTGATAGAATCGTTCATATTGGTTTGCTGTTCTAAAGATGAAAATGTTGCAAGCTGTGTGACAAACTCACGGTCATCTAGTGGGTTTGTCGGATCTTGGTTTTGAAGCTGTGTAAGCAATATTTTCAAAAATTGATCTTTGCCAAGCGTATCTGTTTTCTTTGCTGCGTTTGAAGAAGTGTCTGCTTGTGCGACTGTTCTATTCGTAGCATCAACTGTTGCCATTAGATTTCCTCCTCTTCTTCATCTGACCCAACAAGAGCATCCAGTACATCTTGGAATTCTTCTTCCTGTTCATCAGGCTTCTGGAAATTCTGCCCTTTTGACTGCTGCTGCTTGTTTTCTTCGTTAAATTGTCCAAATAGCGGCTGCTCATTTGATTGAAGCGGTATATGGAAACGGTCCACTTGAACCGACATATTCGGAAGCGCCTGCTTGAGCTGCGGCAGGTGATGCTCTAACAGCTCTTTTGCTGCTTGTGTCGAAGCAGTAATCTTACTCGCATACATACCATTTTGCTTCGTCAGCTGAATCGTGATAAATCCGAGATTTTCTGGATTTAACCGAACTGTAAAGCGTCCGCTTGAGTTGCCAAATGGCGTGAATTTCATTTGCTTCCACGTATTTAGAATTTGCTGATCAACCGTTCCCGGCTTTTCATCCATTGTTTGTGTCTGCTGAACAGGAGCTGCTGATTGCAGTTGAAAAAACTGCTTATGACCTGGCAACAGCGTATGAGTGATCGTTTTTTCAGAAGCAGGTGCAGCAGTGCTTTGTCCTTTGACAACTTCCTTTTTGATGAGCCATTCAAGGGAGGCAGCACCTTTTGCCGGAGAAGCAAGAGTAGATTCTTGTCTTGGAGAGACCAATTCTTTTAACTCTCCTAAAGCAATTTTTAACTCTTTGTCTGATCCTTTTGCGTTTGCCATCATATGGTCGATTAACTGATTAAAGTGTTTCAGCTCACTTTGAGACATCGAATTCAGCTTTGGTGCTGAACCCTGCGAGAAAAACTGCTCTTTTACTTGCTGAATCAGTTTCTCATCTACCCCGTTTTTCGAAAGAAAGTGAATGAAGTCTTGACCTTTTGCTTCAATATCCTGCACTAGCTTTGCATCAAAGCTGAGCGGCTGTTGATTGAGCAGTTGATATAAGAAAAAGTGGACTTGTATGAGCTGCTCACTATGTTCAGAAGCTGGCTTATCAGCTTGATCATCGTAAATGGATGATTCCATTTTTTGAAATAACTCTTCTAGTGACTTGAGATCAGACGAATCAAGCGTTTGACTTTGAAGTGTTTGAAGCGCTTCAAGAAGGTCTCCGTCGATCCCTTCTTCAGGTGATTGCATCCATTTTTCAATGATTTGCATCGCATCATTGATGGAAAGAGAGGCACCCGCTGTCTCAGCATTAACAAGACCGCTTTGTGCGCCTGCCCCGCTAAGTAATTGTTTAAACAACCCGCGTGCAGATGCCACGCCGCCTCCCTTTGGCCCCGAAAGACCTTGAGACGATTGCTGTAAGGCTCCAATATCCAATAGCTTCACTTATTGTCCACCCCCATTTTCACTTTCTTCTTTTTTAGCAAGCTCTTTCGTAAATGTAGCTGCCTTCTGAGGTGTTAGTTTTGCTAATATATCTGTTAGTTTATTTTTGCTCAGCTCTTCAAGGATCTTCAATGCCTCTTTATCACTTAATTCTGATAAAATTTTGGCGGATTTCCCTGCGTCCATGCTTTCATAGATACTGACAATCTTCCCTTTAGGTTTCTGGTTAGAGGATCCTGCCCCATCAGAAGTTGTCCCTGACGCATTATTACCTGATGTATCGCTTGATGAGCTGTTGTTTGTTGAACTATCACTCGCTGACGTATTATTCGCATCATTTTTAGATGTTTTTTCAAGCGAACTGATTTTTTGATTCAGTCTTTTAATCTCTTCATCACTTGTTTTTAAATCTTTTTGCGCAATTTCAAGTTCATTTTTTTGCTCTTTAATGGTCTTTTTCAGTTCCTTCAATTCTGCATCGCTTTGATCATTATGTGAAGATGACGTTTTTGAGGTGTCATCTGAACCAACCAAACTGCTGATCACAGGAATGTTTTGGAGCGGTTTCTTTAGATCAAAACCCGCAATATAAAGGATTGTGCCAGTCACAATCACAAGCACAATCAATGGGATAATGACAATAAACAAGATCCATTGAAATTTACCGCCGCTTGATTCCTTCGTTTTTTCCTTCTTAGGCATTCATCTCGACTCCTAATGTCCTTGAAACATGAATTGGCTGATAGAGATATCATCCATTTCTTTCATTTCAATGGCCTTATGTTCAAGGGAAAACTTTTCATACTGCTTTTCTTTCATTTTTTCAAACTTTTTAAACTCAATGTTTTTTTCAGTTAAATCAGATTGTTTTTCATTCATTTGATGGCGTTTCATGATCACAAGCTGCTGATAGTGCTGAATGGTGTTATCTAAATTGGTCACAAATTGCTGGTAATGACGCATTTCTTGAACACTCATACCACTTCTCAGCTTTTCTTCTTTGCTTTTTTCCATTAATTCTTTTTTACTCATATTTTCATAGAGTTTTTCAGCGACTTGCTCAAATGCTGAAACGGATTGTTGGTACGCTGCGAGTGACTTGTCTTTTTCACTTTCTTTCAGTTCTAAGAGCTTTTGAAATTTGTATTGATATCTCACTGTTTTTGTCAATCCTCTCTATTCATCAAACGGAGCAATAAATTCACACTGTCTTCAATAGATACAGCCTCTTCTACATCCTGCTTCAAAAATGAAATCAGATGAGGATAAGCCTGCATGGCCTCATCAATGTCTTTCGAGGAGCCTTTTTTATAAGCTCCAATGTTAATGAGGTCTTCAGCGTTTTGATAAGTGGATAAAAGCTGGCGGAACCGGTTGGCCGCCTCCTTGTGATCATGACTTGCGATATTGCTCATAACGCGGCTGATACTTTTCAGAATATTGACAGCAGGAAATTGTCCTTTGTTGGCTAAAGCACGATCAAGTACAATGTGGCCATCTAAGATCCCCCTGACTGTATCAGCAATTGGCTCATTCATATCGTCACCATCAACAAGCACTGTGTAAAACGCTGTGATGGAACCAAGCTGATTCGTTCCAGTTCGTTCAAGTAATTTAGGCAGTATAGCGAACACCGAAGGTGTATATCCTTTTGTCGTTGGCGGTTCGCCAGTTGCAAGCCCGATTTCCCTTTGTGCCATAGCGACCCGTGTAACAGAGTCCATCATGAACATGACATTTTTCCCTCTGTCTCTAAAATATTCCGCAATAGCTGTTGCTGTATAAGCAGCTTTCATTCTCGTCAGTGCAGGCTGGTCAGAAGTTGCGACAACAACAATCGAACGCTTCAGTCCTTCAGCACCTAAATCCTTTTCAATAAACTCACGAACTTCACGGCCACGCTCTCCTACAAGGGCAATGACATTCAGATCTGCTTCTGTCTGCTTTGCAATCATTCCCATTAAGGTACTTTTTCCAACACCACTTCCAGCAAAAATCCCGATCCTTTGACCAGTGCCAACTGTGAGCAGACTATCGATCACTCTGACACCAACGCCCATCTTTTCTCGAATCGGCGGCCTGTCCATCGGATTTGGGGGAGACTGTTCTGTCGAAACAGGCGCAAGTCCCTTTGGAAGCATACTGCCGTCCAGCGGATCACCGAAGGCATCAACGACTTCGCCGATTAATCCAGTACCAACTTTGACCTTCAGCGACTCACCTGTCGCTTCAACTAGACTTCCTGGTGAAATATTGGATGCTTCTACATAAGGCATGAGCAGAATGTTTTCATCTCTAAACCCTACGACCTCTGCTTTTATCGGATCGTGCCTACGCCCTTTTTTATGAATGAGACACACGTCCCCGATAGAACTCTCCGGCCCCTTAGATTCAATCATCAGCCCAACAACTCGATTGACTTTGCCAAATCGTTTATAAGGATCGGCGGTTTCAATTGTTTCTTTTAACACATCAATGTTCATTTGTGATCACCTGAATCAATGACTTCTAGTAACTTTTCTTTCAACTGATTCATTTGGGTATCAACACTCGCTTCCACTTTTCCAAAGCTTGTTTCTACGTAACAAGTCCCTTTTGGCGCTTTTTCATCCGAGTAAATGACAAGGTGTGTATCCTTTTGAAGGATTCTGATTAATTCGTCTTTATACTCCATCACATGATCGTAATGTTCAGGGTCAACATAGATGGAAATATCGTCATATTCTTTCACTTCTGAAATGACCTGCTTCACGAGAGCCAAAAATTGATCTTTCGTGTCCTCAGCCGAGTACCAAACGCGTTTGGCGAGTTCGAAAGCCAGTTCCACAATTTTTTCTGCGGAGCTTTCAATTTTTTCTTCGTAATCCTGCTTGGCAAGACTGACAATGTCATTCGCTTGATCAAGAATCGATTGGTACTGCATATTCGCATCTGTTTCACCCTTTTGGAAGCCATCTTGGTAACCTGCTTGTTTCGCTTCTTCAATGAGCTGCATTCTTTCTTCTTCAAAAGCAGCGCGGCGCTGATTGATTTCAGCCATTGTTTTTTCAAGCTCACTATTTGCTTGTTCTACTATACGGCTTGCTTGATCTTCAGCATCACTTAGTACAAGCTGCGATGCTTCTGTTTCATTGACAAGCTCTTCTTCGTGATGTTCTTTTTTAAACTCCACTTGCTGCAAAGGAATCGTTTGCCGGCCTTGCTCAGGAATAACAGATGTTTCATGTTTGATAATCCTAGACAATGATATCGTCTCCTCCGCCTCGAGCTATGACGATTTCTCCAGCTTCCTCGAGTCGTCTTACGATGCTGACAATACGAGTTTGTGCTTCCTCGACATCTCTAAGCCGGACAGGTCCCATAAACTCCATTTCTTCTTTGAACGTTTCGACCATTCGCTGTGACATGTTGCGGAAGACAATTTCTTTGACCTCTTCGCTTGCCACTTTGAGCGCGAGCAATAAGTCGTCATTTTCAACATCTCTGATCACGCGCTGAATCGCTCTACTGTCAAGAGTGACAATATCTTCAAAGACAAACATACGTTTCTTAATTTCATCAGCAAGCTCAGGATCTTGAATTTCAAGTGTGTCTAAAATGGTCTTCTCGGTCGCACGGTCTACACCATTTAGTACTTCTACAACCGCTTCGACCCCGCCCGTTTGCGTATAGTCCTGCGTAAAGGTTGAAGAAAGCTTTTGTTCAAGAATGCGTTCCACTTCATTGATGATCTCTGGAGATGTGCGGTCCATTAAAGCAATACGTCTCGCAACCTCTGTTTGTACTTCCTCACCTAATTCAGATAAAATCTGCCCAGCTTGGACTGGATCTAAGTAGGAAAGGATGAGCGCGATGGTTTGTGGATGCTCATGCTGGATAAAGTTTAAGATTTGTTCTGGGTCAGCCTTTCGAGCAAAATCAAACGGTTTCACTTGAAGCGAGGATGTTAATCGGTTTAAGATGCTGTCCGCTTTGTCCTCACCAAGCGCTTTTTCAAGCACTTGTCTTGCGTACATAAGACCGCCTTGTGATATGTAGTCCTGCGCGATGGCGATGCTGTGAAACTCTTCGATGATTTCATCTTTCTTAGCGGTATCTACACTTCGTACATTGGAAATTTCTAATGTTAATTTTTCTATTTCGTCTTCAGACAGATGTTTGTATACAGATGCTGACACGTCTAGCCCTAAGGAAATCATTAGGATTGCTGCTTTTTGTCTGCCTGTTAGTCGATTTGGATCTTTTCTCGACATGTGTATTCCTCCTAATCCTCGGACAGCCAGCTGCGTAGCAATTTAGCAAAGTCTTCTGGTTTTTCTTTTGCCATTTTTTCAAGCTGATTTTTTCTCACCATTTCTTCTGTTTCTGGTTCAGTGTCGATATCAGGAACATGGATTGGTGTACGTTCATCAAACTCAAACTCTTCTTCCTCTTCTTTTCGGCGTTTACGCACAAGAAGAATAATGAGAGCGATAATTGCAAGTAGTAGCACACCGCCTACAATATAAACCCAGATTGGAATATTGTTTGATGGGTTTTCTGCTGCAGTTTGCTGTTTACCGTCTAATTTTGATACAGATAAAACAATTTTGTTATCTAAGTCCGCTTGAGTGAGCGCTTGACCATTTGTGTATTCTTTATCAATTGAAGTGCTAATGATCGTTGAAAGAATCTTTTTGATATCATCTTGCCTTTCAGGTGTTAAAGAGTTCACATCGTTTGCAGTTGGTGGTTCGACCAATGCTTGAATGCCAACATCTCTAATTTTATAAGGGCTCTCTTTGATATCTTTATGAATGCGGTTGACTTCATAGTTGATACGATCTTCGCTCTTTTCGTAATCTCCGCTACCGTTCGCTCCATCGGCGCCTTGATAATTTGTGACATCATCGTCGCCTGTTCCAGCGGTGCCTCCAGCTGCTGCACCATTTCCTGAATAAGTTTCAGCAATCTTTTCAGCACTGACAGCAATGCCTTGCATGTTTTCTTTATCAACTGGTTCTACAAGATCTTCTTTTCTTTTCTCTTCAGTAAAATCAATGTCTGTTGTGACCGATACAGCCACTTTTTCTTGACCCATCATTGTTCCGAGCAGCTGTTGAATTTTTCTTTGAAGGTTCTTTTCAATCTCTTCTTTTTTCTGCTGCTGTGCATCCATTCCACTTGCATAGGAATCGGAACTGCTGTTTAAGTCGTAGTAGTTGGAATCTTGGTCCATAATGACAATGTTTTCTGTCTTTAAATTCGGCACACTTTTTGAAATAAGATGATAAAGGCCTTTTACTTGCTGCGGCGCGAGCGTGTAGCCAGGCTCAACTTGCAGCACAATGGATGCTGATGCATTACTTTGCTCTTCTCCAACAAAAACGGAATCTTTTGGCAGGTTAATCATAACTTTTGAATCTTTAATCCCATCAATCGTGTTGATCAGATTGGATAGTTCTGTCTGAGTTGCGTCTACTTTCAGAACATCAAATTCATTATCTGTTAAACCGAAGCCGGAATTGTTCGCAAAGAAGGAATAATCAATATTCCCTGTCTTAGGGAGACCCTCAGATGCGAGTGTTACTTTTAAAGTGTCAGCCTGCTTTTCTGGAACGAGAATCGTTGTTCCATTATTCGCAAGTTCCGATTTAACGTTTTTGCCATCCAGTTCCTGTTTGATTTGCCCAGCTTCTGCCTCAGACAAATCTCTAAACAATGGAACCATTTTTTCAGAAGAAGCAAAGATGCTAACAACCGTAATAATGATTGCTAGGGCAGCAACGCCGCCAATCATGAGTATTTTTTGTAATTTTGATCGATTTCGCCAAAACTCAACTGTTTTTGTTCTTAATTGCATTAAAGTACGATTCATCTTAACCCCCGGTCATTCCATTCAGTCTTTTTTTGTCCGTCAGCACCTCCTACATCTGCATTCTCATAATCTCTTGGTACGCTTCGACTGCTTTATTTCGAAACTCCGTTGCAGCTGTGAGTGTCACACTCGCTTTTTGCGAGGCAATCATGACTTCATCGAGATTGACATCTTTTCCTTGTGCAAGAGCATTTGTATACTGGTCTGATTTCAGCTGTGATTGATTTAATGCCTCAATGGAATTTTTCAGCACATCAGAGAAATTCGTTTGACTTTTAGGTGCAGCCGCCTGAACGGACGATGCATTCGTCAATTCACTTGCTTGCTGAGCGGTTTGAAGCTGGAAAGGAGATATTGCGTTAACCAATTCTTTTCACCTTACTTTCCTATTTCTAAAGCTTTCATCAACATGCTTTTATTCGCATTTAGTGCGGTCACGTTTGCTTCATATGACCTTGAGCTGCTGATGAGGTCAACCATTTCCTTTAATGGATCAACATTAGGTGTTTGAACATATCCATTTTCATTGGCATCGGGATTTGTAGGATCATATTGAAGGTTGAATGGAGTTTCGTCTTCTGTAATCTTCGTTGCTTTCACGCCGTTTCCTAATTTGCCGCTCGAATTCATGCTTGAGTTCAATATAGATGAAAACGATTCACCTGACGGCTGTAATGTGACGAGCTTACGTCTATAAGGCTCCCAGTTGCCATCAACCTGTTTCGCTCTTGTTGTATCCATATTTGCAAGGTTAGAGGATACAACGTCCATTCTGAGCCTCTGAGCTGTTAATGCTGAGGCCGAAGCGTTAACGCCTGAAAAAATTGACATCACTTACCTCCTGTCAAAACTGTTTTAAGAGAATTGAATTTTCCACTCATTCTTTCAACCAACGCATTATACTGAATTTGGTTTTTAGCGAGTTCACTCATCTCTTGATCAATATCGACATTATTTCCGTTTTCTTGATATGAAGTACGGTTGCTCGAAACAACTGAATAATTAGACCCTGTTTTAGAAAAATCAATGTGTCCTTGGTATGTTTTTTTAGCATCCAACTTGATCGACGCATCGTTTAGCATATCATGAAATGTGACGTTTTTCGACTTGTAGTTCGGTGTGTCTATATTCGCGATATTATTGCTTATGACTTTTTGCTTAACATTCGCTCTGCCCAAGGCATTCTCAAGGTTGCTTATCGTTCCAGAAAATATATCCAAAACCATATACCTCCAATCATATGTATTTCATTCCATTTAATCATGTCGAGATTTGTAAAACCATATGTTCATTGTAAGAAATAATAGGATTAAAGTCTATGATGTATATGTAAAAAAAACTCGTAATATATATCTATTTTATGAATAGGTACAAAGACCTAGATTTAAAGAACTAAGAATTGTAAGGGTTTTCTTGGAAAAAAGAGTGTCATTTTTCGGACAAATCCTCTTTTTTATAAAAAAAAAACCCTTTTCAGCTTGTATTTTGGCTGAAAAGGGGTTTTGATTAATGAGATTTTAAATTTTCAAGTTCGATTAAAAATTTGTTGTTTAACACTTTGATATACGTTCCCTTCATTCCAAGAGAACGAGATTCGATGACGCCTGCACTTTCTAACTTACGTAAGGCGTTCACGATCACTGAACGAGTGATTCCTACACGGTCAGCAATTTTACTTGCCACAAGGAGCCCTTCGTTGCCATCAAGTTCTTCAAAGATGTGCTCAATGGCTTCAAGCTCACTATATGAAAGAGAACTAATCGCCATTTGAACAACCGCTTTACTTCTTGCTTCTTCTTCGATTTCTTCTCCTTTTTCACGAAGGATCTCCATTCCAACAACTGTTGCTCCGTACTCAGCAAGTATTAAATCATCGTCAGTGAATGTATCTTGCAAACGAGACAGGATTAACGTTCCTAAACGATCTCCTCCTCCGATAATTGGGACAATTGTTGTCAAACCTGATTCGAATAAATCACGGTTCTCAATTGGGAAAGCTGTATACTCACTGTTAATGTCAAGGTTTGAAGATGTTTCAGGGATGTTGAATAGACTCTTTGTATATTCTTCAGGGAACTGACGGTCTTCAAGCATTTTCTTCATACGCGGATTTTCAATCTGCTGGTTGATCGAGTAGCCTAGAAGCTTCCCTCTTCTACTCAACACAAAAATGTTTGAATCAATGACATCTCTCAGTGTTTCCGCCATTTCTTTAAAATTAACTGGTTTCCCTGCTGAATCTTGCAGCATTGAGTTAATAATCCTTGTTTTTTGTAGTAACGCCATTTTAATGATCCTCCTAGATTACTTTATTCATTTGTTAAAGTATAAATTGACTTAAGTCTTTGTTATTTGCAATCTTTCCTAGCTTCTCTTCTACATACTGAGGGGTAATGGTCACTGTCTCCAGTGTAATATCAGGCGCCTCAAATGAAAGCTCTTCAAGCAGCTTTTCAAGTATGGTATGAAGCCTTCTTGCACCGATGTTATCTGTCTCCTGATTGACATGATAAGCCACTTCGGCAATCTTATGAATAGCATCGTCAGAAAATTCAAGAGATATACCTTCTGTTTCAAGTAAAGCTTTATATTGCTTTAATAATGCGTTATCTGGTTCCGTTAAGATTTTCACAAAGTCTTCGATATTTAATTTATCTAATTCTACACGGATTGGGAAGCGCCCTTGAAGCTCTGGAATCAAATCTGATGGTTTCGCCATATGAAATGCACCTGCTGCTACAAAAAGCACATGGTCTGTTTTCACTGCCCCATATTTCGTCATCACAGTTGAACCTTCTACAATCGGTAAAATATCACGTTGAACCCCTTCACGAGAAACATCTGCAGATGATGCACCACCGCTTTTGGCGATTTTGTCGATCTCGTCGATAAAAATAATTCCTTGCTGTTCTGCTTTATAGACGGCTTCTTGACTGACTTCATCCATGTCAATCAGTTTTGAAGCTTCCTCAGCAGTTAACGCCTTTCTTGCTTCTCTGACGGTCAGCTTTCTGCGTTTTTTCTTTTTAGGCATGAGATTGCCGAGCGCATCCTGCATGTTCATGCCCATTTGCTCCATACCCGAGCCCTGAAGCATATCAAACATGGATGGCTGCTGCTCTTCCACTTCGATCGTGACGTAATGATCTTCAAGTTCGCCCATAGCCAGCTGATGAGTGATTCGCTTTCTTGTCGATTCAAGTTCAACTTCTTCACTTGATTGATCTCGATCACGGTCATCTTCATCAGAACCGCCAAACAGCATCTCAAAAGGATTTTTCACAGACTGGCTTTTTTTCTTGCCAGGAACAAGTAAATGAACAAGACGTTTATTTGCTTGTTTTTCTGCTTCTTCTTGAACGTCTTTCATCTTTTCTTCTTTGACAATTCTGATCGCTGTCTCAACTAGATCTCTGACCATCGATTCTACATCACGGCCGACATAACCAACTTCAGTAAACTTCGTCGCTTCCACTTTAATAAAAGGCGCACCAGAAATTTTTGCAATTCTGCGGGCAATCTCTGTTTTCCCCACACCTGTTGGGCCGATCATTAAAATATTTTTCGGAACGACTTCATCCTTTAGCTTATCATGTAAAAGGCTTCTTCTGTAACGGTTTCTTAAAGCCACCGCCACTGCTTTTTTCGCATCAAGCTGACCAATAATATATTGATCAAGCTTTTCAACTATCTCTCTTGGGGTGAACGGCTTTTTCTCCATACGTCTCATGTCCTTTCTATTCAAGCTCTTCTAAAGTGATTTGATCGTTCGTGTAGACACAGATTTCTCCGGCGGTTTCAAGAGCAGCCTTTGCAATATCTCTCGCTGTGAGGTGATCACCTGCATGTGTTTTGAGTGCTCTCCCGGCGCTAAGCGCATAATTGCCGCCTGAGCCGATGGCCAAAATACCGTCATCTGGTTCGATGACCTCTCCTGTTCCAGAGACAAGCAGGATGCTGTCTTTGTTCATAACGATCAGCATGGCCTCAAGCTGTCTGAGCATCTTGTCACTTCGCCATTCTTTCGCTAGTTCTACGGCTGCCCGCTTTAAGTTACCACCATATTCTTCAAGCTTCGTTTCAAACTTTTCAAAGAGTGTAAATGCATCTGCTACTGAACCTGCAAAACCTGCAAGCACCTTGCCTCCGAAAAGACGGCGCACTTTTTTTGCCGTGTGTTTCATCACGACAGCCTGCCCGAAAGTGACTTGACCGTCTCCAGCCATCGCACTTTTTCCTTTATGTTGAACGGCAAAGATGGTTGTTGCATGAAATGATGACATGAAAAAACCTCCTTTTAGGATCGTTTAAAAGCCCTTGGGTGATGAGACATGTATGTTTTCCTTAAAGAATCTTTTGATACATGCGTGTACACCTGAGTTGATGATAAATTCGAATGACCGAGAAGTTCTTGAACACTTCTCAAATCTGCCCCCTCATTTAAGAGGTGTGTGGCAAAGGTGTGCCTTAACATGTGAGGATGGATATGTAGTGTGCCTGACGCCTTTTTCATTAATTCAGTGAGAATGAATCGAACGCCTCTGTCTGTAAGAGGCGCCCCGCGCTGATTCAAAAACACATATGCATCAGCACGATCATTCCCCTTAGCTTTCAGCTTCTGCCTTCCATCCTCTAAATAAGTGATGAGCGCTTCATGAGCATATGAACCGAAAGGAACATACCGCTGCTTGCTGCCTTTCCCATGAACAAGCACTGTATCCAACGATAAATCAAGATCAGATTCTTTTAATGAACATAACTCACTGACCCTCATACCTGTTGCATAAAGAAGTTCTAAAATCGCTTGGTTTCTTTGCCCAAGCGGTGTGCTGACATCAGAAACTGTAAAAAGCTCTTTAAGTTCCTCTTCATACAAAAATGAAGGAATTCGTTTATCCTGCTTTGGTAAGCTAACGAGTAAAAAAGGATTTTCTTTCACAAGCTGTTCTCTTAATAGAAATTTATAAAAGCTGCGAAGCGCAGAGACTTTCTTACTAATCGTTCTTCTTGTCAGGCCTTTTTCATAAGCTTCTGTTAAATAAATTCTCGTATCTTGATAGGATACCTCTTCAAAACCGTCTATTCCTTGAATGTTCATAAATCTGACAAACTCTTCAATCGCTTCTGTATATCCTGAGATTGTTAAAGCAGAATAGTTTTTTTCAATTTGCAGATATTCAATGAATAAGTGGACAAGACGCTGTTTATTCGTCATTTTTACACCTCTTTAAGGCTTTTAAATGGTATCATATATCTTGCTTTCCGTGCAATGTTTTACTACAGAGATTTCGAAATAGTTTGAATAGTTTCGATTGCGCGCTTAGCGTACTCTGCATAACGCTCTTGTTTGTTTTTAATCCGAACACCAAGATCTTTCAGCAAGCCAAAGTTCGCATTCATCGGCTGGAAGCTTTTCTTGTTTGTCGATGTGATGTAATAAGCCATGCTGCCGATCGCCGTTTCCTCCGGAAGTGTCACAAGCTCTTCTCCTTTGACAAAACGAGCGGCGTTAATTCCAGCCACTAGTCCGGAAGCTGCGGACTCGACATAGCCTTCAACGCCTGTCATTTGTCCGGCAAAGAATAGATCCTCTCTATTTTTAAACTGATACGTTGGTTTTAAAAGACTTGGTGAGTTAATAAATGTATTGCGGTGCATTACGCCGTATCGAACGATTTCTGCTTCTTCAAGACCTGGAATCAAGCGGAATACTTCCTTTTGGTCGCCCCACTTCAGATGTGTCTGGAAGCCGACGATGTTATATAAAGTACCTGCTGCATCATCTTGTCTTAATTGAACAACAGCGTAAGGTCTTTTTCCTGTTTTCGGATCTTCAAGTCCTACTGGCTTCATCGGACCAAACAGCATCGTTTTCTTTCCTCTTTTCGCCATGACTTCAATTGGCATACAGCCTTCAAAGAAGATTTCTTTTTCGAACTCTTTTAATGGCACAGTTTCAGCAGAAATGAGCGCCTCATAAAAACGATCAAATTCCTCTTCTGTCATTGGACAGTTTAAATAAGCGGCTTCTCCTTTGTCATAGCGTGATTTCAAGTACACCTTATCCATATCAATGCTATCTTTCTCTAGAATAGGTGCCGCTGCATCGTAGAAGTACAGATACTCTTCACCCGTTAACGATTTTAATTCTTTTGAAAGTGCTTCAGATGTAAGCGGGCCCGTTGCAATAATTGTCGGACCTTCAGGAATGCTTTGCACTTCTTCTTGAAAAACCGTCACATTCGGATGATTTTTCACGCGATCGGTAACGTTTGCTGCAAATTCATGACGATCTACTGCAAGCGCTCCGCCAGCAGGGACTGAGCTTTCGTCTGCTGCTGCGATAATCGCTGAATCTAAATGACGCATTTCTTCCTTTAATACACCGACCGCATTCGTCAAAGCGTTGGCACGCAGTGAATTGCTGCATACAAGCTCTGCAAATTTATCTGTATGGTGAGCTGGCGTTTGTTTGACAGGTCTCATTTCATACAAGTTGACTTTAATTCCGCGTTTGGCAATTTGCCATGCCGCTTCACTTCCGGCTAAACCTGCTCCGATCACATTTACAAATTGACTCATTGTACAACTCTCCTATTTCGTAAGTTCTGTTTGATGACATAAAAAAGCAGGTGAACAAGGCTGTTCACCGCTATTTTTGTTGTTCCTCTTTATAATCACAGTTCACACATTGAACTTGAATGCCTTTTTTCAGCTTTTTCTCTACAAGCATATTTTCGCATTTTGGACACTTTCTTTCAATTGGTTTGTCCCAAGAGACGAATTCACACTCTGGAAAACGATCACAGCCATAAAAAATGCGGCGCTTCTTAGATTTTCGTTCAACAATGTTTCCTTCATGACAAGTCGGGCATTTCACACCAATATCTTTGACAATTGGTTTTGTGTTACGGCAGTCAGGAAAGTTAGAGCAAGCCATGAACTTACCGTATCGACCCATTTTGTACACCATCGGATGTCCGCACTCTTCACAGTCGACTCCGGCGTATTCAGGCTCAATCTCAACTTCTTGCATCTCTGCTTCTGCTTTTTCTACCCGTTTTGCAAAGTCTTGATAGAAGCTGTCGATAATGCGAACCCATTCGATCGTACCTTCTTCAACGCTATCAAGTTCTTTTTCCATTTTCGCTGTGAATTCCACGTTAATGATTTCAGGGAAGAATTCAATGATTAAGTTAAGAACAATTTCCCCAAGCTCTGTTGGGATAAACCGTTTATTATCAAGTGCGACATAGCCGCGCTTTTGAATCGTATCTAATGTTGGTGCGTACGTAGACGGACGGCCTATACCCAGTTCTTCAAGTGTTTTGACAAGTCTTGCCTCAGTGTAGCGCGGAGGCGGCTGCGTGAAGTGCTGTTCAGGTTCGATATCTTTTGAAAGAACCGTATCACCTTCTTTAAGATCAGGCAGCATTTTGTCCTTTTCTTCTAGCTGGTCGTCCTTCCCTTCTACATATACCTTCATGAATCCAGGGAATTTCACTTTGCTCCCGTTAGCACGGAATGTAAGCCCGTTATTGTCAAGGTCTACACTCATTGTATCAAGAACAGCCGGCGCCATTTGGCTTGCCACGAATCGTTCCCAAATCAATTTATACAGACGAAGCTGATCTCGGCTTAAGACATGTTTGACATCTGCTGGTTTTCTTAGCGTAGAAGTCGGCCTGATGGCTTCGTGAGCATCTTGTGCATTTTCGTTCTTTTTAGCGGTTCGTTTTGTTGTATTTAAGAAATTCTTACCGTAAGTCTGATCAATGAAAGCAGATACTTCTTCAATCGCCGTATTGGAAATACGTGTTGAGTCCGTTCTCATATATGTAATGAGTCCGACTGTACCTTCTTTACCAAGATCTATTCCTTCATATAATTGCTGTGCAATCATCATCGTCTTTTTCGCACGGAAGTTTAATTTTCTTGCAGCCTCCTGCTGTAAAGTAGAGGTTGTAAACGGAACAGCTGGGTTGCGTTTACGCTCTTTTTTCGTCACTTTCTCTACAGAGAATTTGCTCCCTTTTAGTTTCGAAAGGATTTCTTTTACATCTTCTTTTGTTTTCAGTGGATGCTTTTTGCCATTGACGCCAAAGAAGCTCGCTTCGAAGCTTTCTTTTCCTTTTAGGAATGTACCGTCAATTGTCCAGTATTCTTCTGGTTTAAATTCATTAATTTCATTCTCGCGATCAATAATCAGGCGGAGTGCAACTGATTGAACACGACCGGCACTTAAGCCTTTTTTCACTTTCTTCCATAAAATCGGACTGATTTTATACCCGACGAGACGATCTAAGATCCGTCTTGCCTGCTGTGCATCAACTAAATCCATGTTGATCATACGTGGATGCTTAAAGGAATCTTTAATGGCATCTTTTGTAATCTCATTAAAGACAACGCGGCAGTCAGAAGAGAGGTCAAGGTCAAGGCTATGCGCTAAATGCCAAGCAATCGCTTCTCCCTCTCTATCGGGGTCAGCTGCGAGATAGACTTTCTTTGCTTTTTTTGCAGCTGTTTTTAATTCTTTTAAAACGGGGCCTTTCCCGCGAATCGTAATATATCTCGGTTCGAAGTCATGCTCAGTGTCAACACCAAGCTGACTTTTCGGTAAATCTCTTATGTGCCCCATTGAAGCCTTTACTTTATACTTTTTACCTAAATAACGCTCAATCGTTTTCGCCTTGGCTGGCGACTCAACGATGACTAAATAATCAGCCATACTCAAAATCCCCCTTAAGAGGTGTTCTCTCTTTATACATTTCACAATTCATATTTATGTTAATTGCACTTATCTAACAGGCAATCATTAAAAATTCTTTATGATGAACATCATTATAAACACGAAAAACAAAGTGTAAACTTAAATCCTCACTATTATTAAATATTCCTATGTCTTTTGTCAAACGATATTTTTATGAGAGTTCAGTATATTGAACGCTGCGGAAGGAGAATTCCTCTAAAATATCCTTCGTTGAATGAACAAGCTTTGCTCCCTGCTGTATAAGTCTGGCTGGACCTGTGGAATTAGGATCAAAGATAGATCCTGCGACCGCAAATACCTCTTTGCCTTGCTCAAGTGCTTGATACGCGGTAATGAGCGAACCGCTCTTTTCTTTGCACTGAATCACGATGGTTCCACTTGTCAGCGCACTAATTAAACGATTCCTCATTGGAAAATGCCACTTTTCTGGTTTCACATAAGGCGGATGCTCGGATAAAAGCAAATGATGCTCTCCCATGTATTGAGCCATTTGCACATGTTCCTTTGGGTATAAGTGCTGAAATCCGCCTGCTATAATACCGATGGTTTTCCCTTTATTCCGAATGCATTCTTTATGTGCAAGTCCATCAATTCCTTTTGCTAAGCCACTGACAATCGTCCAATCTTCCTTTACAAGCTCACCAACAATTTTCTTCACACATGCTTCTCCATAAGACGATGGAACTCGTGTGCCTACTACACCTAAACTTTTTTCTTCATTTAAATATGATATGTTTCCTTTTAGGAATAACACAGGGGGAGGATCATAAATATGTTTTAGTGTGCTGGGATATAAGGGTGATGTGATGGGTATCATGTGAATGTTTTGCTTTAAATAGGCTTGAACGATGTGTTGAAAAATGGGGAATTCATTTTCTTCGGCTTGTTTTAAGCGGGTAAAGTCGATCGTTTGTAATGATCGATCCTGTTTGAAATGTTGTGTTTCTTCATTTATATATAGCTCAGGATCGACTTTCCACCATTTTGTTAACAAAGAGGGTGAGATGAGGCCTTTTAAGCGGTGAAAAATCATTCTTTCGGACACGTTGTACATACCATTCCTCCAGTTTAAGATAGAAAGAAGAAGACTTGTCAAAGAACAAGTCTTCTTGTGTCATTAATGCGTTTTACAAGCTTCGAAGAGATTCTTCTCTTTTAACACTTTAATCAATGTTTCTCCCATGACAGATGGTGTCTCTGCCACTTCAATTCCACATTCACGCATTGTTTTTACTTTTTCATCAGCTGTTCCTTTACCACCAGAAATAATGGCACCAGCATGTCCCATGCGTTTTCCTGGAGGCGCCGTTTTACCGCCAATAAAGCCAACGACTGGCTTTGTCATATTTGCTTTTACCCATTCAGCTGCTTCTTCTTCAGCCGTACCGCCGATTTCACCGATCATAATTACAGCATGTGTATCAGGGTCTTCATTGAATGCTTTTAATACATCAATAAAGTTCGTCCCATTGACAGGGTCTCCGCCGATTCCTACAGCTGTCGATTGACCAACGCCAGCTTCTGAAAGCTGATGTACCGCTTCATATGTAAGCGTTCCAGAACGAGAAACAACACCCACATGACCTTTTTTATGAATGTAGCCAGGCATGATCCCAATCTTACATTCTTCAGGTGTAATGACACCTGGACAGTTAGGGCCAACAAGTCTTGTCTTTTTCCCTTCCATATACCGTTTCACTTTGACCATGTCAAGCACTGGAATATGTTCTGTGATACAAATGACTAGATCGACTTCTGCATCAACAGCCTCTAAAATGGCATCTGCTGCAAATGGTGCTGGTACATAGATAACAGAAGCATTTGCTCCAGTTGTTTGAACAGCTTCAGATACAGTATTAAATACAGGAACTCCTTCTACTTCAGTTCCACCTTTTCCAGGTGTGACACCGCCAACAATATTTGTTCCGTACTCAATCATTTGTTTTGTATGGAACAATGCGGTTGAACCGGTAATCCCCTGAACAATTACTCTCGTATTTTTATTAATAAATACACTCATTTAGGTTCCCTGCCTTTCTGCTCTACTTGACTAAAGATACAATCTTTTCTGCCCCGTCAGCCATAGACTCAGCAGAAGTGATATTTAAGCCTGAATCACTCAGGATTTTCTTCCCTAATTCAACGTTTGTTCCTTCAAGACGTACAACGAGTGGTAATGTTAAGCCGACTTGTTTCGTCGCTTCAACGACACCTTCTGCAATGACATCACATTTCATGATACCGCCAAAAATGTTCACGAAAATCCCTTTTACATTTTGATCAGATAAGATGATTTTAAATGCTTCCGTTACTTTTTCAGCTGTTGCACCGCCCCCAACATCCAGGAAGTTTGCAGGGTCCCCGCCGTAATGCTTGATGATATCCATTGTAGACATCGCAAGACCTGCACCATTGACCATACAGCCAATATTTCCATCTAGAGAAATGTAGCTTAGATCATATTTAGATGCTTCAATTTCTTTTGGATCCTCTTCATCAAGGTCACGGTATTCTAATATATCTTTTTGTCTATATAAAGCATTGCTATCAAAGTTTAATTTCGCATCAAGTGCCATGACTTTTCCATCGCCTGTTACAACAAGTGGATTAATCTCAGCAATTGAACAATCTTTTTCAATAAACGCATTGTAAAGACTTGTCATAAACTTAACAGCTTGGCCAACTAATTTTGTTGGAATATTAATTTTAAACGCTACTTCTCTTGCCTGATAGCCTTGCAAGCCAATCGCTGGGTCGATGACCACTTTGACGATTTTCTCTGGCGTTTTTTCTGCTACTTCTTCAATTTCAGTACCGCCTTCTTCAGAAGCCATCAATACAATTCTTGATGTCGCTCTGTCCAAAACAAGTCCAACGTAGTACTCCTTTTGAATATCGCAGCCTTCTTCAATAAGTAAGCGTTTTATTTCGCGCCCTTCAGGCCCAGTTTGATGTGTGACAAGTGTTTTACCGAGCAATTCCTCTGCAAACCCTTTCACTTCATCTTTTGTTTTTGCAATTTTTACCCCGCCTGCTTTACCACGGCCGCCTGCATGAATCTGTGCTTTTACGACATATACAGAGCTTTCTAGCTCTTCTGATGCTTTCACTGCTTCATCAGGTGTAAATGCTACTTTACCATTTGGAACTGAAACCCCATATTTTCTTAGGATTTCTTTTCCTTGGTACTCATGGATATTCATTTCCCATCCTCCCAACATATGTAGAAACAAAAATTATAAAATAGACTGCGCTTTCATTTTAAAGAATAAAAAAGAGAATGTCTAGGGTTCTATGTAAAATCGTAAAATCCTTCTAAACATTCAAACTTTTATTTTATTAAAAATATAAATTTTTCAGCCAAATCACTTATTTTTCCTTATTTTTTCATTTTTTGATCTAATCTATAGATAAACGAAAATATTTCTGCTACAGTATCGTATAACGCTTCAGGGATCTCCTCATCCAGCGTTAAGTGGCGCATGAGTTCGACTAAATTACGGTCTTCTTGGATAGGAACTCCCGACTTTTTTGCTTCTTCAATGATATGGTCTGCCACATAGCCGCTCCCTGTTGCGACGACTTTTGGCGCCTTTTGTTTTTCTTCATCATAATGTAGAGCGACCGCCCTTCTAAGCGGTTTTGAATCCTTCATACTCGTAAGTCCAGCCCTTTCTCGCTGATTTTATGAAAGTGTTCATCTAGAAAGTGAGACGGATCTACTGGCTCTTGTCTCTTCTTTGCTGTAATTCCCGTTAAACTGTATCCTAAGGCATTTAAATTCTCCCGAACAGCTGGAATCATCGGATTAATGGTTCCTTGAAGTTCATGACCGGTTTCAACTGTAATTGCCATGACCTTTTGCTGAATCGTACAGTCGATTAATGTCTCTTCGAGGTTTTCCATGTTTAAGTAAAACATGAGACGGCACTGAGAAATATCAATAGAGCCATCTTTTTTCTTATGTCCTTTTAGAATAAAGGTTAAATCTTGAACACTATGTTTTGAAAAGAGCGGATAAGAGACCATCATTTGGCTGATGGTTTGGTTCTCCTGCTGCACAAATAACTGCCCGTTCAATCTATGAAACAATTGATCGACTTCTTTTTTTACGGGCTCTGGTAAATCAGCCTGCCTCACATCATTTAAGACGAGCTTTAATTGGTGAAGCTCCTGACTTTTTACATCCTGGCTGCCTTTTTCGAGTAGTTTCAGCATACCGATTTCATCTCGTACACCTATTGCCTTTTTCATCGTCATGAGTAAATCGAGCACATCGGTTTTATTGCTTAATGCCGGTTCCGTCTGCTGCACCACCTGAGCCAATGCTTTTGCCTCTGTTTTTGACAGGAACGGAAATTCTTTTTGAAGCACGGATGCTTTTGCGTCAGGCTGAGATCCTGCCTGCTGAAGCCCTTGCAGCAATGACGTGAGCTGTTTTAAGCTAGGCTCTTGCTGCCCATCTGCACCTTGCTTCGTCAAACTTGCCATTATCCGCTCAATTTGCTGAAGCGGGATTTGCAGCTCTTTTGGACTTGTTGACTGCTGCACGTTAGATTGAAGAACTTGGGTCGTCTGACGCTCTTGAGCGATTGGAGCTTGGCTATTTTCTTTTGGCTGAGACAGATTGGGCTGAGGCGTTACAGATAGACTGCCTCCTTGCTTCGCCGCCCCTTCTCTCGCTGCTAGAAGGACCGATAAGAGCTTTTCTGCATGGACGGTCGTCTCAGCATCTATGACTGATCGAATGGCTTGTGTAAGGGCCTGTGTGGCGTCTGAGTGCTTCGGGAGCTGTGTTAATCGTTCTAGCAACGCTGTCATATCCTGATGAAGAGCAGAGGATGATTTCACGGCTAAAATTGATTGAAGCACTCCTTCCTGGATCGGCAAGTCTTTCTTTAAAGCAAATAGGAGTGCCTGAAGACCTTTTTTCACATCAGCTCCTTGAAGCTGTTCGATCCACTTCACTGCCGTTTTTAACTCTGCTTCGTTGATAACGGATTTTTCTTTTAAAAAAGCTGTGGCTGTTAGGATGTTTTCAAGTCCGTTTTTAAGTGAGAGACCTTCTAATAGTTTGGCAGCTGCATCCTTTAATGTCTTAGGGTCTTGATCAAATTGCTGTACTGGCCTTAGTTTATTGAGGCTGTCTCCACCCTCTTGTTCAAATTGGAACCAATAAAATGCGTCTGCTTTGAGCTGAGCCGCTAGCTGTGCTTTTATTTTTGTTGAGCCTATTTGAACAAGGGCTGTATCATCTCCAAGCATTTTCAGTACTTTACCGAGGATCAGCCGATGCACATTTTCCTTTCCTTCGGTGTTTAATGGAACAGATTCTGCCGCACTTAACCGGCTATTCAGTGCTGTATGTATGTCCTCAACTCTTGTCATCACAGGCAGCCTCCTTGGTCAAAAATTTATGATATAACGGATTTCACTGGCGCAAACGATAATCGATGGATTGGGACAGCTCCATGTGTTTGAATGGCAGCCAGATGCTCTTTTGTTCCGTACCCTTTATGTTTTTCAAATTGATACTCAGGGTACTTACGCCCGTATTCTTCCATCATCTGATCCCTTGTCACTTTTGCAATACATGCACCTGCTGCGATGGACGCACTTTTTGCATCTCCTTTGATGATATTCTCTTGGTGAATAGGAAGCGGGAGCGTCATGGCATCTATGAGTAGATAATCAGGTGTATGAGTTAACTGCTCCACAGCTCTCACCATCGCCAGTCTTGATGCCTCGTAAATATTGATTTCATCAATCGTAGCCGCATCAACAATGCCGATTCCGATATCAAGTGCTTCTTTTTGGATCAGGTCATAATACGCCAATCTTTTTTTCTCAGATAATTGCTTTGAGTCGTTTAAACCGAGCAGGACTGTGTCTTCCTTTAATATAACAGCTGCTGCGACTACAGGGCCTGCCAGCGGTCCTCTTCCTGCTTCATCTATTCCAGCAATACATGTGTATCCCTGCGCCTTAGCTTTGTTTTCAAATTGCAGCATTTCATTCCATGCTGCACGAAGTTGCTGCTGCTTTTCTCTCTCTTTGTGCCACTTCTCTATCAGTTTTTGGACACTTTTTCTCGTATCATCTTTTACAAGCTCACGAATGTATGACTCGTCTTGCGAATGCTTTTCTATCAGTTCTTTTATTTGTTTCACCGTGTACATCAGCTTTTCGTCAGCCTCCTTCTTTATATCGGCAGTTTTCCGCAAAAAATAAAGACCCGCATGAGCTGCGTGTCTTTTAGCTTTCAGGCTTCTCAAAAGTGAGGGGACCAAATTTTTCTGTTCGAATATCCCGAATAATGATTTCGGTGGTTTTGTCGTAATTAATAAATCCACCGCTCATGAGACAGCCGCGCTTTGTACCTATTGCATCAAACAGCTCAACCGTATCTTCAGGGATCTCCGCCAGGTCATAGCGTTTTTTTAATCGCTCTGGATAGTTCTCTTCTAGAAAGCGAAGTCCATACACAGCGACATCCTGTAAGTTGATGATAGAATCTTTGATCGCTCCAGTCACCGCTAGCCTGAGTCCTACTTGCTCATCTTCAAACTTAGGCCAGAGGATTCCAGGTGTATCAAGCAGTTCAAGTTCTTTCCCTACCTTCACCCATTGCTGTGAGGTGGTAATACCAGGCCGGTCTCCTGTTTTGGCAATGTTCTTTTTCGCTAAACGATTGATTAAGGTCGATTTCCCGACGTTGGGAATCCCGATAATCAGCGCCCGGATTGCACGCGGTTTGACACCTTTTGCTTTCATGCGGTCGAATTTTTCTTTTAAGATTTCTTTTGAAGTTGTGATGATCTGATTTAACCCTTGTCCATCGACAGAGTTAATGGCAAGTGACCGAACGCCTTGCTGCTCAAAGTGCGCCTGCCACTCCTTTGTCATACGAGGATCGGCTTTATCTGCTTTGTTTAATAGCATGATTTTGGGTTTGTTCTGAAGGATTTCTTCGATCATTGGGTTTCTAGAGGACATCGGAATTCTAGCATCGGTTAATTCAAATACGATGTCGATGAGCTTTAATTTTTCTGTGACTTCACGTCTTGCTTTTGCCATATGGCCTGGAAACCATTGAATCGTCATATGTGCACCTTCTCTTCTATCGATTATCTCTATACATTGTACAAAAAAAGAGCCTGTTACAGGTAACAAGCTCTTTCCTTTGATATCATTATCGTCTGATTTCTTTGATACGAGCCGCTTTACCGCGAAGTTCACGTAGGTAGTAAAGTTTCGCACGACGTACCTTACCGTGACGTACAACTTCGATCTTAGCGATTTTTGGTGTGTGTACAGGGAATGTACGCTCAACGCCTACACCGTAAGAAATCTTACGAACTGTGAAAGTTTCGCTGATTCCACCACCACGACGCTTAATTACAACACCTTCAAAGATCTGGATACGCTCACGAGTACCCTCGACAACTTTAACGTGTACACGTAAAGTGTCACCAGGACGGAACGCAGGAAGATCAGTGCGTAATTGTTCTTTTGTGATTTCTTCAATCAAATGTTGCATCGTTTTCAACTCCTTCCAACAGATGCTCATGTCCTCTTTCTTCATTGCAGCGGAACATCGTTTTCAAACTTGAATCGGCAAGCCGTCCAAGTCACAAGTAGTATCATACCATACCTCTATGCAGTGTGCAATACAATCTAGTCATTATGAAGCTGCCAAAGCCATCTTTTTTCTTCATCTGTTAACGTTTTGCATGAATCGATCAAATCTGGCCGTCTTGTATAGGTTCTCTTCAAGGATTCTTTGCGCCGCCACTCTTCAATTTTTGCATGATTTCCAGAGAGGAGCACATCCGGCACTTTTAGTCCTTTATAATCGGCAGGTCTTGTATAGTGCGGGTGCTCTAGCAGACCTGTACTAAATGAATCTTCAATGTGAGACGCTTCTTTTCCAAGCACATGAGGCAAAAGCCTGACCACACTGTCTGCAATCATCATCGCTGGCAGTTCTCCGCCTGTGAGAACGAAATCCCCAATTGAGATTTCATCTGTGACAAGATGCTCCCTGATGCGCTCATCGTAGCCTTCATAATGGCCGCAAATGAACATAAGGTGTTCTTCTTTTGCAAGTTCCTCTGCCTTCTTTTGTGTATATCTTTCCCCTTGAGGACAGACAAGAATGACTCGGGGCTTCTTGCTTGCTTTCTTCGTCAAATCTTCTACCGCATCGAATACGGGCTGTGCTTTCAGTACCATACCAGCACCGCCGCCATACGGATAGTCATCCACTGTTTTATGCTTATGATCCGAGTACTCTCTAAAATTGACAACATTGAATGAGACAGCTTCTTTCTCCTGTGCCTTTTTTAAGATCGATGAGTGAAGCACACCTTCGAACATTTCAGGAAAAAGCGTTAAAAAGTCGATTTTCATTCGTCAATGAGTCCTTCCATCACTTCAATGTGTACGGTTTTGGATGAGATATCGATCTTTTTGACAACAGATGGGATATAAGGAATCAGGGCATCTTTTTTGCCTTTTCTTCCAACCACCCAGACATCATTTGCCCCTGGTGTTAAAATCTCTTTGATTTGGCCGACAAGCTGATCTTCTTCATCGTATACTTCACAGCCAATGATTTGATGGAAATAAAATTCTCCTTCGCCCAAAGAACCGAGATGTTCTTTTTCTACTTTTAAAATCGATTCTTTCAACTGCTCTGCTTCATTTAAGGAGCTAATTTCTTCAAATGTGAGCAAATCAAACTGTTTATGCTGCCTATGTGATGCGACAGTGACTTTCAGCGGCTCCCCTTGACCTTGCTTAAAAATATAGAGAAGGCTTCCTTTTTTGTAACGCTCTTCTGGGAAATCTGTCTTTGACACGACGCGTACTTCTCCGCGGACTCCGTGTGTATTGACAATCTTTCCAACATTCAACCATTCTCGTTCCATGTTCTCAATCACCCCTGACGTATTTCCACAATGGTGCCGTCTTTCACGACGATGACATTATCTTGCATCTTGTCATCCCATTTATCACCTATTTTCACTTCAACCAGCGCATCCACTTCTGTCTCTTTCATTTCACTTCCAAGCGGCAAAATATGCAGCTGCTCTACTTGAAAATCAATTTGCCGGATCTTCTCCTGGCGTTTATCGATGGCTTTTTGAAATTGAGGGATGGCTTCTTGCTGATGTGGTTCTTTTTCATGTTTTTTCAGTTGAAAATATAGTTGATTGCATTCACGTTCTAGTCTTTCTTTTTTCTCCAAAAAAGTCGTTAACAGTTTGTCCTTACTGCTTTCAGTTAATACTTGCATGACGGTGACATGTTGAATGATCTGCATCTTCCTTTTTGTCCCCCTATCCGAAGGCATTTGTCCTCTACAGTATAACGAAAAATAGATTTAAACGTGTAAAAAAAGGGGAGGTCCTAAGCCCTCTCCCTTTTTAGTCAGCAATCTCAAGTTGAACTTTCTTAGAAGACTCTGCACTTGCTGCAAACATGACTGTTCGTATCGCTTTTGCTGTACGTCCCTGCTTTCCGATCACTTTTCCGGTATCTTCAGCATTGACAGACAGTGTGTAAATCACTTGCTCATCTTTTTCTAATGAAGATACGTGAATATCTTCAGGGAAATCAACAAGTGGCTCGACGATGGACACAATCAATTCTTCCAAGGACAGCTCATTCATTATTTGCTGTTTTTCGCATTATGAAATTTTTCAAGAATTCCTTGGCTTGAGAAAAGGTTGCGAACTGTATCAGATGGTTTCGCACCATTTTGAAGCCATTTAAGCGCTAATTCTTCGTTGATTTTCACCTCAGCTGGTGATAACACTGGATTGTATGTTCCAACTGTTTCGATGAAACGACCGTCACGTGGTGAACGAGAATCTGCTACAACAATACGATAGAAAGGAGATCTTTTTGATCCCATACGTTTTAAACGAATTTTTACTGCCATTTTACTAGCACCTCCGAAAATATTTCAACAAGATAGTATATTAACAATGATAAAAGGGTTTGTAAAGTGTTTTTTCTTAACAACGGTTTTATCATGTATAACCAATTACATAAATGGTAATTTAAAGCCTTTTTTCTTCCCTTTGGACATGTTGGTCATTTGCTTCATCATCTTTTTCATTTCGTCAAATTGCTTTAAAAGGCGATTGACTTCCTGTACAGATGTTCCGCTTCCTTTTGCAATCCGTCTTCTTCGGCTTGCATTGATGACCTCTGGCTGTTCTTTTTCCTCGGTCGTCATTGATTTAATGATCGCTTCGATGTGATTGAGCTGCTTTTCGTCTACTTGGACGTTTTTGAGCCCTTTCATTTTACCGGCTCCCGGCATCATTTGGATCAATTCATCAAGTGGACCCATATTACGAACTTGCCCAAGCTGCTCGAGGAAATCATCGAGCGTAAAGCTCATGGTCCGCATTTTTTGTTCAAGCTCTTTCGCTTTATCTTGGTCAACGTTTGCCTGTGCTTTTTCAATAAGTGTAAGCACATCTCCCATGCCAAGAATTCTTGATGCCATCCGCTCCGGGTGGAATGGTTCAATCGCATCCAGCTTTTCTCCTAGTGCGGCGAATTTAATCGGCGTATTGGTGACAGCTCGAATGGAAAGTGCTGCCCCGCCTCGTGTATCCCCGTCTAGTTTCGTTAGAACGACACCTGTTAAACCAAGCTGTTCATTAAAGCTTTTTGCTACATTGACAGCATCTTGACCTGTCATAGAGTCAACAACAAGGAAAATTTCTTCTGGACTCGCTACTTCTTTTACTTTCTGAAGTTCATCCATCAATTCTTCATCGATATGAAGGCGTCCTGCTGTATCTAAAATGACATAATCGTGGTGTTCTTCTTTCGCTTTTTCGATTGCCTGTTTGGCAATGTCGACAGGACTGACTTGATCACCTAATGAAAACACAGGCATATCAAGCTGTTTCCCCAGCGTTTGAAGCTGCTGGATCGCTGCTGGTCTGTAAATATCTGCAGCCACCATCATCGGCTTGCGATTATGTTTTTTGCGAAGTAAATTGGCAAGCTTCCCAGTTGTGGTTGTTTTACCTGCCCCTTGAAGACCAACCATCATAATGACTGTCGGAGATTTTTTCGCTACAGCGATTTTACTCTCTTCCCCACCCATTAATTCAGTGAGTTCTTCTTTTACAACTTTAATGACCTGTTGTCCAGGGGTAAGGCTTTTCATCACCTCTTGTCCAACTGCCCGCTCGCTTACTTTTTTCACAAAGTCTTTGACTACTTTAAAATTGACGTCAGCTTCAAGAAGGGCAAGGCGTACCTCGCGCATCATTTCTTTTACATCTTGCTCTGACACTTTTCCTTTGCCGCGGATTTTTGAAATCGTCTGCTGCAGTCGGTCGGCTAATCCTTCAAATGCCATACTGTGCCGCCTCCTAATCTAATTTCTCAAGCGATTCAATTAAAGCTTCTGCTTCTTCCGTCTGAGCGGAATCTGCTACAAGCTCTCTCATTTTTTTGAGAAGTTCTTTACGCTCTTTAAATTTCTTAAACAAGAGCAGCTTTTCTTCATATTGTTCAAGCATCGCTTCAGTCCGTTTAATATTATCATAAACAGCCTGTCTTGATACTTCATATTCATCCGCAATTTCACCGAGGGAAAAATCGTCTAGGTAGTAAAGCGACATGTAGCTCTTTTGCTTTGCGGTTAACAACGATTGATAGAAGTCAAACAAGTAGTTCATTCTCGTTGTTTTTTCAAGCGTCATGGGCTCTCTCCCCTTTGTTAAGTTCATTCCCTTTACATCAACTAAGTTTACACGGTTCTCTACTGTGTGTCAAGTTTTTATCTTGTCACTTCATGAAGCGGTGTATAAATAAAAATGCCAGCAGTTTTTGCCGGCATTTTTGTTAGTCCTCTTGATCAATGACGTCTGAGAATAATCCATACACATACGATTCTGCATCGAACTCTTGCAGATCGTCTACCTTTTCACCTAAACCGACAAGCTTCACGGGGATGTTCAGCTCATTGCGAATTGCAAGGACAATTCCGCCTTTTGCAGTACCGTCAAGCTTTGTTAAAGCAATTCCTGTCACATTCGTCGCTTTAGAAAATTCCTTCGCTTGTGCCATCGCATTTTGACCGGTTGTTGCATCAAGAGCGAGCAGTACTTCATGAGGTGCATCTGGAACCTCGCGTTCAATGACTCTCTTGACCTTCTCCAGCTCTTTCATCAAGTTGACTTTGTTTTGCAGTCGTCCTGCTGTATCACAGATGAGTACATCCGCATTTTTCGCTTTTGCTGATTGAACGGCATCATAGATCACCGCTGCTGGGTCAGAGCCAGCCGTCTGTTTGACAACAGGGACACCTGAACGCTCTCCCCATACTTCAAGCTGCTCAATTGCACCGGCACGGAACGTATCACCTGCTGCTAAAATGACGGATTTCCCTTCATTTTTCAGCTTATTCGCAAGCTTGCCGATAGTCGTTGTTTTCCCAACGCCATTGACACCTACAAATAAAATGATATTTAATCGGCCGTCTTCGATGTTCAGCGCAGAGATTTGTTCCTCTCCGCTATTGTAGATTTCAACCAGTTTTTCAGAGATGACCGATTGTACTTCACTTGGGTCTTGAATGTTTCTTAATTTCACTTCTTTTTTCAGCTCATCAATCAGTTCCATCACCGTTGTGAAACCGACATCTGCTCCGATCAGAACTTCTTCTAATTCTTCAAAAAAGTCTTCATCGACTTTACGGTAGCGAGAAATCAGTTCATTTACTCTTCCTTGAAAGGAGTTTCTCGTTTTTTCAAGTCCATCTTTAAACTTTTCTGATACTGAATCGGTTTGCTGCGTAAATTTTTCTTTTAATTTCTTAAAAAAGCTCATTTGGTTCAAAAACCTCCTTTAATTACTGGACAAGCTCTTTCGTTTCTTCTAGTTTGACGGATACAAGCTTAGAAACACCTGACTCCTGCATCGTAACGCCATAGAGCACATCTGCTTCTTCCATTGTTCCTTTACGGTGCGTAATGACAATGAACTGTGTTTCCTGGCTGTATTTCTTTAAATATTGCGCAAAGCGGAAAACATTTGCTTCATCAAGCGCCGCTTCGACCTCATCTAACACGCAGAATGGAACAGGTCTGACTTTTAAAATAGAGAATAGTAAAGCAATCGCTGTTAATGCTCTCTCTCCGCCTGAAAGCAGGCTTAAGTTTTGCAGTTTTTTCCCTGGCGGCTGCGCGACAATATCAACGCCAGAGTTTAGTAAATCGTTTGGATCTGTCAGCTTAAGATCTGCTCTTCCGCCGCCAAATAATGCTTGGAAAACCGATTCGAAATGCCCGCGGATTTGCGAGAATGTTTCAGAGAAGCGCTTTGTCATCTCTTGATCCATTTCTTCGATGACTTGGAATAATGTATTTTTCGCTTCTGTCAGATCGTTTCGCTGTTCTGTTAAAAAGAGATATCGTTCATTTACTCGTTCATACTCATCAATGCTGCCTAAGTTCACTGTTCCTAGCTCTTCAATGGCTAATTTGATCAGCTTCACTCGTTTTCTTGCTTCATCTGGTGATAACGTCAGATGATACATCTCTTTTGCCCCTTCAAACGAAAGGGCATACTCTTCGTTCAAATAAGCGATGAGGTTGTCGAGCTCAACTTCCATACGGCCAAGCTTAATCTCTTCATCTTTTAAGCTTGTGGTGAGCTGCTTGTAAAGACGCTTTTGTTCTTTCAATTCACGTTCAGCAAATTCTAACGTTTCAGAAAGAGCCAGGCGCTGTTTACGACGCTCTGAAATAAGTGCGGTTGTTTTGTTTTTGTTTTCCAGTTTCTCTTTCGCCGCTTCTTCCAGCTGTTCTGCTCCGCTTGAGCTAGACGTCATTTCACTTGTTAAGAGTGACAGGTCTTCTTTTGTTTCCATCAGCGTTTGTTCAGCCTCTTCTAATTCGGCCATTAAGCTCGAAAGCTTTTCTTGTTCATTCGCTAAGGACTGCTCTTTTTTGGCAAGCAAGATTTTCAGCTCTGTTAATTCGGCAGAAATGGTTTCTTTCGTTGAGCTTTGAGTCTGCTTACGCTTTGTTAATGTATTGATCTCTTGATCAAGCGTGGTCAGTTTCTCCCCTATTGAAACTTCAAGGGCTGCCTGCGTTTTGTCCTTATCTGTAAGTTCAGTAGAACGCTGCTGCAATTCTTCTTTTTCTTGATCATAGAGTTCAAGGTGAGCATTAATATTTTTTTCGGCTACTTGCAGTTCGTATAGCTTCCCTTTGAGCTCTTGCTGCTTTTCTCGAAGCGTTTCTCCGCGTTGACGCAGTTCGTTTAATTGGCTTTCGTTTACTGCAATCAATTGCTTCGTTTCTTTTGTTTCTTTTTCAAGGATCGTTGTTTTTTCTTCCATTTCAACGAGCTGCTTTGTTAATGTTTCGATCTCCCGGTTTCTTGAAAGAAGAGAGTTGTTCTTTTTCTTTACACCGCCACCGGTCATTGAACCGCCGGGGTTCACGACATCTCCATCAAGGGTCACGATGCGATAACGATGACCAAGCATTTTTGCCAGTTCATTGGCGCCTTTTAAGTCTCTAACGATAAGTACCGTTCCAAGCAAGTTCTGTATGACTTTTTGATACTTTTCATCAAAGGAAACAAGGTGACTTGCTACACCGATAAATGCAGCATGCTGCTCAGCTGTTTGGACGTCCCTATGCTGAATGGTTCGTTCTTTGATCACATTCATTGGCAGGAAGGTCGCACGTCCAAAGGAGTGCTGCTTTAAGTATGCAATTGCTTGTCTCGCAGCTGCTTCATTTTCTGTGACTACGTGCTGCGTTGCTGCGCCTAGCGCGATTTCAATCGCTGTCTCATGCTGCTGATCTGTTTGAATCAGCTCTGCAATGGCACCGTGAATACCGCCTAAACGCTCTTTTGCCTTTAAGACCTCTTTCACTCCTTGGAAAAAGCCTGAAAAGTCTTCCTGCATGGATTCTAGCATCTCTTTTTTCGATCTTGCCTGCTGCACATATTGATAGGCTTGGTAAAGAGCCGTTTCTTTTTTCTCGTATTGACGTTTCATTTGCTCAAGCTTTTGTTCCGCTTCCCTAAAGCGCTTGACCTGACCCAGTATGTCTTCTTCAAGTGCGGAAAGCTGCTGCTCAGCTTCTATTTTCTTTTCTTTGACAGACACACGTTCTTCGATGTGTTTTTGGTTGTTTTGCGTGAGCCGCTCCAGCTGCATGGCCGCTTGGCGCTGCTGTTCTTCTAGTAATTTACGTTCATTGCGGATGGTAGCCTGTTCATTAAGCAGATCAAAATAATCGCTTTTTAGCTGTTCAATTTGACCTTCCACATCTTCACTATGGAGCGACAGTTGATGCTGCTTTGTTTTCACTTCATCTTTTAGCTGCTGCACTTCTTTTTGAAGGCTGTCCCGCGTGATTTTCTGCTGCTGAATCTTTTCGGTTAACTGCGTCTGCTTTTCAGTTAAGCGAATGAGCGTTTCTTCTAGCTGTCCTTGGTTTGCAGCTGCATTTTTTTTCCGTTCTTTTAATACTTCTTTTTTTCCTTCAAGCTTTTCTAATTCCTCACTTGTGAAAAGAAGAACTTCTTGCAGGTCATTAATTGATTCGTCAAGCGCTTGAATGCGGTCTCTTGACTCTTCAATTTTGGCTTCTTTTGCTTGAATATCTGTGGACTGCTTCATTTCATCTTGTTTGAAGCGCTCGACAGCTTCACCAAGTGTTGTCCATTTTTCATGAAGTGCTTCGATGTCATGGACAGTTAAGGCAATTTCGACATTTTCAAGCTCTTCTTTTTTTTGCAAATAGTCCTTTGCAATAGATGCCTGCATTCTTAATGGTTCTACTTGATCTTCTAGTTCATGCAGAATATCTTCTACTCGGTTTAAGTTGTCCTGCGTTTCAAACAGTTTATTCTCGGCTTTTTTCTTTCTTGTTTTATATTTCAAAACACCAGCCGCTTCTTCAAAGATGCTTCTCCTCTCTTCTGCCTTGCTTGATAGAATTTCCTCTACCTTTCCTTGGCTGATGATTGAAAAAGCTTCCTTTCCAAGACCTGAATCCATGAAAAGGTCAATAATATCCTTCAAGCGGACAGATTGATTGTTTATGAGAAATTCACTTTCTCCTGAACGATAGACTCTTCTTGTCACACTGACTTCGTGAAAATCGATCGGTAAAAAGTGATCTTCGTTATCTAATGTTAAAGTCACCTCTGCTAGATTGACTCTTTTTCTTGAGTCGCTTCCTGCAAAAATGATGTCTTCCATTTTTCCTCCGCGGAGGCTTTTCGCTGATTGTTCTCCAAGTACCCAGCGGATGGCATCGGTAATATTACTTTTGCCGCTTCCGTTTGGTCCAACAACAGCTGTGACCCCTTTGACAAAGTCCACGGTCACTCGCTGTGCAAAAGATTTGAATCCTATCACGTCTAAACGTTTGAGGAACATGAGAGTGATCCTCCTTATGTATTTAAAGTACTATCATCTTACCATATGAAGTGAAAAAAGATGATGGAAAACAGAGTGAAATCCCCCTGAATGACGAGGGGGATTTTATTGGTTCATATGATGTTTCTGCAATTTAGCAAGTGCTTCCTGTGCAGCATGCTGTTCTGCTTCTTTTTTAGAGCGGCCATTTCCAATTCCGAGCACTTCTCCGCGCAGGGATACATTTGCTTCAAATTCCCGGTTATGTGCTGGTCCTTTTTCATGCAGGATGTGGTATTCCAGTACACCTTTTCCATCGCGCTGAACGAATTCTTGCAGCTGGCTTTTAAAGTCCATGACATGCGAGAACGCTCCATCGTTAATTTTCGGATAGACATAGGCTTCTAGGAATCGTTCCACTGGCTCCAGCCCCTGATCTAAATAAAGTGCGCCGATAAACGCCTCGAATACGTCCGCTAAGAGTGCTGGTCGTTTTCTCCCGCCTGTCATTTCTTCGCCTTTTCCTAAAAGAACAAGGTCACCGAAGGACAGCTCATGTGCCAGAGACACAAGTGACGGTTCACATACGATTGCCGCTCTTAGTTTCGTTAAATCTCCCTCGCTCATCGCGGGATATTTCGCAAATAAGAATTGAGAGATCGTCAATTCTAAAACAGCATCTCCTAGAAATTCAAGTCTTTCATTATCCTCGTATGGCTTTTTCCGGTGTTCATTCACATAAGAGGAATGCGTAAAGGCTTGATATAGAAGCTTTTCATTTTGAAAGTGTACAGAAATGCGCTGCTGGAATTCCCTAAATTGCTCTAGTTTTTTGCTCTGTTTCTGTTTGTCTTTATAGTGTTTTGGCATAGCAACCTCCAGGTAGGCTTAATCGCCTTTAAGGATACTGATTATATGGAGTCTCTCTTTCTACATGCAAGGAAACATTGCTCCTTAGCATCTGAAAAAGGCTGACAATTGATCAGCTGAATGTGTTGAAACTAACATAAATTTTCAAAGTCCCGTCATGAAAATAGACGGGACTTTGTTACGCTTATTGCTGGCTATTTATGTAGTTCACAGCGTCACCGACTGTTGCAATTTTTTCAGCATCTTCGTCAGAAATTTCCATATCGAACTCATCTTCAAGTTCCATAACTAGCTCAACTACATCAAGGGAATCAGCGCCTAAATCTTCTTTAAATGAAGCTTCCATTTTCACGTCAGCCTCATCAACGCCAAGGCGGTCTACAATAATTTTTGATACACGCTCTAATACGTCTGCCATTGCCTTTCACCTCCCCTCAAAGTATTATAGTTGATTCGTTTTTAAAAAACTAGAGAAAACCTAATGAAATTTTGATATTTCTTAGGACATAACCATTCCGCCATCTACTTGGATGGTTTGGCCTGTAATATAACCTGCTCCTTCTGAAGCTAAAAAGACAACGACGTTGCTAATATCTTCAGGTGCACCAAAGCGTGCAAGCGGGATTTGTTTGAGCATTTCAGACTGCACATTCTCATCAAGCTTGTCTGTCATATCTGTCGAAATAAAGCCTGGTGCTACTGCATTGACTGTAATATGACGAGTTGCCAGCTCTTTTGCTGTTGTTTTCGTTAATCCGATGACACCAGCTTTTGCTGCAACGTAGTTTGCTTGTCCAGGGTTTCCACATACGCCAACTACTGAAGCCAAGTTGATGATTCTTCCGCTGCGCTGTTTCATCATTTGACGTGTCACGGCTTTTGTACAGTTAAAGACCCCTTTTAAGTTTATGTTAATGACGTCATCCCATTCATTTTCTTTCATTCTCATGAGCAGGTTGTCCTTTGTGATCCCTGCATTATTGACAAGAATGTCAATTGAACCAAATGTGTCAATCGCTTGTTTCATGAGCGCTTGTACTTCTTCAGCATTTGAAACATCAGCTTTAACGGCAAATGCCTGCTGGCCAAGTGCTTTGATTTCGTCTACGACTTCATTTGCTTTTGCTTCGTTTCCAGAATAGTTGACGACAACATTTGCACCATTCTTCGCTAAATCGATCGCGATGGAACGGCCAATCCCGCGTGATGCACCTGTTACAACGGCTGTTTTATTTGTAAGCATCAAGAATCCTCCTTCAATGTTTGAATAGCTGCTTCAATTGTTTCCTGATCTGAAACAGAAATGGTTGTCAGGCGGCGATTGACCTTTTTCACAAGGCCTGAAAGTACTTTGCCCGGACCAATTTCAATAAACGTTGTCACGCCTAAATCAATGAGGCGTTCCACACTTTCTTCAAATCGAACAGGAGAATACAATTGTTCAATGAGCTTTGTCTCAATAGCATCACGAGATGTGACGATGTCTGCTGTTACATTTGAGATCACTGGTGTTTTGGCATCCGAAATGTTTAGCTTTGACAGAACATCTGTGAATTTTTCAGCGGCTGGTTTCATTAAGGCAGAATGGAAAGGTCCGCTCACTTCAAGGGCAATCGCACGTTTTGCGCCTTTTTCTTTCGCTTTCTCTGAAGCTAGTTCTACACCTTTTGCTGTACCAGAGATGACGATTTGACCAGGACAGTTTAGGTTAGCGAGTTCTACAAGGTGACCGCTCTCTGTCACTTCTTTTGTCAATTCTAGAAGCGCTGCTTGATCTAAGCCAAGAATCGCTGCCATGGCGCCTTCTCCTGCTGGAACAGCTTCGTTCATTAATTCGCCGCGCTTTCTTACTGCATAGACAGCATCTTGAAACGAAAGTGCGCCTGCTGCAACGAGGGCCGTATATTCACCAAGGCTATGTCCTGCTGCGTAATCTGCTTTGATTCCGCTCTCTTCAAATTTCTTTAAGATGGCGATACTTGTCGTTAAAAGAGCTGGCTGCGCATTATAAGTGAGCGTCAATTCTTCTGCATCTCCTTCAAAAATCATCGAAGATAAGTCAAAACCGAGGGTCTTGTCTGCTTCTTCAAATACAGCTTTAGATACTGCTTCTTGGTCAAATAAATCTTTTCCCATGCCAATTTTTTGAGAGCCTTGGCCAGGGAATAAAAATGCAATTTTAGTCATGCTGCTTTACCTCCATTAAGACTCGTTCGTGGTTTCTTTTTGGACTTCTTGATGAATGATGGCTGAAACGTCTTTTTCTACGATATCACGTGCCTGACGAATTGCATGAAAAATGGCGTTTTCATCAGAGGAGCCGTGTGCTTTAATGACAGGTGCCTTTAAACCAAATAAAGCGGCACCGCCATATTCGGAGTAATCCATTTTAGACTTCATCTGCATCAATTTCGGCTTCATCATGCCAGCTGCTATTTTTGCTGTGAAGCTGGATGTTAATGTTTCTTTCAGCATTTTAAATACAGAAAGGGCTGTGCCTTCAATCGTTTTCAGGGCGATATTTCCTGTGAAACCATCTGTGACAACAACATCAGCAACACCTTCTAGTAAATCACGAGACTCCACATTCCCTACGAAATTCAAGTCTGATGCTTTTAATAATTCAAAGGTTTTTTTCGTGAGATCGTTGCCTTTTTTATCTTCTGTTCCTACATTTAACAATCCAACGCGCGGATTGCTCTTTGGAAAGACACGCTCTGCGTAGATTGATCCCATCATGGCATATTGCATTAGGTGTTCTGGTTTCGCATCAACGTTTGCGCCGACATCCAGTAATAAAAACCCGCTGCCATCAAGTGTTGGCAGTGTTGGAGCAAGTGCCGGTCTGTCTATGCCATCAATTCTTCCTACAATAAACAGTCCTGCTGTCATGAGAGCTCCAGTATTTCCTGCTGAGATGCAGGCATCTGCACGTCCCTCGGATACTTCCTGCGCCATTTTCACCATAGATGAATCCTTTTTACGTCTAACTGCACGCACTGGTTCATCTGTCGGTTCAATGACTTCTTTTGCATCTAAAATCGTGATGCGCTCGTTATTTGTTATGTATGGTTTGATTTTGTTTTCATCGCCGACAAGTGTAATCTCGATATCTGAAAATGCCGTTAAGCTTTTTTGCACACCGTCAATAATGGCTTTAGGGGCATGGTCTCCCCCCATTGCATCGACTGCAATTCTCATATTACGTGCCACCTTTTACTTTTGTTTTGAGCGATACATGACGAAGTCACCTGAGAAGACAACTTCCTCACCGACATAGCTGTTTACTTCAACTACAGTTCTGCCTTTTTCTTTATCATGTGAGGCTACTTTAGCTTTCGAGACGACTCGTTCGCCTTGTTTAACCTGCCTTGTAAATCTAATATTCGCTTTTGCTGTCAGCGCCAGTTCATCGTCAATGACGGCTACTGCCAGCGAATTTGCCTGGGCGAAGAGATGATGTCCCCTGGCAATTTGATTTCGGCTAAATACATGCTCTTTTCTCACTTCTAAAATGGAAATGGCTTGGTCATCAAGCTCTACATCAATCATTTCTCCAATCACTTCATCCAGCGGAAGTGACTTCACTTCATCCTCTAATGTCTTTTCGGCCACATGCTTAATTCTTTCGCGTAATTCAGGAATCGACAGTTCCAAACGATCAAGACGAACCGTTTGAATGCTTACACCGAATTTACTTGCCAATTCTTCATCAGTAATGAACGGAGTCGAGCTGATCGTTTGCTGGAGAAGCTTTTGACGTTCTTTTTTATTTAGTTTCATATGCAGACACCATCCGTACATTTATGACTAGGTACTAATAGTAGTATATAATCTCATAGATGATAAATCAATCCTTGTTTCAAAAAGACAAGAAAATTCCTCCAGCGCTTGATCAGCTTAATTTATCTCCGCCCAGCACCCCGCTGTCTACCAGCGTTTGCCGAAGTTCTTTGTATTCGGGATCTGTCCAAAATGCGTCTGATTGCACAAGTTCTGCCGCATCTTTTCTAGCGGTTTCCAGCGCTCTGTAGTCATGAACCATATCTGCTACTTTAAATTCAGGCATTCCGCTTTGTTTTTTACCGAAGAAATCGCCGGGTCCTCTTAGTTCTAAGTCCTTTTCTGACAGCTCAAAACCGTCGGTTGTTTCGGACATGATCCGCATCCGCTCTTTCCCCGTTTCTGATTTTGGATCCGCCATTAAAACACAAAATGATTGATGCTCTCCGCGTCCAACCCGGCCTCTGAGCTGATGAAGCTGAGACAGTCCGAAGCGGTCTGCATCATAAATGACCATGATAGTCGCATTCGGTACGTTGACCCCGACTTCAACGACTGTGGTTGAAACGAGAATTTGAACTTCATTTGCTGTAAAGTCTCTCATCACCTGATCTTTTTCATCACTCGCCAGTTTCCCGTGCATTAAGCCGATCGACCACTTACCGCGGTAAGCCTCTGTCAGCATACTGTGGACATCGATCGCATTTTGCACATCCAGCTTGTCTGATTCTTCTATGAGCGGACAAATAATATACGCCTGTCTTCCTTTTCTCAGCTCTTTATCCACAAATGCAAGAATCCTCTCAAGCATGTCATGCTTGACCCAATACGTTTCGATCTGTTTTCTGCCGGCTGGTAATTCATCAATGACGGATACGTCCATTTCTCCAAAAACAGTGATCGCAAGTGTTCGCGGAATAGGTGTGGCAGTCATAAACAAGACATCTGGATCCTGTCCTTTACTTCTTAGTTTTTTTCGCTGTTCTACGCCAAACCGGTGCTGCTCATCTGTGATAACAAGACCGAGCTGCTGAAATTCGACTTCGTCTTGAATGAGCGCATGCGTACCGACTAATATATCAATCTCGCCCTCTTTTAGACGTTCCAGCAATTCTCTGCGGCGCTTTCCTTTCACAGAGCTTGTCAGAAGGGCGATATTCAGTCCCCATTTTTCAAACAGCTGGTAAAGTGAATCTGCATGCTGTTCTGCCAAAATCTCTGTTGGGACCATCAATGCCCCTTGATAGCCGGATAAATGAGCGGCATAAAGTGCAATGGCTGCAACAGCTGTTTTCCCTGAGCCAACATCTCCTTGGAGCAGACGGTTCATCCGGTACGGGGATGCCATATCAGACATAATTTCATCAAGCACTCTTGATTGTGCCTTCGTCAGCGGAAATGGCAGGCTGTGAACAAACTCAAAAACAGCCTCTTTGGAAAACGGATGCTGGATGCCTGATGTTTTTTCTCGCTCTTTCTTTCTGATTGCCTGCATCTTCAATTGAAAGATGAGAAATTCTTCGTACACAAAGCGGCGTCTTGCTTGCTTGAGCGAGTCTCTTGTTTCTGGCAGGTGAATGGTTTTTAACGCTTCCTGATAGGACATGAGTTTATAGGCAAAGGCAAGCTGCTTTGGCAGTGGATCTTCGGCTTTGTCTACATAAAGTGACAGGGCCTGTTTCACAAAGCGTCTCATCATCTTCACGGTTACATTTTCTTTTACTGAATAAACAGGCTCTATACTGCCATCTTGCTCGTGCGTCCCTTTTTTAAATTCCTGCACCATGATGGATTGACGGTTTTTATCCCATTTCCCAGTGACGGATACTGTATCACCTAAAACAAGGCTTCGTTTTAAATAAGGGCGATTGAAGCAAATCGCTGTGATGAGAAAATGCCCGACAAGCAGCCTGAATGTCAGCCTGCTTCGTTTTTTTCCATAATAGGTGAGGACGGGCTCACTGTGCACTTTCCCTTCAACTGTGACACGTTCATCATGCTTAACTTCTTCTAAATTACGAAGCTCATAGTCGTCATATCGATAAGGAAAGTAGCCAAGCAAATCGGCTACTGTATAGATTCCAAGTTCATTGAGTGTTTTTTCGGTTTCTTCTCCAATCCCTTTGAGGACAGAGACGTTATCTTGCAGTTTCTGTATCACGAGATGAGGTCACACCTCCGAAAATCTTCTTTTCAAGCTCTCTTGCTGTCGGTGTTGCAGCAAGTCCGCCTTGTGCTGTTTCACGAAGTGCCGTTGGCATGGTTTGACCGATTTTATACATCGCATCAATGACTTCATCACATGGAATACGGCTTGTGATGCCGGCAAGTGCCATATCTGCTGCGATCATCGCATTTGATGCACCCATTGCGTTTCGTTTTACGCACGGTACCTCGACAAGTCCAGCTACTGGGTCACAAACAAGTCCAAGCATATTTTTCAGTGTAATCGCCATCGCTTCAGCAGATTGCTGAGGTGTACCGCCTGCCATTTCGACAATGGCTGCTGCCGCCATACCTGATGCTGAACCTACCTCTGCCTGACAGCCGCCTGCTGCACCAGAGATGCTCGCATTATTGGCCACAACAAAGCCAAATGCACCAGAGGTGAATAGGAATCTGACCATTTGTTCCTTAGTTGGCTTTAATGTTTCTTTTACTGCAAATAACGTACCCGGCACAACACCTGCTGAGCCTGCTGTAGGCGTTGCACAAATCGTCCCCATTGCGGCATTGACTTCATTCGTTGCCACTGCCTTACTGACAGCATCTAATATTGTATGTCCAGACAGCGTTTTGCCTGATGCGATATATGCTTGAAGTTTGACCGCATCTCCGCCTGTTAAACCTGATAATGATTTCACACCTTTCAGCCCGTTTTCTACGGCCTGTTCCATCACTTCTAGGTTGCGGTACATCTGGGAGAAAATATCTTCACGTGACTTCCCTGTCACTTCCATTTCTTGCGCGATCATTATTTCTGAAATGGAGGTATTCCGTTCTTCTGTTAGCTGCACGAGTTCTTTGACGTTTTTAAACATCATTCATAACCTCCTTGTTGTTACTCTGCAATTTGTGTGACTTGAATAATGTTTGGCAGCGTTTCAAGCTCTGATAGGACAGCTGGGTCAATATTTTGATCCACTTCGATGGTCATCAGAGCCTCTTGCCCGACATCTTTACGTGCCACTTCCATATGACCGATGTTGATGGCGAATTTCGCTAACACATTGGCCACTGCTGCAATCGTGCCGTAGCGATCGTTATGAACCACAAGAATGGCAGGATGATTTCCTGAAAGCCTGAGCTCAAAGCCATTCAGTTCAGTGATTTCAATTTTACCACCGCCGATGGAAATCCCGATTAATTCAAGCTTTCCATTTGCATCTGATATCTCTACTTTTGCTGTATTCGGATGCGCTGGCACCGCATCTTCTTCTTTAAATTCAATGTCGATCTCTTTGCTTTTTGCAATATCAATCGCTGTTTTGATGCGTTCATCAAATGTATCAAAATCAAGAACACCGCCGATAATGGCGACATCTGTACCGTGTCCTTTATACGTATCTTTAAAAGAGCCATAAAATGAAACGACAATTTGTTTCGGTTCTCTTCCAAATAAGCTGCGAGCCACTCTCCCTATACGAGCCGCACCCGCTGTGTGCGAACTTGATGGACCAATCATGACGGGTCCAATAATATCAAACACACTTCTAAATTTCATAGGTCTTCCCCTCTCATAACCACTCACAAATTGGTTTGGTTCTTTCTTTAGACTAATGGATTCATTCGTTTCCCGCAACTCATTTCACCGTTGAATCACTAGTAAAAAATTGCAAAAGAAGAAGAAGGGCTTTATTTGCCCTTCTTTCGTTATTCAACAGCCAAAATATATGAATAAAGCGGCTGTTTTCCATCGTGGACTTCAACTTCTACATCTTCAAATGTTTCTTCAATAAAGGCTTCTAACGCATCCATCTCTTCAGATGATGCATCTTCCCCTTTAATGATCGTGACAATCTCATCATCTTCTGTCACCATTTTGGTCAAAAGCTCTTTTGCTGCATCTAATTGATTTTTCGCGGTTAAGGTAATTTTCCCGTTAAAGAGACCCATATAATCGCCTTTGGCAATGTCGATTCCATCAATTTGGGTATCTCTCACTGCAAAGGTAATTTGGCCGCTTTTCACGTGGTCAATCGCTTCTAGCATTGCTGCTTCGTTGTCTTCATTTGAAGCTGCTTCATTTAGAGAAAGAAGTGCCGACATTCCTTGGGGAACGGTCTTCGTCGGAATGACAACGACCTCACGACTTGAGACAGTTGCCGCCTGTTTCGCTGCCATGACAATATTAGAATTATTAGGTAAGATAAAGACGGTTTCGGCATGTACGCTTTCAATTGCTGTGACAATGTCTTCTGTGCTCGGGTTCATCGTCTGTCCGCCTTCAATGACGACGGAAGCTCCGATACTTTTAAACAAGTCAGCAATTCCTTCTCCCATTGCGACACTGACGACTCCAAAGCGCTGTTTTTCAGCAGCAGGTGCCTTTGGTGCAGCGGGCGCGTGTTCTCTTTCTTCGTTCACAATCGAGCTATGCTGCTCTCTCATATTTTCAATTTTCATATTGATCAGGCTGCCGTAGCGCTGTGCATAGGATAAGACATCTCCAGGCTGCTCTGCATGAATATGAACTTTCGCCAGCGTTTCATCAGACACCACAAGAAGTGAATCTCCGAATTCGCTTAAGTCTTCTCTGAAGGCATTCTCATCAAAGGACTGTTTGTCTTCTTCAAATTTCACCATAAATTCAGTACAATAACCAAATTCGATATCTTCAGTGTTCATATGGCTTTGTGCACTTTTATGATGCTCTGCACTGACAAGTTCTTTTAACGTTGGCAAAGAGGCCGCTTTCAGATGGAGGTCCTCTCCTCTTAATGAAGCAAGGAAACCTTCATATACGCATAGAAGTCCTTTACCCCCACTATCGACAACGCCCACTTCTTTTAAAACAGGAAGCAGATCCGGCGTTCGATCAAGTGATGCTCTCGCTTCCTCAATCGTTAACTCAAGAACGCGGTCAATGTCATTTTCTGCCGCTGAAACAGCAACCGCTTTCTTTGCTGCATCCTTTGCAACCGTTAAGATGGTCCCTTCAATCGGTTTCATCACGGCTTTATATGCTGTATCAACACCTGCCTGTAAGGCAAGGGCAAATTCTTTTGCATCAATCGTTTCTTTTTGTTCGATATGTTTACTGAAACCTCTAAAGAGCTGTGAAAGGATCACGCCTGAGTTTCCTCTTGCGCCCATCAATAGCCCTTTTGACAGGGCCACGCCGACCTTCCCAATATGATCGGTATTTGTTTCTTCAACTGCTTTTGCCCCTGAAGTCATCGACAAATTCATATTTGTCCCCGTGTCTCCGTCTGGCACTGGAAAAACATTTAACGCATCAACAATTTGTGCGTTTTGAGAAAGATGGTGAGCACCTGCAAGAATCATTTTTGCAAATGAGCGGCCATCAAGATTTCTAATAGACAATATATTTCCTCCTTACTACGGGTTCGTAACTCTTACTCCTTGTACATAAATGTTGACCGAATCAACAGAAAGTCCAACTGTGTGAGAAATCGTATATTTGACTTTCGTTTGAACATTATGTGCGACTTCTGATATTTTTGTACCGTAGCTGACGATGATGTACATATCAATATGAATGCGGTCTTCTTTTTGACGCACAAGAACACCCCGGCTGAAGTTCTCTTTGCGGAGAATATCCGTCAAGCCGTCCTTGATTTGATTTTTGGACGCCATCCCAACAATACCATAGCAATCGATCGCAGCGCCTCCTGCCACCATTGCAATGACTTCATTTGATATATCAATTTGTCCGTATTTCGTTCTAAGTTCAATGGACACATTGGTTCCCCCTTTTTGAGAAATTGCCCTGAGTTATCACTATTTTACTATAAGACCCTTCTTTTTAAAAGAAATCATTCAATCCGACCCAATCCTACTTATACTATAGCCTTGATTTTTTATCAAGATGTCAAGGTATTTTTCTTGAAAGAGGAGTAAACAATCCTTGCAAACCCCTTGAAGCTGTGGTAAATTATTAAAGTATCTTGAGGCATCTCTAAGTACGTATATGAAGAATATGATGATGTTTTCGCAGTTAGGAGGGAAACAAATGGCACGTAAATGCGTTATTACAGGCAGAAAAACAAAAGCTGGGAACAACCGTTCTCACGCAATGAACTCTACAAAACGTACATGGGGCGCGAATCTTCAAAAAGTTCGTATTCTAGTGGACGGTAAGCCTAAAAGAGTATATGTATCAGCTCGAGCTTTGAAATCTGGTAAAGTTGAGCGTGTATAAGCAAGAGTAAACGCCTGCTACAATTAATTGTAGCAGGCGTTTTTATGTGGAAATAAAGGAGATTACTCATTAATCTTTCTTAAATGAACCAAGCATCGCACGGACAATGCCGCCAAGAAATCTAGGCAGTTTGATTGTATAAAATTTCATTTTGTCCCCCTCCTAAAAGTACCGCTTGCAGCACAATTGAGCTTAATCAGCCATCCACATTGATAGGTTGGTCAATCTTTGCTTCTTACCATTATTAATATGCCTTCATGAAAAGAAAAAGTACCATTTGAGTGGATGAGTTCGTTACTAATACATAGTGTGGAACCAGGCTCAATATGACAATTTTTCAGAGGATATTTGAAACCTTTTAATGTCAGCTTTTCAACCGGTGTTCCAAAGGGTAGAAACGACACATATTTTTTATCCTGATCTTCTTTTATTTCGTATGTACCAGGTTCAAACATTTGAATGATATTTTGTTTGTCTACAAGGGTGATATTCTGCTTGTGCTGAATCCCTTTGTAAAGAAGATGGATATTTCCTAGAAAATGATCAGCCCTTCCTCCCGTAATACCGTAGATGTAAATATGTGCTGGATGCTGACTCAGTGCCCAGTTCAGTGCAAGCTCTAAATCGGTTTCATCCTTTTCAGCTTGAAATACATTCAGGGCAGGCAATTTTTCTTTCAGCTCCCGAAGCTCTTCTTCTGTCACACTGTCAAAATCACCAAAGGCTTTGGCAGGGATGATGCCTTGCTCTAGTAAGAAGAGGGTTCCACGGTCTACGCCAATCCAGAGAATATCCTTCTGTGATGCTTCATGTTCAAGTGGCGGAATGTATTCAAAAGGACCGCCGGCTACGATATGTATGTGCATGATATACGCTCCTCTCTATATAAAAAGAACCAAAGATCACAATGACTTTGGTTCCTTTCTTTACGCTTCTCGAATTGCCTGGATAGCTGCTGCGCGGTTGTCTTTACCGTATACCGCAGAGCCCGCTACAAGTAAATTAGCGCCTGCTTCCCTGCAGCTCTTTGCAGTCTCTACATTGACACCGCCGTCTATTTCTATCAGTAAATCGGTTAAGCCCTTTTGTTCACTCAGTGCTTTTACTTCTTTTACCTTCGTGAGGACAGATGGAATAAATGCCTGTCCCCCAAAACCAGGATTCACCGTCATGAATAACACAAGGTCCACATCCTCTAATACATGCTCAATGTGAGAAACAGGTGTGTGAGGATTCAAGACGACCCCTGCTTTTACACCTTGTTCTTTAATGTGCTGTATTGTTCGGTGTAAGTGCGGACAAGCTTCCACATGAACAGAAATAATGTCAGCGCCTGCTTTTGCGAATGCAGGAATATACCGGTCTGGCTGCTCAATCATTAAGTGAACATCAAGCGGAAGACGCGTATGCGGTCTAATCGCTTCGACGACATTTGGCCCAAATGTCATATTCGGTACAAAATGACCGTCCATGACATCGATATGAATGTAATCCGCACCGCCTTGTTCCACATCACGGATATCTTTCTCCAAATTGGCAAAATCTGCTGATAAAATGGAAGGGGCAATATAAACCATGATTTAGTACCTCGGCTTTCTGTCTTTGATTTCAGTTAAAAACTCTAAATAATGCTGATAACGATACTCTTTGATTTGATCATGCTCGACCGCATCTTTTATCGCACACCCAGGCTCTTTCACGTGCAGGCAGCCTCGAAATTTACAATCTGCACTTCGGTCTCTAATATCTAAAAAGTATAGACCTAGATCTTCTGCTTCGATGCCAGTAAATTCGAGCGAGCTAAAGCCCGGAGTATCTGCAATGAGCCCGTCTGCTGTTCGAATGAGTTCGACATGTCTTGTCGTATGCTTTCCTCGTCCGAGATGGGATGAGATATCATCTGTTTTCAGCGCCAATTCAGGACTCATCGCATTTAAAAGAGAGGACTTGCCTACACCAGACTGACCGGCAAATACCGTAATTTTATTGTGAAAGTCCGGAGTCAGCTTCTCAATGCCATCTCCTTCAATCGTAGAGGTTAAATGAACCTCATAGCCAATTTGCCGATAGTCGTCTGCATATGCCATGATCGTTTCACGCTCTTCGTCTGTTTTCAATAAGTCCATTTTAGTGATGCAGATAATCGGCTCAATATGATTGGCTTCAACAAGCACTAAAAATCTGTCTAAAAGTGATGTACTAAAAGTTGGTTCTGCTGCTGAGAAAACAAGTACCGCTTGATCAACATTACTAATAGGCGGACGAACAAGTTCGTTTGTCCGTTCTTTTACTTCTAATAAGTAGCCTTCTTTATCGTTGTCTGCTTGATACACGACGTAATCGCCAACAAGAGGTGTAATTTTGTTTTTTCGAAAGATGCCTCTCGCTCTGCACTGAACCACTTTTCCACTCTCTTGCGATTCATCCAGCACATAGTAGAATCCGCTTAATGCTTTTATAATTTTGCCCTCAGGCATAAAGTCCCTCCTTTATTCATCATCAGGGTATTCGATCGTTTTAGAGCTTACGACTTTATCATCAACCGTCACTTGATAATATCCTTTTTGACCTGGTTCAATCTTAAACTTAATGGTCCGCTCAGTCGGCGCAGTGATTGTAAAGCTTTCATATGAATCAGAGATGCTATGCTCCGCATCATCAATGGAAATTTGGACATTCATCTCCTGCCCTTCCGTTTCTGGTTCATAAGGGATCGCAATCTTTTCAGTCACCGTTTTGGCTGGTTTTTCCTTCGGTCCAAGAGAGAATGTAATCTTAACCGTATCACCTGGTTTAACAGCAGTTCCTGCTCCTGGTTCCTGCTTCATGACCTCGCCTTTTGGCACATCGTCAGAATGCGCTTCTTTTTCATCAAGCTTTAATCCGTTATCCTCTAAATAATTCGATGCCGCCTGCTTACTATACGTCGTTAAATCACGTAATGTAATATCGGCAGGACCTATGCTGACAGTCAACGTGACTTCCTCATCTGCTGCTACAAGCTCTGTATTCGCTGATGGATTCTGTTCCATGACAATCCCAGATTCGGTGTCATTATCATTCACTTCCTCCACAACGACCTGTTTAAACCCTTTTTTCTCTAATATTTCTTTTGCTTTATCGACCTTTTCGCCTGTAACATCAGGTAATTCGGTCTTTTCCTTGCCAGTACTTTCGTAAAGCTGAATCTCTGTTCCTTCTTTGACCTTTGTGCCGATTTTCGGATCTGTTTTGACGACGAGACCTTTTTCAATTTTCTCATCAGCGATCTCTATTGACTCCGAAGCGACGGAAAACCCAGCTTTCTTCAAGGCATCTTCTGCTTTTTCAACCGTCATGCCAGATACATCTGTGACTTCCACATCTTTTGGAAAAAGCAGCCCTGGAAACACAGTGATGGCTAAAATTGTCGCAGCAGTCAATATAAATAAGATGGATACCACAATCCATGGCCATTTTTTTCGTTTCTTTTTCGGCTTTTGTTTCTCTTTTTTCTTCGGTTTTTGAGCCGGGTGGACAGCTGTTTTTTCATTGTCTTGATCGATTAGATGATCTTGAATGATTGGGATCGCTTTCGTTGCTTCATGGTCTTCTTCAATGACAAAGCGTTTTTCTTTTAATCTGGCTGGATCGAAAGCGGTTTTTAAGTCTTTTTGCATTTCAGATGCATCTTCATATCGATAAAATGGATCTTTGGCCATCGCCTTTAAAATGATGTTTTCCACGCTTTGTGGAACAGAAGGATTCCATCTCCTCACAGATGGAGGCTCTGATTGCAAATGCTTCAGTGCGACACTGACAGCCGATTCCCCTTCAAATGGCATGCGTCCTGAGATGAGTTCATAAAGCACAATCCCAAGCGAATAGATGTCTGACTTTTTCGTTGCAAGACCTCCGCGTGCTTGTTCTGGAGACAAATAGTGCACGGAGCCTAGGACAGAATTTGTATGGGTAATGGTCGCTGAGCTGAGTGCCATGGCAATCCCAAAATCAGTGACTTTGATATTCCCCATATTGTCTATTAATATATTGTGAGGCTTAATGTCACGGTGGACGAGCTGTTTCGCATGGGCTTCTTCCATCGCCGCAACGACTTGCTCCATTATGCGAACGGCTTCTTTCGGATGAAGCGGGCCATTGGCGTGTATGTATTCTTTCAGCGTCATCCCCTCGACATATTCCATGACAATATAATAAATGTCATCTTCTTCCCCTACATCGTAGATGCTGACAATATTCGAATGATCTAAGCTTGCAGCTGATTGCGCTTCCCGCCGGAATCGTCTAATAAAATCTTCATCGCTCGCAAAGTCAAACCGCAAAATTTTAATCGCTACTTCGCGATCTAAAATCATATCCTCCGCCAAATAGACGTTTGCCATTCCGCCTCCGCCTATGACGCGAAGAATCTGATAACGGCCGCTGATCCTTTTTCCGATCAACACTTGCTGTCACCCTCCTCTGGCCGGGAGGAGATTTCTAACAGTACTGCTGTAATGTTATCTTCACCGCCGTTGTCATTCGCTGTTTGAATTAACTCTGTTACTTTTTCCTCTGGTGCGTTCGTTTGCGTTAAAATATGAATCAAATTCTCTTCTTCTACTTTATTCGATAGACCATCTGAGCAAAGCAGGATTTGATCTCCTGGGTCCACTTCAAAGGTGCGTGCATCAATTTGAACACGTTTATCTGTTCCTAATGCTTTCGTGAGCACATTTTTTCTTGGATGATATTCTGCATCCGCTTTTGAAATTTCACCTGTTTTCACAAGTTCATTCACAAGTGAATGATCATCCGTTAATTGGGTCAGCGCTCCTTCTCTTAGCAGGTAGCAGCGGCTGTCTCCAATATGCGCAATTGTGACCGTTTGCAAATGAACGAGCGCACACACAATGGTCGTCCCCATTCCTTGGCACTCTTCATTGTTTTTTGCATGTTCATATACTTGGTCATTAATGTCACTGATTTTTGAGATTAACCAGCTTTCTTGATCGGCTGGCTTTTCTGGAATTGAAGATGTTTTTTCCCAGTATTCTTTCAAAGAAGAGACTGCCATCTTGCTGGCGACATCACCAGCAAGATGACCTCCCATGCCGTCTGCTACAACAGCGAGAAGTGAGTCTTCTTTTGCTTCAAAAATACCTGCATCATCTTCATTATGCTGACGGACTTTTCCTGTATCGGTAAGAAAGGCTGCCCTTATCAACATTCGTCACCTCGTCTCTTCCTGACGCTCCTTCGCTCTTAGCTGACCGCAAGCAGCATCAATGTCATGGCCTTGCTCTCGTCTAATCGTTACGTTTACGCCGCGTTCTTTCAGCGTTTTTTCAAATAGGAAGATTTGTTCTCTAGGTGTTCTCACATAATCTCTCTCTGGTACATAGTTCACCGGAATGAGGTTTACGTGGCACTTGATTCCTTTTAATAGGTCTGCAAGTTCTTCCGCATGGTGAACTTGATCATTTACTCCGCCAAACAGGCCGTATTCAAAGCTGACACGTCTACCCGTCTTTTGAATGTAGTATTCGATGGCTTCCATTAATTTTGGCAGCTTATATGCCTTATTGATCGGCATCAGGCGGCTTCTGATCTCTGTGTTCGGTGCGTGCAGGGATACAGCAAAGTTGATTTGCATTTGCTCATCAGCGAATTGATAGATCTTTGGAATGATTCCGCTTGTCGAAACCGTAATATGACGTGCACCAATATTTAAGCCGTTGTCATGGTTGATGATTTTAAGGAAGGCAAGCATTTCTTCAAAGTTATCAAACGGTTCGCCAATTCCCATGATGACAACAGAGCTGACTCTCTCATCTGTTTCGTCAAGTGCCTGCTGTACTTTTAATACTTGTGCAACGATTTCTCCCGCTTCAAGGTTTCGTTTTAAACCGCCAAGTGTAGATGCACAGAATGTACAGCCAATTCTACAGCCAACCTGAGTCGTGACACAGACAGAGTTTCCATATTCGTGACGCATAAGCACTGTTTCAATTGTATAGCCATCATGCAGTTCAAATAAAAACTTGATCGTTCCGTCCTGAGACGTTTGTTTGATCACGGTTTTTAAAGTTGTGATTGTAAATTGATCTTTTAATTTTTCTCTTAAATCTTTGGAGAGGTTAGACATTTCATCAAAGGATGTCACACGTTTCTCATAAAGCCACTCAAAAATTTGAGCTGCGCGGAAAGGCTTTTCGTCTTGTTCTTTTAACCATTCTTTCATTTCGTGAAGCTCAAATGAATAAATCGACGGCATATCTGTTTTCAGTTCTTTTCTTACTTTTTGTTCTGTCATTTTTTATCCCTTCTTTCTCATGCTGCAAATAAAGAAACCATCTGTTCCGAAATAATGAGGAAGAATTTGTACACTTCCGTTTTGAACAAACGGAGCAACCTGCTCAGGCAGCCGTTCATTAAGAGATAGATCGGGTTCGAAGTCTTGGTGTTCTTGTAAAAACGCATGAATCACTTGTTGATTTTCTGTTGGGTCCATTGTACATGTACTATATACAAGGGTTCCGCCAGGCTTTAAAAGCGGAGCTGCTTCTTTTAAGATTGCCTGCTGAATAGCAGCAAGCCTTGCTGAGTCTTCTGGAGACTTAGTATATTTCATATCCGGTTTTCGTCTGATGACGCCAAAACCAGAACACGGCGCATCAATCAGAATACGGTCAAATGAAGCTTCGCTGTAATAGTCTTTCGCTTTCCTCGCATCAAGCGCTTTTGCCTCAATCTGAGTAAGGTTCAGGCGTTTTGCTGCTTGTTTGATGAGTTTCACTTTGTGTTCATGTAAATCAAGTGAAACAATTTGTCCTTCGTCGTTCATACGCTCTGCGATATGTGTTGATTTTCCGCCTGGAGCCGCACAGGCGTCAAGCACTGTTTCTCCCGGCTGAGGGTCTAGTGCTCTTGCGACAAGCATTGAGCTTTCATCTTGAATGGTCACATAGCCTTCTTGAAAAGAAGGGGTTGAAACGATGGACCCTTTCATCAGCTTGAGTGCATCTTCAGATAAGTCGCCGAGCTCCGTTTCGATTCCGGCATCCAGCAGTTCTTGCTGCAGTGCCGCGCGGCCGGTTTTCATTCGATTGACACGGAGGGTTTGCTTTGGCGGTACTAAATGAATGCGGCACATGCTTTCTGCCGCTTCAAATCCGTACGACTGAACCCATTCCTGCACGAGCCATAATGGGTGGCTTGTCTCAATTGAAAGCCGCTTGACCGGATCTTTGATGTCATCAAAAGCCGGAACACCTTCTCTTTGCACGGAACGAAGAACGCCGTTCACAAGTGAAGAAATGCCCTTGTGCCCTCTCTTTTTCGTTAGCTCAACTGCTTCATGGATGGCTGCACGGTCTGGAATCTTTTCAAGGTAGACCATTTGATAAAGAGACATCCGCAAAAGCTGCATGACCCATGGAGCCACCTTTTGCGGTTTTTTCACAAATGGTGCCAGCATATAATCTAATGCCAGCTTATTTTGCAGTGTACCGTACACAAGCTCTGTTAAGAGCGGTTTGTCCTGATCTGTCAAGTCTTTGTCTTTCATGACTGACTGCAAAAGCAAATTACTGTAAGCTTGGTTTTGTTCGAGTTTGATTAAAGCGTCCAGCGCTACTTCTCTCACATTACTTTTCTTCATTCATTAACCCTAATTTCTGTCCAATTTCGATATTTGCGCCTCTTAAGAAGTCTTCGCCGCTCATTTTTTTCTTACCAGCTGGCTGCACACCTGTTAATAAAAGGCCTTGCTTATTCCCAGTTCCAATGACCGGACCTTCTTTTTGAAGCTCAATCACTTTCCCAGGTTCTTCTTGCACTTGAAGTGGAACTTTTTTCGCTTCCCATACTTTTAGATGAGCCCCGTTCCATTCAGTATAGGCAACTGGCCATGGATTTAAGCCGCGAACTTGGTTGTAAAGCTCTTCTCCGGTCTTTGTCCAGTCTAACCTTTCTTGCTCTCGCTTTATATTAGGTGCGTACGTTGCCGCTTCTTCATTTTGCGGAATTGGAGAAATAGATCCGCTCAGAACATTTGGCACAGTATCTTTCAGCAATGCGGCGCCTGCTACACTTAATTTGTCATGTAATGTACCGACATTGTCTAATTCGTCGATTTCTACTTCTACTTTACTGATCATGTCCCCTGCATCGAGTCGTTCCACCATGTACATGATGGTGACGCCTGTTTTCTTTTTACCTTGAAGGATCGCATAATGGATCGGCGCGCCGCCTCTTAGTTCTGGCAGCAGTGAGGCATGAACATTGATACAGCCAAACTGAGGTTCATCCAGTAATCGTTTTGGTAGAATTTGTCCAAATGCCGCCGTTACAATTAAATCGGGCTTGAATGAAAGCACTTTATCAATTTCTTCATCAAGACGCACCTTTTCAGGCTGCAGTACAGGAATGCCGTGCTTTAAGGCTTCTACTTTCACAGGAGGCGGTGTGAGTACTCGTTTTCTGCCTTTTGGGCGATCTGGCTGCGTGACGACCCCGACAACTTCATATCCTTCTGTTATGAGTGTTTGCAGCACAGGTACTGAGAAATCAGGGGTTCCCATAAATACAATACGTGCCATTTTCTTCACCCTTCCATTTCCGCAAGTTCTTTTTCTGTATAGGTTTGAATGATTTTCGACGTGAATAATATGCCGTCTAAATGATCAATTTCGTGCAATAAGGCTCTTGCTAAAAATCCTTCTGCTTCTATTGTAAATGGTTTGCCTTTCTTATCAAAGGCTTTTACCTTCACATAGCTTGGTCTTTCTACTGTGCCGTATAAAGATGGAAAGCTCAGGCAGCCTTCAATATCTGTTTGACTTCCTTTCACTTCAAGAACCTCGGGATTCACTAAATCAATTCTGCCAGGTTCTTCTCCGATATCGACAACAGCCATTCTTTGTGAAATGCCGATTTGTGGTGCTGCTAGTCCGACTCCATCTAGCTCAAGCATTGTATCATACATATCATCAAGCAGTTTTTTGAGCTTTTTATCGAACGTATCAACAGGCTCTGCCTTTTGTTCAAGTACTTCTGCCGGATGTATGACTATTGGTTTTACTGCCACTTAAAGCCCTCCGTTTTACATCATCATATATGGATTCATATCTATTGAAATCATCAATTGTTTTTGTTCCATTTCCTTTTGATAATGATCTTGTATTTTCCGTAGTAAACTTGCCAGTTCATTTTCCCTTTTGTATTTTATCACGCATTGATATCGATATCTATCTTTGATCTTAGCGATTGGTGATGCAGCCGGACCAAGGATTCTTGTATTCGGTGCACAGTTCATTTTTAGGAACTGGACAATTTGATCAGTGACATGCGCTGCCTTCGTCACTTCCTCGTGTGATACCGTCACCATTGCCAAATAGTAATACGGCGGATAGGACTGGTGGCGGCGATGCAGCATCTCCTGTTCATAAAAGGCTTCATAGTCATGCTGCTTCGTTAATTCAATACTATAGTGAGAAGGCGTATACGATTGAATGATCACAGAACCCGCTTTTTCATGACGTCCTGCCCTGCCGCTGACCTGCGTGAGAAGCTGAAATGTTTTTTCACTTGAACGAAAATCAGGAATATGAAGAGACGTATCCGCACTGAGAACACCAACAAGTGTGACATCTGGGAAATCTAGCCCTTTTGCTATCATCTGCGTCCCGAGCAAAATGTCCGCTTCTTTATTGCCAAAAGACGTGAGGAGCTTTTCGTGAGCACCTTTACGAGACGTTGTATCCACATCCATTCGGATCACTCTTGCCTCAGGCAGTACTTTTGTAAGCTCTTCTTCTACACGCTGCGTACCCGTCCCAAAATAGCGAATATGCTCACTATGGCATTCTGGACATTCAGCAGGCACCGGTGCTTCGTGCCCGCAATAATGGCATTTCAGCCGTTTTTGATAGCGGTGATAGGTGAGAGAAATTTCGCAATGAGGACATTGCTCCACATATCCGCAATCACGGCACATCACAAAGGATGAATAGCCCCTTTTATTCAGAAATAAGACGGCTTGTTCTTTTCTTTCAAGCACTTCCTTTAATCTGAGCATTAATTCTTCTGAAAACATGGACCTGTTGCCATTTCTCAATTCTTCTCTCATATCAATTAACGAAACGTGCGGCAGCTGCTGCTGGTTGACGCGGTTTTTGAGCGCCAGCAATGTAAACACGCCTTTTTTCGCACGCGCATAGGTTTCAAGTGAAGGGGTTGCACTGCCTAATACGACTGGGCATCGATGCCTTCTGGCTCGTTCAATGGCGACATCCTTGGCATGATAACGAGGCATTTCTTCTTGTTTATAAGAAGATTCATGCTCTTCATCTATGATAATCATGCCTAGATTTTCAAATGGAGCGAAAACAGCAGATCTCGCGCCCACGACAAGCTTGACTTCCTTGCGGTGGATTTTCCGCCATTCATCATATTTTTCCCCTGTCGATAAGCCGCTGTGAAGTACAGCCACATTTGAGCCGAATCGTTCTTTAAACCGCTGAACCATTTGAGGGGTTAACGAGATTTCAGGAACGAGGACGATCGCTTCTTTTCCTTTTTGAAGGGCATGATCAATCGTCTGCAAGTATATTTCCGTTTTACCGCTTCCTGTCACCCCGTGCAGCAGAAAGGTTTCATGCCGGTCATCACTGACTGCTTGATGAATATGTTTTGCCGCTTCTGCTTGTTCTGGCATGAGATCAAGTGAAGCAGATGGTGTAAACGCCCGGTCACGATAAGGATCACGGTAGACCTCTTCATAGCTTTCTGTTAGCAGCCCTTCTTGAATAAAGGTTTTAAGCGTTTGAGAACTCGCGCCTGTTTGCTGCTGCAAGTCTTTCGCTAAAAAGGCCGTCTCACTCGCTTGAAGCAAAAAGGAGAGCAGTGCCTTTTGTTTCACCGCATTTTTCTTAAGCTGCTGTTGTTTTTCTTCAAGCTTATCTTTCGATACAGCTAGATGGAGCATGCGTACCTTTTTCTTTCCAGATTTTTGCGAGACGTGATACCTTACCTCTAGATGACCTTTTTGGACATGCTTTTGAATCTGTTTTAGTTGTTCGGCCGGGATGTCAGCGTAAAGAATGCTATCTCGCTGACCGAAAAGCTCTTTCAATGACTGCGGAAGTTCTTCATCTGACAGCACCTGAATTTCTTTTTCATACTTCGCCTTCATGGCTGCAGGCAGCATCGATTGAAGTGCCGTAATGTGATAGGACAATGTTTTTTCCGTCAGCCAGTGGGAAAGCTCCAATAGCTCATCTGTCAGAACAGGTGATAAATCAAATAAATCGACAATGTCCTTGATGTTTCCTGTCTTTATGTCTGTTTCGTCTTTGACTTTTGTCACAAACCCTTGAATCTTCCTTGGGCCAAAGGGAACGACCACCCTCATTCCCGCTTTGACGAGATCTTTGAATCGATCTGGTACACGGTAATCGAATGGCCGGTCAATGGCTTTCGTTGTGACATCCACGATGACTTCAGCAATCATGCTCGATCACGCTCTTTTGGCAACAGCTGTTTTGCCTCCTTTAAGATTTCAAAAGCGAGGTCTTTTTTGCTCATCATCGGCAGCTCTTTTGTTGTACCATCTGCTTTGATGACGGCTGCTACATTTGTGTCTGTGCCAAAGCCTGCACCTTCTTTTGTGACGTTGTTGGCCACAATCATATCTAAATGCTTGGATTCGATTTTCTTTTTCGCGTAATATTCTACATCCTGCGTTTCAGCTGCAAAACCGACAAGCACTTGATGCTCTTTTCTTTTCCCCAGCTCTTTTAAAATATCTTTTGTCCGGGTGAATTCAATCTCTAAGGCGCCGTCCTGTTTTTTCATTTTATGAGGATATGATGTCACAGGGGTATAGTCGGCGACAGCTGCTGATTTAATGACAAGGTCCGCTTCCTCGTACACATCTAATACGGCTTGATACATGTCCTCTGCCGATTCAACGTGCACCACATGTACATGGTCAGGTGCCGTTAAAGAAACAGGTCCTGAAATGAGCGTGACATCAGCCCCCATTTGCTGCGCAGCCTCTGCAATCGCATAGCCCATTTTTCCTGACGATCGATTTGTAAAGAAACGCACAGGATCGATGACTTCTCGTGTAGGACCTGCTGTCACCACGACTTTTTTACCTGAAAGCGGTAAGCTTTTTGGCTTTTCAAAAAATGCACGGATGTGCTCAACAATTTTTTCAGGCTCCTCTAACCGCCCTTTTCCAATGTAGCCGCAGGCTAAATAACCTTCACTCGGCTCAATAAACCGGTAGCCGTCCTCATATAATGTGCGAATGTTCCGCTTTACAGCCGGGTGATCATACATATGCACATTCATTGCTGGTGCGATCCATACAGGAGCGGTTGAAGCAAGTAAGGTCGTCGTGAGCATATCATCTGCAAGCCCTGCCGCCATTTTACCAATCGTATGTGCTGTTGCAGGGGCAACAAGAATGAGATCGGCCCAGTCAGCTACGTCAATATGCGCAATGACTTTTGGATTGTTTTCTTTAAATGTATCCACATACACCTCATGTCGAGACAGAGCTTGGAAGGTAAGCGGAGACACAAATTCACGGGCAGATTCCGTCATAATCACTCTTACATTTGCGCCCGCCTGTACGAGTTTACTAGTAAGAGCAGCTGCTTTATATACGGCGATTCCTCCGCTGACGCCGAGCAAAATATTTTTTGACTGTAACATTTGTTTGTCCCCCTTAACGGCCTTTTTCACAAATTCGTCTACAATTCAAAAAAGTCAAAACCAATCATAGTTTTGACTTTTTTGAACGTATCGTATCTGCATAGCAGAAGCGATGTGTTATTCTTGATCCTCTTTTTCAAATGTCAAAAGCCCGGCATCGATTTCTTCCAGTGCTTTGCCTACGAATTTGTAAGACTTTGTATTTTCAATTTGCTGATCTTGGTGGATCTGCATTTCACGTGCACGGCGTGCAGACACTGTCACAAGTGTATATTTTGAATCAAGTTTGTTCATCAATGAGTCAATTGAAGGATCTAACATAGTTTATTCTACCCCCAGCATTTTTTTATATCTTGGTGCGACTCTGTCTCTGCGCAGGTGTTCTGCAAGGACGATCGCTTTGATTCTTTCACAAGCAAGCTCGACATCATCGTTTTCCACGACATAGTCGTAAGCATCCATCATTTCAATCTCTTCTTTTGCAGCAGCCATTCGATTGCGAATGAGTTCCTCAGACTCTGTACCACGTGTAATGATGCGGTTTTGAAGTTCTGAAAGACTAGGCGGTGCAAGGAAAATAAAAAGACCTTCTGGGAATGCTTCTCTTACTTGAAGTGCACCTTGCACTTCGATTTCAAGGAAAACATCTTTTCCTTCGCTTAATGTCTGTTCTACATAGTCAACAGGCGTGCCGTAGTAATTCCCGACATACTCTGCCCATTCTAACAGCTTTTTGTTTTCAATCATATGTTCAAATTCTTCCCTGGATTTAAAGAAATAATCGACACCATTTCTTTCACCTTCACGCGGTTTACGTGTCGTCACAGAAATAGAGTATTCAAATTTCGTATCTTCCTGGGAGAAAATGGCTTGTCTGACCGTTCCTTTTCCAACTCCCGAAGGTCCAGAGAGAACGATTAAAAGTCCTCTTTCTTTCATAATGGCGTATTACCCCTGCCCTTCATCTATGATTTCTTCTTTTACAGAAAGTCTTTGCGCGACAGTCTCAGGCTGAACGGCAGATAAGATGACATGGTCACTGTCCATAATGACAACAGCACGGGTTCTTCTTCCGTATGTAGCATCTATGAGCATGCCTCGATCTCTTGCGTCTTGTATCATTCGTTTAATCGGTGCTGATTCTGGACTGACGATCGAAATCATCCGATTCGCTGAAATGATGTTTCCAAATCCGATATTGATCAACTTTATGGTCATCTTCTAACGTCCCCCTGTAATATAAACGTCTCTAGTCTCGCCGAAAGAGACGTACTGTAAACAGCATACACAATGACTATTCTATATTTTGCACTTGTTCTTTTATTTTTTCAATAGCACTTTTCATTTCAACCACCAGCTTTGTTAAATGATGATGGTTCGCTTTTGAGCCAATGGTGTTCACTTCACGGTTGAGCTCCTGTACAAGAAAATCAAGTTTTCTGCCGGCAGCACCGCCTTGCATCAAGATTTGCTGGAACTGTTGAAAGTGACTTTTCAATCTCGTAATCTCTTCTGTAATGTCACAGCGGTCAGCAAAGATGGCAGCCTCTGTTGTCAATCTGCTTTCGTCAAGCGCCTCTCCGATCCATTCTTGCAATCGCTGATTGAGCCTCTCTTTATACTGAGTCACAACCTCTGGTGCAAAGACTTTGATTTCTTCTGTATAGGCCTCTAATTCAGAAAGCCTCAGCTCACAGTCTTTTTGAAGTGATGTCCCCTCCTGCTCTCTCATGAAGCAAAGCTCCTTGACAGCTGTTTCACAAGCATCCATCAGCAATTGCTCTAACTGCTCATTTCGGCTGGCCGACTCTTCTACTTGAACGGCATGCTCCAGCCCCAGTAAGTCATGTGCATGCTGAATTCCTGAAATGTGATAGCGCTTCTCGAGGTCTTTTGCGGCTTTCATGTATTCATCAAGCAACGGCCAGTCGATCTGCAAGGACCGGCTTGCTAGTTTACCGCCTTCAATCGTGACAAACAGCTCAATTCTACCGCGCTGCACGTAACGAAGAATGATTTTTTTTAATGTGTCTTCGAAATATAAAAGCGGCCTCGGCAAACGGGCATGAACCTCTTTAAAACGGTGATTGACCGATTTTAGCTCAACTGACACTGTCAGTTCTCCATCCGTTTTACTCGCTTGGCCGAATCCCGTCATACTGCGTATCATGTCAAAACACCCAATTCTTTCATATTAATAAAATGAAAAAGGTAATAGCAGACACTATTACCTCAAAATTATACCATAACGAATTATTTTTTTCTTGTCAAAAGTGATCCTGCCAGTAAAAAAGTTGGCAGTGCAGACATACCGATGATCAGCAGCCAATCAATTGGTGCAATGGCCACCGTTTTGAAAATCGGCTGAAGCGGCGGATAATAAATGACCACAAACATAAGTAAAAGTGATGACAAAACCGCACCGATCAAGTAAAGATTCCCGAATGGATTGCGTTCAAAGATGGACCGTTCACTGCGGCAGTCAAATACATGAATGAGCTGCGCCAAAACAAGCGTACTAAATGCAACAGTCTGTGCATATTGCAGGTTGTTTGGATCGCGGTGATACACAAACATAAATGCTAAAAGGGTCGCAAGCCCGATGAGGAATCCTCTAGATACAACCTTCCAGCCGAGCCCTCTAGCAAAAATGCCCTCTTTCATGTTCCTCGGCTTTCGCTTCATGACATCGCCTTCTGGCTTATCCATGCCAAGTGCCATCGCTGGAAGACCATCTGTGACAAGGTTGACCCATAAAATTTGAATAGGAACGAGAGGAAGCGGAAGCGCTAGGAGCATCGCGAACAGCATAACCAAAATTTCTCCAACATTGGATGCCAGCAAATACCGGACAAACTTCCGAATGTTTTCATAAATATTCCGGCCTTCTTTAATGGCGGATTTAATGGTCGCAAAGTTGTCATCAAGTAAAATAAGAGAAGATGCTTCTTTGGCTACGTCTGTTCCAGTGATGCCCATGGAGATGCCGATATCTGCTTGCTTAATCGCAGGCGCATCATTGACCCCGTCACCTGTCATCGCCACAATATGTCCATTTTTTTGATAGGCCTTCACAATTCTCAGCTTATGCTCAGGTGATACCCGTGCAAAGACGTATACATTTTCAGCCGTTTGCTCAAGCTCTTTGTCACTCATCTGATCCAGCGCTTTTCCGTCGAGCACCTTTCCTTGCTTTGGTAAAAGGCTCAAGTCTTTGGCAATCGCTTTGGCTGTTTCCACGTGATCCCCTGTAATCATGACTGTTTTTATGCCAGCATCCCTGCACTCTTTAATCGCTCGTCTGACTTCAGGACGAGGTGGATCGATCATGCCCTCTAACCCGATAAATGTCAAATCGGTTTCAGCCTGCTGGACAGAGTTGATTTTTTCTGTCAGACCGACTTTTTTATACGCAATGGCAATCGTTCTCAGCGCTTGTCTTGCTAAGCCTTGAATCGCAGCCTCTGTTTCTTGCCTGTGAGTGGTTGAAAAAGAAGCTGTGCGGCCGCCGTGCATGATATGACTTGAACGGTTCATCAGGACATCCGGCGCACCTTTTGCAATGACATACCGCTCTTTTTGATTCGTTTCGACGACGATTGACATCATCTTTCTTTCTGAATCAAAAGGAAACTCCTCTACAACGTGAAATCCGGCTTCGATGAATTGCTCTGTAAACCCTGCTTTACGTGCTGCGGTGAGAAGTGCCCCCTCTGTCGGATCTCCATCAAGCCTCATCTCCCCATCTTTTTCAATGATGGTCGATGTATTACAAAGCGCCCCGTATAATAACACCTTTTGCAGACTTGGATGTTTGTCTACATGGACAAGTTCTCCGTTTAAGGTGAAATCACCAGATGGCTCATAGCCCGTACCAGAAATATTCCACGTTTTGCCCTCTGCCCATACATGTGTCACAGTCATTTTATTTTGCGTCATTGTTCCTGTTTTATCTGAGCAAATGATCGACGCGCAGCCAAGTGTTTCCACCGCCGGAAGCTTTCTGACAATCGATTTTTGTTTGATCATCCGCTGCACTCCTAAGGAAAGTGCGACGGTAACAATCGCCGGCAGTCCTTCAGGAATGGCAGCAACTGCAAGAGATACTCCCGCCAGGAACATATGATACAAATCATGTCCTTGCACAACGCCAAGAACCACAACGAGCACCGTTAAAAATAAAGCAGCAACAATCAGGATTTTCCCCAGCTGTTCGAGACGTCTTTGCAGCGGTGTTTCCATATTCCCTGCTGCATCCAGCATGCCGGCAATTTGTCCCATCGCTGTATTCATTCCTGTACCAATCACAACGCCCACGCCGCTTCCTCTAGTAACAAGCGTCCCCATAAAGGCCATGTTCGTCAAATCTCCAAGCGAGACATGGTCTCGTGAAAGCGGACTTGCGTGTTTGACCGCAGGGATGGACTCGCCAGTGAGAGCGGACTCTTCAATTTCTAAACTTTTGGTTTCTAGTAATCTAATGTCTGCCCCAATCCGGTCTCCACTCGAAAATTTCACAATATCCCCTGGCACGAGATGTTTAGACGGGATCTTGACCCATTCATTATTTCTCCTTGCATACACATGCGGGGTTGATAATTCCTTTAGCGCTTGAAGAGATTTTTCCGCGCGGCGTTCTTGATAAAAGCCGAGCACTCCATTAATCAGAACAATCGCTACAATTGCTACAGCATCAATGTATTCGCCTAAAAAAGCAGAAATGATCGTTGCCGCAAGCAAAATTAACACCATAAAATCTTTAAATTGCGCTAAAAAAATGATCAGAGCCGACGCCTTTTTCCCTTCCTGCAATTCATTTGGCCCGTGTTTTTCAAGCCGTTTTTGTACATCTTTTTCTGACAGTCCGTCACCTATCGATGTATTCATTGTTTTTAATAAATCGGTTTGGTTCAGTTCATGCCAATTCATTTGACCTCGTCCACTCCTCTTTTGTTCTCTCTCATATGCAGTGTTCTATAAGCCAGTTTATTCAGACTCGTCCTAAATCATGCTATAATAATAAGACTGCCTAAAGAACGAGAAACGGAAGGTTCTTTCAGTAGATTTGTGTGAAAGAAGAGGGTGTATCCAACATGTCATTTGACGGCATTTTTACATATGGTATGACAAATGAATTGCAAGAGACATTAACTGGCGGAAGAATTTCAAAAATTCATCAGCCATATAAGCACGAGCTGATTTTTCATATCCGGGCAAACGGAAAAAATCACAAGCTCCTTTTATCCGCTCATCCGAGCTACGCTAGAATTCAGCTCACAGAGCATCAATATGACAATCCAAGCGAACCTCCAATGTTTTGTATGCTCCTCAGAAAGCATCTTGAGGGCGGATTCATTGAACGTTTTGAACAGATTGGATTTGACCGGGTAATCGTACTTCATGTACGAAGCCGCAATGAAATTGGCGACGAACAGACTCGAAAGCTCTACATTGAAATCATGGGAAGGCATAGTAATTTGATTCTTGTCGAAGATGACACGCAGCAGATCATCGATGGCCTAAAGCATCTTTCTCCATCTGTGAACAGCTATCGAACGGTACTTCCTGGTCACGAATACCTTCTGCCGCCTGCACAGCAAAAATTGAATCCGTTTGAAGTGACGAAGGATGATATTTTAAAGCATTTACGCTTTCAAGAAGGAAAGATCGCAAATCAAATTGTCGATACATTCTCTGGGGTTTCTCCGCTGTTTGCAAAGGAAGCTGTACACAGGGCCGGTCTTGCCAATAAGGAAACGATTCCAAATACACTGCTCGACATGTTCCAGCTTATTCGCATGCACTCCTTTACCCCGCAGCTCACAAGAAAAGACGGGAAAGAATATTTCTATTTATTAGAACTTCAGCATGTCCATGGCGAGATGAAGACATTCGACTCTCTCAGCCAGCTGCTTGACCGCTTTTATTTCGGAAAAGCTGAGAGAGACAGAGTTAAACAGCAGGCGTCTGACCTTGAACGGTTTGTCGTAAATGAAAAAAAGAAAAATGAAAACAAGCTCAAAAAACTGAAAAGAACTCTTGAAGAATCTCAACATGCACATAAATATCAGCTCTATGGCGAATTGTTAACAGCCAATTTATATGCCATCAAAAAAGGGGATAAAGAAGCGACTGTCATCAATTATTACGATGAAGATGGCGGAGAGATCACGATCCCGCTTAAAACAAACAAAACCCCTTCTGAAAATGCACAGGCATATTTCACAAAATATCAAAAGGCAAAAAATGCAGTAGAAGCGGTCAATGAACAAATTGAGCGGACGCATGAAGAGATTGCTTATTTTGAAGAGTTGATTCAGCAGCTATCCTCTGCCTCACCGAAGGATTTAGAGGAAATGAGAGAAGAACTTGTTGAAGGAAAATATTTACGCGCCAAACAAAAGCGCAACGCCAAAAAGAAAAAACAGGCGGCCATTCAGCTTGAAACGTATGAATCGTCTCAAGGTATTCCGATTTTAGTCGGAAAAAACAACAAACAAAACGAGTATTTAACCACAAAGGCTGCTGCCCGTGACGACATTTGGCTGCATACGAAGGATATTCCTGGATCACATGTCGTCATCCGTCATCAAGCGCCTGATGAAGAGACGCTGCTTGAAGCGGCTCAAATCGCTGCCTACTTCTCGAAAGCAAAAGAGTCGAGCTCCGTTCCTGTCGATTATACGAAAATCCGGCATGTGAAAAAACCAAATGGAGCAAAGCCAGGATTTGTGACGTATGATCAGCAGCAAACATTATTTGTCACGCCTGACGAAGATGTGGTCCTAAAGCTGCGAAAATAATAAAAGCCGATAAAATCCCTTAAAGAGATTTTATCGGCTTTTTCTTTGTTGTTTTTTTCTTTCGATATAGAGAGCGTCAAGTGCATCTACATCCTCTTGTTCAAGCAACGCCTCAATTTCCGAAGCCAGTTGTTTTGTCCGAGCTGGGCTCGCACCGCTTGTAGAGACTGAAATCGTCACTTTCCCTGCTTTGACCACCTTTGGCACGATCACATTGCCAAGCTCTGATTGGCTCACACAATTCACAAGCTGGTGAGGCCGGGCTGTTTGTGCAATCCATTCATTTACCGCTGGATCGTTTGTAGCAGCTACAATGAAAAATGCACCCTCTAAATCTTCCACGTCCACTTTCTTTTCCTTCCAATTCAGGTTGTATGTATCAATGAGACGTGCCATCTCTTTAGAAATATCAGGACTCACGACGGTTATATGGCAAGGCTCTATGCATAGCGCCTCTGCCCTTCTTGCGGCTATTCGTCCACCGCCGGCGATGAGCACTTGTTGATCGGTTAAATCAAGATGGACTGGAAGCATGGCTTTCTCCTTGGAAATGAAACGCATCGTCTTTGTTTAAAATGGTTTCTTGCACGCGTTCAATATAAGCCGCTTTTACATGCGGATGAAAGCCAATATACCGGCATACCCGGACATCTTTCAGCCTCTTTCTCGCCTGAGCCGCTTCATTTTCAATCTCTTTCATTAAAATACCCGTAAACAACAAGTAAGGAACGAGATAAACAGGCGCATCATCATCTGCTGTTAATTGCGCAAGAACATCTCGGTAATTTGGCTCACATGCCGTAATAAAACATGGCAAGACCTCTGCGAAAGGGAGCAGGCGCCGGACATCGTCCGCAATGCCAAACACATCCCGCTTCACATCGGGGTCAGAGCTTCCGCGGCCAATTAAAAGAATCTGTGCTTTCCCGCCTTGATATCCTGCCTCTTCAATTCTTGCAGCAACCGCTTTTGTCACTTCTTGATTGACCCCGATTGGTTTTCCGTATGTGACCTTCACTTGCGGATATCGCTTTTGTACTTTCTCAATCTCGACTGGAATATCTGATTTGGCATGCATGGCAGTTAAAAGGAGGAGCGGGACGATCGCAATGTGTGTAGCTCCTTTTTTCACACAGGCTTCAAATCCTTCTTCTATAGAAGGGGCTGTCAGTTCTAAAAAACAAATTTCTTGTATATCTGCTTCTACTAACGGCATACAGCTTTTCATAAAAGAAATGGCTTTATCTTGTGCTTCTTTTACTCTGCTTCCATGCCCGACATAAAGTACAGCTTGTTTCATGTGGCTCCTCCCTCTACTTGTTTTGATCAGACGAAAAGACACGATCGATGTACGTGTCTTTTCTTTATCATTCTCATTTCTCGATTAAGGCGGGTTCAAACCAGCTCAGTTTTTGGTGAAAATGAACGACATCTCCAACTACAATTAAACTTGGATGCTCGATGCCTTCTTTTTCAACTGTTTCAGACAGTGTCGCCACAGTGCAGCAAGTCGTCTTTTGCCTCGTCGTAGTTCCCCAGTGTATAAACGCTGCTGGCGTTTCAGGATCGCGTCCATTTTTTAAAAGAAGCTGCTGCACTCTTTTCACATTTTTGACGCCCATGTAAATCACAAGGGTATCAATCCCTGTAGCCAGCGCTTCCCACTTTTCTTCAAAATGCTCATCCTTTTGATAGTGACCCGTGACAAAAGCGACATTTGAGCTGAATTCACGATGCGTCACGGGAATGCCTGCATAAGCGGCCGCTGCAATACCAGAGGTAATTCCAGGGACGACTTCATACGGAATTCCGTGCTCAGCTAAGCATTCGATTTCTTCACCGCCTCGGCCGAATACAAAGGGGTCGCCGCCTTTCAGCCGAACGACAACGTTCCCTTCCTTTGCATGGGCCACAAGGGCTTCATTGATGGCTTCCTGTCTCATCGTATGATGATTCGGCAGCTTGCCGCAATAGATTAATTCCGCCTCGGGTTTGGCGTGGGCGAGTATTTCTTGATTGACAAGGCGATCATATAAAATGACATCTGCCTGCTGTATTGCCTTATGGGCTTTTAATGTAATTAAGTCTGGATCTCCAGGTCCAGCCCCCACAATGTATACTTTCCCCATCGTGCTTTTCTCCCCCTGCCATCAGGCGATTATTTCGCTCTTCCCTTTACATAATCAACAAGACGCTGTTTGGACTCTTCACGAGATAATTCACCTGTATCTAGAACGAGCTCAGGTGCTGCTGGTTCTTCATACGGCGAATCAATTCCGGTGAAAAATGGAATTTCGCCATTTCTAGCTTTTTTATATAAGCCCTTTGGATCACGCTCTTCGCATACGTTCAGATCACATTTCACAAACACTTCGTGAAATTCTCCCGCTTCAACTAACTGTCTGACAATGCGGCGGTCTTCTTGAAATGGAGAAATAAAAGCCGTGATGACAATCGTTCCTTGTTCAACAAATAACTTTGCCACTTCTCCGATGCGGCGGATGTTCTCTTTTCTGTCATCATCTGAAAATCCTAAATCTTTATTCAGTCCATGCCTTACATTATCGCCATCAAGAACGGTGACTTGATAGCCTTGTTCAAACAGCTCTCTAGCCGCTGCATTTGCGATTGTTGATTTACCTGACCCACTTAGACCCGTGAGCCAAATAATGCCGCTCGTATGATTGTTTTTCTGTTGATATTCTTTTTTTGTAATAGATGAATCATGCCACACGATATGTTCATTGCTCATGTCATACCCTCCCATTAAGATACCGTCGTTTTTAATCCTTCGATTAATGTTTCAATAACTTCTTTTCGGCTGAACGTGCTTGGCGGTAATTCACCGTTTCTCAGCATCGTTCGAACCTTTGTACCTGAAAGAATGACATGCTCGCTTTTATCGTGAGGACATGTTTTTGGTGTTGCCATTGCTTCACATGTATTACAGTAGAAGCTATGTTCAAATTTTAACGGGGTAATGCCAATTTCTTCACTTGTAAATTGTTCAAATAACTCCTGCGCCTCGTATGTGCCGTAATAATCACCAACACCCGCATGATCTCTTCCCACAATAAAATGAGTGCAGCCGTAATTTTTACGAACAAGCGCGTGAAAGATTGCTTCCTTTGGTCCAGCATAACGCATTGCCGCAGGAAAAACACCTAAAAAGACGCGATCCTTTGGATAATAACCGTTCAATAACACTTGATAGCTTTTCATTCTCACGTCTGCCGGAATATCGTCTGATTTTGTTTCACCGACAAGTGGATTTAAAAACAAACCATCTACTGTTTCAAGTGCTGTCTTTTGAATATATTCATGGGCACGGTGAACAGGGTTTCTCGTTTGGAAACCAACAATGGTTTTCCAGCCGTTTTCTTTGAAATGCCGTCTTGTTTCTTCTGGCTCATACGTAAATTGAGGGAATGGTTTTTCACTGCGTTTCGTCAGTGTAATTTTACCACCAATGTATATGTCACCGCGTTCAAATAATTTTTTCACGCCTGGATGATTGCGGTCATCAGTTTTATATACATTCACCGCTTCTTTTTCCTTATCTGGTGTGTATTGATCCTCTACTTCAATCACCCCATATACAGTTCCATTATACGATAGACGCACAATATCGCCTTGATGGATTTCCGCTGCCTTTTCCTTTGTCACTGGCAGTGTAATAGGAAGAGACCAAACGACACCACTTGCTAACCGCATACTGCTCACAACGGCTTCATAATCAGCTTTTGTTAAAAACCCTTCAATTGGACTATACCCGCCAATTGCTATGAGTTCAAGGTCTGCAAATGAGATAGCATCTAGTTCAATTTCCTTTGCAGCCGTGCTGAGATCATACTCTTCATTTACTCGATTAATTAATACGCCACCATGTGGTGTTAAACTCATTTGTTCATCTTCCTCTCAATGTTCATATTTATTAGATGTAAATAGTCGGATTTGTCGTTAAATCCCGCCGCCCTGTTCATGAATCGAGCTGCTTTCATTTTTGACTGCCTTCATCAGACTCAGCGCACCAAGTGAGGCAAGCAGTACACTCATCATAATAAAGATAGAATAATAGTCTCCTTTTAAGAAAAGGCTCACCAGCAAATACGATAGGCTGAGTGATAAAAAGGGTGACACTACCCACACTTTCAGCATTTTTTTCACCACATGTTTATGAAAAATATTTGGTCCGCCTTTTGCCATTCCAAGCCCAATGATAGACGAGGAGGTGATTTGGGTAAGTGGAACTGGCAGCCCAAAAATAGAGCTGACGATGACAAGTCCAGCACCGGTACTCGAAAGCAATATCCCTTCGCCCGTTTGATAGCGGGTAATTTTCTTTCCATTTGTTTCTAGTACTCTTCTACCAAGCAAGAGGGCTCCAATGGCGACAAAGATTCCGCCGTAAAGCGTTCCTTGCCCAACTGACAAAACGCCCGCGGCAACAAGTGGACCGACTGCATTTGCCACATTGTTCATGCCTGCTGAAAATGCTTCTAAAAATCCACTAAGGATTAAAACAATGGATAAAATAATTGTTCCTTTTTTAGACAACTTACGTTTAGGGAACATTCTGATGATTTTGACTACAACAAAGGTAAAAAGAAAGGCGACAAGCGGAATGATGACCCAAAATGCCACAATGACTAAAATGGATTTCACATACAATACTTTATATGCGACCGCGACACCAACTACAGCTCCTACTGTCACCTCACTCGTTGACAAAGGAATGGCCATCAGATTCGCTATAAAGAGAGATAATGCAGCAGAACCAATAATAATACAAACAATTTCAAGTGTAATGACGGATTCAGGCATAATCCCAGAGCTAATCGTTTTGACAACCTCACCACCGCCAATAACTGAACCTGCTAAAATCCCAACTGCGCATACACTGAGTGCATAGATCGGCTTTCGAATCGCACCTGATCCGTACGCGATTCCCATCGAAGCTGCTGCACCACTCGCGCCAATGTTTAGAGCGAAAAATAAACTAAATAAAATTGCGGCAATTTCCATACACTATGCTCCCTTACTCATGTAATCCGCACTCAGTCTTAGCTGTGCCTGACCATCTGCCAGACCGCAGATCTTCGGCAGTAAATGCTGGCTGTGTACACGGGGCACACCCGATACTTGGATATCCCTGATCATGCAGCGGATTATAAGTAAGTTCCTCTCTAGATGCATATCTCCATATGTCCTTCCACGTCCAGTGGATAAGCGGACATACTTTCACTGATTTGAATTTTTCATCCTTATTTAAAAAGTTCGTCCCTGCTCGCTTAGGTGACTGCTCTCTCCTTAAGCCAGATAGCCATGCCGGATAGCCAGATAGCGCTTCTTGCAAAGGAATGACCTTACGCATATGGCAGCAGCTTTGAGGATCTGTTTTCCATAGCTGATCACCATGCTGCTCGTTTTGCTCCTCAACCGTCAGCACAGGGGTTTTCAGCACAATATCTAAACCCGGGTATCTTTCCTTTACCGCATCAATTGTGTCGTACGTTTCCTTAAAATGCAGACCTGTATCTAAAAAGACAATTCTTGCATCCTTTTTTACTTTCGCAATCAGATCAATGAGGACGATGCCTTCAATACCAAAACTGCATGCATAAACGAGCTGATCACCATAATGACCGTATGCCCATTTCAGCACAGATAAGGCCCCTTTATACAAATCATCTTCTTGAAATGTAATGGACGGCTCTTGCCAATTTTCATAAGTTAACATTGTTTCTCCCCTTCCGGAGTATCACTACTCTCCGCACTACGTCAACTGAATTTTTTTCTGTCTTCTGCCACTTGAATCACTTGACCGTCCTGAACAATCAGTGTAACTAAACTGAATTCATATCCCCAATCAGTTTCTGCATAGGCTTCAATTAAGTCTTCATCCTGCTTTTGCTTCACTTCCCCCTCACCGTTAAAATAAAAAAACTTCCTTTCAGTCCGAAAGAAAGATGAGGAAGCTCACGATTTCCTTATCTTTCAAAATAGAATCATTTTGCAGGAAGTAGCACCTTGCAAATCGCAGGTTGCCGGGCTTCATCGGGCCAGTCCCTCCACCTCTCTGGATAAGTGTTTTAATTTGTCTTAAATATTAACACAATTCAAACAAAAGTCAACCCGACTTTATTGATAGGATTAGTTTTTATTTAAATTTGAGTCTATTTTACTATTTTTAACCAAATAAAAAAGCTGTGCGGGGAGGCGCAGCTTCAGATTGTATTCAGCGTGATAGAAAACCTTTGCAGTCTAGGAAAGACGAGTACCGGAGCGGAGCGAATTGAACATTCGTGAGCACCGGCACGCAGTCCTGACAAAGAATGCGAGGGTTTGTCCGCGCGCTGAAAGCTGTGCGGGTACGCGCAGCTTTTTAGACGGTTTCTTTCATCCAAGATTCAGAGGAAGGATCTTGTCTCCAGCGTTTTAGTTTATTCATAGCAGAAGGCTCGATCGCTTTCAGCTCAAGTGCCACGTCTGTCAGTGTGTCATAGTCTGTTAGGGTGACATATGGAATGTTTTTCTCTTGAAATGCTGCCGCAGCTTTTGGCAGTCCGTATGTGAAGATCGCGGCAACTCCTAGTACGTCACAGCCCGCTTCTTGAAGAGCAGCGACCACTTCAAGCACACTGCCTCCTGTTGAAATCAAGTCTTCTACGACGACCACCTTTTGACCTTTTGATACGGCTCCTTCAATTTGATTCCCTTTTCCATGTGCTTTTGGCTTACTTCTCACATAACACATCGGCACGTTCAGACGGTCTGCCGCTAATGCCGCATGCGGGATGCCTGCTGTTGCAGTACCAGCAACAACCTCCGCTCCTTCAAAATGGGTGAGAATCAACTCTTTAAGACCTTCAGCAATGTCGTGTCTTACTTCTGGGTAGGACAAGGTAAGACGGTTGTCACAATAGATCGGTGATTTGATACCGCTTGCCCATGTAAACGGTTCGTCTGGTTTTAATGAGACCGCTTTGATTTGTAATAGGTGTTTAGCGATTTTTGTTTTCATCTGGCAGTCACTCCCACTCTTTTAAAATTTGATGATAGGCTTCCAATGGTTTTTCAGCTTTCGTGATTGACCTTCCGACAACAATTTGTGAAACACCTTGCTCTTTTGCATAAGCAGGAGTCGCCACACGCTTTTGGTCATCGGTTTGATCATTTTGTAAGCGAATCCCCGGCGTTACAGTGAGAAAGGCAGGTGAGATGTGCTCATGAAGGGCTTTGGATTCATGAACAGAGCAAACAACACCGTCTAGTCCACTTTCATATGCCAATTGACCGTACCGGATGACAGTCTCTTGCAGCGGACGGTCTATGAGTAATTCGCTTCTCATCATGTCTTCTGACGTACTCGTCAGCTGTGTCACTGCAATAATGCCTGGACGTTTTTGTCCAGCAGGCGTCCCGCTTTCAAGCCCTTCTAACGCAGCTTGCATCATATGTTTCCCGCCAGCAGCATGCACATTGACCAAATCAACACCAAGTGCGGCAAGCCGGTTCATTGCTTTTTGCACCGTTGTTGGAATGTCATGTAATTTGAGATCGAGGAAAATGCGGCAATTTTTTTCTTTAAGTGCCTCAAGGATGGCAGGTCCTTCTTGGTAAAACAGCTCCATGCCGACCTTCACAAATAATGGTGTCCCTTCAAAGGGTTCTAAAAAGGCGAGCGCCTCCTGCCCTGATGGAAAATCAAGCGCGATGATGGGCAAGTGCTTCATGTTTCCAGCTCCTTCCGATACATTCCTCTACAGATGAATACCCATAGGCTGCTAATACTTTTGGCAGTTCTTCAATGATTTCTGGACAAATAAATGGGTTCACAAAATTAGCTGTGCCAACAGCTACTGCACTCGCTCCTGCTAGTAAAAATTCAAGTACGTCTTCAGCATTTTGCACCCCGCCCATTCCGATAATCGGGATAGACACTGCTTGACTGACCTCATGTACCATGCGCACAGCGACAGGTTTGACAGCAGGGCCTGATAATCCGCCTGTTTTATTGGCAAGAATCGGTTTCCCCGTTTTTAAATCTAAACGCATACCGATTAACGTGTTAATCATCGTGAGTCCATCCGCTCCAGCAGATTCAATCGCTTGAGCAATCTCCACAATATTGGCTACGTTAGGAGACAGCTTGACATAGACAGGTACCGAAGAGACTTCCTTCACCGCTTTTGTCAATGCTGCTGCCATATGAGGATCTGTACCAAAGGCAATTCCGCCTGTTTTGACATTCGGACATGAAATATTCAGTTCAAGGGCATGGACATTTTTTGCTTGGCTGATTTGCTTGGCTACTTCGACATAATCATCGACCTGTGAGCCAGCGACGTTTGCAATGATCGGCGTATCAAACTGCTCAAGCCAAGGCAATTCATTTTCCAGAACGACTTTTAGGCCTGGATTTTGAAGACCGATGGCATTGAGCATACCGGCACCTGTCTCCGCTACCCTTGGTGTCGGATTGCCAAATCTCGGTTCAAGGGTTGTGGCCTTGATCATGATACCGCCAAGCAAGGATAAGTCATATAATGAAGCAAATTCCCTTCCGAATCCAAAGCAGCCTGATGCAGGGATAATCGGATTCTTTAAAGATAAGCCGGGTAACTCAACGTTTAGCATGACAATGCCACCTCCTCTGCTTTAAATACAGGTCCATCCAGACAGACTTTGACGTAAGATTTTTCGTGCTGGTCGGTATGACACACACATGCAAAGCAAGCACCAATCCCGCAGCCCATTCGTTCTTCCATTGAAATGTAGACAGGCTTATCGGGATAAGAGTCTTTTAGTGCTTTTAACATAGGTGTCGGTCCGCAGGAAAGCATGACATCAAAGCTCAAATCATTCTCTTCAATGACACCTGTCACGAAGCCCTTTGAACCATATGTCCCATCAACTGTCGCGATAAACGTATCTCCGAGTGCTTGGAATTTCTCCTCGTAAAATACATCCTTTTTCGATTGAAAGCCAAGGACATGCTTGACGATGACACCTTTTTTCGTTAAACGCTTGGACAGTTCATATAAAGGCGGTACACCAATTCCACCGCCGACTAGTAAGGCTGTCTGACCTGGCTGAACAACTGAAGGATCGTACCCATTGCCAAGCGGTCCTAATACATCGATGGATTCCCCCTCCCGCTTTTGGGAAAGGAGCTTTGTGCCCTCCCCCTCTGCGCGGTAGATGATGGTTGCTTCTTGTTTCTCGGCATGAATATTGGCAATACTGATCGGTCTTCTCAGCAGCGGTGTCATGGACTCGCTGACCTTGATATGAAGAAATTGTCCAGCCGTTTGAAAGGAGTCCACAAGGTCACCTTTTAATGTCATTTCGTAAATATGATCAGCGATCTCTCGGTTTGAGACGACCGTCAAGTATGCTTTTTTCATATCGTTACTGTCACCTCAGCATTCGTTTTCACTTCTGGCATTTCATCCGCTCTAAATGTCATGCTTTCCAGCACTCTTAAAATAGCTTCTGCTGTATCTAGCGATGTTAAGCAAGCTACGCCATTTTCAACAGCTTCACGTCTGATTCTAAAGCCGTCTCTTGCCGGCTGTTTTCCTTTTGTCAGAGTGTTGATGACAAATTGAGCTTCCCCGTTTCGAATGACATCGAGAAGGTTTTTGCCTTCTTCTCCTATTTTGCCGACAACACTTGATGGGATGGAGGCTTGTTTTAAGTAATTCGCCGTTCCTTCTGTTGCTAAAATATGATAGCCGATCGAGTGGAATCTTCTTGCAATCTCAAGTCCTTCTTCTTTATCCTTATCAGCAACTGTTAGAAGAACTGTCCCGTCTTTAGGAATTTGAATGCCTGATGCAATTAATCCTTTGTAGAGGGCTTTTTCAATTGTGACATCTTTCCCCATGACCTCACCTGTAGATTTCATTTCAGGCCCGAGTGTAATATCCACTCTTCTTAGTTTTGCAAAAGAGAAGACTGGAACTTTGACGTACACCCCTTCTTGCTCTGTGTGAAGTCCTTCTTCGTAGCCATAGTTTTTAAGCTTGTCACCTAAAATGACTTTTGTCGCTAGATTTGCCATCGGGATGCCTGTAATTTTACTTAAGAAAGGAACTGTCCGGCTTGAACGAGGATTCACTTCAAGTACGTACACTTCACCTTTCGAGAGAACAAATTGAATGTTTAGCAGCCCAATAATATTGAGGCCTTTTGCAAGCTTGATCGTGTATTCTGCGATCTTCGCTTTGATCTCAACAGACAATGTTTGCGGCGGGTAAACCGCAATCGAGTCACCAGAGTGAACCCCGGCTCTTTCAATATGTTCCATAATGCCTGGGATCACGACAGTTTCCCCATCAGATACGGCATCTACTTCAATTTCTTTTCCCGTCAAATATTTGTCAATTAACACTGGGTGCTGCGGATTGATTCTCACCGCATTCTCCATGTAGTGAAGAAGCTCTTCTTCTTGATAAACGATTTCCATCGCACGACCGCCTAATACATAGGAAGGACGGACAAGGACTGGGTAGCCGATCTGATTGGCAATCGCTACAGCTTCAGGCACAGACGTAGCTGTTTTCCCTTTAGGCTGCGGCACGCCGAGTGCTTCTAATGTTTGTTCAAACTTGTCTCGGTTTTCGGCGCGGTCTAGGTCTTCAAGAGAAGTGCCGAGAATCTTCACCCCTCTATTTGATAATTCATCTGCTAGGTTGATCGCCGTTTGTCCGCCGAACTGGACGACGACTCCTTCAGGCTGCTCAAGATCAATGATGTGCATCACATCTTCTACAGTGAGTGGTTCAAAGTAGAGCTTATCTGAAATACTAAAGTCTGTTGAGACCGTTTCAGGGTTGTTGTTAATAATGATTGCTTCATAGCCTGCTTGTTTAATTGCCCACACAGAATGAACCGTCGCATAATCAAATTCAACTCCTTGACCGATTCTGATAGGACCTGAGCCTAATACGATGACGCTTTTCTTGTCTGTGCGTTCTGATTCATTTTCATCTTCATACGTGCTATAGAAATATGGCGTCTCGGATTCAAATTCAGCCGCACAAGTATCTACCATTTTGTAGACAGGTACGATGCCTGCTTCTTGTCTTAGCTTGTAGACATCCGCTTCATTCATATTCCACTCACGGCTAATATAGATGTCTGAGAAGCCTTTATCTTTCGCTTCTTTTAATACGTCTGTATTGCCTTTGTTTTCTTTTAATGTCTTTTCAAATGCGATGATGCCTTCCAGCTTATGAAGGAAGAAGTAATCAATTTTTGAGAATTCATGTATTTGTTCAACCGTATAGCCTCTTCTAAGCGCCTCGGCGATATAGAATAATCGTTCGTCTCCCGCCTTGATAATCCGCTTTTCAAGCACTTCGTTTGTGATATCTGCTTCATCTTTTAATTCAATGTGATGCACATCAGCTTCAAGTGAACGGACAGCCTTTAGAAGAGACTCTTCTAATGTACGGCCGATCGCCATCACTTCACCCGTTGCTTTCATTTGCGTCCCAAGACGTCTGTTGGCAGATTCGAATTTATCAAACGGCCAGCGCGGGATTTTAGACACAATATAGTCAAGTGCTGGTTCGAAGGCAGCATAGGTTTTCCCTGTGACTGGATTCATCATTTCATCAAGCGTTAATCCGACAGCAATTTTCGCTGCAAGTTTGGCAATTGGATAACCAGTTGCTTTCGACGCAAGTGCAGAAGAACGACTGACGCGCGGGTTTACTTCGATGATATAGTATTGAAAGCTGTCTGGGTCAATCGCCAGCTGTACGTTACAGCCGCCTTCAATGCCAAGTGCCCGGATCAGCTTGAGCGACACATTGCGAAGCAGCTGATATTCACGGTCACTTAATGTTTGGCTTGGCGCCACAACGATACTGTCACCTGTGTGGATACCGACAGGATCAAAGTTTTCCATGTTACAAACAACGATCGCATGATCACCGCTATCACGCATGACTTCATATTCAATTTCTTTAAAACCTGCAATGCTTTTTTCAAGTAAGCATTGTGTGACTGGGCTTAACTTCAGGCCGTTTTCGACGATTTCCTTCAGCTCTTGCTCGTTTGTACAAATTCCGCCGCCTGTTCCGCCTAATGTATAAGCTGGTCTCACAATGACAGGGAAACCGATTTGATTCGTAAACGCTATCGCTTCTTCAAGGTTATGGATGATTTCACTTTCTGGTACAGGCTCATTTAGTTCATTCATCAGATTACGGAATAAATCTCTGTCCTCTGCTTTTTGAATAGCTGACAGCTTTGTTCCTAATACTTCAACACCGCATTCAGCTAATACGCCAAGGTCTGATAATTCAACAGCAAGGTTAAGTCCAGTTTGTCCGCCAAGTGTTGGCAAGATCGCATCAGGACGTTCTTTTCGAATGATTCGTGTTAAGAATTCTGGTGTCAGTGGTTCGATGTATACCTTATCGGCCATTTCTGTATCTGTCATGATGGTCGCTGGATTGGAATTCACAAGAACGACTTCATAGCCCTCTTCTTTCAGTGCTAAGCAAGCCTGTGTGCCTGCATAGTCAAACTCCGCTGCCTGTCCGATGATGATTGGACCTGAACCGATGACTAAAATCTTTTTGATGTCTACGCGTTTTGGCATACTTCTTCCCCTTCTTTCTCAGTTGTATGAATCATGTCCATGAACTGGTCGAATAAGTAGTTCGCATCTTCTGGACCTGGTGACGCTTCTGGGTGATACTGGACAGTGAATGCTTGTGCTTCTTTATGTTTTAACCCTTCAATCGTATTGTCGTTTAGGGCGATATGTGTGACTTCGAGCACGTCCTCGTTAATTGCACTAACTGTGTAGCCGTGATTTTGAGATGTCAGTGTCACCTTGCCGGTGGCTAGTTCTTTGACTGGGTGATTCGAGCCTCTGTGACCGAATTTCATTTTTTCAGTACTTGCGCCGCACGCAAGAGCGAATAATTGATGTCCAAGACAAATGCCAAAGAGCGGAACCTTTCCAATCAATTGCTGAATCATCTCGACTGCTTCCGGTACATCAACAGGATCCCCAGGGCCGTTTGAAAGCATGATTCCATCAGGCTTTAACTGCAGCACTTCATCTGCCGTGATATTGTACGGCACCACGATGACATCACAGTCACGTTTATTGAGCTCGCGCAAAATGCCATGCTTCATGCCGAAATCGACAAGGACAATTCTTTTTCCTCTTCCCGGGCTTGGATACGCATTTTTCACAGATACTTGACTCACTTGATCAGTCGGCAGCTGCATTGTTTGAAGGCGGCGGACTACGTCTTCCACTTGTTCTTCCGGTCCTGCAAACGCCCCTCTTAAAGTCCCTGCACTTCGAATCATTCTCGTCAGCTTCCGTGTATCGATTCCGCTAAGACCTGGAATGTTTTTCATTTTTAAGTATTCATCTAGTGAATATGAAGAGCGCCAGTTTGAGGGCTTTTCACAAAGCTCCTTCACAATCAGCCCTTTTACAAACGGTGTGATCGATTCAAAATCATCACGGTTAATGCCATAGTTGCCGATGAGCGGATAAGTGAGTGTGACAATTTGTCCGCAGTATGATGGATCAGACAAAATTTCTTGATAGCCCGTCATCCCTGTATTAAAGACGACTTCTCCGACTGACGATTCTAAGCTGCCAAAGCCTGTTCCTTCGAATACTGTTCCGTTTTCTAGCACTAAGCGTCTCTTCATTTTACTAGTCTCCCCTCTTCATACACGACTTTCCCAGATGCAAGTGTCATGACCGGCCATCCTGATACAGTCAATTTGTCAAACGGTGTATTTTGCCCTTTTGATAAGAAGCTTTTTTTATCGATTGCCATTTCTTTGTTTAAATCAATGAGTGTGATATCAGCTGTTTGTCCTTCTTCCAGCTTTCCATATGGAAGAGAGAAGGCTTCTGCTGGCTTGATTGTCATATAATCAACGAGTTCTTTTAATGTCCATTCGCCTGTTTTGACAAATCGTGTATACAGAAGCGGGAACGCTGTTTCAAGCCCGACAATTCCAAAAGGTGCACGCTGCATCGTTTCGTTCTTTTCTTCTTCAGTATGCGGCGCATGGTCTGTTGCGATGAAATCAATCGTTCCATCTAAAAGTCCCTCGATCAGTGCCTCGCGATCCTCTTTTCCTCTGAGCGGCGGGTTCATTTTATAGTTTGTATCAAGACCAGGGATGTCCGCATCACATAACAGCAGGTGATGCGGTGACACCTCAGCTGTCACACGGATGCCTGCTTTTTTTGCATCGCGAACGACTCGCACAGATTCTTTCGTACTGATATGACATACATGATAATGGCAGTTCGCTGCTTCTGCTAAAAGAACATCTCTTGCAATATGCACCGATTCACAAATGGACGGTATACCGTTTAATTCATTTGCTTTTGAAAATTCTCCTTCATGAACGCATCCTCCGTAAATGAGCGAGTTATCTTCACAGTGTGCCACAATCGCTTGATCAAGACTTGCTGCCTTTTTCATCGCTTCGTACATCATGCCTGCTGTTTGGATGCCAATCCCGTCATCTGTGAAAGCGAAGGCGCCTGCTTCTTTTAGTGCTGCAAAGTCTGTCATCTCTTCCCCAATTTGCCTAGTTGTAATGGAGGCGTATGGCAGTACTCTGACAGAAGAGGTCTCTTCGATCCGATTCATGAGCCATTCCATTTGCTCTTTTGTATCCGGAACTGGGCGTGTATTCGGCATCGCTGCAATCGTTGTATAGCCGCCTCTTGCTGCTGCTTTAGAGCCTGTTTCAATCGTTTCCTTTTTCTCTCCACCTGGCTCTCTTAAATGTACATGCAGATCAATTAAGCCTGGTGAAACAAATAGCCCTTTAGCATCAATGACCTCTTCTCCATCTTCTCTTTCTAAGTGACCAATCGCTTGAATCACTTCTCCTTCTACCCTAATATCCTGCTGCACTTTTTCACCTGTGCTTGTTAAGATAAAACCGTTTTTAATGAGATACGACATAGACAGAATCTCTCCCTTTTTGATGTAGTCTGCTATTTTGAAAAGCTCTTTTTAATACGGCCATTCGGACATAAACGCCATTTTCCATTTGCTTGAAAATTCGTGACTGCTTTGATTCCACTAAAGAATCATCTATCTCCACACCTCTGTTTACTGGTGCTGGATGCATAATAATGGCTCGTTCTTTCATGTTGTTTGCCCTGTCTACTGTTAATCCATAAGTCGATAAGTAATCTTCACTGCCCATTTTTTCAGCATGTCGTTCATGCTGAATTCTGAGCAGCATCACCACATCAGATTGTGTGATGGCTTCATCTACCTGGACATACGTTCCGTGAGGGTTTTGCTCATCTTGGAAGGAAGCAGGCCCTGAAAAAAGGACTGTTGCTCCCAGCCTTGAGAGAACCTCAGCATTTGACCTTGCCACCCTGCTGTGTTTGATGTCTCCATGAATCGAAATCGTTAAGCCCTCAAAGCCGCCAAACTCTTCATAGATGGTCATTAGGTCAAGCAGTGATTGGGTCGGGTGCTGCCCGCAGCCATCTCCAGCATTGATGATGGGAATCCCAACCTTCCCGATCAGCTCATTGTAATATTCATCGGTGCTGTCTCTAATCACACATGCTTTCACGCCGATGGATTCGAGCGTTTTTACCGTATCGTAAAGTGTTTCGCCCTTTTGAACGGAGGTGCTTGCTGCATCTAAGCTCAGTACATTCATCCCCAGTTTCTTTTCGGCAACTTCGAAGCTAAATCGTGTTCTTGTGCTTGGTTCAAAGAAGAGGTTTGCTACAAATTCTCCCGCTAAGCCAAGTTCTTGCTTCCCCTTTTTGAGAGCCGCTGCTTCTTCAATCAGCTGTAAAATCTCTTCTTTAGACAAGCTGCTCATTGTCGATAGATCATTCATTTTTTCTTCCCCCTCTAGTTTTTCATCACTTTCAGGTTCAAAAAAACCCTAAGCCTCGGCAGCTTAGGGTTCTCCAAAAGAAGCAGCGGCACTTTCGTGCATTCTGCTCATTTTAGAACCCTTGTCAGCCTCACTGGACTTCTTTTAAAAGGTTTTCTGTATTCGATTCATTTGACTCGTCATCCTCCGCTTTTTGCTGTGGCAGGATCAGGTTTAACAGGACACCCGTGATGGCAGCAAGTGCCATTCCAGATAGAGTGAGGTTGATTTGTTTCACCTCAATGAATGCCCCGCCAATTCCGATGACTAAGATGACTGATGCGATAATGAGATTACGCTTTTCTTCAAAATTCACTTTATGATCAATCAGGATTCTCAGACCGCTTGAGGCAATGATCCCAAAGAGCAGGAACGAAACGCCTCCCATGACCGCGGACGGCACTGTACTGATTAATGCTGAAATTTTTCCGACAAAGCCGAAGCAGATCGCAAAGACTGCTGCTCCGCCGATGACGAAGATACTGAACACTCTTGTGATGGCAAGGACCCCGATGTTCTCTCCATACGTTGTTGTTGGCGGTCCGCCAATGAGTGAAGCGAAGATCGTCGCTGCACTGTCTCCTAAAATGGAGCGGTGAAGACCAGGTTTTTTAATAAAATCTTGCCCTACAACTTTACTTAACACCACTTGGTGGCCGATGTGCTCAGACATTGTCACAAAGGCAACCGGCACCATCACTGTGAGAATGCTTAAAGTCACAGCAGGTGTGTAGTCGACAAATGGTACGACGAAGTCTGGTACAGCAAACCATTTCGCGTCAATGACCGGCTGGAAGTTCACAATGCCTTGTGTTAAAGCAAAGAGATAGCCGCTGATAATTCCGATTAATACTGGGATCAAGCTTAGGAATCCTCTTAGGAAGATCATGCTGATAATCGTGACAGCCAGTGTGAAGCCGGCGACCATTAGGTGCTTAAGGCTGTAAACAAGCTCGGTTGCATTCGGATCAACATACATCGCCATGTTGACAGCTGTTCCAGCGAGTCCGAGTCCGATGACCATAATGACTGGCCCTACGACGACCGGCGGCAGAAGTTTCATCAGCCAGCCTGTGCCGAGCCATTTAATAAATAGTGCAATGAGTGCATAAGCGACACCCGCCATGAAGGCACCAACCATTGCGGCTCCAGGGCCGCCTGTTGCTTTGACATTCAGTATGGGGGCGATAAAGGCAAAGGACGATCCAAGATACGCGGGAATTTGTCCTCTTGTGATGATTAAGTAAACAATGGTTCCAACACCACTTGAGATGAGCGCGACGGCCGGACTCATATCAATGATTTTTGGTACAAGAATGGTCGCGCCAAACATGGCAAACAAATGCTGAAGGCTAAGTGACAGCCATGTGAACGGTTTTGGGATATCTCGAATGCCTAAATTGGCTTTTTGCTGACTCATGATTTTCCTCCTAGATGTGTCCTTTTTCATTAAAAAAGCCTCTTTGCGAGTATGCGCAAAGAGGCCTAGAAAAACCGTACACGTCACTTAAGCCGTGTGCTCGGTGTCTCTGTTATTGCCCTCTTTGCAAACTCTCTGGAATGCATTTAAAAAGGTTATTTTTCATATATAGCGACAAGGTCGTTTTGATCTACTTCATTCAGCTGAACCATGACGGTCTCTGCTTTTGATGTCGGAATGTTCTTCCCGATATAATCCGCTCGAATCGGAAGCTCCCGGTGTCCCCGGTCAACGAGAACAGCAAGCTGAATGGAAGATGGTCTTCCTACATCCACAAGGGCATCCATGGCCGCTCTGACGGTTCTGCCTGTAAACAGGACATCGTCAACGACGATCAGTGTTTTGTCATTAATGTCAGCTGGGATGTCTGCACCCTTTACAAGCGGGTCTTGGTTGTCTGTCTTTTTTGTCAGGTCATCACGGTACAGCGTAATATCAAGTTCACCCACTGTGACTGGATTTCCTTCAATTTGCTCGATGCGCTCTGCAAGGCGCTTTGCAAGATGAATGCCTCTTGTCTTGATCCCCGCAAGGATGACATCTTTCATCCCTTTATTGCGCTCAATCATTTCATGTGCAATTCGGGTAAGCGCTCGTCTGATCGCTTGTTCATCAAGAATGACTGCTTTTTGTTCCATCTTTTACACCTCTTTTTGACAAATAAAAAGCCCCTTCTGCAAAGGGCAGAGAGGGGCGTTCATTTGTGCATACACGTGCACAAATTGATCCGTTATCCTTCTCAGCCTCTCTGGACTGTTTTAAAGAATCTTCATTTCTTCGTTTATTATTTCAAAAAAAGAACTGCCTGTCAATCGTTATTTCTTAATGAATCGATAAAAGCTTGCATATCAGCAGGAATCGGTGCTGTGAACTCGATATATTCTCCTGTTCTAGGATGATCAAATCCTAGAACACCTGCATGAAGCAGCTGTCCATTAAAATCGACTGTCTTTCTCGGTCCATATTTCGGATCTCCTGCAAGCGGATAGCCGATATATTTCATATGAACACGAATTTGGTGTGTTCTTCCTGTTTCAAGACGGCACTCCACAACCGTGAAGTCCTGAAAGCGTTCAATCACATCAAAGTGAGTGACTGCTTGTTTTGCACTTTCTTTTGTAACCGTCATGCTTTGGCGGTCTTTTTTGTCTCTGCCAATTGGGGCATCAATTGTGCCTGTATCATGCTGGATAATGCCATGGACAACGGCCGTATATTTTCTTGTGACGGTCTTAGCCACGAGCTGATTGACGAGTGATTCATGCGCCATATCGTTTTTCGCGACCATTAACAGTCCAGACGTGTCTTTATCAATTCGGTGGACAATTCCAGGACGCATCACACCATTAATGCCTGATAAGTCCGTGCAATGTGCCATCAGGCCATTTACAAGTGTTCCAGAGACGTGACCTGGCGCTGGATGAACAACCATTCCTCGTGGTTTATTCACCACTAGCACATCTGCATCCTCATAATAAATATCAAGATCCATTGGTTCTGCTTCTACATCTAGTACTTCTGGGTCTGGAATCTCGACTTTAATCTGATCTCCAGCTTGTACTTTGTAATTGGCTTTCACTTGTTTCCCGTTTACTTCGATCAGCCCATCCTTTACCCACTGCTGGACTTGGGTTCTTGACCATTCTGGTTCTGTCGTGCTTAGAAATTTATCAAGCCGTTCACTCGTTTGTTCTTCTGAAACGGCAATATTTACTTGATTCATGTAGTTGACTCCTTCGTTTTCTTTCCATCTAACAGCATTTGAATGAAGAGCAGAATAACCCCTACACATAGAGAAGAATCTGCAATATTAAAGATTGGGTAGTGATAATTCCCAAAGACGAAATGAGCAAAATCTACCACTTCCTGACGGAAAACGCGGTCGATAAAGTTTCCAATTGCTCCGCCAAGCATTAAGGCCAGTGCTACTCCAAGCAGCTTGTCCTTTTGCCCATGCTTTTGCAAATAATAAACAATTCCCGCAATAACAACGAGTGTGATCACATAGAAAAACCACATTTGTCCTTGGAGAATTCCCCATGCGGCTCCTGAATTTCGGTGAGACGTGATATAAAAGAAGCCATCAATCACTGGATAAGAATCTCCGAGCATCATATTTTTGACAATGAGCCATTTTGTTAATTGATCTAAACAAATCATCACGAATGCGATTATGTAATAGAACACACACGTTCCTCCATCTTCATACTTTGGTCTTTAAGCATTTTATCAAGAAAACAGGAAGGAGTAAAGAAACTTTAGTTGACAGACAAAAACCTCCCTACATGTGGAAGGCTTCAAAATGAGAATCATCTGATTCATGAGGATAAGGAGTGAATGCTTTTTTCTCGTATTGCTTATGATATAGAAAGTCGTCAGCCGTGCGGGCGGTAGGAAGAATACTCATTTGTTCAAGCGGAATGGCATCACCTGTCGCCTCACATATACCATAGGTTCCCTGCTCAATTTTTGCAATAGCGAGAGACACATCTTGCAGCTCTTCTTTGATGTGATAAAGAAGCGTGGCCGTTTGGACCTCGTTCATTGAGACATGCTCAGCGGGTGAACGAAATGATGCGTATTCAAACAGTTTAGATTGCAGCTCTTCTTTCATTTGAAGGAGTTCCGTGTAAATCGTCTCTAGATCGCCATTCATGTCGCTATTTCAACTCCTGCCCTGTCGTGATAATCATATTGTTGCCCCGGCTGTCCACTTTAAAGCCATAAGATTTTTCCTTTCGTTCTAAACGCTGTCATTTTCGCAAAAAAGAAAACGCCCCGCATATGGCGGGGCGCTAGTTGGTCATATCACACTGTTAATTCTGGTAATATTTTTCCACGATTTCAGCATTTTTCAGTGACAATGTTGGGTATTTCGGATTTGCACCAACATCTTTTGAAATAATGCGGGAACGTTCGCACAGTTCTCCTTCTGCTTTTTGAACCAGAATCCGTCCTGATGTGTATTCAGGCGCTGAAGCGTCAGCATTTTGCTCATCTTCTACCGTTAATTCTGAGATGATAAAGAGCTGCTTCACATCTTCTTTGATAGATTCAAGAAGATTTTTCACTTCATCTGTCGCATAAAGGGTCACACTTGCTTCAAGTGAACGTCCGATGACTTTCTCATTACGCGCAATTTCGAGCGCTTTTAGAACATCGTCACGCACTTCCATAAAGCGGTCAAACTTCACTTCTGTCGCTTCCGCTTGAGGAACAGTCACACCTTCTGGCATATCTGTTAACTGAACACTTGGCTCTTCAACAAAGCTTAAGTGGCTCCATAATTCATCTGCTGTATGCGGAAGAATTGGTGCAGTCAGCTTCACTAATGCCATTAATGTTTCGTAGAAGACCGTTTGCATGCTGCGGCGGTCTGGATGATCTGCATGCTCAATGTACACGACATCCTTTGCAAAATCGAGATAGAAAGAGCTTAGCTCAATCGTACAGAAATTGTGAATCGCATGATATACGACCGCAAATTCGTAATCATCATAGGCCTTTTTCACTTTATCAATCAATTTGTTTAATTTGATCAAGATATATTGATCCACTTCGCGAAGCTCTTCTACCGGCACCGCATTGACTGCTGGGTTAAAGTCAAATAGGTTTCCATGCAGGAATCGGAACGTGTTACGGATTTTACGATAGACCTCTGCTACTTGTTTCAAGATATCATCAGACACTGGGTGATCGGCTTGATAGTTGACAGAAGATACCCAAAGTCTAAGAATCTCCGCCCCAAGCTGCTTCGCTACCTTTGTTGGGTCAATCGTATTGCCTAATGATTTACTCATCTTGCGTCCTTCTTTATCAAGCGTAAAGCCGTGGCTTAGAACACCTTTATACGGTGCTTTTCCAGTGACAGCAACTGCTGTTGATAAGGAAGAGTTAAACCAGCCGCGATATTGGTCAGAGCCTTCAAGGTAAAGGTCTGCCGGACGGACAAGGTCATCTCTTTCTTCTAAAACGGCCTGGTGAGAAGAACCGGAATCAAACCATACATCCATGATGTCCTGCTCTTTTGTGAATTCACCGTTCGGGCTTCCTGGATGTGTAAAGCCTTCTGGCAATAGTTCTTTCGCTTCTTTTTCAAACCAAATATTAGAGCCATGTTCTCTAAATAATTGAGAGACATGCTGAATCGTTTCATCTGTGATGATCGGCTCGCCATTTTCCGCATAAAAGACCGGAATTGGAACGCCCCATACACGCTGTCTTGAAATGCACCAGTCGCCTCTGTCTCGCACCATGTTGAATAGGCGTGTTTCGCCCCATGCTGGAACCCATTTCGTTTCTTTAATATTGTCTAATAGCGCTTCTCTGAAGTCCTTAATCGATGCAAACCACTGAGCTGTCGCACGATAAATGGTTGGTTTTTTCGTTCTCCAGTCATGCGGGTAAGAGTGCGTGATAAAGTCGAGCTTTTTCAGTGCGCCTTTTGCTTCAAGCTGTTCTGTGATCGCTTTATTGGCATCCTCGTAGAATAATCCTTCAAAACCAGGCGCTTCTTCTGTCATCACACCTTTTTCGTCTACTGGACATAGCACATCAAGACCGTATTTCATACTGACAATAAAGTCATCTTCCCCGTGACCTGGAGCTGTGTGAACACAGCCTGTTCCTGCATCCGTTGTCACGTGGTCGCCAAGCATGACAAGAGAATCTCTGCCGTAGATCGGATGCTCTGCAACGATGGTATCTAATTCTTTTCCTTTTAATGTTTTCACGACTTCATACTCTTCAAAGCCAAGTGTTTTTGCCACTTGTTCAACTAGCTCAGATGCGACAACATATCGCTCAGCACCCACTTGAAGAACGCTGTACTCTAGGTTTGGATGAACACAAATCCCAAGGTTTGCAGGAAGTGTCCAAGGGGTTGTTGTCCAGATGATGAATTGTTCGCCGTTTTCAAGTACACCTTTGCCATCTTTCACTTTAAATGAAACGTAAATGGATGGTGAACGTTTGTCTTTATATTCAATTTCCGCTTCAGCAAGTGCTGACTCACTTGAAGGAGACCAGTTAACAGGCTTTAGTCCTTTGTAAATATAGCCTCTCTTCGCCATTTCACCAAAGACAAGAATTTGCTGCGCTTCGTACTCAGGCTTTAAGGTTACATATGGATTGGCCCAGTCTGCTCTTACGCCTAATCGCTTAAACTGATTGCGCTGACCTTCGATTTGCTTCCAAGCATACTCTTCACATAGTTTGCGGAATTCAGCTGTCGACATTTCTTTACGTTTGACTTTTTTATTTTTAGTAAGAGCCGTTTCAATTGGTAAGCCGTGTGTATCCCAGCCCGGTACGTACGGTGCGTGGAACCCATTCATTGATTTAAAACGGACAATAAAATCTTTTAGGATTTTATTGAGTGCGTGCCCCATATGAATGTCACCATTCGCATATGGAGGTCCATCATGCAAAATAAAGGTCGGGCGTCCTTTTGTCCGCTCTAAAACCATTTGATAGATGTCTTTTTCTGCCCACTCCTCTTGGATTTCAGGCTCTTTGTTCGGCAAGTTCCCTCTCATTGGGAATTCTGTTTTCGGCATTAATAAGGTGTCTTTGTAGTTCATACCCATTCCTCCATATGCAAATACTTATTAAAAAACAATAAAAAAAGCCCTCTCATCCCATAAGGGACGAGAAGGCTTGTCTCGCGGTACCACCCTTTTAGACAAGCGCTATGAAACAGCCGCTTATCCACTCTAAAATCGTAACGTGATCAGACGCCTTTTCTTACTCATTCATTTCAGAAAAGGAACTAAAGGGGTGATCTCATTGCAGCGTCTCGTAATGTCAGGCTTCCACCATCCCTGATTCGCTTTATTACGCATATGACAACTGCGAGTGTCCCTTTCAAACGTTTATCTCTTGTTAATTTATGATGGTATTATATGCAACATCTGCACGTCATGTCAAGATGATGCGCTTATTCTTTTTCGTCAAAGACAGCGTCAACTTCATATTCCAGTAAATGATCCCAATCGTCATTTTTTAGAAGATCAAGCTGAGCTTCGATGAGCATTTGGAAGCGAGTTCTAAAGACCTTCGACTGCTTCTTCAGTTCTTCGATTTCCATCGCAATCTTTCTTGATTTTGATAGCGCTTCGTTGATAATACGATCTGCATTTTTCTCTGCTTCACGAATAATCAATTTCGCTTCTTTATCAGAATGACGTTTGACGTCTTCTGCTGCTTCCTGCGCCACAAGAATTGATTTGTTTAATGTCTCTTCAATTGTCGCAAAATGACCTAGTCTTTCGTCAAGCTCGTTTACTTTTTCTTCAAGTTCGTTCTTTTTGCGAAGCACGATTTCGTAATCTTTACGTACTTGGCTTAAAAACTCGTTTACTTCATCTTCGTCATATCCGCGAAAGCTTTTTGTGAACGTTTTATTATGAATATCATTAGGTGTTAATGGCAACCTCGCCACCTCCAGATTCAAGTTCGTTATGTCAGAAGCTCAAATGTTACTTTAAATTTATCTTTTTTGGTCTTCCCATCAATCGTTTTCAAGCTAAATCGGCCAAATCCCCGTACAGAGAGCTGATCGCCTTCGCCGATTGTAAAGGAAGGGTCCTCAGTGACTTTCCAATTAACTTTGACAAGCCCATTTTTGACCAAAAGCTGTGCCTTTTGCCGAGACTGACGGCTGATTGCAGCACATACCGCATCAAGCCGCAGTGAAGAAATGGTATCTTCTTTGATGTCAGTCTTGCTCATAACCGGCTTTAAATCTGCCTGCGTGATTTCCTCTAATGAAACGGAGGCTCTGCCGACATGTGTCAGCTGCGCCCGAACAAAATCGGCGACATCACTTGTACAAATAAACTGCACATCTTCCTCTGAAAATAACAGATCTCCGAATTTTTGACGCTTCAAGCCTGTCCCAATCAGTGAACCGAGAAGCTTCGGGTGTTCTAACGAAATAAACTTTTTCGCATAGTTCACCTGAAAATAAGACAGCTCAACATCGTGAGTAGCCGGTTCTAAATATTCAGGATAAATGAGAGCTCTTTTGCGCTCCGCTCCTTCATACCCGCCAAAAAACATGATCCCAAGCTCATCAGCATGCTGGATGACGGACTCGGTAATAAACTGCTCACGCGGATCAAGAAAGTCTGTTAATTTCATTCGATACTGGTCGAGTGCGATTTTTTTCCAGCCTAACACTTGGTCGACAAATGGCTGTTCGTCTTTTCTAAAATGTTGATAAATATCGCTCATTTTGTTCCCCTCTTATGTAAAAGAGCCTGGCAGCGCCAAGCCCGGCAGCCTGTCTACATGAAGCGTACAATCATATTGTAAAGACCAGTTAGTCCATATGATGATGCAAAACGAATCACAAGCAATGCCACAATTGGCGAGATGTCAATCATGCCAATTGGCGGAATAATTTTACGAAATGGTTCTAAATACGGTTCGCAAATATTTGTCAGAAAACGCCCAATCGATGTTTCTCTTGCAGATGGCACCCATGACATAAAGATGTAAATAATAATCGCGAATGAGTAAATCGTTAATACAGTCTGTAAAAGCTGGAAAATGTAATATAAAATCACTATGATTTACCACCTCTGAGGTTCTTCCTCTGTCAAAAGTTCTGATATTGTGCCAGATACATCCACATTATCAGGTGTGCAGAGGAATATATTCGAGCCAATGCGCTGGATGTCTCCACCGATTGCATAAACAGTTCCGCTTAAGAAGTCAATGATTCGCTTTGCTTGATCGTGCTGAATGCGCTGCAAATTCACGACGACTGCACGTCTGTTTTTAATATGGTCTGCAATCTCTTGCGCTTCTGCATAAACACGCGGCTCACTTAACACCACTTTAGAGGATTTCTGCAAGCTTTGCAAGCTGACGACATTTTGTTTTCCAGTCTGCGGACGCTCTTGAAATGCCGCTTTGTCCTTCGTTCCTTTTTCTTCTTGGACTGGTTCTCTTTCTTCATCAATATATTCGTACTCATACTCTTCATCGTCGAGAGTGAAAAAGCTTTTAAACTTATTTTTTATGCTCATGTCACGCACCTCCTGTTTCATTTCCAACAAGTGAAGAGCCAATCCGAACGAATGTCGCACCTTCTTCAATTGCGATTTCAAAATCATTTGACATGCCCATCGATAAATGCTGACAAGGTGCATTTACTTGGTTAAGATGTTTTACTTCTTCTTGAAGATTTTTTAATGTTTGAAAGCAGTTTCGTATCACAGTGTGATCATCTGTAAATGGAGCCATCGTCATCAGTCCAGCAATTTCAATCTTTTTGAAATCAGCGAGCTGCTTCACAAATGGAATCACGTCTTCACTTTGTAAGCCGTGTTTTGACTCCTCCAGCGATGTGTTTACCTGTACAAAACAGCGAACCGTGTGATCCGCTCTTTTTTCAATTTCATTCGCAAGAGACATCCTGTCGAGCGAATGTAAGTAGTCAATTGTTTGAATGACAGATTTTACTTTTCGTGTTTGTAAACTGCCGATGAAGTGCCAGCTAATGCTTTCATCGGTTATGGCCGCTTGTTTTTCAAGTAACCCTTGGTCACGATTTTCTCCAAAGTGCAAAATTCCTGCTTCCTTGGCTTCTTGTGCTCGCTCAATCGAGACATACTTTGTGACAGCGACGACCGATACATCCGCTGGGTTCCGGCCGGCTCTTTTACATGCTTCGTTTATTTGTTCATTTATTTGTCTGAGATTCTCTCGTACATTCAATTGCACTTATGCCTCCTTAAACCCGACAAAAGACATCATACGTCCTGTTTTCCCTTGATCACGGCGGTGTGAGAAGAAAAGCTGATCACAGCAGCTTGTGCACATCGAACTGACATGTATGTTTTCTTCTTTCATCCCTGCATGAAGCAATACGTTTTTGTTTAATGTTTTCAAGTCTAATTTATATTGTCCCTGTGAAATCTCGGAATACACATCCTCTGTGGAAAAGGGAAGCTGTTTCACTTGATCCATGACCACGTCATCGACTATGTAGCAGCAGCTGCCAATGGATGGTCCAATGACGACTTGTATTTGATCGGTCTTGGCACCTTCTTGGTTGACCCATAGATCTACCATCTTTGCACCAATTTGCTTGACGGTTCCTTTCCATCCGGCATGGGCTGTTCCGATGAGTCCATTTTGCGGAGCTAGAAAATAAAGCGGAACACAATCGGCGAAACAAAGAGCGAGCATCATGTTCGGTTCAGACGTATATAAGCCGTCTGTTCCAGACAGTGCCTCATGATAATGAAGACTTCCTCTTCCTCTTTGCTCCTTGGTGACTTTCTTGATGCGGTCATCGTGTGTTTGGTCTGCAAACACCCAATCAGAGAGCGGCACAGCAGTAGCATCTGCTATGACTTGACGATTCATTTGGACACTAGAAGCATCATCTCCTACATGGAGTCCAGTGTTCAATGATTGATATGGAGAAAGGCTGAAGCCGCCATTTTTTGTCGTAAATCCGGCCAATACCTCTTTACCAGAACATGTCATGTTCGTCCAATCATGAATGGTCATTGCATAAGGTGATTTCTGCTGAAAGGGGTCATATTTGTGTGTCAAAGCTGCCCTCCCACCTTTCATTCATCTCTCTTTATTTCGCTCCTATTTTACCACAAGACATGCGTAGACAGTTAGTGGGATTCATTAAATATTACACTCAAATGTGCCCTTTCTACAGGTTTTTTTTCAAATTGATATGAAAACGTAATCTTTTTACCCGAAAAAGACATTGTTTGCTAAGAATGGAGAGCTTATTTTAAGGATCATTGAATGATTCATTGAGGAGTTATACGAATTTTAAGAAGACAATCGGACAAGTATCACATCTTCGCCAATTTTTACTATATTTCGCCACGGCACAATCATTTCCTCTTCTTTTCCGAAAAATCCCATCATTTTACCTGTGCCGCCGATAATGATCGCTTGTATTTTACCGCTCGTGACATTAATATCAATGTCCCCAATGGTGCCTAGTTTTTTTCCGCTCGACACATCGACGACATCCTTGATTTGGAATTCAGAAATACTGATCATCTGTCCTTCCCCGCCTTTCGTTTTCTACTATAATATGTATGATGGAAAAGCAGGGATACAGACCAATAGTTTCTTTCATCTACAATTTACTTAAGTGAGGACGGCCATTTCTCCACATCACATCTACCGGACATTCAAAGAAGGAAGAAAGCAAATCGCTTGTAATCATCTCTTTTGTTTCTCCTTGATCAAAAACAGTCCCATCTTTTAATAATAAGGTGTGCTGAAAAACAGGCAAAATCTCTTCTGCATGATGGGTCGTATAAAGTAAAGTAGGCGCATCAGGCTTTGAAGCAATGAATGAGATGGTCTCCAGCACCTGTTCTCTTGCTAAAAAATCAAGACCCGTCACAGGCTCATCTAAAATCAAGAGCTTGGGATCATTCATTAAAGCCCTCGCAATCAGGACTTTTTGCTTTTCTCCTTGTGAGAGTGTTTCATATGTCCGGTTCGCATATTTGAATGAACCAAATGCTTTTAATAGATCAATGGCTTTCTCTCTTATCTCATCTGTCGGGGTTTCATAAAGCCCGATCGAAGCAAATGCTCCGCTGAGAACTATTTCAAATGCATTGTCGTCTCTGTGCAGTTTCTTTTCAAGTCCCGCAGAAATGAGGCCAATTTTCTTCCTGAGCTTTTCGCCAAGCGCCTCCTTGCCAAAGACATGTCCCAGCACGGTCATCTCACCTGACGTGGGGAAGTAATATGAGCAGAGCATATTTAATAAAGCGGTTTTTCCCGCACCATTTAAACCGTAAAGCACCCAGTGCTCCTCTTTGTTCACCTGCCAGTCAACAGATTGCAGCAGCCATTTCCCATTTCGTTTTAAAGAAACATCCTTCAATTCAAGTGACACCATCATTTCCCCCTGAGTAAAAATTCTGAATAAACAAATAATGAATGTTTACAGCATATCGCAATTGCTCTTTCTGGTAAACCTCACATAAGAAAAGCTGCTCCTTTTACGGAACAGCTTTTCTTTATCGTTACGAAATTTCAATTCGTACGCCTTCTTTTATATCAGGAAACTTGTGCGGAGATGCAAAGACAGCTCCCGGTAATACATCATCAAACGGCTCTTGGAAGTAGATCGAAATATGGCCGAGCTCTTTAAAGTTGTCATTTGCTTTATTGCCGAGGGCTGTGATCGTGTACGTTTGATCGCCCACTTGAATGGTACCGCCCAGCTTCAGCGGCTCTTCTTCTAAATGTTCGAACTCATGAATGACGGACATATCTCTTAATTCCTGCGGCGCTGCGGGTCCAAATAAAACAATCAGCTTATCTTCTTTAAATTGCGGGACTAAGATCCCAATTTCTTTTACGACAGATTGTGTTACCATGTATCTCGATTCCTCCTTTAATACGTTTAATACATACCGAAGCTGGCAACGTATGCGATCACAACAGATAGAACCCCTGTAATGAGACGGCTATACAAAACAGCTGGTACCCCATATTGTACCGTTTCCGGCTTCGCTTCACCAAGTGACAGACCAACTGGAATGAAATCACACCCTACTTGACCGTTGATGGCAAATAGTGCAGGGAGTGCAAATTGAGGCGGGATATTCCCTAGTGCAATTTGACTACCAATGAGAACACCGATGACTTGTGCAATGACTGCTCCAGGTCCTAAGACAGGCGATAGGAACGGCAATGTACAGACCACGACGAGCAGTAAGAGCCCCCATATAGATCCTGCCAGTGGTGATAGAAAATGAGCAATCAAGTCACCGATTTTTGTATAATTGATAATTCCAATTAACATACTGACAAATGCCATGAATGGAATAATGTTTTTCAAAAGCATATCAACGGAATCACGGCCAGCCTGATAGAACGTACCGGTGACTTTCCCAATTCCTCTTGAGAATCTCATGAGGAAATTACCTTTTTCCTGACGCTCGATATTTTCCTCTTTCAGTTTTGAATAGGTTTCTTTGAAATTCTCTTTGTCAATCGGCTCACTGTTTTCTTGACCTTCTACTTTCGCCTCACCATCAGATGCTTCCGCAAAGGAAATATCCTTTTCTGTTACGCCTGATACGAAGATATCCTCTGTAATATGTTTTGCAAGCGGTCCAGAAGGAGAGGATGCCAAAACGTCTACAGTTGGAATGCGCTTCATTGGATAAAGTCCGATTCGCGCAGTTCCACCGCAGTCAATGACAACACACATCATTTCATCTTCTGGTATCGAGTTTTTAAAGCCGTCACATGCTTCTGTCCCTGTCATTTCTGCAATTTTACGAGCAACTGGGTGAATGCCTCCCCCTGTAATGGAAACAACCTTTCTTCTTTTACCAGTCGGTTCAAGCTCCAAGCCTTTTCCCCATCCGCCAGCACCTTTTGCAACAAATACTTTGTGGTTTGTCATGTCTAACCCTCCCCTATTGTGAATTCGCTTTCATTTTTCCTGCCAAGTATTTTGTAATCCATTCAGTAATGATGCCGCGAAGTAAAATGACGACGATCCCGACTAAGAAGTAACGAACAGCAAGTTCTGACATTGAATATCCTGCTTCTTTAATCCCGTTTGCAATCCCTAAGTAGACAAACAGTTCTCCTGCATTGGCATACGGGAACAGTGATGTCACCGGATGAACAAATGAAACAGCTGAATCATAGAATGCTGGTTTTTGTTTTTCAGGTAAGAAGCGGCCAAACGTATAAGCCATTGGGTTTGTCAAAATAAGAACAGATAAGATCGGCATTAACGTGTAGCGCAAAATCGTATATTTCGCTGCAAACTGGATCGCTCTATTCACTCGCTCTTCTCCAATAAACTTCATGACAGCATAAGTGAAAGTAAGTAACACAACAAGCGTTGGAACGATGCCTGTAACAAGACCCATGAATTGCTTTCCGCCGGCTTCAAACATTCCGATAAAGTGCTCTCCAAACCATTGAATCCATTCCATGTTTCATCTCCCCTTTCTCTAGTTCACATTTGTTATATTTTTTTTCGAAATCGAGACAAGTGCTTGTTCAGCCGCCATGGAAAGTGCGTGCATGACAGCTGGCCCCTTTTTGCGTTTTTTCAATGTCTGCTTCATCATATGGTGCTCGTCTAGCACTGCACCAACATGCTTTCCTTCATATGAAGGAACTTCTTTAAATTTAGATAAGATCGACACACCGCCAAGCACATGGCATTTTTGAATGATATAAGATTCATCCACAATGATGAGCGCTATGGCTCCAGGGCCAACTTTGCGCCGTTCCATTCCCGAAAACAAGTGATAGCCTTGCTTCCCTTTGTAGTCATCAATAAGTGAATCCATGCTCTTGCGGTAGTACTTGATTTGAATAAAAGATAACCCATACTGCACAATGAGAATGATACAAAGTACGATTGCTAATTTTTCCATAGCTTCACGTCCTTATGATTGAAATAAATGATCTTGTAATGAACGCAGCTTCCAGACCGTTGTGTTTGAATCAAGTTCTACATCATCATGAGTCAGGAATTGTCCTAATTTGATGTCTTTTTTCGCTACGACTTTTCCGCTGATTAAGCCAATTGGAATGTGGCCGTTCGTTTTCATGTCTTGATGTGTTTCAAGTACACCTCTTACGGAGTACCCGCCAATTCCGTCAAGTGATTCCCCTGCTTTAATCTCTCTTTTCGCAACAGCTACTGTTTCTGACACTGGTACACCAAATGGGTGGATGGATGAATCATGCTGTAAGACCGCTTTTGCGATGGTGACAGGTGTTTCAAGACTGGCTAAGTGGAAAGGACGGTAAAGTGTGTAGTGCGGACCTTTTCCAACTTTTAAATAGCGCAGTTCTTCATCCACTGGCTCAAGATCACTCTTGACGATGACAAATACGCCTGGTGCAAGTCCATTTACATATTCAACGACTCCGAAGTTATCCAGCACGCCGCCTTGCTGTTTTTGATTCAATTTATCTGCTACATTCTCTAAATTCGCTTCGACTCCGTGCATACCGACTTTATCAGGCAGAAGCCCTGTCGCATTACTTAATAAGTTCATTTCGGCCATTGTTTTTGTGCCGTCCTGGAATGCAGCCAGCATATGTGCACTCATATGTTTACTATCTGCTTCTGCTTTACACGTATCTGGATTTGCTTCTGGGAAGAATGGGTTGTTCTTTCCTTTCCCGGCAACGAGCACCTCAAGACCCATTGTTTTCGCAAATTCATATAATTCTAGTGTTGCTGCTGGTTCGTCTCCAGCTGATCCTGAGTAAACAAGCCCTGCATTTGTGAATAACTTATGCATGACCAAACCGATAGTAATATCAACTTCTACATTTAAAAGAACGAGATGTTTTTTCGAATTAAGCGCTTCCAAAGAAATGTTTGCTCCGACCTCTGGGACACCTGTTGCATCTACTACAACTTCCACGAAATCTGATTGAATCACTTCTCTGTAATCATTTGTGACAACCATTTGATGCGGCTTCGCATGCTGCTTGTAGAAATTTGCTGCCTTTTCTGCTGCACTAAGGTGAATATCACAAACACCAGCGACAATCATGCCTGGAATTTTAGAAATTTGTGAAATGAGTCCAAAGCCCATTTGGCCTGCTCCAATAATCCCTACTTTGATCGGGTCTCCACTGCGTTCTCGAGCTAACAACTGTTGATAGATTGACATCTAAATCATCCTTTCAGGTTTTCTTGCTTCTCAATAGATTGCTAGAAATATAATCTGAAACTTTTAACAAATGTTATAAAAATTAACAAAAATCTGTTTCTTGTAACATTTGTTATTTTATTTATCATTTGTTATGAACTTAGTTTATATGATGTGTCAACTTTGTGTCAAGCTAAAATCGATAAAATTTTCAATCTTTTTGAGTCTTTAGACTCAAAAAAAACTACCTAATGATATTAGGTAGTTACAGATTCTTGACAAAGGGCTAAAATGATCTTCATTTTAGCCCTTTGTCTTCTTTTCAGCGTGATAGAAAACCTTTGCAGTCTAGGAAGGACGAGTACCGGAGCGGAGCGAATTTGATATTCGTGAGCACCGGCACGCAGGACTGACACCGAATGCGAGGGTTTATCTACACGCTGACTACCTAATGATATTAGGTAGTTACTTTAATAAGGCATCTCCTGTTCGTTCATCGGTAATTAATACATGAATTAATCCACCTGCTAATGCCGCCCGGATCGCTTCAATTTTCTCTTCGCCACCAGCGACACCTATGACAAGCGGAATTTCTTTCAGCTTTTGCGGGCTTATGCCCATCACCCGGTCGTTCCATGGGTGGGGATATACTTCCCCTTGATGATCAATAAAGTTATAGCAAATGTCACCTGCTACATCCTTCGCTTGAAGGATGTCCTCCTCGCCGCTTGTCATATAAGATTTCACCATCGTTGAATGCTGCGGAACACCGCCAATTCCGACAACCGCGATATTTGATGATTCTCCTAGTTCAATCACTTTTTTGATCGACGGCTGCCGGATCAGTACATCTTTCGCTTCTTTCGTATCAAGCATGACGGGTACATGTAAAAACTCACATTTAGATTTGAGTGCCTCTGTGCATCTCGCAATAATATAGTTAGCGTGGATATCGACATCTTCATTTCCCACACCTCCGACAAGCGGAACAAATGTCACGGATGGATAGTGCTGAACAGAGGTAAGCGCTTTCGCCATTTCATGCAGCGTTGTCCCTGAGGAAAACCCGATGACTTGTCCATCTTTCATCACTTTTAATAAAAAGCTTGCTGCCGCGGCACCGATTCGGCTTTTGGTTGTGTCTTTGCTAAGCGTTTCCACACAGACGACTTCTCGCAGCCCATATTTGCGTTCTATTTTTCTTTCTAACGATCCATACTGTTGATTGACTTCATCATGAATAATGATTTCCACGATTCCTGCTTCACGTGCTTTTGCCAAATATTTCGATATGAGCGAACGGCTAACCCCAACAGCTTCTGCAATGTTAGATTGGGTGGCGCCTTCTTCATAATACATATGCGCAACCTTAATGAGCAGCCTTCTTTCATCATGGAATGTCATAATAACCCTTCTTTCCGCTTAAGTGTTCCCTAACAAATGATATCTAAAATAACATTTGTTAAAAACAGATTAAATGAAAAAAATAACCGAGTCAATACTAGAGGCGTGTTCTCTAACAAGAATGAAAAAAGCCGCACATCAAGCGGCGGCTTTAAAAGATGTTTTTATTCATTTGTTTGATGGCTGCTTTTTCAAGCCTTGAGACTTGTGCTTGAGAAATCCCGATCTCTTCAGCGACTTCCATTTGCGTTTTGCCCTGGAAAAAGCGTTTACGAAGAATCATTTTTTCCCTGTCGTTCAATCTGCGCATGCCCTCTTTTAAGGCCAATTCTTCCACCCATTGTGTGTCTTTGTTCCGTTCATCACTAATTTGATCCATCACATAAATCGGATCTCCTCCGTCATTATAGATCGGTTCAAACAAAGATACAGGATCTTGAATCGCATCTAGGGCAAAGACAATTTCCTCATGAGGCACTTCCAGCACTTTGGCAATGTCTTCTGCTGTTGGCTCCTTGCTTGTCTCACTAATCAGCCTCTCACGGACCTGAAGTGCCTTATAGGCAATATCTCTTAGTGAACGAGACACCCGAATCGGGTTGTTATCACGCAAGTATCGACGGATTTCTCCTATGATCATAGGAACCGCATAAGTTGAAAATCTGACATTGTGGCTTAAATCAAAATTATCAATTGATTTCATTAATCCGATACAGCCTACTTGGAAGAGATCATCGACATACTCGCCTCTGTTGTTAAAACGCTGAATCACACTTAAAACCAACCGTAAATTGCCATTGACTAGCTTTTCTCTTGCTGTATCGTCACCCTCATCTTGCAGCTGTCTGAACAATTTTCTCATCTCGTCGTTTTTCAGAACAGGCAGTTTGGAGGTGTCGACTCCGCAGATTTCCACTTTATTTCTGGACACTTTTTTCCCTCCCTACAGGAGCTGTTGTACAAAGTTCAGTATCTCCTTGGGATGGAAAAATATGCATGAGCGATGACGAGAATCATGTGAAAAAATGGTTATCCCTTTGGCAGTACAGGGATCGAGCTTTCAAAAAATTTTTTTAGACCATTTTATTAAATTCTTTTTGTAATCGTTTAATGATTCTTTTTTCAAGCCTCGAAATATACGACTGGGAAATCCCAAGCATGTCAGCGACATCTTTTTGGGTTTTTTCCTCACCGCCGACCAAGCCAAATCTCAGTTCCATGATCTGCTTTTCGCGGTCATTTAATTGCTCCAGCGCTTTTTTCAGCAGTTTTTTATCTACATTTGCTTCAATATCCCGCGTGATAATATCATCATCTGTTCCAAGTACGTCTGATAAAAGCAGTTCATTTCCGTCCCAATCAATGTTGAGCGGTTCATCAAACGAGACTTCTGAACGGATTTTATTATTTCGCCTCAAGTACATCAGAATCTCATTTTCAATACATCTCGAAGCATATGTTGCCAGCTTGATCTTTTTTTCAGGGTTAAATGTATTGACTGCTTTGATCAGGCCAATGGTTCCGATACTAATTAAATCCTCGATATTAATACCTGTGTTTTCAAATTTCCTTGCGATGTAAACGACTAAACGCAAATTTCTTTCGATCAGAATCGCCCTTGCGGTTTGATCACCTTTTGGTAATTTGACAAGCAGTTCCTGCTCTTCATCCTTTGATAATGGAGGCGGCAGCGCTTCACTTCCACCAATATAATAAATTTCATCACTCTTTAGACCTAGCTTCATGAGGAGTTTATACCAGTAGTAAGTGAGTTTAAATTTTAATTTTTTCATCTTCTTCTCCCTTCTAAATGTCAAGTTGACCTCGTAAGATAAAAGACATCACCAAAAAACTACGACACCCCCTGGATGATTTTCCCGTCTAACATATCTGGATGAATGATGGATTGAAATTCCTGATCTGCTGATAAACCGCTCAGACTCAACCCTACAAAACACTTGGCCGGCTGAATCATATGCGTCTTTGAATAAATGACGACAGTATCTGGTTTTAGGCATAGTAGAAAACCGTGATCATGACCGACTGCTCGATATGGAACAAGTCTTAATCGATCAAGAAGGGGAAATTGATCATCGATCTTTTGCATCACTTCAACAGGATGAGACTGTTTCATCAGCTCTATAAATGGCTCTCCGCAAATGGCCGTTAGCTGATCGGCCTGGACGATCATGACAGGTGTTTTTGTCATAGGATCATACAGCTGATTGCCAGAATCGACGAGTCCATTTAAGCGGATGGTCTCCCCGTGAATGTGTATCTCTACAAGCACTTGTTCATCATACTGTCTTTTTTTCGCACCAACCTCTCCTAATCTTTTCTTTGAAAACAGCCATATCGCAGGAAAGCCGGTTAAAACAAAAAGCCAGCTAATCGGATCACCAAAGCCATCATTTTGTGAAATGAGCAGGCCATCTTGGATCACTGTGTTGGTTTGCAAAAACGAATGAACCCCGATCATGCCTCCTCCCATCAAAAATGTTACAAAGTAAAAAGCAAACAGATTTTGAAAAAAGGAACGAAATCTTTGAAAACCAAAGGTTGCAAGAACGATGAAGACAGAAAAAAATAGTTTGCCTAAAGGGTGTGACACAACCATTGCAAATGGTGTAAAGAGCAAGAGAACAATGCTCGATCCAATGAGAGCTCCTAACATATATCGCCTTTTTTTTACTTGTCGTTTGAGAATAAATGCAGTGAGTAAGAGAAGCAATAGATCAAAACAAAAGTTTAACAGCCAGATCACATCTAAATAAATGACCACCTTCTGCTCCTTTCATCTGAAACAAAGAATCAAAAGCAGTACTTGCACTTGTTTGTACCAGTATAAAACAGTCAAGAGATGGAAGTCTGTCAATTCTTGTTGGGGATGATAGAGAACTTTTGGTGGATTGTTATTGTTTTTGTCGAGGAATGAGAGCGCGAAGCAAGAGAGTGTTCTTCTGGACAAGCTTTCAAACAATTGCTCGAAAGAAAAAAAGACACGCTCCTGGAAATCGTGTCTTTTGTTTAAGTTACTTTTCATTGATGTTTAATGTGCCTGAAGCCTTTTGTCTTGTGACATTTCCATAATCATCTCGCACAATTACTTCAATGACCGCACCTTTTGCTTTGGAGGTAGAAGTAGCTGTCCAGTAGCCTTCATATGTTCCGCTAGATACTTCGCGAAGCGGCAGCTCTGTTGTATTTTGAAGCTTTGATCTCGCGTTTGTCAGCGGCATGTGAATAACAAACGTTGCGTCTAGCTTTTCCCTGCTGTTAAATGAAATTTTAACAGACTCTCCTGATGATAGATGGACATTCTCTGCTGGAGTCAGCTTAGAAATTTCAGGTGCCTCGTATTGGACATCGATATTGACTTTTTTAGTCGTTTTGTTTCCTGCTGCATCTTTCGCTGTTACTTTTATTGTATTTTTCCCGTTCTCAAGCAGTATTCTTGCGGAATATTTTCCATCTTTTACGGTTGCCTTTTTTCCATTTACAGTGACTTGATCAAGATGATCATCTGTGACCTTTCCTTCTACAGTGAGTGATTCTTTATTAGACTTTCCCCCTTTTTTAGGTGTATCTATGGTGAGCGCTGGAGCTGTTTGATCAATGATCACCTTTACTGGTTTGGATCGTTTCGTTGCGCCTTTATCCGTAACAGTCGCAGCTGTGAATACATGCTCTCCACTTGAAACTGTGACCTTTTCTTTGAAAGCGCCTGACTGATCTGCTTTCACTTTGGCAATCTCTTCATCGTTTTGATAAATCGCTACATCAAGCCCAGGGGAGGCTTTGCCTTCAATCTCCAGTTCACCTTTGTTCGAAATGGTTCCGGCCTTCGGAGATATAATCTCTGGCACATCTGCTTCATAGTCAACAAGCGCCCGAATCATATAATTCCCTTCTTCTTTTGGAGAAGGAGAAAAAGCACCGCTTGTCAGCTGCCAGCTTCTTTCAGCATTTGGACCATCTTCGTCCGTTGCAAGTCCTGGAGACTCCGTATTCTTTTTCGTTTGAATATAGACAAGATAGAAATCTCCATCCACCGTAATGGCTTGATCTTCTAAATCTACTTTTGTCCATTCACCATTACGCAGCGCATTCGCTTTTAGAGGTCCTGCAATTTTCTCCCCTGGAGCTCCATTCTTCCCAGAAGCATCATACACCTCAACCGCAAATTCATTCCCGCCAGGAGCTGGCCACTCTGATGACCAGAAACGGAAAAGCCCCCCTGTGAGTTGCGCTTGTTTCTTCCCCTTTTCTAATGAAAACTTCACAGCCCAGCCATTGCCAGGATCATAGAAGGCTCGCGCATTTTCAGCTGTTCCGTCATCGTAGCCAATTTCACCAGCAAAGCCGATGAATGGCTCCAGCTGAATGGCTTTTTTAACCGGCTTTTCTGTCACATCTGCTGTAAAAGAATAACCTTTAAACCCTTTCGCAAATACTTTGACGGTATAGACACCGCTCAATGCCTCTAGAGAAAATTCGCCAGCTTCATCTGTTTTCACCGGCTTAATTTTCGCATCCTCTACAAGATAAACCGTGGCATCCTTTACTTTTTCACCCGTTTCTTCATTGACAATTGTACCGGATATCGTTCGTTTCTTAAGTGGCTGTAAGGCGAAATTTGCCTCAGCCGTTTCATTTGAAGAAATATTGACTGTTTGTTTGCGTGATTCAAACCCGTAAGCTTCCGCTTTCACTGTGAATTCCCCTGCACTGTGAGTAAGCTGATATCTCCCTGTCGCTTCATCTGTGTAAGTTGATTTTCCGCTTTCAAGAACACTAATTTCCGCTTTCATAGGAAGAGCTTTGAAGGACGGAGCATCAAGATTTTTTTCCTTTTTCAATTCTTTTGTTTTTGCAGGCTTCTTATGTGGATGTACAGCCTTTTCTTTTTGAGGCAGGGCTTGATCTGTTATTTTCATATCACCTAAATTAACATCTTCGTTTGTCACCTGTCCTTCAATCGTGCCAATTCCATCTGTTAATGCCGTAATCGCCTCTTTTGCATCAACTAAACCTGCCCCATAGCCATTGTTAGGGGATTCCGAGAATTGCTGATCAGTCAACGGCTTCGCTGTATCAATGAGAATTTGTTCAATCTCTTCAACAGAAAGATCTGACTGTACTTGGCGAAGAAGAGCCACAACAGCTGAAACATGCGGACCAGCCATCGACGTCCCATTCCAGCCATCTTCATACCCTTTCCCTGGAATGGATGAACGAATGTTTACCCCTGGGGCCGCAATATCTGGTTTCATGACGCCATATGGAGACGGACCTTGCAGCGAGAAAGACCCCAATTTGTTGTCTTGATCCGTTGCACCCGTTGCAAAGGCCTCCTGATAGTTCGCAGGATTTGCAATTGATCCCTCACCACCAGGGTTAAATAAATCGGTATTGCCAGCTGAAAACTCTGGGAAGATGTCCGCCGCTCTCCAAGCATTGACCACATCTTTATACCAATCATCAAGACCAGGCCCACCGCCCCAAGAATTATTGACGACATCTGGTGCCTTTTCTGGATGTGGGTTTCCGTCCTCATCTTTTGGTGCTAAAATCCACTCTCCTGCGTCAAGCAGATCAGCATCTGTACCACCATCTTCTGAGAAAGCTTTCACCGCAATCCATTTTGCGCCTGGTGCGGCTCCGATCTGATTCTTTCCATCTGGCTCAGAGCCAACCATCGTTCCCGTCACATGTGTACCATGCTCTAAATCGTCGTATGGCGCTTCAGATCCTGTTGTAGCATCGTACCAATTGAATTCATGAGATGGATCATTCGGGTGTGCTGGATCAAATCCGCGGTATTTTTCCTTTAAAGCAGGATGATCCCATTCCACTCCTGTATCAATACTTGCCACAACAGTACCAGTACCGTCATAGCCTAAAGCCCACGCTTCTGGAGCATGAACCTGAGAAATGTTCCACTCGACTCCATCTACTGCTTTCATTTGTTTTTTCTGCTTAGACGTCTTCAAATCAACGGGGCGATGAATTTGACGGGTTTCATTCGGCAGCACTTGATCTACTTCTGGGAAGGAAGCCACCTTTTCCATGACTTCTTTCGTTCCCGTCACCGCTAGACCATTCACAATATAGTACGAATGAATCTCCTTCACTTGCTTTTTCTTTTGTTCCTTTTGTAAATACGTAAGCAGCGCTTGCTGCGTCTCCTCAGACGTTGCTCTTAATTCTGATACGACAGCTGATCTTTTTGTGTACTGCGTTCTAGCCGCTGTTAATTTCTGTTTTTTGGCTCTGGACACAGCTTCCTTCGCCACTTTTTGCGTATTTGTTTGCTCCTTCATTTTGATTAAAAAGGTCACCTTGTCATCCTGCTGAAACTGCTTCATTAATCTTGATGAGATCTTTGCTTTTGTTGTCTTAGAGGAAACAGCCTCCTCCTGATATGAGGTAGAAGTCGATTTTGCTTGAACCATCCCAAAGCTTGTCATCGTTAAAGTACCAATCACCATAAGACTCATCAAACGATAGCCGGCGGTCTTGCGAAACTTCAATTTCAATCAAATCCCTCCTCCTCAAATGGCCAAACAGAGTATATGTCTCACTCCTTTCCTTCATTTGTTCATGACAAGATTCATGGTGTTCTTTTTAATGTAGTCAAATAAAGTTCATCATCTTGTCGTTTTTTGTAAGAGGGATTAAAAATGATTCTTTTTTCTTAAGCACCTTAAGTCAAATTACATATGAAAGATGAAGTGGCTCTCACACATTTAAGACTTTTTGATTAGAGTCCCCTTATACGTTGAGACATGAAAAAACCCCTTCCAATGGAAGGGGTTAAGCTATACTCGATTAGCGTTTATTGCGGTTGCGTAAGAACGTTGGAATGTCCAGCGTATCATCACTTGATTGTGTATTTTGTCTCGGCTGAGATGATGGCTGCTGATGTTCCTCACGTTTTACTTCACGTTTTTGAGGAATGGATTGATTTTGCTTTAATCCTTGTCCTAGTGGATTTCTTTGTGGTTTTGTCACTTCTGGCTCTTGCTCAATAAATCCAGTTGCGATCACAGTCACCACAATTTCATCCTTCAAGTTATCATTGATGACAGACCCGAAAATCATGTTTACATCTTCGTCAGATGCAGAAGCCACAATATCCGCTGCTTCTTGCACTTCATAAAGACTTAGGTTTGTGCCACCCGTAATGTTCATGATGACGCCTTGAGCACCATCGATCGCTGTTTCTAGAAGTGGTGAAGAAATGGCTTTCTTCGCTGCTTCAGCAGCACGGTTTTCACCTGTTGCGACACCAATACCCATAAGAGCCGAACCTTTATTGGACATGATTGTTTTCACGTCAGCAAAGTCAAGGTTAATCAGACCTGGTGTTGCAATTAAATCGGAAATCCCTTGAACACCTTGTCTAAGCACGTTATCTGCCGCGCGGAATGCTTCCAGCATTGGCGTGTTTTTATCAACAATTTCAAGCAAGCGATCGTTTGGAATCACGATTAATGTGTCAACTGCTTCTTTCATAGAAGCAATTCCTTCAACTGCTTGAAGCTGACGCTTTCTTCCTTCAAATGTGAAAGGACGAGTCACGACTCCAACTGTCAATGCACCAGAATCTTTTGCGATTTTTGCAATGACAGGTGCAGCACCCGTACCAGTTCCACCGCCCATACCAGCTGTAACGAAGACCATGTCTGCGCCTTTTAGTACTTCTTCAATCTGCTCTTTGCTTTCCTCAGCAGCCTTCTTACCGACCTCAGGATTCGCACCTGCTCCAAGCCCTCTTGTCAGCTTAGCACCGATTTGCATTTTAGTTTCTGCTTTTGATAGATTTAACGCCTGTGCATCTGTATTGACTGCAATAAAATCGACACCTTGTACGTCATTTTCGATCATTCGGTTGACAGCGTTATTCCCGCCGCCACCTACTCCGATTACTTTAATTGATGCTAGGCCGTCTATATTTGTTTCAAACTCCAACATGCTGAATCCTCCTAATCCGTCGAAAATCTAATTCTATTCCCAGAACATATTAAATAGTTTTTTCATTTTGCCCGGTTTTTTATTTGTCTCTTGTTGTGCTTTTTGTTTTACTTTCGGTCTTGGCTGCGCTTCTTTCACTTGTGGTGCAGAAGAAACCGGCTCCATGGATGCGCCTACTTCATGAAACGCCTCATCTGGCATTTGGAATCCAACCTGTCTGCCCTGAATCTTTGCATTGCGATAAGCAAAGTGGATCAGACCCACTCCTGTCATATATTGAGGCTCTCTCACCCCGATATAATTCGGACTTGCAATCCTGACATTGTTTTGCAAGACCGTTTGTGCAAGAGAAAGGATACCTGGTATGGCTGCCTGTCCACCTGTTAGAACGAATCCACCAGGCAAATCATGGACACCCATATTTCTTAATTCCTCTGCCACAAAGAGCAGGATTTCCTCCAGCCGCGCTTCAATAATGTTAGCCGCATCAAGTTGTGTATACGTTTGTTTTTGATCGGTACCGATCACAGAAACTTCAAATGTCTCCTCAGTCGATGCCTCATCATAAAACGCATGCCCAAATTGTTTTTTGATTCGTTCAGCTTCTTCAGTGGAAGTTCTAAGTCCTATAGACAAATCTTTTGTAATGTTCTCTCCGCCCAAAGGGATACTGTGAGTAGAATAGAGATGCCCGTTTTCAAATACGGAAATCGTTGTAGATCCGCCGCCAATATCGACAAGAGCTACCCCGAGATTTTTTTCATCTTTCGATAATGCTGCTGAGCCCGATGCGATTGGCTGCAAGCAAATATCCATAATTTCAATTCCAGCTCTTTCTACACATCGGAGCCAGTTATGTAGAATCGTTTTAGAACCTGTAATTAACGATCCTTCCACCTCTAGCCGAACACCAAGCATTTTTTTCGGATCTGTGATCTCATCTCTTCCGTCGACGATAAATTGTCTCGGAATCACGTCTACGACGAGATGTTCTTGAGGAATAGATACTACTTGTGCTGCATCTAAGACACGTCTCACATCTTCAGCATGTATTTCTTTGTTTTCACTAGATACTGCGACCACGCCGCTCGTATTCTGAATATGAATGTGGTTTCCGTTAATTCCGACAATCGCCTTTTGTAAAGGAAATCCTACCATTCTCTCAGCCTGTTCAAATGCTTGTCTAATAGAATGAACTGTCTCATCTATATCAACAATCGATCCTTTTTTTAACCCCTCTGAAGGGACATTTCCAACACCTATAATGTTAAGCGAATCATCCGCCATTTCTCCGACGATGACTTTTATATTGGATGTACCGATGTCAAGGCTGACGTAAATTTCATTGTTGTTCATTCTATGGCACCTCCTCACATATCAATACTTTCTATTCTATTATTTGCTGAACAACAATACAATGAATGTGTTTTTACAAGTGTGTAACAAAACTTAAAAAATCAACATTTTTTATTAGGATTACTGAAAATATTCGTTACATCATATGTATATCCTTTTTTATGACTCACTTTTTTTCTTTTTTTCTCTTGAAATTGTCCATTTTGTTAGTAAAATTCTTCTGATAACTGCTATATTTTGAAACAATCTAACGCCGAATGCAAACATTCCGACTAAGTACAAGTCTACACCAAGATGGACGCCCAGAAAAGCTAAACTTATTGCGAGTATAATATTAAAGAAGAAGCCTGATACAAACACTAGTTCATCGTATGCCCCTTGCAGATGTGCTCGGATTCCACCAATCAATGTATCAAGCGCAGCAAGTACAGCGAGGGAAAGATAGTTAGAATACTCATTCGGTATCGTAAAATTTGTTAAGAAACCGATCGCAACTCCTATGATTAAGCCAAGTACAGGAAGCCACATTAAGATTTTCCCTCCTTTACATCTTCAAGAGGCTTCAATTCATTTACTTGAATTGCACCGTCATATGCTTTTAAATGGATTTTTTTCTTCGGCTGGCTCATACTCAAGCTGAAGTTTTCCTGAGCAAACAAATCACCAATATCTGATACATTTAAACGGCTGTATAATTTGTCGGCCTGCTCACTAATCATTTTAATGTTGACTTCATCACTATCTAAGCTGTAACCATCTATTTTTGTCGTGCCATTAATATCTCGAATCACACTTGTATTAATTACACGGCGATCATTGATGGAAATATGTTTTGCCCCAAACATATTGGCTTCATTAATTAACTTTTTCAGAAGATCAGGCGGGATATTTTTCACTTCTTCTCCGGTAAGGTCCTTTGAAAAAAGCTGAGAAATTTCAATTTCAATCCCCTCCCCTTCCACTTCTGTAAAACCAGCCTTTTCTTTTAAATCTTTTAACGTTTTTGTTAATTGTGCTTCTTTTGATTGATCTCCTTGATGACCATATTTTTTTAGCATCTCGTCGTATTTATCAATTTCTTTGAGCAAATCCAATTCCTTACTTTTAGATGCAGATAAATCCTCTCTCAGTTCCCAAACATCACGAGTATCACGAACTTTGGGCTTTTGTAAAGAATTAAACTGGATGGAGACCATGATGCCAAATATGATCATTAAAGCTGTTAAACTAAGTAAAGGCTTCTTTTTCCTCAACACCACTCACCTTTTCACTTTTAATCTTTGTTTCTTAAAAGAGGGTTCATACGAATATCCGTTTTCTCAATCGTCATTGAAATGTGATCACTTGTCAGCTGATCGACCACTCCTCCTGCAATATTTAAAGCAGGTATTAACACAGCCGGATCTCCAATACCAGAAATGACAAATGGTGCTGGATGCTGAACACCATCAACTGTGACAACTGGACCATTACAATGTATGTATGATTGGTGTGTGATTCTTTGCCCATTAATAGATACTGCAGAAGCCCCTGATATAAATAGTTCGTTTATCACATGAAAAATGTGGCTCTCATGCACAATGTAATTATTGACATTTTGTCCACTCGGGATATAAGATGCATCTTCAAGAGATACTTTGACCCCTTTTCCTTTTACACCAATCTCTCCTGTAAACATTCTGTATTTCTCAACATCTTCCAGTACATTAAAATACTGCTCTTTTTCATTTTTCAAATTGGACTCTGTCGCTTGAACCTTTGATTGAAGACTATATAATTCTTTTTCGAGTTTCTGATTCGCCTTTTCTTGCTTTGTGAGCTGACTTTTCAGAGAGTATTCTTTTTTCCATTGCTCTGTTCGAATGACATCTGCCTGATGCTGCTTTGTATATTGGTATGAAAAAGAAATCAGAAAACCAAGAACAAGCATGACAATTGAGAATATAACTGTTTTGCCTCTCAACGCTCATCTTCCTTTTTCTTAGATTTAAACGCTTCAAAATACGTAGCGACTTCCATATGGATTGTGCCTTTTTCAGAAGACGAAAGTTCTTTTACAATGGCTGGATAGGTTTTCATTTTATCACCGAATGTTTTAATTGATGCAATCACAGTGTTTCCGTCATTCATATAAAATTTAACTAGCCACTGGTTTGAATTTGTCGGCACATAATATACTTCTGAGATGAGTTCCTGAATAGAGGCTGGCAGCTGATTTAAAGATCTAACGGTTTGCTTCAGCTTCTCCTTATTGTCCCAATCGACAAAAATAGGTCCTGCATGACTCGGTGTAACTTCTTCTGGTAAAGCGGTCCCATTTTCAAGAAGCTCATAATATAGATTTCCCTTTTGAAGATACGCAATATTTGCATATTCTTTGACAGCAATACTGACCTTATTTGGGAAATGTTTTTTGATCCTAACGCTTTTAATCAGTTTATTTTGTTTAATATGATCTGCTGTTATATCTTTATTTAAATTCCAAAACTCTGTTTCGCCTTCTTTAATTTGTGAAAGTTTAACAAGCTGTTTTGTAGAGACATGCTCGTTACCTGTGATGGTTAAAGAAGAAATTTTGCTGATAGGTGTCTGCAAATAAATAATAATTAAAACCATGATAAAAAACAGTAGTATAAAAGAGATCAGTCTCCGATTCGCTTTTTGCTTCCTTTGTTCTTTAATTTTAGGAATTCGCTCTTCTATATTGACGATCTTTTCATTTTCATGATCAGGCCGCATATATACTCTTCACCTCATTCAAAGCTGCTTGTCCACACCTTTGGGTCATCATTTTGATGAGAAAACAAACGGCATTCTTTCATGCCGTTTGTTTTCCTGTGATGCCATCATTCATAAAAACTAGCTGTTAATTTTCTTCACCGATAATTTCTACCTCTGTATGCATATCTACGTTGTAGTCTTCTTTAATTTTCTTTTGGATGTACTGAATTAAGTCCAGCACGTCTTGAGCAGTAGCTCCACCAGCGTTGACAATAAAGTTGCCGTGCATATCAGAAATTCTAGCTCCGCCGATTTGGTATCCTTTTAAATTCGCTTTTTCTACAAGCTGTCCTGCATATTCAGGCAGCGGATTTCGAAAAATACTGCCAGCACATGGCCGGTTATAAGGCTGGGTTTCTTTACGATAATCTTTATTTTGCTGCATTTTCTTAGTGATTTTTTCGCGATCATCCTGTTTGAGCTTAAACACGGCTTCGAGAACAATGCCAGGTCGTTCCTTTTGAAGGACTGATGTTCGATAGCTGAAATTCATCTGTTCATTTGTGAGCCACTCGATGCTTCCATCCTCAAATAAGATTCTAGCTTTCACAAGAATCTTACTGATGTCAGATCCATGTGCACCTGCGTTCATATAAACAGCGCCTCCAATAGACCCTGGAATACCAGCTGCGAATTCCAACCCTGAAAGACCCTGCTTACTAAGAGATGTCGCGAGCCTTACGACAGAATAGCCGCCGCCAACTGTAATTTCTTCATCATTTACAGTTAGGTGATCCAGTCCAGCACCTAGCTTGAGAACAACTCCACGAATTCCCTTATCAAGTACAAGTAAATTCGATCCTCTTCCAATGACCGTCCAATTCGTATGGTGTTTTTTCACCTGATCCATGATCGTTTTAACTGCATCGATATCTTTTGGGATGATCAAAAGATCTGCTGGTCCGCCTATTTTCATTGTTGTATGATTAGCAAGCGGCTCATTTTCAAGTACTTTACCAACTTGCGCTTCTAATAATTCATTCTTCAAGTTCTCCATATTACCCTCCGCCTTACCTAATATCATTCCATCATGTAGTCGTAATTTCTTTTAACACATTATATAAACGTGCAGCCGCATCTGGTACTCCGAGTTCTTTCGTTAAACGGCTCATTTGGTTGAGTTTTTCTTCATTACCGGCAATTTCATCAATTGCATGCAGCAGACGATCCCCTGAAAGCTCTGATTCTCTTAAAACAATCGCAGCATCATGTTTTTCAAGTGATCTTGCATTGATTTCCTGATGATTTGCCGTCACGTATGGGCTCGGAATAAAAATGGTTGGGATTCCAAGAGCCGTTACTTCAGCAATTGTTGTAGCTCCCGCTCTTGCAACAATCACATCGATCGATTTCAGGTACTCCGGCATTTGATGCAAGAAAGGTTTTGTGATCATATTAGGTGCTGCACCTTTTTCCTTTAGTTCATTCAACACTTTTTCATAATGAACCTCACCTGTGATATATAAAAGCTGGTAGTTTTTAGCCTTTAAATCATCTTGCATTTCGATCACTGCTCTATTGATAGGAGCAGCACCTCGGCTCCCGCCGAAAATAAGAACCGTTTTTTTCTGTTCATCGAGCCCAAATTCTTTAAGAGATTTCCCCTCTTTTATAGAGACGACTTCAGAGGCTCTAGGGTTTCCCGTAAATACAACCTTTTCAGAAGGAAAATGTGCCTTTGCTTCGTCAAAGCAGATGGCTACTTTATTAACATATCTCGCTAGGAACTTATTTGTAATACCAGGCAGGCTGTTTTGTTCGTGTATAATAGTCGGGATCTTCAGCTTAGAAGCCGCATAAACCACAGGCCCACACACATAACCGCCTGTTCCAATGACCGCATCAGGTTTGAATTCTTTTAAGTAAGATTTGCTTTTTTGAACGCCTTTCAAAAATCTCATCACCGTTTTGACGTTATCAAAGGAAAGCTTTCGTTTAAAACCTGAAATTTCTATCGCCTTGAAAGGGATATTTTCTCTTTCTACAATTTTCTTTTCAAGTCCATTTTCAGTACCGATATATAAAAATTCCACATCAGGATGCAGTCTTTTCACTTCTTTAATAAAGGCTAAGGCCGGATAAATATGTCCGCCTGTTCCGCCTCCACTGATTACTATACGCATTATACCATTTCCCCTCAATTTTTTTCTGCTCTGAACAAAGTATAAACCCTGTTTTAAACAACAGGGCTCCGTTAAAACCTGTAAAGAAGAGTCAAAAAACACGTTTTCGAAACAAAAACTGTCATTTTCACTCTTCAAATCATTTTTTTGTACTTTTGCAAAATAAACGTCAACATGGTTTCATGAGCTTCAGCACGTTAATATCTTGCGTACCTGCTTACATTCAAAAGTACGCCAATCGCCATCAGCATTAATGTCAGTGATGAGCCGCCATAACTAAGGAATGGGAGCGTGATACCTGTCACAGGAATAAGTCCAGTGACAACTGCGATGTTAATCATTACTTGAATGGCAACCATTGAAATAATACCAACTGCCAGGAAACTTCCATATAAATCTGGGGCTCCAAGTGCTATTCGTATGCCTCTCCATAATAGAACACTAAAGAGGAGTAAAATGAGTGATCCCCCTATAAAGCCAAGCTCTTCAGACAATATCGCAAAGATGAAGTCCGTTTGGGGCTCAGGTAAATAGAAGAATTTTTGTCTACTTTGACCAAGTCCCATTCCGAACAGACCACCTGGACCAACAGCGTATAAGGATTGAATAATTTGAAACCCACTGCCTAGCGGATCTTCCCAAGGATTTAAGTACGATGTAATTCGTTTTATTCGGTAGGGTGCTGATAAGACAAGTGCAGCAAACCCGCTGAGTCCTATAAGACCGAGAAATATAAAGTGAGCAATTCTCGCACCTGAAACAAATATCATAATAATACAGGTTCCAACCATCACCGTTCCTGTTCCCAGATCCGGCTGAAGCATAATGATGGCAAATGCAGAAAATACAATGCCTAAAGCTGGGGCAAAACCTTTGCGAAAGGATGTGATATTTTTTTGTTTTTCAGATAAGAATTTTGCAAGAAACGCAATCATCGCAAGCTTCATAAATTCAGAGGGCTGAATACTAAACGCACCGACACCGATCCAGCTTCTTGATCCATTTCTCTCCATACCGATACCAGGAATGAGTACAAGCAGCAAAAGGAGAAAACAAACAGCAATCAATATCTTTGACCAAGTCCGCCACGTCCAATAATCGACTCGCATAATGAAAAACATTGCGATAACTCCGATTCCGGCAAACAAAAGCTGTCTTTTTGCAAAATAAAACGAATCATCAAATTTATACGATGCCCACACAGCACTAGCGCTGTACACCATAATTAACCCAATCGTCAATAAAAGTAACGTAATGACAACAAGCAAAAAATCCGGAGAAGTTTTCTTATTCGTCAAGAGATCGACACCCCAAGCATAATTTCATTTGGGCTGTCAGTCATATGAGAGACAAGCCCTTATTTAAGCATATGCACGGCGTTTACAAACATGTCTCCACGTTCTTCAAATGTTTTATGTTGATCCCAGCTTGCACAGGCCGGAGATAATAAAATCACATCTTCTTCTTCAGATATGTTAAACGCCGCAGGTACTGCTTGTTCAACATTATCGACATGTTTTACATGATGTATTCCAAGCTCTTCACCAAGCTTCACAAACTTAGGTGCAGTCTCACCAAATGTGATAATTCCTTTTACATTTTTCATGAAAGGTTTCAATTCATCAAATTCATTGCCGCGATCAAGTCCACCTGCTAATAAAATGGTCGGTTGTTCGAAGGCTGACAATGCTTTACTTGTTGCCAAAATATTGGTTGCTTTACTATCGTTATAAAATTTCCGACTTTGAATTGTATCTACAAACTGCAGACGATGTTTCACTCCACTAAATGTCGTGAGAACATGTACGATTGCTTCATTTGAGCAGCCTGCATTTTTCACAACACAAATAGCTGCCAGAATGTTTTCTTGGTTATGCTCACCAGGAAGGACAACATCCTTTACATCAATGATATGTTCATTCATGTAGTAAATTGCACCATGTTGAATAAACGCACCATGTTCTACTGGCTCTTTCACTGAGAAAAACACTTTTTTTGCTTTTGAACCTTCTGCCAGTTTTACGACCGATGGATCATCTAGGTTAATTACAGCGATATCATCTTCATGTTGATGTGCGAATACTTTTTGCTTTGCTTTTTCATACTCATCACGAGTGTGGTGATAGTCTAAATGTGCATCAAAAATATTTAATATTAAACTGATTTTAGGTCTAAACTCAACTGTTCCCATTAACTGAAAAGAAGAGAGTTCCGTTACGATCCACTCATCGCCAGCTGCATTTGCAGCGACTTCGCTGGCAACTGTTCCAATATTACCCGCCACTAATGTTTTTTGGCTGTCTTTTTTCAGCATTTCATAAATCAAAGTCGTGGTAGTGGTTTTTCCATTCGATCCAGTAATCCCAATAAAAGGGGATGAGGTTAAATGATACGCTAATTCTATTTCCGTCCAAACTGGAATTTGGCGGCGAAGCGCTTCTTGAACCATCACATTTTCATATGGAATTCCTGGATTTTTAATTAAAATCGTAATTTCTTTATCTTCGAATATACGAAGAGGATGACTGCCACAAACGACATCAATCCCCTTTCCAGAAAGTAGCTGAGCAGGTTCGTTTTCTTCAAACGGTTTTTGATCATTTACCGTCACATTTACTCCATGTTCATGAAGAATTGAAGCTGCCGCATATCCGCTTTTTGCAAGACCTAATACTAGTACATGTTCGTTTTTTAACATTTGCATCTTATTCAATTATAACCACACCTCGATGTAAATTCCTAAAACAGCAAGTAATAAACCAGCTGTCCAGAAGGTGACAACTACTCTCCACTCTGACCAGCCAACTAACTCATAGTGGTGGTGAAGCGGACTCATCTTAAAGATTCTTTTGCCGGTTGTTTTAAAGGAGATCACTTGAAGAATAACGGATAGCGTCTCAACAACAAATACTCCACCAATAATGACAAGTAAAATTTCAAGCTTCGTTAAAATCGCAATTGCTACAATGGCTCCGCCTAATGCTAGAGAACCTGTATCACCCATAAATACTTTTGCAGGATGTGCGTTAAACACAAGGAAACCAAGGACGGCTCCTGCAACAGCTACTGAAAAGATCGCTACATCATACTGGGATTGATTCCAAGCCAGTATGGCAAAAGCTCCGAAAGCAATAGCAGCGGTTCCAGATAAGAGACCATCCAGTCCATCCGTTAAGTTCACGGCATTAGAACCTCCGACAAGCATGAAAACGACAAGGATAAAGTAAGCCCATCCTAAATCAAAGCTGACGTCTGTTCCTGGAATGCGAATCGTCGTTGCAAACTGATAATAATGGAAAACTGCATAAAAGATCACTGCGATCACAATTTGACCGATTAATTTCTGTTTCGATGTTAATCCAAGATTTCGTTTCATCGCTACTTTAATATAATCATCTAAAAATCCTAATAGGCCGTAACCAAGTGTGACAAATAACAGTAAAAACATTTCTGGACTAATCTCAGAGAATTTGTTGATCATCACAATCGTAGTAATGGTGATAGAAAAGATAATCATAATTCCGCCCATTGTCGGAGTACCAGATTTCTTTTGGTGAGACTGCGGGCCTTCTTCTCTAATACTTTGACCAAATTTAAGTCTTCTTAAAAACGGTATAAAAATCGGGGATAAAAGAACACTGATTAAAAATCCCATTATGATTGTAAACAATATCACCTGTTCAAGCATCGTTCTTTACTCCTTCCGAATTTCCAAAGCCGTTTTCCATCAGAAAATTGCATTCATTATTATGGTATTCATTCGCGTTCTTCGTATGTTGTTTTTGTACAAAATGCTTCATTTCATTACACTCTTTTCATCATTTTAAGATTTGTTTAGATCTAAAATAGCGTCAACAGCAACCTTTGCATCATCAAAGTCATAGACTTGATCGCCAATGATTTGATATGTCTCATGGCCTTTACCCGCTATTAAGACTGTATCGCCTTTTTTCGCATTGGCAATGGCAAAGAAGATGGCTTGTTTCCGATTCACAAAGCTATGATAATATGCGTCTGGCACCCCATTTTCCATATCTTTTAAAATGGCTGAAGGATCTTCGCTTCTTGGGTTGTCTGATGTAAATACAGGTTCATCTGCATATTTCACAGCGATTTGGGCCATTTGAGGGCGCTTTGTTTTATCACGGTCGCCGCCGCAGCCAATCACACAGAAAATTTTGCCCTCTGTTAATTCTCTACACGTTGTGAGGACATTTTCTAAACTGTCAGGTGTATGCGCGTAATCGACGATGACAGGGAAATCTTGATCGCAGTTTACAAGTTCAAATCTGCCTTTGACTCCCTCCAGCTCTTCAATCGCACTAACGATCGACTCAAACGTTAAGCCAGATACGATCCCGACTGATACAGCTGCCAGGATATTATACACATTGAACTTTCCGACGAGGGCAACCGTCACATTCTTGGTGCCGATTGGAGTGACCAAATCAAATTGAGTTCCCTTTGGCATAATTTGAATATTCTTTGCCATGACATCTGCTTTTTGCTCTAAGGCATACGTCATGACTTCAGCAGCTGTGACTTTTTCAAAATAACTCGAAGCCTCATCATCTGCATTTAAAATCGCATGCTTGGGTTTATTATGATGAAAGGCGCTTCCGAGCTGAGAAAATAGCAAGCTTTTCGCATGTTTATATTCTTCCATTGTGTTGTGGTAGTCAAGATGATCCTGCGTAAGGTTTGTGAAAACAGCAATATCATAATCACATCCATGCACCCTGCCAAGATGGAGTGCATGTGATGATACTTCCATAATGGCTGTATCTACATCTTGATCAAGCATCTGTTTAAACGTTTTCTGAAGTGTGACACTTTCAGGTGTGGTGTTTTTCACGTTGAGAATGTCATCATTCACCTTCATATACATCGTACCGATTAAGCCTGTTTTCTTTTCGGCTTTTCTCATCATTTGTTCGATCATGTGTGTTGTTGAGGTTTTTCCGTTTGTGCCTGTGATCCCGATGAGATTCAGCTTATGAGTGGGCTGTTCGTAAAACGCATCAGCTATTCTTGCAAGTGCTCTTTGAGAGTGTTTCACAATAATGACTGGTACATCTGTTATGTTAAGAGGGTGTTCCGCTACAATTGCTGCAGCCCCGCTTTTCACCGCTTTTTCAGCATAATCGTGTCCATCTACTGTATAGCCTTTTATACAGACAAAAAGGCTTCCCTTTTTCACCTCTCTTGAATCCATTTCAATGGAAGTGATATCAGGATTTTCGTTTATCAATTCGTTGTTTTCACTTTTAAAGTATGTAAGCAGTTCTTGTAATTTCATTTTCATATCAAACCTCTCAAATTCGTTCACGTGCATGTCTTGTGAAAAAAACACACAGTCTATATTTTATCGTAAAAAAAAGGATACATCCAGCGTATTCCTTAAGTTTCTGTTGGAAAAAACACACTTTGGACTCTTTTTTTCAAACTGTCCTTCTCTTTCAACAAAAAGAGGCAGCCGAATGAGTGCGGCTACCCTCTGTTCATTCTTTATTATTCATCGTTTAAGTATAATCTGATCGTGGAGCCTTCTTTGATCTTTGTCCCAGCAGCAGGTGATTGCTTCACTACTTTACTGCCAGTTCCTGAGGCATCGATCTTTAGGTTGATCAAGAGGGATTCAAGATCTGAAACAGATCCTCCTACAAGATTCGGTACTTCAATGGTTTTTGTGTCCAGCCACTGGTACTTCTTTTCAATTTGCCCTTTTCTTTTTTTCACACCCATCTCTGGCAGGCTGTCCCGCATAATATGACCAACAATTGGTGCGGCCACGGTACCGCCAAATTGAATGGTGCCTTTTGGGTTATCCACAGCCACATAGACTACAATACTTGGGTCATCTGCAGGCGCAAATCCGATAAACGACACAATATGGTTATTCTCCATATACTTTCCGTCCTTTACCTTCTGTGCTGTTCCTGTTTTTCCGCCGACCCGATACCCTTCAACAAATGCATTTCGGCCAGTTCCTTGGGCGACTACACTTTCAAGTGCATACCTGATTTCTTTAGATGTCTCTGCTGAAATCACTTTCTTTTTGGCAATCGGTGATTGCTTTTTCACGACCTCTTTTGTGATTGGATCTATCCATTCTTTTGCAATATAAGGCGTGTAAAGTGTCCCGCCATTTACCGCAGCTGCTACTGCAGCTACTTGCTGAATCGGCGTAACAGATACACCTTGCCCAAAGGCCGTTGTCGCCTGCTCTACAGGACCTACACGATCAAGCGGGAACAAAATCCCCCGCCCTTCCCCTTGAAGGTCGATTCCTGTTTTTTGGCCAAATCCGAAATTTTTAATATAGGAAAATAATTTATCTTTCCCAAGACGGTCTCCTAGCTCTACAAAGCCGGGGTTACAGGAATTTTGAACCACTTCCAAGAATGACTGTGATCCGTGCCCGCCTTTTTTCCAGCACCTGAGTCTTGCACCATCAACTGTCACAGATCCGCTGTCAAAAAATGAATCGCGCTTTAAATTTACTTTCTTTTCTTCTAATGCTGCTGCAAGTGTAATAATTTTAAACGTCGAACCCGGCTCATATGTGCTCCACACCGGAAGATTTCGGTTAAACACTTTTGGGTCAACTGATTGATAGTCAGCTGGATCAAAATCTGGTCTGCTTGACATTCCCAGCACTTCACCATTTTTCGGATTCATCGCAATCGCAATCATACCATCTGGATTATACTTTGCCTGCGCGTTGTCTAATTCTCGTTCTATGATGGTTTGTACTTTTGAATCGACTGTTAATTTCATATCAAGACCATCTTTAGGCGGTGTATAATCGTCTGCTTCATCTGGCATTTTCTGCCCTTTTGCATCGGAATAAAACTTTACAGAGCCTTTTTCGCCTTTTAGGTCATCGTCATAGTAGGCTTCAAGTCCAAGTAAGCCTTGATTATCGATTCCAGCAAAGCCCAGTACATGTGAAAGAAAGCTGCCAAACGGATAATGTCTGATGCTGTCTTCTGCTACATACACACCTTCTAAATCAAGCTCTCTTACTTCTTTTGCTTTTTCATGAGATACCTTTCTGCCCTCAGGAGAAATTCGTTCAATTGATGTTTTCTTCGTGACATGCTTGTACGCTTTCTCTTCAGACATATTCAGTACTGCTGCCAGTTTCTTGCTTGTTTCTGCGGGATCTTTAATTTGCCGAGGGACGACCAATATAGATGGGGCACTTTTGTTCGTCGCAAGCTCTACCCCATTCCGGTCCAAAATATCTCCCCTTTCCGGTTCGAATGGAAGGTTTCGGCTCCATGAATCTTTTGCTAAGCTTGTCAGCTTCTCGCCCATTATAAACTGTACATATCCTAATCTAGTATCTATGATGAAAAAAATGATCACCCCAAACAGCAGCACGAAAAGCAATCGTTTTCTCACTGTTACACTTGACACTCGCACGCCCGGTTCACTCCTTACATATGGCTTGTTTTCATCATATGCAGGCCCGTCCTTTTGTAGAACGCTACGTGATATTCTGCTGGAGCAAAAGAAAAAACCTAGCAAGCGGTTTGCTAGGTTTAAAGTTAATTTGGGCTTTTAAATGTCACAGTGACGACTTTGTCTGAAATCTCCGCTCCACTTTTGACACTTTGTTTTACAGCATATCCTTGTCCATTTGTTTCTATATGCACACCGGAAATCGAAGCATATTGAAGGACTTCCCTTCTGGACCAGCCTGTCATGTCAGGCATCTTAATGGTTTTCCCTGCTGTTTTCAAGAAGACTTTCTGGCTTTCAGAGAATTCAGAGCCCGCACTCGGCCACTGGCGTTTAATAGACAGGCCGTCGCCGATGACAACAGGCGCTAAGTGTTTATTTTTGGCTTCTGTTTCTGCCTGCTTCACTTCTAAATCAAGGAATGAAGGCATCGTTTCTTGTTTCACTTTTTGTTCGCCTGATTTTTTATCGTCTGTTTTTGTTGGTGCAATATTTAAATATAGCAGACTATTTTTCATCACAGGGTTAAAGATTTGAGAAACCGGGGCAGACCCTGTTTCTGTTTCAGACAGCTGCGGCTGCTGTACAGCTACATAAACAAGCAGCTTCGGATCATCTTTTGGCGCCATTCCCATAAATGAAAAGACGTAATCGTTTCTTCCTTGGAGGTAACCGCCGGCACCCCCAATTTGCCCCGTTCCTGTTTTTCCAGCAACGTCGAATCCTTTGATTTGGTAAGGCTGACCTGTTCCAATTTTTGAGGAAACAACCTCACCTAAAATGTCGCGAACTTGCTTCGCTGTATCAGATGAAATCGGTTTTCCTGCTGCTGTTGGTTCGTGCTGCAAAATCGTTTTGTTTGTATTCGGGTCTGTAATATGGTCAATGACATATGGCTTCATCATTGTTCCGCCGTTTGCTATCGCTGTGGCTGCTTCGATTTGTTGAATCGGTGTGATGGCTGACGCTTGACCATAAGCCGTCGATGCTTTGTCATATTCGTATCTATAATTGATTTTGCTAGACGCTTCGTTCGGCAAGTCAATCCCCGTTTTGTCATAGAAATGGAACTTCTGCAAATATTGTTCGTATCGTGTGAAGCCTAGTTTTTCTTTCGCCAGCTTTGCAAAGGCCACGTTTGATGAGCGGAGAACCCCTTGATGAAAGTCAATTTTCCCCCAGCCATTTCCGTTGTTGTGGTCTCTCACAAGGCCGCCGCCTACTTTATAAGTACCAGATTGATATTTGTCACTGCCTTGATAGACCCCTTCTTGGATCGCCGCAGCGAGGGTAAAGATCTTCATCGTCGAACCTGGTTCAAACGCATATGAAATGACATCATTGTTATAATTCGTAATGTTTAGTTCATTTAAATTAAAGCTTGGCCGCTGCCCCATCGCGAGAACCTTTCCAGTTTTCGGATCAACGACTGTGGCAATGATTTTCTTCGGCTTATACTTTTTGGCAACCTGCGTCATACTTTCTTCAAGAAACGCTTGAATTTTTTGATCGATGGTCAGCGTGACATTTTTCCCGTCTTTCGGGGCGACAATGTCTTCTTTACTATTCGGCAAGGCCCATCCGCTTCTGTCACTGTTATATGTCACATAGCCGTCTTTTTCTTTTAAATATTTGTTCAGTGCCTTCTCAAGTCCCATTGCACCTGACATGTCCTTTGTCGCCTCATCTAATCTGGCATAACCGATCAGGTTAGAAGCAAACATGCCGTTTGGATAATATCGCTTCGTGTCTTTTTCAAATGCGACCCCTGGAAGCTTTAGCTTTTCAATTTTTTCCTTCGTTGAAAAACTAATATCTTTCCCCGCTTTACCAAACTCAACTTGGAATGCATCTTTTGTATTGAGACGCTTTAAAATTTCGCTTTCACTCATATCGATAACTTTTGAGAGCTCTTTTGCCGTCTTTTCATTATCGACGACATGCATTGGGTGCTTAGGGTCCACTGTCATTTTCTTGCTCATGACCGCAATGAGCTTATACACAGATGTATCCTCAGCAATCACATTTCCATTCCGGTCTAAAATAGACCCTCTTTTGGCTTCAAGTGTTTTCTTCGATTGATATTGTTCATTAGCCTTGGCGGCTAACACTTGTCCATCAACCGTTCCTGTAATCTGAATATAGATAAAACGTGATAGGATGATAAAGAAAAACAGGGCGAAGCAAATACTTGCAATTGCCGCGCCTCTGTTCATCATTTTATTCTTTTTAGGCATCGCCATGTTAATCGACCTTCTTAACATCTTTCGATATGCTCAAGCCTGCTTTTTTCGCGGCTTCGATGATTCTTTCTGGTTCACTCAGCAAGTCTTTTTCCTTTTGAAGCTCAGTGATCTTCTTCGATTCTAAAGATACTTGCTGTTCTAATTTCTGCACTTCAATATTGGCGTGATAGACAGCAAAGGCTTTAGAAATGATGAGAATGGAGCTGCACATAAGAGCCATGACAAACATGACAAGTAAGATTTTTTCACCAAGTGTGATAGAACCTCTTCTTTTAATGACAACCGATTGGCCTTGCTGCTCTGTTTGATGTTGCTTCACTTCTCTTTGATAAGCCAAATTACTCATAAGAAACCTCCTTTTTATCATCATCTATGGTGTCGTTTTACTTTTTTTCTGCAATTCGGAGCTTCGCTGAACGGGCACGGTTGTTATGTTCCAGCTCTTGTTCTGATGCAACGATCGGTTTTCTCGTGATCAGCTTCAGCTTTGGTTCAAGTCCTTCTGGAATCACTGGTAGTCCGTGCGGAAGTTCTGGAAGAGAAGACATTTCTCTAAATGTACTTTTACAAATCCGGTCTTCAAGTGAATGGAATGTAATGACAGAAATTCTCCCCTTCGGATTGAGTAACTCTATTGCTTGTTCTAGTGCTTCTTCAAATACTTTCAATTCATCATTTACGGCAATTCGGATCGCTTGAAACACTCTTTTCGCTGGATGTCCGCCAGTTCGTCTTGCAGGTGCCGGAATTCCTTCTTTGATAATGTCGACAAGCTCACCCGTTGTTTCAATTGGCGCTTTTTTTCTTGCTTCTTCAATTTTGCGTGCGATTTGCTTGCTGAATTTTTCTTCCCCATATTTGTAGAAAATCCGAACTAGATCTTCAAATGGCCATTCATTCACCACTTTTTTTGCCGACAATGCGGCTGATTGATCCATTCGCATGTCAAGAGGTGCATCATGGTGATAACTAAAGCCTCTCTCTGGTGTGTCGAGCTGAGGAGATGAAACCCCAAGGTCAAAAATCACACCGTCTACGCTTGTAATACCTTGTTCATTCAGACGTTCTTTTAAATATCGGAAGTTGCTTTTTATGAAAAGAATGTTCGCTTTAGCATCCGCGAGCTTCTCTCGTGCATGATCCAGTGCAGCATCGTCTTGGTCAAATCCAATCAATGTTCCTTTTTCTGATAATTGAGATAGTAAATATGAGCTATGACCTGCTCCGCCCAGCGTGCAGTCCACATATGTACCGTCTTCTTTTACGTTTAAACCGTCAACTGTTTCTTTTAATAATACTGTCTCATGTTGAAACATGATGTTATGGTCCCACCTTTTTCAAATAGAAATGAATGTGTAGAAAGCTTGCTGCACAAGGGATTATTATATATCAAATCCAATCATGTTTTCAGCAATTTCAGCAAAAGAATCTTCTTGCTCTTCTGTATATTGTTCCCAGATCGACTTACTCCACAACTCAATTCGATTTGAAACGCCGATGACCACACATTCTTTTTCGAGTTTTGCATATTGGAGTAGGTTTGATGCGATGTTTATACGCCCCTGCTTGTCCAGATCGCATTCGACTGCGCCAGAGAAGAAGAACCGGGTAAACGCACGTGCATCTTTTTTCGTTAGCGGTAGTGCTTTGAGTTTCTCTTCGATTAGTTTCCACTCACTCATAGGGTAGCCAAATAAACATTGATCAAGCCCTCTCGTCAGCACAAACTGTTCTCCGAGACCGTCTCTAAATTTAGCAGGGATGATCATGCGCCCTTTTGTATCAATCGTATGCTGGTATTCACCCATGAACATGATAATCAGAGCCCCACTTTCTCACCCTTACTCTCCACTATCCACCACTTCTCTCCACAAAACTTATTCTACACTGTTTCTACATAAAAAAAAACCCTGAACTAGTCAGGGTTCATTAAAACTTTATTTCAAAGTTTGACAATTTGTTGCTTGTTTTGAAATGAAAATGGCAGATTTTTGAACGTTTTGAAGAATTCTGGTCCATATTTGTTTAAAAAATACATGATATTCCAAATTCTTTCTTGCGGGGCGTCCAGTGGTTTTAAACTATTTTCAATCCGTTCAAAGTCCCGAAGGATATATCCTTCCTTCTCTTCCACACGCTGCGCCACCTTTTGATAAACAAATTGAAGCTGGTCTTCGATAAATTTGGCATTTTTATCTAGCAGCTGCTCGAAGTTTGGTTCAATCTCCAGTGCTTCTTGTCTCATCACGCCATGAGCATTCTCTAATTCACGTTTGGCCTGTTGAACTGCTTGAACAAAGCTGTCTGGAAGACTTTGCTGAAAGTGCGCTTCTTTCTTTTCATTCACTCCGCTTGTCAGCACTTCTTCTACCGACAGTTCTCTAACCGGCAGTTTCTTGTTGATGTGCCTTTCAAGAATGGTCACATGCAGTCTCGGAAGAACAGGCGCCATCTTCAATTTAAAATGCTCAAAGATTCCTTTCAGTTCTCCCCAATAGTTAACCTCACCGTGTCCTGCCATAAAAGCAAGTGTTGGTAGAAGGGTTTCCTGCATCAAGGGACGCGTCACCACATTGTTGCTAAACCGTTCTGGGTGCTCCTCAACTTCCTGCAGAAGCTCTTCCTTTGTCCATGTAAGCCCCACTTCTGATATAGAAAACCGGCCGTTCTCTTTCTCAATTAGGAAACGTTCCTCATCATATTCGTAAAATAGGTTTGCCTGACTGTCACCAGCTTCAATGATCGGCTGATATCCTGCTCGTTTCATGGCGGCCTGCGTGTCTTTTAAGCGAGCAGTGACTGCATCATTTGTCTCGACAATGTGCTTGAATAACGCACGCTCAAGCGGTTTGACACCTAAGTCGCCTGAATTAAATAAAAGCAGCCCATCTTCTTCAAAGAGGTCACTTACAATCCATTCAAAGAAATCAGTAAAGGTTTGTGATTTGCGTAAACATCGAAGAAGCTGATCAAGCAAGTCATTGGTATACGCAGATTCTTCATATGTTGAAAACACATCACGGAGCCATTTCTCGGTTTTTTCTTGATCAAGCGGGATTCTTTTCGCAGCCGCTTTTTTGACGTTATGTAATGGCAGCTTTTGTTTCACTGGTCCTTTTTCGCCAGACGTGTATACAAAATTAATTTCATCTACGTCATGATCCTCACCGGCTACCCAAAAGACCGGAATCACAGGGACCCCAAGCTCTGTTTCTTTTTCTTTTGCAAACTGAATGATGGATATGATTTTATGTATGGTATAAAGCGGTCCTGTTAATAGACCAGCCTGCTGTCCTCCAACCACCATGACACTCCGTTCATCACGGATCTTTTCAATGTTCTGACGCATCGCTTCCGATTCAAACTTTGCATGGTATGCGCTCATATAATCCGCTAAAGCCTCGCGCGGGAAGCTCATTTCCATGAGATCGTCGTATCTCTTTTTCCATGTGTGCTCAGAATGTATATCATAATCAAAAAAAGTCGTCATCTCTTTTTTTTCTTCTATATAATCACGTATGAATAAATTCTGACTTCGGATGGAAAGTTCAGTCAATTGCATGTTTAGAACTTCCTTTCTTCAATAAATAGTTAGTTTCCCGAAAAAAGTATAGCATGTAAATGATCTCACTCAAAAGATTTTGTTTGCTTTTTTTCCAATACTTCCAAGCTTCGATAAAAGAAAGTGAGATGTGGCGCCAGAATCTCTTGAGCTTGAGCCTTTTTTAAAAGATAGCCAACGATGGCTTTTCTTTCGGTTTGGCGGCCTTTCACTATATCTTGAAGCATAGACGACTGATTAGCAGCCGTTTTCTCACAAATAGAGATGACATAAGGCCAGAGCCGCTCTTTTTCAGACAAGCCCAAGATGGATACCGCTTCTTCAAATGCACATTTCATCATGTATTCATATGAGGGGTTTGCGATCAATTCCCCGTTTCTCACATGCAGCAAAGCTGTCAGCGGGTTAATACAGACATTGACAAGCAGTTTTTCTTCCAGCATCTTTTTCCATTCATCCGTATAGTTCATTTGAAAATGAGATGATGTCTCGTTCAATGCATTTTTTATATCAGCTGCTTCCTCATGCTGAAATGCCCCCCACTTGATAACACCGATACCTGTATGGTCCACTGCATGATCTGACATCTTCATAGCCCCGTGCTCTACCACACCTATATATAATGAATGTGCCGTTTTCCAATTCTCCAAATCTAATAAGTGAGCCATTCCGTTCTGTAAAAATAAGATACGCTGACGAGGTAATGTCGTTAGTTCATCGAGCACATCTTGCAAATGATGATATTTCACCGTCACGATGAGCAAATCAAATACTCCTGTTATTCCTGTCTGTGCATGAACAGCCGCCTGACATGTTTCTCCTTTTACTGTTCGCTGAATGCCTGATGCTCGAATCTCTTCTGCCTGCTCTTTTCTTCTTGTAATGACCGTGATGTCATGATGCTGTGATAAATAACTAGCACAAAGCAGACCAATCGCACCGCCGCCAATGATTCCAATCTTCAACTGCCGCACTTCCCTTTTTCTGTTTACTTCATTATATCAATTATTGTAACAGGTTCATGTCGTGATGCAAAAAGCAGATGGCGCGCTATGATTGAATTTTTTTAATTTAAAAACTATAATAATAAGTGTAAAAACTTTTCGAGGCGGGTGGGATGAAAACGCCTTCAATGACATCACTGTCGACATTATGTGTGTAAGGGGGAAGATCATATGGCACAAGTAAAACGACTTCTAATTAATTACAAAACTTTAGAGGAATTTAAACAATTTAAGGAATACGGCATACAAGAGCTATCCATGCTTGAAGACCTTGAAAGCAATATGATTGAAAATGACAGCAACTCTCCATTTTACGGGATTTATTTTGGAGATAAGCTAGTGGCACGTATGAGCCTTTATCAAGTGGACGGCTCAACGACAACGTATTTTAACCACAACCATGATTATTTAGAGCTGTGGAAGCTGGAAGTGCTTCCTGGGTATCAGCGCAAAGGGTACGGCGAAGCACTTGTTGAATTCGCCAAATCGTTCGGGTTGCCAATTCGGACCAATCCGCGCGTCAAATCAGCCGGTTTTTGGGATAAAATGGGCTTTGAAGCAGTAAAATATGATATGGAGCGCGATAAGGGTGAAAATCCACTCATCTGGGAGCCCGCTCATATTCAAAAAAATACAGGTGAATCCGCTTAAAGACTGATCACAAAACGCCCCTCCTTTCTCTGTGAGGGGCGTCTCTTTATTTAGCATATTCTTTTAAGCTGATATTCTGTTTGACTCTTTCAACAATACCAATGAGTGCCCGGTAATCTTCTTCTGTCATTTTTAATTGCCGCTTCAAGTGTTCATTTTCTTCTGTAAGTGACTTCAATTGATGCTGTGCATCTGCCAGTTTCTCGCGTAAATGAGCAGGTCCATCAGGTTCTTTTTCAAGCTGCTCTAAAAACTGAATCACTTCTCGAAGGGTCAATTCAGCCTGAATTGAAGATGTCTTCTCTTCTATGGTTAACGCATGCTGTGGTAAACCAGAGGAATGAATACCGATTTTTTTACGCAGTTCTTTCCGCTGTTTTTTCGCCAGCTCTATGCCTGCCTGATATTGTTTTCTAACGTATGAGTTCCACCTGAAACCACATGCTGCAGCTGTTCTTGACAATGCTTTCCCGACTTCCTCAAATGCGGAAAGCTGCGTTCCTCCATCTCGAATGTGCCTTAAGACGACTTCTGCTAAAAGTAAATCTTCATCTTGTGTCCATGCGTCCTGCCTTGTAATCGTCAATTGATCATCCCCCCTGAATCTGAATACCACATCATATGCGCCTACTAGAGTAGATAGACTATTTGCAGGAGAGAAACCTAAAAAATAGACAAATAAAAAAACGCAAGGGAAGATTCCCTCACGTTTTTTTATCAAGCATTAGTTGCTTTTTACGTCTTTGCCTTTGTATGTTCCGCAAGATTTGCAGACACGATGAGAAATTTTCATTTCACCGCATTCTGGGCAAGCTACCATACCAGGTACTTGTAGTTTGAAATGCGTACGACGCAATCTTTTTTTCATTTTAGAAGTTCTTCTAAAAGGTACAGCCATTATTCCCACCTCCTTAAAGAGTTAAGATTCATTATTTTCTTCTAAGAGCTTCTTCAAGCCTTCCAGACGCGGATCAATTCGGTTTTGATGTGCATCTTCCGAAATGACCGCCCAGTCATTCCCTTCTTGTGGTGCAGCACCTTTTACATCCGTTTGGTCGCAAAAGATTTGCATCGGCACTTCAAGAAGAATTTCTTCCTTGACTATAGGCGTTAAGTCGATGATGTCGTCTTCTACAATAGAAACGTCTTCATCTTCTATATCGTCTGTCTTATGAAGTACAAATAGTTCTTTCGTTGAAATCGCAAATGGATAATTTACATCAACAAGCGTTCTTGAACAAGGCAATGTCATTTCACCTGTGATGGTTAAATCAAATGCGACTTGCTTTGATTCGATCACTCCAGTCCCTTTCACCTCTACCGGTGAAATGCGACGTATATCTGAATGAAGGCTAGTAAGTTCATTTAAGTCAACCGTCTCATGAAAATCGAAGCTGTTTTTAGCTTTTTGATGTAACTGATAAACTGTCCATTTCAATTGTATCACCTCTAAGAGCAACAAACATGATTATAGCTTTCATCATGTTATTTGTCAATATTTTTTCTTTACAGTCCTTTGTGATGTCAGAGGGTTGTTTGACATCAGTTCGCGGAATGCCTACACTGAAAAAAATGGGCTTCATTTTTCCCTTATGCTACTGTAGCATAGACCATTTAACCATAGCAAGAAAGGCGGAACATCTATTGAAAGCAACAGGAGTCGTTGTCGAGTATAATCCATTTCATTATGGACATGCCTATCATGTTCGTCAGGCGAAAACACATACCTCCTCAGATGTTGCCATTGCCGTCATGAGCGGTTCCTTCCTCCAGCGCGGTGAGCCTGCCATCGTCTCAAAATGGGCGCGGACAAAAATGGCGCTGCAAAACGGTGTAGACATTGTGTGTGAGCTTCCATACATATACGCAGTGCAAAAGGCAGAAACCTTTGCAAACGGTGCTGTGGCGATTCTAGATGCTTTAAAATGCCGCTCCCTTTTTTTCGGCAGCGAGGATGGTGACATTAAAGCATTTGAGCGAACGGCTCATGCTTGGCATGAGAAAAAAGGAGAAATTGACCTTTTCACAAAAGAAAAGGTGAAAGAAGGCCTTAGTTATCCAGCAGCTGCAGCAGCTGCGTTTCAAGAGGTGATTGATCCTAAGCACTTACTGGATCTGTCCAAGCCAAATAACATTTTAGGTTTCCATTATGTCAAAGCCATCTTGGAGAGATCCCCTCACATGCAGCCCTTTACCTCTCAAAGGATTTCATCTGGTTATCATGATGAAGAACTTCCTAAAAATCAGAAAATCGCAAGCGCAACAAGTATACGAAAAGCCTTAAAAGATCACGGCACATTTGAAACAGTCGCCCCATATCTCCCAGAAGCTACGCTCAAGCAATTACATGACTATCATTCTTCTTATGGTCTTTTACATACGCAAGAAGCCTACTTTAGCTTCTTAAAACAAGTCTTTCACACAATGGATACAGCAGAACTAGAAGGCATCTATGAAATCGAAGAAGGCATCGAACACCGCATGCAAAAGGCGATTTCACATGCGTCCTCCTATGAGGAATATCTATCTCTTGTGAAAACAAAACGATATACGTGGACAAGGCTGCAGCGGATGAATACACATCTCTTAATGAGGGTGAAAAAGAGTGCCATGCATGAGCTACTGAAAGAGAGAGAAGCGCCTTACATTCGTTTACTTGGTATGTCAAAGAAAGGGCAGCAATACTTATCTCTTGTGAAAAAAGAATTGGACGTGCCGCTCATAAGCAAGCTGTCTGCCTTTTCACATCCCGCACTTGATCTTGATATTCGCGCGTCCCGCGTCTTCAGTCTGCCCGTTAGTGAGCCAATGCAAACGGACTTAACGGAAGCGGAGTTTAAAACCGCACCGATCCGATATGATGAAGAGACTGGTCTCTTCCAGTCTTAACAAGAAGAGCAGCCTTGATGAAGGCTGCTCTTCTTTGATTAAGATGCTTTCTCTTTTAATTTGTTTAAATAGTTCAGGGCATCTTGCATCGTATCTACAGGCACAATTTTCATATCACTTTTAATATCTTTCGCTGTTTTGACAGCATTTCGGTAGTCTGAATTTGAATCACCTTTATCGTTTGGTGCAAAGAATATATCTTTTCCGGCTTTATCTGCCGCCACGACCTTTTGATCGATTCCGCCAATTGGACCGACCGTTCCATCGGCGTCAATCGTCCCCGTTCCCGCAATCGCATAGCCATGTGTTTCGTCTTCTTTTGTCAGCTGGTTATAAATTTCAAGTGACATCATGAGACCTGCTGATGGGCCGCCGATATTTTCAATATCCACCTTAATGGAAGGCGAGACTTTCACATTTCGATCTGTAAATAATGATACACCGATTCCAACTCGATTCGGCTCTTCTTTAAATGGTTTTAACGTCACTTTCTCCGTGATGTCTTTGCCATTTCGTTCAAGGACAAAACGGACAGATGTACCTGCTTTTTTGCTGCTGATATACGAAACCATTTTATCAGCAGAATCATAGGTCTTGCCATCAACGCTTTTGATTCGGTCGCCCACTTCAATTTTGCCGTAAGCAGGCATTCCTTTCATCACGTAGCTTGCATATACCCCGTTAAACGTATAATCTACTTTTTTGCCTGCTTTTGTATACGCTGCAATCATGGCATTTTCTTGAGAGCTTTTCATCAGCTGAAGCTGTCTTTTCATATAATCTTCATCCGACTCCCCGTCCGCTTTAATATTTTCTTCCGGGACGATCTCGTCATATTTATTCATTTTCGCAAGCAAATACGTATACGGATTGGCTGGACCTACTTTTATCGTCATAAGTGAGAAGCTGCCCTTCTCGCCATATCCGCCGTCTACTTGAATGTGGGGAGCAATCTCGGTTGCATCACCCGGCTTTGTCACGTAATATGGCAGTTTGACAAAGGTTAAGCCAAATAATACAAGGATAACGACAAAAAAGCTGAGCCAGCGAATATTCAATTTTTTCATTCGATTAACACTCCCATTTATCAATGACATCTTTCATTTTACCTGTTAGTTGATCTGCGGCGAGCTCACCTGCTTCAATCATCTCCTGCACCTGTGTAAATGCACTCGAGCTAAATGTTTCAAGCCTCGGCCGGATCATGACATCAGCGTGAATGGTTTGATGACGGACCAATTCATTTTGAAGGATGTCCAAACTTTGCATAATCACATCCGATAATCTCGTCGCCTTTTCTGTTTTTTTCACCCTTGATACATCAGAGGCGATAATGAGGTCTGCGCCCATTTCTTTTAAAACAGACACAGGAATGCGGTCAACAACCGCTCCATCGACTAGCTGTCTGCCGCCCATTTCATGAGGAACAAACACGCCCGGAATGCTGATGCTTGCTCTGACTGCTTGTGAAACAGACCCTTTTTTAAACACGACCTTCTCCCCTGTCTCGAGGTCACAGGCAACCACCGCAAGGGGCATTCTTAATTCTTCAAATTTCTTCCCATATGTAAACGTGTGAATCAGCTGCAACATTCGATTCCCTTTTAAAAGACCGATTTTTGGCAGTGTATAGTCAGCATAATACTTTCTTCTGAAGACAAGTGCAAGTTTTTTCATTTTTTCTACGTCTTGTCCTGCCGCATAAAAGCTCCCAACAAGTGCGCCAATACTGCTGCCAGCGATCATATCTACCTGAATTCCTTGTTTCTCAAGACTAGATAAAACTCCGATATGTGCCATTCCCCTCGCACCCCCGGAGCCTAACGCAAGTCCAATGACTGGTCGCCTCATGAAAATCCACCCTCCTCTTTTCTATGCATATATACGAATCTATTGGTCTAAACATGCCCCTTCTGCTCGTATAGTAATAGAAGACAGGCTCGGCTAGTGTCTTTCTTTTTTGATCACGAGCTCGCCAATAGATCATAACAGCAAGGGGCGAAATCTCCATGAAAAAATGGAACACTCTGTTCATCGCTGCTTTTTTTATCTTTTTAACAGCCACTGTGATTACACATCCACAAGCCTCTTTGCAAGCGTCTAAAAATGGACTTGCAATGTGGTGGGAGGTTGTATTTCCATCATTGCTTCCTTTTTTTATTTTGTCCGAGCTATTAATTAGTTTCGGGATTGTCAGATTTGTCGGGGTATTATTAGAGCCATTTATGCGCCCCATCTTTCGAGTGCCTGGTGTAGGCGGATTTGTCCTAGCAATGGGAATGGCATCAGGCTTCCCTTCTGGTGCGAAATTAACCACAAGACTCAGGCAGGAAGGACAACTGACACAAATCGAAGCAGAGCGCCTCGTTTCTTTTACAAATTCATCGAATCCATTGTTTATTTTCGGTGCGGTGGCTGTTGGTTTTTTTCATCACCCGGCTTTAGGGATTGTTTTGGCATGCGCACATTATTTAGGGAATCTCGCTGTTGGTGTGACGATGCGGGGATATAAAGCACGGCATGATGCACATCTGAGAAGCCGTAAGCGATTTTTATTCCCACCGTTTCAAGAGGCATTCAGCGCTCTTCATACAGCAAGACTCGCAGAGAAAAGACCGCTCGGCCAAATTTTAAGTGATGCGGTGATGTCATCAGTCCAAACTCTCTTTATGATTGGCGGCTTTATTATCTTATTTTCTGTATTTAGTAAAATGCTGTCAGTTGTTCATGTGACGGACCTCTTATCCATAGGGATCGGATATATGCTGCAAACGATGCATCTTCCGCCAGAATTAGATCTTGCGATGATTGCCGGTTTATTTGAAATCACATTAGGAAGTCAGCTGACAGGGTCACAGGAAGTCACCCTTCTTGCTAAAACGATTGTCGTCAGCTTTATATTAGGATTCAGCGGGTTTTCTGTTCAAGCTCAGGTCGCCGGCATTCTGGCGGCAACAGATATACGCTTTAAACCGTTTTTCTTCGCTCGTTTGCTTCACGGAATTTATGCAGCTGTTTTTGCCTTTTTATTGTTCAAGCCTCTTTATGTCTCTCGATCTGACATGGCTCTCCCAGCAGGTGCCTTTGAAGCAAGCCAGCAGGTCGTCGTGTACAGCAGTGTGCTTTGGAATCAGCTTGTGACAGCTGGCCCATTGATCACGCTATGCAGCTTGATCTTGTATATCGCGCTATACTATCAGAAATTTAAAAAAGGATGAGTGCACGGTGCACTCATCCTTTAAATTTTTCTTTCAGCGCTGCTTCTACCTCTTTTGGGACAAGATCTTTGACTGATCCATGATATTTCGCTACTTCTTTGACAATGCTGGAACTTAAGAAGGAATATTGATTGTTGGTCATCATGAAAAACGTTTCAATTTCATCGTTTAACACTTTATTCATTGATGTGCCTTGCATTTCATATTCAAAGTCCGTCACAGCTCTTAATCCGCGTAAAATGACTTTGGCTTCTTTTTGTTTCGCATAATCAATAAGCAGACCGTGAAAAGATTCAACTTTGATATTTGGCAGATCCTTCGTCGCCTGGCGAATGAGCTCACACCGTTCTTCAACGGTAAATAACGGTTGTTTGGATGAGTTATTTAGTACACATACATACACTTCATCAAAGATCTTTGCACCTCTTTTGATGATATCCAAATGGCCCAATGTGACTGGATCAAAGCTGCCCGGACAAACGGCTATGTTTCCCATACTTTAATTTCCCCGCTTTCTATAGATCGTAATACCAGTCAACCCGTACAGTTCCTGTCTTGATATGTAAAGCTGTCCAGCTTCCTCTGGCAGTGTGACGTCCTTATCATGCTCACACACGATCACGCCGTCATCTGTTAATAAGGCATGCTCGTCAATCATTTCAAGAAGTGCTTTCAGCTGTTGATCTTTATAAGGCGGATCAAGAAAGATCGCTTGAAAGGATTCCTCTCGTTTCACAACGGCTGTGAGTGCACGCTTTGCCTCGTTTCGAAACACTTCACTTTGATCGAGCAGCGACAATTGATTGAGGTTTCCTTTAATCGTCTGAATTGCCTTCATATCTCGATCAACGAAAATGCAATGATCGAATCCTCTGGAAAGCGCTTCAATTCCTAAACCACCGCTTCCCGCAAATAAATCAAGGGCCCATCCGCCATCAAAATACGGGCCGATCATATTAAATATCGATTCTTTTACTTTATCTGTCGTCGGTCTTGTTGATTGACCTGGTACCGCTTTAAGTGTGCGGCCTTTTCTCGTTCCAGAGATGACTCTCATTTTCCCACCACTTTTTCTGCTTGCTTCTATTGGTTATTGTTTATGACAAAAAATTCAACATTATCTTACCACAACACTCCGCAGGGGACAATGCAAGGATTTTCATTCATTTTCTATGTATAGATCAAGGAAAGCGGGGTCATACTATTTATAACAGCATCTGATGTGGTGCTGTTGCCAACCGCGGAGAAGACTTACGTTTCCCCATAAGTTCTTCCTCCGGTTTCTCCTCTCCCTTTGCCTTCTCCTTAATGAATCATTAAGAATAGAAGGACCCCGCGGGTGATGCCGCGGGGATTTTTTTGTGTCTTTAAAAGCCCACTTTATAATCATACTCTTTTGCTTTGTCCAATTTGGATTCGTACTCTAATTTAATAAAAGGTTTATATGAAGGCTCAACACGCTTCACAAATGGCAATGAGCTGAGCTTAGCCATATGACGCTCGAGATCATTCATATCACAATAGATCACTGCATACTTCATTTTCCTTGAAATATAGTGAACATTTCCAAATTTTCTTAGCGCCTTTGACTGCTTTAACGAATGCAGCCAAACGACCATCCCTTGACGTTTGGTTTCCATCTTTTCACCTGCCGCTTTTTCAATTCTTTTCAGTCATTATGTAAAAGACGAGACATTCAAGTCTCGTCAAGATACTTTACAGCCACAGCTGCCACCTGATCCACAGCCACCGCCGCATGATGATAGACCATCAAAATATGGGTTCCCTGTTGGAACTTTGATATATGCTGATACAGCTTGACCGATTTCAATACTAATCTCATCTAAGATGGATTGAATCGCTGTTTCTGCTTTTTTGAAATCAACCACTGTATCGTGAAGATCTAACTTTCTTTTGACCTCACGCATTTCCTTTGAGATCGTTCTATAGTCCGGATGGTATTTGCCGAACCGCTGCACATCCTCATATTGCTCTTTTACTTTTGTAAAATGGGCAATAATTTGTTGGGCTTCTTCGTCTTGCTGGAGACGCTTAAAGCAGTTGCGGTAATGTTCAGCCTCCTCCGACTGAAGAATCATGGCAGCCAATTGATTCGCTTCCTCTTGGAGCTCCACAGATTCGATTGTCGCATACATAAATGTTGCACCTCCAATTCATAGTTTACCACGAAACCTATGGATCAGAAAATGCTTTTACGTGACAAATACATCCCATGTTTCTCTTTTCTGCTTATATTCTGGATGACGGGAATTGAGCACAACGGTCATTTTATGCTTTCCTTTTGAAAGATGCTTGACCACAAATGCAGCAGTATACTCATTGCCTGCACGTTTTCCGTCTACATACACTGTAAAATATCCCGTCTTCTCATTCTTTTTTAGACGCGAAGGTTCAAGATGAAAATCTTGTAGTGTACTTTCTATATAGACAGAAGACCCCTGCACTTTGTATTTTAAAAAGCCTTGCTGCTTCATTTCGCTTTCGGCTTGCTGCATCACTGGTACAGCTGGATCTTGCTTCGTGACTTGCTTCTCTCCATGTTGACTTTGACACCCGGTGACAAGAAAAAGCAATGCGCATATTGACAGCATCCATTTCATCTTCTGATTCTCCTTTCATCTACTTTTATAGGATGCTCAGGAAATAGACATCTTAATCAACTCAAAAAAGCCTCACCCGGCTCCATTTTGATTGCGCATTGCTTGGAACATTTGAATCATCATTTCAGCCATTTGGACACTGTTGCTCAACTGACTCACACGATGAGGAATGGTTTTTTCGTAAAAATTCATTTTATCTAATTCAAAGGACGATAGCTTTTCAGGATGTCGAGTCAGCTGTCTGTACCAGAGAGGACGCTGTCTGATGAATTTGATTCGATCCTCTTCGGCCATGACAAACTCCTGTACTTCTTTCCGCACCAAAAGCATCCCCTTTCAATTAATCTTTCCTGAAGGAGAATGGGTGCTGACTGCCTCCAGATGAACCTTTCTTTGAGCCATTTGATGAAAATTGTCCGAGTAAGCTTTGTAAAGAGGAAATAGACTGGCTCATTTTGTTGATTTGTTCATTCATTTGATCAGCGTCCATTTTTTTCACAGCAGAAACCATTTTAGACATAAAATCTGCTTTTCCCAATTCACTTGGCTTAGAGGCTTTTTCTTCTTTACCGCCTTCAGATTGCGTTTGCCGGTAAGGAGACCACATCTCGTCTTCTTCACCAAACATGATCCAATTTTCGTATACACTTTGCCAGCTTTTTTCTTGCGTTTGCACTTCTTGAATTAACTTCGGATGGCGTCTGACGAATTGTTTAAATTCATCAATGGATGTTTGTTTTTGTTTGTTTGTCAAATCCTCACCCCCCATACAAATGCCTACTATACTATATACACCAGCAGCTATTTTGGTGAGCCTCTTTTTCAATCAAAAAAACAGCTGCGATTGTGCAGCTGCTTTCGTTTAAGATGTTTTCTTGATGAAGTTTTGAGTGTAGTATTTTTCTTTCACACCTACGCCAAGGTGTGTGTAATCTTTATTTAATAACGCCTTCCTGTGACCTTCACTATTGAGCCAGCCTTCTACCGCTGCAGGTCCATCTACATAATTATAGGCAATGTTTTCACCTGCGAGCTGAAATGCCACCTCTCCTCTTTCTAACCGGTCTTTCAGCGTACCGTATTTTTTAGATTCATGGGAGAAATAATGATTCCCTTTCATGTCCTCACTATGCATGAATGCCACTTCAGAGGTTTCATCATCCCACCTTAAGGTCGGCAGTTTGTACTTATGACGGATAATATTGGTCATATCAAAAATTTGTTTTTGACTGGAAGCTTCGATCTCTTTCCATTTTTCACCTGATATTGCCTCAGGTTCTATCAATTGACCACGATAGACGACCTCATATGGCTTTTGTTTCACAAATGTATCTGCGTTAAACGCCCTGATACTTGAAAGAGTGCTTTCAAACTTATCCATGTAAAGCTGAACATACACATCATCTCCCACTTTCACAGTGGGTCTTGTATTCATATCATCCTCTGAGAATTCAAAGCGGTATGAATTTTGTTCATCCTCTACATGAATGTAAGGTGCAATTTGTGTTTTTTTAAATACTTCACTTGTGGCTTGACCGATTTTAAACGGTTCGACATTGAGCCCGTCTCCTGTTGCAAACAGGGTCACCACTTTACTATCCTTTACCCCTACTTGAATATAGTGCTTCTTCGATTGGTTGTATATCCACCAGTCATAATCATATGCGGAAGGATCAATGCGATCTGGTTCTCCCAGCTGTTTAAGCACTTCGTTTGAAGATTTCCCCATAAAGGACATGAGCCCCTTTTTCGGGATGTTGATCGGCTTATCGCTAGATGTTTCTTCATTAGACACCTTCGGTTCATTGCTGTTTTCTTTTTCTGGTGAAGATCCATATTGAATAAACAGAACGTACGTTCCAGATATAATCAGGAGGATGAGGAGTGTTTTGAGCACAGTTTTCAAATAAACACCTCCGTTAAATTGGCAAGGTACAAAAAGTACCTTCTACTGTCATTTAAACAAAACTCGCTTCATTTATCAACGACAATACAGCCTATTTAACACGAATTTAAAATATGCCCCTCTTAATGAAGAAATCCTTGCCCGTGATCTTGATCCTGTTGAGAGATTTCTGTCAGTGCATCTCCCGCGCGATCATTTGATAAATCTTCGACTGATAAATCTCCAAGAGCGACAATCCCTGTTAATGCGCCATTTTTCACAACAGGAATGCGGCGGAGCTGGTGCTCTGACATCAGCCGGACAATTTCTTCAAGCGTTGCATCTTCTTCAGCTGTCAGTACTTCCTTCGTCATCAGCGAGCCCACTTCCTGTGAGTTTGGCTTTTTTTCTGCAATGCCTCTGAGTACAAGGTCACGGTCTGTCACTATGCCAACGAGCTGATCTCCGTCAACCACCGGAATGGCCCCAATGTCCGCGTCTCTCATTTTGACTGCCGCTTCATACGTATTGTCGTCTTGCTGGCATGTCACTACTTTTTTTGTCATAATATCTTTGATTTTTTTCGTTTTCACATCGATTCCTCCATCTGTTATTTTCTTTATTACTGTAACCAGGTTATAAAAGAACATACCTTTCACAGTTGAAAGTTTAACGCTTTCATACTATGATTGTCAGTAAAGGGAATTTTTATAAGGAGGGATTTTGGGTGAAGTTTGAAGGTACGGGGATTGAAAAGGTGGCAGCTGACTTAAATAAATTAGATTTCATCATGGAAAGTGAAGGATTTGTACGAGCCGATCAATGGGATTATGAGCGTGTGACGTACGACAGAAAGTATAACATGGTAGAGGGAACCTTTTATTTACGGATTTCCGGCTACGCCACCGAAGGAGATGTTGGTTCCAAAAGAGCACACATACAGCTTCTAACACCTTTACTTGGAAAACATTATTATCCGCACGGTGTTGAATACGGCGAAGGCGAAGATTTCCCTAAATCTCTCATCCAATCAAGCAAGAAAACGCTTGAACAGCTGAAAGATAAACTAGAAGCAATGACTGCTGAAGCATAAACGAAAGCACAGCCATATGGCTGTGCTTCAGCGTGTAGACAAACCCTTGCATTCTTTGTCAGTCCTGTGCGCTGGTGCTCACGAATGTCAAATTCGCTCCGCGCCAGTGCTCGTCCTTCCTAGACTTCAAAGGTTTTCTATCACGCTGAAAATGAAAAGAAGACAAAGGGCTAAATCAAGATCATTTTAGCCCTTTGTCAACAATCTGAGCACAGCCATACGGCTGTGCTTTTTTCATTCATATTTCGGAATCAGCGCATCTGGTACGGCATCTTTCGCTCTTTCTTTTCTTGCCCAGTCAAAGAACACAACAGCAAGGATCGAGCCGTACACAATCTCCTGAATAATTTTCATCAAAATCGCGCCTAGCTGCTGGTCCTCTAGCAGCGGCAAGGTATGGAACATTTCAGGACCTGTGAGCGCAAGGCCTGCCAGCATATCACTTGGCACGCATAAGTGCAGTGCCTGTATCCAAGCGCCAGCATCAGAATAGGTTGCATAGATCGGTGCCTCACTAAACATGATGAGAGCACACGCAGGAGTCATCAATATTCCGTCTGCCATGATATAACCAAGCTTTAAAATGCCTGTAATCTGCGGCTGACTTTGGACTTTATGAACGAGCGGCCACCACATGAAAAAGGCAGCGATAAAAATGACCACCGTCATCAACGCATGATAAAACGGATCTGTTTTCACAAAATCAAACACAAGCGGAATGTGATACATCGAAAACAAGCCGTTAAATCCAAGCAATGCAATTAAAGGCTTGGAAAACAAACGAAAAATTTGCTGAATGCCTGGTGTTTGTATGATCCGCTCCCAAATGGCCGCAGGTAATCCTGTAATAAGGAGAGGCGGAATGACTAAATAGAGCACCGCCATTTGCGCCATATGTGCACTAAACATAATATGCCCCATTAAATCAATTGGGCTCCCTTTCACGGCGTATAACAGGACAAGCCCCGTCAGAAACAACGTTTTCTCTTTCACCGTCGCACGGTGCTTTCCCTTTGTCACAAGAAGCAGATAAAGAGCAGCTGCTATGACAATACTAGTCAAATAGTAAGGGCTCCATAATGCCCGAAATCCGAATATTTCTAAGTTCTCCATTGCTGCGCCTCCTTCAAGGGCAAAGCGGGCTTACCACCAAATAATGGTCAAAAAGGCTAATACGGTAATAAACGCGACAAACACACCTGAGTAAAGAAACAATGCGGGTGTTTCATGCCCTTTTTGGTTCATGTGCATAAAATAATAAAGCTGAAAAGCCACCTGAATAACTGCAAGCAATAAAATAAATGGTACTGCGAACCAGTTCCCAACGTCTTCAGAAGCGATTGTTAAAAAGGCAACAAAGGTTAATCCAATCATCAAGCCGAAAGAAATGAGCTGATGCTTCATTTCTTCGGCATTTTTCTTTTTACGGTATACAAGATCGACTTTAGACTGATTTGTGTTTTTATTTCCCATTCTTATCCCACCATTCCCATTAAATATACAACGGTAAAGATGAAGACCCACACAACATCAATGAAGTGCCAATACAGACTTGCCACATAATATTTCGGCGCATTGTATAAATCGAGTCCGCGTCTCATATTTCGAATCATAAGAGCGGTAATCCAGCAAAGTCCGAAGGCGACGTGAGCCCCGTGAGTTCCGACAAGTGTATAGAAGGAAGAACCAAGAGCTGAGCTGGTAATTGTAAATTCATACGCATGCACATAATGATAGAACTCATAAATTTCAACCCCTAGAAATGAAGCACCTAATAGCACAGTCACGCCAAGCCAAAGCTGCATCTTTTTAAAGGCAAAGTTTTTCATATGATACATTGCATACACACTCGTTAAACTGCTCGTCAGCAGAAGCATCGTGGCAATAAAGACAAGTGTGAGATCAAACATATCAGTTGTTTTTGCTCCGCCTGCATTAGAGTTTTTCAGCGCCAAATACGTGGCAAAGAGCGATGCAAACAGAACGGTTTCTCCCCCAAGAAACAACCAGAACCCGACGAACTTATTCTTTCCTTCTAACGTGGCTTTCTCAGGAGAAGCCGGAAAGGTTTCTGCTGTCATTTTTTGTGGTTCCATTATGCTTTCACCCCTTTATCATCGTCATCGGTCAAATCTTCTTTGTGAATATGGTACCCATGATCATCTTTAAGAGAGCGAACCAGCATGGTAGCAAATGTAATGCCAAGACCAATGAAAATCACTGGAAGTCCCCAGCTGTGCTCTTGACGATACATGAAGCCAAACGCTGAAACAAATAGACCGAATGAGATAATGACAGGTAAGATGGAATTATTCGGCATGTGAATATCATCAAGCGGTTCAGATGCTGTCATTCCTGTTTTACCATCCATTTTTTCAATCCATAAAGGATCTAGTCCTCTGACAAGCGGAAGCTGTTTAAAGTTGTATTCTGGCGGAGGTGAAGACACTGCCCATTCAAGCGTTCTTCCGTCTCCCCAAGGATCGCTCGATACACGCTCTCCTTTTGCTGTAGTCCAGATGATGTTAATCAGCATGATGACAACAGCTACAAACATAAACAGTGCCCCAATCGTACTGATCAAGTTCCCAAGGTCTAGCCCCTGACCTGGCAGGAATGTAAAGACTCGGCGCGGCATGCCCCAAAGCCCGAGAAAATGCTGGATAAAGAAGGTTAAATGGAAACCGATGAAAAACAGCACAAAGCCAATTTTCCCAAGCTTCTCATTCAGTATTTTTCCAAACATCTTCGGCCACCAGTAATGCACACCAGCTAAAATACCGAATACGACCCCGCCAATAATGACGTAGTGGAAATGCGCCACGACAAAGTACGTATCATGGAACTGATAATCTGCTGCAGCTGCTGCAAGCATGACTCCGGTTACCCCGCCAAGTAAAAACGACGGTATAAAGGCAACGGAATACAGCATCGGCGTTGTAAACTTCACATTACCGCCCCATATGGTGAGCAGCCAGTTGAATACTTTAATTCCTGTAGGTACCGCAATCGCCATTGTGGCTACAGCAAAGATCGCATTGGCAATCGGACCAAGTCCTGTTGTGAACATGTGATGCGCCCATACCATGAATCCAAGGAAACCAATCAATACAGTAGCGAACACCATGGACGAATAGCCAAACAACCTTTTTCTTGCAAACACTGGAATGATTTCAGAGAATATTCCGAATGCTGGCAGGATTAAGATATATACTTCTGGGTGTCCGAAAATCCAGAACAAATGCTCCCAGATGATTGTATTTCCGCCGAGCTCTGGATTGAAAAAGCTCGTATCAAACATTCTATCAAGCATCAGCATCGCAAGCCCTGCTGTAAGTGGCGGGAATGCGAATAAAATCAGTGCTGAGGCGACAAATGTCGTCCATGTAAAGAGCGGCATTCTCATATACGTCATACCAGGCGTTCTCATATTAATAATCGTTGCAAGAAAGTTGATCCCGGCAATCAGCGTACCAATACCCGCTATCTGCAAACCTAAAATATAGAAATCCATGCCGTGCCCTTCTGAATTAAGCGTGAGCGAGGCGTATGCAGTCCAGCCTGCATCAGGTGATCCACCCATAAACCATCCAAGGTTTAAGAAAATTCCTCCGAAAAAGAACAGCCAAAAACCAAGTGAATTCACAAACGGAAACGCTACGTCACGTGCACCAATTTGAATGGGTACAACCGCATTCATTAATGCAAATAAAAGCGGCATTGCTGCAAGGAAAATCATCGTTGTTCCATGCATCGTCATGACTTCATTGTAAAACCCTGCACTTACAAAATCATTTTCAGGGATGGCTAGCTGAATACGGATAATCATCGCTTCCAGGCCGCCAATTAAAAAGAAAAATCCCCCTGCCACTAAATATAGTACGGCAATTTTTTTGTGGTCAACCGTCGTCAAGTAATCCCATAAGACAGCGCCAAACCCCCGCTTTTTAGCTATTGTACTCACCATGAAATCCCCCTCTTATCTCCCATTTGCCCCTTTTCATATAGATGTCTATCTTAACTTTACACAGACTGTGTCTGACAGATGGCTACTCTCGGTTGTAGAGACATATTCGGGAGCTCTTAACAAAAACTTCACATCGATCACATACCCTCTTGCACATTCGCATTAGAAATTACTCGATTTTAAGTCCTTTTAAATACTCATAAAGTGCATCTGCTTCTGAGTCATTTAATTTAGGGTACGTCCCTGTCATTTTATTCCCTGGTTTAAAGCTCTCTGGATCTTTCAGCCATGCTTTCACATTTTCTTTGTTCATATCTTTGATTCCAGCTACTTTCGTTCGGTCTCCGAAGGTCGCAAGGTTTGGTGCCGTCCTTGCTGCTTCCGGCCGTTCGTCACCAGGCTCTACTGCATGACAGCTCAAGCAGTTTTTCTCTTTAAATAATTTTTCACCTTCAAGAGCGAGATCTTTTGTGGATGTAGGCTTCTTGTAATCAGCCATTTTTTTCGTCCATCCTAAAAACTCATCTTGAGAAAGCGTTTTAACTTTAAAGTCCATTAAAGCATGCGAGGGACCGCAAAGCTCTGCACATTTCCCGTAGAAATATTCTCCTGCATCTTTCGTTCGTTTTGAATCAAAGGTTAAATAAAACTTGTTTTCATTTTCTGTGTTTGTATCAATTTTACCGCCAGCCGATGGAACCCAGAAAGAGTGTTTCACATCGGATGCTTTCAGCTTAAAGTACACCTTTTGATCTGTCGGTACAATCAATTCCTGACTTGTGACAATCCCATAATCAGGGTATTCGAATTCCCACCAATATAAACTGGCTCTTACATTGACAACAAGTGTCTTTTCAGGATCTCGTTTTTTCTTATCCATAGCGCTTGTATCCCCAAGCTCAAGCGTGTATGCCACAACAGGCACAACGAGAATAATGAGGAGAAGAATCGGAATCGCTGTCCACGTAATTTCTAGGTTACGGTTCCCTTCCACCTGCTTTGGAATCGTATCTTCTCCCACTTTAGAACGTTTGAATTTAATGATGACGTAAAAGAAAATGATCGATACAACAATGACGACAAGAACCATAATGAGTGTACTCAGTACCGTTAGGAAAAACTGTTTATCTGCTACTTCCCCAACTGGTTTGAGTGTTGATAAGTATGGTTCACCACAGCCCGCCAAAACGAGCGTCAGTAAGAGAAACAGTGAATAAACACGCCATTTTCTTATCATAATTTGTCCCAACCCCTTTTGCTTGATCTCCTTTGCCTTTCGCTTTTTACCTCTTATTTATAAAATCACTTTTCACCCATTCATAACCCCCGCCTCTTATAAAAGCACTTACATTTCCTCTTTTCATAAAAAAATGATGTTTTTACTCAAAATACCATCTATGTATAAACAGAAAGCCGCCTAAATAGAACTGAATATCAGGCGGCTTTCATAGTTGTTAGAAAATGTTGTGTTATAAGATATAGCCATTGTTTTGATGTGATCAAAGTGTATTTTACTCTAGAATAGTGTAATGATAATCATCGCGACGAAAAAGATGGTTAAGTAGTTTAATGAATAAACGAACATGAGCGTTGACCACTTCATGACGTCTTTCATTTTAAAGCCCATAAGGCCAATGACGAGCCATCCAATATTCAGCAATGTGCCAAGTGCGACAATCGGCCATCCTAATCCACCTAAGAAAAATGGAAGTGGAAGAAGACATGCTGTCCAAATGATAATTTGGCGTTTCGTGACTTCAAAGCCATAAACGACTGGCAGCATTGGAATACCTGCCTTACGGTAATCTTCCGTTTTCTTAATCGCAAGTGACAGGAAGTGAGGGATTTGCCAAATGAACATAATCATAAACAAAACCCAAGCCGTTGTGTCAATTGTACCTGTGACAGCTGTCCAGCCGATTAATGGCGGCACCGCACCAGATACACTTCCAATAACGGTATTGATGGTGTAATGACGTTTAGACCACATGGTGTAAAGAACTGCATAAGTAAAGACTCCGATAAATCCAATCACTGCTGATGTTATGGTTGTCATCAGAAGCATGATGAGTCCAAGTACAACAAGCAAAATACCAAATGCATACGCTTGCCCCGGCTGAATCTTACCTGTAACCGTCGGTCTTGTTTTTGTTCTTTCCATTAATATATCAATATCACGGTCAAACGCATTATTAATGGCGCATGAACCGGCAATAATAAGAGAAGAACCAATCATTGTTAACAGCACAATATCAAGATTCCCAAGGAAACTCATACCTGTAAAATAAAAAGCAAGCCACATTCCAGTAAATGTTGTAATGAAGTTGGAATTAACGATGCCCATTTTAATCAGAGCAAGAAAATCTTTCCAAGCTGTTGTTTCTTCTATTTGTCCATGAATAGCTGCTTCCGCGGCTGTTTTGGAATTTGCCAATGTGTATAACCTCCCTTGCCCAAACCTTCAAACGAACAAATGAAACGTAAATTCGTTACAACTCTATCATACAAGATAAACAGCTGTAAAAAAACATCCTATTAAATAATAAACGACAATCTTGAAGTTATTTGTGAACTTTTCGTGAATTTATAAGGATTTATGTGTGTTTCAGAAGGCGGTGCAAAATGAAATATTCTCTCCTCTATTTCTATCAGACTGTCAAAGAAAGATCAAGCACTCTAAATCTGTAAACTTTGTGAACTAACATATCATTTTTTTGTGAACTTTGGTCATTATGAATTGCAACAGAACACGCATTTGGCTTAAACTTGAGAGCATATGAGGTTTTTCATTTAGATCAGAAGTTTTTTAGAGAAGGTGAAATAATTTGATGAAATTTGCTTTAAGGTTATTGAGCGTGATCACAACGTTTGTGATGCTGATCGTTTTGATTGGCGGTGCGCTTGTGACGAAAACCGGCTCGGGTCTTGGCTGCGGCCGGCAGTGGCCCCTTTGCCACGGACGTTTCTTCCCTGAAATGAACCCTGCTTCCATTATCGAATGGAGTCACCGCATGTCAACAGGGGTTTCCACCATTCTTGTTCTGGCACTGGCGGTCTTATGCTGGAAAAAGATTAGTCCAGTATTCCGTGAAACCAAATTTTTGGTCATCATGTCGATTATATTCTTACTGCTGCAAGCGCTGTTAGGGGCTCTTGCCGTCGTATTTGGTTCTAACGCCCTTGTGATGGCACTGCACTTCGGTATTTCACTCATTTCTTTTGCTTCAGTGTTACTGCTTGCGCTTCTTGTATTTGAAGCAACCAGATCTGAAACAAAGCTTGTGAAGCCGCTTCATATCGGCAAAAAAATGCAGTTCCATATTTATGGTTTGATCACCTATACGTATATCGTGGTGTATACGGGTGCTTATGTGAGGCATACAAAGTCAAGCCTTGCTTGTTCTGTCTTCCCGTTTTGTTCAAAAGACGGTGCACTTCCAGCGTACTTTAATCAGTGGGTGCAAATGTCTCACCGAGCAGCAGCACTTCTTTTATTCGTCTGGATATTTGTTGCGATGTTCCATGCCATGAAATATTATAAAGAACAGAAGCAGCTGTATTATGGATGGATTATTTCAGCCATTCTGATTACACTTCAAGCCATTTCAGGTGTGATGTCTGTTTATTCTCAGCTTGCACTTGGTTACGCGCTGGCTCATTCATTCTTTATTTCCGGTTTGTTTGGGATACTTTGTTACTTCTGCTTACTCATTGCCCGGTTTAAATATGAAAGCAAAGAACCATTCAAATAAGAATTTGTATCCCCCTTTCATGCGGAATGGGGGATTTGTTTTATTGTTGTTTTGCTTCTTCAAATAGCGAAATGGCTTTTTTGCGTCTTTCCTGATGATCAACTGTCGGCAGCGGGTATGTATCACCTAGCACACATTCCGATTTCAGTTGTTCATCTAATGGCATTTTAATTGGTTCATGTATCCACTTTTCATCGACATGCTCTAGCTCTGGTACATATCTTCTAATATATTCCCCGCTCGGATCAAATCGCTTCGACTGGGTCGTTGGGTTAAAAATACGGAAGTACGGCACGGCATCTGTCCCGACAGAGGCAGCCCACTGAAATCCTCCGATATTTGACGCCTCATCATAATCCACAAGTTTTTTTGCAAAATACGCTTCGCCCTTTCTCCAATCAATCAAATAATCCTTTGTTAAAAATGAGGCTGTGACCATTCGCAAGCGATTATGCATCCAGCCCTCCTCATTTAACTGTCTCATCCCTGCATCAACGAGCGGAAAGCCTGTTTCCCCTTTACACCAAGCTTCAAACAGCGCCTCATCTTCATTCCATTTCATTCCTTGAAACGCCGAATTGATTTCTTTTTCTTTCATCTCTGGATAATGCGCATAAATCATATGGTAAAAATCGCGCCATGCCAGCTCTTTGATAAAGGTCTCTCTGCCCTCGTCTTCAAATAGCGCTTCTTCATACATCGCATGAAAAATCGTTCAGATGGAAATAGTGCCTGTTTTTAAGAAACGCGACAGCTTGCTCGTTCCAAAAAGAGACGGAATATCTCGTTTCTCATGGTAACGCGTTAATCTTTTTTGGATAAAGTGATGCAGCGTGTTCATCGCTTTGTCAGAGCCGATTTGTTCAAACTTCCTTGAGCAGCCCTTTATCATGTCACACAGTTTGTCATTTCCTTTTTGCGAAAGTGACTCATCACAAATCGTATGCTCGCTGCTGAAAAATGATTTGTCAACTTTTATCACAGGCTGCTTCTCTTGCTTCCGCCATGATTGATAGTATGGGGTAAACACTTGATAATGTGAGCCATCTGCTTTTAAAATATCTCGTGCCCCGTGAAGATGTGTATCTTGCCACGTTGACACATGAATGGCCTTCTTTTCTAAAAAATCGGTTACTTGCTGGTCACGCCTTTGGCCGATACCCACTTCATCTTCATTAAAAAAGACGGCTTTGATGTCATACACATCCATGACCTGCTGAAAGGCGCGCAGGACATCATCATGGAGAAGGTGAACATAAATTTGAGATTCTCTCGCTTCCTTGACGAAATGCGCCAAGTTTTGAAAGAAATGTTCGTTGTTTATATCCAGTTCCATTTCAGTAAAAAATGGATCTAGATGATAAAGAGCCAATAATTTGTACTCGTGTTTTTTTGCATATGTGATCGCTTTTGATAAGGCGATATGATCATCCAATCGCATATCTCGGCGAAACCAAATCACGACAATTTCCAACTTTCTTCACCTCACTCTATAGTGTAATCACTCTCGCAGGCTGCTGCACATTTTAATGCGCTCAAAAAAAGACACATCACGATGGATGTGTCTCACTTATTATTCAGGCTTTAACACAATCAGCAGATCACCGGTTTGAATCGGTTCTCCATTTGTCACATGTATTTCATCTACGACCGCAGTGAATGGCGCTTGTACAGTCGTTTCCATTTTCATGGCTTCATTGATCATCAAATGCTCACCTTGCGAGATTTTCTGTCCTTTTTCCACGAGCACTTTGATGACAGTGCCTGGCATTGATGCGGCAATGTGATTTGGATTTGAACGGTCCGCCTTCATTTTTTCTTGAACGGAGGATTTGATGCTTTCATCCTTAATCACCACTTCACGCGGCTGGCCATTTAACTCAAAGTAAAGAACTCTTGTGGCATCTGGATTCGGTTCTCCAATCGACACGAGTTTGACAATCAGGGTTTTTCCTTTTTCGATTTCTACCTCAATCTCTTCACCAAGCCTCATCCCATAGAAGAACGTTGGAGTGTCAAGAACAGAGATGTCCCCATAGCTTTCTGCTGTTTGGACAAATTCAGAAAAGACTTTTGGATATAAGGCATACGCAATCGCGTCTTGCTCTGTCAGCGTCAGGTCATGAGATTCTTTGAACTGCTGCTTAATGTCTTCAAAGTCCACTGGCTTCAGCTTCTCACCAGGTCTGACAGTGAGCGGTTCTTCTCCTTTTAAAATCAGCTTTTGTAATTTTTCAGGGAATCCGCCATGCGGCTGGCCTAAATAGCCTTTAAATAATTCCACAACAGAATCCGGGAAGTCTAATGTTGCTCCTTTTTCATAGACATCTTCCTCTGTTAAATCATTTTGCACCATATAAAGTGCCATGTCTCCAACTACTTTAGAGGAAGGTGTGACCTTCACAATATCACCAAACATGTCATTCACACGTCTGTACATTTCTTTTACTTCGTTCCAGCGGTCGCCAAGGCCAACACCTTTCGCCTGCTGCTGCAAGTTACTATACTGACCGCCAGGCATTTCATGCTCATAAATTTCTGTATGAGGTGAGTTCATGCCGCTTTCGAACTCACGATAGTATTTTCTGACAGAATCCCAGTATTGAGAAAGGTGTTCGACAGATTGGACGTTCATGTCTGGCTTTCTTTCATGTCCATCTAAAGCATAATACAGTGAGCTTGCACTTGGCTGCGATGTGAGTCCTGCCATAGAGCTGACGGCCACATCCACAATATCAACGCCTGCATCAATCGCTCTTGCATAGGTGAACAGTCCATTTCCACTCGTATCATGTGTATGAAGATGGATAGGGATCGTGAGCTCATCTTTTAAAGCAGAGACTAACTCATAAGCTGCCTGCGGCTTTAATAATCCCGCCATATCTTTAATACCTAAAATATGTGCACCGGCAGATTCAAGCTCTTTCGCAAGAGATATATAATACTCAAGATCATATTTCGGACGAGATGGATCAAGAATGTCCCCCGTATAACAAATGGCTGCCTCTGCCACTTTGCCTGATTCACGAACAGAATCAATGGCAAGCGTCATGCCTTTGACCCAGTTTAAGCTATCGAAAATACGGAAGACGTCAATGCCTGCTTCGGCCGACTCCTTTACAAATGCTTTAATCACATTATCCGCATAGTTTGTATATCCGACAGCGTTTGATGATCTTAAAAGCATTTGGAACAACGTGTTTGGCACTTCTTGGCGTAGCTCTTTTAATCGTTCCCAAGGATCTTCTTTTAAGAAACGGTACGCAACATCAAATGTAGCGCCGCCCCACATTTCCATACTAAACAGCTCTGGCCATAAACCTGCTGTTGGCTGGGCAACTTTCTTTAAATCATGTGTTCTGAAGCGTGTCGCAAGCAGAGACTGATGCGCATCCCTAAAGGTTGTATCTGTTAAAAGGACGCTATTTTGTTCTTTCACCCAATTGGCAAGGCCCTCAGGTCCATGTGTGTCTAACAATTGTTTTGTCCCAGACGGAATCTCTTGATGTAGAGGAAGCTTCGGTACAATTGGCTTGTCAAAATGAGGCTTCTTTTTCTCCGCTATACCAGGGAATCCATTAATGGTCACGTTACCAATATAAGTCAGCATCTTCGTTCCACGGTCTTTTTGCTTAGGGAAATTAAATAGCTCTGGCGTTGAATCGATAAACGACGTATCGTATTCCCCTTTTAGAAACTTCTCATGCTTTGCCACGTTTTCAAGAAACGGAATGTTTGTTTTAATCCCGCGAATCCTGAATTCCTGTAAATTTCGGACCATTTTAGCAGCCGCTTGGTCAAATGTGAGCGCCCATGTGGACAGCTTGACCAATAGTGAATCGTAATAAGGTGTAATGACTGCACCTTGAAAGCTGTTCCCTGTATCAAGTCGTACACCAAATCCCCCACCTGAACGGTAGGCCATAATTTTTCCTGTGTCTGGCATAAAATCATTTAAAGGATCTTCTGTTGTGACCCTTGATTGAATGGCAAAGCCATGTGTAAAAATATCTTCTTGCTTTGGTATACCGACTTCCTTGCTGTGAAGGTCATGACCCTTTGCGACAAGAATTTGGGTTTGGACGATATCGACACCTGTGATCATTTCAGTGATCGTGTGTTCTACCTGTACCCTTGGATTGACTTCAATAAAGTAAAACTCTCCATTTGCGACAAGGAATTCTACAGTCCCTGCATTAATATACGATACATTCTGGGCCAACTGAACAGCCGCTTCGCAAATATCTTCACGCAGTTGATCTGTAAGAGACACACTTGGCGCCACTTCAATGACCTTTTGATGCCGCCTTTGAACAGAGCAGTCACGCTCATATAAATGAATGATATTGCCGTGATTGTCACCAATCACCTGCACCTCAATATGTTTCGGATTTTCAATCAGTTTTTCAACGTATACTTCGTCATTTCCAAAAGCAGCTTTTGCCTCTGACTTCGCACGGTCATAGGCTTCCTTCAGCTCCTCTTTCGTTCTGACAATCCGCATACCTCGGCCGCCGCCGCCTAGTGAAGCTTTAATAATAAACGGGTAACCGTATTCTTCACCGAATTTTTCGACTTCTTTGACCGAATCAACTGGTCCGTCACTTCCTGGAATGACTGGAATTCCAGCTTTTTTCGCTTCATCTCTTGCCTTTACTTTATCTCCAAACATATCTAAATGCTGAGAAGTTGGACCGATAAATTGAATGCCTTCCTCTTCGCATCGTCTTGCAAAATGAATATTTTCAGATAAAAATCCGTAACCTGGATGGATCGCATCCACGTCATTTCGTTTTGCAATTTCGATGATCCCCTCGATATCAAGGTAGGCATCAATCGGTTTTTTCCCTTCTCCAACTAGATATGCTTCATCTGCTTTATAGCGATGATAAGAGCCCGAGTCTTCTTTGGAATAAATGGCCACTGTACGTAAATTGAGCTCCGTACAGCCCCTGAAGACTCTGATAGCAATTTCCCCTCTGTTTGCAACTAGAACCTTTTGAATTGTTCTCTGTGACATTTCTCACTCCTCCATATCCCTTAAAATTTTATATGTACTCTATAATAAAGGAAGAAATGAAAACTGTACACTTTTGTTTTCTAAAGATTCAAAGTTTTCTGCAATCCATTTTTTTGAACTGATGGCTTGCTCATTGATTTTTTCTTTTTGTAACGCTCTTTATATTCAGTAAACATGCTGATATTCAGCAATATTCCCATACAGCCGCTAAGTAAAATGATGGACGATCCCCCGTAGCTGATAAATGGAAGTGTGACCCCTGTAATCGGAATCAGACCTGAAACACCGCCTAAATTAATGCATGTTTGGATCGCAATCATGGAGGAAATTCCTATTGCAAGCAAACTTCCAAATGGATCTTCACACTTTCTTGCAATATAAAAACCTTTCACGACGATGAAGCCAAGGAGAGCGAGAACAAAAAATACACCGAAAAAGCCAAGCTCTTCTGAAATGATCGCCATGATAAAATCTGTATGCGGCTCTGGAAGATATCCGTACTTTTGAACGCTTTCTCCGAGACCCAGTCCAAAAAAGCCGCCTGATCCAATGGCATAATAGGAATTAATCAATTGATGTCCAGTCGCCCCTGCATCTTTAAATGGATCTTGGAAACTCTCAAAACGCCCGAGACGATTTTGCGTGAAAATTTTATCCCAAAAAAGAATAATAAATGGGGTCACGACGACCATCACGGCACTAAATAGCGCCAGCAGCTTCGCAAGTGTTTTCCCGCTAAAGCCTGAGCATAAAATCATCGCAAGGGCAATCATGCCAATGATAAAGGCTGTCCCATAGTCTGGCTGCAAAATGATAAATCCGCATAAGATCGAGACAATCACGATGGGAGGTGTGACTCCTCGTAAAATATGATCAATATAATGCTGCTTTTTTGCATACACAGCAGCAAGATAGATAATGACGACAATCTTCACAAATTCCGCTGGCTGAAGACTAAATGGGCCTATTTTAATCCAGCTTCTTGCGTTCCCTGCAATATGACCGCCAAAGTACACATAGATGAGTGAAAACACTGATAGCAGCAGCATACCGATCTGGAATTTCTTATTTGAAAACAGCTGATATGGAACTAGTGCTGTAAAGAACAAGATGACCGCTCCAACGATCATAAATAAAAGCTGTTTCTTAAAAAAATTATCTGGCGCGGCATCGTATCTGATCACAGATGTAATCATACTTGAGCTATACACCATGACCAAACCGAATGCGCTAATTAAGATAATGGCGAACAATAATGAGTAGTCATACGATTTTAGCATTCTCTTTAACATATAATCCTCTTCCTAACGTCTGTTTCTACTGCTTGATATCCTCTTAGCTGTTTTTATTCTACTACATTTTCTCCGTTTGATCTCGTTTTACCTCTTTTATATTGTTCGTCATTCATGAAAGAATCAAGTCCGTTTGACATCAATCAATGAAAAGAAAATAGAGGACAAAAAAACTCAAACTTATGTTGTGGAAGTTTGAGTTTTCAATCATTATTTTTTTGTGAACGCATCATGAAGTGCGGAAAGCTCTCTCTCAAGTTTATCGAGTAGTTTCTTACCTTCATGTTGATCAACTAATCCAAGCCGGACAGCAAAATCAATTTCTCTCGATAATCCGAACATTTGAGTATCTAAAACCTCTTCATAAAGAGGACATTGCGGCATCGTTAAGTTGTCCATTTGCACTTGGATCAATTTTAAAATTTTATCTGCATCCAATTTTAATAAAGCCAGTGCTTTTTGCCGATGATCGACTAAAATTTCTGACGCCAAAAGTATCCCTCCGTTCCCCAGGCGAGTACCTAATTCTTCTATTTATCATAAAGCGAAACGCCCAAAATTGCAAGCAGATTTGTACAGTTCGCTTTGTAAAAATAAAAAGAAGCCTTCCTTCATTAAAAGATACTCATCTCGTATTTTTCACTCATCAGCTCAAGCAGCTTAATCCCAGCAATACTATTCCCTTTTTCATCCAGAGCAGGACCGAAGATACCGATCCCAAAATCATATGGTGCCGCCCCCATAATACCGCCTGAGACACCACTTTTTGCAGGAATTCCGATGTTAATGGCAAATTCTCCGCTCGCATTGTACATGCCGCACGTCACCATAAAGGTTTTACAAATTCTAGCGACATCTTTCGAAAGAATCTGCTTACCCGTCTCTGGATGTCTGCCGTCTAATGAAAAAACACAAGCAATTTTCGCCAAATCCAAGCTGTTCATCATGATGGCACATTGTTTCGTATAGACGTCCATGACTTCTTCTACGTTCCCTCTAATAATATGATATTGCTTCATATAATAGCACATCGCCCGGTTAATCATGGATGTCTCAAATTCGGAGGCAGCTGTTTCTTTGCAGTATGTAATGCTTTTGTCATTTGCCAGCTCTCTAATGAAGCCAAGCAAACGGCTCAGCTGATCTTGCGGAGTCGCTCCTCTGATTAAACTCGTGACTGCGAGCGCCCCTGCATTAATCATTGGATTCAGCGGTTTATTCGGGCTCGCTGTTTCCAGTTTGATCATCGAATTAAACGGGTCACCTGTTGGTTCTTGTCCAACAAATTGAAATACTTTTTTTGGTCCTTCTTCTGAGAGCACGAGCGCAAGTGCTAATACTTTTGAAATGCTTTGAAGAGTAAACCGTTTATCTACATCTCCTGCCGAGTGGCACGTATTACTCACATGATACACAGCCACAGATAAATCCGTCTGATCCGCTTTGCCGAGTGCGGGAATATAGGATGCTACTTGACCATCTTTGGCCACTTTTTTTGCTTCTTCTACAAATCGCTGAAGCTCTTCATTGTCGCGACATGCCATGCCTAATATCCTCCCTATCTTTCATGTAAGATTAGTGTGTACAAGGAGACGCATGTTTATGAAAGTGACAAAGCGGGGGAAAACTTCTATAATTTATGTTGGAAAGGGGTTGTCTTGAACATGAGCATCATTCAAATCAAGGGGAACGTACAGTACAAGATCACCATTGATCCAAGTGTATGGATTTTTGATGACCGTAAATTTTTAATGGATTCATTCTTTGAAAAAAGTGCAGAAAGTGAAGAGAATCAGCTAGATCAGGAGCTTGACCAAGAGCGGGTCATAAGAGAAGGTCAAACACTTCCACCCACGTTAAAAACAGAGAAGAAGTACGAAAAGGAAAGACTCGTCACAGGCAGCTTCGGGATGAAGCTTGGCGATATGCTAAAAAATGCTGAGCCGCTTGAACATGCGGATACATGCGAATTTGTCACAGAAACAGGTACAATTGCTGTGCCGCTTTCTCAGGCAATGGAGAGTATTGCTCATTTCAGCCAAAATGGTAAGCCAATCACAGAAGAAGGACCAATCCACGTCTATTTCGCGGATCAGTCCAACCTCACTCAGCCGATAAAAGGTGTCAAAGAGCTGATGATTACATAAGTCAGAGGGTCTGGACTATAGCAAATCAGCGGCAAGCTGTGCAAGTCCAGACCTTTCTCCTTTGACAAGCTTGACATGTCCAGAGATTTGCTGTCCTTTGAACCGCTCGATCACATACGTAAGCCCATTATTTAAGCTGTCTAAATAAGGATGATCAATCTGCTCTGGATCTCCCATCAGCACAATTTTACTTCCTTCTCCGACTCGCGTTAATAATGTTTTCACCTCGTGCTTTGTTAAATTCTGCGCCTCATCAATGATAATAAATTGATCAGGTATACTTCTTCCCCGGATATACGTTAATGCTTCGACTTGAATAGATCCAATTCCCGCCAAAATCGCATCAAGCTCACCAGGCTTTTTTGTATTAAATAAAAACTCTAGGTTGTCATAGATCGGCTGCATCCATGGTCTGAGCTTTTCTTCCTTTTCTCCTGGCAAGTAGCCTAAGTCTTTCCCAACAGGTACGATTGAGCGCGCCACGATCAATTTTTTAAACATACCGAGGTCCTCTGTCTGCATTAATCCGGCAGCAAGTGCAAGCAATGTTTTACCAGTCCCCGCTTTTCCGATCAGCGTCACGAGCGGAATGTCACGGCGCAAAAGCAGCTCGAGTGCCATCGTCTGCTGGACATTTTTTGGACGGATTCCCCAAATATACTCTTGATCATAAACGAGACGTTTCACATGCTCTGCCTTTAGATCAAGCATTCCTAAAGCAGAACCGCCTTCATTTCCCTTCATGATGACAAATTGATGAGGGTTGAATGGTGCACTTGTGACCTCTTTTATTGGTAATTGATTTTGCTTATAAAATGTATTCAATTGCTCAGTCGGAATGTAGAGCTCATGATAGCCATTATCGATGTCTTCATTTTGCAGAACACGGTCACTTAAGAAGTCTTCTGCTTGAAGCCCTATGGCATCCGCCTTTACCCGCACTAAGACATCCTTGCTGACCAAAATGACAGGTCGGCCATGAGGTTTTGTTTCTTCCTCTAAGCTCAAATTTTTCGCGACTGCCAAAATCCGATTATCGTTCGTTTTTTCAATAAAAATTTCTTGAAGCTCATGGAAGGAGCGGTGATTCAGTTCAATGCGCAGCGTCCCTTTTGATTCTAGTGTAATTTTTTCATGCAGTTTCCCTTTCGATCTTAAACCGTCGATTAAGCGTGAGACACGCCGGGCATTTTGCCCAACCTCGTCCATATATCTCTTTTTCGAGTCTACTTCTTCTAACACAACGGCTGGTATGACGACCTCGTTGTCTTCAAATGAAAAGATTGAATTCGGATCCTGTAATAACACATTTGTGTCTAATACATAAATTTTACTCAGGTCCTTCGCCTCCTGATCGGGGTTTCATTCATCCTTGTCTTTCCCAAAACGATTGTTAAAATATATGTTTTCATGAATAAAGTTAGAAGGTTAATTCAACAATAAAATAAATCATGCAGTTTGTGAAGGAGGGAATATAGATGCGACTATTTATGACATTATTCATGATTCAAGCCATCATTCTGTTGGGCGCTTGCCAGCAGCAGGAAAAGCCAGAAGCACTGGACAAGCAAGATGGACGCCAGCACGTAGTACGGGTGTCAGACTCAACAAAGAAAAAGACCAATCAAGCCCGTTCATCCACAGATGTTGCGCAGCATCTTGTCAAAGTGACAGAGAACGTAGCAGATGTCAATGATGCAACGGCGATCGTCATCGGCCGCTATGCTGTTGTTGGTATTGATGTAAAAGATGATTTAGATAGAAGCAAAGTAGAAACCATTAAATATTCAGTTGCAAAAGCGCTGAAAAATGACCCAGAAGGTGCGAATGCTGTTGTAGTCGCTGATCCGGATACAGTCAGCCGGTTAAAAGAAATGGGCAAAGAAATACAAGCAGGCCGTCCTGTAAGTGGTATTATGGATGAACTAGCTGCCATTGTCGGCCGCGTGATGCCAGAGATGCCGAGAAATGAAATCGATCGTCACGAAAAAGACCCGACGAATGAGCCAAATGATCAGCTCAAACAAAACGATCAAAAGCAGTTAGACAAACATCAAAATGATCAATCAAACCATCATATGAATCAGAAGAAATAAAGAGAACGGCTTATATCTCCTGTGATATAAGCCTTTTTCTACGCTGATTTCAAGTGCTTAGAAAACATGCTATAATAAATGCAATAAGTGAGGTGAAAATGATGAGAGTGAAGTGCTCATTATGTGAGAAGCTTGAAACCATTGATGATGATACACTCGTTGCTAAGCGGTTAAGAAATCGACCGATTCATACATATATGTGCGATGACTGTCAGGAACGCATTAAAGTAAAGACAGAAGCACGCATCAAAACTGGCAGATTCTCTCTTTATCAAGATCCTGCGACGAAAGAGAAAAAGAAGAAAAAAGGAAAAAAAGAACAAAAGACATAAAAAAGACCTGACACATGTTCAGGTCTTTTTTACGTATTCACTCTTCCTTCTTTTTTTGCACGATGCAGCCGTATTTTATAAATAATCAAAATGGCAGCTGCCACGACTAGGCCTTCCGCTACTGGCAGAAAGATTCCTAGAAATGTGAGAAACGTGCAGCCAAAAATCAAAAACAAGTAAATCACGAGTGCTTTTAAAATCGGTAAACGTCTAGCAAAGCCGAGCTTAAAAACAATAATCGCTAAAACAAGGATGGTACCATATAGGAGCCACATCCCTGTTTGCGGATTTTCATCGACACGAAACAGCATCGCGAAAAAGGATAGATTTTCACTTACTTCCTGATCATTCAAAAAGATTCCCTCCCCTTATCTTTCAGGGTTCTATCTTTTTAATTCTTCATGGAATTACGATAATCCTGCTAGCTTTTTCTTCTTCGCTGCTTTCTCACGTTCGTTTTTATCTAAAATTTTCTTTCTTAAACGAATCGATTCAGGTGTAACCTCACAGTATTCGTCTTCATTCAAGTACTCAAGAGATTCCTCAAGTGACATAATACGTGGTTTCTTCATGCTCACCGTTTGATCTTTCGTCGCTGAACGTACGTTTGTTTGTTGTTTCATACGGCTCACGTTGACAACAAGATCGTTCTCACGGTTATGCTCACCAACAATCATTCCTTGGTATACTTCAGTACCCGGCTCAACGAAGATCACACCGCGCTCTTCAACGCCTTGGATTCCGTAAGCAGTCGCTTTACCTGTTTCCATTGAAACAAGTACACCTTGACGGCGTCCGCCAACTTGGCCAGACTGCATTGGCTGATAGCTGTCAAACGTATGGTTTAAAATACCAAAACCACGAGTTAATGAAAGAAATTCAGTTGTATATCCGATTAAACCACGTGATGGCACTGTAAAGATCAGGCGAACTTGACCGTTACCATTATTGATCATGTCAATCATTTCACCTTTTCTTGCGCCCATTGATTCCATGATAGAGCCAGTGTGCTCTTCTGGTACATCAATTTGAACGCGTTCAACAGGCTCACATCGAACACCATCAACTTCTTTTACAATAACTTCTGGCTTCGATACTTGTAATTCAAATCCTTCACGTCTCATATTCTCAATAAGAATGGATAAGTGAAGCTCTCCGCGTCCAGATACAACCCAAGCATCAGGTGAATCAGTTGGATCCACACGAAGACTGACGTCTGTTTGAAGCTGCTGCTCTAAGCGCTCTTCAATTTTACGTGATGTCACGTATTTTCCTTCACGGCCTGCAAATGGGCTGTTGTTTACAACAAACGTCATTTGAAGTGTCGGCTCATCAATACGAAGGATTGGCAGGGCCTCTTGGTGTTCTACCGGACAAACCGTTTCACCTACGTTGATGTCTTCCATTCCCGATACAGCAACAAGATCTCCTGCTTTCGCTTCGTTGATTTCCACTCGTTTTAACCCTTGGAAACCAAAAATCTTTGTCACACGGAATTGTTTCACACTGCCGTCAACTTTCATTAAGGCCACTTGCTGTCCTACTTGCATTGTTCCTCTGAATACACGGCCGATCCCGATTCTTCCAACATAATCATTGTAATCAAGTAGTGCCACTTGGAATTGAAGCGGCTCTTCATGGTTATCAACTGGGCAAGGGATATGGTTCACAATGGCTTCAAACAAAGATTCCATGTTTTCATCTTGCTTGCTCGCATCGTTACTTGCTGTACCATTGATTGCTGATGCATAGACAACTGGGAATTCAAGCTGTTCTTCTGTTGCATCCAATTCAATGAACAAGTCAATTACTTCATCGACTACTTCAGCCGGACGAGCAAAGTCGCGGTCAATTTTGTTGACAACAACGATTGGTGTTAAGTTTTGCTCAAGTGCTTTTTTCAGCACAAAGCGTGTTTGAGGCATACAGCCTTCATAAGCATCCACAACGAGAAGTACACCATCTACCATTTTCATGATACGCTCAACTTCACCACCGAAATCGGCGTGTCCTGGTGTATCTAAAATATTAATGCGTGTATCTTTATAATGGATCGCAGTATTTTTAGCTAAAATCGTAATACCGCGCTCTCGCTCTAAATCATTTGAATCCATGGCTCTCTCAGCGATATTTTCATTCGCACGGAAAGTACCAGCTTGATGGAGCAATTGGTCAACAAGCGTCGTTTTACCATGGTCAACGTGGGCAATAATTGCGATGTTGCGAAGATCTTTTCGAAGTTTCACATTTTCATCTCCTAAAATAATTAGATAACTTTCATATTATATCACAATCCCCTTTAAATGCCGATCGTTTTTCTGTAAACTTATATTAACTCTAAAAAAAGGGATGGAGACAAATGAAACAAATCAAATGGCTTCTATTATTATGTGCATTACTTGCAGTTGTCAGTATGGCGTTTATTGGGGTATCTCTTGCAGAAAAAAACGTGCTGGGTATTTGTCTAAGTATTATGTTCGCCATGATTTTCATGGGTACAGGATTTACATTAAAAAGAAAATTAAACGTGCAATCATAAAATTCCTCAAAAGCCTTTTACATTCTACATGTAGAAGGCTTTTTATTTTGAGTAAAAATAAGACCAACCACCTATGAAAGCTCGAGTGTAGAGACAAAACATATCATATAGAATTGGCAAAAGTAAGCAATCTGAACCTCTTCATTTTTCGACAATAACGTTTATAGTTCTCCAAAACCAAACATAAAGTTACAATTTTCCTATTCTTCCACAAAGTTTCTCATGGTATGCTGTTCTTGCAACAAAATTTAACAGAAAAGGGAGAGAAAAGAAGCATGAAGAAGTTTTTGAGTAAATCGCTCAGCTCTGTTGTATTTTTCGCTTTAGCTATTATCCTTACCTTCACAACAGTAGCTCCTGGGCAAGCAAGTGCTGCAACTTTCAAAGGGATTCCTTTCGAGCAGCAGCAAATCATTAAAGAATTATTGGAGAAAAACGAGCGCGTCATCAACATTCTCATCAATTCATTTGTTGAAGAAGACAATAGCTACACATTTGATGTGAAAAAAGCTGTTGAGCTCGGACTAACTGAAGAAGAAGCGGCGACTGCTGAGAAATTCTTAGATCGCGCAGCTGTTCTTACAATCGTTTTCAGTGAAAGCATCACTAAAAACGAAAAAGGGAAATTGATCTTTGATTCAGCAAAAGCTGTTGAACTTGGTCTTACGAAAGAAGAAGCAGCTAAATTCGAAAAGCTTTTCAAATCAGTGATCAGACTTGCTGATCTTGCTGGTGATGCACTTGTTCTAGACAAAAAAGGAAACGTTGTAATTGATTCAAAAATTGCAAAAGGTCTTGGATTCAGCTCTACTGAATTACTTGTTTTCAACCAAATGCTTAAGAAAATTCCTCAAGAGCAATTAAAAACGTTCTATGATGCAGTTCAAATGGCAAAAGAAAAATTAAGCTAAGCTCAAAACCCCCACCTGGTTCGCCCAGATGGGGGTTTTTTATTTCAGCCAATAAAGAATGATCACTTGACTTTTTCATATCGACAACTAGTCATTTGTTACCAAAAAGTTTCATCAAACACAAAAAATCACTTCATTCTCATGAAGTGATTTGGTTTATTTTTTATTTTCACTGCGTTTTATGTAATCGTGCAAGATCTTTTCACAAACGGATCGATTTCCGGCGACGATGCTGTTTTTCTCTAGAAACGTTAGGCGTTCTCCGTGTATATTTGAGTAGACTGCCCCTACTTCATCTAGAAGCACACAGCCTGCTGCATAATCCCATGGCGCAAGCCTTAACGTGACGTATGCGTCACTTCTGCCGCTTGCGATATAAGCGAGCTCAAGGGCAGCTGATCCAATCGTTCTCGTCCCTCTCACATCACGCACGAGACGGGCAAACGGTTTAGCATCAAAATAAGGGCTTTCGATCGCCCAGGTCGGGTTAATGCCGACAATGGCTTTATCAATCGCTACATCTTTTAATGGCGGAAGCAGGGTATCATTCATATAGGCCCCTTCTCCTTTGACCGCATGGTAAAGCTCGTCATGAATGACGTCATAAATAAGACCGATTTTCCCTATGCCATTTTCAAATATCCCGATGGAAATGGCAAAGTTGCGTTTTTGATGGACAAAGTTCATTGTGCCATCGATCGGATCAATGATCCACACGATCCCATCAAGTGAGGTCACCTCTTCCCCTTGTCCCTCTTCTCCTAAAATGTGATGATCTGAAAATGTCGATTGTATCTTTTCAATGAAAAAACGTTCTGTTTCTTTATCGATATTAGTGACAAGATCATTTGGATTTGATTTTGTTTCAATTGATAGACCTTCCTGCATGGAGGCTTTAATACGGCTTCCTGCTTCTTTTACCCAAAGCTTTGCAAGACGGTCAATTTCCACCCAGTTTGTCATCAGACTGTAAACCTCTTTTCTATGTAATACCTATTTGTATTAGCATACTGATATTATGTACGTAAAAGCAAGAAAAAAGCAGCTTCATACAAAAACGAACCGATGAATTGGTTCGTTTTTACCTCACCTTGTTTTACCCTTTAAGCTGCTCCCATTCTTTTCTTAGGCGCTCAAGCTTTCGTTTGCTGCGTTCGATTTGGATGTCATCTTTTTGCTCGATGGCTTCATGAAGCGTAGAAAGCTCATAATCCACCTCTAATCTCCACACAGCGATGCGATTCTTCTTCTCCTGTCTATACCCCTGCTTCACGATTTGCTTCATTTGGTCAACGCCCCTTCCAGAGAATGATTCAATCCTTGTCAGTTTTCATTGATAAAAAATTCAATCGATAAGAGAATTGGTTCTTGCTTATATCGTATGAAGCGATCGCATAACCGCAACGACATTCTGAAAATTGTGTCTTTACCTATTTGTTATGTACCACAAAATCGTTGTTTTTAAACGCTGCCCTATTTCCTCTACAATCTTTGATCTGTTGGTGCATCTTTTTTTGAGCTTAACCCAAGCTATGATAAAATATGATCAGCGAAAGAATACAGGAGGCATAATATGAGTGAAATGCGTTTTAGAGATGAAGATTTTGAGACATTTACAGTTGACGGTTTAGATGAACGAATGACCGTATTAAAAGAAAGAGTCCGTCCAAAGCTTGAGGCACTTGGTGAACACTTTGCACCACTTCTTTCTTCTATTACAGGAGACGAAATGTTTGTACATGTCGCAAAGCACGCTAGAAGGTCAGTCAATCCGCCAAATGATACGTGGGTTGCTTTTGCAAACAGCAAGCGTGGGTATAAAAAACTCCCTCATTTTCAAATTGGGCTTTGGAAAACACATGTCTTTGTATGGTTTGCGCTCATTTATGAATCTCCTGTGAAAGGCGAGTATGGTCAGCTGTTCGAAAAAGAACTAGATACCATTCAGAAGAAAATACCACAAGATTTTGTTTGGTCTAAAGATCATATGAAACCAGATGTCATGCGTCACAGCGAGCTTGATGCAGAACAGCTGAAAACGCTGTTTGAACGTGTCCAAACGGTGAAAAAAGCTGAGCTCCTTTGCGGCATTCAGCTGCCTAGAGAAGAAGTCGTTCAAATGAATAATGAAGAATTCTTATCAAAAATCGAAGATGCCTTCCGCACGTTGACTTTTCTATACCGCTTTACACAAAAAGATTCTGTATAAAAAAAACGAGCCCATGCAGGCTCGTTTTTTCTTACATACGTATAATGGCTGTCTCTTCTGCCTCTCTTGCAGATTTCACTGTACGATAAGGAGAATACCCGCTTTCCTTTTCAAACGCTGCACAATGCGTCTTTTCCTCTGCTTTTGATGGCACAACCTCTTTAAATCGTTTATAAGTATCTAATAACTCCTGCTTCGCAATTCCTTTTTCATAGGCTTTTTCAACAGCTTGAAAAAACGAAATAACGGCAATCTTTTCCTCTGTCGTCCAGTCGACATCCATTGGATATTGATATTCCATTTACTTGTCCCTCACTTTAACACTCATTTCTTATTTGAACTTTTATTATAGCATCTGTTCGATCAGAAACCGATTGATTTTATGCTTTACATTCCGATCAGTTCATAATATAATTCTTTTGTTTTATGCAATGAAATCTGCCATTATTGGCACAATAATAGCAGGTATTTCGATGAAGGTGGGAAAGCAATTGTCACAACATGATACACCCTTATACACTGGACTAAAAAAGCATGCAGCAACCAATCCAGTCCAATTTCACATTCCAGGCCATAAAAAAGGAGCCGGAATGGACCCTGAATTTAGAGCATTCATTGGCGACAATGCATTAAGCATTGATCTCATTAATATAGAACCTCTCGATGATTTACATTCACCTCGAGGGATGATAAAAGAAGCACAGGAGCTCGCTGCTGAAGCATTCGGTGCTGACCATACATTCTTCTCCATTCAAGGAACAAGCGGCGCCATCATGACAATGGTGATGACCGTATGCGGACCTGGAGATAAAATCATCATTCCGCGCAACGTCCATAAATCGATTATGTCCGCCATTGTATTTTCTGGCGCAGTTCCTGTTTTTATTCACCCAGAAATAGACAAAGAGCTTGGCATCTCTCACGGCATTACACCAGAATCAGCGAAAAAGGCGCTCACGGAGCACCCAGATGCAAAAGGTCTGCTTGTGATTAATCCGACGTATTTTGGGGTTTCAGCAGACTTAAAATCGATTGTAGACATTGCCCATTCATTTCATGTGCCTGTCCTTGTCGATGAAGCACACGGCGTGCATATTCATTTTCACGATGAGCTTCCACTATCTGCGATGCAGGCAGGTGCCGACATGGCAGCAACAAGTGTCCATAAACTCGGCGGTTCCCTTACCCAGAGCTCTATTTTAAATATGAAGGAAGGGCTTGTCTCAAAAGATCGCGTACAATCGATTTTGAGCATGCTGACGACAACGTCTACTTCTTATTTGCTCTTGGCGTCACTTGATGTCGCTCGAAAGCGATTAGCCACTGAAGGAAAGGCACTTGCAGATGAAGCCATCCGTTTGGCTGAATCAGCGAGAAACCGTTTGAACCAAATTGATGGCATTACGTGTATTGGCAAGGAAATACTCGCTTCAGCTTCTACGTACGATTATGACCCAACGAAATTAATTATCTCAATTAAAGACCTTGGGCTAAATGGCCATGATGTCGAAAAATGGCTGAGAGAAAGCTACCGGATTGAAGTGGAGCTCTCTGACCTTTACAACATTTTATGTATTGTGACCCCTGGTGATTCTGATGAAACAATCGATACGCTTATAACGGCTATGAAGGAAATTGCCGCAACCTCTACAAGTGAGAGCGGCACACAAGCGGTCACAGAAGTCCTGCTGCCTGAGATTCCATCGCTTGCCATGACGCCGCGTGACGCCTTTTACGCCACAACAGAAGTGGTTCCGTTTAAAGAAGCAGCGGGCCGCATCATCGCAGAGTTTGTTATGGTGTACCCGCCAGGCATTCCTATTTTTATACCAGGAGAAATTATCACAGAAGAAAATATCTCATATATCTTTAAAAACATTGAAATTGGTCTCCCTGTCCAAGGACCAGAAGATTCAACGCTTGAAATGATCCGCGTGATTAAAGAACAAAAACCAATTTTATAAAAAAGAAACATGCAGCCCCAAATGGAGCTGCATGCTTTTTTATTTATTCAGAGGCTTCATCACAGCAATGACAGTGACCACACGTTCCGTATAGCGTTGTCACTTTTTCATTTTCAAATTGATCAATGGTTTCATTGCAATCTTGACAAATAATTGTACCCACGTACATTCCCCTTTTCTTCATTCATAATTTGAAAGCGTTTAATCTATTTCATATCTCTATAATATGATGTCACATTTAAGTTGTCAACGGTTAATTGTATGACACATTTAAATATTTTTTATGATTATGTGCTTTTTTCTCATCATATTGAGGGAACGTTTCAATTGTATTTTGCTTCATATCAATTCTGTAACAATTGAGTAACAATCGAAAATTGTCAAAAAGGACATGATACACTAGAGTGACTAACAGGTAACCAGCTCCTAAAAATGTTGGGACAACCCCAAAGGATTTTGAGGTGAATAGATTGAATTTTATGAGGTCACTTCTCATTATATTCCCCATGCTCTTTGTACTTAGTTCATGCTCATTTGCGTATATCATACCGAATCAGACCGACCAAGTCAGTCATATTCAGAAACCAAGAATTCTCTTTTTTACAGATGCAGAAAATCTTGATAAAGAAAGTCCTTATTATGATGCAGTCCTCGATTTAAAGAATGAATATCCGAAGGAAATGTCAAAGATGATTGTGAAAGAAGATCGTAAAGGCTGGAAAAATGAAGTAGACGAATTGCCGGCTATTTTACTTGTAAATAATGAAAAAGTCATTGTGAAGGTTGAAGGAAATGTCAGCAGCAAAGAGGATATTTTATCGCCCTTATGCCACGCTTTAGACCGCGTGAATACAAATTAATGGCCTAACCTTGCACTTATATATCCATATGAAAAAGCCCCTCATCTCATGAGGGGTTTTTCATATGGGAGCGCTCAAAAAAACCCTCTCCATCAAGGAGAGGGTTTTAATAGGTTCATTATTTTACGATATGAATTGGGCTTCCAATTGCTACTTCAGCCGTTTCCATTGTAATTTCACCTAAAGTTGGATGAGCGTGAATTGTCATTGCGATATCTTCAGCAGTCACTCCAGCTTCGATTGCAAGGCTAAGCTCTGAAATCATATCAGAAGCGCCAACACCTGCGATTTGTGCACCGATCACAAGACCATCCTCTTTACGAGTGATCATCTTCATGAAGCCATCAGTTGCATCAAGAGAAAGTGCACGTCCGTTTGCTGCGAATGGGAATTTCGCTGCAACGATGTCGATTCCTTCTTCTTTTGCTTCTGCTTCTGTGTACCCAACAGTTGCAAGTTCTGGCTCAGAGAATACAACAGCAGGAATACCAAGGTAATCAATTTCAGCTGGCTCTCCAGCGATTGCTTCAGCTGCAATTTTACCTTCGTAAGAAGCTTTGTGTGCAAGTGGTGGTCCATCAACGATGTCACCAATTGCATAGATGTTAGATACGCTTGTACGGCATTGTTTGTCTGTTTTGACAACTCCACGGTCAGTCAATTCAACACCAACTTGCTCAAGACCAAGCTCATCCGTGTTTGGACGACGACCAACTGTAACAAGTACGTAATCAGCATCAACTGTTTTTTCTTCACCTTTTACTTCGAAAGTAACAGTGACACCATCAGATTTTTCTTCAACGCCTTTTGCAAGAGCGTTTGTATGGATTTCAACGTTTCCTTTTTTCTTCAGGTTACGTTTAACCAATGAGCTCATTTGCTTTTCGAAACCTGGAAGGATTTCGTCTCCACCTTCAAGGATGACAACTTCTGTTCCAAAGTTTGCATAAGCAGTTCCAAGCTCAGTACCGATATATCCACCACCGATCACAACTAACTTTTTAGGTACTTCTTTAAGCGCCAAAGCACCAGTTGAGTTGATCACGCGGTCTGTGTATTTAAAAGTAGGCAATTCAATTGGACGAGATCCAGTTGCAAGAATTGCATTTTTGAAAGTGTAAGTCTGTGCTGAATTTTCATCCATTACACGTACAGAGTTGCTGTCTACGAAATAAGCTTCACCTTTAACGATGTCTACTTTATTTCCTTTAAGAAGACCTTGAACTCCACCTGTTAATTTGTTAACAACAGAAGCTTTCCACTCTTGAACTTTTGTGAAATCAACTGTTACGTTTTCAGCTTTGATACCCATGTCTTCAGAATGCTTAGCATTTTCGAAACGATGGCCAGCATTGATTAATGCTTTTGAAGGAATACAGCCAACGTTTAGACATACACCGCCAAGTGTTCCTTTTTCAACGATTGTTACTTTTTGTCCAAGCTGTGCAGCACGAATAGCAGCTACATATCCACCAGGACCTGCACCGATGACAAGAGTATCTGTTTCGATTGGGAAATCTCCTACTACCATGACATTACGCCTCCATTAAAATTAATTGTGGATCATTCAATAAACGCTTGATGTGGTTAAGGGCATTTTGCGCAGTAGCTCCGTCGATCATACGGTGGTCAAAGCTAAGGGAAAGAGCTAAGACTGGAGCTGCAACGATTTCGCCATCACGAACAACCGCTTTTTCAGCGATACGGCCAATACCAAGGATCGCTACTTCTGGGTGGTTGATGACTGGAGTAAACCATTGTCCACCAGCAGAACCGATGTTTGTGATTGTGCAAGATGCACCTTTCATTTCAGCTGGAGCCAATTTACCATCACGTGCTTTTGTTGCAAGCTCATTGATTTCGTTAGACACTTCGAAAATCGCTTTGCGATCTGCATTTTTCACAACTGGAACGAGCAGGCCTTTTTCAGTGTCAGCTGCAATTCCGATGTTGTAGTAATGCTTTTGAACAACTTCATCTGTTTTATCATCGATAGAAGTGTTAAGTACTGGGTACTTTTTCAAAGCAGAAGTTAGAGCTTTTACAACGTAAGGCAAGTAAGTTAACTTGATTCCTTGATCAGCTGCAACTTGTTTGAATTGTTTACGATGTGCAACAAGGTTCGTTACATCAACTTCATCCATTAATGTTACGTGAGGAGCTGTATGCTTAGAGTTCACCATTGCTTTCGCGATCGCTTTGCGGATGCCGCTCATTTTCTCGCGAGTTTCTGGGAATTCTCCTTCAAGAACTGGAGCTGCTGCCGCTTTAGGAGCTGCTTCTTCTTTCGCACTTTCAGCTGCTTGAGGTGCTGCTGCTTGAGCTGCAGAACCACCATTAACGAAGCTGTCGATATCTTCTTTTAACACACGTCCGTTTTTACCAGAACCTGCAACTTTGTAAATTTCAACGCCTTTTTCGCGAGCATATTTACGTACAGATGGCATAGCGATGACGCGTTTGTTTGGATCAGCATCTACTTGCTCTTGTGCGCCTGCACCAGTTGCTGCTGCCGCTTCTTCTTGTGCCACTTCTTTCTTCTCTGGCTCGTTACCAGCTTCAGCAGTACCTTGTACTTGAGCTTCAGTTTTTGCTTCGCCTTCTTCTTCGCTGCCTTTAAATTGAAGATTTTCGTAACCAGGTGCATCAAACGTAATGATTGTTTGTCCTACTGTTGCAACTGTTCCCTCTTCAACTTTTAATTCTAATACTTTTCCTTTAACAGGTGAAGGAATTTCTACAACTGCTTTATCGTTTTGTACCTCTGCTAAAACGTCATCTTCATTGATTTCGTCGTTTGGTTTTACAAACCACTTAACGATCTCACCTTCGTGGATACCTTCTCCGATGTCCGGAAGTTTAAATTCAAATGCCACTGTTTTTCGCCTCCTAGATTTTGTTGAATCCTTGTTGTGTATATTTACACGGTCATGTAATTGATAAAGGGGAAGAGAAATAAATTCTTTTCCCCTCTGTCATTTAATTAAAATTCAAGAACTTTCTTAGCTGTTTCAAGCACGTCTTTATGGTTTGGAAGCCATACGCTCTCAGCTTGAGAGAAAGCAAATACAGTATCAGGTGCAGCTACACGAAGTACTGGTGCTTCTAGGCTAAGGATTGCTCTGTCATTGATTTCAGCTACTACGTTTGCAGCAATACCAGCTTGTTTTTGTGCTTCTTGAACAACGATCGCACGACCTGTTTTTTCAACAGAAGCGATGATTGTTTCAATATCAAGCGGGCTTACTGTACGAAGGTCGATCACTTCAGCAGAAACGCCTTCTTTTTCAAGTTCTTCAGCAGCTTTAAGTGATTCGTGAACCATTGCACCATAAGTGATGATTGAAAGGTCAGAACCTTCACGTTTCACGTCAGCTTTACCGATTTCAATTGTGTACTCTTCTTCAGGAACTTCCTGACGGAAAGAGCGATAAAGTTTCATATGCTCAAGGAACACAACCGGATCGTTGTCGCGGATTGCAGAAATTAATAGTCCTTTTGCATCGTAAGGTGTTGAAGGAATGACAACCTTGATACCAGGCTGTTGTGCGATAAGACCTTCTAAGCTGTCAGCATGAAGCTCAGGAGTATGAACCCCTCCACCGAATGGAGAACGGATTGTCACTGGAGAATGCCAGCGTCCGCCAGAACGGTAACGCATACGAGCCATTTGTCCAGAAACAGAATCTAATACTTCGTAAACGAATCCGAAGAATTGAATTTCCATTACTGGGCGGAATTCTTGTAGTCCAAGGCCAATTGCAAGACCGCCAATACCAGATTCAGCAAGTGGAGTATCGAATACACGATCCTCACCAAACTCTTTTTGCAATCCTTCAGTCGCACGGAATACGCCGCCGTTTTTACCAACGTCTTCTCCGAAAACGAGAACGTTTTCGTCATTTTTCAGTTCTGTGCGTAACGCATCAGTGATCGCTTGAATCATTGTCATTTGCGCCATGGCTTACTTCGACTCCTTCTGTTTGTAAATTTCAAGCTGTTCAACTAAGTTGAATGGTTTCACATCGTACATGTTATCAATCAAATCAGTGACTTTTTGCTTAGGCTGTTCGTCAGCTTCTTTGATCGCTTGTTTGATTTGTTCTTTTGCATCTTCGATGACTTTATTCTCTTCTTCTTCAGACCATAGGCCTTTGTTTTCCAAGAATCTGCGGTAGCGTACCAATGGATCTTTTTGCTCCCACTCATTTTCATCTTCTTTTGTACGATATCTTGTTGGATCGTCACCAGCCATTGTATGTGGACCGTAACGGAATGTAAGAGTTTCGATTAATGTTGGACCTTCGCCATTTACAGCACGCTCACGAGCTTCAGCAGTTGCTGCATATACAGCTAATGCATCCATACCGTCAACTTGTACGCCTACGATACCAGCTGCAGCTGCTTTTTGTGCAATTGTTTGTGCAGCAGATTGCTTCTCAACAGGTGTAGAGATCGCATATCTGTTGTTTTGGACAACAAAAATCGCTGGCGCTTTGTAAGCCCCTGCAAAGTTGATACCTTCGTAGAAATCACCTTGTGAAGCTCCGCCATCACCAGTGTAAGTGATTGCAACAGCATTTTTACCGCGCTTTTTCAAACCAAGAGCTACACCAGCAGCTTGAATGATTTGTGCACCGATAATGATTTGTGGAGAAAGTGCATTCACATCTTCAGGCATTTGGTTACCAACAAAGTGTCCACGAGAGAACAAGAACGCTTTTGTTAATGGAAGGCCATGCCAGATTAATTGTGGTACATCACGATATCCCGGAAGAATGAAATCTTCTTTCTCAAGTGCAAAGTGAGTTGCAAGCTGAGAAGCCTCTTGTCCAGCTGTAGGCGCATAGAAGCCAAGACGTCCTTGACGGTTCAATGAAATTGAACGTTGATCTAATACACGTGTAAACACCATACGGCGCATTAATTCTTTTAATTGGTCATCTGAGAGATCCGGCATTGCCGCTTCGTTTACGACTTCGCCTTTTTCGTTTAAAATTTGAAACGTTTCAAACTGCTTTTTGATGGCATCAAATTGCTTTTTGCTATCAACAATTGCTTTTTTTGTTTTTGCAGCCATTCTAAAGTCACCTCTTCCTTTCTTTTAACAGTCAATTTGTCGTGAATCCATTTATACATACAGATATAGGATAACCCAAAATACACATATGACTCCTGTATTTAATAGCCACTAGGATCGTTGTCGAAACATTAGATGATCGCTCGTTTTTGAGTTCTTCTAACTGTATTAACGATAGTTCACAAAAAACTAATACAACTTCTGTTAACAAGGACTAGTTTACAACAAGAAAAATAGTCCGTCAATTGATTTAACGGCTTTATTTAAATAAATGTATTCGCTTTACTTTTTATAGTGAGCTGTATCAATCTGTTTAACAAACACCTCGAACTGTACTAGTATAGAGTATACTGCTGTACTACAATAGAAAATGTTTGTTTTTGTCGAAAAATAAAAAAAGAGCTGTTTTTTCAGCTCTTTTGGGATTCTTGATCTGCCGCTTTAGACAAAGCCTGTTTATGCTCATTCAATTGCTTTGTATATTGATTGAACTTCTTACCTTCTTTTCTGACTTTGCTATAAGAACGGTTCACCGTCTTCAGCTTGGATTTCAACTCTTCATATCCTAAGTCCTTCTTCTTTAAAGATTGATACAAATGCTGATCTTGTTTCAGCGCCTTTTGATATTCCTTGTAAAGCTGGTCATACGACGCATATCTTTTCTCAAGCGATTTGACCGTTTCATCTGCTTTTTCTTTTAAATCCGTATCTTTTATACGTCCGGCAGATTCCTTTACCGTTTTCAATTCTTTTTTCGATTCATCCATGCTGTCTTTTTCTGTTTTTAAATGTTCTTTTCGTTTCGCTGCAGATGCTAACGCCTGATCAGAAAGGCTTGACACTGTTTTTGTATGATCTTTTGTGGTTTGAATCATTTTTGTATAGAGCTGCTGCTCTTTTTTCTCATAGCTTTGCAGTGTACCTTGCTCTTTTTCAAAGGATGCCTCTTTTTCGCTCATTTTCGTCATCGCATCTTGCATGTCATGAAATGGACTTTGACCTCCGCATCCCGCCAGCAAAAGGGTACATATCCCCGCTAAAGCAGCACATGCTTTCATGCTTCTTCTCATCTGTCTCATCACAAGGTTCCCCCTTTACATCTCCACATACCACTATAATTTTTATAGGCGCTTGTGACAAGGAAAGAGGTCATCCTGATGAGCCGGAGAAGATTTTTTTCAAGTGATAGGCGTATGACTATACAAATAGTGCATTCATACATAGTTTATATTACACGCTTCGCCTTCACTTATGAGGCCGAGTGTATTTCCAAAGGAGGTCAAAAGTATGTCTAATTATAGTCATGGAAGTATGTATGGTGGATACGGCGGTCACGGGTATGGATACGGTGGTGGATATGGCGGTGGCTGTTGTTACCCAAGTTATGGCGGTGGCTACGGATACGGCGGAGGACGGACATTCGCTTTAATCGTTGTCCTTTTCATCCTATTAATCATCGTTGGCGCAGCATTCTTAGGCGGCGGTGGCGGCTGCTGCTAATGGCTGTTTAAGCCTCTGACCGGTCTCATAGGACCGGTCTTCTTTATTTCATTGCATATGATGTGTATCATTTTATATACTTTACATACAAAGGAAATAGGAGTGAAGATTTGTGATTACCATGGAAGATATCGTACGGGACGGACATCCCGTCTTAAGACAAACAGCTGAAGCGGTCGAGCTCCCGCCGACAGAAGAGGAAAAACAGCAATTAGCTGACATGATTGAATTCGTCAAAAATAGTCAGGATGCTGACATGGCTGAAAAGTATGGACTCAGACCCGGCGTTGGACTAGCAGCTCCGCAAATTAATATCAGTAAACGGATGATCGCTGTTCACTGTGAGGACGAAGATGGAGAGGAATACAGCTATGCCCTTTTCAACCCGCGCATTGTCAGCCACTCGGTCAAAAGAGCTTATTTAGCAACTGGTGAAGGCTGCTTATCTGTTGATGAAGCCATTCCTGGATTTGTCCCTCGATATCAAAAGATCAGGGTGAAGGCCACAACGCTTGAAGGAGAAGACATTGATATTCGCCTAAAAGGTTTCCCGGCCATTGTTTTTCAGCATGAAATCGACCATTTAAACGGCATTATGTTTTATGATCATATTCAAAAGGATCAGCCCTTCGCTGAGCCAGACAACTCTGTTGCGATCGGCAGATCATAAAATAAAAAGAAGACCCATTAGCCTAAGGGTCTTCTTTTTTTACTCTTCAATGAGGCCTAGATGAGTCACTGCATGGAATATGCCGTCTTCATCTACTGGCTTTGTCACAAAATCAGCCAAATCTTTTAATTCATTCACAGCATTACCCATGGCAACGCCAGTTCCAGCAAATGAAATCATCTCTCGATCGTTCAGACCGTCTCCAAAGGCAACGGTATCCTTTTGATCATAAGGCAGCCTTTCGATGACTCGTTTAATGCCTTCAGCCTTCGACCCGCCTTTTGGCAGGACATCTGTTGACAGCTCGTGCCATCTGACAAGATCAATTTCTTCGCGGAACGCCTCGTATTGGACTTCCTCTTCAGCCTTACAGAATAACAGCATTTGAAAAATCTCGTTTTCTTTAAAGTAAGACAAATCATGCTCAGGATGCTCTGTTTTTAAAGTCCCAATCCCCTCATGGATAAACGGATGATTTGGCACAGAAGCCTTCATCGTTTTTTCCCCCATGAAAACAAGCGGATGATCATGACGATCCGCCGTTTCATAAATTTGCTCCATCAGCTCCAGTTTCAGCGGATTGCCGTAAATGACCTCTCCCTCATACATGACATACTGACCGTTATAAGCAATAAAGGAGTCAAGCCCTAATTCCTCTAAAATAGGCTGAATCAAAAAAGGCGACCGCCCAGATGCAATAAAGAGATGATGGCCTTTTTCTTTTAATAAGCGAACCGCTCGCTTCGTTGATTCAGGTATTTTTTTATCATGATCATATAAAGTACCGTCGATATCAAAGAAGATGACTTTTTTATTCATATCCCGTCTCCTGTCTCTTGTTATGTATACCCACTCCCTTTCATCATACAGAAAGATTTCCTCTTTCGAAACCACTTCCTATGAAAACGCCTATTTCCCACATATAACCATGTAACATTCAATGGAATCGTCATATAATACAAGTATAAAGAGAGAACGGAATACATGGTCTAATCTGACTTCAAACCGAAAGGAGGCGACCTGTGATGCTTCGTCGTCTGCGCAAGAAAATTAGAAGACAATGGAAGGACATGCTTCGTAAAAAATCGATCGCTTAAAAGGATCTTCCGCACATTTGCCGAAGGTCCTTTTTTCTCAGAGACTTTTCTTATGCGCGTTTTTTTAATATAATAGAATTAGCGAGTGTAACATACGGTATTTAAGGAGAGATTTGGATGATATATAAGGTATTTTTTCAGGCAAGTACTACTGAGGTACCTGTAAGAGAACACACAGATTCACTATACGTTGAAGCGGTTTCTGAAAGAGACGTACGCGATAAGTTGAAAAAACATAGCTACAACATTGAATTCATTCAGCCTGTAGACGGTGCTTTTTTAGACTATGAACGAGAAAGTGAAAATTTTAAAGTATTGGAGCTATGAGAGGAATGAAATTTGTTAAAAACGATCAGGCGGCAGTTTTTGCGCTCGGCGGTTTAGGCGAGATCGGTAAAAACACGTATGGCGTTCAATTTCAAGATGAAATCATTTTAATTGATGCTGGTATTAAGTTCCCTGAAGATGAGCTTCTTGGAATTGACTACGTCATCCCTGACTATACGTACTTAGTTAAAAACGAAGATAAAATCAAAGGTCTTTTCATCACTCACGGACATGAAGACCACATCGGCGGTATCCCTTACCTTCTCAAGCAAGTGAATATTCCAGTTTACGGCGGCAAACTCGCAATCGGCCTACTTCGTAATAAATTGGAAGAGCACGGTCTCTTGAGACAAACAAAACTTCACATTTTTGAAGAAGAAGATACCATTAAATTTAGAAAAACAGCTGTGTCTTTCTTTAGAACAACACACAGTATTCCAGATTCTTATGGAATTGTCGTGAAGACACCTCCTGGTAACATCGTACATACAGGTGATTTCAAGTTTGACTTTACGCCTGTTGGCGAGCCTGCCAACTTAACAAAAATGGCTGAAATCGGGAAAGAAGGCGTTCTATGTCTTTTATCCGATAGTACAAACAGTGAAATTCCAGAATTTACGATGTCTGAAAGACGCGTAGGCGAAAGCATTGATGACATCTTTAGAAAAGTCGACGGACGTATCATCTTTGCTACGTTTGCTTCAAACATTCACAGACTTCAGCAAGTCATTGAGTCCGCTGTTGCCAACGGCCGAAAAGTTGCTGTGTTTGGACGCAGTATGGAGTCTGCCATTGATATTGGACAAGATCTTGGCTACATTAAATGTCCGAAAAACACGTTTATTGAACATAATGAAATCAACCGTCTACCAGCAAACAAAGTGACCATTCTTTGTACTGGGAGCCAAGGTGAACCGATGGCTGCTCTTTCACGTATTGCAAACGGCACTCACCGCCAGATTTCGATTAATCCTGGAGACACTGTTGTCTTCTCATCTTCACCGATTCCGGGTAACAATATTAGCGTAAGCCGCACCATTAACCAGCTTTATCGTGCTGGCGCTGAGGTCATTCATGGCTCACTCAATAATATTCATACATCTGGTCACGGCGGACAAGAGGAACAAAAGCTGATGCTCCGTTTAATTAAACCAAAATTCTTTATGCCGATTCACGGTGAATACCGCATGCAAAAAACGCATATTAAGCTTGCGAATGATTGCGGAATTCCTGAGGAAAACTGCTTTATCATGGATAACGGTGAAGTTCTTGCACTAAAAGGTGACGAAGCAAGTGTCGCTGGCAAAATTCCATCAGGTAACGTGTATATCGACGGAAGCGGAATTGGCGATATCGGGAATATCGTCTTAAGAGACCGCCGCATTCTTTCAGAAGAAGGTCTTGTCATTGTGGTCGTCAGCATGGACATGAAAGAATTCAAAATCTCTGCTGGTCCTGATCTCATCTCAAGAGGCTTTGTCTACATGAGAGAATCTGGAGACCTCATCAACGACGCACAAGATTTGATTTCAAAGCATCTTGAAAAAGTAATGGAACGTAAGACAACTCAGTGGTCGGAAATTAAGAACGAAATTACGGACACACTTGCACCTTTCCTTTATGAAAAAACAAGACGCCGCCCAATGATCTTACCGATTATTATGGAAGTGTAATAACAAAAAGAGACACGAGCCGACTGGCTGTGTCTCTTTTTTTCATCAAGCATTGAAAAAAACCGCACATATACAAGGTATACATGCAGTTTCTCATTCTTTTATGATTGAATTGGGAGGTGCTGAAAGCTTCTGACATCAAACAAGCCCTTTGTCGTCATTTTCACATCAGGAATGACTGGAAGTGCCAAGAAGGACAGCGTCAAAAACGGATTAAAGTCTAAGGAAAAACCAGTTTCTTTTAGTGCTTCATGGAGTTCATGGAGGCTTTCATTGACGAGATGTGCCGGCTGATCTGACAATAAACCGGAGATCGGTAATGGCAGCGTATGAAGAGACTGGCCTTCTTTGACAACGGTCAAACCGCCGCCTGCTTCTTTTAACGCCTCAATCGCTTTAATAATATCGGCATCATTTGTGCCAACTGCAATTAAGTTATGTGAATCATGTGCAACCGTTGTTGCAATCGCGCCCTGTTTGATGCCGAAGCCGCTGACAATCCCTACCCCCATTTCAGATAAACCTTGATGACGTTCGACAAGCACCATTTTTAATACATCTCTCTCTGTATCACTTGTAAATTGTCCGTTCGTTTCTGAAGGAGTGACTTGTTCTAACTTTGTTTCAAGCTGATTCGGAATAATACGGATGACATTCATTTTTTGATCGTCTGTGATAGGCAGTGCAATATCTTGCTCTTGAACGTCTACTGCATGAACAGATTGTAATAATGCTGGGCTCGGTGCGATCTTTTCGACACTCGGTTTGTACTCTCCATGCTGCGCAACCAATTCTCCCGCAATAAATACGCTTGAGATGTCTACATGATGAAGGTCTGAGACGAGCATAAAATCAGCATCATAGCCTGGTGCAATGGCTCCCTTTGTTTTAAGACCAAAACACTCTGCGGCATTTAAGCTTCCCATTTGATAGGCTAAAAATGGATCTAAGCCTGCTTTTATGGACATCCGTACTTGCTCATCAATACTTCCCTGCGCCATTAAATCATCTAAATGTTTATCATCTGTACAAAAGAAAAAACGTCTCGCATTCTTCTCATTCACAGCAGGTAAAACGTTTTTCACGTTTTTGGCAACAGATCCCTCTCTCAGCATGACATACATGCCCCTTTTCACACGTTCAAGGGCTTCCTCTGCTGTTGTCACCTCATGGTCTGTTTGGACATTGGCCGTCCGGTAGACGTTTATTAATCGGTCTGTTAAGCCTGCTAGATGGCCATCAATTAATTTATTCTCGTTTTGAGCATCAAGCAGCTTTTGAAGCATATCTTCTTCTGCCTGCTCCACACCGACATAGTCCATCACCTCAGCAAGACCAAGCACTTCCTTCTCTTGATAAAGGGGCTTTAAATCTTTCGCTTTTAATATAGCACCTGATCGTTCAAAACTGACTGCTGGTACACAGGATGGCAGCATGAAATAAATATGTAAGGCAGCTTTTCTCGCTTCTTCCAGCATAAAACGGATGCCTGTTATACCTGACACATTGGCGATTTCATGCGGGTCTGTTACGACAGTTGTCACACCGTGCGGAACGACAGCTTTGGAGAATTCAGCAGGGGTGACCATAGAGGACTCGATATGAACGTGGCCATCAATAAAACCAGGTACAAGCATTTGACCTGCTGCATCCAGCTCCTGTTCTCCCTCGTACTCCCCTATCCCGACTATTTGTCCATTTTCAACAGCGACATCAGCGTCTATCCATTCCTGGTTAAACACATCCATGACTTTCGCATGTTTAATCACGAGGGCTGCTTTTTTTCTCTTTGCTGCTACCTCAATTTGATGTCTGAAAAGCTCCTTATCCAACGACACTGCCTCCTCCAAGTAAACAATATAATGTTTCTTATCGTAAACGAATCTGTTTGCCCAGTCAATGACATTTAGAGAAAATCAACCATCTCAAAACACTGTTTTTTATTTCTGAATAGTGATAATTGCACGAAAAATATGATGACTCATTTTTGAGGTTATACATGAACAAAGCAACCCTTTTCAGTGTCTATTTCCGTCTCAATGTCCACCTGTCATGTACACATTCATATAAAAAAACACCCCGTCATCGGAGTGTTTAATAATCGTTCTGCATTTCTCGTTTTTCAAAGCGTCCTATATCGGCTACTGCCCCTATGACAATGAGGATATCTTCTTTTTGAATCATTTCATCTGCCAGAGGGGAAACGATGACTTCTTTTCCGCGCTTAATCGCCACAATGTTGATGCCGTATCTTGCCCGAATATCAAGATCTAAAAGAGAATGCCCCGCAAGCCTGTTGTTTGCAACAATCTCAATCAGGCTGTACTCATCTGACAGCTCGAGGTAATCGAGCACGTTATTTGAAATAATTTTATGTGCAATCCGTCTGCCCATATCTCGCTCTGGATGAACGATGCGATCCGCTCCAATTTTGTTGAGCACCTTTTCATGGTAGTCATTTTGCGCTTTCACGGTGACCATTTTGACGCCAAGCTCTTTCAGCATAATCGTTGTTAAAATACTTGCCTGAATGTTTTCGCCAATTGCAACGATGACATGATCAAAATTACGAATACCAAGATTTTTTAAAACGGATTCGTCGGTCGAATCGCCAATGACCGCGTGTGAGGCAATTTTCGCGTATTCGTTCACTCGATCTTCATTCATATCCATGGCCATGACTTCAAGTCCTTCTTCGCTCAGCGCCTTGCAAATACTTCCGCCAAAGCGTCCAAGACCAATGACTGCATATTCCTTTTTCATGTTCAGACTCCTTTTATCTCACTTAACATGCATTTTACTACGGTTTGATTAATGAATCCATATGCGAACGAATTTTTTTACGGAACGCTTCACTTAAGTAAAGGTCTGCTCCTTTTTCAATTTCACTGCGATAATGAGCTGGCGGAGCGATTTCTTCGCTCTTTTGAAGCACAAGAAAGGTTAAACAGTTCTCATAAATTTGATCACCTATTTTGACATCGACAAAAGCTGGACGATATGTACCTTCATATACTCCTTCTCGTTTATACAAATAACGAATGGCATCAAAAGGAACTTCATATAAAACACCCTCTGTTTCGCCGCCGTCTTCTACCATATCAGCTCTTGATCCATCTGGCCTCACCAATGTAAATCTCGTGGTAAAACCGTTTAGTACTCCTCCGCCGATGATTTGTTTGAAGTGATGATCGACTTCTGCCAGCTTAAATCTTGCATCATCCATACAGGAGCCATAGGCAAAATAATAGAAGGATGACGGCTTCTGCTGCCACAGTCTATAAGCTTTCCAGCACCCTCTCTTTATTTCTTTCAGAGCTGATGTCTTCTGCTCTGGCAAAGTGTATGTCATGGCCTCTACCTGACCTTGATCCGTCATGACATTGATTTCCTGCTTGTCATACCCTTCCTCTAGTACATCTATCTTATTCAACGCATCAGCGGCCACCTCGTACAATTCCCCGTATACAGTGCCTTTTTCTGCGGGAACGCACGCTGGGTATCCTTGACCTGTATCATAGATCCTTCCACTCATCCAAGCTGATTTAGCTAATAGCCTGCTTTCCTTCATATACGCTTCGTGGTGCTCTTCATGCAGCAATAGCGTCCCATATACAAATAAAGCTTTCATCGTCATGACATCACGTCCTCTCAACTTGCTGCTGCCTGCTTTTTTGACACACAGGCAAATAGATTTGAAAAGCTGCGCCTTTTCCAAGCTCACTGGATACGTCCATTCTTCCGTGATGATCTTTTAAAATCGTCGCACAGATGGTCAAACCAAGCCCTGTCCCTTCTTTTTTCGTGGAAAAGAAAGGATCATATATTTTTTGAATATCCTCTTCAGACATCCCTTTTCCTTCATCTTGAATGGTAATCTTCCATTCATTCAATACTTTTTCTGTAGATATGTATATGCTGCCACCTTCAGGCATTGCCTCAATGGCATTTTTAATTAAATTAATGAACAGCTGCTTCATTTGATTAGCGTCTGCTAGGATAGCACCGGCATCCTGCTTTTTAAATGGCTGTTTGAGATCAATATTTGAAAGAACTGCATTTGTTTTTAATAAGGTAATCACCTGTTCTAGGAGCTCATGAAGCTGGACTTCTTGAAAATGGACCGCTTGAGGCTTAGCCAATACAAGCAGCTCACTTAAAACAAAATCAATCCGTTTAATTTCGGAAAAGATAATGTCAAAATAATCGGTTCTTTCAGGATATTGTGTCTTCATCAGCTGCAAAAAGCCATTTACTGATGTCAGTGGATTTCTGACTTCATGGGCGATCCCAGCAGCTATTTGTCCAGCAACAGCCAGCTTTTGCGCCTGCATTTGCAATTGCTGATTGGATCTTTCAAGCTCAAGCTTTGCCTGCTTTTGTTTCGTAATATCAGCAACCGTCCCAATCCCTCCGGTAAACTGGTGATGCTCATCAAAATAGAGCTTGTAATGAACGTCTCCCCATACCTTCTTTCCCTCTTTATGGAGAAGCTGCAGTTCTACCCGCCCCGCATCCTTATGTTCCTTGATCACAGATAACAAATGCTGGACCACGCGCTCCTCTTGATCAAAGTACTGATTGTACATTGTGCCTAGACATTCATCTATGTCATAGCCTGTCATTTGTGTCCATGCTTGATTTAAGAAAATAATTTCACCTTTCTCGTTTGTTTCAAAGACGATTTCTTGCAAGTTATCTGTGATTCGATTCAGCCGCTCTGTCAGTTCGTGTGCTTCTTTTTCTCTCTTATTTAAGTCTGACACAAGTAGATTTAAGCGGTCTACATAGCCTGAGACAACCCAGATCCCTGTTAAAACCAAGACTGTAAAGGCTAGATCGAGCGGCCAATTAATTTGATAGCCGCCTAGATAATAAAAGAAATCCCAGCTTAAGATTAAAATAAATGCAAGAACAGACAACACGATCCGCACTTGATATGTTTTGTTCAAATGATTCCACCTGCCGCCCTGAGATTCTTTGTCAATTGTACCATTTTCCACTTATTTTTTGAGGGTGATGGGGCATTTTTAAGGAACTTTTTCAGAAAAAAATAGCCTGTTCTCAGCACAAAGGAAGAGAGCAGGCTATTTTAATTACTGCTGAAGAGCTTCTTGCAGCTCTTTTAACAGTAGTTCTGCGCCTTCAGCGCTTAATGTAATTTGACCATTTCCATAATCATGGTTCTCCGATGTAATCTCACCAGTCATGAGGCAAACGCCCTCTGGCTGGTATTTTTTCAAGACGATTTTCTCCCCATCTATAAAAAATTCCATACTGTCTTTAATAGCAATATCAAGTGCTCTTCTTAATTCGATTGGCATCACAATACGCCCTAGTTCGTCTACTTTTCTTACGACTCCGATAGATTTCAATTTCGTTCCCTCTTTCTTTCATTAGCTCAAGATCAATCTGTTTTGCACCAATTGATATATCGTAGACGTAAGAGATTCTCAAAAGGTTTCTCCTCTATAAAAATTTTTTTCATAAAAGAAAAAACAAAGGGAAAATTTATTGTGATTGTCAAAATGATACTTGAATTTTACAAGTTCATTTCAAGGTCATCACAAACCCCCACAAATGACATCAACCCTCTGAACTTTTAAATGTAAAATTGTTTAAAACAGCAAAAATAGAGATTGGGTGAAAACATGTTTCAAAATGCCGAAATTGGAATTGATTTAGGAACAGCTAACATATTGGTTTATAGTAAAAATAAGGGAATTATTTTAAATGAACCGTCCGTCGTGGCAGTCGATACAGAAACAAAAACTGTACTTGCAGTCGGAGCAGAAGCAAAAGAAATGATTGGGAAAACACCTGGTAAAATTGTGGCGATCCGTCCGATGAAAGACGGTGTCATCGCTGATTATGATATGACAACAGATTTACTCAAACAAATCATGAAAAAAGCAGGGAAAAATATCGGGTTTACCTTCAGAAAACCAACGGTCGTAGTATGTACACCTTCTGGTTCAACAGCTGTTGAACGCCGTGCCATCAGTGATGCTGTGAAAAACTGCGGAGCAAAGCACGTGCATTTAATAGAAGAACCTGTTGCAGCCGCAATCGGCGCTGATCTCCCGGTAGATGAGCCTGTTGCAAACGTCGTGGTCGATATTGGCGGAGGAACAACGGAAGTTGCCATCATTTCGTTTGGCGGCGTTGTCTCTTGTCATTCCATTCGAATTGGCGGAGATCAGCTGGATGAAGATATCATTACGTTTGTCCGAAAGAAATATAATCTATTAATCGGCGAGCGGACAGCCGAGCAGGTTAAAATGGAAATTGGTTATGGTCTCATTGAGCATGAGCCGGAATCATTAGAAGTACGTGGACGTGATCTGGTGACAGGTCTTCCAAAAACGATCACACTTAAATCTCATGAAATTCAAGGTGCCATGCGAGAATCACTTCTTCATATTTTAGAGGCGATTCGTGCCACATTAGAGGACAGCCCTCCAGAGCTTAGTGGTGACATTGTAGACCGCGGCGTGATCTTAACTGGCGGCGGCGCTTTGTTAAATGGGATTCAAGAATGGCTCTCACAGGAGATTGTCGTTCCAGTTCATATTGCAGCAAATCCACTTGAATCTGTCGCAATCGGAACAGGTCGTTCACTAGAAGTCATTCATAAATTGCAAAAAACATTAAAATAATCTTCTTGTTCTACTTCTTTTTTTATCATTTCGATCATATCGTGAGAAATGGATAAACGTGAAGGAGGAAGAACATGTTGCTTGATTTAGGTAAACGAGTCGTTGTCACAGTCATTTTAACGGGTATTATTTTAGGAGGAATGAGCCTGTCGTTTTCACATATGCCCCCTTCTAATGCACAGCCTGTGAAACAACTGAACCGCTAAAAAAGCCGCACGAAAGCGGCTTTTTTATTTTGGCTTTAAGCATGCTCCCCATTTTCCTTTTCGGTCTTAAATCTGATATGATGAACATGACTAAAGGAGGGTTTTTTATGAGTTCATTTGAAAAACAACTAGATCAATATGCTAAGACCATCGTTGAAGTCGGTGTGAATGTACAAAAAGGACAAGAAGTCGTCGTATCTGCATCTACTGAATCTGCAGACCTTGTTCGTCTTGTCGCGAAACATGCGTATGAGCGCGGGGCGAAAAACGTACATATCCGCTGGAGTGATGGTGTTCTTGCCCGTTTAAAATATGAACATGCACCGCAGGATGTGTTTGACCAATTCCCAGAATGGGAAGCACAGATGATGGAAACCATCGCAAAACGCGGCGGCGCTTTTATCACGATCTTGTCAGAAAGCCCTGACCTTCTGCGAGGCATTGATTCGAAAAAAATCGCTGCACAGCAAAAGGCCGCTGGATCAGCCCTTCATACATATCGCCAATTCGTTCAATCAGACAAAGTTGCTTGGACGGTCGTAGGCGCTGCATCAAAAGAATGGGCAAAAAAGATTTTTCCTGACCATACAGATGAAGAAGCTGTCGCTTTATTATGGGATCAAATCTTTAAAGTCGCACGTGCTGATCAAGCAGATCCTGTTGAGGCTTGGAAAAAGCACGATGAGTCACTAAATGAAAAGGTCAAAATACTAAATGAGCGCCACTACCACAAGCTTCATTATGATGCTCCTGGCACAAATTTAACGATTGAGCTCCCAGAACAGCACATTTGGGTAGGTGCCGGCAGCGTGAGCGAGCGCGGCGTCTCTTTCATGGCCAACATGCCGACAGAAGAAGTATTTACCGTACCTAAAAAAGACGGTGTAAATGGGACTGTCTCAAGCACAAAACCGCTCAGTTATGCAGGAAATATCATTGATGAATTTACATTAACATTTGAAAATGGACGAATTGTCAATGTGAAAGCGAAGGAAGGCGAAGACATTTTAACTTCGCTCGTTGAAACAGATGAAGGCTCCCATTATCTAGGTGAGGTTGCTCTCGTACCAGACGATTCACCAATCTCAAACTCGAATATTCTCTATTACAATACCCTTTATGATGAAAATGCATCGAATCACCTTGCCATCGGCAGCGGGTATGCGTTCAATATCGAAGGCGGAAAAGAGATGAATCGTGAAGAATTGGATGCAGCTGGTGTGAACAACAGTATTACACACGTCGATTTCATGATTGGTTCAAAGGAAATGAATATTGACGGGATTACAAAAGACGGGAAACGCGAACCGATCTTCCGTAATGGAAACTGGGCGATTTAATCGAAAAAAAGACATCCACTTATGGATGTCTCAGATTGTTGACAAAGGGCTAAAATGATCTTCATTTTAGCCTTTTGTCTTCTTTTCAGCGTGATAGAAAACCTTTGCAGTCTAGGAAGGACGAGGAGCGGAGCGAATTTGACATTCGTGAGCACCGGCACACAGGACTGACACCGAATGCGAGGGTTTGTCTACACGCTGAGACATCCACTTTTGGATGTCTTTTCTTATTTACGCATAAAGCTCATCGAGTCTCTTTTGAATGTCTTGATCTGATAAGAACTCATCATATGTTGTTTGTTTATCGACGATGCCATTTGGCGTCACTTCGATGATACGGTTTGCCACTGTTTCAACAAACTGATGGTCATGAGATGAGAAGAGCATAGCTCCTTTAAAGCTCATTAAACCGTTATTCAGCGCTGTAATGGATTCTAGATCCAAGTGGTTCGTCGGCTCATCCAGCAGCAGAACATTCGCTCCTGACAGCATCATTTTCGATAACATACAACGAACCTTCTCTCCTCCTGATAAGACGCTTGCTTTTTTCTTTACTTCTTCCCCAGAGAAAAGCATACGTCCTAAGAACCCGCGTAAGAAGCTTTCGCTTTGATCATTAGGAGAATATTGACGAAGCCAATCCACTAGATCGACATCGTTTCCTTCAAAGTATTCACTATTGTCTTTCGGGAAAAAGGCTTGAGATGTTGTAACGCCCCATTTAAACGTCCCGCTGTCTGGCTCCATCTCACCAGCAAGAATTTTAAATAAAGTGGATACAGCAAGCTCATTACGGCTTAAGAATGCAATTTTATCCTCGCGATTCATGATAAAGCTGACGTTATCAAGTACTTTCACACCGTCAATTGTTTTCGATAGACCTTCTACTTGAAGGACATCATTTCCGATTTCGCGCTCTGGCGCAAAATGAACGTACGGATATTTACGTGAAGATGGCTTAATGTCGTCTAAAGAGATTTTATCAAGCAATTTCTTTCTTGAGGTCGCTTGCTTCGATTTAGAAGCGTTCGCACTGAACCGGGCAACGAACTCTTGAAGCTGCTTAATTTGTTCTTCTTTTTTCTTATTCGCATCTTGGCTGAGCTTCAGCGCTAGCTGGCTGGACTCATACCAAAAATCATAGTTACCGACATATACTTGAATTTTTCCGAAGTCTAGGTCCGCAATATGTGTACATACTTTGTTTAAGAAGTGACGGTCATGCGAAACGACAATCACGGTATTTTCAAAATTAATGAGGAACTCTTCCAGCCACTGGATTGCTTGTAAGTCCAAGTGGTTCGTTGGCTCATCAAGAAGAAGAACGTCAGGCTTACCAAATAAAGCTTGGGCTAGTAGTACTTTTACCTTTTCAGAACCACCAAGCTCAGACATTTTCTTCGATTGAAGGCTCTCTGGAATGCCAAGACCTTTTAATAAGATCGCTGCTTCACTTTCTGCTTCCCAGCCGTTTAACTCAGCGAACTCACCTTCAAGCTCTGCTGCACGAATCCCGTCTTCATCTGAGAAATCAGGTTTCATATAGATCGCATCTTTCTCCTGCATCACATCATATAGACGTTTGTGACCCATCATAACGACTTTTAATACTTCAAATTCTTCGTATTCAAAATGGTTCTGTTTTAAAATCGCTAAACGCTCACCAGGGCTCATATGAACATCGCCCGTCTGAGCTTCAATTTCACCTGAAAGAATCTTTAGAAACGTTGATTTACCAGCTCCATTGGCACCAATTAGACCGTAGCAGTTGCCAGGAGTGAATTTAATATTTACTTCTTCAAATAGTTTACGATCAGCAAAACGCAAACTAACATTATTTACTGCAATCATTTATTAATCCTCCATCACTCATTCATCATTATGAAGTATAACATGAATAACGTTTGATAGAAACGTCTCTAGCTAAGAACGAAGGCAATTTGTCCATTATGGTATAATAAATGGGAATGATTTATTGAAGGAGTTCGTGCGATTTGAGATTACTTACACTTATGGAATACTGTTTATTGATTTTCTTTATGGGTATTTATTTATCTGCAACAGGCTTTAATGCGAGGGATTTTGGCCTTTATATTGGGCTTGTGCTTATTTACACACTGGTACACATCTTTTCGAAACGCTTTTTACAAAAGCGAGGGAAAGAAAATCAAAAGGTCGGATTGTTTCGGTCCGTTTTAGCCATTACTGGGTCTGTCTTCGCTTCTGTGTTGGCGATTGTGATCATTGTTACGGTGCTCACGCCAAATTAAAACGACCCTTCTTTTAAAGGGTCGTCCATTCAAGCACTTTTCTCACACACCTGAGAAGGGTGCTTTTATTTTGTTTGCCGAATGTCGCCAAATGGGAAGAAAACAAATTCTGATGTCCCGACAACCCGATCCTTTTCAATGAGTCCAAGTCCATTTCTGCTGTCCATAGAATTGAGTCTGTTGTCCCCCATCACAAAGTAATCGTTTTTCGGTACTTTCACTGGACCAAAATCCCCTGTTAAATGCACTTCATACTCTTTCGCATGTGCCTTGTTCTCTTTTAAATAAGGCTCATCAACTTTTTTACCATTAATGTAAAGCGTATCATCCTTCATTTCAATCGTGTCTCCCGGAAGGCCGATCAATCGTTTTACATAATGAATCTTCTGGCCATCTTTTCCATTAATAATCACGATGTCACCTCGTTTGACACCACCTAGATAGTTAATGGTTTTGTTGACAAACAGCTTTTCCCCATCATGAAGAGTCGGTTCCATTGACTCTCCTTCCACCACATACGGCTCAAATATAAACGTACGGATGAGCAGGACGAGCGCAAGTGCAATTAAAATGGCTTTGATCCATTCAAACAGTGAACTTTTCTTCTCTGTTTTGTCTTGCTTTGCATCAGATTGAATATCATTTTCGTTTTGTTTGTTTTCTTCGTTCAAAATACTGCTTCCTCCTAAGACTTTCTGCTAAAAGACTTGAAACGTGAATTGAATAACTTTACTTTATCACATGTCATTTAAAAATTCACAAGACAACCATTCAATTAGATATTTTTTCCTAATTTGTTCATGATTAAACAAAAAGAAGCACCGCTCTTCACGATGCTTCTCTTCTGAATTACGCTTCTAGTTTGACTGGTTTTTTCAAAATACCCAGTAAAATCGCTGTTACAACGGCACCGATTAAGATGCTGATGATATAAAGAACCGGATGATTTGTTACCCAGAAAACGAATAGTCCGCCGTGTGGCGCAGGAAGCGTGACTCTAAAGAATTCCGTTAATCCGCCAGCCACGGCTGCTCCAATGACAGCTGAAGGAATTACGCGCAGAGGGTCAGCCGCTGCAAACGGGATCGCCCCTTCAGTGATGAAGGCAGCTCCCATGAAGTAGCATGTAATCCCTGCTTCTCGGTCACGTTTTGAGAATTTATTTCTAAAGATTGTTGTAGCAAGTGCAATACCTAATGGTGGTACCATTCCGCCTGCCATAATGGCAGCATGCGGTGCATAGTTTCCAGCAGCAATCATCGCAAGACCGAATGTGTAAGCCGCTTTGTTAATTGGGCCCCCCATATCAATCGCCATCATACCTGCCAAAATAATGCCCATTAAGACAAGGTTTCCAGTACCTAAAGTTTCAAGCCAGTGAGTTAATCCATCCATCACCATTTTTACCGGTGTGTTAACAATGTAATGCATGATGATGCCTGTGAAGAAAATACCGAACAATGGATACAGCAGAACCGGTTTAATTCCGTCGAGTGACTGCGGTACGAATGTGAATACTTTTTTAAGTAGCACAACGACATAACCTGCAAGGAAACCGGCAATTAGTCCGCCTAAGAATCCTGCACCTGCTGCCGACGCCATAAATCCACCGACCATACCTGGCGCAAAACCTGGACGATCTGCAATACTCATTGCAATAAATCCGGCTAAAACAGCAACGATTAAGGCAAGCGCATTATCTCCGCCAATTCCTTTTAATACAGCTGCAAATGAATTAAATGAAGGGTCCTTAGGATCTGCTGAGTTAATTCCCCAGAAAAATGAAATTGCAACAAGGATACCGCCCCCGACAACAAATGGAAGCATGTTGCTTACACCACTCATTAAGTGCTTGTAGAAACCACTTCTACCTTTGCCAGATGACTCATTTTCGTCTTTTGAAGAACTGCCGCCTGAGCCTTTATAAATCGGCGCATCTTGATTGACTGCTTTTTCAATTAATTCCTGAGGACGGCGGATTCCAGCTGTCACAGGTACTTCAATGACATGTTTGCCTTTAAAGCGTTCCATTTCAACTTGCTTGTCCGCTGCCACAATGATGGCTGGTGCTGCTTCGATTTCTTTTGCCGTAAGGGCGTGTTTAATACCGCCAGATCCGTTTGTTTCGACTTTAATGTCAATGCCCATTTCTTTTGCTTTTTCTTTCAAAGCATCTGCTGCCATAAATGTATGCGCAATACCTGTTGGGCAAGCTGTTACTGCTAAAATCTTAGCTGGTTTACCTGATACAGCCGGCTCTTCTTGAACTTCCTCTTCTTCTTCATCATCGTCCTTGTCATGCGTATTGATGATATCGATGATTTCATCTTCAGTAGCCGCTTCAAGAAGCTGCTTTCGGATTTCTTCACGCATGAGAAGTGTTGATAAACGAGAAAGTGCTTCTAAGTGCGTGTTGTTTGCGCCTTCAGTTGCTGCAATCATAAAGACAAGATGACTCGGCTGCGCGTCCAGTGATTCATAATCTACACCAGCTGTCGAGCGGCCAAATGCAATGGCAGGCTCTTTTACACTTGCTGTTTTAGCGTGAGGGATAGCAATTCCTTCGCCAATACCAGTAGAGCTCTGTTTTTCACGGTTGATCACTGCTTCTTTGTAGCCCTCTTTATCATTTAGCTTGCCTGCTGTATCTAAAACAGTGACTAGTTCTTCAATGACTGCTTCTTTCTGCTGGCTGTCTAATTGAAGCTTAATTGTCTGCTTTGTGAGTAGTTCTGTAATTTTCATGATGACTCCTCCTTTAAATGCGTGTGACTTTTACTTGTGGTAATAGTGTGTCGACAAGCTCTTTAGTTCCAAGCTCCTCAGAAAATGCTGTAGCGCTGCCTGATGTGACGCCAAGCTTAAATGATTCTTCAATCGAAAGGCCTTTCGAAACGCCGGCTAAAAATCCTGCAACGACTGAATCCCCTGCACCAACTGAATTAACAAGCGTACCCTTTGGAACATTGGACTGATAAACCCCTTCCTTACTGAATAAGAGAGCTCCATCTCCAGCCATTGATACGATGACATGTTCAGCACCTTGTTCTAACAGCTTCTTCCCATAAGGAATGGCTTCTTTCGCAGATGAGATGCTTGTCTCAAACATTTCACCTAGCTCATGATGGTTTGGCTTCATTAAGAACGGTTTCAAGCCTGCTGCTTTTTTTAGTGCTTCCCCGGAAATATCAAGGACAACTCTGACACCTTGCTTTTCGCACACCTCAGCAATACGTTCATACGTGTTATGAGGCAATGAAGAAGGAATGCTGCCAGCTAAGACAACGACATCTCCTTCAGTCAATGAAGAAAATTGAGACAGAAACGACTCAAATTGCGCTTCAGTAATAGATGGGCCGAGTCCGTTGATTTCGGTTTCTTCACCTGTTTTTAGTTTCACATTAATTCGTGTATCTTCTGACACCTCGTGAAAGGCTGTTTGTAATTGTTCGTTTTGTAAAAAGTCTTGAATATATTTTCCTGTAAATCCGCCTATAAATCCAAGCGCTTTTGATTCAACACCGTGACGTTTTAAAAGCCTTGAGACATTGATCCCTTTTCCACCTGGATATTTTTTGTCATAGGTTGAACGATTCAAACTGCCGACTGCGAAATCCTCCACGTGTACGATGTAATCAACTGATGGGTTTAAAGTAACTGTATAAATCATGTTTTCACTACCTTTATAACCGTTTTTTCATGGTAATTATCGAATGAATCCTCTTTTGCGTCGTTTGTGATAATGGTGGCTTCCTGTAAACTAGCAAAGGCTGAAAACGATATTTCGCCAAACTTAGAGGCATCTGATAAGATATAGGTTTTTTTCGCCTGCTTCATGGCTCTTTTTTTCATGAGCGCTTCCTCTGGATCAGGTGTTGTAAACCCCGCCTCGGGATGAATGCCGTTCGTCCCAACAAAGCTTTTGTCAAAACGGTAATTTTCCATCGCTGTCAAAGCTGCGGCTCCCACCATGGCTCCTGTTCGATGTTTCACTGATCCGCCTATCAGGTAAAAAGAAATGCCTTTTCTCATGAGTGCTTCAATGTGCATAACACCGTTTGTCACCACAACAATATCTTGATCGGGATCGATATATTCAATCATTTGCTGTGTGGTCGTACCAGCATCTAAATAAATACAATCGCCTTGTTTTAAAAGTGAAGCAGCTGCCTCTGCAACCAATGACTTTTCTTGAAGGTTTTTGGCAGATTTCTCAAATACATCTGGTTCAAGACGGATACTTGATATCTTGGCTGCTCCCCCATGGACTCTTTTAAGAAATCCTTTTTCTTCAAGGGCTGATAAATCTCTTCTAATTGTAGATTCAGAAGCATCCGTCATAATCGTTAAGTCCTGTATTTTGATGACATCATTTTCTTCTAAACAGTCGATAATGAGTTGATGTCTTTCCGGTGTCAACATGAAAACACCCCCTTTTGAAAACGTATTCATTTTGCGCGCACCTTTATTGTAATCGCTTTTTTCAACATTATCAATACAAAACAATCAAATACATTCAATAACTATCAAAATCTTTCACCATGGTCATCTTACCTTTATATGTACCATTTGTAAACTGAAAAATATGTGACATTAAGATGAAAGTCATGATCTTAGCATTTCTATCATTTTTCATTTCATTCAATGGAACTAAAAAAAGCTTTTATGCGATGTGCATAAAAGCTTTTGATGGTGGATTACAGGCGAATTCACACTGTTTGTATGCTTTTGTTCTTCTCCAAATTATTCATATCTAAGAGAATCAATAGGATCTAGTCTTGCTGCTTTATTCGCAGGAATTAACCCAAAAACAATCCCAATAAGCATACTAAACAGCACACCGCCACAGATGACTTGCCAAGATACTAAGGACGGCCAGCCGGCAACTAGTGATACTAGCGCGGCGCCACCTAAGCCAAGTGCGATCCCCATCAACCCGCCGATCAATGTTAAGACGACAGATTCAATTAAAAATTGAACGAGTATTTGAGCCCTTGTTGCTCCAATCGCCTTTCGGATACCGATTTCCCTTGTCCTCTCTGTCACAGAAACAAGCATGATATTCATCACACCGATACCGCCGACAAGCAAAGAAATCCCAGCTATTGAGCCAATGATTGTTGTCATAACAGATGTGATTTGACCAATGCCTTCTGCGATTTCTTCCATATTGATCATTTCATAAGCATCTTCTGTATGATGATTTTCATTTAATAATGCAGCCGCATTCTTTCCTACTTCCTTCATTTGATCAGCATGTGCGACTTGAATTGACACCTTATCATATTCATTGATCCCAAATGTGGAGGTGAGCATAGCAAACGGGACAAATATTTCGTTCATATCAAATGAAAACATCCCTTTCTGTTTTGCTAAAACACCGATGACTTCAACAGGCTGTCCGTTCATCCAAATCATTTCGCCCAATGCCTTCTGTCCATTAAATAATTCTTTTTGTAAGCCTTCAGAGATGAGAGCGGCTCTTCTGCCGCTTCTAAAGTCAACATCTCTTAAATTCTGTCCTTCTGCTATTTGTAATGAATGGACATTCGTATACCCTTCATTTATACCGTTAACTGTCGCATCCACTGTCGTATCTTGAAATCTCAGCTGCATTCCTTGTGCAGTCGAAGAGGCGACCTGATTCACCCCGTTGATTGTCTTAATGCTTTTTATGTCTTCCTCAGTAAATGTGGCGTCGAATAAAGCGTTTGGATTTGCATTTAACTCTTCGTCAGAAGGCGTATATGTCATATCAATGGTATTGTTTGGACCTGAAATCGACCCTTTTAACATTTGCTCGCCGCCTTGACCGATAGCCACGACCGCAATGACCGATCCAACACCAATAATAATCCCAAGCATCGTTAAAATAGAACGTAATTTATGAGCTAAAACAGAATTCATCGCTATTTTGATATTTTCAAAGAGTTTCATTCATAGCGTCCCCTTGTGTCAATCTATCTTCAACGAGCCGTCCATCTCTTACAACGACCGTCCGATTTGTATACGCAGCCATTTCTTCTTCATGGGTGACAAGCACAATCGTTGTCCCTTCCTCATTCAGCTTAGTAAACTGTTCCATGATTGAGAAGCTTGTTTTTGAGTCAAGAGCGCCTGTTGGTTCATCTGCTAAGATAAGCTGCGGCTTATTGACAATTGCACGAGCAATAGCCACCCTTTGCTTTTGCCCTCCAGACAACTCACTTGGCATATGCTTCATTCGGTCTGCCAAACCAACCTTTTCAAGTGCCATTTCTGCGCGTTCTTTTCTTTCCTTTTGACTGATACCAGCGTAAATCATCGGAAGCTCAACATTACGCCTCGCATTTAACCTCGGCAGCAGGTGAAATTGCTGAAAGACAAATCCAATGAATTGATTTCGAATCACTGCAAGCTCTTGATCCTTTGCAGCTGACAGCTCTCTTCCTTGAAAATGATATTGTCCTGTGGTTGGTCGGTCTAAACAGCCAATGATATTCATTAACGTCGATTTTCCAGAGCCGGACGGGCCCATAATGGACATATACTCGCCTTTTTCAATGACAAGATCGATCTCACTTAATACATCAAATGTTTCTTGGGCGACCTCATAACTTTTTATCACGTTTGAAAGCTGAATCATTCAGCATTCACTTCCATTCGGTCATACATGTCATCTGATGGATGAGCAATGATTTGATCCTCTGCCTTGACACCTTTTGTCACTTCAAGGTCATTACCTGACGTTTCCCCTAGCACCACTTTTACTTTTTTAAGTACATTCTTTTTGACAACATAAACGTATTGTCCATCATCCTCTTTTTTTACAGCTGATTCAGGAATCGTTTGGGCTTGACGCTTATCTGTTTCAATTTCCATGATCATTTTAAAACCAGGTTTCGCTTCAGGTTTTTTTCCCTTTATTTCGATTTCAACAGGATATTGTACCGTTTGATCACCCGCAGTTGTTTCGGATGCTGCCTGAGCAGGTACAGCCCCCACTTTTTTCACGACCCCTTGCCAGCTCTTTCCGCGAATGACATCAGATGTAACCTTTACTTTTTGTTTCTTTTTCACTTTTATGGCGTCATACTCAGAAATCAATCCTCGCACAATCATTTTTTTCTCATTGCCAATATGAATGATCGGCTGTCTTTCTTCCGGCTTTCCTGCCCCTTCTTCTTGCTCAATGGAAATCACTGTACCGTCAATTTTACTATGTACGGTTAAATCTTCTATTTGTGCTTTTACTTTTTCTTGGCTGATCTCTGCTTGTTTTTGTTCTAATTCAGCCGCTTTCAGCTCTAATTCGAGCTGGTCTCGCTCGTTTTTAGGATGGGCGACTGAGTCGCCTGCTTGTTTTTCATCTAATTCGCTCAGTCTATTTTGTAATTGTTCGCGTTTTAGCGTACTTGATTCAGCCGCAAGAGCTTGCTGCTGCTCTTCAAGCTCCAGCTCCCTATTTTCATATGTAAGAAGCGGCGTTCCAGCCTTTACCTTTTCTCCTTCTTTCACAGAAATCCCCTTCAAGTGTCCTTTTTCCTCTTCTGCATAAATGAACTGCTCTTCAGAGAATGAAAGTGTCCCTGGCGTCATTACCGTAGTGGTGATTTCTTTTTGTGTGGGTTTTACTGTTTTAATAGCTGCTGTCGAAGCAGGCTTTGATTGATTTTTCGCAATGTTAAAGCCAATAAATAGACCGATGACAATAATAAAAATGGATCCGATGATGATTTTCTTTCTCATAAAGACATTCTACCCCCAGCTTACTGATATGTTGATTGCGGTTCCTACATATTGAAGAATGAAAGAAATGACATAAAAGACTCCTATCATGATCCAAGATATTCTTGGAGATATATGACCGACTTTGATCAATAAAAAGCCTGTTAAAACAAGATTCCAGATCACAAAGAGATCAATATTAGCAAACACACCGTGCCATGGACCAGAAGTTTGAATGAGTGCATTTAATGAGGTGATTGTGATGTTTTTTGGCACATGGAACAGGATGACGGACAGATGAGAAATAATCGTACCAATGATCGTAACTGGTGTAATAAACAGGACCGCTGAAAACAGCTGCTGAAACGATGCATCACCCTTTGCTAAAAATACGATGAACTTATATATAGCAGCATTAATCACAAGCCCGAGAATTAGACCAATTAGCGTCACCACATAAACGACCGATACCGGCAAGCTTAAATCTGCCCACATTCCTTCATTCACTAGCTCTGACAAATAAGTCACAATCACTGTTAAAAGAAGCACACAGGATAAAGGCCACCAAACCACCGGGTTTTCCCATACTCTTTTCAGGTGCTCTGAAGGTCTTGTGCTCACTCCAATGATCGTGGGCTTTTGCATATTTTCTTTCATCAAATGTCTCCTCTCTATGTCATGCAAGTATGCAAACGCACATGTTCTCTCTTGTTCTTTCTATTTTATCAAAAGATTGCCAATAAGTGATGGATGATTTGATTTTCTTATTTTCATTGAGGAAAAAATTTATCTATTATTCTATTATCACGAATGACATCCTCCAAATGACACCATGACCAGACCATATTCATATCAAAAAATAGAGGTTTTACTGACCTAAAAACATTTTATCAAAAAACCACATGTCTTTCGGAATAAATATCCTTTTCCTTTGAATTCGGATGGTCTTAGTTAGACACAACAATTTTTTGTTAAAATAATCCTAGTAATTTCGACAAATCCCGGCTTTATAGGACTATGATTGGTTTCTTTTATAGAACAAATGAGCCTTTAGTATCAATACTTTCATATTAAAAAATGAAAAATATAAGGTTTTTACTTGATCAAAAGTTATTTTTTCATATAATGTAAAATAGAGGTAGGTTAAATGATAGTGGAAATGGAGTCAAGTGAATGTTAAGAGAAAAATTGAAAACACAATTGATTTTACTTTATGAAAAGGAACAAGAAGCATGGCAATACTTTCGAAAGGAAAGAGAACTGATTTATCATGAGCTCAAATTACTTGATATGAAAGAAAGCAGACCCTCTAATGACAAAATATACTACGCTGCTAGATGTGTAGATATTATTAAAGAGAAAAAGGGAAGCATTGTGAGTACAAAAGAATTAAAAGAACAGCTTCACGCCCAGACAGATTTCAATGTGAGACGAATTAGCGAATTGTATGATCTGATCCAGCAGCTCGACCCTCACATTTCTAAAGCACGAAGGGGATGTTTTATTTACGAAGATCACACCCAAATACCTCTACAATCTTTTCACACATAAAAAATTGGTTACAGCCGCTGGCCATAACCAAATCCTCTAATATCTATTATCCACCGCTTACAGGAGGAATGAATGCAACAGTGTCCCCGCTATGCACTTCAGCGTTTTCCCTCGTATATAGTTCGTTGACTGCAACCATCACGTTTTGTGCAGCATCAACACCATATACCTCCTGTAATTCTAATTTAATCTCATCAACCGTTGTTTGATCTTTTTGAATGATGATTTGTTGTTTACCGGCCTTCTCAGCAAGGCCGGCGAACAATAATACACTAATCAAACTGATCACCTTCTTTCTTTGCAAGTTGAAGATCGCTAGGTTTCCCCTCTGGATATGAAACCGTTTCAAGCTGATCACCTATCCAGGCTTCCCCGTCTTCCCAATATTCTTTTTTCCAAATTGGAACGATTTCCTTAATTCGCTCAATGGCATATTCGTTCGCTTCGTATGCAGCCTTCCTATGAGGAGATGAAACGGCTATCACAACAGCAATATCCGTTATATCAAGTGTCCCGATCCGGTGCACAATGGCTGCTTCAGTTTCAGGCCACCGTTTCTTGATTTCTTGTCCAATTTGACTTAGCATGCTTTCAGCCATTGGTATGTATGCTTCATAAGTTAAACGCAATGTTTTTTTGCCGTTTGTCCACTCTCTGACCGTCCCGATAAACGTCGTAATGGCCCCTGCCTTTCGCCTTGTCACATGCTGAATCAATTCGTTTACATCAATCGGCGTTTTTGTTATTTTAAAAAATTCACTCAAGCAGAGACGCCTCCCTTCAATAAGTTAAAACCAAATGTGACTGCGCCCTTTTCAAAGGCTGAAAACACAGGAAACGAGTAATTTTCGATTAATTGAAACTCTTGAGAAAAATAAATAGCTGCTTGTATATTGGAAAGAGTTGAAAGATCAATGAGCTCCTCTTCATTCTTTACACAAACGATTTTGCGGTATGGTGCCTGTTTATACCCTTCTATCAAGACAGCGTCTAATGGAAGATGCTGACACATGTTGAGCAACTGCTCTAACGTGATGTGCTGCATTGAAAAGTGAAATTCACCCTCTCCTTCCACGCCAGCGGCAAATGCACCTGCTTGAACATATCGATCGGTGTCTTTTTCTTTCAAAAGACGATCTGGTTTCCCGCCATGTCCATGGTGTTTAAAGCAGCCTAGCTTCAGCCCGTCAAGTACAGCCAGCTGACAGAGCTTTTCAATCAACATAGTCTTGCCGCTGTTTTGATAACCGACCACCTGTAATATGCTTAATGTGTCATCCAGCATGGGGAACCCTCTCCTTCGTGCTGAAACAGCAGAACATGGACCTGATCACCGGCCTTAAAACCTCTTGTTCCTCCGGGCAGCACGATGAAACAGTTAGCATCTGCAATAGAGGTCACGGCACTTGATTTATCAAGACCTGTTGGGGTCACACTGAGCTGACTGCCCGTGAATTGTAGTGCCGCTCTGACAAATCGAGTGAACGGATTGGCTTTTGGAAAATCGTGTGTCAGCTTCGCCTCAGCAAAAGCAGGAAACGGCTGCTTCTTCAAAGACCATTTATAGATCATCGGTTTCACAAATAATTCAAAGCCAACAAAACAGGCAGCGGGATTTCCTGACAGCCCAAACAGCAGTTGACCATTTGGCATTGCAGCAACCGTCGTCACACTTCCGGGTCTCATGGCCACTTTATTAAACAGCACCTCAGCTCCCAGCTTTTCATAAATCGCAGGGAGAAAGTCAAAATCACCTACTGACACACCGCCTGTTGTGATTAAAAAATCTACCTTACTTAAGGCTGCTTTGACTGCATGATAGCTTTTGTCAAAATCATCGGACACACCGCCTAAATCTAGCGGCTCTCCCCCGGCCTCAAGTACCTGGGCATAAACCATACTAAGATTACTGTTTCTAATCTTACCGTCCACCATCGCATCACTCACTTGAAGAAGCTCTGTACCTGTTGAGATGATGCCGATCACTGGCTTTTTGACAACTGGCACTACACCATATCCAAATGTCGCCAATAGGGCCGTAACGCCCGGAGTTACTTTGGTTCCTTTTTTGACCATCACATTTCCTTCAAGTACTTCTTCTCCTTGACGAGAAATATTGTCCCCTTTTTTCAGCGTTCTTTTAAGTGACATGTATGATTTGCCGTCTTTTTCGAAGGTCTTAGTCAGCTCAAGCATGATGACGACATTTGCTCCATCCGGGATTTTTGCTCCTGTCATGATACGGATGGCTTGAAAGGGACCGATGGTTTTTGCTGAGACCATTCCTGCACCAATATGGTCAATGACCTCAAATTCAACCGGATGCTCGCTTGACGCTTCTTTTGTATCTTCTGCCCGAAGTGCAAAACCATCATACGGGGAACGATCAAATGCAGGAACATCATGATCTGCTAAAATATCTTCTGCAATGAACCTTTCAAGGCTATTTTTTAAAGGCACCCATTCTGCTTCTCCATGCTTTTCATATTGATGGACTTTCTGAATGGCTTCTTCTACTGGAATTGGCTGACGTCTTTCCATCACACTTCACTCCTATATCCCTAGCAGTCTTGCTAGTAATGAATTGGCTGCTTTTTCATCATTCGTCCCATGGATTAATGCACGTCCACCTTTGAAAAAGACAATACGATAAGATTCATAGCGGACATGGATTAAGAAGTCATTCACTTCCACCTCACAAATAGATGACAGCCTCTCTTTCACATGCTGAAATGATAGATTTGCTAAATCTTTAGATACAACTTGAACTGTATCCCGTCCGCAAAGAATCGTCGTTTTTTTACGCTGCTCATGTAAATAAGGGTAGGTTCTTTCTTCACCGCAGGATGGGCAGTTCTTCTGCTTAGTACGAGACAAATCCATTTTAAACGATGTCGCCTGCCAAAGATCAAATGTGACAAATTTCCGTTCGATTTGATCTTCATGTCCTGTTAAATATTTTAGCGCCTCTGTTTGCTGATAAGCAGAAACCATTTGAACTGCTGGAGAAATAATCCCCGCTGTATCACACGTCAAGCCGCCAACAGGCAGTTCTGTAAAGACACACGATAAACACGGCGTTTTATCCGGCAAAATGGTCATATACATCCCCTGACTGCTCACACAAGCGCCATATATCCACGGCGTCTTCGTTTCCTGCGATAAATCATTCATCACCATTCTCGTCTCAAAATTATCCGTCGCATCAATGACAATATCTGCGCTCTGAAATAACGGTCTTAACAGCTCCACCCCTGCATCTTCAATCAGGGCGTGTATGATCACTTCATGATTGATCTCTTGGAGACGTTTTTTTGCCGCAGCTGCTTTTGGCACATGTGCCTTTGCATCATGTTCTGTGTACAGCTGCTGCCGATGTAAATTTGAAAACTCTACATAATCACGATCAACAATCGTCAACGTGCCGATCCCAGACCGGACAAGCCCTTCAGCGGAGGCAGTTCCAAGTGCACCGGCTCCAACGATCAGAACATGACTGTCAGCAAGCGCACGCTGACCCTTTTCCCCAACCGGAGGGAACAAGATTTGTCTTGAATATCGGTCATTCAATGCTGTTCTCTCCTCACCATTTTTATGTATCATATCATACCGTTTTCAGGTAAATCGCTTCTTTTATTGATATTTCGAAATTCAATTGGTGTTACGTTCAGTTCCTCCTCTGGGACGATGCGCACCTTAAGCCTTTGAAGTAACTCTTTGATGGCTAATTGATTCTCTTTTAAACACGCATCAATGGACGGCAGACAGCGGCGGTGATAAAGCGCAAATAAAGGCTGTAATCTGCCCTGAACAAGCGGGATGATAGCATCTACGTGCTCGCTGCAATAGGACGATAATGCTTCGGCGGTCTCCCTCCGTATGAAGGGCATGTCACATGCCGTCACCAAATACCATGCTGCTTCTTGCTTTTGCATCGCCGTATACATGCCGGCAAGCGGCCCGCATCCGCGCACCTGTTCATCATCTAACCACACACTTCGTTCACCTCTTTCTTTAAAAAAGGGCAGAAGTGATGGATGGCTGATGATGACCATCTGTCCTTTCAAAAGCTGCTTTTTCACATACTCATATAGTGGTTTTCCTTGATACATATGGCTTGCCTTTGGCACTCCAAAACGTCTGGAAGCTCCTCCAGCTAAAATGACATTCACTACATCCATTCTCTCACCCTCCTTGGATATGGTTGTTCTAATCGCACTCATTTCGCATACTTTATTGGTAACATGAATAAGGAGGGTCTATCCATGAACAGGCGCCATGCTTCTCCCCTATTCCATGACCTATCTCAAGAGAATTTATACTTAAAAGCTGAAACAGCCAAATATCAACAAATGATCTCTGATTTACAGTCCTCATATACGTATTCTAAAAATAAGAAGTTAACTCAAGAATATCATGAGATGAAAAAGGATTACACGCAATTAAAACAACAATTGGATGAAATGACCATTGATCAAGACGATGCAGCCTCAAAAATACAGGATCTCTCCTCAAGCAAATCTGAATTATTACATAAAATAGTCTTTCTTCATGAAATGCTCCAAAAGGAAACCTTTCATAGAAGGAAAGAAACGGAAGAAAAACATCGGCTGCATTTAAAAGTCATCAAATATAAAGAAATCTCTCAACAATTAAATGAACGGATGCAGGATCAAGATAAACGGCTTGCAAAAGAGGAGAAAAAAGGAAATACTTTATCCGCTGTGATTGAGAAACTGCAGCAAACATTAAGTGATAAAAATGCAGAGCTTCATCTATTACAGGAAGGCGTTAGACACCTGCAGGAGCGTTTTTATGAAACACAAGAGAAATTACTGCAAATTGAAAAAGCAAAGGAAGCGATTTTTTATGAAACGCTCACAAGCTATCAAAAGCAGTTAGCAGAAAGCGAGGAATGGATCGCATCTCATTTTGCTGATATTGACCAGTCAGCTCAAACAAATTCACAGCCATTCTCTCGAGACAGCGTCCTGCAAACAACGGAAGAAATCGAACCCATCTTGAAAAAGCTGAACGAACAAGTTCAAATACTCCAGGCACAAGTCGATGCGGTGCAGGGAAATGGAGAGGTCATGACAGTGAAGATCGACGGCTTCAAAAAACAGCGTGATCACCTGTCAAAGGAACGAAAAATTGTCTATACAGTTGATCAAAAAAAGTAATTCTCGCAATAAAAAACTGCTGGCTTTTACGTCAGCAGTTTCTTTTATTTATTCGTCTTCTGTTTGAATGTCGCCTTCTAAAATATACTGTCCGCGATATGGCTTTTTCACTTCAGGATACATTTTAATTAAGCTTTGCATAAACGTTGTCATATTTGGAATTTCAAGACCGCTCTCTTTTTCAATCTCTTTTTGAAGCTCAGAGCTTTTAATCGCCGCATTATGACGCTTTAACGTTTTAATCGCAGCTTCACGAAGCTTAGCTGCCTTTGAACCAGGGCGGGCTGTGCCTCTTCTGCGTCTTGTAGATCCTTCAGGAATACCTACAGGTACACCGTTTAGCTGTCCTGTTCCTAAAGATGATGCAGGATTTGATTGTGATTGTGCCGGCGGCTGGTAGCTTCTCATTTCTTGTGCAGCCAGTTCAGCTAATACAGGCAGCGAATCCGTCTTTCTTTCTGTACGCACTTCTTTTTTTGTATCTGACACTAGACCTGTTCCTTGACGGTCTAATTCTCTTAATTTTGCATAAATCGCATCTCGCTCAATTTGATATTCACGGATGACCTTTACTTCTGCTTCGTTTAGTTGTTCCAATCGTAATCGTAACGCTTCCCTCTCATTAAACAATGGATTTCCCCCTCATCATATAAAAAATATTCTATAGTAAATATTAGATTAGAAAACTAATTTTATCAACTATTTTTTTATCATTTTACAGTTTGCTATCAGATAGGTATTTTCAACTAAAATTTTGCCAAAGAGGAACAATCGGCATCCATTTCATTGCCACTAAAGGCTTTTGACAAACTTTAAAATATTGTAAAAAATTTGAATAAACACTTATACTACTTGATTTACATCGTTATTTACCAAACTGAAATTTCTTTTGTGAAAAAACGTTCTGAATAGTAAAAAGTTAAAATCTTTACATTTTCATTTCAAAACAAAAATGTAAATAGGTCTTAATACCTTTTTATTTCAGGAATATTTTTTAATAAACTCCCTCAATTTCTCTTTTCTTAGGAAGGACACGTACATAAAAAGTCCATTCCGTGCAATAGGTCGCCTATTTTTGTCCATGAAAAAACCCCCATTTATGGGGGAAAGCCTATTCTGCAGCCTTTTCAGACTCAGAAAGCACTCGATTGACACGTTTCTCAAGCATTTTCATTCCGCTTCCGCCAGCTTGGAAGTGGCGCAGAGCACCTGTTTTATCAAATACATAATATGCTGGTACATATTCATTTTCAAAGGCTTCTGTTAAGTGATGATCACTGTCCACAAAAATTGGCTGCGTGATTTCATGCTCTTTCGCAACCTCTTTGATTTTATCTAGATCTAGGTCATCCTCTGAACGCGGCATATGAACGGCTACAACGTTTAGTTGATCCTTGTATTCATCACGGAATTGATTGACTTGAGGCATGGCCTCTTTACAAAGATGACAGCTGACTGACCAGAAATGAATCAATGTTGGTTTGTCACCAATTAGATCTTCTTTTGTTACTTCTCCATTTAACCATTCTTTTGCACCAGTTAGTTCTGGCATTGGTTGACGTAATTTCATTTTGAAGCGCCTCCATCCATTGTATGTGTCGAAACAAAAAGGTCTAACATCAGTTAGACCCTCCTGTTTCTTCAGCTATCAATTAAAGTGTTTTTTGACCAGGCTTCCAGTTAGCTGGGCAAAGTCCACCAGTTTGTAATGCTTGAAGAACACGTAATGTCTCATCTACATCACGACCGATATTGTTGTGGAATACTGTTTGATATTGAAGTTCGCCTTCTGGGTTGATAATGAATAGACCGCGAAGTGCAATACCTTCTTCTTCAATTAAAACGCCGTATTCTCTAGATACTGTGTGATTTGTGTCAGCAGCTAGCGGATATTTCAATTCACCTAGACCATTTTCTTTACGGTCTGTGTTGATCCAAGCTAGATGCGTATGGATTGTATCAGTAGATACACCAATGATTTCTGCATCTAAATCTTCGAACTCATCATAACGATCGCTCATTGCTGTAATTTCAGTTGGGCAAACAAATGTGAAATCCATTGGATAGAAGAAAAGAACTGTCCATTTGTCATTCTTCATGTTTTCCTCTAAACTCACTTTACCAAATTCCTTGTTAGCAAGTACTGCTTCCATTTCAAAACGTGGAGCTTGTTTTCCTACAAAACGCTCTGCCATATGTAAATCCCTCCAAAAAATAATATCTTTATACAGACTTCTAAGCTGTATATAAAATGAGAATCAAAAGTTGAAATTCTCATTTAGTTAATAACTTCACAATTACAATTATAATACTTAAGCGGTTTTTAGTCAATATTAATTAATAATAAATTTAATTAACGATTTGTCACAATCTCTTGCTCCACTTAACAAAAGTTTAACATGTCTTGCATAAGGGAACAAATGATTAGCTTCTCTATTAGAGCATACATAGAAAGGTTTTGAAGAACATGAAAGCATTTGAACAAGTAGATTGGGTTTCCATTATCCTCAATAGCAGTATGATTTTGCTAAAACTAATCGTTATTTTTGCGATTTATTTTATCATCAGAGCCATCGGAAACAAGATGATTAGGCGTGCCTATTCCACATTCTCTGAAAAGCATGACGTCTCTTTATCAAGAGCTCAGACGCTGCAAAGTCTCACGTTAAATATTTTCGCCTACATATTGATTTTTATTCTAGTGGTCATGATCCTCGACTTATTTCATTATAACCCGACCGCTTTGCTAGCTGGCGCAGGAGTTGTGGGGCTTGCGATCGGTTTTGGCGCTCAAGGACTAGTGAGTGATATTGTGACAGGATTCTTTATATTATTAGAGAAACAATTCGATGTGGGAGAATATATAACAGTTGCTGGCTTTGATGGGATCGTAGAACAAATTGGACTTAGAACCACTCAGCTTCGAAGCTTTGACGGCACCCTTCATTTTATCCCAAATCGAAGTATATTGAACGTGAGCAACCATTCAAGAGGGACGATGCAGGCACTCGTTGATATCGAGTTATCTCCAGAAGAGAATGTGGATCAAATGATCACAGCCCTTCAAGCTGCGTGTGATGAGGTACGGGAAGAAATCCCTCAAATTATCGAAGGGCCTCAAGTTGTCGGCGTGGAGGCGTTCGGCTCCTCTTCCCTCGTACTGCGCATCATAGCTAAAACCGAAACAATGGAGCAATGGCGGGTAGAACGAATCTTGCGCAAAAAAATGAAAGAAGTACTCGATATAGAAAAAGAGCAAAAAGAACCGGGGTTATAATCTACCGGTTCTTTTTCTTGTTTGTTTTATTGAACACGCTGTTCTACTTCTTGACAAATTTCATCAGCCGTCATACCTGACGCAGTAATCACAGATGCTTTTGTCGTTGTGTCTGAAATGCCAAGAACATTTGAATCTAGCCCTGTGACCACATAGCAGTCACACTGATCCATTTGCTGTTCATTTTGAATACGTACGACGTCATACCCTTTTTGCTTCAGTAGTTCTTCTACATCGGATAAAGATGGTTCTACACCAATTCTTGTCATAATCAAGAACACCTCCTGTTCATAAGGTGTACAGGAGGCAGCTTGATTATTCATTCACCTGCTTGCTTTTTGAAATAAGCTGTCATAACGTTTACAGCTGTTTCTATCGCTTTTTCATCAGGCATGAGTTTTGCATGATGCAGGCCATATTCTGAATCGACCCCTAACCAAAACATGAATCCAGGGTATTTTTTCAACATGTAGCCAAAGTCTTCTCCTGTCATGGCTTCTCTGCATTCAACCACATTCGCAAGCCCTTCTCCGGCAACATATGACATAAATTCCTCTGTCAGATCCTTTGAATTGTCCACTTCGTAATAAGATGAAGGGTATCGCACGGTTGCCTTGCATTCGTAGCCAATTTCAATCCCTTTTGCTAGTGCTTCAATTCGCTTCCTCACCTTATCCATAGACTCTGGTGAAAGTGTACGAATAGTGCCGTCAAGCTTTGCATGCTGGGCAATGATATTTTGAGCCGTTCCGCCGGTAATTGTGCCAATCGTAATGACCGCACTATCAAGAGGATCGACATTACGAGAAATAACCGATTGCAGCTGACCTACAAGTGCACTCGCAGCCACAACCATATCATTCGCTAAATGAGGGTAAGCAGCGTGCCCGCCTTTTCCTTCAAGATCAATCACAAGCTCACTCGTATTAGCAAATAACAGCCCTGTTTTTGTGGCTATCGTTCCGACAGGATATTCAGGTGCAATATGCAGCGCTGTAATAAAGTCTGGCGTCCACTTTTTCAGCACATCGCTTGTAAGCATCGGTTCAGCTCCGCCTGGACCTTCTTCTGCCGGCTGGAAAATAAATAATAGATCTTCTTTGATTGGCTCATGAACGAAATGATCAATGATTCCAAGTGCGATGGTCATATGAAGGTCATGTCCACATGCGTGCATGTTCCCTTCATGTACTGATTGAAATGGATACCCTGTCTCCTCAGGAATAGAGAGGCCGTCCATATCTGCACGATAAGCAAAAACGCGCTCAGGATTTGTTCCCTTTACTTTGACAAAAAGTCCAGTACGCCACGTTTCCATCTCAACTCGATCTTTTGAATAAGCACCAAGATGCTTGATGAGATACGCTTGTGTTTTGAATTCCTTAAAACCAAGCTCAGGGATTTGGTGTAAATCTCTTCGAATGGATATTAATTGCTCACGATTTAACAAGTGAACTCGCTTCCTTTCCTCTATACGAATAAGACGTGGATATATATCATCCACGTCTATGTCTTCAACTGCGAATTATGTGAATTAAAGCTGACGCAGTTCTTGTTTGATTTCCGTTTTACCTTTTGTTTTTTCATCAATGTCTTTGATTTTCTTTGCAGGTGTACCTGCTACAACTGTGTAAGGCTCCACATCGTTCACAACGATCGCACCAGCTGCTACGACTGCACCTTTACCAATTGTCACACCTTCTAGAACTACAGCGTTCGCACCGATGACAACATCATCTTCTACAACAACTGGTTTAGCAGACGGCGGCTCAATGACACCTGCAAGAACAGACCCAGCACCGATATGACAGTTCTTACCTACTGTTGCACGGCCACCAAGCACCACGTTCATGTCAATCATCGTACCTTCACCGATCACAGAACCGATATTAATAGAAGCTCCCATCATGATGACTGCATTATCACCGATTTCTACTTGGTCACGAATGATAGCACCTGGCTCAATACGTGCTTTAATGTTCTTTAAATCTAACATCGGGATTGCAGAGTTGCGGCGGTCATTTTCCACGACAACATCTTCAATTTTGTCTTTGTTCGTTTCCAGCGCTTCTTGGATTTCGCTCCACTCACCGAAAACAACTCCAGTGTTTCCTGTGATGAACGTTTTTGCATGTTCACCAAATTTAATACCTTCTAAATCACCTTTGATGTAGACTTTCACAGGTGTTGATTTTGTACTATTTTGAATAAATGAAATAATTTCATTAGCGTCCATTTGTTTCATGTATGTATGTCCTCCTCTTAATTTATACTTCATTACTGTACCAAAGGAGAGTTTTAATGACAAGTGAAAGAGTTGACTCTTCAATGGAAAATAAAACAAGCGGGACCGATTACCCCGCTTCCTGCTGGTGAAGATGAACAAATTGTTTGCCAAAAGAAATCAATTTCTCTTCTTCTTCTCCTTCTGGATTCAGCTCAATCTTGACTGATGGCAAGACAATGTCACCGCCAAGTTCCTTCACTTTTTCTTCGATTAGGTCAACAGCTCCGCAAAAATGCTCATAAGATGTATCCCCAGAACCGAATACAGCAAATGCTTTTCCCGTTAAATCAAGCTCTTCCATTTCTTCATATAAATCAATAAAATCATCAGGAAGGTCACCATCTCCCCATGTGTACGCACCTAACATAATGTGCGTGTAATCATCGAGAAGCTCTGCATCAATATCCATCGCTTCATGCCGGTCCACGCTAGCTCCCGCTTCTGTTATTCCTTTTTCAATTAAATCTGCCATCGCTTCTGTATTCCCAGACATCGTGGCATACACCAATAAAACCTTTTCTGTCACTTTTTCTTCCTCCTTATCAATGAATCAATGCCGGCTCCTCATATGGCCTCACAAACTTGCTTTCATATAAACCAGCACAGAAAAAGTTTTCATTTTGATTGGCTACACGAAAACCGTGTCCTTTGATCGTATCAAACCATTTGAGCTCTTTTTGCTCAATATCAAGCTGATACACTTTAGAAAATCCGTGTTCGTCTTGTGAGGTGGTCACATATACAATGCCATTATCCTCTGACACATCCAAAAATGATTCCTCTCTAGCAAAGGCCTGTGATTGAATATCATGCAGCATATTTGTATGTAAATCTAAAATTTGAACAGATCCCTTTTTTCCTTTTTTTGATCCTAATGCGCAAACAAGAAGATGTTCCTGACAGAGCAGCATAGAAGCTGTCATCCGGTGCTCCTCTCTGTTTAGGAGGAAAACCTGCTCACTCTCCAAGTCATACATCCATATTCCTCCGTGAACCTCATGAATCTGTGTTCCAATATAAAGGTGATCACCTGCAGCACATAAAGAACGAATAACAGGCGGGTGGTTCACATGAGCAAATGGCTTCATAATTTCCCAGGAAATCCCGAAATCATTTGACACATAAATACTATGTTTTCCATGTGCACACACAAACCCGTCTTTGCGTCCTGTAATAGACCAAACGACTGCATTTGTTGGAAATGATGATAGCGCCCATGTATTGCCTTCATCTCCTGATCTAATCACTGTGCCATTTTCACCAACACCGAATAAATAAGGTCCGATATAGCTGATGGCATGAATTTTATGCTTGAGCTTAAAGAGCTGCTGCCACCCGCTCTCCACACTGTAGTGAAAAATACCTTCACGTTTTACAGCGACAAAGTATCCACCATTTTTAGAAGCAGCAACAGCTGTCGCTCCTTTATGAAACATGATTTTCAACTCGTTTCTCAGACAAAGTGGCCCAAGTTAAGAAGCTCGTGGCAAATTCCTGACAGCACGCGACATCCTCATCTGTATCTGGCGCAAGCTCCATTTTCAATGTCTCAGGAAATACGGATGCCCCGGTTGATTTGAGCATGTTATGAAATGTATGGACAGCCTCACAAAACTTCGGGTAGCTGTAATCTCCAGATCCGAACACAGCTGCTTTGATGTCACTTAGTTCAAGCGTAGAGACCTCTTCATAAAAGTCCTCAGCTTCATAAGGTAAATCACCATCACCCCATGTATAAGAACCGATGAACACATAATCGTATGAAGAAAGGTCCTCTGCGCTTGTATCATCAAATTCCATCATCTCTGTGTCTATCCCTTTTCCTTCAAGTGTTTGCTTTATGATTGCTGCCATATCTTCTGTATTACCAGACATACTCGCAAATGCAATTAGTGCTTTCATCTATCGGTCACCTCATCTAAATGATAATCATTTTCAATTATTATATGTACACTTTAAATGATAATGATTTTCATTGTCAAATGATTTCATAAAAAAAGCACCTTCCTCTTCCAAGAAGGTACTTACACCGCATCACTTTCAAGCATTTCTTTGACCACACCGACAAATGCTTGCACCTGTTTTAATTGAAAAGAAGCTTCATAGCCTAGCAGCCATGTGTCACGTCCGATTTGCTCTCCATTCACGTCAACAAGCGGTGTTTTATGAACACTTTTTTCGTGGTCATATAAGGTGACCGAAGGCAAAATGGCGTAGCCGATGCCGTGGTAGGCCATTTGTTTACATGTCTCAATCTGGTCCACTAGAATCGTCTGCTTTGGAGACACTTTAAATTTTTGGTGCCACCAGTGCTGGATTTCCTGATAATACGTGCTGTCGCTTTTAAATTGAATAAACGGGCGTTCTGTCTCGATTAACTCGTCCACGTCTTTGATGACAGAATCGACTAAATATAAATGATCTGTCATCAAATATTCCTTTGTTCCCTTCCAATCAGGGTTTCCGCGAATAATTCCAATGTGCACGTGGTCCTCGTATAAGCTTTTGAGCATTTCACTACTCCAGCCGGTCACAAGTGATACCTTCGCATTTGGGTATTTTTCGACATACCGCTTTAACACTTTCGGCAGCCAGTGCTGTCCAATAATGGATGCAACCGCAAGCTTTAGTGTACCGTGAATTTCCCCTTCAAGTTCATCGATTCGTTCTCTCACTCGATCTTGCTCAACCGTCACCTCTTTTGCAAATTGAATGATCTGTTCACCTGCCGAAGTCACGGTGAGCCCTTTCTGAGAACGAAAAAAGATTTTGGTTCCCCACTCTTTTTCGATCGTCTGCAATCTTTGGGATAAAGCAGGCTGAGAGACAAAGAGCCGCTCCGAAGCCTTTCTCATATTCAATTCTTCACTAAGCACAACAAGCATATGTAACTCCTGAAGCTGCATGGGCGTCCCCTTTCTCTCTATAAGATTTTCTTATTTCATATGGTCATTATATAAATTATAGCTTATGAAGGCAAAAAAAATAAGCTGGGCTTCAGCTCATTTTTTCGCGGCATGAATCACTTCATTTAAGCGCTTTAATACAACACGTCGTGTAAATATTCCTTCAAAGACTTGCTCCTCATTTTCTACACAAACAAATCCATTATTCGTCACAGCGTGAACGCCTTTTAGCACAGGGTCCGTTGTTTTAAGTCTTGGAATATCAGTCAGCATGACCTCTTCTACCTTCAGTTGGTCCAGTTTTTCGAATTCAATTCGTTCTAAACCAAAGATCTTATCCATGATCATATTCGTTCCAATTAACCCATGCAGATGATAAGAAGGATCTAAAACCGGGATGGCTGTATATCCTGTTTTTGTTAGGACCAATAAGGCATGCTCAAGGTTATTTCCAATTTGAACATGTGCCACTTTATCTGCATCAATCATATGCTCGGCTATTGTTGACTCAAGCAATTGAGTTGGTTCTATCTCTATCATGTTTCTTCGACCCCTTTTCTCTCGATCATCAATCATACATTCCCCTTTATCATTAAGCATAAACTAAAACGAAATTTGTCGAAAGATTTTTTCTGCATAAAAAAGATACTCAGCTCCCGAGTATCTAATAGAATGTTAAATCAATATTAATTCTCAAACCTTACTCTGTCATACAATGTGATCAATTGCTTATACGTATTGTCATCGACATTTTTTGTTCCACATTCTATATCATTGATCTCACTGCTTAGTAATTCGACAGCATATTCCTGATTCAGCAATACGTTTAATAATAGCTTTTTCTCTTCTTCATTAAAACGATTTTCGATGACGCTCATCCAACATCAGGCCCCCTGTTTCATATATGCTTTTATATTGATTAGCAGGCTTTTGAATGTCTGCTTCCTCTCTATACAGCTAGAATAAGGAACTAGAATCGAATCGTCAACCGCACGTTTCGACAAGGTTTGGAGAAAAATGACGGAATTTATTTTGTGTATCGATTGGCATAGCAAAATGCTGCGTATGAGTCGGGTTTTATTTTAGCTTCAATTCCCATAGCTGTGATCATTCCGGTCATTTCCTGGATCAGCTCTTTCGTACTTCCTTTTTTGCCAATATCTAGATGGGCTTCAAAACGGAGGTCTGCCCCTTCCTCAGCAAACGGAAGAAGCAAATCCATCAGTTCTGTTAAAGGTCCCTCAAGGATGTCTGCACATACCTTTTGGCTAAACGCTGTCTCTAATGAAATTTTTTCTCTAAGACTTTGCACAGGCCTGCTGATCACTTGTTGTGTGAGGCAGCCCCAAGCCCCTTTGCCAATCCGGTGGAGATGAATTGCAGTCATAAATCTTGTGACATTTTGATTGACCTGAGAGTCCGTACCAATTGATAACACATAGGCGGATCTAGGGTCTTTTCGAATAAAGTCTTTCATTCTCATGACGACATCAGAAAACGCTAAATAATCTTCAGAAAGATTGTAGTAAAAAGAATCACTCACAGAAAGGAACTCCTTTTTAATGGTCTCTTATCCGAAATATGCGCTGATTGATCATCTTCCATTTGTACACCGCCAATAATGACACATGTATATTGCCGCAAATAAACGAAGGAATCCTTAGAAAAAACATTTCATACGATTCAGCTTAGGATTGTAGAAGCTCAAAAATCTCAATCGAAATCATATCAATGTTGTCAAATGGGAAAGTATTTGGCTTATCCCCTTGTTGAAAAACAGTCAATTCAAACGTTTGATTCTTTTCGAAATACTTAACACTACAGATTTTCTCACCGTTCACTTCGAAATAACGCTGTGCCGGTTCGTTTGCAGCTTCTGCTGTCTCTTGAAGACTTTGCAGCCTTGTAATGATACCCATTAATTGTGACATTCTAAAAAAAGACTCCTTTCAAAAAAACAACTCAAGATGAACCCGTATTGATTATACACAAGTCCTACAAAGCATCATACCATAAAGTGTTCTCAGATGATATTTTTCCTCTTGAATTCAAAAAAAGAAAAAGAATCTGTTTTTTTAGTTTGAGTCTTTTTTCTGATCTCATGCACCATGTTTTTTATAAACCCGCAGATCTCATCAGCCGTTTGGCAATTTCGTCAAAATCCTCTTTGGAAATGCCTGGGGCAAACTCTTCCGGTAATTCTCTATAATCTGGCACAGGTGCTCCTTGAGGCGTACCCTCAATCACTGTGAGCGGCTTTCCATCAATCGGATGGCTGCCTTTCCAAATCTTATTAATGTCCTTGTAATCCGTATCACTAAATGTGTACAGTTTTGTATGAACATTTTGGTCTTCAAATTTCCTCGCTGAATCAAAGTATTTGTTGTCGAGGTTTGGGATCGGCAGCATCTTTCCTACATCTACTCCTGTGGCTACCTCAAGCGCCTTTGCATATGCCACAACATGCACACCGCCTCGCACAAGTAAATAACCGATCATCTCTCTTGCTGTAGGATGATCTGTCATTTCATATACGCGCATTTTGTGCGTACGAGCTCCGCATTCAAGGAAGAAGTTATGAAGGAGGTCAAGAATCAGGTTGCCGCTTGAGAACACATTCTCTCCGGTCCAAGGTTTTGCCATGGAATCAAACGGATAGCCTGTTTGAGCCGTTTGAATAAAATGCTGTGTATTTCGTTTATCGACAGCCGCTTTCATCGGTGTCGTATCTGGATCTCCGCCATGAGTGGTCCCTGTAATCATAAGATTCACAGCTGTGGTCACAAGTTCTACATGACCGAATTCTTCAGCCGTAATACTGGATACGAGGTCATAAAACGGTTTGAGCTTTCGTTTTCCTCTAAAGTTAAAGGATTGAAACATGTAATTATTTAATGTGGACATTTCACCGAATTTTCCGCCGAGTAATTCTTGCACAGCAGCAGCACCATTTGCATCTGGGTGATCTGGTCTTGGCAAATCAATCAGCAGCCGCTTGTCGCGTTTGATCATGACGTTCCCTCCTACCGTCTAACTATCATCACTTAAGATGTATGGAGGGATTGGGATGTCCTATGCATGAGGGGAAGATGAAAAGCACAAAAAAAACTTGGCGGGGGTAGCGCCAAGTTTTTTGGATCTTGATCTGATAGAGGGGTTGGGGAACAGAGAGTAGCTTCTCTCTATAACTAAATGATAATGATTATCAGTTTCATTGTCAACCATTTTTTATTTCTTTTTTCTATTAAAAAAAACAGCCTAAACGGCTGCTTTTAAATTAATCCATCTTGCTCATATAAATAGGCATACGGAAGGTCTATAAACAAATACATGTCTCCCTCTAACGGATAAGAAAACGTACGTATCCTCTCACCGGTTTCTAAATCGCTGTAAATATCACTGAAAAATCCTTTCCCGCTCATTCTCATTTGGAGAATATTCGCTAGGAAATAAGGGCGCCAGCTCCAGTTTTTCTCGATATATTCAGGCTGAAACAGCCATTCTTTTTCTTTTTTAAACACATTTCCAGTGATTTGAAAGCCTTCTTCATTACACATATAAATCCGAAAGCTGCAATCCGTTAATTCTAATGCCAGCTTTTGTATAAGTTCATCATTTGTGCTGCATGATTTTTTTAAGGTCGTGACCGCTTGATGAATTCGCTTATAAAATGTTTCAGAATGTTCGTAGACAGTTTGAAGTTTCTTTTTCTCATGGGCAATAAATTGCTGGAATTCTTCTCTAAGCTGATCTTTTCGTTTATTGCGGTCGATTAATTCCGCCGCAGGCTCGTGAAGATAGAACCCTTGAAAATATCTGCCGCCATTTCTCCAAGCATACTGCAGCTGGAAATTTGCTTCAATGTCTTCATAAATTAAAGCCGCCCCTATTTTTCTCGCAAGCAATGAAATACTGTACAAGACATATTCATAGGAAGGAGAAGGAGCCGATGCCCTTAATGCGTGTAAATCTATTTTTAATAGATCGGGTGAGAGCAAGGCAATCCGGTCAAGATTGCTGCTTTCTTTTCCGATATTCGATATGGCGATTTTAATACCATATGTACGAAAATACGTTAACGTATGGTAAAGCTGTTCAATATCGCCGCTAAACGTATGCTCTGTAAATTCGATAACAAACCGATTAAGCTGAATGCCCCTTGCTTCATATTCCTTCAAAAGTTCTAAAAAGCTTTCACCATGATCAAGCATCAGGATATTGGCATCATGATTAATAAAAATGAGCAAATCATCATCTGCTGTTGTGAAAAGATCGAGTGCTTGCGTCAGTACTTTATGATCTACTTCCACTTTATATTCGTCAGGAATAGATGAATCCGTAAAGAAGGAGCCTAGGCTAACTGTTTCAGACTCAAGCTTCATTCTTCCTAAAATTTCATAGCCTATCACTTTTTGCTCTTCCGCACTGAATATGGCTTGATAGTGCGGGAAAACATCTTCAATATTCGTTAAAATATCCAATGGATCGACCATTTTCATCACCTGCTTCTCTCTTTGTGTGATTATAACACATCAAAAGCAGGTCTTACATCGTCATTCAAAATGGGGATTGGTTAAGCCATTGACCCCCATCCATTGTGATACAATCTCCATTTATATATGAAGCTTGCTCAGATAATAAAAAGCTCGCAAGCTCTGCAATTTCCTCTGGTGTACCCAGTCTGCCAAGAGGAACACTATCTAATGTTCTTTGCGCTGCCTCTTCCGATTCCCACAGTTTATCCGCACCGCCTGTTCTCTCGATTGGTCCTGGTGCGATGGCATTGACGCGAATTCGATATTGCTTTCCCCACTCCACTGCAAGCGTTCGAGTCAGAGATAAAACACCTGCCTTTGCTGCCGCTGAATGCGCCACACCTACACCAGCACCCCATGCATAGGTAGCCACCATATTGATCATACTTCCCCTTTTCTTTTGACGAATCCAGTAATTGCCCACTGCATGACTGCAAAAAAATGTTCCATTTAATACAATATCAATGACAGCCTTCCAGCCGTTAGGAGACAGTTTTTCTGCTGGAACCAAAAAGTTTCCTGCAGCATTGTTAATCAGAGCGTCCACATCACCAAATGTATCTACCGCAAACTTGACCATTTGATCTGCATCCTCTGGGTTTCGCACATCCATTTGGAAGTAAGCGATCGAGCCGCCATTCTGCTTTATTTCATTTGCCGCCTTTTCTAACGTTTCTTCCGTTCTTCCAGTAATCACGACATTCCAGCCTCCGTGTGCCAAATGGGCAGCCATCGCCTTCCCCATTCCGCTTGATCCCCCTGTGACAATCACTGTTTGTTTCGTCATTTGTTCTCCCCCTCTGTGGTTTTGAATGACTATTCATTCATTATTTTCTATCATATCATGATTGACCCTAGATGCACCATATGGGAGATTCATCAAATATGATGCTATACTTAATTTTATTTATAAAGGAGTCTTATATGAAGCAACTTTCTCGGAGACAGTTTTTAAAAGGAGCAGCTGGCGCGAGCATTCTCGGTTTTTTAGCTACAACATGTGGATACGGATATGCCAGATACATCGAACCACGCATGATCGATACCGTGTCACTGACCATTCAGGATGCTCAGCTTCCAGCTTCATTTGACCAGTTTAAAATCGCTCAATTTAGTGATGTTCATTTAAGTGATACATTTCCTGCGAAAGAATTAGAATCCGTCGTCCAGCAAATCAACGCTGAGTCTCCAGACCTCATTGTGTTCACAGGTGACCTCGTTGATTTTCAAGCATCGATTGAAGAGCATGAAAAAGCGAAAGCATATTTAACCAAGCTCCATGCTCCGTTTGGTAAGCTCGCGATATGCGGAAATCATGACTACGGACCATTTGGCATTGATCTTTATGAGCAAACGATGAAAGCTTGCGGTTTTACAATATGTAAAAATGATGTGTTTCAATTAGAAAAAGAAGGGGCGCATATTCAGATTGCTACATTGGATGACCTGATGATGAGTGTGCCCGATTATGACCTGATTAAGCGGGAAGTATCCTCTGATTTATTTACGTTACTGCTCGTACATGAGCCTGATGCAGCATTGGAGTTAAATACAACTCCCATTAACTTGCAGCTTTCTGGACATACCCACGGCGGACAAGTGCAGCTTCCTTTCTACGGACCCATTCTCACAGCACCTTACGGCCATACATATGTGGAAGGTTTATACGGAAGTTATCAGCACCGAATCTATATCAACCGCGGACTTGGGACAACAAGACTGCCGCTTCGATTTTTAGCCAAACCTGAATTAACCTTTTTCACCCTCTCCTCTCGCATTTAGACAGAAGCCAAACCGCTCCTATTTGCATATGTATAATCAAAGATCTTTCTCATGACAAATGTTAGGAGAAACCTTCCTTAGCCTGATTCCGTCAATATATAGATCAAGTGATGGGCATCATGGCTTCTTTTATTTGAGCAAAAGGAGTGTACTTTGGTGCTGCGATATACGGTGAAAAATGGAGAAACCCTTGCTTCTATAGCGCTTGATTTCCGAACAACAACAGATGCCTTAAAGGCTGCAAATCCGTCACTTCAAGGTCAAGAGCCGGTACAAAATGAGGTCATCATCATTCCTGGTCTGCCCGATCTTAGTTCGATCCCTTACCGCATCTCTGTTTCGATTTCAAGGAAACGTCTCGTATTGTTTTCTGGATCACAGCTTATTCGGTCGTATCCGATTGCAACAGGAAGAATTTTAAATATGACACCGACAGGTTCTTATTATATTGTCAACAGACAGCCAAACCCAGGAGGTCCCTTTGGCGCCTATTGGCTGAGCCTCTCGAAAGTTCATTACGGCATCCACGGTACGAATAACCCGTCTTCAATTGGTAAAGCTGTGTCTAGGGGATGCATTCGTATGTATAATCAGAATGTCATCGAACTTGCTTCAATCGTTCCAAATGGAACACCTGTGACCATTAGCCAGTAGGAGAAATTAATTGTATGAATGCTTAAAATTTTATATGATATAAAGTGGGATCTTCAGGGTAAGGAGCGTATTTATGGATATTTTTAAAAACAGAAATTTTGTTCGTCTCTTTTTTGCAGCACTTGCTTCGCAAATGGGGACAACAGTAGGCAATATGGCGTTTGCCTTTTATTTGCTCGATCATTTTAGTCATCAGCCCGCCTATGCCACATTAGCAGAGCTCATGTATTCACTTCCAACGATCTTTGTCTTTTTTATGGTTGGTGTAGTAGCAGATCGTTTTGATCGTAAAAAAGTCGCAGAGAATTGCGATTGGATACGAGCTGGGCTGACGATTGTTTTATTCATTGTGATTTATTTCAATTCACTTCCACTTATTTTCTTGATCTTGTTTATACGAAGTGCCATTACGAAGTTCTTCTATCCAGCTGAAGCCTCTCTCGTTCAGGCGATTTTAAATAAAGATCAATATGCCAAAGCCGCTGGCTTAAATCAAATGCTGTTTAGTTTATTCATGGTATTTGGTGTTGGAATCGGTGCTATTATGTATAAGACAATTGGACTTCACGGTGCCATTACCATTGATTTGATCAGTTTTATTGTTTCAGGCATCCTGATTCGTTCATGTAACATTCCAATTGAAGCACGTCAGCCAAATGGACAAGCAGGCTGGAGAGGCATGACCATTAAAACGTCTCTAAAAGATTTTAAAGAAGGCATTCTTTACATTATAAAAAATAAATTATTGGCTTCTTTAATTTTTGGCTTTTTTGTTTTTGGTCTAGTCAATGGCGCATTTGCTGTACTTCCGATGTTTACAATGAAATATGGCCTTTCACCGGACCATTTTGAACTGCATACATCCTTCTTTACAATCGCGATCGGTGCAGGCCTGCTTGTTGGCAGCTTAATGGGCTCTGTTCTCGCTAAAAAAGTAAAGATGCAATATCTCATGTCGCTTCCAATTCTGGTTGCAGGCATTCTGATTTTTGTACTTGGTTCCACCCATACACTATGGTTGTTTTATGTCACATCATTTGTCATTGGTACATGTATTGGACCGGTCAACATTGTCATTGGCGGCTGGCTGCCGAGAATCGTCCATCCTCGCCTGATGGGACGTGTGTCAGGATGGGTTGATCCGCTTACCATGTTTGCTCAATCCATGACATTAGGTCTGATTGCGGTACTATTTCCAAAACTCATTACAAACGTTTCTTATATTTATTACGGAATGGGCGTTATTATTTTACTCGTTTTCCTTTTTTACTTCATTACACTGCCGAAGTTCAGCAGAGAAGCTGCCGACTTAGACGTGCAGCGAGAACTAAAAGGCCAGGGAGCGCAATAATTGAACAGGAAAAAGGGCTTTCTTTAAAAGGAAGTCCTTTTTTTCATAGCTGAAACGCCCTACGACGTTATTTACTCTGTTGATTGAAGCTATTTGAAGCAACAACAACCAATAGAGGAGTCAACATGCCCTTCAATCGATCCTTTCTTCTCTTTTAACTTTTACCTCTTACATCCATTCTATCAATCCCTTTCATTATTTAGCCTTTATTTCTTTTTTTCAAAAAACAGGAACGTGTATAAAATTGCAAAAATTTTCATAAAATTTCTTTACATCTTTGGAAGTTTTATAGTAGGATAGTCAGGTTGGAGGTGAGGGGTATGCTAAAAAGTTATTATTTTATTCATACAAAAGATGATCAAGGACAGTATGTTGTACATACAGAAGATTGTGCATTTTTAGGTGATGCTGCAAGCCGTAAATTGATTGGTCTGCACATGAGTGGCGAGAGCGCCATTGATGAAGCTAAACAAATGACGAATGAAACTGATTTTAATGGTTGCTTCTATTGCGCTTATTCAAGTCATAAGAAATAGACCATGTTGTTAAACCATATGTTCGACATGTTGTCAGGCATATGGTAAAGTTTCAGACGCAATATGTAAAAATGAATCCAAATTGAGAAACTACCCATTTATTTAAAATAGGTAGTTATCATGAACTAATAGTTCACTTCATATATATTTCATTCAGTCAATTCTTCTGCCCTTCTTGCAATGAACGTCTCTTCTCCTTTGCCCACCAATGACACCGTCAGCAATGGATTTGCCAACATTATCGAAAAAGTGCTTCTTCAAGATATCGCTCGTGCAAGTCAGCTACCGCTCTGTATGCTGCAGATCCTTCAATTAAAGAAGTTTATAGAAGTTACCTCCTCATTATGTGAAAGTTCAACAAAGCCTCATCCTGCTTCAAAAAACGGACTTCAATACAGAAATTGCTTACCAATGCAGCTTCAACTATGCTTAAAAGAATGAATATACAACACCTTTAGCATATAGAAAATGAAATGCGCCGCATTCTTTCCACCTGAAACAGATAGAAGAAAAATCATAGTGAATAGATGCTGTGTCTTTGCTGATCATTCTGCCATTTTTATATTCAACCACGTTTTAGAACCCTCCTGAATGGCTATTGTAGATAAGAGAGCTAGGAATCCTATCGCTTTTACAATAACTCTATTTGCAATTTACTAATAAAAACGTATAATTTATACTAAGCACAGGAAGACGAAAGACAAAGGAGAGAAAAAATGGACGATTATGCTCATACTAAAGACATAGAACCTACAGCAGAAAACATCGCAAAAGCCATTTATACCGTTAACCGCCATGCTAAAACCGCACCAAATCCCAAGTTTCTTTATCTTTTGAAAAAACGTGCGCTGCAAAAACTATTGCAAGAAGGTAAAGGAAGAAAAGTGGGCCTACATTTCTCTAACAATCCCAAATATAGTCAACAACAGTCCGACGTGCTGATTGAAATTGGAGATTATTATTTTCACCTGCCACCAACCAAAGAAGACTTCGAATTTTTGCCACACTTAGGAAATTTAAATCAATCATATCGCAATCCGAAAGCGAATATGTCATTAAACCGAGCAAAGCAACTACTTCAAACGTATGTCGGTTTAAAAGAAAAACCTACCGCCACAAAACAAAAATCACATTACACAAAGCCCGTCTTCAAACGACTCGGGGAAAGTTATTTTTAAACAAAAAACCACTCATGCCGAGTGGTTTTTTGTTTAGATAATAAAGTGATCGACTTTTTCAATCAGCTGATGAATTTCTGGTTTACTAATTTGATCATCTGCACCGATTGTTTCCCCTTTATGCCGCAAATCTTCAGTGATTAACGAAGAGAAGATGAGAATCGGAATGGAACTCGTTAAAGGATTTTCCTTCAACAGTTTCGTTAATCGGTGACCATCCATTTTTGGCATTTCAATATCCGTAATAATCATATCAATTTCTTCTGTCACACTGATTCCTTTGCTGACAAGGTCCATGACGTGGTCATATGCCTGTTTGCCATCTTCAAAGGTCACAATGTTTTTATAGCCTGCTTCGGTTAATTCATTTGTTAATAAACGCATGAGAAGCGGAGAGTCTTCAACGACATAAAGCTTCTTCCCTGTTCTTCTCTCGTCTTTCTCACCGTCAAACATATGATACGTTTCTACTCCAGAAGCGGATTCAATATCATAAATGATTTTCTCATAATCTGGAAGGAAAATCATTTTTTCATCAAGCTTAATGATGCCCGTTAAATGACGGTCCATCCCTTGATTGAGTGCAGTTGGCTTTTCAATTTCTTCCCAGCTGACGCGGTGAATTTGTGATACCGTTCCTGTATGGAACACAAATTTCCGTTGGTTGAATTCAGTCACAATATATTTCTCTTGTTCTGACTGATCTGACTCGACATTAAAAAAGGAAAATAGATTGATGACTGGTAAAATCTCGCCTCGTAAACTAATCATCCCTTCTACATCTTGATGAGAGTGCGGTACAACCGTCACCTCAACCGGCTGAATGATTTCTCTTACTTTCATGACGTTAATGCCGAATTGATTTGAACCAATTTCAAACTTCACAATTTCCAATTCATTGGTACCAGAGTCAAGTAAAATTTCTTGTTTGTTTAAAGCCACGGAAATCCCTCTATTCTTCAATATAAGATTGTACTTTTTATATCGGCAGCATAGGTAAAAAGTTGACGTTTCTTTACGCTTTCTCTCGTACGAATTGATGAATCACAAGTCCTATCGCTGCAAGAATGAGTAAAGACCCAAGTGCAAGACGGCTTGCGAGATTTCCGTGCTCTGCAAACAGCAGAGTGACTGAGCCATAAATGATGGGTCCAATAATGGAAGACACCTTCCCTGAGAATGCAAAGAGACCAAAGAACTGTCCTCTCTTTTCCTTAGGTGTCAGCTCAATTATCAATATTCGTGATGCCCCCCAGCTTGCGCCGAGTGAAATTCCGAATAAACTGCCGGCCACCCAGAAAACCCATTCAGTTGTGGCTGTCACAGCCAAAATCAGGGCCACGATCAAAATCACATACACGACTGTAATCGAGCGCTTTGCCCCAATCGCCTTTGTGATATATCCAAATAGAAAGGAGCCAATGATACTTGAAATGGTCGACACCAGATAAAGCAGAATAAATTGCCCAGCGGTAAAGCCAATGATGATTTTGGCATAAACAGCCATCATCGCAATCGCTGTCTGTAAGGCATCATTCATAAAAAAGAAAGCAATCATAAAGATAAAAGCCGGCTTGTATTGCTTCATCTCTTTAAACGTGCGAATAATTTCTTTATACCCGCTGAAAAATGACGCCTTTTTCTCTTGCTGCGGCAGCGGATGAGGGTCTTTTACAAAAAAGAGAAAGGGCAGGAAAAAGAGAAAGAATAAAAGCGCTGTCGGAATAAATGCTTCATGAAATTGGTCATTGCCAACAAGTAAATAAACTGAGAGACCGACAAGTGTCCCTAAATAACCAACGGCAATGCCAAACCCAGAAATAAGCGGTATTTCATCCTTTGTCCCAAGATCGGGCAGAATGGTGTCATAAAACACTAGGCTCGAGTGATAGAAAAATTTTGCGATCACAAACAAGGTGACCACTACTAATAAGGAGACAGGCAGCCCAAACCATTCGCTTGAGAAATCAATTCCAGCAAAGATCCCCATCAAAAACGTACAAGATATACATATTAAAGTAAACACTGTGATGTAGCGCTTCTTTTTTCCTGTACGATCGATCAGAACCCCGTATAATGGTGTAAAAATGACGAGAAAAATGCTGGCTAGTGCGTTTGCATAAGAAATAAACGTACTGGCGATCTGATCCATTCTCGCACTGTCTCCAATCGTTTCCTGCAAGTAGAACGGGAAGAAAATGGTGATCATATTGGATGAAAATATCGTATTTGCAAAGTCATACAATGCCCAGGCCAAAACGGGTGCTGTCAAAAACAACCCGAAGCCTGCCCCTTTTTTCTGCATGGTCTTTTTTCCTGTTCTCAATCGTTTGTCTCCCTTCCCTGCCTGATTTTTCACTATCATTCTATTTTATGTCATGCTTCCCTCTTCCATACAAGCAATCTATACAAAAAGCACCCCTTACTATTGAGCAGAGGTGCTTTTTTTCTTTATTTCTTCACAACAATCGTACTTGCAATTAAATCGTGAAGCGCTTGTTTTTTCTCTGTGAAAAAGGCAATGATGTACCCAATACATAAGATTGGAGACAAAAAGACTTTTGCAAAAAAGCGGCCAGTTGCTCGTCCGAATGTTATTTTTTCGCCCGTTACTTTTGTCACTTTGATCCCAAGAGCCATCTTACCAAGAGTTCCTTGCAGTTTTGATGCTTCCATAATAGCGTAATAAAGCCATGTCAACACGATACCGATTAAGATCGATGCTACGTAGAAAAAGATAAGTCCCATAATGACAGCCCATTCTTCATCCGTCATGACGGTTGTGGAATAGTAATAGCTGTCATCCTCTAGCATAAATGCTGCCTCTGGGCTTGAGACAAAAAAGAGTGTGAACAAAATAAACATGATGAAGGCATAAGGAACACTGATAATGACGCCGTCCAAAAGGTGGGCAAGAAAGCGGTAGCCCACGCCTGCTAGCTCAGGATGCTTCTTTTCTTGAATGTGTGGTTCTGTTATGTTTGTTTCCATCCTATTTCTCCTTTATTATGTATGTTTTCTATAAATTTCTTATAATCATTCGTTATTATATCTTATGAATATAGTAAGATCAATGGAGCTGTACACTTTTACATATATTTTAGATCAGTTTGTTCTTAATGTTTTATGTGAATAAATACTGAAAATTTGTGAAAATCATGGCACTTCTAGTTCTTTTACCTCCTGATTTTTTAACATTTTGTGATATTTTCGTCTTGTTTCCATTCTGCTGTTGACAACCGCTCTTCACATGGTACAATAGTCAAGGATTTTTTAAAGAAAGGTGTTCATGATGGGAACTGTCGTACTATTAAAGAACAAAGAGATGACTGTAATTGAAGATATTTGCGAAGCTGATTTTTTGGACATGAAGCATGATTTGTCAAATGATGACGCAGCTTATATCTCTTGGTATGAAGATTACGATACTGCTTATGGATATTGATTTCATTTCATAGATGAAGCGTAAAAAAAGGCGATACAACCTAAGTTGGTTGATCGTCTTTTTTACGTTTGTGATGTTCTTTCACTTTCAGGCTCTACATGAATAAAGATTTGTGCATGCGGAAATTCTTGCTGAATCTTCTCTTCAATTCGATCACATAATTGATGAACATCTTCAATGGTTGTCTTGCCATCTACAATTAAATGGAAATCAATATATTCCTCTGCTCCGGATCGTCTTGTTCGAAAGTCATGATATTCGATGAACTCTTGACTGAATCCTTGAATGATTGCTTCTATCGATTGTTCTTCCTCGGGTGTTAGCCGGGCGTCTACAAGCGGCGGGAAGGCTTCTTTCATGAGTTTAAATGCTTCACGCATAATAAAGAGAGCGAGTATCATTCCAATGATCGGATCTAAGAAATACCAATCGGTTAATGCTACAAGCAATAAACTGAATGCGACCCCTAGTGACGTATACACATCTGTTAACAGGTGCAATGCATTCGATTTCATGGCAACAGAATGCACTCGCTCCGCCTCTTTGTTCACAACCTTCGATACGATAAAATTGATGAGCGCGCCTATCAGCATCACCACAATGCCAAGCACAGGCAGCTTGACTGGCTCTGGGTGCATTAATTTGTGAACACATTCGTATATGATCCAAATGCCAGCAACGAAAATCAGCAAGGTCTCAATCGTTCCTGAAATATTTTCGACTTTTCCATGTCCATAAGGATGTTTAGAATCTGCTGGCTTTCTTGAAATACGAACAGAAATAAATGCAATAAAAGATGCCATTAAATCGAGAAAAGAATGAATGGCTTCTGATAAAACCGCAACAGATCCAGTCAACAGCCCCACAATGATTTTTAAGATGACAACAAATGTGTTACTCATCACGGATAGAAACGCGATTTTCGATGTCTTCGCTGATTGTTCCATCTATCGTCCTCCTTTAGGAGATCGTATGTCTATGAAAGCAATTCCCATGACCTGATTCTCACGTTCTTTCAGTTTACACAGTTGTGACGTTTTCTAATCCTGTTCACCGCAGCCTGTATTTTCTAGTGAGGTTACGCTATAATAAATGTTGCTCTTTCTTCAATATATCACTCATGCTGTGATGAATAGGAGAATAGACTACAGATAATGATATCCAGTGCCTTTCGCGGGTGACATTTATGCAGTGAATGGTAAAATAGGATAAAAACATAAATTTTTAAGGTGATGAGAAATGGAGCATTTGCTGAATCCAAGAGTAAAGGATATTGAAATTTCAGGCATTCGAACATTTTCAAATCTCGTATCGTCATATGAGGATGTCGTTTCTTTGACGATAGGCCAGCCCGATTTTTATACGCCGCATCATGTCAAAACAGCTGCCAAAGCAGCCATTGACGAGAATTTCACCTCGTACACTCATAATGCTGGTTTCCTAGAGCTAAGACAAGCGATCCAGCACTACATCAAGAAGAAAGTCAATCTTGATTATGATGCAGAGTCAGAAATCATTGTGACGACAGGTGCAAGTCAAGCGATTGATGCTGCGTTTCGAACCATTTTGTCAGAGGGTGACGAGGTCATTTTACCTGGACCTGTCTACCCTGGCTATGAACCGATCATTCGAATGTGCGGCGGGAAGCCCGTACATATCGACACAACGAATGCTGGCTTTAAATTAAATGCCAAACTGATTGAGGATGCATTAACGGAAAAGACAAAGTGTGTTGTACTTCCTTATCCTTCGAATCCAACTGGTGTCACGCTTTCGGAAGAAGAATTGAAAGAGATTGCCCAGCTCCTTGAAGGAAAAGACATCTTTATTTTATCAGACGAAATCTATAGCGAGCTGACATTTGACCGGCCGCATCATTCAATTGCCTCTTTCTTAAAGGAACAGACCATTGTGATTAACGGACTGTCTAAATCTCATAGCATGACCGGTTGGAGAATTGGCTTTTTATTTGCTTCAGCTCCAATTGCTAAACATGTATTAAAAGTACATCAATATAACGTGTCTTGTGCCTCGGCTGTCTCACAAAAGGCGGCACTTGAAGCTGTGACAAATGGTGTGGATGATGCACTCATCATGAGAGAGCAATATAAGAAAAGACTCGATTATGTATATGATCGGCTCATTTCTATGGGGCTTCCGGTCATTAAGCCTTCTGGCGCTTTTTATATTTTTCCATCCATTGAATCGTTTGGGATGAGTTCCTTTGATTTTTGTATGGAGCTGTTAGAAAGTACAAGACTTGCGGTTGTACCAGGGTCTGCTTTCTCTCCACTCGGCGAAGGGTATGTGCGTCTGTCCTATGCTTATTCACTTGAAACACTGAAAGAAGGACTTGACCGCCTAGAACAATTCGTCCTTGAAAAACGTTCCATTCATTTCACAGACTGAAACAACGGCTCTCTTGCCGTTGTTTTTATTTTGCAGGAAACATGATGTGAAATACGGTGCCCTTTTCGGGATGACTATCCACACGGATCGTCCCGTTGTGATTTTCTAAAATATTAAATGTCACCATGAGGCCAAGTCCAGTGCCTTTTTCCTTTGTCGTTAAAAAGGGCTCTCCTATTCGCTTCATGACCGATTCAGGAATGCCGACCCCTTCATCACGAATGGTAACGAGAATCCCATCTCTTTCTGCTTTGGCCGTAATGTCAACCTTACCTCCGTCCGGCATGGATTCGACGGCATTTTTGATTAAATTGATAAACACCTGCTTGAGCTGATTTTGATCCCCGTTCATCAGGAGATCCTCTTCTATCTCACTTGTGTTCATTAAAATACCATTTAAGTTCGCTTGTGTTTCTAATAGAGCCGTGACTTCGCTGATGATTTTTTTCAAATCAAGTGTCTGCATCGATGCCGTTTGCTGCGGTTTTGCCAGCATGAGCAACTCGCTTAATATAATCTCTATCCGGCTCAGCTCAGAGAAAACAATCTCGAAATATTGATCGCGATCTTTTGTTTTCGGTTTAATGAGCTGCAAAAAGCCTTTGATAGCGGTCAATGGGTTCCTGATTTCATGTGCAATGCCAGCTGCCAATTGACCTGCGATCGATAATTTTTCAGATCGGAGCATGAGCTCTTCTGTCTGCTTACGTTCCGATATATCTCTTAAAATAATTTGAACGGCTGTTTCCCCAAAGAATGTGGTTGGGATACACACCATTTCAGTATAAATCAGCTTGTGTTTAAATGTATGACAGCTCATCGTGACAATCTCGGAATCTGATGCTCTTTCAATAATACGCGACAAGCTCTTTTTCACTTTTTGCTGGTCACAGGAATGGATCTGGTGGAAAATATCCTTTCCTATTAATTTATCGTAATGCTCGGCTTCAAATAATTTAATGCCTGATTCATTCATAAACACCCATTTATGATCATGAATGACCGCAATCGTATCAATGGAGTTTTGGATGAGCAGCTGATACCGCTCCCGGCTTTTTTGAAGAACGGTTTGGAATTTCTTACGGGATGAGATGTCTACTAACAGCAAAAGCTCTGCCTGCTGATTTTGATAGATCGTAGGTGATGACTTCACTTCGATATGAATGCTGCTTCCATCTTTCCGCTTCCAAATCTGTTCAATCATTCCGACTGGAAGACCTTGCTGCAGCCTCGTAATTCGGCTTCTCACAATGTCATGGTACTCCTCAGCAATAAAGTCAAATGCAGATTTGCCGATCATGTCATCTCTTGTACATACCCCCATTAATTGAAGCATCGCATCATTCGCATAAACAATTTCCCCTAATATCGTAATACACAACGGATTTGGCAGCATGGCAATCAATTGTTCAGCTTCACTGACATGTTGGAAAGCCGGCAGACTGCCTAACGACTGTTCTGACACTTCTGATGTTGTTTGAAATGCTGCTTTTTGCGGTTCAGCGTCCAGCACCCTCATTTTTAGGATCATTTCTCTACTTAATTCGCTGTCTAACTCATCACAAGCAACAAAATCAATACTTGCTTCAATCCATACAGCTGTTAGATCACTTCTAAGCAGCCTAAAGTGGCAAATCTCTAGCATGTGCTGATTGTAGAAATAACTCTCGACGAGAAATTGATCTTCGGTATGAACATAGTCTTTCAAAAAACACCCTAGTAAATCCTTTTGTTCATAGAGCAAAAGCTGCTTACAGTTAGAAGAAATGTAGAGAAAGCGGCCATTAGAAGAAAGAACGGCATGTAAATCGATATTCGAATAAAGCTGATTCGAATCTTTCATTTTTTGTTCCATCGTCGTCCGACCCTCCTTTTCATTTTTTAGGGTTGTCCTTAGATTGATGTATAAAAAAGATTCGCTAGAAAACCCGTATTTTCCTTCCGTCATCGAGGGAAACGTCCATATTTTCAACAAAAAAGAGCACATTCTCTTGCTGTGCTCTCTGCTGTTTACTGCTTTTCATATTTCTTTTGTAATTCAACGTACTTATCAATAATTTTACTTGGGATGGTTTTAATGACGGAATCTTTATCTGAGACATAAGGTGTCACGACACTAAAAGCCACCTTCGGATTGGACGACGGATAATATCCCCCAAAGGTTAAATTGTATGTGGGATTTCCCCACCAGCTGCGGTTGGCACCATAGTAAAAGGTTTGGGCCGTCCCTGTTTTTCCAGCGACATCATGCTGACCAAAGCGGCCAGCGGCAGTACCGCCGGTCGATGTGACCATTTTCAGCCCCATTTTGACGCGGTCAATATCTGCTTTCGAGTTGTTAATCGTGTTCAGCACCTTCGGCTCATATTTTTTCACGACTGGGCCTACTTCATCCTTCTTCGTTGGAAGGTGAACGCTTTTCACCACTCTTGGCTGAACGCGATTTCCTCCATTGGCGATCGTCGACATGTACTGGGCAACTTGAAGCGGTGTATACGTGTCATACTGGCCAATTGCTTCATCGAGCAAAAGTCCGCCGACCGTCTTAGGATGTGTCTGCATCCCGCTTGATTCCTGCGGCAGGTCGATCCCTGTTTTTACGCCAAGACCGAATTGCGCATAATAGTTTCTCATTTTTTGCAGGTGCTCAGGTCTTGCCGGTAACGGACCATCCTTTTGATAGGTGATGCCCGCCATTCTCATCGCTACTTGGAACATGTAGACGTTGGAACTTTTTTGGAGAGCCTGAAGGTCATTGACCCATCCAAGAACTTTGTAAGACTGTTTCGGCTTTCCATTACTTCCTGCAAAATAAAGCGGTGTATCCATATAGGATTGGTTGTGTGACATCCCGTCCTGATAACCGCCAAGTACTGTGGCTCCTTTGACAACAGAGCCCATTTCGTACTGGGTCGTAAATGTTCCGATGGCATAATCTGTGACGTCTCTGCCATCCATTTTCTTGCCAGACATTGCGAGAACATCCCCAGTGTTAGGGTCCATCATCACGACAAATGCGCGGTCCATCATATAGTTTCTCGCACTAGCGGATCTAAGCTCTGATTCGACGATCTTGTCGACTTCCTTTTGCAGCTCCATATCAAATGTCAGTGCAAGATCAAGTCCTCTTCGTCCCTCTGTCCGCTTGATTTCATCGAGCAGCTTCCCGCCAACCTGTGTATATTGAACAGTCGCTTTCTCTGGATTCAGAAAATCTTCGTATTGATACTCTAAATAGCTCTTCCCTACCCGGTCATTTCGCGAGTAGCCTCTTGCCATATAGTAATCTTCACGCTCTTTTATAATGCCTTGCTCTGGTGTGGTCACACCGCCAAGTACATTATAAAGGGTCTTTTCATACGGATATTTTCTTGTCCAATCATTGATGACATTTACACCATGCAGTTCATCCAGATGCTCTGACACAAGTGAAATCTCTTCATATGTCAAACTCACGGATGATGTCTGCTTTGACTCTTTTGTTTCATCGAGTAAAGCAACTTTTTCGTCCCCTTTTTTCTCTTCATTTGGGTCCATTGCTTTCACGATTTGAGGCTCAAAGGCATATCCGCCTGTAAATCTACGATAGATCGCTGCAACTGCTTTTTCCTCTGCATCCTTTTCGATCGCCTTGACTTCTTTCTTAGGCACACGCTCTACTTGAAGCGGATAGACATCCTTTGCTTTAAGATCCTTTTTCTCTGCTTTTGAAATGAGCTTATCCGCTTCTTTCGGATGGCTCGCCAGCCAAAAATCTCGAATGTCACGCTCTCTCAAAAAATCAGTATCCATTTTTATATAAGTCGCAAGTTTTCTTGCTACCTTAATCTTATCCTTCGCTTTCACACCGCTTTCTGATGTATAAACGATGGCAGGTACACTTTCGTTATCAACGACGACTCTTCCTCTCGCGTCATACATTTTTCCTCTTGGGGACGGGTATGATGCTGTTTTGACCTCTGTTCGGTTTGCTTGCTTTTTATAATCCTCACCATTGACGATCTGCAGCACACCAAGCTTGATCACAAGTCCAGCAAATAAACTAAAGACAGCGAAGAAAAAGAGATTAATCCTCCAGGCGTTCCGGCGCTTGATTTTTTTCTGCTCGGCACTACCTTGATGCTGTTTCTCTCCCACTTATGTAGCTCCTCTCATCCTTTCAATCTTTTACAATTACCACTCATTATTGTAACACTTTTGTAATAGTTGTTACAGCGAAACAAGTGAAAAAAAGCTGTCAATCCCTATTATGCAAAAAAATATACTAACACTTTAAAATATTGGTATGTTTATGTCGTTTTCTTTAAATGGAAGAATTCCCTATCCTTTGATATGAGGCGGCTTTTTTTATGACTTTAACAAAAATGACAAACAGGCATTGTCAATGGAGGATGCTGGTACGTTTATAACAAAAAGTCCATGTTATGATTTTCTGTGAGAAAACAAAACAAAGATTTTAGGAGGAGTTACAATATGAAGAAGAAATCATTCTTTTTTTCAGCGCTAACGGCTGCTGCACTCATCACGTTCACTGGAGGACATTCAGCTGATGCGAAGGAGCTTAACCTGAAACAAGTGATACATGTACAGCATCAAACCATTGATCTTCATACATTAGCTGCAAAATTACATATCTCTTCAGATGTAAACAAGCTAAGCAAGTCGAATCAAAAAGAGATCGAAGCTCTTTTAAACAAGCTGATCAAAAGCGGTCAACCTGTTACTGGCACAAAAGTGGTGAAAGAAGTAAACAAAGCAAAAAATGAACAAAAACAAGAATCAGTGAAAAAACCAACTGCTTCTAAACCAAGTACGCCAGCTAAACAAAACACAAACAACAATAACAACACAAAAGCTGACCAAAAAGACACAACGGCAGCAAAAGCAGACAGCAGCTTGAATGCATTTGAAAAAGAAGTCGTTGAGCTTACAAATAAAGAGCGTGCAAAACAAGGGTTAAAAGCACTTTCTGTTGATTCAAAACTAAGCAAATCTGCTCGCGCAAAATCTCAAGATATGAAAGATAAAAACTATTTCTCTCATACAAGCCCAACTTACGGATCTCCATTTGATCAAATGAAGCAATTCGGTATCACTTACAAAACAGCAGGTGAAAACATTGCCCAAGGTCAAAGATCTCCTCAAGAAGTTGTGACTGCATGGATGAACAGTGAAGGCCACAGAGCAAATATCTTAAACAAAAACTATACACATATCGGTGTTGGTTATGTGAAATCTGGCAACTACTGGACGCAGCAATTCATCGGAAAATAAGATATCTAAAAAACCTGTCCCTAAGTGGGACAGACCAGATTGTTGACAAAGGGCTAAAATGATCTTCATTTTAGCCTTTTGTCTTCTTTTCAGCGTGATAGAAAACCTTTGCAGCCCTAGGAAGGACGAGTACCGGAGCGGAGCGAATTTGACATTCGTGAGCACCGGCACGCAGGACTGACACCGAATGCGAGGGTTTGTCTACACGCTGACCTGTCTCTAAGTGGGACAGGTCTTTTTATTTTACCCATAATTTATATATACTCTGTGTGCCGCTGTTTTCTTCGCCCTGTTCGCTCAGCTTTTCATAAAGTGACTTTGCAAGCGCGAGTCCTGGCATTTCTTCTCCCATCAGTTCTGCTTCCTCAAGTGCAATGCCCATATCCTTGATAAAATGCTTCACGTAGAACCCTGGCTCGAAATCACCTTTCAGCATTCTTGGTGCAAGGTTTGACAAGGACCAGCTTCCTGCCGCGCCCGTTGTAATGCTTTTGAGCACATGCTCTGGATCAAGTCCTGATTTTTCGGCATAGGCCATGGCCTCTGCAACGCCTACCATACCTGCTGCGATCGCAATTTGGTTACACATTTTGGTATGCTGGCCGCTTCCTGCAGGTCCTTGATATTGAATGTTTTCGCCCATTTGCTCAAATAAGGGCAGGCACGCTTCATAGGCTGATTTTTCTCCGCCAATCATAATCGCAAGCGTTCCATTTTTTGCCCCTACGTCTCCGCCAGAAACTGGTGCATCTAATGCAAACAACCCTTTTTCTTTTGCTTTCATTTCAATTTCTTTTGCCAGCTGAGGCTTCGATGTAGTCATATCAATCAGATAGGTACCAGGCGCAGCATGTGCCACAAGCCCTTCTTCACCTAAATAGATTTCTTCTACATCTGATGGATATCCTACCATTGTGATGACAGCATCTGCATGTTCTGCAATCTCCTTCACTTCCGGCTTCCATGATGCGCCTTTTTGAATGAGTGCATCTGCTTTCGCTTTTGTTCTTGTATAAACGAGAACTTCATATCCGGCATCCATTAAATGTCCTGCCATACTGCGTCCCATTACACCGATTCCAATAAAACCAACTGTTTTGATTTGTGTCATCACTTGTTCCTCCTTAAAGAGACTTTGTCAGTCCACCATCAATGATGAGTGTTTGACCTGTCATATATGTATTGGCTTCAGATAAAAGAAAAGCTGCATATGCTGCAAATTCCTCTGGCTGTCCGTAACGGCCAAGCGGAATCGCACGTTCAGCCTGTGCTTTGATTTCTTCAACTGTTTGGTGCTCTGCCTGTGCGCGGTGCTTGTCCAGCTGTTTGACGCGGTCTGTTTCAATTTTCCCTGGGGCTAACGTATTGATTAAAATGCCATCCTTTGCAAGCTCCTGAGCGGCTGTTTTTGTCCAGCCGGCAATAGCCGGTCTAAAAGTATTTGACAGCATCAAGCCTGGGATCGGTTCTTTCACTGACATAGACGCAATGTTTAACACGCGTGCGCCGTGTTTTTTCAAATAAGGCAATGCCTCTTTTAATAATCGAATATAACTGAGTAAATGAAGCTGAAATGATTCCATCCAGTCTTCATCTATTAAGGTTTCAAGCGTCCCTGTTTTAGGCCCGCCTGTATTGTTCACAAGAATGTCTAGACACTTCTCATCACCAGCTGCCGCTTGAACTAGCGCCTTGATTTGCTGCGCGTCAGACACATCACATACTTGATAAGTCAGCTTTCCTTTTACAAGCGGAGATAATTCTTTGACTGTTTCTTTCAGCGTGTGCTCATGCCTTCCTGAAAGCATCACATCTGCTCCCTCTTTTGCTAGAGCAAAGGCAATGGCTTTTCCAATACCTTGACTGCTTGCAGCGACCAAGGCTTTTTTTCCAGATAGATTGACATCCATGTCAACACCTCCTCTACTCTTATTTTATCATACAAAAAGAACCTTGCTCACGTCGCAAGGTTCCTTTCCGCTTGATTACAGCTTAAACCGATCAACCGCCTGACGTAATGCCTGGCTTGATTCGTTCAGCATTTCAGTCGAAGTTTTCGTTCTTTCTAAAGCTTGGACTTGTTCATCTGTAGACGCATGCACTTCCTCAGCTGAAGCCGCAGATTCTTCTGAGATCGCAGCAATGCTTTGAATGGAGTCATTCATTTTCTGCTGTTCGTCTGTCATTTCATTGATCTGTGTATGAATGCTGTCAATTGAGCCGACAAGTGCCTGCATTTCCATTGTGATGCTGCTCAGTGCCTCGCCTGTTGCATTAATGGCTTCACCTTGTTCCTCATTCATCTTACTTGCTGCCGTCATCGCTTCAGCCGCCTTTTTCGATTCATCTTGAATGAGTTTGACGGTTTCACTAATGTGTTTGGTTGATTGCGCAGATTGTTCAGCAAGCTTTCTGACTTCTTCTGCAACAACAGCAAATCCTCGTCCGCTTTCTCCGGCTCTCGCTGCTTCAATGCTTGCATTCAGTGCAAGTAAATTCGTTTGATCAGAGATTTCAGAGATGGCGGTCACAACGTTTTCAATATTTTTCGTTTTATGTTCAAGGTCAAGCAGCATTTGCTCCACTTTCTTCGATTCCTCGTTCGCTTGTGTTGATTTTTGAACGAGCATACCGAGTGCATCGAGCCCTCTATAGCCTGCATCTTCAGATGATTTTGAGTTGGCTTGCATTTGCGTGGCAAGCTCACCCATATGACGTACTTTTTCATATAAATGCTCTGATTTCTCATTAATCGTTTCTGCTTCTGAAGCCTGCTTAGACGCACCTGTTGCCACCTCTTGAATGGCCGTTGCAATCTGTTCGCTCGACAGTAAGGTTTCATTTGAAATTTGCGTGACTTCATCCGTTGATGTCACTACTTGGTCTGAAGCCCCTTTTACTTTTTCAATTAACTCTCTGATCCCCTCGGTCATTTGATTAAAGCTCTTCGTGAGGAAACCAATCTCATCTTGAGATTTCGTTTCAAGTGAGCTGGTTAAATCACCTTCAGACACCTTACGCACATGCTCGATCAGACGCTTGATTGGCGTTGTGATGCTTCTTGCTAATAAGAAACTGAGAATGATCGCAAGAACAATGGCAATGACTGAAATCATGATGCTTGTCTGATTCATTTGTTCTGTGATCCAAAGCAGTTTCTTTTTCTCAAAGCTGACACCTATTGTCCAATCGGCCTCTTTGATTTTAGATATGACCGTCAGTTCTTTGTTATCATCAAGACCGGAATTGTCGATCGCTTTTTTTACAGAAGCGACTTTTGATATGTTTTTTCCTTGCTCAGTTGGATGTGCCAAAATCGTTCCTTTGCCATCAACTAAGAAAGCGTTTCCCATATAAGGAATCTTTTGTTCCTTTATATACGATTGAATGGAAGACAGCTTCAAATCAAGTCCTGCGACTCCAACAACCTTTCCATTTCGCACAATTGCCTTGGTGGCTGAGACAACCATTTCATTCGTTGCTTTATCAATATACGGATCTGTCCAGATGACTTCATCAGGCTTTTCAGCCGAATTGATAAACCAATCTCGCTTAGTTGGATCATATCCTTCACCAAAATCAGACTCTGGGAAGGCAAACATTTTACCGTCACTTGTTCCTATATAGGCAAGTGAGATGAGTTCATCCTGCTCCTGCAAGACTTTTAGTTCATCGTTTTCAAAGGCTAATGTTTGTTTTGTTTGCTTTTGTGCAAAATCTTCAGTCAGTGTACTTGTTGCCAGTTTGTTAATTGTACCCCCGTAATTATCAAGCTTTTGTGCAATAATATCTCTCATGCTTTCTGCTGTTGCCGCTGTGGTGGTTTTTGCATCCCGTTCAATGAGTGGTGTTAATACTATGTTGGAACCCACTTGAACGGCCACGACGGTTAAAATTAAAATAACTGAGATGAAAACAGCTATTCTCACTTGAAGTTTCTTAAACATCTCATCACCCCTACATCCTACTTTCGCATCTTATTTTGTATATCGGCAAAATTGGTACCGCATTCAATAGTTGTAAGAAAATTTAAATAGAAAAAACAAGCCATAAAGGCTTGCTTTAAGTAAAATATTCAATTTTTGCAGACGGAAAGTACTGATCGATATATGATTCTAACGTCTGTCTTAGTTCTTGTTCCTCATCTTTTTGGTAGATATATTTCCCAATTCCATATCTACCCCATTTGTATCTTCTTTTTTCTTCATCCAATTCTAATTTTGATTTCGGATAGTTTTTTTGGATCACACGCTTCGCTGGTTTTGTAAAACGATGCTGAATCATTTCAAAGGTGATATCGTGCCTGACATCTTCAGTTAGGGCTGCATCGAGCTTTTCAAAAAGAACTTTATATCCTTCCTGCCAGCCTTCGTGAATGTAAATTGGGGCAATAATAAAGCCAAGAGGATAGCCTGCTTTTGCGACCTTGACAGCTGCTTCAATCCGCTGATCTAACGGTGATGTTCCGGGTTCGAAATATTTAATGACATAATCCGCATTGATACTAAAGCGGAATCTTGTTCGGCCATTATGCTTTGCATCAAGTAAATGATCGACATGATGAAATTTGGTGACAAAGCGAAGCTTACCAAGATCAGTCTGGCCGAAGTATTCAATCGCTGCCTTTAGTGTATGTGTCAAATGGTCAATTCCTACAATATCTGAAGTACAAGAAGCTTCAAATCTCGTGATTTCAGGCGCACGCTCGTTCATGTACTGCTCCGCCTGATCTAATATTTCTTCAACATTCACATATGTTCGAATGTACGGCTTACTTCCCATTGTCGTTTGCAGATAGCAATAATGGCAATGCCCCATACATCCTGTCGCAAATGGGATCGCATACTCTGCAGATGGTTTAGACGTATCAAACTTCAACGTTTTCCTCACACCAACGACAAGCGTTGATTTCGCATTACGATACTTTTGCAAGTCATTTTTACCCGGAATATTTCTTACTTGGTTATGTGAAGTCGTTTCTCTTATTTCAATACCCATACCCTCGAACTTTTCCTTCAGCTCTCGTCCTAACGGGTACTCTAACGCCCTTGGTTCAATGTAAACAAGCTGGGGCACAAAAGGTTTGATCATATTTAGCACATCCTTACCTTATAGGTTTTCATACGGTTACTTTAACCGCGCAGGATGGCTTTTATCCTTTCTAAAATCTCCCTTATTCAAACAAATCTTGATAAAGAGCTTCTGCTTCTTCATATGTCGGAAAGACCGCATCATCTGGAGCTAAAGGATGATACGTTTCAAGTAAAAATAGGGCAAGCTCCTCTTCGTTATATGGATGTGAAACAATTTCTGCTTCTTTGATTTGTGCTACGTTTGCAGCATGTGGATTTCGATAAATCACATATACTTGATCACCCGGTTTATAGTCTGAGAAAGGCAATCTGGTCACCTCCATTTTTCTTATAGGATGCCCTTCTCTCTGCCGGATATGACCCAATATGATAAAATTCGACAAAAAAACCAGACAGGGTTACTGTCTGGTTTGAATTCACTTAGTGATGTTGAAACGTTTTCTTCACGAAATCAACCACTTCTTCTGTTGTGCTAAGTGATAAAATATGCTCTTTAAATGATGCAGCTTCTTCCTTAGAAAGCTTGCTTAGCTGTGTTCTTGCTGGAAGAATAGATGTTGCACTCATTGAGAATTCATCTAATCCTAATCCAAGTAGAAGTGGGATTGCGATTTCATCTCCTGCCATCTCACCGCACATGCCAACCCATTTACCTTCTTTATGCGCTGCTTCAATAACAAGCGTAATCAAACGTAAAATCGCTGGATTGTAAGGCTGGTAAAGATAAGACACTCGTTCGTTCATTCGATCAGCAGCCATTGTATATTGAATCAAATCATTTGTTCCAATACTGAAGAAATCAACTTCTTTTGCGAATTGGTCTGCGATGACAGCGGTTGATGGAATTTCTACCATTATACCGATTTCAATGGAATCGGATACGTCTGTACCAGCGGCAACCAATGCTTCTTTTTCTTCAAGTAAAATGGCTTTTGCTTCTCTAAATTCTGATAATGTCGCGATCATAGGGAACATGATTTTCAAGTTTCCATATGTACTTGCACGAAGTAAGGCGCGTAGTTGTGTTCTGAAAATCTCCTGTTCTTCGAGGCAAAGGCGGATCGCTCTAAAGCCAAGGAACGGGTTCATTTCTTTTGGAAGCTGCAAGTAAGGGAGTTCTTTATCGCCACCAATATCAAGTGTGCGGACAACAACCGCTTTACCTTCCATCTTCTCTAACACTGTTTTATAAGCATTGAACTGTTCTTCTTCTGTTGGAAGCTGATCTCTGCCCATGTATAAAAATTCTGTACGGTACAATCCGACTGCTTCGCCGCCATTTTCAAGTACACCTTTTACATCTTCAGGTGTTCCGATATTTGCAGCTAGCTCTACGTGAACGCCGTCTTTTGTGACCGTTGGCTGGTCCACCAGTTTCGCCCATTCCGCTTTTTTAGCTAAGTAGTCTTCATGCTTTTTTTGATACGCTTTCACTTCATCTTCAGAAGGCTGAATGATGACGTCTCCGCTAATACCATCGACAATGATCAGATCATTGTTTTTCACCGTTTTTGTTGCTTCTTTTGTTCCAACAACTGCTGGAATCTCCATAGATCTTGCCATGATCGCTGAGTGAGAAGTACGGCCGCCGATATCTGTCGCAAAACCTTTGACGAATTGTCTGTTCAGCTGAGCAGTATCAGAAGGTGTTAAATCTTCAGCGATGATGATGACTTCTTCAGAAATCATGCTTGGATTTGGAATGTCAACGCCTAGCAAATGTCCAGTTACACGTTTTGTTACGTCGCGAATATCCGCTGCACGTTCCTTCATGTATTCATTGTCCATTGCTTCGAACATGGTCACAAACATTGTCGCTGTTTCTTTTAAAGCAAATTCAGCATTTACTTTATCAGAGTTGATTTTATCCTTTACTGGGTTTAGCAGCTCTGGATCACTTAACACAAGAAGGTGTGCAGAAAAGATATCTGCTTTGTCTTGGCCAAGCTCTTTTAGCGCATGTTCTTTAATTGCTTCAAGTTCTTGTTTAGAAACATGAATTGCTTCTTCAAAACGCTTCACTTCTGTCTCTGGATCGTTGATGTCTTTTTGGTGAACTGTTAAATCTGGTTCTTCCAGACGGTATGCTTTTGCAATCGCAACGCCTGCTGAAGCACCGATTCCTTTCAGTTGTTGCATTACTCGCCTAGGCCTTCACTTTTCATTGTGTCTTTAAGCGCAGCAAGTGCATCATTTTCATCAGAACCAGAAGCAGAGATTGTGATTGTAGCACCTTTCGCAATTCCTAGAGACATTACACCCATAATAGATTTCAGGTTCACTGTTTTACCATTATATTCTAAGTTGATATCAGCATCATATTTACTAGCAGTTTGTACAAGAACTGTTGCAGGACGTGCGTGAATTCCAGAATCTGCAGTTACTTTGAATGTTTGTTGAGCCATTTTTATCAATCTCCTTTTTATACAATTAATACATCCACAATATTATATCATACTGCCGAGCTTGTCATCTAACAAGAACGGCAGTTATGAAAATTATTTTGAAATTTTCATGATGTTTTCTTGACCAGCTTTGATTTCACCGGATTCTTGAAGGTCAATAAATTGTCCTTCACCTAAGTTGGTAAATACAATTGGTGTCATCAAAGATGGTACTTCAGACTTAATTTTATCAATATCAATCTCTAAGAGTTTTTGACCGATTTCTACTTGATCTCCCTCTTGTACAAATGCTTCAAATCCTTCTCCTTTAAGGCTGACCGTATCAATACCGAAGTGGATTAAAATTTCAAGTCCACCGTCAGATTGCAGGCCAATTGCGTGTTTCGTTGGGAATACATTTAAGATCTTCCCTTTCACCGGTGAAACCACCGTTCCATCTGTTGGCAAGATGGCGAAACCGTCACCCATCATTTTCCCTGAGAATACTTGATCTGGTACATCTGTAATCGGATGAAGCTCCCCTGTAATTGGTGAAGCAAAGATTTCTTCACCTTGCTCGTTTTGAAGCGGTTTTGCAATGACTTCTTCGACCTGCTGGCTGACTTCTTCTTTTGCAGAAGGGTCTTTCGCTGGACGAGGCGTGCGGCCTGCAATGATGTCCTGCATTTGTGTTTTTAAATTATCAGAGCGTGGTCCAAAGATGGCCTGGATGTTGTTTCCTACTTCGAGAACTCCCGAAGCACCAAGCTTTTTCAAGCGGTCCTTGTCCACTTTCTTCTGATCATTGACAGTGACACGTAAACGCGTAATACAAGCATCAAGGTGTTTAATGTTTTCTTGGTCACCCATTGCTTCAAGAATTTCATAAGGTAAGTCATTACCCTTTTCAGACTTAGCACTATCTGCACCGTCAGCTGCTTCATCCTCGCGGCCTGGCGTTTTCAGATTAAATTTGCGAATGGCGAATCTAAATCCGAAGTAATAAATAGCAGCAAGTACGAGACCAACTGGAATCACAAGCCACCAAGCGGTTCTGTTTGGCAAGATACCGAATAAGAAGAAGTCGATTAATCCCCCTGAGAAGGTCATACCGATTTTCACGTTTAGAATATCCATAATCATAAAGGATAATCCAGCAAATACACAGTGGATTGCAAATAACACTGGTGCAACAAACAAGAATGAGAATTCAAGCGGTTCAGTAATCCCTGTTAGGAAAGAAGTCAGGGCTGCTGATCCCATAATTCCAGCGACAAGCTTTTTATTCTTTGGTTTTGCTTCATGGTAAATCGCAAGTGCTGCTGCTGGCAGACCAAACATCATGAACGGATATTTCCCTGTCATGAATGTACCAGCTGTCAGCTGAACACCATCTTTGATCTGTGCCATGAAGATACGCTGATCACCACGGACAAGCTCACCTGATAAGCTCTTATAACTAAAGAACTCATACCAGAATGGCGAGTAGAAAATATGGTGCAGACCAAACGGAATTAATGAGCGTTCAATCACACCGAATACAAAGGCAGCAAGCGGCTCATTCGCTGCGAGCAGTCCTGTTGAAAACGAGTTCAGTGCACCTTGAATTGGCGGCCAAATGACTAGCATCAAAAGCCCTAAAATAAGTGCTGAAATAGATGTAACGATTGGAACAAAACGTTTACCAGCAAAGAAGCCGAGATATTGCGGGAGCTCAATTTTGTAAAATTTATTATACATATAAGCTGCTAATACCCCGACAATAATCCCGCCGAAGACGCCGGTAGACAAGGTCGGAATGCCGAGCATATTAATATACGCTGGATGGCTTTCCTTAAAGAACTTAGCCAATTTGATGGAATCGGATGGAATCGATCCATTGGCCATTAATACGGCACTCATTGTCACGTTCATGACAAGATAACCGATAATTGCGGCAATCCCTGCCACACCGTCTCCATTAGCAAGACCGATGGCAACCCCTACAGCAAATAAGAGCGGAAGATTCGAGAAGACAATGTTCCCCGCATTTTCCATGACACTTGCAACAAGCTGAATTGTATCATTGCTTAAAAATTGAGCCACATCAATCAGCTGCGGATTTTGCATCGCATTCCCAAGTGCTAGTAAAATACCAGCAGCAGGAAGGATCGCAACTGGAAGCATAAGTGCTCGTCCAATTTTTTGCAACACACCAAAAAGTGATTTAAACACTGGTTGAACCTCCTTTTGTTTTCGCTTACAACATACATGTGGGACGCTCCCTGACGTACATTTCATAATTAACCGTTTACATTTCACCTTCAAACACAAAAAAAGGCATGGTGATATAAGGTTGCGCAAATAACAGGATCTTATCCTGTATTTACCTTAAGTCACTCATGCCTGATCGAATCAGTTACACGTTTCAAGGAAACTATGAAATTTTATTTGTCAATCTGTACAGATGAAGTGTCAGGTAGACAGCCTCCGCATCCTGTACAGGCTTTTTCAATGCATGTTGTAATATTTTGATCATTTTCCAAGCAGTATTGTAGCATAAAGGATATTCATTTTTCAATAGATGAAGCAATTTTTCTGGCTCCTCTAATGATTCTTCCCGTTTAATGCGCTCAATCGAAAATGTAATATGGCGCAATAAGCGTAAATAATGAATACTTTCACGGTCTACTTTCATATGAAATGAATCTTCTATGACTTGGACCATCTGCGTAATAAGCTGCGAATGACGGTTCACCTCAGATAAGGGCCGATTCGTCAAAGCCGAGTGAATATGGAGCGCAATAAAACCAATCTCTCCTTCTGGCAGCTTTGTTTCGACATCTGAACGCTCGTTAATCAGCTCAACGACTTCCTTTGCGACCTCGTATTCTTTTGGATACAGCGATTTAGTCTCAAGCATAAAGGGATTGGTGATATCATATCCTTGCTGCACCCGCTTAAAACTAAAGGCAATATGGTCAGTCAGGGCAATATGAATATGCTCATTCAAACGGTGCCCCATTTTTTCTCGTATATGATAAATGACGTCATTGGCAAGCTCGATCATGTTCTCATCAATGTGGTGAAGCAGCTGTTTATATTCTGTTTGTTCTTTTGTATTTTTAAGGACAAACATTTTTTCAAATGTGTCTTGATCGAGAACATCACCCGATTTTTTCCCGAAGCCGATTCCTTTCCCAATTAGAACCACTTCGCCCCAAGAAGGGTGTCTTGCGATGATGACATTATTATTTAACGCTTTATCAACGGTGAAGGATTCCATGAACATCCCCACCTCCTTCTTATTCAATCCCTCTTATCGTACAAAACAGATGAAACGTGCGTCAACGATTGTTTTTGAAAACGGTAGTTGAACGCTCGATCAGGCGAAATGGCAGCATTCTTTTTTCTGGTGCCTCTCCCTTTACAGCCCGGTCGAACAAGTCAAACGCTTCCTGACCCATACGTTTAAGCGGAATATCAATGCTGGAAATCCCCAAAGCCTCACTCAATTGATCATTTTGAAAGCCGAGTATGGCTGGAGATTCTCCTGCTTTTATATCATGACGCTGCGCCTCTAATAAAAAGCCTGCTGATACGTCGTCATTTGTGATGAATAATGCTGTGGGGCGATTCTTCATCTCCTGCCACTCTGTGAATAATTGTTTTCCATCAAAAAGTGTGAGCTTCCCTTCGATGATCCATTCTTCATCAATCTCCTGCCCGAGCGATTTCATCATATCTTGATAAGCTTGAAGTCGTGACTGGCTGTTTGCGCCTTCTATTCTGGCTAGTACAATCGCGATTCGCTGATGCCCGCATGCTGCTAAATGATGCAGCCCTTCTTTAAATGCTTGATCATGTGCGATCGACACCGTTGAGCAGTCTTCAAAAGGCGCCGGATGGCAAAAAATAATAGGCCCGGATTCCTGCCACCTTAAAATGTCTCGATCACTTAACGCATTTGAGCAAAAGATTAACCCATCCACGCGGCGCTCTTTTAAACTCATCAATGCTTCTTTTTCTTTTAAAGGATCATACCCTGTTTGAAACAAAGCAAAATGCATACCGCACGCCTGTGCTTTCTCGGCAATCCCTGTGACAAGTCTGCTGAAATAAGAATGATCAATCGTTGGAAGAACGATGCCAAGCATATTTGAATAGCCCTTTGCTAAATGTACAGCCTGAATGTTTCTCGTATATTTGAGCTCTTTCATCGCATGTAGCACTCGTTCTCGTTTTTCTTCTTTGACATAAGGATGATCATTCAACACACGTGATACAGTTGTCACAGATACGCCCGCTCTTTTCGCAATCTCCCTTATGTTTGGCATTTTTTCTCCTACTTTCTCTTGATATGGTAAGCGTTTCATACTTTAAGATGTATGTGAGCTGAACAAATCACTGGATGGAAAGGGGAATTCAAGATGGGTATCATCATATGGATTATATTATGTATGACTGTTTTGTTTTCTGCTCGTTTTGCACTACATCCTTTAGGAAAAGAACATAAAATCAAACCGTTTGAATCAATTGATGATTTTTTTGTTGATAAGGATCGAAAAGAGTGACAAAAAATCACGATGACACTTCCAAGACATGGACGTTCATCGTGATTTTTTTATTACTTGATGATCGTCAGCTCTTTCGGATAATTGGTTAAAGTGACTGGACCATCTGCTGTGATCAGTACATCATCTTCAATTCTGACGCCGCCGACTCCTGGGACGTAGATCCCCGGTTCGATCGTATACACCATGCCTTCTTGGAGAAGATCATCATTTGCCTGGCTCATAGAAGGAAACTCATGAACAGACACCCCTAGACCATGCCCAAGGCGGTGAGGGAAATAGTCCCCATATCCAGCTTCTGTGATCAGCCCGCGTGCTTTTAAGTCCAGGTCTCCAATTCTCACGCCCGGCTTACTCATTTCAAGTGCCGCCATTTCTGCGTTCAGGACGGTTTGATAGATGTTCTTTTGCTTATCAGAAGCTTCCTGGTAGATGAATGTTCTTGTAATGTCTGAACAATATCCATCAACAATGACACCAAGGTCAAATAACACAAAGTCGCCTTTTTTTAAGGCTGTCTGCCCTGGATTTCCGTGAGGCTCTCCTGATTTTTCGCCAAAGAGAACCATCGTCGAAAAGGACATGCCTTGAATGCCTTTTTTCTTTAGCTCATATTCAATGACAGCGAGCACTTCTGTTTCGGTGATTCCTTCTTTTAAGGCGTCCACCCCAATTTTTACACCTTCATCTGCCAATTGAGCGGCTTTTTTCAGTGTAGCAATTTCAGATTCATCTTTAATCAGTCTTAGCTGATTGAGCTCTTCTTCTGCCCGGACAAAAGTTTCTGCCCCAGTGGCAGCTTGAAGCTGCTCTGCTCTTTGAAGCGGAATCGACTCTTTTTCAATTGCAAGTTGAGTTGCTCTTACACCGCGTTTTTCTACTGCTGACTGAATGAAATCAAATGGATTCTCATGGTCTTCATAACCAATGATATCGCCTGACCATCCAGCATTTTTCGCCTGCTCGACTTCCATTTTAGGCAAAACAAAAAATGGATCTGCCTCTTGAAACACAAACAGCCCCATTACTCTTTCATGCGGCTCTGTGAAGTATCCAGATAGATAAAACACATTTTCCTTTGTATGTATAAATGCACCTTGAATGTCTTTTTCCTTTAGCCAAGAAGACAAGCTCTTCATTCGGTTCATCGTGATCCTCCTCACACGTTTTTCTACTGATCTATTGTATCAGTTTTTGCTATATTTCGCACAAAAGCGCACTGGCAGAAGCCAAGTGCGCTATGATGATTCGCTTAAGATGCCCGAAGAAGACGCAGTCCATTTAAAATGACCAAAATCGTACTTCCTTCATGCCCGATGACGCCAAAAGGCAAATCAAGCACTTGTAAGAAATTCGCACAAATTAACAAACAAATCACCGTTAATGAGAAAATAATATTTTGCTTAATGATTCGATTCATCTTTCTTGAAAGACGGATCATCTTTGTTAAGTTATTTAAATTGTTCTTCATTAAGATCAGATCTGCTGTTTCTAAGGCCACGTCTGTGCCTCCGCCCATCGCAACCCCTACATCTGCTGTGGCGAGTGCCGGTGCATCATTTATTCCGTCTCCTACCATGATGATGGAATTACCTTGTTTTTTAAGTTGATTGACCTCATGTACCTTTTCATCTGGAAGGCACTCAGCGACAACCGTTTGGATGCCGGCTTCCTGCGCAATGGCTTCAGCCGTTTTTTGCTGATCTCCTGTCAGCATAACGGTTTGGATGCCTAAATCATTCAGCTCTTGAATCATTTTTTTAGCTTCAGGTCTAATTTGATCCTTAAGACCAAGGCAGCCAACGACTTCTTGATCCTTTTGAACATACACCACTGTGTATCCTTTTTCAGAAAGATAATCTTCCTTCTCTTCGATCTCGCGGTCCATTGAAGCCTTGCCGGCAAAGTCTTTCTTCCCAATCCGCCACGTTTCTCCATTCAATTGTGCCTTTACACCAAAACCAGAGGTTTCTTCAATGGTGACATGAGCTGATCTTTCTATGTGGTGCTCTTTTGCCATATCAGAGATCGCTTTCGCTAACGGGTGGTTTGATTGACTTTCAATTTGATAAAGCGCCTGATAAAAAGCAGCTTCCTCTTGTCCTTTAGCTATCACAACTTGATCTACAGCCGGCTTTCCGCTTGTAATCGTCCCCGTTTTATCAAAAGCTATCATGCTGCTTGTGCCTAGCTTTTCTAAAAAGACGCTTCCTTTGACAAGCATTCCGTTTCTTGCGCCGTTTGAAATCAGTGACAAAGCAGCTGGCATAATGGATGCAACAAGCGCACAAGGTGATGCAACAACCATAAATACCATGGCCCGGTAGAAGGTTTCACTCATGCTCCAGCCTAGTACAAAATGAGGCAGAACCATTAAAATCGCGACGGTGATCAGTACACCTTTTACATACGCACCTTCGAATTTTTCAATAAATGCCTGGCTTGGCGACACACTTTCTTGAGCCGATTCGACAAGCTTAATAATTTTATGGAAAAGCGTTTCTTCATTATGTTTGGTGACTTCTACCGTTAAGGAACCATTTAAGTTCACTGTTCCTGCAAACACGTCTTCGCCCTGCCCTTTTTCTTGTGGTACAGACTCGCCAGTGAGCGCAGATTCATCTACACTTGTTCTCCCGCTTAAAATCACACCATCTGCTGCAATACGTTCCCCAGCTTTGATCATGATACGGTCACCTGGTGTTAAAGATGAAGCAGAGATTTGAATGGTCGTGCCATCTTCTTCAATTAAAGTCGCTTCATCTGGTGCGATGCTCATTAAAGCTGTTAAATCCTTCTTGCTTTTATTTGACGTATACGTTTCAAGCGCACCACTTAGTGAGAAAATAAAAATTAAGATAGCGCCCTCTGCCCAATATCCAATGATAGCTGAGCCTATGGCTGCGAAAATCATTAAAAGTTCAACATTCAAGCTTTTAGACGAAATGGTTTCTTCAATTCCTTCCTTCGCCTTTGCAAAACCTCCAATTATAAACGCAAGGATAAATAAAGGAATACTCCACATGCTCTCATCCTTTAGAATCCATCCAATCAAAATGAGAATCCCCGAGATACCTGCTGCTATTAATTCTCCGTGCTGTGCCCATTGATGAAGGGACCATTTCGATTCCTTTTGATTTGTTGTTTGATAAAGTGCTGTATTCTCATTCATGATTGTTTTCTCCTCTCTAATTGATAATGGTTTTCACATCATCAATCGTTGCCCGTTTCCTTTTTTCATCTATATTTTCTGCTATTTCAAGCTTTTTATAGGTCTGTCATTCATTATAACAGGTTCTGATCAATTTTCAATTAATAATTATTATAATTTCTTTTTGATAATAATTATCATTATTGATGTGGACCATTCCATCTCTTCTGAGCACAGTTTATTCAGATGAAAAGCAATTGAACACAAAAAAGAACCAAAGGAATGAGCCTTGGTTCTTAACAATAAGGTTTCGTTCTAAAAATCCGTCCACTCTTTGATTTGTTTTTTCGTCAGTGGACCTACATGATTTTTCACTATTTCCCCTTTTTCATTTATCAAAAAGGTGGTTGGAATGGTGATGATTTGGTATTTCTTCATCATTTCTCCGTGCTCATCTAGAATGACCGGGAATGTAAACTTTCTGTCTTTCACAAATTCGGCAACCGCATGTTTACTTTGTTCAGCCCCTAGTAAATTCACGGTTAAGATATCAACATCACTCTGATTTTCTTTCACGATTTGGTCAAATACGGGCAGTTCCATTTTGCAGGACGGGCACCATGTTGTCCAAAAATGCAGGATGGTCTTTTTTCCTTTCGGCGGAATCATCTGCGTATCACCAGTTAATGTAGGAGCCTCTATCCTTGGCGCCATAACGGATTCTTTTGCTTCAGCATCGTTGCCTATGAGTAATAGAAGCAGGGTCATCATGAGAAGACTGGCGGGTAGATATTTACGATTCATCAGGATCTTCCTTCCCAGTTTTCTTATAGCTTGCCCTCTCGATCACAATGACATTCAAGCTTTTTTCATTCTAAGAAACATGGAAACGCCGAGCTCCTTACATATCGTCGCATAATGCAGTGCAGTCAGCAGCAGCATCCCCGTATTCATCCCTAATATAACCCCCATCATATTTAAGCTTTCAATTGAACCAAGAAAATAGACCATAGAAAACGAGACGACATGCACCCATATATTATGTAGGAACACATCTTTAATGAGCCCCATACCGATTAAACAAGCTTGAAATGGCATCACAAACAGGTGGCATAAAAAGTACGGCCAAAGCAGCTGTAAATAGACAGCAGCTTGCGGTGAATCAAAAAAGAGATGTGTGAGCGGATAAGCAAAATAATACATCACCATCACTGCCGGCACCCCGTACCCAAACGTAATGAGTATTGCCTGCCTGACACGTTTTTTCACAAGATCATACTGACCTAATGCATAGGCTTCAGATACATTGGGAATCATCACAATCATGATGGAATGGGCGATAAACGCTGGGAAAAAACCAATCGACATCGCGACACCAGCCAGCATGCCGTAATGATCAACAGCAAGTGTGCCAGAGATGCCTGCTGCAATAAGCGCTCCTTTGATTAAAAACGGTTCAACCGCATTGGCGATCGCATGAAAAATCCGCATGCCCGTTGTCGGAATGGAGACGGCTAAGAGGCGCTTTCTCACGTCAATCCCTCTTAATTCAACAGACCTGACATTGACAGCATTTTTCGCCATGACGTATTGGGAGTATAAATAAATAAAGACGACGAGATCACTCGCGACAATGACACCGATGGCAATGAGTACCGCTGTTTCAATATCAAACGAATACCAATGAAAAAACAAAAACAAGCAGATAAGCTGGATCGTTTTCTTCAGCATATTGGCGAGAGCGATCCTGCCCATTTGCTGCTTTCCCATAAAATAGCCGCGTGCGATAGAGGTAAACGCAATAATCGGAATAAGAGACAGCACCAGCCCTTTCATGAGCGGATGATATGACTGAAATACAGGAATGAACGGCAGTACAATCGCTGCGATCCCCGTTGTTGTACATGTCACCACAAGCGTCATTTTAAACGCATGGCGGAGCATACTTTTGTGGAGCCGCTCATGCGATTCTGCAATGAATTTAGAAATGGAGACTGGCAGCTCTAAGCTGGCGATCACAAGGACAAGCATGATGATTGGAAGGATACTCATATATAGACCCATTCCATGTTCTCCAAGCTCTCTCGCTAAAATCATATTGACTAAAAACTCTATACACTCCGCAATGAAAGCTGCGACAGATAGCAGAATGACCCCTTTTACAAATCGATTCATGTAGCCTCCCCTTTGTCTAAAAGCAAATTCTTTTCACATTCTATGAGACAAGTCCTGAAAATATTTTGATAATTGAAGACAAAAAAAAGAGCGATCTGATTGATCGCTTTAGAATATTGACAAAGGGCTAAAAATGATCTTTATTTTAGCCCTTTGTCTTCCTTTCAGCGTGATAGAAAACCTTTGAAGTCTAGGAAGGACGAGCACTGGCGCGGAGCGAATTTGACATTCGTGAGCACCGGAGCGCAGACCTGACAACGAATGCGAGGGTTTGTCTACACGCTGGAGCGATCTGATTGATCGCTTCTTTTCTTTATACGGCAAATACGTGACGACCGATACGTTCTACAATTTTGCGGGAACGAATCCAGTTATCTGTTGCCGTTTTGGGATTATAAAAATAGATGGCCTTTGTTGTTCTGTCATGTTCTTTCACTACCTGTTTCACAGCTTTAACAGAATCTTGATCTGCTTTATCATGAATACTTCCATTCGATACTGGCTGGAAAGCATTTCGCTGATAAATAACACCTTTGACACTGTCAGGAAACGAGCGATGCTCCACCCTGTTTAAGACGACGCTTGCCACAGCTTTTTTACCTGCGTAAGATTCACCTTTCGCTTCAGCGTGTACCAATCGTGAGAGTAGCTCCATTTCTTCATTAGAATAGCGTTTGGCGCTTTCCTCATTCGTCGTTTCTGATTTTACTCTTTTCTTTTGCTTCGTTTTTGAAGACTTTTCTTCTGTAGACGTACTTAGCATTTTGACTTTCGGCTGTCGCTTCTCCTCTGAAAATGCTGGGATGACTTGATCGTGATCATCTTGATCTATATATGAAAGCTCATGCTTAACAGGTGCTTGTGAAAGTTCGTGACTTAATGTGCCTTGCTGCTCTTGTAGGTTGTCCATCTTCATGGCTGCGACCAGCATAAGGATGACAAAAAGAGCTGTATGAATTTTCATCATTCGCCTCATTCCTCCTTTAATCAAAATAGGCGGTAAGATACTTGTCCACTCTAACAAGAGCTCCTTCTATTTTCACGCACAAAGATTTGCATGCCTGTCCAAATTCCGTCATTAAATGGAATTTATTAGTTCAATTTCATATCAACTGGCATTGTTAGCGCTTGAAAAGGTCCTGTTTCCGCCTATAATCATCCTTATGCTCCTGATTATGGGTTATTACATTTTCTTTTCAGATGTATCAAGCTGGTATGAAGTGTGACAAAAGAACTAAAATAAAAAAGCTTTCTCTCATTCATGAGAAAAAGCTTTAGCTTCTTGCTTCTGTAAGATATTCAAAAATAACATCTCCACCATGTTTCGCAATCCCGCGAAAATGCTTAAAATCATCTTGATTCACCAAGAACGAACGAAACGTTAAAAAATCATCTTTTTGGATGGTCACTTGCTTTTCTGTCCCATTTCGTAACGATTCAAGGATTGTGAGGATTTGTTCTTCAGTCAAAAAAAACCGCTCCTTTACAGCCATCATCAAATATTAAATATATCATTCGTTAGGAAAGCATACAACGAAAACGAAACAAAAACGTCTTTATCCTTTACATTGGTATGAAAATATTGCAAAATACTTTTTAATAGGGAATGAAATCTGTTTTTAAAGGAGAGGGATCGGTTGAAGATTGCAAAAATTGGAAATGTGATCGAATTTAGAAATGGTTTAACAGGTGTAGTTGAAAAAGTGAATGAAAACTCTGTCATTGTGGATGTCACCATTATGGACAACTATAGAGATTTAGAACTGGATTCACTAACAGTCGTTAATCATAAAAACTATAAAATCATCAAAGACTCCGTACATTAATTTGCAATCCTCAATTCAGACTATCGTTACATACGTAAATACGAAGCAAAGCTGCTCTCGTTTGACAGTTTAGCTCTCTTTGACAATCACATATGAAAAAGACTGACACTATATGAAGCGGTGTCAGTCTTTTTGCGTATGAAAGGTTTGCATTTCCGCTTTCGTCTTGTACATGTCAACTTCCTCGGGGGTGATAACGCCTTTATCAATCAAAAGCGCAATCACTCCAAGCAATGTGGAGGCACTCCATTTATATCGTTCTTTGTTTTGATGTTCGAGCATTTGAAGCTCTTCTCTTAGCTCCATCAGCAGCTTCTCTGTCTTTTCTTCTTTGTTTGCCAACTCAAACGCCTCCGTTTTCCGTTCATTGCCCCCTATTTTATCTCAAAGCAAATAGGATAAGCAAAAAAACACGATTTACCTTTACAAACATACGTTCTGTCATATATAATATGTTTACGAGCTGGTAGCCCCCAGCCGTCCTAGCAAGTTCTATTCCCATTTGTATGAGAAGAGCGACATGACTCTTCTCTTTTTTTATAAGTTCAGCCTGATTGATTCATTTTAACCCCGTAAAAAAAGACATGTCATCAGGCATGTCTTTTCCTATTGATTAGCGATTATCAATCGTTTCTGGATACATATCATGGTTCATCATACGATATGATGCCATTTCTTCATATTTGGTACCAGGTTTTCCGTAGTTCGTATACGGGTCAATTGAAATACCGCCTCTTGGTGTAAATTTGCCCCACACTTCAATGTATCTTGGGTCCATCAATTCAATGAGATCGTTCATAATAATGTTCATACAATCCTCATGAAAGTCACCATGGTTACGGAAGCTGAACAAATATAATTTTAGTGATTTACTTTCGACCATGATTTCATTTGGGATATAGCTGATATAAACTGTCGCAAAATCCGGCTGACCTGTTTGCGGACAAAGTGACGTAAATTCTGGGCAGTTGAATTTCACAAAATAATCTCTATTTGTATGTTTATTCGGAAATGTTTCAAGCACTTGTGGTGCATAATCAAACAAATAATTGGTCCCTTGATTTCCTAGTAAAGTGACACCTTCTAATTCTTCTGGTTTTCTTGTCGTCATGTCGTCTCTTCCTTTCTATACGCCTCGTTTATTTCCCCACAATAATGTGTGCAGCTGCGGCAGCACTCTTACGCGATTTAAGTCTGGATCTTGCGCTACTTGATCGACAAGCGCTTCATATCTCTTTAATAAATGCGTCAATAAGTACGCATCATCACCTGTCGTCGTGTCATCATTTCCTACCTGCAGATAAAAAGGAAGCTCTGGATATTTCGCATGAACATCCTTTGCATAGGCTAGATCATGATCGTCAAAGATCACGACCTTCAGGCTTGCATGCTGCAATCTATTTCCGCTTTTCAGCTCATCTATGATTCGTGTTAGTTTCGTAAAATCTGTTTTCATATTTGAGCTTGGCGGCTTCGGAGAAATGGTTAAATCATCGATTTTCAAAAACCAGTCCTGATACATCGTCCCTTGTGTTTCAAGCGCTGTATCAATTCCTTCTTCGTGCAGCAAATCAATGAGTGATTCCATTTGTTTTAAAAGGGCAGGGTTTCCTCCTGAAATGGTGACATGAGAAAAAGCCTGTCCGCCTATTCTTTTTAATTCTTTGACAATGTCTTCTGCGTGAAGCCACTGAATGTCATGCTTCGCTGAGCCATCCCATGTAAAGGCGGAATCACACCAGCTGCAAGAGTAGTCACAGCCAGCTGTTCTGACAAACATGGTTTTTTGTCCAATGACCATCCCTTCTCCTTGAATGGTCGGACCAAAGATTTCTAATACAGGAATCGCTTTAGCCATTGTTTTCAACTCGTTTCGGCCGGTAAATGCAGTAGCTTGTTGGAGTCTCCCTCACAAAGACCTGAACACATACCGGTTTGTTCGCTAAAGTCGATAAATACGCTGCCACTTTGTCATGGACTGTCTTTGCCACAACCTCTGTAGTAGGCATCGCGTATGGATCGGTTGATGAGAATTCCTCATGATCATTGAGCAGCGTGTGATCGTACTGACCATGAATGAGCTTCTTCAATGTACTGAAATTGACAAGGAAACCCGATTCATCTAGCTCGTCTCCCGCAATGGTTATATTGATGGTGTACGTATGACCATGTACGCGGCTGCAAGCACCTGCATCTTCTCTTGGGATGAAATGGGCAGCCGATACATGCATATCTTTGTTCAATTCAAATGAAAATGGATGATTCGTTTGTGGATAGATTTGAGAAAGCATTTATTTTGCCTCCTTCATTTCCATATAAGTGTCATAGCCATTTTTCCGAAGCTTACACGCAGGACATTCCCCGCAGCCATCAGAAATGATGCCATTATAGCAAGTGAGCGTTTCATTTTTTACAAAATCCAGCGCATTCAGCTCATCCGCAAGCTTCCATGTTTCTGCTTTATTGAGCCACATGAGTGGTGTATGGATCACAAATGGTTTTTCCATCGCCAAATTCACTGTGACATTACAAGACTTTACAAACTCGTCACGGCAATCTGGATAGCCGCTAAAGTCTGTTTCACATACACCTGTGATAATATGTCTTGCTCCGATTTGATACGCAAGAATAGAAGCGAAGGATAAGAACACTAAGTTTCGTCCTGGTACAAATGTGGAAGGCAGCTCTCCTTCTTTTTCCTCAATGTCAATGTCATCTCTTGTTAAAGCATTTGGTGCAAGCTGATTCAAAAGAGACATATCTAATAGATGATTCTTCACACCTAACTTGTCAGCAATTCTTTTCGCGACATCAATTTCTTCTTGATGACGCTGATTATAATGAAAGGTCACAGTTTCTACCTCTTCGAATTGTTGAAGTGCCCATAATAAACATGTCGTACTGTCTTGTCCCCCGCTAAAGACAACGACTGCTTTTTCATTTTTCATTTTCTGTTCTCCTCCTTTTGCAGATCTATACAATCGTACAAAGCTGCATCTGAAAGGCTCTTGAAAACCCCTATTTTTCTCAAAAGAAAAGACACCTTTACATGTGTATGAGGTGTCCCAGCCATAAAAAATAAAAAATGCCACATCCAAGGATACGGCAAGTCCTTAGTTTTTTATAGAGGGTTTTGCTAGAACCTCTCCCGTTTACACGGATTTTTGTTCAATTTTCACAGAGGATAGTGTACCACATATTTTTCATGCAGGCTATCCCTTCTTTACTTATCAAGAGATGCAGGCACTTTTTTTAGACAAAGAAAGAGGATAAATAAGATGCTCACATAGCCAAAAATAGGATAAACCGTTGATATCAATGTACCGTAACCGATTTTACTAATCACATAGCAGCATAAGAGAATAAGGGATATTGTCAAGACACTGTTCATCCGAATATACGTCCTCACTTGTCTCTCGAGTCCATATAAATTGCCTATGACGGATGTAAAGACTTCGCCGAAGATCACAAATAAATAAATGAGGTGAATGGAGTTTGCTACTTGATACACTACCTGAGCCATTGGAATATCAAACGCCTCCAGCATATTTAATGAAGAAAGAGATAAAAAGCATGCCAGTAAAATAAGGGTCAGCATGACGCCCCCAAGCACAGCTCCCTTTTTAATCACCGCTTCAGAGGTCATTTCATTTGCGACGGGCACTAACACTGCTTGAGAAAGTGCTAAATTAAAAGCTCCATATGAGATAGCTGATAAAATCCACTCTCCCTCACCCAATTGAAGCGCAAGAACATAACTTTCACTACTGCTAAAAACGAATGAATCAAGAAATACGATCAATGAAAAGAAAATAAGCATTGGGACGACGAGAACATTGACACCAAATAATCCTTTTGAACCTTTCAAAAGCACAATGACGCTCAGAATGATCGTCAAAAAGATTCCATATTCCTTTGATATGCCAAGCTGCTCTTCAAAAATAGCCCCTGCGCCAGAAATCATCACTGAAGTGACGCCTAGTAAAATAAAAAACATGACGACATTAATATACCTGCTTGCAGCTGCGCCAAATAGAAACCGGTTCATATCTTGATAAGACTCTGCTTGAATTCGTTTAGAAATGAGCATCATTTTTGCACCAAGTCCAGTAAAAATAGCGCCGCTAATCAAGATTCCGAATAGTCCAATCCAGCCAAAACGAACAAAAAATTCTACGATTTCTTTTCCTGTCGCAAACCCAGCTCCAACCACTGTTCCTACATATAAAAAGGCAAGCTGAAAAGCGGATTCATTTGAACGTTTCATGTGACCCCTCCGCACCCATCACTTTCGATTGTCTTTTTTTATCCTATGAGACAAGTTCCTTGAAAAGAAGGACAAACCATGATTAAATGCAAAAAAGGATTTTCAACTGCCTTTGAGCAAAACAGTTGAAAGTCAAAATAGGTCAGAGTATACTATAGTCAAAGATGGTCAAACAACAGACCATTTTCTTTAACATTCATTGGTCAAATAAAGTCAAACTTTATTTTAAGGAGGTTATGGCAAATGCGTTGTCAACATTGTCAAGTAAATGAAGCAACTATTCGCCTGAATATGCAAGTGAATTCGTCCCGGAGCCAAATGGTTTTATGTGAAGACTGCTACACCTCTTTGATGGAGCAATCAAAAATGAAAATGGGACCTCAATTGTTCGGGGGAAGCTCATTCTTCTCTGAGCAAGCAGGACATGCACAAAGCGGAGAGCAGCCAAAGCAAAAAGGCTTACTCGATGAACTTGGCCGGAATTTAACAGATGGCGCAAATGCTGGTTTAATTGATCCAGTCATCGGCCGTGATGAAGAAGTCGCAAGAGTCATTGAAATTTTAAATAGAAGAAATAAAAATAACCCTGTTCTGATTGGTGAACCAGGTGTTGGGAAAACAGCGATCGCTGAAGGACTCGCACTGAAAATTGCAAGTGGCGATGTACCAAATAAATTAAAGAACAAACAAATCTATTTATTAGATGTCTCCTCCCTTGTAGCGAATACAGGGATACGTGGTCAATTTGAGGAAAGAATGAAGCAGTTAATTAAAGAGCTGCAAAGCCGTAAAAATATTATCTTATTTGTAGATGAAATCCATCTTCTTGTAGGCGCAGGATCTGCCGAAGGGTCAATGGATGCTGGAAACATCTTAAAACCAGCCCTTGCACGAGGCGAGCTTCAGCTAGTAGGTGCGACGACATTAAAAGAATATCGTCAAATTGAAAAAGATGCCGCCCTTGAACGACGCTTCCAGCCCGTCATTGTAGATGAACCAACACAAGATGAAGCGGTCGAGATTTTAAAAGGCATTCAAGATAAGTACGAAAGTTATCATGGCGTCACTTATTCAGACGAAGCTATTCAAGCGTGTGTTCAATTATCTTCCCGGTATATTCAAGACCGTCATTTGCCGGATAAAGCCATTGATTTAATGGATGAAGCAGGTTCAAAAGCGAACCTCTCCATTGATGCAGCAAGTGAAGATGAACTAACGAATCGTCTGACAGAAATCGCTGCTGAAAAACAAGCTGCTTTAAAAGAAGAACAATACGAAAAAGCAGCGAAGCTTCGAGATGAAGAAGAAGCCATTGAAGCAAGACTTCAGAACAAAACAAATGACAAAGAACATGTCGTCACAGCAGAAGCCATTCAAGCCATTGTGGAACAAAAAACAGGCATCCCTGTCGGCAAACTGCAAGCAGACGAACAAACCAAAATGAAAGAAATTGACGTCCGCTTAAAAGCACGGGTGATTGGTCAGGAACATGCGGTTGAAAAAGTGGCGAAAGCTGTGAAAAGAAGCAGAGCCGGCTTAAAATCGAAACATAGACCAACAGGCTCCTTCCTATTCGTTGGACCAACAGGTGTCGGGAAAACCGAATTGTCAAAAACGCTAGCTGAAGAATTATTCGGTTCAAGAGATGCGATCATCCGTTTAGATATGAGTGAGTACATGGAGAAACACTCAGTATCCAAGCTCATTGGTTCTCCTCCTGGTTATGTTGGACATGATGAAGCGGGTCAGCTGACGGAAAAAGTGCGCAGAAAACCATACAGCATCATTTTGCTGGATGAAATCGAAAAAGCACATCCTGATGTGCAGCATATGTTCCTTCAAATCATGGAAGATGGCCGGTTAACAGACAGCCAAGGCAGAACCGTCAGCTTTAAAGATACGGTCATCATCATGACAAGTAACGCAGGCAGCACAGATAAAACGGTCAAAGTCGGCTTCCAGTCTGATCAGGAAGAAGCGATTGAGGAACAATCACTCATTGATTCACTCAGCGCCTATTTCAAGCCAGAATTCTTGAACCGTTTTGACAGCATCATTCAGTTTGACTCATTAGATAGAGATGATTTAGTGAAGATTGTGGATCTTCTGCTCAATGAGCTGTCAGAGCAATTAAAAGAGCAACATTTAACAGTCCATGTGACAAAAGAAGCGAAAGAAAAAATTGCAGAACTTGGATATCATCCTGCATTTGGTGCTCGTCCACTGAGAAGAACCATTCAAGAGCATGTTGAAGATCAAATGACGGAAATATTGCTTGAAGAAGAAAAGCTTTCAGGATTTACTGTAGATGTTGAAGATGACGAAATTGTAGTAAAAAAAGGATAAGTACATCCTAAGAAGGATCTACAGCTCCATCATGTTGCGGTGTCTAAGTTCCATCCGCACGCCGACGCCCCCTCCGCCTCTTTTCCTTTACGATAAAAGAAAAAGAGGTGGATCACATGATGAATTGGAGCTATGATCTTGTCAAAATTATGTATGAAGAAAAATTAAAAGAGCTGCTTTTAAATGAAACTGCTCAAAGAAATTAAAAAGAAACTCCCTTTATATCAGAGGGAGTTTCTTTTTTAAGGTAATAGAAAGCGCTTTCGTCAAAATTTCTTCACAGAAACTGCCTTAATTTTATATTCTGACTAAAACCCTTCTAGAAGACACCGATATTAACTATAGAAAAAGATAGTTAAAGGATTTGGTGAGATAATGGACAAAACATCGTTAATAGGTATTATTTTAGCATTTATTGCACTGAGTGTCGGTATGGTTTTGAAAGGTGTAAGTCTAACCGCTCTTATCAACCCAGCGGCTATATTGATCATTGTGGTTGGGACGATTGCAGCTGTTGTCATCGCATTCCCATCTAGTGAAATTAAGAAAACGCCAAAATTGTTCGGCAAAATTTTCAAAGACAACCAGCTTCCAACGATTCAAGAAATGATCCCTCTTTTTTCAAACTGGGCACAAATTGCGCGTCGTGAAGGTCTTTTGGCATTAGAAGCTAGCATTGAGGAAGTAGATGACGATTTCCTTAAGAACGGCTTAAGTATGGCGGTTGACGGTCAAAGTGCAGAATTTATTCGCGACGTCTTAACAGAAGAAGTTGACGCCATGTCTGAAAGACATCAGTCAGGCGCATTAATCTTTACACAAGCCGGTACATACGCTCCGACGCTTGGTGTACTTGGCGCCGTTGTCGGACTTATTGCCGCACTTGCAAACATGGGAGATATTGAAGCACTTGGACATGCAATCAGTGCAGCCTTCGTTGCCACACTGCTTGGGATTTTTACCGGGTATGTGTTATGGCATCCATTTGCCAACAAGCTGAAGCGTAAATCAAAGGAAGAAGTAAAACTTCGTCTGATTATGATCGAAGGGATCCTTTCTGTTCTTGAAGGTCAATCTCCAAAAGTGATTGAACAAAAACTTCTCATGTACTTACCAGCGAAAGAACGTGCAAATCTTGTCATTGAAGAAGGAGAAAAACAAAATGGCTAGGAAACGTAAAAAACATGATCACGATGACCATGTAGATGAATCTTGGCTGATCCCTTATGCCGATCTTCTGACGCTTCTACTCGCTCTCTTCATTGTGCTTTTTGCATCTAGTTCGATTGATGCGGCAAAATATGAACAGATGGCAAAGTCTTTTAATGTCGTCTTTACGGGCGGTACTGGTGTCATGGATCAAACCAGCATGCAAAGCACTGAAGAAACTGAAAATAGCAACCAGACCAAGAAAGCAGCCGAAGAAGATGAAGAAGCCAAAGCGAAAGCTCGAGACCATGCCGTTCTCACAAAGGTCAAAAAGCAAGTGGATTCCTTCATTGCCAATAAGAAACTTGGAGCTAAGCTCGAAACAAAGCTCACGGACGAAGGTTTGCTCATTACGATAGAAGACAGTATCTTCTTTGATTCTGGCCGGGCGGTTATTCGCCCTCAAGATGTCCCGTTAGCAAAGGAAATCTCAAAACTACTTGTCATTAACCCCGCTCGTGACATCGTCATTAGCGGACATACTGATAATGTACCGATCAGAAATTCAGAATTTGAATCCAACTGGTATTTAAGTGCCATTCGTGCTGTAAACTTTTTGAGTATTCTACTTGAGAACAGCAATCTAGACCAAGAGAACTTTAGTACAAAAGGTTTCGGTGAATTCAAGCCGGTTGCTTCAAACGATACAGCAGAAGGCAGAAGTAAAAACCGACGCGTAGAAGTACTCATTTTACCGATTGAGAAAAAAGCGAAATAAAAAAGGGAGCCCTCGGCTTCCTTTTCTATTTATTCTGTATGATCATATAAATGCTTTGCACGCAGTCCCACATGTTTGAGCATATCAATGCAGGCATCCTTCTCTTCTTCGCTCAGGACACTGATCATCTCATGAATTTCTTTCGCATGATCCGGGAAGATATCATCAAGCAAAGCTCGTCCCTGCTTGGTAATATGCGCAAATGTCACCCTGCGGTCTTCTGCACAGGCCCTACGACTGAGGAGTTCTTTCTTCTCCAATTTATCGACCACATACGTGATGCTGCCGCTTGCAAGTAAAATCTTATCACCGATTTGCTGAAGCGGCTGATCCCCTTTATGATACAGTAATTCTAATACTGCAAATTCAGTCGGATTCAGCCCGTGCTTCACAATATGTTTGTTCATGTGATGATTAATTGAGCGATAGGCACGTGATAATACAATAAATAATTTCAAAGATTTCTCAACATTATGATTTTCCATTTTTTTATCATCCTTTATGAAATGCAACCCACTAATGTGACATTAATAAACAATAAGTAAAATGTCAACATCTTGATCCATCTTTAGCATGAAAATGAGACCAGAACGAATCACCTAATTTTTTAAAAATCACACAAGTCATCGTAATAAAGATAGGTTCAATGCTATAATAAGTCTATTAGGTAATACGTTGGAGCGATGAATGATGAGTATACTGAAAGGGTTTTGGAAAAAGATCAGGCTGTACCTTATTTTGGTCATGATTCCAACCCTAATCATTAGTTATTTTATCTACGAAAAAGAAACGGAAAAAATCGACTTAAAAAACAAACAAACTGCTACACTTATGTTAAATATTCACAAAAACCAAATGAATTATTTAATTAGTGAAACAGAAGCGAGATTAACTTCACTTGCCATGGGATTTGACCAGCCTCTCGAGACGAAAAAAGTAGAAAACATCCTAGAGAAAATCTATAAACAAGAACCTCGTTTTTCAGGTCTGTATCTCCTAGACAAAAAAGGAAATGTATCAGTAAGCACCACACCGTTAAAGGAAAAAATCAACCTATCATTTAGAGATTACTTTAAGCGCATTCAAGTGACCAAGCAGACGGTGATCACAGATAACTATGTGAGCCGAATTACAAAACAGCGGATTCTCTCCATTTGCGTGCCTGTTCTGGATGAAAATGAAGAAGTCACCAATGTGCTAATTGCCGCCATTCAAATTGATTATTTAAGAAATATTATGAATGTATTGAACCCTGATCTTCATTTTAAGATGCTGAATCAAAATGGACATGTGGTGTTTACAAGTGGTCCGCAGCCAGCATCAGAAAATGGCAGCACCGTGTCTACATATTTAGATGAAAACAGCTGGAAGCTGGAGGTCTTTCCGCAGCGCGCGTCTACAGGTGAAGTGCTGTCTGTTATGTTGATCCCTTTATCCAGTGCTTTTATTTTATTAAATATTTTATTCACACTTGTTCAATATATCATTTTAAGGCGTCAAACCCAGCAGGAGCGTCACCAAAATGAAGCGCAAAAGCTTGAATTAATCGGAACCCTCGCAGCAAGTACGGCACACGAAATTCGCAACCCATTAACAGGGATCAGCGGATTTATACAGCTTTTGCAAAAGAAGTATCATTCAGAAGAAGATCAGCTCTATTTTTCTGTCATTGAAGAAGAAATTAAACGAATCAACCAAATCGTCAGTGAGTTTCTTGTATTAGGGAAACCAACGGCAGAAAAATGGCAGAATAACTCTGTAAAAGAAATTGTAAGTGAGATCATGCCGATCGTTTTCTCTGAGGCGAACCTTTATAATGTTGAGGTTGATTTGCAAATTAATACGATTCAGGATGTTGGGGTATATTGCACAAAGGATCACATTAAACAAGTCGTATTAAATGTAGCGAAGAACTCGTTAGAAGCGATGCCAAATGGCGGTCATTTGAAGATTTTGATTGAGGCTGAAAAAGAACATGTCATCATTAAAGTGAAAGATACGGGTGAAGGCATACCAGAAGAAATGTTAAAGCATATCTTCCTTCCTTTTATTACGTCGAAGGAAAAAGGGACAGGTCTTGGGCTTGTCGTGTGTAAACGAATCATTTCGATGTATGGCGGGACAATTGATATCGAGAGCGAAGTGAATAAAGGAACAACCGTCATGATCATGCTTCCTTCTGCTCACTCAGCATAGCTGAAACATTCAGCCGGTTTTGCTTAGGCAAGACCGGTTTTTCATGTCAATAAGAAGGGCGGTTCACAGATAGAAGACTCATTTGAGATACAAGATCATGAAAGGAGGGGGCAGATTGTTTCTCATGAAAAAGGAGATACTGATACTCATTCATCAGGTTGTCTAGTTCTTGACTATATTTAATTGTCGTCTCACCAGTGTAGCCTTCCGCTTGAGCAGCTTCTACCATCTGTTTTCTCTTCTCATCAATGGACATCAGCAATTGTTCTTTCCTTACATAAATATTCATGATCTCAGCTCCCGCAATGAATTCGACTGTCTATGCTCAAAATGATCCGACACCAAAATTATACTTTATTTGTAAATTAAATTAAATATGCTTATTTTATTTAATTTTTTACAGCCTAAAGACCTCTTACCCAATCTAATTTGGGGGTAAACTTCAAATTTGGACAGGACTGACACATGGATTAAACAGAATTTTATCCTATGCGGAAGATCAAAATCAACTATTTTCTTTCTCATTTTATGCCTATTTTCCTAAAAAAAAGCTGATCATCCGCCTCATGCGGAATGATCAGCTCCTGTCATTAAACCGTTTCTTCCTCGTAAATTGGCACCCAGCCCTCAGTTGTGACAAATATGCGAACTGCGACCACTTTGCGATCCTCTTGAAGTGTAAAGTAGTGACGAATATGTGGCGGGACAGAAATTAAATCGCCTGGATTCAGTCTCACATCAAAAAAGACGCCATCCTTACTCTGAATGGCAAAGATTCCATGCCCGCTTACAATAAAACGTACTTCGTCATCTGTATGATGATGCTCACGCTTAAAATTTTGGAGCAGCTCATCTAGATTTGGTGTGGCGTCAGATAATGAAATCACATCCTGCGCTTTGTACCCTCGTTTTTCAGATATACGCTGGATTTCCTTTTGAAAAACAGTCAAAATCTCTTCCTTTTCCTCATCTGTTAAATCATACTTTTCTGATAACCGGTTTGGCAGCTTTGCAATATCCCAATGTTCATAAATGACCCCTTGCTTTTCTAAATATGCTGCTACCTCTTGCTCGCTTTCAAGTAATGTGTTCTCTTCGTTATGAATCAAAATCGTCGCCATGTGCTTTTCCTCCTTTTTATCTGACAAGCTGCTTTTGATAAAGCATTAATTTTAAGTGGTAGCTAAATAAAAATTCATACGCCTCTAATACTCGTTTTGCTTCAAAGGCTGTTTTTCCCCAGACAGTGATGCCGTGATTTCGAATGAGCACCGCACCTGATTCTGACTCTTCAGTGAGATGCTTTGCAAATTGTGCTGCAAGATGCGGAATGTGGGCTGGATTTTCAATAATCGGTATCGACACTTCTGCATCCTCTTCCCAGTAACCAAGCGCCTTGATGATTTCGTTTCCTTTCAAACGAACCTCGCCCTTACCCCCATACAGCTCAGACATCACATTATTATCGATTGTATGGACATGGAGGCAGCAACCTGCTTCCGTCCGCTCATACACGTATGTGTGAAGCAGTGTTTCGGCTGATGGTCTAAGCTGTTCGTTCGGATCATCAGGCTTGCCTGCTGCGTTCAATAAAACAAAATCTTCATCCGTTTCTTTTCGTTTATCTTTACCGCTTGCCGTCACCAAAAACGTGATTGGATCATCCGACACCTTGATCGATAAATTGCCGCTTGTTCCGTAAAACCAGTCTCTTTGTGCCAGTTCACGTTTGACGTCTGCTAGCTCCTGCCAGCGCTTGCTCTTTGCGTCTGCCATTCCTTCACTTCCTTTATTTGATCAAATTGCGCTTTAAGATCAATAAATGTTTCATACTCTTGATATATAAGCCCAAGCTCCTTACATTCATTCAGCAAGTAGTCGCGCGCAAATGTGAGATCCGCATGCTTTGCCGCCTCCACATCGGTGACTGAATCTCCGATCATGATGATGAAGTCATTCTTATGGGTCAGCTCTCGAATGATTGACGGCTTGCAGCATCCACAGCCATTTTGACATTGCGAATCGCAGGCATGCGGCCATTCAATCTGAATATGATCTTCCCCAAATGAGGCATGATTGCAATAAATATTGTCTCTGCCCACAATGCCCTCGAGTATGGGATAGACAAAAAAGTCCATCCCGCCGCTTAGCACATAGAAAGGGATATCAGCCTTTTTCACATAATCAACAAATTGCGTGAATCCTTCTCGAATCTCTGTATCTTCTAAAATAAACGACTGAATGGCTTCTTTTTGATCACTCGTCAGTAATTGAAACATCTGCCCGACGCCTTCTTGAATGGTGATCTCCTTTGAGAGAACATCATCCTTCAGCTTCGTCCATTCACTTGGTGCAAAGTGTTTCATGATGCGAATGATATTATCATTTTTCGTAATTGTTCCATCAAAATCACAACATACAATTGGTTTTTTCATTTATTCCGCTACCCTTCCCCATAGATCAAGTGCTGCTTTTAAGTCTTGGCAAGAAGCTGCCTTCTCTTGGATCGACTCTCCATGTATCACCGCATCAATGATCGATCGAAATGCTTTCCCTCCACCGATGGCTCCACGCGGATGTCCGTGAATTCCTCCACCAGCATTAATCACATGATCGAGTCCAAAATCTTTAATCAATACTGGAACCATTCCAGGGTGAATGCCTGCTGACGGGACTGGGAACGTTTTTTGCACCAAATCCTCTTTTACACAAGCTTCATAGATTCCAAAAGCATCTTTTTTCGGAAGTGCGACCGACCCATAAGGTGAGGGAAAAAGACTCAAATCAGCGCCAGCATATCGATTTAATTTACCTAAAAGAAGAGAATGCGAGAATCCATATTCAGGCGATGATGTCAAAGCGCCGCTTACTGCGGGATGGGCCATGATAGGCAATGGAATATCTGGATCCTCAGCTAAGCTTTGCATGACATCTAGTCCGTAGGCAAAGACATTGAATAAGAGTGCATCCGCTCCGAGTTCAGCTGCCTTTCTTGCTCGATCCTTCAGTTCAAAGGTTCTGCCTGTTAAATTAACGGCATATAACGTTCGGTGCCCTGTCTCTTCATATGTTTCTTTTAATATCTTTTTTCCTTCTTTGATTCGTTCTTCAAAAGGGGCTAGCGGGCTCTCAAATAAAATTTCATCGTCTTTGATAAAGTCAACGCCGCCTAATGCTTGTAAACGGAGCTGCTCTTTTAAATCCGCCATATCACGGCCAATGACACCTTTAAAAATACTCATCAACAACGGACGATCAAACACGCCTGCTTTTTTGCGTATGCCATCAATTCCAAATACCGGTCCTGGCAGGCTTCTTTTAAATCTATCCGAGAATTGTATGTCGACTAGCTTCACTTTTCCATCAAGTGAAAGCTTTCCAAAGATCGTCGTCAAAACGGCCGGTATATCAGCTGAAAAGTTAGCCTCAGGATAAGCAATGGTCACCTCAGATTGATATAGGCCATTTTCGGCTGAAGCAACCTTTTCTGATACTTTTTCTACCCGTCCTTTATGTTTTTGAAGCTGCTCCTTTTTGAGCTGCGGCAAATCTGTCCATGATCCCACTGTTAAACCAAGTGCGATCTGCTCCGCTTTTCGGTTCACTTGTTCATCCTCTCGATGTGTTAATACGTATGTTGCCAGTAATTCACTCACTAGGAATCCCCTTTCGATTGCGTCATGCATATGGTCAATAAAAAACCTCTTCAAGTGCTTTGTCAGCGCCTTAAAGAGGTTATTTCGTGTCATTCATCCGAATCTTATCTCTCAGCGCTTGCTGCAAGAATTAGCACCGTGCTTCATGGAAGTCGGTTGCCGGGCTTCATTGGGCTAGTCCCTCTGCCTACTCTTGATAAGAATATTCAATTTTCTTAAATATTGTCTGAATTATCGCACCATTTTTTTATGTTGTCAATGGCTTATTTTCAAACAGATTCAAGGCAGCGATACGCCGAGCGGCTTCTTGTAACCGCTCATCACTTGTTAAAAGCCCAACTCTCACGTACCCTTCACCGTGAGTACCAAACCCATTCCCCGGAGCCACAACAACATGTGCTTTCTCTAATAATACGTCAGAAAAAGATTCAGATGTATATCCTTCTGGCACCTTTAGCCAAGCAAAAAATGACCCCTTTGGTGCTGTGACCTCCCAGCCAATCTCCTTGCAGGCAGCGATCCACACATTTCGCCTTTTCTCATATCGATCATTTTGCACCTGTACGCACGTTTGGTCGCTTAATAGGGCTTCCGCTGCTGCATCTTGAGTTGCTTTAAACAGTGAAACAAACAGGTGATCCTGATAAAGCTCAATCGCTTCAATAACAGACGGATTTCCTGCTGCAAAACCCACTCTCCAGCCGGCCATATTATACGTTTTAGACAATGTATAAATTTCAATACCCGTCTCTTTCGCTCCATCTGTTTGCAAAAAGCTGATCGGCTTTTTCCCATCAAACCCAATGCCGCCATACGCAAAATCATGGACAACACAGAGTTTGTGATCTCTCGCAAATGTAACGGTTTCTTCAAAAAACGCACGACTTGCCGTGGCACCTGTCGGATTGTTGGGATAATTTAAATACATCAACTTTGCTTTTTTCTTATCATTCTCAGGCAATCGATCATAGTCAGGTAAAAAATCATTTTGTTCAAGAAGCGGCATCGTCACCATCTGAGCTCCAGCAAGCACGGCACCTGACCAATAATCAGGGTAACCAGGGTCTGGGACAAGGAGTGTATCTCCAGGATTCAGCAGGCATTGCGGCAGCTCAACAAGTCCCGCTTTCCCGCCAAATAAAATCGCAATCTCCTTCATCGGATCAAGCGTGACACCATATTCTCTTTCATAAAAGGCGGCGGCAGCCTTTTTTAATTTCGCTGTTCCGCGGAATGACGAGTATTGATGATTTTCAGGTTTTAATACCGCTTCCTGCATGGCTTTTACAATATGCGAAGGGGTTGGCTGATCAGGATTTCCCTGCCCTAAATTAATGATATCTGCCCCTTCCTGCACCTTTTTCTGCACCTTTTGGACAAGAGACGCAAAAAATTGTTTCGGTAATTGTTTCAATACATCTGATTGCTGGAATTCCATTTCTTCACCTTCTATTCAAGTTACGTAACAATACAAACACTGTAATGGATTGTTTTATGAATTGTAAAGCAATTTTGAAAAAAGATTGACATGTGAAGCGCAGCTCTGATAATATCTTGAATTAAGAAATGCAAACAGACACGAAACAATTACATATTGATTTCTCTTATCGAGAGTTGGGCGAGGGATTTGGCCTTTTGACCCCAACAGCAACCGACCGTTAATACCACTGTGAAGTGGGGCGCAGCAAGTAAGCGCCAAGACAATTGTCTTATAGGGCACGGTGCTAATTCCATCAGACGTATGTGCTGAGAGATAAGAGAGGCTTTGAGCATACACGCCATCAAGCCTCTTTCTCTCAAGAGAAAGAGGCTTTTTTATATGATTTGGAGGGATAGCAATTGGTTACACTTACGGCATCATATGAAGAATTAACAGAAAGCTCGGCAGTTGCACTCGCAATTAGACTTGGCTTGATCCAAGAAAGCAGTCATTTGACATGTACGGAAATCGGTGACGGGAATTTAAATTACGTCTTTCATATTTTTGATCACAAACAAGAAAAAGGATTGATCATCAAGCAGGCCCTGCCCTATGCCAAGGTGGTCGGAGAGAGCTGGCCGCTTACATTAGACCGCGCGAGAATTGAAAGTGCTGCCCTGATCAAGCAGTCAGAATATACGCCGCACCTTGTACCTGCAGTCTATTATTCAGATACAGCTCTTGCTGTGACGGCAATGGAGGATCTATCACACCTGGAAATCGTCAGAAAAGGGCTAATTGCCGGAAAACAATATCCGCATTTATCCGATCATGTCGGAGAATTTTTAGGAAAAACACTTTTTTACACTTCTGACTTTGCCACAAATCCTAAAATCAAAAAACAATTTGTGAAGCAATTTACGAATCCGGACCTTTGTGACATTACCGAAAAGCTCGTCTTCACAGATCCTTTCTTTGATAGCGGCACAAATGATTTCGAAGAAGAATTAAGAGAAGCTGCCGAAGCGCTTTGGGCAGATCTTGAAGTGCAGGCCAAAGCAGCCGAACTGAAGCGTATTTTCCTGACATCTGCTGAAACACTCGTTCATGGAGATCTTCATACAGGCAGTATTTTTGCAAGTGAGACGGAAACAAAAATCATTGATCCAGAATTCGCCTTTTATGGTCCCTTTGGATTCGATATTGGCCACTTTATCGCTAACCTGTTCCTCAATGCTTTGTCTCGTGAGAATGAACACGATCAGCAGTACCTCTTTGACCATGTCATCAATGTATGGGCGACATTCAAAGAAGTGTTCGCAAAAGCTTGGAAAGAAGACAGCATTGAAGCGTTTAGTGTATCTGACAGTTTTTTAGAAACAACCTTTGACCGTATTTTAAAAGAAGCGGCAGGCTTTGCGGGCTGTGAGCTTGTCCGCCGAACAATCGGCCTTGCTCATGCCGCTGATCTCGATGCGATTCCATCACCATCTAGACGGATTCAGCAGAAAAAAGCAGCACTAACGCTCGGAAAAACAATGATCAAACAATATCATGCAGTGGAAGCAGCGTCTGACCTCGTCGCATTATTCCATCAATCTGTAAAGGAGTGACGGGTTTTGTCTAAAGAATTTGAAGTCCCCCGTTCTGTGGAATGGGAAGAAAACCATATTAACATTTTGAATCAGCAAAAATTACCGGCCGAAACTGAGTTTGAGCATTTATATACAAAAGAAGACGTGTATGATGCCATTGTCACGTTAAAAGTGCGGGGAGCACCTGCCATTGGCATTACAGCAGCTTTTGGACTGGCGCTCAGTGCCCAAGACATTGAGACAGAAGAAATTGATGTTTTTAAACAAGAAGTCATTCAGATAAAAGAATATTTAAACAGTGCTCGTCCAACCGCTGTGAATTTAGCCTGGGCTTTAGAGCGATTATTGCAGCGCATTGAGCGTGCAGCTTCGGTCAATGCAGCCAAAACAGACCTTGTCCATGAAGCCATTCAAATTCAAATTGAAGATGAAGAAACATGCAGACAAATCGGTCAAAATGCACTCCAGCTCTTTAAATCGGGTGATCGTATTATGACCATTTGCAATGCAGGCTCCATCGCCACGAGCCGGTACGGAACAGCCCTTGCTCCATTTTATTTAGCCAAAAAGAAAAATCTCGATCTTCACATTTATGCCTGTGAAACACGCCCTGTTCTTCAAGGGGCTAGGCTGACAACATGGGAACTCATGCAAGGCGGCGTAGATGTGACGCTCATTACAGATAACATGGCAGCCCATACGATGAAAGAAAAGCAAATTTCCGCTGTCATTGTTGGAGCTGATCGTATTGCCCGTAATGGAGATACGGCGAATAAGATTGGAACGTTAAGTCTCGCCATTTTAGCTAAGCATTTTCAAATTCCGTTTTTTATAGCTGCACCGCTTTCCACCTTTGATGTATCAACCCAAGACGGGGCAGATATTCCAATTGAAGAGCGTGATCCGCTGGAAGTAAAGGAATTAAACGGCGTCCAAATTGCACCGCCTGATGTTCAGGTATTCAATCCCGCCTTTGATGTCACTCCTCACCATCTCATTTCAGGTATTATTACAGAGAAAGGGATTATCACGTCGAACTATACAGAAGAGATTGATGCTCTGTTCGCTGAAAGCACCTCACTCTAATCATAAAAAAAGCGCCGTGTACTTATTATTTAAGAGCACCGCGCTTTTTTATTTCATTCGTTTTTGCTAAGATTTCTTTTTTCTGTTCTTCTGTCAAAACGTTCATTTTGACACATAGTGATGTGACGGCATACATTTTATTCTTTTTGCCCCAAAACATTCCCTAGCGCCCTCCTTTTTCCCTCAACCAACTTTTTTAGCTTAATAAAAGGATATGTCGCTTGACAAACATTTGGAACAGGTCAATCGATTTATTTTTGAACAAATGGGATACCTTCTAATTCTAGCAGAACCGCTTTCATGTCTGTTTTTGTTCCTGCATAGCCCGTCAGAGAGCGGTCTTTTCCAATCACTCTGTGACAGGGAATAAAAATAGGTAATGCATTGCGTCTGTTCGCTTGTCCAATCGCTCTTACAGCTTTTGGGTTGCCAATCGCTTCTGCAATGTCTGCATAGCTTTTTGATTCACCATATGGAATAGTCGAAAGTGCTTCCCACACCTGCTCTTGAAACGGAGATCCCTTTTGCTTGAGCGGGAGATCGAATACTTGGCGCTCTCCCTTGAAATATTCATCTAGCTGCTTTTTCGCTTCTTGTAATACAGGCGTTTCTTCTTCTTTTAGATCGGCTTTCTGCTTTTTTACTAAAAATGGCTCATCATCAAACATCACCTCGATGATGGCATCGTCTTTTTCTAGTATGTATAATGCCCCAATTGGTGCGTGATAGACGGTATAATACACGTTAGTGCTCTCCTTCTTGTTTCTTCTGCCTCAGTGGAAGCGTGAGATGGAAGACGGTTCCTACCCCTTCCTCACTTTCTACCTCAATCGTTCCTTGATGCTCTTCAATAATTTTATAACTAACCATTAAGCCAAGTCCAGTTCCTCTTTCTTTTGTCGTATAAAATGGTTCCCCTAGACGCTTGAGCTTGTCCTCTGCCATTCCGCAGCCTTCATCCCGCAGTGAAATGACAATATGCTCTTCGCCCTTCCGCTGAATGCTCACATAGACATTTCCTTTTCTCGGCATGACTTCAATTGCATTTTTCAAAATGTTAATAAAGACCTGTTTTAATTGGTTTTGTTCACAATAAATGAGCGGAATCTCATCCAACACATTGAGATGCATTTGAACGTTGCCGAGGTTCGCCTGTGCGTGCAAAAGATCCATCGTGTCTTTCATAATTTGCACAACATTTTTTTCTTCATATACGATGGCTTGCGGTTTCGCTAAAATCAAAAATTCGGTGATGATGGATTCAATTCTTTTCAGCTCTGAAGTGATGACATTGAAATAGAGCGAATACTCCCCTTCAATATTTCCTTTTAACAGTTGTATGAAGCCTTTTAATGCTGTCATCGGGTTTCTAATTTCATGAGCAATTCCAGCGGCAAGCTCTCCGACCACATGAAGGGTATCTGATTTTCTCACCCGCTCTTCTAATTCCTTCCGCTCTGTCACATCTCTAAAGATCGCCAAATTCATATTATGAATAATGTTGCGTTTAAAAGAGAATTCCAATATACGCTGATCTGGATGGTTCAGCACAAACGGAACTTCATTGTCCATTTCATCTAACGACATCGCCTGAGCAGGCTGTGCCAAATGTTCAATTTGATAAGGCGCAAGGATATGGAAAAGGTTCATTTCCGTTAAATGATCGTCTTTCAATCCGAGCAGCTCGCTTGCGGATGGATTGACTTCGATAATGCGGTACTGGTTATCAAAAAGAACAATGCCGTCCATTGATCCATTAAATACTTTACGGAATTTGAGCTCACTTTCGCGCAGCTCCTCTTCCATTCTTTTTCGATCACTCACATTACGTAAAATGGTTAAGTGCTGTCCTTCTAATACCGCATGCTTTGATGTAAACTCGAGCTCTTTAAACTGACCATTTGCCATTCTGAACAACAGCTCTTCCCTTATTTCATGATTCCGAATATAACGTCTTCTAGTCGGCCTATATCTCTGATCAGATTTCACGAGAAAGTCTGTGAGTTTCTTGCCAATCAGTGAGTGCATAGGCAATTCAAAAATTCGGCAGGCTGATTCATTTGCTCTCACAATCTCTCCATCATCTGCCCATATGATGATCGCATCCATTGCATTTTCGAAAATTTCTCTAAAGCGTTCCTCACTTTTTAACAGCTTTTCTTCCATTAACCTTTTTTCTGTAATATCCCGCATGATGGACATATAAAAACCGCTCATGACATTTGATGTAATCGTGAGCTCGAATAATTTTTGCTGGCCAGATTGAAGGGTAACGGGAAGCTCTCCCTTGGCTTTCCCTGTTTCTTTAAGTGACGTTAAAAGGTGCTGCAAGGCTGGAAGATTTTCATCTTCGACAAATTCATTTAAATAACGATCGGTTAAATCGGTCTTTTGCAGCTCAAAGCTCTGACAAAAAGAGTGATTGGCGTCGATCATGCAGCCATCCTGATCAAAAATGACCATCCCGTCAATGGCTCGGTCAAACAAATCTTTGAACAGCTGCTCATTCATGGAGCGTTCTCGTTCTAGTATTTTCTTTGAGGAAATATCTCGCATGACCACGATATATTGCTGATTCACGACGTCATTCTCTGCAACAAATTCAATGTATTTTGTTTCCCCGTTTTCAAGCTGAATGGAGATTTCTCTTCTTAACTTTCCTTTTCGAAAAAATAAATCAAGGGAGCATTCAATTTTGTCTTTCGGGATGCCGTATAGGAAATCTAGAACGGATTTATTGAGGAGGTCTTCTTTCGATGTCTGTACAAGCCTGCATGTCGCTTCGTTGGCTTGGATAATATTGAGGTGCTGATCAAATATGAAAATGGCATCTAACGTCTTATTTAACAGCCTCTTTTGCTGCATCAACTCTGTTCGCAAATATTCGTTCTCTTTTTCTAATTTTCTGATATCTTCTGCGCCATCGAGCGTTTCAGTCATTCTCTTACACTCCTTTTCCAGCCTCATTCCTCTACAATATTTCTACAATATTTTCATTGTTCCTTCATTCGACTCATAAAAAAAATAACTTTTTACACGAAGACTGTCTCTTTTATTTCATTTGGATGACAGGATCGAACTGCGATTCTCTTTTCTTACGCTTCTTTTACAACCGTTCTACAATTTCACATCAAATAGCGAAATGAGCCAAAATGTATTTTAAAATGGGGCAAATACGGGAATAGTGCACATAGAACATTTATGTTTGAAATCAAGCAGGAAAGGTGATGTTATGGCATCTTCACGAGATAGTTATTTTGATAATGCGAAATTTCTTCTGATTTTTCTAGTTGTTTTTGGTCATTTGTTACGATCATTCATTCATGATAATGATTGGATGCTCTATTTATACAAGTTTATTTATACTTTTCATATGCCCGCCTTTATCTTGGTTTCCGGCTTCTTTGCAAAAGGCTTTAGAAAGCCAGGTTTTATGAAAAAAGTCGCCGTTAAGCTGATCATCCCATATTTAATTTTTCAGGTGATCTATTCAGTTTACTATTATCTCTTGCAGGATCAAAGCATGGCCAATTTAAATCCAATTGATCCGCAATGGTCTTTATGGTTTTTAATTAGTTTATTTTTTTGGAATTTGCTGCTCATTCCTTTTTCTAAACTTCCGTTTCACTGGGCGATGATCGTCAGTTTGTCGATTGCGTTACTTGTCGGTTACGTGGACAGCATCAGCAATACGCTCAGCTTATCGCGTACGTTTGTCTTTTTGCCGATGTTTTTAGCTGGCTTCTATTTAAAAAAGCAGCATTTTGAATTCATCCGTACAAGCAAAGGAAAGCTGGCAGCACTTCTTGTATTAATGGCTGTATTCTTATTTTGCTATTTCTATGAATTTGATTATTCCTTCTTATTTGGATCACAGTCATATGCTTCTCTTGGAGATGAGGGATTGATTGCGGCAATGAAACGAATGGCATGGTACATGCTTGCATTTGGCGCTACATTCAGCTTCTTTGCATTAGTGCCAACACGCCGTTTCTTCTTTACAAAATGGGGCACAAGAACGTTATATGTGTATTTACTACATGGCTTTGTGATCAAGCTGCTTAGAACGACTTGGTTTGACGACTGGGCCCTGAATACAGCAAGTGTACTGATGTTATTGCTGCTGACCATTCTGTTAACCTTTACCCTGTCTAGCACCTTTGTTAAAAACGTTGCACAGCCAGTGATTGAGCTCAAAATGAACAATCTTTTGCGTACAATCACCGGCAGACAAGGCAGTTATATCAAATAAAAAACGATCCCGCGAGGATCGTTTTTTCTATTTTTCATCCATGTGTCCATTGTGACATTCAGCATCTTTCTTAGGTTTTACAAGAGTATCAATCCATTTGCTGCTGTTGATATCTCCAAGCTCACTGCCAAATTCCTCTTCTAAGATATCTGGGTCCATTGGCCTCTTATGATCTTTCATGTCCTTGCTCTTCACATGCTTTTTAGTCATGAGATCCTCCTCCTTGTTTCCCTTTGTGAGAATTTCGGTTTGCCTGACGATCTCTTGATTGTTCATCAAATTGGGTTTGTCCTTGATCATGTGCCATGCTTTCTGTCGGTGTCATATTATTTGTCAGTGCTTCATTTTTCGCTGCTTTTCTTTTCATCTGAAATCAGTCCTTTTTTAACATATTTAGTTCTTCTCTTAATTGGTCTAGGAGTTCCTTCATTTGTTTGACCGTCACGGGCTTTTCTTCTGGCTTTAACTCATAGCCAATTTGTCCATTGGCTTCTAGGGTGGCTTTTTTGAGACAGCTGATGTCTGTGATGCCTTGCTGCTTTAAGCGCATTTTGAATTCATCCCTAGTGAGCCTCGTTTTCTTCAGCTTGTGATCAAGCATTTCTCCATCCTGCAAAATGACCACAGATTTCCCTGAAACCAATTTTTCAAAGAAATCAGATTGGATAGACAATTTTTCCATGATGACGAGTGCAATGATAAATGTAGCAGCGGCATAAATCGTTTCAAGTAAATTGTGCTCAATAAAGGGTTGGATAATAATCGATCCGATTGAAATCATGATCACTGTTTGTTGAACAGTTAATTGACTAATGGATTTAGGCCCTGCTATTCTCAGCAGCAAGGTACCAACTAGCAGCATGACAATTGCTTTCCATATTACATCCAGCACGTCTCGTTCACCTCTTACCTATAGATTGCGAACATCTCGCGTGATTTAGCCAGTTAGATAATGGAAATAAAAAAACAGCATTCGCTCGGAATGCTGTTTAGCCGATGATGACACGCTCTTTCGGATAATGATAATTCGCTTCGCTTTCTCTTCGGCCAATTAAGTACAAGAAGCTTGGAATGCCGATCCGTCCAATAAACATGACCATCATAATGATACACTTACCGAAAACAGAGAGCTCAGAAGTAATCCCTAGTGATAGCCCTGTTGTTCCGAATGCAGAACAGACTTCAAATAAATTTTGAAGAAGCGTATTTTGCTCGGATAAGGTTAATAAGAATGTAGCGCCAAACACCAATATAAAGGCCATCATCGTCACCATTAGAGATTTGTTTATATCCGCTTGATGCAGCTCTCTTTTGAAGATTTTAATGGACTTATTTCCCCGAGCAAAATGAAACAGTGCGAGTAAATTAAGGGCAAAGGTGGTTGTCCGAATTCCGCCCCCAACCGAGCTTGGAGATGCCCCGATAAACATGAGCAGACATAAAAATAACAGCGTCGGTTCTGTCAATTGAGTAATATCTAATGTGGAAAGTCCACCACTTCTTGTGGCGGTCGATTGGAACAATGAATAAAACAAAACTTCGTGCCAGCTCTTCCCTAAAAACGTAAACCGGGCTTCAAGGGCATAAATCCCAATAGCGCCAACAATGACTAAGCTGCCAAACGTAATCGTTGTGATTTTTGTAAACAATGAGAACGATGCGTGCTTTCGGTCCTGATTAAATAAGTAATCCTTTACTTCTACGAGGACAGGAAAGCCAATGGCTCCAAAGATGATCAGCAGCATCGTAATAAATTGGACAAAATAATCATCTTTGTAAGGGATGAGCGAGTTCCCTGTAATATCAAAACCCCCATTGGTGGTCGCACTAATACTTGAGAAGAAGCCATGTAAGAACGCTGCCTGCACATCGTAATATTTGAGAAAATACATGCTTAAAATCAGACCGCCTACAAACTCAATGAGCAAAATTAAATATAAGACCTGCTTCATTAATTTCACAATTCCTGATAAATTGCTCTGGTTTTGATCTGCCATGATGAGCTTTCTTTCTTTAATCCCGATCCTTTTTCGCATGACAATCCACACAAAGGTACCGAGCGTCATAATGCCGATACCTCCGATTTGCAGGACAAACGCAAGGATCCACATACCTGCCACACTAAATGTTTGGGAGGTATCAACAACGGTGAGTCCTGTGACACTTACCGCACTCACTGCCGTAAATAATGCATCGATAAATGTCCACTTCACCACCCCATCTTGATGAGCGACTGGCAAACTTAGAAGAATAAATGAGACGGTCACAGCAAGAAAATAATAAAGGGCAATCAGCTGGAAAGCCGATAGCCGGTCAATTAGCTTTTTAATTGGGTTCATTGTCATTCCTTCTTTTAACTTTCAATTTTCAATACTTATCATTTTAATGAAAAGAGACATGATTTTAAAGGTATTTTATGCTTTATTTACTTTTTCATCAAAAAAGAAAAGACATCCTGTAACAGAATGTCTTTTCGTCTCTCTTATTTTGCTTCTAGTCTTCTGATTCTTTCGTTTAAATCAGGGTGTGTTGAGAAAAGAGAAGCTTTTCGTTTACCACTGATTTTAAGCGTAGCAACTGCTGTTTGATCATCATCTTTGATTCTTGACGTATACGCCTCAAGTGAGCGAAGCGCATGAATCATTTTATCTTTACCGGCAAGGTCAGCTCCGCCGCGGTCTGCATGGAATTCACGGTGTCTAGAATATGCAAACACGACAAGGCTTCCTAAGATAGAGAAAATGATTTGGAAAACAATCACTGCGATAAAATGAACAATCGGCACAAGCTCTTCACGCGGAACAAAGCGGCTTGCGATCCATGCCGCAATTCTTGAAAGGAAGACAACGAACGTGTTGACGATCCCTTGAAGCAGCGTCATTGTAACCATATCACCGTTCGCAACGTGAGCAACTTCGTGAGCGATTACACCTTCAACTGCTGCATCATCCATTTCATGAAGCAATCCAGTGGAAACCGCAACAAGTGATCTTCTCTTAGAAGGACCTGTCGCAAAAGCATTTACTTCAGATGATTGATAAATACCAACCTCAGGCATTTTAGAAAGGCCTGCTGCTCTTGATAATCTGTGCACGCGGTCAACAAGCTGCTGCTCATCATATGTTAATGAATCCTTTTCAGGGTTTAACACACGCACACCCATCATCATTTTTGCCATCCAGCGAGACATTGCAAGTGACATGAACGAGCCAACAAAACCAACAACTGCACTGAATACTAGCAATGCCACAAAATTAATTCCACCATCTGCTCCTATATAAGAACCAACACCAGTTGCTGCACTAATAACCGATAGTACAATACCAATCGTAGTGATAACAAGAATGTTCGTTAATATAAACAGAAATATTCTTTTACCCATACATAACCTCCGCTGTCATATTAAGTTCATTTGAACTTATTAATAAAATTATAAAAATAAACGTCTCAAATTGCAAGGAAAAAGGAATCATTTCCTATGTTTATCATAACGGCTTAAGCCCCGTCACTTCAATATTTACGACATTTGCTACAGCTGAAAAGTGAACAAATTGTGACGCCGCTTTCTGGATTTTAGTTTATTTTGCATTTTCATCAAAAAGAGATTATGATGTTGAATTAGATCAATTATGACGTTTTTGACGTACAAACGAGGTGGAATAATGGGTGCTTTTAAATTAACGAGAATTGACATGACAAGTCTTCTCTATTCTCTAAAAGGAGAGGGAGATCTGACTCCGCTTCAGCTATTAAATTTATCTGTAAAAAAAGACAAACATCACGAACATGACGAGCTAAAAATCCCTTCTTTTTTTGAGAGGCTTGAACGGCGGAAACACAAATCAGAGCATGGACTCTCCACAAATGAAATTGTAGAATTAGGAAACCTATGCGAACTGACTTCTCTTAAATCGACAGCGATTCAAAACTGGATCAAACGTGATATTAAAGATATGATTGGCCACCCTGAGCTTGGAAAGAAGTACTCAATTGATCAGGTCGTTATTTTATTAATTGTTAGAGATTTAAAATCAGTTTTTGACTTTGATGCCATCCGTACCATCTTATCTGCCTTATTTAACACAATTACGGATCGAACTGATGATATTATTAGTCCACTGCGCTTTTATGAAGCATATGCGCATGTCCTTGATTTTATTTATCATCATACTCTTTTTCCGTTAAAAGAAACAAACTTACGGGAAATCACAGAGGAACAGACAGATAAGCTCCGTGAAGAATTTTCTGAATTGACACAGCACCAATGGCATTTGATCAAAGGCATTATCAGTTCAACCGTTTTTTCTGTCTTTACTTCACACTTGCAAAGTACGGCACAAGAAATGATGTTTCATACACTGCAGCATCAGGATACAGAAGAACCGAGGTGAATCATCACCTCGGTTTTTTGTGCAGCAATTGCCAGCATAATTGTACGCTGTTTTCTTCAAAATAAGAAGGCGCAACAAACATGAGGTGAAAGGAGGAATATGGACATGGCAAACCGAAATCAACTTCTTGTTCCTGGAGTAGAACAAGCATTAGATCAATTTAAATACGAGATCGCTCAAGAATTTGGCGTGACTCTCGGTTCAGATACAGTCGCACGTGCAAACGGTTCTGTTGGCGGTGAAATTACAAAAAGACTCGTTCAACAGGCTCAATCACAAATGGGCAATCAATCTAAATAAAAACATGGTGAAATACGCCGGAGCTATTCTGGCGTTTTTTTATTGTTCATATGTGTGCTCATCCCAGTTCTCACGATAAGGGGACGGTACACCTTTTCCTTGCTTCATATGTTCTCTTTTTCGTTCAGCGGACGGCCGTTTCTGATCCCTGTCGTTTTTTTTTGTGTGCTTTTCAGCGCCACCACGTGATGTGCCGTTTGGATTTCTTTTGTCATCAGGTTCCGTTGAGTGATTTTTTTTTTGTTCTTTATCGATAGAACGATCCTTTTCTTCCTTTATTTGATTGTCTTTGCTTTCATCATCAGGTTTTGTTTGGTGAGGCTTTTGAATAGATCCTTGCTCTTCCCTCTCTTGATCCTTCTGCTCTTTGTCTTCAGCTTCAGGAGCCTCTTGATCTGGCTTCATCTCTTCGCTATCGTCTGTCTTGACGTCTTCTTGTTTGTCTTTGTCTGTTTGATCTTCATCATCTTTTTTAGGGTCTTCCTCTTTGACAGCATCACTCTCTGCTGCGTCTTCATCCTTTTGAATGTCTTCTTGTTCTTTGTCTTGCATTTCTTGATTTCTGATATATGTGCCTGTTGAAATGCCTGCCTTTTGAGCTTTTTCTCTTGTTTCCAGGTCACTTTCTACAGTTTCTAGCTTGTAATTGCGCTTTTGATATTCACCAGAGATGGTGTTAATTTTACTTTTGACGTTGGTTTTATATGTATGGTCCTGCTTGTTTTCATAAACCGTTGAAATATAAATGCTCTTAGAGTGGTTCACGTAACCTTTTTTGTCACAGTCATCTATGATTTCCTGCACGACTTTGGTCATGTCGTTTTTTTCCAAATCCTTCATACTGGCCAGTACTTGTTTCGCATCTTTATTCAGTGGTGTGACACCGATCACTTGATAATCGTGATCAAGCTTCAGTTCAAAGCTCGGGTTAATGTCAATTGTCATATATGCATATGCTTTTTGACTTGAGAAAGATGGCATCATAGTAAAAATCACGACAATAATCGCTGCGATTGATAGGATTCCTGCATTTAACGGACGTAAACGAAGCAGGTCAAAAAAACCGGCTCTTTTTCTTTCGAGACGTGATTCATTCGGAAATGTCACTTCTTGACCGATTTCATAGTCTTGCTGTTCATATTTTGTCCGCAGAAATTGTCCATCAGGGGTCAGCAGCGTGACATATTTTTTGTTTTTCTCTACTATAATGCCTCTTCTCATGAATTAAGCACCCCTTTAAGGTAATCTTTCAAATACACATAATCTCCTGTCATAATGATCGCCATCGCAATGATGTATTTTCTATTTCTCTCAATCGTTTTGCGGCTGACTTCCACTAGCTTTTCAAGCTGTTTGACTGGTAATTGTTTTTTCTGAAATAAAATGGTTCTGAGCTCATCGTGTTCAACGAGTGTGTGGGCTACTTTAATGGCATTTTGCCTGGCATCTGCATGCTTTGGTGAATGTTCAAGCAGCTCTTGAAACGTGAGACCGTATACTTTTAATCGTTCTTTAAAATGTTCTATTTCTTCTCTTCTATGTTCTTGTTCAATTAAACGTCTATATTCATTTGTAGACAGCTCTGCTTCAATCATGCTTTGAGAGTACTCGCCATTTTCACTTTCTTGCAGGTCCATTTGAACCGTTGGCGCATTTCTCGCTTCTTTTCGAATATAGTCGATCACTTTTCTTTTAATAATTAATTCTGCGAAAGCAAGGAGTGAGTTTCCTTTTTCGGCAGAGTATTTTTCTATCGCTTCATTAAAGGCAATTAAGCCTATGCTGAATTCATCATCTTTTTCATCTATATATCGTTTACAAACGGATGAAACCGTCTTAGCGACAAATGGTTTGTATTGCTCTATTAATGCATTTTGCAGCTCGATATCACCTTGTTGAATACTGATAGCCGACTGCTCTAATGTTTGCTTTTTCTTTCCTTTTTTAAACAAAAGGCTAAGCAATGGTTTCACCTCAGTTCTCCCTATATTACTCATTTATGATAGCTAATTTATGAGGGAAGCGCAAAGGAAGAAATGAGGAATTCATTTCCTGTTACTCAATTATGACATGTATATCATCATCTACTTTACAATGTTTCGTCTAAAAGCAAAGAAATAAGGGGGTATCTCCCCCTTATTTGTAATATACGTGTTATGAAAATGAAATGATATTTCTTTCAAAAAACCTACTCTTCTAGGCGTCCCTCTTGTTTTCCATCGTTTTCTTGGCCGCCTTTTCTTGATGGACTTGATAAAAACCAGCCAAATGCTGCAATTGCGAGAAGCACCGTCCAGAAAATCACTTTCCATAATGCTGAATGAATAAAATGAGAGGACACGATACCAATAGCTGGATGTGACAGTGTATAAAGCGTGAGCTTCACACCAACCCATCCGACAATGACAAAGGCTGCTGTTTCTAGGCTCGGTCTTGTTTTGAGCAGTTTCACAAAGACAGTAGCTGCAAATCGCATGATGATAAGACCGATGATACCACCTAAAAGAATGACAATAAATTGACCGCCATCGAGTCCGCCGATTTGCGGAAGACTCGTTTTCGGCAATGTCACGGCTAATGCGACGGCCGCTAAGATGGAATCTACAGCAAAAGCGATGTCGGCAAGCTCGACTTTTACGACTGTTGCCCAGAAGCCGCTTTGCTTCATGTTTGTGTCTGATTCCTTTTTCTTAAATACGTGCGATTTTAAAATATGGTGAATGGAAATATAAAGAAGATAAATTGCGCCAATGGCTTGAACTTGCCACACATCCACTAAAAACGAAATAAGAAACAGGGAACCAAATCGCATGACAAACGCACCCGCAAGTCCGTAAAACAATGCCTTTTTTCTTTGCTTTTCAGGAAGGTGTTTAACCATCACAGCCATGACCAGCGCGTTATCAGCTGCTAAAATCCCTTCTAATCCAATCAGTACGAGAAGAACCCACCCGTACTCTAAAATAGTTGCTGCATCCATCATCATTCCTCCTTGTTTTTATCTATTGTCCCACAACAGACAAAGGCTTATGAATACAAAAAAGACCTTTGCCTGTAATGGCAAAGGTCTTGCTAGACATGTGATATGTAGAATCATGCCAACAAAGCCGATGGAACTTAAGTCCATGTAATGACGACTTTGTTTCCGGTAAAAACCGGACGCTACTCCCCTTTGGTGGGATTTAAGAATATTTAGATTACTTATATCATAATCAATAGACACTGGATTGTCAACAGGTGACTTTCACTTCGATTCAGTGATTAGGCAGTGGGTGTTTCTGTTTTTCTTTTTCTACGTTTCAGCCATATATAAACAACGAACAACAACACAACCCCGATCCCAATCGGTAAAAGATATGGATCTAACATAGCGCCAACCTCTTTCCAGTTCTCCCCGAGCACAAACCCAAGATACACATACACAAATGTAATGGGCGTAATCGCCAAAAACGTATACAAGCAAAAGACCCACACATTCATCTTGGCAATACCGCACGGGATGGAAATAAGCGTTCTGACCCCTGGAATAAACCGGCCGCTAAAGGCGACGAAACCACCATGCTTTTCAAAGAAAGCATCCGATTTATCAAGCGACTCAGGTTTGACAAAAAAGTACTTCCCATATTTATTTAAAAAGGGTCTGCCGCCATAACGTCCTAACCAGTACAAGGTCAAAGGGCCAGCCACGCCGCCAATGGAGCCGGCAGCCACAACACCGATGAAGGCCATGTCCCCTTCTGAGACCCAGTAACCCGCAAGAGGCAGAACCACTTCAGCAGGAACAAATTCAATGCATAATGCGAGGAAGATGCCAAAGTACGACAAGTTCTTAAAAGCATCAGCTAAAGAAATAATAAAATCTTCGATGTTTATCAATCCCTTTCACACATAATCGTTTGAATGATTCTATCTCTTTTAGAATCACACCATATATTAAACGAATAAAACCGAAGAAACGATTCACTTTTCGTCGTTTTTTTACATTAAATTTGATTTTACTATAAAAGACACGTGAAAAAAACGTTGATTGTGGTATTTAAGTGAAGGAAAAGTGAACACAGAAGCCATGCGATCCGATATATTAAGTATATGTCTGTTTTAAGATACTGGAGGTTTTCTCACATGACCCAATTAACAGGAAGCTACAACGGATGGCTTGTCTTTCTGTCAGTCGCTGTCGCCGCTGTGGCCTCCTACTCAGCTCTTCAGTTAGCCAGCCGAGTGATACAGTCAAGCGGTGCAAAGAAAAAGGTATGGCTGGTCATTGGTGCAATGATCATGGGGATGGGCATATGGTCGATGCATTTTATTGGCATGATGGCATTTCACATGCAAACCGGCATCACATATGAAACTCCCTTACTGATTTTATCGATTTTGGCGTCTTTTGTCGGTTCTTTGATCGCATTCTCGATATGCATTCAAGAGCAGCTTTCCATAAGACGGCTGCTCATTAGTTCAATCACCATGGGCTCAGCTATTTGCAGCATGCATTATCTTGGAATGGAATCAATGGCCAATGTCTCAATCAGCTATGATCCAGTCCTCTTTTTTCTTTCGTTTTTCATTGCTGCGCTGGCATCTTTCTTTTCACTGCATCTCTTTTTTCGGCTCCATCGATCCGAGAAAAAAAAGGAGGATCATCTGTTAAAAATAGCTGGTGCACTCGTGATGGGTGGGGCTATTTCTGGCATGCATTATACTGGTATGGCTGCTTCTACTATGTTTGTTCATTCAGATGGACAGTCCGCTGCAGGCGGCTCTCTTGAAATGTCGCCATTCAGTCTGTCGATTTTCATCGGCTTGATGACACTGATTGTCCAAACACTGATGATCTTTGGTGCCTATATAGATCACCGAATCATGAAGCAGTCAGATCAGTTAAAGGAAAATGAACAGCGGTTTCAATCGCTCATTAAACATAATATCGATGGCATTATCGTGTTATCTGTCGATCGAAAGGTGCTTTCTGCGAACGACTCAGGTAAACAAATCTTAAAAATGTGCAATTCTTGGATTGGTGATGATGTCAGTCAATACGTGATGCCGACTGAGATGTGGGAAGAATTTATTTCCCGGTCAAAAAAAGCCATCACACGTGAAGCAGAACTGAAAGCAGCAGATCGTTTTTATTATTATCATGTCACTTACATACCTGTTCATGTCAACAATACTCTTGACAGTATTTATCTTGTCTTAAAAGATTTAACGCAGCAGCGGATTGCAGAAAAAGAAATTCATGTCATGGCACATTATGATGCGTTAACTGAGCTTCCTAATCGGCGCCACGCCATCAACCATTTAAATGATGTTCTCTCCGCTCAAGAAGAGACAGGAACATCGACGGCTGTTCTGTTTCTTGACTTGAATCGTTTTAAAATTATTAATGATGCACTTGGTCATAACATAGGAGACTTACTACTTAAAGCAGCTGCAAACAGACTGACACAATGTTTACCGGACAATGGCTTTATTGCAAGACTAGGCGGGGATGAATTTTTAATGATCTTCCCTCACATGGGACATGACACACACAAAATTGAGCAGCTTTCTCAAAATATCATTCGTCAATTTGAACGTCCTTTTTTCATCCAGAATCATCAGCTCATTACATCTATCAGCATTGGGATCGCCATCTCACCTCAAAATGGCAAAGATGGGATGGAATTGATGAGGAAAGCCGATATGGCGATGTATTTATCCAAAAAACATAAGCAAAGCCGGTATGAGTTCTTTACCGAATCAATGGAAAGATCAAGTGAAGACAGGTTAAATCGAGAGCTTGAGTTGCGGGATGCCATTCAGAGAGAACAGTTTGTGCTTCATTACCAGCCGCAAGTCAGTGCGAAAACAAGAAAGATGACTGGCGTAGAAGCTCTTCTAAGAATGAAGGCACCAGATGGTTCCTTAAAATCACCTGAGGCTTTTATTGAGCTGGCAGAGGAATCAGGGCTGATCATTGATATTGGCAGATGGGTCATTGATACCGCATGCAGGCAGGCTAAAACGTGGTATGACAACGGGCTGAAAATTCCTGTGGCTGTCAATTTATCTGCGAAACAATTCAATTCTGAAGACTTAATTGATTTGATTAAGCTGACACTGAAAAAATACAACCTGACATCGTCACTGCTCGAGCTTGAAGTGACAGAAAGTATGACAATGGACAATATCAAGCAATCAAAACAGGTGCTGACGTCGCTGAAACATCTGGGCGTTCGCATTAGTATTGATGACTTTGGTACAGGTCATAGCTCCTTAAGCTATTTAAAGGATTTGCCCATTCATCGACTGAAAATCGACAAATCCTTCATTGAAGATATTTTAAATGATTCGAAGTCTGAACAGATTACAGGTGCCATTATCGCGATGGGACATCAATTATCTCTCGAAGTCATAGCAGAAGGTGTTGAAACCTTTGCGCAGGCGCAGCTTTTATCTGCGCAAGGATGTGACGACCTGCAAGGTTTTTATTATGCAAAGCCCCTTCCAGCAACCGATATCGAAAAATTCATTGCCTATCCGGCGCATCAGCTGGACACATAAAAAAGGTGCCAATCATGGCACCTTTCAGCGTGTAGACAAACCCTCGCATTCGTTGTCAGTTCTGCGCTCCGATGCTCACGAATGTCAAATTCGCTCTGCTTCGGTGCTCGTCCTTCCTAGACTTCAAAGGTTTTCAGGTCACGCTGAAAAGAAGACAAAGGGCTAAAATAAAGATCATTTTAGCCCTTTGTCAACAATCTGAGAGGTGCCAATCATGGCACCTTTTCGTTCTATCTAAATAATAAATGTTGACTGTGAATGCCTGCTTTTTTCAATAGACTAATCAATTGTTCTTGTTCTTCACGCGAGAGGCCAGAGAACGCTCGCGCAATCCGGAGAGAATGAATCGGGTAAATCTTATCAAGATAACTGCGCCCTTTATCTGTTAAATGGGCATAAACCGACCGTTTATCCTTTGGGTCCTGCTCTCTTTCAATGAAACCATTTCGTTCTAATTTGTCAATTACGTACGTCACATTCCCGCTGACAAGCAGGAGTCTTGAGCCGATTTGCTGAAGTTTTTGAGCACCTCTTGTGTACAGCAATTCAAGAACGGCAAATTCAGTTGGATTAAATCCATGCTCTTTGCTGTCTCTAATACTGTGTTCTGAAACGCTTTTAAATGCTCTTGCAAATACCTTGTAAAGTGTCATTGAACGTTCTACTTCTTCTTCATTAAACGATAGTCTCATCACATATCTACCTCTTATAATATTTTTTTAACTTCAAGGCTTTCTTGCGGTGCAGTTGGAGCCTTTCGTAAAAAATAGAAGTACGTTTTTGAAAACCCTTTCAACCACATAAGTGACTCCATTCGTGTTATATATAAGATTTCGATATAAACTTTTAAAATCCTTCTTATTTTTCACAATCATCTCGAAAAAAAGCTTTTTTAGCAAACCATCAAGATGCGACATAGTTTAACATAATCTGTAAAGGAACTGCGTTTCCTTACACTGTATTCGTCAAATTTCTACAAAATTCAATATTGCTATAATATTAAGCACGCAAAAAAAGAACCCTTTATGTGACATACGCACATTTCAAGGGATTTTCACAAATTACGCTCTGTTTTGTTGAAAAAGAAGTGATACTCTTTTTTTAAGTCACTAATTGTCATGTTCTTGGCCGCATCAGGGCTGTAAACTCCTAATGAACAGAGCTGCTTCGTATAATAATGTCTTTCCTTTGCTAAAGCTTCTGTTAAGATACGCCGCACCGATTATCCCCTCCTATCAAGTGATCTGGACCAGGTGCTTATGAAGAGCTTTTATACAAATCATTTTGTACGGCTCTTAGAAGAGCATGTGCATTCTGACCTGCCGCCTGCATGAATCGCTCCAGTAATTCATCCCTCTTCATATCTAATGCGATGATTTCTTTTGCCATACAGATGATCTGTGTTTGCTCCATCATTTGCTCCTCCTCCTAGTTCAACTCATCATCATTATATGCACGCGCAACACTCATTTCACATTTGTTGTTATCTTTCCTTCCATTGTTTTTTCATTTTTTCGTTTTTGTGTTATATTTTCTGACAAATGATAGGTTTTTTTCCTTCTCGTTCTGTATAATATGAAGAAAAGACTTGCAGGGGTGAGTATATGACGCAGGAAGATGTATCTTATAAAGATAAAAAAGTCATTTCAATCGGGATTGTCAGTGAATTAACAGGGCTATCCGTCAGGCAAATCCGATATTATGAGGAACGCAGACTCATCTACCCCCAGCGCTCAACAAGAGGCACGCGTAAATATTCTTTTTCTGATGTAGAACGTTTAATGGACATCGCCAACAAACGAGAAGACGGTGTGCAAACAGCCGAGATTTTGAAAGACATGAAGAAAAAAGAACAGGCATTAAAAAGCGGACAATATAAGAAAAAAATGCTGGAAGGCCAGATTAACGCACACTTCCGGTACAAAAATCGATAAACAAATAAAGATTCGCTTACTCTTTAAAATTAAAGACAAGTGAATGTATGATAACGTAGTAAAAAGAGACAGCGATTGCTGCCTCTTTTTCAACTAAAGCACCTGTTAAGTGCACGATCTAGTGTTCATCCATTCGTTCAGGAATCGAAACAGTTCGTTCATTGACCACATTCCCCGTGTTTAGAGTCGTTTTTGGTTCAATTAATAGCAAATGAACTTCTTCTTCAGCAATTGGCTGATGTTCAATTCCTTTAGGAATCACAAGAAACTCCCCTTCATTAAGAGCTATTTCTCTATCCCTAAAACGGATGACTAGATTCCCTTTACATACAAAGAACATTTCATCCTCGTCATCATGGTGATGCCAAATGAATTCACCCTTAATTTTTACCATTTTAATGTATGAGTCGTTCAACTCTCCACTTATTCTAGGATTCCAATAATCATTTATTTGCAAAAATTTCTCTTGGATATTAATCTTTGAAATCAATAAATTCCCTCCTCATTTAATTGGAAACGCCTGTTTTATCTTTTCCTAGCTAAAATTTCCTATCTCTCAATTCTCCTCCTCATGATAAATCTCTTATATCATTAAGTTTACTTATTCTATTGGATCACGTAAAATCAAAAAATAGTGTATAGTTCATCACAATTTGCGATGCAAAAGGAGCGTTATTTTGGATATTAAATCTTTGGAAATATTTAAAGCAGTAGCTATTGAACAAAGCATTACAAAAGCTGCTGAGAAATTAAATTATGTGCAGTCGAATGTCACTGCACGAATCCAACGTCTTGAACAAGAATTAGGTGTTCCTCTTCTCTATCGATATCACAAGAAGATATCCTTAACGCCTGCAGGACGTGAACTGTTGCCATATGTAAACAAATTACTCTACGATTTTGAAGAAGCGATAGAGGCAGTAAAGCTTTCCTCTACTCCGCGGGGAACTTTACACATCGGATCTATAGAGTCAACCGCTTCTACAAGATTGCCAATCATTTTTACAGAATATCATAAGACATTTCCACAAGTAGAATTGAGCATGTATATGGCACCTACTGTAGATCAGGTTAGTGCTATTCTTAACTACAAGGTAGACGGTGCATTGGTTGATGGGCCAATTCTTCATCCGGACATTATTGAGTACCCTGTATTGGAAGAATCACTTGTTCTGATTACAAGCTACTCCCGGGAGGAATTCCAGGTAGAATCAATTTTACATGAACCATTGCTTTCGTCATTCGCGCATTGCATCTATTTGGGGCGTTGGCAGCGATGGTTAGAGAGCAATGGCTTTGCTCCGATGAAGGTAATGGAATATGGCACTTTAGAGGGCGTGCTTAAATGCGTTGAAAACGGGCTAGGAGTCACCGTATTACCAAAATCTATGGTTGAAGCTCGGATGCAAGGCAGATTTACCTGTCATCCATTACCGGAACCACATAGAATCGTGCCCACTGTGTTTATAAGGCGCTGCGATTCGTACATGACCAGTGCCCTCTCACGATTTATGGAGTTAATGGGCATAACTCATATGTGATCAGGTCATTTGTGGTAAAAAAGAGGATAGATAGAGCGAAGTTCTTTCAGCTCTTCTATCCTTTTAAATAAAATCATTTTAGCTTATACCTTGTCTTTTAATAAAATTTTTCATTGAGAGGAAGCATCAGTTCCTTCAACGACCCCTACAAAGTCAATCCGTACACCGCCTTTTTCAGGATCTTCTATTACCCGCAGGGCAAGTGCCTTTTTCTTCCCTGTTTTTTCATCTTCGTAATTCGCATGAAAGACATGAATGCTGGCTTCTTCTAATTGAAAATCTTCATAAGAAAGCGTCTCTATGCCCCATTCCTTTTTCAGCTTTAGAATGTCATTTGGGCTTGGGACAGCGCCTTCAACATAGATGTTTTCTATTTTTCGTTTATTTCCTTCGGTAATCGCTTCAATCATATGCTCTGCTGCCACAAGTCTTCTGTCTTTCCCCTCGTCTTCCCTTGAACATGCACCTAGCAAAACAATGCACATTAAAATGAATAAAAACTTCTTCATTTTTCTCTCCCACCTTCTCCTTAAAATGTAAAGGATGGAAGCGCTATATGCAATCTTTATTCAAAAAAGACTGTAAAACGTAACGTTTTACAGTCTTCTTGCTACATCAGTGTATGAAGGAATGCTGTTGCAATTCCAAAATAGATCAGTAAGGATAGAATATCATTCAATGTTGTGATCAGCGGGCCAGATGCAATGGCTGGGTCCACGTTTAATCTGTGTAAAATAATCGGCACGACCGTACCTGCCATTGTCCCAATAATCAGTGTTGCAAGCAGTGAGGAGCCGACAACAAAACCTAAAATCATATTGCCCTGCCACACCATTGCGACGACTGTAATAATAATGGAACAGACGATCCCAATGTAAATACTTGTTCTCAGCTCTCTAAAAATAAGACGCATAATGGTTTTTTTCGTTAATTCTTCTTTTGAAAGCCCTCTAATCACGACGGCAAGAGACTGTGTGCCTGTATTCCCTGTCATCCCGGCAATCATCGGCATGAAGAACGCTAAAGCAACGACTTGCTGAAGGGTATCTTCAAAATAATTTAAAATACTGCCTGAAATCAGCCCAATGAACAAGAGCAAAATGAGCCATGGAAGACGGCGGTATGCCGCCACAAATGCCGGCGTGTCGAACGTAATATCTTTACCAGAGGCAGCAAACTTCTCATAGTCTTCGCCTGCCTCTTGAATGACAACATCAATGATATCATCGACTGTAACGATTCCGACTAGGACATTGTTCTCTTCCACAACAGGAATGGCAAGAAAATCATACCGTTCAATCAGCTTTGCGATTTCCTCCTGATCTTGAAAGGCTCCAACAGCAATGACTCTTGTAAACATGAGATCCTGCACCTTTTCATCCGGTTCACCTAAAATAAGGTCACGGTATGAGAGAACGCCTACAAGCTGTTTTTGATCATTAATCACATATAAATAGTTGATTGATTCTGCAATTTCAGCAAAGCTTTTCAGCTTCACAACGGCATCCTGCACCGTATAATGCTGAGGAATCCAAACGTACCGGTTGGTCATGATCCGTCCCGCTGTCTCAGCAGGGTAATTCATAAGAAGCTGGACGGCCTTTGATTCCTCTGCTTCCATGTTAGATAAAAGCTGATCCTTTAGCTCATCCTCCATCTCATCAAATAAGTTGGCTAGATCATCGTTATCCATTTTGTTTGTGACGAACGTAGCTTTGTCTTTCCCTACTTTTTCAAGAACGATTTCTTGGTATTCCCGCTCCAGCTCACCCATCATTTCTGTCACGTCATCGACTGGTAAAAAGCTAAGGAAGCGGCCGCGGTGTTTTTCTGGAAGCTCTTTAAATAAGTAGGCCATATCATATGGCTGAAGTTCTTCCATGATGTTTTTAAATTCTTTGCGTTTTCCATCTCTTAGTAAAATAATGATGCGTAAAATGAGTTCATCATACGTAATATTTTGTATCATAGCTGTTACCTCCCCAAAGTCAGGAGATACCCGAATCCCTTAGAATGTGCGGGGGTCAGGATCTCCTCTATCTGATGTCTCAATCTGATCTTTTGACATATTCTCTATGTGTCTCGAATCGGGATGATCCATCCCCACACCTCCTTTTCCCATAAAAAAGCACCTTCAACCGAATGAAGGCGCTTTGTAAGCATGACAAATAAAACACTTGCTCCTTCAATCGTAGAGCTTTAGCACTGTATGGCATAGGAAAAATCCAGCTGCATTAAAAATCACCTTATGTCGATGATTTCTGTTGACCCATTGGCGTCTTTGGACATTTTTGGGCAGCAGCGTATCTCCATACAGGAGCCTCACCTAACGAAGTCTCATATTGTTGACACACTGAGATTACAGAAAAAGCGCAGTGATGTCAATAAGCAAGATGCCAAGTTTCCTCATGTATTCGCTTACTTTTGAAAAAAAGAGCGATAGACAAAGTAAACCATCGCCCTTTCATGTCTTTTATTCCTCTTCTGGCTGATTCATATCCTCTTGGGAGAGGAGATGAAAGGAATCATGCAAAAACAAAGCATATCCTTCTCCATCAGGATGCGGAACATATTCCGCATGGTCCATTGTCTGCTCTTCTTCTTTTTTCTTCATATTCTCTCGCCTCCTTTCCCGTAGTTTGTCCCAATGAAAAAACCTTACACATGAAAGTGTAAGGAGTGATTAGTATAAAACAGCTGAACTCATAAAGGTGCGGCGAATGTCACATTGACAATGCGCTGACAACTGTCGCTTTAGCTAAAAATGAAATATTGTTTACAGAAAAAAAGGATCTCTCTGATTAGGGTACAACCATTGATTGATAACACAATGTATAATACTAAGTATAAGAATTGAATATTGGGGGATAAGATGATGAACCAAACTAACCTGAACATGCACATTTCAAATGATTTATTAAAAAAAGTAAGAGAACAATTTTTATATATTGATGAGGACCCTATCCTAAAAAAGGAACGCCTTTTTTTTGATAATGCAGGTGGTTCCCTTCGTTTAAAACAGGCAAATCATATATTTTCAATCATTGATGGCATCCCAGATTGTTCTGAAAGAAATCATAAAACAGCAAAACACTTGATTGATATCCAGAAAAAGGGGATTGTTGATCTTCAAACCATTTTTAACGTGAAACAAGGAAGCTTCGCTACATATCTGACAGCGTCACAAGCTATCTTTGAGACTACGGGTATCATTGCAGAACATATTAAAGGAACAAATATTGTCACAACATCCTTAGAACATCCAGCAGCTTATGACGCAGCTAGTTTTTATGCAAATAAATTAAACAAGGAGCTGAGAGTGGCCAAGTCTAATCCTTTAACAGGTGGAGTGAACGTAGAAGACATCTTGGCATTAATCGATCAAGATACTGTTCTTCTAAGCGTCATCTATGCTTCGAATATCTCTGGTGCTATTTTAGACATTGAACAAATTGTACAAGAGGCAAGAAAAAAGAAGCCAAACTTATTTATCATGGTTGATGCCGTTCAACATGCACCTCATGGTTTAATTGATATTGAAAAAACCCCTGTTGATGTGATAAATTTTGCCCCATATAAATTTTTTGGTGTTAGAGGCTGCGGGGTTGCTTATTTATCGGAAAGAGCTGCTCTTCTCCCTCATCATAAGTTAAAAGGAAAGAAAGAAACTGAATGGGGTCTAGGAACTCCAGCACCTGCGCATTATGCGGCTATTAGCGCAATTGTTGATTATGTGTGCTGGCTTGGAAGTCATTTTACAACAGTGAATGCCAGACGACAGTTATTCGCAGCAGGTATGGAAGCTATCGGAAAACAAGAAAGGGCTTTATTAAAAATAATGCTAGACGGGACACCCAACGTAAAAGGGCTAAGAGAGATCGAAGGAGTGACCGTGCATCTTGATTACCGTGATTTATCAAAAAGAGATTTCATCGTGGCCATATCGTTAGAAGGAACAAACCATGAAGATGCAGTAAGAGAATATGAACAGCACGGTGTGATCGTATATGAAAGGTTGAATACAAGCATTTATTCTAAAAGGATGCTGGATTCCTTTGGAATTAAAGGGGCTATTAGAATATCACCTCTCCATTGTCATAATATTCAAGATATTGAGACATTTTTAAGAACAACTGAAATGATAAGCAATCAACATAAAAAGCATTAACATGCTTGGTGTACAGATACATGGAAGTACCCTATTCAGTTTAAAAGATGATATTCATTTGTACTTGTATACAATCATTTAAGCAAAAATAGCGGTCTGAACCAGCTATCCATGATGGATAAATGGTTCAGACCGCATACAAATTTATCTTAGGATTGCTGGCGGCTTAATCATCCCATTCTTGCTTCAGGATTTTGCCTGTTTTAGCGGAAATCTCAAAATCAACTTCCTCGCCGTTTGGTGTGGTAATTTCGACTTCATACAAGTACACACCATTTTCTTTATCTAAATCAGAATCTGTGACTGTTCCTTTTACTTTTGCAAGGGCAATTTTTTCAGCCTGCTTTTTAGTGATTTTCACATTCTGTTTCTTTTCTTTGACTGGATCATTCAGCGCTTTTCCTGTTTTGGCATCGACATATACTTTATATTCAAAGCCGCCTTTTTTAATCTCGACCTCATACACCCATTTTCCTTTTTTACGCTCAAGATCGACATCGTCCACATACCCTTTCACCACTTTTAGGGCTGCTTTTTCAGCTTGTTTCTTTGAGACAAACGATGATTTCTTTTGCACCACCTGCTCGGCGTGTGCTGTTTGATTTGTATTTTGCGCTTGAAGTGTGAAACCACCTGCGACAAGAGTTCCTGTTAATGCTGTAGCTACTAGTACTTTTTTCATCATGTTCATGTCCTCCTCTATTTGATTTCTCCTTTATCTTAAAGAAAGAAGATGATAAAGGAAGGAAAGAAACATGAGAAAATCATGAGAAAAGGATTAGTTTTCGTACGTAATACCTTCAATGTCTCCTGTATATGCGTTCACAAGCACCTCTGCCTCTCGCCCGTCAGGCAAATCCAGCTCCACCTCAAAGACAAGCATACCGCTAAATGTTTCAAGATCTGCATCATCCACTGTCCCTCCGACTTCTTTTACCGCAATTCGGATGGCTTCTTCGACCGTGATTTTTGTCATTTTCTTTTCTTTAGAGGTTGGGCTTTTCTTTTCTGCTACAAGCACCTTAAACGTTTGCTTGTCGACATCGACTTGATATAATTCTTTTTTTGATTGGATCGTAAAGATAAAACGATCTGACTTTTCTTTCTTTTGGATGACAGTACCGCTTACTTTTTTAACAGCCGCTTCCTCTGCCTGGAGCTCAGCATTTTTTTCATTTGGCTTTTGATAGCTTTTGATCTGTCTGATTTCTTTCATTTGACCGCTTGCAGAAGATGCAATGATTTGATAGATGCCATTTGCATTTTCCAGCGTCAATGTATAGTCCTGTTTATGATTGATTAAATCAATATTTGTAATGTTTCCATTGTAGTCTTTTGCGATGATTTTTTTGATTTCTGCTTCACTTAATATTTTTTGATCAATGGTTTGAATCATGAGCATTGCAAAGGCAGCAAGAACGACGAGACATCCTGCGAGCGCAAGCACCATTTTCGTTTTTCTAGACATGCAGCGCCTCCTTCCTATTTCCTATTTTATAAGGAGGAAATGAGAAATTGATGAGAAAAGACCTATTTTATTTCTGAAAAAGAATGGTCATGGTTGTCCCTTCGCCGATATGACTGTCCACCTTCAGGTCGGCCCCGTGCTCTTCCGCAATTTGCTTCGCAATTGAAAGACCAAGTCCGGTTCCGCCCGTCTCACTGTTTCTTGCTTCATCCACACGAAAAAAGCGGTCAAAGATTTTCGGCAGATCCTTTTCTTTTATGCCAATCCCATGGTCAACGACTGAAATAAACGGTTTCTCTCCCGCCCATCCGCATGTCACATCAACTGGCTCTGTACTATATTTAACTGCATTATCAATCAAGATGGTCAAAAGCTGTTTGATTTTCTCTTCATCCCCCTCAGCGACGAGCGGCTGATCTGTTTGCACAAGAGATTGAATGGTTCGATTGGTTGCGACTTCAAGTGTATGACATACCTGCTTGCATAAATGACCAAGATCAACTGGCTTCATGTCCAAGTAAAGCGGCTGACCATTTTTCGCAAGTGTTAATAATTGATCTGTCAGCCTTTTCATTTTTTTCGCTTCATCATGAATCGCTTGAGAGGATTCTTCTATCACTTCTGGACGTGTCTGTCCCCAGCGTTTTAGTAAATTACTGTAGCTCATAATGACGGTAATCGGTGTCTTCAATTCATGAGAGGCATCATGCAAGAATTGCTGCTCTTTCTCATAATGCTTCTCGAGGATTTCTGACATTTCATTAAAGGTTTGTCCCATTTGATACAATTCATCCTTTGAATCGCCTGCTAGTTTGATTCGCTTAAACGCCTTCTCCTTCATACTTGCCTTCATGGTGCTCGTCATTCTACTAATAGGGCGTACGATTTGTTTTGTTAAAATGTGGCCAGCAAAATAGGAAAGCACTATAATTAAAACGCCAGCAGCGATTAAAATCATTCTTAATAACGCCAAATTTTCTTCCGTATTTTCGATTTCTTCATATACTTGAAGCGACACAATCTCTCCATTTGTCCAAATGACCGGAATTGCAGCGAACGCAGTCATATGCTTGTTGTATTCTTTGATTTCTGCTGTCTGCCCAGATTCATATGTAAAAGGCAGTGAACTAAACGTTGACTCCTTTGTGACAGTCAGCTTTGATTCACCCGTTTCTGTCACGACACGGATCATGCCATTTTGGGGCAAGTACGCTTTCAGCAGCTCCGAGGATGGAAGACCCTCTTCTTCTGATTTTTTTAAAGCAATGGCAATATTTTCAGCGACCTCAGACAGCCGGGACATATCTTTTTGCGTCAAGGTTATCGAAAAAATAAAATAAATGGCTGTATGAAACAGAAGCACCATTAAAAACAAGGACAACGATGTATAAAGCTGGATTTTATTTTTTAATCTCATTCTTTATCCTTTCATCACATAACCCACACCTCTCACTGTGTGAATCAGCTGTTTTTCGAATGGGTAATCGACTTTTTTCCTTAAATAACGAATATAGACATCCACTACGTTTGTGTCACCGAAGTAATCAAAGCCCCAAACGGCTGTTAAAAGCTGATCTCTTGTGAGCACTTGCTGCTGATGCTTCAGCAAGTGGACAAGCAGGTCATATTCTCTCGGTGTGAGCTCAAGCATTTGCCCGGCCCTTTGTATGTCTCTTGTTTTCTCGTTGACGGTCAAATCTGCTATGCTAAGCTCTGTTTCCTTTTCTTCTTGCGCCTTTATATTCAACCTTAGCTGCGCACGAATTCGCGCTAATAATTCTTCTATGTCAAAGGGCTTTGTAATATAATCATTCGCCCCAAGATCGAGGCCGCTTACTTTATCAGGCACACTCCCTCTTGCTGTTATCAAAATAATAGGTGTCGCTGTATTTGTCTTTCGAACCCTTCTCAGCACTTCAAGACCGCTTAATTCTGGAAGCATGACGTCAAGCAGCACCAAATCGAAGCTTTCCTCTTCAAGAGCCTGGAGTCCATCCATTCCTGTCTCTTTGACTGTCACCTCATATCCTTCATATTCAAGCTCTAGTGACAGCACCCTTGCAATTTTCTTTTCATCTTCGACTACGAGTATCTTCCCTTTGTTCATCTCTATCTCTCCTATCTGAAAGGCAAGCTTGTCTTTCCATTATTATATGTTGCCTTTCGCATTTGGAACAGTCACAATCTTCACGTCTATTTTTTATGAAAGAAACATTTATTTTTGAACAAAAACTTTTTATATCGCATTTAATGCTTGATTTCCTTGTTTTTTAGTTTGCCTCTTTTAGTCCTTTTCACCCATTTTCATCTGGACAGGTGCAAGCTCACTATGCAGCATATCCTCCTTTTTCATATGATATCAAGAGTTTTCCTCAAAAGCTGAGTTCTTTCGTCAAGAAGTGAGGAGAACTGCACTTTTGATAATAGATTGATTATTTGAAAAATTATTACAATTGACCCTTTCCGATCAAAAGTTTCTTTTATACAATAACATTACGCAGCCTGAATCTACTTTGAAAACAAAATAAGGAGGGCTTTCTTATGAAAGGTGAAATTCGCTTAATTCCGTATGAAGTAAAAGCCAATGTGATGGAAGCGAAAGAGACGCCGGAAAGTATTCAGGAGATTAAAGCACCCGAACTTTGGTCAAGTGGCTTCAAAGGAAAAGGCATAACCATTGCTGTCCTTGATACAGGTTGCGACACGGGGCATCCCGACTTAAAAGATCAGATTATCGGAGGCAAGAACTTTACCGATGATGACAACGGAGATGCTGAAAATGTGAAAGACTACAACGGGCATGGCACCCATGTAGCAGGAACGATTGCTGCAACAGATCAAAATGGTGGAATTTTAGGGGTTGCCCCTGAAGCTAAGCTGCTGATCGTGAAAGTTCTTGGCGGTGAAAATGGCAGCGGGAAATACGAATGGATCATTAATGGCATCAACTATGCCGCTGAGCAGAAGGTGGATATTATCTCCATGTCTCTCGGTGGTCCAAGCAATGAGCCCGCCTTGCAGGAAGCCATTCAAAACGCTGTGAAAAGCGGTGTACTTGTTGTGTGCGCAGCAGGAAATGAAGGGGACGGGGACGAGCGTACGGAAGAGTTCTCCTACCCAGCAGCATACAATGAAGTCATTGCCGTCGGCTCTGTTTCCCTTGCAAGAGAATCCTCAGAATTTTCTAATGCCAATAAAGAAATCGACCTCGTCGCTCCAGGAGAAGATATTTTATCCACTCTCCCAAACCATAAATACGGCAGACTCACAGGCACCTCAATGGCAGCCCCTCACGTAAGCGGTGCACTAGCCATTATTAAAAATGCCGAGGAAGAAGCGTTCCAGCGCAAGCTGACAGAGCCTGAGGTCTATGCTCAGCTTGTCAGAAGAACCCTTCCACTGAAGCAGTCGAAAGCCCTCGTAGGAAATGGATTTTTATATTTAACTGCACCTGATGTCCTTTTAGAAAAAACATTGGAAGCAGATCTTTTATCTCTATAGCTTGAATAGAGGTCCTGAGAATAGATTGAATTTTCTCAGGATTTTTTTAATTAAAATTATTCAAAATTTACTTTGACGAAATGAAGTGGACGTTATATAATCGAACACAATAAATTCATAGTTTGAGAGTCGGTAATTCGATCATACGTCGAATTTTAATTGGGAAGACTGGTGAAAATCCGGCGCGGTCCCGCCACTGTGAGTGAGGAGAGCTTTTCTCATGAATCCACTGTCATAAGGATGGGAAGGATGAAAAGCTTGCAGATTCACCAGCCAGGATACCAGCCGCTCTATCACATCAAACCCCCTACGGTTGATAGGAGATGTCGGAAAAAGCGTCAGTTATGCTCACGCCTTATTTCGCACACACATTTTGTCTTTTTAAACCAGACATTTGCCCTCATCAATCTTCGCCATGAGTGTAAATGTCTTTTTATATTTAGAGGAGGAATTGGAATTGACAATTGTTAAAACAAGTAATCTAGGTTTTCCGCGAATTGGTTTAAACAGAGAATGGAAAAAAGCACTTGAGTCTTATTGGAAAGGTCAAACAGACCGCGAAACCCTCTTAAGCACACTGGATGAACAATTTTTAACGGCCATTAAAACGCAAATTGACCAACAAATTGATGTTGTTCCTTCTGGAGACTTCACCTTCTACGATCACGTGCTCGATACTGCTGTTATGTTCAATTGGATTCCAGAGCGCTTCCGCAGCTTAAAAGACCCGCTAGATACATACTTTGCGATGGCAAGAGGAACAAAAGATGCTGTCTCAAGTGAAATGACAAAATGGTTTAATACAAACTATCACTACATCGTTCCAGAATACGAAAAAAGCACCGAATTCAAACTCACACATAACAAACCGCTTGAAGCTTACGAAAAGGTGAAAACGGCGTTTGGTGTTGAAACAAAACCTGTTGTACTTGGTCTTTATACATTTGTCTCACTTTCTAAAGGCTATGAACCAAATGAAGTAAAAGAGATTCAGCAGCGTCTCGTGCCGCTTTATACTCAGGTTTTAAAAGAACTTGAAGAAGCTGGCGTCAAATGGGTTCAAATTGATGAACCAGCACTTGTCACCGCTTCATATGAAGACGTGAAAGCCGTAAAAGAAATCTATCAAACGATTAAAGAAGCCGTACCTGCCTTAAACATTCTTCTTCAAACATACTTTGATTCAGTAGATGCCTATGAAGAGCTTGTCACATATCCTGTTGAAGCCATCGGTCTTGATTTTGTCCATGATCAAGGACGCAATCTTGATCAAGTGAAAAAGCATGGCTTCCCGAAAGATAAAATTTTAGCAGCAGGCGTCATTGATGGAAGAAATATTTGGAGATCAGATCTTGGAGAAAGATTGTCATTCATTTCTGAGGTCATTGCTGACGCTCAGCCGAAGGAAGTATGGCTGCAGCCATCAAGCAGTTTGCTGCATGTACCAGTTGCAAAACACCCAAGCGAACAGCTTGAAGAAAAACTATTAAACGGACTGTCTTATGCCACTGAAAAGCTGGATGAATTAACAACATTAAAAGAAGGCTTAACAAAAGGAGCCGCAGCGATTGAAGCCGCCATCAATGAAGCCAAGCAAGCACTTCTTACTTTAAAAGAATTTGCAAAAGGAACCAATGCGGATTTCACAGCAGAACGCAACAATCTTTCATCGAAAGACTTTAAGCGTCCAGCTGCCTTTGAAGAGCGCCTTCGTATCCAAAACGAATCTCTTGAACTGCCGCTCTTGCCAACAACAACTATTGGCAGCTTCCCGCAGTCTGCTGAAGTGCGCAGTGCTCGTCAAAAATGGCGTAAAAATGAATGGACAGATGCAGAATATGATGAATTTATTAAGAAAGAAACAAAAAGATGGATTGATATTCAGGAGGAAATCGGTCTGGACGTTCTCGTACATGGAGAATTCGAACGTACAGACATGGTTGAATACTTCGGTGAGAAGCTAGCCGGATTTGCCTTTACGAAATTTGCTTGGGTACAATCCTACGGATCACGCTGCGTGAAGCCGCCAATCATTTATGGAGATGTCGAGTTTACAGCGCCAATGACCGTGAAAGAGACGGTTTACGCACAAAGCTTAACGGAGAAAAAGGTCAAAGGAATGCTGACAGGACCTGTCACCATTTTAAACTGGTCTTTCCCAAGAACAGATATTTCCCGGAAAGACATTTCCTTCCAAATCGCTTTCGCATTACGTAAAGAGGTAGAAGCGTTAGAAGAAGCAGGGATTCAAGTTATTCAAGTGGATGAACCTGCGCTAAGAGAAGGTCTTCCACTCAAAGAAAGTGATTGGGCAGAATATTTAAACTGGGCAGCAGAGTCGTTCCGACTATCAACATCATCTGTTCAAAATGAAACGCAAATTCATACACATATGTGCTACAGTAACTTCGAGGATATTGTCGATACGATCGAAGACCTTGATGCCGACGTAATTACGATTGAACATTCACGCAGTCATGGCGGATTCCTCGATTACTTAGAAAAGCATCCGTATTTGAAAGGACTTGGACTTGGTGTATATGACATTCATAGCCCGCGCGTTCCATCTGTCGAAGAAATGAGTCAAATCATTGATGATGCGCTGAACGTATGTCCGACAGATCGCTTCTGGGTGAATCCTGACTGTGGTCTAAAAACGAGACAAGAGCCTGAAACCATTGCTGCTTTGAAAAACATGGTGACGGCTGCTGAAGTCGCTCGTAAAAAGCTGGCGCAGCATGCATAATTGATTCCCTCTCCCCTGCCGAACATGGCGGGGGTTTTTATGCGCAGATTGTCCTGTTTGACCATCTACTAGGATGTTTCCTTTTCTAGCATGATTCGTTTATACTAGAGAAGTCAGTCGAACAAAGGGAGGAAGACAATGAATCACGAAGATTTTTTACAACGCGCAATTGATCTTGCAGTAGAAGGAGTCAATAGTGGTACTGGCGGCCCTTTTGGAGCAGTCATTGTCAAGGATGGACAGATTATTGCCGAGGGAAGCAACAATGTGACAACAACAAATGATCCAACCGCACATGCAGAAGTCACAGCCATTCGAAAGGCGTGCCAGACGCTACATACATACCAATTAGAAGATTGTATTTTATATACAAGCTGTGAGCCTTGCCCGATGTGCCTTGGCGCTATTTACTGGGCTAGACCAAAAGCGGTGTATTTTGCTGCTGGACATCAGGATGCAGCGACTTCTGGTTTTGATGACTCGTTTATTTATGAAGAAATCAACAAGGATTACGAATCAAGAAATATTCCATTTTATCAGCTGACACTTCAAAAAACCCTTGCACCGTTTGAAGCTTGGGAAACATACGAACAAAAGAAAGAATATTAAAAAAAGACACCTGCTGGTAAGCAGGTGTTTCTGATTTTCAGCGTGATAGAAAACCTTTTTTATTCAGCCACTTCAAGCTCTACTTCGATGTTCCCTCTTGTTGCTTTTGAATATGGACAGAATTCATGCGCAGCCTCGACAAGCTCTCTCGCTTTGTCATGGTCAAGGCCTTTTGCAGACACAATCAGCTTGACACCAAGCTTAAAACCGCCATCACTTTCATCTTTTAAAAGACTGACATGTCCCTCTACTTCTGATTCAATGTCTATCCCTTGCTTTTTCGCTACTTGTTCAAGTGCCCCTCCGAAACAAGCTGCATAGCCGGCTGCAAATAATTGCTCTGGATTCGTACCAGTTTCTCCGTCTTTCTTTGCATTAGGCATGACAATGTTATGATCGAGTACACCATCTTCTGAACGAACATGTCCTGCTCTTCCATGCTGCGCCTTTACTTTTGCTGTGAATAATGGTTTCATCTTCATCTCCTCCTTTATCTATTTATTCTTTTCACGTTCTATCCATTTCTCAAACATTTATCGCACATTAAAGAATTTTTCATTTTTGGGCTGTATTTATTTTAAAAAGGAAGAAAATCTTATACAATAATAAGTATGACAAAAAATAGTTGGTGACTGACATGACAAATGAATTCGAGCATATGAAGCTGGAAAATCAGCTTTGTTTCTTGTTATATGCAAGTTCAAGAGAGATGACGAAGCAATATAAACCGTTATTAGAAGAGTTAGACATTACGTATCCGCAATATTTGGCACTGCTTTTATTGTGGGAGCATGGGACATTAAATGTGAAAACGATGGGAGAGCTTTTATATTTAGACTCCGGTACACTCACACCTATGCTGAAACGGATGGAGCAAAACGGACTCATCATCCGCGAGCGCTCGAAAGAGGATGAACGTTCTGTGCAAATTCGTTTAACGGAATATGGCGAACAGCTAAAAGAGAAAGCTACTGCGATTCCATTTCATATGCTGTCTGGGACAGGCAGATCGGAAGAAGAGTTAAAAACACTGCGCGCCTCTTTACATGAGCTTTTGCAAAAATTAACACAACCAAAAGGCTGAGGGAACATACCCTCAGCCTTTTATGATGTCAATTATTGTGCGACAGCTACTAGTTCTACTTCGATATTTCCTTGAGTTGCTTTTGAATATGGGCATACGCCATGTGCTTTATGAACAAGCTCATCTAATGCTGATTGCTCGATTCCAGTTCCTTTTACTTCTAGCTTAACGCCTAGTTTGAAGCCGTCATCTGAACTGTCTTTCACTAAGCTCACATGTGCTGTTACTTCACTTTCAAAACGGATACGCTCTTGTCTCGCGACCATTTGAAGGGCTGAATCAAAACATGCAGAGTAGCCTGCTGCGAATAATTGCTCTGGATTTGTTGCTTTTTCAAGTTTTTTCGCTCTTGGTGTTCCAGGCATTGCTACATCATGCTCAAGCACACCATCGGTTGAAACAACCTTTCCTTCTCTTCCTCCGACAGCTGATACCATTGCAGTAAATAAAACGTCTGACATGAATATAACCCTCTTTCTCTCTAATAATATTTTCTACAATTGAATTGTACACAATTTAAATTCAAGAGTCAATGAATAAACACTCTTTTTTAAGATTTCCTTCTCACCTCTATTTTATGAGCATGTCACGCAGATTCATTTTTAGACAGTAAAAAAAGCCCTTTAATAAGGGCTTTTCAAATTGTTGACAAGAGCTTTTAGATGATGTCATGCTGCGCATTTGGTTGTTCTAGCGTGTGGTTTCTGTTATCCGGGTCGGCATTTGCTGCTGCCAGCCATAACGCCAGGATGGTGATGCTTGTACAGACGACTGCCCATTTTTTAAAATTCATATAAACAATCCCCTCTCTGAATATAGATTCGAGCATGTTCCGCTTCTCCGTAGAACATGGAAGATTTTTCATAATCCTCCATTTCATTATAATACTTTGCGGTGTCTAATGCCAGTTCCTCTATATCTGGATATGCATAGGCGGACTCTAAAAAATGAAAAATTCGTTTAATATGCTCCGCATCTTGCTTTAAGTACAATGCTTCTAAAAATATCGTCTTCTGAATATGGATGTCATCCTGAAGTGCTTCTGCTCGTTTCATACATTCTTCTCTGTAGTGTAAGGCTTCTTCGTGTTTACCTTGTTTGTATAATATCTGAGCGGCGGTATAAAGAGGGTCTATAGATCGACGAAGGTGATCGGATTGATTTTGGTCAAATAACGAGATGGATTCTTTCATTAGTTCGAGTGCGCGGTCAAGATCTCCCATACGGTAATAACTGTTGCCCATATTAAACAAAGAGGAAGCAATAAAACGCACATTCTGAAAGTCTCTTGATCTCGCAAGCGCTCTCTCGAGATGTGGTAATGCCTTTTCATGCCTTCTCATATCATCATAGTTACCGGCCACAATAAATTCGCATTGGATCGTGCGAAGCGCATATAGCTCATGCTGAATATAGACATCCAGCGCCAGTTTGGCATGGTGCATCGAAATATGTGTTTGTTTCATGTGATAATATATTTCTGACATTTTAAAATGAAATTCCGCACGTTCAATATCATCTGACACAAAAGAAAGCTTGTGCTCTGCCTTTTGATAAGACGAGATGGCAGCAATATACTGCCTACGGCCAAATTCATACATGCCTCTGAAAAAATGATAGTAGTATTCAAGCATGCCTGTGACATGTGTTTGATGCTCATCTATTTCTTTCGAAAGCTCGGAAAAGTTGGCGCGAAGCTTTCCTTCCTTTAATGGCTTTAAGTAATCGAGCATGACCTCATGCCTGAATTCCATTAAAGAAAAATAGAGAAGCAAATTCTGATCTTCTTCCATTGAATCAAGAGAGGTGCGAATTTCCTGCTTTAATTGTTCTGCTTGTTCTGAATCAAATCTGCGGATTAATTCATACCACTTGTTGATTTTCACTCCAATATCCGAAGAGGGAATGATTTTCGCCATACGTTGCCTTCTCCAATCTTCTCAAAATATAAAACATTACCATATTTTATCATACTTGACCGAAGAAATACAAAAATGAAATGAAAGGAAAAAGAGAGCCTGCTGTCACAAGACTCTCTTTTGAATTCGTTATTCTCTTATTTGTCCTTGACCACGAATGACAAATTTTTCAGAGGTTAAAGCCGGCAGACCCATCGGCCCTCTTGCATGCAGTTTTTGTGTGCTAATCCCTATTTCTGCTCCGTAGCCAAATTCAAAGCCATCTGTGAACCGAGTAGAAGCGTTGTGATAGACAGCGGCAGCATCGACAGCTGTTAAGAAAAGTGAAGCATGCTGATCATTTTCCGTAATGATCGCTTCAGAGTGCTTGGAGCTATACGTTTGAATATGCTGAATCGCTTCTTCTATGCTCTCTACGATTTTAATACTGACAATCGGCGCTAAAAACTCTGTTTCATAGTCCTCTTTTGTCGCTAATGAAGCACTAGGCGCAAGGGCACATACGGCTTCATCGCCCCGTATCTCTACCCCATTTGCATGAAGGGCTTCAAATAACGAAGCGCCATATGTTTTTGCCCATGTTTCATGAATGACAATGCTCTCGATCGCATTGCAAACAGATGGCCTTTGGGTTTTAGCATTCAGCACAATCTGCTCAGCCATTTCGTTTTTCGCTGTTTCATCAATGTAGATATGACAGTTCCCTGCACCTGTCTCAAGCACTGGCACGGTAGACTCTCTCACGACAAGATCAATTAAATTTTTCCCGCCGCGCGGAATAAGGACATCCAGATATTCATTTAAAGTGAACAGCGTTTTCGCCGTTTCACGGCCTGTATCTTCAATCAATTGCACACTGTCTACTGGAATATCCGTTGTCTGAAGCGCTTCATGGATCACCTTGACAATTGCTTTATTACTATGAATGGCAGAGGAGCTCCCGCGAAGAATAACAGCATTCCCAGTTTTGAGGCAAAGGGTGGCAGCATCTACTGTCACGTTTGGTCTTGCTTCATAAATCATTCCAACCGTTCCGAGAGGCACACGCACCTTTTCGATGAACAGACCGTTTTCTTTTTGAATGGTTTCTAATGTTTCACCAATTGGGTCTTTTAAGTGAATCAGCTGAAGAGTAGCGTCTGCGATGGCGTCAATTCTCTCTTCTGTGAGTGTAATCCGGTCAATGACAGAAGGCGTGAACTGCTTGTCCTCAGCAGCCTGAACATCCTTTTTATTCTCCCCCAATAAATAAGCGGAAGATGCTTTAAGTGCAGTTGCGATGGCATGTAAAGCTGCATTTTTTTGCTCCGTCGTTTTTAGCAGCAGCTGATCTTTGGCTGTACTTGCTTTTTTTGCTTTTTCAAGAACTTCATTCATCGTATTCCCTCCTCAGTTTTGTACATGCTGTACCCAGTGATCTCTGTGTATAACCTCAGGCTTCTCATTTGAAAGCTCATCACTTCGCATCCCTTTAATGCCGAGAAGCTCATCGGATGCGTACAAGGTTTGTCCCTTACCCACTAATCCGTTCGGACCGACCACTTCAACGACCTCTCCTTTAGAAAAGTCACCAGCGACATCAATGACTCCAGCCGGAAGAAGGCTTCTGCCGTTATGCAAAATCGCCGCTTCCGCTCCTGCATCTATCATGATTTTCCCAGAGACGGGTGAGTGGAATTGAATCCATTGACGGCGGTTGTTGACGGCTGATAAGTCCTGTTCTCCGATATACGTTCCGTCTCCTTGACCCGCTAGAATGTGAAGCAGCTTGTCTTCTCCAGTACCTGTGCCAATGAAGACTTTAACGCCTAGTGAAAGTGCCGTTTGTGCAGCAGACAGCTTTGATTTCATCCCGCCTGTTCCCACTTTTGAGCCTGTGCTCTTCGCATATGAAAACAATTCTTCTGAAATGTGTGTCAGTACATCAAAACGCTTCGCCTCAGGATGCTCATTTGGATTTGCATCATATATTCCGTTAATGTCCGTTAAGATGATCAATTGGTCTGCATGGATTAATCCACTGACAAGAGCTGACAGCATGTCATTATCCCCAAAGGTAAGCTCCTCAATGGAAACAGAATCATTTTCATTAATGATCGGTAAAATTTTTCTTTCCAGCAGCTCCATCATCGTAGCGTAAGCATTTCGATATCTTGTTCGATCTGAAAAGTCATTACGGGTTAAAAGCATTTGTGCAGGTGTCATGTGAAACTGTGAAAATAGCTCTGTATATTTCTGCATTAACAAGCCCTGTCCAACCGCTGCTGCTGCCTGTTTCCCCTTTAAAGTCACAGGTCTTGATGGATACCCTAAGCTGCCAAACCCTGCTGCAACGGCTCCTGACGAAATTAAAATGATTTCATGCCCAGCCTCTTTCAGCTTTGCTATCGCTTTCACATGATCCTGCATTTTTTGTTCATCAATGGCTCCTTTTTGCTCTGTTAATGAACTGCTGCCAATTTTGATGACGATCCTTTGCTTTTTCATTATTGATTCCCTCCGCTATACCTTTAGGCACAAAAAAATCCCTTTTTCTCCTTATGTAAAGGACGAAAAGGGATTTTCCGTGGTACCACCTTCATTGAATAAGCATACATCTAGCTTATTCCACTCAACTCCTGTAACGCCAGGCACGCGCTTAGATTTTTCCTCTAAGGCTCAAAGGGCAGGTTCAGCAGCTGTCTGCGGCAAATGTTTCAGCATATCATTTGCTCTCTTTACGCATCAGTTCCTGCTTACTATTCCTTTTCAACGCTCGTTAATTTTTTTATATTATCACCAATTGCTCAGGAAAAGTCAAGCCGTCAATTAAATACAATCGTTTTATTCTCATGCACAATTATTCGATCTTCTAGATGCCATTTGACGGCACGTGCAAGCACACTCCGCTCAATTGTTCGGCCAATATTTTTTAATGCTTCTGCATCATCCCGGTGATCTACACGCTCAATATCCTGTTCAATGATCGGTCCTTCGTCTAAATCATTGGTCACATAATGAGAAGTCGCGCCAATTAATTTGACTCCCCGCTCATATGCCCGCTTATATGGATTTGCACCAATAAACGCTGGCAGAAAAGAATGATGAATATTAATGATTTTGTTCGGGTGCTGTTCAATAAATTCAGGCGTTAAAATTTGCATGTATCTAGCAAGCACAATGGCATCAATATCATACTCTTCTAATAATGCGAGCTGCTGTTTTTCCGCTTCTTTGCGAATGTCTTTGTTCGCCTTCACAAAATGGAACGGGATTCCAAGCGATTCTACTGTATCTTTTGCCGTTTCATGATTGCTGATCACGACCGCAATTTCAGCCATGACATTTCCGCTTTGCCATTCCCATAGCAGCTCATGTAAACAATGAAGCTCTTTTGACACAAAGATCGCCAGCTTTTTAAGCTCACTTGCACGCGACATGCTCCACGTCATTTGAAATGATGCTGCAATTGGCTCAAACTGATGTTTCAGCTGATCCATATTTGCCGAGATGTCTTTCCAATCAAATTCAATTCTTAAAAAGAACCGGCCGCTTTCATGATCTGTTGTGTATTGGCTGGATTCAATGATATTCGCTCCGTGCTCAAATAAAAAGGAAGAAACAGCTGATACAATTCCAGGCTGATCCGGACAGCTGACAAGCAACCTTCCTTTTTGCTCATGCTTTTGTCTGTGTAATTCAAGTTTCTCTGTTATCAAAGTTCTCATGTATCATGACCTCATTTACGTTTTCATTCTAATGAAATATTATACTGGACTGGAAAGAGAAAAAGCAATGTAGAGTCCTATTTTTTATTGAATATTCATTCAATTCTGCACCTGGCGTGATATAATGTGAATAGACCTTTTATCATAAAAGGAGTGATGGAGATGAAAAGTATGACTTTGTTTGGTAAAGTGAGCTTTTGGCTCGGCATCGTTTGTCTGATCACAGGTATTTCCCTTTTTATAGCCGGTGAAAGACTCATTCCTTTTCTCACATTTGGTGTGTGTTTTCTGCTTGTGAGCCAGCTTTACCGCAAAAATGAAAACGATTCCAATCATCATTCAATGTAACAAAAGGCTGGCATCTATCTGCCAGCCTTTTCTTATTCAATGATTTTCAATCCTACTGCCGCAGATAAAATCAAGGCGATGAAGAAAATACGTTTTGCGTCTTTCGACTCTCCGTAAAACAGCATACCGACCATGGCGCCTCCAGCAGCTCCGATTCCAGTCCAAATGGCGTACGCCGTTCCCATCGGAATCGTATTCATCGCAAGAGACAGCATCAGAAAGGACATCGAAAAGCCAGCTGCAATGAATAAAATCCATTTGACATGCCGGTCTTTTTGGAATTGATTCATCATGGTCACACAAAGCATTTCTAAGATGCCTGCTCCAATGAGTAAAAGCCAGCTCATGATTCAGCCTCTCCCTTCTTTTCACCTGTTGTCAGCTTCAGCCCTAATACACCGCACAAAAGCATGACAATCAAAAGCAGTTTGACAAGCTGAACCGGCTCACCAAGCACCATGCCTATGAGGACGGTACCTGCTGTCCCAAGCCCGGTAAAAACGGCATAAAGTGTGCCAACTGGCAGTACACTTGTTGCTTTCATGAGTAAATAAAAGCTCACGATAATACAAACGATGGTTGCGCCCCATTCTATGAGCGAGTGAGCATATTTCAGCCCCATCACCCAGCCGACTTCAAATATGGCCGCAATAAAGACATTTCCCCATTTCATCTGATCTTCTCCTTTCTGAACGATTCCAACCAACAAAAAAAGCCTGGAAATCGATCGTTTGATCAAATCTCCCGGGCTTTTATCCCTCCGTGTCCATATGGCCTCTTCTAAGACCCTATGTGTTTTCTCTCGGACCAGACTGCACCAGCGCACGGAACCCTAGAAAACCAATTCATGATATACAGACCTGACTTAGAGCAGATTCTGTATTAAAAATCTTATCACACCCCGATATGCCGGTCTACCAGTTTGCTCTCCCTCTTCAAATATACTTGTTCATTTTTCGAAAGAAATGATATGAGACCGGCGTATACTAAATGATAGACAGAGAAATGATCACATCGCTGATATAATGAAATAAGATTGATGTGATGAACGATCCAAGATGACGCTTTGTTTACCAGCACAAAGTACGCTGAATCACATTTTATAGGAAACCAAGAGGTGGATCGTATGATGATAACCGACGAACAGAAACATGAATTTTATCAAGCACTGGTTGACAAGAACCCGCAATATGACGGCACATTCTTTGCCGGCATTAAGACCACTGGTATCTTCTGCCATGCCACATGTACCGCTAGAAAACCAAAATATGAGAACTGTGAGTTTTTCTTTACAGCAGAGGAAGCACTGCTAGCAGGATATCGTCCGTGCAAGCGCTGCACACCATTAACATACCCTAACAGCATTCCGGAAGAAGTCAAAACACTCGTTTCTGCAGTTGAAACACATCCTGAAAAACGCTGGAAAGAAGAAGACTTTCATCAATTAGGGATTCACTCTGCAACGGCACGGCGGAAATTCAAAGAAATCTATGGTATGACCTTTGTTCAATATGCGAGATCACGCCGAATGGGACTTGCCTTTAAAGAAATTCTGAATGGAAAAAAAGTGATTGATCAGCAGGTCGCCTTGGGCTATGAATCTTCGAGTGCCTTCAATGATGCATTTACGAAAATTATGGGAAATCCCCCTAAAAAGACGCAAACCAAGATTCTCCACGCTAATTTTATTTCTACACCGATCGGGCGGATGATCAGCGTGACAGATGCGACGCATGTGTATTTACTGGAATTTGTGGACAGGCGGGGACTCGAAAAGGAAATTGAGAACATGAGAAAAAAGCATCAAGCCCGTATTTTAGTCGGGGAAACAAACGTCCATCAGCAATTGGTAAAGGAATTGACCTTATATTTTGAAAAAAAACTGACGCAGTTTACAGTACCACTTTCCTTGCATGGCACCCCTTTTCAAATGAAGGTGTGGGACCTGCTCACACGCATTCCTTCAGGCGAAACTAGTTCTTACCGAGATCTTGCTATGATGCTGGGCGATCCTCATTTGGTCCGGGCGGTTGGTAATGCAAATGGTGCCAACCAATTAGCGATTATCATTCCATGCCACCGCGTCATTCAAACAAGTGGTGAACTCGGGGGCTACGGCGGCGGGGTTGAACGGAAGAAATATTTGCTTCAGCTAGAACAGCGTATATAAAAGAAAAAACGGCTCTGCTTATTCGGTAAGCGAGCCGTTTTCTTCGTTACGGGTGATGCTGTATACATCGATGATCTGATCCCATTTTGAAATGGTTTTTTCTTTTTTCATACCCATTTTTAAAGCGACCTTTACAGACGATTCATTCTCTGGGCGTATTAAGCTGACCATTCGTCTGACCTTCATTTCTTCAAAGCCATAGGTGAGACAGCCTTTTGCGGCTTCAGCAGCATAGCCATTCCCCCATGCTGCTTTCTTTAGCATATAGCCGATTTCAAGTTCTGTTTGTCCTTCAATGTTTTGCAGAACAATCCCGCTTTGTCCAAGTGGTTCATTCGTTTCTTTCTCTTCAATGATCCAGAGGGAAGTATGATACATGCGGTCATTCTTTTGATTCCATGCAATCCACTCTTTCGTCTGCTGCTCATCCTTCAAAGAAGGATAATACTTCATCACTTCTTCATCTTGGAACAACATATCATATAAAAATGGCGCATCATGTTCATTCATCGTTCTCAGTCTAAGGCGCTCTGTTTCAAGCACTGTCCGTGTTTGAAGTTTCATTTATGATCCTCCCCTCACTTACTGACTAAAAATATCTCCGAACAATCCATTTGAATCTGGGGCAAAGTAATGGATTCCCGCACCGGTTAAACTAGCTGCCAGCGCTGTCCACATCATTAAACTGACTGTCATCCACACTGCGACTTGCTTTCTTTTCGTCCCGAAGCTCATGCACATAAATGCCGCTAGATGACTGCCGATGATAAAAGGACCGACGAGTGCTAATCCCGGGAGACCATATCGTTCCCAAATTCTTCTGGCCCGCAGCTGCTTTTTCTCTCCTTTTTCATCACTTTTGTCCTCTTTTCTCTTCAACCGCCATGCTTTGAAGCGGTCTACGAAAACAATGAGAAGTAAAACGGTAAAAAAATTGCCGATGAATCCAATGACCGCAGTCGGTACAGGATGCATGCCACTTAAAATGGCCAACGGAACGACACCTACCACTTCAAAAAAAGGCAGAGCAGCCAATACAAACACAAGTACATATCCCCATAAAATATCCAAGCACAGAACCCCTTTTCATTTTTGTCCTCTTCCCATTGTAATGAAAAACACGATACCATTTCTACATTTTTTTAGAAAAAGAAAAGCACATCTTATAGGATTATAGATGTGCTCTGTTTTTTACAACGTATTTTCATTTTTCTTATTCGTCCGGCGTAAGACAATGAGCATAAGCCCTATTAAGATCACAACCGATAGTAGACTTTGCAAGAGAAGCACGCTTGGTGATGTCCAGCCAATCCATTCAAATAGGAGCTGCGGTCCGAAAAAGATGATCGGAATCAATGAAACGACATTCGCCTTTAATATTGCATTAAAGACAATGATACATAGCAGCATGAGCAGGATGACGCCCCATCTTTGACCTGAGGTCAGGACAAGTAATGGTGTGCCGAGTTTTTGATCCAATAGTTTGATTGTGACCATCGCGGTCAGCTGAAAGATCCCTAAGATCCAAAAGTAAAGAAATGCCCGGCGGCTTGTCTGAAAGGCAGACGCTCTAAACATCAGAATGATCATAATGACATTGGCCACTAAAACGAGCGGATAGCCAATCAAAGCATACCAAGAATACGATAAACTTTGACTGATCGCATCTGATAAAATCATGTAGAAGAGAGACCCGATTAAGAAGGCACTGATGAAGGGAACCCAGTCTTTATGGTGTCCTGACAGCTCTTTTGCGAGTTCATCAGCATAGCCCCGCGGATCTCCGCCAAACAAAGCCTCCCCTGTTTTACCATCTTTTTCAGCCTCAACCGCATGTGTCGTCAGTTCATCCATCAGCTCATCAATTTCGTCCTCATTTTTCCCCTTTGAGATGAGATAGAGTTTCAGCTCTAGTAGAACGTGTCTTGTTTCTTTTGATACCATAATCTCACTTCCCTTTTTGTAATAAGCGGTTTACATTTTTTGAAAGCTCACTCCAGCGGGTAATAAACTCTGTGAGCGCTTGTTCTCCAGCTTGTGTGAGCGTATAGTATTTCCTTTTCGGTCCGCTCGCTGATGCTTTTGTGACAGTGGTCACGAGCTGTTCCTTTTGCATACGCAGCAGGATCGGATAGATACTTCCTTCACTAATTTGATCAAACCCGTAATGCGCGAGCTTCTTTGTCATTTCATACCCATAAATCTCACCCTCAGAAATAATCGACAGCAGGCAGCCTTCTAAAATTCCTTTTAGCATTTGTGTGGATGTTGTCATCTTTGTTCCTCCGATTCCAGTACCTTGCATCACAAGATAGTATCATCTTACCACACACTATCTTGTCATGCAAGATACTATCCTAGAAAAAAATCACCGCTGAAAGGGTGATTTTTACGCCCATGGTTTATCTGTTCCAAGTGCGTCAGCCAGTGCCTTGCTATGCTTTCGGCGGCTTTTTCTTTCCTCTGCCCGCTGCTTCGCTGTTTGATGCAGCATGATTTCTTCCTCTGTTTCCGGTACGACTTGTGGTACTCGTTTTGGCTTTCCGTTTTCATCTAGCGAGACAAAAGTCAGAAATGAAGTCGCTGCAAGTCTGCGCTCTCCAGACATCAAGTTTTCTTTCATGACTTTGACAAACACTTCCATGGAAGACGTGCCGACCCACGTCACATAGGATTCCAAGCATACTGACTCTTTTTGTCCAATCGGCTCTAAAAAGTCAACAGAATCCATCGACGCCGTGACCGTTTCACTGCGGCTGTGTCTTGCTGCCGAGATGGAAGCAATGTCATCTATATAACTCATTAATTTCCCGCCAAATAAGGTTTGGTGGTTATTCGTATCGAGAGGGAATACCCTGCTGGTTTTAACAACTTTCGATTCCTTGCAGTATTTGAAATTTTCTTCACTCATCATCATAGCTCCTTCTTGCTGTTTTCGTGAATGCGGAACGACTTTTATTAAACACTATTCTTTTAGGTTTGTCTAAACTTTTTGCTTTAGTCTCTTGTGAGAGATTTTCTTTCGGAAATGTTTCAACCATGACTAGAACGAGGAATAATAGAACTATGAACAAACAAGGAGGCCATTTGATGGATTCTATGAGAGCAGAACAAATACACAAAATGCCGCAATGCATGAGTGAATATGACGATTTACAAGAAGTCCTTTTATGCAGTCCCATCTATATGGAAATCAAACAGATCATCAACGAAACCCAGAAACATTTTGCGAGAGAAAATATTTCTCAAATGAAAGCCGTTGCTCAGCATAAGCAATTGATCCAAACCCTAAAGAACCATCAAGTACGCCCCATCATGCTTCCGGCAAATGACCGCTTTCCTGAGCAAGTCTTTACTCGGGATATTGGGTTTACGATTGGACATACACTATTTGTTTCAAGCATGGCCGCCCCGGTCCGGCAAGGGGAAGAACAATTGTTAAAAGAGTGGGCACAGGGAAATGGATTGAAAACTGTTACCCTGACAAATGGAACGATTGAAGGCGGCGATGTGCTTGTGGATCAAACACGCGTATTTGTCGGAACGAGCAAAAGAACAAACCCATCCGCTATCCATCAGCTCAAAAAAGAACTGCCTGATCATGACATCATTCCCATTCATCTTCCTCCTCACATTTTGCATCTCGATTGTGTGATGAATATTCTGTCTCATGATGAGATATTAATTTATCCTGAAGCGTTCAAAAAAGAGGATCTTCACCTGCTCAAAATGCATTATGATCTGATTGAAATAAGCGAACAAGAGCAATTCACACTCGGACCAAACGTTTTATCCATTGGGCAGAAAAAAGTGATCAGTTTGCCTATCAATCAACAAACAAATGCTGCATTAACCGCTCACGGGTACACTGTCATTGAAGTGGATTTTTCAGAAATCATTAAATCTGGCGGCTCTTATAGATGCTGCACATTGCCGATTCGGCGTTCATCCACTAAAAAAGCCAGCGTGTAGAACAGCTTGTCTACTTGCTGGCTTTTTTTCTGTCTATTTTTATGTTCGATCGTATAAATGACAGGCGACATCATGTCCTTCTTCTACTGCTTGTAATGTTGGCTTTTTTTCAGCACACACATCCATCGCTGCAGGACACCTTGTTCGAAATACACAGCCGCTTGGCGGGTTCACTGGACTTGGAATTTCTCCTTTTAAAATGAATCTTTTGCGCTTGTCCTCCACGTCAGGATCTGGAATGGGGATCGCTGACAGCAAGGCTTGTGTATATGGGTGCAGCGGTGTTTGATATAATGCATCACTGCTGGTCAATTCGACGAGATGACCTAAATACATGACACCGATTCGGTCGCTGATGTATTTGACCATCGACAAGTCATGCGCAATAAAGAGAAATGTCAGCCCTTCCTCCTTTTGTAGTTTCTTCAGCAAATTCACAACCTGCGCTTGAACGGAGACATCTAGTGCAGAAATTGGCTCATCTGCCACAATAAATTTCGGCGCTAAGGCGAGTGCTCTCGCAATACCGATTCTCTGCCTCTGTCCTCCGCTGAATTCGTGGGGATAGCGAGTGGCAAAATCATAGCTAAGTCCTACTGCTTCAAGTAGTTCTTTCACCCGGGCAACTCTTTTCTTTTGACTCCCGTAAAGGTTGTGAATCTCCATTGGCTCCAGCATAATATCTTTTACAGACAGCCGCGGATTTAAGGAGGAATACGGATCTTGAAACACCATTTGAATTTGCCGATTAAAATCAAATGATTCTTTTTTAGAAAGGTGATGAAGGCTTTTCCCTTCATATAAGGCTTCCCCATCTGTCGGTTCATAAAGACGCATGAGCACTTTTCCAAGTGTGGATTTTCCGCAGCCAGACTCGCCAACAAGACCAAACGTTTCGCCTTGTTTCAGCTGAAAAGAGACACCGTCTAGCGCTTTTAACGTTCTTCCTTTCGATAGATGAAAATGTTTTTTGAGATTGTTTACTTGTAAAAGTGGTTCAACTGCCATGACCATTCCTCCTCTCGCTTGGCAAATATCGTCTTGCACCTGCCCATTCCTTTTCATATGAAGTGCCAGAAAGGGAAAGCAGCTCAATTTCCCTGCCGGTTTTAGGCGAATGAAGCATCATACCGTCACCTGCGTAGATCCCAACATGGCGGACAGCTCCCTTTCCGTTGTCATTGGCAAAAAACAATAAGTCGCCTTGTTCTAAATGGCTTGATGCGACCGGTGTTCCTTGCACTACCTGGTCACTTGCGTCTCTCGGCAAAAGATATCCGCACGCTTTGTACATGCTGTAAGCAAAGCCTGAACAGTCATAGCCAAAGCTGCTCATGCCGCCCCATAAATACGAAAGACCAATAAATTGTTTTCCCTTCTCTACAACATCTTTGCCGGTCATAGAAGAAATGGATGAAACTGACTGCACATCTACTTTATTGATTTCTCTCGTCCCTGCTGGTGTGACAACGCGAAAGCAATCACTCGTTTCTTCTACAGCTGCGAGCTCTGTTAAAAAACTAATTTTCATGTCCGCTTGCCCATTTCGATAGAGCATGGCTTTTTTCTGACAAACGATATGAGATATAGCTGGCGCACTTCCTTCTGTCACTTGCTTTAGATGGTTCGTAGGTATATAGCCAGGATAGCCTTGCGGATGTTTCCGGCTGGCCTGCTGCGGAATGACGACTTTCATCCAGCCGTCTGTCTCTTCTAATCCAATGACTTGTTCGCCGAGCAGTACTTGCGACTGGATCAGATTTTCTTCACATAAAGCCAGTTTTTCTTCATATGTCTGCTGGTCAATCCACTCTTGGATCTTAAAGGAACCCTGAAGTACCTTTTGATCGATTTCTCTCGGTGACTGCGGCGCTGTCCATACGTTCGCAACTGGAACCTTTGATTCAAATACCATCATGAGACTCCTTTCACCCCTTGAATGCCTAACCCATGATGCGGTGGGAAAAAGATATCTTTTCCTTTGTACACGATTCCTCCGTCTACCATGTCCTCTTTTAGCATCAGCGGGGCATCAAAATCATAGCGGGTGATATTCGGCTGGCTGGCGGCGAGATGAGCGGCTGCTGTAATTCCAAGTTTTGACTCAATCATACTGCCAACCATGCACTTTACGCCGTATGCTTCTGCTAGAGCATTGATTTTTAGGGCTTCTTTTATGCCGCCTGATTTCATTAATTTTAAATTGATCAGATCACAGCTTCTCGTTTCAAGCACCTTGATCGCATCATGAAAACTGAAAATGCTTTCGTCTGCCATAATCAATGTATCTGTTGCTTCTGTCACACGGCGCAGGCCTTCGATATCTTCTTTCGGAACCGGCTGCTCTACTAGTTCGATATTCAGCGCCTCCATTTTCCGAATGGCTATGATCGCTTCCTTCCACGTCCATCCTTGGTTCGCATCGAGCCTGATCTGAATATCCGGCCCGACCTTTTCTCGAATTCGCTTGATACGCTGAATATCCGTATCTATGTCATCTTTTCCTACCTTGATCTTTAACGTCTGAAAGCCTTCAGCTGCGTATTGCTTCGCATCTTCCGCCATCTCAAGCGGACGGTTTACACTGACCGTATAATCGGTTTCAAGCTGACTGCGATATCCGCCAAGGTATTGATAAAGCGGAAGTCCTGCCTGCTTCGCTAAGCCATCATAAATGGCCATGTCAACCGCTGCCTTTGCGCTTGTGTTGCAAGCGAGCACTCGGTTCATATGAGAAAAAATTTGTTCATATTCTGACAAGGAAGCTCCAAGCAAAATCGGTCTGATCACTTCGCATATGGCATAGTCGATGCTTTCCAGCGTTTCACCTGTAATCACCGTTGTCGGGACTGCTTCTCCGTAGCTGACGTCACCTTGATCATATGTGATGATAACGATCAGAGATGCTGCGTCATACACCGTTCGTAAAGCGGTTTTGAAAGGCTTTTTTAGCGGTACACTCATTCTGCATGTACGAACATCGACGATTTTCATTTGATCGCCTCTTTCGCTGCAACGCCTGGAGAAATGTGCAGTTTTTTTCCTGTCGCATCTAATGCAGCCTGCGTGCCCATTGGAATAGCAAAGTTCGGCGAAGAATGACCGATCCGGAAGCCCCCAAGTGCAGGTTTCTTTTGCGGCACAATATAGGTGCCCCATACTTGATTCAATGTAAGGGACTGATCTTTCTTTTTTGGCTCACATTGATGAAAATCTCCAATGATGAATCCAGCCGCATCATCCAATTTCCCAGCAGATGTGAGGTGCTGCATCATTCGATCAATTTTATAGGGCTCTTCGTCAATATCTTCAATGAACAAAAGCTTTCCCTTCGTATCGATTTCAAAAGGTGTACCAAGTGTTGTCACGATGAGGGCAAGATTTCCTCCTACAATCTCACCTGAAGCGGTGCCCGGATAGAAAGTATGAAGGGGTGACAAGTGGTGCGCATACGTAAAGACTTTCGGTGCAAACAGCTGTAAAAAGGTATCTTTCGTATAAGGATGAACCTCCTCAAGTCCCACATCAGAGGAAAGCATTGGCCCATGAAACGTCACAAGACCAGTCTGCTGTTGGATGGCGGTATGTAAAAACGTAATATCACTATAGCCCCAAAAGATTTTTGGATTCCGGCGAATCAGGTCATAGTCAATGACTTCCGCAAGTCTTCCAGTCCCGTATCCTCCGCAAGCACAAATAACCGCCTTCACTTCTGGATCTTGAAACATGCGATGAAGATCCTCCACTCTTTCATGATCATAGCCTGCTAAATACCCATACCGGCAGTCGATATACTTTCCTTTTTTCACCTTTAGCCCGAGGCTTTCTAAAAAGGCAATCCCTTTTGCTAATTTCAGCTCATCAGGCGGGCTTGCTGGTGCAATAATCCCCACCGTATCCCCTGTTTGAAGTGCCACTGGCAGCTGGCTCATGCCATATCCCCTCTTTCTCTTTGTTTCTTTCAATCTATGGGCTTCTGCTTCATAACATGAACGAATAAAGGAACAGACGCTTTTATCTAAAAGCGTCTTTTGATCCTAATATCACTCTCCATCTACCTGTGCCCATTTCAAATCGATATACCCAACGGGGTGGCGGACAATTCCCTTCACGCCTTCTTTTTGTAAATGGACTTGGTTATAAAAATGAATCGGAATGATCGGTGCTTCTTCAATGAGAAGTGCCTCTGCACCATGAAGGATGCTGTTTCTCTTTTGTTCGTCTGCTTCCTGGCTCGCTTTTTTGATCAGCTGATCATAGGTGTCATTAGACCATCCTGTCCGGTTCATGGCATTCCCTGTTTGGAAGCTCTCTAGGAAGTTGATCGGATCTGCATAGTCTGCTAAAAATGAACTTTGTGAGAATTGGAATTTCAGCGCCTTTTGATCATCTGCAAATACATTGGCTTCCATGTTTGCAAGCTTCACATCTACACCTAACGCTTCTTTCAGCTGCTGCTGGATGGCTTCCGCTTTTTTCTTGTTCTCAGGCTTTGTACTATATGTTAATGTGACGGCTGGCAGTTTCGAATAGTTCTCTTCTTTCAGCCCTTTTTCTAATAGCTTCGCAGCTTCACTCTTATCATTCTTCACAAGATCACCGCCAGCTTCTCTGAAATCCTCACCCTTTGAATCTAGGATGCCTGGCGAGACGAAAGCGCGTGCTGGCTTCTCTTCATTTTTCGTCACATAATCCACAATATCTTGCGGGTTGATCGCCATTTGAAAAGCTTTGCGAATGTTCTTATTTTGAAATGGTTCCATGTTCACATTCAGACGATAAAAGAACAATCCAGCCTGGTCTTCAATTTGTACATCTTTATTTTTCAGCAGATTTTCACTTTGCTCTGCTGGAACAAAGGCAGTATCTAAATCTCCTGATTGATACATTTGATAGTCTGTGTTTCGATCACTGATCATCAGCCACTTCACCTGATCCAGCTTGACTGTTTTTTTGTCCCAATACGTCTCACTTTTTTCCATTGTGAAGCTCTCATCATGCTTCCACTCTGTCAGCTTGAACGGTCCATTTCCGACAAAGGTTTTGGCGTCTTTTGCCCAGTTTGGATCCTTCTTAGCTACCTGTTCATTGACTGGGAAAAAGGCAGGGTTTGCGGTCATATTTAAGAACGATTTCTGCGGATAAGCCAGTGTGACCTTAAGCGTTTTGTCATTTACAGCACTGACTTTCACGTCTTCTTTCTTGCCTTTTCCACTGTTAAATGCCTCTCCGCCTTCAATCATGTACGCTAAGAACGATGCAGAAGAGCCTGTTTTCGGATCAAGCAGCCGTTTCCACGCATATTCAAAATCACTCGCTTTCACTGGATCACCATTTGACCACTTGATGCCATCTCTTAAATGAAACGTGTACGTTTTTCCATCCTCTGATATCTCCCATTTTTCCGCCATTGCAGGAGATGGTTCGTGCTTTTCATTCAGTCTTGTTAACCCCTCCATTAAGTTATTGAGTCCTTGCCACGATACATTATTAAAACCAATCGGCGGATCAAACGACGTCGGTTCATTTTCGTTATTTAAGGTTAACACTTTCTTTTCACCTTTATTGCTTGATGATCCTTTCCCTGCTTGCTCATTGGCTGTACATCCTGCGAGCAGCATGATCGTGAACAAACATACACTGATGATCCACCCTTTTTTTCTCATCAAAAACTCCCCCTTTGTGTTGAAGATAAAACCGTTTGATTCGCTCGCTCATCTTGGAGCCAGCAATGCACTGTATGGGTAGGTGACCGCTGCGTTTCATGCGGCATGATATGATCACACACCTTCATGGCGGCCGGGCAGCGATCTGTATAAGGACAGCCCTTTGGCGGAGCAAATAGATCAGGCGGGCTTCCTTCAATTGGAATGAGTTCATCTTTCATATCAAGTCTTGGAACGGATTGCAGAAGTCCTTTTGTATAAGGATGCTGCGGACTGTAAAAAATATCTCGCCTCGTTCCGACCTCCACCATTTTCCCCCCGTACATGACCGCCACTCGGTCTGCGACTTGGGCGACGACCCCTAAATCATGTGTGATTAAAATAATGGTGACACCTGTTTTTCTCTGAATCTCTTTAAACAGCTCTAATATTTGTGCCTGTATGGTCACATCCAGCGCGGTCGTCGGTTCATCTGCGATCAGCACTTTGGGCTCGCAAATCAGTGCCATGGCAATCATGAGCCGCTGCCTCATTCCCCCGCTGAACTGGTGAGGGTATTGCTTTAACCTTTCCTTCGGCTGCGGAATGCCGACCAAATCAAGCATCCGAATGGCGGCTTCTTTCACTTCTTTTTTCGTCAGCTTTTGATGCTCCTTTGCCGCCTCCATGAGCTGGTCGCCTATTGTCAAGGTTGGGTTCAGTGCGGTCATTGGATCTTGGAAAATCATCGAGATATCGACACCTCGTATGGCGCGCATTTCTTTTTCAGATAATGACAGCAAATTGCGGTCTTCGAACCAGATTTCTCCCTGATCGACATGAGCGCTGTATGCCGGCAGCAGTCTCATAATGCTTTGTGAAGTCACACTTTTCCCGCAGCCTGATTCTCCCACAATGGCAAGGGTTTCTTTTTCATATACATCCACATTCACTCCGCGTACCGCTCGAACTGAACCGCCATATGTCCGAAAGCTGACGTGCAGATCGATGATTTGTAGAACTTTTTTCAAAGCGCCATCACCTCTTCATCTTTGGATCAAGCGCATCTTGCAAGCCATCACCTAAATTGTTAAAGCAAAACATCGTGAGTGAAATAAAAAACGCAGGGAAAAATAAACGCCACCAATGTCCGTTATCTGACAGTACTGTCGGCAGCGCATCATTGGCCATCACGCCCCAGCTTGCAAACGGTGCTTGGATGCCTAAACCAAGAAAGCTTAAGAACGCTTCAGCAAATATCGCGGTCGGCACAGTCAAGGTCATCTGAACGATAATCGGCCCCATCGTATTCGGCAGCAGGTTGCGGCGAATGATACGCAGGCTCTTTGCACCAAAGGTTTTTGAGGCAAGGACATATTCCTGGCTTTTCAGCTGAAGAACTTGACCTCTTACGATTCTTGCCATTCCAATCCACCCGGTGACAGTGAGCGCTACAATAATGGTGACAAGCCCTGGCCCCATCAGGACCATTAATAAAATGACAACGAGTAAATAAGGAAGACCGTAGAGCACCTCGACAATTCGCATCATGACATGGTCATATCTCCCGCCCTTATAACCGGCAATCCCTCCATAAATCACGCCGATGGCAAAATCAATAAGGGCTGCCATGACGCCTACGAATAACGAAATACGCGCCCCGTACCATGTACGCGTAAACACATCTCGTCCAAGCTCATCCGTTCCGAACCAGTGAGCAGCTGATGGAGGCAGATTTTGCATCGAGAGACGTTGCTCTGTCACACTATTAGGCGCAAGCAATGGGCCTAATAGCGCCATGATAAAAAGAAAAATCAGTACCGATAGACTAAACATCGCAAGCTTATTTTGCTTCAGCCGTCTCCACGTGTCTGCCCAATACGAAAGAGAGGGTCTTTTAATGGCATGGGCCTCCGTTTTCTTTTGCTCTCTCGGAGAAAACCATTCGTCTGGCACTTCATGATGCGGATTCGGTTGATCCTGCTGTAGGTGTATACTCATGCCTTTCCTCCTTTCTGATGCAGCTGAATCCTTGGATCAAGCAGGCGATACGCCACATCGACAATGAAAAGAAGTGTGATTAAAATAATGCTGTAAAAAACAGTAGTCCCCATGATGACAGGATAATCACGGTTGTTAATACTCTCGACAAAGTATTTTCCCATTCCAGGAATCGCAAATATTTTTTCAATGACAAAACTTCCAGTTAAAATGCTTGCGACAAGTGTCCCAAGAATGGTCACAACAGGCAAAAGCGCATTCCGAAGCGCATGTTTAAATACAATTTTAAAGGGAGAAAGTCCTTTTGCCTTGGCGGTGCGAATATAGTCCTGAGACAGCACTTCAATCATGCTCGATCTTGTTAAACGGGCAATAATAGCCATTGGACCGACAGCAAGAGCGATGGTTGGCAGCACCATATGCATCGGACTTGTCCACATCGCTGTAGGAAAGAGTTTCAAATTCACAGCAAGCTGCTGAATTAATAAGGTAGCAAAGATAAAGTTTGGAATGGATATACCGAAAACAGCAATGGTCATGGCGATATAATCAATCAAGCCATTATGCCGGAGGGCAGCCATGACCCCCAGCAGGATGCCGGAGATGACAGCAATCAATATTGAGATAAGACCAAGTTCTAATGAGACTGGGAAGCCTCTTGCCAATAGATCATTGACACTTTCTGAAGGCTTTTTAATGGAAGGACCAAAATCAAAGGTAACGATGGATTTTAAATAGATGACATATTGAACATACAGTGGTTCATCTAAGTGATAGTAGCTTTCGAGGTTTCGCTGGACGGTTTCGTTTGTATTTCGTTCTTCATTGAAGGGCGATCCTGGGATGACCTTCATTAAAATAAACGTTAAAGTCGTAATCGTTAAGATCGTGGCAATCATCGCAATAAAACGCTTGAGCAAAAAGCTGGTCATCTGCCGTCTCCCCCTCGCTTAACAAAATGTTGTACGTGCGGCAAGCTCTGTCATGACAAGCATCGCTTGGTAGGCTTCTAATATATTCTCTGCTTGATACGTCACCGTTGTTGTTCCTTCTATGAAGGCAGTACCCGGCATTAAATTCGCCCATTCAGCTTGTCCATAATTGGCAAACTCAATCTTCAGCAGCGGCTGATCAGGAGGCGTCAGCGGCTTGATGTGATGAATCTGTTTCATTGCGGCTTCCACTTGCTGCGAGATTTGTTGATTGACTTTGGCAGGCGTGAAACATTTCACAGCAGACCTTGATATGGTCTCTTTCACTGCTACTGTTTTCACACCAGGCATCAGCTTTTCCGCTTCAAGTGCTGCTTGATCATCTCCGCAAACAAGAATCACCGGCACACCATAGTAGCCTGCAACATACGCATTAAAGCCCATTTCACCAATTGGGTGATCATTTATGTAAAAATGTCTGACACCAAAAATCATACTGTGAGACATCACGCCTTTCATAGATGCCCTCGCATGATAGCCTAAAAAAACAGCAGCGTCATAGGTTTGATCTAATCCTTGCACCATGGAATAAGGCTTGACGTCACCAGATATAAGAGCAGCCTCTTCATGCAGCTCTTCGATCAACAGATTATTCATTTTAGAATGACTGTCATTGACCAAAATATCGGTTGCGCCATGCTGAAGAAGTGCCTCTACACAGGCATTCACTTCACCTGTCATGATCTTTCTGCCCCGTTCATAATTGTGCTGACGGGCATCGACAAATGTATGATCAGCTAGACCAGTAATCCCCTCCATATCGACAGATACATAGAGCTTCATCCCCATCCCCCTTTAATTAAACTTAAAATTTGTGTATATTTTTCTAAATTTTCTAAAAAATTATATGATTACTTGATTGATTTTTCAATACAATGTCTGAAAATAAGGAAATTAGACTCAGATAATACAGGTCAAAAGACTGTATGACAAAGGGTTTTTTTAACAAATAAAACACCACTAACTATGTCTTTAGTGGTGTTTGTCAGCTTCGTTAATCTGTGATTTCAGCTGTTCATATTTCTTCATGGTTTGTGTAAATAGATCATCAAACATCTGAGGTGCCTGCTTTTGAATGACCTCAGCACCTTCACCTGTAATGCCCCCTTTTGTCGCCACTCTATCGACGGTTTCAGCAAAGGTGAGGCCGCGTTCTACAAGGACTTGACCTGTGCCTAAGAGGGCATACGTTAAAAATTCATACGCTTCCTCTAAGGAAAGCTCACTATTTCTCACAGCCGCTCTCGCCATTTCTTCAAAAAGAGCAGCGATAAAACCAGGAGAAGAGCTCGTCAAATTACTCGCCGCATCAAACCGGTCTTCCTCTACTTCACGGACGATGCTAAAAGCTGAAAGGAGACGGTGCAAACGCGCCTTTTCTTCCTGACCTGCGGTTTCACCATGCGCAACGAGGGATACGCCCGTTCCAACAGCTGACGTGAGCGTTGGGATGTATCTCGAAACTGGTTGAGTCGTATGCTTTGATAACTTGTCTAACGTCACAGCCGCGGCTACTGACACAATATGTACCGATTTGGCTGCTGAAGGCAGTTGATCGAGCACATCAAGTACAGCAAGCGGCGGCACGCAGACAAAAAGTACATCACATAAGGCAGAAAGTTCGTCTAATGAGCAGATATTTATTTCTTGATGCTTGTCTTTGAGCTGATGCAAGCGGTCCGTTTCACTTCTTGTATGGATCATGATTTGATGGGCATTGAGTACCTCTTTTTCCAGCCATTTTTGCACCATCATATCAGCCATGCTTCCATATCCAATCATTCCAATTGTCTCCACAGTTTAATCTCCTCTATTTTGCTTAGATTCACTACTTATTTTAACAATTTCCCACAATGTTTTCATTTTTATCCCACACTTTTTTCTTACGATATAGTCAGTATCCACCACTTAAGGTAAACCCCATCGAACCATACATGAAAAATTGAAGAAAGAGAGTGATTCGAATGACACATCACAAAAATGAAAAACACCCTTCTCATGAACTTCAAACAATTGAACAGCCACAAAAACAAAAGAAAAAGCCCAGTGGCTGGTTTAAGCCATTCGTCAGTGGCATTGTGGGTGGTACGCTAGCATTAGGTGTCTACATCCTTACGCCATATGCCCAGCACGCATCAGACAACACAGCAAACAATTCAGCAGCAAAAACAGAAGCTGTATCGACAAATGATACAAGTGCCAAATCGTCAAAAACAACCGCCGTCCAAACATCACATTCATCAAGCAGCATCTCAAGCATGGTCGAAGATGTATCGCCAGCCATTGTCGGCATTACAAACTATCAAGCGCAAAGTCAAACAGACATGAGCTTTGGCGATTTCAATACACCTTTTGATGAGTCACAGCAAAATAAAAGCAGTCAAGAGGAAAAAACAGGTACAGGCTCAGGAGTGATTTTCAAACAATCCGGAAGTAAAGCCTATGTCTTAACAAACAACCACGTCATTGAAGGGGCAAATAAACTAACGGTCTCCTTGCACGATGGCAAAACCGTTGAAGGTAAATTAGTCGGAGCTGACCCGCTGACTGACCTAGCAGTTGTAGAAATTAGCAGCAATCATGTAACGAAGGTCGCGGCATTAGGCGATTCCTCCTCGCTGCGTGCTGGGGAAACCGTCATCGCAATTGGAAACCCGCTTGGTGAAGATCTATCAAGAACCGTGACACAAGGAATTGTCAGCGGTGTCGACCGATCAGTCTCTATGAACACATCAGCAGGCGAAAGCAGCATTAATGTCATTCAAACAGATGCAGCTATTAACCCAGGAAACAGCGGCGGCCCGCTTCTTACGACAAATGGAAAGGTTGTGGGGATCACGAGTATGAAAATTTCTGAAACAGGTGTTGAAGGCATTGGATTCGCGCTTCCAATCAATGATGTCAAACCAATCGCCGATCAGCTTCTCGCAAAAGGAAAGATTGAGCGTCCATATATCGGCATCAGCATGCTGGATCTCGAACAAGTCCCGGACGTGTATCAGAAAGAAACACTCGGGCTCAAAAATAGTCAGCTCGATAAAGGTGTGTACGTCAAAGAAATCGCCGCAGGCTCACCTGCTGCTAAAGCTGGCTTTAAGTCAGAGGATGTCATTACCGCCATCGATGGGAAACAAATCAAAACCGGAAGTGAATTACGTCATGAGCTATACACGAATACAAAAGTAGGAGACACCGTGAGCATCACACTCATTCGAAACGGAAAAGAAGAAACAAAGAAGGTTACATTAATACAATCTGAATCTAAGCAGGTAAGTTCCTAAAGCAAAAAGCAGCTCATCATGAGCTGCCCAGATTGTTGACAAAGGGCTAAAATCATCTTGATTTTAGCCCTTTGTCTTCTTTTCAGCGTGATAGAAAACCTTTGCAGTCTAGGAAAGTGCGAGCACCGGAACGGAGCGAATTGAACATTCGTGAGTACCGGAGCACAGCCCTGACAAAGAATGCGAGGGTTTGTCTACACGCTGAGCAGCTCATGAATGAGCTGCTTTTTTTATGATGACTGAATTGGCGTTAATCTTTGTTCTATTTCTGCTCGTTTGTGCTCTAGAAATGGCGGAAGGGCTAATTGATCACCAAGCTCATCTACCCCTTCATCGACTGTAAACCCAGGGCCGTCTGTTGAAATTTCAAATAAAATACCATTCGGTTCTCTAAAGTAAAGGGCTTTAAAGTAGAATCGTTCCACAACACCAGAGTTCGTGAAGCCTGCTTTTGATATTTTGTCATACCATTTTTCCAGCTCATCTGCATCTTCCACGCGAAAAGCTACGTGATGCACACTTCCTCTGCCGGAACGCTCAGAAGGTCCTTCAGCTTTTTCGATCACATGAATTTCTGTTCCAGCACCGCCATTTCCTGACTCAAAAATGGTCACGATCTCACCATCATTTGATTGTTCACGCGCTCTTTCAGTGAAGCCAAGGATGTCTGTTAAAACACGGATCGTTTTGTCCGCTTCTGCAACGGTTAATTCAACTGGACCCAAACCTCTAATTGCAAACTCTGCCGGAATATCGTCATGCACTGGCGGTGAGCCCGCTTCTTGTGCGTTCGGTTCTACTGTTAAAAATAGCTGCTGCCCTTCTGGATCTTGAAAACGCAAGGCAGGTCTTCCGCCTCTCAAGGAAGCCGTTTCTTGCTGCACACCTGTCTCATCAAACCGCTTTTCCCAAAATGAAAGTGCTTCCTCAGAAGAAACGAGAAGGCCTGTGCTTGTGATGGCGTTTGTTCCTTTCAAACGACGGGCAAGCATTGGAATTTCAAAGAAGGTGAGCTCCGTACCCGGTGAAGCAACCTCATCTCCATAAAACAAATGATACATAGATGGATCATCCTGATTGACAGTTTTCTTTACAAGTTTTAAGCCAAGAATCTGGCGGTAGAAATCAACATTTTTTTGAGCATTGGCTGTTAATGCAGATACGTGGTGAATCCCATTGATTTTCATTACGTTCACTCCTATTTCAAAATATCTCGAATTCAAGATAATATCCTTATGAATAAAATAGGTCATTTTTCAAGAAAAGTCAACCATTTGGCTGCACGTTTACTGGACGTTCGGTTTCTGGCGATTAAATTAACATTAAATCGTAAATATTCTTTTATTGTTCGTTTTTAACGCAACATTCACCCTGATATCTCCAATAAACGAACACTTTTAAATACAAATACGAAAATCAGAAAATTTTTTTAATTCTTGTTTTCCTAAAATCGTATTACAATGAACAAAATACATGTCACAGTAACGTACGAAAGTGATGCAGGAGGTCGTGTGTAATGAACAAAGAACAACCAGCGTTAAAACAGGACATCGGCTTATTTTTTGCCCTATCTCTTGTCATCGGGACCATTATCGGGTCCGGCGTCTTTATGAAGCCAGGCAACGTCCTTTCCTATTCAGGAAGCTCAGACATCGCCTTATTTGCTTGGCTGCTAGGTGGAATTTTAACCCTTGCAGGCGGACTGACTGTTGCTGAAATTGGTACACAAATCCCTCGGACTGGCGGATTGTATGCCTATCTTGAAGAAGTGTATGGTGAATTTTGGGGCTACTTATGCGGCTGGGTGCAGATTATCATTTACGGACCTGCCATCATTGGAGCGCTCGGTCTTTATTTTGGTTCATTATTAGCCAATTTATTTTCTCTTTCTTCTTTATGGTCGACAACAATTGGCATTATCACTGTTTTATTTTTATGTTTGATCAATATTATGGGAACGAAATACGGCGGTTTTGTACAAGGGCTGACCACCATCGGAAAGCTTGTCCCGATTGCCGCTATTATTGTGTTTGGCTTATGGAAAGGAAACGAAAATATCTTTATGGCTGTCAACGAGAGTATCGCTCAAATGAACTTCGGTGCAGCGATTTTGGCTACGTTGTTTGCCTATGATGGCTGGATATTGCTTGCAGCACTTGGCGGTGAAATGAAAAACCCAGAGAAGCTGCTTCCTCGTGCAATGGCAGGCGGGATTTTAATCGTCACGGCTTGTTATCTCTTTATTAATGTCGCTCTTTTGCACGTGTTACCAGCAGATCAAATCGTCCAGCTAGGTGAAAATGCGACAAGTACTGCTGCGACAATGCTCTTTGGACCAATCGGCGGTAAGATCATTAGTATCGGAATCATCATTAGTATCTTTGGCTGTTTGAACGGAAAGGTTCTTTCATTCCCACGTGTGATTTTCGCGATGGCTGAACGAAAGCAAATTCCTTTCGCAAACGCGATTTCGCGTATTCACCCTACCTTCAAAACACCTTGGATTGCTGTATTTGTGCAAATTTTGATCGCCATTGTGTTTATGATCGTCAGTAATCCAGAAAAGCTGTCAGAGGTTTCGATCTTCATGATCTACATCTTTTATGTCATGGCCTTTTTCGCAGTCTTTAAGCTGAGAAAACAAAATAGCGGAATGGAGCGTGCTTATAGCGTACCACTTTACCCGCTCACACCGATCGTTGCGATTATCGGTTCTTTATTCGTCTTAATCAGCACCATGATCACCGACTGGAAAAGCTGTCTAATCTCCATGCTGATCGGGATTGCTGGACTGCCTATTTATTATTATATGAAAAAAGCACAAAAAAAAGCAGAGCGCTAAACAGTGCTCTGCTTTTTTTCCTTCTTCTCAGCGTGATAGAAAACCTTTGCAGCCCTAGGAAGGACGAGTACCGGAGCGGAGCGAATTTGACATTCGTGAGCACCGGCGCGCAGAACTGACAAAGAATGCGAGGGTTTATCTACACGCTGAAGCAGAGCGCTAAACAGCGCTCTGCTATTTTTTATATTGCTTGATCACTTTGTATGATTCGTTTAAATATCTCATGAGCCGGTATGGCTTACTAAGCACGCGGATTGGGAGTCTTGATATAAACCCATTCAAATTCGCCTTATATTCCTGCGTCATCCGCTTCGGCTTTGTCGCAATTTTTTCGTATACTTCTTTGTAAAATTCCTTCATGATGTCGACTTGCACACTGATCTTCTGATGACACTCTGTACACTCAACGCTTTTCATCTGATCATTCACATAAACGATGCTGTGGAGGGTCTCTTCTTGGCACCGAGTACAATGTAGGTTTGCTTCCATTTCGGTTTTCTTCAAGATACACAGCTCCTTTCTCGTTTGATGTTGCTCTTTTTATACAATTCGATTGCTAGCAGCCGTTTATTGGACGGAAGCTTCCTTTAAAATGGCTGCCGCCGTTAGTTCGTCTGTCACCAGCACTTGAATGAAGCCGCCATTTAAAGCCCCTAAAATACTTTCAGCTTTATGGGTTCCTTCTACAACAGCGATGACCGTTTTGACACTCTTTAACTGCTCCAGTGATAAACCAATGACCTTTTGGTTCAGTTCATCTTGGACAGGTTTGCCTTGACCGTCAAAGAAACGAAAGCCAATATCACCAACAGCCCCTGATTGCCTTAAACCAGATAAATCCTCTTCTTTTAAGTAACCAACTGTTTTTAACGTTGAACCTTTATGCGGGTTGCCAATACCGATGAGGGCAATATCTACATTTCTACCTTCTTCAAGCACAGCTTCTATATCCTGCATTGCCATAAGCCGTTCTTTTAATTCTTCTGTTTCTAAAATCGCCGGGGCATATAAATAGGAACACGTGCCATTCATTTTCTTTGCCAGCTCATATGCCAGCTGATTGGCATGAATGTCGACTGCCTGCCTGCCCATTCCGCCCTCTAATGGAATGACCTTCACATCGTTTCTTCGCTCAAACGGGTATTCCTTTACAAGCTCAGCCAGTGTGGTTCCCCATGAAATGCCGATTTTCTCCGCATCTTTCATGTTTTTAGATAGATAATAGGCGCCTGCTTGACCGACTGCCCGTTTCACCATCTCAGACATTGTCCCGACACTTGGGACAACGACAGCATCTGTTAATTGAAATGTTGTTTCTAGCTGCTTTTCCAGCTCCACCGTATGAATACTTTCGTCTTTAATGTACACCTCAACGATTCCCACATCTTTTGCTTTTTGTAAGAGCTTTGAAATGACTGGTCTTGAGACATTGAGCTTTTTTGCGATTTCCTGCTGCGTCCACCCGTCTGTATAATAAAGATGAGCAACTTTGACGAGCTGTCGTCTTTCTTCCCAATTCAGCATGTGACATCATCCTTTTAATATACTATGATTCCCAGTATACCAAACATTCGTTTCTAATTGGAACAATTGTTACGAAAATGACAAAAAGAGCGATTACCTCTCCGCTCTTTTTCCCTCCGTATATTTTGGCTGATACGTTCTCCCGCCGTCTAGCAGGATAATTTGTCCGTGCAAATAGCTTCCCTCGTCACTTGTAAGAAATAAAGTGAGTCCTGCGATATCGTCTGGTCTTCCTAATCTCCCGACAGGAATGAGCGATTGCAGCTGCTTTTTCTCCTCCTCAGTAGGATAGAGCGTATCAAGCATTTGAGATTCAATCACACGGGGTGCAATCACATTGATACGCACTTGGTGTGCCCCTAATTCCTTTACAAGCGAACGCATCAGGCCAAAAGCACCTGCTTTTGAGGCGTAATACTGAATACCGCCGCCTGAGCCAGTTATAGCAGATCCTGATCCAATCATGACAATGCTTCCTTCTTGCCGCTCACATATATAAGGTGCCGACGCTTTGATGCAATAGTAAAGACCATACAAGTTCACAGAAAGTGTCTTTTTCCAAAGTGAAAAATCAACTTCTAAAAAAGGAAGTGATTTTGTCATCCCTGCTGAATACACAAGATGAGCAATGCCGCCGAGCTCCCTTTCAGCTGCTGAGATCATCTGCTGAACACTTTCCCACGATGAAACGTCAGCTTGAAATGTCAGCAGCTGAGAATGCTGTTTTTTTAAAAGCGAAAGTCCCTGTTCATCTATATCGGACACAGCGACTCTGTGCCCTTCTTTTAAAAATCGCTCGGCAATTTCCTTTCCAATCCCTTGGGCACCACCAACGATGAGAACTGGTTTTTGATCATTAGCCAGCACTCTCACCCCCATCAAGCATAATCGCTGCACCATCTGTAAAAGCGCCATATGATGTACTTAAAAAGACCGTCATATGGGCCACAGTCTCCTTGATTTGCTCTGTGTCAGGAACCAAATGGAGAGGAGGCGGCAATAGGGCGAGCACACGGATACCTTTGTCTTTAAATTCTCGCGCCAGCCCTTTTGTCATGGCATTCAGCATAGAATTCGATGTAGCATGTGAGATCCCGCCATCACCTGTGATACTGCCTGATGATGATATATTAATAATACAGCCTTGCTTCTGGTCCACCATGTGCCATACGGCGGCTTGACTGGAAAGAAAGACAGTATTCACAGCTGATTCCACTTCGTCCACCCATTTATCAGGATGAGCGGCATCAAGCTCCGCTTCTGCTCCTTGCGCTGCTTGATTGACCAAAATATCTAGTTTCCCGCTTGTATCGATCACTTGCCTCAGCATGCGCGTGGCATCACGCGGCGTTTCTAGCGGGTTCATGATGATACTCGCCTGACCGCCCATTTTTTGAATGTCTTCATAAATGGATCTAGCCTTTGATTCATCATAAAATGTGTGTAAAAAAACATGTGCACCTGCCCGGGCTAAAGCCAGGCAGATGGCTTCTCCAAATCCATCTGTGCTACCTGTCACAAGTGCCGCTTTCTGATGAAGCTGGACGTGCACATGCATCTCCTCCCTATCCCTTGTTTGGCATTTATTTTCTCAGCTTACTCACGATATCAAGAGCTGCTTCATAAAAACCTTCTGAGATGGTCGGATGCGGATGAATCATTTTCGCCATCTCTTCTGCTGTTCCTTCTAAATACATAAAGGAGGAAGCTTCTGAAATCATCTCTGTGACGTGCGGACCAACCATCGTTGCACCGATCACTTCACCATATGCTGTATCGTACACCAATTTAATAAAGCCTGATTGAACACCTGCCGCTAACGCTTTACCGCTTGCCGCTAAATCAAATCGTTCTGTTTGTACGCTGAGCCCTTTGGCTTTTGCCTCTTTCTCTGTAAGACCGACACTTGCTACCTCTGGTAATGTATAAATACATCTAGGCATAATATCAGCATTCATTTTTTCAGGCACGCCGCAAATATTGCTGACCGCAACAGCAGCCTCTGCCATCGCCGCATGAGCCAGCTGATAGCCGCCAGCGACATCCCCAACTGCATATACACCCTCAGCACTTGTCTGCATCTGATCATTCACCTTGATAAACAGACCATCCAGTTGAAGATCAAGCTGGCTAACAGCTGATACATTCGGTCTTCTTCCAACGCAGACAAGCAGTCTTTCCGCCGTAAAGATGTGTGTCTCCCCTTTATCATCTGTTGCATGAACCGCTTTGACTCCTTCGCTTTCCGTCAACTCTGTCACAGTGGTTTTCTTCGCGATATGGATGCCCTTTTTCTTCAATTCTCTTTCTAGCAGCTTAGATGCTTCTTCATCCTCTTGCGGAATAATGGACGGTGCTGCTTCAATAATGGTGACTTTTGATTGAAGACTCTGGAAAATACAAGCCAGCTCAAGCCCAATGACACCTCCGCCAATAATGACGACAGAAGCTGGGATATCTGAGATGTCAAAGATCGTATCACTTGTATCAAATTGAATGTCTCTAAGCCCCGGTATTGGCGGAATGGCCGGTGTAGATCCGGTGGCAATGATCAGTTCTTTCGTTTCAATCCATTCTGATCCATCTTGTTTTTCAATCTCAATCCGATGCTTTGTCACAGCTGTGCCTCTGCCGTTATACACATCAATCTTTCCTTGCTTTAATAAAAAGGCGATTCCGCCTCTGAGCTTTTCAATGACGTCATCTTTGCGCTTTCTCATTTTATCGAAGGAAAGGATCATGTCACCTGTTTCGATTCCCCAGCTTTTCGCCTTTTCAATGGATTCAATCACTTCTGCATGTTTCAGCAGGGTCTTTGAAGGGATACAGCCTCGATTTAAACAAGTACCGCCTAAAAAATCCTCTTCAATCAAAGCAACCTTCCGTCCGCGCTCAGCTGCTTGAAGGGCGGCAGTATACCCGCCAGGCCCTCCGCCAATGACTGTCAGATCATACGTTTTCGTCATCCGATTCATCTCCTACATTAGCAATTCAAATGGTTGTTCAAGCACTTTCTTAAGGTCTGTTAAAAAGGCAGCCGCTGGTGCGCCATCTACGACTCGGTGATCAAACGATAAACTGACCCCCATCATTGGCCGCACCTGAATTTCTCCATCCACTGCAACAGGTTTATCTTGAATCCGTCCTACACCTAAAATCGCCGCTTCCGGCTGATTAATGATCGGGGTAAAGGTATCAATGGCATACATGCCTAAGTTACTAATCGTAAAAGTGGACCCTTTCAACTGGTCAGGAAGCAGTTTTTGATCGCGTGCGTTTCGGCCAATTTCTTTCGCTTCTTTTGTCAGTTGTTTTAATCCTTTTTGATTCGCATGAGAAATGACTGGTACCATCAAGCCGTCTTTCACTGCAACAGCAAGACCAATGTGTACATCCTCATGGAAATGGAGCTCATTTTGTTCAAATGTCATATTGATCTGCGGGTGGCGCGTGAGTACATGGCTGACCGCAAGAATGATGATTTCTGTAAACGACAATCGGTAGCCTGTCTCTTTTTCAATCGCTGGCAGTAGCTGCTGACGCACTTCTTTTGCTTTCGTCATATCAATTTCACTTGTTAATGTGACGTGCGGTGCTGTAAAGGCACTTTGTGACATGCGATCAGCAATCACTTTTCTCATGCCAGCTAGTTTTTGTGTTTTCACAGGCGAAGCCTCTGCTGTTTGTGCTGCTGCTTTTACATCACTCTTCATGATTTTGCCATGAGCGCCAGATCCAGAAACTGCTGCTAAATCAATTCCTTCACGGGCAGCGATTTTTTCTGCAAGCGGTGAGACGCGCTGATCTTTCTCGCTAGAATGAACGACCGCCTCGACATCCCGCTTTTGGACTCTGCCTTTTGGCCCTGTGCCAGATACCTCATGAATCGCCACATGATGATCCTTTGCCGTTTTTCTCGCTGCGGGCGTGGCACGTACTTTTTCATCAGATGTTTTTGGGGCTTCAGTAGAACTGGATGAAGCCGTGTCTGGTGAAGACGATTCGCCGCTTTCTGAGGAATCTTCATCTGCCTGTGCTGGCGGCTCGCTTGGTACCTGTTCATTTGCCTCTCCGATATATCCAATGACAGCATTGACTGGAATTTGATCATCAGCTTCGTAGTATTTCTTTAGAAAAATGCCGTCATCATAGGCTTCCACCTCGATGTTGATCTTGTCTGTCATAATTTCAAAAAGAGGCTCACCGATTTCAACCGAATCTCCTTCTTCTTTAAACCATTGAAGCAAGGTTCCGATCTCCATCGTACTGCTTAACTTCGGCATAAATATCTCTTTTGGCATGATCTTCTCCCCTTTATTTAAGAGCGCACAAGCTCTTTTGCTGCTTCAATAATATCTGGTACTTGTGGAATGACCGCTTTTTCCAGTGTCGGGTTGTATGGTATTGGGACTGCAAGACCGCCAAGTCGTTTAATCGGCGCATCTAAGTAGTCAAACGCTTCACTTTCCGCTATCATACTTGCAATCTCTCCACCGTAGCCGCCTCGTTTGACCGCCTCATGAACCACGATACATTTACCTGTTTTCTTCACAGATTCGATTATGGTTTCTTCATCTAATGGGACGAGTGTTCTTGGATCAATGATTTCAACATCGATTCCCTCTGCTTCTAGTTCCTTCGCCGCTTCTAACGCTTTGTGTACCATAATCGCTGTTGCTACAATCGTGACGTCCTTCCCGCTTCTTTTCACATCAGCTTTCCCTAAAGGAATCGAATAAGGCTCTTCAGGCACTTCGCCGATTGTTTTATATAAAAGCTTATGCTCGTAGAAAATGACAGGGTTGTCATCATCCATTGCTGCTTTTAAAAGTCCTTTGGCATCATAAGCTGTTGAAGGCTGAACCACCTTTAATCCCGGAATATGAGCCATCCACGCTTCTAAGCTTTGTGAATGCTGCGCTGCGGCACCCGTCCCTGATCCTGCTGGTGTTCTCACAACGAGCGGCACTTTTCCTTTTCCGCCAAACATGTATCGTGTTTTGGCTGCTTGGTTTACAAGCTGATCCATCGCGATTGTAATAAAGTCAGAGAATTGAAGTTCTAAAATCGGACGCATACCGGTCAAAGCCGCTCCGACTGCGCCTCCTGCGATGGCTGCCTCTGAGATCGGTGTATTACGTACACGCTCTGGACCGAATTCTTCAATCATGCCGCGCGTAACCCCAAAAGCGCCGCCATATACGCCGATATCCTCACCTAAAATGAATACATCTTGGTTCTCTCTCATTTCCTGACTCATAGCCTCTCGAACGGCTTCTAAATATGAAATCTCTCTCACTGTTGTTTTTGTCACGTGATTCCCCTCCTAATTAGGCGTATACATCCTCTAATAGTGTATCGATTGACGGTTCTTTACTGTTTTTGGCGAATTCAACAGACGCTTCAATTTCCTGTTTCGCTTCTTCCTGTAAAACCGCTGCCTGCTCTTCTGTCAAAACATTCAGTTCAATCAAGAGAGACTTAAAGCGTTTGATTCCATCTTTTTGTCTCCACTCTGTTTCTTCTTCACGTGTACGGTATTTTTTCGCATCACTCTTAGAGTGACCCTTCCAGCGATACGTTTTCATTTCAATAAGTGATGGACCTTCTCCAGCTCTTGCGCGGCTGACTGCTTCATCTACTGTGTTCATAATCTCGACCATGTCATTTCCATCAATCGATTTCCCTGGTATTCCGTAGCTTTCTGCTCTTGTTGAAATGTCTTCAATGTTGATCATTTCTTTTACAGGACCAGACATACCGTACTGGTTGTTTTCACAAATGAATACAACAGGCAGATCCCAAATGGATGCAAGATTTAGCGCTTCGTGAAAGCTGCCTTCATTTGTCGCTCCATCTCCGAAGAAACAAAGAACGACAAAGCCTTCCTGTTTCATTTTAGATGTGAGCGCTGCACCTGTTGCCAGCGGGATACCGCCGCCAACGATTCCATTTGCGCCAAGGTTCCCTTTTTCTAAATCAGCGATATGCATCGAGCCGCCTTTTCCTTTACAATAGCCAGTCTCACGTCCGAATAGTTCTGCCATCATTTTATTGACCTCTGCACCTTTTGCAATACAGTGACCATGTCCACGGTGTGTGCTGACGATCTTATCTTCATTCTTTAATACGGCAATCGATCCAACAGCTGACACTTCCTGTCCGACACATAAGTGAGTGGTTCCATGGATAAGTCCTTTGGCAAAGAATTGATCGACCTTTTCATCAAAATATCTCACCAACCACATTTGTTTATATAAATCCGCTAATCTCTCATGACTAATCTGTCCAGGCAAAGTGATTTGTTTTTGCATTTATTCTCTCCCCTTTACATTTGTTCTTATGTGTTACATTTGTAATTATCATACGTTTAAGTATCATTGAAGTCAAGCATTTCTCTTTCATTTTTAAGCGTTTTCATCTTTTATCAGAAAAAAAGAGAAAGGCAAAGCCCTTTTCTAAAGAACTTCTCTTTCTCTTCCAATCTCTTACGTTCTCATTCATCTGGATACATCATGATTTTGACACTCTCACCTTCAGGGTGCCTTGCGCATTCTATCGCCTGAAGGAGCTGACTTAACGGATAACGGTGCGTCACCATCTTTTCTGTGTTGACTACTTTTGCCCTTAGAAGTTCAAGGGCTTCACGATAGTGATAAGGATGCGAGGAATAGGCTCCTACGACTTTCACTTCATCATGGAAAAACCGATCAGCCGGAATGGAGACGTCTCCCTTTGGAAAATGAGCAAACACTAAAATCGTTCCACCTCTCGCTACCGCTTGAAACGCTTCTTTTAAAAGCGCACTGCTCCCAACAGATATCATGACGAGGTCTGCTCCCTTTCCATTTGTTTCTCTCATGACCCGGTCTTCCACCGGCTCAGAGGCTGGATGAAAAGCAACATCTGCACCTAAATTTCTCGCTTGCAGCAGCCGGTTCTCATTCACATCCGTTATCATCACTTTCCCAGCCAAGTAATGTTTGGCGAGCTGTAGTTGGATACAGCCAATTTGCCCTGCTCCAAGGATCAGCACAGAATCTCTTGGATGAACAGGTGCTCGTTCAAACCCGTGGAGGCAGCAGGCGACTGGCTCCACCATTGCCCCTTGCTCATATGAGACGTCCTTCGGGAGCTTGCCCATTGTGTGCTTGACATGCAATGCAGGTACGCGGATATACTCTGAAAACCCGCCTGGCTCTACATTAGTGGCTGCAAACTGCGGACACATTGTATAAAATCCCTTTTGACAAAAGTCACAGGTAAAGCAAGGCACATGGTGCGCAACATAAACCCTGTCTCCCGTTCGGATATTTGTCACATGCTTTCCGGTTTCAACAATATCACCAGCTATTTCGTGCCCTAGCACCGTTCCAGAGGGTACCGTCTCATGTGTTGCCTTGTAAATATCCGTTCCGCATAAGCCGCAGGCACGCATTCTTAATAGCACTTCATCATCACCAATCGCAGGCCGGTTCCGCTCCTCATACCGAATGTTCTCTGAAGAATAAAAGACAGCTGATTTCATGTAGCTGCATCCTCCTTTTCATCACCCTTCGCAAAATCCTGCAACGTTTGCACAAGCTGCTTGTACTCACTCATCTCACTGGATATCCAGTAACGTCCTCCGAATATGCGCGATGGGCCCACCCTGACATAGACTTTCCCGATATGAGGATATGGCTTGATAAAAAGCTTTCCTTTAATATCAGAGACCGCATATGTGTGCCATCTGCCAAAAGCGCCGATTTTCAGCTTATCTTCACTAATGATGACGTTTGTCGGCTGGTTCAGTCCAGTAATACTAGAAAGCATGAGGATAGGCAGCGTATAAACGCCTAACACAGCTAACGGCTCAGGTCCTGCTGACATTAACGTATAAAGAGACCAGAGGAAAAACAGACAGATGAGCACGGCTGGAAGAAAAATAGACAACACTGCAGACGTTCGGCTATAAGCATGATGCTGCATGAGACGTCCTCCTTTCAGGTAAATGGAAGGAGCCGCGAAAGCTCCTCAATGGAATGAGTGTTTACTTAATATGATCGATGATTTTTTCAATATCATCTTCAATGCCAAATCCGGTTAAAAAGGATAATGTTTGAATCACAGGCGTTCCTTTCGTATCACTCACTGGCGTGGTCGTCACGATTAAATCGGCGCCCTCCGCTTTTTGCGGGACTTCAGATGCCTTACACTGTTCCACCACAACATCATATCCTTTTTCCTTTAACGTCTCTTCAACCTTTTTTGCAACAACCGTTGAAGTTGCAACCGCCGTTCCGCATGAAACCAATATTTTCTTTGCCATAAGAATCCCTCCAGCTCGTTTATTGTTCTTTCTGATCTAAACCCATTTCTTTCGCATACTGCTTTTTAATATCATTTCGCACCCAGTACCATAGAAGCGCATAAGCCAGAGCACAGATGATGGCTGCAATAAAGTACGGGTTGCTCGGATCAAGAAGTCTCACCATGATCCAAGGAATGACGTGGGAACCAAGGTCAATACCTGAAATCATGTTGGCCCCTTCTGGGAAATCAAAGCCGACTGCTTTCCCCATTGTTGTCGCAAGCGGTGCGAGATTCGTTGCGATAAAGAAGACAATCATCAATGTAAAAATGCTGTTAATAAGACCGCGAATAATATTTCCACGAGCGGCTGCTACTGCCCAAACAACTGTAAATGGAAGAACCGATAAGTCTGCAAACGGGAGCATGCCATTGTAAGGCAGAACGACAGCAAGTAAAATCGTAATCGGCACCATGAGAAGGGCTACCGCCATATTCGCCGGATGACCAATCACAATCGCTGTATCTAAACCAATATAGACATTTTTCCCAGGGAAACGCTTTTGAATATAAGAACGAGCGCCCTCAGAGATTGGAATAAGACCTTCCATTAATAACGCAACCATTCTTGGCATTAGTACAAGAACTGCTGCCATTTGAATACCAAGCGTCATGACGCCTTTCGCATCATAGCCGCCTAGAAGACCAATAATGATACCAAGTATGAGACCCATCACAAGCGGTTCGCCAAAAATGCCAAAACGTTTCTTCAATGTTTCTGGATCAGCATGAATTTTGTTTAAGCCAGGGATCTTGTCAATGATACGGTTGGACGCATACATAAGCGGCGCGAAGTTGACCGTTTCAGCATGAGCCATCGATACGCCTTTTAATCCAAAATGGTGTTCGATTGTCGGTGCCGTCCAATCGGCTAATTTAAGCGTGATAGCAGAGACGATTAAACCAACAGCAAGGGCCAAGAACATATTATGATAAGCGTAGTAAGTCACAGAGGCTGCGAAAATCAAATGCCAGAAGTTCCAAATATCCACATTCAGCGTTTTCGTAAAGTTAACGGACAATAAGATGACATTTAACAAAAGCACAAGAGGAATCATCAAAGGGGCAACGGGTGTACCAAAGGATATAGCAGCTCCAATCGGCCATCCAACATCCAAAATATCGAGCTTTAGCCCAAGGGAATTAACCATGGCTTTTGCTGCTGGCCCAAGGCCGCTCACAAGCAAATTAATGACAAGATTGACACCGACAAAGCCAATGCCGATCGTAATACCGGCTCGGAAGGATTTCTTAAAGCCTTGCCTTAAAATCATACCGAAAATCGTCATAATAATCGGGAGCATAATAGTTGGCCCAAGGTCTAATATAAAATCGACAGCTTGCTTGATCATACATCCACCTCCTGGATTTTTCAGATAAAACGCTTACATTTTTTTTGTGAAAGGCTATTGGTTTAATTCTTGCTCAAGCACGTCAACCGCTTCTTCATACGATGTCATGTGAGACAGCCTCGTCATCACTTCTTCTTTTCTAAAAAGTGTCATGAGCTTCTCTAACATCACGAGCTGCTTACTAGGTTCAGAGATTGCTAGGACGAACACAATTTTGGCTAGCACAGTTTCATCAGGGCTCCCCATCTTGTGAAACATAACAGGTTCCTTTAAAGTGGCTACACTAATCGCAGGTTTGTTCACATGCTCAGGATCTGTATGTGGAATCGCTACCCCAAAGGTCGCCAGTGGAAGGCCTGTAGGATATGTTTTTTCTCTTTCAAGCACGGCAGGTAAAAAGCTCGATTTAATGTATCCTCCCGCTTCTAATCGTTCTGCTAAATATGTGGTCACCTCCTCTCTCGAAGATGCATCGTACTGCAGCTTGATCAGCTGTTCATCTAACTCAAACAAGTTGTTCAAACAACCACCCCTTTCATTTGGCATAAATATGAACACATGTAACAAAAAGAAAGAACATTTTGGAATAAAACCTCATATAAAGCGCTTACAATTACACATCCTAAAAAATGTTCAATGTTGTTACCTTTGTAAAGATATTATAATATTCGAAATTATAAGTCAATGTTCCTAAGAAAAATCTTTTAAAAAAAGATGATGTCTTTGCTTCATCTTTCTTCAAATCTGCTCTACTTCTTATTAAATGTGACTTCCTCTCTCTAAAAGCTCATGTACTTGCTCTTTGATGTCAGCAACAACCTTGTCATTCATACGCAAAAAAAGCCCTTAGCCATTGAAATACATCACAGTCCTGTACTTCAAATGGCCAAGAGCCTTCGGTTGTCTGATCAACTATGTATGATTCAAACTATTCTCAGTTTTCTACTCTGTTTTCCTTATATTTAGACAAAAAAGAAACGCCATCCTCAAGAGGCGCTTCTTTTCCCGGGAAATGTTCTTAATCGGCAGAGAGTTTTAAATTGACGCCAACAGCAGTCCCGTTTCTCGAGGAGTCAGCCACTCCAGTAAAGGTTCCTGCTTTTCGATCAATGAGTAGAGCTTGAACATTTCCTATATCAATAGGCGAGCTGCCAAAACGATGCCCCATATCATTAAGCTTTGTTCTCACATCGAGAGGGACACCTACTTCATAACGATAAGAAGTTGGGCTGTTTGTATAAATCCTTGGTTCTTCAACTGCATCCTGAAGCTCCATGTCATATTCAAGCAAATTCAATATGGTTTGTGAAACAGAAGCAATGATGGTCGTTCCTCCCGGTGAACCTACTGTCATGACAGGCTCGTTATCTTTAAATATGATGGTCGGTGTCATACTGGATAATGGACGTTTATTCGGCTGAACTTCATTTGCTCCGCCAGGTCTTGCATCAAAATCTGTTAGTTCATTGTTTAAGAAAAATCCATATTCCGGGACGAGAATCCCTGTACCAAATAACTGTTCAATGGTTGTTGTGAATGACACAACATTTCCCCACTGATCGGCAACAGTAAAATGTGTGGTCTCACCAATGGTTTTATCTTCTGGCTGCGGGACAATAGGGGATGGGGTTTTTTCATCCTCATACGCCCATGGATCTCCTTCTTTCGGGTTACGATTCATTTGATCTAATTCAATAAGAGAGGCTCTTTCTGAAATGTAATCATCGTCTAATAGTCCTTTTAGTGGAACATCTACGAATTCGGGGTCGCCGGCATATGCAGCACGGTCAGCATAGGAGAGATGCATCGTTTCAGCAAGCAGCTGATATTTTTCGAATGATTTGGGGTCATATTGAGATAGGTTAAAGTGATCAAGTATTTTGAGCATTTGCAGCATAAACACCCCGCCTGAGCTTGGTGGAGGCATACTTGCAAGCTGATATCCTTTATAGTCTCCCCAGATAGGCTTGTCAGTCTTGACCTCATAACGATCAATGTCATCAGTTGTCATCGTTCCGCCAAAATCTTGGACTGTATTTGCAAGTGCCTTTGCTACTTTTCCTTCATAAAATGCTTTGCTTCCTTTTTTCGCAATGAGCTTAAATGTTTTTGCAAGACCTGGCTGAACTAGGAGGTCCCCTTCTTTGAGCGGCTGATCATCTGGAAGAAAGATTGGCGCTGCGGCCGTTTTTTTCAATTTTCCTTGATGATCATCAATGGCTTTTGCCAGGACAGAATCGATTTCAAATCCATCCTCTGCAAGCTGAATGGAAGGCTTAATCAATTCCTTCATCGAGCGGGTCCCCCACTTATCTAATGCCGCCTCAAGACCTTTTACAGTCCCTGGAACACCAACAGCATTACCGTGTGTGGATCGCTCAGCGAACGGGATGACTTTCCCCTCATCTGTTAAAAACATGTCTGGTGTTGCGCCTTGTGGTGCTCTTTCTCGACTATTGATGATGGATGTTTCTTTAGTCTTCCCATCATAAACCATCATAAATCCTCCGCCGCCAATTCCAGACATCATTGGCTCTGTCACATTCAGTGCGTACTGGATGGCAACAGCAGCGTCAACAGCGTTTCCACCTTTCTTTAAAACATCTGCCCCCACTTCTGATGCGAGCGGATGGGCAGTAGCCACCATGCCATCTTTCCCAACAGCTACTTTATTCCCATGAGTTTCGGTTGCAGTGACCTGACTGACAGGCAGAAAAAACGAGAAAACCAGCAGACATATGGACAAAATAGTTAAAGAAATGCGTTTCATACCCAACACCCCTTCCATATTCTTACTTTGACCATACCGACTTCTTGACCAGAATACAATAGATTATTCTAAAATTTCTAAAATTTTCATTCTATCATCCTATATTCATCAAATATAAAGCGGATTTTCAAAACATATGACATACTTACTCAGTAGGGATAAAGACACTATACTTCCATGTATTTGATTTCACGGTATAATAAACACATCACAAAGGGGGAAGAATGATGAATCAGAAAAGCACCTTATTTTGGGAAACATATTGGGAAGAAAAATCAGAAAGTGCACCAATTGACGCGTCTGTTTCCGCTTGGGCATTTGGAGCAGACCCAGATCATTTGCTTGACCTTGTTCTGCGAGGGAAAAAAACAGCGACTTGTTCTGGACACCTTTTTTACGAAAAGGAACAGGAGCCGCTTCCAAAGGCAGGACAATATGCGGTCATTTTGGACAGCCATGACGAACCAAAAGCCATCATAGAGATCACGCATGTAGATGTCATGCCAATGAATGAGGTTCCAGAATCATTTGCACAAGCAGAAGGTGAAGGCGATCTTTCATATAACTATTGGTACAGAGCCCATCAAGAATTTTTTACAGAAGCACTCAAACCGTACGGATTAGAATTTAAAGAAGACATGCTCCTTGTTTGCGAGCGATTTAAACTTGTTTATTCAGCTTCTTAAGCTTTAAGCGGCGCCAAAAACGGACCGCTTTTTTCATTTCTTTTCTCCTTTCTGAAAAAGGTGTGTTGAGAACACATCTTTAGGTCAGAATAAGATCAAATAGAAAAAGTGAAGAAATTTTCGACTACACCTGTTTTTTTTCGACAAAAGAATATATAATTATTTGATGTGTGCATTGTCTCATTTATACAATGGAGGGTTTTTACATGTTAAAAAGGAAAAAAGACAAGTTTTCCGTCTTGTTAACGGAAATTGCTAAAAATTTAGATGAAACTGCTGAGTATTTTGTTAGCTATAAAGTAACAAATCAAACCACTCTGAAAGAATTTTCTGACACATTGAAGGAATATGAGACAAAAGGTGATAATCATGTTCATACTATGATTAAAGAGCTGAACAAAGCCTTTATTACACCGATTGAACGTGAAGACATTCTTCAATTGACGAATAGCCTCGACGATGTTTTAGATGGAATTGAGCATTTTTCAGCGACAATGGAAATTTATTCAATGACAAGCTCTGACGAACATATCGACAAATTCAGCCACTACATCAGAGAATGTGCAAAGGAAATTTTAATTACAATTGATTTACTGGCTGAAAATCGCTTAAAAGATATTCAACCACACGCAATCAAAATCAAAGAGATCGAGCATAATTGTGACAATCTTTATCGTAAATCACTAAAGAACTTGTTTGGAAAAGAAACTGATCCAATCAAGGTCATTCAATACAAAGAAATTTACGAAACACTTGAAGAAATCGCTGATTCCTGTCAAAGTGTTGCCAACAATCTAGAAACAATCATTATGAAGAATGCGTAACGGGGTTAGTTAAACATGGACACATTACTCATCCTTACCATATTTATTGTCATTTGTGCACTTGCTTTTGATTTCATCAACGGATTTCACGATACAGCAAATGCCATTGCCACTTCGGTTTCAACAAAGGCGTTAAAGCCTAGACATGCTATTATTATGGCAGCGTTCATGAACTTCTTAGGAGCAATGACATTTACAGGTGTGGCAAAGTCCATCACAAAAGACATCGCAGATCCTTTTACACTTCAAAACGGTTCTGTTGTCATTTTGGCTGCTTTAATTGCGGCCATTACTTGGAACTTGCTTACTTGGTATTACGGGATTCCGAGTAGTTCTTCACATGCACTGATCGGATCAATTGCAGGAGCTGTTATTGCCTCTGCTGGTTTTGGCGCTTTAAACTATTCGGGATTCATTAAAATCATTCAAGCACTATTGCTTTCACCTATCCTAGCTTTCGTATTGGGATATATCGTGTATACCATTATCAAATTTGTATTCAGAAACAACAATCTCGCAAAAACAAATAAACAATTCCGACGTGTTCAAATTTTAACTGCTGCACTGCAATCGTATACCCACGGAACAAACGATGCGCAAAAAGCGATGGGAATTATTACGATGGCTTTAATTGCAGGTAATTTGCATACAACAGACGACATTCCATTCTGGGTACAATTCTCTTGTGCGCTTGCAATGGGACTAGGTACTTCTATTGGCGGCTGGAAGATTATTAAAACAGTCGGCGGTAAAATTATGAAAATTCGTCCAGTAAACGGAGTATCTGCCGATTTAACGGGTGCAGCGATTATCTTCGGTGCGACATTTATTCACTTACCTGTTAGTACCACTCACGTGATCTCATCTTCTATTCTAGGTGTAGGTTCTGCACACAGAGTAAAAGGAGTAAACTGGGGTACGGCAAAACGCATGCTTGTCACTTGGGTGATCACATTACCGATTTCAGGAACTCTAGGGGCTCTTATATACTTTGTGTTAAATGCGATTATCTAATATCAAAGACCTGTCTGACAGGTCTTTTTTTATTTGCCCGCACACTTCAACACCTTGTTCCTACAAGCCATTTTTTCATGAAGCAGGGTTTCCAATCATATCCATAGAAATAAATAAGTATCCATCTGTCTATGGGAGAGAAGAACATGCTACTATTTTTTCAATTGACCGTGTGGTTATTGCTAGGTGCCCTTGCTGTATATGTATTTGCCGTATGGCGTTTTGAACAAAAAGTAAAAGAAAAGATGTTTGCCATTCGAAAAACGTGGTATTGGATTTATGTAGCTGGTGCTGTTGTGTACTGGACAAATGACCCTTCTTCAATCTTCACCGATTGGATGCACTACTTGATTATTGCTGTTTTTTTTGCATTAACCGATGCATTCATCTTTCTCAGCTCCTATATTAAAAAACTCGGAAATCACGAACTGGAAACCGACACCCACCAACTCCTAGAACAAAATAACGATCTACTTCATTCTTACCTCAACAAACTAAAAACGTACCAATACCTATTGAAAAACGAACCGATCCATGTATATTATGGAAGTGTAGAGGCATATATAGAGGGAATTGAACGGCTCATTTATTCTTTTGCCGACAAGATGAATATTCAAGCGGTTCTTTGTCCATACGATACGCAGGAACAAAAAGATGACCTGCTGCGGACACTTGACCAGCGAGCTCTTATTCAGGCGAAGCTTGACAGGCAGGAAGTCTATTACGATGATTTCGGCAAATTGGTGCTCATCCCGTTTTCTGTAGCAGATGATCACTTTGTCATTAAGCTCACCTCTGATGAGATTGTCACTGAGTTCGACTATTTATTAATGACGTCACTTACAACAATTTATGACCTAATCTTGCCTGACGAAGAGGAAGGTGATGAAGATGGACCACGCACTTCAAGGGAATAACAACAATCGCAAGAAAAACCCTTTTAAGATTTTAAAGAAAAAGCACCATATCAGTATGGCGGATTACAAAGTAAGCCCCCATACAGAGCGTATTTTCAAAAAGAATGAACAGCTCTTGGATGAGTATAAAAATAAAAGGGCTTGATTACACTAAAGGACGCGGAACAAAATCCGCGTCCTGTTTCCTTTTTTACATAAACTTGCATACAATAATCTATACGCTGCAACAATTGAGGTGCCAATAAATGAAAAAGAAAATCAAACAATTGAGATATGTTCAGTTTGCTGAATATAAGTCGTCGCCTTATATTCGTCGATTAAATGAACAAAGTGAAACAGTCATCCAATCATACAAACAGAAACACTCACTTATTTAACAGCTCCAGAAGCTTTTCCTTCGTTTTAGGGCCGTATACCCCATCACTTGTCAGACCATTCATCAGCTGAAAACGCGCTACGGCGTTCGCCGTTTTTTCTCCGAAAACTCCGTCGATCCCTTTATTTGCAGCTGCTTTATCAGGATAAAAATAAACAGCAGCAAGCGCTTGTTGAACGAGACGTACGTGCTCTCCCTTTGTCAATGGAGACGTCACCTTTAAAACCCCATCTGGCAGCTCATACATGCTCTTTGCATCGTTACGATAAATTTTGAGAACCTGTCCAATTTGAATCTTATTCGGATCACTAATGTCATTCCACTTCTGTAAATCTTGAACTGTGACCCCATGAGCTTTCGCAATACTCGTTAACGTATCTCCGCTTTTAACGACATACGTGATGACCGGCTCCGGATCTTCTGCCGTTTCAATCCCTTTTTTAAATTCATCCCATGTAGAAAGAAGCTGGCGTGGACATGCTTTTCCAGACCAGTACTGATGTGTGACCACGTTTGCTAGCGGAATGTGATGTTCTTTTAATAGCTTTTGAATAAGCCATTGTGCATGTTTGACCGCTTGCTGAAAATTTCCATCTTCATTCTCACAAATTTCAATTCCGATCGACTTCCGGTTACCATTCCCATGTCCATCCCCTGCATGCCAGCCATTTTCATTTAACGGCAGATGCTGAAATATTTCATGATCATCCACTGTAAAATGCCAGCTCACCTCTGTCGCTGGGCGTTTTACATAGGCCGCATGACTTTTCGCATCCGCTCCCTTTGACGTGTTTGCTGTGTTATGCACCGTCACATACTCCGGTGTCATCGCATATCCTGGGCGGTTTCCGTTTCCAACTGGAATAAAATCTTGATAAATTTGTACCATGTTCTGCACTCCCTTTTGCTAGATTGAATTGATCTTTCTCATCAATCGGTGGCGTTCGTAAGACAATACTTGTTTGTTTTCATGAGAAGACTATGGTAAAATTTGAATTCAATCACTCTTTTTAGTAGTGGAAAGTGCAAAAATACAGAAAAAAACAGGAATTACTTCCATTTTTCCTTGAATTTATGTTAAAATTGTTAAAAATAAGCCGATATAAAAAGTAAGTAATAGCTCAATTAGCTATTTAGTCCTATATGGACTTTTCTTTTACGCCAAAAATAGAACATACGTTTGTATGGAGGTTTTTTAAATGACTGGTTTTTTAACCCATTTAGAAGAAGATATTAAGCGGTTATATGCTCAATTACAAATAAGCGGTCCTGCTTATAGAGAGATGCAAAGGATCGCTTCTGAATTTCATGTATGGGTCCACTACGAGGAGACTGGCAGTATGATGATCCAGCATCAAGGTCTTTACAGTATTATATTAAACAGATCCCTATCATCTGAAGAACAATGGCAGGATTTTGCCCACGAGCTTTGTCATGTGCTAAAGCATACAGGCAATCATTTCAAAATGAACAAACTTTTTCGAGAACTGCAGGAGTTTCAGGCAAAACAATTCATGTATCACTTTTGTGTTCCAACCTTTATGCTGCTGCAAATGAAGCTTCCAACCCTTCGGCAGCAAGCCATTTTGCATATTGCTCAAACGTTTCACGTCACCAGAGCTTTTGCTGAAAAGCGGCTTGCCTTATTCGAACAGCGAAAAACAGGCATTCGCTTTCAACAGGAGTTTACGTCTTATTTAATGAAAGCAGAAAGGGTCGCTGAAAAAGAAGCCGTTTATCAAACGTAAATACTCGGACATAAAACGATAAAAGTTTATTCATAAAGGGCTAATACTTGTTTGAGTACATTTGTGTACCGGTAAAATTGTTCAGTTTGTGTATCACGCCGATAGCGACGCCTAAAGTCTTGAAAAAATGCTCTTCTTTGCGCCTGACTAATTTCAAGTTGTACACTTTTTCCCGTCAGACATTGGTTATTAATATTATCAGGATGTGTTCCAGAAAAACGATCAGATTCAGATAGCAGCAATGCGTGAAAGCCATTTAGCGTTAGACGTTTCACAGTTTCTGCCGCTCTTTCTCTGTCCGTACCTCCCACTAACGTTTGAAGCACCTCTGTTTCTCCATAACCATGGAGTGCAAACGTATAATGATGGGTATGCACCTGTGAAAGGCAAACCGGCTCATCAAAACGTGTACTTGTAATATGAAGAACATGATTGCCTTTTACTTTAAGGCCTTCAAATAGATACATAGAATAATCACTAGATATTTCATGAATGAGCTCACTCACGCCGGATTCAATTCCTCCGGCATGAGGCGACAAAACCAGAAGCTGGTCACCTTTCCGCTCGTGAAGAATTCGATAATCAATTCCTATTCTTTCATGAGCGGAAAGCTCTTCATAACTTTGATACGTATCGATGATTTGTCTCATGTCATCTGCCCCATTTCTCTATATGAGCATAAGTCTACTGATCCCTTATTCTTTTGTAAAGAGGTTTCGAATCAAATACACCACTTGAATTCTTCCTTAAATTTTCCTTACATTTACGGCTTTCTGTTGAATTTTGAGAAAAAATGACCGATAATTGAAATGAATAGAACTTTTGGACTATATGAATCTTTTTGTATTCTCTCTCATAAATTAGAAATATTGTGATCTACATCTGGAGGAATTTTTCATGTTAAAAAAGAAAACCACCCTCATCCTTATCATCTTACTCCTTAGCTTCGCTGGCATTATTTATTGGAAATGCTTCTCTCTTCAAGGCGTGTCTCACGGAACATTCATCCGCTCGATGTCATCACCTGACGGAATGTACATCATCAACACCTATCAGCATAGCGGAGGAAAGCTAAAGGAAAACGCAGTTAGAGCAGAAATTGAAAACAAACTGACCCACCGTAAGAAGACGATTTACTGGAAATACCCTGACAAAGACCCTCTCATCAAATGGAAAAACGGACAGCTTGTTCAAATTGGACATGAGTTTTTAAATGTGGTGAAGGGCGACACGTATGATTATCGCTTTGATCAGAACAAGAGAAAATAGCGCATCAAAAAACGAATCCCTCTTGGATTCGTTTTTTACGTTGACATCACATGCTGCATGAATTCTTTCATTTCTTTACTTACGATCGTCAATCGTTCCACAATTTCGCTAAACTCTGTTACAAGTAAAGCCTGTTCCGATGAAGAACCTTTCATGTGGTCCATACTTTCAAGTAATGTATGTATATTGGAGGAAATTCCTTGTAATGAGCTTTCGATGTTTTCTGTTGCACGTGAAGTTTCACTTGAAAGCTTTTGAACCTCACTTGCTACAACACTAAAACCAGCTCCCTCTTTTCCTGCCCTGGCCGCTTCAATTGACGCATTCAATCCTAGCAAACTCGTTTGTTTCGAGATGCCTTTAATCATTTTTGTAATATCGGCTGTTTGTTTCGAGCTTTCAAGTGTTTGCTGCGTTTGTAAGGTCATCTCCTCACTTGTAGCAGAAAGCTCCTCTGAATGTGCCGCCACCACGTGCACCTTTTCTTGAATACTTTGAATAATGTCATTTAATGATTCCATATACGCTTCAAGCTCTATTTGATTTTTGAGCGGAAATCCTAAAGCGAGGGCACCAATCACTTGCCCATTTTCATCAAAAATTGGCAATCCCATTGCATTTAATGGTACTCCATACACTGATTCAGGTACAAACATACTTGATGTCTCACCTCTCAGCGCTTTTTTCATATTCAGATCATCTGGTTTAATATGTTCACCAGCTCGAATTTGAAAATCAACATCTTTCGATGGCAAATACAGCAAAAATTTCTCTCGGTCAATGATACCCATCGTCACTTCATTTTTTAAAATCTGCATCATATAAGGTGCTGCTGTCACAATACTCTGTAGTATATCCAATTTCTCTACCCCCTTATGTTATTTATCGGTCGTCCTTCTTAAAATAATAGTTATTTTTTAAAAATAATGATGATGATTAAAGTTATTTCTCATATGTACGAGTAAAAAGAAGGAGATTCCCTCTCTATATTCAACAAAACGCAAATTTGCTATAATTTAAGCATCAACATATGATGAAATGGTCATGTAATCATTTTACATATTCATTGGAGGCGCATGTTGTGAGACAACCTATGACATATGAGCGGGCCATCGTCATTGGCGGCGGTATGACGGGAATGCTCGCTGCAAAAGTTTTATCAACGTTATCAACTTAGAACAGCTGCATGTCATGATTCAAGCCGACACTTCTGGAGAAACTGCTGAATGGTGGAGTCAGTGGGATAAAGAGGATGATGAAAGCAATCGAGCTTTTTTCCATGAAGCGGTTCCTGACTTTCGTTTGCAGCACTTGCTTTCATTAGATTGAAACAAAAAAAGCCCCTTCATGGGGCTTTTTCATTAACGTAATAATTGAAGTACGTTTTGCGGCTGTTGGTTTGCTTGAGCTAGCATCGCTTGAGACGCTTGAGAAAGAATGTTGTTCTTTGTGAACTCACTCATTTCTTTCGCCATGTCCACGTCACGAATACGAGACTCAGCAGCTGTTAAGTTTTCAGCAGAAGCACCAAGGTTGTTGATTGTGTGCTCTAGACGGTTTTGGACTGCACCTAGTTTAGAACGCTGGTCTGAAACTTGTTTGATGGCTCCATCGATGATTGCTAATTGGTCGTTAAATCCACCTTCTTCATCTGCTGCAATTTCGGCGAAATCAGTTACTTTAATAGTAGAAACTGTTTTATCCTCAACTCCTAGTTTATCAGCAGACATTGCTTCAATATGAACTGACAATTGCTGCGCACCGTTAGCTCCAATTTGGAAAGTTAATTTCTTCGCTTCTCCGCCTTCTGGCTCAGCAGCAAAAGTACCATCAAGAAGTTTCTTTCCGTTGAATTCAGTACGGTCAGAAATACCGTTCTTATCTGTACCGTTACCAATTTCCTGAACTAGTGCATCAATTTCTTCTTGAATCGCACCAAGATCTGTATCATCCTGAGTACCTGTGTTTCCAGCTTGTACGACTAGTTCACGTACACGTTGAAGGATTGAGTGAGTTTCAGTCAATGCACCCTCTGCCGTTTGAATAAGAGAGATACCGTCTTGAGCATTTTTCGTCGCCATTTCTAATCCGCGGATTTGTCCACGCATTTTTTCAGAGATGGCAAGACCTGCTGCGTCATCTCCTGCACGGTTGATTTTAAGACCAGAAGAAAGCTTCTCCATGTTCTTTTGTCCTGCTCCATTGTTTGCAGACAAACGGTTCAATGTGTTAAGTGCTGCGATATTGTGGTTAATTCTCATTTCCTATTACCTCCATGTGTTTGAACCAATTGAACATCCTTGTCCAAAAGTTCTAAATTAGAATTTTTTTGTAAGCCTTACAATCCATTTATCGAACATTAATGGAATTTGTTTAACAAAAAAGGATTAAATAAGTAAAAAGTCTCATTCATTATGATCATTTCGCTAGTGTATACCAAATTTAAAGGTCATTTTTCATAATTTACCAGATGGGTTTAAGAAGCATAAGACTGGATAAAAATCGAAGAAAAAAGAACATAAAAAAAAGCCCCATTAAGGGGCCTGTCATTAACGTAGTAATTGAAGTACGTTTTGTGGCTGTTGGTTCGCTTGTGCAAGCATTGCTTGAGAAGCTTGAGAAAGAATGTTGTTCTTCGTGAACTCACTCATTTCTTTCGCCATGTCAACGTCACGAATACGAGACTCAGCAGCTGTTAAGTTTTCAGAAGATGCACCAAGGTTGTTGATTGTGTGCTCTAGACGGTTTTGGACTGCACCAAGTTTAGAACGTTGGTCTGAAACTAGTTTGATTGCACCATCAACGATATCTAATTGATCATTGAAACCACCTGCAGCGTCTGCAGCAATAGTTGCGAAATCAGTTACTTTAAGAGCTGAAACTGTTTTAGTTGCATCAGTTGGATCTGATCCAAGTTTATCAGCAGACATTGCTTCAATGTGAACAGATAATTGCTGTGCACCGTTAGCACCAATTTGGAAAGTCAATTTTTTAGGTGTTGCTCCATCCTTACTGAAAGTTCCGTCAAGTAATTTCTTTCCGTTGAACTCAGTACGATCAGAGATACCGTTCTTATCAGTACCGTTACCAATTTCTTGGACTAAAGCATCAATTTCTTCTTGGATAGCACCAAGGTCTGTACCGTCTTGTGTACCAGTGTTTCCAGCTTGAACAACAAGCTCACGAACACGTTGAAGGATTGAATGAGTTTCAGTCAATGCACCTTCAGCTGTTTGGATAAGAGAGATACCGTCTTGTGCGTTTTTAGAAGCCATTTCTAATCCGCGGATTTGTCCACGCATTTTTTCAGAGATTGCTAGACCTGCTGCGTCATCTCCTGCACGGTTGATTTTAAGACCAGAAGAAAGTTTCTCCATGTTCTTTTGGCTCGCACCGTTGTTTGCAGACAAACGGTTCAATGTGTTAAGTGCTGCGATATTGTGGTTAATTCTCATTTCCTATTACCTCCATGTATGCGGGACCTGACAGACATCCTTGTCTGAAAAAAGTCCTTGATTCTAGGGCTTAACAACCCTGACAATTCTTTTATCGGATTTTTTTATAGGAAGTTTAACACTTTTTAATATTTATTTATTAATTTATCCGGCTTAATTCATGATTTAATTCTATGGAAAAGACGTATTGTGTGCTACGCGCACCAAGTGGTTCTCACATGATATTTTCAAGATCTGCTTCTTTCAAATATCAGTAGACATAAAAAAAAGCCCCATTAAGGGGCCTGTCATTAACGTAGTAATTGAAGTACGTTTTGTGGCTGTTGGTTCGCTTGTGCAAGCATAGCTTGAGACGCTTGAGAAAGAATGTTGTTCTTCGTGAACTCACTCATTTCTTTCGCCATGTCAACGTCACGGATACGAGACTCAGCAGCTGTTAAGTTTTCAGAAGATGCACCAAGGTTGTTGATTGTATGCTCTAAACGGTTTTGAACTGCACCTAGTTTAGAACGTTGATTTGAAACTTGTTTGATCGCACCATCTACGATGTCTAGTTGTTGATCAAATGTAAGTGTTGGTGTAGCAGCAGCGAATTGTGTAACATCAAGGTTAGAGACCGCTTGACCAGCTACAAGAGTTCCATCTGCTTGAGTAGCACCAATTTTATCAGAAGACATTGCTTCAATGTTTACATCTAATTTTTGTGCTTTATTTGCACCGATTTGGAAAGTTAAAGTAGCTGTACCATCAGCAAAAGCACCATTCAACAATTTTTTACCGTTGAACTCAGTACGGTCAGAAATACCATTTTTATCAGTACCGTTACCAATTTCTTGGACTAGGTTGCTGATTTCTTCCTGAATCGCACCAAGATCTGTATCATCCTGAGTACCTGTGTTTCCAGCTTGAACCACTAGTTCACGAACACGTTGAAGGATTGAATGAGTTTCAGTCAATGCACCTTCAGCTGTTTGGATAAGAGAGATACCGTCTTGTGCGTTTTTAGAAGCCATTTCTAATCCGCGGATTTGTCCACGCATTTTTTCAGAGATTGCTAGACCTGCTGCGTCATCTCCTGCACGGTTGATTTTAAGACCAGAAGAAAGTTTCTCCATGTTCTTTTGGCTCGCACCGTTGTTTGCAGACAAACGGTTCAATGTGTTAAGTGCTGCGATATTGTGGTTAATTCTCATTTCCTATTACCTCCATGTATGCGGGACCTGACAGACGTCCTTGTCTGAAAAAAGTCCTTTATTCTAGGGCTTATCAACCCTGACAATTCTATTATCGGTCGTGGTTATAGGATGTTTAGCAGATTCTTTAAAAGATATCACATTTTTATCATGACGATGATCCTAATTTTAACAATTTTATAAAGACAAAAGCTGCTGATCTATCATCAGCAGCTTTACCATTTTATAAATATCAGTATTGCTTGATATCAAACATTAAGATATTTTGGTACACCACGTAATCTTTCTTACTAGTGAATGGTCCTTTATTATGTTCATCATTGATTTCATAGAAGTTCATACCAATTCCAAAGCTTCTCTCTTTATACCAGTTTAGAAAATCGTTGATTTCTTTCATTGAGAGCAAATAATCCTTTTGCAGCCCGTTTATCATGGTAATTGAAAGTATACCTTTTGTTGCTTCTTCACCAGGTTTTGTTCCGTCTTGATCCTTTGGTTCTTCTGTTGATCCATCCCCAGGCTTAGTCCCGTCCTGATCTTTCGGTTCTTCTGTTGATCCATCCCCAGGCTTAGTCCCGTCCTGATCTTTCGGTTCTTCTGTTGACCCATCCCCAGGCTTAGTCCCGTCCTGATCTTTCGGTTCTTCTGTTGACCCATCACCAGGTTTTGTTCCGTCTTGGTCTTTTGGATCTTCTGTTGTGCCATCATCTGGCTTTGTTCCGTCTTGATCCTTTGGGTCTTCTGCTGTCCCATCATCCGGCTTTGTTTCATCTTCAGTCACTTGTAAGTCTTTTAATGAAATAGAAATCACTGATCTGTAATCACTTTTTACAGAAAGATGTCTCATATGATACGAGTAGTCACGTCCGCCAATGACATATAATTGTTCATCAACAATTGCTGCAACAGCTGATGCTCTTCCTTCTGGCAATTCATAAGCTGAATTTTTAAAATGTCCATCTTCAGGGTTGAAAATTTGAACTTTCTTCATTATTTCACTTGAATCATCACCAGTCCGCTGTCCACCAATAACGAAGAATTTCCCATTATATGTTTCGTAGGCTGGTTCAAATGAATATGAAGTTAAGTCACTATCTTTTAATTTACTCCATTTATCTGTTGAAATATCATACTGGAATAAAGATCTTTCTCTACTATGCCCAATCGAATTTTCTCCACCGGCAACATATATTTTGCCGTCAATTGCAGAAATGGCTCTCCCATTTCGAGATGGTAAAGCCGATGAGTTCAAGCTCTTCCATTCACCAGAGGCTGTATTGTATTGATAGACATTATTCTTATAAGAGTTTTTTGAAGATACAATATATATATCCTCTTTCACTGCAACTGCGTACAAAGTTCCTTTGTTATAAGTTGAAAATACAGGGTCTCTTGGAATTTGAATCGGTTCTTCTGCCCACTGATCAAGTTCTGTATCATATATATCAATCGTGTTATAAGCTGTTTTTGTCTCTTCGTTTATTCCACCTATTAGATATATTTTCTTACCTACTGTAGCATATGTACCGCCTGTTCTATTTCTCGGCATGCTCGTTTTTTCTTCCCAAACATCTTTCTTAGGGTCATACATAAATGTTTGATTATTTAACTTATTTTTTTCACTTGCTCCACCAAATAAATAAATCTTTCCATCTACCACTCCTACACCGGCATTAATACGTTCTTCTGGTAAATCAGCTCGTTTCGTCCATCCAGTTGATTTTGTTTCTGCATCTGCTTTAAATGGACTAAGGGTACTTATTAAAAGAAGTACCATGATAAATAGTAAAAATTTCTTTTTCATTTTTCTTCCCCCACATCATTATATTCCCTCCTTTTATCGATCTAATATTTGCAAAGTTTACAATTTAATGGTTTTTTAAATAAACTTTTTATAATAAAATCCTCATACATACATCACCGGTGTCGATATTTTAATAATCTTCCCGCCTCGACGATAAAATCTTGGGACGCGGCGGCTTAAGGTGGCGATGACTTCGTAGTTGATCGTATTGAGCATTTCGGCGATTTCATCGACAGAAATTTCTCCGTCCTTTTGACGGCCGTAAATGACGACTTCCTCGCCTTGCTTTGCTTTCATTTCTCCTAAACTGATCATCGTCATATCCATTGTGACTCGGCCAGCAATCGGCATTCGTTTGCCGCGGAAAAGCATAAATCCCCGATTTGATAAAGCACGTGAGTACCCATCTGCGTAACCGATCGGTATGGTGGCAATGATTTCATCAGGTTTTGCTACATAAGTTGCACCATAGCTGACGGTCCTTGGCTCTGTCACCATTTCCTTCACGAACGCAATCCTTGCTTTTAAACTGAGAGCGGGCTCTAGCTGAACAGCGTCTAAGCTTTCAATGTATTGCGAGGGATACAGCCCATATAGCCCGATGCCCAGCCGAATCATATCGGCGCTAAATTCAGGGAACGCGATGGCAGCCGCTGTATTGTTCATATGTACGGTCGGCAGCTTAATTCCTTGTTTTTTCAAAAACCGAAGAAAATCAATAAAAATGCTGTGCTGCAGCAGCGTGAAATCAGGGTCAGGCTCATCTGCAGTGGAGAAATGCGTAAAAATCCCGTCCCATCTAAGATTTCCACTCTTTTCAAGTGCTTCCACCACTCCTAACAGCTCTTCCTTCGTTCGTACACCTAATCGCCCCATCCCTGTGTCGACATTGACATGAATCCCAAGCCGGCGCTGACTATCTTCTTCCGCTAAGATCTCATTTGCTTCAACAATCCAGTCTTCTCGAAGGCCGGAGAGGTCAATTCTCCAGGCCGCAGCCCTTTTCACACAATCTAGCGGGGTAAATCCAAGAACCAAAATCGGCGCTTCAATTTTTGCTCTTCGCAATACAATGCCTTCCTCCAAACTAGCAACTGCGAGCTCCGTCGCACCGCTTTCCAGTGCCTGCCGCGCTACCTCCACTGAACCGTGTCCATAAGCATTCGCCTTCACGACAGCCATGATCTTACTTTTCCTCGGAATATGCGCTTGAATGGCCCCGATATTTCTTTTAATCGCGTCAAGGTTGACTTCGATCCAAACTTCCCTGCAAAGCTTTTTCATTTATTTTTCCTCCTCATCACATGAGAGTTCTTTCTATCTTCATGTTCGCTTTCGCGTCTAGTCTATCTTTATTCATTTTTGAGAAAAACATTCAACTACAATGACCGGACCAGCTTTTCTTGGGTACACATAAAAAAAAGAAACCACATCAAACTGTGATTTCTTCTCTATGAGCGGTGATTAGCAGATTTCATCATTGCTTCAATATCATCATAAACCTCCTGCAAATTTTCCCGTTCAGCTAAGTAATGAGCGTTGCTTTTACGAACAGGTCCATCAAATTGCAAGAAGTTGATCGTGATCGTTGATGATTCTTGATCATTCATAGTTAATCTTAATTCAAGCGTCGAGACCTCTTCTTTATCATCACTCTCAGCTGAATATTCAATCGGCACACCATCTTCTAATATCTCAACTTGTTTCAAATCTTTCAAGGAAAGCTCAGTGACTGCAAATCTATTTTTTCTAGTTAACCCGCCAGGTTGATGTTCAATAAAGCGCATTTTCTTTAACTCATCATCAATCGCAAATCCCTTATCAACTTGCTCTGAAAAGATATATGCAGATGCCTGAAATCCATCTTCGTGAAAAAGCATCATCATCTTATCTAATAATATGTTGGGATCATTCTGTTCTTTTCGTCTTTGTAATCTACCGGCTATGAATAAAATGACCAGTCCTCCGATGATGCTGAGAGCCGTCCCCAGTCCATTTCCTACTTCTACGAAAACAGTAAAACCTAAAATAGCAATCATAAAAGCAATGACAATGCCTATGATGAATATCACACAATGCTCCTCCTATCATGACCCTTCATTTATAGTTTAGCCTTAGTATAGCATTTGAAGCAACGAGTCCTAGATGATTTAACCATAAAAACAGACCATAAAGGTCTGTTTTCATTGACGTTCGATAAATTGTCTAAAAGATAGGCAGTAAGAATTCACACACCTTATCTTCGCCTTCCTCTTCTCTATATCGCTCTATAATAGGGGCTTGACGCATGTTCAATTGATTGTTCTGAATATAGTCAGGTAATTGACACCAAAACAAATTCACTTTTTCAGTTGTATGCGTCACTGTAAAAACAGCATACTTTCCTCCTTCAAAATAACCAGTCTGAACCATTTGATTATTTGAGAAATCTCTATTTGTCATGATCATGAGGTCATATCTGCATTTTCCAGGTAAAGTCCTTGCAGGATCATCTTGAGGAACACCGTATATGCCATGTTTCTTTAATTCATCATTTAATTGATGTTGGTTGATCCATTTTTTAAAATGCTTCATCATCTCTATATTCTTTTTGCTTCCATATGGTCCTATATTTCTCATATACACCATCTTCATATTGCTTAATATTTCAATTTTGCAATTCATGATTTCCCTCCAACTCTTATTGGAAGATTGGCCAATCATTCCTTACATACAACGGTAACATCCTTTAAAATATAATACAGCAGGTGATTAAAAATAATTGAATGTATGATGGAAAAACATAACAAGATTTCAATCTTTTAAAACAAAAAAGAACGGACATTGTCCGCCTAGTTGCTTTTTCTGAAGACTTAACATTGAGAAAAGCGACAATTAAATAAAAAAAGCCATTGAACAGGCTTTTTAAGTTTAAGCAAAATAACCGATACTTGATGTATGTCCTCTTTGGGCTTCATTATGGATATCGTTTGATGAAACATAACTAAAAGCACCTAACACACTGACAATTATTAATACGGTTGCTACTGACTTAAATTTCATAAAGACAGTCTCCCCTTTTAATTTGGTGTTGGAAATATAGAATCTTCTCATAAAATTCGTTTGAGCGTTCTATATCTCCTGCTTTATTATAATGCTTCACTGCATCTTTCGCTAAATCTTCAAGATTAGCAAAAAAAGACTTTGATTCCAAATAAGCCATTGACTCTTTTATACGATTTTCATTGTTATCAATATAAAGTGATCTCAACATAACGAATGTATTGATAAAAATATCATCCTTTAATTTTTCAGCTAATTCAAGTCCATAGTTTAATGCATATAAACCTAAATCTCTCTGATCATTTTTAAAATATGATTTTGTCAACATGACCAGCGGATCAAGAATTTTATTTAAATGCTCATATCCCTGTTCTTTAAACGAATGAATAGATTCATTAAAATATTTAATTGCAGTTGAAAGATCATTGTTATGAAAATAACTCAACCCTAAATTATAAAGTGCTGATCCTTTTAATCGTTTTGTTGAGTTGTCGGCGGCTTTTTCTAGTGCGTGTTGAAAATGGGGTATTGCTTTTTCGGGGCAGCCCATATCTATATAGTTTAATCCAATGACAAAAGAACATTGGATTTCTCTTACTGTGTATGTATCTTTTTCTCGATAACATTCTATTGCCTGTGCGATATGGTGCATCGACATATGGGTTTGTTTCATGTGGTAATAGATTTCTGCCATCTTGTAATTGAACTCGGCACGTTCAATATCGTCGCTGACAAGAGACAGCTTTTTTTCTGCCCGCTTATAGAAGGTAATCGCATTGAGGTATTCGTAGTTTTCAAATTCGTACATGCCGTAGAAAAAATTGAAGTAATACTCGAGCAATCCTGTTAATTTCTCTTGATCCCTTTTGATCTTCATTGCGAGTTCCCTAAAGTTCGCCCGCTCTTTCCCATTTTCTAAAGGATTCAAGTAATCAAGCATTAATTTATGTCTGAACTCCATAAGTGAGAAATACAATAATAAATCCTGATTCTCTTCCATATGATCAAGCATTGATTTGATTTCTTCTTTATATGCCTCGGCGTCCGGTACGTTAAATCTTTGAATATGATAATACCATTCATTGATTTTCAAGCCGACGTGAGAAGAAAGCACTTTCTCCATCCGTCCTTACCCCTCCCTCTATTTTCCCTATAATGACATATATTATCATTTTGTGAATCGTCCGACACCGAAAAGAAACCGCAAAAATAAGAAAAAAAGCTCCTGTAAAGAAGCCATGTGAGTGATCGTAATTTTGATAAGAAGGAATAACTGGGCTCGAATCAGCGCCCCCTGTTCTCTCTAAAATAAGATGATACAATCAAGTTTAGTTCTAACGAAATATGTACATCGTATATCCTTCACGTCATACTTGTTTTAATCGTTTCCATTTACGAATTTGAGTACGGAAATTTTTAAAAGGAGCAACGGTATTCACATGAATAAATTTATAAACTGGCCAAACAGCCTTTGCTGTCGCATCATCCGCCCATTTTCGTTGATGAGGTTCAAACACTTCTTCTTCACTCATACGATCCAACATATCACAAATAGTTAAAACATTCTGTTTGAGCTGAGCTCTTAATGCGACTAGTGATTGGCAGGCATACTTCTCATTAAAAAGAGAATATAATGTGCCAAGCTGATTCCATTTATAACCTTCTGCTGGCGTATGGACAACCTTTCCTTCAGTTTCGTGTTGCTCCCATTGAAGCAGCAGGGTTGTCCAACCAACTTGATAGGCCAAATTTTCTGCAGGAGTTCGGCTTACATCCTCTATTCGATCATCTTTCATTTCTTCTCGAATCATATTGAATTCTTCATCGTATTGATTGTACGTCTTCATGATTGCTTGCTTTAAAATGTCTTTCGACTCATAGGTTGTCATATTATTCACCTCTAGTTCTTTTTGTGCAAATTTTTCTCGGAACATATCTTGCAAAAGTACAAAAAAATTCACTGGAGCTCACGATACTGAATTATTCTATCGTCTTCTGTTTTACAGTCTCTATTATAATCAAACTCTTAATCGAGCAAAAAAGCAATAGCATTTCTAGTTAAATGAAAGTATCACTGGTGTTTACTCCTAAAACAACAAAAGAGAGACAATACTTGCCTCCTTTAGGTGACTCTATTATTTTGTGAAATATTCCATTATTGCGCAAACTCAATAAAGAAAAGCTATAAAAGCGGCTGCGAAAAATGAAGACATTCCTTACGTTCCATCATAAACAAACACCCAGTATCTCTCCCCAGGCTCCCCTTCTTAAGCAATAAAACCTCCCCGTTTTGATTGAAATGTGAAGCTGCATGATTTAACTCGACACTTCTTCCTCTTTTCTACCTAATTTCATTGATAACTGAACGCCAATCATCAATGAGACAATGACGAGCATTGCAACAATGGAAGCTTGAAAATGTCCGCTTAGATCGAAAACCAAGCCAATGAAAAACGGACCAAACCCGCCCATGATGTATCCGCCCATCTGCGACATAGCGGACCATGTACCAGCCTCCTCCGGTGTACGCGTCTCAATAATGGGCAGCATAAGTGCTAAGGGAAATAATCCACCTGCCCCAATCCCTAGAAAAATGACGGCTGGCAAAATAGGCATTGGAAGTAGAAGGAAAATAAGGCCGATCAGCTCTGACACGCTGCATAAAATCAGAAATAATTTCGGTTTTCCTAAGCGAGTGACTACTCCTGGAACGAGTAGTGCCACCGGAATCTGAATCAGTGTAAATATCGTCAGCAGCATGGCGGCATACTGTGGACTATTTCCAAAACTAAGGGCGATGGGTGAAATCCATGCTGTTAACGAATAGAACATGCTGGACATAAAGCCAAAGAACAAGGTGAATTGAATGGCTTTTTTGTTTCGCAGCGGCAGCCTTAGCGGCAAGGCCGTATGATCAGCCTGTTGTTTTTTCCGAGCCAGCCCTAGCCATAAGATTAATGCGATCATCCCTAAAACCGCCCAGCAAGACAAGGCGAGCGGAAGGTTATGCTCACTGCGAAGATATATCGGAATGGTGAAGCCAGAAGCAAGTGCTGCCCCAATCGTCATCGAAATAGAATAGACACTCACAATCCCCGGGCTTTTCGGAAAATACTTTTTGATAAAACTAGACAATAAAGGTCCTGCAAAGCTAATCCCAACGCCTCCTGCAAATGCAGTGATGAGAAGGACGGCAACCGTTTGACTCGTCCCACGTAGTCCAGTAGCGATTGTGATGAGAAGAATCGAGAAAAAAAGCGTTCTCTCTAAACCAAAACGGCGGCTTAGTTTAGTTGCTACAGGTGCAAACACCCCCATGCACAAGACCGGTAAAGTGGTTAGAAGACTTGCTGTCAGCGCACTGACTCCAAGGTCTGTTTGGATCATGCTCATCATAGAAGCCACGGACGTAATGATTGGGCGCAAGTTTAATGCAGCTAAAAATAAAGCGGCTAAATAAAATATTTTTTTCATCAATGCTCTTCTTCCTCTCTCATCTTGTTGAAGTTACTTTGAGTATAAATCTGCCGCATTCATTGATCAATACAATAATTCGTATTATGATGATAGTAAAAAACTATTATTTATGAAAGGATGACAAATGGATACTCGTCATATTACATATTTCATGGCTGTATTCGACCATTTACATTTCACAAAAGCTGCTGAGCAATTAGGGATATCACAGCCTACATTAAGCCAGCAGATCCGGCTGCTTGAAGCTGAAGTTGGGATGCCGCTCTTTGATCGAATCGGTAAAAAAGTCGTTGCAACTGAAGCGGGTTCTCTGCTTTATCAATATGGTATGAAAATGCTTCAAGCTGAAAGAGATGCGAAAAATGCGATGAAAGAACTGTTATCTGAAAAACGAGGAAACGTTCGACTTGCAGTACTCCCCTCCGATCTTGACTTTCAGCTTGTTCCGCTATTTGTAGAATTTAAAACACTTTATCCTGAAACCAATCTGAAAGCATATTCAACGATCTACGTTCGTGAAGAAGTACTGTCGCATAAAGTGGATCTCGGCATCGGGCTGCGAGGGCCTGCGGATAAGCGTCTCGTTCAAATTCCACTTGGAAGTGAGCCCTACGAATTATTTGTTCATTCAGAAAGTGATCTAGCCCAAAAGAGTGAAGTGACATTGGAAGAGCTGATGCAGCATGCTTTGGTCATGTATCCGAAGGGATATCTAGGAAGGGATTTAGTAGATGACGTATGTAAAGAACAGGGTGTTGAACTAGACACTGTCATGGAGGTTGGGTCCGCATCTTCATTATTGCAGCTGGTTGAAGCCGGCATCGGTGCAACCATTCAGCCGCGAGGATTGCTGCAATACCATTCGACGTGGCCAAATATTGTTTCGATTCCTATTGCTGATCCGGCACCTGTTCGTCACTTAGAATTAACTTATTATGCAGATCGATTTGTCAGTAAAGCACAGCAGCAGCTATCTGAATGGCTGATAGACTTTTTCAAATCAAAAACAAACTAAAAAATGAGGGTAAAACATGAAGAATGCAAACAGCATATTCACAAGGACAAACCGGGTAGTTATTCGTCAATTTGATCTGCAAGATATTGAAGCATTTTATCAGTACCGAGCAAATCCCTCTATTGCAACATATCAATCTTGGGAAAACTATACGTACGAAGAAGCTGAATCATTTGTTTAACATCAAAAAAAACCTAATCAACCGGGGACATGGTTTCAATACGCTATTGCCTTACCTGAATCCAATCAACTGATAGGAGATTGCGCAATTCACACACTTGCCAGTGAGCCCAGAAACGTTGAAATCGGATTTACTCTCCCACCTGAATTTCAAGGAAAGGGCTATATTCACGAAGCCTTGAGTTCAATGATCGAATATATTTTCACTACACTGGACAAGTATAAAATCATTGCCTTTACTGATGTGCGCAATGAAAAATCTATTCAAGTGCTGGAACGTTTAAAGATGAGACGCGAAGGACATTTACTTCAAAATTATATGTCAAAAGGACATTGAATTGATGAATATCAATATGCGATTCTTCAATCGGAGTGGGCCGCTAAGCGCCATTAAAAGACGCTTTTGATAAACCTTCTATATACATATAGAACTTTTCTATAACGATCACCATGCTTTCTTTTTTTATAATAGAAAAAAAAGAAATGTGGTGGCGTATATGTCTATAACGATCGGAATTATGGGCGGGATGGGTCCTTTAGCAACGATAGATCTGATGAAAAAAATCATTTCACATACTCCAGCGATAAAAGATCAGGATCATCTCCATGTGATTGCTGATAATTATCCTCAAATCCCTGATAGAACCAATGCCATATTTGGGAAAGGCGAAGATCCTACAGATGATATGATTGCATCAGCTAAGAGATTAGAACGTGCAGGAGCGGACTTTATTCTCATTGCATGCAATACCGCTCACTTCTTTTTAGAAAACGTACGACATTCCACTCATATCCCTATCATGAATATGCCATTAGAAACCGCAAATTACCTGAACAAACATCACTATACATCTGTGGGCTTACTATGTACTGATGGAACATTAAAAACCCAGCTCTATCAAAAGGCTTGTGCTCATCACAATATTGACGTCATGACTCCTAGTGAAAATCTTCAGAAAAACGTTATGAATGGGATATATGCGGTGAAAGCAGGAAAATTAAGTAAAGGCGAAAGTGAATTGGCGTTAGCTGCAGAAATTTTAATCAATCAAGGGGCAGAAGCCATCATAGCCGGCTGTACAGAAATCCCCTTAGTCCTAAGGTCAACTAAAGATGTGAAAATGATTGACCCTACTGTCATTTTGGCGAAAGAAGCTGTAAAATTAGTGTATGAGCTTGAAAAGCTAAACATTTAAAGAACGCAACATAAGGGGATAAAATGAATATTGAGAATATAGAAGCGTTTATTTATGTGTGCCAGCTAGGCAGTATCAATAAAGCTGCGGAAGCACTGTATTTAACCCAGCCTTCTGTTTCGGCACGTATTCAATCGTTAGAAAAAGAATTAGACCTGAAATTATTTGATAGGCAGAGAAATAAGCTGTCTCTGACGGAAAAAGGTGAACAGTTTTACCCGCATGCCAAAAAGATCCTCCATTCTTATCAAGAAGCAAAGCATAGTCTCAAGCAAACGATGATCCCTTATGAATTGACGATTGGATGCGCATCCTCTATTTCCAATAATCTATTGCCTAACATATTGCCTGCCCTGAAAGAAAAATACGAAAACCTGAAAGTGAAAATTGTAACAGGACATTCAAAGGATGTTGTTCAAAAAGTCATCAACAATCAAGTGGACTTTGGGATTGTCAGGACTGAAACACATCCTCAAATTGAATCGATCCCTATTTTCAGTGATCCTATCGGGCTGTTCGTCCCAACTCATCACCCGCTTGCCAGCCTTGACAACATCAATATGAAAGAACTAGAAGAACAGCCTTTTATTTTCTTTGACTATGGGTCATTTGATTGGCTGATGCTCCACCGATTATTTCAAAAGAACAACATCACACCGAACATTTCCATTGAGGTTGATCATATGGAAACCGCAAAAAATTTAGTGCTGCAAGGAATGGGGCTATCGTTTCTACCTCATCATTGCGTTAGAAATGAGGTAGAACAAGGAACATTAAAACAAATTTCAATCGATCCATCCATCAATTTCAACATCAATATCGAGTTCATTTATAAAAAGGGAAAATCCAAATCAGTTTTCATTGATCAGCTCAAACAGTTTTTTCATGAATTAGATTAAAAAAAGCCCTTTTCAGGGCTTTTTTTGGATACGTTCTGATTGATTATCTTTCGTTTGCCAACATGTATGCTGCAGTTTCATGCATATCTTTCAATCCTGATCTCTGTGCGTACTCGGCCACAGTGATCGCACTTGTAGTCAGAAGCTCTTTTATATGTTCATCCATTCTTGACCAAGTTCTCCCGCCTGCTTTTTCATACGCATGGATAAGTTTTGTTAATCCTTCTTTCCCAAAGAGAAGTTGATGCGACAAAAAGTCTGCAGATACATCACCAACCCCCACTTCAGACCAATCAATAACACCCGTAACACATTGATTTTCATCAATCAGAATGTGGCCAGGATGTAAATCTCCATGCTTCACCCCCACGAAAGGCGGCCATAAAGAATCTTTAGCTAGCCATGCTTGCCAGCGCTCCCATAAACCGCTGTTAATGGTGTATTGCGATTTGACACGTTCCATTCGCTGTTTCATTGATGCTCTTAATTCATGAGCACTGAGCATCTCCACTCCGATCGTTTTAAAAGGCTGTTGATCTAAGGAATGTACATTCGCTAAAACGCTTCCTAATGATTCATAATAAGCTTGCGGTACATTCGTTTGATCAAAACTCCACACATAAGATTGCTGTTCCACATCAATACTAGCCGCCGGTACACCCTCTAATTGTTTATAAGCAATCAGACTTTCTGTAAAAATAGACCACTTAGGGACCTGAAAGTGAACCTGCTTACTAATGTGATCTAATGTCTTTTTTTCTTGTAAGGCATGTTTCATTGATTCAGGTCTGCGAGGCATTCTTAATATCCATTGATCACCATGTAAATCTTCGACATGTGCGACACGGAAATCAACACCTTGTTCATTTATTTTGAAGGTATTCTCTAAAATTTCTAATCCGTGATGATTGGCTAACTGCTTTAATTCCAGTCTATTCATATTCATTCCTCCAATTGCTCATTTAGTCATGATCAATAGACATCAAGAATATCATCACAAAAAACCACAAACAGGCTACTTTATGTGGTCAGAGTAAACAAAGCTAGACTTATGTCTTTCTTTGTATCATAAAAAAACATACAAAAAAAGACAGAACGATTATCTGCCTGTCTTCTAGTGAAATTGCATACTTTTCCGCTGAAGATCATTAAAAATGTGCAGACTCCCCCCGTTTACTCCGCTTGATGAAAACAGAGCCTTTGAACATATGAAATTACTGATTGTTCAAAGTTTGCTGGCGTAATCTTCCTGCATGCATCATCTTTAACCATCCTCCTCTTTGTAATATAAAGTTACTATACTTTATTTTAATATGACTTTCAATAAGATTACAAAAAGCAGGATTTAAAATCATCACACATCCTATTAAATTACATAAAATGATATAATTGTATTTATTCATGTTATGATATGGTTATTAATTCTTTTGTCTAATAATTTATTAAACTCAAATGTAGCTAAGTCATTTAAAGGGAGAATTGGTATGACTCATTTAGAATTCACATTCGGCTTGCTTCCAGTCAGTATGATCATCGCTTCTTTTATCGTCACATTGATTGTACAAAAGATTTATTTCATGCCAGTTGTGAGCTTTATCATTTTACTCATCCTGACATTTACACTTTTTAATATTTCTTTCTTAGGCTGGGTAGTTGTCTACACTTTAGGCTCAATTATTGCTTCATATATCGCATTATTCATCATGAAAATTTTAAATAAAAAGAGGTCTTAAACTACATTTAAAAAGCCCTTTACAGGGGCTTTTCTTCTTTCACTATCGCTTTTCCACTGGATGAATGTCTTCTCCCAAAAAAGCGTTATTAGGATCACCACTCTTTTCTAAAAACTCAGCCATTTCTTGCAGCTCTTGATTGATACGGTCATTTCTTGGCATATCTGGGTTTAACAGAAGGGTGGAGTGAATCGTTGTGGCTGTTTCATACAAGACATGTTGATCTTTTATTTGTTGGATGTATTGTTTCATACGATCGAAAAACCATTCGATCTCTTCCGTTTCTTCCATCGGATAATGTGCCATTTTGAAGAGATTCTGCTGACGAAGGTCTTGCCTCTCAAATATGTGTTCAAGCTCTTCTTTACTGACATATACATCCGAAGCTTTGGTTAATAAAGGTAGAGGATATCTGTGAAGGTTTTATGATAAGCCTTGCTGTTTTAACATGTTTCCCAAAAAGAAAACAGACCTCCTTAAGGTCTGTTTTCTTTTCATCTATACGTTTTGAGAGGCTGTGTTTCGATCGATTTTGTGTGGAATGAAAGTTGTATTTCTATTCGAATCCTCCATTGTTGTATTTCGATTTGATGCTGGTTTTATCGTACTAGATGCTTCATACACACCTGCACCAAGAAAGATTATAGAGCTTATAATAATTATTTTTTTAATACTCATAAAGACACTCTCCTTTTTGAATATTTTGTTGGGCTTGAAATGCCATCCTGTAATATTCTGTTGCTTTCTCAAACTTTCCTCTTTTTTCATGAATAACTGCAAGATTTTTAGTGAATTCTTCTACGAAAACAAACAACTGCTTTTCTTCAAATGTCTGAAGCATAGCTTGAATCTTATCCTCATCATTACTTTCATATGTAGTTCTTATAGAACGTATTAATAGAATTTCGTGCGGGTTCTCTTTATGAGAGATCAGTTTCAAAGCTTTATCCACTAATTTGGATGCTTCATCAGTTTCTCCTGTCTTATATAGCGCCCAACAAAGGTTAACATATATGACCGATTTTACATCGTCCATACCATCTTCTGATATTTCAAGGGACTCTTGATAATATTGGATAGCCTTTGCATAATCTTGTTTTTTTTCATAATTGTTTCCTATATTTAAAAGCACCTTGGCAATCAACCTTTTATCCGCTATTTTTTCAGCGATGGAACAGGCTTTATTCAGGTGTATTAATGATTTTTCATACTGCTTAAAATCATCATAATTTCCTGCTATTACAAATAAACATTGAACTTTTCTAATCTTGTATAACTCATACTGATCGTAAATTTCAAGTGCCTTAATTATGTGATGCATAGACACATGCGTTTGCTTCATAATATAGTAAGCCTCAGCCACCTTGAAGTGAAACTCCGCTTGCTCAATATCATCGACAACCAGTGCGAGCTGCCTCTCAGCGATCTTGTAATATTGAATGGCCTGTACATATTCTTTCTTACTAAATTCATGCATTCCTCTAAAAAAGGCATTGTAATATTGCAACATACCGGAAAGTTGATGATTAGAATGCTCAATTTTATCAACCAAATCAGAAACAGAAGGTGATCTTTTTTCTGAAGGCTTGATATAATCAAGCCTAAGCTGATGTCGAAAGCACATCAATTGATAATAAATCAGTAGATCCTGTTCTTCTTCCATCCGTTCAATTTCTTGTTCTACCTCAGCTTTCAAAATCTCTGCATCGGGTACACTGAATTGCCGAATCATTTTATACCATTCATTTATTTTCACACCTACATGTGAAGAAAGAACTTTCTCCATCCCTTATTCCCCTTCCACTAAACTCCCTTATATGACATTTATTATCACATACAATTATTTACAAAGTACCGAAAAGAAACCGCAAAAAGAACAAATGTAGCATCGTAAACCTTTGGCACATTTCATGATTATCACAAAACAAAAAGGCAGACTCATTTCAGTCTGCCTTCATCTTCTAGATTTCCATGAGAACACCTTTTGTCTTCAGGTAATCTGCAATGAATCATTTAACCACTCTTCACAATGTTTTATAAGCCATCTCAAATATTCCACATATTGACCTACATGATAGCCATCACAAACAGCATGATGTACTTGAATGGCGACTGGCAGGATGATTTTTTCTTCTTTCATCTTAAATTGACCTAACGTAAATATTGGCAGTAAATAAGTTTCATCTGTAGATATATTAAGATGAAAAGAAGTGAAATCAATCCACGGCAGACTTGAAATATTGAACATGTTTTTTGGCATATGAGGTTTTGGAAATAGTTTGCTGCTTTCGCTAAATGTTTCAATGTCCGCTGCACAGCTTTTATAAAACTGAGCAAAGTTTTCGTCATAAGGCGTCCAAATACTTGAAAATGTCTTTGTTTCTTTATTTAGAATCGTATAACTAGGATGGAGAAGTTCCCAGTAGCCAAGTTCATCGTTCACTTGATCCATTCGAAACTCTCGTATTTTTTGCACAGCTCTTGCTAACAAATAAATTTGCACAGGATATACTTTTAGCTTTTTTTCTTTCAATATGGAATACAAAGTCGTAATGTCTAAATCGATCACCAGGCTATATGAGCATCGGGTTAACGTCATATAATGATGAAAGTGCTCTTTTCGCGGGTAATTTTCGTCTATTTGTTTAAACATTTTTTATCTCCTCCTGAATGTGATTTCATGTATTCAGGAGGAGACTTTATCTGATTTCACCACCACAATCATCCTTTCAAGAGATATGTAATGTTTCTGTCTATCACAACTATGAGTTATAACGGTTTCATTCAAAGGCTACCATAAGCTTAACCTACGATAAAGCCTCCAGCAACTCTTCGTAAGTAATCTTGCCCAACGTGAACTTTTCTAGTGCTATGTATTTTTTCTCCGCTGAGGTATTCATTCTATTATGACATTCATTGACTAACTCATTTTCATTTGGTAATGGCTCATGTATATGTTCTTTTTTTCGAAAAGCTTCATAGTATCTTATACCAAATATTCTCTGGGACATCGCATTGATGTGAATTCCGTCTGGGTTAGATATAAGACCTTTCGCAGTAACATAATAACAATTTTCATGATGATGTACATATTTTTGTAGTTCCTCATTAATACGTTGATATTCCACATACCCTGCGCCAAATGCCACTTTTCCCAAGTAATCGCCCAAACCTCCTATTAAAAGCGGAATGTTAGGTACAGATAATTCAGTTCTTAGTTCATGAAAAAATAATCTTAGTATTTTTTCATAGTATGCTTTGTATTTCCCATCTTGGCTGTCACTTTCTCCTTGATGCCATAATATCCCGACCAATTCGCTATTTTCCTTTGCAAATTTAGCTTCATTTATTGCATGACGAAATAATGCTCCGTCTAGCGACCACTCATCAATGGAACTGCCACCTTCTGCACATGGAATAAGACCAATCTTCTCTCCTTCATGATCCTTGCACCAAGCCTCCGCAAAGGAAGCCGCCAGTCCTACACCAGCTACCGGCCTATCAAAATGAATGGGTTCAGTCATCATTTGCCATCTACCATTTCGCAACATCATGATTCTTTCATTATAAATCGGAGGCACTTCATGCTTGAAGCCGCGCCCCGCCATATTTGATTGTCCAATTAGTAAAAGTGACTTCATATCTTTCTCTCCTCCACTAAATATTTTATCAAATGTGTATTCTCCTGAACGTTATCAGTTTATCTTTCCTCTGTTATTTCTAGATTAGGGCTTCTTTTAATTTATTCGAAAAGTGCATAAAGCTATTAATCTACAATTTTTAAAACTGAACTTGGAACAACCACCTATACCTCTAACAAAGAGACAGGTAATATTTCTGTTTCTAGTAACTAACTAAAATCTTACGAAATAGCCGCAATTGAAGAACAAGTAAATAAGATTGCAAATAGCATTGTATTAGAAAATCATATGAATAAAGTTAGTAATTCTCTTGAACAGTTAGCGAATAATAATTTCACAACACAAAAACAAAAGGGAAAATGGGCGTGGTCCAAATATGATCATTACCGTGTTACAGTAGAGGGAAAGGCAGCTGTAGGAGTAATTGCAGCAGCAATTTTAAACCGTATTCCTTATGTTGGCTGGATTGCTGCTGCTCAAGTAATGATCCAATTGAAAATGAAAACAGGTTACTTCTCCGTACGTTGGGGAACACGTGCAGACACTGACATTTGTTACTTATGAAGAAAGAGCCATTTGAAAATGTTCTCAGACAGTAAACGTAAAAATAAAAAACTGGACGAAATAAGTTCTCCAGGAAAAGTGTATATGTGTGGAACTGGTTGAAAAAAATCGCCCCAGTCTAATGCACTAGGGCGTCTTTTATTGCTGTTTTTGTTCTTTTAGTTTTTTGAAAATCACAAATTGATATACTCCAAATAGTACGGTTAGGATGATGATTGCAGTAAATATTTGATCGACTGGAAGCAAGAAATATACGACAATAAAAAATAAAAGCAAAACAAAATAACCTATATTGAACGCTCTTTTAAATGTCATCATATTACCTCCTTTTTACAATCATATCACGTTTTACCTACCCTTATAACCAACTTTTCCCAATTAAAACACAAAAAACCCATATCCAATAAAGGACAGGATTTACTTATTTCGATGCTTTTTGAAGAGCTGCTTTTGTCTTCGGACCATAGATACCTTCAGCGCTAAGCCCATGCATGAGCTGGAATCGTTTGACCGCATTTTCTGTTTTGTTCCAAAGTAGCCATCTTTCCCATTGTTTTTGACTTCCTTTTCAGGATAAAAAAATACAGCAGCCAGTGCTCCCTGTAGGGCTTTTACTCTAGCGCCCCTTGTCAATTCGGTCACTTTAACGATGCCAGATGGTAAGTTGAACACTTTAATCGTTTTAATCCTAAAAATACTCAGAAACAAAATCTGGTGGATAAAGTTCGTCCCCAATTCGTCCCCAATCAAGAGAAACAGAACAAATATTCGTTGTCAAAAAAACAAAAAACCCTTGCTGTGCAAGGGTTTCAACGATGATTCCGACTGGGCTCGAACCAGCGACCTCTACCCTGTCAAGGTATCCGTGAAGTCTCCGGTTAGTCAGTCGGTAAGTCAAACGTTGGTATATGGACGTTAAGTCAGTCGGTAAGTCAAACGAATTCACTTCGATAGTACGTATTATAAACGATAGGAGCGCTATCCTGCAAGAATTATAGGCGAAACCCCTCAACGGTCACTCGCCGTCAGATAGAAACGCCTCGAACGCCTCTAATTTACCACGCATTTTCCTACGTTTTGCCTCGCTTGCCGCACGTTGGAACGCAATATATACGTAGTCATCAAAACGGCTAATTTCGTTCAATTTCGCTTTGAGTATCGTCTTGTGCCACGCATCTACGAATGGCTCCGGATCATGCTCGATCATTAGCGAAGGGTCTACGGATGCCTTAGCACGCAATAACAAGCCGTAATATTTATAGATTTCTGCTGCGTCAAAGTAGCGACTCATTGCGTTGTAGATTTCCGTTGGTAACGAGTTTTTCAGCGCTTCAGCCGGCACCGCAGCCGTATCTTTAACGTGCTTTTGATTTTTAAGATTAATAGAATCCGATGGTTCATTTTCGAATTTCGCCGTCTCAGCCGTTGGTGCATCGGCGTTTTCCGGTGCTGGTCGAGTGGTCATTGTCGACTGGTCATTCGCGGTTAACGGTAAGATGACGATGATATTCGCGCCCTTGCCTCCGTTGATTTTACGAGTCGTTGCGACCTTCTTGACGATGTTCAGCGCGGCCAATTGATTAAGAACGCGGCGTGCCGTCTTGACGGATTTACCGATTAGGTCGGCTAAAGTTTCCGCTTTGAGATGCGCTGCGCCTGCGAACTTGACTGCATAACGTGCGATCTGTTTAAGTGCGGCCCGCGCTGTGTCGGATAGGTCGTATGAGTTTCGTTTGATGTGTTCGTAGACGGCCGTGTTTAGGGCTTGTGTCGATGAGAACGATTGGTGTTCCGCTAAGTAATGCATATCGATACCTCCTATACATTTATTCGTTAATACGTATATTACGCTTATACGTATAATAAGTCAACGAAAACAATTACGTTTATACGTATTTACGTAAACGAATCAATGCGGTATAATAAACAAAAAAGCAACGGAGGTCCTTTATGAGACATGTCGTTTTGCGCATCGATAAACTTATGGAACAGTACGGCTTGACACAGGTTGAATTTGCGGAGAAGGTCGGTATACGTCAAGCTGCCATCTCGCAACTAGCACGTAATCATGTAGCGAGGGTTTCTGTCGATCATTTAGACCGCATCATCAATACGTTTGAGATAGACGATATTTCCGAATTGTTAATAATTGAAAATGAAGGGTAATCAGAATTTTTATAAACTGTCTTGATGAAGCATATAACGAAAAAGGGAGTTGTTGAAACGTGGAAAATTCTAATGGCACGATCCAACGCTATTCTAGAGAAATTTCGAAGATCACAAATAAACTAAAAGAATTAAAAAACGACAAGATATATGAGTTAACCAATAACAGAAGTGATGGATCTCTATACACCAACGCGATGCAAATAGAAGAGTATCTTAATGACCTTCTGATAAAAATAGAAACAGACGCGCCATCTATTAACGAACAATTGAGAGAAGCTATGAATAAAGTGTATAAAAGTAACGATTGATAAACGAACACACATTCGGTTATAATTCAACCGGAGGTGTCGCCGATGTGGGACGAACGGAAGGATCAGAATCGTTGGCAAATGAAGTTCATACTGCCGGAGCACAACGAAGCTTTGCGCCAATTACGCCTCGCGAAGCAGAAGATAGAACGTCCGGCATTAAGCGAAGAACAAGTCGAAGAGTTTGAATTCGCAATATCTGCGTCCATCAACGAGGGCATACCGCTCGATTTCGAACTATATGATGACGGCTTTGTTCGCGAAGTAAGTGGCCGCGTTGTATACGTGGACCATCAACGGAAGGAATTTCGTGTGAAGGATAATCGAGGCGATACTAATTTCGTTAAGTTTGCGGATATATTAAACGTAAAAAACGCCCCATCCGGTTAGGGACGGGGCTTTTCGTTATTGATTAAACGTATATTCGCGCGCAAATGAAGACGTGTCAGAAACGTCCTTACCGGACATTTCGTAAATTTTCCACGATAAACTAACGCTAGTTACTTCGTTTGGTGACGTATTCGACATAGGCCATGCGTAAAAGAAGTCGAGCCTATCGCCTTTGTTCTTCAGCTTAGGCGTACCTTCTTCCGATACTTTGATTAATTCTTCCGGACCGAGTTCTTCACCTGTGTTTAACTTAATCGTTTCGGATGCCGGAAAGGCTTCGAAGGAAGAATGGCCGATATTTTCGATCGAACCTTTTATTGCGATATGGGCGCTTGACGGCGAAATAAGAATTCGATCAACTTTTATATTCAGCCCGTCAATATTATCCTCGTCATTAATTTCCGAACTATAGGCCCACAGATCGCTGTCCTCACGTAAGTTTTCATTTGCGTTGGTTTCTTCCGCTTGGACCTCTTCGTCTTTACTACTCGGCTGAGTATTCGACGAACACCCCGCAACTATCAGCAAGGCTATTACTATAGAAAAAAGTAGTCTAACACGCTTCATTTAACCACGACCTTTTTCTTTTAATTATACGTTATTGTTATGTAGAACGGCTACCTACGTTTTTATACGTAAGCAACCGCCGAAAGTTCCGTCTACTTCTCCCCGACTTCATCCAACGCTTTTCTTTCGCGCGCCTTCTTAGTCACATCGTTGTTTTTCCAGTACGCTAAAAGCGAAGTTGCCCCGAGAAATAACAGCGCAATAAAGTCGGACACTGCCGCTTCGTCTACCGGAATCGTCTGAACGCCAAACATCGTCAGCCCGCTATTTACGAGAGCCAACGCAAGCAAAATAAATCTAGTCACCGTTCCTGCGCTAATGTTCGTCTTCATACGCTATACCCCGCTTTCTTAAGTGCCGCTACCAGTTTGGCGCGTGTTGCTGGTCCATAGATGCCGTCGTTTGCGATGCCGGCCTGCGTCGACTGGAATCGCTTGACTGCGTTAGCCGTTTTCGGACCGTAAATGCCGTCAATTCCGTTATTCTTGGCGCCTTTGTTCGGGTAGAAATATACGGCAGCCAATGCGTTTTGAAGTTGCGTAACCGCCGTGCCGCGAGCACCTTGACGGATCACGCCGGTCGGTACCGTAAGTTTTTTGGACGGCGCTTTTGGTTTAGGCGCTTTCACCGGCTTAGTCGCTGCGCCCGTTTTGCTTCCGTTTAGTGCTGCTAGCTCTTTCGCGATAGCCGCTTTCACTGCGCCCCAACGACCTTCGTCTAACACGCGATGCGGACAATGCTTTCCGCTCCAATCTTCGTGCTTTTTGACGCGATCAACCCCCCATCCGCGCTCTTTTAGAAGCTGCGCAATGAATTTAATCGCCAGTGCTTCCGCCTTTTTATACCGATCACCGCCGGACTCTGAATAGCAAACCTCGACGCCGATTGACGTTCTGTTTCCGCTACTCACAGCAGAACCATCCCCGCAATGCCATGCGTTTCTATTCGTTTCGATCCCTTGAATAACTTCTTTATCGTCGACCGCGTAATGGAAAGATACTGTTGCGTTGTTGTTGCGCATGTAGTTAATTTCATTTTCCGCAGACGCATCATTTGCCGTATTGTGAAACGTAATATATTTCGCGTTCATTGAATACGGGCATTTAATTGAATTTTTCGCAGAAGATACGAGCATTTTACGTACTTTAATCGTCATATAATCGTCTCCCTTTTCGTTTTATTTAGAAGTAATAACGGAACAGGACCGGCACCAACGCCAGCATTACTGGAACCGCAATTCCGATAAGCCAACGACGATCACCTTTAACCTGTTCCCGATAGTCACGTAGATCGTCGCGGGCGGTCGTAGCGATACGAAGTGCTTCGCTCGCTTTATCGTCTGCCGTGTCCGCTCTAGATAGCGCCGTAGCCGCCATTTCTCGGAACTCTTCGAAGATGCGTGTCTGGTGTTGTTGGGTTGCGATGATGGTGGCGATGTCGACCTGTATCTTCGCGATCTTTTCATTAAGTTCGTGTGTAGTCGGTTGAGTCACCGCAAATCCTCCTTAAGGACAAAATAAAAAGCCTACGCTTCTACGTATGGCTCGCCTGTGATTTCTTCGTATTGTTCCGGCGTAATTTTCTTCATAACGACCGCGGCTGCGACTTGTTCCTTCGTCCAATCTCCGTCTGCATAAAACTTCTTGATGATCGCAAACCAGTTCATTAAATCACTCCCTTCATCATTAACGTGAAAACCAATTCCGCTTGTTGCTGGCGGACTAGTTCGAGTTCAGTAGGCGCCGCTTCCGGAAAAAGACTGTCGATATACTCTTGTGTAGCACCTTCGAACCACTCTTCTTTCTCCGGATCAAACGTCGCGATAAACAGACCGCCTTGTGGTTTAACTGGCGTGTATCCTTCCGGAATTTCTTCACCATTTTCTAGGTCTATTAGGATATCTTCCGTCGGCATCCAAATAAACTTTTCGTCGTATTTATAAACCCATATCATCAAAGCACCTCCTAATTCTTCGCTCTGAAACGGAAGCCAAACGTGATGAATTCATTTGGATTTGCCGTATTAGAACACGATTGAATACATACTCTTCCATCCGTACTGATATAAGTTCGGTGGTATTGCGGCACACCAGGCGTTCCGACGCTAGAAGCCACTCCAATAAAATGCATCGATTGCGCCGGGAAATACTCAGGAAGAAGTGTAAATGCGGTAACGTTAGCGCCGATAGCACCTCCGGATATTGAACCTAGAATTTCAACCACCCCGCCCGCATCTTTTGTATATCGGAGTGTATGAGTAGATCCATCTGTCGCGGCGTATTGAACCCAACCGTTTCCAGGAGTCGGGTACTTCCATGTGACATTAGAATCCGCATCCGTTACGACGCGTCGCCAACCGCTCCATACACCGTTATTGAGATAATTCGTGAATATGTTGTTTAAAAAATCGGTGGCGTATACCCACCCGTATGTTGCTTTACCGTTAGAAGCGTCAGTCATATGGTACATGCCTCTAAAGGATCGAGTGTTTGGTAAATCACGAGAATTAGCAATTGCGTAGAATGTCCCCTGACCTAGTCCATTATTGGTTATTGACTCTAAAATACTTCCGGAAGTATCTTTTAGAGAAATTAACGGAAGGCCAGTATCTTCTGTGATTCTTCTTTTTTGGTAATTGCTAACATATTCTTTCGCCTGACGCAGAGCTTCATCCGATTTTAACTGTGCCCCGGACGTAGTTTCCTTCGAATTCCACACCGACCGTTCTTCGTTAGTTACGTGTTTTACTGAATCATTTGCGTGTGCGGTCACTTTCGCCTGGGCGCCGGTCGTCGTCTCTTTAGCGTCCCATTCCGCTTTCTTCTGCGGCGTGACATGGACATCCGCATTATTTGCGTGAGCATCTACTTTTTCTTGCGCGCCGACCTTTGTTTCTACGTTGTCCAAGTCTTCGAATTTTGCTTCAATTTCCGCAACAGTTGCTACTACGTCGTCATAAAGATCGTTAATTTGACCCCGTAAAGTTTCAAAGTCGTCGATGTAATATTCCGCAACTGGGACGATATTCTGATCGATAAGTGACTGCTCGATATTAAAGCCGAATTTATGAACCGAAAGCGCCTGGCCGTTTGTGTAGTAAAGAATCAGTTCGGCTTTTACGTTTCCATAATGACGAATCTCGTCCGCTGTTAAAACGTATTCGGCAAGTCCTTCCGGCTTATTTACTAGTGTGATCGCTCGTACAAAACGGCTTCCGTCTGCCATCGAAAGGACTAATTTACCTACGACCGCGGATAACGGTAAAGGGACGCCGTCTTTAGTGAGCTTAAAGGACAGGCGCGCCGTTTTTATATCCTGCGTGCTAAATTGTATGGCGGCATTGATAGGCCGCTTTGTTTGCGCATTGACGTCGAATGACAAAGCGCCATCTTTTGCTAACATCCGTTTTCCTCCCTTTAAATAACGTTCGCAGTCGAAGTGATCGGGTCGATGCTGTTGTCGTTATAGCTGTCGTCAAAGCCCGCGCCTTTTACGTAGTTGCCGTACGATGAAATTTGCGAGCATGTATTCGTCAGATAAATACCGTGACGCATTCCTAGACCGGTTATATCGTTAAATGCGCACATAGATCGGGCTACGCCGGATAAGAAAATGATTCCGTCATAACCGTCGCTTTCGGTCGCCCTCGTTCCGACATCTACAAGCGTATTAAAAAAGACGCGTACTCTCCGTGAGTCTCCTGATACAGAGATTCCGGAAAAGCCGACGTTCTTTAACACGTTATTTGCGACAGTAACGTTATTACAGCGCCCTTCCTCGATACGGATTCCGTTTCCTTTGACGTCCCGCAAAGTATTAGCCGTTGCAGAACCGTACGTGCTTCGTGTTATAAGAATACCGTGATGTCCTACGTTATCGACTACGTTATTTGCGATCGTATAGTTGTAAACGTCGGAGATGTGAATACCATGACGCGCAACAACTCCGTCAATTACGTTGCCGGAAATAACTACGTCGTCGATCGTCTGATAATCCTTCCGTCCGTAGACCTGTATCGCATGATTCTTCGTAATGTTGGTGATCGTGTTTTCCGTGATAACATGGTGCTTCGTTTTATTGACGCGCCCCGTAGGATTGCCGTTTGCATCCTGCGTATATTGCGTCGTGACTCTCGGCAGAAGAATACGAATACCGGAAGCGCAGTTGTTTATCTTGTTGCCGCTGATCCTCGTGTCATACCATTTGTTGCCGCTGATAGCGTATTCCGTCGTGTCCTCGATTACGTTGTCTAAAATGCGAATAACCGAATACCAAACGCCGTCCGTACTCGTGTGCGAATCGACCGCACGTGCCCATCCGCCGAGCTTACTTGAACGCCCGAAATAGTTGCCGCGGATAATGATATTTCTCGTGACAGTTTGATCGTACGCTCCAAAGGCGCCGAAGTTTGCGGATGAACGCATTAAGTCTATCTGAATGGCCGCCGAGAACCATCGGTCGCCCACGTAGTCAGCGTAGCCTTTGAATTTTACGTTCTCGATCAGTACGTTTTGGTTGCCTGCACAGTCAAAAGCGTGCCCTCCACATACATCTAATACGGTAATATCACGGATGATAATTCCGTCAGAGTGCGCAAACCCGAACACGGAACATTGTTGTTTGATTACTGCGCCGTTGCTGTCGAAGGTGCCTCCGCCCTCGATTACGATGTTTCCGTGCCCGTTATAGCCGCTGAAATTATCCGTTTCAAGTCCGTTGACCAACATTGACCCGACGAAGTTTCTTTTGATAACTGCGCCACCCTGAACGATAAGTCTCGTGTTTCTGAAGATACGTAGCGTTCGCGTTTGCGTGTAGTTACCTGGCGGAACCACAAGCGTAATGGGCGTTGACTTCGAAAGGTCCAGTGCCGCCTGCATTGCGTCATCGAAGTTTCCGTATTTCTCTAAGTACGGACGCAACGAAACAAATACGGCCATGTCTTCGATTTTCTTCATCAGCTTCGCGAAGTCATAGTCGAATCTATCTTTCGCCGTAGGATGCGTGGATGCATCGAGTGCTACCCGTAGATCGACGACTTCTTTGACGTCTTCACCGTCGTGGTTAACGACTAGATTCGCAAAGCGAGCGTTCAAGTTATCCAGGCGATTAGCAGCCGTAAAAAGCCCGTGCTGTATTTGCTCGGACTTGTGTGCGGGCGATGCGTTTTTATGGGCGTTTAGCTCGGCGGCCGCCTTCGTAAAGCCTTGCTCGATACTATCGAAGTTATCGTTCAAGTTATTACGAGCAATGCGATCCCACGCCGATGCGATTCGCTTTAAAAATACGTTAGCCATTTAGTGCCTCCTTTATTTTGATTCTAGCGCGGCCACTCTCGCAGTAAGCGCCGATAAATCCGATACAAGTTTATTAAGGTCCACATTTGCGCCGGAAGAACTGACGATGATCTTCGAAACTTTTATAAAATCAGCCGAGGACAATAATCCGGCCTTTGATGAGCTAGCCATGTCTACTTGCGGCTTACCATCCGGCCCAACTATGATGCTTTGTAGCTTCTGAAAATCGCTCGACGTCATCAAGCCGTCGGAAACCGCCGTCGCTGGTCCATACTTCGGTATAGTTGTCGGGTCATATCCGTCGTCAAAGTTTGCGTCGCTTCCGATACGTATACCGGAACCTACCGATGGCCCTTTTACTTTTCCGGACGCATCGAACAACTTGGATACGCGCTTCTCAGTCTTCCGAAAGTTTTTCATGTCCGTCTTAATATCGCGTTTCAGCTTTCCGAATGTGTAAACCGGCGACTTATTCGGATCAGAATAACGCTCAACACCGACAACCTTAATTCGCTTATTGATTCCGAACGGATCGATCATGCACCATACGTAGTCGCCTTTGCGGATGTCTTGGACGCCGAAATGTCGTAGCTCCGTATATGTCAGCGTCAAAGATAGCTCGATCGTATCCGTTAGTTCTTCTTGCAGTCGAAGCTCGAGTTCATCTGCGTTTTTATCGGTGTAAGCATCGTCGCGTATAGGTGCGGCGTGCTTGATTCCGTAGATTTCCGCTAACGGGCTCGTGTACTCAAGCTCGACCGCGTATGCCTTCGTCTTGTCGTTCTGTTTTCCATAACCGCGGATGTACGTCTTTAACGAACTCGTATCGATCTCAACGGATTCGTCGCGGGCATTGAACTTATGCCGAATCTGATAATCGGTGTCGCGAGCCAATTCCTTCGCAATGACTACCTTTTTCCCCTCGATGGTATATTCCGCTTTGTATTTATCGAGGATATCTCGCAATAAATCGTTAGAGAAACCATCGCCGAAATCTTCGAGCTCAAACGTAGCGTCAAGGCCTTCCGGTGATATGTCGTATGAATAGCCGGACCCTTCGAGGGCGATCGCAACCATGTCGTCAATAGTCATCTTCTTTTTCTTGCCGGATTTGCTATAAACGTAATTGTCAGCGAGGTCGATTAACGGCTTATAGACGCCTGATGCTTCGATCTTTATCGTTTTATTTGCCGTGACTGGACGCGTCTTCTTGATGACGTATTCCTCTCCGTCGCAAACGAAGATGTTTTCGTTCTCGATCAACCCGAATGAGTGATCGTTGTTTCTCGTACTCAAAACCGACACGTCAAGCGATTTCTCATTCTCAGCCGTTTCTCGTACCGTACAGTCGTAGTCAGTAAGCGCCTCGACTTCGCCTCTTACCGTTTTTATAAGTAGCTCCATCGCGCCACCTCCTAGAAATAATAGAATCGGAAATCGAATTTGATTTCGAATGATCCGCTCGTTCCCGACAACACAAATTCGTTCCATCCCGGCTCTAGTCGGATTGTCTGCCGGTTGGTATCTCCGAAAATACTTACGCCATCTTTACGCGCCTTGACCCCATCCAATACGATCGTCTCTTTAGCCGTCGAATCTCCGGTATATTGCCACGCATCGCCCGTAGTTTTGTTCGTGATCTTTAACTTAGATGAGGCGCCTTTATACGAAATGACGAACGGTAATTCTAACGGATCAATACGAATAGCCCCCGCATTGTAAATACGGAAGCTCTTTGTCTTATGTTTATAGACCGGGATCGTATCTTCTAGATTTTCGCCGAACTGCCAAAGACTCGCGTCAAAAGTAAACGGGTCCTGCGTCGTTCCGACCGATTCGCAGTAAGGAGATGCGCTTTCGAACGACAGCGTAAAATCGGCTACGCTTCCGCTTCTTTCCGGATCAAAACTATCGCTCAGTTCGACTCGCCAACGTTTTTTCGGATTGCCTTCCGCAACTAGATAAAATTCGTCTTCCTTATAAAGTGCGTTATATATTTCATCGCGCAGCAAGTAGAAGTCGGCCGCGTCTTCGGCATACATTGTACATTCGGCTGTGATCCGGCGATTTCCGAAATCCTTGCCTGTACGATAAGAACCGTTTTTCCCCGGTATGTTTTCGTAGGTGATATTCGGAGCCGGCGCAGATATGACTAGACTACGTACTAAAACAGATAGGTCTCGCGCCATGTCGATAATCGTTCCATTGCGATACTGAATACGGAAGTTAGCATCCGAACGTGGAATCGCTGAAGATCGCCCGAAAACAATATCCGGCGAGAACGCATCTTCATTAAAGTTTTCGTCAATATCAACCACGGTCGGCTCCGGCTTCGGTTGCGCGGGCTTATCAACGTCGGTACTCGTATCCGTTGTCTTCTTCGTATCGTACTTCGTTAGGTTATGCGTCGCGATAATGTTGTTCAGTTTCGTCGCGTACGCTGGGTCCGTCGCATATCCCGCACTTACGAGCGCCTTCGTTGCTTTACGATAGTTCGTCTGCCCGACGACCGCTTTGTAATGATTCGGGTCCCAGCTCGTTCCGTTAATGTATAGCTTCGCGAGGTCTTGCATCGACTCGTACCATGACGGATACTTACGAAAGTCGGCGTAGACCTGAACGTTCCGCCCGTTATAAACCTCCCACGTAAGCATCCGAATGGAGGCGCCTTTGTACGACCCTTTGACGCCGAATAGGTTTTTCCCTTTCGTAGCCAAGCCCGAATTACCGTAGCCGGACTCCAAGCACCCCTGCGCAATTACAAGCGACGCGAGTATGTTGTAATTCCGGTATATTTTCTGCGCGTCTGGCGCTATTGCCTTAATAAAGCTAGCGTTGCTCAACCGCTCACCTCCTCCCTAATAACTGCTTCGATCTATTTCGTCCATCTGCCGTCTACTAACGTGCGGTTCGACCAGTCTTCCTATCACTTCCGAATCCATGATGACAGTCGCACCTTTGCTCGCTTCGATCGCATTTCTGATCGCTAATAGGTCCGACTGCATTTGCGGGCTGTAGCCGCCTGCTGACGCAACCCGAGCCGTATGCCCCGCGTCGATCATGCGGAATAGATTCGCTTGTTGCGCTTCTGTCAATACCATTTCGTTCCTTAACGCACGGATATCCACTTCACGGCTCATCGGTTTGCCGAACTTGGACGCAAGGCCGCCTGAATGTAGCTTGCCGGCCGGTTTGCCGACGATGCCTCCGACGTGGTACGTTCCTTCGTTTCCTCGGCCACGGCTGACAGCTCGCTCCGTTTTACGTGTGACGTCCGTTGTGATAACCGTTATACGCTTACTAAGGTCCTTACTCAATTCCGCGTTCATAACCGATGCTTGACCGGTGATTTCAATAACCTTGTTCTTCGTACGTTCTAGCTGCGACAGTTCGCTTTCAATTGCGGCTAATGACTCTCGGTATTCTGCCGTCTTCTTGTCTGCTTCGGTCGTATTGTTGATTAGGTTTGCCCGCGCATCTCGAAGTTTACTTATCTCTCTGTCTATGACTGCGACGCCTTGCCCTTTTTTCGCAGTAAGACCGACCTGTCGAAGCTCTAATTGAATCATTTTCTGATTTACTTGATCGAGTTTCGAAAGCTCCTTTTGAGTTTCCGCAAGGCTGGCGCGTTTTTTCTGCAAAGACTCGGTGCTCTTAACTAGCTCGGTTTGCTTTGCTTCTAAAATACGTTTCTCTTGTGCGAGATTTACTTCGAGCATATTTGCAGTTGCTTTATCACCGTTCTGTTTGGCTTGTGCTATTTTCTGTTCAATGCTCTCTACAACAGCTAATTGGTTTGCGACCGCCTGCTCTTTCCCTGCTCGCTGTTCCGTGATGCCGTTTATCTCTTGTTTAAGCTGCTTTTCTTTCTGTAGTTGACCGTCCATGTTCCGTTCCGCGAGCGTCTTTTGCTTTTCGAGCTCCAAGCGCAATTCTTCCGCTTTCTCCGCACTTAGACGTTTCATCGCCTCAGTGTTTTTCGCGATCGCATTACCTTGCGCTGAGAAAGCCGCTTCTGTTTCCGGTGACTTCTTGATGATCTGATCGTTCAGTTGCAGGAACCGGTCGAACTCCTCATTCGTAAGCCCCGAACTTTTACGTAAGCCATCTTGCTCCGCGTTTAGCTTTTTAATCGCAGCCGAATCTTTCTCGTTAGCCAGAGCGTCCTTGTTGTCTAAGTAGCGCAGTAATTCATCGTTCGTCAGCTTCATTTTCGCCTGTAGGCCGTCGTATTCTTTGATCGTTTTGTTGATTCCGTCGACTTCCTTTTGCTTCGCGTTTGCCGCTTCTAGGCTGACCGTATTCATCGCTTTATAACCCGCATTGACGCCGACTAACAAGCCGCCAAGCACCGAAAGGCCCGTTATGATCCAGCCTGCCGGCCCCATCGCCGCGAATAGCCCACGTAATGCGAAGCCGAGTTTGATCGCGGACGAAGCCGTAAGAGCGATCGCGGCCGACGTTCCTGCCATCGCAAGACCGGTCGCTACTACGCTAGGATTTATCGAACTGAATGCCCGCACTAAATCGGCTCCGATGTCGACTATCTTCCGTAGGTGCGGTAAGAACTCGTTTCCGAGCTTAATGCCGAGCGTTTCAACTGCGCCGCTTAGTTCTTCGACTGATCCGAGAAAGTTGTCGAGCTTTACTTTAGATACTTCAGCCGCAGTTACTTTCGACATGGCCGCCGCCATATCCTCAACGCCTTTTGCGCCTTCTTTATAGAAGACCGTTCCAGCACGCACCGCATCCGAACCGAATAGCGTTTGAAGCGAAGACTGCCGTTGCTGATCCGTTAGGCCTTTAAATGCGTTCTGTAGAAGACCGGAAATAGACGCCAAGTCTTTTAAAGAGCCGGCTTGGTCGAAGAACTTATTCGTCCCATCAGCCGTTATAAGGCCAAGGTCCATCATTTCTTCTCGTTGCTGCTTCGTCTGCGGTTCTAGTCGCGATAACATCGTTTTAAGGGACGTACCCGCATCCGATCCTTTGATCCCGTTCTGTGCGAAAACGGCAAGTGCCGTCGCCGTATCCTTAAACGACATTCCGATTCCGGACGCGACCGCCGATACCTGTGCCAAGCCGAACTTCATTTCGCCTACGTCCGTCGCTGAGGCGTTGGCTGCGCCTGCGAGAATGTCAGCCGCTTCAGATACCGATAAGCTGTCGGCCTTGAACGCGTTAAGTGCCGTACTGGCGATTTCGGCCGCATCCGCAAGATTTAAGTTGCCCGCCGCTGCTAGATCGAGTGCGCCCGCTAGGCCTCCGTTTATGATATCCTTCGTCGTTACGCCGGCCTTTACGAGCTCCTCGGTTGCCTGCGCCGTTTCGGTCGCACTAAAAGACGTCGATTCGCCTAGCTTGATTGCGAGATCGGTCAACGTCTTCATTTCTCCGGCTGTTGCGCCCGATACCGCTTTGACGGCGCTCATTTGCTGCTCGAACGTTGCCGCCGCTTTTGCTGATGCCCCGATGCCGACCACGACTGCGCCTCCGACCGCTAAAGCCGCTTTTTGAACGAGACCCATTTGCGAGCTTAACGACTTTGCCGAATTGCCCATCTGCTGCATCTGCGCTTGGGCTTGCGCTACGCCGGCCGTGAATTGGTTCGATTGTAGCGTCAGCGTCGCTGTGATTTCGCCTACTGATACACCCGTCAATAGATTTCCTCCTTTCCTCCGTTATTTAAAGAAGTTCCGCAATTGCTCGAACTTTTCACGGTCAAATTCTTCGCGATCCACATAGCCGGCCTGTTTGCGTAAGTCCTTCACAAGACGTTGATACTCTCGGTCTTCCATGGCGCGCCCTTCAGACCCGACAAGTAGCGAAATCATCGACAAACGATCGATCGCACTAGCCTTCGTTTTGGAGCGTAAGATTTTCGGAATATCGACCATGTAATAATCGTTTTCAATCTGCCGCTGTGTGACGCCAAGCAATACCGACGCATCTATTAAGTAGTCATCGATTGTGTACTCGCCTTCATCCGCTTGCTTTACTGTGCGGCTTTCGGAAGAAGGCTTTTCAGGTTTTTTGCTAGGGATTGCAGACGGTTCTTTTCGACGACCGCGATTAAAAACTCGACAATTTCGTCGGCACCGACGTTTTCATGTACGTAGTCTTTATCTAGTCCGGAAAGGACCGAGACAACCTTTACGACTTCATCCATCGCTAGATTAATCGCCGCAACTAGGGTCGCTGCAAAATCGTCTTGACCGTTCGTGCTTAAAACCGTAAAGAATAAATGCGGCAAGCGATCAACTACCTCGAATAGTTCCTTCCATTTGACCGGCGTTAGCTTCGGTACTTGAACCGTTTTGTCGCCGAGTGTAAGTTCGTTTGATACCTTTTTCGTACCACCGATACCAAATAAGCTCATTGCGTAACCTCCTTTCAAAATAAAAAGACACCGCTGCTAAGCGATGCCTTCCGTTGTTATTCTGCTGATTCGTCACCCATGATATATAAAAGACCGTCATTGTCCGTGTCCGGATACGCTTTGAACGTTAGATTAGCAATTCGCTCATCGTCTGAGTTGTACGTATATTCCGGATTACTGACAGCTCCGGCAAGGGGGACTGTGATGTAATCATTTGGTGTTGTCCCTGGCGCCGTTGGCTTGATGACCAATTTTTTGGCTGCCGATAGCATGTCATAGCCAGCTTCTCCTGATACCATTAATTTCATTTTTGTCGGATCTGAGCTGTCCTTGATTAATTTGCTATTAGGCATTGCTGCGGCTAGTCTCTCTAAGTCGTGTAAGGCAAACGGTACTTCTACTTCTGCATTACCGCCTTGAGTAGTCGATTTGACGGGAGTTTCACCGAACTGATCTACCGTAACATCTTTAATCGATGTTTCAGCTTTAAATACAATACCACCCTTGGTGATCTCGTATGTCACCATTTCGGCGCCTTCGCCGTATTCAACGATTGCTGGACCGATAGGCACGTCGATACCTCTTTTTCCTGCTGCCATTCGTTTTCCTCCTTTTATATTTGCGCAAAATAAAAAGCGCCCCTAAGGACGCTCTACGCAATCGAAATTTAATGAATATATTGGTCGGTCGGATTCGTCGTCTCCTAAATACAACGGCGCCGAGTTATTGCATCGTATCTGTACGATTGAGCTTTCGCCGACCTGAACCTCGGACAAATTCGTAAGCGCATCGTATAGTTCAAATGCCTTGTCTTCCGCCCCCGCACCGTCCCTTGATTCGCCACGAACGAGTATTTGGAAAGACGGCCGCTTAAGTCCGGTGTACTTAGACGTCGGGAAGCCTCCCGTTAACTTGACCGATATTTCCGCTCCCTCACCGTCTATTGAAAACTTATTTGCGTAATAGTTACCGTCGACTCTCGCCTTGATGAAGTTAATTAATTCGACTATACGCATTAGGTCAGCCCTCCACGTGCACCATCCGCAATCCAACGAACGTACTTATCCGCGTTTCCTCGTAATGGCCTTTCAAGGTATTTGTTTCCGACCTCATAGCCGTCAATTCCGCCAGCGCCTGCCGACGTAGGTCCGAGTTTGTAATCCATTTCGTGCGTCCAAATTGCGTAGTTAAAGCCGTCCTCGACCGCTCTGAATGAAACGTCAACCGACGCTTTTCCTGCCGTCAATTTAAACTTTTTCTTAACGCTTTGCCTCAACGTACCTTTGTCGATCGGCGCGATATTCTGCGCAACCCTTGCGAGGTCATCACCCGAGTCCCCAAGCGCCTGTGCTGCGCCTTCAAGAGCGCCTCGACTGGCGGCGATGATTCCGCTGATAAAGTTACTCGCATCAAACGTAAAACTCATAGAAGCACCTCCGTCAGAATCGCTTTACCGCCGATATGTCTCTTAACGTTGATTTCCTTCGGTCTCTTTTCCATCGTTTCTCCGAGTTCATTCGTGAAAGAGATAAGGTCGGTATAACGTACGTCAGCTAGGCGATCTAATAGAATACGAGCCGATGCGACTGTTTCCTCGGACTTAGTGACGCCGTTGTTGCGCGACTTGACCGCGGTAGAGCCTTCGTCGATTCGGCATTTTAGCGTTAACTCTTCGGCTTCGTTTATCGGGTTTCCCCAAACGTCTCGCTCAGCAGATAGGCGCTTCACCGTAATAGTTTGGCGCATAGGAAATATCGCCATTTACAGCACCGTCCTTCTGATGCGTTTGCCTCCGATTTGGACGCCGTTTTCGTCTTCGATGGCGCTGATTGACTCGCGCGGGATAAGGTCCTCGTCTTCGCTACGAAGCGTATCTTTGTAGTTAAACGCAGCGACGCCAGTAATTGAGTACGAAGAAATACCGTGCTTGTTCAGCCGGTTCGTGTCGTTGTACGCGATGGCTAGAACGTTAACAAACTCGTAAACTGCTTTGTCGGGTATAACGTACGTAGGAAAAACACGCGACAAAGTCGAAGAAGCCCGGTTTATTAGCCGGTTCTTCTTCGCTTCATCTGCATCGATCCAATCCTCGGTATCTACTAAAAACGTATTGATATATTCGTTTGCACCTTCGACCGTAGCCGCCAATCGCCCCACCTCCTGTTATTTTGCGGAGGATTTCTTGGCGGGCTTTTTAGCTGGCGCCGGCTTCGGTTTATCCTCCGGTTTTATACAAGTAACCCACTTCGGACATAATTCATCTAACAACTTGATCTCGTCCGAGTCGTCCGTCTCATATGTCCCATTGTGATCAAAAACAATCTTTTGGGAACTTCCAATCATATAAAAAGGTGCCGCTTTATAAAGTGCCATTAGCTAGACCCCTTTCCCTCTAACGCCTCCAAACGACTTCGATAATCATCTAAAATCGACTTGACTTCCGTATTAAGATTATCGAGAAAAACGCTGCCTTTTCCTATGGTTCGAGAGTTTACGGCCCCATCTCCAATATGCCTATTTTTAATTGCTCCATCCTCAATAACTAATGACCCGCCTTCAGAAGATTGAAGGTTTTGGATAATGTCACCCAGTTTCAATTCATTCGCAATAGGCATAGACTCGTTCAAACGTTGTTTTTGACTCTCCGTTATCGCCAAATGTATTTCCCCCTTTCAAAAATAAAAGACGGGCAATTAAGCCCGTCGATTAAGATACAGTCGTTGCGATGTTTTCGAGAATCGCAATTTTTTCGTTAGCGTTTTTAACTTTGATGCCGTATTCCCCGCGAATCTGTCTTGCGACAAAGTCTGCGCCTGGAACGCTCGCGTCCGTATCGTATACAGAACGCCCAGTCAAAGGATGTAGCGAAAGGATGCTTCGGTCGAACAAAGCGATCTTATCTTTCGGGAAGTTAGGATCAACAATGACCGTAGCGACTCCGCCGCCAACCATGTCTGAAACAAATGTGCTGATTCTGTGGCCTGTAGCTGCGTCTGTACGTTCAGTTCGGATAGTATCTGTCGCCATTTTTGAAATCTGACGAGCGCCTGCTGTATTCGTTAAAATCGTATTTACAGAGCCGCCTCTGAGGTAGACCTGCTCCATCAGTGCGTTAATATCTTTAGCCTCTACTTCTTTTCCTTCTAAATTTGCTTTTGCTGATCCTTTAAGATTCGCAAAGTTTAAAAGACCACCAGTCATACGCGGCTTACCGTCAATTCTACGTCCATAAATCAACCAGTCGTTAAACTCACGCGCCATTTCTTTCAGTCTTAATTGCACTTGGTAATTGAGTTCATCCGTAACATTGTGCGTTCTAACAGCTTGTTGAGTGTTGGAAACCGCCGCATATCTTTCGATGATTTGCGTGAAATTGTAATCAACGTAGCGATCATGCCCCTCGTCCATACCTACGCCTGCCCCTTCATTTTGTGGGCGGGAAACAATTCGCAACTCAGAGCCAGCTTTTAGCTCTTCCTGGGTAGTACCGTCGAATCCTCGAATAACTGTCAGCACATCGCCCGAAACGTCGGTAACTTTAAGATATTCCTCCCCGACAACAACGATAGCGTCTTTACGGAACTTAGATCCGTCATCTTCTGCAACAGTAATTTTACCGTCTGCCCCTACTTCTTTAATCGTTGCTAAGTTCGAGTTTAAACGATCTGACATCCACTCGAATTTAGTTTGGAAGAGAGCTTCACCATTTAGTCCCACAAGCCCTAAAAGAGTCGGCTCGTCTTGAAGAATTAGCTCGATTCCCGCGTCCAACTGACGTACTTGATCCTTAAAATCATAACTCTTTAACATTTAGTTTCCCCCTAGTTATTTAGTAGACTCTTTATTTTGTTAGAAATCTCAACAACCTTTGAAAAGTTTTTTTCCTTCTTCGCAGTAGTTAGTTGAGCTTCTAAAGTCTTGATTTCCCCACCCGATTCTCCGCCTCCATTTGTAGGTTGACCTATTGGCTTACTATTTTGAGTGGATTTAATCAGGTATGGTTTATTGTCAACGATCTCCCTAACAACACCCTCGATTCCGAGCACTTTACCCTCATCGACCTTAACTTCCGATAAGTCTGCGAGACGTAATGCGTCATCAACATAGGCGATGCCGTGAGCCGTAGCAATCTTAATAAACTCGTTCGTAATTTTGTTTTGTTCGTCCGCTTTTTTAAGATCCTCGATCTGCTTCGCAAGAGACATCTCAGTCTCCGATTTCGCTTCGAGTTCCTTTTTGATGCGCTCGAGTTCCGTCAATTCTGCGTCTGCCTTTTCTTGCTCCGCTTTCTCATACGCCGATACTTTCTCTTTTAAGTCGCCATAATCTGCATACTTAGATTCAACGCGGCTAATGCGTTTGGTAATCAGTGCGTCTAGTTCTTCCTGCGTGAGTTCGAGCTTCTTCGGCTGATCACCGCTTGGCTGCTGCGTCACTTGTTCTTCGACTAGGCCTCCGCCCGCTTGATCATCTGCGTCAAATAACGGCATAAATCGTTTTACAAACATATCGTCCTCCAACCGTTTTAAGGCCGTCGCCTATTAGATAAAACAGCCGTTTAGTTTAACGTCTTAACGTTCGGACAATAAACCGACATCTCTGATCGGTGAATATACGTGCTTACAGCGCGGATGAAATATCTCGCCCGTCGCCTGTAATTCTTCGTAAGTCTTAAAATCGCCAGGCGCATCCGGCGTCAACTTTATGATCTCGCCTTCGTGGCCACGGCAGGCGTCTTTGGCGCTATGTGCCGATATTTGCGCATACAAAACGCCGCGATCGACGGCTTCGTTAGTCGTTGCTTCGCGGTATGTCTGCATCATTTTCGTTCGAGTCACCATGTCGGCATATACTTCCGGTTTCCACCGCCGCCCTTTTGCGTCGACGATTCCGGTCATCACCGATTCCTTGAGGCGTTTCTTTATATCGTCCCGAATCGTTCGGCGGCCGTTTGTGCCCGACGCCATGTTGTACTTGATAGAATCGGAAACGGCGCGCCTGACTGCGGCTTTCGTTTTCCGGTCTACGTTCTGCGTGACAGCTAAAAGATCCGTTTGAGTATCCGCAATAGCTGCCGCGACCATTGCTTCGTTTAACTCGTTGAACTTTACGATAAGAGCCGCTTGTTCAACCGTTTCAGCAACCTTAAGCGAAACGAGCGTATTGATTACGCCTTCTCGCGCCGCAATAGGTACGTTTTCACTAACCCACTGCGCCGACTTAGTATCGAGATCCGCTAGAATATCGCTGATTGATTGCAGCGTAGCAAGAGCATTGGCTCGTCGGAAATCCGTAATATCAACGCGATCAAGCTCGGCGAGAATATCTTTGATGGCGGTTCTATAATAGCCGGCAAGCTGCTTCGTTTGGTAGTCGTAGTTAGGTTCCGGTACTTTCGCCATTACTCATCGTCCTCGGGTTCCGGTGTCGCTCCCGACTCATTAAAGATCGAAGAATCTACAAAGCCATTTGCGGAAGTTTCGTCTTCTTCAATGCGGCGCATAATTTCATCCGCCTTTTCGTCATCGACGTCATCCATCGCCTTAATTGCGCTCTTTACGTCAAGTGTCGGTTTACCCGCCGTTCTGATCTGCATGATCTCCGCCCACTCTTTTTCGTTCTGCGGAATTCCGTCGTTCCAAACAGCGCGCGGATACACAGCCTCGTCGATTTTAATGCGTTTGACCGCCTTCTCTAAAAGCATACACGTCCACAACGCGTCTCGGATCGCTCTATCATAGTGCGCCCTTATTCGTTTTACCTTCGAAAGAATCGGCATAAAGCGCGCTTTGATTGCGGCGCCGTCTGTATGAGACGTTCCGGTTCCTCCGGAGTTATCTCCGGACATTACAGTCCCAAAAAGCCACTGCGGTGTTTCTGATTGCATAAATACGCTACTAAATAAGACATCGAGCTCCTTAAAAGCCGCGTCTAGTTGCGCCTGCCACACCATATAACCCGGCGTCGGATCGTCTTTTGTTACCGGAATATAAGCGCCTCCGAATTTCACTGTATCGCCATCGTCCTGAATTTCCGGACCATACGCAGTAGGATCGCTATGCTTCCATAGGATATAATCAATCTGAACCAAACGGTCATTAATCGCAGCAAACGTCGTCTCTAACTTTTCTAAGCCGCCAATTCCGAAAAACTCGTCGTCAATCGACTTGTATGGAACATGAAAGACCGGAATGTGTGGCAGATGCGTTTCTTCGATATCTTCTTCGCGTCCTGTCGGCAATTGTTCACCGATCTTAAATACGGGTACCGGCGTGCCCGTTGAAGTATCAACGCCATTTTCGTTCAAACGATGCCGCGAGTACAGAATATAACCTGGTACGTGTCGTTCAACGTTTAAAAACGGAATCTCCGTCTTCTCCGTTTCGACCCATTCAATCTGCGCAATATTGACCGCCTTTAACTTCTTGACGTTCCCGACACTGAACTCCGGAAAGACTGCGCCAGCGCTTACGTGTTCAATGATCGCTTCCATCTCGACATCTGCTGGCACGGGTAAGCCGAGCTTTTCAACTTCAGTAAAGTCTTGACGGTAGCCGTATCGAACCTTAAACCACGAATCACCGCGAAATCCATTAGCCGTTGCGCTTTCGTGAAGAAGCTGATTAATATCGTTTTCCTCTACGTAGCGATTGAGCGCTTTTTGTTCTTCGCTGTCGTCGGGTAAGCCGCTTTCAAACTGAACCGGTTCGCCTACGAGAAGGTCAGCCGGCTTCGTTACGAGAATGTCGGCAAGATTGACCGCGATATATAGCTTCTTTAATTGCTCGGCTTGTGGCGAGTCTTTGAGCACCTCGGTTGCACGCTCATAAACGTCTCGCTGCCGTCCTTCAAACAACTTTTTCATACGCCGATATTTCGCTAGACGCTCGATTGAATCAGCCGGAGGAAATTGCGCGCCAGGTCGGATGATGCTATACGTTTTCGTATGTGATCCGTCGTCGGGTTCGTGGTTGCGGTGCTTAAATAAGTCCGTAAAACCCATCGCTTATTCCTCCTTTAGAAGTGCGTCTAACTTATCCGCTTCATTTTGAATATCATCGACTGACTCGTCGGTTGTTGTGTTGTCGGTAATAATTTGCTTTTCGGTAAGCAGTCCGTATCGTTTCATGAATAAATCAATCGCTTTAACGGATGGTTGCGGACCCTTGATCAGCTTCATTAATTGACCGTATACTTCCGACCTGTGACTAGAAAGCATGTCATCCGCAAGTAAATTCATGTATTCAATGAACGCGGAATCCTGCGTTCGCCAACGATACAACCCCATTCGCGACATCCCTAGTTCTTCTGCGAGTTGCTCCTGCGTTTTCTTCTCGCCGCCTTCCGGCATAATTTCATTCAAAGCGCAGGCCTGGGCGGCTTTCCGCTTCTCAAACGACAATTGCGCCTCTAGCTGCTTAATTCTCGACATTTAACGTCCTCCTTTCGTTACATATACTTCGGCTTCGATTGAAGCACCGTTTTAGCTCGTTTACTGACACTCACCGCCATTTCTAACGCATCCGGTAGGTCATCGTGCCAATTCGAGCCGTACCGCTCAAACTGCTCGAGTAAAAGCTTTTGACTGCGATGAAATTCGATCTCGCCTTTTTCGATCTGCGGCATGAGAGCTTCTATACGAAGTTCTTTTCGCGATCGTTGATTTATTTTTGTGACTCGCGATCCCGCCGGATAACCTTGTATGACTAACTCGCGTTTTAGTGTATCGATGAAAAATTCCTGAGCCATCTGTGACTCCGCCGCAATTCGATCCGGTTGATATTCCACGACCTTCTCGACAATTTTTCGTAAAAACTTATCGGGATGAATACGTTCTCCGTATGCGTCAATGACATATATCTTTCCGGTCTTTTTATGCTTCGCTATCGTCACAATCGCCGAGAAGTCGCCGCGTTCTTTACCCATCGCAAAATCTACGCCCATATAAACCGCATATTCTTTGTGATCCATTGTGAAGTCAGACCAATACGAAAAAGAATCCGGCTTAAATAACTGCGATTCCTCATCGATTGGGTTATTCATAAACTCCGTGTTAAATGCTTTTGTTTTAATATTAGCCTTTTCTATTAATAGAGCTGGCAAAGGGAAACGATCGGGCCACAAAACCTCTGCGCCTTCGTCCATTTCCTCCTTATTTTCTTCATAAAAACGAAGTGCCGCCCTTGCATTCGGTGTAGACATCGAGTCTTCCGATTCTGCCTGCATCAGCTCTTCGATTTCTTCATCGCTAGGTACGTAATTCTCATAAATGCGCTCGAATTCCGCCCACAAATCGACTCTCTTTGGTGGCTTAATGATCGCCGGGAAGCTGTTCTTGATGAAATCGCGACGTTCTTGCAGTACGTAGTTCAGCAAAGAGTCAAAGTGTACAAGTGTTCCCATGAAAATGAACGCTGTTTTCGTAGGGTCACCCGCAGGCATAAGGTCTTGGTTAAGCCAATCCTTCGCTTTTTGGCGCAGTTCAGGCGTGTTAGTGGAGTCTAGCGATTCCAAGTCGTCCAGAAGAATTAAATCCGGTCGCTGTGAACCATTACGGAATCCCCGAATCTGAGTTCCGAGGGACGTCGCTTCCATTTTGATTCCGGTCGTAGTAATAAATGCCGTCTCGGAATCCTTTTCATTGCGCGTTTTTTGTTCGTAAAGGACCTCGCCAAAGTCTTCGCGTAGCTTTTGATTGTACTTAAGCTGTCCCGCGACCCATTTAATGAACTTGATCGATCCGGCGTTCGTTTCCGAAATAATCAAGATCATGCGTCGCTTTTTATATACGATTTCACGCACCGGATATGCATTCGATAGATACGCTGACTTTGCGTGTCCCCTCGAAGCCGCCCAAGCGATACGAGCCGTTTTATTCCGGTTAGATACCGAGTCGAGGATCGACGATAACTTGGCGTGGAAATTCGGCGCGTCGTCCATGTCTACCGCTTTTGTCGGCACGAGGTTATCCGGATTTCCCGGGTTTCTCGCTTCCGAAAAGTATTCGTAGAAGAAATAGAGCATATCGACCTCGGCACGGTGTACCCGTTTTAGTTTGATGAGTTCATCGCGGTCTTTCCGCATAAGATCGACATGGTAGTCCGAGTGTTTTCCCGCTTTGATAATGTCGCGTAATTTCTTCAGCCGCTCCGTGACGGCCTCTATCCGTGCCTGTCTTTCTTCACGTTCTAAAAACTTGCCATTTATATACGCCAAGTTATCGTCCTCCTTCCGTCTATTTGCCGTTGACTTACCGTATTCGTTATCGTATAATGAATGTAACTTAAAAATAATTAAAGTACATTGGAGTGAAGACGTATGTCTAACGCAGTGAATCCGATCAAAAGTAAACGCGATTTTAATAAACTAAAAAACGCCCTCAAACCGGGGCGCGACCGTCTGTTATTACAACTAGGGACGGCTTTTGGGCTTCGTATTTCCGATTTACTTTCACTTAAGGTCGGCGATCTTCGCGGTCAAACGTCTCTTAAAATAACCGAAGCCAAGCGCAGCAAAACGCGTGTCATTACATTTTCAGCACCTGTTAAAAAGCTCGTCAATGAACTCGAAGGCGCCGACGATGACTACGTATTTGCCAGCCGCAAGGGCGTCGAGTCGATTAGCCGCGTCCAAGCATATCGCATTCTAAACGAAGCTGCCGAGCGCGCTGAGATCGCTGAAAAGATTGGCAAGATCGGTACTCACACGCTTAGAAAAACGTTTGGCTACCGTTTGTACGAAATGGGTATCGCAGTCGATCGTATCGCAGCGATTCTCGGCCATTCGTCCGAAAAAGATACGCTGAAATATATAGGAATCACGGCCGACGAGATTTCGGACGCATACGAAAGCATCGCGATTTAGGTCGTGGTGCTTTTTTAAACAGAATCGTCTAGGTAAACTCGGTCGACATCATACGGATGTGTCACGACACCATACCCGCCTTTTCTTCGATTATTTGGAGGCTTTTCATAACCTTTCATCGCCACTTCTAACTCAGCCAACGCTTTCGTCGCGTCTTTCGCTGCGCGCTGGACCGCTTTGAGCCCTTTGATAGCCTCCGCAACATCTACGTCTACCTTTACGTTTAAATTGCCGACTGATTCGCGTTTGTTTTCCGCCATTCACGTCATCCCCTTTGTCCGTTTTATTAAAGCGCATTTCATCGTGAAACACGCTTTTTACAGAGGCGACAGGAATCGAACCTGCCCACGCGGTTTTGGAGACCGTATCGCCACCTTGGAACATGCGCCCCTATGTTGTCACACCGGCCGTGGTCCGCTTCTTCGAGAGGCGTGCCGGTGAATGTACGTACGTCAACGGGTATTAGCCGCCTGATCAGTTAGACGCAAGCACAAAAAGACCTCCGGAGCTGACCGGAAGCCTCGTTCTGATTGCGATTGCTTTTATTCTCAAACCTTATTGTAATTCTCTTTAAAGATTTTTTAATGAAGGTAGAATTTTGTAGATTTTTCAATAAATTTGTAGTATAGTAGATATTGCCTAAAGAAAGGTACCAATTTTTAGAGTATAGCTCGATGACCAAGGGGGAGTCACCGTATAGAGCCGTCTACTTAGTCCATTTGTTAGTGGATTAAGCAGGCGGACTTCTATCGGACTCGCAAACCGGTAGAAGGCGCTGGTGAAAGGAGGCATCGAGTAGTGCTGATATCTAAATTTGTTGGTACACCTCCGCACTGTCCTGATTGCGGAACGTATAGCAAAGACGGAAACCCCGTCAATGCTGATACGTGTAATTTCTGTTCTGAACTGCAGAATTGAAAACAGGAGTTTATCGGTGATGTTCTTTGTGGTCGTCACCGATATTCTACGTGTAAAATAACTATTGACAATGATTAATTAATGTACTATAATTAAACTAACAAATTTAGATATCGGCATTACTTAAATGAACTCATTCAGATTGCGACTGGTGAGTTCTTTTTTTTGTTTAAAAATAACACGAAATCACCGCTTTTCACCGGCCACCCTTACGAATACACTAGTCGGCTACCAAAACGGCTAATTTCGTGTTATTTTACGTGTTAAAATCGTTATGCTAGTCCGTACCGTTCCCGCAATACTTTCATATCGGCGGTTATGGCCGCTTTGAGTGCGTCGATTGAAGACGGTTCTGAGCCTTCCGTCAGCCGTAATTGCTTCAACGTTTCTATTTTCGTCCGTAGCGCGCTGTTCGTGATCGCGGTCGAATAGTGAACGCCGCAGACGATGCAATCAAAGTACGTTTCGACGACGCCTTTTCGCACGTCGCGCTCTTTTAATACGACGGCGGTCCGTTGGTTGCATGAGTCGCAGGTGACGAAGGTCATGTTCGAGAAGCACTCCTTTCATATACGACGAGCCAAGCCGCTCCATCTTCGCCGATACAAAACGGCGCTCGCTGCGTCAGTATTTTCGAGTCTTCATTACTAATTTGATATTCGTAAGCACAGAGTATATAGTCGCCAAATTGTTCGAATGCATACCTTTCCGGTTCATATTTTCGGTGCAAGCCCGCTAAAAATTCCGATGCATTCTCTCCGAAAGATTTCCGGAATGAGGCGCTACCATCGTCCACTACAAAAACGTTCTCTGCGATTTGAATGCATGTGTCGGTGTCTAGCGTCATGTGTACGCCTCCTCTTCGTTTAATTTAGCGTATTAATCCTCCACCCGCTCCGACCATCGTCGGTTAGCTACGACCGCGCGATTCGCAGCATAACGCATGTCTACGTACGGGTAGACGACTAACACCCCGAGTTTAAAAAATTGTGCGCAAGTTTTATTCGTCAGATCGGGCGGTTTTGGCCAGGGCGCTTGGGGGCGGGCGGCTTCGTCTATTTTTTCGCATTTATTATTGAATAACGCATTCATAACGTTGCATAACGAAAGTAACAAAAAGACTTTCTGTTACATTCGCATTGATGACGAACGTTGATGCACCACGGCTGGATGCCGTTAGTTCAGCGCAATGAAACGAATTAACTTTATGCATCGTACCAACCCCGCCATGCCGCCATTCGTGCGGGCTACCTATGCCGGCCGGTATGTATAGGATCGTGCATAAACAGTTTGGCTTCGGTGGCTGACCCCTCGAGTTTTCGGAGGCCTCGTCCGCTGGCGGCGTCTTCTTGATTGCGGATGTCTTCGCCTGTCCCTCACCGTCACCCTATCGACCGCCTTCGTACTATATTATATACACCGCCTGTGCCTACCGTTACATAGCGGCTCTAGGACGGTACCCTATCCGTTGGTTAAACCGCTGCCTATCGTCTGCTCATACGGCATCCCTACCGTTAGTATGTTACGTTCATTTACGTCCTCATTATATAGGACACATATTCGTATGTTTCACAAGTATAACTACGCAATCATAACGATTAGCTATCGTTTGTATCTCCGTCCTATTAACGTTATCTATTCCGTATTTATTTAAGTACAGCGCCCTCGGCTCCGCCTCGTCCGCAATTAATAAGCCGCCGTTATTCATTCATTATACATATTGCGTATATGTGAGACGAAGCGTAGCGGAGGATCACTAGGTTTTAGATTTAGAAGATAAGAAGTAATTCCCGCCCTCAAAACGCTGTATCCCACGTGGCTCTAAGCGCCAACCCCATTTTCGCTTGTACGAATGAAGTCGTACTTTTGGCGATTTTGTACGAATGAAGTCGTATTGATTATCAGTTAAATCGACGTAATTGAGAATGAACGCAAGTCTACCCGTATTGTCTACGCAACACGAACGTATTTTTATTCATTTATACGTATATCAATACGTTCAGTGTGGCGAAAACAGAACACGAAAAAGAGACGCTCGCCCTGAACGTCCCTACTCTTCGTCGTTGCCTTCGTCCTCTATTTCGAACAGATCCTCGTACTTCCATCCGCCTGCTTTCATGATCGCAACGACCTGCCAATCTTCGTGCCGCCCATTCGAGTCGAACCGCGAGATAGAACCCTGCGAAACGCCCGACGCTTCAGACAGTCTTGTTTGCGTCCAGCCATCCGCCTTCATTAGTTCCTTTAGACGCGGCCGTACGTTTATGCGCTTGCTCATCCGCACCACCTCCGTATTTATATAAGTAATTATACGATATCGAATATTATTTCGCAATATCCGTTGACATACGTTATACGATATCGTATAATAAAGGTACAGAAAGGAGGTGCACGAATTGATTGAACTAGCTACTAAAATATCCGTCTTGCTTGCGTCGTGGTTGGCGATCATCAAAACCGCAATGGAAATCACGTCATTACGCAAGAAGGCAAAGAAAAAGCGACGGTCTCCCGCCAAGAAGAAACGTCGCAAGTAAACGGACGGGGCGCTAAGCCCCGGTTCAATCAATTATACCACACATGCGCAAAATTAATACGCTTGATACGTTGCTCATTATCGTCCTGGTCGCTTGGATCGCATTCACAGATTATAACGCAATGCAGCCGATAGACTGCGCAGCCATTGCAACGTTAATTATTTTCGGCTTTGCGGTCGCAATAAAAACGCTAATAAAATAAGACGTCGAGCAGCCGGTACAGCCTAGACTATTACGACGCTAATTAGACGGCGCTGACGTACTAAAATCGTGGAGGAATCGTTGAATATGATCGAGTATAACTGCCCGGACTGTTCATTCGCCCGGCTAGACGTAGAAATCGAAACGGCCGCTAAATGTCCGAACTGCGGCGGCCTTCTAAACATCGAGGAGGAGATCGCCTAATGGACGTAAAATTGACGGCTTTAGACACTTCAAATGCGCCAACCGATTCGCTACAGCGCGCGGTCGAACTATTTAAAAGAGAACGCGACGATGCGCCTGCCGGCTTTGACTTCGGATTTAGACTTGCTCTAATCGCGTTCGGATACGATATAACCCTAATAACCCTCGAAGGAGATGACGTATAATGAACCGCCTCATCAGATACGTATTTAAACATAAAAATACCGGCAAGATCGAAACAAAACGATGTTATTTATCGCAATTAGAAACGAATCCAACGGAAGCTCTCGCTCCATTCGGCAATGACTCGAATTACGACTTAATATCCAGAGATTTATGTTTTGACGAAGAAAAAGGCGTTTTTGTCGGAGATTTAATCGAGGTGGCTTACGGTGATATAAGCTATACAGCAGTTGTAAAACTAGGAGAATACGATCAGGACGGGAGTGCAGGCGAGTACGAACCTAGAGAGTGTGTAGGTTTTTATGCTGAGGCGCTGAACCCCGATGCCCGCGACAAAAAAGATCGTAGGATCGTCGCAGATTACCATGAACAAAGATCATTGAATGATGTAGATTCGTATAAGATCATAGGCACCGTTTACGAAAATATTGAACAACGGGAGGAATCGGAATGAAACGTTTTATTACGATAACAATCGCGGTGGTACTAATGACTCTCGGCTTGACAACGCCGGCTAATGCGGCATCGATTACGGTAAAGGTAGACGCACCATACTATATGCCCGGCGCAAAGTCGGTAGACGTAGTGGCATCGAAAAGCAGCGGAAAGCGCGTATATTACACGATGTATTTGCAGCAGCTCTATACCGACGGGTGGAAAACGAAACAATCGTTGAAAGGCGAATTCGTTAAAAGCACGCCCACCAAACGATTTTACATTTCGACAATGATTACGGGTCAATACCGCATTAAACTAAAGGCATACAGCAACGCAGGCAAGACGAAGCATACCGGCACATACTATTCGAAAAGTTTCGCAGTGACGCGATAAGGAGGACGACGATATGAAATTCCGCAGATTCTTGTACGGATGGGCACGGTTCTTAGGCGATGTGAACGCGGTGAAGAAAAACGACGTAGGTGGACGCATCATGAGACGCGGCATCGGAAGGGCTTTCGGCAAGTTGTTTAAATAGGCGCCAAGATACGTTATAATACGAAGGTTGTGAGGTGAAAGACGTGAATAGACCGCAGCCAGGCGATTATGACGTATCTGTCGTTTATGATATTCGCGAGTTACCGGACGTTAAGAGCGGCCGATGCGACAATTGCGATACGTCGAAGTTTAACAGTTCGATCAAAGGCGGAGTGTTTCTCCGTAAGTGTTCGAAATGCGGAATGACTAAACGAATATAGCGCAAAAATAAAGACGCCCTCAAAGGCGTCCTTTTTCGTTTATTTAGACGCAGAACCGCCCGGCTTTGGAACCGATTTAGTGATCGCTTTGATCATCCGTCTCACCTCCCGCAGTAAAATCATACCATATTAGCGTGCCTTCTCAACGTTAAATAACGCGATCAACGTTTTATCCGGCGCTTTAGATTGGCGATAGAAAACGTTAGGATTAAACGTGTATCGTTCCGGCTCACTTCCGACTTTAACGCGAGCAATAACGTATTCGCTTCCGAATTTCATCGCTTTCAGACGACGCCCAAGCGTATCAGGCACTACACCTATCGCGGCAGCTAGACCGGCTCGACTGAACCACCGTATGGCCCTCGGATTAGATTCGTTTGGATTCTCGCATAGAGCGTTAGTATCGAAATGAATATACGGAAGCATGCGATAAATAAGGCCGATGTCGGTCGCTTTGACTTCGCTGTAAACTCGTTTAATTTTGGCGCTATAGATTTTAACAACGTGCGGACTTCGGAAGTTACCTTTAAAATGATAACGTTCATTTACGGAATACCCCACGCCATCTTTTCGTATAATATCGTTTTCAATAGCGGCCGAAATGAAGTCGTAGAAAGTCTGCCGCTTTTTCGTAAGCTGAAGAACGTCCATCATGTCCGAAGTATCCATCGGCGTCTTATCGCGACTGGACTTGATTAAAAGACCGCCGTAATCAACGTAGCATTGCAGAAGCATTAAATAGCCGCATTGAGCCGTTGTGAGGACGTCGTATACTTCGTTTATATTCGGCATTTCCGCATTGGTAAATTCGCGCCTGTCCTCCGTTTTATTTAATTGCTGACGGAAAGCAGCGTCTTGATTTCGGTGCCTTAATGAGTAGACACCGGACAGGTCTTCACCTGTGTTAACGTCAATGATGCGTGGTCGATTTTGATTCATACATACGCCCCTTTTCGTATTTATCACAAAACAAAAGACGCCTATTGAGCGTCTGACATTACCGTTTTGATGCCGGTTGCTATATTTACGGTGAATTGACCGCTAGACTTGCCGCTGACGAAATCGTTGTATCGTTTACGTAGTTTCCTGTTTCGAGATTTGACGTCTTTGTTGCTCCATAATTTCCGAACAGGACGTCTGTAATTACGTCCGCCGATATCGACAGAACTAGCTTCACGCAACGAAACCTCTCGACCAGCTCCTTCGGGTCTTTTACGTACATGCCGGCCGTCCTTGCGTCTGTTTTCTTGATTTTCGGACATGATCGGGTATTCTTCAGCCGACATTTTATTGCGACGCGTATCCGATAGTTCTTCGTATAAGATTAAGTCGGATAGACGTTCTAGTGCGTTTTCCGGCGGTTTGCCGTCGTATTTCGCAAGCAAAGCGCTAATGGCTGCGATACGTTCTTCACGCTCTAAGGCGCCGGCTTTTGTTCGTTCGTATAGAGCCGTAATGGCTTCGTGCAGTTCTTCCTTCGTCAATTAGGCGCCCTCCCCGTAAAATTGTAAGAATACCAACGCAACTAGCGGCCAACATGTTCCCGTAGCGTAAATGCCGAAGCCTATAAGCGCGATTAAACCGATATTTGTAAGTGCTACTGAGAACATTTCGAACACTCCTTCGTATACGCATTTAGCAAAATAGACAGTACCCGCGGCGAAATTTTCGGATGGTTCATAGTGTCGTAGCACCAACGCAAGTAATCTCGTAATTGCTCAATCTCTTCCTTCGTCAGTTCTTCCGCCATCAAACCACCCTTTCTCAATTTGAGCCTTTATTTCATTCATAGCTGTTAAAGCGCCTAACATATAGGCTTTATTTTTGTCATCCTTCGCCTTGTAAGCCGCGCAGCTTTTTATCTTAGATTCAAGCCATGTTTCAAACTTCTCTTTATTCATTAATTCTTCTGCCATCATACCGCCCCTTTCGTCGTTCTGTAACCTTCGCCGTGAGACGCCCAATAGTAATAAATGTCGACGATCTTATTTACCGCTGCATTAATCGCATAATCTACGGCTTGCTGCGTAATGCCGAGCGCCGCGCCCGCCTGTGTTTGCGATAGGTCATCGAAATAGACTAGGCGCAGTGCTTCGTATTGCTTTCCGGTCAACGCCGCCAATTCGATGGCGCGGTTCAGGTCGATCAGAATATCGCAAGCAGCCGTATCCCCTAAGAAGCGCCGCTGTCTTAACGTTGTGTAATCGGCTAGAAGCGCCTTGACGCCGTCGGGTCCGTCGAGTTTGTATTGCGTCTCATATCGTAAATGCTGGTCGGGCTTGTTCGTTGATGCGCCCATTACGACACCTCTCCGTCTATTCCGCATAGTAAATGCAGGAATTTAGTTTCGGCACTAACTGCGCCGTACTCTGTTGGGTTTACTACATGTTCGGGAATCTCTTCCGATTCGATTAGATCATCGTAAGGAATTAAGTCATCGTCCCAAGTCACATCTAACTCATCTGCGGTGAAGTCCGTATATGGGAGTACGTTCAGCGCTGAGAAATGCATAAAGTCGTCATGGTCGTTTTGAATAAAAAACGCACCTTTACTTTTCCTAGTCAGGACGTCGCAATGCACGACAACGGCATTCATTCCTCGGAATAGTAGATTAAACAACAGGAAAGGTATTGCGCGATCACTCATCTCTTCGCAGTGATAGAAATACCACGAAGGCTTGTAATCAAATGGTGAGTGCTTAATGCGATCAGACTGCCATTTTGCGATTGTGAGTCCGCCTGTACCCGCACACCCATCGTAGCTAGTAGTCGACTCAAGTCCGCCGTCAGTAACCCTCGCTAAAAGATCGGCCACACTACGCGGAGTAAAATCTTGTTTCTTAGTTTTTCTATCCGCGTGCTCATCCTGAAAGTATTCGTGAAACACATCCTTCTCAGTACAGTTAAGCATCGGATCAGCTACGAATTGTCGGAACACCTCCTCACGACGATCCCGATCAAACAAAATCTCCATAAGCCTTGACGGAGCTTTATACGCGTCATCTATACCAAATATACGATTAATTTTTTCCGCTACTGATTCGCCCAATATTACCGCCTCCTTCGTTTGCTTTCCGCCTGCAAAACGTCTATAATCGTCTTATATAATAAGCGAGGTGTATCCGTATGGCATTAGAGTGGATTTCCGCGGTCAGTAATACCGCGTACATAACGTTGGATAGTCAGAAGAGAATATATGTTAACGCTGCGGCTAGGGCTTTACTTGGTATACCGCCAAACACGCCGTTTCAACTTACGATCGGCTACGACAAAGATGAAGCGTGCCTAGTCGTTGCAAAGCCGGAAATGGTTAAAGCGGACGTCCAGCCGTTTCATTTCAATAAAGAAGCGTATAGTAAGCGTGCTCGTCACGTTTTAGAAGGCGCTGGCCTCGAAGAACGTGAATTACCGTTGCGCTTCTTTTTGATTGGCGATGGCGAGGCGTCTAAGCAGCCGCATCTAGCCTATCCGAAAGGTACCTACGCGTTCTCTTTAAGCTGATCGGCCATGATTTCGTCCAGTCGTGCGTATAAGTCGTCAAGCGTGCCGTCATTTTCGATTTCATAATCGACTTCGAACCGGTCGAGCGCGGTTTCTGTCGGGTGGTCCATATCGGCGGCTTTGAATTTGTCGCCACGTTTTTTGGCGCGATCAAATCGTGTTTCATACGGCGCAGTAATTCGTAGTATCGTAAACCCCTCCGCCTTGGCTCGTGCATATTCCTCCGGTGTCCTCATGTCCGTGATTAGTACGTTGCTAGGTCGGCAACAGCGTACCTTTTCGTGTTCCTTGATGCGCCGAAATACTACATTCACCCATACGTCTTTAGCGCCAGGTATCGGTAGTTCTCGGATGCCCTCAATGAAATCACGCATAGGCTGACGCTGTTTTTCGTCGCCGTCTAATTCCGGAAACAGATCGCCAAACACCGACTTACCTTTTGCGGAAAATGTGAACGGAAAGAATTCGTACATAGCTACGAGATACTTGACGGCTTCGTCTTTACCCGCGCCTAGCTTACCCGTGATTGCGAGTTTCATAGGCCGGCCCTCTTTAAGCCGATGATGACGTCCGCGATAAAGGTACCGGAAAGCTCCGTTTTACCGCCGATGTCAGCCGTTAGAGTTGCGAGCTGTTCGCCGAGACGGACTTTATCCTCGAGGAGAGCGTCGATCTCCGCTTGCATACGTTCAAGCTCCGTTTCATACTTTTCTTCTAATACCGAGACAACCGACTTTAATTCGCTTAATCCGTTGCGTAGATTCGGGATGTGCCCCGGCCCCATTTCGTTCCATCCGAGGGCTTGCTCGAATTGCTCGTTTTTCCGTTTTAATTCCGCCACCTCTGCGCCTAGGTTGGCAAGTACGGTGATGACGTCGGATTCTTTCGGCTCGGCAGCATCTTTAACTGTAGTAAGGACACGATAAGCATCGTGAGAAAACCCGCACATAGTCTCTCCATCGTAATCTTCATATTCGATTACATCTACGGATGACAGACCTACGTCGGATACCACTGCGACTACCCCATCCGATTCTCCGTTTTCATTATTTACGTATATCACTTTTTCGCCTACTTCCGCCTTCCGTTCTTCTAAACGATAGCGCTCTCCGTCAATGTGGAAGATGTCGGTCGGTTCTAGTACGTGGTAGGCACTCACTCCATCCCCGACAATCCATTCCCCGTCGTCATCGACGAAACTGTTATCAAACCCGTTGAAATCGACGCTGACCACGCCGTCTCCATGAGCATTGTAGACTTTTCCGTAATGACCTATTTCGTAAATTTCTCCTTCGACGTATTCAGCTTTAGTTACAACGATCGTCTCGCCGACCTTCGCGTTCCTATCCACCGCAACATATTCGCGATCAATACCGAGCTTTTCGTCCTTTAATACGTGTTTGGTACGTTTTTCTTCCGTCATCATCTACATCCGCCTCCCTATTTCGTTATGATTTCCGCCTTTATCCGCTGACGACCGAATGCTTTCGCCTCAGAAACGCCCGCAACGTACAGGTCGATATGTCCTTCCGTAATTGCGCCGCCTCGGTCTTCGCAAGTCCTGACGCCGATGCCCTCTATGTTCAGCCGAGTCCCGAACGCCATTGACGGCGGACAGGCGATCGTATGGCCCGTTTTAGTGCGTGCGCCGCTTGCAGTTACGCCATAGTCGGGATGGCTCGCTGATTTTCCGGTAGACTCGACGTCGTTCGTGTACGCAGTCACTTCGTAGGTTTGCGCTAGTTTTGGTGCCGCCTTCTTGCGTTTGACTACGTTCTGAGTCGGCTTCCTTTCCGCCGGCTTCTTCAGCGCCTCGACTTCGCCCTCTAACGTCTTGATACGTTGGTTAGCCCGCTGTAAGGCCGCTTGATCATCCGTTAAAATGGGCGCCGGCTTTTCGGTCGCTGGTTGCTGCGTACAAAGTAACCCGCACGCAAGCGTCATGGTCGTCATTATACCGATGCAGACACCCCCTCGAAGAATTGCGCAGTCCACGGCTCGACTTCGACCACTTCTCGGCGAAGCGCTTCGGCTAGGTCGGCGATTTCCGCCTGTGCACCGTTTCCTTTCCGTCTTTTAGCATAGAAGTCTAGTAGAGCGCGCAGGTTAACGGTCAATACGAGATTAGTAGCCGCCGCTTGCGGTAGAACGGCGCGGGCATCTTCGGCTGGAACGCCTGCTTTACGCAAAAGATCGTAGCACTCCTGAGCGTATTTCATTGCGTCATCAAAAACATCTACCGCAGTTAAGTCGTAATCAGCACACTCTACTGCGGTCTTATCGCCCATAACCTTTTTTGGCACGACGTAATTGAAACCGCCCGATCGATCTCCGCTACCCATCCGCACATAACGCTGCGATTGGACGCTGAAGCTAAATCCGGTGCGGTGGCGTGTTAATTGCGCTAATAGGGCGCGGCTTACGCCTTCAATCGCAAAGGTGAACGTTAGGTGTTCAAGAGTCGACGTATGTTTCGATGCGACAATCTTCCGGAATAGTCGGTCGGCATCCGTGCCCGCGCCGCCATCTGAAGCCTTAGAGCCGAAATACTTGGCGCCTTCTTTGGCTACGATTTCGGACGGCTTGTTGGCGCTGTAGCATGTTCTGATTGCGGATAAGGCGACGACCTGCCCATCCGTCGAAAGTTGATTTAATACAACGTCGCGAAATTCGTCACCAGCAACATCGAAAAATTCTTGCGTTAATTGCGTATGTGCGAGTAACTGTACGTTCATTTTGGTTTCCGCCATTTATCCGCCCCTCCTTGCGTTCTGTTCTATTTCTTCGTAGTCAAATTCGCTCGGCGCGCCCAAGAAATAGCATTCGGATGCTAACGCTTCTAACTCAACACCGCCAGCTCCTCGTAATTTGAGCGTTTGGTACCTTTCTTCGTCCGTCGAATATCCTTCGAAAAACCACAGGTTTCTTTCGTATACAAATAACGACCCATATTCGAATCCCATAAATTACGCCTCCTCTACTATTTCGCGCATCTTCTCAACCGTAGTTATTCGGAAAGTCACGTCATCTTTTCCGTACATCTCGCAATCGACAACCCAATCACGGAATAAAGCGTTCATATAATCAAGGTCGCCGGTTCCGTAAAGTTTTCCGTTTAATAAGCACGCGTATATTTGCGTCACTATAATCGCTCCTTGCCCGCCGGTTCGTCAAAATACTCCGGATGCGCCTTTCCGACTCCGCTACTTCCGAAGCCGCCCGCACCTCGTTCCGTATCTTCCAGCGCACCCACAACCGTAAAGGTCGCTTGCTCTACCGGTTTGATGACCGCTTGGGCAATGCGGTCTCCTTTGCGGATGGAATAAGTATTTAATCGAACAAGTTCTAAATCCGGAGAATAAGCGTCACTCCCATCAGTCCTATTAAGTAATACCGTGAATTTCCCGATGTCCTCCGCAATATTATCCACGATCACGCCGACCTCGCCCGCATATCCGCTATCTACCGTACCTAGTTGAACGCGCAGGCGCGTCTTCAGCGTAATGCCCGAACGTGGCCGAATCTGCATTTCGTAGCCTTTCGGAATCTCGAACGCCAAGCCCGTCGGTACTAATGCCGTCTCACCCGGCTCGATAATGACGTCGTCCGCCGCGTATAGGTCGAAGCAGGCGTCCGTCGAATGTGCGTATGTTGGCGTAGTTGCGTCGGCGGATAGCCGTTTAATATTTACGTTCATTGCGATTCCTCCCCGATATTCTCAATCGAGACACCCGTAATATCACCGCGTCTGATATGATAAATCCAATCAGTTCGATTACACTGCAGATCGATAAACTCATTATTTTCGTAGTTATGATCGTCTATGAATTTAGATAAACCCCCGCTGTCTACATCTGCGGAATATCTTAAGTTGTTTTTGGCTTCGATTATAATCCGATACATCTACTCGCCCTCCTTTTTAGTGATACCGCCAACTAATAGTGCCGACGTAATAGACACATATAAGATAACTGCTTCGATAATCGACGGACTAAAGAATCCCAGCCACGACAAGAATCCGAATATTGTTACGGAAGCTAAAACGTATTTCATCTACTCGCCCTCCTCCACCCTCTTACCGTCCTCATCCGTCATTGTTGCTACGTATAGTAGAAACGGCGCCGCCGCCGCCGCGAACCACCAAAAGCCCGCTGCATGTGCGTACCAAAAGGCCGGCACAATTGACGCCGCTATTAGAGCGCCTCGGTTAATCGTCTGTCGCATACGATCAGCTCCTTATTTTCGCTTTCATAAGTACAGTCGCATGTGGGCGGCGGAAATCGGGACATTAATCGGCGGAAAAATAAAAATCTTCGTCTTTAAGCGCCTCGGCCGTCGCCTTTTTATACCCCGTGCCCTTCATCGAGAAGAAGTCTTGAGATTTCGTCTTCGTACTCAGCCCGTTAATCACGATCGGGTTGACCAGCTCATCCGGAAAGTGCGCATCGAATCCGAGGTTCATGAGCGCCTTATTCGCGTTGTACCTAACGAAAGCCTTAACGTCATGCGCCAAGCCGACCGCACCGTACACATCGTCCGTATATGCGACTTCATTCTCGTACAGCTCCGTTAATAACCCGAGCGACCATTCATGTAAATCCGCCCTCACGTCGTCCGTCTGACGGTTGTATATTTCCTGCGCAAGCAAACCGACGTAGACGCCATGGATCGCTTCGTCACGGATAATAAGGTTAATAATCTCGCCGCTCTGCATCATGCGCCCTTGACCGTAGAAATACAACGGGTAATAAAAGCCGCTGTAGAATAGGAAACTTTCGAGATATACCGAAGCGACCATCGCTTTATACAACGAAATGTCGTCGCCTGCCTTGATATCGCGATAAAGGTCGGTGATCAGCTTCGCTTTGCGTTGCAAGTACCGGTTCTCTTTAACCCATTCGAAGACGGCCGTAATAGTTTCCGAAGGCGCAAGCGTTAGAAAGATATTCGAGTAAGACTTCGCATGTACTGCGTTCTCCATCATCGCCATGAAGTTGAGGACGGCCTTGCGTTGGTGACCGTCTACGTGCGCCATGATGGCGGGCATGCCGGTGTTTCCTTGCTCCGTATCTAATAACGTCAGGCCGGCGAGCACTTTCATATACGTGTCGCGTTCGGCAGGCGTCAGGTCTTTCCACGCGAGTAGGTCGCCGTTAAGCGAAATCTCCTCCGGTAGCCAAAACTGCTTGACGTTCTGATCGTAGAACATGGCCGTAAAATTATCGTCTGATTGCGACCAGTTGGCCGCTGTGTATATTTCATTTTCGATAGGTTCCGTCATTATTAATCCTCCTAACGATAGTTTTTTAAAAAGTTTGATTCAGACACTTTAAAGCACATCTACATGTTGAAAGAAGGCTTTCTTAACCGTTGTATTCGCCACTCCACACTGCTCTGCTACACTGGTAAATGTGTTCTTACCTTTGATAGATTCCTTGCCTATGCGCTTGAATAATCGCCCTGTAATCTTGTCGTTTCTTGCGATAGAGATAAAGTAGTCAGAGAATGTAGAATCGCAGTGAGGGCATTTGTAACGATTTTGAATGACTTCGAGAAAGTCTTATTGGTAGGAAGCTAAATCATCACCTAATTGGACTTGTTCAAGACGTTTATTAGCAAGTTGGTAAAACGTTGGGTCAGTCTCAAAACCTATCCATTTTCTTTGGCTGATTATAGATGCGACAGCTGTTGTGCCAGAACCCATGCAGTTATCGAGAACTATATCTGATTGGTCTGTGTAAGTTCGTATCAAATATTCGCACATCTCCACAGGTTTTTGTGTTGGGTGGATATTATCTTTATCTTTTAAAAATGTTTGGATACTTACTGGATGTCTGCCCTCATTTACTTTTTCAAAATTGTCTCGCAACGAGCCTCCGTTGAAGATTTCTCCCTTGTGGCTGCTTCTCTTAACCTTATATTCCTTCCCTTCTGTTTTTTGCGGAAAATAAGTTGCCGTACCCTTTTTGTTTGGACTTGCAGGAAGTTTACTGAAAACGAGAATATTTTCATGAACCTTAAGTGGTTGGTGGTTAGAGTTTAGGAAATTCGCTCCCTTTGTTTTATCCCAAATCCATTCGTACCTGAACATAGAAGGATTACTGTTAACTAAATAACTTGTAAACGGTTGACTACCGAACAGAACGACATTGCCAGTTTCTTTGATGATTCGTTTGTACTGCTCCCATAACTTTTCAATTGGGATGATTTTATCCCACCTTTTAACGTCAGTTGTTCCGTAAGGTAAGTCACATAAAATTAAGTCTACGGATTCATCAGGAATTAATTTCATCCCTTCGAGACAGTCCATTTGATATATTCTATTAAGTTCTAAGCTCCCGAGTAACTCTTTCTCCATATAACGCCTCCGAATATTTATATTTTTTTTGTATAAACATTCATCTACCTAACATGAATATTCATACAGTCCCACACAGGATCCTTTGCCGAAGATTCCCTATGAAAGTTGACGTAACTGCTAATCTACCTTGTTAATTATTTACAGGGTTTCCCCTGAGAAATTTGTATGCCCAAATATTATTGTCAGACTGCGCAACTTAGACAGCCTTCCTGCCCAGTATCTTTAGTGCGCGCATAATAAAGCGTCTTGATGCCTTTGTGGTGCGCGTACAGGTCAATTCGATTCAAATCGCGCGTCGTCATCGTATCTTTTAAGAACAGCGTAAATGAGATGCCTTGGTCGACGTGCTGCTGAATCGTAGCGATCATATCGACGACCTTAAACATATCCATGTCGTACGCTTCTTTATAGAAGAACCAGTTTTGCGGCGATAACCCCGGCATTGGATAGTACGTCTTCGAGTTTCCGTAAGTCCGTTCCTCAATGCGCTCCATAATCGGCATGACCGAAGCTGTCGCCGACTGTACATACGAAATAGATCCGTTAGGCGCAATCGCAAGTCTATAGGCGTGGTATAGTCCGTGAAGATTTACGTTATCGCTCAGGACTTGCCATTCGAGAGGCGTCGGAATCACGATGTCTTTAAACAACGCCCGCACTTTATCCGTTTTTGGTCGGTAATCACCTTCGAGGTACTTATCGAAATACTCTCCGCTCGCATACGTAGATCCCTCGTAGCCTTCAAACGTAGTTCCCGTTTCCTGCGCCAATTCATTCGAGCGCACTAACGTCCAGTAATTGACCGTAGCGAAGAATACGTTAGCAAAGTCACGAGCTTCTTCCGATTCATATGCGATTCCATTCTGCGCTAAATAGCCGTGCAGATTCATCGCGCCAAGTCCGATAGAACGCATCTCACGGTTAGCCTTTGCGACGGCCGGCGCGTTCTTGATATTCGTAGATTCCGAGACAACCGTAAGCGCATCGACGGCTAGTTTGACGGCGTTTTCGATAGAGCCGCCCGCCATTACATTCGCGATATTAAGAGAGCCGAGATTGCACGAAATATCTAAGCCGATGTCGTCCGGTTCGCCGTAATCGGTATATTCCGAGACGGTTGACGCCTGAAGCACTTCTGACCTTTTATTCGACGAATGACGCAACACACTCGCCCGTTCTCTTATGAACTGCTTACGATCACTCGTAAGAGTAGACTATATCATCGACCACTAGGGCCGCCCGCCGTTTCCACCGCCATACACTTGCGGTGTACTCTACTCCCTTCCGCCTTGCGCGTGGTTTCGATAGTCGTTCGGCATTTTCTTCGTCGCAGGTTTTTGACTTACTTAGCCAGTTCGTTTATAATTCGGGTAATTAGGTGAGTTTAGGCGGTATAAAACCGTCGTAACTCCTATGCCGAATAGTTTGCCGTACTCAGTAGAGCTTCTATAGATTTCGCCGTCTATCTCTACCGGCTTACTATTCGCTTTTTTCGTTGCCTCAATCATTGCTTCCGTTTTAGGAACACCAAACATAGGATTTCTGCTGCCGCTTGAGTTACGGCTCTTTAATTTTCTTATTCTCTCTTTTTCCGGATGGCAAGTGAATGTATCTCCGCCGATCGAAGTTCCTTTTAAGTTATAAAACTCTTTACTACTAACCGCGTCAAACATATCAATGTAGTATTCTTCGATTTCACGTAATTCTTCCTCTGAATCAGCTTCGTCTATAATAATCCGATAGAAGTTATCTCTGCTGTATTTCCTTATTGCTCTCTTTAAGTAGACACCGCTGCCGAGATACTTTTCCCATGAATTTATCCTTGTATAAACACACTTACCTATATATCTCATGTTGTTCTTTTTATTAACCGTTATATAAATGAATCCATAACGTATGCCCTCCCGCTCCCTTTCTCCTGCGACGAAGATTTAGCACGGTATTGTCTTATAAAAGAGTTTCACCGTTTAGGCGGGTTTGCTACGATCATTACTGATCGAAGGTGCTACAGTTAACACAAGTTAGAAAATTTAACGCGGCTGATATGGTTCAGCGCATGTGCGGCGTTCACGTTGTCCTCGAACATGATATACGGATAGCCCGACTCGGAACGCAGCACGGCCATTTTTTCGAGTAGCTGGCGCGGATTGATACGTTCTTTACGTACCGCCGGATTATTTACGAGTTCATCGTACATTGCGCCGATATCCATCTCGTCAAGATGCGTACCGTACGCCTTGTAAACCGTATGAGGATAGAAAACGTAAGCCGGACGATCTTCTCGCGCTAGTTCGATGAATTTATCGGGCACAACGACGCCAATCGATAGCGTTTTGACTCTGACGTCTTCATCTGCCGAGATTTTCTTCGTATCTAGGAAATCGTTAATGTCCGCGTGGAATACGTTTAGATACGCCGCACCTGCGCCGCTTCGTTGTCCGGCTTGGTTAATATGACGCAAGGATTGATCGAGGTTTCTCATGATCGGAACGACACCGCTAGTCACGCCCTCGTAATCCATAAGCGACTCACCTTTTGCGCGAGTCTTTGAAAGGTTTACCGAGATGCCTCCGCCGATTTTCGATAACTGGCGCACCGTCGAATTCATCATGTTGATATCGTTTAGTGAATCGCCTACCTCGAGCAGGAAGCACGACACCATCTCGCCTCTGCGCTTGCGTCCGGCATTTAAGAACGTAGGCGTCGCCGGCTGATATTCCTGGCGAATCATTAGTTTCGCAAATTCGATCGCTTTGATGCCGTCTCCTTTTCCGAAGTACAACGCACAACAAGCGATGCGATCTTCGTAGCGTTCGAGGATCTTTTTGCGATCATTCGTCTTCAGCGCGTAGTCGTTATAGAATTTGAATGCGCTCATGAACGAAGGGAATCGAAACTTGGCGGCATAGGCGGTTTTATAGACCGCTTTGATTTCATCGAATGTATAAGCGTCTAGGAACTCCGTCTCGTAGTAATCGTTATCGCGTAGATAGTCGAGCTTCTCGCGTAAGTCGTGGAAAAATACGGTGTTTTGATTTACGTAGTCTATAAAATAAGCACGGACGGCTTCTGCGTCTTTCTCAAACTGAAACCGTCCGTCTTTTTGAATCATAATTTCGTTATTTAACTCTATGTGTCGCTTCAAAGCGCCTTCACCCTTTCCGTAAATAATCGTACGTCCTCTTCCGTCCCTGCTAATTCGAACTTGGCGACCACCGGCACGTCATAAAGCGCCGCAATAACGTCAGCAGCCGCACCAAATCCGTCACCCCAATTACGATTTCCCGACGCAGCCACCCCGACCATCAAGTCGACGTTATCCTTAAGCCATTCGCTTACCGTTGCGGGCGGCTGACCGAAGTCGTAAGTCGGCGTTACCAGCACGAACGGTTCCTCGACGACCTCGCCCGTTTTTAGTTCACGTGCCTGACCGCCTAGTCCGGTCTTAGCGATGAAGCGCCGCACGTTCCCCGTCAGTGAGTAGAAATATACGTTCACGGTTGAACCCTGGTCGCGTACGCCAACAACACCGCAGTAGGAATGATCAGCAAGACGAGGCCGGCGATTTTCGTCGTGATTTCTTCGTATGATTTCGCCTTCATTCCGCCCACAAAAATGATGAGGATCGCGAGGCTGAATAACGCAATGTACGTACTCATTCGTCTCCACCTTCCGATTGATCTAGCGCGGAAAGTTCGGATTCTAGTCCGTTAACTACCTTGAATAGGGTACCCATCTCGTCCCGTAAATCGTCAATATCGTTTTGGATCATGTCGATGTTGTCGTAAATTTCTAATAGCTCTGCTTCGATTTCTCCTCTCGTTCTCATCCGCGTCCACCTCTCCGTTCAATTTCCGCTTCTAATTCCGCGATTCTAGCAGCCGTCCGATCTCGTTCGATTTCCGTCTCGGTACGCTTTAGTTCTAGCCGGCTTAATGCGTATTCATGATCGCCTAAATCCGATTCAAGGCGACGTTTCATGTCGAGTAAATTAGCGATTGGCGCAACGAAAATATCTCCATATTCCATCGTCATTTACCTCCGATCGTGTCGAGTATTTCTTTGATTGCGTAGTATTCCGGGTTCAACGTTTGCATGATACCGCTGAACAATGCGACCATTCCGAAGATCACAGCTAAAATTGTAGCGATGATTATTGCGATAAATAACATACCGTCTCCAACCTCTCGCAGCTTACAGTAAATCGTCTCCTCTTCTCCCCACGAAGGGCTTTCGCCTTTTGCGATAATAAGGTAATTCAAACGGAGTAGTACAGCAAATCCCGCCAACAAGATCGTTCCTACAATTATGTTAATTATTCCGAAGACGTAACTCTGCTTAACGAGAACCCCGTAAACATGTTCCGCCGCCACTCCGAGCTTTGCGGCTAATTTGTCGATGTAAGCCACCGCCTTATCCATTTGCGCCCGCCTCCTTTTCCACGTTCTCGATCGCTTTCTGAACCGCCAATCCGTTTAGCAAATACGTAAATTCAATCGCATTCTTATGATCGCCTGTATGTCGGTTGAACATTATTCCTAACGCAGCATTGGCCGCTGTATAGAAAGCCGTTAGATCGACGTTCTTTAATTCCGCAATAAAATGCTCGGAATCCTCGTTAAATACTTCCTCTAATGCGCATGCAATTTTAATCGTATATTGTTCGTGTTTATCCATCTATTTCGCCCCTTTCGGTTTCTCAAGTACGCCTTCATCGATCAGCCACGCAAGCCCAATCGCAGCCGCATCCGATTCATCATAGTTTGCGAAGGTGCCTTCGTAGCCTGTTAGCCGTCTTACGCCCGCTTCTACTTCGTCTTTTTCTGCGTTGCCCGATCCGGTGACCAATGACTTAACGCGCGTCGCTGATATGCCGAGGTCTTCCGTCTTTTTGCCCGGCTTCTTGTATTTGTCGAACGTGAGCCCGAATCGCGACGTCGCTCGTTCGCACGCATTCCATGCACTGAGTACCGGATAATTCGACCGTGACGTCTTGCCCGCAAAGTCTTCGCGAACCACGTAATCAAAGCCGGCGGTTCCGACATGCTTATCGAGAAACAGCATCGCCCATCCTTCGATAACCTCCGCTCGGTGCGCATGCGATCGGCTCGTATTCGGCTTAACGTGGCTTAGCGCCTTGATGGTCGGCTTGCCTTTACGGACTTCTATGATCGCGACGCCCGGACAGGTCATCGACGTGTCGAACGCAAGGCATCGGATAGGCTTGGCGCTAGTCATCCGAACCACCGAAAAAATTCGATTTTCTCCGTCTTTAACGCTTCTGACGCAAGTTTATCCGGGTTATCTGCGCCTTTTGCGATTTCCTTTAAAACCTCGGAATACAATTCGGACTCCATACAGTGTGCCGCCTCATCATCGAAGGATGCTTTTCGGATATCTTCAACGCGTTTTCGAACGTCATCGACCGTCATCAAACCGCCTCCTTTGAGAACACGTAAACTGTATTTTCGGTTTGCACGATTAAACTGTTACTCGCCCTCCAGTCGGAGTTGTATGCGACTATTTCGGTAGTGACAAGGTGTGAATCTACGTCTGGAAAATTGACTACTAGACGTTCCCCCAAACGAACGATTCCGATACGGCATAATTCTCCCGTAAGGCTTTTCTTCCACTCCGGCACCTCTTTGTTTTTTATACTTCGAACTCGGATAAGTTTAAACGACATCAAACCGCCTCCCCTTCTCGTACTCTCTCGATAAATGCGAGCGCATCTATGATTCTTTGCTTCTTCCAATCCGGAAGTCTAGTACGCATCATCCGACTTTTAAGATCGTATAGATCCGCCAGTTCTCCGTCCGTTAAATTCTTAGCTGTAGATCGTTTGTATTCATAGAACGCCCATTCAAATAAATCTAACGACGGTGCTTCGCTCAATCTGACGGCTTTAGTTACACGCTCAAATTTCTCAAATATCCTAGTACGGTCTTCATCGCGAATCTCAATCCCAAACACTTTATTACGGTTAATCTCCTTATCCCATTTCACGCCGTAAGTCAAGTGGTAAATGACGATGTAATAATCGAGTCCGTACATTTCCGAATAGCAAATCGATTGCTCAACATGCTCCTTTTTCGGCTCTACGACTTTCTTGAAATCTACGTAGCTTTTTTGAAAAGACTTAACTTCTAAACCTACGCGATACTCCTGACCATCATCTGCGGTATAGATCAGAATGCCGTCGGGAAGTCCGTGAATTGCGAACTTTTCTTCGCCGGAAGTCACTTCGTGCATTGTCTTTTTGAAATGCTCAAACGCTGGCTCGTTTCGCTCCGTCCGTTCAAATCTAAATTTCGGCTTAGTGCCCGTAAGTCTCTCAAAATGACGTTCTATTAGCAGAACTTCACGTTGAATATAGTCGCCGACCTGCGAACCGAGCCCGGTCCAATCTCGCTGATTAGGCGTTGGTGTCTGTGGATCACGCACTGACTTGCGCGCTTTTTCGTAAAGTTCTCTTTCCGTTTTACTTGCGCTGCTTGGCGAAAAAACAGGCCGAGGTGTTCCGTCAGGTGCGGTTTTCCAATTAAAATAGCCGTACTTCGATTGCTCTCGTAGTACACGCGCATATTGTTCATGGAGTTCTGCGTCCATTAAATCGTCATACGGCTGCGGGTGCTTGTGAAATTCGTATAACATATCGTTAAAATCGTCCGCAATCATTTGAGAAAACGGTGATGGTATATTTCCGCCGTTACTAAGTAATTGAGCCGCTAATTTTCGTTTGTCTGTCGTCAATTAATCACGTCCCTTCATATTGCGCTCGATGATAGAGCCGATCTTTAACGACATCGCTTCGTTATCTCTCAACGCTTGATAAATGCGCAGCAGATCCGCTTTAGATAGCGCAACCATCTGAACCTCCCAAACCATGGCGCGCTTGGGAACGAAGTTCAACGGTCTGTCCGGCGCCTCCATAACAACGTTCATAAAATCGTTATATTCACCGACTACTTGCGGTAAGTAGTTACGGAAAACTTCGATTGTAGCTTCCACGTCATTCAGCGCGCGGTGATGACCGTCTAGCGAAATTCCGTTTCGTTTGGTCACGTCCTTTAATGACGCCGATAACTCCGGCTCTACAAAACGCGCCATAGCTCTCGTGCAATAGAAACGTTCCGGCTCGATGCCGCCGCGGCTAATGAACGAAAGGTCAAACGGTGCATTCTGCGCAACAACGACAGCGTCTCCGATGAAGTTTTTTAAATCGTCCAGCGCGTCCCATTCTTCCGGAGCATCTTCGAGGTCTTCTTCTGTAATTCCGGTTAAATTCGTAATAAATTCCGGTAGATCACGTCCTTCATCTAGCGCGACCATCGTGTGAAATCGGTCTACTTCTTCGAATGCACGTAGTCGCCCGCCAAGTCGAATTTTAATTGCGCCGATCTCGATAATCTGATCCTTTTTATGATCGAGTCCCGTCGTTTCTAAATCGAGCACTACGTATGTTTGTGGAATCATTTAATCGCCTCCTTGTTTTTAAACCATTTATCGACAGGGACACCTTCACCCCACCGCGTCATGACTTCTATATCCGTTCCGTTTGGCACTTCCCCCCACGTATATGAATCAATCATTACGCTTCTAACATCCTCGATATCCTGTCGAGTAAAATCGATCGGCGCCTCGAAAAGCAATTCGTCGTGGACCGTCCCCCACAACCTCCAACCGTTTCCTTTTTGCGAACACATTTCCGCTGCTTTTATCATCGTTACTTTCGTTTGAATAGATGACGATCCTTGTACACGGGCGTTCGGTCCTTGTCGTTTAGCCCGATTTACCTTACGCCAAGTATCTCTATCGCCCCACTTCGCTTTCAATTTAGCGTCAGGCAATCGCCGCTTTCGTTGTTGGTTATCCATCCATACAAACCCGTATCTAGCCGCGAACTCTTGCGTATCTTCAATCCAACGGGCTAAGTCCGGCATAGTCGCGAACATGTCGTCGAGAAATTTTTGTGCTTCGTCTGGTGTTGTATCTAACTGTTCCGCGAGAGTCCATTTTGATGTACCGTATATAGCCGCCAGCATTCCGACTTTCATTTGCTTCCTTTCTGGCGTGTCGTCTCCATTAGAAAGCTTATATACTTCTTCGTATAGCCTCTGATGAAACTTTGCCGCCAGCGTCGCATATGGATCGCGATTATTTAAAAAGGCGTCAATCAGTACCCGTTCTCCGGATAAACGCGCCACACATCTTATTTCCTGCGCCTTGAAATCCGCACCGATAATGACTTTTCCAGGAGGAGCAACGAACATTTTACGAGCATCTTTCGGCTGATTTTGTACGTTGAATCCTTGTTCCGTTTTAGCTTCTTCGTCCTTTCCAGAACTAAATCTACCCGTTACCGTCCCCATCGGATTAAATCGCGAATGCCAGCGTTTTGTTGTCGGGTTTTGCTTTAACGGTAGAGTTTCAATGTAGGTGCCCGATAGCTTTGTGATTTTTTTATACTCTAGTAATTTAGCGATTACCTCATGCTCGCCTTTCAACGGCTTTAACGTCTTTTTTGCGTCCATGTTCGGAAGCTCTTTGCCGATTTTCTTCGAAAGGACAGGGCGCATCTGTTGGGTCGAGTTTAAATTTAATGGTCCGTCGCCTTCGTGGAATGGTGTTAACTCCGAAATTAATTCCTTGCGTAACTCTTCTGCACGCTTACGTAACTTTTCTCCGTATTCCTTAGCAAAGTCTAAGTCGAGTACATATCCGTTGGCTTCTAAGGTTACGATTACATATAGTAACGGTACTTCTACGGTTTCGTAGTACTCTAAGACCGTCGGCATTTGCGCCATATGTTTTCGCTGAAATTCGTAAAGTCTCCAAGTTAACTCCGTATCCTTCGCAGCATAAACTAGCGCGATATCTACAGGAACTTCCCGAAATTGTGCATTCTTTCCGAATAGACTGTCGTAGGTGTCCGAGGGCGTTTTTAGATATTTAGGCGCCAAGTCTTTTAACTTAAACGATCCGGCGCCGCCTGTGCTTCGATCTCCTTCGTTCTCGTTGAGAATATGCATCGCGGTCATCGTATCCCACACGACGCCTTTAATGTCATGCCCATGTCTTCGTAGCATTGCGATATCGAATATAGCGTTATGCAAGACCTTTCCGATCTTATCGTCGTTAAATACGACCGCTAATTCGCTGAGTACGTATTCTCGACTAAGCTGTTCGCAATCAACGTGATCAACCGGTATATACACATGTCGGTCAGCTTGCGGTAAAGTGAGTGAAATGCCGACAATAACGTCCGTGTACACATCTACGCCCGTTGTCTCCGTATCGACTGCGATTATCTTTTCGTTCCCAAGATCGTCGAGTAAATTCGCAAGTTTATGTTCAGTCGTAATAAGTTCGTAATTATCCGGCGTTTCCTCGACCATCTTGCGTAGCTTTTCTTCGCGGTTCTGCGCCTGCACCGTTTTCCATAGACGCAGCGCTTCCGCCTTGCTGAATTTCTTCGGCTTGCCGGCTTTATTAACTCGGTCAGAAGGATCGCGCGCCAACCGGCCGTCCTCCATAGCCGCCTTGACTTCGTTTAATTTCTGCCGGTCCGAATCGCTTAGTTTGCTTGCGTAGATGCGTCGCCATGCATCCTCGATTGGCTCGACGGCATTGGCCGCTTTTTTGCGCTGGGCAACTTCGGTCGCCGGAGCCGCCTTGCCCGCATTTACGTTTAGTTTTAACGGCTTGATTTCCACGTCGCGTCCTCCTTTCTTCGTTAAAAGTCGATGTTAGCCGTAATATCGGTTTAAGAATGCGAACAAAACGAGGTTGATCCCGTTATGAATCGCAAGTCCGTAATCTCCTTGTGTCAACGCGTATGCAACGCCGACTATGCTTAACGATATACACGTGTAGATAGCGGTTCTCATAGATCGACCTCCTCCGTCCACTTCCGTCTATGAGCCGCCTCATTCTCCACATAAAACTCCGACCAGCACCTCACATCGCAAAAATACACATCGTATAGCGAGTCGTAGATGGCGCGCTGGCCTTCGTTTATGGGCGCTTGGCAGGCGGCGCATTTAGCTGCGGTCAAAACGTGCCTCGACCGGAGTGATTAGCGTTAGTTTTGACTCTCTCAAACAATACGGCATAAGCACACCTGCCGAAGTTACAGCCTCTACGAGAGGATCGCAACACTGGTCAGTGTCCTTAATCACCGTTCCAATTCCTTTATTTCCGAACCATGCCGGATCATCATACGCTACAATATCGCCTTTACGATACTCACCAACTTTGCGTCCGATCTTCGCCCACTTCGCTTCGACAGAGCGTTTTGCTTCCGCTTCTTTGGCGGCTGTCACTTCGTCTTCGGTTGCGAGGACTAGTTCGGATTCATGCATCCAAACGGTTTCTCCAACAAACTCTCCGTTCTGAACCTTGCACTGAAACGGACGGTACTTTTTGTCATCGATCAAAACCTTAACGAAGTCTCCCTGAGCAACTTTCCATTCTTCAGCGCAATCGATCACCTTCGCATAATCACCGGCCTTTAGGCGTACACGCTTCTTGCGAAATGGAAAGTAATCATCGCTACAAATGACGGCTGACCAACCCCCATCGTCAACGAAATAAGCGTCGCCATCGGGATCAACCTCTTCGATTACATAAAATGATCCAGCGGTCATATCGTGGAATCCCTTCCTCGGCAAAAATAAATCGCCAACCTTTGCGTCTCCCTCAACGCGCTCATACTCCGCACCTTTATACGCTACTTTCGTGATTTCTCCGCCGACCATATCGATCGTCTTTACGCCTTTTAATGCCGCCATTGGTTCGTCCTCCTTTTATTGACCGTCCGACCCGGTAAGGTCAAACCGCCTCCGCTTCGTTTTCAATCGTCGCCAAGAAATCGCGATCCAAATTAAGTTTTAGTTCGGTCCATTCCCGCTTACCTTCGTTTCGCTTCGGCATCCAATAGTCCGTAATGCCGCGGCACTCGAACATGTACGCTTTGGTTACGTCGGCTTCGATTAGCACGCCGATAAAATAGTCCGTGTCGGCTTTCGTGTACGGTTTGCCGGTGTTCTTGCGCCCACTAACTGTTAAAGTATCACGCTTCTTCCTGCGATCACGAATCGTCTTTACTTGAAACCGCTTGATCTCGCCGCTAAACGGATCGGCTGCGAGAATATCATAAGGCTCTTCGGTTTCCGGCTTGCTGACGCCTGACCAGCCGGCCGCCATTAAGGCAGCTCGGGCGATCATTTCGGCGAACTTGCCGATCGTTTCTTCTTTGTGCGCCATCTATTCGTCCTCCTTCGTGATATGCCCGGCTAAAATATCGCTAATAGATTCCGCAACTTCAACGTCGTTTGTCATTAACTGACGCGCATTATTCGCTATTTTCTCACCGTAAACTGCCTCGATGAGTCTCCACACGGTCGAAGTTGCTGCTTCGTAAATTGACGCCTTAATAACAATCAATTCCGCCAACGAAACTTCTACGGTGACCTTTTTCGATAAATCTAACGTCTGCGCTTCCGTTTTAATTTCTCGCATCTATTCGCCCTCCTTAGAATCCGAAGTTTTCTTCAGCCGGTAATTCTTCGTCTGCTTCCGTCTGAGATCCGCCGCCAAGTGATTCGCCAATTAGCGATAGATCAAATCCTGCCGCGACAAGGTTTTCGAGCATTTCCTTTTCGTCAGCTTCGTAAATTAAGCCGTCAAATAAAGACATGTCGAACTCTTTGCCGTCTTGCGCTGCGAAATGCTTGCGTTCCACTTCCGTCAAATCCTCTTCCATATCGATAAGAGGCGTTAGCGAAACGACTGTACTCGTTCCTGAGCCGGACTTCTCTAACTCAAACGCGATACGACCGAGCTTCTTCTCTTGTTTCTTAATGACCGCATGAACAGTCGTAGCCTGCGGCTTAGAAAGATCGACGATGATTGGCTCGCCAGTTTCGAGGTTGATAAATCCTAGCGCATAACGTTCTTTTACGCGATATTTAGCCGCTTCTTGCTTAGCCGCTTCTTCCGCTTTAGCATCTCCGCGATCAGCAGCCGCTTTCTTTTGGTCTTGATAATACTTCCATGCGCGATCCCATGACGTTAGGTTCGACTCAGGAAAGCCGTTCTTATTTAGCGTGCTTGGATTAGCCGCCGAGAACGAATTTACCTTCTTATAGATTCCGTATGAGAAGAAGCGAATCAGATCGAACGCACTCATTACGCGTACCTTATAAACCGTGCCCGTCTTAAAGCTCGCAAACTCAGCGCTATTACCGCCATTACCTTCATTTGTTGCGTTCAATGCGTTTAGAGCGTCAGCTCCGCTAGTGTACTTTGTCATCCGATTACCTCCGTTAATTTGTTTTAGGGTTTGACCCTCGCAAAACACCGGTATCTGCGCCCGAGACGCCGCCAGCGCACGACATAGCGACGCGACAGTTTTACTTAACGAACGCCCCGGTATTCTCCGAGCGTCGGCGGTCAGTTGCCGCCTTTATTCCGTCTCTCTTCGCACACAATTGACCAGTACATACCGCCGATAATAAAGGTCGAGATACTGCCGACGAATGAAAAATACATTAGAAAGTCGTCAAACATACGCGGCAACTCCTCTCGCATAACGCGTTACCTGGCGCTTGATTTCGAGTGATTCAGTTGGAAGCTCGTCGACACGCATTTGAACGGCATTAATTCGTGCTTGTAGCGCCATTCTTTTAGCTTTCGAACGAGTACGTTTGAGTTCATCGGCTAACCATCGTAATTCTTCGTCTAATTCCTCCGAGAACGTTTCTGTTTTACTAAGCGCCTCGTTTGCGTTCTTTTGTACGATATTATAGGCGTCAATAAGTAAACGCTTGGCGATTGATCCTGCGTTATCTTTTTCCTTATAAACGGTAATAACGACGTTTGTGTCTACCGCAAAATGAATAACTACGCCTTTACTCGCGTACATGCGGGCCTCTTTGCCGGATTCATCTACAGTGATTCCGAGATACTGAGCGTGTTCCATTTTCTGCGCGATCCAATTACGTGCGGCATAATGATTATCGATGCCAAATCGGGTTTTAAATCGCTGCTTCGCGTGGTGAGTAATGGTTATTTCGGAAGGTTTCATCCGACGCGCACCGCCTTGATCGTAGTTGGTCGGTAAAAGTCAGCCGGATCATCTTCGCGGTATAACGCGCCTTCGTATTGTAATTCCGTTAATTTTTGGATGTTTACTACGGGTGGGAAATCGTTTGTAGGTTGTTTCATAGTACGTTAGCCTCCTTAATTTTTAGGTAAAACGTACTAGACAGAGGATTGTTCGCATGGTGTTCGCTTGAAATTCGCTTGTCAAGCGATTATTATTAGGTTACGTAGCGAAGCCCTCGTGCCTAGATACGTGATTAAAAAGCCAGTTCCCGCTGGCATTTTAATCGGAAACGTTGGATGTATTTTCGATAACCCTCGATATTGCCGCCAAAGTGCTGCGCTAACAGCATGGCGATTTCAGTGTTATTCGTGCATCCCCGTGACCAGTTCGTTAATATCATTTCTTTACGAAGATCGCCTTGCGCTAACAGGGCGGTCTTTTCCTTTAGTACAACTTCGCCTTCGACGTCCGCTAAAACGTCTTCAGGCTCCCACGAGACATTACCGTCGTCTCGCATTCCTTCTATAGATAAGGCCGCTTCTTTTCGTGATGCCTTTAGGTACTTGTTCCGTTCCCTTACGATAATGCGCTGGATCAGCGCTTTCTTATCGCGACCATTACCTTCATAGCGCTCCAACCAGTAGCCTATCGAGTTTAAGCACCGCTGCTCGAACGATGTTTGGTCGGGAACTAAGTGTGCGATTCGTTGCGATTCTCTTTGTACATACGGAATCGCTCCGTAATCTGCGGCCATCTGAAGTCTATTAAATTTTTCTTTATTCAAGTTTTTCTCCTCCCGTCCCTTACACTTATACAGTCGCATGAGGTCTGTTAGAATCGGGACATTTGATTTAAAGTTTTTTATAAATTTTCTTCCATGTCCATATAGTACCAAAAGCAACTATGTATTATTTGAAAGTTGAAAAACTTAAAAAAGATTTTGATTTTAAACTAGATTCTATTTTTAGACAAAAAAAAGAAGCCTAATGGCCTCGTTATCCTCCTGGACGTATATCTGCTGTTTTGTACGGTTGATCCGCTTCTAGCGCGCCTTCCGTTCCTTTGTTAAGCTGTACAGTTGATACCGCGATTGCTGAAATCAATAAAACACTCAATAAAATCTTCTTCAAAATAAAGCATCCCCTTTTGTGTGTAGTTATAGTGCCTAAATGTATCAATTAGGTACTTAGGCACCCCTGCGTCTTTAAAATCTCTCATTACTAATGCTGAAAAGAAAAAATCTGAATTGAAAAGAAATTGACGATGGCATTCGAATAACCCTTCGACACTACCTTTTTTATATTTTTCGAGGTATATGTAAAAGTCGTCCGTTCTCTCTTCGTATATCACCTCCTTTAATTGATCGAGTAATGCCGACAGTTTATCGGGGTCTTTCCTATTAACATACGCTTCTGCGAGTAAGAAGTTGTTTTTTGCATTTGTGATAATGAAATCAACACCCGTTTTATAAGCGTACTTATAGCTCTCTTCGAAAATGTCCATCGCGTCTCGTTTACCTTTTGACATTGCGATCATACCTAAGATATAGTTCGCGTCGGAAACTGACTTATTTGAGATGTTCCCATTCTTTATTATGGTTGCGTAGTGTTCTGCTGCCCCAAGATTATTTAAACGTAAATATACAGGCGCCATTAACTCAGCGAAACGATGCACGTAGCACTCTTTTATGAATAGCTTCTTTTTATCGCCTAAGGACTTGATGCTGTCTCCGATTGAGGACGCCTTCTCAATGATCGAGTGAATCTGACCCTTTCCATAATAACCATAACACATATAGATTGAAGATAATATTCGTAATTCTTTATGCTTACTCTTTGAAAAAAGGCTCATTTCTTTGATCATATCATCAATACTAATTTCCGCATTAATGTAATTCAAGATAGTTTTGTAAATTTGAACATGATCTTCTAAACCGAGTGTATTTTTGTGAACATCGACTAATGAATTCAGTAAATCTGTATTCCTTGTGACTGCTGCGTACTCCATCATTTGTTTTAAGTAATCATTATTATCAGTCTTTTGAATCGACAAACACCATTCGGTAATTTTTTTATTGGAGTTATTCGGAAATAGGAAATGTGCGAGGATTACTAGTGACCTAAAACTAATTGTCCCATTGTTCCGGAAGTGTGTCATGGTTGATTTATCTGCTCGAATGATTTTTGCGATCTCTTTATACTTCAAATCACTATCTTCAATCAAACTACATAATTCTCGTCTAATCGATTCCAAAAGCTCTGACCCCCTTCGTTTCTTCTTGTCTTTTTGTATAGGTTGAGTATAATTGAAGTATACAGTAAATGTTCGCGTACGTAAACATTTATTTTAAATATTTTTCCAATAAGTTATGGAGGTGTTTAAATTGGTTGATTTCTCGCCTCTTTTTGACACCCTGAAAGAACAGGGTAAATCAAAAAGTTATTTGCGTAATTTTATGTCGTCGTCCACTCAGGCCAAGATTACAAAAGAGCCTGCGATGAACGGCGCTAACATGGAGTTCCGTGTCATAGAACGTATTTGCCTCGAATTGGACGTGCCTATCGAAAAGGTTGTCCGTATTCTTCCAAATCCGCCCGAATGACGATGGAATCGGCGCGGTTATGTGGTATAATTTCCTTCGTAAAGCACGTAGCATTCGCTTTGCGGAGGTGTTTATCTCGCAGTATTCGGTCGTCGATTGCCGGATAAAGGAGCTGTGCTATAATCGCGGTTATTCACTTACTCAACTCGCAGAAATGGTCGGAATCTCAAAAACACAGCTTTCCGATTATATAGCGCTTAGAAACGTCCCTAACGTTGAAATGGCGTATTCCTTAGCGCGCTGCCTCGACTGCCCGGTCGAAGCCTTATATAATTGGCGTCCTTTATCCGGTAGCAACACGGAGGGTTAAGACAACCTCCGCCGACCGATAGTTCGGATATTCCCGAACCTCACGTTAATACTTACCGCCTCCGCACGATCAACAACTCGCTTAAGAGCTTCCTCACCTTCCGCCATCAATAATTCATTCGCATCCTTAAGTCCCTCCGTTATATAACCGTGCGCAAGCCTGACTTTGCCGCGCATCTTTAGCTCGACATCCTTCCGTAATTTCTCACCGGCTTCGTCGTTGTCCGTAATTACTATTAAACATTCGATTGGCGATTGCGCAATTATGTCCGCCTTCTCTGCGGAAAACTTACTGCCGCCTGTCGCAATGCCACAAAAGCCCGCCGTACGCCACGAAAGCGCATCGATTTCAGCCTCGGCCAAAACCGCTGTTTTAGCGCGATCATCATAAGCAGTTTCTATTCCGTATATTAATTCACGGATCGGCCAGCCGCCTTTAGCGTACCAAAACGCTTTATTACGCGTTGATCTATATTTTACGTTCGCCAGGCGCTTATTAGGCAGCCGCCACGGTATCACCGCCGTTTGTCCGGTTAGACCTACGCCTGCTTTGAGCTGGACTTCTACGCTTATGCCGCGATTAGTTAAGTACGAATTCGGCCCGATCTCTACGCCTGCCAATAAGTCCTCAGTTAATGGGCGTCTAGGTTCAACGATTTTCAAACGTGGAATGCGGAGTTTCAGGCGTGTTTCACCCTCTCCGGTACCATAAGTCTCGACGAGGTAATAAGCCGTTTCTTCTTCGGTTTCTTCACGCAGGAACGCAAGCAGTTTAATGAAGCCGCCGCGTTCACCTGTTCCGCTGTCGCCGAAGTAACCGGCCTTTGCGGTTTCTGTGTCCTCGTAATAAACATAAAAACTAGGAGTACGATCATCGCGAAAAGGGCTTGCCGCCGTTAAACGGTCAGCGTGCCACGTTGGACGATCCCATTCAAAAAGTTCTAATTCTTCGCGTATGTCGACGTCTACAGCAACGCCATTGATCGTAATTATCGACATGTATATACGACTCCTTTCGTTATATTACACTAAACCAATCGACATTGTAGTCGTAATTTGTCGAAAAAATTCAGAATTATTTAGTGTAATTGTTGGTACGTATTACATTTAAAACCATATCGCTAGAAACCGTAGGCTTTTAACTCAATCTCTCCGGCTGCCACCTGCTTGATGAGGCCAACTTGCGGAAGATAGACGATCTCGACGACTTCATCCTCGCCTCCATCGCGCCCCTTATTGACGCCAATCAAGCCACGTCCTTCTCGTACGTTCGTATCGACCGGAATTAGTACCGCTGCGTCTTGAAGAAGGGCAGACGTTTTCATTACGTCCTTACGCTTCGGCAACTTAATTTCTCGGTTTCCGGCATCGTCTTCTGTCGCGTCATCTTCTCCGGCTTGAGTAATTGCGAAAATAACAACGTCCATCGTTCCGGCTAAACGGCGCATCTTTTTAGACGTATCGGCGGCTGCCCCACCCGTCGTCTTATTCGAGTTGGATTCGTAATCTAAGTAATAGAACGGATCGATCATCACGACGTCTGCGTTCGTTTGTTCAATGTCCGCTTTAAGGTCTTTTAGCGAACGAGAATCGAAGTCTTTGTCGTCAACTGCACGCACTGTAATAGAACCGTCGATAATCGTATTTAACGTCTCGATAAAGTCCATAAAGGCCGCCTCGAATTCCTCCGATAACTTGCCCTGGCGAACTGACCTCGAATCAAAGCCGGCCTCCATTTGTTGACCGTCGATTTCAGTTAATGCGACGCCTTGATCGCCGGAAAGTGAAACGTAGATACGCACGAGTACCTCGAACCATCCCATCTCCATCGACCATATAAGCACGTTAGCGCCTTGAACTGCGCAATTTATCGATTCTTCAAGCGTGATCGCCGACTTACCTCGCCCTGATTTTCCATATACGACGTACATGTTCGAACTGACGTAGCCACCGATCGCCTTATTAAGCGCCGGAAATTTGCTGTTCCAAATGCGGAATGACTCGCCAGCCTTCCGTTTTTCATATTCGGCACGGAATTTATCTACGTCTCTTACGACGTTTGTTCCTACCGTTTTACGAACGCTTGTTCTTATTTTACTCTGTTCTGCTACGGTTTGCAACCAATCAAAAAATTCCTGTGGGTTCCCGCCTTCTTGGACGCGATTGAACCTTTGAACGAACTCGGAGTCTGCCGTCTTGACGCCGTTAGCTCCGTATTTATCGTTAAATTTCGAAGCGAAATCGTTCATCGCTGCCGTTTCCTTCGCCTTCTGCGCTAGGTATTCAAACGTGGCATCGATACTGAATTCCGGCTGGAAGGTCGGTACTTCAGTCGCAACCATCTCGGCGGTCGGCGCTTGGTTTCCGTGCTTTTCCGCATAGGCGCTGATGTATTCGAAGGCTGCCCGTTCGCCATCCGTTTGAAAATCTTTGCGCGTTAGACCGTATCGCAATAAAGCCGACGGATCGTTCGCTTCGATTACTTTCGATAACAAGCTAGATCCGAAACTCATCGGCGATCAGCTCCCTCGCCTGTCAATCGCGCCATAGTTTCGTCCATTTTCGCCTTAAACGTCAATTCACCCGTCTTTTCATATTGCGCTTTGTTCCAGTTGTAAATATCGAGTAGGTTATCGGTTTGTGCCGCCGACTCTTTACGTTCCTGCTTACGCTTTTGCACTCGGCTCATTATCGGCTGTTCTTTTGCCGCCATATCAACCGCCTCCGTTTCGTAGTTTATTAGATAAACGGTACTTCTAGCAGGCGGATACCCTTCGAGATTAAAGTCCGCCAAAAAATCCTCCGCAACAAGCGCATCTGCAATCAGTCGCATATCGGACTCGAACGCTTCTAGCCATTCGCCATTGATCGCGTCATACAGGTCGTATTCAATGAAATTAAAGACGACCTCTTTCGATGTCTCCTCGATATAACGGGTGCAATCAACGTAGAAGACGCGTCCCTCGTAGCCTTCGACCGCCACTAGATCGCCAGTTTTATAGGCCGGTTCATGGTCCGCAAATTCAAGCGCATCTAGTTTATCTAAAATGGCGAGCTTGGCGGCGCCGTCTCCGTTAGCCAACGAATCCGCAACGAGTAGGTCACGTAAGTATTGAATTTCCGTCAATGATAATCCGCTCATTTACGGTCGCCTCCTTTTAATAACGTACAACTAACGTTTTTAGCCCTTTTTCCTTCGCTAAATTTATCATGTGCATTGTGCCTCGACTTTTACCGTCCCAAAAAGCCATCAAAGCGTCTGCTTCTTCGGCCATCTCTTTATTGCGAATATAGCCCGCTGATTTTCCATACTTATCCCAATCCGCCGGGTGTTCGCTAACCTCATATCCCCTCTCTTTCGCGTACCGCTCCCCTAAAGCGTCTGCTCCTCTTGCTTTCCCGGATACTATTAAAATATCGTCGCCTTGGCGATTTCTGAGCGCTTGATCTAACTTCGTCCGAAGAAGTGCGTAATCGTTAAATTCACGTCCGCCCGCCACTATAACTTTAAACATTACAAAGGCCTCCTTTTTGATCTGCCCGCGAAGACGATTTCTTTACACTGGTCGGCAATACGGTCCGCCAGTCGTGCTTCTCCGAATACTTCCGGCAGGTCTTCCAATTTAATGTTCGACGTATAAACGGTCGGCATTCGGTTAGTCACGCGATAGTTGATTATCGTATGCAAATCGCCGCGAAATCCCTCCGTTACGTCTCTCATGCCTATTTCGTCCAGCACTGCGAAAGGCGCCCGTTTTGCTGCTTCTAGCGCGGCATAATATCGCTTGGCTGCCGGTTCTGCGATCGAATCCGGAACACGCGGTCTATTAAACTCGTTGTATTCATTCTGCCACGCGTTGACGTCGAGAAAGTACGCCGGTCGCTGGTCGGGCTGAACGCCGCGTTTTAAGGCGCCGATGTAATGGACCGTTAAATATTCGTTTAGTAAAGCCGCCGCCGTTGTCGTTTTGCCGGTTCCTGATTTCGCACTGTATAAATATAACGACTTAAGGCGCTCGGCCTCTGCGTCAAATTGACGGTCGAAGGTCTGCGCATACGCATCCGCCGCCTTGTAAGCCCCGGGCTGGTCTGCGCGAGCCGGCGAATTCTTGAGCGTCACTAGGCGATAGTCCTCCGCCAGTCCAGCCGCGCCCGACCGTCCGCCTCCGCCATCTAGGCCGTGCAAGCCGAGGTACAGTTCGCAGTGTTTCGTACAATTAACGCCGCCTGCTTGGGCGCATTTGCTTGCGAGTAGGCATCGTGATTCATTCGTCATTCATAGCCGCCTCCTTTCGGTCAATTCGTTTACGTAAAGTACGTTCGTGCTTTGAGCGCATCTTTTTATCTTCGCCTTTAACGCGAGGCTTTGGGTACATCCCATCGTAGGCGTAGTCGTACCCGCTATAGTTCTTGAAAGTCTGCGTTTTAAGCCATCGATGAAGCTTCAATTAAGCGCCTCCTTCCGTCCTCGAATCGTCAATCGTTTTCGGATCTGATGCAGGGTATCCGTAGCGCCTACCAGCGTCTAAGCGGACGTAAGTTCCTAGTACATCATTCCTATACGCCCTCCCGTTCTCAATACGTTCTACTGTAAACTTTAAGGTTTCGCCGTTAAGAAATGTCGTCTCAACCACGTCTCCCACACGTACTTCTGTCGGCTGCGGAGCGTTTAGATACTCCGCCGGCACCGAAAGCCCTAGCGCACGTCTTAGCGCAATAACTTTGCCTATATGTTCGTTGAAGCAGTCGTTAGGTGCGCATTTGGCGATTCCCTTCTCGCTAACGTAACCGAGTCTATACGACTTTCGTAAAGCAACAACGGTTCTTTTTTCAGTATTGACGATAAACGCGGTTCTAGCTGTGAAGTTTCGTCTGATCAACGCTGATACGTCTCTTTTCGCCTGCGCTACGATCTCATCCCGTTTCTGCTGATCGGACTTTTCATACGTACCATGCGTCGCTTCAATATCCGCATCAAAACGTCCTTGATCGTAGCCTAGCTTATATGACCGCGTTCTTAGCGCCTTCATTGCGTCCTCGACTAGCGAGATTAATTCGTCATAGCTCATTTCATCTAGGTTCGGTGCTGGCGATTGTTCACCAATGATGACTTCGTATTCATAATCAAGTATAATGTCGCCTTCAGTGTTAACCGCAGAGCAGTCACTATTAACGCGATCTACTTCAAATACATCACCGTTCTCATATTCGTCTTCGACTTCCGAGACATTCGTAATCAATATCCGCTCGCCTGCACGCGCCTTACGTTTCTCCGTCTTATATTGCGTCATCCTAAAACAACTCCCCGTAGTTTATTTGCGACTGTGCCGCCGCCCTTTGATCGTCTTCTTCCGTCTGTTCGGCCGTCTTTTGCTTTACGAGTAACGGCGGCAAGTGTCGATCTCGCATATACGAAAACATAAAGCCGAAGTTGCAGCCAGGCCATTGCGCCGTCGGCTTTTTAGCCGCAAAGCATGCGTCGATAAAGTCCCGTACGATAGGCGCCCCATGTTCGTCAACCATCGTCTTTAAATTCCGCGCTTCCATGCCGCGATTATTGGCGACGTACTTAATGCCGTAGACTTCGAGATGGCGGTCGTGTAGATAGACGATAAAGTCGCGTGCCGTCCATTTTTCGATGGGTTTATCCATCACAGTCAACCGCCTCCTCACGTCTGACGTTTACAAAATCGATTTCGATTCCGAGCATATCAAGCGTACGTCTAATCGCATCCATTTCCGTATAAATTTTAATTTCGTCAATACAGCCGGGAACATAGCGTCTTTTAGCGGCTAGTTTTTCGTAATGCTCTCGTACCTTTTGTTCCGGCGACTTTTCGATTTCGTACCCGTTGATTAATGCGGCTGCAAAATCTATTAAATCAAGATCGTGTAAAGAACCGCAGTCATGCCCGTATGCGTCGTGTACATGCCCGATAACATCCTCGTCATATAGTTCCAGTATTCGATGGTCGTCGTAGTGCTCCCGTAGAAACTCGATAGCTTCCGCCTGTTCTTTCGTGATTTCCGGTTTCATTTTAACGCCTCCCTTGCGTGTGAATTAATTTCGTATAGTAGAATTATCGAAACGGTATCGACATTTTCGTCAACTATATCAGACTTCCATTCGATTAATTTCAATAGGCGCGCCATTCGTTCATTCTCCGCGATAAGCGCCGCCATTGCCTGACGTAATTCTGCGATTTCTTGATCCTTCGTTTTAGTCACGATTTAACCTCCTCCCAGCCGTTTTATTTGTCGGCAGTATTATCGCCCTCGATCGTCAGTGCCGCCGCTAATTCCGTGCGAAATTCCTGTACCATTTGCGCGATCTCGGCGAGTGAAGCCGCGTCCGACGTTTTGATCCGTCGATTCATTACGTTTAGAACAGCGCGATCAATCGTAGAATGGAACGAAACTTCTCGCCAGCGCTCGACAGGCGTTGGGTCGGCGTCAGGGTTTTCGGCTAGTCGGCGCGCCCAGCCCGGCGCTTTGGTCGGGTCGGTGAAATAGCGTTCATTTACGATGATGTTGTGGACGTCGGATGTAAGGCGGTAGTCGGGTGAGATCGGAATTTCAATCGTCATGATTATCGGACTCCTTTTCGTTAATTAGTCGACGCGATTCTAGAATCTTTCGTGCCTTATCGAGTTCATCTATTTCGTACTGAGATGGCGGTAAATTGACCGGATCGAGTGCGAGAATCCTCATCGCCTGTTCTTCGGAAATTGTCGACTCACTTTCGTTTATTAGACGCAATACTTTGGCGCTTAGATCAGATACCGCTACCTCTACGCCGTCTTTAAATTGGGCGCGAGTACATGGGTGAAGTTCGTCAAGTGCTTCGTATATAGTAACGAGTTCATATTCCGTAAACATAGCGCACCTCTTTCCGTTTGTTATTTAAAACCGTAGCAATTCGTTCGCTTACGCTCACTCTTTGCATATATCCTTTATCGCGATAGATATATCTTTTAAAATAAGTATCTGCGCGAAAGGTTTTAATTGAGCGCTATTATTTATCTAGTTATTAATGGCTCTAGTTAAAAGATGGTTCTAGTTAGTGTGACGCCGAGCCGTGTGCGGGTCCGCCGTATATGAATAGACGTCACACGGCGTTTTATAACTCTTCCGTATCTCCGTCAAATATCGCGAGCTGGCTAATCGGAAGTATCGTATACCGCGCATTTTCCCACCGCTGCGACTTTCCTTCGCGTCCTTGTTTCTTAATGACGAGAGGACGATCCTGCCACCGATATTCACAAAGCGCCTTAATCCGTCTGTTTGCCGTCTCTCGGCTTACGTTTAATGCGCCGGCTATCTGTTCCTGCGTCGGGTAGCATTCCCCGTTTGCGTTCATAAACGATGATAGTACGCAAAGCGTCTGCCAACGTTCGGGTCCGATATCCGCGATTAGCCCTTTCTTTACGGCATCGACGTACATCTTAACGAAGATACGAGTCTCTGACTTTCCGGACGTTAAGTTATATTCCGACTGAGATTCTACGGAGACGAGCCGCTGATGTTCGTTTGTCACGCTACCACACCACCCGTCCTTACTTCGTTAGGAAACGATGTAAAGTCATCGAAGAATAACCGACCATTTCCCGAAACGAATGCGTTCTTCCTTACCGTATCTACGTATCTAAGAGTAATGCTCCTTTTATGAGGAAGCGTATCCCACGAAAGATATGCAATCTGTTTACTATTGAAGTCATATAGCGCGAGTATATCGAAATCACTCTTATCGTAGTATCGATTTGAAGCGCTCGGCCTAGTTAAGTCGAATTTTACCTTCTCCCCGTCACCCGAAGAGCTTTTTACCTGAACGCGATAAGCCACTCCGTCCTTTTCCGCGAGAACATCGTAAGCTGTGTTTTCAATCGATGGGAACGCCGGAATCATTCCTTGCGTTACTAGGTCGCCAGCCACAAACAATTCCGCTGCCGCACCGGTTATTCTCATTTTAGGTAACATTCGATCACCTCCGATTTTTACGTTGTTATTGGATAATGTTTCGTCTAATTTCGCTTTCATAAGTACAGTCGCATGTAGTCGGTCGAAATCGGGACATTCAAAACAAAAAAAAATAACCCGACCTAGTGGCCGAGTCATCTTCTTTTAAGTTTCCGTTGTTTATTCAGTTTTTTTCTTACGGCATTGATTGCGGAATATTTATCGTGTTGTTCTGTTAAAGACCTTCCCGACAGATGAGTATATCTCATAACCATACGCAAGTCGCTATGACCTAGTAACATCTGAAGATGTCTTATATCTCCCCCGGCTTCTAAGTACATTGTTGCGGATGTGTGCCGGAAAAGGTGCGGATGTACACGTTTCTTTATACCGACTTCCTTTGCGTATTCTACTAACCTTTTTCTAAAATGATCACGCGTTAACGGCTCTCCGTAGTTTGCAAGGAATAAATAGTCAGAATCAAAATCGGCTTTATTCTCGGTAATTAATTCGTTTAAAAGTTTCGCTGTACCAAACTCGATGGGAACGGTTCGCGCTTTCCTATTTTTAGCGATAGAAGCCGGAATATATAATGAACTCCCTTTAAAATCGAAGTTCTCTGTCCGCAAACCCAACGCTTCGGAGATACGCATCATGCCATCCAATAAGACGTTCATTAAAACGTAATCTCTAAAATCAGCATAATCACGCTGGTTTGGTGCCGCAAACAATAACCTAAGTTCATCCTCATCTAGTATAATGATCTCTTCTTCCGGCTCTCTAACGTTCTTTATACCGTACATTGGATTCGATTCAATTAACCCTTCGTCATGGATCGTTTTAAAGAACACCCGCAAGGTTTTAAGTCGGGTATTAATAGTAGACGGTGCCAACCCTTTTGTCATATGTCGTTCTTTCTTAAATGCGTGGTCCTCGAATTTCACCCACTCATCCTTCATGTAGACGATATATCTACGAATGACGTCCCTATTTATTTCATTGATTGACCGCGCTATTTTGTGGCGGTCTAGATATTCGATGAAGAAGCCGTAGTTATTTTCGTATTGCTCTATCGTACCTTCAGCTCGCCCCTCCGATTTCTTTATCGCGCGGAATTGAATAAATAATACATCGAGATTGCTCGACGTTTTACGTAAAGTCCGTTCTTTTTTAACACGCTTGCCCGATCTATTTGCGGACATAGTATCGCCTCCAAATCGATTAAGACATCGAAATGAAAACCGCTACCTTGCCGACTATACGACCGCTACCCTGCGTCCTAAAACGCCTAAGTCACCGCTAAGTCAACGCAATAAAAAACGGCTAGAAACGTTGATATAACGCCTCTAACCGCCGTGGATGATTCCGACTGGGCTCGAACCAGCGACCTCTACCCTGTCAAGGTAGCGCTCTCCCAGCTGAGCTACGGAATCGGGTTATGTATCAGTTCTGGGCTTTCTGTTACTGACATTCTCTATTATATAACCATCATGATCAGTCGTCAATGGTTTTGTTCAAAAAAGGTCAAAAAGCCGGCAGATGGACCGGCTTTTTTCTCTCTTTTATGATTGGTTTACAAGAACAGGCTTAAGTTGATCTAGTGCTTGTTTGAAGTCGCGTTTGAGGTCTTCTCCGTTTTCGACCCCTACACTTAATCGAAGCAGGCCGTCCGTAATCCCTCTTTTTTCTCTTTCTTCTTTTGGCATAGCAGCATGTGACATTTTGGCTGGGTATGACAGAATGGATTCGACGGCGCCAAGGCTGACGGCGAATACAGGTAATGTGACAGCATCCACCAATTCTTTGACAGCTGCTTGGTTTTCTAATTCAAATGAAAGAACAGCTCCTGCTCCGCTTGCCTGCTTTCGCTGAATGTCCGCCCCTGGATGGTCATCTAAGCCTGGATAGTACACTTTTTTCACCGCAGGATGCTCTTTGAGAAATGAGGCCAGTTCGAAGGCCGTTTGGCTTGCTTTTTCTAATCTGACCTGAAGGGTTTTTAACCCTCTTAACACGAGCCAGCAATCCTGCACGCCAAGCACCGCACCGAAGGAGTTTTGCAGCGAATAGAGTTCTTCTCCCAGCTTCTCGTCTTTCACGACAGCTAAGCCTGACAGTACATCACTGTGACCGCTCAAAAATTTCGTTGCGCTGTGCAGGACTACGTCAACGCCAAGGTCCAGCGGACGCTGAAGAGCAGGTGTTAAAAATGTATTATCTAAGAATGTCAGACAGTCATGTTCTTTGGCAAGCTGGACGACGCCCCCAATATCCGTAATACCTAGAGTCGGGTTGGACGGTGTTTCCATGTAAATGACCTTTGTATTTGATTGAATGCCTCTTTTGACTTCATTCAAATCGGTCATGTCCACAAAGGTATGCTCGATGCCAAATCGCGAAAGAACTTGGGTGATCATTCGAAATGTACCACCGTACACATCTCTTGTGACAAGGACATGATCTCCCTTTGATAATAGTAGAAAAGCAGTTGAAATGGCTGCCATGCCTGATGCAAAAGCAAGCCCTCTTGTTCCTCCTTCTAGCGCCGCAATCGTATCCTCTAACGCTTGACGTGTAGGAGTCCCCGATCTTGAGTAGTCATATTGGCCAAAATCATCGAAGCTGCTTTGATGAAAGGTGGATGCATGCTGAATTGGCACACTGACTGCACCTGTTGAACGATCTGTTTTGAATGCATTATGAACGAGTTGGGTTTCGAGTGTCCAATCGTGTGTGGTCATTTGGCGTGTACCTCCTCTTTTACTTGTGATAGTGCCTGTTTCAGGTCTACTTTCAGGTCATCTACGTGCTCAATGCCAACGGAGAAACGGAGCAGTTTGTTACAAACGCCATTTGCAATGCGAATCTCCTCTGGGATATCCATATGCGTTTGCGTTGCAGGATACGTAATAAAGCTTTCGATTCCGCCAAGACTTTCAGCAAAACAGATCGTTTTCAGCTGCTTCAAAAATGGATTGACCCAGTCCTCCTTGGCTACACGGAATGACAGCATTCCTCCCTTGCCTGGGTAAAGGACATCTTGAATTTCTGGCTGTTTCTTTAAAAACTCTGCCAGCTCCTTCGCATTTGCCTCGTGCTGGCGCATTCTAAGAGCCAGTGTTTTCATTCCTCTCATTAAAAGCCATGAGTCAAACGGAGATAAAACGGCTCCAATTGCGTTTTGATGCTGGAACATGTCTTCAGACAGCTGCTCTCCTTTTGTCACCACAAGACCGGCAAGGACGTCATTGTGTCCGCCTAAATATTTGGTTGCGCTATGGATAACAATGTCCGCTCCAAACGTAATCGGCTTTTGCAAAACGGGTGTGTAAAAGGTGTTATCGACAATGACCAAAGCGCCGTGTTCTTTTGCAATCTTCGCTATTTTTTGAATATCCGCTTCCTGCATAAGTGGATTTGTCGGCGTTTCAATAAAGACCGCTTTTGTGTTTGGCGTGATTTTAGAACGTAAACAGTCTTCATCTGAAAAATCATCGTAAAGAAAACGTAAGCCGTACTTTTTCCATTCGTTTTCAAACAAACGGTATGTACCGCCATATAGGTCTGATGAGACGATGAGTTCATCTCCGCTTTCAAATAATGCCATGATCGTTTGGATCGCAGCCATTCCCGAACTGAAGGCAAAGCCGGCCGTCCCTTCTTCGAGTGAAGCAATCGCATCCTCTACAAGCTGCCTTGTTGGGTTTTTCGTTCGAATGTAATCAAATCCGGTTGATTCCCCTATGCCTCTATGTCTGTATGCTGTTGAGAGATAAACGGGGGGACTGACCGTGCCAGTCGCCTCTTCGCTGCGGTTTCCAATTTGCGCTAATGTCGTTTCCACATGTTCTGTCATTTGACACCATCCTAAGTAAAAATCTGATTTCAAAACAGAAAACCCCTTCTTCATAAGAAGAAGGGGTTTAATCGCTTCCTCTTATCTTCCAAGCAAAAAAGCTGCTTGCTGGATTTAGCACCTTGGTACATCACATGAAGTGATGCATACCGGTTGCTGAGGTTTCAAAGGGCCAGTCCCTCCACCTCTCACGATAAGAATGTGTTGTCTGTCTGTTCTAATTCTTAATACTGTAACGCATTAAATCTCATTTTTCAAGAGGAATCGGACCAATTAATTAAAATTTTCTGTATTTTATAACAGATTCGATGTCAACTGAATGGATTGCATGTTAGCATATAGGAACAACGCTGTTTTTCATGTTACAATGAATGGAAACGTTTCACTTTGTGATGAAATTGGTTAGCTGGAGGAATGGATTATGGTGAAGAAAACAGGCATTATTCAAGAAGAAACCTTACATTCAAAAGAACTTGGGGCGGATATGACCCTTTTGATCTATTTACCAGTCAATTACTCCCCCCTTTATACATATCATGTCATCATTGCCCAAGATGGTCATGATTATTTCCGCTTAGGCAAAATAGGCAGACAGGCGGAAGAATTGATGCAAAACAAAGAAATGGAACGCTCGATTATCATTGGTGTCCCTTATGAAAATGTCTCGGAAAGACGGAATACGTATCATCCAGATGGCACAAAGTTTGAAGCATATAAACGCTTTTTAGCAAATGAACTTGTCCCTTATATTGATACGCACTATCCAACCTATCAAATTGGATCAGGACGCACGTTTATTGGTGATTCGCTAGGTGCTACGATTTCTCTTATGACAGCGATTGATTATCCTTCTTTATTTGGCGGGCTGATTTTGCAGTCTCCTTACGTTGATGATTCAGTCCTAGAAGCCGTTAAACAGTCGACAGCCCTTTCTCCTTATGCCATTATCCATCAAATTGGGGTGGAAGAAACGGCTGTGAAAACGACAGATGGCCAAGTGCTTGATTTTATTCAGCCGAACGAAGATTTAAAAGCCCTTCTTGAACAGTCAGGTGCGGATTATTTATTTGAGACATTCGAAGGGGATCATAAATGGACGTTTTGGCAGCCGCTCATTGCGCCTTCGTTAAAAAGAATGCTCCCATATTCGTTAATCAACTGAATTTTGTTATAATAAACAATAATAAATACTTTCTTAATCAGGAGGGAACACGATGAAATACGGAGTTGTTATATTTCCATCAAAAAAATTGCAAGATATTGCGAACTCTTACCGGAAGCGTTATGATCCGAACTATGCACTTATACCGCCTCATTTAACATTAAGAACACCTTTTGAATTAACGGATCTAGAAGCGGCTGAGGTCGTCTCAACGTTAAGAGAGTATGCAAAAAATGCTTCTCCTATTACGTTACGTATTAAAAAATTCAGTTCATTCGCTCCTGTAAACAACGTCATTTATATGAAAGTAGAACCGAACGAGGAAATCATGGCGCTCAATGAAAGGTTGTACGCAGATCCACTTGCTGGCACACCTGAATATGCTTTTGTTCCGCATGTGACAGTAGCTCAAAAACTATCAGATGATGAGCATTCAGACGTACTTGGTACATTAAAGCTGAGAAAGATTGACCATGAAGAAACCGTGGATCGCTTCCACCTTTTATATCAGTTAGAGAACGGATCTTGGACCGTCTATGAAACATTTATTTTAGGAGAAGAGGGTTAAAGACATTTGAAAACAGTCATCGCAACAGCACAAATACAACGAGAAGATGCATACTACGTTCGAAAAGAAGTGTTCGTAAAAGAACAAGAAGTCCCGTTAGAGATTGAAATAGATGAACTAGAGGACGAGGCCATTCATTTTGTCATTTATAATGATGAAATGAAGCCTCAGGCAGCCGCTAGACTGCGGATCATTGAAGGACCAAAGGCAAAGCTGGAACGAATTTGTGTGTTAAAAGAGGCGCGCGCTTTCGGCCTTGGCCACAAACTATTAGAAGCGCTGGAAACAGAAGCCATTGCTAATGGAGCGAAGGAAGCGGTTATGCACGCACAAGTCCAAGCTCTTCCTTTCTACGAAAAGAAAGGCTACAAAGCCGTTTCTGAACCGTTTGAAGAAGCAGGGATCACACATGTCAAAATGACAAAAACACTATCTGTTTGACCAAAAGAAAAAGCGAGAGCATCCATGATGCCCTCGCTTTTCTTTATCATCGTTCGTCAAGGGAAGAAAGCGTAATCATTTATATATACGCATTAATATGAACGCCTTTGCCTTCTTCCATAAACATATCTCGTACAAAGCGTTCCCGCTTTTTTTGCTGGACTTTCGTTTCTGCTTCTGTCACTAAGTCCTCTTTTTTCTCCAGCTCTCTGTATACCTTGTCATGAAAGGTGCGAGTAACCTTTGTTACTTTCGCGTAGTCTTCTTTATCCTGAGGAGCAGGACGATTGATATATTGAAAATACAGATCCGGCTGAATCGGGGCTATATATCCCATCAAGAACGCCTCCTTTGCTTCTCTTCTACTCTACTATTCCCTAATTATGACTGTTTGAAACACGTCTCATTTGATATGATTAGATGTGTTTCTTTTTAAGATTGATTAACTATTGGAGGACTAGCTTTGAAATGCGCACGACGACATGATCGAACGATCTCATTACATACGTATTCGAGAGAACATTATCAATTCCTCCATGACGAGGGAAAAAAAGGGCACTTATCCTGCCCATATTGCGGACAACCAGTCTTTTTCAGATTAAATATACATGAAGAACCTGCCTTTATTCATAAACATATGACTCAGCAAGAGATGTGTGAACAAGCAGAAGAACAAGAAGATCAGAAAAAAAATGCAGAGCAAGAGGAAAGTGCTTCCTATAAAGAACTTGGGGGCTTCCGTTTTCCAACAGGTAAACAAATCATCTCGCAAACGAATGAATCATATGACTGGCAGGAACCAAGGTCGATTCAATTTAGCGATGCGTTACATTTAGAAGAGAATGAACAAGCACATACCATCGATCTCTTTCCGCATATTACCTTTAGCACACCGCAGCTTCAAGCTGTCACACATAAAGACGGTCCGATGCTTGTGCTGGCTGGCGCTGGCAGCGGGAAAACAAGAGTCCTGACAGCAAGAGCGGCATATCTCATGTCACATCATCATATTCCTGCTCACCATATCTTACTCGTGACTTTCACCACAAAAGCCAGCAGTGAAATGAAAGAAAGACTGCGCAAGCAATACCAGCTGCACCCATCACAAGCAAGCCAAGTGGTGACAGGCACCTTCCACAGTCTTTTTTATAAAATGCTGCTTCACGATGACGCAAGCAAATGGAACGGCCAGCACCTGATCAAGTTTGACTGGCAGAAGGAACAGTACATTCGAAAAGCCATCATGAATGAAGGACTTGATGAAAAAGACTACCCTACCGATCAAGTACTGCAATCGATCGGCTTTTGGAAAAATGCTTTTTTACCAGGCGAGCTTCCTGATTTGAAAGATGAAAAGGAAAAGCATATGTGGACGATTTATCAATCTTATGAACAACAAAAACGCGACAATCAGCAATTTGACTTTGATGACATGGCGATTGCCTGCTTGCACATGCTGACAGAACAGCCTGAACTGCTGAAACGATATCAAGAACGGTTCAAGTATATTTTAGTGGATGAATTTCAGGATATTAATCCAGTTCAATATCAATTGATTCAGCTTTTAGCTGGAGAATCTGAGCAGCTATTTTGTGTAGGTGATGATGATCAAGCCATTTATGCCTTTAGGGGCAGCAATCCTGCTTTCATTCTTGAATTCAAACGTGACTATCCTTCGGCTCAAATCGTCCATTTACATGCGAATTACCGGTCGCATCATACGATTGTCGCAAGTGCGGATGCCATTATTAAGAAAAATCAGCATCGTTATGAAAAAACGTTAAAAGCCGTCCGTGCGGAGACAATCCCGCCTACGCTCTTTTATCCATATGACGAGGAAGAGGAAGCGACCATGATCGTGGCAGATATTCAGGAGAAAATTAAAAACGGCACAAAGCCGAATGATATCTGCGTGCTCTTTCGCACCAATACAGGAGGCCGCGCGATTTATGAGCGTCTGCATCAATCCGCGATTCCGTATGAGACGGAGGCTGGTGTCAAAGCCTTCTACAGCAGACGAATTGTTCGGGTTCTTCTCGCCTTTCTCTCTTTAAGTCAGGATGCCGATGATGTGGCTGCTATGAAACAGCTGCTTCCGGTTTTCTTTTTAAAGCAGCAGACCTTGAACACGATGAAGGCATCGACCATCACGGAAGATTGTTCAATGGTAGACGCACTCGGAAAACTAACAGATATTCAGCCGTTTCAACGGAAAAAGCTGCAATCCATTGTTCCTCTGTTCCGCACGTTACGAACGTTAAAGCCGTCTGACGCTGTGGCGTTTATTGAACAAAAGATGGGACTTGGTGATTACTTAAAAAAACGAGTGAACGATACGAATGTGCTTGAAAAAGGGGCGGATGATGTACGAGATGTAAAAACCGCCGCCAAACGCTTTGAAACGATTGAAGCCTTTCTCGCACATGCCGAACATATGAAATCTGCCGAAAAGGAAAAAACAGATGAACCAGGTGTTCAGCTCATGACGATTCACCGCGCAAAGGGACTTGAATTCCAAACGGTGTACATCACTTGCGTGGTCGACGGAGCACTGCCTCATGATTTCTCACTCGATGAACTAAGAAACGGTGATGAAGAAGCCCTAGAAGAAGAACGCCGTTTATTATACGTGGCCATGACAAGAGCTGAACAATCTCTTTATCTATCTGTTCCATCATTTAGACGTGGAAAAACCGCTCATCGCTCGCGCTTTTTGTATCCCCTACTAAAGAAAAACCGAGAATTATTCACAGAAAAACAACAGGCCCCCCTTTAAGCGGAGGACCTGTTGTTTATTTTTTGTTGTTCATCATTTTAGCGATTGTATTGAAATCAAGCTTTTCTTTTCCACTTGTAATCGATTGAACGATTTTGTCTTCCATTTCTTTAGGTACACGCTTATTCGCAAGCTGCGCTACTTTTTTAATGACGCCTCGAACCGTTGCTTCATCTTTAAAGTTGGCATTTTGCAAAGAACCTGCAAGCTTAAAAACATCATTCATATTCACACCCGTTTTATTTTCAACGCTTTTAAAGAATTTATTATCCATTCATTTGCCTCCTCTTTGTGGAGTAATCACCTTACTATATGAAAATAGGCGAGATATGTGCCTATCCTAAAGCCTTGTTTGCCCAAAGAGAAAGGAAAGCAAAAGGCTCCCCCATTGCTTCCCTCACCTTCTTACTGTTTAGTTAAAGAAAGAAGCACCAACGATGATTAGAAGGATGAAAAGCACGACGACAAGAACAAATGTTGATCCATATCCGCCGCCATAACCTCCGCCGTAGCCGCCGCAAGAACCGCCACCGTAACCGTAACAACTCATATATAAGCACCTCCTCTTCTCCCTTACAAAATATGAAAAATACTACAAATGGTTTGGACGATCACATAAAAAAGTGCGGAATTTTTATTTCTGCTGTTTAAAGACGTAATCTGCCTCTCCATGACGCATCATGAATGCTTCTGTTTCTTTCGCAAAAGCATCCATCTTCTCGCCAAATACCTTTAAGTGCTGCTCAAGATCATTCGCTTTATCCGCTAGATCCATTTCACCCTTTTCGTGCGCTTGTTCTTTTCCATCATGAGGTTTAGTGAACAAGGAGCCGATTAATTGTTCGAATGCATCCATTCTGGTCACCCCTTCTCTCTTACATATGCATCACTCAAAAAAAGGGCAACAAAAAAACCGGATAAATCCGGCTTTTGTTTTTTGTTCTATTGAGGTTTCTTTTTCTTTCCACAGCCGCAATCTGCTTTTTTGATTTTCTTCGTATAAACAGATTGTTGATTTGACTGCGCTGGATAACCTTGAAGCATATGTGACGGTGTTTCAGTTGGTTTCATCGCAACCCTTCCTTTCCTATTCCATGATAGTATATGCATTTTTTGAAAGCGTGTCTGATCAGTATGCCTGTTTATTTCACCAGCTTTGAGACGATCGCTTCAATAATGCCTGCTGCTGCGGCAATTGCTAATAGTAAATTAAGCCACATGCTAAAGACAGGAAATAGTATGTATATCAGAAGTAAAGCAGCAGTGCACCACATGCCAGTACACCAATAACAGCTTAACAGCTCTCCTACCCAAGACCGCAGCCCTTTACCTTTAATGATGATATATGTCTCCACTTCACCTTGTTCATTGACCTCTTCCTGTTCTTCATGAAATAAACGGCGGAAAGGAGCAGTAATGGTATCAAACACAATCAGCCTCGTCAGTCTAAAGGATGCGAGGGCAAACACGACAAATGACAAAGCACCGCTCAGGAGCCTCCACCTCCTTCTTTCTTCTTTTTTGCGTCCTTTCTTTATATATGCAAAAAGAAAGACCGCCATGATGAATCGAGCGGAAATAAAATTGGGTTGTACTTTTTCACGCTTTCCGATTCCACCTTGAGCCTCTGCTGCATTAAATAATGTATAGATAAGAAAGGAGTGAAAGTATTGTCTATTGAAGAAAGTGCTGATTTATTATACACACAACTGTTAAACGAATTAATCAGCAATTATGATGATTTCATTGAGATCAAAGATTCCGAAAATGTCACAATTCATAAAACAGATGTAACAGCTGCACTCTCCCTTCAAGCGACCGTAACGACAATCATTACTCTTTTAATTCAACTTCTTGTACCAGACGATGAATTGGCTGCAGACATCACAGATCAGCTTTTATCCACACAACAAGTGACAGTCCAAAAGAAAACTGTGATTCAAATCATCAACTGCTATAACATTACGATTACATTATCAGATGCATCCATTATGAACTCCGTCCAAATTCTCACTCAAACATTGAATGTACTCTTAGTTGAAGCCGGCATTCTTTGACCCTTTCTTTTCTAACATGACGTATGAAAGAGGTGAAATCATCGTGGCTGAAGAGAACGAAAAAAAGGAGTTTCAAATCAATACTGATGTTGATCCATTAACGAGTCTTCTTGTAAGTGATGTGTTAAACAAAAACAATATCACAGATGATCAGAAAGCAAATATCTCAGATGATCAAAGAAGAATGATTTTGAAATTAGTCGAGGACTTACAAAAGAAAGCAAATGATTTCGTAGAACAGCAGCAGGAGAAAAAAAGGCAGGCTGAGGCAGCAAAACATGCGGAAGAAGTACAGCCTGAACCAAAAGTACGTCCAAAACGAAATTCACTTCGAGATCGTATTCAGCAGCGCCGTGATGCGCAGCGTAATAACGATTAAATAAAAATGGGTTGCCTCCTAGGGTAAATGCCCGAGACAAAACCACGCATTCCAGCATTTAATAAAGTAAACGGAAGGAGGAATAGAAATGGATTCTAAACCATATTCTTGGGTCGCTCTAGATCGTAACTGTACACACCACGGACACCACGGACACCACGGCGATTACAACTATGAAAGAAAAGCAGTTTGTGATGGCCACTATTATGATGATGAAGATGTCTTGCAAGACTTTGATCAATTGAGTTTTACAAAGCAGACATCTGAGGAAGTCATTATCGTCAGAGACTCTTGTGACATTAACGTCTCTTCTGTTGATGCACAGGTTGCAGCATCTATCCAAGTAGCTGTTCAAACAGCGATCATCACCATTACAAATATCTCAATCGCAGACGGTGATCTGGCTGACCGCGTCACACAAGATCTTTTACAAGCCGCTACTCACAAACAAACAAACCGCCAGAAACTTGTCATCGAAAACTCTAGAAACGTTACAGTATCGACAATCGATGCGGATATCTCGATCGCGATTCAAACACTTACTCAAACACTTGTTGCGACAATCGTTGCAATTGGTATCCTCTAATGTCCAAAAGCAGAGCGAAAAGCTCTGCTTTTCCTTTTATAAAAATACAACAAATATAAATAGTCATTTACCCACACCAACTAGAGGGCGCATACATATGTTGTTAAGGACTAAAGTCAAATACCTTGTTAAAGGAGCTGAAATCCATGAGCTGCGGAAAACACCATGGCCGACATGATGAAAACTGTGTATGCGATGCGGTTGATAAGATTTTAGCAGAGCAGGAAGCTGTAGAAGATAAGTGTCCTACGAGCTGCTACAGTAATTTATTAAGCCCGACAGTTTCTGGAAAAGATACAATTCCGTTTTTAATTTTTGATAAAAAGGGCGGATTGTTTTCTACTTTCGGAAACATTGGAGGATTTGTTGACGATTGCCAATGCTTCGAATCCATTTTCTTCCGGGTTGAAAAATTACACGACTGCTGTGCTACGTTATCTGTATTAAGACCTGTTGATGTACACGGACATACGCTAAGCGTGTGTCACCCTTGTGACCCTGACTTCTTTGGTCTAGAAAAAACGGACTTTTGTATTGAGGTTGATCTAAACTGCTTCTGCGCGATCCAATGTTTAAACCCAGAGCTTGTCGACAGAGTCATGCCATCGAAAGATAAAAAGCATCATCACCACGGCTAAACCAATCGTCCGTTGACCTAACTTGTCATGAGTCAAAGCATCCCCTTCCTTACGAATGACAGCCAATCATGCGGAGCAGTCAGCATAAGAGCTGCCGCTTCCGCATTGATTGAAAGTAGAAGTATCAACTGGCAAAACAAAAAAGCTTGTAGATGATGACAGTGCTCAAACACTCAAACAAATTTCCTAGTATAGGAGGGTTGAATATGAGCCGCAAACATTCATGGAGCTGTGTAGCAGAGGCTGTTGAAAATATTAACGACTTACAAAGTGCCGTCGAAGAAGATTGCCCGACCAGCTGTTACAGCAATCTCCTTTCTACATCCCATTCATTAGGTGACACTGTCCCGTTTGTTCTCTTTACATCCAAATCAAAACCATTCGTCGCATTCGGAAACGTCGGAGAAGTAGATGCAGGTCCTTGCTTCAGCACTGCATTTTTCAGAGTCGAACACATCTGTGATCACTGCGCAACACTCAGCTTGCTTATTGCATTTGACAAAGACCGTCATATTTTAGATTTTACAGATAAAGATTCCTTATGTGATGTGTTCCGATTAGAAAAATCGAAGTATTGCATTGAAGTAGATCTTGACTGCTTCTGCGCAATCGAGTGCTTAAATCCACGACTCATCAACCGTAACTGCTAACAAAAAAAGTCCCTCTATGGGACTTTTTTTATTCGTTAAAAGCCAAGCGGATGAATCGAGGAAATTTCATCTATTGCTAATTCAACTGGATTTCCCCCGCCCGCTGTTCGAATGACCACTAGATCTTCTTTTCGATCCATGATAATCCCTCTATATGTTTTACCATCAGCTTCAATCAGGCAAAGGGCTCTTGGCATATTATGAGGCAGGCTTGTGAGAAAATCGACTTTTTCGTCAATACTCATCTGACTTAAAGGCTTTTTCACTCGTTTTCTTCTACGTTCTTCTTTTGTTTCATGAAATACACCTTCTGGCGGCTTTTCCTCTTCTCGCTGGGGTTTTCGTTCTTGTATAAGTTCTGGTTCTTGTGTGATGTCTTGTTCTTGTGTAAGCTCTGCTTCTTGCGTGATGTCTTGTTCTTGTGTAAGCTCTGCTTCTTGTGTGAAGTCTTGTTCTTGTGCAAGTTCTGCTTCTTGCATCATGTCTTGTTCTTGCTGAAGTTCAGGCGGCCCGACTTCTTTTTTCTTCTCTATTTCTTGAGCCACGGGTTCCTCGTGCGTGCTTTCTTCGATCACGTCTTTTGCACTCTGATGACTTTCTTGCGGTTTTTCTGATTTCTTTCGTTTTCTCACGATATTTTGCATGGCCGGCATTGATTCATCATAGCTCGGCTGAACAATATACATAAGCGGCTTCTGGTTCTCATCACCTTTATTTGACATACTAATCCCTCCCGAATGATTCATTCCTTATATATATGAGCGGATGTCTCAAATCAGAAGAAAAATAAAAAAACAGCATACCATCTTTGGTATGCTGCAAGTCAATAATTCGTTTAGCGGGCAATGATATGGAAGCCAGAATCAACATGCAGATTCTCACCTGTCATGCCGCGTGATAGATCACTGAATAAGAATAGAGCTGTATCGCCAACTTCTTCAGGAGTCGTTGTACGGCGAAGCGGTGCACGTTCTTCAATATCCTTCAGGATTGTATTAAAGCCGCTGATGCCTTTTGCAGACAGCGTACGAATTGGACCAGCAGAAATACTGTTCACACGGATACCTTCTGCGCCTAAATCAGCTGCTAAGTATTTCACACTTGCTTCAAGTGCTGCTTTCGCTACACCCATTACGTTGTAGTTAGATACCACACGCTCTCCGCCTAGGTATGTAAGCGTGACGATGCTTCCACCTTCTGTCATCAATGGACGTGCTGCTTTTGCTACAGCTGTTAATGAGTATGCACTAATGTTGTGCGCCAAAAGGAAACCTTCACGGTTCGTGTTTAAGTATTCACCGACAAGCTCTTCCTTGTTTGCAAATGCAATCGCATGCGCAACGCCATGAATGACTTGTACTTTTTCTTTAATTGTAGCGAAACATTTTTCAATCTCTTCGTCACTTGTCACGTCACATGGAAGAATGATTGAATCATTGCGCTCAAGTGTGCTTGCAAGTTCTTTTACAGATTCAGCAAGACGATCTCCAACATAAGTAAAAATCAAACGAGCTCCAGCTTCGTGAAGTGAGCGGGCAATTCCCCAAGCGATGCTTCGTTTATTGGCAACACCCATCACCACGATATTACGGCCTTCTAAAGAAAAGTTCATATGTAATAAAGCCTCCTATTTTTTCAAGACATAGTATTAGTACCTGATCATAATATTATCACAGATCATGAGAGAATGACAATTTCCGCTGAAAGAAAGTTTCTTTTTCATCAAAAAACCGTCCTCGCAAGTGAAGACGGTTCGATTCTCTTATCGTTTGAGCCTGTTTTGCTGATAAGCAAAATGATTGGTAGGTCCATGTCCAGCGCCAATATTCAAAGGGAATTTGATGGCTTCATGGACAAAGGTTTCTGCTGTTTCAAAAGCCTCTCTCATGGAGTATCCTTTCGCAATTTCAGCTGTTAATGCCGCTGCAAACGTGCAGCCTGTGCCATGTGTATGTGGGGTATCAATATGTTCGTTTGTGACTTCTATAAAGCCTTTTCCATCATACAACAGATCTGTTATCATACCGCCAGAGGGGCCGTGTCCCCCTTTGATCACGACATGTTTCGTACCAAGCTCATATAGACGTTCCGCTGCTAGATAGCGATCCTCTTTTGTCTGAATGCGCATGCCTGTCAGCACTTCTGCCTCAGGAAGATTCGGCGTTACGGCATAGCTGACAGGCAGCAAGTGTGTTTTCAACGCAGAGACCGCATCTTCATTTAATAAAGAAGCCCCTCCCTTTGCGATCATGACTGGATCGACAATCAGCTTCATCTCATATTGAACCGTTTTTTCAGCAACCGTATTGATCATTTCGGCACTCCACAGCATTCCTGTTTTGACGGCATCTGGCCGTAAATCTTCTGCCACTGCATCTATTTGGCGCTCTAACGCCTCGATTGAAAGTGGATATATCCCGTGAACGCCAAGTGTGTTTTGCGCTGTAATCGCTGTAATCGCAGACATTCCATATACACCGAGCTCCTGAAAGGTTTTCAAATCTGCCTGAATGCCAGCTCCGCCGCCAGAATCAGAACCCGCGATGGTGAATGCTTTTTTGATCGTCATTTCATCACACCTCTCATTAGCCAATCCATTGATGATAAATGGTTCTTGCTTTGGCCATATCATTTGTACCATGTACAAGTGCTCTGCCATCTTTAAATAAAACAAGCTTATATTCATCCTTTTGACAAGAAAGTAAATACGGATTTTCAAGCACATCCATTCCTGCTTTCTTTAAGCGAATAGCCACTTCGTGTAATGGCGGCGGGATTTCAGCAGCACTGCGGATTTGTACCGTATTGCGGCCGCATAGTACATCTGCCTTCGCTCTCTTGTCATAGGAGAGAAAAGGATATGTCTTCAGCCCACAGCTTGGACATTGCTTCTTCTTTAAGGAACTGGCTGATCGGATGTCAGATCGTTCATTGGTCCATAAATCAAAGGATCTTAAAATTGGCGTCACTTGATGGCCTGTTAAATATTTAAGGGCATCTGCCACTTGATATGCCGCCACCTGCTGCACCACTGGACTAATGATACCGGCTGTATCACAGGTCATGCCTTGTGCGGGTAAATGTTCAAGCAGGCAGTGTAAACATGGCGTCTCACCAGGAATCACAGTGAATTGAATACCATAGCTGGCTACACAGGCTCCGTAAAGGAACGGAATTTGATGTTTGACAGCAGCATCATTTGCAATCATCCTCACCTCAAAATTATCCGCTGCATCCACGATAATCGAAGCCCCGCTGACAAGTTCATCAATATGTTGAGCGGTCACATCGATGACAATTCCTTTGACATGCACGTCACTGTTCACCTGCTTGAGTCTTTTTTCAGCCGCCACAGCCTTTGGCAGCCGATCATGCACATCTTGCTCCGTGTAAAGCTGCTGTCGCTGAAGGTTGCTCCATTCAATATAATCTCGATCCAAAATGGTGACAGATCCAACGCCAGCACGAACGAGCATTTCAGCACTGGCTGTTCCAAGTGCCCCTGCGCCAATAATGACAGCCTTTGAGTCTTTTAACCGCTTTTGCCCCTCTGTGCCGATTGGCTGAAATAGCTCTTGGCGCGAATAACGTGTGCTCAAAATGCCGGCATTCCTTCCTGCGGACTGCTTGCTGTCCCATAGTTTTTCAAAGGAATCCGTCCTGCCTCGAAGCCTAGTCTTCCTGATTCAATCGCCAGTTTCATGGCTTTTGCCATTTTCACAGGGTCCTTTGCACCAGACACAGCTGTGTTCAGTAATACAGCGTCAGCCCCTAGCTCCATCGCATAAGCTGCATCCTTTGGAGAGCCTACACCAGCATCAATAATCACCGGTACCTTCGCCTGCTCGATAATAAATGAGAGATTCAGAGGGTTTAGTAAGCCTTGACCTGAACCAATCGGAGAAGCCCCTGGCATGATAGCATGGACACCGAGCTCTTCTAATTTTCTCGCCAGCACCACATCATCAGATGTATAGGGCAGCACGATAAACCCTTCTTCGAGTAGCATTTCCGCTGCTTTTAACGTTTCGACTGGATCTGGCAGAAGAGACCTTGAGCAGCCAATGACTTCTACCTTGATCATGTCACACAGTCCAGAAGCCTTCGCTAAACGAGCAATACGAACTGCCTCTTCGGCTGTACTTGCACCAGCTGTATTCGGAAGCAGCGTATATTTTGATAAATCAAGCTGCTCCAAAAAATTAGGCTGAGATGCTTCAAAAATGTTCATTCTTCTCACAGCAAAGGTTAAAATTTCTGCTTCTGATACGTTCACGGCTTCTTTTTGAACTTCAAATGATGGATACTTCCCTGTACCAAGTAATAATCTTGATGTGAATGTTTTTCCGCCAATGTGCAGCATGTTGTCATCCTCCTCCTACAAAGTGAACGATTTCAATCGTGTCATTAGATTGAATTTTGACTTGTTGAAACGCTTCTTTGTCAATAATTTCTTGGTTCTTTTCCACGATCACTACTCGATTTTCAAGTTGATAGGCTGATAGCAGATCATAGATCGTTCCATTCTCTTGATCGAAATCAACGATTCTGCCATTCAATTGAATTTTCATACAAACAGTGCCTCCTTTCGGCCAATACGAAACGCGTGAAGCCATTCCTTTTTGACCGGTTCACCTAATATCAGGTCGCGAATGATCTCTCCAGTAATCGGGGCAAGTAAAATGCCATTTCTGTAATGCCCTGCAGCAAAAAGAATACGCTGATCTTCTGGATGTCTTCCAATGTAGGGATGCCGGTCAGTTGTAGCCGGACGAAGACCAGCCCAGCACTGATCAATCGGCATCTCCTTGATCGAAGGCATAAGCTGAGACGCCTTTTGAATCACTGCTTCGATGCCGCCAAGCGTTGGAACAGCCTGCCATTCGTTTGGCTTCATCGTTGCGCCAACGACCAGTTTGCCGCTATCTCGTTGAACGATATAACAATGATCATGGTAAATGGTGTGTGCGAGTGCTGGGCCATTATTCCATACAGACACACACTCCCCCTTTACTGGATAAAGAGAATGAGATAATCCAAGCTCTTCAAAAAAACGGCCAGACCATACACCACTCGCTACAGTCAGATCATCACATGTGAATGTTCCCTTCGTTGTTCTAATTGCTAACGCTTCTTTCTCCCGCTTCACTTCGATCACGGGTGTACATTCTTTCACATCTGCCCCGAACCTTACCGCCGCCTGCCAAAATGCCCGGCATACCGCATAAGGTTCGACATGAACATCCTCTTTAATCAAACCTGCCCCTAAGATGTTATCTGCCATTTGAGGCATGCATTTTTTTACGCTGCTTGCGTCAAGCCAATCAAATGTAGACAAATACTGCATCCGGCAAAGTGCTTGTTTCTCTTCTTCTGTAAAGGCTACCTTCATGATACCGCCCGCTGATGTCCGAATATCAATGCCAGATTCATGCTGTAGATCGACTTTTAACTTCTCGTACAATGCCTGGCTTGCTCTGCCTGCTTGAAAAAAAATATCCTCATGACCCTCTCCTTCAGCATGTGCACCGAGCATCCCAGCAGCCGCACTTGTCGTTTGCTTCCCTACCTCATTCGCCTCAAGTAAGACGACATGCTTTCCTGCTTTTGCAAGGTGATAGGCAATGGACATTCCTATGATTCCACCACCAATGATTGCAACGTCATAATGCTTCTTCATAAGGATGCTCCTTTACCTGTTTAGAAAATGCTTGTGCCATCATGCGCGGCTGATGATGAGTAAAAATCCCAGACATGACAGCAATCCCTTTCACATTCGCGTGTTTCAATTCTGGAATGCGGTCAGGTGTCAATCCACCGATCGCCACCACTGGAATAGACAGTGCAGATGTCAGTTCTTTCACAAGCTGTACGCCTCTTGCCTGAAGTCCTGGTTTACAAGTAGTGTCATATACGTGCCCAAACATGACATACTCTGCTCCATTTTTCTCCGCTGCTTTCGCTTCTTCTATCGAATGAACAGAGACACCCGCATGAAGGTGAGGGAATTTTTGCCGCAGCTCTTTTGGCGAAAAGCTATGGCCTGGGAGATGTACCCGGTGAATATTGGTGAGCAGTGCAACGTCTACTCTGTCGTTGATGATGAGCTTCTCTTTCGGTACACCTTCTAAAAAGAGTCTTTTCACGAGATCAACAAGCTCACTTGCTGTTTTAGACCGTTCCCGGATATGAATAAAATCCACTTCAGGTGCGATGGCTTTTATTTGTTTGATCAGTTCATCCACAGGAAGCGAATCATTTGTCACTGCGTGGAGTTCCATTTGCACCAACCCCATCTAAGCATGCTGTTTGCCATGTTTCTTTTTGATACGCCATTTCCCAGAAATGGTACTCGTAATAGCTTGAAATCACAAAATTTTCTTTCATATTGGCCCGTACATGTTCTGGTGCTTTCTCAGCTAGTTCATCAAAGCGGTTGACCTGTTCAAAGACGAGCTCCTTAAACCAATCCCCTCCATATGTCAAAATCCATTCCTGATAAATCGGATGGTCAGGTGTGGTTTGTTTCAGCTTTTCACCCACCTCATAATATAGCCAGTAGCACGGCAATAATGCGGCTAAAATCTCTTCAAATCGTCCGCTTTTCACAGATCGGTACATATGAGAGGTATACGCATAAGCAGTCGGAGAAGGCTTAAAGTTCTCGATGGCTTCATCTGAAATCTGCAAAAGCTCTGTGAACTTTCTATGCAGCGACAGCTCTGCTTCATACGTACCCTGCGCATGATACGCCATTCTGCCCGTCGTATGTAAGTCCTCACTAATCGCTGCGCCATATGCTTGCACCTTTGCAAAATGAGTTAAATAATATGAATCCTGCATCACATAATACGTGAAACGATCGAGTGAAAGCGTGCCATCTCCAATCCCTTTGACAAATGGGTGTGTGAAGCTTCCATTCCACCATGTTGCTGCTGCTTCTTTACATTCAGTTGAAAACGTCATGTTTCTCTCCTCCTGTTTTTCCATATAAAAAAGCCACTTTCCTCGTGGAAAGTGGCTTGGAATTTGTAAAAAGCATAGTCAAAAACCGCACCACTTCCCTACGCAGGTATGAACCTGTTCAGGTAATGAGGGTCTAAAAGTCGACACTTTTATCTCAGCCCTTTTAAAGGACTCCCCTAGTGGATCAAATATATGATGTTGTACTTCTATCTTAATCAGGAATTGTTCATTGGTCAAGGGTTCATTCTTACTCTAATTGGGCTCTTAGTCCTGCCACATACTCACGAGAGCCTGACACAAGCACACGGTCGCCGCTTCTAAGCGTGGTATCTCCATGTGGTACTAAGCTGTCTACCCCTCTGAAAATACGGACAAAGACCAAATCACCGGTAAACGGAAATTCCCTCAGCATGACATTGTGATAACGATGATTGTTCATTTGAATTTGATACAAGGAAGTATCCTCATTTGTTAATAATCGAATCGCATCAGGTGCTTCAATCAAGGCTCTTAGCACCGTTTTAGATGATAGGAAATTAGAAAACGTATCAATGCCTGCTTCCTTCAATGTCAGCTCTGTCTCAGCTTTGTTGACACTAGCAATGACTTGTTTCGCTCCTTCTTCCTTTGCAAATAAAGCAATTTCCTTATTTTTCGTCTCACTGCCTGTTGCGACGACGAGGACATCCTCCTGGCCAACGCCTGCCTTTCGCAGCGTCTCATCGTCGTACTTTTCAATCGATTCGACTTCAAAGATGGAGTCAGCAAGCAGCGCTTCTTTATTTTCTTGAAAGACATGCAAAATCCGAATATCATATTCATCCTGATGTAAATCAAGTGTGACAGGTAAGGTCAGCTGATTTGCACCAATAAAGGTCACACGTTTTTTATGGCTCGCAGCTTGTTCTTTTTTAAACAGCGCTTTAAACCAAACAGGCGTTAAAATACTCGTCAGTACCGCGACTAGAATCAGCGCTCCAGACATTTTATGGTCAATGACTCCGAGCCGCTCCCCGATCGTCGCAGCTGCAATGACGAGTGATAACGTCGATGTTAATAAAAAGCCAGAACCGATCACTTTTTTCATGTCATACCATTTTTTCAAATAAAGAATCGGGATGAGCTTACTAACCAGTAATGCAATAAACAGCAGCGGGATCATGATCATAATGGTTGGGTCCTTGAACAGTGCCCATATATTCAAATCCACTCCGACCATCACAAAGAAGATGGGGATCAAAAATCCGTAGCCAAATGAATCCAGCTGCTGGACAAGCTCTTTATTCGGCGAAAGAAGGGACACAAGTACGCCCGCTAAAAACGCCCCAAGAATATTTTCAGCACCGAGTGATTCAGATAAGGCAACTAAGACTATAATGAGAGTAAAGATCGCCCTTGTCCCAATTTGCACGGTCCCTTTTGACATGGACTGAAAAATTGACTTTGTCTTAAATACGCGGCCAAATAAATAAAGCAGAATGCCCGCAGCAAATAATAAGAGCAGAAGCCACATATTCCCTGTACCATCGCCATAAATGGAGGAAAACACAGCAAGTAAAATCATCGTCACCAAATCAGCAATGACGGCGACAAGCAAGATGATTTGACCGATATTCGTCTGCATTAACTTTTCCTCTTTTAAGGTGGGAACCACGACCCCTAATGAGATGGTCGATATAATGAGCGTCATTAAAAAGGCATTTTGGATAAACCCTGCAAGTACAAACGCATAGGACAGGATAAAAGAAATACTAAATACGCCAACAAAAATAATCGTGGCTGCCTTAAACGTATTTGGTTCTTTTAGACCATTTGGCAGTTCTCGTGCTTTCTTCTTTGACTCAAAAGAAGAGAAATCTATTTCAAGTCCACTTAAAAACATCAGAAAAATAAAACCGAGCATGGATAACGTGTCTAACCATGCATCATGTTCAACTACCAGTTGAAGACCGCTTTTTCCAATGATGAGCCCCATGATGATTTCAGCAACAACGACCGGAATGGTCAGCTTAAATCGGTGCAATAAAAGTGGGGTGAAAAAGGCGACAATAATAACGACAACGAGTGATGAAACAGATGTATGCTCCATTGGCTAAAGCCTCCTAACATTGATGTTTAATCTTTTAAGTTTTACATTAAAGCATTGATTCTAACAATTGCCTAAATGAAAAGAAAGCCATTCGTTATATGTTCTAAAATTCAAACTTCTTTAACCCCGATGAATGGATGAGAAAGATCAGGAGGAAATCTTATGAAATTTGATATCATTGGAGATATCCACGGCTGCTACGAAGAGCTGCTTACCCTCATACACAAACTAGGATACGAACTCAAACATGGATTACCCGTCCATCCTGATAAGAGAACGCTAGCCCTTGTCGGTGATTTAACAGATCGAGGCCCTCAGTCAGTAGATGTGATGCGATTTGTCATTCATGCCTACGCACACGGCGCGATCCGCTACGTACCTGGCAACCATTGCTTTAAGCTTTATCGCTATTTGAAAGGAAATCCCGTGAAATTACTTCATGGCATCGAAACCACAGTGAACGAAATAAAAAAGCTGCCCCTTCATGAACAAACCAAATTGTCACATGAATTTAAGCAGCTATTTGAGAAGGCTCCGCTTTACGATGTACTCATTCCTGATGAACTGATTATTGCTCACGCAGCGATGAAGGAAAAGGACATTGGAAGAAAGCCGAACAAACAGATGCGATCCTATCTATTATTTGGCGCGGTCACAGGAGAAACATGGCCAGATGGACGACCTGTGCGGAAGGATTGGGCAAAGGAATATCGCGGAAAACCGTGGATTGTATACGGACATACACCAGTGAAAGAACCCCGATTCGTTGGCAGAACCGTCAATATTGATACAGGCTGCGTATTTGGCCACCGGCTGTCTGCCCTCACATATCCTGAGCTTGAAACGGTCTCTGTTCCTTCCTCTATGCCTTATGACGATTCAAGGTTTCAGCATTTCACATCATAAAAAAACCCGGTCCTGCGCTTGCAGGTAGCCGGGTTTTTTTATTTAAAGCAGCAATGATTTCATGTCTTCAGGAAGCGGAGCCGAGAATGTCATTTCCTCCCCAGTCATCGGATGAGGAAAGACAAGAGTCTCACTATGCAGTGCCTGTCGGTTCATCCGCTCACTCGTTCCGCCATATAGCGTATCTCCGATGAGGGGGTGACCAAGATACTTCATATGAACACGAATTTGATGTGTTCTCCCAGTTTCAAGTGATAGAGCCACATCTGACATGTTCAACTCAGCGTCCACCGCTCGCACTGTAAAATGCGTCACTGCTTCCTGTCCAGTATCATCGACCATTCGCTCGATGATACTATCTCCTTTTCGGGCAATTTTTGCACGAATGGTTCCATACTTTTCCGAGATCATGCCATGTGTAAACGCTCTGTATGTTCGTTTGACCGCTCCACTTTTTTGCGCCTTTGATAAAAGGCTGTGGGCAAAGCGATGCTTGGCCACGAGCATGACGCCCGATGTATCACGATCAAGGCGGTTCACCAAATGAACCGTCAGCCGAACAGAATGCTCTGTATAATGGTGCAGCAATCCATTCGCAATACTGTGCTCTGGGTGCTCCCGAGAAGGAATGGACGGGATATATGGCTTTTTATTCAGCACAAGGACATGCTCATCCTCAAATAAAATATCAAGCGGAATCGGAGCAGGCTTCAGCCCTTCACTCACTTTTTCCTCTGGGAATAAAATGGTGAGCCTGTCTCCGTTATGCAGCTTGTATCTCACAGTCACATGCTCTCCATTAATGAGGAGATCACCGCCATCAAATTTAATATCCGCCAGCATTCTTTTTGAAATGCCAAGATCTATTAAATAATTCTTTAAAAGCAGCCCTTCTTCTTTGGCTGTCATGGTTTTGTTTAGCGTAAAGTATTCCAGCGAGAACGACCTCTTTCTTATTCTCCTTTTCCGATAAAGGAATCTTGCACCCTTTTCCAAAACGGAAATGGTCTAAATCGGGCAAAACGGACATTCTCATCGGCTACCCGGCATTGAATGGATTTGACGTCCTTATGAAGCAGCGTCAAATGATCAATGGTTACTTGAAAATCGACATCATTCATCGGTTTAATGACACAAGTATGGTGGTCTGGCAAAATAAGCGGTGAACCGACCGTTCGAAACACTCTGTTGTTGATTGAAGCCATTTCTGCCAGCTGAATGGCTCTAATGGAAGGATGAATAATGGCGCCCCCAAGTGCTTTATTATAGGCTGTACTGCCAGACGGTGTAGACAGACAAAGACCGTCACCTCTGAATGTTTCAAACAGCTGACCCCTAATTTCAACATCTGCCACAAGCGTCCCTTCCATACTTTTAATGGTACATTCATTCATCGCTAAATATTTCTCTTCTCTGCCGCCGTCGTTGTATCTGACAATGACTTCTAAGATCGGATATTCCACAATGTGATAAGGCGTTTTCGCAATAGCTAAGACGAGTTTTTCAATTTCACTTGGCACCCAGTCAGCATAAAAACCAAGATGACCTGTATGAACACCGACAAAAGCTGTTTCATTCAGACGGTTGCTATAGCGGTGAAACGCATAAAGAAGGGTGCCGTCTCCACCAACCGTAATGACAAGATCCGGTTCCTCTTCATTGAGTTCCATCCCAAAATCCAATAAGTAGGTCTGAATTTTATTTTTGAGTGTGTCAGATACAGAATTCCCTTTCGAAGAAACTGCAAATTTCATGAATTCTTCTCCTTTTCCACCTTGCTGCTATGAGAGGGCAGCATCATATTTGATCAAGCTCAGGCTCAGCTGTCGTTTTTCTTTTTCCGGGAAAATGCCACTTGTGCTTCTTGAATTTCCCCTCTAATTTCAGACATCTCATCATCAAGAAGAGATGCTGCCTCAGAAGCTCTTTGAAGGCGCAGCTTGACTTTCTCCGGGATATTCCCGCTATATTTATAATTCAGAGAATGCTCAATGGTCGCCCAAAAGTTCATCGCAAGTGTACGAATTTGGATTTCGACGAGGAGCTGCTTCTCTCCGCTGATCGTTTGCAGCGGATATAACACAACAAGGTGGTACGAACGGTATCCGCTTTCTTTATGTTCTGCAATATAGTCGCGTTTATCAACAACCACAAAGTCTTTTCGTGACTGGAGCATTTTTTTCACGACTTGTATGTCTTCTACAAACTGGCACATAATGCGAAGCCCAGCAATATCCTGCATCGTTTCAATTTCATGCATCGGGATGTTTTTACGCTTTGCCTTTTCTAATATGCTGGCAACAGGTTTCACTCGGCCTGTGACAAATTCTACTGGTGAATGGTCATCCTCGAATTCATACAGCTTTCGAATGCCTTTTAGTTTCACTTTTAATTCTTCGACTGCTTGTTTATACGGTGCGAGGAATTGATCCCATTGTTTTTTGTCCATGAAACTTCCCCCAATTCCATATACCTAATTATTTCAGAGGAATGTGCTCTTCACTTTCTCTTCCATATCTCCGTAATTGGCATTGTCTTTAATATTGTCGATTAAATAATGTAATTCTTGATGAAGCTGAATGAGTTCTAACGAATGTTCTCCCGCTGCCAAATAGACAGGGATGTCAAGATTCATTGCTTCTTTTAATGGAGCCCATGTATGTTCCCCTAAGATAAGATACGAAAAGGACTCCTCGTTTTCAAGTATGTAAACGAACGCAAAGTGATCAGAATCAACAAGCATTTGTCCTGATGCTTTTGCTTTTTGGATTTGCTCTTCTGACGTGGTCGTCAAAATTAGCCTGTCTTCTTTTAAAGTTGCTTCTGTGATTTCAATTCGGTTTTGCATCATGATCTCCTTTACAACAAAGTACAGCTTTATTTTATCATATCAAGTTCAATATTGATAAACCGAACTTTTTGAGAAAATCCTATTTTCTTCTTATAAATGATCCTTTCACATGATTCTCCATTTATTTTGGCACATGTGGAAAGAGAAATAAGAGATAAAAACAGCCTTTTACATGATGAACACACTTCATGTACAATAATCATATTTCCTCTAAATGAAAGGTTGATGTCAAAATGGCACAGGAAATTGAAATAGAGCTAAAGCAATTGTTAATGAAAGAAGAATTTGAACAGCTGAAACAACATTTTCAATTGAAGGATTCGGATTTTCACACACAAACCAACTATTACTTTGATACACCTCAATTTGATATAAAATCTCAATTCGCTGCACTAAGAATGAGAGAAAAAGACGGTCAGTGGGTTCTCACGTTAAAGGAACCACACGAAATAGGCTTGCTCGAAACCCACCAAACGATCGCTCCTCCTTCAAGCCTTGACGATTTTCAGCTGCCAGAAGGTGAAGTAGCTGACAGGTTAGACCATCTGAACATTCAAAAGGATCAAATTGTGTATTTTGGTTCACTTGAAACATCAAGAGCTGAAAAAATGATCAAAGAAGGCTTAATTGTTTTGGATCACAGCCGATATTTAACAGTAGAGGACTATGAACTTGAATTTGAAGTGAGCGACCTGGAAATCGGACAAGCCGCATTCTCCGCATTGCTCCAAAAATTCCAAATCCCTGTACGAAACACGAAAAACAAAGTCGTACGTTTTTATGAAGAGAAAATGAAAACACAGAATAGATGAATTCCTTGAAGGAGGAACATGATGAACGTCAATCAACTTCAATCCTTTATGCAGCTTCAAGCGCTTAAAACGTTACAATCAGACCCTGGACAAACACAAATACCGGCCGGCCAAGAATCGAATGCACAAGCTTCATTTCAGTCGCTGCTGCAAGATTTTTTAGGCGGATCAGAATTATCACGCCTGCCGCTTTCTATTTCTGCGTTTATGGGAACGGACCCATCAACGGCTCCGAACACGCAATACGCACGTACAAACCCATACTTGTCTGCTATCGCTGGCAGTGAGCAGCTTCAATCTCCATCTTCATATGCGAATGACGCTCAATTGAATACAGCGAACGGCATTGGGAATGTCTTAAACAACAGCTACACGCCGCCGCTTCAAAAGGCTGTTTCAAACGGCTCATCATCAAAAGAAATTAATCAAATCGTGTCACAAATGGCTCAAAAGCATGGCGTTCCAGAGAAGCTGATTCATGCGGTCATCAAGCAAGAATCCGGCTATCGTACGAATGCAGTCAGTCATGCAGGAGCACTTGGCCTCATGCAGCTTATGCCATCTACTGCTAAGTCACTTGGTGTGAATAATGCCTTTGATGCGGCTCAAAACATCGAAGGCGGCACGAAGTATATAAAACAAATGCTTCAGAAATATAATGGAAATGTCTCACTCGCCTTAGCTGCTTATAATGCAGGCTCAGGAAATGTTGATAAATACGGTGGCATACCACCATTTAAAGAAACACAAAATTATGTAAAGAAAATCACAGCACAATATTTCGCTTAAACCGAAGAGAATAACCTCTTCGGTTTTTTGTATGTCGCTTTTCACCCTTTTTTGACTGAATGTGTTATGATATGGTCAATTGATCACGGAACCCGCCTCTCCCCTTATTTCCAATAGACCAAAGCGGTTTGTTTGTGGAATTGAGTTGAGGTTGTTAAAATAAGTATACAAGAATAGAAACAATAAAATAGAACAAACTGAATATCACTTTTGAAATAAATGAATTTACAATAGGGCGCTTCATCCTATTAACTACGAGTAAAAGGAGTAGTCAACATGGTACAATCGTTTAACGCACCTTACGAAGCGGTTGGAGAGGAACTTCTATCGCAACTTGTTGATACTTTTTATGAAAATGTAAAGTGTCATCCTTTGCTTCATCCTATTTTCCCGGATGACTTAAAAGAAACAGCAAGAAAACAAAAACAGTTTTTAACTCAATATTTAGGCGGACCCTCGCTTTATACAGAGGAGCATGGCCACCCTATGCTGCGGGCGAGACATCTCCCTTTTCCGATTACTGAGGAGCGGGCTGACGCATGGCTTGAATGCATGGAGGATGCGATGGATCAAGTAGGATTAACCGGCGATATTCGTGACTTTTTATTTGAGCGGCTTTCTCTAACGGCTCGTCATATGGTCAATCAAACACCTGAAAAGGATGGACGATCTTGAGCTGCAATACGCACGATCAATATTTCTCACACTGTCACGGACATCCTCAAAAGCCGATTGAAATCTATGTATTCATTGACCCTCTAAGTCCAGACTGCTGGTTATTAGAGCCATCCATTAAAAAATTGAAAATGAAGTACGGCCGTTTTTTCACTTTACGAACGGTGACAAGTTCTAGTATTAATGCATTGAATCGAAAACGAAAAAAGCATTTACTGACCGAAGCATGGGGGAAATTTGCTACCAAAACTCAGACCAAAAAAGAACAAATGCTGTCCGAACAAATTGTGACTTCTCCCTACCTCGCCTCGCTTGCATTAAAAGCGGCTGAGCTTCAAGGCAGAAAATGCGGAATGAAGTTTCTGCGTCTCATTCAAGAATCACTTTTTTGCCATCAGCAAGATGTGACAAGTGAACATGTGCTGCTAGAAAATGCAAAAAGTGCTGGACTGGACATCGAGGAATTCCAGCGCGATATTCATTCTCAAAGTGCTGTTAAAGCACTACAATGTGATATGAAAATTGCAGCTGAAATGGACGTATCTGAGCTTCCGACCTTTGCCTTTTTTAATACAGTAAACGGGGATGAAGGATTAAAAATTTCAGGTGCGTACTCTTATGATGTATACGAGGAAATCCTTTTTGAAATGATTGGTGAAAAACCAACACCTTCAGAACGGCCTCCAATTGAATGGTTTATTGCTTACTTTCAATTTGCATCTGCAAAAGAGATTGCTGTCGTTTATGACCTGACACTTGAAGAAGTTGAACGAGAAATGAAAAAGCTGGCTTTCGCTAAAAAGGTAGAACGTGTACAAGTACATCAAGAAATGTTTTGGCGCTATAAAGTAAATGATCATCATTCAGATCTTGATCTCTACCGCTGTGAGAATGAACATGGGTGCTGACCCATGTTTTTTCTTTACCCTAAAAAGGAACATACATTCTATTTTTAAGCACGAAGAAACCGCGCCGGGATAAGCGCGGTTTCACTATGTCTTAACGACAACAAAGGGGATGGGAGAAATTTTTCACGGTCAAACAAAGGGGTAATGTTTGTATGTGATTAATTTCACATCTGTAGTATATCAAATTTTGTCGACTTATGACAACAGATATACTATATGTTCATATTTTTGTCACAAAACATAAGAGGGTTGTCACTTTCATATAGTGAAAGTAACGAAAAAATGGAGGGATCTGCATGCGCAGCACAACCATTGGACTTGTTTCCATTGGCTTATGTTTCTTTTTAAATATATTAGGCTTAATGAAAATGCTTCCTCTTTATCTAACATCCCCACTCTTATTTGCTTCTATTCTTTTTACACTTTATCGAATGAACCACCGGAAGACCTTTAAGGGATTTAAAGGTTGATGTAAGGAACGGCCTCTACATGCGAAGAGGTCTTTTTTTATGAGAAAAAAACTCCTGTCAAAAGATGAGTTTGCACTCACGCGTCTGACAGAAGTCTTTTCATCACTCACCCGTTTTAGAGATGAGCTCTTCCATTTCTTTCAGCTTTTCTTCGAACAATTGACATGCTGCTTTGATTGGTTCTTTGGAAGCCATATCAACGCCTGCTTTTTTCAACACATTGATTGGATAATCAGAGCTTCCTGCTTTAAGGAAGTCTGTGTAGCGCTCCACCGCAGGATTTCCTTCTTCTAATATTTGCTTGCTTAATGCCTGAGCAGCACTATAGCCTGTTGCATATTGATATACATAATAGTTGTAATAGAAGTGAGGAATTCTCGTCCATTCTAATCCGATTTCTTTATCCACAACCATGCCGTCTCCAAAATACTTCTTATTCAGGTCGTAATAAAGGTTCGTCATAAATTCCGGCGTTAAAGCCTCTCCTTCTTGCGCTTTCACATGAATAAGATGCTCAAACTCAGCAAACATCGTCTGTCTGAATACCGTTCCTCTAAATCCTTCTAACAAGTGATTTAACACATACAAACGCTGCTTTTTATCATCTAGGTGATTCAGCAGGTATTCGCCTAGTAACGCTTCATTTGTCGTAGAAGCCACTTCAGCTACAAAGATGCTATAGTTTCCATACGGATATGGCTGGTGCTTTCTTGTATAGTAGCTGTGGACAGAGTGCCCAAATTCATGAGCCAGAGTAAATAAATTATCAATATTATTTTGCCAGTTCATGAGGATATATGGATTTGTGCCATAGCTTCCAGATGAATACGCACCGCTGCGTTTCCCTTTATTCTCATAAACGTCTACCCAGCGATTGCTCAGTCCCTCTTTTAACACGGACACATATTCTTCTCCTAATGGCGCTAACCCTTTTAGCATATAATCCTTTGCTTCATCGTAGGTTAGCTTCATACCAGCATCTTTTACAAGTGGTGTATATAAGTCATAATTGTGCACTTCATCAAGCTTTAATACCTTTTTACGCAATTCAATATAACGGTGTAATAACGGTAAATATTGATGAACTGTATCAATCAGATTGTCATATACTTCTTCTGGAATACTGTTCCGAGATAGTGCCGCTTCTCTTGCTGAGTTATAATTTCGTACTTTTGCATAAAAATTATCCTTTTTAATCGAACCGCTCAGTGTCGAAGCAAGCGTGTTTTTATACTGATCATACGTTTTATACACAGCTTTAAAGGCATTCTTTCTCACTTCACGGTCATCACTGTTTAAAAATGTGATAAAGTTGCCGTGGGTAATCTTCTTTTCTTCCCCATTTTCATCCTTTACAGAAGGGAACGAAATATCAGCATTGTTAAACATACTAAAAGTAGTAGATGAAGTTGAGAGTGGTTCAGAGGCCTCAGCTAATAAAGCTTCTTGCTCCTCACTTAAAATATGTGGACGCTCTTTATTAATTTCTTCGAGAGCATGGGAATACAGTTTTAATTCTTCTTTTTCCAGAATAAACTGCTGCAACTTATCTTCTTGAATCGATAAAATCTCTGGAACAATATAAGCAGAAGTACTAGAGAGCTGTGTAAATAAATTCGATGCTTTATCATTCAGCGCTTGAAATGATGAGTTAGTTGTATCCTCATCGTATTTCATGTGCGCATATGTATAAAGCTTACCAAGCTTTTCAGAAAGCTGATCCTGAAAGGTTAGGGCTTCATACAGCACATCAGCAGAATGGGCCAGCTTGCCTTTAAATTGGGCTAGCTTAGGAATTTCTTTTTTGACAGCTTCGAATTCCTTGTTCCATGCATCAACGCTTTCGAAAATATCTTCAAGACGCCATTTGTTTTCTTCTTTTACTTCGCTTCTGTCTGGTAAATGGTTATTTTTGCTTTGTGAAGTCATATGAATCCCCCTTGCATAAGTTGTGTTGAACCAACCTTTCGGAAAGTGAAAGAAATTGGTGTTGTATTTATCTTCTTTGTTTTGAACTATATTTGTCAAATCATATGCAGAAATAAATACCAAACAGACTAAAAAAATAAGAAAAAAGCGTTTCTTTCTATTCAATCGCAGCACCACCTTTTTCTTATCATGATCAAAGTGGGCATGAAACATGCTAATGAAATAAGAAAGCATCTCGTTTGAACGCTTCATCTACTGTTCGTATCGGCATTTGATTCGACGCTACTTCATAATTACCCTCTTTCGTCATGTGTAAAAACCCTTGTCTGACAAGCGCCTTAACATATGCAGTGATGACCTCTTGTATTTCTTCTATTGAAACATCACCGTATCGGAGCTTTACTTCTTTCATCTGGACACACCGCTTGATTTCTTTCATCAGCAGTTGAACCGTTACTGGACTGCTTCCTTTTTTCCTCATCATCCAATCATATAGACACCCCTGCCAGACATAAACAGGACTTGTAAAAATATACGTTTCTTTCAGCGGGATAAATAATTCAGTTGGCAGAAAAGGGAAAGTCATTTGATGATGCTCATAGAAAATGTCTCTCAACCGTTTGCTTTCATTTGATAAAATGCGGGGAGGCCGCTGCCTAAATTGCTGTATACATCTAAGCCATTGCTTGTAGACTGGACGCTTGCTTGAGGGCTGAGATAGGAGCGCCGAAAGTTCGCGGTATGCTGTTGGCGGTCTGACAGTCATGGCGGCACATATTTTCGTTGGTTGAAATACGAGAAGTTGAGCAAGATGGATGAATCTATTCTGGAGCGGACAGTAAAAAATCAGACTCCCTTTCTGTGATTCCCTTAACATTCCCCAATGAATGGAGGAGAAGGAAAAGAGCTGGGCAGATATTCGCTTTAAACGATTTGCCCCTATTACCCATATAGGGATGAGCGCCGCTTCACGGAGTCCTGCCGTTCTTTTACGCAGCTCTTGCCGGGAAATATTTGAACATTGATATTCAATTGCATAGCTTGTTCCTCCAATAGAGACGGCCACGTCAGGACGCTGATGAACTTTTGACACATACTTTTCAAGCACCGGTTTATGTCCCAGCTGCTGAAGCCAATTCATGATGGCTTCTTTCCCCGCCTGATGATAAGCCGTTTCGCCTGAGGCTAGTGGACATGCTGTCAGCTGTTTATGTGCAAAATGATAGACACGTTGTTCACCAAGCTTTAATTGCACCTCCTCCCTGCAATCAGGACAATAAAATTTGCATGTCGTTCTTACATGCTCCAGCCGGTTTTTCGATAAATGATGTGTAATTCGAATAAGCTTTCCATTATCCATGATCGCTGTATTCATTCAGCTCGCCCCTTACTCTTTGATGACCGTATTATAGCTTGTTCGTCTATTATGAAGCGAATAGGCAAAATGAACTTTTATCGTATCAAAACATGATTTTACTAATGTTTTCCTGAGGAAAATGAAAAAACCCCCTGATAAAAAGGGGGAAAATACAATCTTTATAGTAATGGTGATAATAATCTTGCTGTGGATTCAAACAGTCTTACCCTTAACGGTCTCTTTGCAAATTCTTCTGGGACAATTTCATGCGACTGCTCTAAATCACCTAAGAAGTCGTTCACGAGCTTCTCTGTGCTTTTCGTTTTATATAGGAAGGCATTCACTTCAAAATTCAAATGAAAGCTTCTCATATCCATGTTGGCCGTTCCTATCGAAGCCAGCTCGCTGTCCACAATGATAAATTTACTATGCATAAAGCCTTGATCATACTCATACACCTTTGCTCCTGCTTCTAAAAGCTCTGGGAAGTATGAACGGGACGCATGGAAGACGATCCGTTTATCTGGATTCTTCGGAGCAATAATCCGTACGTCTACTCCGCTTAATGCAGCAATTTTCAATGCAGACAAAATATCATCATCCGGCACAAAATACGGTGAAGCGATCCAAATAGACTTTTTGGCAGAGATAATCATGGAGAAAAAGAGATTTTTAATGACCTCCCACTGTTTATCAGGACCGCCAGCAATCATTTGTACGCCTTCTGTTGTGCTCTCAAGGTGGCTGAAATCTTTGAAGTAGTCCACACCTGCGCATCTCTCATTCGTCATATAGTACCAATCCTGCATGAAAATCTGCTGCAGGTCACGAACAGCTTCCCCCTTAATCATCAAATGCGTGTCACGCCAAAATCCATATTGTCTGCTTCTGCCCATATATTCGTCTCCAATGTTCAGCCCGCCGACAAATCCGGCTTCTCCATCAATCACGACAATTTTTCGGTGATTTCGGAAATTGATTTTATTATTTAACAGGGGGAGCCTGACTGGTAAAAACGGAACGATCTGAACGCCAGCCTTTTCGAGGTCAGCAATATATTGACGAGAGAGCTTTAAGCTTCCTACATCGTCATATAAAAAGCGGACAATCACGCCATTTTTCGCTTTATCAATTAGAATATCCTTTAATTCTTGCCCAAGGTCATCGTGGCGAAGAATATAATATTCTAGATGAATGTGATGTGTCGCTTTTTTGATTTCTTCAAAAATATGAGAGAATGTTTCTTCTCCATTGGTCAGGACTTTAGAGGACGTGCGATACGTAATAGGGGTATGTCCAAGTCTGTGAGCCAGCTTAAATAAGAGCTGCTGATGATCACCCATATGCGTCATTTTCTCAATCGCTTCTCTATGAATATGTTCATCTTCCTGGATTAACTGTTCGTCCAGGATGGCTTTCTTTTCAAACAGCCGGCGCTTTTTGATATTGCGTCCAAAGAAAATGTAGAACAAAAAGCCGAATAACGGAAAGCTGCCAAGCAGGACAAGCCACGTAATCGTTTGAGATGGATTCCGGTTCTCCAAGAATATGACAAACCCGATGAAGATAATCGATAAAGTGAATAGAACACTGACAGAACTTAATACACTTACCGCTAAATCACCGGCAATTAATTGAATGACTAAATAAGCACCTATCGTAATGATAAGAAAAAATAGAACTTTGACTAAATTTCTCATTTCATTTTCTCCTTGCCGATCTCTTTATTTACCTATTCATTCAGATAAAAAAGCCGATTCCTCTATAGAAATCGACTTTTGTTGGTTACGAGAAGTGCTGTTGAATCGTTTCAAGGGCGTTTCCTTCGATAATCAGCTGACCGTATTCTTTCAGTCTGTAAATGCTGACCACTGATTCATGAGCATATTCAAGCAAAATGCTGAGCTTATTCTCCACTTGCTCATCTGACAAATCCTCGTGGAAGTCAACATATAGATAATAACGGTTTTCAAACGAATATAAACTTGTGGTAAAATCCTGCATATTTAATTGAGAAAGTGCAATCAAATCTTCAAAGTCATCCATTTTCAACACAAATTGAAGTTGAAGTTTTTTGTCTTTCTCATTATGGTCTTCTTGATCCTGCTCTTCTTTTTGAAAATCATCAAGCAGTGCGTCTAGACTTTCTTCATCTGTTTGATCTTTTTTATCTTCTGGAATCGGCAATTCGAGCTTTTGTCCATCTTTAGAAAGTTGGGCTTTCGTCACGACAATTTCAAGACCTTTGTCAAGTGCCTGCACTTGAATCCAAAGCGGTCCCTCTACTGCAAATTCTTCTTCTTCGTGCACTTCGTCCATTACTTCCCAAAACAGCTCTTCACTGCGTTCACGATTATACCAAATCTCTTCACGGTCAAATCCGCGATCTTCAATATCACCGTAGGAAATATAAAATTTCACTGTATGTTCATTAATTCTTTCAATTTCCATTTTGCCAACCTTCCCTTCTATATAAGATGTTGAAGGGACATACAAGCTCCCAATTAATAGTACTTTACTACACTTTACCCGTTCCGTCTACATGTTAACCGTTTAAAGAATTGAGGTATTACTTCGTACTGTCTATTTTATGATAAAACATGAATAAAAGAAATAAAAACGCATTTTTTGCAGAGAAAACTTGCAGAAACATATATTTGAATTGTCTTCATATATTGGTTGTACGAGCTCTATTAGACATGAGGTGAAATGGATGGAAACAGAGTGGATCGTATCCTTACTAATGATTATTGGCATAGATCTGATTTTAGGCGGGGATAACGCGTTGATCATTGCGATGGCTAGCCGCAACTTGTCAAATGACAAACGCAATAAAGCCATATGGATCGGCACACTTTTGGCAGTGCTGATGAGAATTATGATGACGGGTGCCGCAGTTTATTTATTGACCATCCCTTATTTGCAATTTATCGGCGGGCTTTTTCTCCTTTATATAGGATACAATTTGTTAATTGAACAAAAGAAAGAATCGATTCGCATTAAAAGCAGCGGCTCCCTTTGGCGTGCGGTTCAGACCATTGTGATTGCAGATCTCTTTATGTCACTTGATAATGTGATTGCAGTTGCAGGTGCGGCAAAAGGCAACATGCTGCTGACCGCTTTCGGCCTTATGATTTCAGTACCGATTATTATTTGGGGAAGTAAACTGATTCATGCCGCTTTAACCAAATTCCCGTTTCTTTTATACGGAGGAAGTGCTCTTTTGGCTTTTACTGGCGGTGAAATGATTGTTCGTGATGTGAAATTGAATGAATTTATGGCTCAGCATGCGACTCTCGAATTTATGCTTCCGTTTTTAACGGTCGTAATGGTCATTTTAGCCAGCCTATTTTACGAACAAACAGCTGAAAACAAATAAAAAAAGCTGCCAAATGATCGGCAGCTTTTCAATTTTCTATTAGTTAGCAAGTCGCTGAGCTTCTCTTAGTTGGAATGTACGAACCGTTCTTGGAAGGAAACGTCTAATTTCATCTTCATTGTAGCCAACTTGTAGTCTTTTTTCATCCAAGATGATTGGACGTCTTAAAAGACCTGGATGCTCATTGATCAGTTTATACAATTGTTGAAGCGGCATTGTCTCAACATTCACATTTAGCTTTTGAAATACTTTTGAACGTGTTGAGATAATTTCATCTGTACCGTCTTCAGTCATTCGAAGAATTTCTTTGATTTCATCGATTGAAAGAGGCTCAGAAAAGATGTTTCTCTCTTGATACGGGATATTGTGCTCTTCTAACCACGCTCTTGCTTTTCTACATGATGTACAGCTTGGTGATGTGTATAATGTTACCATAAATCTTCACTCCTCAATTTGTAGAATGAATATTGATCTGTATTCTTAAATTAAAATTGTTCTAAATAAGTAATCTTTATAGTGATTATACTATAAAAAAGTAAGTGTGAACAGATTTTCTTGCAATTTTTGTGACAAAAACTAGACAATTTCATTCATTTTGTGGTGCCGTTTGATGTCTGAACATTCTCATTTAGTCGAGATGATCGAAAATATTTTTTTGTTTTCTATTTTCAATGACCTTCAATACATCATCAACATCCTCATACGACTGCCCATACCATTCTTCATCTTTATACGTATGGATTCGTTCATAGGTCTTCCTCATAGCCTCCATCATTTCTTCCTCATTATCTGTAAGAGGCGACCAATAAAGGATTTCCATGCGGTTCACTTCATTTGTTGCAAGTGACCTGCGTTTATAACCGATTGATTCTGCGTGCTTGAAGTGCTCTCTTTGGTAAAACTTTAGGCGTTTTGCAGTATCTGCATCATCTTCATCTACAGGCTCGACCTCAAGCAAGATCGGTTTCTTTTTTTCCTTCAGCTTATGAATGAGCTTTGATCCGAGGCCTTCACCTCTTGCATCTCTGGAAACAAATAAATAATCAATAAAGATGAAAGAATCAAATTCGGCGTACATCATCACATGATGAGGTCCTTCCTCCTTATGATAAATATCACTTCTTTCCTTTAATAAAGCTTCCATATGCTCTTTTGACTTCATTTCTTCTATCGGGAAGTATTCACTGAGCTTTTCATACCAATTCATGGATCCGCTCCTTATGATATCGTTAAGAACCACTTCCTTAGATATTCCCGATTTTCTGCTATTTAAACGCCTGTACTAGTAAGACGCAGTAAAGACTTCACTAGTTTCACTTTTTTTCAAACAACAGAAAAAAGTTTTATATCGTACGGTCCATGAGTAATTGAAAACAAACAAAGAGGATGAGTGTCATCCCAGTTTGAAACATAATGAAATAAAGATACTTCATGCGCCGTGATTCTTGCTTCTGATTGCTTGTCTTTCGGTTTAGCATATATTCCACGGAAAAAGACACGATGCCAATGAGCAGCGAAACGTCTTCCATATCGACATCTGATTTCCTCCTAGAAACCGCTTGTTGTTATCTAGAAATTACCATCATCTTATTTTTTGTAAAATAAAAAAAGAAGCACTGACATAGCAGCGCTTCTTTCTTCTTATGATTGTTTAGCTTGAAGCTCTTTGAATTCTTCCTCTGTGCAGCTCACAAAGTGACCTGGCTTCACTTCACGGAACTCGGTGTTCGTTCCTTTGTGAACAGATGGATCATACTTGATTCGTTTGCGGTTACGCTCATAATCTGGATCTGGGAGCGGAATCGCAGATAGTAATGATTTTGTATATGGATGAAGCGGATTTTCGTATAATTCATTCGCTGGTGCCAGCTCTACCAATTTTCCGAAATACATCACACCAATACGATCGCTGATGTATTTTACCATAGACAGGTCATGGGCAATGAATAAGTACGTTAAGCCTTTTTCTTCTTGAAGTTCTTTCATTAAGTTGACAACCTGTGCTTGGATCGACACATCTAATGCAGAGATTGGTTCATCGGCAATGATGAAATCTGGTTCAACTGCTAATGCACGGGCAATTCCGATACGCTGCCTTTGACCACCTGAGAATTCATGCGGGTATCTGTTTGCATGCTCTTTGTTCAATCCAACGGTTTCAAGCAATTGGTATACACGCTCTTTACGTGCTTGCTTTGTTTTTGCAAGGCCATGAATGTCGATGCCTTCTGCAATGATATCAAGCACTGTCATTCTAGGGTTGAGTGAGGCATATGGATCTTGGAAGATCATCTGCATTTGACGGTTGAACTCAAGCATTTTTTGTCTTGATTTCTTCCCGTGTACACTTTCCCCTTTATAAAGAACCTCACCATCTGTCGCATCATAAAGTCTAATGATGGAGCGGCCCGTAGTGGATTTACCACAACCAGACTCCCCTACAAGGCCAAGTGTTTCACCTTTATAAATATCAAATGAAACTCCGTCAACTGCTTTCACAGTCCCTCTTGCTGTATGGAAATGCTGCTTCAAATTTTTGATTTCTAACAGTTTTTCTGCCATGCTATTCACCCTCTTTTACTAATACAGGTTTTTCGTAGCTACCTTCTAGTTCACGCATTCTCGCCTTTACAGAAGCAGGCGGTTCAACTTTAGGTGCATTTGGATGAAGTAGCCATGATTTCACATAATGCGTATCTGATACTTTGAACATTGGCGGTTCTTGTTCAAAGTCAATTTTCATTGCATAATCGCTTCGGAGTGCAAATGCATCTCCTTTCGGCGGGTTTGTCAGATCTGGCGGTGTTCCTGGGATTGCAGTCAGCTTTCCTTCATCTCCGCCATCTGTGTCAAGGCTCGGCATTGATGCTAAAAGCCCCCACGTATATGGATGTTTTGGATTGTAGAAAATTTCATCAACAGTCCCTGTCTCCACAATCTGTCCTGCATACATAACGGCTACACGATCAGCGACGTTGGCGACAACACCTAGATCATGCGTAATAAAGATAATAGATGTTTCCACCTTTTGCTGAATTTCTTTCATTAATTCTAAAATTTGCGCCTGAATCGTTACATCTAGTGCTGTCGTCGGCTCATCGGCAATCAATAGCTTTGGATCTGCTGCGAGCGCCATCGCGATGACAACCCTTTGTCTCATCCCGCCACTAAATTCGTGCGGGTATTGCTTGATTCTTTTTTCAGGCATTGCAATTCCAACAAGCTCCAGTAATTCAATGGCTCTTTTTTCAGCCGCTTCTTTTGAAATTTGTTCGTGCTTGAACAGTACTTCTGTAATTTGCTTCCCGACTTTCATCGTTGGATTCAAAGAAGTCATCGGATCCTGGAAGATCATTGAGATGTCTTTTCCTCGAATGGTTTGCATTTGTTTTTCTGTTTTCTTGACGATATCTTGCCCATCAAACAGGATCTGTCCGCGCTTGAAATAACCCGGCGGCATCGGTATTAATCTCATGATGGCCTGTGATGTCACACTTTTACCAGAGCCAGATTCACCTACAATAGCAAGTGTCTCGCCTTTATTTAAGTGGAAGTTCACACCACGAATGGCTTGAACCTCTCCACCATATGTTTTAAATGAGATTGCAAGGTCTTTCACCTCTAGAATACGTTCACGTTCCATCCTAATCACTCCTTATTTACGCAACTTCGGATCTAAAGCGTCTCTTAGTCCGTCTCCAACCACGTTAAAACCAAACATTGTTATACAGATAAATGCGGCTGGGAACCATAATCTCCAAGGATAGTACGTCATGGCCGGAATTCCGTCAGACGCCATTGTTCCCCAGCTCGCTAATGGAGCCGGTACACCAAGTCCTAGATAGCTTAAGAATGCCTCCGTGAAAATAGCTGAAGGAATGGTGAGTGTCATTGTGACAAGAATTGGTCCCATTGAGTTTGGAATTAAGTGTTTAAATAAAAGTCTAGATGTTTTCGCACCTAATGTTTGTGCAGCAAGAACGTACTCTTGACTCTTTAATTGTAGAACCTGTCCCCGAACGATACGTGCCATGTTTATCCAGCCTACGACTGTCATGGCGAGGATAATTGTTAATAATCCTTTTGGCAGAACAACCATCATTAAGATAACCATTAATAGTGTTGGAATTGCCCATAAAACGTCTGCGATACGCATCATGACTTCATCTGTACGGCCGCCTTTGAACGCAGCAATACTTCCCCAGATAATACCGATGATCACGTCAAGGACCGCTGCAGCAAGACCGATGAAGATCGAAATTCTTGCCCCGACCCATGTACGGACAAACATGTCACGTCCTAAATCATCTGTACCGAACCAGTGCTCTTTTGAAGGTGGCTGGTCTGCATTCAGTAAATCGGTCGTCGAGTAATCATATTTAGAAAAAATCGGAACAAAGATGGCCAGCATCACAATAATAAAAATGATTGAAAGACCAACCATTGCAAGTTTATTTGCACGGAAGCGAAGCATAGCATCCTTCCATAAAGATAGACTAGGTTTAGAAATTTTTTCAGATTCTGCTGCGTCAGCTGTCGCAGGAACAAATAAATCTTTTCTCATCTCTTCCATGTGTTAGACCCCTTTCTTCGCCTTCGTCAGTTTAATTCTAGGATCGATAATACCGTAGAGGACGTCAACGACTAGAATACTGATTAATAGAATAATACTGTAGAAGACTGTGACACCCATGATGACGGTGTAATCACGGTTTGTAATACTTGTGACAAAGTGAGAGCCTAATCCAGGAATACCGAAAATCTTCTCCACGACAAAACTACCTGTTAACACTGAAGCAGCCATTGGTCCCATATATGTAATGACAGGTAACAATGCGTTTCGAATTGCGTGTTTAATCGTCACAGCTGATTTCGTTAATCCTTTCGCTCTAGCCGTTCTAATGTAATCACTGTTTAGAACTTCAAGCATACTTGACCGTGCAAGTCTAGCGATAAATGCCATAGGCATGAAGGAAAGTGCAATAGAAGGTAGTACGGTGCTGGCCCAAGACTCCCATCCTGCAACTGGGAAAATCGCTATAACGCTTGCCTCAGATGCAAATACATATTGTAGCAGCGCAGCTAAAATGAAACTTGGAACTGAAATTCCAAAGATCGTTAAAATGGCAATCGTATAGTCCTGCCACTTGTTATGATAGAGCGCTGCAAGGACCCCAAACAATACACCAAATGCTAATGCGAGGAGAATTGCCTCAATTCCGAGGGTAAAGGAAACGGGGAATCCAGAACTGATTAAGTCATTTACAGTTTGTCCTTTATATTTAAATGAGGGACCAAAATCTAATTTTGCAACTGAACCTAAGTAGTTTACATATTGAACAAATAAGGGCTTGTCCAACCCGTAGTGCTCGTTTAGGTTTGCTTCAATTTCAGCAGGAAGTTTCTTCTCACCAGAGAATGGACCACCCGGTGCTGCCTGCATGAGAAAGAAAGTTGCAGTTACAATAACAAACAGTGTGATTAAAATATATATTAATCGCTTACCGATATATTTAAGCAACGGAATTGCACCTCCATGATTTTACAACATTTTCTCTAATCAGCAAGAAAGGTATATGGAGAGACATCCTCCATATACCTTAAGATCCTTGCCGTAGATCTCTTACACTATAATTCTTACTTTTCGAAATGTGCCCATTTGTATTGAACATCACCTAGTCCAGATACAACCACACCTTTTAGTTTTGGATCTTGTACCCAAAGCTGAGTGTAGAAGTAAATTGGTGCTATAGGCATATCGTTGATGATGATTTCTTCTGCTTTTTTCAGCATTTCTTCACGTTTCGTTTTATCTGTTTCTTTAGCAGAATCATTCAACAATTGTTTGTACTCTTTGCTTTCCCATCCAGTGTCGTTGTTTCCACCGTCTTTATCTTTGTAAAGCTCAAGGAAGTTCACTGGATCGTTGAAGTCACCTAACCAGCCCATACGTCCGATTTGGTAATCTCCGCTGTGGATTTTGTCGATGTATACGTTCCACTCAGAGTTATCAAGTTCAACTTTCACGCCTAAATCCTTTTTCCACATTTCTTGAATTGCTTGAGCAATCTTTTGGTGGCCTTCATCTGTGTTGTAAGAAAGTTTCAATGCTGGAAGATCAGAAACTGACTTATAACCTAATTCTTTCACACCTTTTTCAAGAAATTCTTTCGCAGTTGCTACATCGTGATCTTTGAAGTAGCCCGTTTTGTTATCAGTGAATCCTTCCATTGTTGGAGGAACGATTGCCATAGCTGGCACTTGCTCACCTTGCGTAATTTTGTCAACGATCGCTTGACGGTTGATTGAGTATGCAAGGGCCTTACGGATGTTTGCATTGTTTAAAGGTTTTACTTCTGTGTTGAATTTGTAGTTATAGATACCTGCGATCGTTTGGATTTTAAGACCGCCTTCTTTTTTCAATGTTTTTAAAGACTCAGTTGGAAGGCTTCCAGTTGGTGAACCAGCCCAGTCAAGCTCGCCTTTTTTGAACATGCTAAGCTCAGTGTTTGTATCTTTGATCATAGACATGTTGATCTTTTTCAATTTCACAGTATCTTTATCCCAGTATTCATTGTTCTTTTCAAGCGTGATAGAACCGCCATGTTTCCATTTAGAAAGAACGAATGGACCGTTAGATACGTAGTTTTCACCAGCATTTGTGAACCAGTTTTTATTCTTTTCAGCCACTTTTTTGTTGACTGGCATATACGTATAGAATGCAGTTAGTTCAGTAAAGAACGGTGTTGGGTTCTCTAGCTCAACTACAAGCGTTTTGTCGTCTTTAGCTTTAATGCCAACATCAGCAACTTTCGCTTTCCCTTTGTTCGCTGCTTCAGCACCTTTAATATAGTAAAGCTGGTAAGCATATTGAGATTCATTTTTAGGATCTAATGCCCATTTCCAAGCATATTCGAAATCTTTAGCTGTGACAGGGTCACCATTAGACCATTTTGCATCACGAAGTGTGAATGTGTATGTTTTACCATCAGCACTTGTTTTGATATCAGAAGCCATTGCATTTTCTGGCTTACCTTCAGCGTTAATTCTTGTTAATCCCTCAAAAGTCTGACGGATGACACTTCCTGAAGTTGAATCATTTGCCAATCCCGGATGTAGAGAAAAAGGCTCAGTGGAGATATTCACATTTAATGTTGTTTTAGCCTCTCCAGAACTGCTCGTGCTGTCGCCTGATTTGTTTCCGCTGAAACCACAAGCGCTTAATACAAGTGTGAAAATAAGCATTAAAGTAACAACAGACCAACGCTTTTTCAACTGTATTCCCCCTTATAATATGTTTTAGTTCAAAGGTCTCGATAGAAGATGAGATTCAGATTTAAGAAATAGCGTAAAAAAGTCCCTAAATAGCTTACTTTCTATTTCTTTTGTTTTTTCTGAATTTTCACTATGTATAGAGCCTAGCACAAACGTGTGAACAAATTAATTATAATGAATAGAATAATTTATTGCAATATCAATTTCATATATTTTTAAAAAACGTAAATGGGGATAAAGAGGGATTTTTATAAACTAAAGTCTCAATCACTTCAACAAATTAAAGCGTAAATTGATTAAAATAATTTAACAAATTCAGCAGGAATAATGTTTTATACATATAATTAATCCTCATTTTTTAAAAAATTCTGACAGATAGTTGGTTTTTTATCTAAAATTTTAAGTGTCAAACGGCATGATGAGAAGGTCACATGAGGGCTTCGTGACTTTTTTATGGTCATCCTTTATAATAGATAGACATACTGTTGCGATGAAAAAGAAGAGTACATATATTCACCATTTACAGAGAGTCTGCGGCTGGTGCGAGCAGATAATGGCATGTATGGAATGGGCTTTGGAGCAGCTAACCGAACACTTTTGAAAGTCAGTAGGCTTAGACGGAGCAGTCTCCGATATCAACGTCTTGAGTGATTTCTATGTGAAATAACAAGGGTGGTACCACGGTTCATTCGTCCCTTTTCTGTTGAAAAGTGACGGGTGGGCCTTTTTATATTGAAGAAAAGAGGTTTTAGTATGACAAAGAAGACAATTTTTTCAGGCATTCAGCCGAGCGGTTCTGTGACTTTAGGGAACTATATTGGAGCAATGAAGCAATTTGTCGATTTGCAGCATGATTATCATGGCTATTTTTGTGTAGTCGATCAACATGCGATTACGGTGAGTCAGGACCGGCTAGCTCTTCGCCAAAATATTAGAAGCTTAGCAGCTCTTTATTTAGCAGTTGGACTTGATCCAGAGAAGGCAACATTGTTTATCCAATCAGAGGTACCTGCTCACGCCCAGGCAGGATGGATGCTGCAATGTGTTGCTTATATTGGGGAATTAGAAAGAATGACCCAATTTAAGGACAAATCCGCTGGTAAGGAAGCGGTTGTTTCAGGCCTATTAACGTATCCCCCATTAATGGCTGGCGATATTTTATTATACGGTACTGATTTAGTCCCTGTTGGAGAAGATCAAAAGCAGCATCTTGAATTGACTAGAACGCTTGCTGAACGTTTTAATCGAAAATACAATGACATCTTCACTGTACCTGAAGTGAAAATTCCAAAAGAAGGCGCTCGGATTATGTCCTTAACAGATCCAACGAAAAAGATGAGCAAATCCGATCCGAACCAAAAATCCTTCATTACCTTATTAGATGAACCAAAGCAGCTAGAAAAGAAAATCAAAAGTGCTGTGACGGATTCAGAAGGCATCGTCAAATACGACAAAGAGAACAAGCCTGGTATTGCCAACTTGCTGACGATTTATTCTGTATTAGGTAACGTATCGATTTCAGAGCTGGAACAAAAGTACGAAGGCAAAGGGTATGGTGAGTTTAAAGGAGATCTTGCGAACGTAGTCGTTGATGCTTTAAAACCAATACAAGATCGGTACTATGAACTCATTGAGTCAGACGAGCTTGACCGCATTCTTGACGAAGGTGCTGAAAAAGCAAACCGCGCGGCAAACAAAATGCTGAAAAAAATGGAGAATGCGATGGGTCTTGGCAGAAAACGCAAATAAAAAAAGCTTGCAGCACATCACGCTGCAAGCTTTTTCTAATTCACCTTTGATTCGTTTTCCATTTCCCAAAGCTTTTCAAAAAACGGCTGTCCTTTAATCATTTTTTCACAGAAAGCTAAATGATTCTCTGACCATCCATCAATGGTTTCATTGTAAAGCATGTTCCAAATCTCTTCGAATGACATTCGTTTGATTTGGTTGTACATGTGCGGGTTCCATTCCGTATACCAATACGCAATCTCCGCCCTGTTTTGAAGACCTTTTAATTGATCGAGCGCCATAAACATTAGCTGCTTCAGCTGTCTTTCTTTTCTCGTTAATCCACTGATGTGCTGCGGCGGCAATGACAAAATATGATACTCCTTCGCCGACTCAAGGCTGCCCTGAGAGAATTCATATTCCTCAGCCTTCACATCTTTCACCATTTCATACACCAATTGCTCCTGCCTTGGGATTAAGCGGCTTTTCCTCACAGGAATGGAGTACCCAATCGTATCCACGGCAATGATTCGAATGCCGTCTGTGACCACAAAGCAATACTCTAATTTACGCCGTTCATGATTTTTTCGAATATATGATTTCTCAAATACAGATTCTAGCAGCGTCTTCGGCAGCTCTGAAAGATCATTCTCTATGTAATCAAACAAAGGACTCTGCACCTTGAGTAAAGGCACTTGATCTAACAGCTCAACGCTGTCCTCCTTGCGCCACTCATGAAAATGACACACATTGTAGCCATTTTCTTCCCCTTCAAACCAATTCACCCATACGTCATGAAGAAATAACATAACCAATCCCTCACTTTTTAAAAACTGTTGTCCACAGTATGGGCAAGGGATAGAGAAATTATTCCAACTTTATCAAAACTTCAAGCGGAGCGTATGATGGCGTGCATTTTTTTATTTTTATAAAGAAAACAAAGTGCGTGTCGCAGAGTCCCTTTCATCTTGTCATAAAAAATGAGGCATTACTTTAGCTTTTTAGGATCAAGCGCATCTCTCAGCCCATCTCCTAAGAAATTAAAGCATAAAACGGTCAGCAATATCAGTAAACCTGGGAAGAGCGGATACCACCACGCTTGCACCATAATCGAGAAGTTTTGTGCATCTTGCAGCATGTTGCCCCAGCTTGCTGTTGGCGGCTGTATGCCAAACCCTAGATAGCTCAGCGTTGATTCGGCTAAAATGACGGAACCTACTTTTAGTGTAGCTGACACAATAATAGGACCGATACAGTTCGGTAAAATATGCGAAAAGATGATGACATGGTTTTTCGTTCCAATGGTTCTTGCCGCAAGTACGAATTCTCTTGTTCGTAGTGATAAGAATTCACTGCGGATCAGTCTCGCGGTTGTGGTCCAGCCGGTCAAAGCAAAGATTAATATCAATTTATCAATGCCCGGTTTGAAAATGGTAACAAGCGTGATCAATAGAAAAATGTCAGGAATCGACAATACCACATCAACAAATCTCATTAAGATAGAATCAACAAATCCTTTGAAATACCCTGCTACCGCTCCAACGACGGTGCCAATGGTGATCGCCCCGACCACTGAGACGAAGCCAACTAGCAGAGAGACCCTCGCTCCATAAAGCACCCTTGAGAAAATATCTCGGCCAAACTTGTCAGTTCCCATCAAATGCTCAGCACTTGGCGGCTGGAGCCGCTTCAATAAATCTTGCTGCTCTGGTGCATAAGGGGCAATCACTGGAGCGAAAATGGCTGAAAAGATAATGACCAATAAGATCACGTAGCCGGCAACCGCCAGTTTATTTTTGAAAAATTTCTCACAAAATAAACGCAGCATCGTCTCTGGCTTTGGCGGAAGACCCTCTTTTAATTTGAGATCAACAGGAGGTGTTCCCATATTAGGCTGTGCCAATTGTGCTTCAGCTCCCTTCTAATATTCAATACGCGGATCAACGATCGCATATAGAATATCCGCTATTAAATTTCCAACCACCACGAGCACTGCGGAAATAACAGTCATCGCCATAATGACCGGATAATCTCTCGAAAAGGCAGAATCGATGAACAGCTTTCCAAGCCCTGGCCAAGTGAAAATTTGTTCCACCACGACTGCGCCGCCAATAAAGGATGGAACCATCAATCCGAAAATCGTAATGACAGGCATAAGACCGTTTCTTAACCCGTGCTTGAAAATGACTTTGTTTTCTCGAAAGCCTTTCGCTCTTGCGGTGCGAATATAATCCTGCCTCATGACATCAAGCATACTCGACCTTGTGTACCGGGTGAGCCCTGCCATATCAGCAGTTGCTAAAACAAAGGCTGGTAAAATGATGTGATGGAGCCGGTCAAACACATTAAAATCGGCATTTAAGGTAGAAACACCGCCTGTCGGGAACCATCCTAGATTCACAGATAAAACCATAATCAGAATGAGTCCAAACCAAAAGTTCGGAATAGCCAGTCCGATAAAAGATGTAACCGTAATGCCATAGTCAAGCTTTGTATATGGACGTTTTGCTGAAAGAACACCAAATGGGATGGCGATAATCAGTGCGACTAATGTAGAAAAGATCATGAGGATGAGGGTATTTGGCAGCCGGGCAAAAATCAAATCAGCCACGGGCGTTCCCTTTTTAACAATGGAGGTGCCAAAGTCACCTTGAAGCATATTGCCAAGCCATTTCATATATTGCACATATTCAGGATCGTTCAAGCCGTACTTATCAATAAAGGCTTCCCGGTCTGTGGCACTAATGGTCGGGTCCATCATGAGTGACATCGGATCGCCTGGTGCTGCTTTCATAATGGCGAAGGACAAAATGGTAATCCCAAATAAGATGGGAATGGAAAGCAGTGTCCTTCTAATGATATATGTAACCATATGCACAACTCCTTTTTCATCGGATCGCCATACTGTGATGAAAAAGGGCTAAAATAGTCTTTATTTTAGCCCTCTGTCTTCTTTGCAGCGTGATATGAGAACCCTTTAAATCTAACTGGTGCTTGGTGAATGAAATCACCGTGAGCACCAGCGCGCCGGACTGACACCGAATAGAAAGGTTTGTCTTCACACTGAAAGGGGAGAACCCTCCCCTTCTTCAATAGCAGCCTACTGTTCAATCCACCATTTCTCGATTTTGTAATACTCATCTTTCGGGTGGTAAGAGTAGCCTTGGAGATTAGATGGCATCGCGCGATGTGAGTTGGCATAATAAAGGAACGTATATGGCTGATCTTCTGCGATCAGTTCATAAATTTTTTCATATGCCTTTGAATATTCTTTTCGATCGCTTAAGTTCTTAGCATCCACTAACAGCTTATCGACCTCTTCATTTTTATACCAGATGTTATTCAAGCCTTTTTCTGACTGGCTTGAGTGGAAGATGCTGAATTGATCAGGGAATGTGGCAAGGCTCCAGCCGAGCAGCAGCGCATCGTAATCCCATTTAGGCGGTGTCGTCTGCTCAATGAGTGCACTGAATTCCACAATTTGCGGCTTCGCTTCAACACCAATTTCTTTGAGCTGCTGCTGGACAACGACAGCGATGTCTTCACGGACTTTGTTTCCTTGGTTGGTCTTTAAGACAAAGGAGAATTTTTTGCCGTTCTTATCAAGATAGCCATCTCCATCTGTATCCTCCCAGCCCTCTTCTTTCAGCATCTTTTTCGCTTTTTCTTGATCAAACTCAAATACTGGAACACGATCATTCTTCGGATAGTTCCATGACAGCGGACTTTCTGGAATGTTGGCTACTTTGCCGTCTCCATCTAACACTTGATCGACAATCGTTTGGCGATCAATGGCATGTGTCAGCGCTTGGCGGATCTTTTTACTTTTAAAGAGATCATTTTTCTGGTTCCAGCCAATGTATGAATAATTGAGCCCTAGATCAGATTCAATTTTAATGTTGCTGACTTTTTCAGCTGTTTGCAGCTCTGCTCCCGGTACAGCAAAGAAATCAATATCGCCTGCTGACAGCTGGGCAATCGCTGCATTCTGATCAGGAATGGTTTTAATCGTGACGGTATCAAGGTATGGACGTCCATCCCAATAATCGTCAAAGGCTTCTAGTTTAACGTAGTCTCCTTCTTTCCACTCGGCAAATTTAAATGGACCTGAACCAATTGGATTTTTTCGGTTAAATTCATTTTCACCGAGATCCTTTACAGGCACATCACCTAAAATATGCTTAGGCAAAATGCCATAGCTTCCTAGTGTGACATTATAGAAATAGGGATCTTTTTTATTGAGCTTGAATTCGATTGAGTAATCCCCTGTCTTTTTAACGGAATCTAATACTTCAAAGCCTGATCCGCGCTCTCCATTGTAGTCCTTATTGATCGGAATGCTGTATGTAAACACAACATCATCAGCCGTCAGTTCTTCACCATCATGAAACTTTACGCCTTTTTTAATGGTCACATCAAACTGCTTGCCGTCATCAGATTCTTTAATATCCTCTGCCAGCGATAGCTGAGGGTTCAGCTTTCCGTCAGTTTGAAGTAAGAAGCTGTAGATTCTTTCCTCAATATCAGAGCTTGCCACGTCTGTTGAATACAGCGAGTTAAATAACGTAGGCTCTGCAATTGAACCGATGACAAGGTCTCCGCCTTGTACAGGTTTTCCAGTTGATTTCTTTTCACTGTCTCCAGATGTTTTATTTCCACTAGAGCAAGCCGCAAGCATGAGTGTAAAGATCAGCAGTAAACTGACCAAAATGGGTTTTCTATTTCTACCTTTCATATACAATTCCCCCTATCCTTTTTTAGAAATGACGACAGATGCCGCTTCATCCCCCCTCTCAAAGATGAGATCTTCCAAGCTGATTAAGCGTCGTAGAGGTGGCAGGCAACGAAGTGGTTTGTTTTTAATTCCTGAAATGCTGGTATTTTTTCTTTACAGATTCCCTTTGCATGCGGGCATCTTGTGTGAAATACGCAGCCTTTTGGCGGATTCGCAGGACTTGGCAGATCGCCTTGAAGCATGATACGTTCTCTTTTGATCTGACCCTTTTTACGGGTAACAGGAACAGAAGAAAGCAGTGCCTGTGTATATGGATGGAGCGGTTCATCATACAGGCTGTGCTTATCGGCAAGCTCCATCATTTTGCCCAGATACATCACGCCGACTCTATCACTAATGTGCCTGACCACACTTAAATCGTGAGAGATAAATAGATATGTCAGGTCAAATTCCTCCTGAAGCTCCTCCATCAGATTAATCACCTGCGCCTGAATGGATACATCAAGTGCTGATACCGGCTCATCTGCGATGATCATTTCGGGATTCATGGCAAGCGCACGAGCGATGCCGATTCGCTGCCTCTGCCCGCCAGAAAATTCGTGAGGGTAGCGATTTGCAAAGCTTGGATGAAGGCCCACCTTTGATAAAAGCTGTTCTACTTTTTCATTTCTTTCTTTTAAGGAATATAAGTGATGTGTTTTGTAGGGTTCTTTGATGATGCTTCGAAGTGTTTTTCTAGGGTTGAGTGATGCAAAGGGATCTTGAAAAACCATTTGGATGTTTTTTCGTGTTGATTGTCTTAGCTTTGATTCTGATACGCGGGAGATATCTTGCCCTTTAAAAAAGATTTGACCGTCAGTTGGCTGATATAAGCGAATCATTGTCCGGCCTAGTGTAGATTTACCGCACCCTGACTCCCCAACAATGCCTAACGTTTCACCTTTATAAATCTTCAAGTCTATGCCGTCAACAGCTTTAACTGCACCGACTTTCTTCTGAAAGACGCCCGCTTTAATCGGAAAATGTTTTCGGATCTGTTTCAGTTCAAGGATGGTTTCTTTCTCTGTTAGATCTGTTGGCTGTGGTTGATTTTGAGCAAGGGTCATGTATGGTCTGCCTCCTCATATAAGAAGCATCTGACGCTTCTGCCATTCTCAAATGTCCTCAGCTTAGGCAGCTCTCCTAGGCAGCGCTCCTTCACTTGCGGGCATCTAGGAGCAAAGCGGCAGCCAGCCGGAAGCTGATCTGGCGCAGGGACATTCCCTTTGATCGCCGTTAACGGCTGTATGTCTCCGTCAATGACAGGAATCGATTCAAGCAGCCCTTCTGTGTAAGGATGAAGCGGCTGATCAAATAATTCTTCGACGGTCCCATTTTCAACAACCTGTCCGCAGTACATGACAATGACTCGATCTGCCACTTCAGACACGACACCTAGATCATGAGTAATGAGAAGAATAGATGTACCAAATGTCGTGCATAAATCTTTCATCAATGTGAGCACCTGGGCTTGAATCGTTACATCTAGGGCAGTTGTCGGTTCATCTGCAATGAGAAGCTTCGGATCGCAGCTTAGCGCAATGGCAATCATCACTCTTTGCCGCATGCCGCCTGATAAACGGTGCGGGTAATCTTTGATGATTTGTTCCGGTCTGGAAAAACCAACAATCTTCAGCAGATCAATCGCTTTTTTCGTCGCTTCTTTTTTTGAAAGTTTTTTGTGATAGATGAGGATTTCTGTTATTTGTTCCCCGATGGTTAGGACGGGATTAAGTGAGGTCATGGGTTCCTGAAAGATCATAGATACGTCATTACCACGAATGCTGCATAATTCCTTTTCTCCATATGTAACTAGGTCCTTTCCATCAAGCTTGATGGAACCGTCCATAATTTTTCCACCAGTGCCGTTTATCAACCCCATAATGGATAAGGACGTAATGCTTTTACCAGATCCAGACTCACCGACTAATGCGACAGTTTCTCCTCTGTTGATGCTGAAATCAACGCCATCAACAGCAGGTATCGGTTCTTTTTTTCGAAAAAAATATGTTTTTAAGTTTTGCACTTCAAGCAGCTTGGTCATTCATTCGCCCCTTTCTCCATAGACAATAGAAATGAATAAAAAATTCTGTCTTTTTTGAATAAAAAGAATTATCAAAATTTATATTTGTATATTATTACATTGTTATGACGAAATCAAGAAGAATTTAGTAAATTTGTAATATGTCTCTTTTTATGTTAATCATTCACTTTATGAGTCTACCGCCTTTAAAAAAGTTTCGGACGGCTCTGCAATCATAGACTCCTCGCTGATTCGGTGCTCACTGAAATACTTTTTCACGATATAAAACCCGGTGGCGTAACCAAGCATTTTGGGGTAGTTCCCTTTTCCATAAAGGAGGTTCTGTATCAGTCTTTCGTCGTCCTGCACTTTTTGATCAAGATGACTGGATACCCATTTCTTATACAAGTGCTGAAGCTGCGTTTCGTCATAGAGAGTGGTCCATTTGGCTGTATAGCTTTCTCCGTATCTATGATACACAGCATATTCAGCGAGCCCCTCCATCATGATTGTATCAAGGAATGTAAAATCTTTTTCTTCTTTCGTGAGAAAATGCAACCTGCATACATGGTGATATTCATGAGTCAGCAATGTACCGATACGTTCTTTCGGAGTATTTGGCGACAAAAAGAGAAAGACCTTGTCGTCAAATGCCATGCCGGATTGATAATAAAATTGTTCTCTAATTTCTTTGCTGCTCTCATTAACTGGCAAAATAAAGACAGGAATGTCAGGGCCTTTCCATTGCTTTTGCAGCGTTTGGTATTCTTTCATGACGAGCTGGAAGTACCCTTTTTCTTTGAGCTTGTCGATCATGTCTTTGCATGATCTAAAAGACCGAATCATTCCGTGATGCTGCAGGTGGGAGAGAATAGAGGACCATTCTTTTTCCTCTGCCCCTTTAAAATAAGGAATAAAGCGCGATGCCAGCTCCTGAAATGATGATGATTGATGAATGAGATATTGTGTATTGACTAGACCCATACCGCTAAACACCTCCATTTTCATCATATGCAAAAAAGCGGCGATCTGTTTATAGATCGCCGCCTTCTTAGGAAATATTACGCTTCGTATTTTTTAAAGATAATTGTCGCATTATGTCCGCCAAAGCCAAGTGAGTTACTTAGAGCCACTTGTACTTCTTTTGAACGTGCTTCATTTGCCACATAATCAAGATCACATTCTTCATCCGGTGTTTCAAGGTTAATGGTTGGAGGAATGACGCTGTCTTTAATCGCAAGAACAGAGAAAATAGCTTCTACTCCGCCTGCTGCGCCAAGTAAGTGACCTGTCATTGATTTTGTCGAACTGATTGCAAGCTGATTCGCATGCTCTCCGAACACTTCTTTAATGGCCATTGTTTCAAATTTATCATTGTAAGGTGTGCTTGTTCCGTGGGCATTGATATAATCAATTTCTTCCACAGACAAACCAGCATCTCGAATCGCTTCTTTCATTGCGCGGACGCCGCCTTCTCCGTTTGGAGCCGGTGCTGTAATATGATACGCATCTCCAGTTGAACCATATCCAACAATTTCTGCATAAATCGTCGCCCCGCGTTTTAACGCATGCTCGAGTTCTTCAAGAACAATAATCCCTGCACCCTCACCCATAACAAATCCGTCACGGTTTTTGTCAAATGGACGGCTTGCTGTCTCTGGATCAGGATTTGTCGAAAGGGCTTTGTTCGCACAGAAACCTGCAAACGACATTTTTGTTAACGGCGCTTCTGTTCCGCCTGTGATCATCGCATCTGCATCTCCGCGCTGAATGACTTTAAATGCATCACCAATTGAGTTTGTCCCTGTTGCACATGCTGTCACTGTACAAGAGTTAACCCCTTTTGCGCCAAGTGCAATTGAAATTTGGCCTGTTGCCATATCTGGAATCATCATTGGAACGAAGAATGGGCTTACGCGTCTTGCCCCTTTATTTGAATACACTTCAAACTGCTCTTCAAATGTTTCAAGTCCGCCAATACCAGACCCAACCCATACACCAACACGCGGTGCGATTTCATCTGTGATTTCAAGACGTGAATCTTCTAGCGCCTTTTGAGCAGCAACGACTGCATATTGCGTGAAGCGTGCCATTTTTCGCGCTTCTTTTTTCTCCATGTAATCTTCAATGTTAAAATCTTTTAGTTCTGCTGCTACTTTTGCGGTATATTCACTTGAATCGACACGTGTGATTGGTCCAACTCCTGATACACCTGCTACAGCATTTTTCCATGTTGACTCTACATCGTTGCCAAGAGGTGTCAAAGCACCTAATCCTGTAACAACTACTCGTTTTTTATCCATTAATTTGTGCACCTCACTCTTTTATCGGCCCCATCGCATAGCGATTGCGCCCCACGTTAATCCGCCACCAAAACCAACCATTACAATCACATCGCCGTCATGAATTTTTCCGGCTTCGATTTCTTCACATAGTGAAATTGGAATAGATGCTGCTGATGTGTTTCCATATTTATGGACTGTCTTCGACATTTTTTCAACTGGCAGCTCTAGGCGTTCGCGGGCTGCTTCCATAATGCGAATATTTGCTTGATGCGGAATCAAGAAGTCAACGTCTTCTTTTGATAGTCCAGCTTTTTCGATGACGTTTACGCTTGACTCGCCCATTTGTCTTACAGCAAATTTAAATACTTCTCGTCCATTCATGATTGTATGATCTTTTTCATCTAAGTACAAGTGCTTCCCGCCTCTTCCATCGGCTCCAAGCTCAAATGAGAGAATTCCTTTACCTTCGCTGACTTCTCCTAACACAGCAGCGCCTGCTCCATCTCCAAACAGAACAGCTGTATTGCGGTCATCCCAGTCGGTAATGCGAGAAAGCTTTTCAACGCCAACGACGAGCACGTGCTTGAACGTACCTGATTCAATAAATTGTTTTCCAGTAACAAGCCCATACATAAAGCCAGCACACGCAGCGCTAATATCCATTGCACATGCTTTATGTGCACCGAGCTGCTCTTGAATCATACAAGCGACTGTCGGAAATGCTTGATCTGGCGTGACTGTCGCCACAAGAATCATATCGATATCTTCTGCAGCCACATCTGCGTCAGCTAATGCTTTTTTTGCAGCAGCAAGCGCCATATGAGATGTATTGACATCATCAGAAGCAATTCTTCTTTCTTCTATACCTGTTCTAGTACGAATCCATTCGTCAGAAGTTTCAACCATTTTTTCTAAATCAAGATTTGTTAACACTTTTTCAGGTATATAGCGGCCAAGGCCAATAATTCCAGCATTCATTGAATAAGACTCCTTTTACTCATACGAGCATGTAATATTGTGATCTTATATTAGTATCTGGTACTAATTTTACCTTATTTTTTTCTCCTTGGCAATACAAACGTCTAACCTTTCCTCTCACTTTTTTCATAGATTATTGATATACCGATAGTAGAAAGGAGCATGTGATATGGCGCAAAAAGATATTTTTTCGGCTATGATGTTTGGCCAGCCGCTTGAAAAGGAGAAAAGCAAGACAGAAGCAAAGGAGGAACGTGAGGAGACATCTCCAAGTGAAGACTCAATTGATTACATGCATGTCATGAATCAAATTGGGAACATTATGAACTCCATCGATGAACTGAAGCCTGTGTTTAAAGATGTTGGCCCTATGATTAGTGCCTTCAAGAAAAAATTATCATAAAAAAAGCCACTATTCTGTGGCTTTTTCTGATTCTGCATCTGCTTTCCCCAGCTCATATGCCTCTTGCATGACAGATGTAAACAATGATAAAAGCGGCTGAAGAGCTTCGGGCTCAAGCTGAATACCCGCTTTATCTAATTCTTCTTTTGCCTGCGGAAAATACTTCATGGCAATTTGTAAAAACTCCATCGATTTTTCGTGCTGCATCGTCGTATCCTCACTTTTCATTTGGCAGTTTGCCAGTTTTTTTGTAAGTCGCAATATCACTTTCAATATCTTTCACAAAAGCACGGTCAATGGTGGAACTAAATTTCCCCATTTCGATCACTCCTTCTTTAAAATCAAAGGAGTAGTCACCTTGTTCGTTTAGCTTGCCTTCATTAAATTTCTTCGCAATAATAGTGTACGCTTTATCCACATGCTGGACTGTGCTTGTTAAGACGGTATGACTGCCGAGGTTGGATTGATCAGTGACATATCCGATCGCTGATAAATTATCGGCTTTGATTTGTTCAATGACAGGGATATTATAACCATCGCCTGCTGGATATACAACATCTACGCCCTGCTTTTTCAGTTTTTGATAGAGCTCCACGGCTTTGTCAGCATCATCCCAGTTTTCGACAAACTCGGCAAGCACTTGTACATGTTCATCTTGATATTTTGCACCTTTGATAAAGCCATCTACTTCGCTTTGCCAATCATATGTAGCAAGAATACCAATCTTTTTTGATTTTGACATATGTGCTGCTGTCATGCCTCCGAAAAAGCCCATCGCTTCACCTTTAAACGTCACATTCGCGACATTATCCGCCTGAGGCTTGTTTCCATTTACCGTGATAAATTGTGTTTTCGGATAATCTTCACTAATTAAGTTGAAAATTTCGCTGTATTCATTGCCATGGCCAATAATCAAATTGACTCCTTTTTTGTGAAATTCTTCAATGGCATCAACGATTTTCTCTTTGTCGACCATTCCTTCCTTATAATAAACATCTACACCAAATGTTGATTGAATATTTAATAAGCCTTTATAACCTTTCGTTCCCCAAACTTGATCATTAATTGTATCGGGGACGAGTAAACCCACCTTCTCAATCTGTCCTTTTAAAGGTGCCTGTGAGCAGGCAGATAATAGGAGAAGGAACGAAAAGATCATGACAAGCCGCTGATACTTCATGCCATGTTCAACTCCCTTTGCCACATGCAGGCATGAACCTGTATGTTAAATATAGGTTTATTTTATACTGAAAAAAGATAAGATGGAAGATCATTCTTGCTTTTTGTCGAAAAATGTTGAGTTTTGTCTTTTCCATTCTACCATCATTTCTTCTGCTTGTTTGTCATCCGTTTGTCTTTCTACCTTCAATTCATATATCATTTCCTGTCTTTGTTCAGTGCCCGATGCCCACTTGAACAAATCCCTTACCACATCTTCTACAAAAAATGCTTCATCACGCTTAGTTCTTTCTTTATTAAGTGCCCATGGTCCGAACATGCGAGGGAGAATAACAGCCGGCACATTCTGATTGGACGATTCGTCTTCGGGTTTTTCGTAAAGAACCCGGTACATGCCATGTTTCGCTTTCATGTCTTTGTGTCGTTTATCTGATTCCTCTGATTGAATAAAGATGAGGTCATACGTGTCTTTTCCATCCTGAAGGTCAATGACACGGAAGAGATCATTTCTGCCGAGCCACATCATTCGCTCTTCTAATAACATCTTTTGCTCTTCTGTATGATCATGAGGACATGTGATATCCACTTGAATGCCCTCTTTCATCATATATTCACACAGCGCTAGACCAAAAAATTCATCTGCCCCTATGATCAGTCCTGTTTCCATGTTCATGTCCCCTTTTTTAGCTTATCGAATAAAAAGAAGAGCCCTTTCCATGAAGGGCTGTTATCATCCTATTCATCACAATTCTCTTTCATGCGATTTATAAAACTTGTGAATGGATTGAAAGATTCTTCTCGGATGATCAAACATATGCAAGGTGAGATCGATCTGACAATGCTCTGGATTCTTCATATGCTGATCTATAAAAGGCTTTGCATGCAGTTCATATGCATACGGTGCGCCGTTTAGTCTTTGCCATATGTGAATCGGTACATGAGCAGAATGAACAGGGCAAGCAGGGAGCGGGTACGTTTCCGCTTCCTTTTCAGAGCAGCCGTAGCTCTTCGCTAATTCTTTGATCATCTGTTTATAAAAGAATTTGTGTTCCTTTTCTCTTTCTCGTTGTGCATAGAGATGCAGACATGGATTCACGAGCGCAATGGACCTTAGCACTTCTGGCATCTCTTCAGCAAGGCTCATAGCAACGAGTGCGCCCATCCCCTCTGCCAGCACATGAATTTCCCGGTTTAATATTTCTTGTTTTAATGTGTGATGAACGAGCTGCTTTGCACTAAAAACAGCATCTTCGCATCCCCAGTGATTCCCATGAAGATGACTATTAAACAATGTATATCCTTCATCCTTTAAGGCAGTTAAAAGCTGGTTTCTTCCATAGTGCTGAAGCCAGAATGATGTATTTTCCTGCACAAAGTGATTTCGGTCACCGAGGATAAGAATGCCAAAGCCATTTGGTTTTTGAGGAAGGTGAATGACGTTCCACTGGGAACCAAGCTGGAAAAACCGTTCGCTTACACCCATATGGCCAGCCTCCTTTCAGTGATTCTGCTTTCTATGATATGAACAACAACTCTTGTAGGAATAAGGAAATCCCCTAAAGAGAGAAGAATTCTTTTTATTTTTATAGCAGAAGGTCTCAAAATGGTCACATAAAGGCTAAAACAGTCTTTTCCCCTCACTCGTATCTATGGTATGATAATCAATAGATTGTTACATAAAGGACGGTGGGATTATGCATTATATTATCACCCTCATTTGGACTTTTCTGCTGACACATATGGCTGGCTACATCGTTGCCTCGATGAATGGCGCTGCTTATGACTTTACTTTGACTTCTATTCTTGCAGTGGTGTTTACGGTTATTTTATTCATCTTTGCTGAAGTAAGTCCAATGAAAGAAACGGAAAGTTCAACAAAACACTCTTAATACGTAAGACTTGATTGCTGAGGAAGAGCTAAAATGATGTTGATTTTAGCTCTTTTTCTTTTTGATTGAAAAGCGGTACGCTAAAACCCCCTGCAGCCACAGGGGGTTTTTTTATCGATTACACCTCGACGGTTTCGGACTTCTGTTTGTCTGCTGTCAAATGGCTTTTCGCAAGCCCTGTAAACAGGAAGATCGCGATACCAGATAAAATTTCAAGGACCCCACCGCCAGCAATGACAGGTCCTGCTCCAAACCTTTCTGCCAGAACACCTGATACGACAGCTGCAAGCGGGAGAAAAACATTTGATGAAGCATTGATCACGGCGTATACTTGCGGCTGATCGTCTTGGTCGACAGACGTTTGAATAATGACCATTTCCGGTACATTGATCGCACTAACGGCGGCACCGAATATAAAGGATGCAAGTAGAACGACCGGCAGCCATGTACTCATCCCTGTGATAAAGAACGCAGCTCCTTCAATCATACCAGCGACAATAAAGAACAAACCAAATCTCTTAATTTTCACTTTCGCTAGAGCAAAGCCCATCATAAACGCGCCGACTGCGGCAACACCTCTTAAAATGGAATACACCATGGAATCGCTTTGCAGTGCTTCTGCTACGTATACAGCAGATAGTGCCTGCCACGGTGCTGCGGCGACATTCATTAAAATACAATACAGCGTCAGTGCAAATAAAATGTGATGATTTTTGACGACGAGAAAACCTCTTTTTAAGTTATACAAATATGTATTCTTTGCTTGTTTAATGCCTGCTGCTTTTTCTTCATCGGTTTTCTTTAGTTTGACGCCGATAATAAACAGGCCGGATATGATGAATAAGGCAGTGGTGATGAGCAGGGTATCTGCAGGTCCGATTAATTTGACCAAGAGACCAGCCACCATGACTGCTGCAAGTGCGACAATCTCAAAAGAAGATTGCAGGATGGCATTTGCTTTTTGAATCAGATGCTTCGGAACAATCTGCGGTAAAATGGCCACAGAGGCTGGATTATATGCTGCACCTGTTGCCGATTGAATAACCATTAATGAGATCAATAACCATAAAGGCAATAGATGCGAAAAATGCAGAAGCGGAATAATGAGTACAATTGTTGCTCGAACGACGTCTGAAGCGAACATCCATTTAGACAAATGGTGCTTTTTCATAAGAGGTCCTAGTATTGGGGCTAACAAAGATGAAGGAAGAACGGTTACTGCTAGGAGAAGTCCTGTACCGAGTGCTCCATCCCCTCTCAAAATCAATAGCCAAAGGACGGATGTAAAAGCAAAACTTTCTCCTGTGTTTTTAATCAGTCTTGATATGAATAATGAGGTGAAGCGTTTATTCCAAACACTTTCACTGAGATTCGTCTTTTCCATCACACAAATCCTTTCAACAATATATTCCAATTACATATTTTACCTTGAATTCTCTATTTTTCATACTATTTTTTGAAAATTGGAACTTAATTGATTTTTATTATAAAGAAAAAAGAGGCATGACACATGCCTCTAAAGACTTATTCCTTCTGACTCTTAGTCAATTGCTTATGGCTTTCTTTGGTAGGTCCAAACACGATTATGGTTCGAGTTATCCGGAAAGACGTCGCCTGCTTGAAGCTTAATCTTTAAAGGATCTTTCACCATACTGCCGGTTTCACCGATCTCGATATACACACCATTATTCGGTGCTTTATTCCCTGATTTAAATTGATGCTTCTGACCCATTCCCATCCTCCTTTCTCGATGATGTTATTATGTCCCGTCACTTGCCTCTCCAATCCTTTATGCAAAAAGTCCCTGCTCCTACGAGTCAGGGACACTTTTCATTTAATTGGTTTGTTGATACATGAGCTCTTTGATTAACGCTTTTTGTACATGCAAACGGTTTTCTGCCTGCTGAAAAACTTTTGAGTGCGGTCCGTCAATAATGTCTGCTGTCACTTCTTCTCCGCGGTGTGCCGGGAGACAATGAAGGAAAATATAATCCTTTGCTGCATAACTCATTAGTTCGTCATTGACTTGATATTCTTTAAATTCAGCAAGGCGTTTCTCTGTTTCTGCTTCCTGCCCCATGCTTGTAAACACATCGGAATAAATGACATCTGCATCTTGGACAGCAGCGACAGGGTCTGTCGTAACGATGACTTCTGCGCCTGATTGTTTTGCAAACTCACGTGCCGTATCTGTTACTTCTTGGAGCGGTTCATAGCCTTCTGGTGATGCAACAGCAATGTCACAGCCTAGCTGCGCACAGCCAACCATCAAGGAGTGAGCCACGTTATTTCCGTCACCAATATAGGCTAGTTTGATTCCTTTTAATGTTCCTTTTACTTCTTTGATTGTCAATAAATCAGCAAGTGCCTGACATGGATGGGAGTAGTCAGTCAGTCCATTGATGACAGGAATAGACGCGTATTGTGCTAGCTCCTCCACCTTCTCATGTTTAAAGGTCCGAATCATAATGCCATCCACATAGCCAGACAGCACTTGTGCCGTATCACTGATCGTTTCTCCTCTGCCAATTTGCAAATCATTTGAGCTGAGGAAGAGCGCATGTCCTCCTAGCTGCGTCATTCCCGCTTCAAACGATACACGGGTTCTAGTTGACGATTTTTCAAAGATCATCGCTAACGTTTTCCCTTTGAATAAATCCTGATAGGGATTTTGTTTCATTTCTTCCGCTTTTTCAATTAAATAAGTAATGTCATTGATTGAGAAATCTTTTAACGATAAAAAGTCTTTTCCGTATAATGCCGGTTGCACGTCGACTTGACTCATGCCGTCACTTCCTTTTTATATAATTCTTTGAGCGATACTGGTGATACATCTCCATTTTTCCCTTGCAGGAATGCTTGAGCTGTTTCATATTCGGTTAGAACTTGGACGCCATGTGTGAGTGCTTTTACACGCTGCTCTTTTGCCTCTTCATCTTCCCCTAAATGGATATGAAGCGACTTATCTTCGTTTTGCAGCCAAGTTTCAAAGCTGTCTGTCCAGACGTCAAAGCCTGCATGTTTCGCTTTATCTACCAATTGTTCACTGCCTTTTATAAAGAGGCTGCCTTTCTGATGCCAGATTGACGCAAACACTTTTTTCAAGGCGCTTTCGGCGTTCTTGCCTACACACATTCCTTCTCCTGTCGCTTTCATTTCAGGTGTCAGCTTTAAGTCAATATCTTGAATGGCATGTGATGAGAAGACTGGGAATTTGATCGCTGTTCCCCCTTTGTTTTTCGTTGCAGGGTTCAGTTCTTCAAGCGTCGCACCCGCTAATAATTGAGTCGCAAGCGGAATCATGTCAATGCCCATTACTTTGCTGACGACTGGAACCGTCCGGCTTGCCCGCGGATTTACCTCTAGTACAAGCGCCTGATCCCCTTTGATCACAAATTGGATATTCATAATGCCCTTAAACGCTAATTTCTTCGCTATTTGTTCGGACGCAGTATGCACCTGCTGTTTGATGTCTTCGCTGATGGAGACACTTGGTAAAATAGCAAAGCTGTCACCTGAGTGGACGCCTGCTTTCTCTATATGCTCCACGATCGTTGGAATGAAGGTCGTTTTTCCGTCAGAAATCAGATCCACTTCAACTTCTTTTCCAGTGACATACTCATCAATTAAGATCGGGTACGGCAAATGATCTGGCTGATTAAGCAATGATGTCAAATGTGCTTCTGACTGGACAACGATCATCCCCATTCCGCCAATGACATACGATGGGCGAATTAACACAGGGTAACCAATGATTCTGGCATGTGCGAGTGCTTCTTCTTTTGAGTCAGCCGTATTTCCTTCTGCATGAGGAAGATTCAGTTCATCAAGAAGCTGATAGAACAAATCACGATCTTCGAGCGCATCTAGCGTGTCAAAGGATGTACCTAACAACGTGACGCCGGCTTTTTCTAAGCCTTCTGCTACATTGATGGCAGTCTGTCCGCCAAATTGGACGATGACGAAATCAATTTTTTCTGCTTCGACAACGTTTAAGATGTGCTCTAATGTAATGGGTTCAAAATATAAACGATCTGCGATCTCATAATCCGTACTGACCGTCTCTGGATTGTTGTTCATCATGATGGTTTCAAAGCCAAGCTTTTGCAGGGTAAGAACGCCATGAACTGCACTATAGTCAAACTCGACTCCCTGCCCAATTCGAATCGGACCAGAGCCAATGATGAGTGCACGCTGCTTTGTTTTCTCCTGATGCTCTCCATCACTTTTGCCAAAGTATGTGGAATAGAAGTAGTTCGTTTTTGCATCAAATTCTGCCGCACATGTGTCGACAATTTTAAATGAAGCCGTAATGTCATATTCTTGACGAAGCTGTCTAATGGCCTCTTCACTGTGGCCTGTAAGAAGAGCAATCGTTTCATCAAGGAAGCCCTTTTCCTTTACCTTTTTCAAGGTGTCTTTTGAGAGCGTTCCCTCATGGTTCTTCAATTCCTGTTCGAGAATGATCATATTCTTGAACACATGTAAGAAGAATAGATCAATTTTCGTCGCTTGATGAATCGTTTCGACCGTTTCTTGTCTTGAAAGAAGCTCCATGACAGCGAAGAAACGTCGATCGTCTGGTGTTTTGATCAGTTCAAATAGTTGTTCAGTCGATTGGTCTTTCAATTCTGGCAGGTGGAAGCCCTTTGTTTTGATTTCAAGGGAGGCGACGGCTTTTTGAATGGCTGACTCTAAATTACGGTCAATCGCCATGACTTCGCCAGTCGCCTTCATTTTTGTTCCTAATTGACGATCTGCCTGTTTAAATTTATCAAACGGCCAGCGTGGGAATTTCACGACGACATAATCGAGTGCCGGCTCGAAACTAGCATAAGTTGTGCCTGTGAGCGGGTTTTTGAGTTCGTCTAGTGTATAGCCTACCGCAAGCTTTGCCGCCATTTTAGCAATTGGATAGCCTGTTGCTTTTGAGGCAAGAGCAGATGAACGGCTGACCCGTGGATTCACCTCAATGACAAAGTATTCTTTACTGAGTGGATCAAGGGCGAATTGGATGTTGCATCCGCCGACTACATCCAGTGCTGAAATGATTTTCAGGCTCGCTGAACGAAGCATTTGATAATCCTGGTCTGTTAATGTTTGGGAAGGTGCAACGACAATCGAGTCTCCTGTATGCACACCAACTGGATCGATATTTTCCATATTACAAACCGTAATACACGTATTTTGACGGTCTCTCATGACCTCATATTCGACTTCTTTAAAGCCAGCGATGCTTTTTTCAACTAAACACTGATGAATCGGGCTCGCTAAAAGGGCTCCTTCAATGAGCGGTTTAAACGCTTCTTCTGTTAAGGCAATTCCGCCGCCCTTTCCGCCAAGTGTGTATGCTGGTCTTAGGATGACTGGGAAGCCTACTTCTTTTGCAAATTGAAGGGCATCTTTCGCATTATCCACAATTTCACTATCTGGCACAGGTTCGTTCAACTGCTTCATGAGAGCACGGAATTTCTCTCGATCTTCACCGTTTTCAATTGTTTCAACTGACGTTCCGAGCAGGGTTACCCCATGCTTCTTCAGCACACCGGCTTTTTCTAGCTCGACAGCAAGGTTTAAAGCGGTCTGTCCGCCAAGGTTGGCTAAAAGACCATCTGGTTTTTCCTTTTCGATGATTCTTGTCACTGAATCAACTGAAAGCGGTTCAAAATAGATTTCATCAGCAAATGATTCGTCTGTCATAATGGTTGCTGGGTTGTTATTCACTAAAATGACTTTGTAGCCCTCTTCTTTTAAGGCCATACATCCTTGTGTTCCTGAGTAATCAAATTCTGCTGCCTGACCAATGATGATTGGACCAGACCCGATGACTAGAATGGTTTGTATGCTTTGATCTTTAGGCATGTGCAACTTCTCTCCTTGCTTGTTTCACTTTCTCAATAAAATCATCGAATACCCATTCACTTTCAGCAGGACCTGGGTGTGCTTCTGGATGAAATTGAACTGACATAATTAGCTTCTCTTTATGAATGAAACCTTCTACAGATCCATCATTGACATGAAGGAATTTCACGTCCACTTCTTTGTCATTCATGCTTTTTTCATTCACCACATAGCTGTGGTTCTGACTTGTCATGAAAACACGTTTGGATTCTGTATCTTGTACAGGGTGATTCGCCCCGCGGTGGCCAAATGGAAGCTTATACGTATCCCCGCCAAGTGCGAGAGCGATTAATTGATGACCTAAGCAGATTCCAAGTGTCGGGAAGGTCATCATGATGTCATGAATGGTTTTTAAATATGGCTTCATTGTTTTGGGATCACCAGGTCCATTTGACAGCAGAATCGCATCTGGCTTGATCTCAAACACCTTTTCCAGCTGTTTGTACGGAATGACGGTTACTTTACAGCCGCGCGCTTCAAGCGAATCTGCAATTGATTTTTTAAAGCCAAAATCAATGAGCGCTACATGTTCCTCGCCGCTGCCTTGTGTGTAGATCTCGTCCTCTGTCACTTGTGCGACCACATTGTCTTGTTTCATGGCCGGCGGTGTTTCGTTTTCGTCTACACTGATCACAGCGTTCATCGTCCCATTTGCCCGGATGTTTTGCACGACTGCACGTGTATCTGTATGCGTCAGAAGCGGAATGTTCCACTTCTGTAAATAATCTTTTAAGCTAACCGCTGCAAGATGATGAGAGAAATGATCAGCTGCTTCATACACAACAACAGCTTTCACTTGTGGTTTTTTGCTCTCAAAGTCTTCATGATTAATGCCGTAATTTCCGATGAGTGGATATGTGAAAACAATGATTTGTCCCTTATAGGAAGGATCTGTGAGCACCTCTTGGTAACCTGTCATCCCTGTAAAGAAAACCACTTCACCTGTCATGCCAGCTTCTCCTGTCAGATCTCCTTCAAAAGAGGCTCCATCTTCTAAATTTAAATAACCTTTCATGTTTGTGTCACCCCAAATTGAATAATTAGTAATATAAATGCATTTTTATGCGTTTTGGTGTAAAAAAAATTTAAACCGTCACTGCTTCATTTGCTAAAACCTGAGTAATCGCTTCTATTGCATGATCTATTTCTGCTTTTTCTACATTCAGCGGAGGTAATAACCGAATCACATTTGGACCAGCTGGAAGTACCAGCAACCCTTGTTCTCTAAGAGCTGTGATATAATCACCGACTGGCTGATGACATTCAATCCCTGCCATCAATCCTTTTCCGCGTACTTCTTTTACGATATTCAGTTGTTTCAGATCTTGCAGCTTTTCTAACAGATAAGCACCTTTTTCTTTGACTTCTGAAAGAAACTCTTCTTTGAAAATGACATCTAGTGTTGCATTCACTGCGGCCATGGCAAGCATGTTGCCACCAAAGGTTGTTCCGTGTGAACCTGGTGAGAATGCATCTCCTAAAGCCTTTTTCCCGATGACCGCACCGACTGGGAAGCCGTTTCCTAAGCCTTTAGCAGAAGAGATAATATCAGGATCAAGTCCCGTTTGTTCGTATGCAAACGCTGTTCCTGTACGTCCAATACCCGTTTGAATTTCGTCTACGATCAGCAGTGCTTTATGCTTTTTGCAAAACGCTTGAACGGCCTCTAGAAATTCTGCTGTTGCTGGATTTACTCCACCTTCTCCTTGCACAACCTCGAGCATTACCGCTGCCACATCATCGACTTCACACGCCGCAATAGCGTCTGGGTCATTAAACGGTACATAATGAAAGCCTTCCAGCATAGGGCCAAAGCCAGTTTTGATTTTATCTTGACCTGTAGCAGCCATACCAGCATACGTGCGCCCATGAAAAGAGTGCAAAAATGTCACGATATTTGTTTTCCCTGTTGCTTTACGTGCTAATTTGATCGCGCCTTCATTTGCCTCAGCTCCGCTATTGCAGAAAAACACGAGGTCTCCTGAACTGTTTGCCGCAAGCTTTTCTGCTGCTTTTTCCTGCAGTCCATTTTCAAATAGATTCGATACATGCCAGACGTGATCAAGCTGCTTCTTGATGGCTTGATTGACCTTTGGGTGATTGTGGCCTAGATTTGTAACCGCAATGCCTTGTATAAAGTCTAAGTATCTTTTTCCATTTGTATCGACTGCCCAAGAACCTGCTGCCTCTTTAATTTCAACATTCCACCGTCCATACGTTTGAAAGAGATGACTCACAGGACCGCCTCCTTTTGTTTCACAATTCTTGTTCCTTTAAAGGTTTCCCCTGTAAAGATACTGCCTTTGCCATTCACGATCATGACTTCATCCACATCTCCTGATAAAGCACTTAAAGCGGATTGCACTTTTGGAATCATTCCCCCGGAAATAATGCCTTCATCAATGAGTGAAAGAGCTTCTTGTTCGGTGACGACATCTAATAATTCACCATTTTTTAAAATGCCTTCCACATCTGTAACAAACATGAGCTTATCAGCTTTCATCGCTCCTGCGACAGCTGATGCTGCTAAATCAGCATTTACGTTTAACGTTTGGCATTCTTCTGTCATAGACAGCGGTGCAATAACAGGAATAAATTGTTTTTCCATTAATGCTTCTGCCATCTCTGGATGGACTTCTTTGATTTCGCCAACGTATCCGTACACGTCTTGATCGAGGAAATCGGCGACAAGCATCTGCCCATCTTTTCCAGATACGCCGACAGATGAAATATCATGCTTTGCGAGCTCTGACACAAAGTATTTATTCACCGTTCCCGAGAGGACCATTTCAGCTACTTCTAATACAGGCTTCGTTGTTTTACGCTGCCCGTCAACAAATTCTGTTTTCACTTCTAATTTTTGCAGCATGCTAGTGATTTCAGGACCTCCACCATGGACGATAGCCAGCTTAAATCCAGCAGCTTGAAGTGAGCGGACATTTTCATAAAAGGTATCTGAAAGTTCTCGAATGACACTGCCTCCACACTTAAATACGATCGTTTTATCCATGTCTATCTCCTTCATTATGTGCGATAGCTCGCGTTAATTTTCACATAATCATAGGTAAGGTCACAGCCCCATGCTGCTGCTTTACCATTTCCCTCATTCATTTGAATCAAAATCGTGATCTCATCCTGCTCTAGATACGCTTTTGCTTCCTCTTCTGAGAATGGCTGCGGTTCATTATGTTTAAACAGACATTGTGCGCCTAAATAAACTTCTACCTCTTGTGGTGTGACGGAAGCTGCACTATGACCAATGGCTCCGACGATTCGCCCCCAGTTGGCGTCGGTGCCGTAGACGGCTGTTTTCACAAGACTTGAACCGACGATTTTCTTCGCTATGATGCCGGCTTCTAAATTATTTTTAGCGCCAGCAACTTGCGCTTCAATTAATTTCGTTGCACCTTCTCCGTCTCTTGCAATCTCTTTGGCAAGATCCTCACAAGCTAGCTTTAATCCTTCTTTGAACAATGGCCATTCTGGATGCATTTCATTGAGTGCTTCATTTTCTGCCATGCCATTTGCCATTACGAGTACCATATCGTTTGTCGATGTTTCCCCATCGACGGTAATTTGATTAAAGGTCACATCGGTAATGTCACGAAGTGCGTTTTGCAGGGCTTCCTGTTCGACATTTGCATCCGTTGTCACGAAGCCAAGCATCGTTGCCATGTTCGGATGAATCATGCCAGAGCCCTTTGCTGCACCTGCAATCAGAATCTCTTTGCCGTTTATCGTCAGGGTGTATGTTGTATTTTTAATGACTGTATCTGTCGTTAAGATTGCCTCTTCAAAATGACCATTTCCTGCTTTTGCTTCTTTCAGCTGAGTGATACCTTTTTTGATTTTATCCATATCGAGACACTCTCCAATGACACCAGTAGAAGAGACAGCAATGTAATCAGATTCTACCCCTAACATATCTGCGCAGGCTGCCTGCATTTCGAATGCGTCCTTCAAACCTTGCTCACCGGTACATGCATTGGCGATGGCACTATTGACAATGACACCTTTTAATTGCCCTGTCTTTTTTAAGCTTTTCTGAGTGACTTGTAGAGGTGCAGCTTGAAAGTGACTTTGTGTATATACCGCTGCACTGGCTGCCGGCACCTCACTGACAATCAGTCCAAGGTCTTTTTTTGAATAGCGTAATCCAATATGAATCCCCTTTGCTTCAAAGCCTTTTGGTGATGATACGTCACCGTCTATTTTTACAATGCTTTTTTCATTCAATTCGATCATGTTTGTTGTCTCCCCTGTTCTTATGGATAGAGAGGTGTCATTGTGAGGCCCGCCTCTTCATCTAAGCCTTTGATGATGTTGAAGTTTTGAACCGCTTGGCCGGCTGCGCCTTTCATGAGATTGTCGATCACAGACACAATCGTGAGTCTGCCTGTACGTTCATCTAAATGAAAGCCAATGTCACAGAAATTACTGCCGTATACTTCCCTTGTTTGCGGATACACCCCGTGATCTCTCACTCTGACAAAATAGGAATCTTCATAAAAGCCTTTCATATGCTTCATCAATTCCTCTTTTGTGATATCTGATTTCAGCTGTGTATACATCGTCGCCATAATCCCCCTTGTCATCGGGACAAGATGCGTTGAAAATGTGATGTTCGCCGTTTGCGGATTCCATTCTCTTAATATTTGCTCTATTTCAGGTGTATGTTGATGTTCATTTACCTTATAAATTTTGAAATTGTCGTTTAGCTCTGAAAAATGTGTTCCAAGTGAGGCAGATCGTCCTGCACCGGACACGCCTGTTTTTGCATCTATTATGATCATAGATTCATCGATTAGATTCTGTTTCATCAGCGGTGCTAAACCGAGAAGAACTGCGGTAGGAAAGCACCCTGGGTTTGCAATAACTTCAGCCCGCTCAATTGTTTCACGATTTAATTCAGATAATCCGTACACAGCTTGTTGAACAGATGCTTGATCAGCTGCCCTTCGTTTATACCAAACTTCATAGGTTGCGCCATCTTGAATGCGCAAATCACCTGATAAATCAATAATGGGCACTCCTTGATTCATGAGCTTCGGCGAAAGTTCACTTGATACGCCTGCTGGTGTCGCTAAAAACACAGCATCTGTTTCTCGCACAATGGAAGCTGGATCAATGGCTTTTAATGTTTGATCAGTAATAGTTGTCAGATGCGGATAAGATTGACTGTATAATTGCCCATCACCACTTGATGAATACAATATACATTCCTCCACATGTGGATGATGCTTGAAGATACGAACCAATTCCGCACCACCGTACCCTGTAGCACCTATAATACCTATTTTCAACGTCAATACACCCTCTTGATCTTTGTGAAATTATTTAACATTATAACATGTATAAAAATTAATTCAATTGTATATTTAATATTTGTTTTCATTTTTTTTCAACAAAAAATCCGCATATCTTCATGAGACATGCGGATTTATCTTTCGTTTTTGATATAGATGACCATGAGCGCACTGCATAAATATAATATGGAGCTTGCATAAAAAATGAAATGAACGGTAAAGAAATCAGCAAACAGGCCGCCAAGCATAATCGCGATGGATGAAAAAAGAGCTGTCCAAAAATGATAGTGGCCAACCTCCTTCATTCTTTTATTACCTGTTGTCAGTTCCGTGACGAGCAGTTTCTCCCCGTGTTTTTGAAAGCCGCCTAACGCACCAAGTGCAAGCTGAATCATATACACTTGCTCCACTTCTGTTATATGCGGAAATAGCAGTAAAAGAAACGCCATACCGAACGAATGAATGATTAAAAAGAGACGCCTGTCAGTAGTTTCGGGTAGTTTCCCTAAGAGTAAATGAATAAACGCTCCGCTTAAACCAAACAAGCCATAGGCAAGACCAAACTGTGAATAGCTTGAACCAACATTTTTAATAAAAAGAATGTAAAAAGGGAAAATCAAACTGCTGGCGAAAAACAGCAGGCTTTGTGAGTAGACGAACCATTTCATTGCTTTTGCATTCATTGTGTATTGTACCTTTCATAAAAGTAATTGATAAACCTGCCATCTGGATCTGCTTTCTTTTTCTTTTGGAAGAATACATCGGTTTTAGGATACGCCCGCTTCATTTGTGCCTTCGTTTGATAAGGCATGTACGGTAAGTAATAGCTTCCATGGTGCCGCAGCGTGATATCTGTCATTTGCCGGATGATCCGCTCTGCTTCTGCCTTCTCTTCTTTCTCAAAACCATAATTCACTAAAAGAACAAGGGCAAACATATCTTCTTTCGCATATGAGAGATCCGCTTTTTCATTTTTTTGTACGTAGCGTATCGTGATGTTCATTAAATTCAATTCTTCCTGTTGTAAAAAGTCTCTCATTTCATCGATATACGCACGAAAGCGGTCAACTGGGACGAAATATTCCTGAAGCACATCTGTGTCTGACTCATTTTCATATTCTAAAAAAGCAGAATCTGAACGCATCACATTGTTTCTTGTGATCAGCTGATCATTTTGACTTTGGAAATACTTTTTTTGCAAATTCCAGAGCAGATCTTTTCCCATATCAAATCTTCTTGAAAGGCCGAGCATAAATTTCAATGGCATGACGAGCTGATCTTCCTTTAGCTCTCGGTATGGTTCGAGCTCTTGATGAGTTGAGAGGGAATAGTTCGTTACATACATCTCCTTCAAAAAGTTTGTTTTCGCTGTTGAGATTCTTGCGAGATGCATGCGTACTTCTTTATTGTGTTTGACATGCTTTTGAAAATAATCGGTGTATTCACGATAATCAAGAGAGGTTGTCTCCATTTTGTATAATTCATCTCTCGTTAGCGAAAGCTCAACATCTAAAATCACGCCGAACAAACCATATCCGCCAATCACGGCTGTAAACAAATCATCGCCTGGCTTCACTGTAACGATCTCCCCATCTGCCTTTAGCAGCCTAAAGGAACGAACCGTGTTAATGAGTGATCCGTAGCGAATGTCACGTCCATGTGCGTTTGCACTGAGAGAACCGCCAATCGTGAAGATATTCTGTGATTGCATGACCTTCACGGCAAGACCATATGGGTTCACATATGTTTGTATATCATCCCATGTAACGCCGCTTTGGACCCGAATCGTTTTCTTTTTTTCATCAAATGCTAAAATCTGACGGAATTTGGTCATATCAAGCACGATGCCATTTTCATAATACGTGTGGCCACCCATGCTATGCTGTTTCCCTGCAATGGATATCGGCAGGTTTTTTGCTTTCGCTTCTTTTAATACTTCTTTTAAAGTGTCTATTTCTTTTCCTTGAACGACTTTTTTTATTTTGACAGGCATAAGATGACTGACATCTGTAAAGGCTTCAAGATCTTGGCTTTTGTGTGCTTGCTCCTCACGAATGGTGATTGATGCAAAAAATGCAGCAGCGTATCCCACTAAAAGAACAATCCATAACCATTTTCGTTTCATTATGAGGCTCCGATCTGTTATATTACACCCATTATATCAATACGTTCTCTTCCTCCACCTTATTTTTTCATAAAAAAAACCTGGCATGAGTTCAACTCATACCAGGCATTTTTCATGTGCTTATTGAATACCGAGCGCAATTTTTGCGTATCTTGACATTTTGTCTCGTGTCCAAGGCGGATTCCATACGATGTGAACTTCTGTTTCTTTCACTTCTGGAAGATCACTTAATGCTTTTTTGACTTCATCCACGATAATTGGTGCAAGAGGACAACCCATTGATGTTAAGGTCATGGTGATATCCGCTTTTCCATTCTCATCAAGATCGACATCATAGACAAGTCCAAGGTTGACGATGTCGACATTTAGCTCAGGGTCAATCACCTGTTCTAGGGCGCCTAAAATATTTTCTTTCAATGCTTCATCCATGATATCCACTCCTTTTCCATTAGTATAACGTACTTTTTCCTTTGACTAAACGTTTGTGCTTTTCAGATGTGTCACAAACCAGTCAATCGTTTCAAACATTGCTTGTCTTGAGACCTTATGGCCAGCTTGTCCGTCTGTGATAAAACGAATCAGGTGCGGGTCTTCTTTATATTGGGTTGCGGCTAACTCGTCATAAAGAGCCTTTGCATGCCGGTAAGGGACAACAGGATCGTTTTCTGCATGCCAGAATAACAGCGGTCTTTTGTTTAATCGATCTGTTTGCAGCGTTAAATCATAAGGGCGCAGGGCGTCTAACTGCTGATGAACCTCTTCGTCTGTAATCTCTTTCATCAACCCTTTGTGCCGCATGTCCATGATTTGTGCTTGTAGAAATGTCGTATATTTCGGACTGCCCATCAAGCTGACTGCCGCTTTAATCCAATCATGCTTGGCCAGTGCACCAAAGGTGGTGATGCCGCCCATGGAAGTACCCGCAACACCTATCAGATCGGCTTCAATCAATTGTTTTTCTTGAAAGTATGTTTTGAGTATATCGATTTCACGTATTTCGTTCAGGACAATTTCCCAGAACTTTGATGCCAGTTCCTCTAAGCTGAGGTTTTCTGATCTTACACCATGATAAGCACAGTCAGGCAAAATCACTCTCATGCCTTTTTCCGCCAAATGAAAGGCGAAGTGTAAATTGTGCTCACGTGCACTTGTAAATCCGTGTATGAAAAATACAAGCGGAAGCGGTTTGTCTTTATTTTCAGCTTTTACGATATGTAAAAATGGAATATCGTGTTCAGTTTGCTCATCAATGGTGATCACAGCCTATGAATCCTCCTTTATCATTCCCGTCTTTGTTTATTTTAACATGTAGACAACAAAGATGTGATAAAGATACACTATAGGTAGAGGCGCCGCACGAACTGCCTCCTATCACTTACAGATCAAAGGAGATTTTATGGAGACTAAACCTTACCTAATCGCACTTGACCTGGATGGCACGTTATTAAAAGATGATAAAACCATCTCTACACACACGCTTGACGTCATTCAAAAAGTGAAAGACAGCGGGCATCATGTCTGTATTTCAACCGGCCGGCCATTTCGTTCCAGCTCTCCTTATTATCAGCAATTACAGCTTGATTCACCCATTGTGAATTTTAATGGCGCGTTTGTCCATCATCCTCTTGATGAAAAATGGGGCAGATTTCATACGTCACTTGATCTCCAAGTCGTTAAACAGCTTGTAGACATTAGTGAGGAGTACAAAGTGCACAATGTGCTAGCTGAAGTGTTAGACGATTTGTATTTCCATTACCATGATGAGAAGCTCATTGATATATTTAATATGAATGCAAATAAAGTCACCGTGGGAGACCTTCGGGACAACCTTGGAGAAAATGTGACGAGCGTGTTAATCCATGCAAAAGAAGAGGACGTTGGAGCCATTCGAAGCTATTTATCAGATGTTCATGCAGAAGTGATTGATCACCGGCGATGGGCTGCACCGTGGCACGTGATTGAAATCATTAAAACAGGCATGAACAAGGCCGTTGGACTGCAAAAGATCAGTGATTATTACGGCGTTCCACAGGAGCGGATTGTGGCATTCGGAGATGAAGACAATGATTTAGAAATGCTTGAATTTGCTGGATGCGGCGTGGCAATGGGCAATGGAATCGATGCGGTGAAACGTGTTTCAAATGAAGTCACTGATACGAACGAACAAGATGGGATTGCAAAGTTTCTAACGAATTACTTCTCGCTTTAATTTTTCCATTCATACATAACCGAAGGAAGCGGGCATACTACCGTTAGACAGGTTGTCCTGTCAGCTTGTGTAAAGGGGCGGATTCCGAATGGGTAAAAGAAGCAAATCGAAACGCTTTATACAACAAGGTAAAGATTCAGTCAGTCTGCATGACGCACGTTTTCCTTATCGTTCGACACTTGAAGAAGCGGCGGCGGACAGGGGAAATATGAAGACTGATGCTTCTGGAGGTTCATTGTGAGAAACGAACTTTTTGATCAAGCCAAATCATTTACTGAAGAAGCCCTTACTTCTTCATTTTCATCTGGGTTAGAGCGTCAACAGGCGGTCAAACGAGCCAAAAATGCCGTATCTTCTGCATTTGCCAATTCGACAGATGCAGAAAGAAACCAACTGCATACCTTCCAAGACTTGCTCGATGATCTCTAACATAAAAAAAGCTGTCCACCATTGGACAGCTTTTTCTGATTCTCATGAAGCAGGAAGCACTTATTTTACTTGGAACGTTTTCTTTTCCGTGATTTGCTTCAGCCCTTCTGCTTTTCCTTTAAATGTGACGATCGCTTCATACGTTCCCGGCTTGACACCGTTTGACCACGTATCTTGAAAATCATAGGCTTCTCCTTTCTTCAGCACAAATGATTGGATGGCCTGTGTGAACATACGGTCTTTCGAATAGCGGTATTGTTCATTTCCGTTTTCGTCATACACACTGAGCTCGAATTTCTGGCTTGTGTTAAAAGTAAATTCAATATCTCGATCTGATTCATTTTTCAGCGACATGTTAAATTGAACCGAAGAACCTTTCTGGACGGGGTCTACTGTGAGTACAACTGTTTTTTCTCCCATTTGACCGGATACCTCCTTGTCTGGTTCATCCTTTTTTTGTTGTCCACAAGCGGCTAAAATCAATAAAACGAGAAGAAGCACCAACCCTTTTTTCATTTACTACCCACCTTTTAATCTCGTCTGAAAAATCCAAGAATATTGGTTGTTTGCACAATATTTGTAAAGGCTTTTGGATCGACTTCTTTAATAATTTGTTCAAGTTCATACAGCTCATACCTTGTAATGACGATCACCATCATTTCTTTTTGCTCGTTGGTAAAAGCTCCTTTTGCAGGTACAGTCGTAATGCCCCTAACCATTTTTCCATAAATGGCTTCTTTGATTTCATCAGCTTTCTTCGTCACAATCATCGCGGTCAGCTTCTCATGTCTTGTATGGATGGCATCAATGACCCTTGTGGTCACATATAATGTGACAAGGGTATATAATGCTTTCTCCCAACCTTGTAATAATCCTGCTGTAAAGATGATGATTCCATTTAAAATGAAGAAATATGTGCCGACTGGTTTATCCTTCCACTTCGCTAAGATCATGGCAAGGATGTCGAGCCCGCCTGTTGATGCCCCGTATTTGAGGGTGATCCCAATCCCGAGTGCAGATATGACGCCGCCAAACACAGCATTTAGTAATATATCCTGTGAAACACTCGTTTCCGGTAAGATGCCGAGGAAAATGGTCGTCAGTGCAACACTGATGATGCTGTATAACGTAAAGGAACGGCCAACTTTCATCCAGCCTAAAATGCCGACTGGAATATTTAAAATAAATAATAGGATCCCTGTTGATATATAAAATGGCGCATATTGATCCATTAAGCTGGATAACAGCTGGGCCACCCCTGTAAACCCGCTCGCGTATACATCAGCTGGGATTAAGAATAAGTTCAGTCCAATCGCATTGAGCAGTGCACCAATGACGACGACAATGAGTTTTTTTGCTTCTCCAATGAACATATTGTCATTCCTCCACTTACCATTCTCTCTATGGTTTTCCCTAAAATTTAGAATTTGAACACGAAAAGATGATTTCTGTGATATAGTTAGGCTAAAAAGATGTAAAATATGGCTGATATTTTTAGAAAGAAGGGATTTTGATGACTGTTCATATCATAGCAGACAGTGCTGCTGATCTGCCTCTTTCTTATTATGATGAACATAACATGACGCTCATTCCGCTGCGTGTGTTACTTGGCGAGCAGGAATTTGAAGATTTGATCACCATTGAACCAAAACAAGTATTTGATGCGATGAGACAAGGTGCCAGCCCAAAGACGTCACAAGCTTCCCCAAACCGAATCAAAGAAGCCTTTGTTTCTCTCGCACAAACCCATACATCTGCAATCTATGTTGCCTTTTCATCAGAGCTTTCCGGTACATACCAAACAGCTGTGATGATGGCAAACGAAGTGAAGGAAGAATACCCTGATTTTGATTTGCGAATCATTGATTCTAAATGTGCTTCACTTGGCTATGGGCTTGCAGTCAAACACGCTCAATCACTTGCCATTGACGGAAATACAATACAAGAAATTGAAACGTCTGTAAAGCATTTTTGCGAATCTTTACAACATATTTTTACTGTAGACGATTTATCGTATTTAGCAAGAGGCGGAAGAATCAGTAAAGCGTCCGCATTTGTTGGCGGTTTATTAAGCATTAAGCCCATTTTACACGTCGAGGATGGAAAGCTCATACCACTTGAGAAAATCCGCGGACGTAAAAAGCTGTTGAAACGCATTATTGAACTGATGAAAGAACGTGGAACGGATTGGCCAAATCAAACTGTGGGCATTAGTCATGGTGATGATCCTGCACTTGCAGAAGACATGAGACAATTGATTGAAGCCGAATTTCATCCAAAAGAAATTGATATTCAGATTGTCGGCGCGGCTGTTGGGTCCCATTCAGGCCCAGGCACGCTTGCAATCTTCTTTACAGGCAAACCATCATAAAAAGCACCCTTCCCTGACACATCACGGGAAGGGTGCTTTTCTTATGACTTATGAAAGTTTAAACCGATGGACGGTTTCATTTAACCTTGCCGTCATACTCATCAGTTCTTCTACCTGTTTGTTCATTTGATGGAATGATTGCAGCTGTTCATTGGCAGAGGCAGAAATTTCTTCGCTGCCAGCTGCTGTTTCTTCTACAACCGCACTAATATTTTCAATCGAGTTCAGCACTTGTCCGCCAAGCTCTGTTGATTGAACAATTTGGTCATTTAAGACAGCCATTTCTTGTTTAATGTGCTGCGCTTTTGTTTCTATATCTTCAAAGGAGTGTGAGGTTTTGTCCATCGCATCCTGCTGTTGAAGTGAAAGCTTGACTCCTTCTTTGACAGTTTGACTAATGGATTGAATGCCTCTTTCAATATGACTGACCATATCAAAGATTTGTCTTGTAGCGTTAGATGATTCATCGGCAAGCTTACGAATTTCATCTGCAACAACAGCAAAGCCTTTTCCAGCTTCACCTGCTCTTGCCGCTTCAATCGCCGCATTTAGCGAAAGTAAGTTTGTCTGATCCGCAATGTCAGAAACAGTTTTGGCCATGGCCGAGATGCCGCTGGCGTATTGCGTGAATTCTCCTGCTGACTGCTCGATTTGCCTTGTGGCATGTGTATTTTTTTCAATCGCCGTTTTTGTTTCTGTTAACGTGTGCTTTCCACTTTCCACTGCTTCTATGGCATCCTCAGTACTTTGGATGACTGTTTGTGAACGTTCGGAATTTTTACGTCCATGCTGATCCATCTTTTCAATCAAACTGACGCCATGCTGGAGATCCTCTGAAATGGCTTGTGACCCATTTGCCATTTCGTCTGTCGAGACAGATACTTGATTTGCAGATTCCATCAGCTTTTTGTTTTCATCATCTAACTGGATCGAGAATGTCTCTACTTGACTTGAGACATTGCTGATTTCTTTAATCAGACTAATCAGCTGATCTGTCATTTGATTAAAGGATTCATTCAAGCCGCCGATTTCATCCTTGCGCTGAATGTCCATCCGCTCGACAGCAAGGTTGCCTTCTGCGATCTGCTTCGCTCGGTAGGATAGTGATTTGATAGGGGTCACGATGGATCTTGTTAACCCAATATTTAAAAAGACAGCAATGACAATCAGTGTGAGGGCTGCAACGAGTGCACTGGTGATGATCCATTGCACATTATCAGATGTATTCTCTTGATTTTGTTTATACGCTTCTTCTGCTCTTTTATTCATTGTATGGACGTCGTTTAAAACACCATCAATTCTTGCAGCGACCCGTCTTGCATCCGATGCGTTTTTTTCACCAATGGCATTATTTGCTTCCTTGGTCCACGTGTCATATTTTGCATTTAACCTTGTTAATGCATCTTTGTTGATATTTCCTGCATGTTTGTTTAACGTTTGCAGCTGTTTTTTTGCTGTAGAAATATCGGTTTGAACAACCTCTAGCTGTTCATCAGAAAGTGTCATTGAATAATTGGTCATGGCTTGTTCGACGCTTTCAAAGCTTGCTTTTGTTTTTTGAACGTTTAATAAGGTTTGAACTTCTGTTTCATTTGATGATTGGATCTTTGTCATACTGACAATGATAAAGGCGATTACGCCAACTGCTAAAAGAAGTGAGACGAGTGAGTTGAGTAAAATTTTGATGCGCAAGCTCATGATGCGTCCCCCTCTTCTTTTAGAAGTTTCTGCTTCAGTTCATTTACTTTTTTGGTCAATGTCTCAGCATTCTTCATCACCCGAATTCTTGCCATATCGATTCCGTCATTGCTTAAGTCGTAGATAACATGCCCATTTTTGATTTGATTGTTCTTGACGAGCTGTTCGCTGAATTGATAGACCACTTCATCGACTTTTTTTACCATGGACGAAATTACCGCTTTTTCAGCGGTGTAGTACTGATCACTATCTACACCAATGGCATATTTGCCCTGCGCTTGCGCTTCTTTTAATAAACCGACACCTGTATAGCCAGCTGCGGCATATAAAACGTCTGCTTTCTTTTTGATCATGCCTTTGGCTATTTTACTGCCTTTGCCCGCATCACTAAACGTATTAGCATAGGTGGATAAGATCTTGATGTTCGGATTTACTGATTTGGCGCCTTTTTGGAACCCTTTTTCAAAACGATGGATCAAATCCGCATCGACACCGCCAACAAATCCAATGACATCACTTTTCGTTGTCATGGCAGCAAGTGCGCCCGCTAAATAGCTGCCTTGCTCTTCTTTAAACGTCACGGAGGTCACATTTTTCAGCTCAGATACGGCATCGATGAGAAGGAACTGCTTCTTCGGATATTTCTTTGCGACTTTTTCTAAATCTTCTTGCATACTGAAGCCTACTCCGATGACGAGGTCATTGCCATCTTTTACAAGCTCGGTCAGTCCTTTTTCATATGTATCGGTTTCTGCAATTTCTCTATAATCAAATTCAATCCCAAGGTCATCACGTGCTTTTTCTAATCCTTTAAATGATGAATCATTAAATGATTGATCACCAAGACCATCATCTGTGAGCATAACGCCAATATGCTTCGCATTTGATGCCGGTGGTTTCCCTTGCTGATTGCTGCATGCGGCGAGCACCATAAGCAGGGCTGCCACCAGAAGCAATGAAATTTTCACTTTCATCCACACACACACTCCTTTTATCATCCTTACTCCTTTCTTATCGGATTTGAGAGGCGTTGTTTCAATGATTAAGTGAAGGTTTTTCAGCTTTTTTCATGACTTTTTTCACTGAAAAAACCCATTATTTATAACAAATATAAAAAAAGGGATAAAATCATGATGATTTTATCCCTTTGTCTTCATTTCAGTGTGATATGAAAACCCTTGAAGTCAGGGTTTGGATTTCACGCTGCTCATTTTTTCTCGTATGTCCAGCCCTCTTTTTGGTAAACTAAGTCATTTTTCATCAAATGGCCTAATGCTCGTTTAAAGGCTGCCTTGCTCATTTGGAATCGTTCACGGATGTCTTCTGGATCACTTTTGTCCCCATAAGGCATAGCACCATTTCTCGTTCTCATATAGGTTAAGATTTCTTCTGCATCGACAGATAACGCTTCCTGTTTTCTAGGGAGCAGAGAAACGTTCACGGTTCCATCCTCTTTCACGGCAATGACGCGTCCTGTCACGGTCGATCCTAATCTTGGTTCTTCCTTTCGTTCCGTGCGGTGGATAAACCCTCGCACGCCTGTATCTGTCAGCATAAAGGAGCCTGTCGCAATTAAGCGATAAATGGTTCCAGTGATTTCTTTGTTCATTAAGGTTTCAGGTGCCTCAGTAAACAATTCACTGATCACATCTTCAGTGGCTGGCTTTGCGAACATTCTGCCGTAGCTTGTGACTTTCAGCATGCAGTAGAGTTTGTCTCCTTTTTTTGGCCATGCTTCCTCAAAAGGCGGGAGGTGTTCTGTTGCAACAAGTGCATCCTTTGACAGCCCGACATCGACAAATGCGCCCATGTCTTCTACCACGTCTACGACTTCTACCCAGCCATATGTATGCGCATTGATTGTAGGTATTTTCATCGTGGCAGCCAGTCTTTCTTCATGATCTACATATAAGTAGACCTCTACTTCATCTCGGTCACCAATATCCTCTGTCATCTCACTGCGGTGCAAGAGGACCGAATCTTCACCATCTGTCAAAAAGTAGCCGTATTCCATCTCGTTCTCTATTTGCAAGGTCAGTTGCTCACCTGGTCTCATGTTCTCTTCCTTCCTATCTGCCCATAAAAGAGCGTTCGTTCATCTTTTGATTCACTTTATTCTACTATACTTCTCCCCACATGAACATCTCTAGTTCTGTTAGCTAAAGTGGACAAACCGGATACGATTTATACCGCTGCCGGCTGAACTCTTTGACTCGTCTCTTCGATAAAGTTTCTTCTTCTCCTATTTGCATGATAAAATAGACGCAATATCTATACATGGAGGTCATGTGTTATGGCAAAAGAAAGCTCATTTGACATTGTATCGAAGGTAGAACTGCCAGAGGTGCAAAACGCTGTTCAAGCAGCGCTGAAAGAAATTAAAAACCGTTATGATTTTAAAGGAAGTAAAAGTGATATTTCTCTTGAAAAAGAAGAGCTCGTTCTCATCTCTGATGATGACTTTAAGCTGGAGCAGCTAAAAGATGTGCTTGTGACAAAGCTGATCAAACGAGATGTTCCAACTAAAAACATCGACTACGGAAAAACCGAGCATGCCCTTGGCGGAACAGTACGCCAGCGCGCGAAGCTGATCAGCGGGATTGATCAAGACAACGCCAAAAAGATCAATGCACTCATTAAGCAATCCGGCATCAAAGTGAAGTCACAGTTTCAAGATGACCAAGTGCGTGTAACAGGGAAAAATAAAGATGATTTACAAGAGGTTATTTCTCTTATGCGCAAGGCAGATTTGCCAATTGATGTTCAATTTATAAATTTTCGATAAATTTCAAATTTTCCATTGATTATTTTCGATTTTTTCGATACAGTTGATGGAAGTTCAATTCATTGACATGTTCATATCACTTTCTTATCAAGAGAGGCAGAGGGACTGGCCCTGTGAAGCCTCAGCAACCGGTGTAGTAGAAATATATTTTCTATGACCAAGGTGCTAAATCCAGCAAGCAACTGCTTGGAAGATAAGAAGAAGAATTACGATACAGCCAAAAAGTCTTCTTCTTATCAGAAGGCTTTTTTTGTTACATAGAAATAAGGAGGAAACCAATGGGCCTATTACAAGACTTACAAAACCGCGTACTGATTGCTGACGGTGCAATGGGAACACTTTTATACTCTTACGGCATTGACCGCTGCTTTGAAGAATTAAATTTATCGAAAGAAGAGGAAGTAAAGCGCGTGCATGAGGCATATGTGCAGGCTGGTGCTGACATCATCCAAACAAATACGTACGGTGCGAATTATATTAAACTATCCCGCTACGGCTTAGAGGAAGAAACAAAGCGCATCAATACAAAGGCCGTACAAATCGCAAAAGCAGCCGCAGGCTCCGCTTATGTACTCGGAACGATCGGCGGCATTCGAACATTTAACAAAAATGCCTACTCTATTGAAGAAATTAAACGAAGCTTTAGAGAGCAGCTGTACATTCTATTAAATGAACAGCCTGACGGATTATTGCTAGAAACGTACTATGACATGGAAGAAGCGAAGGCCGTTCTCCAAATTGCACGCAAAGAAACGCCTCTCCCGATTGTCATGAACGTCTCCATGCATGAACAAGGTGTTTTGCAGGATGGAACCCCGCTCAAGGATGGTTTATCTGAATTGTCCTCTCTTGGCGCAGATGTCGTCGGCATCAACTGCAGGCTGGGCCCTTATCATATGATTCAGGCACTCGAAGGCGTACCGATTTTAGAAAATTCCCATTTATCAGTCTATCCTAACAGCAGTCTTCCCTCTCTTGAAGAAGGCAGACTCGTCTATGATACAGATAACGATTATTTTCGAAAAAGTGCACTTGAGTTTAGAAATCAAGGCGCACGTATTATCGGCGGCTGCTGCGGAACAACACCTCAGCATATTCACGCAATGGCTGAAGCGGTCAAGGATTTAGCGCCGATCACTGAAAAAGAAGTGAAAGTATTAAAAGAAGAAATCATTTCGATTCAAGATCAGCGGACTGAACCAGGTCTTGATGAGCTCGCTGCGGAAAAACGGACGATTATTGTAGAACTTGATCCGCCGAAGAAGCTGAACTTCGAAAAATTTCTCGTCGCTGCAAATGAATTAAAGAATGCAGGCATTGATGCCTTGACATTAGCTGATAATTCTCTTGCGACCCCGCGCATTAGCAATGTGGCTTGCGGCGCATTATTGAAACAGCAGCTTGATATGCGTTCACTTGTCCATATTACGTGCCGTGATCGTAATTTGATTGGGCTTCAATCCCATTTGATGGGTCTCGACACGCTTGGTTTAACTGATATTTTAGCCATTACAGGCGATCCATCTAAGATTGGAGATTTCCCAGGTGCAACGTCGGTTTACGATTTAACCTCCTTTGATTTGATCCGGCTGATCAAGCAGTTTAACGAAGGTCTTTCTTTCTCAGGGAAGCCGCTTGGTAAAAAGACCAATTTTTCAGTAGCTGGCGCGTTTAACCCGAATGTTCGTCACATTGATAAAGCGGTCAAACGTCTTGAGAAAAAAATCGAATACGGCGCTGATTATTTTGTTTCACAGCCTGTTTATTCTGAGGAACAGCTTGTGAAAATTCATGAGGAGAGCCGTCATTTGGATAAACCGATTTATATTGGCATTATGCCGTTAACAAGCAGCCGAAATGCAGAGTTTATTCATCATGAAATTCCAGGCATCAAATTATCTGATTCCATTCGTGACATTATGGCCAAGGCTGGCGAGGATAAGGAAAAGCAGCGAGCAGAAGGCTTAGCGATTGCCCGCTCTTTATTAGATACAGCCTGTGAATTGTTTAATGGCATTTATTTAATTACCCCTTTCCTTCGATCAGATTTAACAGCAGAACTGACCACCTACATTCATCAGAAAGAAAAGGAGTCAAACATCCATGTCAACTATCACTGAACAGCTAAAGAAACGCATCCTCGTCCTTGATGGTGCAATGGGGACCATGATTCAAAATGCCAATCTCACAGCAGAAGACTTTGGCGGAGAAGAGTATGAGGGCTGTAACGAGTATTTGAATGTAACAGCCCCTCACATCATCCGCGCGATTCATAGGGAATACCTTGAAGCAAGTGCCGATCTCATTGAAACAAATACATTCGGGGCTACAAAGCTCGTCCTTGATGAATACGGGCTTGGCCACCTTGCCTATGAACTCAATGTACGGGCTGCCCAGCTGGCAAAGGACGAAGCTGACCGTTACTCCACGCCGGAGCAGCCTCGATTTGTTGTAGGCGCAATGGGACCCACAACAAAAACATTATCTGTGACAGGCGGCACAACCTTCGATGAACTCGTCGCCAACTACAAAGAGCAGGCCCGCGCCCTGATTGATGGCAAATGTGATGCCCTTCTTTTAGAAACAAGCCAAGACATGCTGAATGTAAAAGCTGGATTCAAAGGCATTCAGGAAGCCTTTCAGCAGGCAGGCATTCAATTACCACTCATGGTATCAGGTACAATTGAACCAATGGGCACTACCCTAGCTGGTCAAGACATTGAAGCCTTTTATATCTCTCTTGAGCATATGAAACCAATTAGTGTCGGCCTTAACTGTGCAACTGGTCCTGAATTTATGACAGACCATATCCGCACGCTCTCCTCCATCGCCAAGTCAGCGGTTAGCTGCTATCCAAATGCTGGTCTTCCAGATGAAGAAGGTCAATATCACGAATCCCCTGTTTCTCTTGCTAAAAAAATCGCCGCTTTTGCGAAGGAGGGCTGGTTAAATATTGTTGGCGGCTGCTGCGGAACAACACCTGCACATATTCAAGCTTTGTCAGATGAAGTACGCACGATTCAGCCGCGTCACATCGCGCATGAATCGTCTCAGCATACCGTATCAGGAATTGAGCCCCTTATGTATGAGGAATCAATGCGTCCTCTTTTTGTAGGAGAACGGACCAATGTTATTGGTTCACGCAAGTTCAAACGACTCATTGCGGAACAAAAATTTGAAGAAGCGTCAGAAATTGCTCGCGCACAGGTAAAAAACGGCGCTCACGTGATTGATGTGTGTCTCGCTGATCCAGACCGTGACGAGGCAGCTGACATGGAAGGCTTTTTACAAGAGGCCATGAAAAAAGTCAAAGCCCCTTTTGTCATTGATTCAACAGATAAACACGTGATTGAAAAGGCGCTCACGTATTCCCAAGGGAAAGCCATCATCAATTCCATTAACCTTGAGGATGGCGAAGAACGGTTTGAAGAAATTCTCCCTCTTGTGAAGCTGTACGGCGGTGCACTTGTTGTCGGCACGATCGATGAAACAGGGATGGCCGTAACAGCAGAACGAAAGCTCGAGATTGCCGTACGCTCTCATGATCTATTAACGAAGAAATATGGAATTCCCGCAAGTGACATCATTTTTGATCCACTTGTCTTTCCAGTAGGCACTGGAGATGAGCAGTATATTGGCGCTGCCGAAGAAACGATCAAAGGCATCAAAATGATCAAGGAAAATCTGCCTGAGTGCCTGACGATTTTAGGCATCAGCAACGTGTCTTTCGGACTCCCGCCTCTTGGCAGAGAAATCTTGAATGCCGTCTACTTGTATCACTGCGTCCAAGCAGGACTTGACTACGCCATCGTGAATACGGAAAAGCTTGAACGTTTCGCTTCTATTCCAAAGGAAGAAATCAAGCTGGCTGAAACGCTGCTCTATGAAACAAATGATCAAACCCTTGCTGAATTCACCCAATTTTACCGAGGCAAAAAGAAAACGGAGAAAAAACCAAAGGTCTCTTTATCACTTGATGAAAGGCTGGCACTCTACGTCGTCGAAGGAACAAAAGAAGGACTTATCGATGATTTATCCCTTGCTCTAGAGCAATTTGAATCACCACTTCATATCATCAATGGTCCGTTAATGCAGGGAATGGCTGAGGTTGGACGTCTTTTTAATCAAAACGAGCTGATTGTGGCGGAAGTGCTTCAATCGGCAGAGGTCATGAAGGCATCTGTATCGTATCTCGAGCAATATATGGAAAAGCAGCATGCAAGCGGGAAAGGTAAGATTCTACTTGCAACTGTAAAAGGAGATGTCCATGATATCGGGAAAAACCTTGTCGACATCATTTTGAGCAATAATGGCTTTCAAGTGGTCGATCTCGGCATCAAGGTGACACCTCAAACATTGATCGAAGCTGTGCAAAAGGAAAAACCAGATATGATTGGATTATCAGGATTGCTTGTGAAATCAGCTCAGCAAATGGTACTCACCGCTCAGGATTTACAAAAAGCGAATATTTCCGTTCCCATTTTGGTCGGCGGCGCTGCACTTTCTCGGAAATTTACGAAAATGAAGATTTCGCCTCATTATGACGGACCGGTTCTTTATGCAAAAGATGCGATGGACGGCTTATCTTTAGCCAATGAATTAAAAGCGAATCCTCTTCAGTTTCAAACAATGTCCGGAGAAGAGCCAGCGGCTCCTTTTAAAGAGAAAGAAGCAAAGCAGCCACAAGCTGTCATTGAATTACTAGAAAAACGTGCGGCGCTCCCGCAGGCACCTATTTTCACACCAGAGAATACGGCACGTCATTATGTGCGGGACATCGATTTGCATCACATTATGCCTTATGTGAATGAACAAATGCTCATTGGTCACCACCTTGGATTAAAAGGAAAGGTCAAAACATTGTTAGCTAACCAGCATCAAAAAGCATTGGAATTAAAGCAGCTTGTCACAGACCTTCTAAACGAAGGCAGAGAGAAAAACTGGTTTGCGCCTGCATTTGTTTATCAATTTTTCCCTGCCAGTTCAAACGGAAATGATCTGCGTATTTATGATCCCGCAGCGCCTGACCGCATCCTTGAAACGTTCCAATTCCCAAGACAGGAGAAGCTTCCGTACCGCTCTATTTCTGATTATGTGCGGAAAAGCGGCGAAAACGAGAAGGATTATATTGCCTTATTTGCCGTCACAGCTGGTGCGCGTATACGTGAAGTTGCGCAGCAATTTAAGCAAGAAGGAGATTATTTAAAAATGCATGCGGTCCAAGCTCTGGCGCTTGAGCTTGCAGAAGGATTAGCCGAAAGAACCCACCAAGTGATTCGTGACAAATGGGGCTTACCTGACCCAGTCGATTTCACAATGGAAAAACGATTTCAGGCAAAATATCAAGGGCAGCGCTATTCCTTTGGTTATCCCGCTTGTCCAAATCTTGAAGACCAAGAAAAGCTGTTCAAGCTGCTTCAGCCTGAAAAAATTGGCATCCATCTGACAGAAGGGTTCATGATGGAACCTGAAGCATCTGTTTCAGCGATCGTCGTTTCTCATCCTGAAGCTCGATATTTTAATGTTCATTAATGCAGGACCTCCGGAATTGGAGGTTCTTTTTTGATTGAAAACACCAATTTTTACACTATGCTTCTTATGGTACGATACATATAAATGAATTCAGCTAAGAAGGAGTTGCGTGTCATGACAAACGTTGTTCAACGAGCATTAACAATTGATGACATACCAGATCTCATCGCATTGTCTCAAGAGGTACACTGGCCTGATTACAATGCGGAAGAACTCACATCTCTTTTAACAAATGGATATTTCACAGGTTTTTCAACAACGGACGGACAAGTCATCTCATGTGCAGGACTTTTCCAATATGATCAAGCGGCGTCAATTGGGGCAGTCATTGTATCTGAGACACATCGCGGATTAGGTCTTGCACGGAAAATGATTGACACCCTGCTAGATCAAAGCCAAAGCATTCCTGTCGTTTTAACCGCTACTGTCCAAGGGCGGCCTGTTTACGAAAAAATCGGGTTTCACACGGCTGGTTACATTCATACTTACAAAGCGCAAAAACCGAACCCAGAGGCGCTTCGTGTGTCAGATGACATTCACCTGTCTCCTGCCGATGAAACGCACCTTCCGTCCATTGAAGCACTTGATGAAAAAGGCGCAGGTACAAATCGATCAAGCTTTTTAAAAAACCGGATGAACCGGGCAGCACGGCGTATCATTGCAAAGAATGAACATCACGAAACAACTGGCTTTGCATTTGGCGTTGAAACGCCTGCCAATTTAATGATTGGACCGCTTACAGCAAATGATGAACTTACAGCTCTCTCTATGATCCGTTCGCTCATCTCGTCTTATTCTGGTGCGATTCGTTTAGATATGCAGAAGGAAACAGCTGAGCGCCTCCATGAATCACTTGTTGAAGCAGGTTTTACGAAAACAAACAAAGCGCATTTTATGATGATTCGCGGAAAAGAAAAGCAGAATGATCCCGCACTTCTTTATTTCCTTGCCTCTCAAGCATTTTCGTAAAAAAATAAAAAGCTGTAGACAGTTGATGTCTACAGCTTTTCTATTACTTCTCACAGGCGGACGAAAGAACATGAGCGAGTGCATTTTTGACCTTCCCATGCTCTGACGCATGCGGGCGGTCATCTCCATCTCCGTACCCATAATCAATCATTCGATTACGATTTAAGCACAGCTTTGTCAGCTTCGGCTGGAATAGATCAAATAGTTCAAAACGGTCCTTCAGCTGCGGGAATTGCTTTTGATAATGCTGAATTTCTTCTGCAAGCAAGCGCCAAAGTGTCGTTTCATCTAACAGCTGATGATTGTCTAACACGTTTGAAACGTAACGCAGGTTACAAATAAACAGTCCTGTAAAGATAAACTGCACTAACCCTTCCGGCGGCTCACTCCGCAGCACTTCTTTTAAATCTTCTCCTAGTGAAGCCAATTCAGGCAGCGGCTGATCACTAATATTCACATCATCAACGAAATCTTTGATCGCCAAACGATGCGGCTGATGATCTTTTAACACAAGAATCGTATTTTGCCCGTGTGGTGAAAAGACGGTGCCATATTGATACATGAAGTGCAGCAGCGGCGGCATCACAACATGGAAAAATTTCGCCATCCATTCCTTTGCTGAGAGACCAGATTTTTCAATCAGCTGTTTCACATATGGCTCACCTTCATGATCCTCATAAGTGAGTGCTGCAAGTGTAACAGGGCTCTCTCCTTCATCTAAATACGTGTAAATGCTTTCTCTAAAAATCACACCGAGCATCTCAAGATATTGATACGGCGCACCAGGCAGTTTGCTGTAGTAAGGATGATCGACATTGATACTTGCATTCTCACCAGGTAAAATCACGCGGCAGACATCCGATAAAAATGAGTCTTGATCCGCAATCCCTTTAATATGCGCTGTAATACGAGGGGCAATGACTGTCCGTTCTGACGGAAGTCCCCGGTACACGAGTGTATTTAAAATACTCATTGGCAGTTTAATATGATGCTTGCCTTTATTTGAGATGTTTGTAAAGGTTCTGATGGACTGCTGCGGGATATATTGATCCAGTCCCTCTCCTACATACACAATCCGGCGCAAGGCCAAATCTTCCGGGAAATGCTGAATAATCATATGCGTCCACTGCCACTTATGAACAGGCATCAAATAATAATCAGCTGCATTCAATCCTTCATCCTTTAACACGCGGTGAAATTGACGGATCGTGACTTCATCTAATTCTTTGGCTATCACCTGCTCATAATTTTCATGATCGACCGCATGGAATGTCGCAAGGTCCCGGTGAACAGCAATCCAAGACAGCTGCACACTTTCTTGCCTTTCAGGTGCATAGGCTAGGTAGTCATCGTAACTGAACCCAATGCGTCCTTTGTTATACACAATCCAAGGATGGCCTGTCATTTCTCCTTCAATCCACGCGTAATCTGTATCTGTCAGTTCATCCGCACGAAGTGCTTTTTTCGACAGCAAATGTACATCTGCTAACAGGGTATGATGAAGCTCTTTGATAAGATGGCCTGTTGTATCAGAAGACATTGGAATGAGCGGCTGAATGTCTAGTAAAAACACAATCGCACTGACATCCTTTGACCATTTTCCGTCTTGACAGCACTCGATTGATTCAGCGATTGTATCAAAACTATCAAACAAACGAGGTTTTGCGAGATAGCGATATTTCTTATGTTCGTGAATGATTAATTCATACTGAGCGATGCCATCCTTACGATCTAGCTGCACGGGATGAAGCATGTCCTCATACATGTATTCAGACAGCATTTTTGCCACCATTCGCTGGTTTGCCTTTTTCCAAGCAGCAGGATTCACCGCTTTTTTCAATTCATCTTGTACACTCATCGCTTCATCCTCCTTAACCTTTGATTTCTTCAAATGTGTTGACGTTCTTGTGTGTACCAAATGTCTGGAAGACGTGCTTTTGATAAAGTGGATACACGGTTTGACGAGCAAGTTCATTGATAATCACACTGTTTCGGTAAGCGCCAAGCCCTAAATCCGGAGCGCCGACCCCATGTGTATGAAGCTCAGCATTTTGCACAAAAATATCATTTTCACCCATTGTATTAGTTTTCAAGCGATATTCACGTTCGACCTGGAACCGTCCTTGATCGTCCCATTGAATGTGATGAGAAATTGGGTTGATAAACGGCGGCAGTACCGATTGATAGCCAGTCGCCAGCACAACAATATCGGTCTCATGGGTAAAGGTGTCCTCTTTGACCCATTGCATGCATGAAAGGGACAAGCCGTCCGCTGTTTCCTCAATCAAGTTGACCTCTGTCATCGCTTGAAGCACTGTGTTCAACTGCTCTCCGCAGGCAGAACGTTCATAAAGCAAATGGTAAATATCACGGATCATTGCAGAGCTGATGCCTTTATACAGCAAGTCTTGCTGCTTTAACAAAGCATCCTTTTTTGTTTGCGGAAGCTCATAAAAGAAATCAATATAATCTGGAGAGAAATATTCAAGACCAAGGTTTGAATATTCCATTGGGAAAAATCCTTTAGAGCGTGTGAACCAGTGAATATCCTTTGCCTCATCATCTGATAAAATATCATAAAACACTTCTGCCGCACTTTGGCCAGAGCCGATAACTGTCACAGATTTCCCTTTAAAACAGCCTTCTTTCTTTCGTTTTAAATAGTCAGCAGAGTGAAAAACTTTCTCTCCTAAAGCTGGCTGGAGCGATGCTGGTATCGCCGGCTGTGTACCAATTCCTAAGACGAGATGCTTACTTTCAAATACCTCTACGGTTTGATCATTCACATGACGGACATGCACTTCATATCGCTTTTCTCCTGCTTTCTCAATCAATGAGACAGATTCGACGTTCATGCCAAATCGGCAAGAGTCTAACTGATCTGCGACCCAGCGGCAATAATGACTATATTCCTTGCGCGGGATATGAAAATCCTCTAGAAAGTAAAATGAATACAAACGGTTTTGCTCCTGCAAATAGTTAAGAAAGCTATATTTGCTTTTCACATCTGCCATGCTGACAAGGTCCGCTAAAAAGGGGACTTGCAGTGTCGTCCCTTCAATGAGCATACCTGGGTGCCAATGAAAGGCTTCACTTCTTTCAAAAAACAAAGCGTCGATATTATTTACCTCTTCAGATAATGCGGCAAGTCCCAGGTTAAACGGACCAATGCCGATTCCAATTACATCCACTACATTATTTTGCTTGTTGAACCGCGTCATGGTTATACTTCCTTTCGAATCGTTCTCGATCACAAAACATCAAAAGACCTGTTTTATCGGGTAAATTGACTGGTTTTACACGTTCAAATCCGCATTTTTCAAATACATGGATCATTTTTTCATTGCGAATATCCGGCTCAGCGACGATTTTTTCTGTTCGTTTGTTCTGCTCAAATTGAAAGGCTGTCATTGCCTGAAGCAGCGGGGCCGCAAATCCTTTTCCCACATAATCCGGCTCCCCTATTAATAGATGGATTCCTTGATCATGCGGAGAAGGCTGATAGTAGGATTCAATAATGTCACCTTTGACGTTGTATGCCTCAAAATAACTCATTGGCGTCCCATCAATTGTTCCTAAATAAAGGGTTTGATGCGGATCATGAATCGCCTGATAAAAATGCTTTTCAAAAGCAGGAAACGGAATATTCAAATGCCAAAATGGGTGAACATACTCTTCTTGCATCCACTTGTGGACAAGCCGGACATCCCTTTCATATTCAGCGCGAATAAACCTAATACGATGCCTCATCCAATCAGCGCCTCCTTATGTAAAAAGAGCGGATTCAAGACAGCTGTGTAACGAGACTGTGTTTCCAGAGATCCAGTCAGCTCATCCATATCTTCAAACCGTGTCAGCAAATTCGCTTTTGAAGGCAGTTCCTTTGAGCGGAGAAGGCTGTTTGTCAGTTCAGATGCCCCGTATGTTTCCTCATGAGCGAGCAATGTGTCTCTCACGAGTGCCAGCAAGTCTTCTTCCTTTGCCAGTCCTTCTGTGCCAAAGCCGTTAATGAGACCAAATAAATGATTAAAGAAGAAATAATAACGCAGTCTCTCAACGGCTACATCATCTGCACAAATGGTTTCACTTCTCACGCTCAAGTTTTGGACAAGGTTTGCGAGTTTATCCTTTTTCGATTCACTATAATAGTAGCCTTGGTTGTCACGATAATAGAAGGTGTCCGGGTAACCAGCCTTCATTTGCACAACAGCATTTTGCTGATGGGCTTCCAGTGCAAGACCATATGTTTCAAACAGCCAGAGCATCGGTTCTAACGAAATGGTTAAATATTGCTTAAACCAATCTTGGCTCACAGCATCTGTTGATCGGCCTTCTGCGTCTGCAAGGTTATGAATGATCCCTGCTAATCGCGATTTTCCACCATACGCATGATCCTGACATAATCCAGCAATTAAGCTTGCCCCTTTTTCACGATGCAAAAATGGATTTTGACGAATGACTACTTCAAAGCCAGATTCCGCCTCTTCTCCTTGAATGGATAAATAGGCAGGATCTTCAATGACCCGGAATCCAGAGAATTTATCGTATAAAGAAATGCCTAATTCTGTTTTTAAAATGCGAGACATCTCAACTCCGCGATCCAGTTCCTTTTGTTTATTGACACGTAAGGAGTTTGTAATTTTCACAGGAACAGAGAATTTGAGCATGTAAGCAGAATCTTTTTGATAGACAGTTCTAAAGGATGAGGTCGCTGTGTATTCAGACCCCAGCGGTCCTAAATAAGTCAGTTTCCCTTCCTCTATATAACGCTGGACGAACGCTTTCTCCATGACCACTTTGACTTGCAGCGGGTGAATCGGAATGAGCACATATTCTCCGTTTTCTGTTAACGTATTCAGTCTCTCTGTTTCTTCTGGTACCTGGCGCAAGAGCTCTTCTAACATGAGGCTTGCCGCAGACTGTGCAATAGACGAATCCTGAAGCACAATCGAATGGTGCGCTTTAAAGTAATGAAGCTGGAAAGCCCCTTTCAGCTCAGGAGAATAGACCGCTTCTTCCTCCTCCGTCATCCCTTGTCTGCTTTTTGGAGTGGGGTGCGTTAAATGTCCAAGAAGAAGTGACTGCTCAGCCTCGATATACTCAAAATCGGCTTCAGAAAGAGCTGCTCGATCACTTTCTCGCTCCTTTAAGAATCGTTCAATATTTCGGCAGCTTAAAATGATGCGAAGCATGAATTCATCCTCTGCATCTGTGCGGCCATATTCAATGAGAAGCTCCTTTGAACATAGAGCAACCAGTGTCGTGTAATCGGCGATTGCGCCCTCTTGTTCACTGCCTTGCGGACGGAAGCGAATCGGAAAATCAAAGAGATGGCGGCCAACAGATGAAACATATCGGATCGGAATCACAAGCTCTAGATCTTGCTTTGCTAGTTTTGCGATGAATACAAGCGAGCCATCTGCTCTCGTCTCTTTTTTTGCAGATCGATCGATTCCTGTTTCACGTAAAAAACAGTTTAAAAAGCTTTGCATAGTTGCATTTTCAGCCATTTGTTTATATTGACTCAACGTAGTACCCTCCCGGATTGAATATGAGCGATCCCGATATCAACGATGTCAGAAAGGATTTCCTCAATATGTGTGATTGTCGTTCTCGGATTTAACAAAGTGAATTTTAAGCATGTTCGGCCATCAACCACTGTTTTCGCAATGACAGCAGTTCCCGTTTTGAACAATGTCCGATGAATGATTTTATTGATGTCATCTGTTCGGTGCTCATCCTTAAATCGGAACACAATCGCATTGATTTCTGGCTCAGGATTGATTACTTCAAGGTGATCATTTCTCTCAATAAGCGCGGCCACATCCTTCGCAAAATGAATGGTATGGTCAATGATGTCACCAAATCCTTCTTCTCCAATTAGACGAAGAGAGAGAAGTAACTTCAGAGCATCAAACCGGCGCGTCGTTTGGATAGATTTATTGACGAGATGTAGAATACCATCTAATTCATCTTCCTTTGGATTAAGATAATCTGCATGATAATCGATCAAACCAAAATGTCTTTTATCCTTCAGCAAAAATGCCCCGCAGGAAATCGGCTGATAAAATTGCTTATGAAAGTCGATCGTGATTGAATCAGCAAGCTCCATACCGGCTAATTTACTTCGGTAGGTTTTGCTTAATACAAGTACTCCGCCGTAGGCAGCATCTGCGTGAATCCACAGACCGTCTGGTTTGACAATGTCATACACATCTCGAACCGGGTCAATACTTCCAAAATCAGTTGTCCCGCAAGTCGCTACTACCGCAAAAGGAAGCAAGTTCTGATCCTTTAATTCAACCATCTTCTTCTTCAAATCATTGAGGTCCATTCGGTGATGCTCATCCGTCTCGACCAGTACAACAGCCTGCTCCCCTAAACCGAGCTGGGATGCAGATTTTTTCACCGTGAAATGAGCATTTTTAGAGCAAAGAATTCTCATGCGGTGAGCTTCACTTGGTAAGCCTTTCTGCTGAACATTCCACTGCCATGTATTTTCACAAAAGGCATCTCTCGCCAGAAGCAGCCCCATATAGTTAGATTGGGTTCCACCGCTTGTAAATGTCCCATCTGCTAAGCCGCCATAAGAAAACTTTGCACATAGCCACTTGAGGATTTCCTCCTCAACCAAAGAAGCAATACCGCTTTGATCAAAGGAATCCATTGATTGGTTAAAGGAACTCACCATCACCTCTGCGGCAAGTGCAGGAATGAGCGGAGGACAATGCAGATGTGCCAAGCATTTAGGATGCGATACATCAATCAAATGCGGCAAAAGATGTTCTTTTATATCTTGAAAGACAGATTCAATTGATTCTCCAGACGGTTGAAATCGGAATAACGATTCGACACTAGCCGCTAATTTCCCAGGCAATATTCCGCTGTATGGTCCTGTGTCTTTTTGCCACTGCTCCAGTAAGCTGTCGATAGATGTATGAAGAGCCGCTTGGAAGGACTCTCTTCCAAGCTGGCTTTGATTCATAAATAATGAATCTACAGAAGCTTTAGTTGATTGCATCGTACACGGCCTCTTTAAAAATAGCGATGACTTTTTCAAGCTGTTCTTCTGTCATAATGAGTGGCGGCAGGAAACGAATCACACTTCCGAAACGGCCTCCTGTCTCCACAATTAAGCCTTTATCGAAGCAATTCTTTTGAATAAGACTGGCCAGCTCTGGATTCGCTGGATAGCTTCCGTCCACATCCTGTTTCTCATTTGGATTGACTACTTCAACGCCAATCATTAAACCTCTTCCTCGAACATCACCGAGAGCAGGTACTTGTTTTTGGATGTCTTTTAAGTGAGCCTGCATACGATTTCCTAACTGTTCTACATGATCAAGCAGGTTGGTTTCTTTTATAAATTTAAGCGTAGCGGTTCCTGCAGCCATCGCCATTTGATTCCCTCTAAATGTCCCGATGTGTGCACCTGGATTCCATTGATCTAAATCTTTATCATAAATCACAACTGAAAGCGGCAGACTTCCACCAATGGCTTTTGACAGCACAATGACGTCAGGTACAATTCCTGCATGTTCAAAGGCAAACATCTTACCTGTTCGGCCGATGCCTGATTGAACCTCATCAATAATGAGCGGAATCCCTTTTTCTTTTGTGATTCTTCTCATTTCCTTCATCCATTCAATAGATGCTGGAATGGAGCCTCCCTCGCCCTGCACTGCTTCAAAGATCATACCTGCTGGCGGAAGAATACCACTTTCAGGATCATTTAATACGCGCTCAATATACGAACTTGAAATGCGGTGCGAATCCTTCCCTCCAATTCCAAATGGGCAGCGATATTCATATGGGTAAGGCATAAAATGAACATCAGGTATTAACCCTTGCACTCTTTCCTTTGGAGATAAATTCCCGCTTAATGACATCGTGCCATGTGTCGCACCGTGATACGCACCGTGGAATGAAAGAATGGAACGATTACCTGTCGCTGTCTTGACTAATTTAATAGCTGCTTCTATGGCGTCACCACCAGTTGGCCCACAAAATTGAATTTTGGCTCTTTTTGCAAACTCTTCTGGCAAGTGAGAAAAAATTTCATTCACAAATTCTTCTTTAATTTCTGAGGTTATGTCCAGCGTATGCAACGGTCTTTTTTCATGAAGCATACGTTCAATAGCTTCTATAACAACTGGATGATTGTGACCAAGTGCAAGTGTTCCTGCGCCTGCCAGGCAGTCATAAAACTCTCTGCCATCCGCATCTGTCACGATCATACCCTCGGCTTTTTGCATGGCTAATGGGAACCGTCTCGGGTAAGACCTTGCATTAGATTCTCTTTGACTTTGCTGCTCTAAAAATTGCTGATTTTTAGAAACGGTTTTGATGGACATAATAAAACACTCCTCCAATTGATAAAGATTATCATTTTCATTTACTAGCCTAGAGGATGTGAGATATGAAAGTCAATTGTATTCAAAAAGATGATTCGAAAAGCATATGAATGCTATATTCTCTTTTTAGCGAGTATTTTCGTGTAATTTTTACAAACCTCTACTGCCATAAGGAGATCAAATGGATGAGACGGAATGATGTAGAAAAAAATTACAAATCATTCTTCCTGGTTCTTTTGTTCTACTCATGACGAAGCTCTTATTTTATACAGGAAACTGGATGAAAGTGATGTAGAAAAAGAAAGAAATAAACGCCTTTCTATATTGATATAAATGGTTATAATGGTATAATTTCTCTGAAACAAAAGAGAATGGTATAATTTCTCTGAAACAAAAGAGAATGGAGAGGGATCTGATGATTTTAACGAAGCACGATCTTCACCACTACTTGGCACAGGATAAGAAAGCATTAGCCATTAAGCGCAAAAGACCTAAGTGGTTTGGGGATGATATATGGAAATATCAAAGGATTTTACGAAAATATGAATACTATTCTAATAGCGGCGCTACACTTCGCAAATGGTTTTATCGCTATTTACATAAAAAGAAAGGCATGCAGCTTGGCTTTGATATTCCGATTGGTGTCTTCGGCCCTGGCCTTAGAATCAATCATACGGGTCTCTTAATTGTGAACAAGCATGCAAAAATTGGGGCATTTTGTGATATTCATCAAGGGGTGAATATTGGTCAGAACCATCATGAAAAGGATGTGCCAACCATTGGGGATCATGTATGGATTGGCCCTGGTGCTAAGCTGTTTGGGGACATCTATATTGCAAATCATATTTCAATCGGAGCAAATGCTGTTGTAAACCGTTCTTTTCACGAGGAGAAGATTGTTATTGCAGGTGTGCCTGCGCAAAAGGTAAAAGAAAAAAGCCCTTCTCCATGAAGGACTCACCTGATAAAAAAGAATGATACCGATCAAAACAGAGATGAGCAGCATGAGATAAAACAAGGTCGTTAAAATGAGAATTGTCCAGCCAAGTCCCTTCCTCTCTGTCTTGATCAAATAAATACCGAGAACGATGGTACTAAATAGGACACCTAAAATGGCCCACAGCCATTTGTCTTTATCATGCTTTGGCGCATCAAACCATAAATAAATGGCAACAGCAAGTGAAACGAATAACCCCGTAATTCTCACGTTCAAACTCCTCCTTATGTAATTACATGTTCTCTATTATGCTTTTTAGCCCCCCTTCTTCTTCAGTTTATTCAAACATTCGATCCTTTTGTCCTAAAATGATTCATCATTGTTAAGTAGCTTGTCGCGGGAGGCTTTTCCATTCCTCTCTCAGCATCCCATAGCGCATCGAATCATAATATTCTCCTTGATAGTAACGAACCTTTCTCAGTCTCCCCTCAAGGACAAATCCGCATTTCTCTGCGCACCGCATCATCCGTGCATTTCCCGACCATGTGGTAAGACCAATTCGAGGGATATCAATATGAGCAAATAACTCATCAGTCCATAGACTTAACGCCTTTGTCCCAACGCCACCGCTCCAAAAGCGCGAGTCATAAATGAGAATGCCGCATTCAAGCCACCGTGTACGTTCATTCTCCCAATAATATGACACGGTGCCTTTGATTTCGCCGTCTATTTCAATGCCATATAGCTTTGGCGGAATGGATGTGTCCTGTAAGTATCGTTTTTTAAATGCAGCAAGCGGGATTTCGTGTTCATAAAAATATGGGGCATTCCACTTTCGATAGGACTGATCTGGTGCTTTGAATTTTAAATGCCATACCATCTCTAAATCGGCTTCGTTTAATGCTTGTATGCTCACATGCTCTTCCTTTTCCCTTTTCATCTGTTCACGTTCCTTTACTTTGTCGTTCTTTTTGCTAGATGACGGTACTCGATAGGCGTCATGCCTTCGTTTTGCCGAAACAGTTTAGAAAAATAAGTAGGGTCGTCAATGCCTACGTGATCAGCAATAGCTGCGATTTTATCATTCGTTGAGGCAAGCATGCTTTTGGCTTTTTCGACCTTGAGACGATTGATGTATTGGTTTGGCGTCAGTCCATATACAGTCTGCATGCACCTTGTCATGTAATCAGGATGATAATGCAGCTTCTCTGCAAGCTCTTCCATTTGTAGTTTCTTCATAAAGTGACGCTCAAGATAATGAACCACTTCTGAGGCGACATTCTCCTTTGCACTTGGAATATGAAATGCTTCTTTTTGTAAATGAATGAGCATTTCCTCAAACTGAAGCTGTTTTTTCAGCGGCAGTTCAGACGCGTCATCATTTAGTGCCCGCATTGCTGAAAGATGTTTTTCGAACACATTTCTTCCTTTCACTTTTCCTATACGAGGCAGGCTAAATTCATATGTTGCCGGATTTTCAAAGGTGGCTTGATTTTGTTTCATATCAAACCAGTGTTCTCTCAGCCGATTCGTCAACTCAAATGGATCAATTGAAAAATGCAGCCACTCATAGTGAGTTTCTTCTTCGCATGGCAGGTGTCCCCCATGAGACAAGCCAGGTGAGAGAATGATATATTCTCCTTCTTTTACGTGATGAGCCTCTCTGTCTTCTGTGATCCATAGTTCCCCCTTTGTGACATAAAGAAGATCAAACACAGTGAAGGTTCTAGAGATATGTCTTTCTCCTTGATGAAATACACCTTTGCCTGAAGCAATATAAACCGGGAACGGCGGTACAGTAAATGTAATAAATCGATTCATATTCATCCCCTTATGAAGTCGGATTTCTCCAATAAGTTTCGGTTTCATCTCTTCTTATTATAGTCGATGCAAGGTACACTATAAATCGGATTTATACGAAAGGAGGTTGATTGATGAAACCTCAATCACTGCCAATTCAAAAGATTCAAGCTAGGGGGAAGAAAACCCATCCTTCATTATTTACATTAACTTGGCCTATTTTTATTGAAATCTCTTTATATATGCTCATGGGAAGCGCGGATACCCTCATGCTCAGCCAATATTCCGATAATAGTGTTGCCGCAGTTGGTGTAAGCAACCAGCTCCTGAATTTATTGATTGTCATGTTCAGTTTCATTACAACTGGAACGACGATTGTGATTGCGCAGCTTTTAGGAGCAAGCCGCAGACAGGAAGCGACTCAAGTCGCCTATGTCTCACTAGGAACCAACTTCTTGATTAGCTTTGTCATTAGTCTTCTCATGTTTGTATTAGCTGTTCCCATTTTACATCTGATGGGCCTATCAAGTGAGCTCATGCCGGATGCGGCGGTATTTTTACAAATTGTCGGACTGCTTTCTTTTATTCAAGCGCTCATTATGACGTATAGTGCTATTTTAAAAAGCTACGGATATACAAGAGATACGATGTATGTCACCATCGGAATGAACTTGCTAAACGTTGCCGGTAACTATCTGGTCATTTTCGGTCCGTTTGGCTTCCCCGTATTAGGTGTGATGGGGGTCGCTTTTTCTACCTCACTTGCTCGGTTGATCGGATTAATGGCAATGATCCTCATTGTACGCCGCCGAATTGGATTACGCTTTTCACTGAAGAAGATGTTTCACATCCAGCGGACACATTTAAAAAAGCTTCTGAAAATCGGGATTCCTTCTGCTGGAGAGCAGCTTTCTTATAACGGCTCTCAAATGATCATTACACTGTTTATTACGTTTATGGGGACGCAGGCATTAGCAGCAAAGGTCTATACTCAAAATTTAATGATGTTCATTATGCTGTTTGGTGCAGCCATTAGCCAAGGGACACAAATTTTAATCGGGCGCCATATTGGGGCGAAAGAATTCGATGCTGCCTATCACAGATGCATGAAAAGCTTATACTGGGCCATTGGCATCTCCCTTCTTTCTTCCACTGCTTTATCTTTATCATCGACGCATTTGCTTGCTTTCTTTACTAGCAACACCGAGATTATCCAAATTGCCGCCACACTCCTCCTATTGACAATTATTTTGGAACCTGGCCGTTCTTTTAATATGGTCATTATTAATTCCTTGCGGGCTGCTGGTGACGCGAAGTTTCCAGTGTATATGGCGATGATTTCAATGTGGGGCATCGGGCTTCCGATCGCCTACTTGTTAGGCATTCAGCTTGAGATGGGTCTCATTGGGGTTTGGATTTCTTTTATCGTGGATGAATGGGTAAGAGGCATCTTTATGTATAGGCGGTGGCGTTCAAGGGTATGGACAGAGTATCGCTTTTCTTCCACATAAAAAGGACTGCGGGTGCAGTCCTTTTTTACGTAATATCTTCTAAAATAAGTGCTTTTTCCTGATTTGAAATAAATAATCGCTGTGTAAACACGCGGTATTCATTTTCTCTTGTTTTATCTAAAATGGCTTTATAAAAGTGAGCAGCTGCTTTCACCGATATACGTGAATAAAGCGGGAATTCATGAAGATGGTCAAAAAACTCCTCGTAGTATGCCTCTGCCTCAAAGGCAATGTACTCCCATACGTGCTGAAATGCTTGATTGACAATGCCTTCTTGCAATTCTTGCTCTGTATATCCGAATTGATCCATGACTTGCTTTGGCAAATAAATGCGGTCTCTTTCAGCCTTATCCTCGCCGATGTCACGAAGGATATTGGTCAGCTGCATGCCAATCCCTAATGAAATCGCTGCTTCTTTCAGCTGCTCTTTTTTACGCGGTGCAATAATGGGAAGCAGCATGAGTCCAACGGTACTAGCCACATGGTAGGAATAGATGAGCAGTTCATCTAACGTTTCATACCGGTGCTGCTCTAAATCCATCTCCTGACCTTGGAGCAAGTCACGGAACGGGGCTTCATCCATACGAAACTCTTGAAATGTATGTTCTAGCGCTACCCACATTGGATCATTCCGATCTACCTCACCATGTAAAAATCGATCAAACGTCTCTCGAAAGGAGGCAAGCTCCTCTTTTGGTGAGGGGGACTCATCTACAATATCATCTGCTCTCCGGCAAAAGGAATACACAGCCCAGACGGCCTGTCTTTTCTTTTTAGGCAGCATGGAAAAGGCACGGTAAAACGTTTTGGAATGGGTTTGAATGGTCTCCTCACACAATTTCAATGCTGTTTGTACATCAACCACTTAGTTTCACTTCCTTCCTGTCATTCAAATCTTTTAACAGCACAGAAGCCATCAGCTTTGCACTTTGCATGACGATCGGCACCCCGCCGCCAGGATGGATGGAAGCACCTACCGCATAAAGATTGCCCGTCTCAGCAACCTTCACTTGCGGGCGGAACACACCTGATTGAAACAAGTTAGGCGCAAGTCCAAAGCTGCCGCCTTCAAACAATCCTTCTCGCAAGGAATCATTTGGTGTTCTGATTTTTTCCCAGACAATCGACTCTCGCAATCTTGGAAAGCCTCTTTTCTCAAGACGATCGACCATTTTCTCTACAAAATCTGTTTCCTCTTCCCAGTTGATATGATCTCCTGAGGGAACGGGAATCAGCATATATAAAACACTACAGCCTGCCGGGGCAAGAGATGGATCAATGATCGATGGATTAAATGTATAAAACGACGGATCTTGAGGGATTGTCTTCGTTTGAAAAACCTCTTTCATATGCTGATCAAAGTGTTCGCCCATAAAAAATTGGTGAACAGGCGCATCATGGTACATCTTGTTTAACCCTAGATACACCATCACACAGCCAGAAGACGGCACGTATTTACGCCGATCTTGTTCGTCTAAACCAAGCTGTTTTAACGCAGCTGGATAATCTCCGTTGATCACAAATGCATCAGCTGCTATACGGTCGTCACTGACTTTTGCTGTAACCACGCGCTTTCCCTCAAACTCTAGCTCCGTGACTTCTTCATTTTTTCTTATATGCACACCCATTTTTATGAGCTGCCTCTCCAGTATATCTACTAAGCTCGCATAGCCGCCTTTTAAATAGTAGATTCCATGTGCGTGCTCACTATATGAAACGAGCGAATAAATAGCAGATGCTTCATACGGGTTCCCTCCGACATAGAGGGTTTGCAGTGCGTATGCATCTCGCAGGCGTTCGTCTGAGAAATACTTTTTCAGAGCACTTTGAACCGTTCGATACGCCTTTAATTTCATTAAAATCTTCATGTTTGCTTTTGTAAAAAATGTACGTTTTTCATGAAATGATTTCTCTAGAAAGGCTTGCTGCCCTTCTTGAAAACGGTCTGTCATTTCTTCCATAAACCTTAGAAATCCTTGATCTTCTTTTGGAAATACACGTCTGATTTCCTCTAGCTGACGAAATGCATCAGAGTACTTCGTGTAGGAGGTTCCATCTTGATATTGAATCGTATACAGCGGATCAAGCTGCAAAAGATCAAGAGACGCTTCGTCCATTCCAACCTCATGTAAAATACCTTTTAACATATCAGGAAGTAGGACAATGGTCGGACCTTCATCTACTTTATATCCTTTCTCACGTACAAAAGCAAGTCTTCCGCCAAGTCGCTCATTTTTTTCGACAAGCGTGACATCATGTCCAGCCTTTTTTAAATAAAGTGCTGAGATTATCCCGCCAATCCCGCCACCTGCAATCAATATATGTTTTTTCATGAGGCGCTCCCCTTTTCTTGGTGCGGCAATGTTTTGTGCGTATGTTTCTCTTTTGAAAGAATCGCATTTGTCGTGATACGTGCTGATTCTAAAATGGTCGGCAGCCCGCTTCCTGGGTGCGTCCCTCCTCCTACGAGCCAGCAATGGTCCAATTCATCAAATTCATTGTGCGGCCTTAGGACCATCATCTGCGTCAGCTGGTGGCCAAGGTTAAATGTAGCTCCTTCGTATACGTAAAGGTCTTCCTCCCATTGCTTCGGTGTGATCATCCGTTCGACTTCTATATGCTGTCTCACATTCTTAAAACCGGTTTTTCGCTCAAGTGTGTCCAGCACAAGTTCTCTAAATTCATCTTGATGCGCTTCCCAGTCAATACCGCTTTGATTGTTGGCAACAGGTGCCAGCACATAAAGAGCTGACTTTCCTTTTGGCGCAAGCGAGTCATCTGTGACACTTGCATTTTGAATATAAATAGAAGGATCATCTGGCAGCTCATACGTTTTCGTTATGCCTTTGACAAATTGAGCATAATCATCGGAAAATACGATGGTATGATGCGGCTCCTCATACATGATATCTAATCCTAAATAAAGCATAAAGGTGGAGCATGAGAATTTTTTCTTTTTTAATTTTTTCTCGCTATATTTCTTTAAAAGTCCTGGCTCTACAAGCTTTGTCATCACATGTGCAAAGTCTCCATTTACGACAACCTCATCTGCCTGTATTTTTTCCCCAGATTCTAAGCGAATGCCTTTTACTTTCCTGCCTTCCGTCAGCAATTTTTCGACGCCAGCTGACAGATGAATCGTCGCTCCAGCTTCAACCGCTGCTTTTGCCATCGCTTCTGACAGCTGATTGACCCCGCCCTTCGGATGGAAAACACCTGTGTCATGTTCCATAAACGATAGAATGGAGAAAGCACCAGGGCACTCCCACGGTGACATGCCTAAATACTTTGATTGAAATGTAAACGCATATTTCACTGATTCATTTGAGAAATAATCTGACAGCACATCATATAAACTCTTATTCAATGAAAGCTGCGGAAGTGCTTTGAGCACCTTTGGACGCAAATAATGATGAAAACGATCCATTTTACTTTGTAAAATAGGTGTAAGCTGATCCATTTTGCGCTTTGTATCGTTCATAAATCGTAAATACCCTTCGCCCTCCCCAGGTGCAAAGGCTTCTAACCGTCTATACATTTCATCACGATCTCGAATCATATCTAGCTGATCGTCTTGAAAAATCAATCTATACATTTCTTTTAATTCGATCACATCAATATAGTCATAAAGATTTTTACCAGCAAAGGTGAACAGCTCCTCTGCAATATGAATCATGCTGAGAAAGGTAGGACCCGTATCAAACGTGAAATCACCGAGTTGAAACTTAGAGTTACGTCCGCCAACAAAGGGCTGTTTTTCGTATACCTGAACATCATGTCCTTTGCTTTGAAGCATCATAGCTGCCGCAAGTCCCCCTGGTCCTGCTCCGATCACAATGATTTTCATTATCCTTTTTCCTCCAAATTAATTCACTTTAAGTTAATTATACAAATTAGAAAGATTAGATCAACTTTTGATGTGCTCTATTCGTCTCATGTTATGTATTAAAAAAGCCGGCTTCCCTTCAACAAATGTAAGAAAGCCGACCCTTTATTACGCTTCTATATCAATTCGATACGTTTCAAACCAATGATGAATCTGCGCCAGATGAGCGATTAACTGCGGGCCCTTCATGAGCTGGCCATACCAAGGCACTTGAAAGGAGGCTCCTTCCGTTTCAATCAGCTGGTTTAATTGATGTGCATCTAGAAATTCGTGAAGGACAGAATCTTTTTGCGCAAGGCAATCTGTTAACATCTCTTTCACAGCCTGAGTATAGGCTGGATGATGTGTTTTCGGATAAGGACTCTTCTTGCGATAAAGCACTTCATTCGGTAAAATTCCCTCTAATGCTTTTCGTAAAACCCCTTTTTCACGATTTCCATGCATTTTCATTTCCCAAGGAATATTCCACACATATTCGACAAGGCGATGGTCTGCAAATGGCACACGTACCTCAAGACTCGCCCCCATACTCATTCGGTCTTTTCGATCTAGCAGCGTTGTCATAAACCAGACCATATTTAAGTAAAAAAGTTCTCTTCGGGCTTTATCCACTCCAGTTTCTCCATCTAAAAGAGGCGTTTCAGCCACGGTTTCTTCATATTTGCTTTGTGCATATTCTCTTAGTGACAGCTTCTTTTGCCACGAATCTTGTAAGAGCTGCGTTCTGGCTTCCGTCGATCTCATCCAAGGAAAACCATTCGTTTCATTTGCCGCATGGAACCAAGGATAACCTCCAAAAATTTCATCCGCACATTCACCTGACAAACCGACAACAAAGTCCTTTTTAATTTCTCGGCAGAACCAAAGCAAAGAAGAATCAATATCTGCCATACCCGGTAAGTCTCGGACCTCAACCGCTTCCTTCAAATAAGCAGCCAGCTCCTTTTGTCCAATGACGCAGCTGTGATGATTCGTTTGAAACGCCTTGGTCATGCGGTCAATCCATGGACCGTCAGCATTCGGCTGGAATTGACTTGCTTCAAAGAATTGATCATTTCCTTCGTAGTCAACCGAATACGTATGAAGCGGTGCTTTCCCTATTTTCTCAAAGTGCTTAGCGGCAATGGCGGTAATGGCACTCGAATCGACGCCACCCGATAAAAATGTACAAACAGGCACATCAGAAACGAGCTGTCTTGTGACGGCATCTGTAAAGAGATGCTTGACGTGCTGGGCGGTGTCATCAAGTGAGTCCGTATGCGCCTTGCTTTTGACATTCCAGTATCTCCACACACGCAGTCCGTCTTTTGAAAAAGTCAAAGCATGAGCAGGTCTCAGCTCTTTTACCCCTTTAAACACTCCTTGCCCTGGTGTTCTAGACGGTCCTAAACCAAAGATCTCCGATAATCCTTCATGATCGACTTTTGCTTTCATATCAGGGTGAGCAAGTAGCGCTTTGATTTCCGAACCAAATAAAAAGGAATGATGACGTTCTGTATAGAAAAATGGCTTGACGCCGAGCCGGTCTCTCCCTGCAAATAATAATTCACGCTCACTATCCCAGATCACAAATGCAAAAATACCATTAAAATGGGTCACACACTCTTCCTTCCATTCTGTGTAGGCGTGAAGAAGAACCTCTGTATCAGAATGTCCAAGAAAGCGATGGCCCCTTTTTAACAATTCTTTTCTTATATCTTCTGTGTTATAGAGCTCTCCATTGTATACAACGGTATAAGCATGGTTTTGATGTGTATATGTCATCGGCTGTTTTCCGCCTTCTACATCTACAACCGCTAACCTTTTATGCCCAAATAGAACGTGCTCACTTTTCCACGTATTTGTATCGTCTGGCCCTCTTTTAGATAATGTATCTGTCATTTGATTGATTACATGATCCTGTTGGATGAGCTGCTTTTTAAAGTCTGCCCAGCCTGTTATTCCACACATCATCATCAGCTCCCATCCGTTTTTCCTCAAGTGTTCTCATTCAGCCTTTCTTAGTTTATGCATCGTCTCCTTGATAGTTGATTTGTCCTTTTTTTCTCGGGCGTATAGGACAAGCATGATTTGGTAAGAAAAGAAAGAGGAAAGGAGCTTTTGCAAATGGAAAAACGAATGAAGCAGCTTGAACGCTGCAGTCGAAGATGGTGCAGCGGGTATTTACTGATTGAAAACGGGTATTGTCTGATTGAAGATGAAGAAGGAGACATCATGCTGCCAGAAAGTCTTCAAAGCACGATGATCTGTTTGAAGGAAAATGGCAGGTGGACCAAAGGGGAACTGCTCGGGTCCATGATACTTCATGAAAGTGGGCAGCTAGTAGAAGTACAAGGCGGTGAAGTGATTCAATATACGGCATCACTTGCGAAAGGATGGCTTGACCTACTGATGTTCGTTCCTGAAAACGTTTTTTATGAAATCATTGCACAGGTAGAGCAGCTTGGTTTTTCCGTCTACGATTGTGTTTTCTCCTCCTTTCATTCTTTTCAACGAGTTTCTTTCTTTCAGTTTTCGACAGATTCACAATCACTTGCCCTTCAATGTCACCATGACTCCGCCGCAGGTCAAATTCGTTTTGAATGGACCACTTCTGACGGTTACCGGTCGGTTTCGCAATTTGATGGCATATAAAAAGGACACTGCTTCGTATAAGCAATGCCCTTTTTATGTTAAAAGATATGGAAACCGATCGGCAGACGTAAACCGAGAAGAATGGTCACAATCGCGAACACGATAAAACCAATCAATACACCAGTCACCGATTTTCCTTTTTTCTTGCGTACAAGAACCATTTCCATGAAGCCGATCACAAGGATACCGAGAATCATTTTACCGATATACTCGCCACCGAAACCTGGAATTTTCATTCCTGTGCGAACATACAGCTCTACGCCTGTTGCGATAATGATCAAGTACAATAGTCTGACAATCATGTGCACAATTTTAGCACCTTTGTCGTTTTTACCTGCTAGAGCAAAGGCAACGAAGAATAAAATAATCCCTAGCACCCATGCTGTAATATGTAAATGCGTTCCCATCTGTTATTTCCCCCTTTATCAGAACAATTACCTTCTCATCGTACCACGAAATAAGTCGAACACAAAGCGACAATCCTGTGTCATCGCACTCTTTATTTGACGCGATTCGATAGCGTTCCAATCGGCTCAATCGTGATGTCAATTCGATCCCCTGAAGCTAAGAACTTAGGCGGTTCAAAGCCTTTGCCAACCCCAGAAGGTGTTCCCGTTGCAATGATGTCACCAGCTTCTAGTGTCATCCCTTTTGAAAGAGTAGAAACAATATTCTCGATGGAGAAAATCATTAATTCTGTACTGGCAGACTGGCGAACCTCTCCGTTTACCTTTGTTTCCACATGGAGCGCACCATGATCCTCGACCACTGACTTATGCACAATATAAGGTCCTATCGGGCAGGTTGTATCTAAGCTTTTACCTATGAAAAATTGTTTGTGTTTTTTCTGCAAATCTCTTGCCGTTACGTCATTTAAAATGGTGTAACCGAATAGATAATCGCGGACCTCTTCAGGTCCAATATTCTTCCCTGATTTGCCCATCACGATCGCAAGCTCCCCTTCATAGTCCAGCTCACTGGTCACATCTTCATGAAGGAGAATATCCGCTTCATGTCCAACGACTGAAGTAGGTGCCTTTGTAAAGATCATCACATCTTTAGGAAGATCCGCTGCACTTCCCATCTCCATGACATGATCTTGATAATTCTTTCCAACACACATGATGTTTTTAGCTGGCTTTGGAATCGGCGCATGGAGTTTCACTTCCGAAAGCGGATATACATAAGAACCGCGGTCTTCTTCTTTTTTCTCAGCCCAGTCAAGGAGCTGTTTGACATGCTCAACAAACTTGTCCCCCATATGAATACATTCAGCTAAAGAGTTTGGCAGTGTCTCAAGCTCAAATAATTTGGCTTCTGCCTTTTTGACGTCCATGACCCATTCATCATCAATGACTACCCCAATAAACATTCTGCTATGTATCTCACCTGTAAAAAACTTCATGTCTTCCCCTCACAATCTTCATTTCGCTAAGTGATGATGTCTCATTTTATTTCTCTATGAAATAAAAAAAACCCTTTTTTATCATACTCTCTTTTAAAAAGGGTTTCAAAAAAGATGATCTGATGTTTAGCGGTAGCGGCGATACTCCCACATGTTCCCTTGGTCCCATTTGCGATCAACATTTCCTCTGCTGTGGGAATGATGCTTTTTCTTTCCACATCTTTTGCAAGAGCGGCTGCGTCTATGGTGATGAGAACGTTTAGATCGATGGCAGCTTCTGTGGTGATGAGATCTTTTAGAACGATGGCTGCGATGTGACTTGCGGCAGCTTTTCTTATGATGGGATCTGTGTTTGCTGCGGCATGATTTTTTCGGCTCACTCTTTTTGCTTCTGCAAGATTTCTTGCTTTTACACGACTTTTTGCTCTTGCATGGTTTCTCACTTTTCACGCTTTTCTTTGAACAGCGACTTTTTTTCGAACGATAGCTCTTACAGCTTTTTTTACTGCGATGTGATTTACGGCATCCGCCTCCACCAAAGAACCAATGACGGCGATTTGAATGGCGAGAACGAGCTGACTTGTGCGAGCGTCTCGATTCTGGTTCACGGTCTAAGTGATGATCACGTCCTTCACTTCGAAGTGAATCCACTGCATGTTCAATATGTGAATGATCAAATGTGCTCACGAACGATTCCCCTCCCAGTCTATACTTTGACAAAACAAACAGATCAAACTGTTTATCTTCTCTGCTTTATGTTACGAGACTTGGTAGACAAGTGTTCTTGGCGGATGCCCCTTTCTTTTAAAACTCCATGAATACCTAACAAGCGGGTACAGGACATTCCTCCATTTTCATATCGTAAAGAAGAGCATAGGAGGCTGATGAACGCATGACCACAGAACCTTTAAAGCAAATGGATGTTTGGATTCATCCAAAGGACCTGATTGAATTAAGAAAAGACATATGGAACGACGAACCTGTTGAGGCCATTTTGAAAACCGGCCAGACCAAATCACACATTTATGCTTCATACCGCGGGTCTCACATTAGAAAGCTGAAAAAAAAGTCCTATCAAATTGAATATCGAAAGCCAAAGCAAAGACAAGGCGAATCTATCTTTCATTTAAATGCAGAATACAATGACCCCTCGTTTATCCGAAACAGACTGTCCTTTTATTTCTTCGAGCAGATAGGGGTGCTAAGCCCGGCTGCGTCTCATGTGTTTCTCACTATAAACGGAAGAAAAGAAGGCATTTATTTAAAAATAGAATCTGTTGATGAGCACTTTTTTCAGAAAAGGCAGCTTTCAGGAGGCGGCATTTATTATGCAGTCGATGACGATGCCAACTTCTCCCTTTTGAGTTCGTTTGATAAAAAGCCAAAAAAACACCTCCTCCTCGGGTACGAGAAAAAAACGGGGACTTCTCAACACGATCAGCAGCTGAGTGAATTTATTTACTTTCTCAACACAGCGAAAGATGACATATTTGCAGAAAAAATTGAGCAATACCTAGATGTAACACAGTATTTCCGCTGGCTCATTGGTGTCGTGTGCACACAAAACTTTGACGGCTTTGTCCATAACTACGCTCTTTATGTGAATGAACAAGGAAAATTTCAAGTACTTCCTTGGGATTATGATGCGACATGGGGCCGTGACATTCATGGAGAAGAAATGGCATTTGATTATATTCCAGTAAACGGCTTTAATACTTTAACTGCTAGGTTACTAGATATCCCTTCTTTTAAGAGATCCTATTACACGCTTTTTCAGCATGTACTCGATACACATTTTTTAGAAGACCGGCTTTGTCCAATCATCGAGAAATGGCATGCCTCTATCGAGAACCGAATTGGAGATGATCCTTATACGAGAGATCGAAAAGACATCCTACAATCAGAACGAGAGGTCATCCGGCAGTATATCAACAAAAGACGACGTTATTTACAGGCTGAAATAAGAAAAGAGATAGATGGCAAGTAAGGACGCTTTCGAATTTTGTCACTTTATTACTCATATTGACGAAACAGCTTTTTTTATAGAAAAATAGGGTATACTAACCATATCCTTCTATTATATAAAAAATGTGAGAGTTGGCGTCCGTTATGATCAATTATGAAATTGAACAAAAAAGATTACATTTAATTGAGACAGCAAAAAAATTCGGGATGAATGCCGAAGAAACCATCAGGTGCAGTCAAGAGCTTGATACACTCTTAAATAAAGGCATCAAATACACCTCGAATGAATGCTCTAAAAAAGGGTAAACCATACACCTAATTCCTCTCATCAAAAGCTTTCAAAAAGACAATCACACATTAAAAGACCCATCATAAGCTATGGTGAAACGCCCAAAAACAAAGTGCCTTATTTTTATAAAGGATGTGCACCGCTATGCCGGCTATTGTTGGAGCCTTTAAAGTAAATGCCGTCGGAACGAGCGGAGTCGTTCATGTTGGAGACTGCATCACCATTTCTCCAAATAGTCAGGTTAAAACGTTTGCTGGCGCAGGCAGTTTTAACACTGGTGATCAATTGCGCATTAGCAACTATAAAAGTGTGACAAATACGTACGACAGTGATGTCATTGATCAACCGCTTGTTGGTAACTTGTAAGGAGTGAAAATCAGTTGAACTTCTATATTAATCAAGCGATACAAATTAATTATTTGCGTGTAGAGTCTGTAAGTAACTCCTCTGTGCTGCAAATTGGGAGCGCTGGTTCAATTAAAGCTCTTTCTAATCTGTATAACACGGGCAGCTACGTAGAAGCAGCACCTGCCGCAGCAGGCACACAAGGAATTGAAGAATCCCAAGGCGCAAGCACAACACCTTTTGTACCGCTCCAGTCACCAACAACTTAAGTTCATCTGCAATCCCCGGAGGTGTATGTCAATGTATGATTATCAAAGCAACGCTTCACAGGTGCATGGCATCATTCAAAAGCAAACACAAAAAATTATGATGCTTGAAAAAAGGCTTAACGAACTTCAGCAGGAAATGCAAATGATCAAAGATAAACCGACAACGACGATTGAACGGATTGATTATCAATTTGATCAACTGAAAATCGAGCGGCTTGAAGGCACACTGAACATCGGCCTCAATCCATCTGATCCAAACAGTGTTCAAAACTTTGAAGTGGGCCAAACAACAACCCCGGGCATTGGAATGATGCAGCAAGAAATGGCTGATCAATTTTTCAATCAAACACGCCAGCTTGTCGACGCATTCTTAAACGAAGAAGCGCCAGAACTTCTTGAAGAGCTAGAGCAGCGATATGAAGGGTCTCTTGATGAGAGCAACAAACACCACATCATTGAGGACATTCGCAAGCAAATTGACAGCAGAATCAAATACTATGCAGGACAGCTCCCGCACCGGGAAGATATGACCCCGCTGCAGCGTTCAGAGCAAATTGCTGAATATGTAAAGCATGATGTCAAACGGGCGATTGAGCACTTCTTAGCCCATATTCCAAATGAAACGAAAGGAGAGGAAAACGGATGAATTTCACAGTCGTCAACCGCAACATCGAGACCGGAAGCATTAAAGTAGTTGGGGTTTCGTCCTCTTCCCTATTTATCATCGGGGACACAGATCATGTACAATTATCTTCCATTTTTGATACACCGCCAGAATCTCTTATCATTGGCCCGTTTGTTCCTCTGGCACCTCGATAATGATAAAGCGCACATCTCAAGTGAAGTTCACGAAGGTGAATTCTGTCGGGATTTCAAGTGTTGTTCAAATCGGTGATACACAGGAGCTATGCCCGAAGGTCAAGGTGTTAGCTGTTCAAAGAACCATTAGTTTGTTTTATGGCAATGAAGCAGAAAACTTAGATGCGAAAGAATTTGAAGTGTATTATGAGCCTATTCCATTGATGCTGCCGGAACGATTCGTCAGAACAGCTTTTTACCATGAAAAGCCTGTGATTAAAGTGTCTTCCGTCATTGTCGAAGGGGTTTCGTCCTCTTCTATTTATCAAATTGGCTCTACGTGTGGAGTGAATGGCGTTGCAAGAGTGAAGCATATTCGAGAGTTATTTAGCAACGACGAAAGTCCGCCAAACTCACAAATGGACCTACCTGCGCATATGATGGTGATATGACTTCGAATAAAGGATGTCGATTATGCCAGCAATTGTCGGACCCATTTACATTAACTCTATTTCTGGAGGCGTCGTAAACGTCGGTGACTCATTCTACCTGTCGCCTAAAAGTTCGTCAAAATCTGCTTTAGGCTCTGGAGCGGGAAATACCGGAGATTTCTTGATATTAAATAATGGCATTAGCGCCACCAACTATGTGGATCCTGACTTAAATGATCAGAATATGGTAGGCAATGCATAAAGCAGCTCCTCTACAGTCATTTCATTTAGAGGAGCGCTTTTTATGCTTATTTTTTTCTGCGTTGTCTCGATTTTTTTGTTTTAACCAGCTTGCTTGCCGGCTGTTTTCGAATCCATTTGATGTACGAAGCAAGCTTTTCATCCTGCCTTAGTGCATCAAGTGTGTTCAAGCGTGCGGCAAGCTCCTGGTTTGTAAAGAGTGCATGCACTTGTTTATGGCAGGGGATACACAGGAAGGCAGTCGGTAAAAAAGCCCCACCTTCTTCTCTTGGTGTTAAGTGGTGTTCTGTGAGCAGGACATTTTGTCTTCCGCACAGCTCACATAATCCAATGGTTTGCTTTGCCACCCTGTCATCACCTCAACATTTACATTAATTCCATTGAGACCGTTGTCCCTTTCCCGCTTGGATCTGCTGGATGGACAATCAGTTTTTTCGGCAGTCTCATTTTCAATTCTTCCACGTGGCTAATCACACCAACTGCTAAATTGTGAGACTGCAGTTTCTCTAATGCGGTAATGACCGTATCAAGCAAGTCTTGATCGAGCGTACCGAATCCTTCATCAAGGAAAAAGAATTGCAGCGGGAATTCACCTCTCAGCTGAATTTGTGCAGAAAGAGCAAGGGCAAGCGCCAGCGATGTCAGGAAGGTTTCCCCGCCGGACAAGCTGGACACAGGACGCCTGACACCACCATTTGCATCATCACGCATAACAAAGCCGCCTTCTGAGTCGACCTCAATCGCATATCTTTGTCTCGTCAACATACCCAAGCGGGCGGATGCATCACGACTGACACTTTCCAGCTGTTCTTCTGCTAAAAATTCAACAAACGTATTCCCTTTAAAAACGGTTTGCAGTTTATCGAGGCGATCAATTTCTTGCTGCAGTGCTTCCAAGCGTTCGTGAATACTTGCAAAGCGCTGATGATTTTCTTCAACCACACGCAGGTGTTCATGTGCGGACCCACTCATTGCTGTCGCTTCTTCCAATGCTTTTTCAGCTGCATCTTTTCTGTGCTGAATGTCAGTCCACTGCTTTTCATCCAGTGACTCTTCTTTCAGTAATTCAGAAATTCGCTTTAAGTTTGCGGCACATTCCTTTCTTTTATCCTCAAATTCCTCAATTTCCTGTTTGACCGATTGACGTACTGCCTGTTCCATTGAAGCAGACTCAATTTCCTGCGGCATATGAAAAGGAGAGAATTCTGTTTCTTTTTCCCATGCTGCTTCTGCTTCTTGTTTTCGCCGGTTCGCCTCTTGAAGCTGACGCTCACTGCTTGAAAAATGGCTTTGCGCCTCACTAAACAACTGCTGCGCGTGCTGCAATTGCTTGTACGATTGCTGTTCTTTTTCATTAAGAAGAGCAAGAGAATGTTCAACCTCAATAAGTTCATCAGAAATAGAGGCAGCTTTTAATGGATATCGGCCTAAATCTGTTTCATATTGATGGATAAGCTGATGCTGACTTTCTAGCTGATGCGCTAGTTTATCAAGTTCTTTCTCGACATTGTATATCGCTGTCTGCAGCTGCTCTTTTGCTAGCTGTTTTTCTTCCAAAAACGAAATGCTTTTCTCAATACGTTCTTTATAGCCTTCCGCTTGTTGGTCCTTTTCATCGATTTGCTTTTGCAGCTCTTGTACTTGATTCAATGTAAAATGAGGGAAGGCCTGTTCAAATTGAGTCGTTTGCACTGAAAGCTCAGATTGAAGCTCTTTGATCAGCACCTCTAATTCTTCGATGCGCTGCTGTTCAAAAGTCATTTGCTCTTTCATCTTGCTCATCTCTGCTGCTTGATTATGCGTTTCATCCATTAAACGAGCTCGTTTACGTTCAACTTCTTGAATATCCTGCTTTATGCCTTTCCATTCTTGCATCAGATCCTGCAAAGACTGCGGATTTTGTACGGTTTCTACTGCTGCAGCTACTTCCGCTCCCGGGGCTTTCTGAGATAAGAAAGCAAATTGTTTCACTAATTGATTGGCATTCGTTTCGAGGAGCTGCTTTGCGGCATACATGTCTCTCGCATACTCCTCTGCCTGCTTGAGCTCTTTGTCCATCCGTTGAATGACTTCATCGACTTGTGCCACGGTTTCTTCATGGTCATTGTATTCCAAAGCCTTTGGATCATGATGAATTGATCCACAAACCGGACATGGTTCACCATCTACTAGCTCTGCCGCTAATTCTTTTCTTAATTCAGCCGCCCTTACAACATCACGCTGTTTTAATTTTTCGAGCTTCTGATGTTGTTCTTTTTTACTCCATTCTGTTAGAGCTCGTTCGAATTCACATACATAAAAATAGAGGTGTTCAATTGCTTGAAACGATTGGTCTATTTTTTCATGATGGTCGTTTTGCTGTTTTTGAAGCTTTTCATATGCTTCTGAAGTCTGTGTGGCTCGCTTTTTGACCTCCTCCATCTTTTGCTTTTCTTTTTGAATGCTGCGGTTTATTCTTTCAACATTTTCACTTAAACGTAAAGCATCCTGTACACTTTTCCGTTCTTTTACTGAGACTTGTAACTGCTCCAGCTCATGCTTCAGCTGTGTTTGTTTCGTCAGTGCACGCTCTAATAGAGATTGAAGATTGTCCGCTTCTTTTTTCTTTTGTATGAATTGCTGCGTTTTTTCATTTTTTTGCTGTTCTATTCCTGTCTTTTCCTGAAGAGCTGTCTCTTTTTTTCGTTCAATTTCCTTTAGATGAATCAGCTGCTCTTTCTTTTGGAGAAGTTCTGGCTCAGTCTCTATTTTCTTTTGCCGGGCTTGCTCATACTCCTGCGTCATTTGATCATAGATCGTTCGTTGATGCAGCAGCTGCTTTTCTGCTTCCTGCTTCTCCTTTGATGCTTGAGAAAGCTGTTTTTCAGCCTTTGTTAATGCATCCGCATAGGGCTTTAGCGCCTCTGCCTGCTCTGCGATATTGAGCTTGGCCTTTTTCTCTTCCATTGATGGTGCCAGTAGATTCAGTTTGTTTTGTTCAGTCTCATAAGCTTCTTGTTCCTTTTGATACTGCCAGATCGCTTGCGCCTTTGTAAAAGCAGTGAACGCTTCGTCCCGCGCTTGTTTTTTCTCATGAAAAATGGCTTTTGCCTGCTCTGCTGCTTCCTTTGCTTTTGCCAGCGCCTCTGGGCCAGCTTCCCCTAAACCATTCAGTTCAGCCAGCAGTTCATTTTTTTGCCCATATTGATTCTGAGCTTTTGCACGCAAACGCTTGACGAGCTGGTCCCCATACTTTTCCAAGTTAAACAACCGCTGAAGCATTTGACGTCTGTCTGCCCCTTTTAGGGAGAGAAATTCTGCAAATTTCCCTTGAGGTAAGACAACCGCTCGTGTAAAATCATCAATGGTTAATCCGAGTAATTCTTCTACTTTACGATTGACCTCACTCGCTTTATCTGCGAGAACGGTCTGCGTATCACCGATTTCAATCAGGCGGCATAATGTCGTTCTGACTTTCATTTCATCCGCTCGTTTGAAAGCACGTTCAACTTTATAAGAAATATGATGTTCCTTTTGCAAAGCAAATGTAAAGGAAACCGACAGCTTTTCTTCCGCTTGGTTCAAAATACCATGTGTATTATTTAACGCACGTTCCACTTTGCCATAGAGTGCCAGGGTCATGGCGTCTAATATGGACGACTTTCCACTTCCTGTCGGTCCAAATATGCCAAACACACCTGCATCACATAATGAGCTAAAGTCAATTGTTTGTTCTTCTCTGAAGCTATGAAGTCCTTTAATGGTCAGCGTAATCGGCTTCAAGTCGCTTCCTCCTCTTGCATTTCATTGGCTAGCTCTAAAAACAGTTTGACTGTTTTTTCATCGGGTAAACCGCCACCTGTCTGGCGCTCATAAAATTTCACGAACCGCTCTTCGATCGAGAGCTTTTCCACTTGCTTTTGCTCTTCTATTTGCTGTAGTTCTTTGAACTTTGGTCGAATGTGAACAAACCCACTATGCTGCTTACGGAGCTGATGAATCTCTTCAATAGAGAGCTGGTCTGTTAAATGAACCTCTAAATCAATCCACGCCTGAAGATCACGTTTTTCATCCAGCCACTCGTGCACTTGACTCAGTCCCTCAGTCGCCTTCCATTTCACAAGTGGTTTTCCGCTTGATAAAAACACTTCTTTCCAGCTTGCCTTTTCATTAGGTTTTGCCTCTACAATTGTGACTGATTTGGCATAGCCTGATTCAGAAAAGCTATAAGCAAGAGGTGATCCAGAATACCGGGCAATCGTTTTGGCACGTTTGATCGTTTGCGGGCGGTGCAAATGACCAAGTGCAACATAGCAAGCTGCTTCTGGCAGGCTTTCAGCCGCAACGGTATATGCGCCGCCTACTTCAATCGGTCTTTCTGAATCTGTTTGACTTCCTCCTGCCACATAAATGTGGCTTGTTGCAATATTAACTGTATCCAGCTGGAATTGAGTACTTAAATGTTGAAACGCTTGTTGAATTTTTAAATTGTAATGATCACGAAGCACTTTCTCTTCAAATGTTTCAGCCAGCACCTCATTTAGTCTCGCCTCAGACGGATAAGCGAGTGCTGCAATGGATAAACGTTCACTCGAAGAAGGAACATCGACACGGATGATGTCATTTGTCGGATATCCAATTAAATGAATACCCTGATCATTTGTTAAAGGAGATGCGGCTGATAAGCGATCCGGATTATCGTGATTGCCTGAGATGACCACTACCTGCCGTTTTCCTTTATCAGATAAGGCAGATAGACTTTCATAAAAAAGCTGCTCTGCTCTAGCAGGCGGATTCACTGTATCAAAGGCATCACCGGCCATCACAATGACATCAATGTGTTCGTCTTTCACGATTTGATACAGTTCATCTAAAAACTGTGCTTGCTCATCAAGCCGGCTTCGACCTTCAAGGGTTTTCCCTAAATGCCAATCCGCTGTATGCAGAATCCTCATGTGTTTCACCTCTCATTCCGATACATTTATAAAGAGATTTCTAAATTCCCATCGAAGAAATAGAGAATTTTCTCCTCTAATGTTCTGTTTGTCAAACGCTCTACTGCTTTTGCATATAACGCTATTTGGGTTTCATAGCGCTTTTTCAAGATAGATTCAGCAGCGTCAAGTCCACCTGTATATCTGCCTTGCACTCTATCCGTTTTATAATCTAGTAAATATAGCTTTCCATCTGTTTCAAATAAACAGTCAATCATTCCTTGAATCAGAACAGGCTCTCCCTCAGTATCAATATGACTGTATACCTCTTTAACAGGTAACACCATACTAAATGATACTTCTCGTTTTACCCAGTCCGCTTTCAGCAGTTTTTGACCAATTGAAGTAGAGAAGAAAGCAGCAATTCCTTCTTGATCAATTGACCGGACTTGCTCATCTGTTAGCAAGTCTCGCTGCTGTAAGGATTCGAGCAGGTGCCTTATACGTGATTCATCATAGGGCTCCTCAGAAGGAAGCGTGATATGCTGCATGACTGTATGCATTGCGGTGCCTTGTTCTGCGGCAGTGAGTGTTTTTTTCTTCATGAAAGCCGGCCGGTCATACAATGTTGCACGAGCTTTTCGAATAGAAGAAGGAACACTGTACTCATCCTGTATTTCTTTCATCCTTTTTATCTCGGAAACAGACTGCTTTGTGCCGACTTGCGAGGCCGCTAGATATGGATATTTCCATGAAAGTCTCTCTGCCACCTTCTCATCAGCATCACCATATCCTTCAACAGGCAGACCATCCATCAATGCTTGTACTACCTCGTCTTGCTGCTTCTTTTCAAGTGACATATCTTCCTTTAGAAGATCAGAAGCTTGAGTAAATGAGATGGTGAATGTGGACGGATGCGAAAGAACGACATCGCCTGTTTCTTCTAAAATAGATGACATCGCTTGATGACGGATGAGAGCAGGACCAATAAAATCTAAGTATGTTTTCGATTGATAACGTTCAAAATCAGGGAGCAGCCACTCTTCTCCAGTCGCGGCATTTTGCCATTTGCTTAATGCTTTCACCTGATTTTTGACAGAGCCGACCAGAAATAATTTTTCCTTAGCCCTTGTGAGCGCCACATATAGGACCCTCAGCTCTTCAGATAATAACTCTTTTCTCATCTTTTTTTTCATCGCCACAAGCGGTAATGTCGCATAACTAATTCTCAGCTCAGGATGGATATACTTGCTTCCAAAGCCTAGCTCTTTATCAAGTAAGTAGGACTGGTTTAAGTCCATCATATTAAAGTTCCTGCCGAGTCCTGCAGTAAAGACGACTGGAAATTCTAATCCTTTACTGCTGTGGATCGTCATCATGCGCACAACGTCCTCTGTTTCACTGAACATTTTTGCCGCACCAAGATCATCTCCACGCTCCTGCATTCTTTCAATAAAACGAAGGAATCGAAATAGCCCTCTAAAGGCAGCTTTTTCATATTGCTTGGCTCGATCATAAAGGGCACGAAGATTCGCCTGCCGCTGCTTACCTCCAGGCATCCCGCCAACATAATCAAGATACTGCGTATCTCGGTAGACTTCCCAAATTAATTCTGCCACCGAATGATTGATGGAGAAATCACGCCACTTATGCAGCAATTGGAAAAATCGCTCTAATTTTTTGCATGTAGGGTGATCTGAATGCGTCACACTCATGAATGCCTTTACAGCATCATAATAAGTGCCTTTTTTATCACTCGTTCGAATAAGTGCCATTTCATTTTCATCTAAATGAACAATAGGTGATCTTAAAACAGCTGCAAGCGGAATATCCTGATACGGATTATCGATGACTTTTAACAAAGAAAGAATGACAGACACCTCTGTTGCTTCAAAATAACCAGAGGAAAGATTCGCATATACAGGGATTCCCTGCTTCTTTAATTCTTCCATCATTTGCGGAGCCCACGGCATAGACCGAAGCAAAATGACAATGTCACGATACTGCAAGTTACGGGTCATTTGCTGTTTTGCATCGTACACTTGAAATGGCTGCTCCACCAATTCTCTTATTTTTTTAGCAATGATTCTCGCTTCAAATTGGACGGTCTCAAGTTCTTCTCGCTCTTCGTCGCTTTCCGCTTCCTGCTGATCTAAGTGGACAAGGAGCATTTCTGTCGTTGTATCTTTGCTTTCTGGATAACTCGCTCCAAGCTTTAATTCAGCTTGTTCATCATATTCAATTTCTCCAACTGTTTGCCCCATCAGCTGCTTGAACAAAAAGTTCGTACTATCTAAAACATCTGAACGGCTTCGGAAGTTTTTATTTAAATCAATTCTCTTCCCTGTTTCTTTGCCGTCTGGTTGAAAGTGTTTATATTTGTTTAAAAAGAGCATGGGCTCAGCCAGTCTAAAACGATAAATGGACTGCTTTACATCACCAACCATAAACAGATTGCCCTCTGCAGAATGTTCCCCTTTAGACACAAGCTTTAAAATCGTTTCTTGTACGAGGTTTGTATCCTGGTATTCATCAACGAGCACTTCTTCAAACTGCTGTTGATAGTACTTAGCAGCTTCTGTTTCGATCAAATGTCCTTCTGCATCCTGCTCCGCTAAAATGCGTAAGCAATAGTGCTCTAAATCCGAAAAGTCGACGATTGACTTTTCCTGCTTCGCTCTTTCGAAACGCTCACCAAATTTGATCACAAGCTCTACAAGCGTCTCCACAACTGGCTTCATTTCAGCTAAGCTTTTTAAATGCTGGGAAGGACTGCGCATAAAGTATTCATCTTTTAGCTTTTCTAGTTGTTTTTTTGCTTGATTACGTGCATCTGTGGCCTTTTCTAACAAAACAGGGTCATATTCATCCCCTTTGCACGTTTTGAGCCTTTTAAAATTGACGTTCGGCAAAAGTTCGTAAAGCTCCTCAAAATCATCTTGATGATGGATTAATTCATTGACTTGCTCTAAATCATCTATAAAATTCTCTGCTCTCGGTGCTGGGCCGCCCGGCTCTTTTGATAGCGAAAGAGCTCGTTCAAGCAGCTCCTGGCAGCTCCGGAGAACGAGAGAAAGATCTTCTTTGATATATGGATAAAACGGTAATTCTTCTACTTTTGTTTGTGCATCTACATCATAAAGTGAAAGGAATGCCCTCATCCATTGCTCAGGTAAAGGATGAGACCTAGAAAACTCATAAATTCTCTTCACAAGCCATTGCAAATCTAAGTCATGGCGGTCAGAAGTGTAACGATCAACCAGTTCAAAGAATGATGGCTTTCCAGCCTTATATTCATCCTCGAACAGTTCATCTAACACTTCATCTCCTAATAATTCTCCTTCTGTTTGATCTGCCAAACGAAAGCCTGGGTCAAGATCAATTTCATAGTAAAAGGTGCGCAAAACCTGCAAGCAAAAGGAGTGCAAGGTAGAAATATTAGCACGATTCATGAGGGACAGCTGCCTTCTCATATGAAGGGACCCAGGGTTTTTGGCTAATTCTTTTTCAAGTGCTTCTGTAATCCGATGCTTCATCTCTGCCGCAGATGCATTTGTGAAAGTCACAACGAGCAGACGGTCCACATCAACTGGATGTTCAGGCCGGGTCATTTTTCGAATCAGCCGTTCAACCAAAACAGCTGTTTTTCCTGACCCTGCCGCCGCCGCAACCAAGATATCTTGTCCTTCTGAAACGATGGCTTCCCATTGGTCATCCGTCCACGTACTGTTATTCGGTTTTGGTATTTGCATACTGATCCCCTTCTTTTTTGATCCGGTCTATCACAACATCATCTTTCTCAGAGGTGAGCACCCTAAAATCATTATCCTCTATTGATTCATCGAATTGGCAAATAGACTTGAATGAACAAAAGCGGCAAGGTGTTTGATCCTTCAATTTATATGGATTAATTGCGACCTCTCCATTTGTAATTCTTTCGCCTGCTTCTTCAAATGTGCGCCGAACGTGTTGTGTGAGTATATGGAAATGATCTTCACTTAAAACTGCAGAATCAGAACGGAAAGACCCATCCTTTTTCAAGCCGGCTTGAATGACTTGTGATCTACCTGAATCAAGCGTTTGATCCATGAGCTTTACTGCTTCTATATCTTCAAGCAATAAACCCTTCATTTTAAATTTCTTGAATATTTCCTGCTCAATGTCATCCTCTGCAAGCGGAATAGGTGCTTGAATGAGCGGATCATGGATATGGAAATATAAAATGCCAGCAGGCGTCGCTTCAACCCCGAGCCACTCTTTCGAATACGTAATGGTCAGGTCTAAGTAAGTGAGCATTTGCAAGGCCAGCCCATAGTATACTTCTGCTAAGTCAAGACCTTTCTCACTGGATTTGTAGTCGACTATTCTCAAGAGCAGCCCTTTTGAACCTTCTGCTTTATCTACCCGGTCAATTCTTCCGACAAGCTCCATCGTGCAGCCATTCTTTAATTGAAAAGTAAACGGCGGCAATGGCCCTTGCCCCCCAAAACCTAACTCTAGCCCTACTGGAGAAAATCCACTCACTTTGGCATGTTCACTTAATATAGAAGAGACTCGAATCAAGATTTTCTGGAGCTTTTCTTTAATATAAGCATGCCGATTAGAGCTTAATAGAATTTCCTTTTGAAGACGCGGAGCAAGCTGTTCAATCGCATGTTTTGAATAAGTGACACAATCTTCCTTCGTTAGGTTTTTCCAATCCTTTTTTTGTTCAACAAGCGTATCTGAAATATGTTTTAAAGCCGAGTGAAACAACTGGCCGATATCAGGTGCTTCCAATTTGTAAAATTGTCGATCCTTTAGTTTTAACCCATGGGAAGCAAAGTGAGAAAATGCACACGCATTGAATTTCTCCATTCTTGAAACACTGCCCTGAATATGATCACCATAAAGCTCTTTTGTGACATTAGGCTTTAATGGCTTCGCTCGATTTGTAAAAAACAAACTTGACATGATGTTTTTTGATACATCCCGATTAGGAGATGTCATTAAGTAGTTATAGACACTCCACCATACACCACTAATGGGATATTGATTGAGCCATTGCTGCAGCTGTGAGACGGTATACGATAACGAAACATGCTCATTCGCTACAAATTTTAATTGCTCCTCGTCATCCAGTTGTTCTGGATCTAACACATAAAGAGCCTGCTGATGATTTGGCATAAGCTCTTGACAATACTTGATGAGTGTCGAAGGCAAAAGAGAACGTCCTTCTGCATCAGCAGCCGAATAGGATAGATACAAATGACGTGATGGACTCGATAACGCTTGGTAAATTAAAAATTGCTCATCTAGCAGCCGTTCCTTTCCTGTCTCTGCCAGCTCTGCTCCTGCTCGTTTTAACCATTCACGGTCATCCTCAGACAATACACTCTCATCAGAGGGGCGTGCGGGAATAACGCCATCATTTACACCAACGATAAACGTACATTTCACTTGATACATTCTCGATAAATCCATACTTCCAATAAATACTTGGTCGAGTGAAGGCGGAATCAAAGCGAATTTTAGAGAAGCTAATCCTGTATCCATCATTTGTTGGAATAAAGGAAATGAGAGCTCTTCTTCACCTAGCATTTCAACAAATTCATCCATTAATTGAATAACCGCATCCCATACTTGTCCGTGCTGCATTGCTTCAGCTAATCTACCTGCTTCTTCAGCCTCAAGCCTCGCTTTTTCAAGCTTATCTGGTACTTGTATCTCTTCTAAAAAGACATAGACAGCCTCTACCATGTCTCTTACCTTTTGCGCTTTTTTGAGCCTAATCTGCAACTGGTAAAGCGGGGGCACGATCCATTCTTTGACGTCATTTAGCATTTGTTCCATTTCAATTTCTTGATCTGTTTGTCCAAAATCCTCATCTAATGATTGGAATCGCCTGTAATGAAACCGGGAACCGTTTGTCCAGCGTTCTCCTTTTACACCATAAGCAATACAATAGTTTTCGAGCTGATCTGCCTGCTCTCTCGCTTTGTTCTTAGCGAGTTCAAGCGGAAATAAGAACTCTGTTTTCACGCAGCGAAATACCGCTTCATACCGCCAGTTTCCCCTTATGACATCCAAGCTCGAACGAATCAATTCAATGAGCGGATGATACTGCATCGATTCATTTCCATCAATAAAAAAAGGAATATCGTAATCTCGAAAAACCTCTTTTAATGTATCTTTATAGTCGTCTACATGTCGTGCAACAATCGAGATATCTCTCAATCTAAGTCCTTTTTCTCTCACTAAATCAAGTATATCTCTGGCTACTCCCTCAATTTCAGCTCGTTTATTTGCACTTTTAGACACTGTGAGATGAGGGGTGTTTTCCTGATATGGCTGCACTGGTCTCTGCTCATATTGGTGTTCTAAATAAGCAAGATCTGGTGTATAAATGTGCCGTTTATTTCTTTCCAAAACGTTTTCAGAAATGTCAGCTCCGCACTCTCTAGCAAGCTGATAGAGCTGGAAATACGTTTTACCTGTCATACGAAATAAATCAAGTTCATTTGGCTGCTTATCATGATAGGAGCGATCCACTGTGAAAGCAGCAGTTATTTTTGCTGCATGCAGCAGGAGCTGTTCAATGACAAGAAGCTGCTGCGGTGTAAATTGATAAAAACCATCTATATAAATGTGTGCTCCTTTTATTTCTTCAGATGAAGGAATTTGCTGCGTAAGAAGTGTCAAATAGTCTTCTGAGTGCACATATTCATCTTGTAAATACTGCTCCATCTGCTGATAAAGAACATGCAGATCATGCAATTTTTCGGCTGCCCGTCTTTCTTCTGTATACTCTGAATACATGCTCGACATTGAAATTTTTTCAATATCCTCCGGCAACATACAATACCTTTTGAATTCAGCCATCGTCTTTTCAATTTGCTCCACAAATCCCGGCTTATCACTCGCTTTTTTGAATACTTTAAACTTTTCTTTCTGCTCTTCAATCACTTTTCTTAAAAGCATTTGAATTCCTGTGCTTGTCACAAATTGCCGGTTCGCTCCGCCAGTCTGCTGTAAAATAGACCAAGCAAGACGTGTGAAACTAAATACTTTGGCCCTGATCATTCCGCCAGCTTCAGACGTTTTTGCAAGCTCATATTCCATTAAAAATGTCATTTGATCCGGGACTAAAAAAATGATTGGCGGACCCAACGGATCAAGCCGAAGCTGTTCTTTGATTTCCTCTAAGATTGCAGTCGTTTTTCCACTCCCCGATCTGCCTGCTAAAAACTGAATCTCCACGTTCCACAACACCTTTCTTATGTACTCATATTCTAGCGAAAATAAAGGGAAATAGCTATTTTCCTATCACGTTCCCGTTCTCCTATCTGATTGAAATAACATAGGCACCTTTCCTCACTCTTTTCATATCATAAACCATCATGAACAAAAAGGAGGCTGGCAATATCATGTATTACGATTACTATGACTACTCGCCATATGACATGCGCCAAAACACAAGGATCATTTCAGACCTTGAGAAGGCGATCAATGGTGAATATTCTGCGATCCAATGCTACGAAAAACTTGCCCAAAAAGCAAAAAACCCTGAGGCGAAAAAGGTCATTCAAGAAATACGTCAGGATGAAGTCAGACACTATCAACTATTTTCAAAGCTATATTATTCTTTAACAGGTAGAAACCACAAACCAAGCGTAACAGAACCTTGTCCAGAACAATTCAGAGAAGGACTTATGTTTGCCTTTAAAGATGAACAAAAAACGGTCGATTTTTACTTAAGCGTATCAGACTATGTCCGTGACCAAGGAACAAAAGAGCTAATGAAACGTATCGCTCAAGATGAACAGCAGCATGCTGTATGGTTTTTATACCTTTTAACGCACCATGTGTCTTAGATAGTCCTATTTTAATAGGAGATCATATGTTCCGTCAAAAAATGAAATCGATTTTTCGTTCCTTCAATATGTCAAAGTTAGCGCTAAATGTAGCAAAATCTCACATCCCTTTCTCATTTTCAAACGAGAAAATGAGAATTTGACCATTAAAAAAACTCCTCTGCCACAAATGCAGAAGGAGTTTTTTCATGATCTTTTAATGAAATTTTGCTTCATTGCTTTGCTGCTGATGCTTGAGAACCCCATCAATTGACAGCAGCTTACTGCCGCTAAGTGTTAAATAAAGCGCCATGACGAGCAGCGAAAGTTCAAATTCATAACCGCCAACAAATCCTTTAGAAAAACCAACAGTAATAATCGCTACAGCCATAATTGGTACAAATAATGCTGCGAAAATACGTGTTCCTAGACCTAAAATCAAAGCGATACCCCCGACTAGCTCAATTGTCTTGACAATATAGGCCATAAATTCGGGTAAACCGATTTGCCCAAAGAATGCTGCTGTTCCTCCCAGTCCTCCTTGATATGCCTGAAGTCCATGTAAAAAGAAAATAATACCTAAAATAACGCGTACAAAAAGTGTTCCTATTTCTTGATTCGTTTTCATATAGTGAATTCCTCCTGTTTTTACACTACATAATGTAATGTTAATAAGTAAAAAAATTAGTAATTTAAGTTGAGCATAATCATTAAGACCACCATCAGAATGGCTGATGTGACAATTGGAATAATTGGTACATTAAAAGGAATATTGTAAGTTGGATTTAAGATTTTTTGTATTCTTAAATTCAATGCCCGATCTCCAAAGGACACCGCAAACTTTGTTTGTTTTTGAAACTGGGTTTTCTTTTTAATCAGTTTCAAAAGGGCCTGCCCTACTCCAAGCTCTGTACCTGTCTGCTGAATGGCATAGTCATCTGCAATCACTTCGCGAAAAACAGAGTAGCTTTGTCTCATATGCTTTAACACTGGAATGTACCAAATGACTTTTGTGAGCATTGAGAACATGAAAGCTTTTAAGGGATCATAGCTGTATTTGTGATGCAATTCATGATGAACAACAGCGTCAATCTCCTCTTTATCCAGCATGTCCATGAGAGCTGTTGATAAATAAACCTTTGGGTGAAGCATCCCCATTGCAAAGGCAAGCGGTTCTTGACAGCGAAACACAATGATATCGTTTTGATATTTCTCTGACAGAGATTCGGTTGACTGTTGTTCGACTGCCAACATCATATGTCGTTTGAATTGAATGTACTTTCTAATTTGCTTTGCCATATAGAAAATTGCAAATCCCAATGTGTAGAGGACTAAGGCATCCAGAAAGTATTTTAAAGGAGTGAATCCATAGAATTCGAGCACGGACTGGCATACATGGATCAGGTTATATGCTTGGTTCCAGCCAAAAAAGCTTGAAAGCACGTAATACCCCATCTGATAAAAAATGGCTAAACCAATCAATATACCGCCTAAAAACAGCAGACTCGACTTCATTTTATTCATTTTGCTGCTCCTCTTTTTTAGATGCTAGCCTTGCTTCTAGAACTTTGAGTAATTCAGGATCAGCACTTTCAATCGCATCCACCATATGATTCACTGCCAATGGACCAAAATCGTCCATCAATCCTTGCGTAATCCATTTTGTTTGCTCATTTAGAAATTCTTCTTTTGTTAAAATGGGATTATAAATAGATGAGCGCCCTTTTGTTTTCTTCTCCACAATTCCTTTTTCGGTTAAGCGGTTCAGCACAGTCATCACCGTGTTGAAATTAATCGGCTTTTCATCTGACAGCTTCTGCTGCACCTCTTTAATCGGCATATCCTCACCTTGATAAAGGATCTCCATAATTCTTCCCTCTAAAGGACCAAAAAAACGATTCAATCCCTTTTCATTATATTTAAAAGAAGGAATTTTCATGTTATCACCCCACACTAAGCATTGTAGTGTAATTGAAAATGATAGTCAACTGATAAGATAAATAGGGGAAAATCGTTGTATATTGACTTTGCTTTTGGTATAAATTATTTCTTTCTTTATAAGAATTTGCTAACCATTTATTGATAAGATAATCTTATGAAAATGGTAAAAAAAATCGTATTTTATTTATAGAGACTTTTGTATTATAGTGAAGATAACAACATTTCACTTACTGAACAAACATATAGGAAGAAGGTTTACATGTGATGAAACAAGGAAACAGCCTTCGAACCGATCTCATTCTGATTGCGATAAGCGGTTTAGGTGGATTTCTTTTGTCTTTAACAGGAATGTCTATTGGCTGGATGGTTGGTACATTAATCACAGCAGCTTTTATTGCCATGCGCCGCCCCACCCTGTTTCAGCGTAAAGGAACCAGCACCTTACGTATTCACAGCAGATGGCTGCTCCTTGGTCAATTCATTCTCGGAATCGAACTCGGACAGAAAATGAATATGAAGGTCCTTCACATTTTCGCTGAAAATTGGCTCCCTGTGAGTTTCATGCTCGTCTTTTCTATTCTACTGGCGATGCTCTCAGGCTTTGCCTTATGGAAGCTGAGCAAAACAGATATGCTGACAAGCTTTGTCGGAACTGCCCCCGGCGGTTTATCCGCTATGCCTGGGATTGCCCAAGAGGTGGGAGCAAATACAGCTGTTGTGAGTCTCGTGCAAACGATACGTGTATTAATGGTTGTACTCACTATCCCTTTTACAGTGTTTTATTTAAATACAAAAAACGAAGCGGATGCGGCTGTAGCTACGCAAGGGAGCGCCTTTTCTTCGGGCGTTTTCACCCTGTCAAACATCTCTTGGACCGCTGCGCTTATTTTAGGTGCCTGGCTCATGTCACGCCTGGCAGTTCGTCTTCATTTCCCTGCCCCTTGGCTGATCGGCAGCATGCTAGGCGTCGCAGCTCTTCAAGTTGGTACGGGCGCACTCATAGGTTATGATTTGATTCCTTATTGGCCGGCACAAGCGAACATTGCGTCTCAAATATTTCTAGGTGCAACCATCGGATCAAAAATGAATAAACAGATGTTTGTCGGACTAAAAAACACTCTCATTGTGGCTGTTGTCAGCTCAGCCGGGCTAATTGCTGCGACTGTCCTCAGCTCTATTGCCATTGCTGAGATCACAGGCATTTCTGTCATTACAGCCATTCTTGCCTTTTCGCCTGGCGGTATTGCAGAGATGGCAACAACAGCGGTCACACTTCACGAGGATTCTACCTTTGTTGTGGCTGTACAAGTCATCAGAATTATTCTCGTCATTGCAATGCTGCCACCGTTTTTCCGGTTCTTACATCATGTCTGGGCAAAAAGGCAGCCTGATTATAAAGCCGCAAAATAAAAAAGAGACGCTTTGCATATGCAGAGCGCCTTTTTTATTCGCTGGTATTCCTTTTGACACCGACGACTTGATCCTTTGAAATGGTGCCAAAATGCCGGCTGTCAAAGCTATGTATTCGGTTATCTCCAACCACAAAGTAATGATTGTTTTTGATTTTATCGTCTCCTGTGATGGCTTTCAGCTGAAAATCTCCTGTCAGGACGTTCCCCATTTTATGTTTTTTCTGCTCTTTTAAATAAGGTTCCTTCTTTTTTTCACCATCGACAAATAACTGATCATCTTCATACTTGATCGTTTCTCCTGGGAGTCCAATGACCCGTTTGATCAAGATTTGATTTTTAGGTCCGTGAAATAACACATAATCAAACCGGCTAATTTTCGTGAGTTTTGGCGAGAACTTATTGATTAATAATTCTGTTCCATCTGTAAAAGTTGGGTCCATACTAACCCCTTCTACTTTGTACGTGACAAACATGAAATTCTTTACTTGGAACAATAAGACGATGCCTGTAATAATCATCAACCATAGCAATGGCTTCTTTTTCATTAAGAGCCTCCTTTGTCCTCACGCTTGCTCATTCGAATGTTCAACCTATTTTCTACTCTCTTTCCAACATACCATAATAACGCGATAACTAGAACCGCAAAAACACTTCTTAACGGATTCTTAACTAAAGCAGAAAGATCATAGCCAATAAAACTAATGATAAAGAGCATGACACACTTGCCAGATAAAGCAGCTAATGAGAATTGCCAAAAGCTAATTCTTGATAAACCCGCTACAACATTGACGGCAGCAGAGGGCGTGAAAGGAAAGCAAAGTAAAATAAATAACGGACCAAACCCCCGCTTCTCCACCCAAAGCATCAATTTTTTAATGGAAGGATGCCTACTGATAAAGTTGAGCATTCTCATCTGTCCAAATTTTCTGATCAGCAAAAAGACAAGAATAGACCCTGCACTTGCGCCAATCCAGGTCAATAAAAAGCCTTCCCAAAGGCCAAATGCATTTGCATTCGCTACAGCAAACGCAACGAGTGGTAAAAACGGAAGAAATGCTTCTATTAAGGGTAGCAATATGGCCACAATTGGTCCAAAGGCCTTGTAGCTTTCAAAAAATGATGTGATATTTTCATGAGTAAATAGGGAAAGAAATGATGTCAACTTCTTTGACTCCTTCAAGGTTTGTCTACTTTTCATTTTACATGGAAAACATAAAAATATACAAATGAATCCCCCCTGCCCCCTTGAGATTGGTTGACTCATTCGATATAATAAATAAGAACAAGCGTTCTATATATATAAAGAAAGCAGGCTTGGACATGACGAGACTATCAAGAATACAGCTTCAGATGATGGAACAGGCCATCTTTCTTCCAATGGTCATCTCCATCCTCAATCGTGATTTGACTCACTTAAAACAACATCAAACATTTAAACTAAATGAACCATACATTCAGCTTGTAACCTCTGCCTTAAAGGAAGCACAGAAAGCACTTTATGAACTGAAGCAGCATTTACGTAAAGAAAAAATGAAGGTACAGCAAATTGAACACGATGAAGGATTTACAACGTACCTATTTATCATGAATGGCTATGAAGAAAAGCATAAATACTTTAATCCACGTATACGCCACCGGGTAGAGGAACTGCTGACTCAGTATTTTCTTCATCAAGCGAACTGAATTTGCTTCATTGTCGCGCTTACCCATTCAAAGCAAAAAGCCTGCCACAGCGGCAGGCTCCTTCTTGTTTATGATAATTCAAGCTGTTCTCTTAGCTCTGTTCTCACTTCGTCTAATCCAGCGCCATCTAACTCAAAGTAATACACATTCCCAGGCTGATAATCATGGCCCTTTAGCTGAATGGTATCCACTGATTTCAATGAGCTCAATAACGGGAAAAGACCGATAAACTGCTTCATAGTCAGATTGGTTGAGACGTTATCACTAAGTGTATCAATGATGTTATCATATGACGGGATCGAAGAAATGGATTTAGATTTTTCAAAGATGGCTTGAAGTGCTTCCATTTGGCGCTTTCCGCGCATGAGGTCACTGTCTGCCTTTCTCGTTCTCACAAAGGCTAATGCTTCTTCACCATTTAATGTATGGGCGCCTGTCTGCACATGAACTTTTCCCTTTGAATCCTTTTCCATTTGTTTTGCGATACCTTCATCTTCAATCGTGACGTCAATTCCGTTTAACTCATCCACAATGTCTTGAAACGCCTTAAAGTTCCCTGAAATCACATAATCTACAGGAATGTTCAGCAGGTTTTCGACCGTTTTGACTGACAAATCTGCACTCCCAAACGCATGGGCGTGGGCGATTTTATCATATCCTCTTCCCGGTATATCAACATAAGAATCACGAGGAATACTGAGGAGCTTGATGGTTTTCTCTGTTCGGTTCACCGCCGCCAGTAAGACCGCATCACTTCTTGCTTCGTCTACCGTTTCACCTGGACGGCTGTCAATTCCAAGCAAGAGCACCGAGAAGCTGTCTTTTCCTGGATCAAAAGCTTTCACACGCTTTTGCGAGGTGTCTCCTCTTTCTAATGACACTTGCGCCTTATCCGACGCTTTTGAAATTTTATAGTAAGCATATCCTGTCACGGACACTGCCATCACCATGACAAAAGCCATGATAAACAGCACGGCTTTCACCCAAGGTCTCAGCCTTCTTTTTGATCTTGTTTTTTCCTTCATCCTTTCCGAACCCTCACTCTATCTTAGTCTATCAATGTAGGTTCCACTATAACATATTTTGATGAAAGTTTCCTGCACGCAACATATTTTTATGAATCCACAATAAAAAAAGCCGCTCAGTATGAGCAGCTTTTCTTCCATTATTTTTGGTCAATTCCTTGTTTTACTTCATCAATCATGGCAGTCAATGATTCAAGGCCGCCGCCAGATAAATACCACATGTCAGAGTTCAAATACACCACATGGTTGTTTTTGACCGCTTTGACTGATTTCACATAATCATTTTCAACAAGCTGTTTCGCAGAAGTTTCTTCTCCGATCGCTGCGCCTCGATCAATGACAAATAAGTAATCCGGATTCGTTTTGACCATGTACTCATATGAAATGCTTTGTCCGTGTTTGTCAGATGGCTCAAGCTTTTGATCTGCCGGCGTGATACCAAACACATCATGGATGAGTCCGTATCTTGACTTAGCACCAAAGGCTGTCATTTTACTGTCGTTGGCCATGATCATTAAACCATTCTGTTTCAACTCTTTTGCCTGTTTCTTTAATGCATCTACTTTTTGATCAATGGCTGCTAATTCTTTTTTGACTTCATCTTCCTTATCAAAAATTTCCCCTAACGTCGTGGCATTCTTTTTAAATGATTCCATATAGTTGGCAGTGTCTACATCCATCAAAATCGTAGGAGCAATTTCAGAAAATTCATCGAATGCATCTGATTGACGAGACTGAATAATAATCAAATCGGGCTTAATCTCTGCAATTTTTTCGAAGTTCGGCTCTTTTAAACCGCCGACATTCTCATATTTGTCACCTTCATATTTGGATAAATATTTAGGCACGACTTGTTTTGGTAAAGCTGTCACATCCACACCTAGTTTGTCCAGCGTATCAAGACTTCCCATATCAAACACGACGACTTTTTTCGGGTTTTTCTTGATCTTCACGCCATCTTTATTCAGCATGTCTTTTACCGTGACGGTTTCCTCTTTTGTTCCTTCTGTTTTTCCTTGGTTCCCGCAGGCAGCGAGTACAACAATCGCTGTTAATACAGTCATCATCCAAATCCATTTTTTCATACTTGATCACCTCTTCATTTTTTTAAGAAAAATATAAGCAAATACGCTCACCGTGAATGACTTCAATCGGTATGCGCATGTCATAAATTTGTTCAAGTGCATCTGTTTGAATCACTTCTTCTACTCCGCCTTCTTTGATCACCTGTCCATCTTTTAAAGCGACGATATGATCGGAATACACAGATGCAAAGTTAATATCATGGAGAACCACAACAATTGTTTTCCCAAGATCTTTGACGAGCTGCTGAAAGAGCTTCATCATCTCAACAGAATGATTCATATCCAAATTGTTTAAAGGCTCATCTAAGAAAATATAATCCGTATCCTGAGCCAGCACCATCGCAATAAAGGCTCTTTGCCTTTGTCCGCCGCTCAGTTCATCTACATATTGATGCTGGATATCGGCAAGCCTCATGTATTGAAGAGACACATCGATCATCTTCTCATCTTCTTTTGTCAGATGACCCTGTGAGTAAGGAAAACGGCCAAAGCTGACAAGCTCCCGTACGGTCAGGCGCACACTCATGTGATTGGCCTGCTTTAAAATGCTCATCTTTTTCGCTAGCTCCTGCGGAGGATACGCGCTATATGGTTTGTCCTGTAAATAAGCTGCACCTGTGTCTGGCTGAATCAGGCGGCTCATGATGGACAAAAGCGTGCTCTTACCCGCACCATTTGGACCAATGAGAGAGGTCAGCTGTCCTTTTTTCACACTGACAGTTGTTTTGTGAAGCACTGTTTTTCCGTTATATGTCTTACTGACTCCCTTCATTACGACCATGAACGACTCTCCTTTAAAAGTAAGTAAATAAAATACAATCCGCCTACTAAATCAATCAGGACACTCAGCGGCGTTTGAAAAGTAAATACCTTTTCTACAAGAAACTCCCCGCCTACAAGGGCAATCACACTGATGAAAAAAGAGCCTAGCAGCAAGTACGTATGCCGGTATGTACGAAATAGCTCTCTTGCCACGTTCACGACGAGTAAGCCAAGGAACGTAATCGGTCCGACAAGTGCTGTTGCGATGGACACAAGAACGGCTATCACGATCAGCATCTTTTTTGTGATGCTGTCATAGTCAATTCCCAGATTCACCGCATGCTCCTTCCCAAGTGACATGACATCTAATTTGGAGCGGAATGTCCAAATGTAAAGGCACAGCGCCGCAAATAAAACAGAAGCAATGAGTAAGATATCTGTGTTCATGTGATTAAAGCTTGCAAAGGATTTATCTTGTACGACCTGGTATTCATTTGGATCAATCAGCATTTCCATAAAAGAAGAAAGGCTTTTGAACAATGTCCCAAAGACAATACCAACAAGCAGAAGCAAGAAAATGTGTTTATTTTTGCGTTTGAACATCACCGTATATAACAGCACAGAAAATAGAATCATCAGCCCAACGCAAAGGAAAAAATTCAGGTTTTTATTGACGATCATAAAATTGGCCGAGCCAAACAGATAAATAATCGCTGTTTGCAAAAACAAGTACAGTGCGTCTAAACCCAGTATGCTCGGCGTTAAGATTCGATTGTTGGTCAAGGTTTGGAAGACAACAGATGAAAAGGCAATCGCGCCTCCCGTCAATGTCATCGCCAGCACTTTCTTTAAACGACTTGGCACTGTGTACGGCCAGTACCCCATTTGAAAGGTAATGAAAATCACGATCAGCACGGCTGCAATGGCTGCAATCAGGCATAATGTACGTTTCTTATGCATAGCGTTTCCTCCTTAATAACATGTACAGGAAGATCGCACTTCCGACGATGCCTACCATGAGCCCAACTGAAATTTCATATGGATAAATGATCACCCTTCCGAGCACATCACAAATCAGAACAAAAATGGCTCCTAGTAAGGCTGTATGCGGAAGGCTCTTTTTCAAGTGATCGCCGCGGTAGATCGATACAATATTCGGAATGATTAAGCCTAGGAATGGCAACATTCCGACAGTTAATATGGTGACAGATGTAATCATCGAAACGATCACCAAACCAACCGCCATCACACGTTTATACGTTAAACCTAAGTTGATGGCAAAGCTCTCACCCATACCCGCCACTGTAAAGCGGTCAGCATATAAATACGCGATGATCAATAGTGGAACACTCACATAGAGCAGTTCATAACGCCCCTGAACAATAAGAGAAAAATCCCCTTGAAGCCATGCAGATACGTTTTGGATCAGATCATATTTATAGGCTATAAACGTAGATATTGAACTGACAATCCCGCCAAACATTAAGCCGACTAACGGTACATAGATCGTATCGTTCACCTTAATATGCCGCAGGATTTTTAAGAAAAGAAGATTCCCAGCTAAAGTAAATAGAAACGCGATTCCCATTTTCATGAGCGGGCTCGCATGTGTAAAAACAAGCATTGCTGCTAAAATACCAAGCTTCGCCCAATCCATCGTTCCTGCAGTGGTTGGTGAAACAAATTTATTCCTCGTCATGCTTTGCATAATAAAGCCGCATAAACTAAGGCTCATGCCAGCAAGCACAATACTCATGAGACGCGGGATGCGACTTGAAACTAACGTATGTAATTGTTCATCTGTTAAATGAAACATCTGTAAAATGGACAGATCCTGTACACCGACAAACAGTGATACACATGCCAAACATACAAATAATAAACTTAATTGATACAACTTCATACTGGTTTCTCTCTTTCTATCAAGCTCTTTCCGCTAAAAATGATTATCATTATCAATTAAGCGACAGTTCATATATTATCACATCTAGTAAAATATTCAATAGCAGATTGAGAAAGACGGAAACTCATGAAAAAACAGCCTGCGGCAGCGGCTGCTTTTTCACCATTATTGAATGCTCACTTGAAATTGTCCTTTCAATTCCTCTTCTGCTTCTTGAAATAACTGCCTTACGCTTTCTGCATACTCGCCAAGAGCGTCTTTGCTCGTTTCAAAATTTACCCATGTCAGCTCTATTGGAAGATTTACTTCTCCTGTCAAACAGTCCCATAGGGCATCAAGATTTTTCCCGTAATAGTCAGGAAGGTGTAAAACTGTTTTTAGTTGGTCATGAAGCTCTTCTTGCGACCTGCACGATGCGCCGTCCAGCTGCACTTTTTTCATGTCATCTTCCCCTCTCATGCCTTTATTTTAAACGAACAGAAGGAAAAAGAGAAAGCGGGACTCCTCACTTTTGTTTCTGTCTGACACTTGAGATCAAAAGGATGAGACAAGCAGCCAAAACGACCAAGAAAAAGACGGTTAACACCATCTGGGTCCCGTACAGATCAGCAAAAAGACCGATAAAAACACTCGGAATACCCAGACCTAAATAGGCAAACAAGTAAAACCCTGCAACGGCTCTAGCTGACTCCTTTTTCCCCCGTTCGACAATAAGCTGAAGACCACCTAAATAAGTAAATCCATAGCAGGCAGTACCCGCAAGCATCGTTCCGGCAAGCACAAGAAGGATGGACCCGCTATTTGCTCCAAATAGCAAAAGGCCGTATCCGCATGGAAGACAGATAAACCCGGCAAAGAGCGCTACTGTGCTATTCATCTTGCGAACAAAAGGCTGCATCAGGACACCTGCCATATTAATCAAAAAGAGTGCCGGCCCTACCCATAATTCATATCCATTCAATTTAAGCTGTGCTGGCAAAACCGAAATGACGAGGCCGCACACCGACCACGCGATGGCAATCGCTGCATTCGCCGGCATTGTTCCTTTTGGAAATGTTGGCATGTTCATCATCGGTTTACCTGAATCTCCTTGTACAGGCGGAACGAAAAAGAAGACACCCACGATGGTTAGGATTAAAAGGCCCAGCACAATCCAATAGCTAAGAGGCGCAAGCGACATACGCTGAAAAGAAAGCAGTGCCGTAAAAAGAGCACCGCCCCCAAAGCCAACCGAACTGCATAACGCAATAAAAGTTGGAATCCAGCTTGATTTTTCTGGATATAAAGCAATCAAATAAGCGGTGCATGTGCCAACACTCAGACCAAGCCCCACCCCTTGCAGCAGCCGGGCTGCAAAGAGCATTTGTATGGTAGGGTGCACGATCATCAATAGGGTAGCACATAACGAAAAGCTTAGCGCGACCAATAAAACCGGTTTGCGTCCAGCCCGATCAGATATGCCGCCAAGAAAAAGCAAGACTGGAATCAGTCCGAAGACATATGCAGCAAATACAAGTGCTGTAGCCGCCTTTCCGTACCCTGCTTGTTCGGCATACAACGTATAAAGGGGCACTTGCAGATTCACTGCGGTCGTAATCATAAAAAGACCAAATAAAACGAATATAAATGGAATGATGGATAGGTGTGCTGTTTCTTCTTTAGAAGCAGGGATCATTTGACTCTCTCCTCTATGTCATAAGCATATGAGAACAGTGTACACACCTTTTGGGTTACTTCCTATATCCAAAAATGATGCTATTGACCACTCCATAATTCCGTGTCATCATCAAGTTATATGTGACAATGAGAGAAGGTGTCCGATGTATATTTATTTAGACCGCTCAAGTACAACCCCGCTCTGGCAGCAAATCGTGACTGGAATCATTCAACAAATTCATTCACAAAAACTGAATCCTGACGATCAGTTAACACCAACACGGGTATTAGCACAGGAGCTCAATGTATCAAGATCAACTATACAGCTTGCCTATGATGAACTGCTGGCAAGAGGATATGTCAGCACATCTAGAAGAGGCGGTACAAAGGTCATTTCGAGTGACCACTATGCAGCCTCCACTCCCCATCAAAGTGAGCCGCCTTTCCCTCTTCCTGTAAGACCACACTTTCAAGAGGCGGAGAAACAAATGGACCACTGGCTGTCGGCCAATCAATTTCATGAGAAACTCGATATTGATTTTCGACATCAGGAGCCAGCCATCGATGAACATTTTCAAAATATATGGAAACGGTCGCTCACGAAAGCATTACAGCGATTAGATATGAAAGATTGGGGCTATTCCTCCCCGCACGGATTATGGGAAGTACGTTCAGAAATACGCCAATACTTATCTGTAGAACGCGGAATCGATGTAGAAGAAAATCAAATGGTGTTAACAGGTGGCACGCAGCAAGCCATTGATTTGATTTCACAGGTATTGCTTAAAAAAGGCGATACAGTAGCTGTTGAAGATCCAGGCTTTCCTGGGGCAAGGCTTTCATTTATGTATCGTGAAATGAACATTTATCCCGCACCCGTCGATGAAGAAGGAATCATGGTGAATACAGTGCCACGGCAAACAAAGCTGATTGCGGTGACGCCCTCCCATCAGCGTCCAACCGGTGTATGTATGAGTGTCAACAGAAGGCAGCAGCTGCTGAAATTTGCTGTCAGCCATCAGTCTTATATACTAGAGGATGATTTTGATGGAGATTATCGTTATCATGGCGGACCGCTTCCTTCATTATTTTCAGAAGCACCCGACCATGTGATTTACATCTTAAGCTTCTCCAAGGTGCTGACACCCGGCATCCGCCTTGCTGCCATTATCGGCTCCAAAGCGGTCATAAAAGAAATCGCTTCCCTGCAATCACTCATTCAAAGACAGCTGCCCATTATGGAACAGATCACGCTCGCTTCTTTTTTCAGAGAAGGAGAATTCACGCGATATGTCAGGCGAATGAGACAGCTGTATAAAAAAAGACAGGCTGCCATGATGGATGCCCTTTTGACACAACACTTTGACAAGCACTTTCATATCTATGGAACCGATACGGGTCTTCATGTCTTTTTAGAAGGAGCGCCAGACTTTGACGAAAAAGGCAGTATTGAAGCAGCCAAAGCAGCGGGCGTTGGCATTTATCCATTAAGTCCTTATTGTTTTGAGAGCAATCGAAAGGGATTACTGCTAGGCTTCGCCTGTACGGACGAAAACATGATTCAAGAGGGTGTCCGCCGCTTAAAGCAAATACTTTATATGTAAAAAAAGCCTGGAAGTCCGCCTTCCAAGCTTTTTTACGTTGATTGCTGAATGCGGCCTACTTCTTCAATAAATGCAGCTGTCTGCTGCAATCCATCTTGCAGATGATGGGTAGCGGAAATAAACAGCTTTTCTTGACCTGGGTGCTTTAATAGCTGCTCCACCTGACCGATTCCTTTTTCAAATGAATGAAGACCTGTCTTTAATTGTTGATCCGCCTTTTGATAAGCGGCTGGAACTTCTTGATGAGCAAGCCCCTTTTGAATCACACGATCAAAGGCTTTCGTCGCTTTTTTCAATTTTTTATTTACTTGGATCTTTCCATGTCCATCTGAAATAAATTGGTCGGTCATGTTTTCATAAGCTTCATTTAACTCATCCATATAACGCTGAACCCATTGTTCATACGCAGCTTCTTTTGTGTCTTGTTTTGAAGGCGATTGACCTGCTTGCTGACAGGCTGCTAGTAATGTCACTGTCAATGTGAATAGCAGCATCAATTGCGATTGTTTTTTCATACAGAGCCTCCATTTCTTATTCCCATTCGTTCATATCGGTCAAAATAGGAGTATCCTTTACCACATACGAACACTTTGCAAGAAATGATTTCTTTTATTGTAACAGACGGCTCGTGTCACTTCTGCGATTTATGAGTAAATGGATGAAAATACGTCTAAGGATCCACATTTTCCTGTCATTTGGTTGACAGTCTACCGATACACTTAATAGACGACTGGATATATGGATTTGGTTTCAATAAGTTCATGGTGGATATTTTCTAATGAAAAGAAATACTTCGTTCGTGTCATCATGATGATGCCAAACGAAGTCGCCTTGTATTTTCCAAGTCTTAAATTATACATCCTGTTGATTTATTGAAGTTTACCTTTACAAGCAATCTCAAGCTCTTCGACTACTTCACCATCCTGAATGAGATATGCTTTTTCATGGAGATTGACAGCGGGACAAATATGATTTGGAATGATTTGCACCTTCTCACCGATCTGGACAGTCTGACGGAAGCCTTCGTGATAGATGATGGCATGCTCATCAAATACACTTGAAACAAATACATCATCATAGTCTTTTACTTTGCCTAGTCCTTTTGTTTTCGTCAGCCCTTTTGTACGGGTTTGAGCCGTGAGCCCTTTGGCTCCAACATCTGTAATGACACGAGCCTTTGTTGGCTTACTGATCACCGTCGTCAGCACAGCTGCCGCACAATGTGAAAAAGTGCCGATCACATTGGATTGAGAGGCATCCATGAAGATGTAAGTGCCTGGTCTGATTTCGGTGACTCCCTTTGGAATATCAAATTGAAATAAGAACGGCGGTGTTGATCCAATGCTCACCACCTCTAGCAGCATGCCTGCTTCTTTCGCAATCTGTGCAAACTGAAGCGTGCGATTCACAGCGTCTTCGTATAATGTCTGACAATGCGCTTTACTTTCCGCCTTATATGTATGTCCATCATGAGAAAAAATCCCCTTTAAATGAACGAAGTCACATGTTTGAATCGCCTGCAAGATTTGACGGAAATCACTCTCTTCAATGACACCAGATCTTTCTTCTCCAACTTCTATCTCAATTAGAACCTCCGCTTTTTTCTCTGCTCCACGAAAGACATGTTCAATTTGATGCACATGCTCTACACAATCTATTCCAAATGAAATTTGTATCGACTCTGCCAGCTTTCGAATTCGCTTGAGCTTTGTCTCGCCTACAATTTGATTGGCGATAAAGATATCTGTCAGCCCATGCGCCGCCATTACTTCCGCTTCTCCTACTTTCGCTACAGTTAAGCCAGATGCGCCCATCTCCTCCTGCACCTTCGCAAGACTAGGTGTTTTATGTGTTTTCGTATGAGGACGCAGTTTGACTTGCTGACGATCCGCATATTGCTGCATAGCAGCTAGATTCTCCATCATTACCCGTTTATCAATTAATAGCGCCGGTGTATCTAGTTCATCATAAGTCATCATCATATCCCCTTTCACTGCTGCTCGTTATATAAAATTTTATACGTTATAGTTAAATTATATAATTTTTTATATAATTATCAATGTTTTTTTCTTCGAGAAAGAAAGACGATATGCTAAACCCTCGCTTCATAAGGAGTCCAGCGGCTGTCCTGCCGCTGGTTTTAGTTAATATCTGTTCCGAAGCTCCCTTAATATAAAATCGTATACAAGGTTGAGCTGTTGTTCCTTTGGATACAGCATAAATTCTTGTTTTTTAGGAAGACCTCCATCAAGGCGATCTTGAAATTTCGTTCGGAGATACGCTGTTCTGTGCACCTGACTCTCAAATGATTTATATGAGACATCGAGTTTGACGGTTTGCTCATTTGTAAAGATGACCACCGTGTCTCCGAGGGATGATTCCTGGAAGGTATGAATGTATTTGTGGGAGATCCAGCCGCACTGAGGACGGTTGGATGAATAGGTTGGGAAGAAATACAGATGATTGGATGAGTCAATCACAATTGGAGGCTTGTGAGAAATTCCTATTACTTCATATGTTCCCGCTTTTCTGCCCGCATAGCTTGAGCCGAAGAATCTGCAGCTCCGTTCAATAATTTGCAGGGGCTTTAATTCAACGTAAAAGCTTGTCTCTCTTTCTATGACTTTTGAATATACTCTTTTTCCTTCTTCAACCGGAAGGACCGCCATTGTTGTTTGATTAATGACGTATGAATCTAAAGGTGTTTCACTAATTCCTGACACTTCATTTCCTCCTGTGTTAATTTTTGGTTATTTTAGATACTATTAATCTATCACCAACATATAAGAAACGACAGGATTTTTTCAAAATTTATTAAAAATCATCTTTTTATCGTATTTTTTAGTCCATTCGATCTATCGAAAAGCCTTTTTTAATGATATATCACATCCTGTCGATCGGACAAGAGATGTCGATTTCGCTCAAAAATAAATTGTCTAAAAATTATAAATTCTTGTTGATTTTTTCTCCGCCAATCCATATACTATAAAAAAGGCATCGGGGGGATTCTTTATGAAAGAGAAAAAAACGTATGCTGAGCTCATGAAGTCCCGCAACACCCAAAAAACCGAAGAAAACGGCGTCACTATTTTAGACATCTATATTCAAATGGTTTTAGATGAGGCGCTTTATAAACAGCGCTTAACCTTCCTTAGAGAAGAGATTGATAAGGCACTGGATCAGCGTGATGAAAAGCGATTCAACGACCTGTCAGCTCAATATGCAGAACACTGCTTACATCAATCATGATGATTTTACTTGCGGCAAAGAGACAGCAACTCGTCTCTTTACCGCAAGTTTTTTGTTTATCCATTTAAAATGGTTCCGCCATTTACATGCAGGATTTGTCCATTCATATAAGAGGAGTCTTCGCTCGCTAAAAATAAATAGCTCGGCGCAAGCTCTACTGGCTCACCAGGACGTTCCATTGGAACATCTCCGCCAAATTCTGAGACTTCATTTTCCGTAAAGGTCGATGGAATGAGCGGTGTCCAAATAGGCCCTGGGGCTACCCCATTCACTCTAATCCCCTGTTTAATGAGCGATAAAGATAATGATCTCGTAAATGTCACGACTGCCCCTTTTGTAGATGAATAGTCGATCAAGGTTTCATGCCCTTTATAGGCTGTAACAGATGTGGTATTAATGATACTGCTTCCTTTCTTTAAATGAGGAAGAACCGCTTTTGTCAAATAAAACATGGCAAAAATATTCGTTTGAAATGTTCGAAGAAGCTGATGCGAGGTAATCTGTTCAATGCTTTTTTGCGGATGCTGTTCCCCGGCGTTGTTCACCAAAATATCGATGGAACCGAAAGCATCCTTCGTTTTTTTGACGACCTCGTTTGAAAACGCCTCATCTCCTAAATCACCTGCAATTAAAATGGCGCGGCCTCCCGCCTTTTCAATATAGTCCTTCGTTTCCTCTGCATCGCGGTGTTCACTCAAGTAAACAATGGCGACATTGGCTCCTTCCTTCGCAAATAAGACCGAGACTGCTCTTCCGATCCCGCTGTCTCCACCTGTCACAATGGCTGTTTTCCCTGCTAACTTTTTATCCGGCACCTCTCGATCAAAAACAGGTCTAGGGTTCATTTTATATTCCAGACCTGGACGTTCATTTTGATGCTGAGGCGGCAATGTTTTCTTCGGCTGCTTTGTTGACACGTCTGTCCACTCCTTCCTTTTATCTTGTTTATTTTTATGTGTTGGTTATTTTTTTATGTATGTCGAACTTGTTTCCTTTCAAATGTATGATTTTCATTATTGTGGAAAAATTATACACAACAAGTCACTAACTGGAGGCGACAACATGAAACAAGAACATAAAGGATCGGAACAGGCAAAATCGTTATGGATAGCAGAAAGTCAGAAGCATTCTTTTCCTGCTGTACATGAGGATCTCACAGCAGATGTCATCATTGTTGGCGGCGGTATTACCGGTATCGCTACTGCGTTTGAAATGACAGAGCGCGGGCTGGATGTCATCCTCATTGATGCCGATCAACTGCTGCAAGGTACGACCGGACATACGACAGCTAAGATTACCTCACAGCACGATATGTACTACCATGAGCTGATTCAGCAAATTGGCATGCCCAAAGCTCGATTGTATGTAGAAGCAAACGAGAAAGCAAAAGAGCTGATTCAAACTCGTGTCAAAGAGTACGACATCGATTGTCAGCTAGAGATAAAAGATGCTTACCTTTATACAAAGGAAGAAAGCGGTGTAAAAAAGTTAAAGAAGGAATTAGATGCCTACAAACAGCTTGGAATTGACCGAGAATGGAAAACAGCGCTTCCTTTTGATGCTGACATCAAAGCTGCCCTAGCAATGACGCAGCAGGCACAGTTTCATCCCCTTCATTATCTAAATGCACTAATCGACCAGCTCCTAGAGCGAGGTGTACGTATTTTTGAACAGACTACCGCTGTTGACGTGAAAGAAGGAAACCGCCCTGCTGTCGTCACAAAAGACGGCCATCACCTGACAGGACGCTATATCATTTCCTGTTCGCACTTTCCTTTTTATGATGGGAAAGGACTTTATTTCACGCGAATTCACCCAGAGCAATCTTATGTGGTAGCAGCCAAAACAACGAAGCCGCTCCCAGACGGGATGTATTTAGGAATCGACCAGCCTGCTCATTCTTTAAGAACCGCAGAATGGCATGGTGAGGAAGTGGTTCTCATCGGAGGAGAAGGCCATAAAACTGGACAAGGCGGGGATGAATCTGCTCACTATGAAGGATTAGAAAGGTTTGGAGACGCCACCCTTGGAATTGAAGAGGTGCTGTATCGCTGGTCGACACACGATATGGTCACAATGGATCAAATCCCTTACATTGGCCGCCTGACCAAACACCACCAAAATATCTTCGTTGCGACCGGTTTTAGAAAATGGGGCATGACGACAAGCCATGTCGCAGCCACTCTTATCAGTGATTTAATTGAGGGAAAATCGAATCCATACGAATCGATTTTTACGCCATCAAGACCTGTTTCTGACTCTTTCGTCAAAGATTTTATTAAAGAAAACAGCAATGTCGCTGCCAAGCTGATCAGTGGTAAATTAAAACGAACCGATCAAACAATTGATGATTTAAAGCCAGGCGAAGGCGGCATTGTATCTTACGAACATAAAAAATGCGGCGCCTTTAAATCAGAGGACGGGAATATCTTTCTTGTGGATACAACGTGTACTCACCTAGGCTGTGAAGTCGCTTGGAATAATAGCGACCGCACTTGGGATTGCCCGTGTCACGGCTCACGTTTTTCCATTACTGGAGAGGTAGTAGAAGGCCCAGCAAAGAAACCACTAAAAAGGTCTTATAAAGAACAGTAAAATTTTACTGATTCCCTTTAAAAAATCCAATATTATCCGATAAATAATATAAAGTCTGATAATTTGTGATGATTATGGGGGGACCAAAACATTGTTATTTAAAAAAGAGACGAAAAGAAAAAACACTGCTTTTTTCACACAGCAGGATGATGGAATAAAACGAATCAACTTTTTAAACAATACGGATATCGCGAAACAAATCAAAATGATAGACCTGACGCAGCATGACCTCTTTATTCTAAAACAGCTCAATCCAATTGTTCAGGAGGATATTGCACATATCGTTGATAAATTTTATAAAAATTTAGAAGTCGAATCTTCCTTGATGCATATCATTCAAGATAATAGTTCTGTCGAACGTTTGAAAAAAACACTCCGCATTCATATTAGTGAAATGTTTGCAGGTGTGGTTGATGAAGCCTATGTGGCAAAACGAATTAAAATTGCGCAAGTTCATTTACGGATTGGCCTCCAGCCTAAATGGTATATGGCAGCATTCCAGGATCTTCTGCTATCGATTATGGATTTATTTGCTCAGCATATCCAAGATTTCAAAGAATATCAGACAGCAGTCAAAGCGACGACGAAAATCTTAAATTTAGAGCAGCAGCTTGTCCTGGATACATTCCAAAATGAATATTCTAAAATTCGTGATGAAGCAGAACAGCAGCAGCAGGAGCTTCATACAAAAATCACAGAAACATCAAATTCGCTTGCTTCTCTCTTCTCAAACACAACAAATGCAGTGGACAAGCTTGTATCAAAATCTGATGAGATGGCGGACATGTCGCAAGCTGGAACGCAAATTTCAGCACAGGTCGAGGAAAAATCGATCGGCGGTAAAAAAGAATTAGAAATTCAACAAACACAAATGAACCAAATTGATGGCAGCATGACAAAGATTGAAACAGAAATTAAGCGTTTAGAAGAAATCGCCAAACAGATTGAACAAATCTTTGGGATTGTCACAGGCATTGCAGAGCAGACGAATTTGTTATCTTTAAATGCCTCAATCGAATCTGCACGAGCTGGTGAACATGGTAAAGGCTTTGCTGTCGTCGCAAACGAGGTTCGTAAATTGTCAGAGGACACAAAGAAAACGGTTTCAACCGTGTCTGAACTCGTCAACAATACCAATTCACAAATCTCCATTGTGTCTCAGCACATTGGGGACGTGAATTTACTCGTGACAGACAGTAAAGAAAAAATGACTCAAATCAATTCGCTCTTCGATGATATCGTCAGCAGCATGAACTTAAGTAAAAACCAAAATGGAAAAATTGAAATCGACCTTCAAACCTTCCTTAACGAATTGAAGGAAGTCAAACAAACGGTGTCCCAAGTTGCCAGCTCAGTCGAATCCTTAACAAGTCTCACAAATCGCTGATCCAGTCTTTTTTCTTCTGCTTTAGTATAATAGAAGAAAAGATAGAAAAGGCGGGATTTGCTTGACAACAATTTGCCTAGTCAGACACGGGGAAACAGATTGGAATGCAGCGAAACGAATTCAAGGGCGAACAGATATCCCTTTAAACGACACTGGTAAATGGCAGGCTGAACAAACGGGACTTTACTTAAAGAATGCCCATTGGGATGTTGTCATTTCCAGTCCACTCACAAGGGCAAAAGAAACGGCTCACTTGATTTTAAAACATGTAGATGCGCCTCTTGTCATCATGGATGATTTCATTGAACGTGATTATGGTGACGCTGAAGGCATGTCGTTTGAGGAGCGCCAAAAGCTGTTTCCAGATAAACAGTATCCAAACATGGAGCCGCTTGAGGCGATTCAAGATCGAATGGTAGAAGGCATTGAGAAAGTCAGAGCAGCCTATCCAAATCAACAAGTCCTGATCGTGGCACACGGCGCTGCTATCCATGCTTTACTTACCACCTTAGCGGATGAACATCTGGGTCTAGAGAACACGAGACTTGTCAATGCTTGCTTAAATTATGTGGAATGGAAAGATGGTGAATGGAAGGTCCTTGATTACAACGTGGTCAGCCATTTAACTCAATCCTCCCCTTCTTAAAGAACCTGTTATTGTAACAGGTTCTTTTTAAATGACAAAAACAAAAAAATAATATTTTTTTATATCGAAATTCGAAATAGATGCTAGACGTTTCTACCTATTTTAAGGCTTTTCGGGTATCGAATATTTGTCCGAAAATGGATCATAAGAAAAAAAGCACACTTCCTTTTTAATAGATAACCGCTGAAACAGCAGAACAAACATATTTTCCCAACGTTTCCAAGTGGCTTAATTCCCCAATTTTCGCTAGGACTTTCACAAAAATTCGGGTCTACTCTTATTTGCCTACTTCCCTTAAACTGAATATACAGAATAATCAAACGAATCATTCTTATAGACTACGAATGATTATTCTGAAATAAGAAAAAAGGGATGTGGATTGTGCGTGAAAAAGAAAAATGTGATGACAAGTGTTTTATTGGCTGTCCCTCTTCTGTTTTCAGCAGGGTTTGGAGGCTCCATGGCAAATGCCGAGACGGTCTCAAAGTCAGCTAGTGAAAAGAGCTATATTGTTGGCTTTAAAGCCTCTGCCACCACAAACAGCTCTAAGAAACAAGCCGTCACTCAAAATGGCGGAAAACTAGAAAAGCAATATCGTCTTATTAATGCCGCACAAGTAAAGATGTCCGAACAAGCCGCAAAAAAACTTGAACATGACCCTAGCATTGCTTACGTAGAAGAAGACCACAAAGCAGAAGCATATGCACAAACCGTCCCTTATGGAATCCCTCAAATCAAAGCTCCAGCTGTACACGCTCAAGGTTATAAAGGTGCTAATGTCAAAGTAGCTGTCCTTGATACTGGAATCCACGCTGCACATCCTGACTTAAATGTTGCAGGCGGTGCCAGCTTCGTCCCTTCAGAGCCAAATGCCACCCAAGACTTTCAATCACATGGAACTCACGTAGCCGGAACCATTGCTGCCCTTGATAACACAATTGGTGTTCTTGGGGTCGCTCCAAGTGCTTCCCTATATGCTGTTAAAGTATTAGACCGCAATGGCGACGGACAATACAGCTGGATCATTAGCGGTATTGAATGGGCTGTAGCCAATAACATGGATGTCATCAATATGAGCTTAGGTGGACCAAACGGTTCAACAGCGCTTAAAAATGCCGTTGATACAGCAAATAACCGCGGAGTCGTTGTTGTGGCGGCCGCAGGTAATTCAGGTTCCACTGGCTCTACAAGTACAGTTGGCTATCCAGCAAAATATGATTCTACAATTGCCGTTGCCAATGTAAACAGCAGCAATGTCAGAAACTCGTCTTCCAGCGCAGGTCCTGAATTAGATGTTTCTGCACCTGGTACTTCTATTTTAAGTACAGTACCAAGCAGTGGATACACATCTTATACTGGAACTTCTATGGCGTCTCCTCATGTAGCAGGAGCAGCAGCGCTTATTCTTTCTAAAAATCCGAACCTATCAAATTCACAGGTTCGCCAGCGCTTAGAAAACACGGCAACACCGCTTGGTAACTCCTTCTATTACGGCAAAGGGTTAATCAACGCTCAAGCGGCTTCTAACTAAACAAGCGCGAAAAAAATCCGGCTGATCCAGCCGGATTTTATTTGTTTATTGCTTCCTCGACGTTTCCTCTTTTTCCGCTGCATTTTCCATCTCCATGATTCTCTCCATCATGGTTGGGTGTCCATAGCGGAAGACCTTCACTAAAAGCGGTGGATTCACCTGAGACAGCCCTGATTTTGCAAGCTTTTGAAAAGACGTCACCCCTGCCTCTCCGTCTTTTGTCAGGTTTACCGCATATTCGTCAGCTGCTCGTTCTTGTTGTCTTGAAACTGCATTTGTAAAAGGTGAAGCTGCAAATGACAGCATCGATACGATAATGAGAAGAAGCGGAAGAGCAGCGATGTCGTTTGACACCCTCAGCCGAAATGGAACTGCTCCCTTTTGATAAAAATAAAAATAGAGACGGTCGATCGCAAAAAATCCGGCAAGTGACAGCACTAGATATCCTGCTAATCCTATATAGACATGCTTCATGACGTAATGTCCCATTTCATGTGCCATAATAAATAAAATTTCGCGATCTTTCAGCTTTTGCAGTGTCGTATCCCATAACACAATACGCTTATTTTCACCAATCCCTGTGACATAAGCATTCATTGTATTCGTTTTCTCAGACATATTGACCTCATATACATGATCTGCCGGGATATGTGCTTTGTCTGCAAGCGTTAAGATCTTGTTCTCAAGAGCTTGATCCTTTAGTGGATAAAAATTGTTATATAACGGATCAATGACGACCGGCTGTATAAAGAAGAGAAATAGCGTGAAGGGGACTGTCAAACACCAAGCATACAGCCACCAACGCTTTCTTCTTTTTTGAATGAGCCAAAAGAATACAATAGCACATAGGGCAAGAAGTGGATATTGAATCCAGAAATCCAGTATTTGATCTTTAAACCAGCTTGCCGTACTTTGAGCAGATACTCCGTAGTGCAAAGACAGCTGATAGCCAATCCACTTAATGGGCAATGAAATCAGCATTGTCAAAAGCGACAACACAAACACATATACAAGTTTGCTTAAAAATGTGAAACGAGCTGCTGCCAGGCTCCAGTCTGCTATTTTTCGTGAAAACCCTGAAATGAGCAGAAGAAAAAAAACATACCAATCTAATGGAATTGTCATGAAATACAGCAGATTACGTATGTTCGAGAAATTCTCGCTGATGACAAGTTCATGGCTTGTCATAAAGGTATGCGGATCTGCACTTGTTCCTTTTACACTTTCAGGAACCGATGAATCCCCAAATAGAAACAAATAAGAATAAATAAAAAGACCGTACAATATGTAAGCTACCGTTGCAAGAGCTACCCATTTACGTACTCGCACTGGTCAGCCTCCTTTCCATCCCTCTCTCTATTCTAATCAACCATTTTTTTGTTTAGAACCTGTCTCATGTGGCTCCATCATAGCATGCCCCATCTGAAAAAGCTTTCGCGAAAAAAATGATTATGCTACTCGAAAATCGGAGATGCTACATATAAAACAGAGAGTTGGAGGATTAAAATGAAGAAAATCCTTGCAGGAGTTGTGATCTTTGGACTTTTACTCATTACCTTCTTTTATGTGTTCAGCCGGACGAGCGAAATCTTTGATGAGAATCGAGCAGAAAAATTGCTGCTTTCACCTGTAAACGAGTCCATATCTTATGAAATAGATGATAAGGACACAGCAGAAGATTTAATAGAAGAATTAAACAAAGGCAAACAAACAAGCAATCATCTTAAGAAAAATTTAAAGGAACCAGATTATATCGCCAAGGTGATGTACGGCCGAACAAACGGCACCACCTTTCAGCTCTGGACGAGCCGTTCACAGGTCGTTTTTTTAGTAGATGGCACGTATTATGAACTGAATCAAAAACAGTCTAATTCTTTTCAGAAACAGTTAAAAGAAGCGATTCAAAAGGGCTAAAATGATCTTTATTTTAGCCCTTTGTCTTCTTTTCAGCGCGATAGAAAACCTTTTCAGACCTGAATGCGAGGGTTTGTCTACATGCTGAGGGAGCCTCCTCATAAGAGACTCCCTTTTTTTATTTACTTTCCTCTGCTTGATACTTTTCCTTTAGTGCTCTTCTTAAAATTTTACCTGTTGTGTTCTTTGGAATATCATCTATGAAATGGATCGTTTGGGGCTGCTTATATTTCGCTAAAAAGCGTGAACAATGTGTGATGATGTCTTCTTGATCGATGTGAGCATGTTTCTTAGGGGAAATGTAACAGACGACAGCTTCTCCGGTGTTCGGATCTGGCACACCGATGACGACGGCTTCTGCTACAGCTTCATGTTGATAAAGCACTTCTTCTACTTCTCTTGGATAAACATTATACCCGCCAACGAGAATCATATCCTTTTTCCGGTCGACAATATAAATGTATCCTTCTTCATCTCTTCTCGCTAAATCACCGGTATACAGCCAGCCGCCTCTTAGTGCAGCTTCAGTATCTTCTGGCATTTGATAGTAGCCTTTCATAATGTTTGGTCCTTTTGCTGTCAGCTCTCCGACTTCATTTGGACCGACTTCTTCTCCCAGTTCATTCACGATCTTATTCTTCACATTCATAATGTCGGTCCCAACTGAACCGGGTTTTCTTTTTCCATCAAGAGGATTGAATGCAGTTACTGGGGAAGCCTCTGATAATCCGTAGCCCTCCAGCACCGTGACACCAAATTTTTTCTCAAAACCGTGAAGTAAGGCAACAGGCATTGAGGCACCGCCAGATATACAAATCCTCACTGAGGACATCGCTTCCTCGTGCCCTTCCTGGCGGTACAAATAGTTATACATAGTCGGAACACCAACAAATAACGTTGGCTTCTCTTTTTCCATCATACGCAAAAGCTCCGATGGGCTGAAATGCGGCATGACATAAATGGTCGCGCCATGAATCAATGGTGCATTCATACAAACCGTTAAACAAAATACGTGGAACATCGGCAAAGCGGCAATGACCTTGTCCTTTTCATCAATGGATAGGTACTCAGCGACGTCTCTGGCATTTGAATAAAGGTTGAAATGAGTCAGCATCGCACCCTTTGGTTTTCCTGTCGTGCCAGATGTAAATAGAATAACTGCCGTATCGTCCTGATGAATAGAAGGATGCACGTTCTCTTTCGCATGACCAGACACAAGCTTTCCAAAGAAGACAAGACGATCAGATACTTCCTTAAAACTTGATCTGCATGCAGATTCATTTTCTGCACAAATAATCACTCGTTCAATAGACGGAAGCTGTTCGTACACCTGCTCGTACACTGGCAGTAGCTGTTCAGGGGCAACAATCCCTTTTACATCACCTGTAATCAGCATATAGCCAATTTCACTAGGTGTGTATGTTGGATTGACTGGTACTACGACAAGTCCTGCCTTTAAGGCACCAAAAAAAGAAATGACAAAATGCGGTGAATTTCCTAAAATAAGCGCGATATGATCCCCAGCTTGAAACCCTTCGTTGACTATTCCATCTGCAAATCGCTCGATACTTGTCATCAGCTCTCGATAGGTCCACTTATTTCCTTCAAAGATCAATGCGATATTTTCTCCTTTCGTCATCGCCGTCTGCTCTAGATTTTTGATCAAATCCATTCTCCCACCCCTTACATGTCATCAATGAATGAATAGCCATTCATTTTATAGCCAAACATTCCTCCTTTCTATTATAATAGACAATCGAAAAAATCCACAAGATCAAATGTGAATCGCTTTCATTTCTTTCAATCAAAAAAGCACCGCTATCTCTAGCCGTGCTTGTCCCTTTTAATAAATCAAATCAAGAAAATCCTCTTTTGATACGTTGCCGAAGTAGTGGCGCATATCCATATCTTCTAATACGCCGCTGATCGTTTTGCGATCATATTGCTCCCCAATGAGTCTTTTTTCAATATCAGCAATATCCCCTACACCAAAGAAATCACCAAAGATTTTGCAGTCTTGGATGATGCCTTTTTTCACTTCTAATCGAAGATCAATGGAGCCGGCTGGGAATCTTTTAGAATGCTGTAAATTAAATTTCGGTGAACGGCCGTAGTTCCATTCCCATTTTTGATATCGATCCCGAGAAATCTCGTGAATCTTTTCCCAATCCTTCTCAGTCAACTGATATTGAGGGACATCCCCATTCGTATCGAAAATGTAACTTAGAAGAATTTTTCTAAATTCTTCTGTTGTCATCTTTTGATCCATCAATTCACTAATATTGGCAACCCTGCTTCTAATGGATTTAATGCCTTTTGATTCAATCTTTTCTTTTTTCACATTTAAAGCCGAAACGACATGTTCGATTTCTGAATCAAATAGCAGCGTGCCATGGCTGAAAATACGTCCTCTTGTAGCGAACTGGGCATTTCCAGAAATTTTCCGCCCATCTGCCATGATGTCATTTCTCCCGCTTAATTCCGCTTTGACACCAAGCTTTTCAAGCGCTTTGATGACTGGCTCGGTGAACTTTTTGAAGTTATGGAAGCTGTCCCCATCGTCTTTTGTGATAAAGCTGAAGTTTAAGTTTCCTTTGTCATGATAAACTGCGCCACCACCAGACAGGCGGCGGACAACTTTGATGCCGTTGTCTTCTACATACTTCGTATTGATTTCTTCTATTGTATTTTGGTTCTTTCCAATAATAATCGACGGCTGATTGATGTAAAACAGCAAATACGTTTCATCAGGATCTAAATATTTTAAGCAATACTCTTCTATTGCCAAATTAATCATTGGATCATAATGTTGTTCGTTATCGATAAACAGCATCTCTATCTTCCTTCCTTGTTCCATCTAAGCCCTGAATGGGCAAGCTGTATATTGCCAGTATATAACGCCTGTGCTTCATTGACTAGGTCTTTATGACGGCCAAAATGGGGCAGATGGGTGATGATGAGTTCCCCAACATTTGCTTCCTTTGCAAGCTTGCCCGCCTCTGTACTGTTCATATGTCCTGCACTCGATCCGTCCTGTCCAGCATAAAAATTGCTTTCAGCAATCAGTAGATCTGCATCCTTGCTAAATGGGATAAATGCGTCCTGATAACTTGAGTCTGCTGTATACACCACCACAGCATCCCCTGCCTGAATTCTCATAGCATAGCATTCTGCCGGATGAACCGTTCTCAAAAAATCAATTTGAAATGGACCAATTTGAATACCCTCTTCTGGCTGATAAGCCTCTGCCTTAGTATGTACATCATCCGCAAGTCGCCCAAATACTTTTTGATCACCCGTATGTCCATAGATCGGAAGCGGACCGCTGCTTTTTCCTAAATGATATCCCACTAGCTTCGCATATTGGAGTGGTCCGATATCCGCAATATGATCGTGGTGATAATGAGAAAGGAAAACAGCATCTAGTTCTTCTATATCAATGTATTGCTGCAGTTTGGAAAGAACACCGCTCCCGCAGTCTACAAGCAGACGAAAGCCATCTGATTCAAAAAGGTACCCTGACGTCGCTTCACCAGCGGCCGGAAACCCTCCGTAGCATCCAATGACAGTTAATTTCATCGTCATTTTTCCCTCCTTTTCTAAAAATCCCCTTCTTACAATATACCCATTTTTCATGAAAAAAGCATTCTTCTTGCCTATTGTTACAAAACAGATTGACAATTATCAATCTGTTATAATACAATAATAGCAACAAAACGTATTGGAGGATGACAAATGCTAGGAAAAATCACTGAGTTTTTTAGAAATTTGCCCTCAAAGAAATGCACAAAATGTGGAAATGATTTAATGGAACAACACGAGTGTTACGGTAATGAATGTGAGGAATGCTCACAAGTAAGTTATCTTAAATAAGGTAAAAAATTGAAATAAAAAGCACTTTTTTCCTCCATCGTCAGTTGGAGTCAAAAGTGCTTTTTATTTTTTCTGAAAAATAGGTAAAAAGGTAAAACCCTTGTCATAAAAGGGTTTTTTAGTATTTTTATATGATGAGTTTTAGTTCTGAAGACACTTTTTATTGACTTGAATCAATAAAGGAGGTTCTAAATGTTCATTTTTTCAAACAATTTTGTATTTTCTTAATATAATTTAATCGTGGACGAGCCTCTTTAATTTTAGTTATACTTTAATTCATATATTAAAACTTAATATGATGGGAATATTCCTTTAATGAATATGTTAGGGAGGAAATCTATGAAAAAATTAAAATTTGGATTAGCTACACAAATCCTAATCGGTCTTATTCTCGGTGTCGTTGTTGGGGCAATCTTTTTCGGTAACCCAGGCGTTGAGACTTATTTAAAACCAATTGGAGACTTCTTCTTAAGACTCATTAAGATGATTGTTATACCAATTGTCGTATCTAGCTTAATTTTAGGTGTTGCAGGTGCCGGTGATGGTAAAAAAGTAGGGAAACTTGGTTTTAGGACTATTCTTTATTTTGAAATTATCACAACATTTGCGATTATTCTTGGTCTTGCGCTTGCAAACTTTGTTCAACCTGGTGCAGGCGTTGACTTTGGAAATACGGAAAAACAAGATATTAGCCAGTATGTTGAAACGGAAAAAGAGCAAAGCAGCAAATCAGTTGCTGATACGTTCCTTCATATCGTTCCAACGAACTTCTTCCAATCATTGGCGGAAGGTGATTTGCTTGCGATTATTTTCTTCACTGTGTTATTTGCTCTTGGCGTTTCAGCCATTGGTGAACGCGGCAAACCAGTGCTCGCCTTCTTCGAAGGTGTATCACACGCCATGTTCCATGTCGTCAATGTTGTGATGAAAGCTGCACCATTTGGTGTCTTCGCACTCATTGGTGTGACTGTATCAAAATTTGGTCTTGAATCTCTTATTTCATTAGGTAAGCTTGTAGGTCTTGTTTATTTTGCGCTCGCTCTCTTCCTTATCGTTGTATTCGGAATTATTGGAAAGATGATTGGCGTCAATATTTTCAGATTTCTTGCTTACATGAAAGACGAAATGCTTCTTGCCTTTAGTACATCCAGCTCTGAAACAGTTTTACCAAGAGTCATGGATAAAATGGAGCGCATTGGATGTCCGAAGGGAATTGTTTCTTTCGTTATCCCAATCGGTTATACGTTTAACCTAGACGGCTCCGTACTGTATCAAGCTATTGCTGCGCTTTTCCTTGCACAGGTATATGGCATTGACCTCACGATCGTCCAGCAGCTCACACTTGTTCTTGTACTGATGGTGACATCTAAAGGAATGGCTGCCGTTCCTGGCACTTCCTTTGTTGTATTACTCGCAACATTAGGAACGATCGGTGTACCTGCTGAAGGTCTTGCATTTATTGCAGGTGTGGATCGTATCATGGATATGGCGCGAACAGTTGTTAACTTAACAGGAAATGCACTTGCAGCTGTTGTGATGTCTAAATGGGAAGGACAATATGACCCTGAAAAAGGACATCGCGTGATGACTGGACAAGAAGTACCTGAACCGACACAGCTTTCAAGCTAACGAAAAAGAACCCCATCTATCGGGGTTCTTTTTTTATGCCGTGATTAATTCTGATTGAACATAGTGATAAAGGAGATTCGCTGTATGGACGAGAGAATCTTCATGTGTTCGTTCAAATGCATGCGAGGAATCTATGCCAGGACCAATCAGTCCATGAATGATATCATACCCTGCTCTAATGGCTGCTGATGCATCAGAGCCGTAATAAGGGTAAATATCTAGACGGTAATCAATATTGTTCTCCTCTGCTAATGCGGCTAAATGCTTGCGTAATCCATAATGATAAGGACCGCTTGAGTCCTTCACACAAATAGACACACTGTATTCATCTGTTGATTGACCATCGCCGATAGCTCCCATATCGACAGCGAGGTATTCCACCGTTTCTTCTGGAATATTGGAATTTCCACCGTAGCCAATCTCTTCATTATTGGAAATTAAGAAGTGCGTCGTATGCGGCAATGTGATGTTTTCCTTTTGAATGCGGTGGATGAGTCGCAGCAAGAGCGCCACACTTGCCTTGTCATCAAGGTGTCTTGATTTAATAAAACCTGAAGACGTCACTTCCACTCTAGGATCAAATGAGATAAAGTCCCCTACTTGAATGCCAAGTGCTTTGACATCGTCTGCATTTTGCACCTTTTCATCGAGTCGGATCTCCATATTCTCTTGGTTTCGTTTTGCTTTTCCCGCATCCGCATAGACATGAACTGACGTTTGATGCATGAGAATGGTTCCTGTGTATGTATGGCCTGAAGCGGTTTCAATTTCACAGTATTCACCTTCGATTGAGTTATACTGAAAGCCTCCAATAAGTGCAAGACGAAGCCGTCCATTTGATTTAATCTCCTTTACCATCGCACCAAGCGTATCGACATGTGCTGTCAGCATGCGGTGTTCCTTATCATCGGTTCCTTTAATAGTGGCAATTAAGCCGCCCTTTCGATTTCGTTTTGTCTCAATATTTACATCCTGTAAAAAGCGTTCAACAAAGCCAATCACCTTTTCTGTATTCCCTGACGGACTTGGGATCGATACGAGCTTTTGAATCAGCTGAACGGTTTCGTTTACTTCAGTTGTCATTCGGCATTTCCTCCTTTGTCTGAAAGCAATTCCTTCCATGTATGCCTTTTATAGCATCTCTTCTTAAAATATATCGCTTCGGGTTCAAGATGTCTAATTTCAAATCAAAAATCCTTCCTCTATCAAGAGAAAGGATTCATTGATTAAGCTTCGTCTTGTTTCATTTTTCTTACGTTCCAAGCAAAGTATGCGGTTGTTGCCGCCATCATGATGATCGCAACTGTTCCAAGAATCGCTGCTTGGTGCCATAAATAGCTGTCATCACCGCTTGCAATGATCGTTCTAAATCCATTGATTGTATATGTCATTGGAAGCAGACTATGAATGACTTGGAAGAATTTCGGCACAAGCTCAAGCGGGAATGTACCAGCACTTGCTGCGAGCTGAAGAACTAAGATAATGACGGCAATGAAGCGTCCTGGGTTCCCCATTGTTGTGGCTAGCAGCTGAATAATCGCTAAGAATGTCAGACTGACGACGATCGCAAAGAGATAGAAGCGCCAGAGACTTTCCACCTCAAGACCAAGCCCAAAGATGAGCATAGTACTTGCAATGACTGCTTGCAGGATACCGACAAGCAAAAGCACGCTATATTTGCTGACAAACCATTCAAACGCATTTCTAGGGCGTCCAGCAGGGTCTTTCATTGGGAATACAACGGTGAGCATTAGAGCCCCAACAAAGAGTCCCATGGATAAAATATAAGGCGTGAGCCCTGTTCCATAATTATCAATCTTTTTCGCTGTATCGTTTTCTGTTTTAACAGGGCTTGCAATCATATTGTAATTGTCTTGATTTGCATCAATTTCACCTGTTTCATCAGCAGCGCTTTTCAATTTATTGGACAGTTTACCTGTACCGCTCTTTAAATCTCCCAATCCTTTATCAAGCGATTTTGAGCCTTCGGCAAGCTTAGATGTATTGCTTTGGATATTTGTTGAACCACTTTCTAGCTTATTTAACGCTGCGCTAAGCTGACTTGATCCACTTGCAAGCTTATCCGCTCCGCTTTTCGCCGTATCAAGCTTTCCATTTGCTGTTTGCAGACCATCTTGTAATTGGTCTTGACCTGTTTGAAGCTTCAGTGCACCTTGATACAATTTATTCGTACCTGATGTCATTTGGTCGATCGCGTTTTGTATCGCGACGGTAGACGTGTACAGCTGTTCTGTTTTCTTTGGCAGCTGTTTGACTTGCTGCAGCTGCGCTTTTGCAGATGCAACTGCTGATTGAACCTCACTTGCATCAGGCAGTTCCTGCAAGGCCGCTAAGCTTTGTTCGAGTCCAGACAGATCAGGCAGTTCGATTTTAGGCAGACTGTTCAGCTGATCCATTGCCGCCTTTTTCTCTTCATCTGTCATAGAGCTGTTTTGGATAATGCTTTTTACTTTAGCATCTCGATTTGATAGTGCTTCTTTTAATGAAGCAAGTTTTGTACTGAACGTTTTTGCGTCTTTTTTCACCTGATCGAGTTTAGGCGCCATCTTTTCAAGATTCGCTAATTCTGGTGACGATAAGACTTTTTCTACTGCTGCAATTTTTTCTGAAAAGGATTGTGCTTTATTGTTTAGCTGCTCAATGCCCGCTGTGAATTGCGGCATTTTAGAAGCGAGCTGCTGATGTCCTTCACGGCTTGTGTTTAATCCTTCGGTTAATGTATCAATTCCTGTACCAAGATCTCCAAATTTCTGATCAATGGTTTGATAGCCTGTTAAGAGCTGACCGAGCCCACTGTCTAGAGACTGTATGCCTGTGTTCAGTTCACCCATTTTCCCTGCGAACTGATGAACACCTTCGCTATAGGTTAACGTACCTTCAGCCAATTTGGCTAAGTTGTCTTTTAACTTTGTACTGCCATCTTTTGCGCTTTTTGTTCCGTCATCAATTTTCTTCGCGCCATCGCTTGCTTGATCTAATCCTTTTGCAATCGTTTTGAAGTTATCAAAGATGACCTCGGCGTAATTTTTTGTGACTTCCTTTGAAACCGAATCTTTTAATTTGATAATGGCATTATTCGCAATTTGTGACGCCGCATAGTTTGCGCCTGGATTCGTATAATATTTCAGATTCGATTTTTTCGGATGTTTATCTAACACTGTACTTGCATTTTTCGAGAAGTCTTTTGGTATTTCCACAACGAGATAATAATCCTCGTTATTTAATCCCTTTACGGCCTTTTCTTCACTATCGACAAAATTCCATTTGAAATTATCGTTTTTCTTTAATTCCTTCACTAAATCATCGCCGACATGAAGGGTTTTCCCGTCATAATGACTGCCTTCATCCAAGTTGACAACCGCTACAGGCAGTTGATCAACTGTACCATATGGATCCCAATATGCTTTTAAAAATACACCACTGTAAATCAGCGGAATAAATAAGACAGCTAAAATCGGGATCAGTAGTTTTTTGCTCGTTACAATGTCTTTCCATTGATTCCGAATTAAATTCATTGCTGTTTTCCTCCCATAGATGAATGACTAAATATAAAATTTGGTCATATGAACTCAAAAAAAATTATGTTGTTGCAGATAGTCCTTTTAAGACATAAAGCTCCAGCGATTCGGCTACCTCTTCTTTTGTTAAAGGCTCGTATCGCTTTTCCCAATCAAAAATCAGTGCAATATATAGTTTCACCATCACAAATGCAGTCAATTCAGGATCACAAGGCTTAATGTCGCCTTTATCCATCGCTTCTTGTACTTTCATTTTGATATAGCGAATGATCATCTGCTCCATCTTTTCGATCATTTCCTTGACCGCTGACGTGCCAAGCTCCGCATTTTCCTGAAAAATCTTAATTGTGAGCTGGTGGTTTTTTCGAAATTCTAAAATTGCAAAGAGTGCTAAGTGAAGGTTTTCAGAGAAACTATTCTTCTCATCAATCGCCTCATCCGCAATTTTCCTCATCTCTAGTAAAAGGGATGTGAAAATTTCATCGAACAACTCTTCTTTGTTTTTGAAAAATGTATAAATGGTACCTTTCCCGACGTTGGCAAGCTTCGCCACGAGGTCCATTGTGGTCGCTTTATACCCGAATTGAGTAAATGCCTTCGTCGCACCATCTAAAATCATTTGTCTCCTATCAACACTCATGATCTCACTCCCGAAATGACTATTTGAACGTTTTGGTCATTAAGTACAGAAAGTAATATACCATATCCTTTTCCCCGGATGCAACAACTTTGTTCACATTTATGATTCCCAACTCTTTTCGAATGATTCGAACATGAAAAACTCCCTTTCCATGACAGAAAAGGGAGTTGTTTTTTATGAAAATAGATACGATACAGCTTCTGAGATGGCGGCTTTTCCTTGATCAATACAATCAGGGATTCCAACACCTTCAAAAGCAGCACCTGTGATATAAACACCAGGATATGATTGCTTAAACGTTTCTCGCATGTTCGAAATAGCTTTTTGATGACCGACGTGATATTGCGGCATACTGGTCTTCCAGCGAGTCACTGTCGTCAATTCTGGATCTGCTTTAATATCCATGATTCTCTTTAAATCTTCAAGCACGATGCTGACGATTTGACTGTCTGACTGCTCGACAATCGATTCGTCGCCAGCTTTTCCGACGTACGCACGCAATAGCGTTTTTCCTTTCGGAGCTGTATGCGGCCATTTTTTGTTTGTCCATGTACAGGCCGTAATAGAGAAATCACTGTTTCTTGAGATGACAAAACCAGTGCCGTCATATTCATTATGAACATCCTCTTCTTTAAAACCAAGTGCTACCGTTGCAACAGAAGTAGAAGTCATGTCATGCAAATACTCAAGCCCTGCTTCTTGAGGAAACATGGAATAGATCGATTGATGCGGAGTCGTGACAATGGCTGAATCGGCAAAAAGCGTTTGACCGCTGTCTAATTGCACACCATAGCCTCCCTCTGTTTTTTCAATCTGCTTCACTTTTGTCCCTTTATACACCGTTGTCAGCTTGAGCTTACTTTCTACTGCTTCCACAAGCGACTGCAGTCCTTGATTGATCGTTTGGAACTGTCCTTGTTTTTTCGCAGTCACTTGCTGTGCTTTCGCATGCTGCTGTGATTTTTTCATCCCAAGAATCAAACTGCGATGCTGCTGTTCTGTTTGATAAAATTGCGGGAAGGTGGACATTAAGCTCAGGCGGTCAATATCCCCTGCGTAAATGCCTGATAGAAGCGGCTCGATTAAATTCTCAACGACCTCATCACCCACACGTCTTCTAAAAAATTCACCAAGCGACTGATCTTCGGTCTCCTTGCTTTTTGGCAACACGAAATCCATCGCCGCTCTCGCTTTTCCCGCAACTGAAAAAAGACCAGTTGTAATAAATGGGCTGATTTGAGTTGGAATACCCATCACAGCACCCTTTGGCATCGGATGAAGGGTTTCGTTGACTAGTACATACGCTTGCCCAGTTTCATTATTGACGAGCTGATCGGACAAACCGACATCCTTAGCCAGCTGCGGTCCACTGACCTTTCTTTCTAAAAATGAATCAGGTCCACGTTCGATGATGTAGCCGTCTTTATATAATGTTTGTATTTTTCCACCTAGCCTAGGGCTCGCTTCAATAAGAGATATTTGAATCGGAAGACCTTTTTCTTCGACTTCCTTTTCCAAATAGAAGGCGGCGGCTAAACCAGTGATGCCACCGCCAATGATGACAAGGTGTTTTTGATTGTCATGCATAGGATCGCCTTCTTTTATATGATTACTTGCTTTCGTCAAGCTTCTTTAATACGACTGTTGCCAGAGCATCAATAAATGCTGGTTTCGCATTTGGCATTTCTGGACGATAGTAGGCTGCACCAATTTCATCTGTCACGACTTTACATTCATAATCGTTGTCGTATAACACTTCAAGATGATCAGCGACAAAACCAACAGGCACATACACGAATGTTTGATAGCCTTTTTGTTCAAATAAATCCCGCGTTAAGTCTTGCACGTCTGGTCCAAGCCATGGATCCGGCGTGTTGCCTTCACTTTGCCAGCCAATTTCATAGTGTTCAATTCCCGCACCTTCCGCAATCATTTTGGCCGATTGTGCGAGCTGATCAGGATATGGATCTCCTGCTGCAATAATTTTTTCAGGCAGACTGTGTGCAGACACAATAAGTACCGCGGAATCTCGTTCCTCTTGACTCATTGATGCATACGTATCCTTCACTTGTTTCACCCAATAGTCCACAAACTTCGGCTCATCGTACCAGCTTTCAACCGACGTAATCTGTAAATTGCCCAGCTTGTCTGCCTCATCTTGTGCACGTTTGTTATACGATTTCACACTAAAGGTTGAGAAATGCGGCGCAAGAACGATACTCACGGCTTCTGTAACGCCGTCCTTGTGCATTTCAGCAACTGCATCCTCAATGAAAGGCTCGATATGTTTTAAGCCAATGTAGACATGAAATTCAATGTCGTCTTGAATGTCATTCAAGTGCTCACACAAACCATTTGCCTGCTGCTCTGTAATTTTTGATAAAGGAGAAATACCGCCGATTGCCTTGTAGCGATCCTTTAAATCTTGCAGCATTTCTGGCTCCGGCTTTCTGCCTCTACGAATATGTGTATAATAACGCTCAATGTCTTCTTCTTTATATGGGGTGCCATATGCCATGACAAGAAGCCCCATTTTCTTTTTCTCCACAACCAACACTCCTTCAGATCATTTGAAATAGTTTAGATGGATGTTTTTTTATGTTTAGCTGAATAGTCGTGAATAAAATCGGTCAGCTTCTTTAACGTATCTGGTGAAACATCTGGAAATACCCCATGACCTAAGTTAAAGATGAAGTGATCTGATTTCATCCCTTGATCTAAAATATCTTTTGCTCTCTCTTCAATGACTTCCCAAGGAGAAAGTAAGATCGTTGGATCAAGATTCCCTTGTAACGTTTTTGCGAGCCCTTCTTTTCGAGCTTCGTCTACACTCATACGCCAATCCAGTCCAACGACATCTAGCGGCAGGTCATGCCAATCTTTCACCAGATGACTTGCCCCAACTCCGTACATGATCATTGGTACATTTTCACTCTTCAACTCTGTGAAAATTCGCTGCATGACAGGTTTAATGAATGTCCGGTAATCTGCTGCATTTAAAGCACCAACCCATGAGTCAAAGATTTGAAACGCACTGACCCCTGCTTTTACCTGCGCGCGTATGTACGTGATCGTCATATCAGCTAATTTGTTCATGAGCAGCATCCATGTCTCAGGCTCACTGTACATTAGCGCTTTTGTTTTATGATAGTTTTTAGATGGGCCGCCTTCAATCATATAGCTAGCCATCGTAAATGGTGCACCAGCAAAACCGATGAGCGGTACATTCAGCTGCTCCTTCGTTAAAAGGTGAATGGTGTCAAGCACATATGGCAGGTCTTCTTCAGGATGAAGTGCCCCAAGACGTTCGATATCTGCTTTTGTCCGTATCGGTGAATCAATCACAGGTCCAATTCCATTTTTAATTTCAACGTCCACTCCAATAGCCGGAAGCGGGGTCATAATATCTTTATATAAAATCGCGGCATCTACACCATATTGTTCTACAGGAAGTCGTGTTACATAAGCGCATAATTCTGGCTGATGCGTAATTTCAAATAGCCCGTATTTTTCTTTAAGGGCACGATATTCAGGCTGTGAGCGTCCTGCCTGCCTCATATACCAAACTGGTACATGGTCTGTTTTTTCCCCTTTGCACGCCTTTAAGAACGTGTCATTAAAAGCCTTCGTTTTTCCCATTACCTTTCATTCCACCTTTCGCCTTACACTCTCTTTGTATAAGGCTCAAACACTGCTTTTACTATACCGCTTTTTCAAGGCACGGTATACTAAACCGGCTCATTGTTCAAAAAATCGCCGAATATTAACGTCCAAAAGCCTCTGGCTTGACATATGGACTGCCTTCTCCTTCTTCTTGCGTTTGGGTATTATATGGAACCACCTTATACTCCGCATCTGAAAACACATTGGCATACGGCATTGTGTAGCTGCCCACGCCTGTCACTGAATCGATCATCGTCTCGTTTCCATTTCTCTTTTCATAAATACGGTATTCAACCCGTTTATCCTCTTGCTTGTCCCAAGACAGCTCTAATGTAAACAACCCTTTGATTTTAAACGCATAGCGGGCTTCAAATCCTGAAAGTCCCTCTAAATGGATTGGCGCTTGAAGTTCTTTAATCCCCTCTGGTTTTTCAAATGTTTCATTGGTGATTTGGCCTGCCGTTAAAATATCCTTAAACAGCTGAACCGGGTATTGACTGCCGCCAGTTAAATAGTGACTGTTATCGGTTTTGTCATACCCCATCCAGATGGCACCTGTTGTACTTGGCGTATAGCCGGCAAACCAAGCATCTTTTGTTGCACCTTTCACACCTGAATATGTGGTCGTGCCTGTTTTACCTGCTAAATCTCCAGCATATGAACCGCTCTGAGCTGTTCCGCCTTTGACGACTTGTTGCAGCATTCTTGTCATATTCCAAGCATTCTGAACGCTAAACACTCGTTCTGACTTACTGTGATTCTTCTCTACCGTTTCTCCTTCATCATTGGTGATTTTCTGAATGAAGAAAGGCTTTTTATATACGCCTTCATTTGCAAATGTGTGGAAAGCTCCAGCGATTTGAAGTGGAGAAACCCCTTTTTCTAAACCGCCAAGCGCCATGGCAAGTCCTTGATCCGAAATATCTATTCCCATTTTCTCGAGATATGATTTCGAGGTATCAATGCCAAGCTGGCTTAATGTCCACACCGCAGCTGTATTCTTACTTTTCATGAGGGCCTCCACCATCGTGACCTTGCCTTCATACTGCCCATCGTAATTCTTTGGTGAATAGCCGTCATAGCTTTTTTCTTTGTCTTCAAGCAGGGAATAAGGCCGGAGTTTTTTCTCCTGCATTGCCGGACCATATACCGCGATCGGCTTGAAAACAGATCCAGGCTGTCTAACAGCGGTAACCCTGTTATAGCCCCTTGCTTGATATTCTCGTCCTCCAATCGCTGCTTTTACTCCGCCAGACTCGTTATCAATAAAGACGGCACTGCTTTCAGGAGAACCGCTTTTTCCCGGGAAATAACGGTTGTTTTTCATCGCATCGTAGGCGATCTTTTGCAGATTCATATCGATCGGAACTGTAATGGTATAACCGCCTTGAAGCAATTGTTCATGTGAAATGGCATACTCTGATTCTGCTTCCTTAATGATGAGATCGACATAGCTGTCCACCCAAGGTGTTTCTGATTTCTTTTTCAAATGAATGCCTAGTGTTCTCCCTTTTGCTTCTACTGTTTCTGTTGATGATAAATATCCTTGCTCATTCATTAAATTAAGGATGGTGTCCCGCCTTTGTTTATTTTTATCAGGGTGTAAAACAGGCGAGTAAGTAGACGGCGCTTTTGGCATCGCAGCGAGTGTAGCCCCTTCACTGACAGTTAAATCTTTCACATCTTTACTAAAGTAATAATTGGCTGCTGCCTGAATACCGTAGACGCCATGACCGAAGTAAAGCTGATTCAGATACATCTCGAGCAGTTTATCCTTTGAATAATCTCTTTCTAAATTAATGGCAATAATGACTTCTTTTGTTTTTCGAAGAAAGGTTTTGTCATTTGTGAGAAAAATATTTTTTGCGAGCTGCTGAGTGATTGTACTGCCGCCCTCTACCTTTCCTCCTGCTAATATATCTCGATAAACCGCCCTTGAAATTGACTGTGCATCAATACCATGATGCTCATAAAATCGTTTGTCCTCGACAGCCACAAAAGCTTTCGCTACTTTATCAGGTACATCCTTTAATGAGACAGGGTCCCGATTTTCTGAATACATACTTGTAAGTTCTTTTCCATTCTGATCAATGATTTGGGATGAAGCGTGAAAAACAAGCTTCTTTTCATCTATGACATAATGTCCTAAAAATAAAATGGTCAGATAGCCAATAAATGAAAGTACGATGGTACTTCCTGCAATGACTAATGGAATGATTATCTTCTTTTTCTTCAAATTAGGTCACCTCATTCCTTTATACGGATAGTATGGGATGTATTGCTTCATAATATGTTTTATGGATTGACTACCAAAGAATTATATATCATTCTTTTGTTATACTATCAAGCAGGAGGCGGTTTAGATGAATGTCTATATCACATATGGAACAGCAGATTTCTTGCATAAAATCGCAAAGAAACACGATCAGGAGAATCTGCTTTATATGGTCGGAAAAGAACAAGCAGCTCTTTTCCATGAGACGGAGGGCGAGACTGTTTTTAAAGCCCCTCATGCCTATGATGTGATTTATGCGAAAGGTGAGCTAGTCCAATCTGGCTTCGTCACCTTGAATCATATCCCTGTGAAGCTTGAAAGCAGAGCACTTTTTGAATCTACTTTTCAGAAGAAGACGAACATCTCAGAACATCAGCGGGGCTTCCAGGCTCTTCGAGTGTTAAGACCGAAAAAAGATGAAGAAGTGTATTTGATTATGACACTTTGGGAATCAGAGGACTTATTTGAAGACTTTCAAGAATCAGAAGCGTTCTTTCAGCCAAATGAGGATACTGGCTCCATCTTCTCTCGTCCTGCTTTTCTCACATCCTATCATGCCGTTACAGACAATTAAGGAAGTGCTGAAAGCAGCACTTCTTTTTTTCATGAAAAAAAGCCCAATAGCTGGGCTTTTCATTTTATCGTCGTGATGTCAGCTCGTACCGATGAATGATCGGCTGAAGCACATAGAAATTCAATAGTATCCACCCTAATAAGATCGGCCACTTCAACATAGGTGAAGCACCTTTCAATTGAATGAGCATCACCAATAGCGGAATCAAGCAGATCATGAAAAAACTCATCTTGGAGACAAAGGTTTCTTTGACTTGATGACGACAGCTTGGACACATCATCATTTTCGTATGTGATAGATGAAACTTTTCAACGAAAGAAAATGCTTTTGAACAATTTGGACAGCTTCCCAACACGATTCCTCCCTTTCCCCGCTTCATATCAACTTCGACTTTTATGTAAAATGACCTTTTGATGCAGCATGCGAAATCCTCTTCTGTTGAAAGATTCTAACAATTACCATACAATCAGTAAAAGAGCATGAAGGAGGTTTTCGACTCAATGACAATATCCACTTTACAAAAAAGCATTAATGAACGTCTTGATGAACATTATGAGGAAATGGTTGAAATTAGACGCCATCTCCACATGAATCCTGAACTTTCTTTCCAGGAAGAAGAAACAGCCGCTTTCATCGCCAACTACTATGACACATTACATATACCAACATGCACACAGGTGGGCGGCCATGGTGTACTCGCCTTTATCGAAGGAGCTTCTCCGGGGCCGACGATTGCCCTCAGGGCTGATTTTGATGCACTTCCCATCCATGATGAAAAGGAAGTGCCTTACAAATCAACAAAGCCAGGTGTGATGCATGCATGCGGGCACGATGGGCACACAGCGACACTACTTGTCTTAGCGAAAATCTTGAATGAGCACCGCGATCAATTAAAAGGGAAAATCGTCCTCATTCATCAGCACGCAGAAGAATATGCGCCAGGCGGTGCAAAACCAATGATTGAAGACGGCTGCTTAGACGGTGTCGATGTCATATTCGGTACGCACCTTTGGTCTCCAGAGCCTTGTGGCACCGTTCTTTATAAAAGCGGGAACTTTATGGCAGCCGCCGACCGCTTCTCTATTCGAGTTCAGGGGAAAGGCGGACACGGCGCCCAGCCTCACTTAACGAAAGATGCTGTACTCATCGGTTCACAAATCGTCGCAAACCTGCAGCAAGTCGTTGCCCGTAAAGTCAATCCAGTTGATTCTGCTGTTGTATCTGTTGGAGGTTTTGTGGCAGAGAATGCTTTTAACGTCATTGCAGATTCAGCTGTTTTAACTGGTACTGCACGATCCTTTGAAGAAAGTGCACGACACACCATCGAACGAGAAATTGAACAGGTCGTGAAAGGGGTGTGCAACATGCATGATGCCGACTACACATATGAATATGTGAGAGGATATCCTGCTGTCAAAAATCATCCAAAGCCGACTGAATATATTGCTGACATCGCAAAACAGACAGAAGGTGTCACAGAAGTAAAAGAAGCGGAAACCCAAATGGGTGGAGAAGATTTTGCTTACTACCTTCAGCATGTTCCTGGTACCTTCTTTTACACAGGCGCCATGCCTGAAAACAGCCAAGACGTGTATCCCCATCATCACCCAAAATTTGATATCAACGAAAAAGCAATGCCTGTCGCAGCAAAGGTACTCGCCCGTGCCGTCCTTTCCTACGATGAATGAAAAAAAGCCGCTGTCGCCAGCGGCTTTAGATTATTGACAAAGGGCTAAAATGATTTTTATTTTAGCCCTTTGTCTTCTTTTCAGTGTGATAGAAAACCTTTGAAGTCTAGGAAGGACGAGTACCGGAGCGGAGCGAATTGAACATTCGTGAGTACCGGAACGCAGACCTGACAACGAATGCGAGGGTTTGTCTACACGCTGATGCCGCTGTCACCAGCGGCTTTTCTATTTCATTTCTTTCAACACTCGTAAGTGAAACACATGACGAGCGACATCTCCGAGCTGTCCTGTCAGCTGATGATTTGCCACACCGCCAACAGCGGCTCCGACGATCGGCATTAATTGAAATAGCTTCACTAGGTCAATGTAATCTCGATACTCCTGCTGAAAGCTGTACCAATCCATTTCCTCGCGGCTCGTTTCCCAATCATCTATGATGTACATCATTTTTTGACGATGTGCACTGCCGGAAAAGGCGAGTTGAAATATACAGAGCAAAAAGAGTCTTTCCTCTTTTTGAGACAAATCAAAGCCATAAATACATGCCAGCTCATAAAGACATTTCATCTTAATGCTAAGCAGCAGCGGAAAGTCTGCCATACCGAGCAATATACCACCTGCACCTGTTCCAATTCCTTCGATCGCAGCTGCCTTTTGATAGTACTTCACTTTCTCCTTTGCCAGTTCATTTCGCTCGATGATAGATAATTGCTCATCAATCACCGAAAATGAAGTGAAGTGCGATCCTGATACGGTGGATTCAACCATTGTTTTGACCGCACTTGTGATGACTTGATGAAATCGAGCAGGGATTCGGCGGTTCACCTGCTGCTGAACTCCTTTTGAAAACCGTTCGATCTTTGAAGGTTTTCTTAAAAAACGCGTTTGAAAAAGAATGGCTTCTTCATACAACTCCCGTTCAGCTGCATTCATCCGGTCCCCTCCTTGATGTCATCATACGCTCGCTGTCAGAAACATATCTCCGCTTATCTCATCTTTTTTAATCGACTGAGTACGTAAGGCTTGAAGAGGACAAGCACAAATGCCAGCGAAATCAGAAGGGCAAGTCCACTTCCCTGCCATCCTCCTGCCGGGAGTACTGCACAGCTCAGCAATATCGATTGAATAATAAGCACATTACGAACGAGAACAAAAAAGCTCCGATCCTTTTCTTGATGAGCAACTGGATAAAGTGCCTGTAATGAAAGATGCGCAAAGTGCTTCGTTAACGGCACAAGCTGTACACCTGTGATAAACACGGTGAACAAGACAAGCAGCGCACCCACCCAGCCTGCTGCACCTGTATACAAAATAATCAGCACAAACACGGCGGTTAGCCTAAACACGAGACCAAAATAGTCATTTGAACGTAAAAACGCCCTCACATACATGTAAGAAAAAGTTTTACGCTGGTCATACGGAACAAACTGCAAAAGCCAGTCCATGTATGCTCTTCTTTTCACCTGTTTCTTTAAATGAGGCACATCTGTAAATAAATTGGCCAAACGATAAAAACGCTGTTTTCGTTTTAATTCGTCAGAAATATGCAATTCCCATTGAAAAGGCTGTTTTTTTACTGCATTGGTTAAGTAAACGAGATAGACACTATAGATCAGATAAAAAACGATTGCGATTGCATAGGATGCCTGTAAAACGGTATAGATCAAAATCATATTCAATAGAAAACGAAGGACTGCATCAAGCCATCTGATCTGTTTTCCTTGAAAATAAGTGATCCTCCATTGAATTGCTGTATTCAAGCCCTTGATCAAAATCATTTGCGCCAATATCAGCACATACATCTTGAGGCCGCCTGAAGACACCGCAGAATAAAGCGGAAGTGCAACAATGGATACGGCAATAAGAGGAAACAGCTGAGAAATGAAGCTAAAATTAAAAGCTTGTTTTAAATAAGGCTCCATCTTCCCTTCCAAAGGAAGCAAAAACACGAGATCTGCTTCTTTGATCAACGTACGCACGTAAGAGCTTGTCAGCACCAATGAAAAAACAACTGCCATGACCCAGTAGGATGGGAAGTGAGCCGGAATCTGTTTGAGCCAGTTACTATACCAGCTCGCTCCGCCTGCAAGGAAAAAAATGAGCACAATGACAAGATGATCATTGAACATGTATTTTAAATATTTTCTTGTATCTTGCATGTGTTCCTCTAATCGGGATTTCCAAATGGTTTGCGTCATTTTACTCATAGCTTTCTTCCTTTGTTAATTCCAAATAAAGATCATCGAGTGTCGCATCTCTCATATTGAACTGTTCTCTCAGCTCTGTCAGTGTTCCTTTCGCTCTGATTTCCCCTTCATGCAAAATAATAAAGGAATCACAATAGCGCTCAGCTGTCGCCAAAATATGCGTCGACATCAGGACACTTGCGCCGTTTTTCTTCGCAGCATTCATCCGTTCAAGAAGTGCATTAATCGCAAGAGGATCAAGCCCTAAAAACGGTTCATCGATGATATACAGTTCTGGTTCAACAAGGAATGCACACATAATCATGACCTTCTGCTTCATTCCTTTTGAAAAATGAGCAGGGAACCATTTCAAACGTTTCTCCATTCGAAATTCTTTCAGCAATGACGGCAGACGTTCATCTAATTGTTCCTTTGACAGACCGTAAGCCATCGCTGTCAGCTCTAAATGCTCTTTTAAGGTTAATTCTTCATATAATACAGGTGTTTCTGGAATAAACGTAAATTGCGAACGATACGCCTCTTGATCGTCTTGAAGAGTTCGTCCATTCAATTCAATGACACCTTTATGCGGTTTCATGAGCCCGATGATATGGCGAATGGTTGTGCTTTTCCCCGCCCCGTTTAAGCCGATGAGACCGACGATTTGATTTCTTTCTAATTCAAATGAGATATTTTTTAGAACGGGATTCTTCGTATATCCACCCGTTACATCTTTTACAGTGAGAAGGGACATGAATTCGTTCCTTTCTTTCTTTTTTCCTTTATAGTAACAAAAACGAAAGGTAATTTGAAATGTTTACCTATAACCGCGGCATGAATAAAAAATAGGCGCTTTGGTCATCATAATGTATGTAGAAGAAATGAACTTGATGACCAATAAGTAAATGAGGTGTTTGTTAAAGGCAAAGAACCGCATGACAAGTTGGTTTTTCATCTAAAAACCTTAGCTTCTGTTTTGCTTCACTGATTCTTGATTTTTGTGTCCTATACAATATGTATACGACAAACCAAAACGTCAAATGAGGTGTTTACGGCAGAAATAGCAGGCATATGAATTCTTTATTTCAGTAAATAGAGAATTCAAAAGGCATATCGAATGAAAGCATCAGCATTTCTTCTGCAGGAGCAGGATGAGCGACCAAAGGAGTTCGCTTGTCCTGTTTTCTTTTTTGCTTCTTTTTGTGATACGATGAAGGAAAATGAATGAGGAGTGACATGACGTGAGCGATTGTATTTTTTGCAAGATCATTGATGGAGACATTCCATGTGCAAAAGTATATGAAGACGAGCATGTATTGGCTTTTCTAGATATTAGCCAAGTAACAAAAGGACATACCCTTGTAATCCCGAAAATACATAAAGAAAATATCTACGAGATGACACCAGAAGTGTCTAATCACTACTTCCAAGCGATTCCGAAAATTGCAAGAGCAATCAAACAGGAATTTGAACCAATTGGGTTAAACCTTCTGAACAACAACGGCGAAAAAGCCGGACAATCTGTGTTCCATTACCATATGCATATCATTCCGCGCTACGGAAAAGGCGATGGCTTTGGTGCCGTATGGAAATCACATCAAGAGCAATACACGTCAGAGGATTTAAAAGATATTTCTTCTGCCATCCACACGCGGCTTACCTCATCTTAATAGATGAGGTTTTTCTTATTTCTACCCCCTTTTTATCCCCTCCATCTCTTAATAGTATGATATTTAGAACGATTCAAATTTTTTGTCCAATTGCTTCAAATTTGTGATAGGATGGTTTTATCTTTTGATCCATTAACGCGAGAAATAGGGAGAGATTGTGATGAAGCGAACGACGAATTTTAATGCTGGTCCGGCGGCACTGCCGCTAGAAGTGCTTCAAAAAGCACAGGAAGAACTTGTTGATTTTAAACAAACTGGGATGTCTGTGATGGAGCTGTCTCATCGCAGCGGTGAATATGAAGAAGTCCACAATAAGGCAAAAGCACTGTTGGTGGAACTGATGGATATTCCTGAAGATTACGAAGTCCTCTTTTTACAGGGCGGAGCTAGTCTTCAATTTGCGATGATTCCTATGAACTTCTTACATGAAGGCGAAACGGCTCATTTCATTCAAACAGGCGCTTGGTCAGAAAAAGCATTATCAGAAGCAAAAGGGTTTGGTGAAACATCTGTGTTTGCTTCAAGTGAAGACGACAACTACTCGTATATTCCAGAAGTAGATGCCTCCGGTTTAACAGATGGCGCTTACTTACACATCACATCAAACAATACGATTTTCGGCACTCAATGGATAACGTTCCCAGACACGTCATTGCCGCTCGTTGCAGATATGTCCAGTGATATTCTCAGCAAAAAAATCGATGTTTCTCAATTTGATTTCATTTATGCTGGGGCACAAAAAAACTTAGGGCCTTCTGGTATCACGATTGTGATCGCGCGCAAACGTTTATTAGAGAAAGAGAAAAGCAGCACACCGAAAATATTAAAATATTCAACACACGCAAAAGCCAACTCTCTTTATCACACACCACCGACTTTTGCGATTTATATGCTGTCTCTTGTCCTTGAGCATGTCAAACAGGCTGGCGGCGTAGAAGCAGCGGAAAAACGCAATGAACAAAAAGCAGGCATTCTCTACGACACAATTGATCAAAGCGGTGGTTTTTACAAAGGACACGCACGCACTGACAGCCGTTCGCATATGAATGTCACGTTTACCCTTCGTGATGATTCGCTCACTGCTTCCTTTGTAGAGAAAGCAAAGCAGGAACAAATGGTTGGACTTGCCGGCCATCGTTCTGTCGGTGGATGCAGAGCATCTATTTACAATGCGGTATCGATTGAAGACTGCCAAAAGCTTGCGGACTTTATGAAAAAGTTCCAGCAAGAAAATGAGTAAAAAAGCTTTTCTATAGAGAAATAAATTTGTTATAATAACGAGAAATATAAAGTGATGACTCTTGCAATAAATGATGAGCCATATTATTGGAGAGTCCTAAGAGCTTAGCAGAGGAGAGCATAGAAATGAAAACAAAAGAATTAGTGATTATGTCATTGCTTGCAGCAATGGGAGCTGTTTTGCATACGATTTTCCCGCCCATCTTTTTCGGAATGAAACCTGATATGATGCTGGTCATGATGTTTTTAAGCATCATCCTTTTCCCAAAGGTACAGCATGTAGTGGTTATTGCCCTAGTAACTGGCGTCATTTCTGCATTAACAACGGGTTTCCCAGGCGGACAAATTCCAAATATGATTGATAAACCAGTGACAGCCTTTATCTTCCTAGCCCTTTTCTTATCTTGCTTGAAGATAAAGAACAAAGTGGTGCTGACCGCTGTGTTAACTGCGATTGGAACCATCGTATCCGGCGTGATTTTCCTATCTGCCGCTTTACTAATTACTGGACTGCCAGCTGCATTACCGGCACTTCTTGTGGGCGTTGTCCTTCCAGCAGCCGTGATTAATACCATTGCCATGGTATTTGTCTTCCCAATTGCTCAGTCCATTCTAAGGCGTGCAAGAATGATAGAAGTTGCTTAACGAATAATCGAACCTCTTCATAATAGATGAAGAGGTTTTTTTCATGCTTTTATAAAAGAAAAAGGGTCAGCAGCAAAATGAGGAGCGAAATCCCTGCACCTGCCGCACACACAAGTGCTTTTTGCTTTAATACATGTTTTGGCGGATAAGACCCTGCATACCCCAGCTGTCTTGCATAATGAATAGAACCACCTGTAAAAACGACACCGATACACGTAAAAACGAACAGAAAGACAGACAACCTTCTCCCCTCCCTTTTCTTCAAAAGTATGCTAAAATAAAGCAAGCTATGTATGGAAGTTCAATGAAGCTGATCGTCAGCTCAGAGAGAACATGCGAATGTGTAAAATTTGACTAGAGGTGATTTGAATGGCTAGTGGACGTTCTTTATTAACAGGATTATTTGTAGGCGGTCTCCTCGGAGGTGCGGCAGTGCTCCTGACGACTCCCTCTTCTGGCAGAGATGTGCGCGGAAAGATGAAAGACGGCTATGACAAATTCGAAGATACGCTGACAAGATTAAAAAGAGATGGACAAGCTTTAAAAGAGCAAATTGTTGAAACAGCAAAAGAAAGCGCAGAGGTCATTAAAGAAGTCGGAACTGAATTACAAGCATCGATTCAGCAATGGCGCGAAGAAATCAAACCTCACCAGCAGGACTTGCAAAAGGAAATTCAGGAAATTGAGGAAAAGCTCAAACAACTGGAGAAAACCTTACAAAACTAATATACTCACGAAAAAATATTCGTTTACAAAAGTGTGCGGGGTGCGTATCCCGCACTTTTTTTGTTGAAAAAAGGTTATTTTGTCAATGTTTTTCATGAGTTTTAAAAATTCTTGAATTTTCAGCTTTATTAATCTTTATTTTATTGGCATAATAGAATTACAAGAAAAAGAGAAGTAGGTGAAATGGATGAATCATTCGGAACAGCCTTTCGATGTAAAAGAAGCACTTTTATTCAGTCAAAGAATGGCCCAATTGAGCAAAGCTCTTTGGAAATCCATTGAAAAGGACTGGCAGCAGTGGATCAAACCGTATAACCTAAATATCAATGAACATCATATTTTGTGGATTGCGTATCAATTAAAAGGAGCTTCAATATCAGAAATTGCAAAGTTTGGCGTCATGCATGTATCAACGGCGTTTAACTTCTCCAAGAAACTGGAGGAACGAGGATTTTTAAAATTTTCTAAAAAGTTAAACGATAAACGCAATACGTATATTGAGCTAACGCCAAAAGGCGAAGAGACATTCCATAAACTACTTGAAGATTATGACCCGGCACGAACTGGTATTGTCAAAGGCGCACAGCCGCTTCATGACATTTACGGAAAGTTCCCTGAGATTTTAGAAATGATGTGTATTATCCGAAACATCTATGGTGAGGATTTCATGGAGATTTTTGAGAAATCGTTTTCAAACATTGAGAAGGACTTTTTGAATGAGCGAGGAAAAGTCACGAAAAAGCCTGAGGAACTTGAAGACTCAGCTGATGCAGCAGAAAAAGCGGCTAAAGCAAATCAAATTGTTTAATGATCTTTATAAATTCATTCATTAACGGCTGAAACAGCCCTTGATCATGCAATGCAAATATCGTCTCATGCACATCCAGCTTTTCAATTAACTGTCCTGCAAAAAGCGCAAGCATATCGTCAAACATGACGTAGCCTTGTGCTTTTTGCTTGTCCATTTCCTCTGAAAGCTCAGCACAAATACGCTCAATTTCCTTCGCCTCTTCTTTCGATACCCGCTGCCTGATCAATAATGCATAATATGGATAACGGCTCATATCGGTCGCCGTCAGCAAAAGTTCCATATAATATTCGAGCTGGCTCATTCGTTCCTCAATACTCATGTACGTTCCCTCTTTCTCTTAGTCTTTCTATTTTAGCCGAAATTACTCATTGACGAAAGAGACGAACCTCCCTCTTCTGTCTTTTTTTCTTGAAAAACCCAAAGTTTCCTCTCTTTATTCCATATGAAGGCAACATTTTATTTTTTTTCAACAAAACCATTGATTTTTATCCTCAGGAAGAGTAAATTATCTTGAGATATTCAATTAGTTTTTTAAGATTGGAAGGATGAAAATGAATTGTTGGAAAACCATTAATCTTGAAAAGGATTATGGTTATACGAGACTGCTGATTTCAGCTATAAGTCTTGCTATACTTTTTTTCATTATGGCTTTTTTATGTTTTCAACTGACTCATCCTGAAACGAGACTAAGCAGCCACAACGCACCGCTTTTTGCTGTACTTTTACTTATGACATTGCTTGTCCACCGTGTGGTTCACTTGATCCCAGTGATGAAAAACAAGAAAAAAATGACGCTATTTAAACGAAATTGCTGGAAGCGTGTGCCAAAGAAAGTAATGCTTTATTCACTTCTCAGTCCATTTTGTGTGATTTCAACGCTTTACTTTGTGTTAGGCGTGGCGTTTCCAATGTATGCACACTATTTTATCATCATCGCAAGTATTCATGCAGGCTATTGTTTGCCTGACTTTTTATTTGCATGGAAACTGCTCAAAGCACCTAAATCCTGCATCATCGATCAAGCCCAAGACGAGTTTGATATTTTAGTTGACCAAACTTCCTCATCATAAGGTTTTTAAAGCCAACTTCTATCTTTTTCATAAAAAATTTGGTAATGTAGTATGGGAATAGCATAGAGAGGGGGGATCTCCGATAGTTTTATTTTACTTCATCGTCTTTGCCGCGTTTATTGTGTATTCAATAAACAGGCTTACTAATACATTATGCCTTGTCAGAGAGATTCCTGAAGAACGGCAAGATAAGGTGTTTCGCTTTATCAATGTATCGATACTGATCTTACTGATCTCATCATTTGTTGAAATTACCATTTCTATTTAAGATCAAAGCAAAAGCTGCCAGTTTGAGGGCAGCTTTTTGTGTATATTGATTGATTAGCAAATCCAAGATGCACCGATAATGATCAATAAGATGAATAACACGACGACTAGTGCAAAACCGCCAGCAAAGACTTCTCCTCCCATGTAAAAACACCTCCTGCCAGTTCTTGCTCTGTTCTAAGCTCAGTGTATGCAAAAAAAATGAAAACGTTTAGGCGCCTGTCATCGTTTGAAAAAAGAACCGCCCGCACGCATGGCAGGACGGCTCCTTTCTGTCACAGCGATTTAATTAGTAAAGATATGCTGCACCAACGATGATCAGCAAAATGAATAGCACGACCAATAAAGCAAACCCATTAGAATATCCTGCTCCCATATAATTCAGCCTCCTTTTTGTGATCACTATATGTGTATGCCGCGCGCAAATTTTTGACTAGACGAATGCCCTCCCATTTGCATTTCTTTTTACAGCGTGTCACAATATGTTATGATACAAGCAATGATAAATAAATTGGAAAGATTAGGAGTGTTTTTTGAATGAAAAAAATGGCTTTAGCAGCTGTAACAGCAGTTAGTGTTTTAACTCTTGGCGCATGCAGTAGCGGTGATAAAGATGTCATCGCAACAACAAAATCAGGAGATGTCACAAAAGAAGAGCTTTATACAACTCTTAAGAAACAAGCAGGTGGAGATGCTTTAAATCTACTTGTTCAACAAAAGGTTCTTGCTGACAAATACAAAGTATCAGATAAAGAAATTGATAAGAAAATGGAAGAATATAAAAAGACACTTGGTGAAGATCGTTTAAAACAACTTCAAGATGAATTCGGAAAAGATTACATCAAAGATCAAGTGAAATATGAGCTGCTGACTCAAAAGGCTGCCAAAGCTAACATCAAAATCACTGATAAAGAAGTAAAAGCGTATTACGATGACCTAAAAGGGAAAATCCGCGCAAGCCACATTTTAGTAGCTGATAAGAAAACAGCTGACGAAGTGGAAAAGAAATTAGATAAAGGTGAAAAATGGGATGCCGTTGTGTCTGAATATTCAACTGATACCGCTTCAGCAGCACAAGGCGGCGATGTAGGCTGGTTCGCAAAAGAAGGCCAAATGGACGAGAACTTCAGTAAAGCTGCTTTCAAACTAAAAGTGAATGAAATCAGCAAACCAGTGAAATCACAATTCGGCTACCATATCATTAAAAAGACCGAAGAACGCGGTAAATACGATGACATGAAAGCAGACTTGAAAAAAGAACTGCTTAACCAAAAACAAGCAGACACAAATGAAATCCAAACGATCTTAAACAAATTGGTGAAAGATGCCGATGTGAAAGTAAAAGATAAAGAACTTGAAAACACATTCAAAGAAAAGTCTCAACAACCCGCACAAAATCAACAACCTCAACAAAACCAGTAATCACAAAAAACCCCTCTGCCGTGATCGTGCAGAGGGGTTTTTATATGACCTGATTAAGCAATCGAGTCTTCATGTGCCGCCGTATCATGTGATCTTTTCACTTGCTGATCCTGACGTCTACGCTCTCTTTCTTGTTCCATTCGCTCGATAAAAATTTCTCCTTCCTTTTCAATAAAGGATTGATCAATCTCTTGCTCCTCTTTGGCCGTTGTCATTAATTTATACGCACAGAAAATAATGCCAATGATACATGCATACACCCACCATGGAAAAAACAACATTTTTTCATCGCCTCCTTTTTTCAGAACAGCTCTCTCTTCCTTTGTGTTACATGCTTATGCGAAAAGAAGACAAGTTATGAAAAAAACGCCCGCAATAAACGGACGTTTTGACATGGTTATTCGTGATGAAAGGTTGGTTTATAAAATGAACGATTCTCTAGCGCAAAAATACGTTCTGTATATTCTCCTGGCTTCACATGCTCAAGCGCACGATCCATCATATTCATCTTCGCATCTAAATTATCAATATAGTGGAGTATTTCGGCTTCCTTCACCATTGGTGGTTTCGGGCTGCCCCACTCTCCTTTTCCGTGATGACTCAGTACTAAGTGCTGTAAAATCAGAATTTCTTCTGAATCAATGCCAAGCTCTTCTGCAGCTTTCGCAATTTCTGTCACCATAATCGAAATATGACCGATTAAATTCCCTTCCACCGTATAGGTGGTTGAGACTGGGCCCGAAAGCTCTTTGACTTTTCCTAAATCATGAAGAATGATGCCTGAATATAAAAGATCTCGATCTAATGATGGATATAGGTCAACAATTGATTTAGCCAAATGCAGCATGGACACCACGTGATAAGCAAGACCAGAGACAAATTCGTGATGGTTTTTTGTCGCTGCTGGATAGTCAGCGAATTCCTGTCCATATTTTTTCAGCAAATGCCTTGTAACACGCTGTATATTAGGGTTTTTCATATCAAAGATATATTGCATAATCGTATCCATCATATCATGTTTTGGAATAGGAGCTGTTTCGAGAAAATCATCAATTCGAATTTGCTCATTTTCAGCAACAGGGCGTATATTCCTAAGTTTCAGCTGATTCCTCCCGCGATAATGATGAATATCGCCTACTACCTTCACAATGGTTTGCGCGGCATAGGTTTGTTCATCATTCTGCTTTGCATCCCATAGTTTCGCCTCAATATCTCCACTTTGATCTTGAAGAATTAACGTTAAAAATGGTTTGCCATTACTCGCAATCCCTTTAGTAGATGATTTAATTAATAAATGCAGGTCAACTTGTTCGCCGACATCATAGGTCATGATCCCTTTAGCCATTCAATAAAAGCTCCTTCCATGTTTCTGCTCATATAAGTATAACATAAGTCATTATTTGTCAATCATTCAACTGCTAAACTCGTAATCTGTCCATCTTCTGCTGCTTGCTTCATATGCTCATGACAGGTGAAATAAAACAGCTGTGTTTCAAAACGTGTGAGCTCGTTCATCATCTCCAGCACTCTTCCTAGACGAACGTGATCGAAATGAACGAAGCTGTCATCCATCATAAACGGAAGCTGACAATCTTGCTGATGAGACAAAGCGAGCGCAAAACGAATCGCCAGATAGATCTGTTCACACGTTGCCTGTGAAAGCTCCTCTGGACGGAATATTCGTCCATCCATTCTTTTCACCATCAGCAAGTCATCTTCAGGTGAAAATAAAATCGCTTCATAACGATCATTTATTAACGGTTGAATAAAACTTGAGGCTGTTTGAAGCAATGCAGGCAGCCTTGTTTCTTTATGCTCATTCAATTTTTCTCGTATGACGGAGCGGACAAGCTGAATTGCCGCCCATTTTTTTGCGAGGTGCTTCGCATGCTCCTGCTCTGCGGCAAGCTGATGAGTCAAATCAGACACCGTTCCAGAAGCTTCTATTTGCCGGATTTCCACCGCTAGTTCTGCTAAACGTTTTTCCATATTCTCCGCATTCAATTGAACGTCATGAAGGTGCTGCCTTGCTTCTGCACACTCCTCTTCAAGGAGAGGTAATCCTTTGCGAACAATCCATTCCTCCTCATCAAAACAACCGCTTCTATGAAGCTCTTGATTTAGCTGCTGCAAATGGGAAAGCCGTTCCCGGTATTCTTTAGATAGATGAGAAAGCACTTGGTAATCTTCTTTGGACTCTGCTTCTACTTGACGAAAAAGCTCGCCAGTTTGTTTTTCGTAATATTGAATTTCCCCTTCTAGTGTCGTGAGCTGCTGGATCGCATGTTGAATAGATACGTGCAATGTCTGGCGTTCTTTTTCTCTTCTCGCCTCATCTTTCAATATCTCTTGAAAAGCTGAGATATTCTCCTGAATGGTTCCTTCCTTTTTTTGAAGGATACTGCTTAACGCTGAAACCCTGCCCTCATAAATCGATTGCTGATCGGAAAGCATGCCTATTTCACGATGAAGCTCCTCATATGCCGCTGTATTCATTTTTAATTGTTTTAGGATATGGAAGGCCTCTACTAGGAAAGAAAGCTCAGACGACAAGCCAAGCTGTCTCTTCTTTTCCTCTACTTGCTGCTGGACAGGTTCCAGCTCTAGCTCCCAGTCTTCATATTGCCGAATGATTCTTTCGTACAGAAGCTCCTTCTGCCTCATAAGTGTTTCAGCTGAAGCTGCCTGCACTTGAAATGAATCAAAGGCCCCTTCGCCGCTTCTTTGTTTCATAGGGCTCATTTGACTTAATGGGTAAATGAGAAAGAAGAGAAAAACAGAAAATCCCGCAAACAAGAGCGTGATCCACCACTCTGTTAAAAAGAATAGAACAAGCAGAAGCACCACATCAAATGCGATCAAGCCTCGGAATAACGACGCCCGGGAATGAATCGGTTTCTTTTTCGATCTTGTCCCCTTCGCATCATCTTCTGCTCCGTGCTGTCTGACTTGCTGTTCCTTTAATCCTTTTAGAGCGGCTTCTGCTTCGTCCAGCTCATGTCTTGCGTGATCAAATCGTTCATCTAACTGCGCTTTTCTATCCATGAGACGAACGTATTGAGTGACAGTCTCCTTTAATTCCCACTCAAATTCAAGCGAATCGTCAATTTGTTCGAGCTTTATCGGGCGCTCCCACTTTAGCTTTGCTACCGCTTCGTCTATTTTTTGTTTCAATGAATCACGGTTTGCTCGACACTCTGCTATGTGCTTTTTCACAAGCTCAGCATCAGCTGCTTCATCTACGACTCGTTTCATCTCCATTATGGTATCCTTGTCATAGAGCGGTTGAACTTGTACGAGTGAGGTTTGCAAATGGTCTAACTTCTGCTTCAGTGCAGTCAATTGAGCCTTTTTCGGGTGAAGGTGTGATTCTAGTTTATCCAGCTCATGCTCTGTTTCTGCTCTAAAACGTTTGACTCGGTCTGGATAGCGGGCTAATTCCTTTTTTAATTCCACTTTTTTCTCAATCATGGGATAAACTTGAATGGATTCAGCCAGTTTCTGAATGTGTTCCTCAGCTTGCTTCATTTCACTTTGAAGCTTTTCGATCGTCTCTGTTAATTCAGATTGCTCCCGTTTCTTTTCGGTATAGCTGCCTTCTACCAATCTCGCTTGTTTCAGCTGACCTGTCAGCTCTTTTAAACGATCAAGCTGCTGGTTTAATTCAGGCTTGCGTCCATTTGGTTTAAACAGCTGCTCCTGCTGCTTTAGCAGCCTGCTATCCATCTTGGTGGCTGCATCCGAGCCAAATAAACTTGAGAAAAGTAGAAATTCGCCTATTTGGTCCTGGTTTAAGGCTTGGACATTTTGCAGTCCAAACACATCAAATGAATAGATTGATTGATATAATCTGCGATCCGTTCCCTTTAAAAGTGTCTGTAGAAAAGCTTCGTCTTTCACTTCACCATTCGGTAAAAATACCTGTGCTTGCCCACCGCGATCGGACGTTCTCTCAATATGAATAACGCCTAACTCATCATCTTGGCAAGTAAGGGAACCACCATAAAAAGAACCCTGTTTCGTCTTGTACATCTTGTTTTTCGGAAAACCAAATAACATCGATTCAATAAACGTTTTCAATGTCGTTTTCCCCGATTCATTCAGGCCGTAAACTAGCTGAAAACCGTCATCAGAAAAGTGAAAGGTCCGATTTGAAAATTTCCCGAAATGGGCGATATGGAGTGAACGTATTTTCATTGTGCCTCTCCTTTTCTCATAATTGCTTTAGCTGTTCTGTCAGCAGCCTTTGTGCTTCTTCTTTTATATCCACTTCATCCTCTTTTGTGAGAGCTTTTCCTGACTTTCTATAGGTTGGGTGACGCTTGATCGGTGATAGAAGCTCTTCATATGCCTCAAACTGTGAAATTTCAGCAGTGAGTTCCTTCAAAAAAGAATCTTCTGGATAGACGACATCCTCGTTTGTTCGGCAGTCAATCGATATCACCCAAACGAATACCTCTTCATCTTCTTCCTGTTCATGAAGAACGGTCAACAGCTCCTCAAGTACCTCAAGCTGAGTACGCTCAAAGTAAGGAGGAGCATCACCCGTCAATTCAATTTTCACAAAATGAGGGACGCCCTCCTCTTTCAGCTCACTGATTTTGCTATCCACAAGTGTCACAAGATCCGTCATATGAACCGTTTCTGTCATGTCTATTGCAAGTGTCTCAAACATCACATCCGCACAGCTAATAAATTCCGCTGTCTCAGAATCCTCGGAGAGTTGAATAACGTAACAGCCTTTCTCTCCTGTTTCTTTAATATGTCTGCCCTGCATGTTACCAGGGTAAATAATCAACGGGTCTTCATGCAGAAGGGCTCTCTTATGTATATGTCCAAGCGCCCAATAATCGAAATCCCGTGAAAGAAGCTGCTCAAGCTGAAATGGTGCATACGCATCATGCCCTTCTTGTCCGGCTAATGTACCGTGAAGCATCGCAATGTGATAGGCAGCATCTGTCGTTTTGACATAATGAGATGTCATATTTTCATAGACAGCCCGCTCTTTGTAGCTAAACCCATAAATACTTGCAACAAGCTGCCCCCCTCTATAGTAGGATTGCTCACTTGGTGTACTGCTTGAAAAAACGTGCACATTCTCAGGCCACTCAATCGGTGTCCATTCACCGCCTAAATGATCATGATTACCATAAATAATAAAGACGTCAATCCCTTGAGTTTGCAGTCTTAGAAACTGATTTCTTAAAAACAGCTGTGCTTTCAGACTGCGATTGGATTCGTCAAATAAATCTCCGCTCAGCAGCACAAAGTCTACTGCTCGAGCAATGGCGAGATCAAACATATTCTTCGCACTTTGAAATGTACTTTCTTTGAGCCGCTTAAATGGTAAGCTAGGGATATTCGACATTCCTGCAAATGGACTGTCTAAATGTAAATCTGCGGCATGAATAAAGGTGAGCTTAGTCAAACGTCTATCTCCTTGTCCGATACTGTCATTGTCCATATTTTATCATGCCATTTTTACGAATGCACGTTCTATCGCTCTCATTCTAAAAAACACAGTTTTAAGAGCTAAAAAAGAGGTTTTGCCTTATTCATTGTTTAATTACATAGAAAAGCAGAGGAAAGGGAGATGAGGAATGGAGAAGACATACTTTTTAACTGTATTTGACCGGTCGGGTGAGACCTTATTAAATGAAAAAATCACAACGGATAGTGATGAAAAGGCAAAGGAATTAGGGCGCCATCGCTTAATCGAACAGCAATACACGAAGCATTCCCACCGGCTCGTTGATGATGCAGGCAAGCTTCTTTTATTTGAACGTTAAAAAAACCGGCATTCGCCGGCCTCACATTCGTTTATACGTTCTGAAACACAGGTCGTCTTTTTTCTAAAAAGGCCTGAATGCCTTCCTTATGATCATGACTTTGCCTCAGTCTTGCCTGTGCTGCCCTCTCCTTTTGAAGAACGGCTAGCAGCTCAGGTTCTGACTGCTGAAAATAGATCAGCTTTGTTTCAATAAATGCTTGAAGCGGCATGTTCATAAACGGCTTCACACATACTTTTTGATACGCATCGACTTCATCCTGAAACACCCCGTCTGCAAGGCGCAGTTTTAACGCTTCTTCAGCCGGCAGCTTTTGTCCGCTCCAAATCAATTGTTTCGCGGTTTGTTCACTGACTCTTTTTGTGAGAAAAAAATGCCCTCCGCCATCTGGAATTAACCCTACTCCATTAAAATTCATGGCGAGCTGTGCATCCTGATGCATAAACAAGTAGTCACAGCTTAAAGCAAAGCTAAAAGCAAGGCCTGCCGCTGACCCGTGGACAAGGGCAATCGTCACTTTTTTCATACCGGCTAGAGAAAGTGTAATTCCCTCGATCAAATCCATCACACGATGGAAATCTTCTTCACTTTCCTGCTTAAGCATCATGCCAATATCTCCGCCTGCTGAAAACCCTTTCCCCGCTCCCTTGATCACAACGACTTTTGCACTGCTTTCTTCCGCTGCATCACACGCCTCTTTGAATTCAGCAAACATGTCCACATGAAATGAATTATAAGCATCAGGCCTGTTGAAAACGATTTCAAAAATATCCCCGTCTAACTGACAATTGATATATGTCATCATCCATCCCCCTTTTCTTTTAAACTCATGACTTAATTCCATTTCAACCCGAATAATCCCTTTTCCTCTTCATAAAAAATTTCAAGATCAATTGATACCAAAACAAGCATAATTGTTGAAACAAGAAATATATTTTTATATAGTAAATGAAGAAAGAAAATGATTTTGAAAGGGGGAGGATGATTGATAAGGTGTTCCATATTCATATTGGTTAGTTTCATCGTCATGTTTTCTCCTTTTTCAAATGTCGTTTTTGCTCCACAGGCAGAAGCGAGTGCACCTAGTCTTATTTCTCCATCCATCTACGATGAAGAAATTCAAGCTGTGAAGACACCTCCATTTTCAAAAAAACATGCCTCCTCTATTCTGTTAAAGAACAGATTATCACTGGCTGATTCAAAGGTTTTTCTTCTCAAGCCTGCTCCAGCAGCTGCATTATCCATTGATCTATGTTTTTTGGAAATGAAGTGTGCGATCCCCATTATGTGTCAATCAAATTACCTCTACTGATTCATTTTATTTCATCCGTATTACTATATGAAAAACACAACCTATCATATTCGGAGGGATAAAATGAATATTAAAGAAAATGATCTTCCTGGGATCGGAAAGAAATTTGAAATTGAAACGAGAAATAGAGAAAAAATGACGATAGTGATTCATGATGATGGCAGACGGGAGATTTATCGTTTTGACGATGATGATCCAGATGAAGTGCTGTCCACCATTTCTCTCGATGATGCTGAATCAAGGCAAATCGCTGCGATTATCGGCGGCATGGTGTATAAACCGCAGGCACTTGAAACCATTGAAATGGCCTTCAATGACTTAATGATTGAATGGTTTAAGGTGGAAAAAGGCGCAAAAGCGGTTGGACATACACTCGGTGATTTAGATGTGCGGCAAAACTATGAAGTCACCGTCATTGCGATCATTAAACATACAAATGAAAAATTACTGAACCCTGGTGCCGATTCGATTATTGAAGCAAATGATACGATGGTCATTTCAGGCGAAAGAAAACACTTAAAGCGATTGATTCGTGATTTTCTTTCTAGAGGGGGAGAGTGATGAATGGATCATTTAGTCTTTGAAGTTGGGACGGCGCTGATTCTCATCGCCATCGCCAGCTTAATCGCCAATAAAATAAAATTCTCTATCATCCCTTTTCTCATTGTCCTCGGTATGATCGTTGGGCCGCATGCTCCAACCATCGGGATCATTGATCTAAAATTTATCGAAAGCACCGAAATTATTTCGTTTTTTGGCAGAATGGGCGTCTTGTTCCTTCTTTTCTATCTTGGACTTGAGTTCTCTGTCGGAAAGCTTATTAAATCGGGCAAATCCATTGCTGTCGGCGGATCTATTTATATTTTGATTAACTTCAGCTTAGGACTGCTTTACGGTTTTATCACAGGGTTTGGGTTCCTTGAGGTTCTCATTATGGCAGGGGTTATCACGATTTCATCCAGTGCCATTGTGGCCAAAGTCCTTGTTGATTTGAAACGGACTGCGAACCCTGAAACTGAGTTAATTCTTGGGATCATTATGTTTGAGGATATTTTCCTCGCTGTTTATTTATCCGTCGTATCTGGTCTTGTCCTTGGAGATGCCACAACGGTTAGCGGTGCCTTATTATCCATTTTCATTGCTTTTGGTTATATGATGCTTTTCTTTATCATCGCACGTAAGCTGCCAAAACTATTAAACAAGTTGTTCGATATCCGTTCGAACGAAGTGTTCATCATTGTGATTTTTGCGGCTTTATTCTTTGTCGCTGGTTTCTCAGAGACAATCCATGTAGCAGAGGCCATTGGGGCACTCTTACTTGGTCTTGTTTTCTCAGAAACAGAGCACTCTGACCGCATCGAACATCTTGTGGTTCCATTTAGAGATTTCTTCGGGGCCATGTTCTTCTTCAGCTTCGGTCTCAGCATTGATCCATTTACATTAGGTGATGCCTTCTGGCTTGCGATCGGCGCTGTGATTCTCACCTTCATTGGGAACTTCACTGCTGGAATGTTCGCTGGAAGAAGAGCTGGATTTTCTCATAAAGCCTCTTCTAATATTGGATTAACCATCGTATCACGAGGAGAGTTTTCAATCATTGTAGCCGAGCTCGGTATTGCGGGCGGACTTGCCGCTACCTTGAAGCCATTTGCTGCATTGTACGTCTTAATCCTTGCGATTTTAGGACCGCTTGTGACGAAGGAATCTAAGCGAATTTATCAAATCCTAAACAAAATCTTCAAATGGAAAACAGAAAAACCAAAAGTGAAAAAGGAAACAACGATCTAATGAAAAAGGGCCCTATGCTTGGGCCCTTTTTCATCTTATTCAAATTGCTGAAATGCTGTTTCTTGCTTGACTGACGCTTCTTTCATCCCGCGAATCGTTTGAATCACTTTCTGGTTGCGGTAGATGGATAGTTTTAAATTGGTCGCCGCTGTTCCATGAGAGTGATCAAGATGCGTGAATGTAAAGAAATGATGAGGGCGCTTGTCTTTGAACACAAGCCTGAAGTCTTCTGTCACTTTAAAATGCTCTTCACTTTCCCATTCAATCAAAGGTTCATACGCACTAAACCACGCCGGGATATTCGGAGTGTACCCTGTAGCCAATACGGCACGATCAGCTGTTATGCTCTTTTCTTTCTTTAGCTGCCACTGCTTTAGGTGCAGCTTCAGGGACTGATTCTCCTCCACCTGAATCGCTTCAAGCTCGGTCATTGGCTGAATCACCACAGATGGCTCTTCACCTGTAACAGACCGATGATACAATTCCTGATAAATACGCGAGAGCGTCGATGCATCTATACCATTTCTTAATCCAGTCAGCCTAGGCAATGTGTTCATTCGTTCTTCATAAGGAAGCGAATGGAAATATTCGACGTACTTCGGTGTAAATAGCTCCTGGCCAAGCTCTGCCGTCTCCAGCTCTCTAAATTCACTAGATCGCGTAAACCACGAAAGCTGCTGTCCTTTCTTTTGATGCTGAAGCAGGTCTAAGAAGATTTCGGCTGCACTCTGCCCAGAACCAATCACCGTCACCGACTCAGCTTCATGAAGTTCTTCCTGCTGGTCTAAATAACGGCTGCTATGTGTCACATATGGCAGTGCAGCATCAGGCACATCGACAGGAATCATCGGTTTGCTCCCTGTTCCAAGCACGACATGCTTTGCACGATACTCAGAAAGCGATCCATCCTTCAATCGCCGGACTTTCACAAGATAACCACCTTGGCAGTCCGTCACTTCCTCTACCTTCATCCCAAATTGACAGCTATCTAATTCACCTGCGACCCATGATAAATACTCATTGAATTCTCTTCGCGGAATGTCAAACTGTTCAAATGTATAGAACCGGTGAAGTCTATTTGATTCATGTAAATAATTTAAAAATGTATACCTGCTCCTTGGATTCGCCATCGTCACAAGATCAGCTAAAAAGGAGACTTGTAAATCCGTTCCTTTGATCAGCATACCAGGATGCCAGGCAAACTCGGACTCCTGTTCAAAAAAACAGCATGAAACATCTTCATACTCCTCTAACAAAGCCGCCAAACCTAAATTGGCGGGCCCAATCCCAATTCCGATCACATCAATCATATGTACACCTGCTTTAACTTTTTATCACTTATATACCCTTTTACAAATGAAAAAAACACTGCGTCACCGCAGTGTTTAAACGTGAGGAACAAATAATGACTCAAGAAATTCAATTTTCTCTTCGGTATAGTGTTCATAGCGGTCATTATACGATTTTGGATCTTTTGGATTGGCATACTGCGTAATTTTTCCTGAACGCGGATCAATGAATTTACTAGCAGCACCGCATCCAATCCCAATGATTGTCTGCACTTCTTCCATAATAATGATATTATACAAACTTTCCTGTCCATCCAGTGAATACCCGACATTTTCAAGGTTCCCTAAGATGTTTTTTTGTCTATATAAATAATAGGGATGATAGTCATGTGCTTTCGTCCAAGCGACCGCTTCATCCATCATACGTGTGATTTCTTCCCGGTCTGCTACTTGATATTTGTCCTTATTGCGCGTCATCTCAGAAGCTCTTTTAAAGGAGAGCGTATGCACAGTTAACGATTCAGGCTTAAGTTCTTCAGTCTGCTGCAAGGAATGCTGGAATTCCTTTAGCCCTTCTCCCGGCAAACCAATAATTAAGTCCATATTAATGTTATTCATGCCATACTGTCTTGATAAGTGATACTTTTCAATCGTTTCTTCTACACTATGGTGCCGGCCAATGGCTTTCAGTGTTTCATTCTCATACGATTGTGGATTGATGCTAATCCGGTCAATATGATATCGGTTTAGCACCTCTAGCTTATCAGGTGAAATCGTATCAGGACGTCCTGCTTCGACAGTCACTTCCCGTATATGTTTCACATCAGGGAACGAGCGATACATTTCTTCATACAGCAAATCCATTTCTTCCGCAGTGATACTCGTCGGCGTACCTCCGCCAAAATAAACAGTCGTCACTTTGATACCATGTTCTTTTAGCCAAGTACCGATTTTTTGCATCTCATAATGCAGACCAAACAAAAACGTTCCCACTCTTCCAGCTTGTCCTTTAATCGCATAAGCAGGAAACGTGCAATAAGCGCATTTGGTTGGGCAGAAAGGAATACCAATATAAATACTTACTTCCTGCTGAAGGTCATACAGGTCAGGAATCGCTTGAAGCTGACGGTCGACAATCTCCTGCATCAAATCGATTTTTTCATCATGAATCAAATAATCACGCTTTAATGCGGCATGCGCGTCTTCCTTTGTCATGCCTTCTCTCAGCATCTTATGGAGTAATTTTGTAGGACGTATCCCTGTGAGAATACCCCACTTTTGCGTCATTCCTGTGTACTCCTGAAGCAGATGTAAATAAACAGACAGCACTGTGTTTTTGATTTGCTTCCAGCGCTCCTTATCGTTCAAGCCCTCTGGGACGTCTCGCGAAAAACGACTAGTGATGTCTGATCCAGCGATGTGACCAGATGCTTCCACCGTTCCATTTTCTTCTTTCCAGCTAAACACCATGGTTAAGCCATCTTCTAATTCTCCTGTATCAAACAGCACTTCACTATCTTCTTCAAATAAATTGGCTATATTAACAAGCGGGCGATGAAATCGTTCATCTGACAGCCCTTTAATTAAAATTCGCATCGTATCACCTTTATCTTCAAACTTGTTTCATTTTACAAAATCTATGTAGGAAAAGCAATGACTGGAACAGTTGAAGGCCCTGCCATTTCTTGATTGACAGGGCCTTCGTCTATATTATCGTTTAATATCGAATTGATGTAAAAATCCTTCTCTTTGCTGCATTCTAAAGTATTCTTTGATCATATAAGCGACTCCCTGTTCATCGTGCGAACGTGTCACCCAATCGGCTTTACGCTTAACAGAATGAGGGGCATTTCCCATCGCAACGCCTAAGCCAGCCAATTCGAGCATTGGGATGTCATCTGTCCCCTGCCCAATGACCACCGTATCTTCTAAAGTCAAACCTAATGCTGAAGTCAAAAGAGAAAGCCCCGCTTCTTTCGATACGCCTTTGCATACGATATTCATTTTCTCATCACTGATCTGAATAAGATCGACAGATGGAAAAGCTTGTTGAATGGTTCGGTGAATTTCAGGCTGAAGCTCTGCGGCCGAATATACTTCAATCACTGGTGTACTGACCGGTTCATCCATCAGCATATCACTTAGCGATTCAACAAATTGCACAGGATAGAAAATTGGATCAGACGGATGAATCAACGTCTTTCCCATCAGCTGTGACTGCGTTTTTTTCCGGTTGCCAATTGAGAATTTTTCATGCAGTAAGCGAACATTACAATCAAAGCTTTCAAGAATTTGCACAAGATTAAATGTTTTTTCTTCCGTTAGTTTCTTCACATGAAGCGGCTCATCGAGTTTATTCGCGATAAATGCACCACTATGCGTCACAAGGGTTGACGTTGGAATCTTCAACGCCTTGGCTATTTTTTGTGCGGAACGAAAATGCCGGTTGGTGACAAGCGTCACGTAAACCCCTTTTTTCTTCACGTATTCCACAGCTTCTTTTGTAGCGGAATGGATTTTTCCATTGGAACGAAGTAACGTTCCATCTATATTGAGTGCAAGTAGTTTTTTTGACACTGAGGCATCCCCCTTCTTGATGACTGTACTTACGATGAGGATATGCCCTAGCTTGGTGCTTTAGAACATGCAGTTAAAAGAGCCCTGTGTTATGAATCTTTTGCAAATAAAAAAAGCCTACCCCTAGGCTTTTTTTTATGTATGGTTTGGATGCGTCACAATGAGGTGATGAAGCTCCCCATGATCCCCTTATCTTTCACACACCAAAGCATTGCTTATATCAGATCCCCTTATGCTTTGCGTTTCTCCCAGAAGCGCTTCTCTCTCGTTTGGCTAATCGCCTTAAATCCCAAGTGAAACGCACCCAATTGTCCCATGAGAGCGCTCATTTGAAAGCACTTTCAATATAAGTATTATCGCAGAATTTATGAGCTTCGACAACCTTTTTTTGAAAAGTTGGACAGGGAACATGTGAAATAAAAAAAGGGCGAATATCATCGCCCTTTTCATTCATTTTCTTCTGGATTCCCATAAAGCTCTTCAAGAGGCTTCATGATCACTTTATTTAATTCTCCGATGAGAACACTCACACGTTGTTCTGCTTCCATCAACTGAGAGATTTTATCGTGCTGTTGAACAAGTGCCACTGTTTTTTGAGCTTGCTCCACTTCTTCTTGTGTGATCTCTTGACCAGTCATTTGTTTTTGTTGAAGGTTTACTTGAATGTCCCGGAAGTTCTCGAACATTCTTTTAGAGGACTCATCCGCGTTTACCTCATCATAAAGATTTTTTAAAGTTGAATATTCTTCGCTATGACGCAGAGCTTTTTCAAGGTCATATGCAACATCATAAACATTTACAGACATGTTATGTCTCCTTTCTATCCGTTATCACCGATATGATCGGCGGACACCACTCCACTATAACAAACTATGGCTTTCGTTTCACATATATACAATGAATTCATCAAAATTTCTCTAGCTTGTCTTAAAATAGCGTGACAAAGATTGCTTGAATTGCGCCGATTAATCCGCCTAAAAAACCGCCTAAAAACGTGATCATTTTAAGTTCATTGTTGGAAATGCTAATCACAAGCTCCTCCATTTTTTTAAGCGGAAAATGTTCAATCTGCTCACGAATGATATCTTCAAATTTGAGCTTTGCGAGCAGTCCCTCTAAAGCATTCGATGCTGCTTTAATCCCCTTGTCGACAAGCACTGGTGCAAAGTGTGTTTTGAGATCAAGCGCTACTGCACTGACATAATATCCAACTGGCTTGTCTAATATCAGCTTTGTAGAGAAGTGTGAAAGCAATTGCTTTTTCACACTATAAGCAAGCTCCTTCACATTCCATTTTTCATCTAGCTCCTGAAGAGAAAACTGCTTCACCTTGTCCCATTCTTGAACAAGCAAATCTGATAAAAATCTTTTTGTTTCTGCGTTTCTTAAAAATTTGATGATTTCAGGATGTACCCGATCAATTAAGCTTGAATTCCCTAGAAACATTTGAACCATACTGCCAAGCATGCCTCTTTCCTTTAAGAAATCATCAATCATATTGCCAAGTCTTGCTTTACCTTCCTCGCTTTCAAAATAATGAATCCCTCTCTTTAAAATATAATCTGCTGCATCTGGAATTTTTGAAGATATTTTGTTTTCCACATCTAGCGGAAGCAATTCAGATAAAGTTTGCTCATTATATTTTTCAAGCAGTGAATTGAGCTTTTGATCAGACCACTGATGGATCCATTCATCTGCTTTGACGTCAGCCTGTGATACGCCGAATCTTTCAAGCAAAGATAGCACTGTTATCTCCATTACAGCGCCTTTGTCAATATATCGATGGACTGTATGCAAGATCTCCTGCTTTGCCTCCGATGATTCAAATCGCTTTTGAATTCCTTCTGGCGTGAGCAAATGCTCCATAACCATGACACCAACCTGCTTGGCTACTTCATCTCTTCTTTTAGGAATGAGCCCTGGTGTAAATGGAAGCTGTTTCCCAAAAAAATAGTATGGCTTATAAGGCCGAAAAAGCATTTTAATTGCAAGATGGTTTGTCGCTGCTCCTATGACTGCGCCTATAACAATCATAAAGATAAACGTTGTGAATATATTCAAAGTCGTCATCTACCTTTCAAACAACACCCGATGTTTATTGGTTTAATCTATACGTATTATAGTTGTTGTCAAGTCCCCAAGCAAATGAAGCATGTTGCTAGACATATGATCAATCGATCTGTCGTAATGATAAAGGAGCGCAATCTTTATGTAAAATCATGAAAAAGTGTTTTTGTGCTGGTAAAAAAAGAAGTTGAAAAGAAGGTGTTTTTTAATGACATCAACATTAGGTATTGTGACCCTTTCTTCAAAGTATGAAGAGGCATTCACTCGTGGGTTAGCCAAAGCTGCCCCTTCTTATGGTTTAAAGGTTGTTCGTTTTACACCATTTGATTTAAAGCCGGCTTCAAATTTGATACAAGGTCAAACTTATACGAATGGTCAAGGATTTGCCGCAGCAGAATTTGAGATTCCTGACTTGATTTACGATCGATGCCTTTACAAGCATGACGCACAATCTAAAAAAGCAAAACCAATCATGGAATGGCTGAAAAAGTATCCGAAAACAGATTTTTTAAATACAGGTATTTCAAATAAAATGATGCTATTCGAGCAGCTCCGTCTCCTCCCTTCTTTACAGCCATATTTACCTGTCTGCTCATTATTAAAAGAGCCATCAGACCTTCTCAACATGGTAAGGAAAGACGGTTATTGTAAAATGCAGCCGCTCTCTCAACAGCATGCAGCATCTACTTACTTCATTTTCTTAAAAGACAACACTTTCACTGTTCAGCTAAGTCCCGAGCTTGTCATCACATTTTCGCGTCCATCAGATATAGAGCGCTGGTGTAAAAAGTACGTTGGCCGATATTTCCTTCAATTTTTTCAGACGAGTGATCAAAAAGACTTTTTATTCAATGAAATAAGGATTTTCCTTATGAAAGATTCACAAAATCAATGGAATCGCATAGGGATTCACACAAAATCACCTACAGAAAATAGTCATTTAAACATTACACAAAAATCAGCTCCCATGATAGGCTTTGATCACTATCTAAACACATTGCAGCCGCACATCAAAGAGCTTCTTTTAGATGATATTGCATCCATTCAAGCATCTCTCCCAGCATATATAGATAAAACCTTCTCCCCTTGCTTTGAATTCGCTGTAGACTTACTCCATACAAGTGAAGGCAGGCTTTTCATATCAAATATAAGATCAAAGCCAGGGCGATCCGTTTTTTTAAAAGCTTATCCTGACAAGGAAGATCAATTGATTCGTACCATTCTTGCACATGCTCAATCGATGGCGTCTCAACCGAAGGAGGTTTCTTATGAACAAAAATCGCTTCATCATCGCCCCTCATCTCACAAGTGAAAAAACAGTTCATCTTCCCGCCCATTTTAAACAGCAGGATGCGATCTATTCTCTTGCTTTAGGATCCCGTTTAGTAGATGACTTCACCGTTTCCTATCATCAACATCCAAATAAAATTTTATTATCAGAAAATCTATATAGAAATTTACTAATTCCTTATCAATCAAAAGCTGATGTGATCGCCGTTGATCATACACTGTTTATAGGGCCGCTGCTTGGCATTTTCACCGCAGGTTTTGGGCAAAGCGCGCAGCCACTAGGAACGAGATCAGACTTTTTTATCAAACTGCTGCACTCTTTCAGGCAGCATGCTGGATTTGCCTACCTTTTTGGTACACATTCTATTGATTGGGATAAAGGAATAGTAGAAGGATTGTTGCACCAACAGCAAACATGGGTTAAAAAACAGATGCCTCTGCCGTCAGTCATTTACGACCGTCTTCCAAATAGAAAGGCTGCTCAGTCGGCATTCATTCAAGAAACAAAGCGTAAACTCACACAAGACTATGATATTCCTTGGTTCAACCCTTATTTTTTTAATAAATGGGATATTCATGAACAACTGTTAACAGATGAAAAAACATGTCCTTTTCTTCCACATTCCATACAATTGGATCCGGTGGACGCTCTAAATAAAATAGAAACACTCCTCCATCTACATCAGGTCATATACTTAAAACCATCGAATGGAAGTCACGGCGACGGTATTTATCAATTAAAGAAGACGGCTCATGGAATCACTGTATGCTCAAATCACGGAAGCGCTGTTCCATATGACTCAATAGAGCATTTCGTGACCAAGCTCCGAAAAGATCACGCAATTCAAGACTTTATGGCTCAACAAGGCATTGCACTTCTTCAAATAGACAATCAACCAATGGATTTCAGAGTTCATACGAATAAAAATAAGTACGGCCATTGGACAGTCACGGCAGCAGCAGCAAAAGTCTCTGGCAATCACACAGTAACGACTCACCATTTACATGGTGGCTTAGTAAAAACACTTTATGATGTTTTTCCAGAAAAGAAGAAGCGTTTGAAAACTTTAGAGCAGCTTTCTTATACTGCCATCACGCTTAGTCAGGTGATAGATGAAAAAATGTCCGGCCATATTGGTGAAATCGGTTTTGATTTAGGCATTGATCAGACAGGAGCTATCTGGATGTTTGAAGCCAATTCTCGCCCTGGCCGCGAGATTTTCCAGCAGGTTTCATTGCGAAACTCAGAAAGACTGATTGGGAAAAGAATCATGGATTATGCATCTTATCTTTCACAAACGACCTCAACAACTACAGACCACACGAACGTCTTCTAACTGTTTTTCGTTTTAAATTGATGGTGTTATGAAATCTATGCTTTTCCTATGCTCTTTTCATCAGATGAGATACAATAAAATCAAGTTCAAGGTTGTTTCCGTATTGTCGTGTTTATTTATTGTTTCATCAATAAAAGCAAGGAGGCAATGATGATATGATTTCTCATTTTCAATGGAAACCTCTCTTTAAGAAAGCACAGTTGCCAGGCTGGAAAATATCCTTTTTTCACAATGGTGCGCACTACGAAGGCATCTACCACAAAACAGGTGATATTGAATGGGGCTCCCAGCTTCCACCTCATGAAGTCGAACCAACCTTAAAAGAAGAAATCCACGAATTAATGCTATTCCATGTCTATGATTAAACTGTTTAAGGAGCTTCGCCATGTTAGAAAAATTAAAGCTTGTTTACGGAGAGCATATCATCAGTTCACCTACAAATGACCATCAAATTCTTTGGTATCAAACAGACGAAGGCGAATTATTTGGAGTAGACAAATCAGAGCTTACAGCGAGAGAAACACTTCTTCTCAATACTTTCCTTACACCAATTGATCTTTCTCATACAAAGCAGACTGAGGATGAACAGAAATGGTACAGCTATCTTTTTGATAACAAACCACTAACTGTTCAGCACCCCGTCCGTGTATATTATTTTAAAATGTCCCATCAAGCAGAACAAAGGCAGCAAATAAAAGAGGCTGTGGTTCACAGCCTCGAACATGCTCATTTCATTTGGACAGGCGCTGATACAGCGATGCTGATTCAAACAAACGCTACATCAGAAAATAGTCAATTAGATCTGCTAAATGATTTGTCTCTAGCCATTACAAGTGACTTTTTAACAGACTCAGTCTTTTTACAAGGACAGCTCCATTTGCCAAATGGACATTTACAAAAGAAATTGTTAAATGAACAGAAACTTTTCTTGGACCATGTGCAGCGAGGCAAGCTTAGATCAGGGATTTCCACATTTTATCAATGTCTGCCATCACTCATGCGTTATGATGAATCCGCGCTCTCTCATGCTATTTCAGATGCTTTTAAAGAGGCGGTCCTTGATCGGGACGTTTACCGCACCCTCATGACCTATATGCAATGTAACTTAAATGCATCCAAGGCAGCAAAAGCTTTATATGTTCACAGAAACAGCCTTCAATATCGAATCGATAAATTTATTGAGCGCACAGGAATCGATATACGGCATTTTCCAGAAGCATCTGCTGTTTATTTTATGATGAATCTTCTCGACCTTTCATAACAATCAATGACATGAGCATCCTGCCCAAAAGTGAAAATGAGATGTTGTGCACGTTGTCCATTTACAGACGCTTCCCCATTTTATACACTTTATTTACAAGTAAAGCGTTTTCAATAAGAGGATGGGGAGGTTATCATCTATGGCTGAAATGATGCTCAATCAAATTTATAAAGTGTATGATAACAAGGTAACAGCAGTAGACAACTTTAATCTACATATAGAAGATAAAGAATTTATCGTGTTTGTTGGTCCATCTGGGTGCGGAAAATCAACAACCCTTCGCATGATTGCAGGACTTGAAGAGATTTCACAAGGGGATTTTCTGTTAGACGGAAAACGGATGAATGATGTAGCACCAAAAGACCGGGATATCGCAATGGTTTTCCAAAACTATGCTTTGTACCCTCACATGAATGTATACGATAATATGGCTTTTGGATTAAAGCTGCGGAAGTTCCCGAAAACAGAAATTGATGAGCGGGTTCGAAATGCTGCGAAAATATTGGGGCTTGAGCAATATTTAGACAGAAAACCAAAAGCTCTGTCTGGCGGTCAAAGACAACGTGTTGCACTTGGGAGAGCAATTGTGCGTGATGCAAAGGTCTTTCTTTTGGATGAGCCGCTTTCTAATTTAGATGCAAAACTTCGCGTTCAGATGCGTGCTGAAATATCTAAGCTTCATCAGCGTCTGCAAACGACATTTATCTATGTCACACATGATCAGACTGAAGCTATGACAATGGCTACTCGCCTTGTTGTGATGAAAGATGGCTTTATTCAGCAGGTTGGAGCGCCGAAGGATGTATATGAAAATCCAGAGAATGTATTTGTAGGTGGATTCATTGGCTCTCCTGCGATGAATTTTTTCACAGGAAAGCTCTCTGACGGTGCCATTGCAGTTGGAAAAACGCATATTCGTGTACCAGAAGGAAAGATGAAGGTATTACGCAGCCAAGGTTATATCGGAAAAGATATCATCCTTGGTATCAGGCCAGAAGATTTTCATGATGAACCCGTGTTTATAGAGGCATCTGAGGGCACAAAGATCGATGCCAACGTAGAAGTTGCTGAATTAATGGGAGCTGAAACGATGCTTTACTCTTCTCTCGATGGTCAATCGTTTATTGCTCGTGTTGATTCTCGTACCGATGTTCAGGCTGGACAGTCTATACCTCTTGCCATCGATATGAACAAAGCCCACTTCTTTGACTCGGATACGGAGCTCCGTATTCGCTCCGCTGAATAAAGAGATACATGCAGCACCATCACTCATGATTGAGTGATGGTTTTTTTGCATGTTGAACAACATTTACCATGTTCTTTTCTCGTATGTTTTTTTCAGAAATCACCATAATACTTAGTACAAAGCAGTTACTGCATTGGGTTTCGCCAAGTGGCAAATGACTTGCTCATTTCGCTGGTGCGATTCCAGCAAACCCAACCAAAAACCAAATCATATACAAAAAGGAGATTCACATCATGGCAAATTCTAATAGTTCAAATCAATTACTAGTTCCTGGAGCAGAGCAAGCAATCGACCAAATGAAGTACGAAATCGCTTCTGAATTCGGTGTAAACCTTGGTGCAGAAACAACATCTCGCGCTAACGGATCAGTTGGTGGAGAAATCACTAAGCGTCTTGTATCTTACGCTCAACAACACATGGGTGGAACACAAGCTTAATTTCATATTTGGATCATAGAAGGCACCTCTCTTAAGGTGTCTTCTTTTTTTATTTTTATCCCTCACCAATCTCCTTTCCAGCTCATATCATGTAGTAGAAAGGAGCGGATCTTCATGGACATTATTTCCGGTATGAACTTTGAACTTCTACAATTTGTAGGGATCTCTCTATTATGTGAATATGCTCATAGTATTCGGTCCTTTCACCTTTATAAAAAAAGCATCACATAAAAGTTGTACCATTTTGGGTTCTTTTCACTTATAGTATGTAGTGGAGGGATCGAACAGATGAAAATAGCTCTTTTCGGTGCTCATGGACGTGTAGGACAAGCATTTCTTCGTTTCGTTCAAGTAGATGATCGTTACATAGTTCGTTCATTGATTCGGACAAACCGAGAAGAAATGCTTGCGGGTATGTTTCAAGTCACCGGCAATTCAAGAAATCGAGAAGATGTGCTTGAGACGATCAAAGGAGCAGATATTGTTGTGAGCTGTCTATCAACAGATGGTGATGATACATTATCTGTTTCAATGGAGCATATCGTACAAGCCATGAAGCAATCAAATACTTCAAGAATTATTACAATTGGTACGGCAGGTATTTTAAAGGCAAGGCAGCAGCCGGAACTTTACCGTTTTGAAACAAATGAATCAAGGCGGACTACTTCCCGAGCAGCTAAAGAGCATGCCAAAGCGTTTGAAATCCTTCAATCGACTGATCTAGATTGGACCATTATTTGTCCAACCTATTTACCAGATGGAGATGTGACACGGTCATATCGCTATGAAAAAGATTTTCTCCCTATAGATGGAAAGAAAATTTCAGTTGAAGATACCGCACACTTTTTATATCAGCAGTTAAATTCGAAGGAATTTGTACATCAACGCGTCGGCATTGCCTACTGATGATGCAGCTCATGTAAACGATATAACTAGTAAAGGTCGAGGTCAAAAACGAATCCTCGACTTTTTATGCAAATAAAAAGAGCCTCATTCAAAGTGAATAGGCTCTTTTTTGTTATTCATCAGCTGTTTGCAACAGCACCCTTTTGCAGTTCGTACATTTGCGCATACAGCCCTTCTTGCTGCATGAGTTGATCATGACTGCCTCGCTCGACAATTTCACCTTTTTCTAATACCAAAATCATATCGGCTTTCTTAATGGTGGATAATCGGTGAGCAATGACAAAAGTCGTTCGTCCTTCTTTGACGACATCAAGCGCCCGCTGAATGATCGCTTCTGTTTCTGTATCAATGTTTGCAGTGGCTTCATCTAAAATTAAGATCGCTGGATCGTACGCTAATGCACGGGCAAATGAGATTAACTGACGTTCCCCTGAGGAAAGAGTACTTCCCTTTTCAACGACTGGTTCATCAAATCCTTCTGGCAGGTGCTTCAATAACTCTACTGCGCCTACTTGCTTTAATGATGATTCAATCGTTTCTCTTTTAATGTCTTCATTTCCTAAACTGACATTGGATGCAATCGTTCCGGAAAATAAATACGGGTCTTGAAGCACAATGCCCATTTGTTTGCGCAACGTTTGGCGTGACTGGTGATAAATGCTTTCCCCATCTATGAGAATGTCTCCTTGCTGAATGTCATAAAAACGCAGCAGCAAGTTCATGATCGAGCTTTTCCCAGAACCGGTATGCCCCACAAGTGCAACCGTCTGGCCTTTTTTGGCCTCGAACGTAATGTTCTTTAATACATTATTTCCTTCATTATAAGCAAAGGTGACATCTTGGAACTGAACGTGTCCCTCCATTTTCTTTTGAACAGGTTCTTCCACTGTTGTTCCTGGCTCATCTAATAATCGGAAAACCCTTTCCGATGAAACCCTTGCTAATTCCAATCTCGAGAATTGGTTCACAATGCCTGTAATCGGCTGAAATAATCGATTTAAATAATCGACAAACGCATAGAGCACACCAATTGACACAATGCCCGTCGCACTTAAGGACGCACCGCCAAAATACCAAATGAGTGCCACATATGCTAAATTCCGAAGCAGGTTAACCAAGTTATGCGACAGAAGTGAATTTAAATGCAGCATCTTTCGCTGATATCGAAAGTGATTGTTGTTCAGCTCATCAAATTCCTCTTTCGTCACTTTTTCATGACGAAACGCTTGAATAATGGTCATCCCTTGAATGGCTTCATTTAGCTTGGCATTGATGTCACTAATGATCGAACGAATGCGGTGGTTGTACACTGATGCAAACTTTCTGTAGGTCATTGACCATAGGAAAATAATCGGTACCGCCACCAAACAAATGAGTGCCAGCTTCACATTTAATAAAAACATGGCAATATAAATTCCAATCATGTAAATAGCACTCGTCACGAAATTAGCGAGGACTGTCACATATAAATCACGAATGGTTTCTGTGTCATTGGTAATCCTCGCTACGACCTTTCCAGCCGGTAAATTATCAAAATACCGAATAGGCAGCGTTTGAATATGCTCAAATACATCAACCCTCATTTTTTGAATAATTCGATTGGCTATCCGCTGTAGCAGATAATGCTGCGCATACTGAAAGAAAATCGCAATGACGAGAAGCCCTAGATAAAATAGAACAAGCTGCACCAAACCACTGATTTCCGGCTCATAAAAAGAGAAAATTTCCTCTTTTGATAAACGCTGTACTTCATATGTCTCGCGCTCGTTCCCATTTTCAATGGTAAGCTGATCTCCGGATATCTTTCGGTTTCCATCAAAACGAATCGGCTCATTTACAAAATAGTAACCGAATCCGACTTGCACCACATTGATTTGTTTTCCGGATTTCATACCACTGTCTAATCGATCGCTTCGTATATAGTTATTTCCCTGGTAATAAACGGTTTTGTCTGTTTTTTCATTGACTTCGACATACGGTTTTTCTACACCTAAAATATGATCATCAATCATTTTCTTCCCAATAAATGGTCCTGTCAGTTCAGCACCTACTGCAATGATGAGAAAGATCAAGGCAACAGACAGTACTTTCTTATAAAGGAGTGCGTAGGCAAGGAGTCTTCTTCCTGTTGTCATGCCTCATCCCCTCCTTCCAGCTGGTTTGTCAGCTGCTGACGCAAAAATTGTTCTTTGTACCACCCATCTTGCTGAATGAGCTCTTCGTGGGTGCCCTTTTGGACTATGCATCCTTCTTCCATGACAAGTATGAGATCCGCATGCTCAACAGCTGATAGACGATGAGTCGTAATAAACGTCGTTTTCCCATGACGATTTTGCCTTAAATTTTCTAAAATAGCGGTTTCTGTTTTTGCATCTACCGCAGAAAGCGAGTCATCCAATATTAAAATGTCGGGGTCTATTAATAAAGCGCGTGCAATGGAAATTCGCTGCTTTTGTCCACCTGACAGTGCCACACCTTTTTCCCCCACCATGGTTTCGAGCCCCTCTGGCAAAAGACGTAAATCTTTTTCAAAGTAAGCATCTTTGATCGCTTGTGCTAATTCATTTTGTTTTGCGTCCCGATGACCAAAGCGCATATTCTCTTCTACACTTTTTGAAAAAAGGATATGATCCTGCGGTACGTATCCGATCCATTGAAATAGCTGATCTAATTCGATCTCTTGGATTGGGACTCCTGATAGCAGGATTTGACCATCACCTGTTGGATACTGGCGCAGAAGCTGTTTTACGATAGTCGTTTTACCGCTTCCTGTTTTGCCTGTAATTCCGATTGTCTGCCCTTTTCGAACCGTAAAGGACACATCAATTAAATTATCTTTAGGGGAAGTTGGATACCTGAATGTCACGTGATCAAACTGAATATCGCCAGGCTCTTGTAACGTTTTTGGCTGAGAAGCGTCTGTGACATCCGGCTTGTAGCTGAGTGTATGATTCAACCGGTCTAACGACGCATTTCCCCTTTGCATAATATTAATCAATTCGCCTATCGCAAACATTGGCCAGATCATCATTCCAAGATAGACGTTAAATGCGACAAGCTCACCAATGGTTAAATCACTTTGGAACACAAGATAGGCTCCGTAGCCGATTCCAATTAAGTAGCTGACACCGACAAGTAATTTCACTGTCGGCTCAAACAATGAATCAATGATCGCCACTCTCATATTTTTTTGAAATACATCATCTGTCATTTGGCGAAAGCGTTCGACATCTTGTTTCTCCTGTACAAAAGACCGAATAACCCGGACACCTGCGACTGATTCAAGGACGCGATCGTTCATATCACCAAATGCATCTTGAGCAACTGTAAAGCGATCATGAATCTTGCTGCCATAATACGCAATCAAGAGCGCCATCAGCGGCATAGGGATGATCGCCATTAAGGTTAATTTCCAGCTAATCGTCAGCCCCATCGTAAAGAAGATCATCAGCATATAAGCAGTGGAATCAACCAATGTCAGAACGCCAAAACCTGTCGTTAAAGCCACAGCATTTAAATCGTTTGTACCTAATGCCATTAAATTACCGGTTTTTTTCTTTTCATAAAAGGTGGGTGTCATCTTAAGTAAGTGACGCATGAGCTTCCCGCGCATCACACGCTCCATGACATTTGCGCCGCCAAATAACTGATACATCCAAAAATATGTCAGCGTATAGACGACGACACCTAGCAAGCAAAAAATGGTTACATAAAACACAATACTGGATGTTGTAAATTGACCAGAACGAATGTCATCAACTGCCTGCCCAAGATATCTTGGCGGCAGCATTTCAAGCACATTCACAATGAGCAGAAGCGTAATGGCGATCGTATAACGCCTCCACTCTTGTTTGAAGAACCAGCCTAATTTCGCAAATACTGAAAACATGTTTGTCTCTCCTTTTAAAGCTAGCCGCTTTCTAGATTTTCCTGGCTGTCACCTTGTTTCGTTTTTTTGGTTTTTGTCATTTGTCTTGCTTTTGGCATGTTCACATGCTTTCACTCCTCTTCATTTACTTGTTGATCTCCATCCCTTTATTTCGAAATGCGAAATGAATACAACAAAAAAAGAGGCAACCAGCTGTCTGGTACGCCTCTTTTAGTCATGTAAAAAGGCGCATGTTGACAAATACGCAACATACGCCTTGATTCATCCGATCAATTGGAACATACGAGTCCCTTTTCAATGACCAATGAAGGTGTAATTGTCACGTGAATCAACCCATTCATGCAGTTTGATTTCATTCTTCCAATGTTGCACATGACATTTCCTCCTTTTGGCTCTTGAATCTTTTTTTATCTTATAGCGGCTGTCACCATTTTGTCAATAAATATTTTTCAATAAATGAAATTTTCTAACAAAAAGTTCACCGCCTTCATGTGTATCTTTTTCAAATAACGGGTATACCATGAGTGTAAAGACTCCTTTTGAAAGGAATGAGGACATTGTTTCAAGCTGATCGGATGGTCGTTGCGTTTGATGGACATGAAGACAGTAAGAAAGCATTAAAAAAGGCAATCGCTCTAGCCAAAACCTTGAATGCCAAGCTGACTGTTGCCTATGCACATGATGGCAAATCAAGCAGACAGGTGTTTGATGCACCACGCCCAATGACTGGCGGAGCTTATATCGGCGGCGGCATGGCAGACCTTCAAACACCCCCTGTGTATGTACCTCATGATGAACAGCAAAGTCCCTTGATTTTTGAAGATCATACAGAAGAGGTCGTTGCAGAAGCAAGAATGCTTTTAAATGAGGAGCAGTTTGAAGCTGCCATTGAAATTGTTGAGGGGGAACCAGCGGAAGCGATTATCGAATATGCTGAAGACATATCAGCAGACCTCATCGTCATGGGAGCACGTGACCAAAGCAGATTGAAAAAAATGCTCTTTGGCAGTGTAAGTGAAAAGTTATCATCAAAATCAGATATACCTGTGCTTATTGTAAAATAAAAGAATCACAAAAGGCTGTAAACATTGGTTTACAGCCTCTCTTTATTTATGAAGAAATAGATGCTTCACTTTCATGTTTAATTTTTTGCTGGAAGCCTTCCTGTACACGCTTTGTCAACTCTCCTGGAACGCCTTCCCCTACTGGCTGGCCATCAATTTCAACAATCGGAATGACTTCAGCCGTCGTCGAGCTGATGAAGATTTCCTGCGCGCGCAGCAGCTCTTCTTTACTTATACGAGTTTCTTCAACACTGCATCCCTCTTCTTTACATACCTCAAGAAGCTTTCTACGGGTAATACCGTTTAGAATAAGATTGTTTGCTGGATGTGTGCGAATCACGCCATCAATGACGGCATATACATTCGAGGAGGTTCCCTCAGTCACAAAACCATCTCTAATGAGAATGGCTTCAAATGCACCAGCTTCAGATGCCTTCTGCTTTTCCATGACGTTATATAAGAGATTTAAGCTTTTAATATCACATCTTAACCAGCGAAGGTCCTCAGATAATATGGCCTTTGCACCAGCTGTCTGCTCATGAACAGGCTTTTTCACCTGGAACGTATATGCTGTGATTTGAGGAGTGAGAGAATCGCCATATTGATGTTTACGAGGTGCGACGCCCCGCGTGACTTGAATATACACACCTCCATCTGTTAATTGGTTGTGGGCGACGAGCTGTTTTAACTTTTCTTCCATATCTGATACTGCACCTTGAAGATGAATGCCGATTTCTTTTGCACTCTTGAACAGACGCTCTGTATGCTCTTTTAATGTAAACAAAGTCCCATTGTATACACGGATGACCTCATAGACGCCGTCACCAAATTGATAGCCTCTGTCTTCAATATCAACATGTGCATCCTTTTTTTCAATGAAATCGCCATTATACAATACTTTCATACGGAATCTCCCCTTCGCTTCGCATTAATGGTTGAGTCTGATGCTATCTTAGCGGATAAATGAGTACGTTTCAATGATTATTCAGAATTATTTCACATCATGATAAATGGTCAACTTTCTATTGTAACAAACATAGACTCATAACCAAAAAGATTCCAATTTTTTAGCATCTTCTATATTCATAGGCTCTTTTTTCCTGTATACTTAATCCATATGAGCACGACAAAAAACAGCGGAAAAAGACAGAATCTACTACATGATTCGACACAAATTTTTGATTTATTGGAGCGATTGTAATGCAACGGGTTACGAAAAAACAGACACCTTCAAACACGATGCTGCTCTCAAAAGCGATTGGTTTAGTGATTCTGTCACTGATCCTCTTTTTTATATGGGATATATCTAAAACCAATATGCAGGCAGCAGATCAGCCGGCTAAAATGTCTGCGAGCAGTCAATTCCGAAACACAAGCACAAGTCTGAAAGCAAAAGATGATTCTACGAAAACATTAGATGCACATTTTAAGATCAACCCAAACAAACATGTAACGGATCAAACGATCTTTTTAACCTTTGATGATGGTCCGTCAGCGACATCAAATCAGCTTTTAGATGTGCTCAAAGCGCATCAAGTAAAGGCCACATTCTTTATGCTTGGGCCGCAGATTAAGGAACACCCGGCAGCTGTGAAAAAACTTCATCAAGAAGGTCATCAGTTAGGGCTTCATGGTATCACACATGATGTGAAACGCTTTTATCAAAAAAGTGATTCTCCCGTCAATGAGATGAAGGAAGATCAGCGCATTTTGGCTTCTGTCACAGGTGAGTATACACATCTTGTGAGAACACCTTATGGCAGCGCCCCAAATTTAACGGATCAGCAAAAGGCACGTTTAAAACAAAAAGGCTTTGTATACTGGGATTGGACAATTGACAGTCTTGACTGGAAATATAAAAGCTCAAAATATGTACCAGAGGTATTAAATCAGCTGCAAGTGCTTGAGACAAAACATCCAAAAGAACCAAAAATCATCTTAATGCACGATCAGCCAGCGACAGCAAAATACTTAAACAGTTTAATCACACAGCTAAAAGCGAAGGGCTATACATTTGAAGTCCTTGATGAATCGATGAAGCCGCTGCAACAATAAAGAAAGACCCCGCACCTTTTTTGGATGCGGGGTCTTTGATGATTTATAAAGCTTTCACGAGATCGCCAATTCGCTCATGAAAGACAAGATCAAACAGTGGATCGTATTCTGTTTCACTCAAATTCATCATCACCTTGAAGATGGAAGGATTTTGAGCGGCATCTTCTGGAATATATCTTGCTGGCGCCACTTCTAGGGAAGTCCCCATGACGAGCAGAAGGTCCGCTCGCTGAAGTGATTTCTCTACTTGATCAAAATGTTTAACCCTGTCTCCAAAAAGGACAACATCTGTTTTCAGCACACGCCCACATGTCCGTCCGTCTGAGGAAACCTTTAGACATACAGGCACTTCTTCTTGTAATAAATAAGGCAGTTCATATGTCGCTTGGCACGATGGGCAAGTAGCTGTTTGAATGGAGCCGTGGAGTTCATATACATGCTGGCTTCCTGCTTTTTTATGCAGGCCATCAATATTTTGGGTGAAAATATCCACATGTTTTCCTTGTTTCTCAAGGCTGGCTAAAAAGGTATGTCCACTATTGGGCTCGTACTCTCCGCTCATTTTCATCTGAAACAATTCCTTGAATTTCGGCCAGAAATGCTGAGGGTGTGATAAAAAGTAGGACCGGCTCATCGCCTCCATGCGGGAGGTGTCTTCAGTCCATAAGCCGCCCGTTGATCTAAAATCGGGGATACCCGATTCTGTGCTCATACCCGCACCTGAAAGTACCATAATATGTGAAGCCTGCATTAATTTCTCTCTTAGCGCTGCCACCTTTGTTTGATCCACTCACAATCCTCCTTTATTCACCCAGCTGTTTTTCGCCTTTTTGTTTCATATAAATGGTCTGTCCAGGGAAAGCAAATTCTACACCTTCTTGATGGAAGATATCCATGATACGGTAGTTAATGTCCTGTTTAATATCAAGGTTTTCAGCCCAGGCCGTCGTGTTTGTGTAAAAGTTGAAAAATAAATTCAAATAACTGTCCGCCAGTACATCGAGATTTACCATGATCGTCTCCTTGTGCACCCCATCATGTTCATAAAGCATTTGTTTGAGACGTTTGATGCATCGGTCAAGATTTTCCTTTGGTGTATTATAGGATACACGTACGGAAAACGTAATTTGGCGTTTATTCATTCTCGTCCAGTTCGTGATAGGTTCCTTTGAAAGCGTAGAATTCGGAACTGTCACGACAGCTTCAGCAGGTGTTCTAAACTTTGTACTTCGAAATGTAATGTCCTCGACAGTCCCAAGAACACTAGGCGTCTCCACAAAGTCGCCCATTGTAAAAGGCTTCTCTGTAATGATGACGATTCCTCCAAAAAAGTTCGCCACCGTATCCTGTGCAGCAAGCGCAAAGGCTAGACCACCTAGACCAAGACCTGCCACAAGTCCATTTACATCATAATTAAATTCTTGTGCAATGACACTAATACTTAGTGCAATGATAATGAAGCGAAGTACCTTTGATAAAAACGGCGCTAAAATATCATCCATTTCCAATTCAAATTTCGAATTTACTTTTTGAAATAAGAAAGAAGAAGCTGCGGTTAAATTACAAAGCCCCCATGTCAGCATCAATATAATGGAGGATCTATATAATTTGACGATGACATCCATATGATGCTCAAAGTATGGTGCCTGTCTTAACGCAAAATATAACCCAAGTGCGACAAAAAACAGTCTGGCTGGCTTTTCGAAAGCCACAACAATTTGGTTAATGACCTCCGTTTTAGACCGATTGGTCAGCCTAAAGAGAAGATGAAATAAGTACTTCGTAAATACTTTCCGAAGCAATAAAAAAAGCAATAAAATACAAAGGCTAATACCGATTTGGATCGCAACATCTACTGTAAAATATGTATCCATCCATTTTTGTGTAAACATGTTTGTCTCTCTCCTTTAAAACAATCCTCTCTAGTTTATAATATAACCTTCGTTTATGTCCTCTCATAAATGTCTGACCTCTATATAAAAAGCCTCGGGACCAGTCCCGAGGCATGATGTTCAATTATGAAATTTTGGCTAGAGACATATCGACGGGCAGCAAACTACTTTTTCTTCTGAGCCTGATCAAGGAGAGTCGCTTTAAACATTTCAGCATCCGTTTCGGCCTTAATACGTTCTTCCACTCTAATTCTCCCTTTACCCAATCATCTCGCCTCCTTTTCATCATTATAAAACATCAGAATTTTCAGTCAACATGACGAAAGCACTAATATTTTGGCGAACGCTGACGATTTGGACAAAATTGATCGAAGAAAAATTGATGTACTTCAGATTTACTCAATCATGGCTTGGGATATTCCTGCAACTTTTCACATTTGAAGCATCATACTTTCTTGGCAATGCGATTCACCATTACATACAGCTCTTCTTCCCTCCATATAGTAAAGAAGGAAAAACGGTAAAGCATTTGATATGATAAGACCAGAACTTATGTCAGGGAGCTGGAGCATGTGTATATTATTGCGCATAGAGGATCATCAAGCGCTGCCCCAGAAAATACAATTGCCGCGTTTGATTTAGCTGTTCAGCAGGGTGCAGATTATATTGAATTAGATGTACAGCTCACATTGGATCAGCACGTCGTCGTGATCCATGATGATACAGTTGACCGAACGACGAACGGAAACGGTTTAGTCAAAAGCTATACACTTGATCAGCTGAAAAAACTTGACGCAGGAAGCTGGTTTGACCAGCAGTACACGAATGAACGAATTCCAACATTACAAGAAGTTCTTGAGAGATACAGCCAGCGGATCGGGATATTGATCGAGATCAAACACCCAAAACGGCAGATAGGAATTGAAAAGGCAGTTGTCGACATCATCAATCGGTTTGCCTATTCTCGTCATATCATGATTCAATCTTTTGATGATCATGCACTTCAAAGAATCAAAGCTTTCGCCCCTTCTCTTCGAACAGCTTTGATTATAAAGCCTACTGCATTTAAACTGGCGAAAAGAAAGTTAACTGCATACAGCTCGTTTGCTGATTGTCTTAATATGAAGAAAACGATGATCAACAGATGGTGGATAGACCGCATCCACTCATTCGGGATGGATGTGTTTATATGGACTGTGAAAGACCAAAAAACAGCCGATCGGATCAAAAAATATCCCGTTGATGGAGTGGTGACGGATCACCCGCCATTTTTTCTAAAGGAGAAATGATGTAAATGAAAGCGTATCTTGCTGTATTTATAGGCGGACTGCTTGGGACACTTTGCAGATATGAACTAAGCCAATCGATTGTCAGCCAAACATTCCCTTATGCAACGCTAATCGAAAACGTAACAGGCAGTCTGCTTCTTGGTTTTTCAACAGGATATTTTATGTTCCAGAAGGGAAAAAAATATCTTGCCGCTTTGATCGGAACAGGATTTTGCGGAGGTTTTACGACAATGTCCACTTTTTCTAAAGAAACGGTTCTTTTATTACAGACTGGGCAATTCACCTCTAGTGTGATCTACATCCTGCTCTCAGTCATTGCCGGAGTAGCCGCTGCCTTATGTGGACTGATGCTTGCTCAGCGGCTCTTTCATCAAAATAAGCAGCAGAGAGGAGGCAGATAAATGATCGTTTTATATACAGCTGTTGCCGGCGGGATTGGCAGCGCCCTTCGTTTTTTCATTAGCCAATCGATACAGAAAACCAAGTCTCATGCTCGTTTCCCGTATAGTATTATTCTCATCAATTTATTAGGTGCTGCCGGTTTAGGTATACTGACAGGTGCCGTGACTGCCAATCATCCGCTGCTTGTGATCATTGGAACGGGTTTTTTCGGTGGCTTCACAACATTCTCTACGTTTAGTGTAGAGTCTGCGACCATGCTGCAACAGCGGCAAATCGGAAAACTTGCTGTCTACTTATTGATGACAATCATCGGGTCTTTCTGTCTCTTTGCTGCGAGCTATCAAATAGGACATCACCTTTTTTAAATATTGGTAATGGCGGCTAAGCTGATGAGCAGTTGATCCATGAGCTGGCGCTTCATTAAAAAGAGTGTTTTTTCACTGTAGCCGATTTCCATCGCACATTTGGCCATCCGCCAATCTCGAAAATATTTGTAATCGATGAGCTGCTGCTCTATTTCATCCAGCTCTTTTAATGCTGTTTCAATACATGCAACGATGAGTTCATACTGATTTTTTTGCTCTTCTAACTTCTTCCGTGTCATGTGATCCAGATGATGCGGACTTCTTTTTTCAAGCTGTCTTTCGATATTTAAAATCGCTGCCTGGTAATTTTTGAAATTCTTTAAATGGAACTCAATTCGTTTCATTGAGATTTTTTTCTCCGTGATACTTGCTGTTTCATACCAAAGCATGTCCATCCCCCTCTATCGAACGTTTGTTCTTATTATAACCCGAACGCACATTCGTAAAAAGAGACTAAATACCTAAAAAAACCTTGAGCTTATTTTTCGCTCAAGGTCATTTCATTTACTAACAGCGGCTCTTTTATATCAAGCCCAGTGCGTGCATTTCCTTTTTCTGATGATGTGACGCCTTTCTTCAGATCGATCTTTTTCACATAGCGTCCATCCATCTCCAAGACCTTCATCCGAATATCATCAAGATAAATGGATTGTCCTTCTCGGATATCAATATTCTCTTTTAAGATTAACCCGCCTATTGTATCAATTTCTTCATCATGATATGACATTTCGATCAAATCTTGCACTTCATCTAATCTTACTTTGCCATCTAAAACATAATGATGATCGGCTCTTTTTTGAATAACCGGCTGCTCATCTTCATCGAATTCATCTCGAATATCTCCAACAATCTCTTCTAAAATATCTTCTGTTGTGACAAGTCCAGACGTTCCGCCATATTCGTCGGTTAAAATCGCCAAATGCATTCTATCGCGCTGCATCTTGACGAGAAGCTCCTGAATAGGAATCGTGTCAATGACCTCAATCACTGGATATATATAATCTTGAATCTTCAGTTGATCTTTTTCTCCTTGATACACAAGATCTGCAAAGAGCTGCTTTTTGTTCAGCATGCCGATGACATGGTCTTTATCCCCTGAAAACACGGGAAAGCGTGTATACTTTTCCTGCGTCATGATGGAGAGGATATCATCTAGCGGCATATCTTCTGGAATTGCACAAATTTCTCTCCGCGGTACCATGATCTCTCTGGCAATTCGATTATCAAAGTCGAAAATCTTGTTCATATAATTATATTCTGATGGGTTGATTTCCCCATTTTTTAAGCTCTCAGATAATAAAATCTTCAATTCCTCTTCAGAATGGGAATGTTCTTTTTCAGACCCCATATCGATGCCCATCATTTTGGTTAGAACACGGGCTGACCCGTTTAACACATAAATGAAAGGGAACATCAGGATATAAAATGCATGCAGCGGGCCTGACAGCCAGAGCGTCATTTTTTCCGCCTTTTGAATCGCAAGCGTTTTTGGTGCAAGCTCACCGACAACTACATGCAAAAAGGTAATAATAGAGAACGCAAGTGTTGCTGAGATCAGGCTGATTGCTGAATCAGGAATGTTTGTCAAACCGAAACCTCGAACCAAAAGTTCTTTTACAGCCGGCTTACCAATCCACCCTAAACCAAGGGATGTCACTGTAATACCGAGCTGACAGGCTGACAAATATTCATCTAGCCTTGATGTCACCTTTTTCGCCACGATGGCCTTTTTGGACCCTTCGGCAACAAGTTGATTAATTCTTGAACTTCTCACCTTTACTATGGCAAATTCAGATGCAACAAAGAAAGCTGTTAAAGCAATCAAAACACCGACTATACTCAGATTAACAATATCGTCCATTTAACCTTGCTCTTTCTTAGAAGAACAAGGAGTCACCTCCTGATTGATGATGTTATATTTTGCAAAACGGTTAACTGATTAAATAAGACTACATTGAGGGCCCCACTTAACCACCTCCGGTTCACGTATAAATCCGCTTCTCTACATATATATGAAACGGTATTCATTTTATCTTACCATAAATAATCTGAAAATTCCTGTATCACTATGTTAAATTTGACAGGACAATCTAGACTGAGAAATCCCTCTCTAATGTTCATATCGGCAGGAAATATGAACAATTAACTTGTATTTCAGACTCGAATTATATTAAACTATTTTCATAAACTATAACGTGACGGTTAGGAGGAGATGTTCAGATGGGGCTGAGAAAAAGTATCGTATTGGTGAACTAGCACAGATTGCACAGGTGACGAAACGAACTGTAGATTATTATACAAATCTAGGTTTGCTTGCGCCTGTTAGATCTTGCTCAAATTATCGTTATTACGATGAACATGCTTTAAAACGATTACAATTAATCGTTCTTTGCAAACAGCAGAGATTGGCTCTTTCTGACATCAAATCCAGATTAGATGAACAATTCCCTTCTCAAAAGGAAGATCCTGATGAACTTGTCCATTTAACCTCTGATATCGATCGGATGAACGAGCATATGGACCGCATTTTGGTACGTTGTAAGCAGCTTCAGCCAGAACAACGAGAAAAATTAAAAGAGCAGCTTACACCTGAAAAGATGACGGCTGTCCAATCATTTTTACTGCTGTTAAGTTAAAATTTTTACTAAACAGGAGGTGTTACCTTCGTTCTCAAAGTCAGAACGAAGGCCTTAATTGGACATAGTTAATTTACTTATAGTTGCTTTGCTTATAGCTTTAACCGCATTTTTCGTAGCATCAGAGTTTGCGATCATTCGCTTAAGAAGCTCAAGAATTGATCAGTTAATCGCAGAAGGTAATAAAACAGCAGTTGCTGTCAAGCATGTCACGACTCACCTTGATGAGTATCTGTCGGCCTGTCAGCTCGGTATTACCATTACCGCCCTTGGTATTGGTTGGTTAGGGGAAGAAACAATTGCGCACATGCTTGCTCCACTATTTGTAGAACTGTCCATTCCTCAATCAGCTAGTTCTATTGTCACTTTTATTATTGCGTTTAGTATTATGACGTTTTTACACGTTGTGGTTGGAGAACTTGCACCAAAAACACTCGCCATTCAAAAGGCGGAGCAAGTATCTCTTCTTTTTGCTAGACCGCTCATGATTTTTTACAAAGTGATGTTCCCGTTTATCTGGGTATTAAATGGATCTGCTCGTTTGTTAACAAAAGCGTTCGGTCTTCAGCAAGTTTCTGAGCATGACATGGCGCACTCTGAAGAAGAATTGCGGATTATTTTATCAGAGAGCTATAAAAGCGGCGAAATTAACCAGTCTGAATTCAAATATGTAAATAAAATTTTTGAATTTGATGACCGTCTGGCGAAAGAAATTATGATTCCTCGTACTGAAGTTGTCAGCTTCCCTCATGATATTACCATTGAGGAAATGCTGAAGGTGACCAAGGTAGAGAAATATACACGTTATCCAATTGAAGATGGCGATAAAGATAATATGATTGGTGTTCTAAACATTAAAGAGGTTCTCACTGCCTGCATTAGCGGTGAGTGTTCTACAAGTGATACAATCGAAAAGTTTGTCAACCCGATTATTCATGTGATTGAAACAGTTCCTGTACATGATTTATTGCTCAAAATGCAGCGTGAACGTGTACACATGGCGATTTTATCAGATGAATACGGCGGTACAGCAGGTCTTGTGACTGTAGAAGACATTCTTGAAGAAATCGTCGGTGAAATTCGTGATGAATTCGATATTGATGAAATCAACGAAGTTCGTAAACTTGGAGAAGACCATTACATCTTTGATGGAAAGGTTCTAGTTGACCAAGTCAACCTGCTCTTAGGTACGCAGCTTGATAACGAAGAGGTCGATACGATCGGCGGATGGTTCCTTACACAGAAATATGAAGTTGAGAAAAATGACACCATTCGTGAACAAGGCTATGAATTTATCATTAATGAAGTCGATGGACACCATGTGGTATATATCGAAGTCAAAAAGTTAAATGAACAATTAGCAGAAGCCGCTGAAGAAGGCGCTTCTTAAGAAAAAAAACGACCCTTGCCAAAGCAAGCGGTCGTTTTTCTTATGCCTTTTCCATTAATTGAGCTTCAAGTTCTTTAATTCTCGTGTTTAATACTTCCGTCATGGCACCTAACCGTTCTTTTGGCGGCAGATGCTCAAATTCTGACTGCTCAATCGGTTCACCGATAATTAAGCGCATTTTCCCCTTTTTGAAAAGACTTTTCGCATTGGACGGTCCTTTGTACGCTGCTGGAACGATTGGCGCTTTACCGAGCTGGGCAATGGTGACCGCACCTCTTTTTAAAGGTACATCCTCTGTTGTACGTGTTCCGCTTGGAAAAATCCCAACGATCTTCCCCTCTTTTAATAATTTAATGGGCGTTTTAATACTGCTTGGCCCAGGATTCTCTCGATCAACTGGAAAGGCATGAATCTTCTTTAAAAATCCACCGATCCATTTATTTGCAAACAATTCTTTTTTCGACATGTAGTGGATCTCAAACGGAAGAATCCCTGCGCCTAATGCAAGAACATCCACAAAACCCTCATGTGTACATGCAATGACAAACCCCCGATCCGTTGGCAGATTCTCTTTTTGATATACTTTGATTCCGCCTCGGAGAGAAAATAATACTTTGATGGTATAGCCTGAAAATTTATACATAGTGCACTTCCTTTGTTTGAAGAATGAAGGATTTGTTTCTATTATAACAAATTTTTTATTACCTGGTACTAAAAATTTCATGAAACAGCCAAACCATCACATCATTTTTCGTTAAGAATCACCGGTCTTTCTGTATCCAGGTCCATGGTTTTAGGAGAGAATAGAAGAGGAATTGTGTCCAAAATTGTCGTTTTTTAAGGTTTTTTCCTGATTTGTTCTATTGAAAATGCTTTATAAATGGCGTAAATTTCGCTATGATAAGGAGAAATGATTTTGATTCGGCGAAAGAGATGAGTAATGTACGGTATTGAGAAGTTTCGTGCAACTTTATGCCTTTCTTATGCGTGTATAACATAGAGGGGAGAAAAATCAGTGACGATCGATGAAATTTATCAAATGTATATGAACGATGTTTACAGGTTTCTGCTCTCCATGACAAAAGACAAACATTTGGCAGAAGACTTATTGCAGGAAACCTTTATGCGTGCTTATATACATATTCATTCCTACGACCATAGCAAAGTGAAACCTTGGTTATTTCAGGTGGCACGAAATGCTTTTATTGATTATGTCAGGAAACATAAAAAAGAAGTGACCATATCGGATGATCTAATTGGCGGCCTTTTACAAACGTCTGTACAAAGCCCTGCTGAACAGGTTGAAATAAAAGAAGTCCTCAACATGTATTTAGAGCAGCTTCCAGATAACTACAAGGAAGCGTTGACATTGTATTATTTAAAAGAACTGAATTACAAGGAAGCATCCAAGGTCATGAATATTACTGAAGCAAATTTTAAAAGTGTTTTATTTCGTGCAAGGCAGCGCCTAAAAGCACTTTACAACAGAGGTGTTAATGATGAATGAAGAGTTTAACAAGCGATGGGAACAATATAATAATGGTGAGATGAACGAGGAAGAAATGATGGCGTTTGAAGAAGAACTTGAAGAAAACGAAAAACGCTTAAGTCAGGAACTGAACGACTCGGATTGGACAGATTTTTCCATCAGTCCTGAAAAGCAAAAAGCCATCTTACAATACGGAAAAAGAAAGTCTTATTTACGGATTTCCGTGCTTGCTGTCATATCGACACTCATTATTTTACCGCTTTGTACATTAGGAAGTTATCTATACTACGGTGTGGGCGGAGCAGAGAGCAAAGGGAATCACTTCATGGAAACAGCCGCTGTCACCGTCGCTTTGACGAAACCAAACGTGGCGATTGATATGAAGGATTTAAAAGGCCAAGTCAAGCTTTTTGGGATGAACACCGAATTGAAGCTGCAAAAACAAATTGGCAATAAAACAGAAGCCATTGGCAGTGAACAAATCGAGATGTTTTTCGATAAATTAAAGCAGCCTACCATCTCTTATTATGGTGACAGCGCACGCGATACGGAGGATTTCTTTACCCATCCTTCGGCGCAGCCAGATGCATCAAAAAAACAAACACTCACTACTTTAGACAAGCTTCCTGAAGGAACAGTCAGTGAAGTGTATGTATCCTATGACAAAGCTTATACACCAAAGGACGTTTATTCCTTTGCTAAAAAATATGATATGAAAGTGCTCTGGAATGCGATTAAAACAGAGGATTCATTAAGCGGGAATCAGCGGCCAATCGGCTTCCCTGGGAAAGACTCTGAATTCTTAAAAGAGCTTCAGCACACATCAAAAACAGAGGTAGATCAATTTAAAGATGCCCTTGCTTATGTCGATCAGCACCCAACCTGGGCAAAAACGATCTCTGGCAGACCTGAACTGGATCTGTCAAACCGAATACGCTATATCAACCAAAATGGTGTCACGATTTATGGCTCTGTGATCACAGGTCCTTCGAAAGAAATCGAGAAATTTGTGAAGACAAAACGCATTAAAACGGCAAAAGTGAGCGAGGTGGAATTATGGAATTGGTAAGAATTTTTAAAGAGCATAATGTATTTGGCTGGATTTCCGTCGGTACAGCGATATTATCCCTGCTCATGCTGAACCTCGCCATTATCAGCAACGTGACATTTTATTCTTTTCAGATGCTTCCTTTTGCAATGGCCGCAGTTCCATTTGGCATTATTGAACTGTTCATTAAAAAAGGCCGTACGGGCCCAGGGTTCCTTGGTGTCGTACTGAATATCTTTGTTATTGTTTGTGTCTACACCATCGTATCGATCGATGTCGATCTTCAATTAGGTTTTTAAATCTCATTAGATGAATAGCCAGTGTTACTTGACTAACGCCAAGCAGCACTGGCTTTTTCGTATTTTCTTAAATATACCCAACGGTAAGTCTACAGCGCAAATAAAAAAAGACTGCTTCATAAGCAGTCTCTTAGAATAAATTAGTTCACAAATGTTTTCGCTCCAAGGTAAATCGGCTTCCAGTAGCTTGAATTCATATTACTGATCGTCACACCATCAGAAGCAGCATGAATAAACTTGTTGTTCCCAATGTAGACACCCATGTGAGATGGACCCGATTTATATGTTGTAAAGAACACAAAATCGCCAACCTTTGGTGTTGATACGCTTTTCATTGATCCCCAGAAACCTTCAGTTGTTTGTCTTGAAATCTTTTTTTGTTTGTTAATGATATACCACATAAACCCGCTGCAATCAAAACCCTTTGGTGTCGTTCCACCCCATCTATATGGTGTGCCATTGTGCGCTTTAGCATCTGCTACAAGCTTAGACGTGTTTAAAGAAGAAGCAGAAACTGTTTTTTCTTTAACAGGTGTTGTCTTCACTTTTTTAGATGTCTTTTTGACCTTTAGCTTTTGCCCAATTTTGATAAGGTTTGTTTTGAGTTTATTTAACGATTTCAGCTCTTTTACAGTCATGCCGTACTTTTTGCCGATTTTAGATAATGTATCACCTTTCACAACTTTATGAGTAGCTGTCGCTGACGCCGCTTTTACTTTTGTTGTTGTTTTTGATGTTTTCGTAGTTTTTTTTGAGGAAGTACCATTTACTTTTAAAGTTTGTCCAACATAAATCGTGTTAGATTTTAGCTTATTGTCTGATTTAATCTTGCTCACACTTGTTTTGTATTTTTTCGCTAGAACAGAAAGAGAGTCACCTTTTTGAACTTTTACTGATTGTGCTGAGGCAGCTCCGGCAAATAATGTCGTCCCAAGTAGAACTGCACTTGCAGCTGTGATCAATTGTTTTTTCATTTGTTCCTCCTGTATGTATCTATCGTGATCCGAATTTTATCTACTTACTATTATAAGGATCAAATACCAGAAGAAATAGTCTTGACTTCCTACGACATTATGCTTATTAATTCGGCAAAATTTATTTTTTTTTAGGGTTCTTTATATTTCATTTTCATTACACAATCATGACAAAATAAACGCATCTTGTCATGGATAAATGATACATTCATTTCTCTTTTTGGTCCATTCTATGTAAAGTGGACCTTTACAATTTTAAAGTGAACTTTACGATCCTGTAAATGGGAATCCACAATTCTGCTCTACCATTGTAAACGTAAGAGCGATACATAAACAATGAGGAGGCAAAATGAATGAGTGTGTTGAAAAGCTCGAAAACGAAAATCGCTGCAGTAGCGGCAGCATCTGTGCTATCGATTGGCATTTTTTCAGGGATTGAATTTGGACAGGCTGACAAAGCAGAGGCTAAAAAGAAGCCAAAAAATGACGTGCAAAATGTGATCGTGCTGATCGGGGATGGCATGGGAACTCCTTATCTTTCAACTTACCGTTCATTTAAACACAACGGAGACCTTTCAAAACAAACAGCGTTTGACCCTTACCTCACTGGCATGCACAAAACATACCCTAACGACTCTAAAAGCAATATCACCGATTCTGCCGCAGCTGGCTCAGCAATGGCAACTGGTAAAAAGACTTACAACAATGCGATCGGTGTAAATAAAAACGGCAAAAAATTAAAAACAGTTCTAGAAGAAGCAAAACGGAAGGGAAAATCTACGGGACTTGTCGTGACATCTGAATTAACAAATGCCACCCCTGCTGCGTATGCGGCTCACGATGTATCGAGAAAAAATACAGCTGCCATCGCTGATGATTTCTTCGATGAAAAAATCGGAAAACAGCATACAGTCGATGTCATGCTTGGCGGAGGTCTTGTCGATTTTGTCCGGAAGGATCGTGATTTGACAAAAGAATTCAAGCAAGCCGGATATGATTATGTCACCAATAAAGATGCCTTACAAAAAAACAAAAATCAAAAGGTGCTAGGCATTTTTGCTGACGGTGGTCTTGATAAAGCGATTGATCGTGATAAAAAGACCCCTTCCCTGCAAGACATGACGTCCTCAGCCATTAAACAGCTGTCTAAAAACAAAAAAGGATTTTTCCTTATGGTTGAAGGCAGCCAAATTGACTGGGCTGGACATGATCATGATATTGTCAGTGCAATGAGTGAAATGAAGGATTTTGAAAAAGCATTTGAAGAAGCCATTCGTTTTGCAAAAAAGGATAAAAATACGTTAGTCATCACCACTGCCGATCATTCAACTGGCGGACTTTCCTTCGGAGCAGACGGCTCGGGCAGCTGGGATTACAAACCGGTAAAAGCAGCGAAAAAGACACCTGATTTTATCGCAAACAAAATTGTCAGCGGCATGACTGTTGAATCAGCGCTGAAACAATATATCGATCTTGAATTTACAAAAGAAGAAATGGCCTCCATTCAAAAGGCCGCTGAAACAAAGGATGCTGTTAAGATTGATGATGCGATTGAAGAAGTGATCAACATGAGATCACATACAGGCTGGACAACATCAGGTCATACGGGTGATGAAGTTCCATTCTTTGCATATGGCCCAACAAGCCAAAAGCTAAAAGGTCTGATGGAAAACACCGATCAAGCAAAACACATTTTCAAACTGCTGAAAAACCAATAAAACGGGCAAAAAAGATGTCTGCTAAGAAGACATCTTTTTTTGGTCTTTTTTAAGCGAGATATTTCCTATGAACCCCTTTTCCATCGTATGAAAACATCACTTCTTTTCCTTCAAGAACTGACTCGATATGCACACTTCTTCCCCATAGCTGATGCAAATAAGGGAGTACTTTTTCTAAGTATTTCAGATCAAGTTCAATGCCTTCATACCAATGTTTTATATAGAGTTCATTGTTTTTCAAATAGTCGCCATCCATCACGGTCAAATAAGGAAAGCCGCCATTGACCCTCATGCTGACTAGCTGATCACGAACAGCCTTCCATTCTTTATCGATGACTTTATAGTCTCTCCCCTGCTTTTGAAACAAGTACAAATCTTCTCTCATCACAAGGTCTTTTGTTAAGTAATTTCGAATAAAGGAAATATCTGATTCAATTTCCCTGACTTCAAACATTTTGCTGCGGCCCGATCCTTCTGTCACCCCTGCTTTTTTTAATTCTTCACATGGGTTGTCATAGCGCTCTTCGATATCTTCAAAAATCTTCAGACCTAAATAGTAAGGATTGATGCCTGTTTTAGATGGCTGCACCACGCCTGCATTTAATTTGGCAAACTCAATCGATTCACTTGAATCTAAATCAAGCTCACGCATAATCCGCTGATGCCAATACGAAGCCCAGCCTTCATTCATAACCTTTGTTTCCAGCTGCGGCCAAAAATAGAGCATTTCCTCCCTCAGCATGGTGAGGACGTCCCGCTGCCACGGCTCTAGCTCCCGGGAGTGCGCCTCAATAAAGAGTAAAATATCTTTTTCCGGCTTTGGCGGAAATTGTTTGACGATTTTCTTTTTCTCATGCGTCTTCGGCTCATCCATTCCCCACAAATCATCATACGGCGTCTGACGTTTTGGTTTATCATCTTCATATTCTTCTTCATCGTCCATATTCCAGCTTAGTTTTGAACGAACAAGAGACGGATCAATATGCTCCTGTAGAGCCAATACGGCGTCTAAAAAGGATTCCACTTCTTTTGTTCCATGAAGATGCTCATATTCTTTGATCCGCTCTGCCGCTGCTGACATGCTTTCTACCATGTCTCGTTTTGTGTTTTGGAAACGGCAATTATTTTTGAAGAAATCACAGTGTGCCAGTACATGAGCCACAATTAATTTATTTTGAACAAGCGTGTTGTTATCAAGTAGAAAGGCGTAGCAAGGATTTGAATTGATGACCAGCTCATAAATTTTGCTTAACCCTAAATCATAATGAAGCTTCATTTTATGAAATTGCTTCCCAAAGCTCCAGTGGCTGAATCGTGTTGGCATTCCGTATGCACCGAACGTATAAATAATTTCCGCGGGACAGATTTCATACCTCATCGGATAAAAATCTAGACCAAATCCTTCTGCAATTTCTGTAATTTCATCAATGGCTCTTTGTAAAAGACGTTTTTCAGATACGCTCAAGGAAACCATCCCTCCTCATCGGACTTATCCCTACTATATGAGCGCACCTAAAAAAACATGATGTTCCGCCATTCGTTTAGACGACTTCCATTTCTTTCGTGGATTGCCCGCCGAATGACTCGAAATGAATATTCTGTTCTGGAATTCCCAGCTCTTTTAGCATATGAATCATCTCCTGTGTAAACACCGGGGAACCGCATAGATAAAATTGGCCTTTCCCTTCTCCAATCACTGATTGAAGGAATGGACGGTCAATGCGGGAAGCTGCCTTCTCAACAAGCTCACCCTTACCAGGCTGCGCAAATTGTTCATTACATAAGATGATGCGGCCATGAGAAGCTGCAGCTAGAACTCGTTCAAATTCATTTTCAAAAGCAGTTACATCCTCTAATCGATCTGCATGAATCATTGTAAATGGCTGGCTGTTTTGCGCTGCTGTTTTCATTAAACCGATCATTGGTGTGACACCAGAACCAGCACTAATAAAATAAACAGGCTCTTTAGTGTCTTCTTGCAAACAGAACATTCCCTGTGGCATACTCACTTGAAGAACGTCCCCTTCTTCCATTCCATCATGCAAAAATGTAGACACATGACCATCACGCTTTACTGTAATGCGGTAATAAGAAGGATGATGCTGATCTGATAAGCTATATTGTCTGCTGCACATATAAGCTTCACCCGGCATATCTGCCTGTACCGTAACATATTGGCCTGCTTCATACATTGGCAGCTCTGATTCATCTTCTGGTACTAAGTAAAAGGAGATCAGCGATGAAGATTCCTGTACCTTTTTCTTAATCACAAACGGCTTCACATCTGCCCATCCGCCAGTTTGCTTTACATTCTCCTCCATCATTTCTGCTTCAATCGTGATAAAAATATTTGCAATAATGTCATATGCGGCCTTCCAAGCTAAAAGCGTGTCATCTTTTTCCGTTAAACCAAACACTTCTTTCATCGCTTCAATGAGGTGATATCCGACGATTGGATATTGCTCTTTTTTGACCATCACACTGACATGCTTATGGGCAATCTGTTTGACCGCAGGAAGTAATTCTTCTAATCGATCGATGTGCAGTGCTGCTTGATATAGTGTCGCAGCAAGCGCCTCTGGCTGACTTCCGTTCATGAGGTTTGTTTGATTAAATTGATTGAGTAGTTCTGGGTGCTGCCGAATCATATTTTGATAAAAAACAGTCACAAGTTTGGTTCCCTCAGCTTTTAATAGAGGGGCTGATTGTTTAATGGCATTCATTTGATCTTTAGATAACATCGTCATTCCTTCTTTCAAAAAGGTGTATTTTAAATACATCTTTATCGTAATGGATGACAGCTTATAAAAGCAATATTTATAATACATGTTTTAAATGTTGTCACATTTAACACTTTCTCGAACAGTTTTTGTCTAAAATGTGTTACGATGATACAAAACTCTATCAGGTTTAGAGGTCGTCAAAATGAAACTAACGAATTATACAGATTTCTCATTAAGAGTACTCATTTATTTAGCATCAAGAGAAAACAATGAACTGTCAAATATTCAGCAGATCGCCGATGTTTATGGCATTTCTAAAAATCATCTGACAAAGGTGATTTATCATCTTGGAAAACGCGGGTATGTGGAAACGATCCGTGGAAGAAATGGCGGGATTAGGCTTGGGAAAAGCCCAGAAAGCATTAATATTGGAGAAGTTGTCCGTTATACTGAGGATGATTTAGTCATGGTTGAATGCTTTGATTCAAAGAAAAACAGCTGTATCATCTCTCCGATTTGTTCATTAAAGCATGTACTTCATGAAGCACTTACTGCTTACTTACGCGTTCTTGATCAATACACATTAAAAGATTTAACTCAAAACAAAGATGCTCTTAGAGAGCTCCTCCTTTAGGCGAAAGAATTCTATTCTTTCGTCTTTTTCTTTACCTTCTTGTAATAATAATTAATTTAAAATTATTATAAATAAATATTGACTATCAGGTTTGATTTAATATAATTAGGGTATATAGATTACTAGAAATCATTTTTTTGTTTACAGGAGGAGAAAAGAATGACAAATTCAAATCATAAAAATTTGACAACGAATCAAGGCGTGCCTGTTGGCGATAACCAAAACTCAAGAACAGCTGGTCACCGCGGACCTACATTTCTTGATGATTACCATTTGATTGAAAAACTTGCACACTTCGATCGTGAACGTATTCCAGAGCGTGTCGTTCATGCAAGAGGCGCCGGCGCTTATGGTGTGTTTGAAGTTGAAAACAGCATGGAGAAACATACGAAAGCTGCCTTCTTAAGTGAAGAAGGAAAACAGACAGACGTTTTTGTTCGCTTCTCAACAGTTATTCATCCTAAAGGTTCACCTGAAACATTGCGCGACCCGCGCGGCTTTGCTGTCAAATTTTACACAGAAGAAGGTAACTATGATCTAGTTGGTAACAACTTGCCGATCTTCTTTATACGTGATGCATTGAAATTCCCTGATATGGTTCACTCTCTCAAGCCAGATCCTGTAACCAATATCCAAGATCCTGACCGTTATTGGGATTTTATGACCTTAACACCTGAATCCACTCATATGCTCACATGGCTCTTCTCTGATGAAGGAATCCCTGCGAGTTACGCTGAAATGCGCGGTTCTGGTGTGCATACATTTAGATGGGTCAACAAATATGGAGAAACAAAATATGTGAAATATCACTGGAGACCTTCAGAAGGTATTCGCAATTTATCTATGGAAGAAGCAGCAGAAATCCAAGCGAATGATTTCCAGCATGCGACAAGAGACTTGTATGACCGCATTGAAAATGGCCATTACCCAGCATGGGACTTATATGTCCAGCTGATGCCGCTTAGCGATTATGATGACCTTGACTATGATCCATGTGATCCAACAAAGACATGGAGCGAGGAAGATTATCCGCTTCAAAAAGTAGGACGCATGACACTCAACCGCAATCCTGAGAACTTCTTTGCTGAAACAGAGCAATCTGCTTTCACGCCAAGTGCACTTGTTCCAGGAATCGAAGCATCTGAAGATAAACTGCTTCAAGGCCGTCTGTTCTCATATCCTGATACGCAGCGTCATCGTCTTGGTGCAAACTACATGCGCATTCCGGTGAACTGTCCTTATGCACCAGTACACAATAATCAGCAGGATGGCTTTATGACAACGACTCGTCCAAGCGGTCATATTAACTATGAACCAAACCGTTACGATGATCAGCCAAAAGAAAATCCTCACTACAAAGAAAGTGAGCAAGTTCTTCACGGTGACCGTATGGTGAGACAAAAAATTGAAAAACCGAACGATTTCAAACAAGCTGGGGAAAAATATCGAAGCTACTCTGAAGAAGAGAAGCAAGCATTGATCAAAAACCTAACAGCTGACCTGAAAGATGTAAATGACAAAACAAAATTACTTGCGATCTGCAACTTCTATCGTGCAGATGAAGACTACGGACAACGATTAGCCGATTCACTTGGTGTGGATATTCGCTCATACCTTCAAGGAAGCATGAAATAATTGATCCGTAATGAGCCCTCTTCATAAAGTGGGGCTGATATTGTTGACAAAGGGTTAAAATGATCTTTATTTTAACCCTTTGTCTTCTTTTCAGCGTGATAGAAAACCTTTGCAGTCTAGGAAGGACGAGTACTGGCGCGGAGCAAATTTGACATTCGTGAGCACCGGCATGCAGGACTGACACCGAATGCGAGGGTTTGTCTACACGCTGGAGCACCTCTTTATTAGAGGTGCTTTTTTTATAGCCGGAATACGTTAATACTAATCAAATGACCGGTCACCGGGTGAAAATAGATTTCTGCATGTGCGGCAAAAAGCGTTGAACCTTCCTTCACGGTGACACGAAACACATCTTTTGTCTGATCTTCATTTACTTGTGTACGCCCAATATATTGATAATCGTTTAAAGCGGCGCCTTCATATTCCTCTTGCAACGCTGTGTACGCAAGTCTTTCCCAATTTTCAGGCTGCATCGCTGCATTTGTTGCAGGATAGATCATGAAAATGCCATACAAAACCATTCCTGCTGCAAAAGGCATCCACCATTTCGGCTGCATAATATCATTGATCTCACTTTCATGTATATTTTGTTTATGTTTTGCTGGTCGATCCTTTTTCATACATGAAGCATTTATTCAGCCTAAAATTCCCGGTACATGATTAATGCGGACACCAACTTTTCCCCTGAAAATGTCGATATGTTCCGAGCAAACTAATGAGGACTTCTCAAGGGAAAGGAGAAGGTTTGATGAATGTGGCGGATTATGATAAAGCACTTTATTATACGCATCGCTCGCAATGGGATAATTTACTTATTCTTATGGTACGTACGCAAGATGACTTGCTCTCGAAACGTATTGAGCATTTCTTACACGCGTATCAATTTAACCGGAACGATGCTGATGTTGAAAAATGTTTATATGGGCTCCTGCAGTACATTGACCATGCTTCAGAGGCTGCTGCTTCTGAAGTTTATTCACAACCGATGTACACATAAAGAAAAAGGCTGATTATCAGCCTTTTTACATACACTTAGCAGTGCGCAGTGATTGGAAGCATAAAGTGGTCTTTTACCCATTCTTTTTTTGTATAAATAAACAGCGCATCCTCGTCATTTGGCGCCATAACCACATGTAAGCCGTCAATTGACGTATCAGGTGTAAAATAGAATATCACTTTTTCCGTCGTTTCATTCACAATATGTGCCACAACTTCCTCTATATTTTGCGGCTGGAGAGAAATGATATCAAAGACATGTATGGTTTCATTTTCTTCATTCATCAGGACAATGGTATCCAACGCTTCAATATAGAAAATGGCATCCGGCCAAACGAATGTAAAATAAAACATCAATAAGCTGCCATGGTCCTCAGCATCTAATTTCATTGAGCCCGTTTGACGTTTTTCTGCGAACTGTTCAAGTAATGGCAGGTCATGTTCCAACGTCAGCTGCTTTTTGCGCATGTCCTTTTTCATTTGAATGGCGCTTTTGCCGATATTTAGACTAAATTCGCTTTCGTGGTAACGGGTAAAGCCGAATCTTGGATAAAAATCCAGTACAGTGTCATTGGCAAAAAGAAAAATCATATCATAGTCATTTTCGTACGTATCCATAATATGCTGCATTAACTTTGTCGCTAATCCTTTATGGCGGTAGGCTTGATCCGTCATCACCGTGCCAATTTGAACAGCTCGATACGTTTGGCCATCAATGATCAGTGACATGAGGTAGACGGAAGCGTTTGAGATCACTTTCCCGTGATGGACAAAGGAATAAGGAATATATTTTTCATCCCAGTACCCTCTTTTATACCAGTCACTAAAATCCAAATCAAATGTATTGATCGCTAACGCATTAAAGCTTTCTTTCAATTTGTCATCATGGCGATAACCATTCACTAATTCATATGTCTCCACTTTGTGCCCTCCTTTTTTAAATTCACCTTTCAGCCGGTTCATCACCTCCCTCAAAATAAAAAAAGACTTGATGAGCATATACTCATCAAGCCTTTTATCGTTTCATTCTTAGAAATTAGACTGGACATGCTTCTTTTCACGCAAAAGGGCACGTCAAATAAACCAACATCTGTGCCCTTTTTTATTCAATTCATTGAATTGAATGTGCGCTTAAAAGTTTTAGCATAACGACTAAATTCCCTTCTGTCATAGCAGCTCTTTCGGCTGATTTTTTTGATAATCCACTGCATACAGAGCCGCTTGTGTACGATCTGCCAGCTCTAGTTTTGATAATACATGAGATACGTGTGTTTTGACAGTCTTTTCAGAAATAAACAGTGATGAGGCAATTTCTTTATTGCTTTTCCCCTTTGCAATTTCGAATAAGACATCTCGCTCTCTATTGGTCAGCTCTTTCATTAACTTCCATTTTTGCCCTTTTGGCTCGGTCAAATGCTGCACAAGAAAGTTGGTGATATGAGCATCTAATTGATAGGTGCCCTTTTGTACGTCAATCATTGTCGTAAGGAGTTTTTCTGGCGCTACATCCTTGAGCTGATAGGCTTTTGCCCCTGCTTGAATAGCGGGAATAACATAATCTTTATCCGCATAGCTTGTCAGAATCACAATGCGGGTATCGGGCATTTCAAGCATCATTTGTTTCGTGGCTTCAATACCATTCATCACAGGCATCGATAGATCCATTAGAACAATGTCAGGCCGCATTTGTCTGACAACTTCTAATGCTTCTTCTCCATTAGAAGCCTCACCAACGATTTCGACGTCAGGCTGTGTCTGCAAGAAAAACACAAGCCCTTTTCTCACAATATGATGATCATCTGCAATCACGACTCTCATGACGACCCCTTCCTTTCTTGAGAAAATGGCACCTTCACTTGAATGGTGGTTCCTTTACCGAGCTCAGACTCTATACAAAATGTTCCACCAGCTCTTTTGATACGGTCAGACATGCCTTTCAGACCAAGTGAAGGGAGGCTCATTTGCTCGTCATACTGAAACCCTTTTCCGCGGTCAATGATTTTCATCTCAAACGTGTCTTTTGATTGTTCAAGCTGGACCTTGACTTCCTCTACTTCCGCATGTTTTTGACAATTATTCAGCGCTTCTTGGCATACCCGAAACAACGTTTCATGCTGCGAATGATCCATCTCCATACAGCCGGATAACGATAATGTACAGCGTAATCCTAAAAGCTTTGCATAGTCTTGAATCCCTGTTGTGAATCCTTTTTCAAGTCCTCTTGGTCTTAGCTGCCAAATGAGTGACCGCATTTCAACCAGTGCATCTTGTGACAAATGCTGAATAAAATCAATCATTTCCCCTAGATTCTGATCATTAGTCATTTGACGGGCAGCTTTAGCAGTCAGACTGACTGAAAATAGCATCTGGTTGACGGAATCATGTAAGTCCTGTGCAAGCCGGTTTCTTTCTTCCAAAAGAGCATGCTGATGTTCGTTTTGCACAAGCTTCATCCGTTGAATGGCGGTACCAATTTGAAGCGCAATGCTTTCAAGCAAATTCAGTTCTTCCTGGTTAAATGTGACTTTTCCTTTTGCCGCCACATTTAATAACCCAAACGTACGCTTACACGCTTTGAGAGGAACGGTCGCATGATGCGTAATCCCTTCTGTATCCCCAAGCTTTTGCTCAATCGCCGTTTCGATCCGTTTACAGTTAATAATGTTGGTGGCTGATTGCAGTGAGCCCTTTGTGTATCGATTGATGCAATAGCAATCGTTTTGACACATCAGCTGCTTTTGATGCTTTGCCAGCGCTTCGGGTAAGGAGACCTCTGCCATCAGTTCATACGAGCCGTCTTTTTCTATAAAATAAATCCATGCTGAATGAAAGCCTGTGATATCCATCAGCATATGGAGCACTTCATGAAGCGTATCTTTCATTTCCATGCCTTCATTTAGCTTTTCAGCAATTTCTTTTAACGTTTTTAATGTTTCAACCTTCTCTTGGTATTCTCCCATACTGTTTACCCCCGGCATTTGCTGCCTTCTCTTTTCATTACGCTCATTATACCATGAGCATTCTGCCGGCTCTTTCTCTAAAAGGATGATTTTTTCTCATCCTTTTGACTGAGAAAAAGCCATCATGCATTCACACGATGGCCTTGTTTGTTTATTTAGCCGTTTCTTCCACAATCTCATAAACGACTTTCATCACTTCTTTTGACAGATGCTTCAGCTTTTCTTCGCTATCTGTTAAAGATGTACCTTTGACTGCAATATAAAATTTCACTTTAGGCTCAGTGCCGGAAGGTCTTAAGCAGAACCACGAGCCATCCTCAAGGAAATATTTCAGCACGTTTGAAGCGGGCAGGTGAATGGTTTCTTCTTTCTTTTCGGCAACGAGGTGTCTTTGACTTGATTGGTAATCCTCGATGACAGTGATGCGCTGACCCGCGATGGCTGCTGGCGGATTTGTTCTAAAGGTATGAAGGATCGCTGAAATTTGCTCTGCTCCTTCTTTTCCTTTTAAGGTTAACGACTTTAACCCTTCCCGGTAAAATCCAAACTCCTTGAACATATCGACAAGCGCGTCGTACAAGGACTTGCCTTGTTTTTTATAGAAAGCAGCGACTTCGACAGCTAACAGCGCAGCCTGCACCGCATCTTTATCTCGGGCAAAGTCACCGATCAAATAGCCATAGCTTTCTTCGTACCCGAATTGAAACGTGTATTCTCCGCTCTCTTCGAATTGCTTGATTTTTTCTCCGATAAATTTAAAACCAGTAAGCGTGTCAATCGTATGGGCACCAAATGCTGAAGCAACAGCACGCCCAAGCTCACTTGTGACAATGGTTTTCATCACAACGGGACGAGGCGGCAGCTGACCAAGCTTTTGTTTTTCAGACAATAAATAATGGAGCAGCAGGGCTCCTGTTTGGTTGCCTGTTAAGACGGTAAACTCTCCATTATGATCTCTGACCGCAATACCTAACCTATCCGCATCTGGGTCTGTTGCAATGAGGATATCAGCATTTTGCTTTTCGCCAAGCTTGATGGCATACTCAAATGCTGCATGCTCCTCTGGATTTGGCGATGTCACTGTTGAAAATTGCGGATCTGGTTTTTCCTGTTCAGGCACAACAGTCACATGCTGATAGCCTAGAGCCTGAAGCCCTTTTCGGACAGGCTGGTTGGCCGTACCATGAAGCGGGGTAAAAACGACTTTGACATCGACCTCACCTGCCAGCTCAGGGTGCACACTGATGGTTTTTAATTTTTCAATATAAGCATGATCGATTTCTGCTCCGATCATGTTGATCAGCCCTTGTTGTTTTAACATTTCTTCTGAATCAACTGAAATCGACAATTCATTTTCTATTGCATCTACTTCTTGAATGACTTGATCTGCTTGAAGTGGAGGCAGCTGCCCGCCGTCTTCTCCATATACTTTATAGCCATTATATTCTGGTGGGTTATGACTTGCTGTTACGACAATCCCAGCAAATGCATTCAGCTCTCGAACAGCAAAGGAGAGCTCTGGTGTTGGACGCAGTTCATTAAATACGTACGTTTGAATGCCCTGTGAAGCAAGTGTTTTGGCTGCTTCCATTGCAAATTCAGGCGATTTATGGCGTGAATCATATGCAATGGCGACGCCTCTTGTTTTTGCATCCTCTCCATGTTTCGCAATATACGCAGCAAGGCCTGCAGATGCTTTACGAACCGTGTACACATTCATTCGGTTCGTGCCGGCACCAATCTCCCCGCGCATTCCTCCAGTGCCGAACTCAAGGTTTTTGTAGAAACAGTCTTCAAGTGCTTGTTGATCATCTTGATGTGCCTCCAGCCATTCCCTTAGCTCAGCATCCAGGTGCTTCTCATTGATCCATCGCTCATAATTCGTCTTCCAACTCATGGTCGTCCTCCCAGCTCTTATCATCAATAAAATACATCTACTGTTATTTTATATGGAATCATCCTTTATGTCATGCTATATCATTGGCAGATGAAGAAAATGCTGAACAAATAAAAAAGCCGATACATGATCGGCTTTGATCGGCTTTTCTTTTATTCAGCATCAAGTGGTACAACTGCTTCATGGAATAGTTGATCTAATTGTGTTTGATGTTTCTGTTTTGCTGCTTCATCCCAGCCAAAACGCTCTGCCATATAGTCAACGACAGGCTGTGCATATTTTTTCGCCCAGTTGATATTAAATAATAGGCTTCCTGTTCTTCTTAAGAAGAAATCAACAGGGGTAACAGCTAATTCTTCTTCGATTGCATAGACAAGCTCTGCCAGTACATACGCTGGAATGTTTCGTTTGTTCGCTTCACCTTGAAGCTGCTCTACACGCTTGAAGAGACTGCTGACGTTTGAGCCATATTTTTCAGCGAGTTTTTGAGCAATCGGTTCTGTTAAACCAACAGATACTCCTTCTGCTGTTTTCGCTTGGACAAAGGATGCCATATTTTTAGACCCGCCTACATGACCGCCTGAAATTGGCATATGCTTTGTTTTACATGGCCCGAAGTCTTTGCCCGTTTCTTCTTTCAGTCCATCACGTACGAGATTCACAATGTGCTCAGCCATTTTGCGGTAGCCTGTTAATTTACCGCCAGCAATAGTGATTAAGCCTGAAGATGATGTCCATACTTCATCCTTACGAGAAATTTCTGAAGGGTCTTTGCCCTCTTCATGAATGAGTGGACGAAGACCAGCCCAGTTAGATTCAACATCTTTTTCTGTAATATTGAGATCAGGGAACATGTATTGAATCGCTTTGATGACATAATCACGATCTGCTTTTGTCATACGCGGATGCTCCAGCTGCTTTTTGTACACTGTATCTGTTGTTCCTACATACGTTTTGCCTTCTCTTGGAATCGCAAAGACCATACGTTTATCAGGTGTGTCAAAGTAGATCGCTTGTTTTAATGGGAAGACTGATTGGTCGAATACTAAGTGAATACCTTTTGTATGCTGTAAGTGCTTCCCTTCTTTTGAGTGATCCTTGTCTCTTAGCTGATCGACCCATGGACCTGTCGCATTGACGATTTTCTTCGCATATACATCGTAGGTTTTCTGCGTCATGACATCTTCAATGACAACACCGACAACTTTGCCTTTATCATAAATAAATTCTTTTACTTTCGCATAGTTGACCGCTTCTGCCCCGAATTTCACAGCTTCTTTCATGACTTCGATTGTCAGGCGTGCATCATCTGTACGGTATTCAACATAGTAGCCGCCGCCTTTTAAGCCGTCCTTTTTCACAAGCGGTTCTTTTGCAAGTGTTTCCTTCGCACTTAGCATGCTTCTACGCTCGCTATGCTTGACACCAGCTAAAAAGTCATACACTCTAAGCCCAATGGATGTTGAAAACTTACCGAATGTCCCGCCTTTATGCATCGGTAGAAGCATCCATTCTGGTGTTGTCACATGAGGACCGTTTTCGTATACAATGGCACGCTCTTTACCGACCTCTGCGACCATCTTCACTTCGAATTGTTTTAAATAACGAAGTCCACCGTGCACTAGTTTCGTTGAGCGGCTAGACGTACCTGCTGCGAAATCCTGCATTTCTGCAAGACCAACGCGCATCCCGCGTGAAGCCGCATCAAGTGCTGTACCAGCGCCTGTAATACCCCCGCCAATGATAAACACATCATATGGTTTTTTTGTCATTTCCTGCAGCATTTGTTCCCTTTCTAAGCTAGAAAAAGTCATCTCTTGTTCCTCCCATGTTGTACGGTAAAGAAAAAGAGACCGCAAACACCCAAAGCGTATTTCTACACTTCGGTGCCTGCGGTCTCTCCAGTTCTCCAACCGTTCTATTAACTTACTTGAAGTATACCATACTTTTGGTTTATTTGAAAGCTTGAGCTGCTTTTACAGCCTTTTTCCACCCGCTGTATAACGAGTCACGGCTGTCCTCTTCCATCTTAGGGTCAAAGCGCTTGTCAAGGTTCCATTGTTTTGCAATGTCTGAACGGTCGTTCCAGAAGCCAACTGCTATTCCCGCAAGATAGGCCGCACCGAGTGCCGTCGTTTCATTAATTTCTGGACGCTCTACAGGCACATCCAACAGATCACTTTGGAAGCCCATTAAGAAATCATTCTTCACAGCTCCGCCATCAACACGCAATGTTTTTAATGAAATGTTTGAATCCTTTTCCATCGCATCTAACACATCTTTCGTTTGATAAGCAAGTGATTCTAACGTTGCTCGGACAAAGTGCTCTTTAGAAGTACCGCGTGTTAACCCGAAAACAGCGCCTCTGACATCACTATCCCAGTATGGTGTGCCTAGACCAACGAATGCCGGAACGACATATACGCCCTCTGTTGACTCAACGCGCTCTGCATATGCTTCGCTGTCTTTCGAGTCTTTAAACATTCTCAGTCCGTCACGCAGCCACTGAATCGCTGAGCCAGCAACGAAAATACTTCCTTCTAAAGCATATTCAACTTTGCCGTCAATGCCCCATGCAATCGTCGTTAATAAACCATGATCCGACTTAATGGCTTTTTCCCCTGTATTCATCAACATGAAACATCCTGTACCATATGTGTTCTTCGCCATTCCTTCTTCAAAGCAAGCCTGACCGAATAAAGCAGCCTGCTGATCTCCCGCCGCTCCTGCAATCGGAATATTTCTGCCGAAGAAGTGATAGTCTGTTGTTTCACCATAAATGTGTGAAGATGGTTTAACCTCCGGAAGCATAGATGCAGGTACGCCAAGGATATCAAGTAATTCTTCATCCCATTTCAGATCGTAAATGTTGAACATTAACGTTCTTGACGCATTGGAATAATCTGTGACGTGTGATTTACCGCCTGTCATCTTCCAAATAAGCCAAGTATCGATTGTGCCAAACAGTAAGTCGCCATTTTCTGCTTTCTCACGGGCACCTTCTACATTGTCTAAAATCCATTTTACCTTTGTACCTGAGAAATAAGCATCGATGAGAAGACCTGTTTTATTTCTAAACGTTTCATTGTGTCCTTGCGCTTTTAAATCTTCACAAATGCCAGACGTTTGTCTTGACTGCCAAACAATTGCATTGTAAATAGGTGCGCCTGTATGTTTATCCCAAACAACAGCTGTCTCACGCTGGTTCGTAATTCCGATACCAGCGATTTGATCTGCTTCAATTCCTGATTCAATTAAAGCAGTTGAAATGACCGATAGAACAGAGCTCCAAATTTCATTTGCATTGTGTTCTACCCAGCCTGGGTTCGGAAAATATTGATTAAATTCCTTCTGAGCTGTATGTGCAATTTTGCCTTCTTGATCAAATAAGATCGCTCTTGAGCTTGTTGTCCCTTGATCTAATGCAAGAATATATTTTTCTTTTGTCATGATGTTTTCCTCCCCTTACATACTTTCATTTACAGCATTTGTTTGGTTTTTCGTAGAGACATAGAGTCCTAACAATACCACAACTAAAATAACGCTTACAATCCAAAAGGCTGGAGTGACGTTCGCTTTAAAGGCTGCATTGTAGAAAACACCGCCAAATGCGCCGCCTAAAATTGGACCAATAACTGGCACCCAAGCATACTTCCAATTCGATGGGCCTTTCCCTGGAATCGGCAGGATCGCATGTGCAATTCTCGGACCTAAATCACGTGCAGGGTTAATTGCATAACCAGTTGTTCCACCTAAAGAAAGACCAATTGCAACAATTAAGAAACCAACAATCAGCGGATTGACTCCGTCTGCAAATTTATTTGCACCAATCGCTAAGATTCCTAGAACCAATACAAATGTACCAATGACTTCACTAAGTACGTTTGCAAAAGTATGCGGAATCGCAGGACCAGTTGAGAATACACCTAGCTTTGCACCTGGATCATCTGTTGCTTTCCAGTGCGGTAAGTAATGTAAAAAGACAATAATAGCCCCTATTAATGCGCCAAGCATTTGACCAACAATATACATTGGAACATCAGCCCAAGGAAAACTTCCTTCTAGCGCAAGCCCAATTGTTAGTGCGGGATTTAAATGCGCTCCGCTGATTCCACCCGTTGCATAAGCTGCAATGGCCACTGCAAATCCCCATCCGAAAGCGATTACAATCCATCCGGATTGATATGCGAGCGATTTCTTTAAATTAACTGCCGCACACACACCGCCTCCAAATATGATGAGCAGCATTGTACCTACGACTTCTCCCCAAAATGGTGTCATGAAAAATTCCTCCTCTGGTTCAGTTGCCATCCCCTATGAATGTGTAGAAAAGATAAAGAAAAAGATCCACAACAAACATACTTTACATCAGGGTCATTTGTCACCTAGTAAAGCGCTGTTGTGGATCTCCGTTTCTCCATCACATGATATTAACTTAGTGCAATAGTATCAGAGGATGAAAACGTTGTCAATAAATATTCACATTTTCTCTTCTTCACTTTTGGAACGCTTTCCAAAGGGTGGTATTCGAGGTCGTCACAGCTGTAGCCCCTGCTTCAAGCGCTCTTTCTACATCTTCTTTTGTACGGATAAATCCACCTGCAAATATTGGGATCCCAGCTCGCTCGCGCACTTCTGTAATTAAATCTGGTACGACTCCCGGCAACACTTCAATAAAATCTGGACGATGTTTCCCGACGAACTCCATGCTTTTTTCCATGGCACTCGTATCAAGTAAAAACATTCGCTGAATGGCATATACCTTTTTTTGCTTGGCTTTTACTATGACAGAAGACCTAGTAGAAATAATTCCTGCTGGCTTCATTTCCTGACAAATAAATTCCGTTCCATACTCATCATGTTTAATCCCGTGAATGAGATCGACATGGACAAACATTTTTTTGTGATGAGCATTTGCCTCATTCATGATGCCCTTTAGCCGGCCTAAGTGAACATCAAGTAAGACACCATATGTAAATGGACTTTTTAAAAATTCCTCAAATTGCTTCATATTGCGAACAGCAGGTAGAATAGGTTGATCATGAAAACTCATATGCCGTCTCCTTCAAAAGTGTATTGGATCAGTCTTCTCCTAACAGTAATAGAAACTCTTCTATTTTTCAATACACCTAGTGTGTCCAATACCGATTTCACCTCACATCATCAATGCTGGAAAGCATGCTTTTATTCCATAGAAAAAAGCAGAGAAGTCTCTCTGCTATAGCTGTGCCAGGCTTTCTTTTAAGGTATTGATGATAAATGAGGCGTCATCATCTGTGATATTAAGCGGCGGTGCAAGCTGGGCAACGTTATTATAGCCGGCAACTGTATCACCATTTTTCCCGATGATCAGCCCGCGTTTTTTACATTCTGCGATCAGTTGACCGACAACATGTGGCTCAGCTGGTTTTTTGGACTGCTGATCCTGAACAAGCTCAATGCCAAACAGCAAGCCTTTTCCTCTGACATCTCCGACAAATGGGTGCTCTTTTAACTCTTGCAAACGTTCAAGCATATCTCGCCCCAGCGCATCTGACCGTTCCACTAATTGCTCGTTTTCCATAATCTCTAGGTTGGCAAGTGCCACCGCACAGGAAGCAGGGTGACCGCCAAATGTATTCACATGGCGCAGCCGGTCATACGTATCTTCCCCTGCATAAGCTTCATAGATTTCTCGTTTCACGCACGTTGCAGAAAGCGGTAAATAGCCGCTTGTAATCCCTTTTGCCATGGTGATAATATCCGGCTTTACTTCCTCATGCATAAAACCAAACCGCTTCCCTGTCCGGCCAAAGCCGCAGATGACTTCATCTACGATAAGAAGCGCCCCATGAGCTTCACAGATGTCTTTGACCTTCTTCAAATACCCTTTTGGCGGCATTAAGATACCTCCGCCCGTAATGATCGGCTCCATAATGACCCCAGCAATGGTCTCGCTTAGTTCCCACGTCATAGCCTGATCAATCGCCGCAGCACTCGCCAAATTCTCTTGGTCTTCAGGATGACGATACACATCAGGAGGTGCAACGTGGATAAAGCCCTGACCTAATGGTTCATATTTATATTTACGCTGCGCTTGACCGGTTGCGGCAAGAGCAGCTGCTGTATTGCCGTGATACGACCGGTACCGGGAGATGAACTTTGTCCTTGTACTCTCTCCTTTTTGCGCATGATATTGTTTGACAATTTTAAATGCGGCTTCATTGGCTTCAGAACCGCTGTTAGAAAAGAAGATGACATAGTCCCCGCCAAGCCACTCATTTAGCTTTTCAGCCAGCTGAATCGCCGGCACGTGGCTTTGTGTAAGCGGATAGTAAGGCATTGTCTTTAATTGCTTATACGCCGCTTCTGCAAGCTCTTTGCGGCCATATCCGGCATTTACACACCAAAGGCCTGACATCCCGTCTAAATAGCGATTTCCATGAATATCTGTCACCCATGCGCCTTCTGCCTCGTGAATGACCATACTTTCATTTTCCTTGTTTGTCCCTTTCATATGATGCCAGATCAACTGATCATCTTTCGTCTGAAGATTTTGCGCCTGCTCATGTATTTTCATCTTCCCGCCCCCATGTATCCGTTTTCATCATTAAAGAAGCTTAGACCAGTTCAATAGCATATTGCCTCTCCATTCATTATATGGATGAAACGCGAAGCATATGAAACCGGAACTAGGCTGCCCGTAAGAAAGAACCAATCGTTCCTTTCATTATAAAAAAGGGGTCAGGCCGATTACATTAGACAGATCGTCAACTGATTGAACAGAACCATAAGACACTTTTCTTGATGCCTTGGCAAAATGGAACACACTCCGCTAACGTCGATTTCCTTGCAGGAATTCATAAGCAAGAATCGCAAATTCAAGTGCCTGGCGTTTCGGCGCCTGCATCATATCCTCACCAAGCAAGGCATGCAGTTTATCCAGTCTATGATAAAGGGTTTGCCTGACAATATAGAGCTGGCTTGCGGTTTCTTTTTTAGAACCGTTTGTCTGTAAAAAGATATTCAGCGTTTGATAGAGTCTCCCGCTATTTTGATTATCGTATACAATCACGGGCTCTAAATACTCTTTCACCATGCATTCAAGCAGACCGCTTTCCTTCATCATAGGCATGAGACGGAGCATATGTAGATCTTGATAAAATGGACTTTCCACCCGCTGAGGCATCACTTTTTTTAAATGCAGTACTTCTTTGGCTGCTTGAAAGCTTTTTCTCATGTGCTGAAACTGTTCACAATATTGCCCGATACCAAAATTGATCTCGGCCCCTCGGGGCTGCTCCCGGTCATACAATTGTTTGATGTCGTTTGCAGCCTTTTCTGCACGCTCTTTCCAGTCCTCTTTCTTTCTCGTGTTTAATAAAATAAACAAGGTTTGTCCTTGATGCTCATATGCAATCAGATAGAAACCCGCACGCTGAAAAATGGAGCGGCAAGATACGAGAAAGTAAAGATTCCCTGCAATTTCTTCGATTTGATGATGCTTTTGAAAGAGCAAAACTACGCAGCCAGTTGGCTTTTTCAACCCTTCTGTTTCTTCAAGGTGCTCTATGATCTCTCGTTCTGTATGCTCTTCTTGGAACCATTTTTGCAGCCATTCATTCTCTTTTGTTTTCTTCAGCTCTTCTGTATAAAGCTCTCTTAATGTTTGCTGGGCTAGAGCATTCGCTCCTTTATCCATCACGAGCAGTTCAAATTCAGAGAGCGTGTCCGCTTGATGAATGAGCACAAGATCTGCAAATGTTTGTTTGAGTGCAAGCACTTGTTTTTGCGTCACTTCGTATCCTTTTGGCACGGAAGCAAACTGCAAATAATTCATGACCAGTTCTTCGGTTGGTTTGGAAGAATCACATAAAATAATCGGCTCGCCCTGAACAGGGAGGAGTAAAAGAATCCCCCTTACGTGCTGATACACTTGATCCAAAATATCCATCTGCGGATGCGGGGTCAGTAAAAGCTCATTCAGCTTTGATGATAGTGCTTCTAAATCTGCCATCATTTGATACTGACGCTCGATCATCATCGTATGAAGATGCTGCGTGATGTTGACGAACTTCACTTCTTTTGTAAACAGAATAAGCGGAAAATCTCTTTCTTCTGCATAGATCAGCAATTCTTCCGGCACATCGAATCTTAGCGGAATAAATTCAATACACAAGCCGGCTGCCCCTGAATCAATCAGCTGCCGTAAAAACGCTTGAAACACATCCAGTTGATCATGGAAGCCTGCGGCTGTCGTTAATATAAGCTCGCCTCCATTTAACAAATCCTCTACATCAGGCACTTCTAACACATGGATCCATTTGACCTGCCGAAACAATCCTTTTTCCCCTGCTAACACTTTTGCATGCGCAAAATGCTTCGTTTTCAACACGTCACTCACTTGGAAATGAACATCTACATTCATTCATATGTCCCCCTTTGTTTGCCGCCTATCCCCTATCCCAGAGGGTGCATGGATAAAATCCATAATAAAACTGGTAATGTCACGATACTTAAGATTGTACTGAGAAATGTCGTGCTTGAGACAAACTCAGGCTTCGTTCGAAATTGTACAGCCATCAGCGTGGTATTTGCTGCTGTCGGCATGGCTGCCACTAAGATCATAATTTGTTTCACCATATCATCTACCGGTAAAATAACCGTAAAGCCAAATGCGATGAGTGGGGAGATAAACAGCTTCAGCAATACAGCATAAGAAATATTTCGATAATCCACTTGCTTAAAAGAGATCACGGCAAGCTGCATACCTAAAATAAGCATAATCGTCGGTATGGCAGCATTCCCTACAAGCTGAATACCCGTCATCAGCTCTTTAGGTAATGAAAGGTCAATCAGCTGAAATAATAGACCGATGAGCGCCCCGTAAGCAACCGGCATACGCAGCACTTTTTTCAGCACGACCTTTCCATCTCCCGCATCCTCTCCGCCCTTTGCTGCATAATACATACCGATTGTACTCATGACAAGCTGCTGCAGCACCATCAATACGATCGCAATATCCAAACCTGCTGCTCCGAAGACAAGCAGCACAACGGGCGTGCCGTAGTTTCCATTGTTCATAAAGGCTGACGACAGAATCATGGCACAATACGTTTCATTCGAATAACCATAAATACGAGATAATATAAAGACACATAAAATAAGTGCAAGACAAAGCCCGACAACAAAAATGGATAAATACACATAGTCCATCGACACTTTGTTTTGATAAAAGGTTTCAAACGCAAGAAATGGTGACATTAAATATAAAGACATTGATGAGAGCGTATGTATGTCAAAACCAATCGCCTTCTGCCCGATATACCCAATCAGAAATATGCCGAACACTGGCAGTAAGACAAGTAAAAACTCCATGCTGCACCTACTTTTCTCTAGTTGAATTCCAGATTCCTTCTGCTTCCTCATTATCATACCACTGATAAACAATAAAAAAGAAGCACCCTTATGAAAGGCCGCTTCTTTCCTCATCCATATAAAACACTTCCCACAAATGACCATCAAGATCCTGAAAGCTCCATCCATACATGAACTCATGATCCTGCTTCTCCTTAAACGGTGAACCGCCTGCTGCCATTGCCTGCTCGACAAGCTCATCGACCTCTTCTCGTGAATTGACACGAATAGAGATAATCATCTCTGATGCCTCTTTTGCATCCACTAATTGTTTCTCTGAGATGGATTGAAAATGCCTAAGAGATAACAGCATGACGGTGATCGTGTCATCAATGACCAAACAGGCCGCCTGATCATTCGTGAACTGCTGCTCAAAGTCAAAACCCAGCTGCTCAAAAAAAGCGATAGATTCCTTCACGTGCTTTACCGGCAAATTGATATACAGATGTTTAGATTGTCGCCCCATATTCCTCTCCTTTTTGAACACATGATCTCCTTTCAGTATATTCTGCTTTTGCTCCAGCATCCCTTTGTCAGTCGAAAAATCTTATCCCTTTTTTAGCAGTGGTTAGCGATCACTCATGGCGCCACATTGTCTCTTAAAAAAATGTCATCAAAAAGAAGCGCCTCAACAATAGGCGCTTCTTTTCTTTATTTTTTATATTCAATATGGTACACGTCTCTTCTTCGGTCTTTCAGCTGACGTACGGTCCCGTCTTGCCTTTGTCTTCTTAAAATTTCTAAATCGACATCACCTACGACGACCATCTCAATGTTTGGATTACACTCTCCTACAATCCCATCTCTTGCAAATTCAAAGTCTGATGGGGCAAATATAGCCGATTGTGCATATTGAACATCCATATTTTCGGTTTGCGGAAGGTTGCCAACTGTTCCCGAGATGACGGTATAAATCTGGTTTTCGACCGCTCTTGCCTGTGCACAGTAACGTACTCTTAAATAGCCTTGGCGGTCTTCTGTACAGAACGGTGTGAAAATAATTTTCGCTCCTTTGTCAGCCGCGATCCGTGCAAGCTCAGGAAATTCAATATCGTAGCAAATTTGGATCGCAATTTTGCCGCAGTCTGTATCAAATACCCGGACCTGGTCACCAGCAGAAATCCCCCACCATTTTCTTTCATTCGGCGTGATGTGAAGCTTATATTGCTTTTCAATCGTTCCATCACGTCTAAATAAATAGGCGATATTGTAGATTTTCCCTTCCTCTTCTACAAAGTGGGAACCGCCGATGATATTAATGTTATATTTCACAGAAAGGTCTGTGAACAAATTAATGTAGTCCTCGGTATATTCCGTAATCCGCTGTACGGCAAGACTTGGTGAACGCTCTTCTAAATAAGACATGAGCTGCGTTGTGAAAATTTCTGGGAATACGGCAAAGTCAGCTGATGCATCTGATGCGACATCCACATAATACTCCACCTGATTCATAAATTCCTCAAAGGAATGAATTTGTTTCATTGCATATTGAATCACACAAATTCGAACGGGGAACGCCGATTTATAATACCTTTTCGATTGCGGGCGATAGTCGACATTGTTCCATTCCATTAACGTCGCATATGTGCTGGATGCTTTATCATCCGGCAGGTAATTCGGATTGATCCGCATGAGACTAAATTCATTTAACAGCTGAAAAGATAAAACGGGATCATAGATTTGGTGAAGCATCACCTGCTCCACATACTGGCGAGGCGTCATTTCCTCTTGGTATTTATGATAATTCGGAATGCGTCCGCCAATGATGATGCTTTTTAAATTTAATCTTCTCGCTAAGTCTTTTCTTGCTTCATACAAACGATGTCCAATTTTCATGCGGCGGTACTCAGGACTCACCATGACTTCGATTCCGTACATATTCATCCCATCTGGATTATGGTTTGTAATGTACCCATCATCTGTAATGTCCTGCCACGTGTGGCGATCATCGTATTCATCAAAGTTAATTAATAAACTTGAACAAGAGCCAATGATTTCTCCCTCGAATTCAGCACAAAACTGTCCTTCTGGGAAATGCTCAAGGTGGCTTTCAAGATGCTCTCGTTTCCAAGGGTCCATGCCTGGAAAGCATACCTCTTGCAAGGCAATGATTCGGTCAATATCCTCTTCACGGATATTACGGATCACCATTCTTTTTTCAAACCGCGTTAAGTCTAGTTTTTCTGCCATGATGTTTTTGCCCCCTTACTGATCCTCTTTTTCAAGCTGATGGAATAGCTGGAGCAATTCGATTTCAGCCATGGATTCTAATCTGACATCATATTCTTCAAATTGCAGCGTGCTCGTCACTTTGTTTGGGACGATGACGCATTTCATGCCTGCCCGTTTGGCAGCTACTGATCCATTCACAGAATCCTCAAATGCCACGCAATCTTTTGGCTCTACCCCTAAGCAGCGTGCGGTTTGCAAATAGAGCTCTGGATTTGGTTTGACTTCTTCCACATCATCTGACGTGCGGATACATTCAAAGTAGTCGAAAAGACCAATCTGCTTTAGGTGATCTGACACCCATTTATAGTCTGAGCTGGAAGCAAGTCCAATCTTGATCCCGAGCTCCTTTGCTGCTTCTAAATAAGCTTCTACGCCAGGTCTTGCTGATTCGTCCTTCATTCTTTTTTGAAAACGAGAACGCCGATCTGCTGTGAGTGTCTCATGATCCAGCGTCTTCCCTAGCTGCTTTTCCAAATATTCAAATGGCTTAAAGCCTGCCTGCGTGCCAATGACCTTGCCCCATACGGAAAGAGGCAGATCTGACTCATGCTCCGCAAACATTTCTTGTAAAACCTCATATTCATGTGTTTCTGTATCTAAAATTAATCCGTCAAAATCAAATATAATCGCCTTTACCAATGAGGCCACTCCTTTTTTTTACAAAAGTCTTAAACATATACTCCATGCTATCATATCGTGAATAAAATTGACTTTCAAAGATGAATGTCTGCTAAAATGATTATGTATAAAAGGAGCCTGCACCATTTTGTCAGGCTCCTACCCGTGTTCTGTTCATTCTGCAAGAGATCCAAGCGCTCCGATTCGTGGAGAAATAGGCAATGTTGAAAAAGAGCGGGTTTGGTATTACAGATCTTAAAGGATTCTCCGTTCCCTTAAAAATAGTATGTGCGAGGGCCTTGTAAGTTAACAAGGAAGTTCACACCATCTTTTACGCATTTTGAAGGTGACGGCTGGCAAAATCGTCTAGATCAAAAGGAAAAGAAAAGCCGCAGGCATTGACCTGCTCACGGTTTCGCTCGAATAACTCACGATCACGTTTGGTGATATGACGTTTCGGTTTTACAATAATGGTATGTAATAGCTGAAGTCCCGATAAAATACGAAAAGCATCATCCATCGTCCCGTTATATACGCCATCAATAAAGGTAAGGGAGAGGTCTTTTTGACGCATATCCCGCTGCTGTCCATTGACAGCATGAGAAAGAAGATCTTCAACATCCTTTGATATTTCTTCAATTGCCTGCTCTTGCAGGTCTGTAGCAGCTTTCATTAATCTCACGTGTCATCTACCTCTCTGTCGTTATTTCTCCATTCAGAATAGCACAGAAAAAAAGGCGTTCGCCAAGGTAAGTGTTTCCTATATATACCCATAGAGAGGAACGGATATCATGATCATAAAAGGGCACACGCTCTCACTCAAAGTAGACGAGCAGTATCATCACACATCACTCAGTCATTTTTTAAAGACAGCCGTATCTGCATCAAAACCAATTATTCATTTTTGGATGGAGCATCAAAAAGTCCGTTTAAATCAAAAGCCTGCCCATCACGCGGCTAAAGTCAGTAAAGGCGATCAGATCATCATTGATTTATTTGAAACAGAAGAAAGTGATGTGGCACCAGAATACGGTGAATTAGAGGTGCTCTTCGAGGACGAGCATTTATTAATTGTGCAAAAACCTGCTGGACGGCCAACTCATCCGAATGAACAAGGACAAACGGGCACACTGGCTAACCTTGTGGCCTTCCATTTTCAAGCAAATGGAGAAGAAAAGAGGGTGAGACATATCCACAGGCTGGATCAAGACACAAGCGGCACCGTCATTTTTGCAAAGCATAGATTAGCCCATGCGGCTCTTGATCAAATGCTTTCTAAAAAAACAATCAGCCGAACATACATCGCCATCGCAGAGGGGCTTTTCAAAAAAAAGAAAGGCACCATTGATGCAGCGATCGGCCGTGACAAACACCATGCAGTCAGACGAAGAATCTCCCCTACTGGACAAAAAGCTGTGACTCATTTTCAGGTCATGGACATGAATAAACGTCTGCAAATGACAGCCGTTAAACTGCAATTAGAGACGGGTAGAACGCATCAAATTCGTGTCCACCTTAGCAGTCTCGGGCATCCACTAGCTGGGGATACATTATATGACGGAGTTCGAGATTACATCAACAGGTGTGCTCTTCATGCCAAGCAAGTAGACATGAAACACCCTTTTACAGGTGAGCATCTGATCATAGAAGCACCTCTACCACCTGATATGGACCAGCTCATGAGTCAAATCATCCATTAACAAAAGAGCCTGCTTTCATACGCAGGCTCTTTTTCTTTAGACAGACGCTCTTTTTGCATAAATAATGTACCGCTCTGGTGCATTGCCGACAAAATGAAAAGGATAGCATGTGGTTAACACCAGCTCTTCCTTTTCATTCTGCAACGTAATAATGGATGTATCATGCTGATCGACAATTTTTGTATGTGTGATTTCATATATAAATTCACCATACGGCACAGTGATTTTCAGCTGATCTCCAATATCCAGTTCACCTGTCCGGCGAAACACCGTGTCACGGTGACCGGAAAGGACGATTTGTCCATTCTGATCAGGATAATAACTGCCTTTGTAGTGTCCTACTCCCTTTGCAAGGTCATCCGCATCCGTCCCTTCGACAATGGGAAGGTCTGCTTTTAATTTTGGAATCGTCAGGATGCCAGAAGCTTTCCCCACTTCTGGAGCAAACTGCTTCTTGGACATCCCTTGATCGTCCGCTACGGCCTTCTTCGCTTCGTCTAATGATTGGGCTGTTTGAAGATGAGTAGAGGCGATTTGCCAAATTCCCCAGCCGAGCAGAACAATCCCGGCTGTCATCACAGTCAATGCAAGCCACTTTTTCATGCTTAAACTCCTTTGCCTGTTACATTTCTCTTAGATGATTCGCTCTTTAGCTTGCTGCTTTTTCTTCTTGTTTTGCTTTTTGAATTCGCCCCTCTTTTTGATACACAATGGAAGCTCCCTCAAAGCTTTTGACAAAATCGACAGTGGCTTCTAAGTCTTCTGGACCTGTTTCAGGGTTTTTACCAAGCCTGCCTATTGGTGCATATTTACTGCCAGTTGCAGTTGCCATGAAGTTATTCACAGTGAGTGTATACGTTTGATCGAAAGCTACGGCTGAACCATCCGTCAGCTTCAAGTCGACTACTTTATATGTTACCGGATCATAGGAATATGAAAAGCCTGAAATGCTATAATCTGGTCCAAATTGTGGAGAAATTTGAGCTTCTATGATTTCAACCAAGTCTTTCCCCTTGATCTCCAGTTTGACTAAAACGTTGCCGAATGGCTGAATATTAAACAGATCTCCCCACGTTATCGGCCCTTTCTCAAGGTTTTGCCTAATGCCCCCTCCATTCATCATGGCAAAGTCACTTTTCATTGAATATCTCATACCATCCGCAATCAAATTACCGAGCGGCGTGTCCCCATCATTTGAATAGCCGCCTTCCATTTTAACCCCAGCTTCTCCAACAACCTCACTAATAATCGGCTCCACTTCTTTCCCATAATGAGCCAAGATGTCTGCTGCTTCCTTGTCCTTTTCTATACCAGCTTGATCTACATACTGGATATTTGCACTCTTTTTGACGATATCCTTCGTTTTGCGGTCAAGTGTCACATTGACTTCGCCAATCGCCTTCCCATATTCAAAGGCTTGCACAATTAATTTCCCATTGACCTCTCCATTGACCACTTCGTGATTATGCCCTGCAAAGATGACGTCAATTTCATCATCACCTTCTTTGGCAAGCTTTGCACTCTCTCCAGTGATCGTATCGCCATTTTGAGAGGCTGTCATATGAGCTAAAACCGCAATGGCTTTAACCCCTTTTTGTTTTAGTTCCTTCGCGGCTTCATTCACGGCTTTGACTTCATCTGTAAACTGAATGTCTTTAATCCCTTCTGGCATGACCATTCCTGCGGCTGACTTGGTCACAACACCGATAAATGCGACTGGGATTCCTTCGACATCGATGATTTCATAAGCCGGTAAAAGCGGTTTGCTTGTATCCTTGTATTCACAGTTCGCACAAACGAGCGGGAAGTTCTGTCCGTCATACCCCTTTGTGCCTTTAGGATGTTCTCCGCCATTTAAGATACGCAATAGCTCGTCTACCCCTTCATCAAATTCATGGTTGCCGACCGTGCCCACATCAAAGCCAATGTTCTCCATGAGTTCAACGGTTGGTTCATCTTGCAGTAGAGAAGATATGGGAGAGCTCCCGCCAATCATATCTCCAGCATGGACCGTGATCGTATTTTTGTGCGCTGCTTGTTTTTGTTTCATATAGGCGGCGACATAATCCATCCGGCCGTACATGCCTTTATTGCCATCACCTTTGAGATCCAGCTCGTATTCTTGATCAATTTTACCGTGTAAATCATTCATACTTAAAATCGTTAATGGTACTTCGCTTGCATCCTTTGCCGGCTGATAGCCAGCCTGCTCTGCTTCTTCTTTGGAAGCAAAAAAGATCCGTTTTTCCACATCGATTTCTTTCCAGTTGTCAGGGGAGACGTAGGTTTTTACAGCTGAGTCGCCGACATAACGTGCCAGTCCTTTTTTCTGCTCACGTGCTCTAAATTCAAACGGCTGTTCCAGCAGAGGGTCCGCTTCGTTCCATATGCCCTGTCCTTTTTCTTTTGCTTCTTTTACTGCTTTTTGAAACGTATGATAGTCCTTTTCATCTCCAACTGGCCAGATGAAGTAAGTAGGGGCATATCCTTTTTTCACAAGCTCTAGATTTGTATTTAGCCCTTTTTTGGTTTTCACTTGAGCTAAAAGACGTCCATAGCTGTCCTTCGCTTCAGGACCAATCTTTAATGTGACTTGGTCACCGCTTGAAAGAAGTGTTTTTAAATAGTCAGTCGCCTGCTGTCCAAAACGCAATTGGTTTTGGTCTAATTCATTTTTTGGCTGATGATATGTTTCCGGTGTGTCCATATTCACAAAACGCACCTTTGTTGTACCTAGAACAGGCTTCTTTAGATGAATCGTATCTCCATCCACCACACGGTCAACCGTTGCTGTGTATTCCTTCTTAATCTTTGGCGGCTTTGGCTGGCGTTTCAGCAGTTTGATATCATCCTTATGTCTTGGAAGCACCTGCAGCGTATCATACCTGCTTAACACCCCTGTAAACTCGTACCATTTCCCTGTCTTTACTTTATCAATAGCATTTGTATCGACCATCACTCTCAGGATGGTGCTGTGGTATTTTTTATCAATGATCACCACATTGTATCCACCGCCAGCCGGCTGCGCTGGTTTTGCCTCAACATAGCCTTTAATCTTCACTAGTCTTCCTTCATGTTTACCGGCTTGATCCGTTTCTAGTTGTTTAACGGACACTCGCTTCGCCTTTGGCAAGGTTTGATTCACAGCATCTATCTTCAGGCGACCTTGATCTGGCACAATTTCAATCATTCCTTTATAAGACGTGATCTTACCAGTCACTGTCACCTTCATGCCTGCTTTTAGTTCCGGGAAGTGATTGGGCTGCGCTGAATAAATATTGATTCCAGCTGATTTGTCTTGAATGTATGTGGACAATTTCCCATTACCTACAGCGGATTGATCTGCTGTCACAATTCCGCTCACCGTCACGGTCTCTCCTATTAGCTGACGGGCTTTTTTGATCTGCACGATCTTTTTTTGCTTCCACACCATTTCCTTCTTTTCAGATGCACTGACCTCGCCTCCTGTGATCATGCCAGGCAGTAAGGATTGCAGACTAAAGATCATCAAAACCAAACAACAAATCATTCGAATAGATAGCATTCGTTTCATTAGACCTCTCCCCTTTGCGCTTCATCTCTCATAGTGTACAAAGTAAATATTGATGTTGAATGGATTTCATGTAAAACTTGTCTTTTTTAACTCATCGGAAAGGTAATAATCACACGTGTTCCCTCAAAGCTTTTACTTTCAAAACGAATGGTGCCGCCATGGCTTTCAATGATTTTAATGGTCATCATTAAACCAAGGCCTGTCCCCTTTTCTTTTGTAGTATAAAAAGGTTCACCGAGCTTCCCTATTTCGTCCTCTGGTATTCCCTTTCCTTGGTCTTCAAATATCAACATCATTTGATGATCTTTCATGAGAGAGGTCACCTTGATGACACCTGTCACACCATCCATCGCTTCAATTCCGTTTTTAAGGATGTTCAGGAAGACTTGTTTTAATTCATTCGGAATGCCTTGAATGTTAGGGAGAGATGGAGACAGATTTTTCTGAATGGACACGCCTTTTAAGACCGCCTGGGATTCAACAACCATGATCACTTCTTCGAGCAGAAGATTGACATGTACCGGTTCAAATTTCACCGATTTGCTTCTAGAAAGAACGAGGAATTCATTAATAATTGACTCGAGCCGATTAAACTCTGACATCATCACATCTGCATAATCTTTCTGATACTTCTTACTTTGAATCATCAGCTGTAAAAATCCTTTTAACGATGTCAGCGGGTTCCGTATCTCATGAGCGATACCTGCTGCAAGCTGCCCTACTGCCGACAGCATCTCTGATTTCATCAGCATCTTCTCTGACTGCTTTTGATTGGTGATATCCTCTGAAATCCGCATCACGGTTGACTGCATTTTGTCAGGATCATCGATTCGATGTAAAGAGACTCTCTCCCATCGTTCGCACCCAGATAAATCTTGAAAGTACAGCTCACCTGTCCAGCTGCCCTCTTTTAAACAAACCTTCCATTGCTTCTCTAAATCATCACATTGACATAGCGAATGGTAGACAGAAAAAATATCTTTGCCGATCAGGTCATATTCATGCTGCTGGACAAACTGACAGAAACGCTGATTCACGCATTGGATGACCCCTTCTTCAGTTGCAACAACAATATGAATGTGGCTGTTATCAAGCGCCGTCACCGCTAGATGAAGCGACTGTTTGATTTTCGTTACTTCGGTCATTTTAATCCAAGTCATCACCGCTCCTTCATGCTCTTGATCGAAGATAGGTGTGATGTGAACGGTGAATTGCTCTCCTTCGTTCGTTTCAATTTCACGTTCGATCGCGCGCCTATCCGAAATGACGCATTGGATATCATGATAGAGCGTTTCCTTCGTAAGCTTTTTAGCCATCGACTGAAAGGATTGCTGATGCCTGATTTTCGCTGAAGTAAATAAAGAGGCAGCTGTAGGAGTGTAATAGCGAATATTCATGTCCCTGTCCACAAACAACGTCGCAAGCTCCGGCTTGACAGAGGGTCTGTACAGTTCTTTTCTTGTCACCCTTAAGTTGTTTATGATATTAATAAAATGCTCGTGTTTTTTCTCAAACTCCTCTAATTGCGTGTGTTTCGCTTTTAATTGAGCCCTTGCCTCCTGCTCCTTTTGCTTGACTTCATTGAGTTCATTTTCTAAATCGACAATACGCTGTTGATAGACTGAATTCTGATCTGACATTCCTTTGCCCCTGCCGTTATTTTGATTTTTTCCTCTCTCATCCATTCGAATGAGAATGACGTAAACTCCCTTAAAACGGCGGTCAAAACTTTTCACGGTAAAATCTGCATACTGCTTGCTGCCTTTTTCCGAAATGAGAACATGTTGAAACACAACCTCTGTCTCGTCTGTCCACACCTTTTGAAAGGTTTGACTCAACATCTCTTTCATATAATCAGGTGTTACATATTCACATGCTTGATCTGACACTTCTGTATGGTCTAAAAAAGAATACGCACCATTTGATAATGCCAGGATTTCGTCACTATCGTTGATAATCATACATGCATCATAATCCTCGCTTACTTCTTGCATATATTGTGCGGCTCGCGCTTTCAACTCGATATCACGAGCATTTAGTGCCCAAGGGACATGTGGTTTAGAAACGTTTGAATGGGTGTAAATGTTCCATTTTTCATTGAACAAATGAAACAAACGAGGGATATTGGGTACAGTTTCATTTGGCCCTAATATCAACATCCCTTGATCTTTTAAAGCATATTGGAATCGGGACAATATTCGTTTTTGCACTTCAGGCTGGAAGTACATCAGAACATTTCGGCAACTGATAAAATCGAGGTGGATAAAAGGTGAATCGATCAATAAATTGTGAGGTGCAAAGACAATATGTTTTCTAAGCGACTGCTTCACAATAAAAGCGTCACCTTTCCTTTCGAAATATCGCGCCCGCCATTTTTCCGGCATCCTTGCCATAGACTCTACTGAGTAAAGACCTTTACTAGCTGTTTGAATGGCTTTCCGGTTGATATCTGTTGCAAATACTTGAAGTTCAATGGTCACTTGTCTTCGCTTCATTTCTTCTAAAAATAAGATCGTAAAAGAATAGGCCTCCTCTCCTGTCGAACATCCCGCAATCCAAATACGGCATCGAGATTTCCCGTTTTTCACCGCATTTTCAATGATCGACGGAATGACCTGATGTTCACATACACGAAAAGCCTCCATATCCCTAAAAAAAGACGTCATGCCGCTTAAAAGCTGTGCGTGCAGGCGATCAAGCTCATCTGGTTCTCTTTCTAATAAGCAGTCGTACTCTGATAATAATGAAATCCGTTTTTTTGCAATCCTCATTCGTTTTTGAATGACAGATAGCAGCCTTTTCTTTTGATAGGTTGAAAAGGCAATGCCTTTATACATTTCAAGACGTTCAATAATTCTCAGTAAAACAGGATCTGCCTCATCGACATGCGGGACGTTGATGATATTGGCGATATATGCCGCAAGGGTTGAAGGGTCTTTGAATGTTTGTTGATACAAGGTGTCAAAACCACTTTCTACCTCACTGCACGATAAAGCTGTACCGCCTTGCTCAACCAACTGAAGCAAGCCACTTCCCACACAATGACCTTTTTGAAAGAAAATCGCAAAAGCCTCTTCCTTTTGAACGCTGGCAAGAGACTGAAAAAGCAAGTCCACAGAGCAAGCCATGCACGCCGGCAGCTGCTCTGATAGGTGCAGCCGCTGATCTTCTGTTAACGTCACAACCGCATGCTGTGGACAAAAATAAATCGTCTTCTTCATGACTTTCTCACCATGTTTAATCGTTTTTGCCCGGTAGCCAATCGGTAAAACAAGTGCTTCCAAATCAGTTATACAATCGTCCGTCACATGATTTTGCACAACAATAAAAGAGGCATTTAATTCATGTGGAAATGATTGAAAAAAAGCCTCAAGATGATGCTGTTCAAACGGTGAAACACCGATGCCAATCACTGGTGCCTGCACATGTTCGTCTTCTATCAAACGATTAATGATTTTGTCCTGCATCTGGTACCCCCATGTTCATTCGTCTGATACTTTTTTTCGACAAAAAGGAAGAAAACCCTCTAATTGTAAATAATGTTTTTGCATGAAAGAAGGAAAACATCCTCACATTAAAACAGATTGTATAAACAGAAGGAGGAATCTCAATGCAAAACGATCAGCAACCAATGTTTCAAGGAAGCGCTCCCCAGCCCGAGCTCAATCATGGCGGACATGAGTTATTCGATTTACATGAAATTTTAGCCGGCACGATTAATATTTTGGATCAGTATATGATCCTGCGGCAGTTTATTCAGGATCCTGCATTATCCGACATCTTGGATCGACAATACCAATTCGTTTTATCTCAGTACAATGTCACTGTAGATTGTTTTTCTACTGGACAAAAGCCTAGTGAAGAAACCGCTACTTATATGATGAAAGAGCACACACAAGTGACGTACGGGATCAAGCCTTCTCAGCCGAAGAAGCCGAATCAGTCATTACAGGATGTAAAAGACTTGGGCATCACAGGGCATATGCTCAGCCTGGTCAAATCACATGCTGGATTACTTTCCATGTCTGCATTAGAAGTAACAAATCCAGTTGTCAGACGTGTGCTTGCTGCGCAAATCCCGAACTTTATTGAAATGGCGTATGAAATTTTCTTGTATCAAAACAAGCATGGCTACTATCAAGTTCCCCAGCTTTCCAGACAAGACATGACGGCCATGACATCAGCTTTCGCACCGCTTCAAGGGCAGGTTCAAATGCCGACAAGCAAAGCCAATCAGCAAAAACCCCTTCATTAAAAAAACGGCTGACCCTTTCCTCTGGTCAGCCGTTTTTTCTTTGATACATCTTGTTAAACTGATCTTCAAAATCTGCGAGCCGCTCCCCTGTCGCCTGTTCAAAGCCTTTAGCAAATTGACCTGTTTTCGCCGTTTCCTGCATGATCTCATGTATGATATCTCGTCCGTAAAGCTGAACCAGCTCATAGATCATATAATAACTTTGCAAATAAACATCTGTCTCATACGTCATCCGGGAGTCCTGCCAATCTTGATCGGAATGAAGAGATTGAAAGGGAATGACGTCGAACCGTTCAGACGTGGCATTTAACACGTCATAGGCCGTCCATTCTGCTGTTCCTTCATGGAACCAAAGCGGAAAGATCACTGGAGACACTTCATAAGAATGAACTTTTTCATAGAAAACAAAGTGAGCATATTCATGAATAAATAACGTGTTGAAAAAGTATAAAGGCAGTGTCTCTTTCTTCAATAATGCTTCCCGTTTATCTGGATATAACCCAATCATTTGATCATGATCGGAGTAAAAACCCGTAATATGCTTGATTCCGGCAAATTGCTCGATCGTCTCTTTATCATCAAAATAAATAATGTCTAAAGGTTTGTCAGTTTCAAACTGAAACACTGACGCTGTCCTCTTCTTTGCCTGATCCATGGCCTCGATTGTCAGGTCAACAAAAGCGTCCTCTTCCTCTGCATAGTATATTCTAATATGTTCATAAACTTGCTTATTGAGTCCCTCCGTTAATATGGTTTTAGGAGAAGACTGCTGCTCTAAATATTGTCCTGCCAGCTGAAACGCAACATAAATCAAGTACGCGGTGAAAGCATAAAAAATGAGACCTGCTGCAATCATTCCGCCTACAAGCTTTTTATGAATCAATGACGGCTTGGCTTTCATTTGCTCCCCACCTGAATTCATCCTGCAGCCTCTTTCTCTTTCTATGAAGAAACAAAGATCAACAAGAGGTGATATATTTTTTACTTTATGCAGTCAGGTGCGCAAGGTGCGGTTCCAAACAAAAAAGCCGCATATGACATACGGCTTTTGTCGTAGCTATTTTGATTCAGGGAAGACACGCCGAACCGTTTCAGTAAATTCATCGAAAAATCCTGAAATTGGCTCTCCGCTTCTAATACGTTTTCCGTATCCTTCCATACGATCGATAAAGTCTGGATTCGCAGATACATACACGTTGTCGATTTGTTGATCCGTTGATTTGACTTTGTCTGAAATTTTCTTTTTCAGATCGTCCGTCACATTACCGCTTTTATCGCCTTCAAGCATAACGGCAACAAATGCATTTTTTCCTGTGACAAGCACGTTCGCTGTTTTCACTTCAGACATGTTGGCTACAAGCTCTGACGCTTTATCTGCCACTTTGACCTTCTGAGGTGTTTGAACATTTGGTTCGTCCTGTCTCATATTGTCATTCTTATATGTGACATTTTCATACTGTCGTTTCATTGTTCCTCTTCGCTCATCTCCCTGGTTGTTCATGCCACATCCAGTGGTGATCAATGTTGGAACGAGTAGTAAAGATAGCATCCATTTCTTATTCATCAATTATTCCCTCCTTTTGCTCATAGGTTTTTCATCCAGCCGGCTTTTTATGCACACATTTCTATTTCATAAAATGAATTCATAATTCAGCCTGCTTTGGTCATCCTAAACATGATGAAGAAGTATCATCATGATCAAATGGAGGGATTCGTTTGTTTAAGAAAAGAAAAGGCATGAGCACTGGCGCAATGATCGCAGTATCAACAGCCATCATTGCATTATTTTCTCCGGTTTTACGAAGAAGGCTGAAAAGCATGACGCAAATGAATATGTCTTCAATGATGAAAGGAAAAAGCCATCAGCACCATGACTCATCTCGTCACGAGTCACACGCACAGAATGAATCAAAGGGAACTGCGGAAATCGGACAAATGATGAAGCAGGCATTCACTGCTGTACAGCCAAATCATACAAATCAGCACCAATCGACATCAAGAAACCATCAGCCAAGAGAGTCTTATGCACAGTCTCTCCATATTGATGAAAGTGTCATGAATGTGATGGATGATGAATCAATCCAGCAAGTAATCAATGACATCGAGCACAAATAAGAAAACAGGAGCCTTCATAAATAGAGGCTCCTGTTTATTCTCCTGAAAAATGTTCTTTCACCATCACAGAGAAGAAAGGTAAAAAGGCGATTTCAACTGTTGTGATAAAATCGTCATAAGCTTCTACTATGATTAAGAGCTCTTTCTCGTTTGGCCGGTCCTTTTTTATCTCTACATGCTGCACGGTTTTAAAATCATATATGCCTAAAACGAATGCGTCTTTTTTTCGAACAGCCTTTAACGTAAATTCTTGATTACCAAGGTACATCGTGACAACGAAGCGCTCGTCTTGATTCTCAAATCGAAATGTCAGGTTTTGATATTCAATAGGCATACCTCTCTCGAACCTTTCATCAGGCTCCGTTTCAAAAAAAGAAAGCCAGTCCGTTTCATCTGGGAAGCGTTTTCCTCGCATGTGTTTCGATCCCCTCATAAGTGAAATTTTTATTAATTATCCTTTTTCCCCTTTTCTTTTGCAACAAATTTTAGTAATTTTAAAAAGGTGATTTTATTTTGCTAAGAGACCTCTTTATTAATTTAACAATTCTTGTCACTTTCCATTATTTATTTATGCTTGTGTTTAAAGAGAATTTTCTGAAGAAAGAAGATACCCTGCTCAGACAGCTATGCAAAGGCATTCTTTCTGGATTACTCGGTGTCCTTTTAATGTTCTTCTCTATCAAAGCAGGTCCAGCCATCATCGATTTAAGACATATCCCCCTTATTTTAACGGCCTTTTATGGAGGCATCGTCCAAACCATCATTGCAGCCTGTGTTGTGATCATTGGCCGATTATTAATTGATGCCAACGTCGGTTCTTTCATCAATATTTTTTCCATGATGATCATTGCAACAGCCTCTTTTTTAATTGCTGAGCGCCATATGAATCAAGTTGCGAAAATGCTTTTGTCCATTACGATCAGCAATGTGATTGCAACTTTTTTGTTTATTACGATTGCACATGAGACCTCTATTGAAGTCCATTCTGCCTATTGGATGTTCTCATATGTTGCAGGACTGTTTAACTTTTACGTCATTGAGCATCAAACAAAAGCATATCAGCTTTTAAATTTGTATAAATTCCAAGCTCATTATGACTTTTTAACAGGTGTTTTAAATAAACGGAAGTTCGATGAGGTCTTAAGTGATGCTTTTTCTATGAAATTTAAGCAGCCTATCCATCAAATGTCCCTTATTTACTTAGACATCGATTACTTCAAATCCATCAATGACCAATATGGACATCATGAGGGAGATATGGTTTTAAAAGAAATCGGAAAAAGGCTGATGAAAAACACAAGAAGCTCTGATTATATTGGCCGGATCGGCGGTGAGGAATTTGCTGTCCTTCTACCAAATTGTACAGTTGAAAAAACATGGCAGATTGCAGAACGCTTACGGAGAAAAATAGCAGATCAGCCGATTTATTTACAAAATGGCATGTCCATTCATATCACAGTATCACTTGGGTGTGCTTATTACCCCGGAACAAGTGCAGACATCAAACAATTACCGATTATGGCTGATCAGGAGCTCTATAAAGCGAAGCAGTCTGGCCGAAATCAAGTGAGCTTCTCAGAGAGAAAAAGAGGCCAATTAATATAGGCTTTTTCCTCAATTTGTTAGCGCTAATTATTTTTAAAAAAGTTTTCGGATAACAGTTGTTTTTTCCCGCAAACACTGGTAAAGTAAAGGTAATTATTTTTGTTCGTATCATCTTTAAGAAGAAAGTTTTGAAAGAGTTTTCGTCTTTGAAGTTTGTGTAAGAGCAAGAATAGTGAATTTAAGCGTTAAGATCGCTTTAGGAGGAAATTTCATGTTAGAAGGTAAAGTAAAATGGTTCAACTCTGAAAAAGGTTTCGGATTCATCGAAGTAGAAGGTCAAGACGATGTATTCGTTCACTTCTCTGCTATCCAAGGCGAAGGCTTCAAAACTTTAGAAGAAGGTCAAGCAGTTTCTTTCGAAATCGTTGAAGGTAACCGTGGACCACAAGCTGCTAACGTTAACAAAGCGTAATTTAAGAGCATCTGCTCTTTAGCACTTTATAGAGTGAAGGAAAACCGTCCGGCTTCTGCCGGCGGTTTTTTTGTGCCATAAAAAAAAGAGAACCTGACGAGAGGTTCTCTTTTTTATTTGTCCTTCTGCTTTAGCTTCTGTAAAGCAGAACGATACATATCATCATTCATTTTTGTCTCTGGTTCTTCTTCTTTGACAGGTGGTTCTGGCTGCTTAAACTTTTGAAGCGCCTGTCTATAAAAATCATCGCCAGACACTCGTTCATCCGTTTGAGAAGGCTTTGACGCTTCCTCTTCTTCTTCAGGCTCTACAGGTCTCGCCGCAACTTCTGACTCGCTGCGCGGCACGTCAGGCTGATTGGGCACATCTTCTTTGATCTCTTTCTTCTCGACCGAAGCGTGTCTGACATTGAACGCTACTAATCCGATAATGACTAGAACAGCAGCTACTAACGCTACAATAATCGTCGCCAAAAGAACCCTCTCCTTATCGCTTAAATGACGCAGTGACTGATGCTACACGTCTTCCTAATGCTTTGCCGAGTTCAATGCCTTCTGTAGAAATCACTTCATCAGAATCAATCGGACACGTCACACCTGCTCCATAGTAAGAGCCGTATAAAGCATTCTCTGGCACATTTCCAGGAAGGCCAACGACAAGCATCCCTTGATGGAACATTGGTGTAATCAAATTATGCATCGTCATTTCTAAACCGCCGTGCGTTGTAGCAGTTGTACAGAAAACGGCACCGACTTTATCGATCAGTTTTCCCTCTGCCCATAGGTAGCCAAGACGGTCAATCCATGTCTTTAACCCAGAACTAATGGTACCAAAGTGACCAGGGCAGCCCCAAATGATCGCATCCATTTGATCCAGCTTGCGAATATCCGCATCTTTCACGTGATCGACGAATACTTCAGCCTGCTCTGTTTCACCTGCGCCTGCTGCAATTGCTTCTGCCAGTGCTTTTGTATGGTCACCTTCACTATCGTATACGACATAAATTTTCATGTACGGTCCCTCCACACTTATCTTGCATCTTGGTTTGCTTCCTTAGGTGCTGGAAGCAGTGTCATTTCTTGTTTTTTATGCTGCTGATCTTTTCGCTTTTTATCCTTACGTACATCACGCAGGAACAAGCTGAGAATGACACCAGCGGCACAGAATAACGTTACCCACATGTAAGCATCATTGATGCCCATTACGTTTGAATCGACCTGTGCTTTCGTAAAGAGCTGGGTGGATACATATTTTTGAGCAGCTTCAGCTGTCATGCCCATATGATGCATCACATTCGACACAGCCGCCTGGAATGAATTCATAAAGAACGGGTCCGCTGTATTTGTTTGATCCGCCATATTGGAATAATGGAATGTTGTCCGATTCGTATAAATCGTTGTGATCAAACTCGTACCGATCGAACCGCTTATTTGTCTTAATGTATTAGACATCGCTGTACCATGGCTGTTTAAGTGCTGTGGTAATTGGTTCATCCCAGCTGTCATCACCGGCATCATCAAGAGTGACATACCGAATGCACGAACTGCATACATGAGCACAATGTGACTATACGATGTATCAATGGTCAGCCTTGTAAACTCGAATGTGGTGACAACGGTAATGAGCATCCCCACAATCGCAAGCGGACGAGGTCCAAATTTATCAAACAAAATCCCTGAAATCGGGGACATAATCAGCATCGCAAGTGCCCCTGGAAGCATTAATAGCCCGGATTGCAATGCCGTAAACCCAACGAGGTTCTGCAGATAAATCGGAAGTAAGAACATCCCAGTGTATAAGGCAACTGTAATAATAATATTAATGACACTTGATAATGAGAAGATGCTGTATTTAAACACGCGGAAATCAAGCATCGGATTATCAGCTTTCAGCTGTTGGAAAATAAAGAGAATGATCGCAATCGCACCAACAATAATCGTCGATAAGACGATCGGATCTGTCCAGCCATCACTTCCCGCTTCACTCACTCCGTATAGAAGCGAAGCAAAACCAACGATGGAAAGAATTGCACCAAGGCTGTCCAGCTTGATTTTTTTAGGCTCTACAATATTTCTAAACATAAAGAAAGCCGCGATAATGACAATCGCTCCGATTGGTACAAGTCCATAAAACATAATACGCCAAGAATAATGTTCAATAATATAACCAGATAATGTTGGTCCTACCGCAGGAGCAAACATCATCGCAAGACCGAAAATCCCCATTCCTTTCCCTCTGTTTTCCGGAGGGAAAATAAAAAGGATTGTTGTCATCACGAGCGGCTGCAGGATACCGCCGCCGATTGCCTGAATCAAACGACCGATGAGCATCGTTGAAAAGTTCGGTGCAATCCCGCAAATAAAGGTCCCTAGTGTAAACGAGATCATGGCGACTAGAAATAAGCTGCGCTGTCCAAAGCGTGTGATTAAAAACGCAGATAACGGAATCAGCACACCGTTGACAAGCATATAACCTGTTGTAAGCCACTGAATCGTCGTTGCACTCACATTAAATTCAGTCATTAAATGGGGCATGGCTACGTTCAGAAGCGTTTGGTTCAAAATCGCTACGAACAAGCCGGCCATTAGAATGATCAGTAAAGACAAGGAGCCTGCTCCCTGTTTTGTTGCTGCAGGTTGATTTGCCATCTCAGACAACCTCCTTTCATTTTTTGATATCAAACATCATTAAGATGAAATTTTGACAGAAGCATTCATACCAGGAAGTACTTTGTCTGATGGATTTTTAATTGAAATTTTCACTGCTACTTTTTGTGTGACTTTTGTATAGTTACCACTTGAATTTGTTGCTGGCAGCATATTGAATGTTGAGTTTGTCGCATAACCAATTTGTTCAACTGTTCCTTCAAATGTTGTATCAGGATCACCATCTACCACGATGTCGACTTTGTCGCCTTTTTCAATGCTTTTAATATCTGTTTCTTTGATATTCGCTGTGATGTAAAGCTTGCTTAAATCAATGGTTTCACCAAGAACTGTACCAGGCTGCACTTGTTGATTGTTTTGTACTTCTTTTTTGACTAATGTGCCATCAGCCACTGATTTAATGTTTGTTTTTGTTTCTCCTTCAACTTTTGCAACTGTGCTGTCTTTTTGCACTTCGTCACCTTCATTGATATCCCAGCCTTTGATTTGTCCAGCTGCTGGTGCTGTGATTTGATACATGTCACCTGTCACTTTCGCCTCGTCAGTTTTGACAAAATTTGTGCTTTCGTAGTAGTAATAAGCACCTCCGGCAATAATGGCAAGAATCACAATAAGGCCAATAATGTTCGTTAGCAATAAACGCCCTCTGTTCATGTTTTGTTTCTCCTTTCATGTATAAAAATATAGTGTCATCTGCTTTAGCAAACTTAGAATGCCCATCATCTGACAGAATATGAAACAAGCTCATAAAGCTGTTATTTCTCCTTCATCTACTCCGCCTGAAAAATGGTGTGCAGCCCATTTATACTTATTGTTCACTCATGAGCAAAGAGTAGAAAAAGAAGAAAAGACGATCGGCATCTTTTTTGAAAAACTTATATTTAACAAGATTAAATATTAATAAATGAAAATTGAAATGTCAAAGAGAAAGTTTTACTTTTTTTCTGGTGATCCCTTCCTTCTCCATACAAAAAACCCTTCAGCCCTTATGCTGAAAGGTTTTTTCAAATGTGCTATTTACGAAAGAACTTCTTCCTGCTGAAAAAAATTTTTTAGTGCGAGAAAAACATCTGATTTTTGCTTCAAAATATAATGCTTAAATTTCTCATCCTGTATATGCTTATATGCTGACATTAATGTAGAATGCCGGTTGTATTGATTCACTTCACCATAACAGAATAAGTTGGCTTTTTTCATAATTTCAGAAACAAGCTTCACGCACCGTGCATTGTCTGAGGTCAAATTGTCTCCATCAGAAAAATGAAAAGGATAAATATTATATTGCGACGGCGGGTATCGTTCGTCTATGAGCTCTAGTGCCTTTCGATAGACAGAAGAGCAAATGGTCCCTCCGCTCTCGCCCCGCGAGAAGAAATGCTCTTCATCTACAACCTTCGCCTCCGTATGGTGGGCAATAAATTCAATATCGACCGTCTCATACTTTGTCCGTAAGAAACGTGTCATCCAAAAGAAAAAACTTCTCGCCATATATTTTTCCCAAAGCCCCATACTTCCGCTCGTATCCATCATCGCCAAAACGACGGCTTTCGACTCTGGTTTGGTCACTTCATTCCACGTCTTATATTTGATATCCTCTGGGTAGATTGGATAAAAGGAAGGTCTGCCTGTCATCGCATTTCGTTTAAATGCAGACAGCATCGTTCGTTTTTTATGGATATTGCCTGTTAACCCGGTTTTGCGAATATCGTTAAACTCAATTTGCTCGACAATGATGTCGTCAAGCTCCTTTTGTTTAAGGTTTGGCAGCTCTAGCTCCCGAAACAGCGCTTCCTCAAGATCCATTAATGAGACCTCTGCTTCGTAATAATCCTCACCAGCCTGATCTCCAGCGCCCTGCCCCTTTCCTTGCCCTTGCTTACTGTCTGATCCATCGCGCGCGACAATATCTCCAACCTCGCTGTCTCCATCCCCTTGACCCACATGCTTATTTTTATCGTAGTTGTACCGAATTTTATATTCATCTAACGAACGAATTGGAATTTTGACAACATCTTTTCCATTAGACATGATGATGCTTTCTTCTGTGACAAGATCCGGCAAATTGTTTTTAATCGCTTCTTTGACTTTTTTCTGATGACGCTGCTGGTCGTCATAGCCTTTTCGATGGAGGGACCAGTCTTCCTGAGATACAATAAACTGACTTTTTTCTTGCCGGGACATCCATCCCCCTCCTCACCTGTTTGCACAATTCTTCTAACCACCGATTCCTTTATCCTATGCTGCTCGTCACCCAAGTTGACGATCATTTCTAAAAAAGACATTACCGGTGCAGGTGCGCCAATAATGCCTCCTTCATTTATTAACGATTCAGAAGACTGCCTACATATTTTAAAAGTTCATTTGCACTTGTTGAATTATAGCCATGTTCATCAATCAATCTAGCCACTACTTCATTGACCTTCTTCAGCTGCTGTTCATCCGGTGTCTTCGTTGACGTCGTAATTTTCACCACATCTTTTAGATCAGCAAACAGCTTCTTCTGAATCGCCTCTCGCAATCTCTCATGAGAATTATAATCAAAGCGTTTGCCCTTTCTCGCATAAGCCGAAATACGAATCAGAATTTCTTCTCTGAATGCCTTTTTGGCGTTTTCAGAAATACCGATCTGCTCCTCAATTGAACGCATAAGCTTTTCATCAGGATTCATTTCTTCACCAGTTAACGGATCACGCAGCTTGTTTTTATTACAGTACGCCTCGACATTATCTAAGTAATTATCCATCAGTGTTTTCGCAGACTCCTCATAGGAATACACAAATGCCTTTTGAACTTCCTTCTTCGCAATATCGTCGTACTCTTTTCGCGCAACAGAAATAAAATTCAAATAACGCTCCCGGTCCTCGCTGGAGATAGACGGATGCTGATCGAGTCCTTCTTTTAAGGATCGAAGGACATCCAGTGCATTGATCGATTCCATATTCTTTCGAATAATAGTGGAGGAAATTCGGTTAATCACATACCGCGGGTCAATTCCGCTCATCCCTTCATCATGAAATTCCTTTTTCATCTCATCAATATCAGCAGATTGGAAGCCTTCGACACTCTCTCCGTCATACAGACGCATTTTTTTCACCAAATCAATATCAGAACGCTTCGGCTCTTTGAGTCTTGTCAAAATGGAGAACATCGCTGCCACCTTCAGCGTATGCGGGGCAATATGCACATCAGAAACATCACTTTCTGAAATCATTTTATGATAAATGCGTTCCTCCTCTGTCACCTTCAAGTTATAAGGAATCGGCATCACAATAATTCTTGAATGCAAGGCCTCGTTCTTTTTATTTGAAATAAACGACCGGTACTCGGTTTCATTCGTATGAGCGACGATCAATTCATCTGCACTAATCAAGGCAAAACGGCCTGCTTTAAAATTTCCTTCCTGCGTTAATGACAGAAGGTGCCATAGAAATTTCTCATCACACTTTAACATCTCCTGAAACTCCATCATCCCTCGGTTTGCTTTATTGAGTTCTCCATCAAAGCGGTAGGCACGGGGATCTGACTCTGATCCAAATTCAGCAATGGTTGAAAAATCGATGCTTCCTGTTAAATCAGCAATGTCCTGAGATTTCGGATCAGATGGACTAAAGGTACCAATGCCAGTTCTTTTATCCTCTGAGAAAAAGATCCGTTCAACCCTTACATCCTCAATTCGCCCGCCATATTCCTCTTCGAGCCTCATCATATTCAGAGGGGACAAATTCCCCTGCACACGAATGCCATATTCTCTATAGAAATCCTCCCGCAGATTTTGCGGAATAAGATGAAGCGGGTCTTCATGCATCGGGCAGCCTTTGATCGCATAGACTGCGCCATGATCTGTCAGTGAATATTCTTCTAGTCCTCTTTTCAGCCTAGTAACAAGCGTAGATTTTCCCCCGCTTACTGGTCCCATCAATAACAAAATACGCTTCCTCACATCGAGACGCTTGGCAGCAGGATGAAAATATTCCTCCACTAATCTTTCCAATGATTCCTCTAACCCAAAAAGCTCCTGATCAAAAAATTTGTACGTTCTGACCCCATTCTCCTCTTCAATCCCGCTGTCTTTAATCATATGATAAACGCGAGAATGAGCAGATTGAGCGACAAGTGGATTTTCCTTTATAATGTCTAAATAATCGCTGAATGTGCCTTCCCATTTGAGACGCTGCTCTTCTTCTCTGTGCTGTTCGATTTTCTTTAAAATATCCATATGAACCTCCTCTTTCAAGATTGAAGCAAGTAATCAGATACTGTTTTACAATCTATGCGGAGGCGTCCTATTACATGCTTTCGTTCTTCAAAATGACGAATTGGCAAACTGAATTGACAACCATCCGCAAGACCCTTCATAATAAAGGAAAAACAGGAGAAAAATGATCTTCTTCTCCTGCTTTTCAAGGCGAACTTCGCACCATATGAAACAGGCAGCGATAGAAACAAAGGGATAAGGGGGAAGCTTATATGAGAACGGTCATTATGATGGGCGTCATCATTACGTTTTTAGTATCCATTTTCACAGCTGGCTACGAAGGCAAGCCTGGTAAATGAAAGAAAGGATGTTCCATGAGCGGAACATCCTTTTTTCATTTAATTCGTTGTTTTTAGCACCTGCATATTCACTGTATTCCCTGATACCTGAATGGACGTAAAGTCTTGCGTATCAATCACAGGTGTGACGGCACGACTGTCTAATGTGATGTCAGTAAAACGAGTAGAGAAGTTCGCCCGAATATCTTTCCGGTAGATATCGTCAGTCACTGCTACTGTCGACAGTAATTTCCACTTAGTCACAGAGCCAATGTTTGAGTTTTGAATTTCTGTGATGATACGCCCGGTATAACCAACATTATTTGTCCCCCAGAACGTCGCTCTTGTATGTCCATTCAAGTTTTTATAAATGGTCATTTGCACAGTACTTCCAGGCTTAAATCCTTTTGTATACGTAAAATCATTTTTTCCTTCGATATATGTCTCTTGATTATTTGTTTAGGTTGGACTCTATTGAAGACCGATGTCTGCTTCTTTTGAACCTGTGAATCCAGAATAAATATAAGCTGTCCCATTTGACACACTCATTGCGGGAGGGAGTTGAATCTTTGTGACCAATATTGATCCATTGCTATTGATATAAGTACGCCCGCCGATACCTTTCGATAATTGCGCTGCTTCTATTTCCTGCGTCTGAGAGAGACCTGGGATACTGACTGGAATCGTCTCCATTAAAATAGCAGAGCTAATGGCACTAGTGATCAGTAGCTTTTTCATCTCATTTAATGGATTCATTATTTTTTGAAAACGCGATTACAATCTATCATACTACCTATTTTTACATGTCAAAAAAAGTATAAAAAAAGTCGTATTTTCCTTCTTTATATTTCTTATCTCATATAAAAAAAGCCGAGATAGGTATCCCGGCTTTCATTATGACCTTAAATCAGATCTCGGTATTGCTGCTGGCGAAGTGCCTCATACACAAGAATTGCTGCCGTATTCGATAGATTCAGAGAACGAACATGCTCTGTCATCGGTAAACGAAGGCAGCGGTCCATATTTCGCTCGATCAAATCTTTCGGCAATCCACTTGTCTCTCTGCCAAAAACGAAGAAGTAGTCTTCATTTAACTGAGAGTAATCAAATGTCGTATGCGGCTTTTGGCCAAATTTTGTGATATAGAAGAATTGTCCCTTCGGATGAGCCTCAAACAATTCATCAAGCGAGTCATGATAGACCACATTGGCATATTTCCAATAATCGAGTCCTGCACGCTTCAGCATTTTGTCATCTGTCGAAAAACCAAGCGGACGAATCAGATGAAGAGTTGTATTTGTTGCTGCACATGTACGCGCAATATTTCCAGTATTAGCTGGAATCTCTGGTTGATATAAAACGACATGAAGTCCCAAAAAAGTTCACCTCTAATTTTCTTTTCCGCTCAACATTATACCATTAACTATCCTTCGCGGCATCGTCCAAAATGTGAAAAAACGTATAACGAATAGCAGGTGTATAGGCGGTCGAATCCTCATACGACCAATAACGCATACGGCTGTCATATGTCTGTGCATTCACAAGAGGCATTCCGCCTTTATCATGATCGACGACAATGGTTGTATGATTATACCTGCCATCTCCCTCAAAATCGTAGCAAATGACATCACCAATTTGAAGCTCCTGCGCTTCTTTGAGTTTCTTTGCTCTTAAACCCGCTTTCGAATTCGCTAAATAATTTTTCATCGAATGAGCCACCGTCCAGCTATAGCTCCACGTATGAGGACGCACCCACCAGCCAGATCCGCGGTTCGGATACCCTCTCGTTGGTGCATTCCCTGCTTTCAAGCATTGTGAAATAAAATTTGTGCAGTTATCTTCAAAATTTTTATAGGCAGGATTTCGTTTATTCCAGTACGTCTCCGCATATTGCACGGCTGCCCGCCGGTCATAGTGAAAGGCTCTCCCAAACTGTTCTTCGGTCTGAAAGCGCTCATCCATCTGCTCTTCCATTTGCCGTTTTTCTAGCATCATCCGATCTTTGACAAGCATGTCGTTGTAAAGGAACGCTTCTCTTTTTTCTACCTGCTCCTCTAAATAAAAAGAGTCGTCTGCATCCTTGCATACATAAGTGAGATGAGCGAGATACTGCACATGCTGAGCCCCGTCATCCTGAATCGATGAATCAAGAAGTTTTGCTTTGGCTTTCGCCTTGACAATCTCCACCTGTCTTCTAGCAAAAAGCTCTTTTTTCCGTTCGACTGCTTCCACATCAGACATGAGCTGCGGCTGTTTAATTGCACTCCCATTTAATAAATAACCAAGCCTGTCTTCTAATGTTTGCTCTAATAATTGTTTCACACAGACACCACCAAACTTTTTTTGAAATCTCTGTTTGGTTCATTCTATGTTCATAGGGATGTTATTTAGTATTTAAAGGTGTCTGTAAAAACTCAATCCCTTTGACAATTTCTTGTTTCGCTTCCTCATCACTTTCCCGCTCAAGGGCTTTTTCCAACTCTGGGAGCAGCTTCTCGTCGCCAATTTTCCCTATTGCCCAAGCAGCCGTGCCTCGAATAACAGGCCGTGGATCCTTGTGCATCAAATCAATCAACACTGGTAAGGCAGATGTATCTTTAAAGTGAGCAAGTGCCAAAATCGCATTTCGCTGAATCGGCTTTTTCCCCCGCCATGAACCTGAAACATGACCGTATTTTTCCTTAAACTCACGATTACTGATCGTAAGAAGCGGCTTTAAGAGCGGCTTAGCAATTTCAGGGTCCGGCTCCATTTCAGGATGCAAATGAAAGTCTTTTCCTTTATTGATCGGGCAGACGATTTGGCACGTATCACACCCATACAATCGATTTCCTATTTTCGAACGAAATTCGTCAGGCAAAAATCCTTTTGTCTGCGTTAAAAATGAAATACATCGTTGAGAATTCAGCTGTCCTGGATTCACAAGTGCACCAGTTGGGCACGAATCTACACATTTATTGCACGTTCCGCACTGGTCTTCAATTTTTTCATCCGGTTCAAATGGGACATTTGTGATCATTTCAGCCAAATACACATAAGATCCAAACTCTGGCGTGATAATCATACAGTTCTTTGCACTAAAACCTATGCCAGCGCGTTCCGCTACTGCACGATCAGACAGTTCCCCTGTGTCCACCATTGATTTTGTTCGTATATCGACATGTTTGCTTCGCAAGAATTCTTCGAGCATATCGAGCTTTTTTTTCAGCACAACATGATAGTCCGTTCCCCAAGAAGCCCGGCAAAAGATCCCTCTTCTTGCATCTCTTGTACTTCGAGGAGCATCTTTCATTTTGGAAGGATACGCGAGCGCTATCGCAACAATTGATTTGGCCTTCGGAAGCAGCAAAGAAGGGTTTGTTCGTTTTTCGATGTCAGGCTCTTCAAAACCTGACAAATACCCTAACGATTCATGTAAGATGAGGCGGTCCTTTAATGAATCAAATGTATCAGCACTTGCAAATCGGATTTTATCGACACCAATTTCTTTCGCATATTGAATCAATTCTTCTTTTAATTCTCCAACATGAATCACCTTGCAAACCTCCTTTCTTTGTTTCTTCTGTTGTTTTCAGTATAATACGAGTGTATCATGACCGATTGGAGTGAGTCACTGTGAAGATACATATGGAAATTTCTCATCCTGAAAACCCGTCTATCCATGTTGGACAGATTGAATATTCGCATATTGAAGTTGGTACATCCCCTCAAATGTTAAAAGGCCGACTACGCCTGTTTCAAGAATCTTTATTCTTTGAATACGAAGATAAAGTCTTAGAAGAAGTACCAGCAATCAAAGAATGGACGGATCTTTTAAAAGACGTTCCTTTCCTGCCAATTCTTGCTGATATCCAAAAGGAACAATTTATTGACTCGACCAATTCCGTACAGGATTTGTCGATATTTTTCTCTTTAAAATATTTCTTGCCCATCCTGACATTCGATGCTGATCGCATAGAAGAGCCGCTTTCACTAGCAAAACATGAGACTGGCCACATTGAATGGCAGGACGACGCGGGACTTAAGGGATTATTTTCTCATGCAAGTAAAGCACAAATTTCTCAAGACACAAAAAACATTCTGCAAATCATCCTCTTTCCGCCATCTATTTCCCGGGAAAAGAGTGAAGCTCTAATCCAATCCTTGACGAAGATGTTTGTACAAATACATGGTGGAGAAAGTAAATATGAACTTATTGAAAAAGCACTGTAGCTTGACAGTGCTTTTCACATTATACTGACATAATAAAAAACGCAACACTTCGTTTATCTATGAAACGAAATACTGCGTTATAAACAAAATTATGTATTGGAGCGGGTGATGAGAATCGAACTCACGACATCAGCTTGGAAGGCTGAGGTTTTACCACTAAACTACACCCGCATCAATTTTTCAAAAGCAACATCATCGCGTTGACTTTTATTATGTTACAACTTTCTTAACAATTCGTCAAGAGAATATGAAGATTTTTCGTCAAAAAACTTCATATTCTCCGTATATATTACGATAGTTATTTATCTAGCTGAATATAAAATAAGTATGCATGTGACTTATTCTTCATTGCTTGCTTTGGATTCTTCTCAATCTCTTCAAGCATAGGTGAATTCCCGTCTTTCCCCATTGCTGCTGTATATGCAATCAATGCCTTTCCTCCAGAAGAGACTTTGACAGTTTCAGATTGTGCAGAAAAAACATAGTCACTTACTTTGAACGGGAAACTTGATGTCGCTTTCGTCATTCCCTCATTCTTTTTGTCTGACCAAATACTAAATTGTGATTCATATGTATCTTTCTCATGCTTTAATTGCAAGAGCACATTCATCGTTTGGTCGGTTCCATTCTGATGTAAAGTAAAGGTGGCAGATGATGCTTCCTGATTAGCTAATCGGCCATTTTTGTAATGACTCCCGATAAACGTAATACTCTTATCCTTCTTCGTTAATCCTTTTAGTGTCAAAGCCACCATTTCATTAGGGGTTGATGCTTCTAGTAAGTTTTTTTCTTTTTTTGTCAGTTTCATTTGTTCGATGGTTACTTGCTTCTTAGTAGCAGACTCCGTGTTTATTGTAGATACCGTGTTCTCGGTTGTCGTGGTTTCTTCGGCCTTCTCGCCGCATCCTGCTAATAGAAAAACAGTGAATATAAGAACACTCCATTTTTTTAACATTGAGATCCCCTTTGATGTTTTTTCTATTATACTAAAATTTGGTTGATTATACAAAAAAAGATTAGGAGGATTCTCCTAATCTTTTGCTTTTTTCTGCTTCATTGCTGATAAGAAAGCCACAATGAGAAAACTCGCGGCAAAAATCACAATCATATAAATAAAAAAGTTTGGCTTGATCTGAAAAGTAAATGCGGATGAACCTTCCATCTCAAAAGCGAGACTGTTAAATAATAAGGTATCATTCGTTTTTGATTGAAATAAATGATAGAACAATACACCGATTGTCAGCATCGGAAAGCCTAAAAATCCTAGAAAGCCACCAACAATAGCGCCTTGTTTCATCGCCTGTACGTTCATGATCGTTGTCCTCCCATTCCCCCAAGCAATAGCTGCTTCATAATGGATTTACCATCCCCCATAAATGGAAGAAGATAGAGTAATTGAATAAAATACGTGATTGAAAAAATAAAGAAACCTGTCGAAATTGGATTTTCTTTCAGAAATAATACGGTCACAATGATCCCTGCTGCCCCGATCACACCCGGGACAAGCGGCCCAAGCAGAGTAATCCATACTTGCTTTTTCTGAAACGGATCTAATACAGGTCTCACAAATTTCACAGACATCATATCACTCGCAAAAAAGCCTTGAGGACCATCCCGTCCCGCAAATTTCCGATGCGCATAGCCGTGTGCTGCCTCATGTAAGGCGGTCCCGGTAATTAATCCAAAATAAATAATAGTAAAATAAATCGCAATGGCTGCAATCGACTGGTCAGGAATGAATAAAAAAGCGATCCCTGCCATGACCATAAAAAGCATCCAGAAAAAGATGATTTTACGCGTCACCATGAGCAAAGCCGTCCCCAAAATGTGCAGGAACGAGTGACCAGTGCAATCAAATCGTTCCTTCATTTTCACTTGATACTGTTTGAAAAATTGACAACAGGCTGTCACAATCCGATATGGTGATTGATAATGAATAGACAGCAAGTGATGCTGATTTAACCCCATTATCAGTTGATAAAAGTCACGAGAAATCACAGATTCATCGACCTGAAACAAATCGGCGAGCTCTGCGGTAATACTCGCTTCTGTCCTTTTGCCATCTACTTTCGTTAACATATGATAGGCACTTTCATTAATCGGGAGTGTGCTTCCATACTGCGTATCAGTGAGAAGCCTCTTTTGTAAGGTCACATACGGCGCGAGTGCCGGTACCCGCTCAATCTTTAGCTTATTGTTAAGAAGTTGAATCATGTGAATACCTCCATGAAAAACCTTTGTATATGGCAAAGATGAGCAGACCTTCAAATGCAGCTACAAGCAGCCACTGAAGTGTTTGACTCGACTCCCCTATGACATAGTTTCCAATAAAAACAATCGGAATCATGAGTAAAATAAGTGCTCCAAATGAAAAAATGCCTGTGTAGGGATTGTTTCGATCAAGCGGAAGTAAAATACCTACCACATAAAAGAGCGCAGTGGCATTGCATAAAACAGCGGCCCCAATCAATACGTTCCAAACCTGATCAGGAAGCGTCAGCGTTGTCAGCATGAATAACGCAATTTGCAGTATACCAACAAGCAAAAGCCCGATAAACTTATACAGAGCCACTTCCCACGATCTTAGGCCAAATGTTTTGTACATCCCCAGCATTCGTTTATCATTGCCAAATGAATTGAAGGCGGTTAATCCAGCAAGAGCGCAGAGAACAAAAAACGCTTCTTCTTCAAAGCGGAATCCAAACTGATAACGGACGAATAAGATCACAATGAGGAGAATGAGAAAGTTTAAAATGTTTTCTTCATTTCGCACCTGTGATTTCATTTCCTTTACAATAAGTGACCATTTTTTTGAAGAAGAGAACGGCAGTTTGTTTAAAAAGGTTAACGCTTTTTTCTCTGCCATAATCGGCATCATCGCAAGAGAAAGAAATGCGCCGCCCGCCGATAAAAGGATGAACAGGATCAACATTGCATAATTTACCCCTTCAGGAGACATTCCTTGAGCCGCTAAGAAAAACGGTGCTGTAAAATACATCAAATGATAATCAAACTGTATATATGATTGCTGAATTTGACTGATATCAAAATGCGTCATTCCATACGCCACAACCAGTGCTAATAAAACAAAGATCGCTGCAAATTTTTGCAACGGTAATTTTAATTTCAGAACGACCAAATAGGTAATATTATAAATGAGTTGCAGAAGCATTAAGACAAAAAGCGATTGCAAAATCACCATTAAAAAGAACGTAAAGATAAAGAAAATACCGATTCCCTGGGCAATAAAGTTAGGTAAAAGCAGGATACCGATAAAAAATAACACAAGTCCTGCCACCACTGTCACCATCGGAATAAAGTATCCAAGGCTTTTCTGAAAGGTAGAAAGCGGGAACCAGCTGAGCTGCATAGAAAAACGGTCTTGCTCAGGCGTTCTGACCTTGATCAAAACGAATAACAAGCTTGTAAATATGGATGCATTGATCGCCATTGACACAACGAGTAATCCAAGTGAACGTTCATCTCCATTTAAGAAAGCCTTCATAAAGACACCCGTAAAACTGTATCCGATGATAGCTCCCATTGTGACGGCAAACAAAAAGAATAAGATCACAATGATCCGCTTCGTCTGAGTATCAAAGAGCTTATACATCTCCTGCTGCCACATTTTAAGCATCATTCTAGAAATGATTAATGATTTCATCAAAATGTGCACCCCTATCACTTAACATTGAAGCTTTCAGAAACACCTGTTCCAATGTGCTTGATTGATACTTCTCCTTTAAGGCTGAGACCGTTCCTTCATCCATTTTATTTCCCTTAGAAATAATGGCGATTTTGTGGCACAGCTCTTCCGCTGAAAGCATATCATGCGTTGAAAGCAAGATCGCACCATGGTGCTCGGCATAACGCTTCATCAGTTTCTTTGTGTTTATAACCGCTTCAATATCAAGTCCTCTAAAGGGCTCATCCATGATCACCAATTGACTATCAAGCATAAAGGCGGCAATCAGCTGTGTCTTTTTTTTCATACCATGTGAATAGGTTTCGATCGGTCTTGATAAAGCCGAGTCCATATCAAACAGTTCAATTAGTTGATTTCTTCTATGAATTGTTTTACATTCATACATAGAAGAAACAAAATCTAAATATTCAGCACCAGTCAATGCTTCAGGGAGTAGCAGATCATCTGGAACATAGGCTACTTGTTTTTTAAAGGATGGTTCGTCATTTGTGACGTCCTGCAAGAGAATCGTTCCTTCTGTATGCTTAATGATGCCGAGTATACAGTTAATCATCGTTGTTTTACCGGAACCATTCGGTCCAGCAACAGCAACGATTTGATGAGGGTCGATCTGTAGATGAAAATCATTGACAGCAGTCACGTTATTTTTATACGTCTTAGTTAAATTCTCGATCGTAAACATATAACCTCCAAGTGTCTGCATATTCTTTAAAAACAGATCAGGCTAAACCGCCCGCCACAGACGGTTTAGCCCTGGTGTCATTTCATAGAAGTAAAAAGATGAATCCTAAGTATAGCTACTTACATTCAATTTTGACTTTTAAGCCACTTTCCCACTGAACGGCTCCTGTAAAGCTACCCTTGCCGTTTGCTAAACACCAAACTGCTGCTCCTAGAACAACTGTTGCTCCCAATCCAAGAAGGACAGCAACAAATACTAAGAACCAAGCTTGGTCCATAATAGCAGGTTCCATAGTGGAATAGTCAACTTGCGGCGCTGCATAAGTCATACTTTTCACCTCCCAGCTTATGATGATCGTATCATAGGCGTCACTCTCCAAACATCAACAGAAGATCCCATTTTTGACCGAACATACTTTTGGGTAAAATGTGACTTTTTATTCAATTATTCACTTTTAAGTGTATAACCCCTCTCTTATTAACTAGGTTTTTCCACTCCATAAGAACCACAAAACCCAGATAATGGCAATTAAACCATCTTTTTTCTTCTTTTTTTGAAATAGGTCATTTTTATCATCTCCTTTATATATTCTTTCTTTTTTGTGAGATAGAAAGAATTCCCCCGATATATCAGATATAAAAGTCCTGATTATATGTCGTTATAACTCCATTTATGAAATATTTACTGATAATTCCGACAAAAAAGTGAGCATATTTTCCTTCTTCTCTTGTCACTTAAAATATGTATATACAAGAGAGATCATTGGGAAAAAAGCCCTTGCCTTCTTGAGTAACATCCAACATATGACACGCTCCTTTCTATGAAAAAGCAACCTACAGCATAGGCTTTCCCCATGATTCCACCAGCTGGCATTCTTTGTGCTTCAAATTAGATTAATCGCTTATAGAATTCATCTAAAACGATGGCGAGCATGATCTTTTCAAACAACACTTGAATGATTTGCTGCTTTCTAAAAAAACTGATCCGCACTCTCTAATGAAACAATCTCTCTTTTCACCAACATATACACCCTTCCAATTGAAATAAAAAAGTCCATCAACTTTATTGATTATTTTTTCAGATTTATCTAAAAAATGATTGACCAAGCATGAAACAAGATTTATAGTCTTATTAAATATTTCTTATCAAAGTAGTTGGTTTTATCTAACAAAAGGAGGATACACACATGTCAGAAGAACGTCCATTCCGTTTAGAAACAAAAGCCATTCACGCAGGTCAGGAGCTTGATTCAGCAACCTATTCAAGAGCCGTGCCTATTTACCAAACAAGCTCTTTCGGTTTTAGAGATAGTGAGCATGCGGCGAATTTATTTGGACTGCAGGAACCCGGAAATATTTATTCTCGCATTATGAACCCTACAAATGACGTCTTTGAAAAACGGATCGCTGAGCTTGAGGGCGGCATTGGTGCACTTGCTGTCTCTTCTGGACAAGCAGCGACAACTTATTCTATTTTAAACATTGCAGGAGCTGGTGACGAAATTGTATCCTCCAGCAGCCTTTATGGAGGCACGTACAATTTATTTGCCCATACACTCAAAAAGCTCGGCATTACAGTGAAATTTGTTGATTCATCCAACTTGGCAGAACTCGAAGCAGCGATTACAGACAAAACGAAGGCAGTGTATGCAGAAAGCATTGGGAATCCTAAAGGCGACATTCTACATATTGAAGCCGTCTCGGCCATTGCACACAAGCACCATATTCCGCTTATTGTGGACAATACGCTCGCAAGCCCCTATTTATTAAGACCGATCGAGTTTGGTGCAGACATTGTCGTCCATTCCGCTACGAAATTCATTGGCGGTCATGGTACATCAATCGGCGGTGTCATTGTCGATAGCGGCCAGTTTCCTTGGGCTGACAGTGATAAGTTCAAAGGGCTGACTGAACCAGATCCAAGTTATCACGGTCTGACGTATACCGAAGCAATTGGAGAAGCCGCTTATATCACAAAAGCACGTGTACAGCTCTTGCGGGATTTAGGGGCTGCCCTGTCTCCATTTAACTCATTTTTACTTCTGCAAGGCCTAGAAACTTTGCATCTGCGTCTCGAGCGTCATAGTGAAAATGCATTAAAAACAGCGCAATTTTTACAAGATCACCCTCTTGTAGATTGGGTAAGCTACCCAGGTCTTGAAAGCCATGAATCTTATGAGCTTGCTCAAACGTATTTGCCAAAAGGACAAGGCGCCATTCTCACATTCGGTATTAAAGGTGGACGAGTAGCTGGTAAAAAGCTCATTGATTCCGTTAAGCTTTTCTCACACCTTGCAAATGTGGGCGATTCCAAATCACTGATTATTCATCCTGCCAGCACAACACATCAACAATTAAGTGAAGCAGAACAAAAAGCGACAGGCGTCACACCAGAACTCATTCGTTTATCTGTTGGAACAGAAGCGATTGAAGACATCCTTGCAGATCTTGAACAGGCGATCACAAAAAGCCAGGCTGAATGAAATAGAAAAAGCACACCTCTGTGTGCTTTCAGCGTGTAGACAAACCTTCGCATTCTTTGTCAGTCCTGCGCTCCGGTGCTCACGAATATTTAATTCGCTCCGCTTCGATGCTCGTTCTTCCTAGACTTCAAAGGCTTTCTATCACGCTGAATAAAGACAAAGGGCTAAAATAAAGTTCATTTTAGCCCTTTGTCAACAATCTGAAGCACACCTCTGTGTGCTTTTTTTTATGAGTCATTAATCATTGAGTAGTCGAATGTCTTGGAAAGGGTAAAACACAAATGAAGTGGTTCCTTGAATATCACTCTTTGTAAAAAGACCTAAGCCATTACGGCTGTCCATTGAGTTTTGACGATTGTCACCCATGACAAAATACTTTCCTTTTGGAACGGTAAGAGGACCAAAATCAGGTGTCAGCAAGGTCCCATCTGCGGCTGCTTTCTTTTTGTTTGACGCTAAGTAAGGCTCCGCCACTTTTTGTCCATTGACATATAGCTGGTCATTTTTCATTTCAATTTTATCACCGGGTAAACCAATTAATCGTTTTACATAATGAGTGCTGCGATCTTCCCCATCAAGAACAATGATCTGTCCCCGTTTGTAATCGCCGAAGTAATCAACCGTTTTATTCACAAAAACCCGCTCTGTATTATGCAGTGTTGGATCCATAGAGGTTCCTTTTACAATATACGGTGCGAATAAAAAGTTACGAATGATAAAAACAGCAATGAATGCGATTAAGATGGCTTTGAACCAGCCCCATAATTCTGATTTCTTTTTTTGTGTTTTTGTATTTGTTGTCATAAGCTCCTCCTGAAATCCCCTAGGACGAAATGAGTTCCGCCAGCTGCACGCCAGCATCACGCTTGTATCACCCTAAATATAAACATATTTTGCCAACAAATCAAGCGGTGAGAGAGAAAAAGGCAAGCACCCTTCTGTGCTTGCCCAAAACTCAGTTACTTAGCAGAAGAATCCTCTTCTTTTTCTTTTGATTTACCATAGAAATAATCAGATGGATTCACTGGTTTAAAGTCAGACAGCTTATGGAATCGAAGAAGATCCCTATAAAGCACTTTATCTGAAAGGCTTAACTGATTATCGACACGGGCTTTAATCGCCTCTGTCTTTTTATTTTGTTTCACAACTTTACCTGTTTTTGTATCGTAGACAGTGTTATCTACAAGTGTATATTTTGGTGTCACATAGTTTCCGTTACGGAATGCAACAGTTTGATCATGCTTCTTAGAGAATAGATCTGTTCCAAAATTCACATACTCATTTGAATCAATACCTTGTAAGTGAAGAAGCGTAGGCATCACGTCTACTTCACCACCATACGTATGGTTCACGCCGCCCTGTTTGCCAGGAATACGAATCATGAGTGGTACACGCTGGTTTTGTGCATTTTGATAAGGTGTAATTTCTTTCCCTTGAATTTCGCTCATTGCACGGTTATGGTTTTCAGAAATACCGTTGTGATCACCATATAATAAAATTACCGAGTCTTTATACATACCTGATTTTTTCAAGTCTTTAAAGAATTGCTCTAATGACTCATCTAGATATCTTGCTGTTTGGAAGTAGTTATCTACTGTTTTGTCACCAGTTGTTGCCTTAGCAATTGTCGCATCTTTTTCATCTAAATTAAATGGATAGTGATTAGTCAATGTCATTAAATGTGCATAAAATGGCTTTTTCATTGATTCTAGCATCGGGATTGATTCTTTGAAGAATGGTTTATCCTTCAGACCCATATTCACAAGATTTTCTTCATCCATGTTGTAATATGAAGCATCGAAGAATTGATCATATCCCATATGCTTATAAATCGTGTCACGGTTCCAGAAAGATTTATAGTCCCCGTGAAGCACTGCGCTCGTATAGCCTGCTTTTTGATCTAGGATGGCAGGGAGTGATTGGTAAGTATTTTCACCTTTTGTCACAAACGCTGCTCCCTCTGGCAAGCCGAACATACTATTATCCATCATTAGCTCAGCATCAGCTGTCTTTCCTTGACCTGTCTGATGGAAGAAGTTGTCGAAATACGTAAAATCCTCTTTACCATGAGCTAGTTTGTTTAAAAACGGCGTCACTTCTTCTCCATTTAGTTTGTAGTCAATTAAGAAAGACTGGAAGCTTTCTAAATGGATTTTAATGATGTTTTTCCCTTTTGCTTTACCAAAATACTCTGCGTTTGGCTTCGCATAGTGAGAAGCCGTATAGTTTACAACATCCGTTAAATCTTCACTGCTCGCATTTGCTACCTGTGTTGCATTTTGTGCTGATTGTACTCCGTCATAAATCGTATAATTATAAACACCTAAGTATTTGACAACATACTTGTGATCAAATGTTCTTGTTAATAATTCTGGACGGTCCTTTTCAGCTAAATGAAGATTTACAAAAAACAGTCCTACACCTGCAGCCACAATCAGCAGTGCAAATGTCTTTTTCATTTGGAATTTCTTCACTTCTGGTCTCCAAATCACAATCGCAATCAAGATAATGATATCAAGGAAATACAAAAGGTCATGCGGCTTAATACTAGATAATACACCGCCAGTCATGCCTCCTCCAAGATTGCCTGCTTGCTTCATTGTGGAGAAAGTCAAAAAGTCATCAAAGAAACGGTAGTACGCTACATTCGCATATAAAAGTGCGGTCATAATAAAGTCAATAACAATTAAAACAATGGCAGATTTACGACCCTTCAAAAAGAGAGCCAGTCCCAAAAACACAATGGCTGAACTAAATGGATTTAATAAGAGAAGCCCCTCTTGAAAAGAACCTTTCACTCCTAAATTAAAGTCCATTTTGTAGGCAGCGTACGATTTCGCCCAAAATAAAAGGACAGCCAATACAAAAAAGCTATATTTGTTCGCAAATATTTTTTTCATAAAACCTCTTCTTTCTTAGTTATCGTTCTGATATAAATGAAATCATAAAAAATTTACATTGATTTTGCAAATGTAAATCTTCTTCACCAAGCATTCCGATGCTCTGTTTCCGCCGGATATATGTGCTCCTTTAATATAACGTATGAGAAGCTTCAAAGGTTTCAAAAAAAAATACGAGTAAATAAAAGGAAAAATATCCATTTACACTTCATTTACACACACTTCATGTTTTAGTGGATGAAGAAGGGTTTGTAAATCACTCAGTACTACTTTACTTTTTTCATCTATTCGTGTCAAAGTAATTATAAAGAAAAGGAAGAATCACCTAGGCCTTTCGACTCTTTCACCTAAATTTATACAAAATTCAATACATAATCCATTTGTTTTTTATTGTGACTCACCCTCCAGCAATCCATGTATTTTCTCTCCCTCTGTCAATCTAAAAAAGTTTTAAGCAAAAAAAAGCTTGATTTCTCCTCCTGATGTGCGGTGTGATAAAGATATAGATTTTCAAAAAGCAGGCTGGAGGACATCACATGAAGAATAACAAACAAATAAGCGCATTTAAAGAAAGATTTTCAGAAGAAATAGATCACATCATTGCTGTCACAGGACCTTCAGGAGTAGGCGCAGGAAAAACCGGACAGGAATCTCTTTGGACCGCTTCTATTCCACTGATTGCATGGAAGGAAAAAGACCTCATCACAACCGAAAACATAAGGCTCTGCTGGTTAACAGATGAAGAGGGCTTGCGGGAAAAGCAGGCACAATTACATAAAGAATCAATCGTGACACTTCAGGTCCGAAAAGGTGAAGGTGAGTTCATGCTTGTATCACTCATCGATACAGATACACAGGATCAAGAGCTTCAAGAGATACGAGAAGAAGCTCAAAAACCTGTCTTTTACCATGATGACATGCTGGGCACCTTTGAATTAGTGAAAGGACTAGACTTATTTGAAACAACGATCCAATGGAGCAATCAAGAGTGCCTGATCTACTTCAACCTCGAAGAAGATGAAAAAGTAAACGACTCTCTTCGAACCGCTAGACAACTCATGGAAGAGCAGACCACATGGAACTCTTCCATTAAATCATTTGCAGCAAATCAACTGATTGAACTAGCTAAAAACTGGCAGGCACAAGATGACTCCGCTGAAAAACAAGAAGAGCTCACACTGGATCAATTTATGAGCCGCATCTCACTCGAAAGCCTGCATGCTTACCCAGATGGAGAGTTTGAAGTCTACTGTCATGACGGTGATTTATTTTGGGGACATGTCATCATTGTCACAGGCAACATCAATGGCACGTTTCAAGATGCCCACATTGCAGGCTAAAGATTGAGGGATAAGTAATGGGATAAAGGCTTTTCACGAATTAGAACAACTAGGAAAAACACCCGTCGTGGCTAAGATTGGCGGTTTTCGTCCTGATCCAGCAGCACACAGCTGGTTTGCCGGTCATTTCTTCATCCACCCCGATCATGGCTGGCCAGCAGATCAAGATGATGTCATGATTCCAATCTTACAAATTTATTTACCTGAAGTGCCAGGAGGAATGAACGGATGCAATGAATGTAAGATGATTCAAATCTTTCTTAATCAGAAAGCACTTCCGATTGATATCACCAAAAACGGCGAAGGCTGGAAGCTTATTGAATACGCAACTATGGAAGGATTCGAAGTAGTTGAGACTCCTGAAGAAGTTCGGGGGCTCAAACCCTTTCAAATTCAATGGAATGAAAATGAGCAAAAGGACTACCCTTGCTGGGGAAAAGCGTGGTCATATGTTGATTTATCAGAAGTAAATGAAAGTGAGGAAGCGACAGAACACTTCTTTAAGCAATACGCAAATTATTCATTCACAAAAATCGATGGATATGGCGCATATATTCAATCCCCACCCCGTCATCAACCAGGAGAATTCATGCTGCAAATCGCCTCAGAAGAAAAACCTCGGTTCATGATTGGTGATAACGGCACGATGTATTTCTATTACGACAAAGACAAAAAAGAATGGTTGATGCACTGGGATTGTTTTTAAAGGTTTATTGAATGAAACCTTGCCTCCTTCTAATCGTAGGAAAAATATGGAATTAGGAAACCAACATGGGATTCATTTTCGATATCTTTTCACTTGCTGTGTATATCCCTTTTCTACAGGTAGATGAAGAGGATATCTCTAGAAATGCAGCACATCTCAAAAAATTCAGCTGGTTTCACACGTTATTAAATGATCCAACTTTCAGGAATCTCATCATTTATCATCCAGATGTCAGACAAGTCATTGGCAGATGTAACACGGATAAACTCCATCACAAGCGATACAACTTAAAATGCGAACGTAAAGTGCTGAAAGCATTACGTCGTGCTATGTAAATGTACAAAAAGAGCCGCACTTTCCTGTGGCTCTTTTCATCGTTCTCTAAGAAAACATTTGACGCCTGGACAACTCTCCCCGTATATTATGTATAAATCCATCTTTTTCATAGAAAAGGGGGCTTTACATGTGCTTGTTTAAGTACTGGAGAAAAAAGCAGCCTAAACAGCAGGTCACTTCAGAAAAGCAAGAAGACAGCATCCCAATCAACTTCTCCACACTTCCCTTTGGCACAGACACCGTAGACGATTTTTTGTTCAACTTAGACCTAACCTCGAAGCTAACAGATCCCTATAAAGAAACAGATCCGAACAAATGAACCTAGACCTTCATGAATCCTCATCCAATCCTGGATGATTTTTTTATACTCGATGAGAGATGTGCCCCATGAAAACATATTATATCGTCAGACATTGCCAAGCAAATGGACAATCCGAGGATGCGTCTTTAACGCCACAAGGCATCGCACAATCTCACGAACTAGCACAGTTCTTTTCCGGTATCCACCTCAATCAGATCATCTCAAGTCCTTATAAACGAGCGATCCAAACCACTGAGCCCCTTGCTCATGTGAAACAGCTCGAGATACAAATTGATCAGCGTCTTTCTGAACGTGTGTTAAGCAGCAAACCAATGGACGATTGGTATGAGAAACTAAAGCTCAGTTTTTCGGACTTACATATGACCTGTGAAGGCGGAGAATCGAGCCAAGAAGCGATGAACCGTATTGTAGAGGCACTCTATGAACAAATAAATTTAGGAAAAGATCATACCTTATTCGCCACACATGGCAATATTATGAGCCTGCTTCTAAAACACGCCGATCCCACGATTGGAATCAAGGAGTGGGATCAGCTAAGCAATCCAGATGTCTATGTTCTGCAATATTTTAGACCAGATCATGTAGAAATAAAGCGAATATGGCATAAGTAAAAAAACGGCAGAATGAATTCTGCCGTTTCCTCATCTATTGATGATAATAAAATGCCTCTACCCACTCATAGGGCTTCTTACGCTCCGCACACCATTTCATAAAGCCTCTTGTCTCCGTCTGCTGAAATTCCTTCCAATCCGATAAAAGCTGGTTATAGTAGACCGAATGTTTTTCAACATTGGTACGAATCCTCTTATCTTCAATCAGTGTCATGACATCTTCAATGCCCTGAATTCGCTCTTGATCTTTCTCATAGGTGCTTAAATAAAGATCTTCATGTATATGATGAAACGAATACCATAAGGCCGATAGATAGGTTTCACAAATTTGAACTATCACACGCTGCTCCTTGCTGCCTCCAAGCTCTAGTGCCTTCAATAAGTAAGGCAGCCCTTCTCCCTGATGCACAAACAAGCCTTGCCAGCGATACGGTCTCACATCCATTGGATCAACCTTCTCCCACTCTTGCAAAACAGGCTGAATCACCTCATTTACCAATGGAAACACAAGCAAATGATGACCATCCTCAAACCGTTCAATCCACTCAAACAGCCAAGCAACAAATACACGCTTTGCTTCAACCTCGTTCTCCTTCATCTCCGCAATAAAGGACTGAAGAACTTTAAGCGCATCTTTACGCAGACCCTGCTCTTTTCTCTCACAGTACTGTCTAAAAAGCGGATAATCTCGTGATCCCTCGTCTTCAATGATGGTCTGTAATATCGTCTTCGTTTGCAAGATAACAACTCCGCCCCTCTAAATTCATTCTATTTATCTCCTATAGCCAATTGTAATGTCCACATGAAACAGTACAAAGATGAGAAGCTCTTATTTATTGAAACAAAACTAGATTCCTTAACGTTGATTCACCCAATCTATATAACGCTTTTGAATCACTTCTTTGATTTTATCGTAGTTCTCCCAACGATCTTCAACATGATACACGCTTTCAGCTGCTGAGAATGTCTCCCCGTAGTCATCTAAACACAAGCCATGTTCAAAATCGAGATAATCCTAGGCGAATTCATTTCCTTCAGCATTTAGCATATTCTATTGGTCCTTCTTATTTCAAGGGAGGCAGCTACACGCTCTGCTTGATAAGAGTGGTATAACGCCTAACTGCTGTTGCAAAATTTTCTAATAAGTTTATATTTTCATCTAAATAACTCGTTTTAACCACAAAAAAACGTTTCACCACAATGGTGAAACGTTAGGCTGACGGTAAAAACCGATCATGAAACTTTTAATAGATACCGGTGGCCGGGGTCGAACCGGCACTCCGTGAGGAACACGATTTTGAGTCGTGCGCGTCTGCCAATTCCGCCACACCGGCATGATCATTAAAGAGCGCAACTTATTATAAAAAAACAATGGTGCCGAGGGCCGGACTTGAACCGGCACGGTAGTCACCTACCGCAGGATTTTAAGTCCTGTGTGTCTGCCAATTCCACCACCCCGGCAGTCTTTTCAAAAAAGGCGACACCCGGATTTGAACCGGGGATAAAGGTTTTGCAGACCTCTGCCTTACCACTTGGCTATGCCGCCATTATTGGAGCGGAAGACGGGATTCGAACCCGCGACCCCCACCTTGGCAAGGTGGTGTTCTACCACTGAACTACTTCCGCAAATTAACTGGGCTAGCTGGATTCGAACCAACGCATGACGGAGTCAAAGTCCGTTGCCTTACCGCTTGGCTATAGCCCAATAATAAAATGGGGCGATTGATGGGAATCGAACCCACGAGTGCCAGAGCCACAATCTGGTGCGTTAACCACTTCGCCACAACCGCCATAGATATGTTATGAATCATATTAAGAAAATTGGCAGGGGCAGTAGGAATCGAACCCACACCGGAGGTTTTGGAGACCTCTGTTCTACCTTTAAACTATGCCCCTATGAAAACAAAAATGGTGGAGGGGGGCGGATTCGAACCGCCGAACCCGGAGGGAGCGGATTTACAGTCCGCCGCGTTTAGCCACTTCGCTACCCCTCCACATTTGAAAAACAGTGCCGGCAAGAGGACTTGAACCCCCAACCTACTGATTACAAGTCAGTTGCTCTACCAATTGAGCTACACCGGCAAATAGTGGTGGCTCGGGACGGAATCGAACCGCCGACACACGGATTTTCAGTCCGTTGCTCTACCAACTGAGCTACCGAGCCAAGTATTCTTTTTAAAAATGGCGGTCCGGACGGGACTCGAACCCGCGACCTCCTGCGTGACAGGCAGGCATTCTAACCAACTGAACTACCGGACCATTTTGGTTGCGGGGGCAGGATTTGAACCTGCGACCTTCGGGTTATGAGCCCGACGAGCTACCGAACTGCTCCACCCCGCGACGATATAAAAGATATGGTGGAGGATGACGGGCTCGAACCGCCGACCCTCTGCTTGTAAGGCAGATGCTCTCCCAGCTGAGCTAATCCTCCGAATAAAAATACTGGTGTATATTCTATAAAATGGTGACCCGTACGGGATTCGAACCCGTGTTACCGCCGTGAAAGGGCGGTGTCTTAACCGCTTGACCAACGGGCCCTTTATTATGTAAATTGTGGCGGAGAGCAAGGGATTCGAACCCTTGAGACGGGGTTACCGCCTACACGATTTCCAATCGTGCTCCTTCGGCCACTCGGACAGCTCTCCAAATTGGCTCCGCAGGTAGGATTCGAACCTACGACCGATCGGTTAACAGCCGATAGCTCTACCACTGAGCTACTGCGGAATGAAGAAAGCCTGGCGATGTCCTACTCTCACAGGGGGAGACCCCCAACTACCATCGGCGCTGAAGAGCTTAACTTCCGTGTTCGGTATGGGAACGGGTGTGACCTCTTCGCCATCATCACCAGACAATTTAGTGACAAAAGATATTATACTATGTATTGAAAATAAATCAAGAGATATTTTAAAAATGTTCTCTCAAAACTAGATAACAATGTTCATGCTTCACATTAGAATATAGGTTAAGTCCTCGATCTATTAGTATCTGTCAGCTCCACGTGTCACCACGCTTCCACCTCAGACCTATCAACCTGATCATCTTTCAGGGATCTTACTTCCTTGCGGAATGGGAAATCTCATCTTGAGGGGGGCTTCATGCTTAGATGCTTTCAGCACTTATCCCGTCCGCACATAGCTACCCAGCGATGCCCTTGGCAGAACAACTGGTACACCAGCGGTGCGTCCATCCCGGTCCTCTCGTACTAAGGACAGCTCCTCTCAAATTTCCTGCGCCCGCGACGGATAGGGACCGAACTGTCTCACGACGTTCTGAACCCAGCTCGCGTACCGCTTTAATGGGCGAACAGCCCAACCCTTGGGACCGACTACAGCCCCAGGATGCGATGAGCCGACATCGAGGTGCCAAACCTCCCCGTCGATGTGGACTCTTGGGGGAGATAAGCCTGTTATCCCCGGGGTAGCTTTTATCCGTTGAGCGATGGCCCTTCCATGCGGAACCACCGGATCACTAAGCCCGACTTTCGTCCCTGCTCGACTTGTAGGTCTCGCAGTCAAGCTCCCTTGTGCCTTTACACTCTGCGAATGATTTCCAACCATTCTGAGGGAACCTTTGGGCGCCTCCGTTACATTTTAGGAGGCGACCGCCCCAGTCAAACTGCCCACCTGACACTGTCTCCCTGCCCGATAAGGGCAGCGGGTTAGAAGGTCAATACAGCCAGGGTAGTATCCCACCGATGCCTCCACCGAAGCTAGCGCTCCGGTTTCCAAGGCTCCTACCTATCCTGTACAAGCTGTACCAACATTCAATATCAGGCTGCAGTAAAGCTCCACGGGGTCTTTCCGTCCTGTCGCGGGTAACCTGCATCTTCACAGGTACTATAATTTCACCGAGTCTCTCGTTGAGACAGTGCCCAGATCGTTGCGCCTTTCGTGCGGGTCGGAACTTACCCGACAAGGAATTTCGCTACCTTAGGACCGTTATAGTTACGGCCGCCGTTTACTGGGGCTTCAATTCGCACCTTCGCTTACGCTAAGCGCTCCTCTTAACCTTCCAGCACCGGGCAGGCGTCAGCCCCTATACTTCGCCTTACGGCTTCGCAGAGACCTGTGTTTTTGCTAAACAGTCGCCTGGGCCTATTCACTGCGGCTTCTCAGGGCTTTAACACCCTAAGAAGCACCCCTTCTCCCGAAGTTACGGGGTCATTTTGCCGAGTTCCTTAACGAGAGTTCTCTCGATCACCTTAGGATTCTCTCCTCGCCTACCTGTGTCGGTTTGCGGTACGGGCACCTCTCACCTCGCTAGAGGCTTTTCTTGGCAGTGTGGAATCAGGAACTTCGCTACTAAATTTCGCTCGCCATCACAGCTCAGCCTTTACGGGAAACGGATTTGCCTATTTCCCAGCCTAACTGCTTGGACGCGGATATCCAATACCGCGCTTACCCTATCCTCCTGCGTCCCCCCATTGCTCAAATGGTGAGGAGGTGGTACAGGAATATCAACCTGTTGTCCATCGCCTACGCCTTTCGGCCTCGGCTTAGGTCCCGACTAACCCTGAGCGGACGAGCCTTCCTCAGGAAACCTTAGGCATTCGGTGGACGGGATTCTCACCCGTCTTTCGCTACTCATACCGGCATTCTCACTTCTAAGCGCTCCACCAGTCCTTCCGGTCTGACTTCACAGCACTTAGAACGCTCTCCTACCACTGTTCGTAAGAACAGTCCGCAGCTTCGGTGATACGTTTAGCCCCGGTACATTTTCGGCGCAGAGTCACTCGACCAGTGAGCTATTACGCACTCTTTAAATGGTGGCTGCTTCTAAGCCAACATCCTGGTTGTCTAAGCAACTCCACATCCTTTTCCACTTAACGTATACTTTGGGACCTTAGCTGGCGGTCTGGGCTGTTTCCCTTTCGACTACGGATCTTATCACTCGCAGTCTGACTCCCAAGGATAAGTCATCGGCATTCGGAGTTTGACTGAATTCGGTAACCCGGTAGGGGCCCCTAGTCCAATCAGTGCTCTACCTCCGAGACTCTTACCTTGAGGCTAGCCCTAAAGCTATTTCGGAGAGAACCAGCTATCTCCAGGTTCGATTGGCATTTCACCCCTACCCACACCTCATCCCCGCACTTTTCAACGTGCGTGGGTTCGGGCCTCCATTCAGTGTTACCTGAACTTCACCCTGGACATGGGTAGATCACCTGGTTTCGGGTCTACGACCACGTACTCATGCGCCCTATTCAGACTCGCTTTCGCTGCGGCTCCGCATCTTCTGCTTAACCTTGCACGGGATCGTAACTCGCCGGTTCATTCTACAAAAGGCACGCCATCACCCATTAACGGGCTCTGACTACTTGTAGGCACACGGTTTCAGGATCTATTTCACTCCCCTTCCGGGGTGCTTTTCACCTTTCCCTCACGGTACTGGTTCACTATCGGTCACTAGGGAGTATTTAGCCTTGGGAGATGGTCCTCCCGGATTCCGACGGAATTTCACGTGTTCCGCCGTACTCAGGATCCACTCTGGAGAGAACAACATTTCAGTTACAGGGCTGTTACCTTCTTTGGCGGGCCTTTCCAGACCTCTTCGCTTATATCATTCCTTTGTAACTCCGTATAGAGTGTCCTACAACCCCAAGAGGCAAGCCTCTTGGTTTGGGCTGTTCCCGTTTCGCTCGCCGCTACTCAGGGAATCGCATTTGCTTTCTCTTCCTCCGGGTACTTAGATGTTTCAGTTCCCCGGGTATGCCTTCTCATACTCTATGTATTCAAGTATGGATACTACTCCATTACGAGCAGTGGGTTTCCCCATTCGGAAATCTCCGGATCAAAGCTTGCTTACAGCTCCCCGAAGCATATCGGTGTTCGTCCCGTCCTTCATCGGCTCCTAGTGCCAAGGCATCCACCGTGCGCCCTTTCTAACTTAACCATTTCTTACTTTAGAAAGAATCACTATGTGTGATGAACTTTGCATTGCATTCAATGTGAATGTATTACTTATTGTTATCTAGTTTTCAAAGAACAATCCTGTCTCGCTAGAGACATGTTTTGAAGGAATGATCCTTCAAAACTAAACAAGACGAAAACGCACGCTGCTCCATATATCCTTAGAAAGGAGGTGATCCAGCCGCACCTTCCGATACGGCTACCTTGTTACGACTTCACCCCAATCATCTGCCCCACCTTCGGCGGCTGGCTCCATAAAGGTTACCTCACCGACTTCGGGTGTTGCAAACTCTCGTGGTGTGACGGGCGGTGTGTACAAGGCCCGGGAACGTATTCACCGCGGCATGCTGATCCGCGATTACTAGCGATTCCAGCTTCACGCAGTCGAGTTGCAGACTGCGATCCGAACTGAGAACAGATTTATGGGATTGGCTAAACCTTGCGGTCTCGCAGCCCTTTGTTCTGTCCATTGTAGCACGTGTGTAGCCCAGGTCATAAGGGGCATGATGATTTGACGTCATCCCCACCTTCCTCCGGTTTGTCACCGGCAGTCACCTTAGAGTGCCCAACTAAATGCTGGCAACTAAGATCAAGGGTTGCGCTCGTTGCGGGACTTAACCCAACATCTCACGACACGAGCTGACGACAACCATGCACCACCTGTCACTCTGTCCCCGAAGGGAAAGCCCTATCTCTAGGGTTGTCAGAGGATGTCAAGACCTGGTAAGGTTCTTCGCGTTGCTTCGAATTAAACCACATGCTCCACCGCTTGTGCGGGCCCCCGTCAATTCCTTTGAGTTTCAGTCTTGCGACCGTACTCCCCAGGCGGAGTGCTTAATGCGTTAGCTGCAGCACTAAGGGGCGGAAACCCCCTAACACTTAGCACTCATCGTTTACGGCGTGGACTACCAGGGTATCTAATCCTGTTCGCTCCCCACGCTTTCGCTCCTCAGCGTCAGTTACAGACCAGAGAGTCGCCTTCGCCACTGGTGTTCCTCCACATCTCTACGCATTTCACCGCTACACGTGGAATTCCACTCTCCTCTTCTGCACTCAAGTTTCCCAGTTTCCAATGACCCTCCCCGGTTGAGCCGGGGGCTTTCACATCAGACTTAAGAAACCGCCTGCGAGCCCTTTACGCCCAATAATTCCGGACAACGCTTGCCACCTACGTATTACCGCGGCTGCTGGCACGTAGTTAGCCGTGGCTTTCTGGTTAGGTACCGTCAAGGTGCGAGCAGTTACTCTCGCACTTGTTCTTCCCTAACAACAGAGCTTTACGATCCGAAAACCTTCATCACTCACGCGGCGTTGCTCCGTCAGACTTTCGTCCATTGCGGAAGATTCCCTACTGCTGCCTCCCGTAGGAGTCTGGGCCGTGTCTCAGTCCCAGTGTGGCCGATCACCCTCTCAGGTCGGCTACGCATCGTCGCCTTGGTGAGCCATTACCCCACCAACTAGCTAATGCGCCGCGGGTCCATCTGTAAGTGACAGCCGAAACCGTCTTTCATCCTTGAACCATGCGGTTCAAGGAACTATCCGGTATTAGCTCCGGTTTCCCGGAGTTATCCCAGTCTTACAGGCAGGTTACCCACGTGTTACTCACCCGTCCGCCGCTAACATCCGGGAGCAAGCTCCCTTCTGTCCGCTCGACTTGCATGTATTAGGCACGCCGCCAGCGTTCGTCCTGAGCCAGGATCAAACTCTCCGAGGTATGCAGGATGCATATCACACATGCGTTGCTACACGATGTAGCGAACTTAGCATGTGATCATTTCCTGCCTCGCCAGTTTGACTGACTACCTATGATGTATCATAGGATTTTTTTATAAAAACTCGAATTAACAGGTACGTTTTGTCTTGTTTAGTTTTCAAAGATCATCTTCATTGTCGCTCAGAGGCGACTTTCTCAATATAACATTTCGGCGCTGTGTGCGTCAAGTGTTTTTTAGAATTTCTTTTTGTCAGCTTTTCTTTCAAAGCAACTTGGTTGCTCGTTAGCGACGTATAATAATATACCATCATAATATTCATGCGTCAATATCTTTTTTCACAAAATATCCTCGATGATAGATTTTTTGTCCCTTTGTCTCAATCGGCTCCACCTGAACAATTCCTTTTTCCACAAAGAAATCAATCATGACGCTAAGGTCAGGCGTGAAATACTTGAGATCAGGATGCGCGAGAAGCTCGCCAAAAAGCCATATATCTTGCTGTTCCATGACATGACGCAAATGAGCGGCACCAATTTCTGCTTTTGAATGGATCAAAAAATCATTTGCTAAAAATAAAAGTTCCAAACGCTTATGCAGACTTTCGTGGCTTTCAATGAGTTCTGAATAAAGTTTATATACTTCCGGTTCCATATGACGCACCTGATTCCAAACTGTCACTTCTGGGTGGAAGCCTTTATCGATCACTTCAATACGTGCCAAATGATGCAGAGCATGCACAATTGAATTATATGCATCAAGGAATTGATTTGACTCAAAAAATGCTTTTCCTTCTATATATCTGCGAATGAGCTTGCCGTATTCTAAACCGATTTTAAGTTTGCGGTTTGAAAAGGGGAATGTACTCAGTTCATCAATCAAGTTGAAAATATATTCATTTCGATCAAATAGGACTTTCCCATTCAAAATCCAATCAATGATTCGGCGGTTAGTGCCGAGGGTAATCCATTCCTTCAGCTGATCATCTGTGACAACATTTAAAGAAGCTGTTTGGTGATCGGATTCATAGTGCTTGATAAATAACGGCTCTTCCGCTTCTTTTACAATGACTAGAAGTGCTGCATCAAAGTTATCCGTCTCAGAAGATACTTTGTGTCTTCTTTCTACTATAATCACAGCTAATGTGTCTGGATGGCTTGCTCTCTCTTGATAAATAGGACGGAGAAGATTTTCCATAGTGATTCCTCCAATACTCGGGTGTAAAGTTCTTCTCTAATGCTATGTATTTCTCCTCATAGAATCAAAATTCCTTCAATACAAGAAAAAAGATCATTGAATCATTATAAGCAATTTATTCACAAAACTCTATAACTAATTCAAACGGAAAGGTAAAATGTGCTATATTGGAGACAAGGGGGACTAGGGATGGCGAAATACTCCAGTAAAATTAATAAAATCAGAACATTTGCACTTAGTTTGGTTTTTGTTGGCTTTCTGATCATGTATATCGGTGTGTTCTTCAAGGAATCGATTTGGCTGTCGACTTTCTTTATGCTGCTCGGCGTCTTATCGATCGGATTGAGTACAGTGGTTTACTTTTGGATCGGTATGCTTTCTACAAAGGCAGTGCGTGTTGTTTGTCCAGGCTGTGAGAAGGAAACAAAAGTGCTTGGGCGGGTGGATATGTGCATGCATTGCAGAGAGCCGCTTACACTCGATCCAGCATTAGAAGGCAAAGAGTTTGATGAATCCTACAATCGAAAAAAGTCATAAAAAAAGCTGACCATTTAACCGGTCAGCTTTTTCATTAATGATTTTCTTTTTTCGCACATTCTTGACAAGTTCCATAGATCTCCAAGCGATGATGACTGACTTTAAAGCCCGTCACATGGGATGCAAGCTGTTCAACTTCATCAAGGCCAGGATAATGAAAGTCCACTATTTTTCCGCAGTTTTCACAAATCGCATGGTAATGGTCAGATGTCGCAAAATCAAATCGGCTTGAGGAATCACCGTACGTTAATTCCTTTACTAATCCAGATTCCCGGAAGACTCGTAAATTGTTGTAAACCGTTGCGACACTCATGTTTGGAAATTTTCCTTCAAGTGCTTTATATATATCGTCCGCGGTTGGGTGAGTCATAGAATTTACGAGAAACTCCAAGATGGCATGGCGCTGCGGAGTAATTCGAACACCGGTTTCTTTTAAAGCATCTAAAGCGTCTTTTAGTTCGTGAGCAGCCATTTCATCATGCACCTCTCTTCAAAAATATTCTTATATTATAATCTTTATAAATAGTGTACCCCCAGAGCCGAATCTTTGTCAATTACAATCCTCTTTTTTACCTATTCTTCTTCACAAAAAAGACCGGCATGTCTGCCGATCTCATCCTGTGATGATATTAAGCGTGAGCTTTCAGTTCCTCAAGCGCTTCTTCTACGTGGTCTTTCACCTTGACTTTTCGCCATTCTTTCACAAGCGTTCCTTCTTTATTAATAAGAAACGTTGAACGTTCAATGCCCATGTATTCTTTGCCAAAGTTCTTTTTCAGCTTCCATACCCCAAAGGCTTCAGACAATTTCTGTTCATCGTCTACAAGAAGCAGGAACGGTAAATCATGTTTTTCTTTAAACTTTTGGTGCTTGTCCTGACTGTCTGGGCTTACGCCGATAATGACAGCATCTAATTCTGCAAAGCTTTGATGGCGATCGCGGAAATCACATGCTTCTGTTGTACAGCCTGGTGTCATATCTTTTGGATAGAAATAAAGGACAATATGTTTTCCTTTAAAGTCAGAAAGCTTTACTTTCTCCCCGTTGTCACCGGTTAATTCGATTTCAGGTACTTGCTGGCCTATTTCGATTGTCATGACACAATCCCTCCAACCTATTTTTTAATTAGCCTATCCAATTTTGAGAGGATATTCAACTAAGTACGCTTGCATCGGCATGTTAAAATAATGATAGACGACGTGATACGTTGAGATAGGAGGCTATTTATGAAATTCACAGAATCAGAAAAATTACATCAAGAGGCGCTGGAGCATATCGTTGGAGGTGTCAACAGTCCCTCTCGTTCATATAAGGCAGTAGGCGGCGGTTCACCCGTGGCTATGGAAAGAGGAGAAGGCGCTTATTTTTGGGATGTTGATGGAAACCGCTATATCGATTACCTAGCAGCATACGGTCCAATTATTACAGGACATGCCCACCCGCATATTACAAAAGCTATTACAAAAGCGGCTGAAACAGGTGTCCTTTACGGAACGCCAACGAAGCATGAAGTCACTTTTGCTAAAATGCTGAAGGAAGCCATGCCTGCTTTGGACAAAGTTCGTTTTGTCAATTCAGGTACTGAAGCGGTGATGACAACGATTCGTGTCGCGCGCGCATATACAGGCAGAACAAAGATCATTAAGTTTGCCGGATGCTATCACGGGCACTCTGATCTTGTGCTTGTGGCAGCTGGCTCTGGTCCTTCCACTTTAGGAACCCCTGATTCAGCAGGCGTACCAAAGAGCATCGCCAATGAAGTCATTACCGTTCCATTTAATGATATTGACAGCTACAAAGAAGCATTGGATCGATGGGGCGATGAAGTCGCAGCTGTCCTTGTCGAGCCAATTGTCGGGAACTTCGGCATCGTGGAGCCTAAGGACGGCTTCTTGCAGCAGGTCAATGACCTCACTCATGAAAAGGGCGCACTTGTGATCTATGATGAAGTGATTACAGCTTTCCGCTTTATGTACGGAGGAGCACAGGACTTGCTTCAAGTAAAACCTGACCTCACTGCATTAGGAAAAATCATTGGCGGCGGACTTCCGATCGGTGCTTACGGCGGTAAAAAAGAAATTATGGAGCAAGTCGCTCCTCTTGGACCAGCCTATCAAGCTGGCACGATGGCAGGAAATCCTGCATCCATTCTTTCTGGTATTGCATGCTTGGAAGTGTTAAAACAAGATGGTGTTTACGAGCGCCTTGATCAGCTTGGCGCTATGCTAGAAGAAGGCATTTTAGCCCATGCAAAAAAACATCAAGTAGATATTACGGTGAACCGCTTAAAAGGGGCTCTCACGATTTATTTCACAAAAGAAACCATTGTAAACTATGAACAGGCGGAAAATACGGATGGCGAAATGTTCGCCCGCTTCTTCAAATTAATGCTTTCTCAAGGGATTAACCTCGCTCCTTCTAAATATGAAGCTTGGTTCTTAACGATCGCACATACTGAAAAAGATATTTCTGAGACGCTGCAAGCAGTAGATCATGCGTTTGAACAGTTAAAACAATCATAATAGGGTCAAAAACAGGCGTAAAAAAATGCGCCTGTTTTTTTATTTATCAGCTCTTGTTTGTCAAAAGCGTGCAAATCTGTTACATTTCTTCTCAATACCTTCTTTTGATGTTTTCATGAACTTTCAAAAATCACTTGAATATTTCGGAAGACCGCTGTATATTACTTAGTTGTTCATCAAAATATTTATAATAAATGACGAGTGATCATCTATTATCAAAAAGAAAGGAATGCAGGGACAAAACCAATGAAACTTGGAGCCCGTATTTTAAAAACTGGTATTGCCATTGTACTCGCGCTTTACCTGGCAACATGGCTTGGGTTGCCAACGCCCGTCTTCGCGGGAATTGCAGCTGTATTTGCTATCCAGCCATCTATTTATCGATCTTTTTTAACGATTGTTGATCAAGTGCAAGCCAATATTATTGGAGCAGCACTTGCCATTACGTTCGGTCTGCTTTTTGGCACTGGGCCAGTCATTATCGGTTTAACCGCCGTCATGGTCATCGCCATTAATTTAAAGCTGAAGATTGAACACACGATTCCAATTGCACTTGTAACCGTCATTGCGATTTTAGAAAGTGCTGGGGATCATTTCCTTTCCTTTGCCTTAATTCGAACAGCTACTGTGGTGTTAGGAGTTCTTTCTTCATTTTTAGTGAATTTAATCTTCCTGCCGCCAAAGTATGAAACAAAGCTTGTTCATCACATTATGGAAAATACGGAGGAGATTTTAAAATGGATCCGTCTGAGCTCCAGACAGTCTACTGATCATTCCACTTTAAAGGATGACATCGATCAAATAAAAGAACGCATGATCAAATTAGATCACATTTACTTGTTATACAAAGAGGAACGAAGCTATTTAAAGAAAACAACCTATGTAAAATCAAGAAAGCTCGTTTTGTTCAGACAGGCAATTATGACATCGAATCGTGCTCTGTACTTGCTGAAAAAGCTTCATAAATTAGAAAATGAGATTCATTTGATGCCAGAGCATTTCCGGGAAAGCTTAACGGATGAGATTGATTATTTACTGTATTGGCATGAGCGGACCTTGATGAAGTTTGTCGGAAAAATGAAGCCGCAGGACGATGAATTTCAAAATGAATGCTCTCTTCGCCTTGAAACGTTAACGAAATCATTTATCCAGCATCAGCAAAACCAAGAAAACGACTTGCTCGATTACAATATGCTGAATGTCATGTCCAGCATCATCGAATACCGTGATGAACTAGAGCATTTAGATACATTGATTACAAGCTTCCAGACGTATCACCCAAAAGACAGTGAAATTGAGACAGATGAAAAAGAAGCATAAAATGAGAAAAGACCGATTCCTAGAATCGGTCTTAGATTGTTGACAAAGGGCTAAAATGATCTTGATTTTAGCCCTTTGTCTTCTTTTCAGCGTGATAGAAAACCTTTGCAGTCTAGGAAGGACGAGTACCGGAGTGGAGCGAATTGAACATTCGTGAGCACCGGCACGCAGGACTGACACCGAATGCGAGGGTTTGTCTGCGCGCTGAGACCGATTCCTAGAATCGGTCTTATTTTATTTTCTTCATTTTAGGATCCAGTGTGTCTCTTAATCCATCTCCCATCAGGTTAAAGCCCAAAACTGTCAGCATGATCGCTGCCCCTGGGAAAATTAATGTCCAGGGGGCTTGAACGAGATAAGGTCTCGCATCGGCGAGCATTTTCCCCCACTCTGGGCTTGGTGCCTGTGCACCCAATCCTAAAAAGCCTAAAGCCGCTGCCTCGATAATCGCCGTTCCGATCGCAAGCGTCGCCTGTACGATGACTGGCACCATACTATTTGGCAGAATGTGACGCAGCACGATGCGGCGGTGTGACATCCCAACCGCCTTTGCTGCCAGCACGTATTCTTCTTGTTTAATACTCAGCACTTTTGAACGAACGAGCCGTCCAAAGGTTGGGACATTAATAATCGCAATGGCAATAAGGGCATTTTGTAAGGAGGGGCCTAAGATGGAGACGATCGCAATCGCTAGTAGAATACTAGGAAAAGCGAGTAAAATATCAAACAATCTCGAGATCACAGCATCTAGCACTCTTCCGCCATAGCCTGCTATCAATCCAAGCAGTGTGCCTAAAATGACAGATCCGAGAACCGAGAAGAAACCAACCCATAAGGAAATCCGCGCTCCATGCACAACTCTTGAAAATATATCTCTGCCGAAATCATCCGTACCAAACCAGTGCGCAGCTGAAGGGGCGCTAAATCGCTCACCAAGAGATTGTTCATTGATGCTATAAGGAGCAATGAGTGGTGCGAATATCGCTAGGATAAGAAATAAAAAGACAATCACACTGCCAATGACCGCCAGCTTGTGCTGAAAGAACTGCTTCATCGATTCAAGAATCAATGATTGAGAGCGTTCTTCTTTTGGTTGAGGTGGTTCAAGCTCTTTTTGTGCTTCCATGTTGTCACTCTCCTTCCCTAATATTTAATCCTAGGATCAATGACTGCATACAAGATGTCCACGATGAAATTGATCAGGACAAATATCAGCGCAACGACGAGAATGCCAGTTTGAATGACTGGATAATCACGATAACTGATGGCGTCATATATATATCGGCCAATTCCCGGCCAAGCAAAAATGGTCTCTGTTAAAATGGCTCCGCCAAGTAAGAGGCCTGTTTGAAGACCAATAATCGTCAAGATCGGAATAAGCGCATTTTTCAGGCCATGCTGATAAATGATGAAAAATGAACGTACCCCTTTTGCTTTTGCGGTTCGAATAAAGTCTGAATGAAGTACTTCCAGCATACTTGCCCTTGTAATCCTTGCAATAATCGCAGCAGGAATTGTCGCAAGAGCTGTACTTGGTAATACCAAATGCTTGATGCTGTCAGTGAATTGATCAAACCGGCCTTGCAAAAGCGTGTCCAGCGTATGAATATACGTGATCGACTCCACTGGATTCCTTACGTTTTCTCGGCCCGTCGTCGGCAAAATACCTAATTCGATCGAGAACAGCCACTGCCCCATTAAGCCTAACCAGAAAATCGGCATAGACACTCCAATGAGTGCAATAAACATTGCGACATAATCAAAGATGGAATGCTTAAACCAAGCACTAATGATTCCGGCATTCACTCCCACAACAATCGCCAGCACCATGGCAAAAAAGGTCAATTCTAACGTCGCAAATAAGTAAGGCTTCATTTCCTGGGCAATAGCCGCTCCTGTTCGTATCGAAGTCCCTAAGTCCCCTTTTAAAAGACCCAGCATGTAATGTCCGTATTGAACATACCAAGGCTGGTTTAAACCGAGCTGGATGGTTAATTGTTCTACTGCCTCTTTCGTTGCCCGCTGTCCTAAGATGACCTGTGCTGGATTCCCTGGAATAAACCGAATAATTGAAAACACGACCAATGTCATTCCAATCAGTACTGGGATGAGCATTCCTGCCCGCTTCATACAATAAGCAAACAAACAGCTTTCACCGCCTTTTTCTTTGTCTTCTTTTCAGCGTGATAGAAAACCTTTGCAGTCTAGGAAGGACGAGTACTGGCGCGAAGCGAATTTGACATTCGTGAGCACCGGAACGCAGGACTGACACCGAATGCGAGGGTTTGTCTACACGCTGTAAGGGAGATACAAGATCTCCCTTATTTGCTTATTCGAAATACACGTCATTTAAAGCTTCTGAACCAGTTGGATGCGGCTGATAGCCTTTTAAATCATTAGATGCTGCAAGCATTGGGATCGAATGCACCAATGGAATCCAAGGTGCTTCATCATGAATGATTTCTTGCGCTTTTTTATACAACTCATTTCGTTTCTTTTGATCTGTGTCTGTTTGCGCTTCAATGAGGATGTCGTGCATTTTATCGTTTTCGAAGAATGTATAGTTGTTGCCGCCAATGCTGTCTTTGTCCAAAAGTGTGTAGATGAAATTATCAGGATCGCCATTGTCCCCTGTCCAGCCTAATAAGAACACATCTGCTTCCCCTTTACTTGCCTTATCTAAATAGGTCGCCCAGTCATATGTCACAATTTCTGCTTTGACGCCGACCTTTTCAAAGTTTGATTGAATGACTTCTGCTATCTTCATCCCATCTGGCATATATGGACGCGGTACAGGCATCGCCCAAAGCTTGATGCGAAAGCCGTCAGGAAAACCCGCTTCTTTCAAAAGTTCCTTCGCTTTTTCTGGATCATACGGATATGGATCAATGTCGTCATTGTAGCCTTCTAAAGCTGGGGGAAGAGGGTTTTTTGCTGGCTCGGCAAGTCCGCCATAAAATGACTCAATGATGGATTCTTTATCGACCGCGTAATTGAGTGCCTGACGAACGAGCTTGTTATCAAGCGGCTTTCTTGTGACGGTCAGTCCGATATAGCCTACGTTCATTGATGGTCTTTCAATAAGCTGGAGTGCTTTATCAGTTTTAATGCCATCTAAATCTGACGGATTCACGCCATCCATCAAATCGATCTCACCTGTTTTCAGGGCATTTAAACGAGCCGAGTTTTCTGGAATAGAGCGGAAGATGATTTGATTCAGTTTTGGTTTATCCTTCTGCCAGTAATCTTCGTTCTTTTCTAACACGATACGGTCGTTTTGCTTCCACTCTTTAAACTTGAATGGTCCTGTTCCCACTGGATTCTCACGAAAAGAATCACCGCTTTTTTCAACAGCCGCAGGACTTGCGATGCCAAACGGTGACATAGCAATGTTTTTAAGGAATGTCGCCTGCGGGCGCTTTAGCTGAAATTCAACTTCATGCTCTCCTTTGACGATGATGTCTTTAATCACATGTCCTTTATCTTTTTTATAGCCGCCAAACATGCCATAGTAAGGAAATTTTTCTGCATCACCATTCATCCAGCGGTCAAAGTTGAATTTCACTGCTTCTGCGTTAAAGTCTGTGCCATCGTGAAATTTCACACCTTCTCTTAAGTAGAATGTGTATGATTTTCCGTCCTTTGCAACATCCCAGTCTGTTGCGAGACCAGGATGGATGGTCGTGTCTTTCTCACCATAATTCAGTAGCTTTTCAAACATATTCTCTGTGACCTTGAAGGTTTCGCCTTCTGTCGTTGTGATCGGATCTAGTGAAGTGGAGTCTCCTCCTCTGCCAAATACGAGGGTGTCTTTTGTTGCTTTTTCTTCTGATGACGGTGCGGACGAGCATCCCCCCAAAAACAGTGCAAGTGCCAGCACAAAAATGAAACTACTGAACAACCATGTCTTCTTCATTGTGTTCCTCCTTTTGATATAAGTAACACGCCGCTGCGTGCCCCGGTTCCTCCTCATACAAAGCAGGGACTGCTTTTAGGCATTTCTCCCACCTTTTTGGACACCTTTTGTAGAAAGGACAGCCGCCTTCTATCGTCATTGTGGACTCTTCTGCTGACACATCTTGCGTCTCCAGCACGTGGTCCATATGTGGAATGGATTTCAGAAGCAGCGACGTATAAGGATGAAGCGGGCTGTGAAACACGTCTTCGGCAGGCCCCATCTCGACAATTCGGCCAGCATACATCACTGCGATTCGGTCGCTCATATACCTGACAACACCAAGATCGTGAGAAATAAACAGATACGTCAGAGAAAGCGTCTTTTGCAATTCAAGCATCAAATTCAAAATTTGTGCTTGAACGGATACATCTAAAGCCGAAACGGGTTCATCGGCAATGACAAGACTTGGATGGGTAATGAGTGCTCTAGCGATACCAATACGCTGCCTTTGTCCGCCGCTGAATTGGTGCGCATAACGTTCCCCGTAGGAAGGATCAAATCCGACAATGTGCAGCATCTCTTTGACCCGCTTTCGTCTATCTGCTTTCGTCCCATGTTTATGAACAATGAGCGGTTCCTCTAAAATATCTTTGATTTTCATTCGTGGATTTAATGAAGCGTATGGATCTTGGAAAATCATTTGAATGTCTTTTCTTAAAGAACGCATCTCTCTTTCTTTCAAAAGAGTGACTTCTTGCCCTTTCAGTTGAATAGAGCCTGACGTCGGTTCAGTCAATCTCATTAAGCTTTTGCCAAGTGTTGATTTCCCGCAGCCCGATTCACCGACAATGCCAAGCGTTTCCCCCTCCTTCACGTGAAAGGACACTTGATTTAAAGCCAGAGTCGAATGTTTGTGTTTAGAAAAAAAAGCGGCTGTGTCATACCGTTTTGTCAGCTGATTCACTTGCAAGAGTGGGCGACTCAGTGTCTTCTCCTCCTTCCATTAGAAAGCATGCCACGCGGTGGTCCTGTTCAATGGATTGTAAAACTGGATCTTCTTCAAGACATTGCGCCATTTGATAAGGACAGCGTGGTGCAAATTGACAGCCGGATCGAATGGTTCCCGGCTTAGGTACATGACCTGTAATAGAGATGAGCTTTTCTTTTTTCTCTTTAAATGATGGAACTGAGGCGAAAAGACCTTTTGTGTAGGGATGCAGAGGTTTTTGAAAAATACGGTCAACGGTTCCTTCTTCTACAATTCGACCGGCATACATAATCATGACTCGCTGGCATATTTGCCGCACGACACCTAGATCATGGGTTATAAATAAAATAGCGGTGTCCATCTCTTCGTTTAGCTTTTTGAGCAGGCGAAGGATTTGCGCTTGGATGGTCACATCAAGTGCAGTTGTCGGTTCATCTGCGATCATGAGCTTTGGGTGACAAAGCATCGCCATCGCAATCATGACACGCTGGCGCATGCCGCCTGATAATTCATGCGGGTATTTTTTAAGCAACGATTCGGCTTGCTTCAATCCAACTGTCTGAAGCAGATCAACCGCCTTTGCTTTTGCTTCTTTTTGACCGATTGCTTGATGTGTGAAAAGGGCTTCCGTCATTTGTTTGCCGATGGTCATTAATGGGTTCAGAGAGGTCATTGGCTCTTGGAAAATCATCGAAATGTCATTTCCTCTTATCTCTCGCCACTGTTTTTCTGAAAGCGACAGCAGGTTTTGCCCTTCGAATTGGACTTTACCCGTTGTGTCTGTTTGCTGGTTCAATCCCATTAATGACATAGATGTGATACTTTTCCCGCAGCCAGATTCGCCAACAATTCCTAAGGTTTCTCCTTTTTGAATCGAGAACGATATGTGATGGACGATGGGTACTTTTTGCTTTTTTTGCTGAAACGCAATGGACAGCTGTTTGACATCTAGCAGCACGTCTTGTTCTTTCACATATTCACCACCCCGTCATACTTTTTAAAATTGTATTGAGACAAGCTGGGAAATATGTCATGTTTTTGACAAGCATAAAAAAGCCTATCCGCTAGAATCGGATAGGCTTCTACTAATTTAATGTTTGAATGGTAAATAGATGGCGATAGTGGCTGTCTCGGTTCATTAATTCTTCGTGTGTTCCTTTTTCCACAATTTCGCCTTGTTCCATGACGACAATGAGGTCAGCATGTGTAATTGTTGATAAGCGGTGCGCGACAATAAAGGTTGTGCGGTCCTTCGCTAGCTTTTGCATCGCTTCTTGAATGTAATGTTCACTTTCTAAATCAAGTGCAGACGTCGCTTCATCTAAAATCAAAAGCGGTGGATTTTTTAGAAAGACCCTTGCAATAGAAATTCGTTGTTTTTGACCGCCTGACAGCTTCACGCCCCGTTCTCCTACCTTCGTGTCATATCCTTCAGGAAGAGACATAATAAAATCATGGGCATTTGCCGCTTTTGCAGCCGAAACAATTTTTTCAAAAGATGCTTCTGGATCTCCAACAGCAATATTTTCTTTAATCGTGTCACTGAATAAGAATGTATCCTGCAGCACCATTCCGACTTGATTTCGAAGGCTTCTTGCTTTGTACTCTTTTATATCGATGCCGTCAATTTCAAGTGACCCGTTTGTGACATCATAAAACCTTGGAATTAAGCTGACGAGTGTCGACTTCCCTCCACCGCTCATTCCTACAAGCGCAACCGTTTGTCCTTTTTCTACTTTCAAGGAGATATTGTGCAGAATCTCTTCCTGCGTGTGTTCATAACGAAACGACACATTTTTAAATTCGACCTCTCCTTTTAAATGATCGGCTTCTTTTGCATTCGGCCGATCTGTGACCTCATACGGCTCATCAATAAATTCAAAGATACGATCCATTGACGCCACTGACTGGGTTAAAGTCGTGGATGAGTTAATGAGACGGCGAATCGGGTTGTACATCCGGTCAATATAGCCGACAAAGGCAATCATGGTCCCGATCGAAAGTGCTCCATTAATTACGGTGTAGCCAGCAAATGCAATGATCAATAGCGGTGCAATATCAGTAATGGTATTGACGACGGCAAATGTTTTAGCGTTCCAATTCGTATGGTTGATCGCTTTGTTTAAGAAATTTTTGTTTTCATCATGAAAATTCTCTTGTTCATATTCTTCAATGGCAAAGCTCCGAATGACTGGCATACCTTGTACCCGCTCATGCAGATGCCCTTGCACCTCAGCCAGCGCCTGCGACCGCTCTTTTGTCAGCTTGCGAAGCCTGCCGTAAAAATACTTCACAGCAAACGCATATAGCGGAAAAATGATGACAGACACGATGGTGAGCTTGATGTCCAGTGTACACATAATGGCGATCACGATCAGCACGGTCATCAAATCAAGCCAAATGTTCATAAGACCTGTGATGACAAACTCCTTTGTCTGCTCCACATCGTTGATGACCCTTGAAATAATTTCCCCAGTTCTCGTGTTGGCATAATAACGAAGACTGAGCTTTTGAATATGCGAGAACAGCTTTTCCCGAATATCAAATAATACCTTACTGCCTGTCCACTGTGCGTAGTATTGTCTATAGTATTCAACAGGCGGTCTCATCACTAAAAATAAGACGAGCATGATTCCCATAATGATCAATAGAGATGATGTCTTTTCTTCAGCCGACCCCGAGCCTTGAATGACATCATCAATGACATACTTTAAAAGCAGAGGCAATGTTAAGGGAATCGAGAACTTGATCATCCCGATGACCATTGTCAATGCAATCTGTTTTTTATACGGTGTAACAAAAGCCATGTAGCGTTTAATGACCCCCATGTAAATCTCCTTCCCAATCTATCAGTGCCTCTTATCCGTACGCAGTCAAAAACCTGTTAGCCTAAAAAGCCAAACAGGTTTTTGCTGCTCTTGCTTATTTTGTATAATGTAAAAAACGTTCATACCACATATCCACAAATTCAGGAGCAAACGGACCTTTCCGCTGGTGAATCCAATGCAATAATGTATTCAGATGCTCTCTTAAGATACTATCGATTTCCTTTGGATAATTCATCTGCCTCTTATGATCTGCATATTCATCCTCATCCAAAATATTGTACGTCATGTCTGGAAAGACTTTGACATCTAAATCGTAATCAATATACTTAATTGCCTCATCATCTGTCGCAAAAGGAGAGCTGATGTTGCAGTAATAATATACCCCATCATCTCTAAGCATCCCAATTACATTAAACCATTGTTTTGCATGGAAATAGCAAATAGCCGGTTCTCTCGTCATCCAAGTACGGCCGTCGGATTCAGTCACCATTGTACGGTCGTTTGCACCAATGATACACAATTCCGTTGCTTTCAGAATGGTGGTTTCATTCCAAATCCTGTGGATCAAGCCATTGTGTTTATAGCTTTGAATTTGGATGGTTTCTCCTTCCTTGGGATAGCCCATATTTTCTCCCCTACTTTCTATAACAAACAAACCTAACAGTCCAAAGACCTAATTTCCCAACTAAACATGTCTCTATTATATTATACCGTTACATAGTTAAAAAATGAAATGAAAAAGCCATTCAACCCAATTGAACGGCACACTGTCTTACATCACGGTTGAACTCTTTTCCATCTGCTTGTATGAATTGATGACCTCTTCTGTCTGTTTTGTAAATAAGGTTTGGACTTTTTGCAGTTCCTCCCGTTTCTGTTTGATTTGATCATGAAGCCTGGTCCACTCTTCTTTTTTTTCATCCTGCAGCAATTGTTTTTCTGTTTCTAAGCATAGATCGAGTTCTCCCTGGACATCGAGCAGCTGATCCATGAGCTGCATTTGTTCTTTGACAAGCTGATCGAAATCAGACATCTAACTCCTCCCTTTTATTCGAATCCACTTTTTGTCTGTATACCATTTCTTGAAAGAACGAGGAAATCCTTTGACTGTTTATGTAGAGGTTTTACAGGTTTTGTCGGATGGTGGTGAGAGGCAAAAAGAAAAGCACTTCATTCGTATATGAAGTGCTTTCCTCTGTTTCAGTGATTAGCTGTTTTGTTGTTTGTTTTGCTCAGCTTTTTGGTTGTATTTTTTTACTTGCTGTACGTCAGTCTCGCTAGCAAATTCAGTACCAAATTGACCGCCTTGTGCAGAAGCTTGGTTTTGTTTCTTCACTTGTTGTGCGTTTGTTTTGTTTTGTTGTTGATCCATCATTATCACCTCCACGCACATTAATTTGTGCAGAAGGTGTACATCCTATTCATGATTTTTTTAAACTAGCAAAGAACGTCCGCCATCCACAATAATGGTCTGTCCTCTAATCATGTCTGCCTTGCCTGATACAAGGAACTCCACGCTGTCGACCATGTCTTTAATTTCCACCATTCGGCCGGCAGGTGTGTTTTTCTTTGCATCTTCTAACAGCTCTTCACGGTTCGGGAAGTGCTTGAGCGCATCTGTATCGATCGCGCCGCCAGATACGGCGTTGACGACGATATTTTTTTGTGACAGCTCAACAGAAAGGTAACGTGTCAAAGCTTCTAGTGCGGCTTTTGACACGCCGACTACTGTGTAATTTTCAAGGTAGCGGATGGAGCCTAGTGAGCTAATGCTGACGATATGTCCGCCGCCATTTTTCTCCATTAATTTCGCCGCTTCTTGTCCGCAGAATAACAAAGCCTTCGCATTGATATTCATTGTCCAGTCCCAATGGTTTTCTTCAAGGTCCATGATTGGGCGCTGAACGCCAGACGCCGCATTGTTGACAAATACGTCTAAACGGCCAAATGTTTCATCGATTTGCTGAAACATATCTTTGATTTTCTCAGGCTGGCCTACATTGGCTTTCACGACCAATGTTTTGACGCCCATCGCTTCAATTTCTTCCGCTGTTTCAAGTGCGGCTTTTTTGCTTCTCGCATAGTTAATGACAATGTCATATCCTTTTTCAGCCAGGCGAAGGGCTACTTCTTTCCCTACTCCTCTGCTGCTGCCTGTAATTAATGCACATTTACGTTGACTCATTATGGTTCATCTCCTGATTTGAATAGTTTTCGTTCATTCGCTTCACACTAATAGGAAAGTTCCTATTAGGAGGTTACATTCATGTATGTCGGACGCGATTTAAGCCAGCTTGGCATGATGTCCAAGGATCAATGGAAAGATACTGAGCTTGCTTACTTTCATCATGCTTTCCAACAAATCTTACCTTATTTGAACGAAGAAGGGCAATCTAAGTATCGAGAAATCATTTCTGAAATCGAAGACCGCGGGGGTCTGCATAGAAATGAAGCTGATTATACTCATGGTACAACGGTTAAATACGACTAGGCTCTTCAAGTGCCAGCTTCCAAATTTTTTGGTGTGAGACTGGCAAAGCATACGCCTCAAATTCCTCTGTTGTGACTTTTTTCAGCATCGTGTCATCAGATACAGAGGTAACTCGTCCAAAGAAAACAGAAATATTCCAGATGAGGTGGGTAAATACATGCTGAATGGTGCCTTCTAAATCACCAAGCTCCGCTTGTACACCTGCCTCCTCTTTTAAGAAATCAATTAACTGCTCTTTTTCCGTTTTTCTTCCCTTCATGGTTTCCATGTTAGGGAATTCCCATAAATTCGCAAGAAGGCCTGTACTTGGCCGTTTATGAATATATAGGTTGCCTGCATCATCAAATAACACCGCTGCTGCCATTGATTTTGCAGTCGGCTTTTTCTTTTTGCTTTTCACTGGGAGCTCATGCTGAACGCCTTCCTCTAGTGCCGAGCAATGCATGTTCACAGGGCAAATGAGGCAGGCAGGGGATGTTGGGGTGCAAATGAGCGCACCAAGCTCCATCAGCCCTTGATTGAATTCTGAAGGCTTTTCCCGGGAAATGAGCTGATCGACCGCAAACTCGAAAATATTTCTCGTTTTTGGTTTTGCTATATCATCCCATACAGACAAAATACGGGAAATGACCCTCATGACGTTGCCGTCTACCGCAGGGTACGGCTTGTTATAGGCGATACTCAGCACTGCACCGCTCGTATACGGACCTACACCTTTAAGCTTTGAAAACTGCTCTTTCGAATCAGGGACAACGCCCCTGTAGGATTCATATACTTCTTTCACAGCTGCCTGTAAATTACGAACTCTTGAGTAGTAGCCAAGACCTTCCCATGCTTTCATGACCTTTTCTTCATCAGCTAAAGCGAGATCCTTCACCGTCGGGAATTGCTCCATAAACCGGTTGAAGTACGGAATGACCGTATCCACTCTCGTTTGCTGAAGCATCACTTCTGATACCCAGACGCGGTATGGATCCTGATTTTCACGCCATGGCAGTGTCCGTTGTTCTTTTTCATACCAATCAATTAAATCATGCTGAAAGCCCGCAATATCTTTGCGGTCCAGCTTTTCTTGAATGTCTTTCATATCTATACTCCTTCTCATTGAACCGAGGGCTAACGTTCTGAAAAGAACCTTATTTGTTGTATACTGTTTGTAGATACGTTAACATGTTACATTAAATCAGGACAAAGCAAAAGTGATTTTGCACATAGTCTTGAAAGAAGACGTATACTTTGTATGATTGTTCCTAAGCATGACAACTAGGAGGTAATCAATTGGATACTGGTACTCATGTAGTAATGGGCATTTCTCTTGGGGGACTTGCACTTTTAGATCCAGCCGTCAGCGCAGATCCACACATGGCACATGCCGTGATGCTCGCGACCATTGCCGGCTCCCAAGCACCAGACATTGATACTGTGCTAAAACTAAAAAATAATGCGGTTTATATAAGAAATCACAGAGGATTTACACATTCCATTCCAGCTGTACTGTTCTGGTCAATACTGATACCGGCTGTGATTTTCCCATTTGTGCCGGGGGCGGATTTACTTCATCTGTGGTTATGGACTCTATTAGCCGTTGTGCTCCATGTGTTTGTCGATATTTTCAATGCATACGGCACACAGGCCATTCGTCCATTTTCAAAGAAATGGGTAGCGCTTGGGATCATTAACACGTTTGATCCTTTCATCTTTTTTACACACCTTGTCGCCATTGTCGTTTGGGCCATTGGCGGTCATCCCGGCTATACGTTCATCTCGCTGTATGCCGTGATTTTCTGTTACTATATCGTCAGGGTTATCATGCAGCTTCAGATTAAACATCAGCTGCGTGCACAATTCGATGAAATTGAAGACATTATTATTTCGCCTACAATGAAGTTTAGACAATGGCGTATTGCTGTGAAATGTAAATCTTCTTTCCATGTTGGACGCAGCATGAATGGAGAGGTCGTCATTTTAGACACCTTTAACCGTGTGCCGGTCCCGGATACTGAAATTATGAAAATTGCCAAGCAAGATGAAAACATTTCAGCCTTTCTCTCCTTCTCCCCTGTCTACCGGTGGGAAGTGGATAAATACAAGGATCATTATGAGGTGCGGTTCATTGATTTGCGCTACCGCAGCAAAGGTCACTATCCTTTTGTCGCGATCTGCCATATCGACATGGACCACCAAATCAAAAATTCCTATACCGGCTGGATTTTCAGTGAAGAAAAACTGCAAAAAAAATTAAGACTCGGCTCTGTGTGAGCGAGTCTTTTTTTGTGTTTACATCTCTTACAACTTCGTCATATATTCCACAATAAATTCCCAAAATCCAGGTCCTTCTTGGTAAATCAGCCAGTCTACTTTTTCGATGAGTTTGATATAGAGTTCTTGTTCGAGGTCTTCTCTTTCTTGATATGCCGTGTTTTGTAGTTTCTTTTTGATCATGGGTGTGAAGGTTTCAATGAGTTCTTCCATTTCCCCATTGGTCATTTTTTCTTCGTTCACGGACATCTCCCCCTGTTTCTTCTTTTAGTTTGTTGAGCGCTTTTTTGTGTATGTTTGAGATATTTTGTCTCGTTTCGCCTAGCCGGTCGGCTATTTCCTTCATCGTTTGGCCTTCGACATAGATTTGGGTTAAGACCATTTTTTGTTTGTCTGTCAGCTGCTGGTAGGCCTTGTACAATGTTTGATCTTGCAGATGCTCTCCTAAGTCTTGCTGGTTGAAGAGCACGGCTTCATACGTATCTGTTTGGACAGGGTCTTTCACTTCTTGAGTATCAGGATGATCGAGTATGAGCGGAAAACGCTGCTGCTTCTTTTTCACTCGTTTGTCAAAGTCGACTGAAAAGATGCGTATCATTGTGGAGATATACTTGATGATGCGGATTTTCTGATAGAACTGTTTGAACTCGGAATCTAGCTTTTTGGCATTTTCCTCGTTTGGCTCTTCCATGACTTGTTTGAGCAGCTGCTCGTTTTTCGGGTTGCTTAAAAACTGCTGAATGAGCGGGTGATCAATGATTTCCTTCCATTTTGCTTTCAATAACAGCCGATAATCCATGTGCATCCTCCCCTTTGTTCCCTCTACTTGCATTAAGTGGACAAAAGTTAAAAAAAGTAAACTTTATGAAACGGGTCTAATGGTTCATTTTCTCCTCCTCTGCTTTCCTTTTTCTTCTTTCAGACCACCTATAAAGAAGACGAGCATCCGCTGGGAGGTGAGACAAATGGAGAACTTTTTTTCGGAGGAGTGGCTGAAGCAGCTCGGTCAGTCTGGCTTCCCTGCCATTTTGACGATTTACTTGCTGACACGCTTTGAACGAAAGTTTGATGAATTAAGCAAGCTCATCCAACGATTGGTCGCTGTTCAAAAAAATGATGAATCAGATTGACATCTTCTTGATTCGTTTCACCTTATGAAAACGAGGGCGAAATGAAAGGCCTTTTGTCACCTCACACAATACGATGTTGAAAGGGGATTTTATCATGAGTGAAAAGCAAAATGGTGCACCGCAGCCGATTCGAGGAGAAAAAGGAGCAACGGTCAAAATACCACGTAATCTCGAGCGGGACAGACAAAATCCAGATATGCTCACGCCGCCTGAAACCGATCATGGAACGGTCTCCAACATGAAATATTCTTTTTCTGATACACACAATCGTTTAGAAAAAGGCGGCTACGCCCGCGAGGTAACGGTACGTGAACTGCCGATCTCTAAAAGTCTTGCCTCTGTTAATATGCGGCTAAAGCCTGGTGCGATTCGTGAACTGCACTGGCATAAGGAAGCGGAATGGGCGTACATGATTTATGGGGAAGCTCGGATTACATCGGTTGATGCAGAGGGGCGCAATTTTACAGAGGATGTGACTGAGGGTGATTTGTGGTACTTCCCTTCTGGCTTGCCGCACTCTATTCAAGCACTTGAGCCGGGAGCTGAATTCTTGCTTGTGTTTGATGATGGTTCCTTCTCTGAAAATAGTACGTTCCAAGTGACTGATTGGCTTGCCCATACGCCAGAGGAAGTTGTGCTCCAAAACTTTGGAATGACAAAGGAGCAATTTGAGAAACTGCCAGAGAAAGAGAAGTATATTTTCCAAAAAGGAATTCCTGGTTCCCTTGAGTGTGACAAGGTGAAAACAGAGCAAGGAGAAGTCCCGAATTCCTTTAAATATGAGCTGTTAAAACAAGAGCCGATTACGTCAAGCGGTGGACAAGTGTGGATTGCGGATTCTACCAATTTTAAAGCATCTAAAACAATTGCCTCTGCTCTTGTGAAAGTCGATCCAGGCGCCATTCGTGAGCTGCACTGGCATCCAAATACGGATGAATGGCAATATTTCATTTCTGGAAAGGCACGAATGACCGTATTTGCTTCTGATGGACATGCGAGAACCTTCAACTATCAGGCGGGAGACGTTGGATATGTGCCATTTGCAATGGGGCATTATGTAGAGAATACAGGCGACGAACCGCTTTATTTCTTAGAAATCTTTAAGAGCGACCATTATGCAGACATTTCACTCAATCAGTGGCTTGCGGTCACACCGAAACAGCTTGTTCTTGATCATTTAGATCAAGGTGAAGATTTCTTAAAACTGCTTGATACAGAAAAACATCCTGTCATCGCTGCCCCTAAAAAAGAGGATTAACGTATGACTTCCTGCAAAAAGGCTGTCCTTTTTGCAGGTATCTTCATGTAAAGGAGTGTTTGATCACCTATGCAGCAATCTGTTCACGCTTTATGGCAAGGGCTGAAATGGCTCATGGCAGCGTCGGCTGTCTGTTACATATTTTTGTTGTTTTGTGTGCTGTTCTTTCATTTGACGGGTGCTTTTTATCAATCAATTTTATCGCTGCTACTGTTTATGGGCATCTATGTTGTACTCGGGATATCTTTTGAACATCTGGAGCACGTGCTCATGCAGTTTGTTCGAAAGTGCCGGTCTAAAAAACGATCCATCGTTTTCTATGCCATTTTATTTCACCTTTTGTTTATTTGGGGTGCTGTTTATTTATCAGACGAATTGGTTGACGGCATTTGGCTGTCTACTTCTGAGGAAATTCTTTTTGCCCTTAGTCTTTGGTTGTTTCATTTTTTGTTTGATTATGCGACGTTTCCGTTTGAGAAAGAAGCTTCGTGACTCTCTATCGTCTTTCTGGAGAGAGCGCTTCTTTGATCTGCTTCATATGATGGATGTCGTGATCAATCAGTCCTTGAAAATAACTTGATAACGTCAGCTCGGATTGACCGATAAAAAAACATGTATTCCAGCGAGATGTTTCGATTTTCTTTATTTCTTGAAGCAATTCTGTTCTGACAGTAATAAATCGTCCAATCGTCTCGCTTCTCTCTTCGTGCCTCGCCCTTTTGGCTGACTGCCGATTCATTTCATGCACATCAGGTGCCTTAGATAATGGACGATTGTTCCAAAATTCATTTAGGCGATCGTGTAAAATAAATTCATCCCACGGAACGAAATGTGCGATGATCTCAGCAATGCTCCACTTTCCATCAGCGATGCCTCTGCGCCATTCTTCGTCTGTTATTTCCACTAGTGACTGTACCCATTCAAGTGTGTGTTCATAATGATCAGTAATGGATTCTTTGTTTAACGTCAAATGATTTTCCCCCATTCTCATGCTTTTATGTTGATTGTATCAATTTTGAGAAAGATAAAAAAACACCACTTATGATGAAAAGTGGTGTTTCTTGTGTTTTCTCCGTGCATAGAGGATCGCACCAATCAAACTGATCAATGAAATCAATGCGAGAATTCTGATATAAGGCGGATAGTAGGTTAGCACAATCTCGTTTTTTCCTTTTTCTATTGGAAAACCAATAAAAGTGTAGTTGGCTTTTTCAATATCGGTTTTGTGTCCGTTCACCGTGAGCTCCCAGCCTTTTTCATATGGAACAGGCAGAATCATATAATTATCGCCGAGCTTGTTATCATATGAAATCGTAAAGCGGTTATTTTTAAGCTTTACTTTTTGGCTGCCATCATCCTGTTTTTCTTTTTCATATGCTTTTTCTAGGACGCGGTAAGGTTCTTGATACAGCTTCATTTGATTGAGCTCATATGTCCCTTTTGGTACTCGAATGGAGAGGATCTTTTCCGCAGGGACTCGAATCGTCACTTCATTTACGCCTGTTTTGTAGATGGATGTATTGCTTTTTCGTGAGGTGACGTAGTCGTCAACGGATAACTGAAACCCTGCGTTACGGTCGGTCCGCTTCACATAAAAGCTCACATACACATCCCCTGAACGGGCCATATCATCTGGCAGTGTGATATTCAGGCCGCCCTTTTCTCCATATACATCAAGCACGCCATTTTCGTATACAGCTTGTTCAGTATGAACATTGGTATCTTTGACTCGATCTGCTGCGCGCTCGATTTCAGCGTTTCCTTTTTTGTCTAAAATGACGCCTTGCAGCATCGCATGCTCTTTATCAAGTGCTGAGGCATTCTTTAAGGATCTTTCTGAATAAACGGTGCTCGTTGTTCTTGCAAATGGCAGCGGCCGTGTATTTTCATATACCTCATAATGCTCGCTTTCTAATATTGGTTTAAAATAAGCTGGCGGTGAGTAAGGCATCATCTTGTCTCTCATATAATACTTTCCGTAGGTCAGGCTGTATAAATTCGCCCTGTCTCCCATTGTTGCATACCGGCTGACACTTTCCCTTCCCATATCGATTTGCAGGTCATTCCAGTAGAAATTGAGCAAATGCTGATTCAATATACTTGAATACACACTCATGCCTTGAAAGCCTTCAAATAACGGGGTATTGTTTCGCACGCCGTTCATCCAATCAATACGGGCGAGCGGATCTTTTGAGCGGCTTTGAATCTGCTGGATCAGCTTCATTTGCTCAGGCCCAGCATACGCTTCACTTTTCATATACGTATCTGATACGCTCTTTATATTGCTTCTTTCAGATAAGTATTCCTGCTGATACACGCCTGCTGTCAGTAGGCTAATGGCAAGAAGCACAGCTGAAAAGAGACGAAGGTGCTGACGTTTTTCCGCATGCATCCATAGGAAGAACAAGCTGATCACAAGCAGTCCTATGCCTGTAAACACAACGACATCCATGTTTCCCTTTGCTCGTTCTGAAAGAGCGACTGCGAGAAGGAACACGATCCAAGCGCCTAAGACCGCACGCTTTTTCCACTTCCACTCGATTTGTGAGAAATGCTTGATCATGATGGCAACAACCGCTCCAACTGTAAAGGCAAGAATGTATTCAAATCTGTACTGCGGTGCCGAAAAACCATTAAACACGCTCGCCATCTTTGGGCTAAAGTGAAAAATAATGAGCAGGATACTGATGGATGTGAACATGAAAAACCATCTGTTCCGGTAAAGCGGAACGAGGAACAGACAAATCAGAAAAATCACGGGTAATAAATATACCCTGCTCATAAACAGCAGATGATCATGCAGATCAAACCAAGGTATAGATTGATCATATGGTGGTCTTACATTATTGAGAAAGCCATAAACAGACGGGATAAAAAAAGCGGCACTGATCCCAAAGGATAACAGCGTAGAGATCGCAAGCGTCCAGAACACCTTCCACCCGCGCTCCTCACTTCGCAGCTTGATCATATATCTGAAAACAAGATAGATCGCTAAAAAGATAAAATGAATATAAGCAAAGTAAAAGTTGTTGATGAGCATCAGGCTGCACGCCAAAATAAACCAAGCCGGCTTACCCGTTTTGAATATCCGTTCAACCCCAAGCACAAGCAGCGGAAGCCACATCATGCTGTCGGTAAAAAACTCCCAAAATGTTTGATGCCGAAAATACACAATAGACAGTCCGTAAATTGCGGCACCTGTCAATGCACTTAGTCTATTTTGAACCATTGAAAGAAGCACACGGTAAGCGATGATTAGAATGAGCGTCAGCTTGATCACGCTCAGCCAAATCACAGCATGTGCCCAGAAATGAATGTCCGTTGACTGTATGAAATGAAGCGTATTCATCAGCCAGACGACAGCGACTGTCACCATAAAGACCGCCGACGTTGTGAAATAATACCCTAATTGCGTGTATGTACCGCCGCCTAGACCGAATTGATAGGAATAAAAGAAATTCCCTTTGACATATTCGTCGTAAAGCAGCTTTTTAAATGGGAGCATTTGCGAGATGCCGTCCCCATCTCCTGTCATGTACCGGCCTTGCGTATATTCATATAAGAAAAAGGAGTGTCCTAATAAAGCAAGAATGAGGCACATTCCAATGATTATCCATCTACGTTTCATCATCTAAATCCTTTCCACAAAAGATCCACTGTTCTTTGAAACAAAACAACCCAGCAAGCGATTCGTGCTTGCCGGTTATTTGACTCCACGTTATTTAAATAACTGTGTTAACACTCGGTCTTGTTCCTTTGAGCTTGTCTCTTGCTGCATGACATTTGATTCTTGGATCAAATAATGCGGCCTCTTTTTCGTTTCATAATAGATACGGCCAATATATTCTCCAATCACACCTAGACTCAAAAGCTGGACACCTCCGAGGAAAAGCACAGCCGATATTAAAGTGAAATAACCCGGTACCATCACGCCCGTTCTGACAATTTGAATAAAGGTGGCCACGATGTAAATCAAAGAGAGGAATAAGATCAGTATGCCAGTATAAAAACAAATACGCAGCGGGCGGTTGTTAAAAGAAATGACGCCATCTATGCCATAGTTAAATAACTTCTTCAGTGACCATTTTGTATCACCATGCTGTCTTTCTACATTTTCATAATAGATGACCTTTTCTTCAAACCCAATCCAGCAAAAAAGCCCTTTTGAAAAACGATTTCCCTCTTTCAGCTGAAGCAATGCATCGATTGCTTGGCGTGAAATTAAACGGAAATCCCCGACGCCATCACGCAAGTCCACTTCTACTACCTTGTTCATCACTTTATAGTACATGGATGCTAAGTAAGAGCGAAGCTTGCTGTCTCCTTTACGGTTCCGTTTGGCAATGACTTGATGATAGCCTTCTTCATATCCTCTGACAAAATCCTGAATCAAATACGTCGGGTGCTGCAGGTCGGCGTCCATGATGATCGCAGCTACTCCCTTCGCATATTCAAGTCCTGCCAGAATAGCGGCTTCCTTCCCAAAGTTACGCGAGAAGGAAATGTATTTGACCTTTGCACTTTTGCGAGAGAGCTCTCTCATGTATTGAAGTGTGTTGTCCTTGCTTCCATCATTCACAAAGATGATTTCAAAGTTATAATGAAAATCGCGAAACTCTTCCTCGAGTGCCTCAAAGATTCGTCTGATGTTTTCACCTTCATTGTAAGAAGGAATTATAACAGAGAGCAATTCTCGTTCCATATCGCACCTTCTCTTCACTTTTTTCACATAGTCTGTTATGTTCATTATTCCTTTTTTGTCAGAAAACGAAACCCTTTTTTATTATCCATAAATTACATGTCTCTTTAATCGTTCCATTATATCAAAGTTTTATTTCCAGTGATTTTCAGTAAGATGAATTTAATGTAATTTTAAGTTTAACCATTGTAAAAAGCCTGTAATTTCGATCACAGACTGGGTATTGTATCATAAAATTGTTTGCTTATTTATATATTTTCCTATTTATTGAAAAAGATGAGCGGGCACTTCTTTTAATGAAGCAGCCCTTTGTTCTGCCCTTGCAGGTGCTCGTTTGCCTTTGATTGTTTATTTTGAAATAAATGCAGCTGCGCACCGTAGCTCTCAATCCATTCTTGGACAATCCGTTCTGTTGTTTCCTGCCCTTTATACTTGCGGCCAGCCTTTGCATAGGTCGTTTCAAAATCACTCCAAAGCAGCTCTACCCATGTACGTGCTTCTTCATATGTCAGCATATTGTTTTTTTCCATGAGTTGTTCTGTTAGTCGCTCAAAGTATTGTTCCATGTCGGTTCCTCCTTCATCTAGCAGAAAGTGCCTTTTTAAAAAAACCTCTTTTTTCATATACTACCCTTACGTCTTCAAAAGACGCAAATGATTTGTATTGTTTGGAGGGAATCGATATGCGTAATAAAGCAAAAGGCTTTCCAAATCAAGTGAATCACAAATTTGAAGGCGAACCAGGCGCCACAGATGCTTATGCGTCTAAAAGGCCGAATGGTGAGACGAATACACGTCCACAGGAACGTATGAGGGCATCAGGGAAACGCTAATTTTTCCAAAGGGAGTGCTTGAGATATGAGTTCAAATGGGAAATCGTATATGGAAGACTTTGTTCAATTAAGGACAACCGCTTACCCTCAACCATGGGCGAATGCAAAGCATTCTGCCTCTCAGGTCAACGGAGAAACGCAGCAAACGCAGCACGACATCGTACTTCAGAACAACGTCCGTAAACAGCGTTCGAAGTAAAGAAAAGGACTGATCTCTAGGATCAGTCCTTTGTCTTCTTTTCAGCGTGATAGAAAACCCTTTGCAGCCCTAGGAAGGACGAGCACCGGCGCGCAGACCTGACACCGAATGCGAGGGTTTGCCTACACGCTGGATCAGTCCTTTTGCGTAAGCATTGAAATCGGCAGGGCATCTTCCTTATTTGGAGCCGATACTCTGTATCCCCATGCAAATACACCATTTAGATATTCTACGTAAAATTGCTCGTCTGTATCTTTGATTTGATATGTCGTTTTGGTTTGAATGAGAGCTGGATCTAATAAGTAGGCTTTCGCCATATCGATTTTCCGTTCTAAGACGGCATATTCATTTACAATGCCAAGCTGTTCAGCCTTTCGTGCTTTTTCAGAAAGAGAGGCAATCTCCTGCTTCAATTCGTATTCCGTCATCTCACTATAGCGTTTTTCCATCTGTCATTCCCCTTTGTCTAAAACGTGATCAATTGTATCGAGATCAAAGCCTTTTCTGAATAAAAATTGCTTCACTTTCATCTTCTTTTCAAATGATCCGTCATATCCTACCTTGCGTTTTGCCTTCTCCAGCATATAGAGGAGGGCTTCTTCTTCCTTTTCCTCTTCTTGTCCATCATAGGCTTCTTGAAGGGCTTTATCAATGATCGCAAACGAAAATCCCTTTCGCTGCAGCTGAAGCTTGATGCGCTGCTCGATCTCTTTTGCAGAACGATTCTTTTCTTTTCTCACAAGCTTGAGAACCTGATTGACGGCTTCCTCCAGCTGTAAGTCATCAGGATATTGCGATAGCGCTTGTTCAATGGTGTCATCGTCTATGCCTTTAAGCTTTAACTCTTTTTTCAGGACGGACGGCCCTTTGCTGTTCGTTTTACGGTGGGTGCTTACATAGGCTTCCGCAAATTCAAGATCATTTACATACTTGTAATGCTTTAATTTGTGTATAATTTCACTAATAGCAGGCGCTGGAATTTCTTTTTTCGTCAAATAATCGGTCACTTCTTTCACCGATCTCATTCGGTAGGATAAATAATCGACGGCCTGCTGAAATCCTTTTTTCACAGCATCACCGAATTGAATTTCAATGATATCTGCTTCGTCCAGCTCTTTCCCTTTTTTCAAATCGTGCTGGACGAGCACATCTAGATCAACGCTAAAGGCGTACTTTTCATCAAGAAAGATGTTCACCCGCTCCGTATTGTTTTTCTGAGCGGAGATTTTTGTAATATAGGGCATCCTGTGATCACTCCTTTTTTAAAACAATCAGGATGTTTCTTCTGATTCAAAATCGTGAAAGGTATAGGTATGTATATGAGAGGAGAGATGTCAATTGAATATCGCCATCACCGGAGGAACCGGTTTTATCGGCCAGCACGTCACAAAAGTGCTCGCTGCTGAAGGACATCATCTATATATTTTAACAAGAAATCCAAAGGAATCCGAACAAAATCATTTACACTATGTGCAGTGGCTGACAGAAGGTGCTGCGCCTGAGCATGAACTGCCTGCTATTGATGTCTGGATTAACCTTGCTGGAAAATCCATTTTCACCCGCTGGACAGACAAGGCAAAAGAAGGCATCCTCTCTAGCCGTATTCAATCCACACAAGAAGTGAGGCGCATTATAGAAGCGCAGGAATCGAAACCATCTGTGCTCATTCAAGCTAGTGCTGTCGGAATTTATGGCACGTCTCAAACAGGAGATTTTAAGGAGGAATCACCTCCTGCGGATACTGATTTCTTAAGTCATACCTCAAAGCTTTGGGAAGCTGAGGGGCAAAAGATTGAAGCACTCGGCATTCGTACCGTCTACACACGGTTTGGTGTCGTGTTAGGAGAAAAAGGTACACTGCCACTGATGACTCTGCCATATAAGCTGTTTGCCGGCGGGACGATCGGCTCTGGTTCGCAATGGGTTTCATGGGTTCATGTCGAAGATGCGGCACACCTCATTGCTTATGCGATACACCATGACGACTTCTCAGGTCCACTCAATGTCACATCACCGAATCCTGTGCAAATGAAGCAGCTCGGACAAACGATTGCGTCTGCCCTTCACCGCCCTCACTGGCTGAAGGTCCCATCCTTTGTCATTCAAACGGCACTTGGTGAAATGTCATTACTTGTTTTAGAAGGCCAGCGTGCGCTGCCGAAAAAGGCGCTGCTTTCTTCTTATGACTTTTTGCATCCTGAACTAAAAGAAGCGATTTTGCATTCAGAGGAATAAATTTTGTCAAAAACACCCATCCTATTAGAAATGAGATGAGGGGGCGATTTTGATGAAGAAAAAAGAACACCAGCCAACTTCAAAGCTGAAGAAAACCCAGGAAGTCCTGTATCAGCAGGAATTCAAAAAAGCAGAAAGAGCAGCAGCAGAAAAAAGAAACAAATAAGATGGATATTCCACTCCAACAAGCACATAACTAAAGTGATCTTGTAAAGGAGGGAAAGGCTTTGAAAAAAGACCAACACCAAAAATCCAACCACGAGCTTGCAGCACAAGAGACGGATGGCGAATATGTTGAATTTTCCAAAGAACTTGCAGATCCGAATGACGTAAAAGCAATGGCACGTATGAAAGCAGCCGACCAGCGCGCCAAAAAACAATAAGTAAAAAAGCAGACACTTTAGCGGTCTGCTTTTCTTTTATTGAATTTCAGTGAGAAGACTTGATGCTTTCTGACGTGATTTTTCCTCAGGCACCTCTTCTGGATAACCAATATGAAGGATCGCAGCAAATCGCTCGTTTTCCTTTAAGCCCATGTCCTGTTGAAAGCCTTTGTCATATAAAATGCGGCCGCTCTTCCAGACCATACCGATCCCTTGATCCCACGCAAGCAGCTGGAAGTTTTGAATAAGCGCACTCACGGCGGCAAAATCATCATTTCTCACCACAGGGTTCTCGTCTTCTTTTAGCACGACAAGTAAAAGCGCTGGGACCTTAGAAAAGTAATCTCTATATTGATTGATCTTTTCTTCCTTTGCATCTGGGTTGTTGCGCTGAAAGAACGCAATGAAGCGATCAACAAAAGTTGCTTTGGCCTCATCCGTCACCGCATATAGAAAGCGCCATGGCTCCGTGATTTTATGGTTCGGTGCATAGACTGCATCCTCTAATAACGGCTGAAGCTGCTCAATGGTCACCGGCGTCTCTTTGAATTTTCGAATGGATCGTCTATATCTGACAGCGTCTCGAATCGTTAACGCTTCTGTTTGTTGTTTGATTTCTGGCATATCTGTCATCCTTTCAATCAATCTTAATTGAAATTGATTCTCATTCACATTATAAACATCATTTAGGGCAATTTGCAAATGGTGTTTCCCTTCCTGTCTGCTAAAAAGTTGTTTGACTTTTTCAAGTAATGTTACAATCATATTACGTTTTAAACAAATTTTGATAAAAAAACCAGGATGATGAAATGGTTTCAGGTATTCCCATTTTGTCTGATTCGGTTATTTTGTCAAAAGGCTTTCAACCCATGATTGGAAGGGAGGCTTCTGGATGGAATGAAAATCAATATCGGGCAAATCATCAAGCTCTACCGTTATAAACAAAATATGACCCAATCTGAATTGGCAGAAGGAATTTGTTCTGTCTCTCATTTAAGTAAAATCGAAAATGGCTCAAAGGAGGCCAATCAAGATACCATCAATTTACTGCTTGAACGGCTGGGCATCAGTCAAGAAACGCTGTCACAAAAGGCGCGTCACCTGCTGTCACTCTTGGATGAGTTTCAAATGAATATGTATTTCTATGCACTCGATCAAGCTGAACAAAATGCAGAAATGATCATTCAGCACGAAGAACAGTTCTTTTCGCTGGATTTAGGCATTCAGTATCATCTGTCCTTATTTCAATTTTATTTATTAACGGACAAACAGCCGCTTGCCTTAAAAACACACCGCGTGCTTAAAAAGTTTGAAAAAACCTTTATTGAAACAGAAAAAGAAATTTTCGAATATTTAGATGGCATTCATCTAATAAAAAATGGTCAGCTTGAAGAAGGCTTAAAAAAACTTGAGAGCTGCTTTTCTTACGCGTCTGTTGAACAAAGTGACCTATATTATCACTATGCAAAAGCACTCGGAAATATGGGACATCTTGGTGATGCGCTTGAAGCGACACATCAAGCGATGGATTTATATAGACAAAAGAACAATTTCAAGCGGATTATTCACTGTACACTCATTCATGGCGTGATCTCACTGGAACTAAAAGCCTTTCAAACGGCGAAGAAATATTTAAAAGAAGTGATTATGCACACGTCCCTTCACCCTGATGCCTATATTAAAATGACGGCTTATTTTTATTATGGGGTGCTCTTAAAACGTGAAGGCGATTTCTCTTCAGCTGTGCCTTATTTACTAGATTCACTCAATTACTTTAATCAAGAACAGATAGAAGACCGTTACTGTGAAACATTGTATGAAATTGCGACATTATATGCTGAATATGACCGCAAAAAGGCACTTCCCTACATACACGAGCTCTTAAAACAGCCTCGTATTCAGCCAAATTGTTTATATATGATCAAGATCTATAAATTGATGATTGAGGAAAACCCTCTTGATTTGAAAACCTATTTGATCGAAGCAGCCCTTCCTTACTTTAAACAAAATGAGCTGCACAGTGAGTACTTGTTTGCTCTTAGAACCTTGCTTTCCTATGCGGCTTCTGAGCTTGACGAACGTGCATATATGTCCTATACGAGAACGCTGCTTGATCACTTAGCATCATATGTTCCCTATTACAAAAAAGCATGACCTTCTGCCGATCGAAGGTCATGCTTTTCCTATTCATTAAATGGTCTTCTGTTGATCTGTACCAGGACGAGTGACTTGTTTGACAGAATGAATGTACCGTTTTCTCGCAAAATAATCATACGCATGTTGTCCAAAGCCTAACCAAATGCTGAGCACGATGAATGGGATCGTTCCCCATAATGCAGGGATATTGCAGGCAATTCGCAGCCACGTATAGATCCCCGAATTTTTTTGGTTTTTGGCTAAGGAAATAGACACGATTCGTTTTTCTGCCTTCTCTTCACTTATTTTGTTCAGCTTGAGCAGCTGCGAATGCCTAAAGGATTCAAAATGAATACGGTTCTTCCAATCGAGAGCTTTCAACAAGTCAATCGCTTTTGCACATGAAGGACTTTGCCCGTCATAAAACACAAGCAGCCTCAGTGATTTGATGGAACGCTGTTCTCTTTTTTTCGATTCAGCGAGCTTCTTTTTTTCTTGATCGAGATAAATGATTTTTTTCATAGATTGATCGCCAGCCCTTTTCCGTCATTTGTTTTTTAGTTCGTTCAAAGGAGATTACAACTAGATTACTATAGTTGCTGGGCCTCTTGTATTGGGAAAAAGCAAACCAACGTGCGTTATATGAGCCTTTAGATAAGGGCAAAATTGAGGTTTTCATGGCACATATGAGGTTTTTCAACTAAAAATGGTTGGGAAAATCGTGATGCTTTGCGGTTTTCTGCGGTTTTTTGTAGAATTCTGCGGTTTTTCTACATCTTTATGCGGTGTTTTGTAGGTGAGACGCAAAAACAAGATAAAAAAAGACTACTTCCCGTTGCGGCGAAGTAGTCTTTTGGTTTATATTTTTTCCAAAACTTCTACTATTTCTTTCTCAATATCTTTCCATAAGTAACGATCTGTCGTATAGTGATGTGCGGCTTCTTTCGCAAATACTTGAAAAGCTTCTTCAAAATCAGGTGCATCCTTGTCTGGTTTTTTCTCATCAACAAAGCGCTGTGCTTCTGTTGAGCGTGGCCCCCATTTTCCTACTTCATTCCCGTCCTGATCAATGATCACGATAATCGGAATCGATCTTGCGGTCCCGTTCGTTAAATACTGATCCATCAGGTCTAGATGCTCGTCCCGAATGAAATAGCGCGCATCAATGAGTGCTTCACTCGCGATACGCATGAAAATTGGTACATTGACCATCGCATCCCCGCACCAATCCGCTGTGATAACAAGCGCTCTGAGCTTTTTCTTTTGCAGCTTTTGAAGCAGCTCTTTTTCTTTTTGATGAATTGCGTACTGATTGTACACCGTGAGCAGATTTTCTCGGTTTTTCTCCATGTTGTGTACATATGTACGTTCAGTTAATCCCTTTGTAAACCATTCATTTAATGTCATATTTACATCCCCCTTACCCTTCAACTTTACCACTTTTGCTATTCTTTTGTCTAAAAAAACCTTCACCTAGTGAAAGGTAAAGGTTTTTGATCTATGGACGCCGGTTGCGATTTGGGTCCATCCCAATCAGCTTGGTGACAAGCACCATTGTGACAGGTAATGATGTATTCTTTTTATACGCTAAATATTTTCCGCGCCACTCGGGTTTATATTTCTGTTTAAACGACCTTAATCCGCTGAAGCTGTACATAAATCTGACGTTGTTGAAAATGACACTCGCCAAACGCTCCGTGAGGAAGGACTGATGAAACGTCCCTACATTTGATAAAGGCGCCATTCCCATGTTAAAGGATTTGTAGCCTTTTTCTTTCGCCCATTGAAAAAGGTGGATAAACAGCGCATCCATCATCCCGTTCGGTGCATCATGCATATGACGCATTAAGTCGATAGAAATCTCCCCTTCTTGATACATCGGCATTAGTGACACAAAAGAAATGATCTCCCCTTGTTCATCCTTCAGAATCGCAACCGGTGCTTTTTGAAGATAATCTTCTTGAAAATAGCCGAGCGAAAATCCTTTTTCTTTTTTCTTTCCGAGCCAGCTGTCAGAAATCTGTTTTAAGGTTGAAATGAACTCATCTGAAAAAGGCGGTTCCAGCATTTCAAACGTATAGCCTTCTCGTTCAAACTTATTGGCCACAGCCCGTAAATTTGATTTTTTCTTACCGGAGAGAGAGAACGTTTCTAAATCGACCATGGCTTCTTCTCCAAGCTTAAAGAAATGAAAGCCTAAGTCATGATAAAGTGCCATTCCTTCCCGTTCTACTTGATAAAAAGCGACGCGATAGCCTGCTTTTTCGGTCTGCTGTAAAAACTCTTCAAGCACAAGTGGATAGGACGCTTTACGTCCAGAGGGATCTCCGAGCACAATGACGCAGCGGCCAATTCGTCCAAATTGAAGCATCGCCTCTCCATCACTTGAGAAAAATAATTTTTTATCGCCTAAAAAGCCAAGATGACTGAGGGCATTTCCGCCCTTTTCCTCTAAAAACGTTTTTAATTTTTCCTCATCTGCTATTTCTCCAATAGGAAATGCTTTTTTATTAAAAATCAATTTACTAATGAAAAAGAAAAGTGGTACACCGATGAGAGCAATCATGCTCGTCATCGTGATATGCCGTTCATTATGCACCAGGTAATCCTTACTCAAGAAATGCCCAATTTTTGTCCAAATAAAGTTGCCGATGACATTATAGTTAAACAGCACGAGTAAATATCCAGCGGCGGCCGCCACAAACTGATACAAGGAATAAGGTGCCTGCTGCTTCACAAATTGATTTCGAAGAGAGAAAAATACAGCCATGATGACTGGCAGAATAAAGATGAGACTCAGGTTAAATCCTTTTAACAAAGTAAACACAAAGCCGCCTGCTAGGGCGATCATCGTCAGCACATACGATCTTTTTGTTCGTTTATACACTTCAATGGACAATATCATCAGAATAATTCCGAACATTAAAGAAAGACCATTAAATCCTGATAACAGAAAGCGTGGAATGCTGGTAATCACGCCTAATCGATCGACAGGAAGCACAACAGACGCCATGATGAGCAAGCCGCTTCCAAAGGTTAAAATCGATAAAGATCCGTACAATAAACGGATTAATAAAGCACGGTGCAACACAATTAAGACGTTCGTTGTTTCTATGGCAGGTGCCATTCTCGGATTGCCTTCAAGACGTCTAAGCGTCGTTCCCGTTAAATCGTAAGCAGCTAGACAAAGCCCAAGGATAAACGGGAAAATCGAGTACACGAAGCGGTACAAAACGAGCGCCGTCAGCACCATCTCTTTATCAAACCCAATGTACTGCATGCTGAGTAAAAAGATGAGATCAAACGAACCAAATCCGCCCGGAACCATACTGATTAAACCGCCGATTGACGCAATCGCAAATACGCCTAATACAATCCGGACATCGACGTTCATCCCCATAGAGACGACAGCCATGTACATGACAAGACCAGCTGCCAGCCATTCTAAAAACGATGCACCGATATAAGCGTAAATCGGATGCTTCAGTCCATTTTCACCGCTCTCAATCGAGCTTTTTCGAATTGATGCCATGATGATATATATCGGTACAATACAGGCAAAGATGATAACAAAGGCCCATAGCCACGGCTCTTGGCTGATAATACTTTCAACAGGAAGCACCCTCACCAAGATCAGATCACTGAAAATAGATAAGCCCAAAAGGACCGAGGAAGTCAAAAGGGCAATGCCTTTCAGCAGTTTTTTCGTATCGGTTATGTACTCCTTGTATAGAAGCGTTCTAAGCCCTGCTCCTGATAGACCGCCGAACCCAAGGACACTGTTAAAGGAGTTCGCAATCCAGGAAATGCGAATCGTTTTCCAGCCGCTGATGGGCATATTAAGGCTTCTTCGTAAAATAAAATCATATAAGGACATCGATAACACTGCGACAAGTCCAAGAAAGACAAGAATAAACAAGTCCATTCGATTCAAGCTGTCAATAATATAAAACGTCTTTTTAATGGAAAGGCCGCTCAGCTCCTGCTTGGCGACAAAAATTAAGACAAGGATGATCACGATCGGAAAAAGCATTTTTAAGATCGTCATACCCGTTTTTTTGTTCCACATGTTTTCCCCAACTTTCTAGGTTGCTTCATTTATTTAGACTGAACATTATTATACAACAAATACCACTTGATTCATGCAGTTTAACATTCAAAAGCTTGACGAACCTTTCAATTAGAAGTAAAAATCAGTAGTATAGAGAAAAGAGCCGCTTAAAGGAAGTGAACAAGCGTGGAATATAATATTCATGACACCACTGTATTAAAAGAAGAGATTCTATCTCCAGAGGAAAAAAAGACATGGGTGCTTTATATGAAAGTACTCACAGCTGCAGGTCTTGGAGATGTTTCAGAATGGATGAAGCTCGATATGAGTATGCCTCAAATGAAGGTGCTCATGCTGCTCAATAACCATGGCTCTCTCAAGGTATCCGAAATCGCTGAAAAAATGGGCGCTTCTCTATCCAATATGACAGGTCTGCTTGACCGGTTAGAACAGTCTCACTTTGTCGAGCGAAAACACTCTGAGCGTGACCGGAGAATCATTGTCGTAGAACTAACGGAGGAAGCGAAAAATATTTTTAGAAGCATTTATCAAAAAGGACACGAAAAAATCAAAAATTCCCTCCAACGACTCAATGACGAGGAAAAAGAAAAAGTCAACGAAGGGCTGGCTATTTTAGAAAAAGCACTGCGTCCTGAACGCGGCTAAACATGAAAAGGAAAAAAGACGGTCACTTGAGGTCCGTCTTTTTTATTTCTTCTACTTGTTTATCTGAGAGGATAAACGTTTTTTGAATAACTCCCCTGTCATCCCATAAAAGATAGGCTAAACCGATGATGAGAAAAAGGATGCTGATCCACGTACCGCCAGGCAGCACCTCTTCAAGAAGTTGGAATTTATTTACATCCTCAGCAAAACTCGTTCCAGAATAGTGAATCTCGAAAAGTACGTATTTCGCTAGATAAAACAATGCCGCCATACAAATAAACATGGCGCCGACAATTCTTCTACCAGACATGTGATGACTCCTTTAATTCCACTGATTTTTTTTGATTAACTCCGTGATATGGGCAAGGTGATGCTTTGAATGCCAGACGTACATTCCTGTTGCATCATATAAGGACACCGTTTGTTGATCGGCTGGGTGATAATAAAACGCATTGAAGTCTTCCTCTGACATTCCCCGAAGTAAAGTAACCCACCTGCGATGCAGACTGCTGATCAAGGGAAGTGACAGGCTGATGGGCGCCTTGCTGTCTGGAAGCTCGGCAAATCCCTCCTGATCGTATGGACGTATATCCGGTGTCTCTTCTGTGAGCGCAAGTTTGAATCGTAAATAAGCATTCAGGTGGCTGTCTGCTACGTGATGAATGAGCTGACGGACGGTCCATCCTCCAGGCCGATAGGGTGTATCCAGCTGACCATCTGTCAACTGATAGGTCACCGCTTCATACTCTTGTGGAATCGCAGCCAACTGATCAATCCATGCCTCAAGCTGTTCTTTCGTTTTTTCTTCAACCGATTCATATAAGCCAATCGGATATTGTAATGACGTCATACGCTCTCCCCTCTCTTAAAATCCTTCCAGCACAAATTTGCCAATCATTTTTCCTTGCTCAAGCGTTTGATGTGCCTGTTTCAAATGAGCAGCATTGATCGGACTGAGAACCTTTGTTAAGGTATGCGTTAATGTTCCCTGTTCAAATGACTCAGCTGCCTCTGTTAAAAGCTCATGCTGTTTGATCATGTCCGCTGTTTTGTACATAGGGCGTGTGAACATGAACTCCCATACAAATGCAGCACTTTTATTTTTGAGTAATTGAATGTCTAGATTGTGCTGATTCTCGACAATGGTACAGATCGTGCCTTGGGGTTTTATGGCTTCTGCCATGCCTTTGAAATGTCCATCTGTGTCATTTAAGCATAAAATAAAATCCACTTCGCCTATTCCTTTTTCCTGAAGCTGCGCGAGAAGCGGCTCATGATGATCAATGATATGATCGGCACCTAATGACAGACACCACTCTTTTGTTTCAGGTCTTGATGCGGTGGCGATCACAGTGGCATTCGCTAATTTGGCTAGTTGAATGGCGATAGAACCTACACCGCCTGCACCACCGATGATCAGCAGTGTTGCCCCTTCTGCATTTCGCTTCATATGCATCCGGTCAAATAACGCTTCATATGCCGTAATGGTCGTCAGAGGCATCGCGGCTGCTTCTGCAAAGGAGAGATTGGCAGGCTTTTTCGCCACAATCCGTTCATCCACAAGCTGATACTCACTATTTGAGCCTTGACGCGTGATATCTCCCGCATAGTATACGTGGTCACCTGGCTGAAATAATGTACACGCTTCACCGACTTCAACAACCGTGCCGCTTGCATCGTAGCCAAGAATTTTCAGTTCTTCTTCCTTCTGATCCTTCGGTGATCTCACCTTTGTATCAACTGGATTCACTGAGACTGCCTCTACCTTCACCAGTATATCCCTGCCCATTGCTTTAGGCTTTTCTACTTCCTGATCCATCAGGCTTTGCTCATGCTCAATCGGTAAGTACTCCAATAGTCCAACGGCTTTCACTCGCTCGCACTCCCTTTCTCCATGCTTCTTTTCCACATTTTATCATAATTTTCTGATGTTTTTGGATAGTTTGCACATTTAGGATCTCTTCAAAGCCTTTCGCTCCCTCGCTATATAAGAAGGACGTGCCTTTTGCAATGAAGGAACATAGGAGAACCAGCTTTTGGATTTAAAGAATAGCTGGAAGTAATAAAACTGAATGTGCTGCAGGAAAAAAATCATCAATAGAAAAACAGCTAGTGAAAGAGTTTGGAGATCAGCCGCTCCCTGTAGCCATTCATTGATAAAGAAAACAACAAAACCGATCATCATCAGATGTTCCAGCCTCTGCATGAGCTGGACAAAGACGTGCCCTCGTTTGGGGAGATCGCCTGACTGGCACTTCCTGATCTTTCTCGATTTGTAAAACCAAATGATACATTCTACTAAGTTATGAGTCATAAAAAGAGCGATGAGGGCGATCAATAAAGGTGATGGGGTATAAAGGACTTGTGCAGCAAACGGAAACACTAAAAAATAACATGCAATACATGCGTGTCTGACTGATAAGAGAAATAGTTCTTTTTCTATGTATGGTTTCATCTGTTTCACCTCCATATGTACTACGTCTTATTTGCCAAAAAGTTTCCTTTTTCAATAGAAAAAGGATGCCTCCAAAAGGCACCCTTCATGAATCAAACTTAAAATGCAGCGCTTAGTACGACAGGTCCTTGCGGAAGCTGGTTATCCTTTTTTGGTTCAAGGGTGACTGCCACGGTAGCTGAAAAAGGAAGTGTGCTCCTCATGAGAATGTACTTACTTTACGAAAAAAACGGTCATTTGGATCAGTTATATCAAAAAAGTCAAGAATCCATGTGTTTCCATTCTCTGTTCAGTAGATTTTAGCAAACTCTCATCTCCCTCACAATGTAAATGAAGTAGAACTCATTTTTTCAACATGTCATAATAGAAGGTAACGAAACGAATTGGAGTGTCCTTCAATGATCTTGACGATCGTTCTTTTTTTATTAGCAGGAATAGCAGAAATTGGCGGCGGCTACCTTGTGTGGCTTTGGCTGCGTGAAGCCAAACCCGTCAGCTACGGGATTGCTGGGAGCCTCATCCTCGTCGCTTATGGGATCATCCCTACCTTCCAGCAGTTCCCGACCTTTGGACGAGTTTATGCGGCCTATGGCGGTGTGTTTGTGGTTCTTGCTGTGTTTTGGGGCTGGTGGGTCGATCGTAAAACACCTGATTTCTACGACTGGATGGGTGCTTTGATCTGTTTAGCCGGGGTCAGTGTGATGTTATTTGCGCCCCGCAGTTCATAGCCCCACATAAAAAGTGCTGCCACATGCGGGCAGCACTTTTTATGATGTGATTTGAATGATTTAACGAGCTCCAGCCGTTTGCAATTCTTTGTTTTTCTCTTTAAAGCGTTCATTGTGTGAGGACACGTACGCCACTTTTTCGGCTTCTGGTTCAATATAAAGCTTTGCGCTATTGAGCGCATTGACTCCGTCAACAAATGTCCCAGCTATTAAGCGGACCTTGCTTTTATGTGTACATAAATCACCTACCGCATAGACGCCTGGTAAATTGGTTTCCATTTTTTCATTGACCTCGATCAGTCCCCATTCACCTTGCTTGAGTCCCCATTCTGATAATACACTTAAATCGCCTTTCATGCCGTGATTGACGATGACAGCGTCTGTTTCCATTCGCTCGATTTCACCTGTCTCTATGTTTTGGATGGTGACAGCATCAATTTTATCGCCTTGACCATGAAGTTCTGTCAGTTCATGCGGGGTTAAAATTCGTGTGCAAGATGCCTTCATGTTGGCGACGTTTTTCTCATGTCCGCCAAACATGTCACGGCGATGCACGACGGTCACACTTTCAGCAATCGGAACAAGCGCATTTGCCCAGTCAACCGCTGAGTCGCCGCCTCCAGAGATAACAACCCGCTTTCCTGCAAATGTCTTAAGCTCCTGCACTGTGTAATAAAGGTTTGTCACTTCATAGCGGTCTGCATGCTCGATTTCAAGTTTCCGCTGGACAGGAATGCCGTGGCCCATCGCTAATATGAGGGTCTTTGTCAAATGACGATCGCCATTTTCAGCCGTCAGTAAAATATTATGATGTTCATCGCGCTCAAATGTTGTGATTTTTTGATTCAGTGCGATCTCTGGTTCAAATGTTTTCGCCTGCGTTTCCAGCTGCTGAATCAGCTGTTCGCCTCTTGTTGGCGGCAAACCCCCTACATCCCAAATGACTTTTTCAGGATACAGTAGGATTTTTCCGCCAAGGCTTTCGTTATATTCAAGTACCTTGGTCTTTAAGTCCCGCATCCCACTATAAAAGGCGGTGTACATTCCTGCTGGACCGCCGCCAATAATGGTGACGTCAAACAATTCAAGCTGATCTGTCATTTGAGTCCCTCCAGTTTTTCATCGATTGATCTATTTGTCAGTGATATTGATTCTCATTATCATATGTATCTATTGTAGTCTACTCTGGTGAAGGGAATCAATAGCTTTCTGCAAAAAAAGAACAGGACGAGCGCTTACTCGTCCTGTTTCCATCACACAATCGTTAATCCAAGGTCTTTTAATTCAAGCGAAACAAGTCGTGCGATCGCATCTGCTCCTTCTTTTGTAAAGTGCGTGCGATCCTCTATGCCTGTTGACAGCATAAAGTAAGAAGTCGTTTTCTCTATGCCGGAAATTTGATAAAACTGAAGGCTTGCCGTATTCAAATCAACGAGAAGGACCTCTTCTTCATCGGCTAGTTCTTTCATAGCGGCACAGTAATCAGGGAAATCATTGATATATTCACCGTCTTTTTCATGAAAGCGGCCGACTGGCGTTAATAAAAGCGGTGTTGCTCCTTTCGCTCTTGCTCCATGAATATATTGAGACAAATAGCTTTTATACGTCGTGAAAGGATCTGTATGCCGCTCGGGCTTCTCCGTTGAAGCATCATTGTGCCCCATTTGTGTGAACAGCCAATCCCCTGGCTGAATGTCAGCCAATATGTCATCAAGCCGTCCTTCTTCAATGAATGTTTTTGAGCTTCTTCCACCGATTGCACGGTTTTCGACGCTCACGCCTTGCGCTGTATAGCGATGTAAAAACTCTCCCCATCCTCCTTGAACAGGACGGTCTGGGTAAGATGAAACGGTTGAATCACCAGCTAAATAGATGGTTGTCATGTTCATACGCCCCCTTTTTCAAATAGCCACCTCTTCTAAGCGATGCGGACATCCTAGTGGCTGCTGAAAAGATATGAAACAATCAGCATCGCTACTTCATTCATTCTCTTTTTGATGATCAAAACCCTGCCTACCAGTAGATGTGAATGGTTTAAATATGCGGCGGAAGTTCTACTTTTGTCTCAACGGCTTGCTTTAACGCCTGAAGCATGTAGCCAATTCCTTTATATGGAGCCAGCGGATAAATCGCTGTTTGATGAGGAAATAACAAAGGATCGATCACCTTTCGATATTTCTTTCCACCTAGAATCACTAGTTCATCATATGCAGTGAGATGTTTTTCATGAAATTGTTGCCTTAGTGCTTCTCGTGTCATTTGATCAGCATGCGGTGTACCAAAAGCCACATCATAATTTTCATGGATGATCTCATCTGCCTTTAAGAATCCATGCTTCGCTGATAAAATCAGCCAGTCTGAAAAGAACGTTTGGGCATAGCTTTTCGTACGCTGATGCAGCGGACTTAAATAAACAAGATTCGCCGGCTGGCTCCCTGCCTCTGGATGGACGTCCCAAATTTTCTTAGCCCCACATGGAATGATACAAACTCGCTTCACTTGATTTTCTCCTTCCTTCGTCGATACATCCGATACAAAATACAACCTAGCGCTGTGCCAAGTGTATTTAAGAGGATATCATCAATATCGCTGCTTCTTGTAATAATACCAGATTGCGAGAACATCCATTGAAGCACTTCAATCATTGTTGACAAGAAAAAGCCAGCAAGAATCGCCTTTTGCCAGCGCATGGTACGAAATGCTTGATATAGAAAAAAACCAAGTGGCACAAATAACAAAATGTTCCCTGCCAGATTTAAAAAAACAAGATTGGGATAGCCGTGATGGTAGGCGTGAAGATTTTGATAAATGGACTGCAAAGGCATGAGGTTGACACTCACCTGATCCCTTGGTGCGGAAAAACGATTTGGAAAGACCGTCAAATATAATAAAACATTCGTATAAATAAATAGACAGGCAAGAACTAATTCTGTACGTAAATAGATAAATCGTTTTTGCTTTTTCGCCTGTCTGTATCTCATATGTAGATAGAGCGGGACGAGCAGGAGAAAATAAGCAATGGAAACTATAGCACTGGATGTCATACGGAGAGCTGCCCCTTTCTCACATGATGCTTGACCATATTTACAGCTTATTCAGGCCTGCCCGCATCTATTCATCACTTATTCTCATATTCAATGACGAGAATACCATATTGACAAATCGTCATTTTTCCGCTAAACTGACTGACATTCAGTCATTTAAGGTCGGTGAAGATGTGTCGAAACGAGAAAAGATTATGCTTGCTGCCATTGACGCGTTTAAAGAAAAAGGAATTGAAAAGACGACCATTTCGGATATTGTGAAAGCAGCAGGAGTGGCGCAAGGGACGTATTATTTATATTTTCCTTCAAAGCTGTCTGTCATGCCTGCTATCGCAGAATATCTGATCTCACAGATGGTCCCCGCTATTGAAAAAGAATTAACACAGCATGCGGATGTCCTCGATCAAGCAGATGCCCTTGTTGAATTCATCTTCTCTTTTACAAGACAATACCGTGACGTCCTTGCTCTGACCTACTCAGGTTTAGCTGCCACGGAGCATTTAAAGGAATGGGAAGATATTTATGAGCCGATTTACAAATGGGTCGCTGCTTTTTTAGAAAAAGCTAAGCAGGACAAAAGAGTCCGTTCGAATTTGAACTGTCAATATGCAGCTAAATTCATTATCGGTTTACTGGAATCGTCTGCTGAGCAAATGTACTTATTTACAGAAACAGATACAGAAGAGGTTCTGATTCAAAAGCGAGAGGTGAAGCAATTTCTCCTTTACGCACTTGGCATAGAGACACCTTAACTTAGTACAGCACTTGCTGTACGCTCTTTTTTGGTTTCAAAATGACGAATCGTCAGTTTTTAGTTTTAGGAGGAAATACGATGAAAAAAAGCTGGATGTATGTCGCACTCACTTGTTTATTCGAATTACTTTGGGTGTTTGGTTTAAATAAAGCTGATGCTGTGTGGGAGTGGGCGATCATTATCTGCCTGATCCCGGTTGATTTTTATTTTTTAATGAAAGCCTGCGAGAAGCTGCCGACAGGCACCGTGTACGCCGTGTTTGCCGGAGTTGGAACGATTGGTACGTCTTTGATGGATTATGCGCTGTTTGGCGGTTCGTTTTCATTAGAAAAGCTCTTATTTATGGGCATTTTAATTCTCGGCATTATTGGACTGAAAGTGTCTGATGGGGATGCACATGAGCAGAAAGGAGAAGCGGTATAAATGGGCTGGTTTTTTGTGCTGTTAGCCTCTGCCTTTGAAATTGGCGGAACCATTGGTCTCAATATGTTCAGTAAGAAAAAGCAAATCACGACAGGCATTTTATTTGTTGGCGGATTTGCCTTATCCTTTTTGTTTTTATACGCCTCGTTCTCTTCCGTTCAAGTATCCGTTGCCTATACGGTCTGGATTGGACTTGGAACGGCGGGCTCTGTCTTGTTTAATATGATTCTATTTAAAGAGCCGAAAAACATGATTCGTATCCTCAGCTTGCTGCTGATTGTGATTGGCGTCGTTGGGCTGAAGTTGTTTGCGTAATTGAATAACAAAAAAGGAAGGGAGTCAAAGCCCCTTCCTTTTTTGTTTCTCGTTTAATGGGTATCTTGCTGCTCGAGCAAGAAATCCATTGCGTAAATCGATTCGACTTTTTCATCTAATAAAAAGTACACAATCAAAGGCTCTCCAAAAACGGCTGTTTGCTGCGTGAACAAGACACAGGTGAATTTTTCGATACCAATTGGTAGCTTTCTTTTTAATATAGGATGAAGAATAGGCGAAGTCCGAATTGTATCTACATCAACATCCCAACGTTCGTTTTTTAAAGTTGGATAATGCTCTGATAACAATTGGTGTAACATGTCGGTCGTCAACGCTGCTCTTCGATTGTACCCATCATCTATTATGTTGGTGTTATACATCCGACGGTTGCTCACCCTTTGAAGCATTGATTCGTATTCCTTTTAAGACAAATCGTTTCTGACCATCAAGAGTACAAGTGATCAATGTCAGTTCATTTTTTCCGCGATCCTTTAGTACATCAATATCCGTCGGTTCAATCGTAGCTGAGCTGACAATTTTATATTCGTATGTTTCCGCTTGATAATGTAAGACGACTTTTTCTCCTTTCGGCACCTCTGGCAGCTGCCTGAAAAGCCGATCGCCTCTATACCCTCTATGGCCTGCAATCGTGAAATTCCCTTCACCTGGCATTTGATGAGATTTGATTTGAGTCAGTGCAATACCTAAATTTTCTTTTGATGTAACTGGAAGCACTTTTTCGTTTAAATCAATTGACGGGATCTCTAGCTCCATCACATCTCGTAGGTCTTCCTCTGACACAGTTAAATGTGGAATAGAAGAAAGGGCATCACTGTCATTTTCTTCAATCATCTTTAATGCCTGTTCCATTGCCGCTGTCTCTTGAGAAGTTCGCCACTCATATATAAAAGGAATGGAGATGAGCATCAGCCCTGTGAACACCAAAAAGCTGCCTAATAAGGTTCTTTTTTTCATCAATACACTCGTTCCTTCCTTTTACTGAATGGTTCTTCTTCTGACAACAAGAAGAACAGTTCCAGAAGCTACTAGTAAAATCCCTGCATACATCAAATAACGCAGCCATTCTTCTCCAGTCTTTGGCAGCTCACCGTTTGAGTCATGAGGCGGATGTTGATCACCTTTAGGTGAGGCTGGAGGATTCGTGTGGTCCTCTTCATTCTCTACTGGTGCATTTTTCACAATCATTGTCTTGATCTCCACTTCGCCCATTTGAATTGTAAAGATGAGCGGCTTCTTTAAAGCTACATAACCATTTGGAGCTCTCGTCTCTGTGAGTATATACTCACCAGGTTTAAGCCCTTTGACAATGGCTTCTCCGTCTTTTCCTGTTGTCACAGATTTTATGGTTTTCCCGGCTTTTGTACGAATGTCAAAGGCTGCACCTTTTAAGGTTCTATCTGTCTGCTGATCTACTTTTATGATACGCAGACTTCCTAACATCAAGTGATTCTTCGCTGTTAATTGAAGTGGCTTCTGCTGATTTTTCTCAATTGTAAACAGGATCGGCTGATCATCCAATTGATAGCCGTGAGGTGCTTTCGTTTCAACGAATTGATATTCTCCCGGTTTTAGATGGTGGATGTGGAGCTTTCCTTTTTGATCCGTTACAAGTGATGTCTTCAACGTTTTCCCTTCTTTACTTAGAAGAACAAACTCTGCATTTTCGAGCGTATGTCCCTCATCATCCACTTTGGTCAGTTCCACTGCTCCCGGCGTCAGTTTGTTGATCATTTCTACTTTTGCTGGTTTGTCTTGACCTAAACGAATCATAAATGAGACAGGTGTCTGATCCAATTCATAGCCGGCAATGCTTGCTGTTTCGACAAATTGATAGGTTCCTGGTTTCAGTTGATCGACTGTCAGTTGACCGTTTTTGTCTGTCTTTAAGTCTTTCTGAATACGCTGATCATGCTCATCAATCAGGTCAAAGGTCACCCCAGCGAGCAACTGTCCATCCTCCCCTTTTTTCTGAAGCTTCACAGCACTTGTCGTCCGAATATTTTCTTTCGTTACTTTCACCAGTTGATTTGGGTTGAAATCAATCTTAAAGTCTACTGGTTCTGCATCTAGTTTATGTCCAAAAGGAGCCTTCGTTTCAACCAATTGGTAAGCGCCTGGTTTCAAATCGTTTACAGTGATGATGCCTTTCTCGTTGGTTGTTAAACCTGACATCAATTCTTTACCATCGTCATTGAAAAGTGTAAATTCTGCGCCTTTCAATCTTTCTTTTTCTTCCCCTATTTTTGTTAGTTCTACAGAACCTTTCTTGAGCTGATTGATTGCCTCCACTTGAATCAACTCTTTTTGACCTAATTCAACTTGAAAGACAAGTGGTTTCGCACTCAATTCATAGCCTTCAAGACTCTTTCTTTCAACAAATTGATAGGTTCCAGGTTTTAGACCTGTGAAGGTGATCTTTCCATCCTGATTGGTTGTAATCCCTTCTCCTCCTGCCACTATCTTTCCTTTGGCATCAGATAGATCAAAGACAACCCCTTCTAATGATTTCCCATCTTCGCCTTTTTTGTGTAACAGCACTCCGCCTGTTGTGCGGCTATTTTCTTTTGTGACACTGACCAGCTTCTGTGGGTTAAATGGAATAGCAAAAGTGACAGGTGTTTCGTCAAGCTCATGACCGAATGGAGCCTTCGTTTCAACAAACTGATAGGTTCCAGGTTTAAGATCGCTGATTGTGATCTGCCCGTTCTGATCTGAGACGAGACCCGTTTCAATCTCTTTTCCATTTGCATCTAAAAGCTTGAATTCTGCTCCTTTAAGCACATCATTCTTTTCACCGAGCTTCGTGAGCTGGACAGCTCCAGTTTTAAGATCATTGATTACTTTGATCTCTGCCTGAGTTTTTTGTGCGACTTCGATGGTAAAAGGATAAGGTTTATTTTTCTTTTGGTAACCATCAATACTCTCTGTCTCCACGAGCTGATATTTGCCCGGTTTGAGGTTGTCGACCAAAAGCTTCCCATCTTCATCTGTTGTCAAATCTTTACGCACAACTTCATCATTTTGATCCATGATTTCAAATCGAACACCTTGAAGCTTCTTGCCATCTTCCCCTTCTTTCATCACTTCTAATGCACTTGTTTCATAGAGGTTCTTTTTCGAAATGATGACTGGTTCCTTTGGATCGAGTGGTACTTCAAATTTGATTGGCGTTTCATCTAATACATAACCATCAGGTGCTTTTGTTTCAATGAGCTGATACGTACCCGGTCTTAGTTCATTTATCGTGACCTTGCCATTTTCTCCTGTGACAAGCGAACCATTTAGCTCATGCCCATCTTGATCTAAGAGCTTGAATTGTGCACCTTCTAGTCTCTCTCCGCCTTCGCCTATTTTGCTCAATTCTGCAGAGCCTTTTATCATGTCATTTACTGCGGTTACAGTCGTTGTTTCTGTTTGATTCTCTTTAATTGTGAACGGCCATTTTTGCTGATTTAATTGATAGCCTTTCGGTGCGTTTGTCTCAACGAAATAATAGGAACCTGGCTCAAGATGTTTGAAAAGAATTTCTCCTTTTTCATCCGTTTTCAAATGGGTTTGGACGGTATCTCCAGATTCATTTCTTAGTTCAAATTCTGCATTTTCTAATGCTGCACCCGTCTCTTTGTCTTTTTTTGTTAACTTGACATGCTGGCGGATTTCTTGGTTCTGCACCGTCATGCTATTTCCTGTTTTCGCTTGATCTCCTGATTCGTAAGGCTGATCAATCGTTACATGGATCGGTTCTTTGGTCTTCATATAACCATCAGGTGCTTTCACCTCTGTCACTATATAGTCACCATACAAGAGACGATCAAATCGAAGAGCTCCTTCTTCATCTGTTGCCTTTGTTCCAATGACGATACCGCTCGCAGCATCTGTCAGAGAAAAGCTTGCTCCTTTTAGCACTTTTCCACTACTCGCATCTACCTTTTTAATGGTTAAAGCGCCAATCGCTCCCGTGCCATCTCCCATGCCAGCGGTGCGTTTTACCACAATTGAGGCTTCGGATTCCTTTTTTATTTCTTTTACATTTTCACCTCTAAACGTTACTTCGTTATGAAGTGTACTTCCCACCTTATCTAAAATGAGAGATTGATATTCTAAAATATATGGTCTGGTGATTTCTTCTTTAAATTTGATTTGAAAAGAGTCTGGATCGAATTCAAGGTCTAGCTCATAATCCTTCCCTTTTTCCAGCTCTTCCTTTTTGGTCACTTGCCCCTTTTCATCTATTGTCGTCGAATAGAGATGAAATGAGTTTTCTATTATGGCTTGGTTACTGCTCGGATGGTCTATAATCGTCGCATCTTGGACTGTTGATTGACCAAAGTTGATATTCAGTTTCCAATCAATAACTTTCCCTTGCTGATTTCCTGATTTGCTCGTGTATTTCCCTCCATTTGGAATGGACACTACAGCGTTCACATCTGATTCTTTCGTCTTTCCATCATAAAGGGCCGCTTTATTTTCGTAGGTTTTCTGTACTAAATCCATTCCTTCAACACTTGTTTGATACGTGATTTTGTATGGGGAATCAATGGCATTTTTGAAAATGACTTCGAAGCCTGATTCTCCCTTTTCATTTTCAAGGAATTTGATGTCATAATGTTCTTTCGCTAATACCTCTTTTTCTTCTGCTCCATTTTCCCCGCCATGTAAATCAAGCGAGTAGATGGTGATTGAATCTTTAAGCAAACGCTGATTTCCTTGAATGAAATCCTCGATTTTCGCCTCTTCTAAATGTTTCAAGTTATAGTTCACACCGATATTCCAGGTGATCTCTTTTTTCTTTGCATCATATGTTCCGTTCTTGAACCCATTTGACTGCGTGTATGTGTCAGGCGTGAAGACAGACTGATTTTCCTTCGTCAAATCCTTGCCATCTTCATTTACCCATTCAAGCTTTACATGATTACGCAGATTCTTTTGATCTTTATCTGCTCTTTTTTCATAATCAAAAGACGTTGTATATGTGACTGTATGTTCTGTCTTTATTTCTTTCGTAAATTGAATATCAAATCCATTTGCATGTTCAACTATTTGATAATCTGTGCCTTCTTCAAGCAATGTATTTCCTGTCGTCACTTTTAAACTATCTTTTTGCAGCGTCAATCCTTCGTTTGTAAACGTATCTTTTAATATCAGGTTGTTCATGGTTTGTTGATCTTTGTTGAAGGTGATACGCCATGGAATGGTCTTGTTCTTGTAATTCGGTGTTCCATGATTTTTCGTTAGGATTTGCTGGTCAATTCTTTGCTTCCCTTGTTTGCTCTCTTTGCCAGCTGTTACAGTATTGATAATCTCTTCAGCTTCAAAAATCCGCTCGGTTGCTTTTGTTTGATATGTGATGAGATAAGCCGATTGAATATCTTGATTGAATTGCAAGGTAAACCCGTTTTGTTCATCCTTTTTTTGAGGTTGAACCACATAATTTCCAAACGCTTTTGTTCCTGATTCTTTGCCATTCTGATCAATTGTGACTTCCTTGACTTGAAATGAATCGGATATCAGCGCCTGTGTGCCATTAAAGAAGTCTTCTAACAAAGCATCCTTTTTAGCCATCTTTTTTTCGTTATAGTTATAACGAATTTCCCACGTAATTGTTTGTGTGACTGGGTCGTAGTGGGCGGCTTTTTTATTTAAAGGACTGCCTCTAGTCACATTCACTGTTCCTTCTGCTGAACTAATCACTTTATCAGCAGAGACAAGGGACGCTTTATTACGAAACGCAGACTGATCTTGATTCGTAATGTCCGTTTCATACATTAAACGGTAAGCTAGATGCACGTCATCTTTAAATTCAATCGTGAAATCTTGACCATCTGCTGTTTGGCCGATGGTGTAGTGGTTTTCGTCAAGCTGCTGACCAATCGATGTTTCACCATTTAGCTTTGTATCAACACGATAAAGCTTGATTGAATCTTTCTTTAACGCTTGACCTTCTTGAATCGGATCTAAAAGTCTCGCTTGTTTCACATCGTCTAAGTCCATATTAAAATCGACTATCCATTGAATGGTTTCAGCATTGTAAAATCGATTTGGTTCTCCCTTTTTAGAGACGTTTGGACCATTTGGAATGTATTGAATCGGGATCGATATCGTATCTTTGCCTTCAATTGGAGTAATGACCACTTCTTTTTCTTCAGTAATGACAGTTTTTTTATCTAATTGCGTCCACACTTGAAGTGTTCCATGGATATTTGAATATTGTTTGATAAAGTCAGTGAATTCGATGGAGGCATTTCCACTTTCATCTACAGAAAAATAACCAATGGTTGCTTGATTAAATTTCATCTCGAGACGATCGATTTTTTCGTAAATCACTAATTCCTCTGGAACCTTGAAATGGAATTCATCCCCGCCATTATAGCTATGCCCATTCGGGATGGCCCACTTATAGTTAATGGAAATCAGCGAGTTGATATCAGGCCTATCAACTGAATTTCCTTCCTGATCTTCAAATATCAATTTCGCATCAGTGAGGAGATTTTCTTGTATCAGCATTTGTTTTGAAATACTTTGCAGCCCTACACGCTTAGATACGTTCACTTTGTTTTTTAGTAATTCATCCTCATCGCTTTGTTTCGTTTGAGCGGCTTCTTGATTCTTAGCTGCTTTGTCTTCCTCAGATGAGGTTGAGTCATCTTTTGATAGGCTTTCTTCATGCTCGTTTTGCTTTGTTTTCTCTTTTTGCTCAGCTATACTGGTGACATCGATGTCTATTGCTCCTTCTAAATTTGGATCAATCTCAACATCTTCTTTAAATATCACCGTCACTTCATTTTGTTTCGAAACGGTATACTCTCCAACAGATACTTCATTGACAATAATTGGTGCATTCTGTTCCTTCTCTATCTGAATGGCTGAAGGAAGAGAGAGAACATACGGATATTGCTTTTTTAGATCAATTCCTTTTATAGACCAATGGACAGTTGCCTTTCTTACTAGCTGATCTTCCATGTTTGATAACTTGTTTCCTTCGCTATCTGCAAACTCAATATCCCCATAAATGTTTTCTCGGCTTTCTTTGGCTTGTGCCCCTGCCAGAGGCAAGATTCCTAATATACTAGACTGTATGACTAACACCGCGATGAGAGCCAATGACAATATTCTTTTCAATACATCCACCCTTTTCTAAAATTAATTTTCAACAACGATAAAAAAATCATTTGTATACTGTCTGATCAATCACTCCGCTTCTGATCAAATATTTTCTAAAAATTGCACCTTAAGACCCTATGAATAAAATGAGTTGATCAATTATGAGTAGGGGTTTACTAACGGGATAGGGGTCTATAGAAATGGGGAATAGTGAGAGGGATCATGAAAGAATAAATGTGAATTTTTATTGATACTGGTATGAACAACAAATGATGTGTACATGCATATATAAGCATGTATTCACATAGGGTTCGTTCATATGAAACAAGCTTGTATCATATGGTATGTATGGTGAGTCAGTTCAGCATCATATAGATCGCATTCCTTTCTACTCCCTTTCATATGGTAATCAAAATTCTGCTTCATTTTATTCTTTCATTTACCGTTTCAACAGCAAAAAAATAAACAAAATATCTAAAATGATCCATTTTTATAGGATTCATGGCATACTTATCACCTTTTAAAAGAAAAATATGGAGAATCAGCGAATAACATTTGTTTTCGTCTAATTTTTTTCTTCTTTATCATCAAAAGTGAAGACAAAACGATTTAGCCTAAACATTACAATCATTTCATGCCTATTTTGAGAATCTCATGTTCTTTATCGGAACTTCATAATATATAGAGGCAAGCCAAGGGAAGGAGTTAGTTGTTTGATGGAGCTCATTGATAATAAATCAAAGAGATGGATAAAAATTTTAAAACTGCTTGTATCCAAAAATAAGTGGTGGAGCCTTCAAGAAATATCGAATGAACATATCGGTTCGGTTCGTGCCATTCAAAGCGATTTAGAACAAATGAAATCGTTCAAAACAGAGAATGGAGAGCCGTTAATCCACATAAAGCCAAGACAAGGCATATCCATTTGTTATACACAGACGATACGAGTGGATTATTATATCAAGGAAATATTAAAAGATACGATTGAAATTCGATTGATTGACGGCATTTTTTTCGAACAAAACAGGTCTTTCTATGAATGGATGGACACGCTTAATATTAGTAGATCCACATTGTATAACACCATTCATAAAATCAATTCGATCCTTACATCCTATGACATCGAGTTACGCCCGGATAGTATGCAGTTCCATGGGAATGAGAAGGAGATTCGTCAATTCTTTGTTGAGTTTTTGTTTGAAGTGTATGGAAGCCGGCTTTGGCCATTCGATGATATTCAAAAGCAAGACGCAGTTGATTTATTACAAGAGCTATTTCAGGTTCTCGAAGTCAATGTACCAGATGTGGCTATAGATAAATACTGCCTGTGGCTCGGTGTTTCCATTCACCGAGTGAGGAAAAATTTTACCATACGACGCAATTATACGTACTCGATGAATGAAGAAAAACAGACCTCTACAGCCAAAGGTATCTATAATCAAATCAAAAACTGGGAAGAGCACATTTGCCAAATGACAAAGGACATTTTTGGTATTACGCTGGATCATCACGAATTTGTCTTTTTACTATTGATCGAACCAGCTATTGGCCACTTTAAATCAATTGAATCTGTCGAAGAAAAGTTGACGTTCTTTCAATCGCATACACCACGCCTCTTTGAAGCCATTCATTCATTTATCAATCAATTGGAGTTGATTTATCATCAAGAGGTGGCTAATCGCAAGGTGATGACACTGATTCTTCTCCAATATTATGTGTATTCTAAGGAAATTACCGTGAGAGATGGATTCCTTTTCAAAAAGAAATCGAGTTATTTATCAGAGGTGAAAGAGCAGCTTCCTTACTTCTATTCGAGGATTACTCATATCATCCAAGAGTTAAAAACAGACGATATACTCGCTTCTTTTGTGAAAAATGAACGGGAATTGATCCGTATCATTACGTCTACCTGGAGAGGGCTTGTTCAATTGGAAATGGAGCGGAGAAACGTGTTGAACATATTTGTTATTTCAACATTAGGCTATTATCATAGTTTGTTTATAACAGATTTAATTAAATTAAGCGTGCCTCCTCTCATTCACACTTTTACAAGTCCAGAAAATACATTAAATGATGTAACGATGGATCAACTTGGGATTGATATGATTGTGACTGATACTGAGCTTCCGGTTCAATTCGGGCGGTCTACGCTGCTGATCAGCTCTTTTCCAACAAAGAAAGAATTGGACAACTTGCACCTAAGATTGGTTGATATGATCGACTAATGTTCATCAAAAAAAGCTGCTTGAGAGCTTCTCAAGCAGCTTTTTGCTTCTGTATTAATGAAGCACGATTTGTTCATTCATCAAATCAATGGCGTAAAGTGATTGCTCATATTCATCTAATAGAAGGTATACTTTGAGCGGTGCAGCGGTTTGATCTGTCTGCTGCGTGAATAGGACACAAGTGAATTTTTCGATCCCCTCTGGCAGCTTGCTTTTCAGAAAAGGATGAAGAATAGGAGAGATTCGAAGGGTATCAACATCTTTCAGCCAAAGCTCATCTTGTAACGCAGGATAATGGTCAACCAAAAACTGACGAAACACTTCCAATGTACTCAAGGCAGATATCCTCACTTTCTTCTATCATGGCTTCAAGCTTACCTAAAAACAAACGTGTTCAAGTCATCCTATGATGTCAGTCCACCAAATGTCGTATACTACTAGAGACACGATTTCATTTTTCTTCAAAAAGCATTGTAGATAAACTTTACTGTCAGGAGTGTTTACTATGTATGACGTCTACTATATTCCAACCGATGGACCTATGATCATATTCTTATCTGTTTCTTTCGTGATGAAACGACAACTTCCTGCTACAAAATTCCAAATTTCTTCAAAAAATTGGTGCAATGAGACAAAAAAGAACAGCTCCTCACTGTTCCTTAAGAAATTATGAGAGGTCTTTCAAAGAAAACACTTCGCCGCTCTCTGCATCAACACCATCATGGCAATCGAGCTTTCCGCATAGAACATATTGTTTTTGCACTTCGTCATAGACGTAGATAGGTGTAAGTTCAAGACGTTCTCTCAATTTTTCAAAGGCTTCTTTCTGAGATACAGAAATTTCACTTGCTGCTTGAGAAGGATTGAGTATCCCGCACACTTGAAACATTTCTTTTTTATCTATGTAATTAACGGCTTCAAACAAGCTGGCGTCAATGAAGACCTTGATCTTGTCCATAAACCCACTGCCTTCTTGCCCGTTCGTTTTTAATATCGCATGGATGTATCCATGATCACGTTGGAGTGTTTTCAGAACCCACTTCCCTGTATCCTTTGGATATTTTTGCGCCAAGAATCTTCGGATTGCTTTGATACACTCAGCTTGCTCTTCTTTTGATATCGGGATGGTATCCGGTGAAGGCTCCAATGAGAAAGCTTGTTCAGCTGAAATGTCCTCATGGATATTCATTTCCTTTTTTTCAAAGGCATTGTTTAACGGTTCATTCCACTCAATGATCTCATTCATGTGTATACAATGCGTTTCTCCACGCCCAAGTTCAAACGGAAGCGTTCCTGTTCCATCGTTCTTGACATAGATTTCTTCTAATGCATAAATTGCTCGAATTCGATTGTGCTCGAAGGAAGGCCATTGAAACTGCTGCACTTGCTGCTCGGCTAAGTTCTCCAGCTTATCAATAGAAAGCACATATTCCTCAGTTCTCAGTAATGTTTTGGCTAAAAATGGGCCGTGGTGTGTAAAGTACATGAGCTGTCCATGTTCATCCCATTTCACCTCCATTCTGCCTGAAGGCGTCACTTTCACGCCATCTATTGCTTCTTCGAAAAAAAGTCCCCCTTTTTCCTTCTGATGCATGTGAAAATGCTCACCATAGATCAACCCTGTTTCTTGTTCGATCCATTGAATGACATGAGCTGGATATGGTCTCTTAAATGTGACACCATGCTGCGCATAGGTTTTGTCCATGACAAAAATAACTGTTTCCACCTGTCCTTTATTCAAATTCACTTCAATAATGGCTGTGCCGTCTGGGTTGACATCGTCGTCCTCAGGTTCAGCTTCATGAGAGGGGAACCATTCCATATTCAATGTATAAATCGTTTCATTAAACATATTGACGTAACGATGAAAGCTGTGTCTTTTTAGATGATAAAGATCTAAGCCAAATTTCGCCTTTGTCTGATCAATCAATTGTTGTATGTTTGCATTCAATGGATTCACCTCAAAATGGTTAAGTTTTATGGAAGAACAAAAATAACGATAAAGATGAAGATGATGATTACTGACAAGAATCCTAAAGCAATTCCCATTATGTTTGACTCTTTTGTATAGCCTGTTAATTCTCCATCAGTCGATCGGTCGATTTTTCTAAAGCGAAAAAGCATGCTTATATTGATAAGAGCTAGAGCCATAATCAATAAGAAAAGTAGAAATAAAGGTTGGATATCAAAGAATGGGTTCGATACATCTTGGAAGCTAAAAGACTGAAAGAACATAAGCCCACTCAATATCAGTTTCCAAACATTATCCACCTTCTGTTCTTTCTCCCACTCTTTCCCCAATTTTTCTTTTTCATAAATAGCTATCTGCTCGAAAATTGGAATGAAAGACTTTGTTGATCCTTTTTTAATAAAACCATAAATGCTTTGAAGGAGCATTAAAATTCCTAAACAAAGAAAGAAATGTGTAAATCGAATTTCAACAATTTGAATCAACATTAAAAAAGCGACGATTATGATAACGGCTATTAAATTAGAGACAGCTATTTGTTTCGTCCTCATCTTTTTCAGTGCAGCTTGTTCCATGTAATACTCCTCTCCGTTTTAAATGTTTCTGTTGAACGCTCTATCTTTATTACGATTTTACCGAAAAAATGTTTCAATATTTTCCCTTTCTACTGTCAATTCGGCTTTTTTCGCAAATGAAAAGACGCCCATCATTCAATGAACGTCTTATCTTTCTTCATGAAATCAGCACATCATATTTGAGCAGCTGTTCTGTCTTTTATTTGGTGGGCTGCCAAATGTTTAAAGTCATCAATAAACAGCTGCTTTGAAATCTTTTCTCCATGCTGTCTGATGTTCAGTGTTTTTTCTTTCATTTCTGTATCGCCAATGACAGCGATATAAGGGATTTTTTGCATTTGTGCTTCTCTCATTTTATAGCCGAGTTTTTCATCCCGTTCATCGATTGTCACTCTTATTCCGACCTTTCTTAATTGCTCCTGCACCTCTATGCAGTAATCAAAGTGAACGCTTGAGACAGGTATGATTTGTACTTGTTATAACGAGAAATATCATATTAAATTTTCGGAAGAATTAGCCTTATGTCTTTCTTATAACTTTGTAGTATCCAGCTTTATTTATATTATCTTGATAATCAGAAATCCAGTTTCTTTGTTTAAATGCATCTAATAGTTTTGAATTAACTTCATTTTTTTCAAACTGAGGTCTACTCCTTTCTTCAAATAGCTTAATAAATTTTTTGAAGCCCAATAAATCAAGATATCCTTTACATGTTTCCTTATCCAAGTTCGGAAATGATGAAATGAATATATCAATTTTTATGTTATCTTCTAGTTCTTTAGAAGTTATTAATTTCTCCAATAATTTTTTTGAAACATTCTTGGTATCAGCTATAGCTACACTTAATTCTTCAAGCTTCACTGCCAATTCTTCTATTAGTTGTTTAATTTCATCATCCCATTCTTCATAAGTTGAAAATAGATAGTAATAATCGTTAGAGTCGAAGTTGTTACTCAAAATATATTTTATAACTTGAGTAGAATAGCCTTTTTCAACAATTGATATCGAATCACTTGTAAATTCAAGCAACCTAAGTTTAATATTATCCTCAACATTCCATGAGAGAACTTCTAGTAACTCGTCAATTTTAAAATCATCATATGCAATTAAATTAACGTATTCTTTAAGATTCTTTTCAATAAAGTCTAACACTTGATTTGGATAATGTTTTCGCAAGAACAGTAGATTTTCAACATGCATCTCTAAAATATCCTCTTGGATCAGGATACATAACTTTTCTTCAGGTATACCAACAATATTTAAATTATTCAATTTATAATCAAGTGTAGTTAGAATTTCTCTATATTTGTAATTGAAAAGCTCATTAGAAACTAATGAAGCATTAAAAAACTTTTCTACCTTCTCCTCATCATAATTGTTTTTTATTCTGCGAAAATCCAACTTGGACATATCTTTATTAATCAAAGATATTAAATTATCATCTAGCGATTCTCTATATCCAAAATATTCAATAATGTTTTCTTCCGTATACTTAACTAAATTATTCTTTAATAGTAAAATCCACAAATCTTTATCACCAACGTCAACAATTGACGTAATTGAAGTTTGTAATAACTTCAAATAGGACTCTTTCTGATCAAGTTTTATGGTTTCATTATTTAAGATACGTAAAGCTACTGATTCTTCATCATTGATTTTACCGTTACTGTTTGACAATATAACATCAACATATTTATCTATGTTTCCATTTACGTAATTTGCCAAATGTGAATCAGGTTGACTTAACACCAAAGTGTAATTTTTATGATGTATTTCTTCATCTTCATTCACCGGATAAAATTTCTTGAGCATTAATTTCAAATTATCAAAATTTATTTCATATAAACAATTCGAATAAACAGCTTCTAAAAGTTCAAGTTTTGCATTATCAATTCGAACAAAAGATATTTTCAGTAACCTTAATCCATGGATTAGCTTTTGTATGTCGGGAGATTCTATATCTAAATAATCAGCACATTTAGAAATGTAATCAGAAAGTGCCTTCTCTTCGTCTATAATCCGAATATTATTTTCATCAGAATAATAAAAAGTATATATTGAATAAAGGCGAATCTGCTTGTCAGTTAAATTACTTTCTTTTATTGCATTAGATAACATTTCTGGCCATTCTGTATTAAGATATTTCACAAAATTTGAAACTTCCCTTTTAGTATCAAAAAATTGTCCAACAAATTTAAAATCCTTAGTATTTTTTAGATGGTTTAAAAATATTTGAAGAGAGTTTGAAATATTATTTGACTTCAACAGATGTTGAAACAAATCAAAATTAAGGATCTCTTCTTGAGCGAAATCTACTAATCGCAATCTATCAATTATACGCGACGGGTTATCTAGTTTAAAAGTATATTCTTTGGCTCTTCTGTCAGTAATACTTCGTAAAAAAGTTTTATCTACTCTACTAAGACTGGTCTCATAAAAATAAGTCATGTAGTCAGCATAGGTTTCATCTATAAATCCATTACGTATAAGATACTTCAGCAATGCAAAATATTCACTACCTTTAATATCATCAAAAGTAGATTCAACTCCTATCTCATTTGTTGATATCACTTTAAAAATATCATCTATATTCTCTCTTGAAATAATCTCATTAAGTTGTTTGGATTTCAATGAAGTTATTTCTTGTTCGATACGTGATAATTCCTCTTCTAAAATAGGAAGTCGATTATTTAAAATGTTCTTTATAGCCTGCTCACGGTCAGAAAATTCCTCTTTATACTTAGCATCTTCTCGCTGCCAATTAGATAGCCGGTTATTTTTTACTGAATATAAATCTTTTAATTCTTCAATGGAAGTTAAATGCTCTTTTTTAACAAGTTCAATTTCTTTTTTCTTATCATCCATTAACACTTCAAGCGTTTCAATCTCATTTTCAATAAATTCATCTTTTTTTGCAAAAAGTGTATATACCATACCTTGGTTAAGTTGCAATTCGCTAAAATCTCTTGGAAATAAATTCTTATAGGTTATAATAGCAAGCATTTTATTACTATTTAATTCTGTTGTATTGAGTCTGTTATAATAAATTACGAACTCATTGTATATGTTTTTAAGGATTCTCATATCGTCAATATATAATGAAAGACCTTGTAAAAAGTTATTATCAAATAGCTTATAAATACCACCTGATTTAAAATGCGTAATAAATTGATCATATGAATTTGAGCTATCTACCACAGGAACAACTGGTATTATATAATCAAAAAACTTTGTTCGATCCTTTGATACAAAAATATCATCTCTTAAAAGATAAAAAAATCGAATTGGTTTTTCTCTATTAATATTCGCCAAAGTATTAATCTCACGTAGGCGTTCAAAGATTCTAGTTGCTTCATAACGATCCATATCTTCAAATACAATGACATCGGCATTAATATTTTCAAACAAATATAAAACTTCATTTAAATATTTATCGAAATAGGAATCTTCGTTTTCTTCAAAAATCTCAATTTCGTTGCCTTGCAAGCTGAGCTTTCTAAATATATTTTTTGTTTTTTGAACTTTTATCAATGAATAAAGAAATACAGAAAATGTTATAGCAACCAGTATTCCACTGATGATAAGACTATATTTATTTGTAGATATGCTTAAAATATCTTTAAGCCTAGAAGATGATAACGAAACCACATACCTATTCCACAATACGAACATTGTAATATGTAAAATAGATAATAAAAAAAGCATTGTCAATAAAGTAGTTAATACTAATTTTCCGCTTTTTATATTTTTCTTAACTTTAAAATTTGTTTGAATAATATTATCTGATGGGATTTGGTGTATTAGCTGATTTATTATTTTCCCTTCTAATACAGATTCCTTAATTTTATTTTCGTCTTCTGTATCAGATTGCTTAAAATGTGCCAATGAAATTCGCTTGAATTCCAAACTATTATGCTTTTTTTTATATGAATCTATTAAGCTGCTTTTACCAGCTCCATATGCTCCAGAGATAGCAATGTTCTTAACATCAGGAGTTTTAAATATAAAATCAATGGCACTCTCATAATGTTTTAAATCTACATCACTATCAGGTGTTAATTTTTGAAAATTATAGTTTTGCTCTTCCACTCTATCCCTCTATTCTTTATTTAAATATAATACTGATTAACACTTTATATAATCCACAAAATTAAAAAAAGAATGTTTACAATATTTAGAAAATTATCATTTTATATAAAAATTGCTTTATACCTTGAATTAATTTTGTTCCTGATGCCTCTTTTCTTCATCCTTGGCTCTTTGGATATTTACTACTATTGTAGCAAATAAACATCCTTAACTGGTGTATTATTCAAATTAATATTGTAGTCTGTTCAGCCTCATTAGTTGCTATTAAAAAAGGAACTACTTGAAATAAGTAGTCCCTTCTAATCGAAGAGCTGAACTTGTGTTAGCATAAACGTCAAGAAAAATTGAAACCATGCTAACTTCCTTGCTCGATCACCTTTAAACTCTTACGCTGAGAAAATCGGTCAAACGCCACCATTAGAATGGTCATGAGTAAAGAGAGACAAACGGTTCCAGCACTGATCCAGCTTAGGTTTAATATAGATGTTTCGCTTAACACAATCCCTCCTACACCAGAGCCTAAGGCAAATCCGAATTGAATAAATGATGTATTGACACTTAATGCGATATCAGGAGATTTTGGTACAAGTGTGACAAGATATAGCTGCTGAGCTGGTGATGTGCTCCATGTAGCGATCATCCATATCATGATGACAGCCACCATGACCACGAGATTCCCTGTGACAAATGCTAGCAGCATGAGCATGATGATTTGCAGAATGATTCCAGAGAAAATCGTGAATATTGGGCCCTTTTTATCTGCTGCAATCCCTCCAAGGCTGGAGCCCAAAAAGCTGCATATTCCAGCTAGTAATAAAATGCCACTGATTTCTGTGATACTAAGGTTTGCTGATGCTTGCAGGAAGGGCGTTAAATAGGTAAATAACGTGGAATATCCACCTACATAGAATAGCGTCACTGCCACCGCAAGTAATATTCGCTTATCTTTTAAAATCGATAATTGCATACCAAGTGTCACCGGTTCTTGTTCTTTCATAGACGGAATTCGCCTATACACAACAATCAGCGGAATAAGCGTGATCAATCCAATGGTTGCGAATAATGCTTTCCATCCGATCATACTGCTTAGAAATGTCCCGATTGGAACACCTAAAACCAAGGAGCTGCTTAATCCCATTAAAATGATGCCAATGGCTGTTCCTCTTTTTTCACGTTCTACAAGACGAGTCGCAACAGCCATTGCCACTACAATAGCCGTCCCCCCACTGATTCCTTGTAAAATCCTTGTCATCATCACCATTTCAAACGAATGGCTGACACTTGTGATGAAATTACTTAAAATAAAAATGATCAGCATCCATGATAATATTTTTCTGCGGTCCATATTGATCGTCAGTGCAATGACAATCGGTGCGCCGATGGCTGCTGAGAGCGCTAAAGACGTGACCAATAATCCAGCAGCAGACGTCGTGACATGTAAATCATCTGCGACCATCTGGATAATGCCTGTAATGATATATTCAATCGTTCCAATTAAAAAGGCTGCTAAAGCAAGTAAATAGACAACGGTTTTGTTTTTCATCGTGACGTTTCTCCTTTGGGCAATGTTTACGATTTGATTTCATCTATAATAGGAATTTGAATTTCAATGAGTCTGCCTTCTTCATTTTCAGACAAAGGGTAATAAATCTCTCGGCCCGGCTGGTCTTCTTTCACGCGGTATCCGTTATTTTCAATCCATGTCGCCAGGTCAATACAAGCAGTTTGTGCGGATGGAGAATGTGAATGAAATAACAGTGTCGCCATTGTTTCTTCAGCAGGTAACGTACGTATCGTGATTCCTTGAGGAAGAGTGCACCTTAACGCTTTGACGGAATACCCCACCTCAAATTCGAACTCACTTTCTTTTTCCATTGATTCCCTCCACAGCACCATTTGTGGTCCCGAGATCAATTCTTGTTGATTTTTAAGTAATAAATGATGAAACGTTTGAAAGAATGAAGGAATTTCGTCAACAGTTCCGTTGGATTGAAAAGACATGATGCTTTTGCTTTCAACAGATTTGATGATGACCTCCTGTTCTTTTTCAACACACCCCTCTCGTTTAATGAGGTGCATCCGCTCCTTAATACGCGCTAATTTCTGTTGTTCTCTCTCGATCAATTGCTGAATCTCACTTTCTTTCAGCAGAAACATGCCCTGAATCTGCTCTACCGAAATATCTTCCCGAAGAAGCTGAGCCATTTGCTTTAACGTAAAGCCCAATTCCTTGTACAGAAAAATTCGATTGACCTCAAGCAGCTGCTCAGCTGAGTAATATCGGTATCCCGAATCTTGATCAATCTGCTTAGGCTTTAATAAATCAATTTGGTCATAATATCTTAAGGTTTTAACAGGCACTTTACTTAACATAGAAAAATCGCCGATCTTGAACATCCTGCATCTCCTCCGTTTTGTTGATCTGATCAAAGTATAAACCTTTCAGTTAAGAGGAAGGTCAACATGAAGTTGAATAAATTTTTCAAAAGCGCGAAAAAACCTAGATTTCTCTAACATCTAGGTTTTGCTCATGATCCTAAAAATTTTCTAACAATCCCATCTCTTCAACAATCTTTATATCATTCATAAATCGTTGCAATCTTACTTTGTTCTCTGTTTTCTGTAAATCTGAAGAATAACCTAAGCATATATTAAAAATACGATCTAACCTTTCGCCGACTCCGCTATAAAAATAATTTGTCAGTACTCCACTATTTTCACTTGCAAGAACCACAACTGTAGCCATCTCTAGTACATATTCAATATCTTCTTTAGAAATCGCTCGATCCTTTTTCTTAGCATTCATGAATTCATGACTATGAATAGAACGAATCCTACCTTCAAGTAAATTGAGTATAGACTTTTTATAGATGACATACACACTGTGAATATCACTTTTATCAGGACAATAGGGATCTTGTAAAATGAATTTTATACGCATCAAGAGCATTTAATAAAATGTTATCAATTTCTTCTATTTTCATAGGTGGAAAAGTGTTGGCTGCATCTGTTTTACTTTTCATTTGATCACTCCAAACAATCCAATCTTTCCAGGCACTTTACAATAGCTCCGCTTTTAAAGAATTTGAATATGGCACCCTCGCTAAACCGTTCGGCTCTCACAACCCCCATCATGAGAGCAAGCACACACTGCGCATTTAAATTTGAAGTGTCCACATTCTCGATATCGTTCGGTCCACCTTCAATCCCATTTTCTTTGAGGATCTCTCTGTAGCGGGTAAGCTCCAGCTCTTGATGTTGTTTTGCAAAGGTATAAACATCTTCGATCAAGTGACGAACCGTTTCGGAATAATTCACAAAGGGCATCTGAATCGGATGTTCAGCTGTGCCATCATTTTCTTGATCGATGACCCATTCTCCAATAGGATCTTCCTGAAGCAGCGGTATGTATTTTGTTAGATTATCGAATTGGCTCATTCTCATCCTCCTCTATTTCATTTATATGGTTCACTTTGTTTCTCGCGAATTCATCAAGTATTCTACTATTGAAATTTTTTAGCCACGCTGGTCTCCCTTAAACCTTTTATTTATCCCATACCCTCATCTGCTTTATGACCAATGCTGCCGTTTGACTCGGATGGCTAAGTGGGAAATGATGACCATATGGAACAAAATCAACTTTACCAAGATGCGATGGGGCAGAATAGCCTTTGTCATAGACCCCCCAAATCATATGAAGATGATCCTTTGTGACCTCATTGAAATCATCTTGATCGAATTTCTGTAGTAAGCTGTTAAGCTGAACCGTCGTATTTAATATTCTAGGAGATGTAAAACTATTTCTGACTTTTTCAATATAATGTCCAGGGATGCTCTCCGTATTTTCAAACAAACCATTACTTAATACATAACGCCCTATCATATTAGTCGTTGCCCATTTCAATGTCCATTTGTTCATAAATTGAGGAACATTTCGCGATGCAGTTTTTTTCTTATCAACAGGTGGCTGAAGTAAAGTGATTGAATACTTCTTATCGATGTACTCTTGTACCAATGCTTCCAGAAGAATATACGCACCGAATGAATGGCCGATTAGATGTGCACCATTCGTCGCTTTCTCCAATACCTTTTTCACGACATTCAAATAGATATCTAGAAGATGTTTCTCTCTTTTAAAAGGAGATCGTCCCAAACCTGGAAGATCCAAGATCCATACAGGTTGACCCGTTTTTTCATGTAGCTCTTGTGCTAGAGGGAATAAATCCTCTCCATCACTCAATAAACCATGTAATAAAATAAAAGGTTTACCCTCTCCTTGTAATTGATAAAGAGTCGTGTTATCACATAATGTTCGTTTAAATAAATGATGATCCTTACCATTTTGATTCATCATTCGATAATCCAGATCAGCTACTACAGCAGGGAAAAATTTCATGACACTCGTCTTCTTAAACCAATCTTCTCCCATTATTTTTTTCGCTGCAACATTTGAAAATGTTCGTTTTGTCATAAAGTTCAGTCCATCAGAAGGAATGTTTGTTATTTTACTTACGCCACTATTCATTATAGCTTTCATCAGTGGCATTGGGACAGAGATTTTTGGTGCCCTCATATTCATACTTTCTGACATCATACTTAATAATTCAGCAAAGTTCTGATCGTTCTGTTTGTCTTCAACAAGTGTATATGTTTGAATAGCCGACTGTTCCAATCTGAAAACCTGCACAATAAACCTCGCAAACTCATCGTTTGAAATAAGTGGCAACCTATAGTCCTTACCTCCAGGAATCACCGGCATGAGCCCTCTTCGCATACTCTTCACAAGCAAACCTAATCCTGCTATCTGCTCTGTACTCCCCGTTTTACTACTGCCGACTACAGTTGGCGGATTAATGACAGAAAGCGGATAACCTACTGCTAATGCCTGTTGACGAATATAAAGATCTGCTAAAAATTTTGTTCTCTCATAAGGACTTTTTATTTTCAAATAACTGTTTCCTTCTTTAAACACATCAATTTCAATCTTGCTATTTTGATCATCAAAGGGACTCATATAACCGACAACATGAATAAATTGCTGCAAGCCCTTCAATTGATGAATACTTTTAGCTAAGTCACTAATATGTTTGGCGCCATTTAAAAAGACGGAAGCTGCCTTTTTACTTGTCGCTTGAATATCCATGGGGCCTCCTGCGTGAATCATCACATCCGTTTTCAATACCCTCTCCTTATCATCAGCACTTAGCCCTAAATCTATTTTCGTCAAATCACCTTCAACAAAGTGCATCACTGCTTCTTTTAAAATGCCTCTTTCTTGAAAAATGCGTGTTGCTTTACTTTTCGACCTCACTAAAAGAAGAATGTTCACATCCTCTTTGGCTAATTCTTCGACTAATTGCTTTCCAATAAAGCCCGTTCCACCAATTAATAATACTGTTCTCATATAAAAATCTCCCTTTTAGTACTAATCAGTACTAATTTAATGTGAAAAAAAAGCTTCTTTATCGAAGCAAGTTAAAAATATGATCTGCTGTTTTCGTAATGACAGTTGCATCCTTCAATGTTTCTGAAATAAATAACGCGCCTTCAAGATTGGTAATAAACAGTGATGCAACCTCATCAATATGAATCGTCTTTCTAAATTCTCCATTCTCTACCCCTTGTTTCAGTAATAGAGAAACTTTCTTTTGTAATCCTGTAAAAAACAGACCTATTTTTTCTTTTATTTGTGTGGCCTGTGTAGGACTTTGAATATAAAGAGTAATAAATGGACAGCTCCCCTTATATTCTCTCGATTGAACTCCTTGTGATAATTGCTTTAAAAACAGTTGGATACGTTCTTCAACTAAAAATTGGTTCTGAGATAGTACGTCATCAATTGCAGATTGATACATTTCAATCCAATAATCAACGACTCCTTCTAATAAATCCTCCTTATTAGAAAAGTGATAATACACGTTAGACTTTGACACTTTGCTTACACGTACTAATTCATCCATGCTTGTATAAGCAAATCCTTTTTCTAAAAATAAAGTTGCAGCAACTTCAAGCACACGTTTTTGATTCATTAATTTTACTTTTTTCATAATTAGAACTATATAGTACTATTTTAAATATTACAAGTGTTTATATTCATTTAGAAAAAAGTCTGATTAAAGAAATGCCCCCAAAACAAAAAAGCTCGAAAATCTAATATTGATTTTCGAGCCTTGATTAAAGTCTATTTTTTCACGAGCGATACAACTGTCTCCACATGCGCCGTTTGCGGAAACATATCCACTGGCTGCATGTATTCGATTTTGTAGTCTTTTGACATGTATTCGAGGTCTTTTGCTAATGTCGATGGGTTGCAAGAGACGTAGACAAGGCGTTTTGGTTTGACTTGTTTGACAGTGTCTAAGAAGGTGCGCTCGCAGCCTGTTCTTGGCGGGTCCACGACGATGACGTCAGGACGGAAGCCTTCTTTGACCCATTTTGGCAGCCAGTGTTCAGCTGTTCCTGTCACATAGGTCGCGTTTTTCATGCCGTGTTTTTTGGCATTTTTCTTGGCATCATCAATCGATTCTTTGATGACATCCATTCCTCGTACTTCTTTGGCGCCATCTGAAAGCCACATACCAATCGTTCCAACGCCGCAATACGCATCGACAACCTTTTCTTTGCCAGTCAGTTTGGCCGCTTTTTTCGCTTCGTCGTAAAGCTTTAGCGTTTGCTTCGGATTCAATTGGAAGAAAGCACGTGCACTCAGTTCAAAGGAGACGTCCCCTAAAAATTCTTGAATGACCATGTTGCCAGCTAGGTGAGATGTCTTATGGCCAAAGATGACCGACGTTTTTTCACCGTTGACATTGTGCATAATGGACGTCACTTCTGGCAGACGTTTTTGAATGGCTTCGGCGATTTCTTTTTTCTTTGGAAATTCAGGTTTCGATGTGACAAGGACGACTTGTACTTCCCCTGTTTCAAAGCCGACACGCACGACAATTGAGCGTACGTCGCCTTTTCTTGTCCGTTCATTGTAGACCGATACACCGAATTTCTCTAAGATTTTGCGGACAACGCCCGTTGTTTTGTTCGTATTTGGATGCTGCACGATACATTCCTTGATCGGTACAAGCTTATGAGAGTTCAGTCCGTAAAGTCCAGCAATGATGTCACCGCTGTGAGAACGCCCTACTTGGAACTGGCTTTTGTTCCGGTAGTGCCACGGATCTTCCATGCCGATCGTTGGTCTAATATCTAGCGTTTCGACCGATAGCTTCGTGTGTCGTTCCATTGATTGAATGACAATATCTCGTTTTTCCTTTAGCTGCTGCTCGTATGCCAAATGCTGAAGCTGACAGCCTCCGCACTGCTCGTATACTGGGCATGGCGGTTTCACTCGATGCTCGGAGCGCTTTCGGACTTTTCTAACCGTACCTTCTGCATATTTTGCTTGGACATTCGTTGCTTCCACAACCACTTCTTCGCCTGGAAGCGCACCCGGGACAAAGACCACTTGCTTTTTAAAATAACCGACCCCTTCCCCATTAATGCCAAGGCGTTTAATGGTAAGCGGGAACTGCTGTCCCTTTTGTAAAAGGGCACCTTGCTGTTTTTCCTTCACTTCATTCTCTCCGTTCTATCTGAACCCTTTATAGGTTGTCTTCATTTTATTCCATCTCATTAGTATATCATGACTTGGACAAAGAGAGAAAATCCCTTTCATTTATTTATCTGTCTCAATGCTTCTCCATAAATATAAAGAAGAGTAGCTTAAATACGGGGTCCACTCCTTGCTTAATGCTGCCATTTCTTCTTTTGTCGGCTTTTCAGGCAGGTCAAAGTGCCGCTTGATGGCGTTTTGAATACCGATATCTGCCATCGGAAAGAGATTTGGTCTTCCAAGTCCATTCATGAGCACATTTTGAACTGTCCAAGGTCCAATCCCTCTAATCGGAAGCAGACGTTCTTCCACCTCCAGATCAGTTAAATCGTGTAATTCTTCTAAACAAAGAGAGCCGCTCACAATTCGCTTCGATACATCGATGACATATTCCGCTTTCCGCTGACTAAATTGGAGCTTTCTCAAATCCTCTGTTTCAAGTGAGGCGATGGCTTCCGGTAAAGGATCAAACCAAACACCTTCTATTTGCTCACCGTACGTATGAACAAACCGTTTCGTGAGCTCATAAGCAAACGCCAGATTGAGCTGCTGATGAATGATGCATTTCATCAAACAATGATATAAATGAAAATCCAGCATGAGCGGTGTCCCGACATGACGCTCAAATATGGACGCTAAATTCGTTTGAGAAAAATGCTCATGCACAGCGTGTAATTGATGCTTCATGCCAAATATCCGCTTCACCTCACATATGAGAGGTTCCTCAGGACCTTTTCCTTGCACCCGAAACGTGGGCGCTTCTTTTGTTCCGGTGGCTTGAACGACGACAACGTATGGTTTTTGTTCTAACCTAATTGGTACTTTGATTTCTCGTTTATTCAAATCGACTGCTTTTAATGGATCACTTGATAAGCGTCTGAGCACTTGATCGAAATGATACGGCGGCTCCACCATCAGCTCTTTTTCCCACATGTTTTCCTCTTCCTTTCTGCAAACACGCAGATGCGATTGTTTCACTTTGCATGAATGATTCTCCATATTGAATACTTTTAAACATAAAGAGTACAAGAATTTATCAGTTATATCTTCCTTATTTACGGTCATTTTCCTTTTGGATGAAGGAACATTTTTAGTCGAATTCAGCTAAAATTCGACAGCACCCTTCAATATTTTAGGATTATTTACCTTAAATTAGAAATAGAACCTCTGGGTGATATCTTCTATTCCGAAAACATTTGTATAATTATGACATATCAAGGAGGTGAACAAAGGAATTAGCTGATTAGGCAATCATTTGTTTTATCTTGCAGGACCATATTTTACCTCATTGATAACCGGCTTCACCTAGTTTCACTTTTTACGAAAAGGAACACCAAAATTTAAAAACAAAGGAGATCCGACCAATGAAAAAAACCATTCTTTCTGTTGCCCTTGCCACTGCTGTTTCTTCGACACTACCAGTATTCGCTGACGCTGCTGAACAAAAAACTACTCCAGTTTCAACTACTGTTCAGCAAACTGTTTTAAACAAAGCTGCTGAAAGTAAAGCATCTACAACCGCAGGAAACGTTAATATTAACTTTGACGTACTTGGTATAGCTAATGCATTAATCAATGCTGCAAATGCTAACACAAACCGTGAAGGCTTTGTCAAAGGACTAATGGAGTCTGCTTTCTATGCTGCGGGCTCAAAATACAATGTCATGGTATTTAACTTAAGCCAAGGTTATGAGACTCGTTTCAACGGAGTCAAAACGTTTGCTACTGTGAAATACGGAAGCATTACTTACGGAGTTTGGGTATTTGAAAATGGATCTTTCACAAACAAAGGTGACGGCGGCTACATCAACTGGGCGTTTAGAGGCTGGTTCGACCGCAACGGTGGTTTCGTCAACTTCCGTCGTCCTTAATTCTCGGTTTTATCCATCAATCATACACGCACATTGGACCGATCTCAGTAATGAGATCGGCTTTTTTATGCAGAACACGTATAAGTTCACCGGTGCTGCTTCATGATATAATGCAAGTCTGGAGGGGTGCACATGCTGAAAAAAATTGCAGTGACAAAAAACGGCGACTTGATTGAACATGCAACATTACAGCAGCTTTCAAGCCCCAATATCGCCTGGTACTGGATTGATTTTCATGCGCCAACGGAAAAGGAAGCAGCGCTTTTGAAGGAATACTTTCAGTTCCATCCGCTTGCGATTGAGGATTGCTTCCATTATTTACAGCGGCCGAAGCTTGATTTTTATGAAGGGTATTTATTTTTCGTGCTTCATGCCCTGAATCAAAAGACGCTTCGATCTGAGGAAATCGATCTGTTTGTTGGTGACAATTATATCGTGACCTTTCATTTGAAGGAGGCGCCATACATTGACCGTGTCATTCGAAAGCTCAAAGAATCTGATAAAGCCAGAAACAGTGGACCTGAGCATATCGCCTATATGCTGATTGATCAGCTTGTCGATGATTATTTCCCTATTATTTATCAAATTGAGGACAGGCTGAATGAAATTGAGGATGAAGAAGGTCATAAAACATATGGAACGCTGATGAACGAAGTATTCGGAATTCGATCCGATTTGCTCAAACTGCGAAGAACGATTATTCCGATGAGGGACCTTTTATATCGTATTGTCAACACAAATACAATGAGAAGCGATACGAACCGGCAAGCATATTTCAATGATATTTATGATCACCTTTTGAAACTAACCGAGATCGTCGAGTCAAACCGTGATATGACGGCCGATTTACGAGACAGCTATCAGACGCTGAATTCCAATCGAATGAATGCAATCATGATGACATTGACCATTGTGTCGACCATTTTTATTCCACTGACCTTTATTGTTGGGGTGTACGGGATGAACTTTGACAACATGCCTGAATTACACTGGAAGTATGGCTATTTTTGGGTGCTGATTTTCATGGGTCTGCTCGTCTCGGGTATGCTTTTGTGGTTTAAGCATAAAGGGTGGTTCCGCATTTTCAAATAATTTGTTGAGAGAATAGCTTGGGGGCGGTTAAGGTGGAAAACTGGATTCCATTGACTCATCAAGAACTAAGGCTGGTATGGAAGACGTTCTATCGAGATTTCAAATTTAATCCAAGCATCTCTCGTTTTCCCTCATTCCACGTACCATCTCCTTATATTACATATAATATCTCTGTTTATTTTGAGGACCCTTCCCTTCTACATGCGGAGGAAGACCTTGAAGAGAAAGCGTTACTTGCTTTTCAGGAGCATATGAGAACAGACGAATATATGCTGGCACTCGATTGGCAGCACGAATGCTACTGGATCACACCATACGGGTCATTTGAAAAAGATGAAATTGGGGAATAGAGAGTCCCTGTGCTTCCTAACGGGGATTATGATTTCTTTTTATCAAAAGAGATGCATTGGGGCTTGCTAGGACATCCTTGGGAGCAAACAATCACGATTTTCGGTGAGGGCTTGATTGACTCTTTTACGCGTCATCACCCGATTTTGTTTCAGCGTAAAATAAGAGAAGGATAAAGAAAAAGCTCGCAGGTCTTCTGCAAGCTTTTTTCTATAGCTGAGGCAGATGCCATACTTTTTCAAGCATGAGATCGTCTAGGCTTTTAAAGGAATATCCTTGTTTTTTCAGAGCCGTGATGGCATCATCCAATGCCTCGGCATTGTCCCTTGAGACGGTATGAAGTAAGTAAATGGCACCTGGGTGCGCCTGCTTCATCATTTGATCGTAGGCATACTGTTTTCCTTTTTGATGATGAATATGCCAGTCCACAAACGCCACTGACCAGAAAACGGTTTGGTAGCCGAGCTCTTTTGTTTCCTTCAGCACCCTTTCACTGAATACACCGCGCGGCGGACGAAGATAGAGGTTGTCTTGTTTTCCAGTGATTTTGTACACGGCTTCATTGACACGCCCCAGCTCTTCTTTGATTTCTTTCGTACTCTTTGTTGTTAAATCTGGATGGTGATAGGAATGGTTGCCAATGATATGACCTTCCTTTGCCATCCGTTTGACGAGCTCAGGCTGATCCTTTACAAAGTGCCCTGTCACAAAAAAGGTGCCTGGTACTTGATGTTTTTTCAGCACATCTAAGATCTTCGGCGTGTACCCATTTTCATAGCCATTGTCGAAGGTAAAATAAATCTCTTTCTTTTTCGTGTTTCCTAAATAAAAGGCATCATACTTTTTTAAAAGGACGTTCAATTCTTTACCCGCATCTGCTGGCTTGTGTTCTTTGCTTTTCGCAAATCCCCAGTGGACGGGCTTATTAGACACGGCTTCCGCTTCTGAGAGAGGCATGGATACAAAAAGCGCACATAAACAGATGAGCATGTATTTTTTCATTTACGTCACTTCCCGGTTTTTCTTCTATTGTGCAGAATAAGACCGAGACTCATACACTGATTCACCTGCCAATTTAAAGAAAAAAGCCCGCACTGCGCGAGCTATTCTTCCTTCCAATCGTTTTTAAACCGTTCATATTTCGCTTCTAGGTCGTCAATCATCTGGATCAGTCTGTCTATATCCTCAACATCTGTTGATTCAGGATCTAATGAATCAATCACATTCATAAACATATCTAATCGGTTCTTTAAATAATCAACCTGCTGCTCTTTGCTGTCTGCTGCCTTGCCCATAGATACACTCCCTTTAGCATTTGTTTCTAGCTTATCTTTTTTTCCCTTGTAAATCAATGAAACCCCACTTGCGTATAACGGTGATGGGGCTTAAAATTAACTGTTGGCGGGTCCACGTTTGCCCGAATGAAAAGGAGATAGATACCATGAACCAAAAAACAGCACTTCGTCCGATTACACCTGCATACGACCCTTGGGAAGCCTATCTCGATGTGCAGGATTACGGAGAGATGAAGCTGACAAATATCGAATTTACAACAACGACGTTGTGTAACATGAGATGTGAGCACTGTGCGGTCGGCTATACCTTACAGCCTAAGGACCCGAATGCACTGCCGCTTGATTTACTGCTTCGCCGTTTAGATGAAGTTCCGCTTCTGCGCTCAATCAGTATTACAGGCGGAGAGCCTATGCTTTCTCTCAAATCTGTGCGGGAATATGTCGTCCCTTTATTAAAATATGCCCATGAACGCGGCGTCCGTACACAGATCAATTCAAACTTAACACTTGATTTGGCGCGATATGAGGAAATTATTCCATACTTAGATGTCCTTCACATCTCACATAACTGGGGAACTGTCGAAGAGTTTGCAACGGTCGGTTTTGCGATGATGGACAGAAAACCAACCTTTGAGCAGCGCGAGAAATTATTTAACCGCATGATTGAAAATAGCCGGGCACTTGTCAAAGCGGGTGTTACCGTATCTGCTGAAACCATGCTCAATAAGCGCACGCTTCCATATATTGAACACATCCACCGGCAAATCGTGGAGGAAATGAAATGCCAGCGCCACGAAGTTCACCCAATGTACCCAAGTGATTTTGCCAGCGCCCTTGAATCATTGACGCTTCCGCAAATGCGTGATGCGATTCATCAGCTGCTTGATATTCGTGATCAAGACACATGGATGCTGTTTGGCACCCTGCCATTTTATTCTTGCAGCACAGATGAAGAAGATCAGCGCCTCCTCAAGCGATTGCGTCAGGAGAAACATGTCACGGTACGAAATGACCCTGACGGCCGCTCACGTTTGAATGTGAATATTTTTGATGGGAATATTATTGTGACAGACTTTGGCGATACACCGGCGCTTGGAAACATTGCTACTGATACATTGCAATCTGCTTATTCACGCTGGATGGACACAAAATTAGCAAAAGAGCTGAATTGCCATTGTCCAAGCGTACAATGCCTCGGTCCGAATGTTCTTGTGAAAAACAGCTATTATCAAGATGTTGATTTTACTTCTCGTACAGCCAGGGGGTAACCGATAGATGGACGATACTTTTCTGACAATAGTCAAGAACAAATACATTGAAATTCTCCTTGTTGGACTCGTTCTTTGGCTTGCCGTCTTTATGATTAACAAAGCGCTTCAAATTTTCTTTAAACGAACGGAGTTTATAGAGGACAAGAAGAAAAAAACGATCGAGAGCTTGGTCAAATCTGTTACGAAATACACCGCTTCGATTTGCTTTGTAATGTATGTCATTTCTCTCTTCTTTCATGATTTTGGGAAAATTCTTGCAGGTGCTGGTGTTGCTGGGATCGTCATCGGTTTTGGCGCCCAGACGCTGATTCGCGATATTTTAGCAGGCATTTTTCTGATCTATGAACGTCAGATTCATAAAGGGGATTATGTGACAGTGAATAACCTCTTTAATGGAACGATTGAAGAGATTGGTCTCCGCTCTCTGCAAATTAGAGAATGGAGCGGCAAGCTGTTAACCATTTCTAACGGAGACATCCGGCAAATTCAAAACTATAACATGCAATACATGCGGATTACGGAGTCTGTATTAATTAGTGCGAATCAAAACCCAGACACAGCCTTTCAAGCACTCGAAACGGCCTGTGACAATTTAAATCAGATGCATCATGATTTTCTCAAAAAAGATGAATTTCAACATGCCATTGAACCGTTTCAAGTTCATGGCATTATGGGCCTGAACAAGCTGAACCGCGGGATTGAGATCACAGTGAAAGGAATGGTCGAAGACGAAAAATACTTCGATGCTGCCCTCGCTGTCCGAAAAGAAATGATCAAACAACTTCATCAGCATGATGTCAAATTGCTTGAAGATCTCGTTTATCCCCAGCCTGCAAAATAACCTCATTTATGATGGGGTTATTTTTTTGATTGTTTTTTGTTAACTAGTTAATTATAATTGATTATAGTTAACTGGTTAACATAAAGAGAGGATGTTGATTCATGACAAAAAAAGAAGCGATATCATTTATTAAAGAGATGTATGAAGAGGTATTAATCAAATTCAATATAGAAAAAGTGGAGGCTTATTTTTCACCTGATTATCAGCAAGTGACTGATGGAAAGGTTTCGACACTTGATGAGTTTAAAAAGCATCTATCCACATTAAAAGGATTGACAAAACAGCTTGAAATCCCCGCTTTTCATGATGTGTTATTTGATGAAGATACGCAGCAAGGGTGTTTTCGTTACACTGTACATGTGGAACTCGCAAGCGGGGACCGGGGTTTAATTGATGTCATGGCTCTTTTCACGTTATTAGATGGCAGGATCATTCGGTGCGACGAGCTGACGAGATCTCACAAGCAGCATGAAACGCTTGAACAGCTTGGACACATCAGCTAAGAAATCTCTTCATTTCAGCCCTCTTACTTCTATCCTCTTGACTGATTCATGTATAATAGAAGGCAGAATGATTTCATGCAGCATGGGGACCCTCATACTGTGTATTTACTAAGTGAAAGAGAGTGAATAAGATGGGTCGTAAGTGGAACAACATTAAAGAAAAGAAAGCATCAAAGGATGCCAGTACAAGTCGTATTTACGCAAAATTCGGGCGTGAAATCTATGTGGCTGCCAAACAAGGTGAGCCAAACCCAGAATCAAACCAAGCACTTCGCTTTGTTCTAGAACGTGCCAAAACATATAGTGTCCCAAAACACATTGTAGACCGTGCCATTGAAAAAGCCAAAGGCGGTGCGGAAGAGAATTTCGATGAGCTGCGCTACGAAGGATTTGGTCCAAACGGATCAATGGTAATCGTTGATGCCCTCACCAATAACGTGAACCGCACAGCGTCAGATGTTCGTGCGGCATTCGGGAAAAACGGTGGAAACATGGGCGTAAGCGGCTCTGTTGCTTATATGTTTGACCAAACAGCTGTCATCGGTGTCGAAGGAAAAAGTGAAGAAGAAACGCTTGAGCTTTTAATGGAAGCAGACGTTGATGTACGTGACATCATGGAAGAAGATGAAACAGTGATCGTATACGCTGAACCAGATCAATTCCATCAAGTACAAGAAGCATTCAAACAAGCCGGCGTTGAAGAATTCACTGTCGCTGAAATCACGATGCTTCCTCAAAACGAAGTGACATTAGACGATGAATCTAAAGCACAATTCGAGAAACTAATCGATGTATTAGAAGAGCTTGAAGATGTGCAGCAGGTTTATCATAATGTGGATTTAGGGGAATAAAAATTTAAGCCATAGTAGTGGTTGGGTTCATTCAACTTCTACTGTGGCTTTTTTATTTTCTCAAAAAAATGTACCATGTGAATATCATGTTAATTTCTACAAGTTTTTAAGGAGCTGAGTTCCATCTTTAAAACATGGTGGTTTTCTTATTATGGATTTATGATCATCCCGTTTCTTGGTCTTTATTTTCAACAATTTAACGATATTGACTAAAGTGATCTTCTTTCTTTTCATCTTATGGTTTTTCTATAACCTCTTTGATTTTTACAAGAGTGAACTGAAACAGGAAAAAAAGAAATCCAATTAGCAAAAAAACAGTCATCTCCTCTCTTGATAAGAGGAGATGACTGTTTTAATTCATCCCTTGAAAGCCAAACGTCAGGTGATCCTGCACAGGAATCCAAGCGCCGATTCCTTGCGAGGTCACGTTTTTCACGACGAGTTTTCGTTTATTTCCTTTAAGCACAAGGTACACTTCTCCGTATGTCACCTTTCCTTTTTCATTAATCGCTGGTGCATAGGCATGAAGCGAAGCTGCTTTTTTCGGAGATACATGGTACGACTGATCTCGTTTTGTTCCTGCGCCAATCACTGTGTCAAAAGCGAGGGGCAGCTTTGTTTTTTGAATGGCTTTTTGCATCATCAATGTTTTCACATCTTCCGGGTTTGGCACCTTTGCTGTGAGCCCGCCGCTCACTTTTACTTGCTGCTTTTGAACGTATTTACCAATGGCTGTTTTGTTGCCGCCTCTGTTATCAATGTGATTCGTATTCACTTTTTTGTATTCCCAGTTGGCGACCGTTTCGTTTGAATCGTAGCTTAGTGCCCATCTTCCGAGGAAAATGGTCGCGCGGTATCCAACCGCTAATGGCGTCCCTGAAATGCTGGATTCATTCAGCATTTTGATCAAATGGGTATTTTCAATCGGTACATTCGTTGTTTTGAACAATTCAGCTGTCAGCTCACTCGGCTGGAGCAGGGGCTGATCCTGTGACGCGTTCGGATACGTATTCTCCTTTGAGATACTGGCGACAGAGGATGGCACTTTAAATGGCTTCGCCGCCTCTAGTGGAAAGCTGTATAGAAAACTTAAGGATAAGAGAACAACAAACATGATGCGGGGCATCTTTTTCATATCATCACTCTTTCTCATTCATTTTTCCATAGTATTTTCCGCAAAGACGTCCCTTATCCACAAAAGATTATAAAAGGAAAAATCCAATCGCCATAATGAAATAGGCAGCAAGCAATGTGGCACCTTCAAACCAATTGGTATCTCCGTCATTAGATAAAATGACTGTGAGTAATACAGCGGATGCCATCGCAATGAGCTCTGGTAAGGAGAAAATGAGCGGCATCTGCGTATTGAAAAAAAGCGAGCTGATGACAAGGATTGGTGCCACCATCATCGCAACCTGAAGTGTGGAACCAAAAGCTATTTCCACTGCGACATCCATTTTGTTTTTATACGCCATGATGACAGCAGAGGCATGTTCTGCGGCATTTCCGACGATGGCCACAATAATGACTCCGATAAACAGCTCACTCCAGCCAAATTGTTCTCCCACCGTATCAAATGTATGAACGAGGCGCTCTGAAATGTACGCAACGGCAATCGTCGCAAGCAGCAAAATCACAGTGGCAAACTTACCAGACCATTCAGGTGTTTCTTCTTCCGTCTCCGCTTCCCCGTCCATGCTCTCCAGCTTGGCAACATAGACTCCGCGGTGGCTGACCAGTTTGAAATAGAGCGCTGCGACATAAAGCAAAATCATCACAATGCTAATTCCAATGCTTAAAACAAATTGTTTATCCTCAGCCATCTCCACCGAAAACACTTCTGGAATGACAAACGCCACAATAATGGCAAACATGAGCAAGCCCGAGTTGTGCCTTGCATCGTGGACATTGAACACTTGGCGCTTATATTTTAATCCGCCAACGAAAAAAGACAGCCCCGCCACAAGCAGTAAGTTTCCGATAACTGATCCAGTTAATGAAGCAAGTACAATAGCTGTCAGTCCTTGCTTTAATGCAAAAAATGAAATAATTAACTCTACCGCATTTCCAAATGTGGCGTTTAAAAGCCCGCCAATTCTTGGGCCCGCTATGATGGCAAGACTTTCTGTGGCTCTTCCCATAAAACTAGCAAGACCAATAATGGCGATACAATACACAGCAAACATGATGACCTGCGGAAAATGAAGAAAACTCCCAATGACCGATAGCGGCACACCAATTGCGACAATCACAAGAAACAAACGATTCATACAGCCATTCTCCTTTTCATATGTCTGATTGTTATTCTTTCGTGAGTGCCGGCATCATATACATTTAGATTCGCTCGTGTGAGAAGGTGACCTCAATACTTCCTTTCACAGACTGCACCATCGAACAATGCTTCAAAGCAATTGTGATGACTTTATCTATTTGTTCTTCAGATGTATTGATGTGTTCAAAAATGATATGTAAATGAATACGGGAGATTTTGTTTACAGCTCCTGCTCTTGTCGTTTCAGGTGTGATCGTCAGCCCTTCACAGGATATTCGCTTTTTCCGGCATACATGAATGAGCATTTCTCCAAAGCAGCCTGCAATAGCTGAGGTGAACAATTGAGATGGCCTGTACCCCATTTCTTCTTTTCCTGAGATATACAGCTGCTTTTCATTTGTTCCCGCAATCCACCGGTCCGTTTCGTATATCAGTTTCATTCCTTTTCCACCTTTCTATTGAAACCCCTATGGTTCCATTGTACGATGAAAATATGAACTTGTAAGGAGCTTCTTATGTCGAGAATTCACTTTTTGATTTTAATTTTACTTGTATCTGTATCTGGTTTTTCGCAGGGAGCGTTATTGCCTGTCATTTCGATTATTTTTGAACATGCCGGCACTTCTCCTACGTTAAACGGTCTGCATGCCACAGGCTTATATCTTGGCGTGTTGCTAGCATCTCCCTTTATGGAAGCGCCGCTTCGCCGGTTTGGGTTTAAGCCGTTAATTGTCATTGGGGGCGCTGCTGTCTTTTTAAGCTTGTTTAGCTTTGTGTTTTTTGAATCTTATGTCGTCTGGTTCTTCCTGCGGCTCATGATCGGGATTGGTGATCATATGCTGCATTTCTCTACACAGACGTGGGTGACCTATGCGTCGTCATCGAGAAATCGCGGGCGAAATATTTCATTGTATGGGTTATCCTTTGGACTCGGTTTTGCCGCTGGACCTTTTTTAACACCACTCATTGAAATCAACCCATCTTTACCTTTCATTGTTTCTGGTGCCGTTAGTTTATGTATTTGGCTGCTTGTTTTTGTTTTGAAAAATACATATCCAGATACGGGCGAAGTGCAGACGTCAGAGCAGACAAACAGTTTGAAGCGCTTTAAGAAAGCCTTTCAATTTGGCTGGGTCGCCTTTATGATGCCTTTTTGCTATGGCTTTTTAGAAACGACACTCAATAGCAACTTCCCTGTTTATGCACTCAGAAGCGGGGTAACAGTAGATGCAGTTGCGTTTATTTTACCTGCGTTTGCCATTGGAAGTATTGTCTTTCAGCTACCTCTCGGGATGCTCAGCGACCGGTTTGGCAGGCGCCGCATCATTTTATGTGTCACACTCGTCGGGTCTTTCTTTTTCCTACTAGCAGGAATTTTCATTCAATCGGTTTTGGCTGTTGCAATTTGTTTCTTTATTGCCGGAATGGCTGTAGGCTCTACCTTCTCACTTGGCATCAGTTATATGACCGACTTATTGCCAAAGCATCTGCTTCCTGCTGGAAATTTGATGTGCGGGATGGCGTTTAGTGCGGGGAGTATTCTCGGGCCTGTTCTCGGTGGAATCTTTGTGCAAACGTTTGAAGGAATGAATTTACTTTACCTTGTCAGCATCGTGATATTATTCGTGTTTTTCTGCGTTCGATTTGGGCGAACGGCAGCAGTGGTTGAAAGTTCCAATGCATCCATTTCTAAATGAAAAAAACTCCCCTGCGCTATGCAGAGGAGTTTTTCATTTAGTGATATCCATTTTGCCCGTTCGCACTGCCGCTTGTTTTGTGCTTAGGCTGATGACCTTTGTTTTGTTTCGTATTGCTTCCGCCTTTTTTCGATTGTTTGGACATATGTGATTTCCCCCATCCATTCAGATTGAACTTGTTCGTTCTTCTTTAGGATGCCCGGATTTCTTTATAGCTTGCCTGGTACGATTTTACGTTTATGTAAAAGCGCATTGAGCTCGCCGCCAAGGATAATCATGATGCCGGTTAAATAAAACCAGATCATTAAAATAATGATTCCCCCAATGCTTCCGTACATCGCACTGTAGTTGGCAAACTCGCCTACGTAAAATGAAAACAGCATGCTGACCAAAATCCATCCAATCGATGCAAAAATGGCACCTGGCAGAACAAATTTCAATTTCAGTCTAATGTTTGGAGCAAAATAGTACAAGGATGTAAAAACAATCAACAAAATCAGCGGGCTAATGATCCATCTCATCGCAGTCCATACGGTGAGAAAGGCATCTGACTGCCCGACTAATTTAGCGACAAATAAACCAAGTTCTTTTCCAAAGACAGGCAGCATCAAGGCAAAAATAATGGTCAAAACCATCGCGATCGTTAAGATGATTGATGTTAAACGTACGAGAATGAAGGAACGATTCTCCTCAACTTCGTAAGCATGGTTAAAAGCTCTGACGACGGCATTAATGCCGTTAGATGCTGACCAAAGGGCGGCAATAATCCCGAACGATAATAATCCGCCGTTACGATTATTCAGCGTCTGATCGGCAATGGATTCAATCATCGAAAGCGCTCCTTCTGGCGCATAACCAGAAATGACGCTCAGGACATCCTTTGACGTCAGCGGCAAATACCCAACCAGTGTCAGCACGAAGATGAGAAACGGAAATAATGAAAGCAAAAAGAAATACGCAAGCTCAGCAGATTTTGCCGGTCCTTCATGCAGCAAAAAGCGTTCAATTAACGCTTTAATAAAACCCATACGCCTCATCTCCAATGATCAATCTGTCTGTTTCGATTGAAAGTGATCCTTTGTTTCTTCAATAATTTCTAATACCCTTGGGGTTGTTTCCTTTAACTGATTGACCTGTTCATTTAAAAATGACAAATCATCTGAGACTGTTCGCATCAGCTGCTTCGTTTCTTCCATCTTTTCTTTCATGCAAGCCGATATTCTGCCTGGCTCCTGGCGGTATTCATCCAGCTTTTGCTGGCAGTCATTCCATTTGTCTTTGAGTGCAATTCTCGTTGGCCGATGAAATAAAGTTAGCAATGCGCCGCAAGCTGCTCCTATGGCAGCTCCTCGGAGCACGATTTGATTTTTTTCTTCCATCTCGTCTGATCTCCTTTCAGTTAAAGGTGGTTCTCTTTCTTTACATACGTCAAAAAACGGTCAATTCCTGTTTCAATTAATTCATGGACTTCCTCAAAGTTCCCAGTGTAATAAGGATCTGGCACATCATCTCGATCGTCGTCTTCTACAAAATCAAGAAGACGGCCAATAAAGTGATGTTTCCCATAGCCGGCTATACTGCGAAGTGCCCCTACATTTTCTGCATCCATCGCCATGATATAGTCGTATGTGGTGATATCCTTCTCCATGATTTGTCTTGCAGTCATTCCTTCATAGCTGATGCCTTTTTCATCAAGCAGCTTTCGCGTTCCTTCATGCGGAGGACTTCCTTGATGCCAGCCGCCAATCCCTGCTGAATCAATCACAAAGTGCTCGCTAAGCCCCTCATCTTCTACTCTTTTTCTAAACATGGCCTCTGCCATCGGTGACCTGCAAATATTGCCAAGACAAACGAATAACACATGAATCATTCTTCATTCTCCTCCTATCTTTTCCCTAAGAGTTCTTTTCGAAAACCTTTTCTCTATCATATCAAGCCCTTTTTCTTTTGGAAACTTTGCAAGAAAAGCTCTCATCGCCATTGACAAATTACACAAAAACAGGAGAAACTTTAGGAGAATTACACAAACAAAGGGGGATATTAGATGGGAATAATTGAGCAGTTTGTCACGACGATGAACAATTTTTTGTGGGGGCCTCCCCTGTTGATTTTAATTGTTGGTACTGGAATATACCTCACCTTTCGCGTTCTCTTCATTCAAATTAGATTACTTCCTTATTCTTTAAAGCTCGCTTTTTCTAAACAAGACAAAATGTCAGAAGGAGATATTTCTCATTTCCAAGCGTTAATGACGGCTCTTGCTGCAACTGTCGGTACAGGGAATATCGTAGGTGTGGCCTCGGCAGTTATAGCGGGTGGTCCGGGTGCGGTATTCTGGATGTGGTTTGCTGCATTTTTCGGAATGGCCACTAAGTTTGCAGAAGCTGTTCTTGCAGTTAAATACAGGATCAAAAACGAAAAAGGCGAAATGTCTGGCGGACCTATGTATTATTTAGAGCATGGATTGAAACAGAAATGGCTAGGGGTTCTATTTGCTGTTTTCGGCGCCAGTGCTGCCTTTGGGATCGGCAACCTGGTACAGTCTAATTCCATCTCAGGAGTCATGAATTCTACTTTTCAAATTCCAACATGGGTAACAGGTATCATCATTACGGCTTTTACGGCACTCGTGATTTTAGGCGGAATTAAAAGCATTGGCCGGGTCACATCTATTTTTGTACCAGTCATGGCTTTATTCTACGTCATTTGCGGTCTGATCATTCTTGTCATGAATGCTGATCTCGTTCCAGGCGCAGTCGGTCTTATTTTCTCAGATGCCTTTACGGGTCAAGCCGTGGCAGGTGGTGCAATTGGAACTGTCATTCGCTGGGGTGTGGCACGAGGAGTATTTTCCAATGAAGCAGGTCTTGGGTCAGCACCAATTGCTGCTGCGGCTGCGAAAACGGATATGCCTGCCCGTCAAGCTCTCGTATCTATGACGCAAGTGTTTATCGATACAATCATTGTTTGTTCTATCACTGGCATTACCATTGTCATGGCAGATATGTATTTAACAGTGAAAAGTGATGCGCTGACCTCGTTATCCTTTGCTCATTTCCTCGGTCCAGTTGGCTCAACCATTGTGGCAATCGGTCTGCTCTTGTTTGCCTATTCCACCATCATTGGCTGGTCCTATTATGGCGAAAAATGCTTTACATATTTGGCGAAGGATTCGTACGTCATGTATTATCGCATCGTGTTTGTCATTGCTGTCTTTTTCGGTGCCGTGTTTAAAAATGACTTCGTTTGGGGTGTAGCAGATATGCTCAATGGGCTGATGGCCATTCCAAACTTAATCGGGCTCATCGGTTTATCAGGGGTTGTCGTATTTGAATCCAAACGAATCATTGATAAGATTAAGCAGGAGAAAAAGGAGAAAAACATCTCCGTGTCATCTTAATAGCCCTTTTATTCTTTTGCATTTCTGTTAAAATAGACATATTATTCGACATATATGCAGGAAAGGACGTGCCGCCCTTGTCAGAGCAAAAAGCGGCTGAAGTCAATCAGCTGATTGAAGACATTTCGCAAAAGTTAAATATGCTGAACATTGGAGTCATCAAAGCCGAGGACTTCAGTCCAGACAAGTACGAAGATATCGAATTTCTTCACCAAATGGTGATGAAAAAATCTTCATTCAGCCCAAGTGAAATGCAAGCCATCGCAAGCGAGCTAAAAAACTTAAGAAAATAATGGTGCATCAGGAAGCTGCTTTGCGGTCTGCACGCAGTTTCCTTACATCATGCGCAGAAAAAGCCAGCACCCCTTAAGGTGCTGGCTTTTTTTATCCTGTCATAACTGCGGTTTATTTCTCAAGCAGTTTTAATGATTCACGGTTAAATGCTGGAATGTCATCAGGTGTACGGCTTGTCACAAGCTGATCCTGACAAACGACAACTTCTTCGTCTTTAAATTTAGCGCCTGCGTTTTCCATATCTACTTGAATGGATGTATAGCCAGTTGCGCCTCTTCCTTCCAGCGTCTTCGCTGTAATAAGCAATTGCGGTCCGTGACAGATCGCAAATACTGGTTTTTTCTCATCCATAAATGTTTTAGTGAATTGGACGTAACGATCATCTGCACGCAGAATGTCTGGTGAGAAACCGCCAGGAATGAGAAGTGCATCGAAGTCTTCAGGCTTCACGTGATCAATGGACGCATCCACTCTCACTTCTGCATCTCCTTGCTTCCCTTTCACTGTTTTTCCTTTTTCGTTTTCAATCACTGTGATTTCATGACCTGCATCTTTAAAGGCTTTTGCAGGCTCGGTGAATTCAACATCCTCAAAGTAATCTGTTAATACAACTGCAATTTTCTTACCCATGTAGAAACCCTCCTGCTTGATTATCGTTTACACTACACACTATACCCGGGCATGTTGAAATGAAACATCCTATCCCTATCAGAAAACCCCTTATGATAAAAATAAGCAATTCGACTCATTCGCATTCCCTTAACAAGGTAATTCGTATGATTTATGTTATCTTTACAATAATCTGCAAAAAATAACTACAAAAGTTAACGAAACATTTCTACAATAGGTATTGTGGTCAAAAAAATTAGAAAGGCGGAGATCAGGTGAAGAAGCAAACACATAGGTCTAAACGAAGGAAAAACCTGTCTATTCTGCTCACTTCCATTATGATGATTAGTCTCATTCTCCCAGCAGTACCTACTCATGCAGAAACAGAAAACGGCAAAGCCGTAAAGGTCAGCATCTTAGCCACAACCGATGTTCATGCGAACATGATGAATTATGATTATTACAGCGACAAAGAAACAAATGAATTTGGCTTGGCAAAAACAGCCGAGCTGATTGACAAGCACCGTTCACAAAATCCAAATACACTCCTTGTTGATAACGGAGACCTGATTCAAGGAACCCCTCTTGGAGAATACGTTTACAAACATGAGAAAGACAGCATCATCAATCAAACAAAGGTTCACCCCATTATTCATACACTCAACAAACTAAAATACGATGCAGGAACACTTGGCAATCATGAATTTAACTACGGATTATCTTTCCTTGACGGTACCATTGCGGGCGCCAACTTCCCGATTGTCAATGCGAACGTCAAAAAGCTAAATGGAGAACACCGTTTTACACCTTACGTGATCCAAGATAAAACCTTTAAAGATGCAAACGGAGCCTCACAAACTGTGAAAGTTGGTTACATAGGATTTGTTCCACCACAAATTATGACGTGGGATAAGAAGCATTTAGATGGACAAGTCCAAGTGCAGGACATCGTCGAATCTGCCAATGAAACCATTCCTGAAATGAAGGCGAAAGGCGCAGATGTCATTGTCGCTCTTGCCCATACAGGAATTGAAAAAACAGCTTCACCTAAAGGATCAGAAAATATGATCTTTGACCTTGCCACGAAAACAAAAGGCATCAATGCCATTGTATCTGGGCACCAGCATGGCACATTCCCAAGCGCTGAATATAACGGCGTTGACAAATTCGATGTCTCAAAAGGAACCATCAACGGCATCCCAGTCGTCATGTCAAAAAACTGGGGCAGCTACCTCGGAGTCATTGATTTAACACTAGAGCCTGACGGCAGCAGCTGGAAGGTCACCGACGGAACAGGCAAGATCGAATCTGTTGCCGGAGTATCATCTCAGAAAAGCACAGTAAAAGATGCCATTCAAACAACGCATCAAAACACACTTGATTACGTGAGAAAGCCTGTTGGCAATACAGAAGCAGACATTAATAGCTTTTTCGCTCAAGTGATGGATGACCCTTCGATTCAAATTGTGACAGATGCCCAAAAATGGTATGCACAAGAAAAAATGAAGGACACTGCGTATCAAAATTTACCGATTTTATCTGCAGGTGCGCCGTTTAAAGCAGGCGGACGAAACGGTGTAAATTATTATACAAATATCGCAAAAGGAGATTTAGCGATTAAGAACATCGGCGATCTCTACCTTTACGATAACACTGTGCAGATTGTGAAACTGAGAGGCAGTGAAGTGAAAGACTGGTTAGAAATGTCTGCCGGACAGTTTAATCAGATCAAACCGAACGTTTCAAAAGAACAGCCGATTTTAAACGAGGAATACCGCTCGTATAACTTTGATGTAATAGATGGTGTGACATACCAAGTCGATGTGACGCAGCCTGCTAAATACAGCACAACAGGCACACTGGTCAACGCCAATGCAAACCGCATCAAAAACCTGTCTTACAACGGGAAAACAGTCTCTGACAATCAAGAATTTTTAGTCGTGACAAATAACTATCGTGCTTCTGGCGGCGGAGGCTTTCCGCATCTGACCCAAGATAAAGTGGTGCTTGCCTCAGCAGATGAGAACCGCCAAGTACTGATGGATTATATTATCGAACAAAAAACCATCAACCCAAGTGCAGATCAAAACTGGGCCATTGCACCGGTGAAAGGCGCAACTTTAACATTTGAATCTTCTCTTTTAGCCAAACCGTTTGCTGAGAAATCAAGCAGCGTAGACTTTGTTCGTAACGCAAGCACAGATGGTCTTGGTGTGTACAAGCTAGCCTTTAAAGAGGATGGCACAACAGAACCGCCTTCATCAGACAACTGGAATTTAACAGTCATGCATACGAACGATACACACGCACACCTTGATGATGCGGCAAGACGCGCAACAAAGATCAAAGAAATCCGTGCTGAAAGCAAGAACAATATTTTATTGGACGCTGGAGATGTCTTCTCTGGTGACCTATACTTCACAAAATGGCAAGGACTTGCCGATCTGAAATTGATGAACTTAATGAAATACGATGCCATGACGTTTGGTAATCATGAATTTGACAAAGGTCCTTCTGTACTACGTCAATTTCTGACAGGTGATGCATCAGATGTCGATCCGAAAAACCGTCATCAATTTGAAAAGCCTCAATTCCCGATTGTGTCATCAAACGTGGATGTCTCGAAGGAAAAACAATTGAGCGACTTAGTGAAAAAACCAGCCTCATTTAAAGCTGGTGAGAAAAAAGAAGCCGGGATCTACCCTTACATCCTGCTTGATGTTAATGGTGAAAAGGTGGCCGTATTCGGCTTAACGACTGAAGACACAGCCATTACATCCAGCAGCGGTCCTAACATTCAATTTAAAGATGCGTACAAGAAAGCAAAAGAAACAGTCAACACCATTCAAACAGAAGAAAAAATCAATAAAATCATTGCGTTAACACACATTGGCTACAATCGTGACCTTGAGCTGGCTCAAAAAGTTGACGGTATTGATTTAATCATTGGCGGTCACACGCACACACTTGTTGAAAAATTAAAGGTCATCAATAAAAAAGAACCTACAATTGTCGCTCAGGTGAAAGACTATGGACAATTTTTAGGGAAAGTAGACGTAGCCTTTGACAAAAAAGGCGTCGTACAGCCAAAAGAATCTTCTTTTGACCTGATCTCTATTGATGACTCTGTCAAAGAAGATGCAGATGCAACAGCGATCCTTGATGGGTACAAAGCAGATATTCAAGATTTAAAAACAGAAAAAGTCGGCTATACAGATGTCCTATTAGACGGACAACGCGAGCACGTCCGTGCGAAGGAAACGAATCTTGGGAACTTTATTGCCGACGGCATGCTGCAGAAAGCACAAGAATCTGCCGATGCTGACCTTGCCATCACAAACGGCGGCGGTATTCGAGGCAGCATTGAAAAAGGAGATATCACTTTAGGTGATATTTTAACGGTGATGCCTTTCGGAAATACACTTTATGTCGCAGATTTAAAAGGCAGTCAAATTAAAAAAACACTCGAACAGGGGCTGTCAGGCATTGAGGAAGGCGGAGGTGCATTCCCTCATGTAGCTGGCATTGAATATACGTTTACACTCAGTAAACCAGCTGGCAGCAGGCTGATTGATGTGAAATTGAAAGACCAAAAGGGTCAACTGACAGACATTGATGATGAGAAAACATACCGCGTAGCCACAAACGCATTTGTCGGCACAGGCGGCGACGGCTACAGCGTCTTTACAGAAGCCTCTCACGGCGAAGACTTAGGGTATGTCGACTATGAAATCTTCAAAGAGCAAATTGAAAAGGCAGACGGGCAGATTTCGCCTGTCATCGATCACAGGGTGAAAGAAGTGTTCCTTCCTCGCGTGAAAGGAAAAGGCGCTTATGACATTCAAGATGATAAGAAATTCCAAACGTATGTGCAGCATACAAACAAAGCATTTCTCTATTTAGACAAAGCAAGCAAAGCGGAAAACGTTCAATTGTCTCTATCAAAAGCGCAAGTAGCCGAGCTGAAGAAAAGAGAGCAAGATCCAAACGTCACCATCTATCATGACAAAGTGGGACTCGCATTGCCGCTCTCCAATTTGTCAGAGAAAAGCGCAGATATATGGATGACAAAGACGGATAAAGTGAAAAACGCATTAACGGATACGTATGATTTCCAAATCAAACAAGACAAGAAAAAGGTTTCGACCTTTAAAGACCCTGTCACACTATCCTTTACACTAGACGAGCCTCAAAAGGCGAAAAAACCTGGTGTGTATTATGTGGATCGCGAGAAGAATCGTTACGCCAAAACTAGTAATGGATCATTTGAAAACGGAGTCGCATCAGGTCAAACTGAGCACTTCAGCGAATACACCGTCCTCAACCAAAGCGGGGCAGCTGGAACAACTCCAGATCAAACTGGTGGAGACGGCGAAACATCAGCACCAGGCGGAGGCACAGGTACAGATCCAAACCAAGATGGAACCGGCCTCCAAGGCGGCACACTGCCGAATACAGCCACGATGATGTATACAGCTGTACTGATTGGCGTGCTCATGCTCGCCGCAGGCGGTATCCTTTATTACTACCAGCGCAAGCGTACAAGAAAAAATGTATCATCCTAAAGGAAAAGGACAGAGCCTATGCTCTGTCCTTTTTTCATGGAATAGTCATTAATCTTGAGATAAATAGATCCAATTGCGGTCGTCAAATTCTTTCACATCATCTGACCCTATATGCCGAAGCATTCTATTAAAGAACATCATGTCATTTTCATCCTCGACATCATATAAATTCTTTAAAACATAATCTCTCGTAATAAAATTCGTTAAGTTCGTATTATTTACTAAATCAGCAAAAAAACCTTTTACCATCGTTAAATCCTCTTCACTTAATTTCTCATCATTGATAATGGAAATATGAAACACATTCAAAATCGCTTGTATATCTTCTTCATCCATATAACATAATGGGTCTAGCTTTCTGTCTTCTTCCGTAAACGGTTTTCGCGTATCTTCAATGATGACATAACATAAAATCTGATGATCTTTCATCACGCTGAATATTTCTAAATCTCTTAATTTTAGTGGTCTATTTAATCTAATCATCTTTCCTCCTAAAAAGGGTGATCTATTCGTCGTCTATCTCTCTCCTTCTCCCAAAACCTGAAATGGACAGAGCCTATGCTCTGTCCACTTTTTCTCTTCTTGCAAAATCGACGAATCTGAAGCGGTCTAATCGGTGACGGCTTTCCGTGTATTGAAATAAACTTGTATCCTCTAAGAACACGTAATTCTTCACGACGACGACATGGTCAAACTCGTTCAAATCAAGATACTTGGCGTCTTCTTCTGTACATGGCTCTACCACAAATTCCTTTTGGGCATAGCTGATTGATACACCGAGCTCTCCTTCAATATACTCGTAGATTGATCCTTCACAAATGTCCTTCGACAAGACTGACACATGCTTTTGCAAAAAGTAATCCTTGTCTAAAATCACTTCTTCTCCGCTAATATTGCGAGAGCGGATGACTTCCCAGACATCCTCCTGTCCACTTATTTTCAGCTGAGACTGAATATACTGATCCGGTTTGATTAAACCAAATTCGTGAACCGTCGTAACTGTCTTTCGGCCAAGTGTTTGGGAAAGCTCTTTAAAGCTGACGAGACCCGAGACTGGGAATTGCATTTTCTCACGATTCAGCAAGACAGAGCCTTTCCCGCGGATTTTTTGGATATAGCCATTTTGCACAAGGATATTTAATGCCTTTCTTACCGTCTCACGGGACGTATCGTACATCAAGGATAGCTCATGCTCTGATGGCAGAATGCCTTTATCCTGCCAATCACCTTGTTCAATTCGTCTTGCGAGCTGATCATAAATCACTCGAAACTTATTCTCTTTCATTTTCCCTCCGCCCCATTTTCTAGCGTTTGGTTAAATGATAAACGATTGACTCATATGGACGCAACGTAAATCCCTTCATATCTGCCGGTACATCCTCATAATTGGATAACAGCACTTGCCCCTCCATCTCATCTATAGCCTGCACGAGCTCATCAGGAAGCGTAAAGTCCGCCTCCCCTGCATAAAAATGATTGATCACAAGAAGCTTCTCCTCATGGCTTTCTCTGACATAAGCAAAAACCTTCGGATCTTCTGCTAAGAGTAAAGTGAAGCTTCCATATGTGATCACATCAAGTTCTTTACGCAGCCTGCAAAGCGCTTGATAATGATAGAAAATAGACGACTGATCCTTTAATGAAGCTTCTACTGAAATGTCGTTATTGGCTGGCTCAATCCAAGGTGTTCCTTTTGAGAAACCTGCATTCTTTTCTGAGGTCCACTGCATCGGTGTTCTCGCATTATCTCTTGACTTGACCTGTAAAATGGCGAGTGCTTCTTCCTTTGATTTCCCTTTTTCAAGCATGGCTTCATACATATTAAGTGATTCAATATCACGGTAAGACGATATGTCCTCAAAACGAGGATTCTTCATGCCAATTTCTTCACCTTGATAAATATACGGAGTCCCTTGCATGAGATGAATGGTAGTCGCCAGCATCTTCGCTGATTGCTGATGGTACGTTTCATCATCACCGTATCTTGAGACGATACGCGGCTGATCATGATTGCACCAGAAGAGCGCATTCCAGCCGCCGCCCTCATGCATTTTCGTCTGCCATTCGGACAGAATCGACTTCAATTCCTGAAAATCAAATGGTGCGAGGGCCCATTTCTCTCCGTTTGGATAATCGACCTTTAAATGATGGAAGTTAAACGTCATATCCAGCTCCTGCCGATCCGGTCTTGTATACCGAATGCAGTCTGCGATATTCGTTGAAGACATTTCCCCGACTGTCATGCTGTCATATTTCGAAAAAACCTCTTGATTCATTTCATGCAGAAACTCATGAATTCTTGGGCCATCCGTATAATACATCCGGCCGTCTCCTTGCACAGACTGTCCGGCGTCATCTAAGAAGCGTTGATCTTTCGAGATGTTGTTGATGACATCCAGCCTGAATCCATCAATTCCTTTATCAAACCAAAAATGCATGATGTCATATACTTGCCTGCGCACCTCATCCTTTTCCCAATTGAGATCCGCCTGTGTGACATCGTATAAATGAAGATAATACTCTCCCGTTGCTTCATCTAGCTCCCAGGCTGGACCGCCAAATTTTGACTGCCAATCATTCGGCGGTGATCCGTCTGCTTTAGGCTCCTTCCAAATATAATAATCTCGATAAGGATGATCCTTTGACTCGCGTGAGGCTTGAAACCACTCATGGAAAATGGATGTATGATTGACGGCTAAATCCATGATGACTCGTATGCCTCGATCATGGGCTTCTTTCAGCATGTGTTCAAAATCCGCCATTGTGCCGTACATGTCATGGATTTTTGTATAGTCACTAATATCATAGCCGTTGTCATGCTGCGGGGACTCATACATTGGCGTCAGCCAAATACAATCCGCCCCCAGCTGTTTGATATAATCAAGCTTTTTTGTCACGCCATTGATATCGCCTGTACCTGAGCCCGTTGTATCTAAAAAGCTCTTCGGGTAAATTTGATAGACCACCGCTTTTTTCCACCACGGTTCGTTTGTTTGTTGTTTCAATTTCCTTCACCACCACTAGTTAAGTTCTTGTGAAACATCTTTCTTCTTTTTTAGCTTTGCATACAAAAGGGTTCCAATGAACGGGACGATGAGTACAATGACCATCCCTATCGCAAATGCGCCCCAATATTTCGGGATAATGGAGAAGATTCCTGGAATGCCTCCAACACCAACTGAGCTTGCCAGCACCCCTTGAGAGGCGATAAACATACCAGCTAAACCAGAGCTAATGAGTGCAAAAATAAATGGGAATCGATAGCGCAGGTTGACGCCAAACATCGCTGGCTCGGTAATTCCTAAGTAAGCGGAAATACTTGATGTCAGTGAGAGCCCCTTTTGCTTTTCATCTTTTAAAACAAACATCATCGCGAGTGCGGCTGATCCTTGTGCGATATTAGACAGTGCGAGCATCGGCCATAGAAACGTGCCATGCAGTTTGGAATTAATCAATTGAATATCGACAGCGAGGAACGTATGGTGCATCCCTGTAATCACTAATGCAGCGTACAATCCGCCGTATAATAGACCGCCAAGTGCTGCGAACTGCTGGAATACAGCCACAAGTCCAGATGTTAAAACGTTACCGATTGCAAATGTAACAGGTCCAATGACGATAAAGGATAAAAAGCCAATGACTAATAACGTAATCGGTGCAACCACTAACAGCTGAATACTTTCAGGTGTCCGTTTTGTGATGAATAATTCGAGCTTTGCAAGTAAATAGGAGGCGACGAGTATCGGAAGAACCTGCCCTTGATAGCCTACCTTTTGCACTTCAAGTCCAAACAAATTCCAGACAGGAATCTCACCGGACTTTTCAGCCGCTCCATAGCCCCACGCATTTAATAAGTCTGGGTGTACGAGCATCAGCCCAAGGACCATCCCTAAGAGCGGATTTCCCCCAAACCGCTTCACTGCTGACCAGCCGATTAATGCGGGCAGGAATGTGAAGGCAGTGCCTGCAATCAAGTTGATCATATTCGCTAAATCAGCCCATGCCGGATACACATCCACAATCGATTTTTGATCAAAGAAAATATCTGGAGCTGTTAAAATATTATTAATCCCCATTAATAAACCGGCTGTGACGATGGCAGGAAGAATCGGAATAAAGATATCCGCAAGCGTTTTCACAGCACGCTGCAATGGATTTAATTTTTGATCAGAGGCACGCTTAACGTCCTCTTTTGTGGCTTCCCCAATGCCTGTCTGTTTCACCATTTCAGCATATACTCGATTGACGACCCCTTGGCCGATCACAACTTGGTATTGACCGTTCGCTGAGAAAGATCCCTTCACTTCTTCTATTTGTTCAAGTGCTTTCTCGTCAACCTTTCCTTCATCTTTCAGTACAAAGCGCAGCCTTGTCACACAATGTGTTGCTTGATCAATATTTTCTTTGCCGCCGATGGCTTTCACAATCTGATCTGCTGCTGCCTGATAATCAGCCATGCTATCCCCTCCGAGATCGTTTTTTATAAGAAAAAAGAACCAAAAAACTTGTATATACATGTTTGTTTCTTATTTTATATTTGTATATACATGTAGTCAACAACAAAATGCAGCGCTTTCATAAAAAAAGCTCCCTCAATGTGCTCAGGAGAGGCAGCGTGTCATCATCTTTTTTTATGCTCCGTTAATTTTTCGTAGACCCTGTTTTTATAAAAGGAGGAGGCTGGACGGGCAAAAGTTTGGCGCTTAGATGTGAGTTCATCCAGGCGTTTTTGTTTTTCTTCACATATGAGAGAAAGTTTTTTTCTTTCCTCTCCGTCTATACTGGAGTGAAGAAGCTCTTTGACGGTCATGAGTTCTTTTTTCAGTGCTGTTTCTTCCCCAGCAAAGCCAGCATTTTTCATCATCCTGTAGCCCATTCTGAGTTCTTCAGGTACATGAGCAGCATCATCTTTAGGCAGGGGTTTGCCAAAGCCAGATAATCCTTCAAAAGCCCCGTGATCCATCGCTTTTTTGATCCGTTCTTCTGATAATCTCTGTGCAAAATCCATGGCGTTTCTCCTTTCATCTGCAACGATTTGATTAAGCATAGCAAAAAAGCTGACTCTCTCACAAGAGTCAGCTTTCTCGTTATTTATTGTCAATTTTGAAGGTAGAAACCATCTGTGCTAAGTCCTCTGACATATCAGAGAGCTGTTCAATCGCACTTGAAATTTGCTGCATGCCAGCACTTTGCTGTTCTGTTGCTGCCGCTACTTCTTGAGAGCTGGCGGCGTGTTCTTCCGATACAACCGAAATTTGTTCAATCGATGTAGAAATCGTTTGATATGCTTGCTCTACTTGCTTAATAGAAGCAAGCAAATTGTTCGTTCTTCTTGAAAACTGAGATACGCCGTCGTAAATCACAGCGAAGTTTTGTGACGTGCCTTCCATTTGTTCACGTCCTTCTTCCACTGCTTTACTGCTTTCCTCTACGCTTTCAAGAACACGCTGACTGTTTTCCTGTGTGCCGATGACGAGGTCTGAAACGGTTTTAGCCGCATCCGCTGATTGCTCAGCTAACTTACGCACCTCATCTGCCACAACGGCAAACCCTTTTCCTTCTTCTCCAACACGTGCCGCTTCAATTGAAGCATTCAGTGCAAGCAGATTCGTTTGCGCTGAAATGTCCGTAATAATCGAGATGACACTTTCAATCTCCGTGGAATGAGATTGTAATTCTTCTGCTGCCTGCTTTGAGTTGGTCATCTTGTCATGTAACATATTCAGATGCTCAAGCACATGATTCACTAGTTTTTGACCAGATTCTGACTGCTCTTGTACGTCAGATGAAACAGATTTCATTTCATCGACTTCTTTTGTGACACCTTCGATTTGAGTATCGATCTCTGCAACGGATGTTGTACAATCCGTAATATTTGCGACAGAATCATTGATTCCTTCACTCATATTCGTCATGGCTTCTGACACTTGCTGCGCACTTTGACTCGATTCATTCGTTACGGTGCGAAGCTGTGAGGACATTTTCGACACTTCACTAGATGAGTTTGAGATCTTCGCAATGAGCTCTTTGATCCGCCCCTGCATCTTTTGGAAGGATGCGGCAAGTTGACCGATCTCATCTTTACTTTCAACCTCTACCATTCCAGTTAAATCACCGTCAGCAATTCGGTTCGCTGATTCCATCAATGAACGTGCTGGTTTCGCAATTCTTCTGCCCATGATAAAGGAGAAAAACAACCCACCGATGAGCACAATAGCAGATGCAACCGTGATATAGATCGTCAGCTTCTTCGTTGTTTCAGGCACAACAGATGCATCTAAATCAATTCCTAAAATCCCCGTCAGTTCACCGCCTGAATCTTTGATTGGCAAAAAGACTGATTTATGTGTACCAAATGAGTCTTTGTAAATATCACTTTTGATCATTTTATCTTCAGAAAGTGCTTGTTTCATCTCATCTGAAAAGGCATAATCTTGATCAAAATCATTTTCTTCCCCAGTTAATATAATAATTCTTTCTTTGCCGCCTTTATTAGATAGCACGTATAAGTTCTCAAGCGTATGATCTTCTTGAAGCTCCTTGAATTTCTTTTTGACCTCCACATAAAGGGGATCATCCTTCCCGCTAATGCCAAGAACGTTTCCATCCAAATTATCGATTTCTTTCTTTGCAGTATCAATATCTGTTGTTAATCGATAATCAAATTGCTTTAATAACTGGGATGATAAATCCTGGCTGACTAGATAAAATGTTAAAACGAATAGTGCAACGGTTGCGAGTAATGTTACGACAACGACTGACATGATTTTAGAGGATATCGTGTACCCTCCAAATTTCCTTTGTTTCGCCATTTTTTCCTACATCTCCACTCTCAGATTTGATTTAAGCATGTACATGTTCAAATTGTCCACAAACAGATGCGATCACATCTTTTAAATAAGATACGATATGTGGGATATGCTCTGGTAACGTATAAGGTGAGATAACAAAAAACTTACTAACACTTAGATAGAATTCTTGTCCTTCTTTTGCATTTACAAGTAAAAACTTCGTTGTATCGCCAAAGAACATTTCGTCTCTTTTCTCTCCAAGCTTTTCAAACAGCATTTTGTTCAATTCATTATTCCGCTCAATTTCCATTGCAGTCGCTTCGCCTGAAATCTCTTCTTGAAAACGCGGTGAGCCGTCTAGGTAAATTCTAAATAATGTAGCCATTCCGACGTTGTCATCATTCACGACTTCAGCTTGCGGAATTTCTTGACTGAGTGCTTCTCTAAAGGCAAGGTTCACCTCTAGGAATTGACCGAGCAAGCGCTGGTAGCCTTCAATTCCAAACGTTAACAGCACACTCAGCATACTGATAGAGCTTCCCATTCTTGAGCATTCCAGTGTATAACCCGTATGGTATTCGCCGTAGCCTCTATGACCAACATATGGTGTCTCTTGTTCTTCCAGATCTAAACGCTTTAGGTCAGCAGCATTTTTCACTAAGAATAAACTAGATGTGTAAGGTGTTTGGCCGAGCTTTTGAAAGTCAAAGCACATCGTGTCAGCAAGAGAAAGATGCTGGAATTTCGCTTTGATTTCTTTTAGCATACGAAGAACACCGTATGAGAATTGCAGCGGGTTTTCAGCTACATCATACTCATTAAAGAAAGCAAAAAATCCGCCGAGCGCTGAATCCGCATGAATATGCGGCACCTGTAGACCATACTCCTCAGCAATGGCTTCTGCTGTTTCACGTACCCCTTTTACATCATCAATTGCAATGGCATCTGTTGTTCCGGTTGTTGCGACAATATAAACGGGAATTCCGCCATTTTGTGCAACACGTTCCATTTGACAACGCAAATCTTCCATATCCATCGAATGATCTTTATTCGTCTTAATTCTGATCAAATTGTCTGTGCCAAGTCCTGTTGCTTCCATTGACTTAAATAAGCTGTAATGTGCAGCATCAGAACAAAACGCATAAAGATTTTGCGGGACACCTTTCCGTAGTGACTCCGGCGCAACTTTTGCAATCGCTAAACGTAGTCCTGAGAAAATGGCTCCCTGACCTCCCCATGTTGTATATCCCCCGCTCACACTTGGATCATATCCGATGAGCTTAGACATCATTGAGACCACTCTGACCTCAGCTTCCGCTCCTGCTGGTCCATAAACATCCCATAGGTTGTTTCCATTTACCAGCATGGCCGTCAGCATGCCTAGAATTCCTGGTGTACTTGCCATTGGCAAAATGTTCGTGAAGAAATACTTTGTGTGGTATGGATGGTTATGTAAAAGCTTCAGTAATTCTTCATTCACAAGTTCCGCTTGTTGGCCGTTCACCGGAATTTGACTTGTTTCAGTGAGCTTTTGGTAAAAATCTTCTCCACGATTCTTTTCACCCTTTAGGTGTGCACGGTTCGGATCTTTCAGATGATCGACCCCTGAAACAATCTGCTCCATCAATTTGATGAGTTCTTTACGCTCTGCTGCATTTCCGTCCTCACTCGGAAACCAGTTCTGAACGAGGTTCTCTGCTCGTACAGTCATATACTATCAATCCTTTCAATGGAAGATTTCCTGTCAAAGTCTATATCGACCCCAATTTAAAAGTTTATAGTCTCGAAATGTTCACTTAAGTATATTTAGATAATTTGTTCATTCATCAAAATAAATAAAACCCTTACAAAACACATCGAAAACATTATGTTGATGAAACAAAAAAATATATTGATATATCTCATAGAAGGAAATTTCATCCATGTTCCTCCTCCATTCTTTTTCTCATTTTTTTTACTTAACCTGCATAAACATTAAGAAACACTGGAAATACTCTCTAAATCATCATTGTAGAAACCAAATTAATTCTTTAGGCTTGTGTCTTTTTACCTGTTTTATTGATATAGCAACTGGGAAATTGCTGAATTTTCTGTTAATAATAGGATGAATTTCATAAAAAGTTTTTCGAAGAGCGAATATTTTCGTTTTCTTCCCTTTTATTGCTCGGACAGGCTGCTGACGCTCTTCTCCGGTTAACACTTTTCTATTTGAGCATTTCATGGTATATTCTAATGGTTCGTTTTCTTTCGTTCCGCCTCTTCCGTGTATCGGAGAAAAGGAGTGTTTTTATGAAAACATTTATTCAAAAACGAGGCCTCGGCTTCTTTGTTATTGCAGCCATCTTACTTTGGCTCAAAACGTATTCAGCGTATTTAATTGAATTTAAACTTGGTATATCAAATGTGCTTCAGCATATTTTGCTTTTCGTGAATCCTATTAGCTCCAGCTTGTTCTTTCTTGGCTTTGCTTTATTGTTCAAGAAAAAATGGCAGCCTGCCGCTATCATTGTGATTCATTTTTTCATGTCTTTTTTACTATACGCAAACATCGTGTACTATCGATTCTTCAATGACTTTATCACGCTGCCTACCGTGATGCAGGCAGGAACGAATGGCGGACAATTAGGTGATAGTGCATTTTCACTCATGCGTTGGACTGATATGTTTTACTTTATGGATACAATCATTTTGATCGTACTCGCAGTCCGCATGAAAAAGCAGCAGCAAACAAGTACAGCTACTGTACCTGTTCAAAAGTCAAAATCGTTTAGACTCGTCCTTGTGTCCTCTGTTGTGATCTTTGTGATGAACTTAGTCGCCGCAGAGATTGATCGACCAGAGCTTTTATCAAGATCGTTTGACCGCAATTATTTAGTTAAATATTTAGGTGCTTATAATTTTACTGTGTTTGATGCCATTCAAAATGTGAAATCAAACAGCCAGCGTGCTCTGGCAAATTCAAATGACGTGACAGATGTAGAGAACTATTTAAAAGCGAACAGCGCTGATCCTAACCCGGCGTATTACGGGAAAGCGAAAGGCATGAACGTGATCACCATTTCTCTTGAATCTCTGCAAAACTTTGTCATTGATTACAAAGTAAACGGAAAAGAAGTGACGCCATTCCTTAATTCATTGGCACACGACAACCAAACGTTTTACTTTGATAACTTCTTCCATCAAACAGGACAAGGAAAGACGTCTGATGCTGAATTTATGATGGATACTGGGCTATTCCCATTATCACAGGGCTCTGTTTTTATTAACAAAGCGCAAAACACGTATCAAGCACTTCCTGGCATCTTGAAGAAGGATCAATACACGTCAGCAGAATTCCACGGCAATACGAAAACCTTCTGGAACCGTAATGAAATGTTTAAGTCGTTTGGATATGACAGATTTTACGATTCTGAGTACTACGATATGAATGAGCAAGATACGAAGAACTATGGGCTGAAAGACAAACCTTTCTTCAAAGAATCCATGCCAATGCTCGAAAACTTGAAGCAGCCGTTTTATTCGAAATTCATTACGTTATCGAACCATTTCCCATTTGGAATGGATGAAGGTGATACCGATTTCGAACCTGGTGACTTCGGAGACTCTGTCGTCAATAACTATTTCCAATCGGCTCATTATTTAGATGAAGCCATTGAACAGTTCTTCAACGACTTGAAAAAATCAGGTCTCTATGACAATACAGTCGTCATTATGTACGGAGACCATTACGGCATTTCTGAAAATCACAATGAAGCGATGGAAAAAGTGACAGGACAAAAAATCGGAGATTATGAAAATGCGCAGCTCATGCGTGTGCCGCTCTTTATTCATGTACCAGGGGTAAAAGGCGGACAGATTCATAAATACTCTGGAGAAGTCGATATCGCACCAACCCTTCTGCACCTGCTCGGCGATGATACGAAGAACTATTTAATGTCTGGTTCTGATATCTTATCGAAGAACTTCAAAGAGCTTGTGCCATTTAGAAACGGTGACTTCGTCTCTAAGGACTACACAAAAGTAGGCAATAACTATTACAGCAACAAAACAGGCGAGAAAATTGAGCCGACTGATAAAGCATCACAAGAAAATGAAACGGTGAAAAAGATGCTGGAGACATCTGATAAGATCGTCACCGAAGATTTACTCCGTTTCTACAAGCCTAAAGGCTTTACACCGATTGACCGCAATCAATATGACTATACAAAGAAAGTACAGGATGAAGAAGATTCCTCTTCCGCCAAAGATGAATCCAGCTCTTCATCAAAATAACTTTCTCATTTTAAGAACCAGCCGATCCCTGATCAGCTGGTTCTTTTCACGTTTGACCGCTATTGCACCGGGTATAGAAAGAAGAAGGAGGGATTTATCTTGAAAAAAACAACCGCTTTTGTCGTGACTGTTTCACTCGCTTCGTCCGCCCTAATTGGTTTCAGCCCTGCGGTCTCAGCACACGCCATGACCAAAACAGCAGTAGAACAATCCGTTCCTCAAGGTCCGAAAAACACATTAAACAACGTGTATGAGCTGGCACATAAAGGACAAATGCCGTACTATGCAGAAGGACTAAAAATTGGTGTTCAAACAAAAAAAGACGTTCATCATAAACTAGGAAATCCATATCCAGAAACAGGTCACAGCAGCTTTGATTTGTATCATGCTGAAATGGGGAATCCGGGATTTGCTTTTCATTATGATGCAAAAGGCAAAATTGACGAAATCCGTTATTTCGGTACAAATGTAGAAAAAGAAACGAATATCGGCGGGATGACCCCTTCCCTATTAAAGAAACAACTTGGACCAGCGGATTCGGTCAGCACCATCCCTCAGACAAAAGAGAAAAAATACGTGTATCGAACTGGAGATTATGAGCTTGAATTTATCGTCGGCCATGACCCAGATATAAATCAGCATAAACTCACCGTCCTGCATATTAACCTGATGAAAGCCGATTCCTAAATAAAAAAGCATCCTGAGCAGAAGCTGAGGATGCTTTTTCTTTATTATGAAGCCACTTCTAAATGCGGCTTTCTTTTCATTGTTCGTTTCAAGACTGGACCTGCGACATAATCAAGTCCAAATTTGCCTGCATTCCCTTTCGCTGCCATGATGACGATGGCAATGAGCAAGAGAAGCGGGTTGACAGAGACGGTACCAGCTAGTAAGAAAGAGACATTCATCACGCTTCCGAAAAAGGCTGCAGTTGTTGTGAACAATCCAACGATTAATCCTAGACCTACTAAGATTTCTCCCCACATGACCATGGCACTGAATAGTCCCGCATTCGGCAAAGCGACATTTTCTAAAAACCATACATAGAACGGATACACTAAATGGCCATCTTTGACAACAGGTTCAGCTATCGCAAATTGTAAATATCCTGATGCATCGAATCCGCCTGTTAGTTTTCCTATACCAGATGTCAGCCAAGTCCATCCGATATAAAGTCTTGCTGCCAAAAGGATAACCGCTGCCCATACATTCGTTTGTAAGAATTTTGTAAACATGATGATGCCTCCTTTTAATTTATGTGAAATATTTCACATTATATTTATGATCTTATTATACTATGCCGTTTCTAATTTGTGATCTTTTTCACATAGATATTCACAAATTGTTCATGAATATCTATGTGATGTAAACTTTTCCCTTGCTAAAACCGTCTAAGTCATTTCAGACAATAAGAAGGGGTTTAACTTTGTATGAAAACATTATTCCATTTTGCTTACTTACAGGCGATGTCGTGTCTATTCCCCGTCATGATCTTTGCGGCGCTTGCCCTATCAAAGATGGTGGCTATTCCTTTTCTTCACCGGTATGATTTCATTCTACTGCTTTGCCTCCTGGCACAGATTCTCATGCTGACGCTTCGGCTGGAGACATTGAATGAACTGAAGGTGATTTGTCTATTTCACCTCATTGGAATTGGCTTAGAAATGTATAAAGTACATATGGGTTCTTGGTCCTATCCTGAAGAAGCTTATACGAAGGTCTTTGGGGTTCCGCTCTATAGCGGGTTTATGTATGCGAGTGTAGCAAGCTATATTTATCAGGCACTGTCCCGACTTCAAGTGCAGATGGCTTCATGGCCCCATCCGTTTTTTTCAATCGGGATCAGTTTGTGCATTTATCTCAATTTCTTTACGCATCATTGGCTCTATGATCTCAGGTGGTGGCTGACATTGCTGCTTGTTGTCGTGTTTCGAAAAACGTCCGTCTCGTTTCAGGTTGGCTCTTCTACCTTTCGAATGCCGCTTGTCGTCTCATTTCTGCTGATTGGTTTCTTCATTTGGATTGCCGAAAATGTCACCACCTTTTTAGGAGCATGGCAATATCCAAATCAACAGCACGCTTGGTCTCTCGTACATCTTGGGAAAATCAGTTCTTGGTTTTTACTTGTTGTAATCAGTATTGTGCTGGTGATCGAACAGCGCAAACAAAAAAACGTTCAGCCCATTTGACCTGGCTGAACGCTTTTTTCAATCTCGATCGACTTCCTTGCGGAGATCATCTGCGACAAATTCTACATTCGTTCCAATGATGATTTGTACGGAGGATTTCCCTGAAGTCAGTACCCCTTTGGCACCTGCTTTTTTCAATGTGCCTTCATTTAATAAATGTGTATCTTCTACTGTTAAACGTAGACGAGTGGCACAATGATCAATCGTGGTGATATTGTCTTTGCCGCCAAGTCCCTCTACAAGCATACTCGCACCTGCCGTCTTCGTATCATCGGCTGCAATATCTTCAATGTCAACATCTTCCCTGCCTGGTGTTTTGAGCTTTAACAGTTTAATGAGGAAATAGAAAACGACAAAGTACACAATGCCATAAAGCACCCCAACTCCGAGCAGCATGAGTGGTTTTTGTGCGATGCCAAAGCTTAAAACGTAATCAATCGCTCCTGCTGAAAAGGCGAAGCCGCTATGAATTCCAATGGTGTTCACAATAAAGAGCGAAAGACCTGTTAGCACAGCATGGACACCATATAAGAGTGGAGATAAAAACATAAATGAAAATTCAATTGGTTCAGTGATCCCTGTAATAAATGACGTAAGCGCCATCCCAATCATCAAGCCAGCTGTAGCTTTTCGCTTTTCAGGCTTTGCGGTCACAACCATGGCTAGACATGCCGCTGGCAGACCGAACATCATCACTGGGAAGAACCCGGTCATAAAGACACCCGCACTTGGATCTCCTTTAAAGAATCGCGCTAGATCCCCTGTTGCCCCGCTGAATTCCCCGAATTGAAACCAAAATAAGTTATTCAGCACATGATGAAGCCCTAATGGAATGAGCAATCGGTTAAAGAAACCAAACAGCCCTGCACCCGTCGCACCAAGACTTAAAATCCATTCCCCTAAACCATTGATCCCGCTTTGAATCGGAGGCCATACATATCCGAAAACGGCTGCTAATAGAATGGTGAAAAGTGCGGTCATAATGGGCACAAGCCGTCTTCCGCTAAAGAACCCTAAGTATTCCGGCAGTTTTGTATCCTTGAAGCGATTGTACACATACCCTGCCAATAGCCCGCATAAAATACCGCCCAATACCCCCATATTGTTCGTTGAGTTAATCGACGTTGTACCAGCTGATAAAATAAAATAAGAGATCGCACCTGATAATGCCGCTGCCCCATTACCATCCTTTGCAATGCCGATCGCTATACCCATTGCAAAAATTAAAGCCAAGTTTGCAAAAATAGCATTCCCTGCCGCATGAATAAACGGGATATCGAATACATCCTCCCGCCCAATAGCCAAAATAATCCCTGCTGCCGGAAGCACAGCGATTGGAAGCATAAATGATTTGCCTAGCTTTTGAAAAAACTGAAACACCATTTGCCTTCTCCCCCTTTGTCTTCATCATGACCAAACGTTCATGATGTTCATAAAAAATATATCATATGCACATCTAGTTATCTATACCAATTTGTCCACATTCATTTGACATTCCGCTCTTTACTCTTTTCGCGTAAAATGTGGTAAGCTATTGAATAGAATGAAGTTATAGAAAGCGGGAATGAACAGTGATTGTCAAACATGATCATGAGTTAGAAGCCTTAAAAAAAGTCGGTCGAATTGTCGCTTTGGCAAGAGAAGAAATGAAAAGCCAAGCGAAACCAGGCATGTCTACAAAAGAATTAGATTTGATTGGAAAAAAAATATTAGAAGAGCATGGGGCCAATTCGGCGCCTGAAAAGGAATATGACTTCCCTGGGACGACTTGTATCAGCGTGAACGATGAAGTTGCACACGGTATTCCAAGTGAAAAAACCATTTTACAAGAGGGCGACCTCATCAATATTGATATCTCAGCAGAGCTGGACGGCTATTATTCCGATACCGGCATTTCATTCGTATTAGGTACAGGTGATGCTCGTCTTGAAGCATTATGCCAGTGTGCAGAGGATGCATTCCTCGAAGGATTAAAGCATGCAAAAGCCGGTAAAAGACAAAACCAAATTGGCCGTGCGGTCTACAATACAGCCAAAGAACAAGGATTTACCGTCATTAAAAACCTAACAGGACACGGCATTGGGAAAAATCTGCATGAAGCACCCAACCATATTTTGAACTATTATGATCCATTCGATAATGCTTTGTTTAAGAATGGCACAGTGATCGCCTTCGAACCTTTTATTTCAACAAATGCTGAATCGATTTATCAGACTGATGACGGCTGGACATTTAAAACACCAGATAAAAGCCTAGTGGCACAGATTGAACATACCATTGTGATCACAAAAGACGAACCCATTATTTTAACGAAGCTGTAAGCCAGCAGGTCCCCTTCTTCACTGGAGGGGTTTTTTTCGTTTCCCTTTCACGAATCTGTCACGACTAAACAAAAATGCCTGTGGTAAAATAGGCAAAGATATGCGAAAGGGGTCTTATTTGATATGTGGTTCATCATCATAGGAGTTATCTTTTTGATAGAAAGTATCATCTTAACGGTTGTAGGTATTAAGAAAAAACAATCCATGATGACTTATCTTGGTATTGTCATCATGATTATGACGGTCGGCATGATCATCGTTACCCTCAACCCGCCAAATTCATAAATGATTATTTCCAGCATATACATGGATCATAGGCAGATAGAATCAGTTTTCATTTCTTAACCCCTGCACACTTTTCACGTCCTTTTTTGAGATGTTACAATGCAGGCAGTTTCAATTGAAAGGAGTTTTCTATCATGCATTATGGTAGCAAAGGCTGGTATGTCGAAGAATTAAAGAAGCTTGGTGTGACCAAGCATGAAGGAAGAAAGCTTCAAAGCTTAAAAACATATTTCCTTGCAAATCTTCTTGAGCAAAAGAAACCTAGCTCATAAACGCTTAAAGCCGTACATCAGCATAAGATGTACGGCTTTTTTTAAATGTGCTGAATTCGTTTTTCTAAAGACTTCCTCACCACATCTGCTAAGGCATCTACTGCAAGAACGGCTTTCAGCCTCTCTGGACTTGTTTGACGATATTTGACCTCGTTCACTTCATGGACTGTAATGTGATGGGGCGCTTTTTCTACTAATACAAGAGAACCATCAGGCGGCACTATGCCTTCTTTCAGCACCCGTAAATAAAAACCGGTATACCCCGTTTGCTGTACTTCCTTGACAAGCTTCATGTTAGCGTGCTTAAAAGATAGTTTCACACACGGCTGTCTTGGCTGGCTCACTTCAACAAGTGCTTCTCCAAGTTGAAAGACATCGCCAATACGCACCTTCGTCTCGACTAGCTTGCGCACTGTCAGATTTTCGCCAAACGCAGCTTCCTGTAATGTAACCCCTAAAAATTGCTCGAAGTAAGCATAATGATCATATGGAAAGACGCAGACGGCTTTATCATATCCTCCATGATGAACCAAATCACCTTGGCTATCTCCCTCAAAATTGACCTTACTCAAATATACAGGCTCATGAATACGCTTTTTGTTGATGGCTGTTTTGATTTCTTTTCCGTTCGCATAGGTCGTGATGGGTTGTCCTACTTGGATTCCTACTATGTCATATCTCTTCTGTCCCACGATGACCATCTCCTTTGGTTGTCTCATGCCTATTATTTTACATCGTTAGACAATTAAATCATAGTCGATGCGTGAAGGTCAGATACATGCTATGGTACGATGAGAAAAAAGGAGAGATGACATTGATTCATTATCATGCCATTGTCACAGGACGGGTGCAGGGAGTCGGTTTTCGCTATTTTGTACAAGGCGAAGCAGTCAATCGCGGGATGAAAGGCTGGGTACGCAACACAGATGAAGGTCATGTCGAGTTAAAGGTAGAGGGTGAGCAGCAAAAGGTGCTTGATTTCTTAAAGACCGTTCGAAAAGGAAGCCCTTTTTCAAAGGTCACAGATATGCAGATGGAGCCGCTCACTGAGTTAGCTCATTATAAGGATTTTCGAATAAGGTAATCAAAAAACCTAGCTCTCGCTAGGCTTTTTCTGTCCCATGGTAGGGCTTTTCCTGATAAAAATAATTCGGCTTCACAATGGTATTGTCGTAATGCTTGTGGAAGATGTGGGTAGCAGCTGGTGATACTGGCGGAATCAGCCATGTCCAGTCCCCAGTCAGCTTGCGGTCAGCCTTTTCTTCCTGCTTTTCAAACTGTTTGAATTGATGTGCTGCTGTATGGTGATCAACAATGGTCACCCCTGCTTCTCGGTAAGAATGGAGAACCGCCACATTCAACTCAACAATGGCTTTGTCCTTCCAAAGCGACGCATTCTTTGTCGTGTCCAGCCCTAAAATAGAAGCAACTTTTTTCAACATATTGTAGCGATTTTCATCGGCTAGGTTACGTGCGCCAATTTCTGTACCCATATACCATCCGTTAAACGGTGCCGCATTGTAATGAATACCGCCAATCTCTAATTTCATATCAGCAATAATCGGAACGGCGTACCATTTCAATCCTAAATCACGAAATCCTTCATATTCAGGATGGGTAATCTCGACTTCTTGGACGATTTCTTTCGGAAGCTCATACAGAACGGGCGGCTGATCCTTTAGCTGAAACATGAGAGGCAGAATATCAAAATGCGTGCCCTCCCCTTTCCAGCCATGGGCTTCACACAACTTTGTCAATTCAAGAGATGCCTCGTCGCCAATGATGCCATACTCCGTCTCATAGCCTGCATAACGAACGAGCTGATGATTATAAATGACGACTTCCTTTTGCGAATGATTTTCTGGAGGAAAGATCGTAATGGATGGTTTGATTTTCCCGCCATTTGTCGCATACTCAATATGATGAAAGAGTGCCTCTTTCACCTCTTCTTCTGTCTTCACATGCCGGCAGTCGTGAACTTGCAGGGTTGACCAAAACAAACGGCCAATGCAGCGGTTGCTGTTGCGCCACGCCATTTTCGCCCCGTGCGCCAATTCCTCTTGTGTGTGAGTATACATCCCTTTAGAGTCAATTTCTTGTTTTATTTCATGCAGACGTGCTGCTTTCTCTTCATTTGACTTGCTTAATTCTTCATAGCATAAAGAAATAAAAGCTTCTGCTTCATTCCACAACGCTTCTTGATTACTCAAACATACTCGCCTCACTTTAATACGAATATATCCATTGTAGCGGTTTCTATTAATAAATTCACTGGTTTCAAACCATTTTTTATCATATCATCCGACCATTGTCCTTAGAGCGCGGATGAATCAATCCGTTTAAGGGTCTGCTCGAGCCAGCGGACATAGCCTTTTTCTCTTTCAATTGCCCTTGTCAGCACTAAGTAATGCCCAAATTGCGCTGAATGAAGCGATTCAGCGGCAGGGTCTTCCTCCGTTAAAGCGTGCAGCTTCTGTTCTAGCATGTCTATTTTTTTGGTGCGCTCTAGCAGTTGATGTGTAAACAAGTCAGCCGCTTCTTTGTTGTCCATGGAAGAGATGAAAAATGTTTTGAGCATGAATTCATCCTTTGTTGTTTCTGGTATCGGGTCTTTTGTCCTTAACCACTGATGCAATTCTGCTTTCCCTGCCTCTGTGATTTGATAAACCTTCTTCTCCAGCTTCTTTCCTTGTATACGAATATCAAATTCAATAAACCCTTCTTCTGTGAGACGCTTCAGCTCAGGGTAAATTTGGCTGTGCTTCGCACTCCAAAACTGTCCAAGGGAATCCTTAAAATGTTTGGTTATATCATATCCCGTCAGCTCACACTGATCTAGTAAACCAAGAATGGCATATTTTAAAACTCTCATGATGTGCCTCCAACGCTTATTCTTTGACAATAGTATACCATAGACTTTAAAATAAACATGTAAATCATGACATGTTTGAAATAACATCATTTTAATGAAAGAAGGAATAAACATGGATCAATTCGTTGGACTTCATATGATTTATACGTATGAAAATGGCTGGGAATATGAGATTTACATTAAAAACGATCACACCATTGATTACCGCATTCATAGCGGAATGGTTGGAGGCCGCTGGGTCCGTGATCAAGAAGTGAATATTGTGAAGCTGACAAAAGGCGTTTACAAAGTTTCTTGGACAGAACCAACTGGGACAGACGTCTCTCTGAACTTTATGCCTGAAGAAAAACGCATGCATGGCGTCATCTTCTTCCCAAAATGGGTGCATGAACGTCCAGATATCACAGTTTGCTATCAAAATGACTATATCGATCTCATGAAAGAATCTCGAGAAAAATACGACACCTATCCAAAATATGTTGTTCCAGAATTTGCGGACATTACGTATATCCATCATGCAGGTGTAAATGACGAAACCATTATCGCCGAAGCACCATATGAAGGCTTGACTGATGAAATAAGAGCTGGACGAAAATAAAAAAGCGGCACGCACTGTGCCGCTTCTAGATTGTAGACAAAGGGCTAAAAATGATGTTTATTTTAGCCCTTTGTCTTCTTTTCAGCGTGATAGAAAACCTTTGCAGTCTAGGAAGGACGAGCACCGAAGCGGAGCGAATTTAACATTCGTGAGCATCGGCGCACAGGACTGACACCGAATGCGAGGGTTTGTCTACACGCTGAGGGCTAAAATAATTTTAGCCCTTTTTTATTTAATGCCTAACGTCTTTTTAGATAGCAAGAACCGGTACACTGGGAGTTCATCGCCTACTTTTGAAGCAATAAACCCAGATGACATATAGCTGTCTTTTGATTCTGGCTCAAGGGCAAGTGACAATAAATTCGTTTGCGGCTGCGCCGTGATATATACCTTTGTCCCTTTTGGCAGCTGACGTTTCTTTTGGGTGAGTTCTGTTTCAAGCTGAATATCTGTTTTGCTCTTTTCGTCTCGTTTTGTTACTTGATAGGCTTGTACCGGTACTTTCACGCCGACAGGCAATGTGACACTTTTTAACCCTAAAGTTTTCAGCTTCCGTTCTACCCCTTCATGCCCAGGTAAAACGAGATAAGCTGTCGGTCGTTCTCTCGACATGACAGGAACAGCATCGCTCGCACTGTGAAAGCGTACAGGGATATTGATGGTCCGTCCTTTTTCAATATCCACCATTTCAAGCGAATCATCCATTGGCGCTTTGAAATCATCTTGAATAACCACTTGATCGTCATCATTTGATTGGAGTCCTTTTTTCACCAGCTTCAGTCGCTCCGTCACCATTTGCTGCTTCACCTGCTTAGCATGCTTCACCGTTGTTTCAATGATTTTTTCATGTGTGGTGACTTGTGCTGCGACGCGGCGGGTAAAATCCTCTCTTCCAATTCCAATCCCTCTGCTTTCTACAAGAAATGACAAAGCTGGCGAGAGCGCCAAGGCATTTCGGCCAATTCGTGCATCCGTTCCGCCTTCATAGAGATCGATCTTTCCATCCTTTCCTCTTGTGCTTGTATAATATAAATCATTCGAAAATCCTTGATTTGTCAGCGTTTCACGGACGCCGCTCACGTATAATTCATTTGACGTGAGCCGGATGCTTTCTGGAATATTCAAGTTCTTGCCTGATAATATCAGTAAATCGTGATATTTGAGGGCACCCGCTGAGCCGATATCATCAAACTGCTTTTGTCCTACATCGTATTCATGGGCATCAATGACTACTTCTGGTGCATACCGATTAAATTCTTGATGCAGGGCTGTGAGCTCTGGAGATTCTAATGTCATATGATCACGGTTTCCATCCGTTCCGTTTGCAAGCCTGCGGTCAAACGCATAAGAACCATCAGGATTGATTCTCGGGACAATGATCATATTCACATGATTGAGTATACGCTCTCCTTGTTCACCTGCTAATCGTTTTGCGATGACGAGAGCAGATTCACCGGAGGCTGGTTCATTTCCGTGTATTTGTGCTTGAAGCCAGATCGTTGGCTTTTTTGAAAGTGGAGAGATATGACGATCCTTTGTAAAGTAGAGAGCTGAAATGGACCGTCCTTCAATGGATGTTCCAATCTGTTTCTGCGTAGCGTAAGGACTTTTGCGGACAATATCACGCAAGAATTCTTGAAGCTCTTCTTGTGTTGTAAAGGCTTCTCCTTTTTTCTGAAAGGCAGGGGTGTCGAACGTCTCGTCAGGTTCAGGGTATAGCTTCTTCACTGAGGCCGGCTGTTCATAACTCTTTCCAAAATAAGGGGTATCTGCATGAGCTGAAGCTGGGCTCACCATCGACAAACTTCCTGCTATGAGGCATACAGCAGTAAAAAGAATCGTGCCTTTTCGTTTGGACATGCTATCCTCTCCCTTCGTTGATTTGCATTATAAAGAAAAAAACAGTAAAAGTGTCAGTATTTTTCAAAAATATATCTTTTGGAGGAACAGACATGTTTTTTGTATAGGGCAAATGAATCGAGCCTGCTCGGCAATATGACCTAAAAAAAGTGCCTGCTCAAGTAGCAGACACTCTTTTATTTACCAAATGGAGATGGCCCCAATGAGTATCGACATGACCGTCATGGCGACGACTGCAAGTACAGCCCATTTCATGCCAAACTTCTGATGCTGATCCAGTGATACCCCAACAAGTCCAACAAGTAAATGAGTCGATGGAACAAGTGGGCTTAGCATATGAATCGGCTGACCAATAATAGAAGCTCTCGCGATTTCGATTTTATCAACACCGTATGCTGCCGCTGTTTCTGATAGGATCGGCAGGACCCCATAAAAGTATGCATCATTCGGCATAAAGAACGTAAATATCCCGCTCGTTAACGCAACAATGACTGGAATGAAGCCGCCAAGCTGCTCTGGAATGGCAGATACAATCGAAATCGCCATTTCATCGACCATTTTCGTTCCAGTTAAGATACCTGTAAAAACCCCTGCCGCAAAAATCATAGAGGCAATGGCTAAGACGTTGGTTGAATGAGCCGCAATCCGCTCACGCTGCTGTTCAAGGTTCGGATAGTTCACGATAATCGCCACACAGAAAGCAAGAACAAATAGAACCGTTAAGCTGACTTTTCCTGAGACAAGAAGGAGCACCAATAACAACGTAAGCGTCAAGTTAAACCACCAAAGTTTCGGCCGCTTGATGTCATCCTGCAGTGCCGCTGCCATTTCATTTGCATGAATCGGCTGGTCGAGCTCAATGACACCAAGACGTTTTCTTTCAGACTTCCCAAGAAAGTATGCCACCACAATCATGCTCAAAACCCCTGCACCAATGACTGGAATCATCGGGCCAAATAAAAGTGAAGGATCAACGCCAAGTGCACTCGCCGCTCTAGGTGTGGCACCTCCCCATGGAATTGTATTCATAATCCCCATGCCAACTCCGGCAATCCCCGCTAAAATAATCGGACGGATGCCAAGCAGCGTAAATAACGGAAGCATCGCTGTTGTTGTAATCATGTACGTTGTTGTCCCGTCACCATCAAGTGCAACAAGCATGGTCAGGACAGCTGTTCCGACGACAATTTTTAATGGATCACCTTTGACAATGTTTAAAATTTTCGCCACCATTGGATCAAATAAACCAGCATCAATCATAATGCCAAAGTACAAAATCGCAAACATAATCATGACCGCTGTCGGTGCGACTTGCTGTACACCTTTGACAATCATGTCTGAAATTTCAGTAAAATGAAAACCTGCAATAAGAGCAAATGCAATTGGTGTTAACACCAATGCCGTTAAAACAGACATACGTTTCGTCATAATCAAAACCATAAATACAACCATCATAAGAAATCCTAAGATTGCTAACACTTTGTTCACCCCTTATGTTGTATACGCTTTCATTAAATGTTGGTATCCCATTTCCAACCCTTTCTGTCATGATATCTGACGTTGAAATTGAAGTAAATATTATGAATTTTAATTCTTTTTCGGTCGATAAATGCTTTTTGTTCATTTTGTTCAAACTTTGCTTTTGATGGATTCCATAAAAAAAGCGGTCTCACTCGACCGCTTGTTCTCCTTGGATAAATTGCTCATATCGCCTTAATTGCTCCTCCATAAAGATCTTAGCCTCATTGCTGTTCATATAACGACTTGTCCAGCCCTTTTGCTTTAATTGCTTTTTCCAGGACTTCGTTTGTGTCATTTTTTGAAGAAGCTGATCCCATTCACGAATATCATGCTGATTCATTTGCTTTGGGCCCATCACACCACGCCAATGAGAGAAGATGAGCGGGATGCCTTGCTCTTTCCAAGTCGGCACATCTTCAAATCCCGCTAAACGCTGATTCGTTGTGGTTGCTACAAGCTTTAGCCTCTTCTTTTCATAATCATGACGAACTTCTGTAATCGTGGTCGTTGCTGCATCTACCTCATGGTCAATCAGCGCTTGAAATAAATCATCTGCACTGTCAAATTTCAAAAATTGGATGCGGTATGGATCAATTCCTGCCATTTCTGCCGCTCGTGCGAACGAGATTTGATCATCATTACCGAAGTCTGGGGCAAATCCAATTTTTAAGGAATCTGGTTTCTTCTTTAGTGTGTTTAATAGCTCCTTCCCATTTGAAAAGGGAGAATCCACTGGGACTGCGACGACCTGCCACTCTTCTGCCAAAATGGCGAGCGGTGTGACATCGTTCATTGTCATGTTACTGCTGCCAAGCAAATTACGGCTTAACAATAAGCTTGAATTCAAACTAACATAGTTGGTATCTCGCTCCATCATATATGTCCATCCTTTATCCACCGTTCCGCCTCTTTGATAAAGGATATTCACCGGCCGCTTCACCAGCTTTTCTTTCTCGAGCACTGATTTCATCACTTGAGCTGTTTGGTCAAAGCCGCCGTCAGGGACACCAGACACCACAATATATAATGGGCTGTGCTGCAGGAAAGAGTCGCCTCCCTTTTTTTCATTAAAGGTGAGCGTCATACAAAGACAGATCATAATGACAAGGCATATTCCTTTTTTCATCTTTTATGACTCCGCTTGCTTTATGGCAGGATAATATTTCCGTTCTGGTCTGCCAATGATTCCGTACGCAAGCTCTGCCCGGCATTCTCCTGTTGTCACGAGATACTCGACGTACCGTCTCGCTGTTGTGCGTGAAGCCCCCATCTTTTCTCCGAGTTCTTCCGCTGTAATCCCATTATTCTCTGATGCCATCAATGTTTTCACCTTGTCCAAAGTCAGCGAATTGATCCCTGTAGGCAGGTCCCTGCCATCCTTTTCTTTTGGCTCTTCTTGCATCTGTCCAAAAAACAAATCAATCATCGTTTGATTGACTTCATCCTTAGAATTAATGATGTCTTTCTTCTCTTTATATTCGGTTAAAACTTGCGCAAACTTTTGTGCGGTCACTGGTTTGATTAAATAATGAACCACTCCGTAATGAAGTGCATCTCTTAAAAGTGTCGTTTCCGTTGCAGCCGTGATAATAATTACATCTATTTCTGGATAGTGTTCTCTTAAAAGCGGCAACAGGTTTGTACCGAGCTCATCGGGCATATATACATCAAGCAGGATGAGGTCGACTTGTTCCTTTTGGAGCGCCTCCCACATATCTTTTGCACTCTTTGCCTTTCCGGCGACTTGAAATCCTTCTATTTGTTGTATATAAGATTCATGAATGGCTGCGATTCGAAAATCATCCTCCGCAATGAGTACCTTCATCACCATTTATTCCCCCTTTGTGCCTTTCGGTATGTATGCAGTGAAGATGGCACCGCCTTCTTTTTGGTTCGTCACTTCAATCCAGCCCCCAAGTTCGTCCAACACTTCTTTCACATTCGCTAGCCCGTAGCCTCGTCCTTCCCCCTTTGACGAATGGCCTCTTGTGAAAATATGTGAAAGTTCTTCCTCGTTTACTCCATCACCTGAATCAGATACTTCTATGATAATATCAAACCCAATATCTGTAATGAACAGACTTACCTCGCGCGTCTCCTTATTTAGTACGGCCTCAAAGGCGTTATCTACAAGATTACCAATGATGATAATAAAGTGAGATAGACTTAAATGTGCTGGAAGCGGCTCCAATGAACTATTTTCATCGATGTGGAAATGGACCTTCTTCTCAGATGCTTTCCCTAACTTACCGAGTAGAATGGCTTGTATTTTAGGAGATCGTATTTGCTTCATCAGTAAATCGTGCTGACGGTTTTGCAGCGTATATTCTTCCTTTATTAAGTCGATGGCTTCATCCACTTGCTTCAGCTCAAGCAAACCTAAAATGGCGTACAGCTTATTTGAGAATTCATGCGTTTGTGCCCTCAGGTCTTCTGAATATTGGCTGACCTCTGTTAATGTATCCAGCAGCTTCGTCAGCTCTGTTTTCTCCCTGAAGCTCACAATTCCCCCAAAAACTCGATTGTCCTGCACCACTTTTTTCACATTTAAGACATAGGTTTTATCATTGACGACGGTTTCGATGTTCGGTTCAATCGTTTCCGCCTTTAAATAGAAAAGGAGATTGGCTTTTGGCAAGACTTGGTCAATATGAAGAGGCAGTTCGGATGAAACGCGCAGCATGTGTTCAGCAGATGTATTCATCATCGTTATCGCGCCTTTGCGGTCAAATGCAATAATCCCTTCTTTTATAGCAAGCAGCATCGCTTCTCTTTCTCGAAATAATGAAGCAATTTCGTGCGGTTCAAGCCCTAATGTATCTTTGCGAATACTTCTTGTTAAAAAAATCGCTCCGAATATACCAGGCAAGAGCACAAAAAGGGCAATATAGCTAAGCTTGATTAGTTGATGGGCTGTCGCTTGATCAATTTCCTTTTTTAAAAATTCGACGGTGACTGTGCCAATAATTTCTTCATGCTTGCCTGTTTCTTTCATAATCGGGGCACTGCCTCTGACAACGATTTCACCATTAGAATCACCCGTTGATATGGAGGTTCCCCCAAATAGCAGGGTACTTCTTCCTCTAAATACACTGATGGTTTTTCCTACATTCTCATGATTCGTATGAAAAAGGACCTTCCCTTTTTGATTGGTAATGAAGATGGCATGTGCTCTGACTTGATCCTTCATTTGCTCAAGCACTGCCTGTTCTTCATACTCAGACACTGATGAGGTGCCCACCGATGTTTTAATGGGCGGCATATATGAGATTGTTCTAGCGGTTTGCACCGCCAGCTGTTCAGCTTGCCGCTGCCTTTCTGATGTCTGCAGAAAACCAAAACAAATGGTCAATAACGCAATGACAACAAGCAAAAGCCCGATAATTAACCCCAAAATTTTCGTTTGTAAAGTGACTTTCCTTTTGCCCATCCTCACCGCTACAACCCCTAATTCAAGTAGATTCATCGACTAGACTCTAAGAAAATCATATCATTTTTTCTTACGAAGTTAAGAGAAAATTCATTCAAACAAAAAAGGACGACTCAAATCGAGTCATCCCTGTTTCAATTACGTGATAGATAAGCCTGCACTCGCATAGCCTGCTACAGTGTTAATTAAAGATAAGCCTGTTGCAGTCGCAGAGAAAACAACCAGTAATCTTGTTTCTGCTGTAACTGGCACATTCAGGCCGGTAGCGATTCCGTTTGAAATAGCACCAATAGTTAAAATCCCCGTTAATGGTGGTGCCAACGTGACACTCGCTACTTGAGTGAAGCTGTTATCTGGTGTCGGTGAAGCAAATAAGCTAGCTGTCACTGTAATACTCGTGCCGACTAAAGCCAATGCTGCCGTAGTACTAAAGTATCCGGCAAATGAAGTAATAGTGCCATCCCTTGGTACAGAGAATGCCATATTTAAAAGAGTACCTGCTGCTCCTGTTAAATCGATGATACCACCTAGTATGCTAACGCCTGTTGCAGAGCTACCAAAGCCGACCAAACTAGAAGTTCCGACAAGACCCCCTGCAATTGTAGTCAAGACAGCAGGGGTACCTGATGCAAATGGAATAATCGCACTCGATCCAGTTGCTCCGGTTGCTCCTGTAACTCCGGTGGCGCCGGTATCTCCGGTCGCTCCGGTGACTCCGGTGACTCCGGTCGCGCCAGTATCTCCTGTGGCTCCTGTGACTCCGGTCGCGCCGATATCTCCTGTGGCTCCCGTTACTCCAGTCGCTCCGGTGGCGCCGGTATCTCCGGTGGCGCCCGTTACTCCAGTCGCTCCGGTGGCGCCGGTATCTCCGGTGGCGCCCGTTACTCCAGTCGCTCCGGTGGCGCCGGTATCTCCGGTGGCGCCCGTTACTCCAGTCGCTCCGGTGGCGCCGGTATCTCCGGTCGCTCCGGTGACTCCGGTGACTCCGGTGACTCCGGTCGCGCCAGTATCTCCTGTGGCTCCTGTGACTCCGGTCGCGCCGATATCTCCGGTGGCGCCCGTTACTCCAGTCGCTCCGGTGGCGCCGGTATCTCCGGTGGCGCCCGTTACTCCAGTCGCTCCGGTGGCGCCGGTATCTCCAGTCGCTCCGGTGACTCCGGTCGCGCCAGTATCTCCTGTTGCTCCCGTTACTCCGGTCGCTCCGGTGGCCCCGATATCTCCGGTTGCTCCCGTTACTCCAGTCGCTCCGGTGGCCCCGATATCTCCGGTTGCTCCCGTTACTCCAGTCGCTCCGGTGGCGCCGGTATCTCCGGTCGCTCCTGTGACTCCGGTGGCCCCGATATCTCCGGTTGCTCCTGTGGCTCCTGTGATTCCGGTTGCTCCGGTATCTCCGGTCGCTCCTGTGACTCCGGTGGCCCCGATATCTCCGGTTGCTCCTGTGGCTCCTGTGATTCCGGTTGCTCCGGTAACTCCAGTCGCACCTGTATCTCCTGTTGCACCGGTCGCTCCTGTACCTGTTGCTCCTGTGATCCCGGTTGCTCCGGTAACTCCAGTCGCTCCCGTATCACCTGTTGCACCGGTTGCTCCTGTACCTGTTGCTCCTGTGGCTCCTGTGATCCCGGTTGCTCCGGTAACTCCAGTCGCACCTGTATCTCCTGTCGCACCGGTCGCTCCTGTACCTGTTGCTCCTGTGGCTCCTGTGATCCCGGTTGCTCCGGTAACTCCAGTCGCACCTGTATCTCCTGTTGCACCGGTTGCTCCTGTACCTGTTGCTCCTGTGGCTCCTGTGATCCCGGTTGCTCCGGTAACTCCAGTCGCACCTGTATCTCCTGTCGCACCGGTCGCTCCTGTACCTGTTGCTCCTGTGGCTCCTGTGATTCCGGTTGCTCCGGTAACTCCAGTCGCACCTGTATCTCCTGTCGCACCGGTCGCTCCTGTACCTGTTGCTCCTGTGGCTCCTGTGATTCCGGTTGCTCCGGTAACTCCAGTCGCACCTGTATCTCCTGTCGCACCGGTCGCTCCTGTACCTGTTGCTCCTGTGGCTCCTGTGATTCCGGTTGCTCCGGTAACTCCAGTCGCACCTGTATCTCCTGTCGCACCGGTCGCTCCTGTACCTGTTGCTCCGGTTGCACCCGTTTCACCAGCAGCTGCTAACAATGTATAATCTGGTGACGTACCTGGCGTACCTGTTGGCGGCGCTGAATTCACCACATACGTACTTCCATCGAATGTCACGACTTGACCTACTGGATAGGTTGGGGCTACCGCTGGATCAAATGCCACGATGCCCGTTAAGCCTACACCAGTGGCTCCAGTTGCTCCTGCCGGGCCTGCTGGGCCTGCTGGGCCTGCTGGACCCGCTGGACCCACTGCACCTGCTGGACCTGCTGGGCCTCTTCTTCCTCTCCCGCCTGGCGGACCTTGAATCACACAAACACAAGGATCTTTTCCGCAGCAAGGATTTTTCACTGGTTTCCCTGGCTTTCCAGATTTCCCTTTCTTACAACTATCACATTCCCAGCCGTCATCCTTATACGCATCATACCAGCTTCCTTTTTGGTAGTGGTCTGTCGAATGAGTTGGATATGTCTTTCCGCATTGTCTACATCTTCTCATGGAATCACCCCCCATCCATCGTATTCATCATTCCTTGGAAAGGTGTATGTACACTTTTATTTTTATCAAGAAGTATTGAAAAGACCTTGCGCTCGATGCACAAAGTCTTACATTTATTAGAATTTTATTGTCATTTTGATATCTTTTCCAACCATACTATATTCAATATCTGCTGGACGGATCGCTTCTTTTAGTTTTTTCACCCCCTCTCCTTCAAAAAAAGTAGGTGCATGTTTTCCACCGATTAATAAAGGTGCCATATAAATGACGGCTTCATTGACTAGTGATTCTTCTAAAAAGGACGCACTCACATTTCCTCCTGCTTCAACGAGAACTGACATGACAGAACGTTCCTTCAGCATTCGTAACACGTCATGAATATTTGTCCGCTGCTCTCCGCTTGTGACATAGACTTGATGCCCTTTATCTACCAGCTGTTCATACTTTTTCTGATCATACATGTGCGAGGTGCAAATAATGGTTTCGGCCATATGATCTGTTAAACATTTCGCATGAAGCGGAATCCTTAATGTGGAATCTAAAATGACACGAATGGGCTGGGTCGCCATTGAATCTTTCACAATAAGACCTGCATCATCTTGAATAATCGTTTCGACACCTGTTATCACAGCATCGGCTTCTTGACGCAATTGCTGCACTTCTTTCCTCGCTTCTGTTCCTGTGATCCATTTGCTTTCAAGATGAGATGTTGCAATTTTCCCGTCTAACGAAATGGCTGATTTTAATATGATGTAAGGAAGGTCTGATTGAATGAAATGAAAAAAAGGCACATTTAAGCGATCCGCCTCCTGTTTACATATTCCTTCATCTACTTCGATCCCTGCTTGTTTCAACATGGTAACCCCCTTACCTGCGACAAGCGGATTTGGGTCTTGCGTCGCAATGACTACACGTTTCACACCACTTTTGATAATGGCTTCCGTGCAAGGACCCGTTTTCCCATGATGCGAACAAGGTTCAAGCGTCACATACATGTCAGCTCCCTTTGCCTTTTCCCCTGCCATTTGCAGCGCATGAATTTCAGCATGAGGTTCGCCCGCCTTCATGTGAGCACCAATCCCAACAATCTCACCTTGCTGTACAATGACTGCACCGACAAGCGGATTTGGGGAGGTTTGCCCTTTCATTGCCTTTGCGTTGGCAATCGCCAGCTTCATATAAAAAACATCGTCTTTCATGTGAGTCTCCTTTCTTCTCTTTCAAGGGAAAGAACTCCTTCAGGAAATGAAGGAGTTCTATTCTCATGTGCTATATTTTTTCCATCCGTTTCTTTTCAGATCGATCATAGTAAGGCAAGGAATAAAAAAGTTTATATGATGCTCGTTGTTTACAAAAACAGCATTTGCGTAATTCATATTTATTAATGAGGAGCACATGCGGACAATTGAGTACAGTCAGGCCTTTTTTCATATGTTCCTTGCAAACACTTATCATGAGAATCCCCCGCTTACATTCTTTTTCTTAATGAGAGATTACTTCTTTCGGAAATTGTTCAAATAAGCGCAGTACTTCAGTATGTGTGCCATCTTCTCGAATATGATAAATCCCGCCGTCATATGAGCTTGCGTATACATCATTGCCTAATTGTCTGATGGCACTAATCCCATTCTTGGCAATTCTAATTGGGCCGGTATTGACATCTAGCTCTGGATTCCACACAACGACATAGCCCCAATAATCTCCGCTCACAATATAGCCAGAGTCTGTGACAGAGACAGATTTAATAGAATACTGGTGTTCATTATGCTGGTCTAAAATTCTTCCTGTATGCAAATCAAACAATCTCACATTCTTGTCACGGCTGACAATGGCAATACGATCTCTTTTACTATCAATGAATACATCATTTAACAGCTCTGTCGCTCCGATATATTTCGCTTTTAAAGACAAGCTCTTCTTATCTAAAAGACAGATGGTTCCTTCTACCGCGGCTGTGATGATATGATCTCCTTCTACTTTTAATGCTTTAACAGCACAATCGTGTGCTTTGGAACGGCCAATTTCCTTTAAATGTTCTGTCGAAATGACATGTACATAACCGCCGTAAGTTCCAATATAGAATTGCCGATCCTCCTCGTGGAAATACACACTGTTGACCGGCCCTGTGTTGAGATCAAACGAAACCATTTGCTGTAATGATTCATGAACAATATGCACCTGACTTGCATGATCTCCCCACGCATAATAGCTTCCATCTCGTGCGACAGCCACTCCATTTGTTAAAACGCCTGTCGATTTAGCGATTTCAATCCCGTTCTTTCTGAATTTTCCGTCATCTGATGCTGTGATGATATCTCCCGCATCAGTCAGCGCAATATCATTAATAGATGGTGTCGCCATTTCAATCTCATCTGATACAACTTTTCCCTTTTCAATAGACCATTCACAATACGTTTTTCCAAAGCTGGCTCCTAGGATGGATTTCTCATCTTCCGTCCAGACAAGCGAACGCTCCCACTGATATTTATGAGGCAGCAACGTATCGACTAAATCCCCTGTTTCATAATTCCACAGCTTAATTAAATGGTCATAGCCTGCTGTCAGCAAGTAATTGCCGCTTGGAGAAAAGTTCACCCGCTTGACGCCCTGTAAATGGGCTTTAATGATTTTTTTCTCCTGTAAAGTAACCGCATCATAAATAATGACGGTGCCATCGTCTCTGCCAAGTGCGAACACTTCTTTTTGATTGCTGCCGCTGATTGTGTCCAGCTCATAATCAAACGGACCAATTTCTCCTACAATTTCTCCTGTATCATACAACCATACAAGAACGTAGCCATCATCACCTGTTGTATAAGCTTTATCTCCATGTATCCATACAGCTAATACATCTTTGCTATGTCCATGGAATTCTCTTAAAATAGCTCCTGTTTCGATATCCCACACTAAGCACCTTCTATCTCTAGACACCGATACTAGTAAGGTATCCTGTTTGGCAAAGGCGACGGCTTCTACATCATCCGCATGACCAAACAGGGTGCGAATTCGAGTATGAGTACCTGTATCATACAATTGAATGGTGTAGTCTGACGATGCACTCGCTAAATACTTTCCGTTTTCAGAAAGAGATAAAGAGTTAATGATATGCTCGTGACTTCCAATAAACGTTCCTTCTCCTGTTGCCCGGTTCCACTTATAAATACAACGGTCATAGCCGCCAGTGTAAACAATTTGGTCCTGCTGAGTTGATAAAACAGATGTAATCGGTCCTCTATGCATGATTTTACACTCCCACCTTTATATGTTGTTTTTGACGAGTCACTATACGAAAACCAGTAAATCGGAAAACGGGATCTGGATGCTTCCCGTGTCTTCTGGCGACTCTGCATAAATCTCCGCCTCTTGCAAAGGAGCCGCCTTTTAAAATGTAGTAATTACTGCCAAGCGTCTCCGTTAAATCATCTACGACCTCGATGCCGCCTTCGTATACATGATATTTGGTGTTGACCCATTCCTCGACGTTGCCCCCCATATCATAAAGACCAAATAAGGATCTGCCCTTTTTGTATTGACGGACAGGCGTCGTTTTTTCAATATTTGATTCGAACGTATTACATAAAGAAGGATCAAACTCATCTCCCCACGGGTATTGATTTCTCGTATTTCCCCGGGCAGCATATTCCCATTCTTCTTCAGTAGGAATCGACACGTCTATCCCAAGTTTCCCGCTCAGCCACTGGCAGAACGAGAAGGCTTCCTCGATATCCATGCCCCAAGCCGGATGATCTTTCCCGCCACCAAGCTCTTGATTCGTTAAGCTCTCCGGGTACGCCTGGCCTGTTTCATCACAGTAGCTTTGATACCATTCATTGGTGACGACCGTATCTGAAATAAAAAATTCATTGATATACGGCTGATAGGATGGAAATTCTTTGTACAGCCATTTTTGAAATTTTTTCTCACGGCCGTAGGTTGGATTGAGAAGCTTGTCCTTCCAGAATTCTGATGCCTTTTTCATATCTTCTTCATTACTTCCAATCGTTGCATAGCCGCTTGGGATTTGAATCCAATTGATTTCAGGTTTCACGCTTTTCTCCCGCCTTCTTTAAAGTAAACTCATCTACTGATTAATTAATTTTTTCTCATCGACCATATGCCCTGAGGCTGCTTTTGCCTTCAAATAGGCTGCATTATAGAGAGAAGCTTCGACCGTATGATCAAATCGCAATACAGGAAGACCGTAAGCAGCAATGGAATCGACTTTATCTGGATTGTTCGTTAGGAGGTGCATTGGTTTCCCTTTGTTTAAATAGTGCAGAACAGCCGCTGCCTCCTCGTAATGCCGGTCATCATCTCCGCAGCCAATCAGGCGGTTGGCTTCAAAAGTATCCAGCTTCATTTCCTGTAATTTATACGTCAATGCTTTCGCCATCAGCCCAATTGACCGCCCTTCTTGATTGGCCATATATACGAGCATGCCTTTACCGTAATCGGTGATTTTCTTCAGCGATAACGCAAGCTGTGGACCGCAGTCACATTTCAGTGACCCAAACACATCCCCTGTTTGGCAGACACTATGAATGCGCACTAGCGGCGGCACCTCATTTTCAAAGTCGCCAAATAAGAGACAAGAGGAAAAGGTTTGCTGCGCGGTACTCATTTGGACAATAGATTCGATCGTTGGTTTTGTCTCCCCTTCAACAGGTGCGAAGGCATACCATTTAAATGGCACTTCTTCATGTTGAATGGAGATCGGCAGGTTCACTGGCCCCACGAGCAAATAGTTTTTTTCTTGAAAGGTAAAATGATGAATCATTGATTGTAATTCATCTACAAACTTGTTCATTTGTCTCCCCCCTATTCATCGCTGCACCCAAATCGACTCTCATAGCGCAGTGATGGAGTGATGAATATGTGTCCGCACTCCCTTAGCATATGTGCTCCTATTTCAAGCGGCACTCATGCCTAAAAAGAATATGGATGTGCGATTCCTCTCATCGTTCAGACCCTGATTGTCGCAAGAATGTCTCCGTTCCCAGCTCTTCTAGCGATGTTTCAATCTAGGTCTTGTCCAGTACAAAGGAGCAGAAATCTTGGTTCATACGATGTTAACGCCTTTCGATTCTTACATGATGCATGCTCTTTATTAGAATGAACACCTCTGCTAGGTTTGAGTGATCACCTTTGTACTAGATTTTGACGGCAATGACATGATGCTGGCTAATGCCGGCCTTTGCTTTTAATGGTGTAATCGATACAAGCTCCAGACCTGATGAACAAATTCTTTCTCCAAGCTGAGAGTCTGAAAATGAAAAGTGGAAACGGCCATCTTCTCCGATCAACCCTGTTCTCCACTCTTCTCCCCATACAACAAGTGAGAAGACGCCGCCTTCATGAAGCAAAGAGGAGACCTGTTTTAAATAACGCTCATGATCATCAGGATGCTGGTGATGAAAGCAGCCATGATCTAAAATTAAATCAAACTGCATCCCGCGTCCCTGATCCATCGACCAGGACATAAAATCTTGATGAACAAAATGGACAGGAACCGTTTCTCTTTTCTGTAATCCTTCCCACTCCTCATGCTCATACAGGTCGATACCGACATATGCAGAAAGCCCCCTTAAATGTTCAAGTGCCCGGCCGTTCCCGCACCCGATATCGAGCACAGAAGCAAGTGCATTCTTTTCCCGTGAATGCCATGCCTTTAATGACATCACGGCTGCATCTGTTAAGGATGGATCAGTAGACCACATATCTGTTCTTTTCTCATAATGTTCTTGAAATGCCATACGCATTTTTTCTAGATACAACCCACTGTCTTCATGGTATAAAGCTTTTTTCATCACAGGACCTCCTTCTATTCAAAATCGACTTTTCGGGCAAAGGTCATTTTCAAGCCAAAAACCTTATGTTAAAATGAAAGATGGATTTTTTAGGAAAATCTGTTTTCTGAAAAAGGAGAGTAGCATCCCACATGTTCACTCTTCTTTTTCAGCATGCATCCTCATATGCAGCCATTTGAGAGCTGCAGCGCCTCAGCTTATTGTCTCTTTTTTTCATATGAGTTCACCTCCTTCACCGTTCGATCAACTCACAGCCTTTATTGAAACCGCTTTCTCTCTTAGACAAGAACATAACGTCTTTTGAATATCTCTTGCAAAGGGATCATAGTAGAAAGGTCAATCTACTGTTTAGATCGGCTACCATTGTAAAAGACCGTTTTCTTATGTTTTAGTAGAAATATTCCAAGCAAGCTTTTTCTCTTAAAAGCGCTTGTACCTTGGTTTTATGACACCACCTCTCACTAGAATGCGCCTTGAATAAACTCATCAGATATTTAACAACTACTTCCACAATGACTGGAATAAGCCAAATATATTGTTTTTAGATTATTTTGTCAACAAATTATTTCCTAAACATTAAAATGAATTTCCTAATTGAAAATACAGGTATTTTTCGTGGTTTTTTGACCTCAAAACACTTATTTCTACACAAAAATACAACATAAACCAATAGAACTAAGAAATTTATCTACTAAATTACACAAGATTTTTATTACATTTTGAAACAAAATCGAAAGATACAATGATTATTTCCCGAATGGATTTTTGTGAAATTTTTACTATTCTTTTCTCATTTCCTATCATTTTCTTTGGTATATCTGTATTTTCAATTAGATGATTTACTGTTTATTCCAATCTGCTGTTTTTTCTTATTATAGTAAAAAAGATATGTTCTCTCCTTCAGAGATATCGGCATGAAAAAAAGCCCCTTACGAAAGTAAGAGGCTTTTTTCAGTTGGCGTTTATGCCCAAGTTTTCACTTTTTCATGGTCTGTCACAAAGAGAAGGACTTTTCCTTCGTCTAAATGTTCTTCAAATTTCTCAGCTTCTTCTTTAGAGAAACCAATTTCATGGATTTTATTTCGGAGCTCATCGCCCTTTTTACTAAAGATGTTCCCAACAGCATGTTTAAGTCCAACTTCTCTTTGACCTATCGTATTAGCATCTGCATTTCCAGCAATACGCTCTGTACGATCATCGTCATGGGACAGAACATAAATGTCCTCTCTTGCTACACCGAGTGCTTTTAATTGCTCTACATCTCTTTGAAGTGTCTCATCATTTGAATACTCTCTTACAACAGGTTTCATTTTATATTCCTCCTTTAGCGTCTTACGAATCTTTTACCCGTCACTTTTGTCATTAAACCTTCCTTGAGCACATCCATTTTACATTGTGTACTAACCGTGACTATTGGCTTATTTTTGACAAAAATCCTGTAAAAATGACTAAATTTTCTGAAATATTGTATTCATCCCTGCTGTTTTGTTGTACAATTCTTATACTGGAGGCTAGAAATGAGGTAGAGCTGATGTATTACTTTTCAGCGGAGCAGCAGTTTAATGCTTGGGTTGTCAGTGATTTGGTGAAACAGCTTTTTCAGAAGTGGAATCCTGAAGAAGCAAAAGCAAAGCCGCTTACATTGTTTGCTGAACAGCACTTTCGCATCTCCATTGATTATCTCTTTTCAATCATCATTAACATTGGAGATATCGAGTCGATTGAACAAGATCCACAAGACCTGTTGTCCTCATACTTGAATATCCTTTTTCCTTTTGTGACGCGCGATATGATGAAAGCCTCCATGCAAAATGCGAACGAATATTTGTTAAAAGAACGTGATGCGGACGTGTATCAGCTGTTTGGCTGTCTACCGCCGCTCCTCTCTGTTGCCTTCCAAAAAAGTAGTCCTCATCTATGAGATGGCGGCTGCTTTTTTGTATGTGTTTGAAAAAGACCGTATGTTTTGAATGAAAAGAAGCATCATGTTAATGTAAATCTAGGCTGCAAGTGAAAGGGAGGATTTGACATGAGTCAACAAAAGCAAATTCAATTAGCCAAACGTCCAAAAGGATTACCTACAAAAGATGTTTTTCATTTTGAAACAGTCGATATACCTGTGCCGCAAGATGGCGAAGTCTTGATTCAAACGAAATATGTTTCTGTAGATCCTTATATGAGAGGACGAATGCAGGATACAAAATCCTATACACCTCCATTCAAGCTAAATGAAGTGATTCAGGGCGGTGTTGTCGGAGAAGTCGTTGAATCCAATTCGCCTCAATTTGAAAAAGGGGATTTTGTTCTTGGATTCCTTGGCTGGCAAGAATATTCCACAGCCAAAGCTGAATCTCTGACTAAAATTGATCCATCCATTGCGCCATTGTCCTATTATTTAGGAATTTTGGGCATGCCAGGGCAAACCGCTTATTTCGGACTTCTTGCGATTGGCCAGCCAAAAGAAGGCGAGACCGTTGTCATTTCTGGAGCCGCAGGTGCCGTTGGTTCCGTTGTGGGACAAATTGCTAAGATCAAAGGCGCTCACGTCGTTGGGATTGCCGGATCTGATGACAAGCTGGCTTACTTAAAAGAGCTGGGCTTTGATGAAACGATTAATTATAAAACAACAAATGATTTAGATGATGCCATAGCAAAGGCGTGCCCTAACGGCGTCGATGTGTATTTTGACAATGTTGGCGGCGAAATTTCTGATGCCGTGATGAATCATTTGAACCGCTTTGCACGTATTCCAGTGTGCGGCGCGATTTCGTCTTATAACATTAGCGCAAGCGAGGACATCGGACCGCGTGTGCAAACAAAACTCATTAAAACAAGCGCATTGATGCAAGGCTTCATTGTTGCCAACTATTCAGATCGTTTTGAAGAGGCTGCAAGAGATCTCGCACAATGGGTAAAAGAAGACAAACTGACTTATAAAGAAACAATCATTGAAGGCTTTGACAACATTCCTGATGCATTCCTTGGACTATTCAAAGGTGAAAATGTCGGAAAACAGCTTGTCAAAATTTCATAATAAAAAAGGCCCCTCCATGTGGAAGGGTCCTTTTTTATGCCTGCTTGGGGGCAAGATGCAGCTGGCCTTGCTTATAAACAATTTCCTGAAGCGAAAGATTCAGCTTTTTCGCCATTTTTTTGAGCGTTGCATGCTCTTGAGGTGTGACTAGGCTGATGACAGCCCCTTCCTTTCCTGCGCGCCCGGTTCTGCCTGAACGGTGGATATAGCCTTCTTCGTTTGGCAGGTCGGCATGGATTACGTACGGCAGATCGTCAATATCGATGCCTCTTGCTGCGATATCTGTTGCAAGGAGAAGCGGGAATTCACGCTGTTCAAATTCCTTTAAGATGATAGCACGCTCTGCTTTTTTCGCCTCACTATGAAGCACACCAAGGTCGACATGGTGATACGCTAATTTCTCTGCATAAATGCTTAAATTCGTAATATCACGCACAAAGACGAGCGCCTGCATGTCCTCAAGCCGTGATAGCTTTTGCAGTAATTTCACTTTATCACGCTGATCACATAACAGATAATAGTGTCCTACTTTCTGCGCTTCTTCCTCACTTCTGGCAATTTTCAATACTTCTGGTTCAGACGTCATTTGTTTAATCAGTTGAACCGTTTCCTCTTTTAACGTCGCAGAAAAACAGAGGATTTGTCTTTCTTTTAATGTGGATTTAATGATCGCTTGGATCGTTTTCATATGCTCTGGCACAAGAAGCTGATCTGCTTCATCTAGCACGACCGTTTTCACTTCATGCATTTTCAGTTTTTTGATTTTGATTAATTCCTGTACACGGCCAGGTGTTGCGACAACGATGTTCGGGTGTTTCTTTAGTTTTTCCTGCTGCTTTTTGATGTTCGCTCCACCAATCAAGGAGACCGCTTTGATGTCTGATCCTTGTTTGAACTCTTGCACGACATCAAAAATTTGCATCACAAGCTCTCTTGAAGGTGCCAAGATTAAGACTTGCGGGTGTTTGATATTCACATCGATTTTATTTAAAAGCGGCAACACATACGCCAGTGTCTTCCCCGTTCCCGTAGGCGATTCCGCGATCACATCACGCTTCTCCGTAATCCACTCTGCTGTTTTTTCTTGTATAGCTGTTGGTTTTTCGAAGCCAGCCGCTTGAAAGTTTTCCTGAATAAATGGCTTTGCTTCTTTCAAAAATGCCCAATTTTCTATCATGTCGATCTCCTTTATCCTCATTCAATCTATCCTTTAGTATCTCAAAATCAGCTTTGAAACGCAATTTTTCTTTTGATGCTTTTATCGAGCCGGACAGTTCGATATAATCATGAGAGGCACTAGCCGTTTTGAATCTATTTGAGGTGTAAAAAATGATATTATCTGTTAAAGATTTAAGCCATGGCTTTGGCGACAGAGCCATTTTTCACGAAGTCTCCTTCCGTTTATTAAAAGGCGAGCATGTCGGCTTAATTGGCGCCAACGGTGAAGGAAAGTCAACGTTTATGAATATTATTACTGGCAAGCTGGAGCCAGATGCAGGAAAAGTCGAATGGGCAAAAAATGTCCGTGTCGGCTACCTTGATCAGCATACTGTACTAGAAAAGGGAAGAACGATCCGCGAAGTGCTTCAGGATGCATTCCACTATTTATTTTCCATGGAAGCAGCGATGAATGACATTTACGGCAAAATGGGTGAAGCCGATCCTGATGAGCTGGAAAAGCTGTTAGAGGAAGTGGGCGTCATTCAAGATGCGCTCACAAACAATGATTTTTATATCATTGATTCCAAGGTCGAAGAAATTGCGAGAGGTCTTGGGTTAACGGATCTTGGGCTGGACCGTGATGTGACGGAGCTGAGCGGCGGGCAGCGTACAAAAGTATTGCTTGCGAAATTGCTGTTAGAGAAGCCAGAAATTCTCCTTCTCGATGAGCCAACCAACTATTTGGATGAGCAGCATATTGAGTGGCTGAAACGCTATTTACAGGAATATGAAAATGCGTTTATCCTCATTTCACATGATATTCCATTTTTAAACAGCGTCATTAACTTGATTTATCATGTTGAAAATCAAGAGCTCACTCGCTATGTTGGTGATTATGATCAATTTAAACAAGTGTACGAAGTCAAAAAGCAGCAGCTTGAAGCAGCTTATAAAAGGCAGCAGCAGGAAGTCGCTGAATTAAAGGATTTTGTTGCAAGAAACAAAGCGCGTGTCAGCACAAGAAATATGGCCATGTCCCGTCAAAAGAAACTGGATAAGATGGATATGATTGAATTGGCAGCAGAAAAGCCAAAGCCTGAATTCCACTTTAAGCTGGCACGAACTTCCGGGAAATTGATTTTTGAAACAAAAGATTTGGTTATTGGTTATGATGAACCGCTCTCTCGTCCATTGAATCTGAAAATGGAACGCGGGCAAAAAATTGCGTTATACGGCGCTAACGGTATCGGAAAAACGACATTGCTGCGAAGTCTGCTTGGAGAAATCACGCCGATTTCTGGTGAAGTGGAACGCGGAGAATTCCTGCATATTGGCTACTTTGAGCAAGAAGTAAAAGAGCAAAACAGCAACACTTGTATTGAAGAGGTGTGGAGTACCTTCCCTTCTTACACGCAATATGAAGTCAGAGCCGCTCTTGCAAAATGCGGATTAACGACAAAGCATATTGAAAGCCGCGTGTCTGTTTTAAGCGGTGGAGAAAAAGCAAAGGTCCGTCTTTGTAAGCTGATCAACGAAGAAACCAACTTACTTGTTCTCGATGAGCCGACCAATCACTTGGATGTCGATGCAAAAGAAGAACTAAAACGTGCATTAAAAGAATACAAAGGGAGCGTCTTATTGATCTCTCACGAACCTGAATTTTATCAAGATGTAGCCACTGAAACTTGGAATTGCGAATCTTGGACGACAAAAGTATTATAACGACAAAAAAGCCTTATATCTGTTCAGAAGATATAAGGCTTTTTTCTATTTAATGACCTGCTTGAATATTGACCAAATGCTTCCGACCAAGAAGCAGGATGATCATGCCTAACAGAACGACAGCCGCCCCTACATAGTAAGGGGTGCTTGCTGTGTAAGATTCAGCAAGTACGCCGGCAATCCAAGGAGCAATCGCGCCCCCAATAAACCGCACAGCACTGTAAGAGGATGAAGCAATCGAACGTTCAACCGGCGCCGATCCCATCACAGCGGTCGTGAGCACTGTATTGATCATGCCAAGGATGCCCCCAGCAATAACAATTCCGCAGATGACGACTACAACATGTGAAGTCCATACCCCAATGCCGAATAAAATCACAGCAAATGAAGCAAACAGAACCACAAGGGAAGTCAATGTCCCAAGTTTGCGATGAATGACCGGCGCTGAGAAGACGGATGTCACGGCCAAAAAAAGTCCCCATCCAAAAAAGACATAACCAAGACCATGCTCATCCAGATGAAGCACAAATGGCGAATAGGCTAAAAGCACAAAGAAACCAAAATTGTATAAGAAAGCCGCAGATGCCATCGTTAATAGCCCTTTATATTTTAACGCCCCCACAGCCTCGAATAATTTCACCTTTTTCTGAGGTTTTTGCATCGGCGGGAGCATAAACGTAATGGCTAAAAGAGCAACAAGCATTAACACCGCAACGCCAAAGAATGGCCCGCGCCAAGAGATCGTCCCAAGCTCTCCGCCAAGCAGCGGTCCAACCGAAATCCCAAGACCTAGTGCAGCCTCGTATAAAATAATGGCCTTCGCACTTCCTCCAACAGACACACCGACAATGACAGAGAGGGCAGTTGAAATAAATAAGGCATTCCCAATGCCCCATCCGCCTCTAAAGCCGATTAATTCATTAATCGTTGAAGAGGTACCGCCTAAAGCAGAAAAGACAATAATAAAAATGAGTCCTACTAATAACGTCCATTTCGCACCAATCCGACTAGAGATAAAGCCGGTAAAAAACATGACAAAGCCGGTCACAAGTAAGTAGCTCGTAAATAAAAGGGAGACCTGACTTGGAGATGCATCTAATTGTGATGCAATGGCTGGCAAGATCGGGTCCACAAGTCCTATCCCCATAAATGAAATCACACACGCAAAGGCAACAGCCCAGACGGCTTTCGGCTGCCTAAGCAGACTTGTACGCTGTTTCAACACTTCTTCTTCCTTCATTCCATCAGAACCTTTCCTTCAAATGTTGACAAAATAAAATAAACACGCAGAGGTGTTTATTTTTGTAATTGCTCAATTGCATGAGCCGCTCTTTCTTTCATCGTTTCAAGATCCTTTTTAAAAGATTGAATCGTTTCAAGCTTTTTTGTAATCAATTGATGCTGTACAGACAGCTGCGCCTCAATATCTAACAGCTTCTCTAATCGTTCCTTCGGATCAAGCGACAGCAAGTAACCCTCTTTATTCAGCTCAAGCTGCTTTCCTATTTCCATAAACGATTGAAGCTCTTGTAAAGAAAACCCAAGTACCTCTTTTGCCTGCATCACTTTCTCTAGTTCTTCCATGTCGTCCTCTGAGTAAAGTCTGACACCGCCCTCTGTCCGCTTTGGTGCTGATAATAAACCAATCTCTTCATAGAAACGTATCGTCCGTTTGGTCAGTCCGCTTCTTTTCGCCACTTGATCAATTTTCATCCATTCCATTGCCAGTGCCTCCTGCTCATCAATTCATGATTTATTATACACCTTTATAACCTTAACGTAAACGTAAATGTTTGCACTTTTGATTTTTCTCGTGTTTTGATGCAAAATAAATAGTAATAATTACGATTTAAAGGAGGGATCTCATGTTTTCTTTTCCACCCAAAAAAGAACGACACCAACAATTCGGATCTGTACCGCCAAGCCTTGGAACGAAGCCCCCTCAAAAAGAGAACATGACTGACATCCAAAAGACGGAGCAGGACTTTTATTTTCATCTTGAACAAGTCGGCATCTGCCGCGTGTCTTATCCTGTACGAATTTTGTCTAAAACGGCACCGCAGGACCAAATAACTTCTGCTGACTTTGCACTGAGTACCTCCCTGAGAGCTCACGAAAAAGGCATTCATATGAGCCGTCTCACTGAACAGCTGCACTCGTTTTACGAAAGCGGCAAGCCGCTTGATGTGAATAGCTTAAAAGCATTGACAGCAGCACTTACCCGTCAGATGAATCAGTCATCTGCCTCGGTTCAAGTTTCCTTCCCTTGGTACATGGAAAAGCAAAGCCCGGTCACCGGGAAATCGGGTTTGATGCATGCGACAATCACATATGACATTCATTTTCATGAAAAGGATGGATGGACCTGTCATATTGGCTGCGATGCACAAGTCACCACATTATGTCCTTGTTCTAAAGAAATTAGTGAATACGGTGCACATAATCAGCGTGGCTCTGTTTCCATTCAGGTAGAGTTGTTTGAACAAACATCATTTCCTGAAGACATGAAAGCAGCTCTTTTACATATCATTGAGTCCAATGCGAGTGCACCGCTCTATCCTGTGCTTAAAAGACCTGATGAAAAGAAAGTGACAGAAGAGGCTTATGAAAATCCACGCTTTGTAGAAGATCTCACAAGGTTAATGGCCATCGAATTATATGAGCAGCCATGGGTCAGGGGCTTTCAAGTCGAGTGTCGTAATGAGGAATCCATTCATCAGCATGATGCCTATGCGAAATGCTCTTATCAAAAAAACCTGTAGATCAACTCTACAGGTTTCTTATTTCTTAGTCATGACTCTCTAATTCCTCAATCATCAGCGATAGTTCTGTCCAGCGGTCCATTGCTTGTTCTAGTTCTTCAGCAACGGCTTTTTGTTCGTCCATCAGCTCTTGAATTTTTCCAAAATCACTGCCTGCCTCCGCAATGCTGGATTCAAGCTGCTGGTGTTTTTCCTCTAAAGCCTGTATCCGGTCTTCAATTCCGTCCCATTCAAGCTGGTCTTTATAAGAAAGTTTTTTTCTCTTTTTAGGTGCCGCTTCTACTTGTTTCTCAGCAGGCTTTGTCTCTGTCCGCTTCGCCTCTTTTTCTTGCTCCATGTAATCGCTGTAAGCGCCTTGGTAGTGTGAAATGCGGCCATTTCCTTCAAAGACAAGCAGACGATGAACCACTCGGTCTAAGAAATAACGATCATGCGATACGGTCATGACAACGCCAGGAAACTGTTCTAAATAATCCTCTAAAATGCTGAGGGTCTCCGTATCAAGATCGTTCGTCGGCTCATCTAAAAAGAGAACATTTGGTTCTTCCATTAAGACTTTCAATAAATACAATCTGCGGCGTTCTCCCCCTGACAGCTTGCGAATAAACGTCCGCTGCATGGATCTTGGGAATAGGAACCGTTCTAGCATTTGCTCTGCTGTCACGATGGCGCCATCAGATGTCTTGACGATCTCAGCTGTTTCCTTGATGTACTCAATGATGGTCAGTTCTTCATCCATTTCCTTGTGATCCTGCGTGTAATAGCCAATGCGAACGGTTTGTCCAATGGTCAATTGTCCTGTAGTCGGTTCTATTTTACCCGCTAGACAGTTAAGAAGAGTCGTTTTGCCGACTCCATTCGGTCCGATAAATCCAATCCGGTCGCCCGGCACGACTAAATCTGTAAACCGCTCCACAAGGGTCTGGCCAGCAAATGAAATTGATAAGTCTTCTGCCTCTATGACTTGTTTTCCTAGGCGGTGCGAGCCGATAGCGAAATCAAGCTCTCCTTTCGCATCAGGCCCTTTTTGATCCATCAGCTCTTCGGCTCTGCCAATGCGTGCTTTTTGCTTCGTCGATCTTGCTTTTGCCCCTCTTCTCAGCCATGCAAGTTCTCGTCTGAGTAAGTTTTGACGCTTCGTTTCTTTCACCTGAGCTTCTGCTTCTCGTTCGGCTCTTTTTTCTAAAAAGACTTCATAATTTCCTTTATACGTATAGAGCTGCCCTTGATTCAATTCATAAATTCGGTTGGCCACACGGTTTAGGAAATAACGATCATGCGTCACCAGAATGACAGCACCGCTGTATTGACTCAAATATCCTTCGAGCCATTCAATCGTTGCATTATCGAGATGGTTGGTTGGCTCATCTAAAATCAGTAATCCCGCAGGCTGAATTAAATTTTTAGCAATCGCGACACGCTTTTTCTGTCCGCCTGATAATGCATGAACAGAGCGGCTCACATCTTTGACACCAAGCTTTGTCAAAATCGTTTTTGCTGACAGGTTCGCATCCCATGCATCTTCCTGATCCATTCGATTTTGCATGCGCATCAGCGCTTCTTGTTTTGCTTCATTTTGCGGATCATGCTCTAAATCGGCTAGCGCCTGTTCATACGCCTTCATCGTTTGAATCATGGGTGCAGTTCCAGAAAAAATGTAATCAAGAATCGTTTCATCCCCGCTCATTTCAGGGTCTTGCTCGAGAAATTCGATATCAAGTGTCCCTGCCTTCGTGATGTCACCCTCCTCAAACGATTCAAGTCCCGCAATGACCTTTAGGAGCGTTGACTTTCCTGTTCCGTTTGGTCCAATCAATCCGATGCGTTCCTTTGGTTCTATATGAAAAGAAATATGATCAAACAGCGTTTTCTCGCCATAGGTTTTATATAATCCTTCAACATTCAATAAACTCATTTTTATCAGCCCTTACATAGATTCTCCCTTTATTTTAAATCAGCCAGTAGCAGAAAACTAGTTTTAAAAAAACCCGCTGCTGAAAAGAATGTTTCCTTTTGCTGCTCGATACACTATGAAGAGGTGATCTAAAGATGGTAACCATTAGCTTATGTATGATTGTGAAAAATGAAGAGGAGGTGTTAGCGGACTGCCTTTCCTCTGTCCAAGACATTGTAGATGAGATGATCATCGTTGATACAGGGTCAACAGATCGTACGAAGGAGATTGCTCACTCCTTTTCAGCACAGGTACTTGATTTCGAATGGGTTCAGCACTTTGCAAAAGCCCGCAATTTCGCTTTCTCACATGCAACGAAAGAGTATATTTTATGGCTTGATGCTGACGATGTTCTGCTTGAAGAAGACCGTCAAAAACTTCTTCAGCTCAAAGAGACACTTGATCCTTCGGTGGACGCCGTCTCGATGTTTTATCATGTGGGATTCGATGAAGACGGTCAGGTGAATTTTAAATATAGAAGAAATCGCCTTGTGAAGCGTGCCTTGAACTTTCAGTGGTACGGGGCCGTACATGAGTTTCTTCAAGTGTATGGCAACATCTTTCCAGCCGATATAGCCGTCACACATCAAAAGCGCAAGAAAACAACCACTGGTGAGCCCGGGCGCAATCTTCGAATTTATGAAGACATGCTCGCAAAAGGAGAGGACATGACGCCACGTGATCTCTTTTACTTTGCCAATGAATTAAGAGATAACAGGCAGCATGTCAGGGCGATTCGTTTTTATCATGAATTTTTAGCGACAAAACAGTGCTGGATTGAGGATGAAATTCGCACATGCCAATATTTAGCCGACTGCTATTATGCGGTAGGCTTCGAGGAAGCGGCTTTATCCTCATTATTACGTTCTTTCTTATACGATCAGCCCCGTCCAGAATTTTGCTGCCGGATCGGGGATCATCTAAAAATACAAAATAAACATCAGGCAGCGATCTTTTGGTATGAGCAGGCGCTGAAGGCTCCTGAAAACGAAACAGCCTTCACACTCACACAGTATAAAACGTGGTATCCACATCTCCAGCTTTGCTATTGTTATTATCAGCTCGGCGATTTGGAAAAAGCCAAGACACATCACCTTGCCTCCTCCGCCCATTACCCCACTCATCCAAGTGTGCTGTTCAATGAAAAAATATTTGCTGAACAGACATAGATCCCCCGTCACCACATCCGCCTTCCACCTGCCAGCGGATGTCTCTTTTTATGCACAAATTCGATTGTGATGTTTAACACTTTAATGATTTAAAGCGTTTTTCAACCAATTGACTAAATTGTCAATTACGCATATACTAACATTCGTCTTACGAAAAGATTTATCCATTAGGAGGTCAACATGAGTTCTTTATTTCGAAAAAAGTCTCTCGACCAGCTCATGCTTGAAAGTCAAACGAAGCGGCTTAGCCGATCGTTAAATACGTTTGATTTAATCTTGCTTGGCATTGGCTGCGTGGTCGGGACTGGTATCTTTGTGATTACGGGGGTTGCGGCAGCAAAGGATGCGGGACCTGCGATTATTATATCTTTTATTTTGGCTGCGATCGCATGCGCCCTTGCTGCTTTTTGCTACGCTGAATTCTCCTCGTCCATTCCTGTCTCAGGAAGCGTCTATACGTATTCCTACGCCACACTTGGGGAATTTCTTGCCTTCTTAATGGGCTGGGATCTCATGCTTGAATATGTCATTGCGCTCTCTGCTGTAGCAAGTGGATGGTCGTCCTATTTTCAATCACTGCTCAGTGGATTCGGTCTGCACATACCGAAGGCTTTATCAGCTGCACCTGGAGCCGCTGATGGTGCCGTCTTTAACCTTCCAGGCGCACTTATTATTTTACTCATCACCTTTATCGTCTCAAGAGGCGTCAAAGAAAGCACGAAGCTGAATAACATCATTGTGTTAATCAAAATTGCCATCGTCCTTCTCTTTATCATTTCAGGCTTTGCTTACGTCAAACCTGAAAACTGGACACCCTTTATGCCGATGGGCTTTGAAGGAGTAATCGCAGGCGCGGCAACAGTCTTTTTTGCTTATCTCGGATTTGATGCGATCGCCAATGCATCTGAAGAAGTCAAAAATCCGCAAAAGGCGATGCCGATCGGCATTATCGGGGCGCTCGGTGTTTGTACCATTTTATACATCGGTGTGTCCTTTGTCTTAACCGGCATGGTTCACTATACGAAACTGAATGTCAGTGACCCTGTCGCATTTGCTCTTCAAGTCGTTGGCCTTCATAGTGTGGCAGGTATCATATCAGCCGGTGCCATTATTGGGATCACAACGGTTTTAATTGCCTTGGTCTATGCGCAGGTTCGCTTAACCTTTGCGATGAGCCGTGATGGACTCATGCCAAAAATTTTCTCAAATGTTCATCCAAAATCGCAAACACCTGTTGCCAACACTTGGCTGACAGGTGCTGTCGCAGCATGTATCGTAGGTTTTGTGAATTTATCGACGCTTGCGAATTTAGTGAGTATCGGTACACTTGCAGCCTTTACGGTGATTTCAATTGCCGTCATCGTTTTACGGAAAAAGCACCCGAATGTCAAAGCAGCGTTTAAAGTACCATTCGTGCCTGTTCTTCCGATTATCAGTGCGGTCATTTGTATCACACTTGCGACGACCCTTTCATGGGTGACTTGGAGAGCCTTCCTTATCTGGGTAGCCATTGGTGTCGTTGTTTACTTCACCTATGCAAGACGAAAAAGCCATCTTAATGAAACACATTAGAAAAGAGACACGGGGATTCCCGGTCTCTTTTTTTTGCTTAAATCACGCTGTTTTTGGCTGAATTTGAGTCCACCATATCTGGATCTAACACGCTTATTACACGCCAAAGGACACTCACATCAAATAATCCACACCAGCACCGAAGCCAAAAGAAACAAAAACACCGACGTCTCGATTCGATCAAAGCCACCTTCGTAACCCGCTCAGCTTTTAAGCACAATCGGGAGCCAGAAATACACCGCAAGGACAATCACCACAATACTGATGATATTTAACCAAAAGCCTGCCCTGACCATATCAGATATTTTCAGCACGTCCGCACTAAAGACAGCGGCGTTTGGCGGTGTGGAGATCGGCAGCATAAACGCACATGAAGAAGCCAAAGCAGCCGCAGCCATTAACCCATATGGCTCCATGCCAATCGCAAGCCCAAGCCCTACCGTAATCGGAATAATCATATTGGCAACAGCTGTATTTGACATAATTTCAGTCATAAACAAAATCGCTCCCGTTAAAATGATCAACAGCACGATATACGAAAGCCCATGTAAATGCTGTAGATTTTCCCCAATCCATCCCGTTAGATTGGTTTCTGCAAAGCCCGTAGCGAGCGAAAGCCCACCTCCAAACAAAAGCAAAAGCCCCCACGGCAGCTGTTTCATATCCTGCCATTCTAATATTCTCTCACCATTTGTTGCTGGAATGAGAAATAACAGCATGGCACCGAAAATGGCGATAGACGTATCAGATACGGTGATCCCTCCAAACAAAAAGAGCTTAAAAATCCACAAAAACGCCGTCATGAGAAAAACAACAAACACCCATTTTTCCTCTTGTTTCATTTTTCCTAAATTCTCTAATCCCTTTCGAATGAACGCTACACTCATTTCACCTGTGTGCTCTACCTTGAACTGTACCTTGGTCAAATACAGAAATAAGAGAATGAGCAGAATCATCGCAACAGGAAAACCAAACAAAAACCATTCAAAAAACATAATTTCCCGATCTAATAGCTTTTTTGACATCGCAGCAAACACAGCATTTGGCACAGATCCGACAAGTGTTGCTAGACCACCAATTGACGCTGAATACGCAACCGACAATAAGATGCTTTTACTGAATCGATCAAGAGATGGACCAGATAAGACTTCATTAGCCTTGACCTCTTTAATCACTGCAAGTGCCACCGGGAGCATCATCAGGGCTGTCGCTGCATTCGAAATCCACATAGATAAAAAAGCAGTCGCGATCATGACACCTAATACAATGCGGTCACTTCTAGTGCCAATCACCCTTAAAATGTGTAAGGCCATTCTTCTATGTAAGTTCCATTTTTCAATGGCAATAGCGATCATAAATCCTCCCATGTACATAAAGACGATCGGATCTCCATAAGCCCTTGATGTCTGTTCCATAGAAAGCCCGCCAAGTGTCGGCAGTAGGATGATGGGCAATAAAGATGTTGCAGGTATGGGCAGTGCTTCTGTCACCCACCATGTTGCCGTCCAAGCCGTAATGCCCAAGACTACCCTCGCAGCATAGGTCAATTCATCTTCAGGTATGAGAAACAGAACGAGCAAGAAAAGTGTCGGTCCAAGAATAAGTCCAATTACATTCACTTTTTTATAAACGATAACAATTCCCCCTATTGAAAGCGCTTGTCATATTTTTTCTAATTTTCCACATTCGATGATCTCTTAAGAAATCCTTTTAATCATAAGAAAAAATGAAGATATCTTTCATAAAAACAGCTGTCATTTCACTCCCATTTCCAAAACCATGACATGATGCCTTGGTCTATTTTCATAGGAGAAACTATACAAATCATGTGCAATCACTGTAAAATATAGAAGATCTAATCAAAAATTGAGGTGTTTTCATTGTATACGGATCAAAGAAAATCATTTTGGAAACAGAAAAAATTCATTATTCCTCTTCTCAGCATCATCGTGATAGCAGCTGCTCTCTTTTTCTTAAAAGATACTCTTTTCTCAAAAGAAAAAGAGGCTTTAAAAGCGGCTGAATCCTTTACGAAACAATTGGAGAAGAAAGACTTTACGAAGCTGGCTGATGAGGTAACGAGTGCGTCTTTGAAAGCCAATGACTTCTCAAAAAAACAACTAGCCGAAAAATATGACAATATCTTTAACGGAATTGGTGCTTATGATCTGAACATATCAAAGCTCAACGTCGAAAAACAGGACAAAGGAAATGGGTATCAATTTTCCTATGATGTGACAATGAAAACGTCTTTTGGCAAGCTGCACAAGCTTTCTTACAAGGGCGTTCTCTCAGAAGAAGATGACAAGTGGAAAGTGGACTGGAAGCCAAATCTCATCTTCCCGCAAATGGAGAAGGGAGATACTATCAAAGTCAAATCAGACCCTGCTGTCCGTGGAAACATTGTAGACCGAAAAGGGCGTACGCTGGCAGAAACAACTGGTGGAAACGCACTTGGCATCATCCCAGGTAAACTCGGAACAGGGAAAGAAAAAGAACGCAATATCAAAAAAATCAGCAAGGCGTTTGATATAGACGAAGAACTGATTGACAATCAGCTGAAACAAGCATGGGTCACAGACGACACGTTTGTCCCGCTCAAATCAATGTTAGAGCAAAAGCCGATTCCAAAGGAGGTAAAAGGCGTCACCTATCAAACGAAGGAAATGCGTTACTATCCTTATAACGAAGCCGCCGCCCATCTCACCGGCTATGTCGGAAAAGCAAATGCAGATGATATCAAAAGAAATCCGGCATTAAAAGCAGATCAAATCATCGGCAAAACCGGCCTTGAATTTACGTTTGACAAAAACCTGCGTGGACAAGATGGCGGAAGCATTCTGATCGTCCATGATGAAACAGGCATTGAAGAAACATTGCAAAAATCAGATCGAAAAGATGGAAAAACAGTGAAGCTGACCATTGATGCTTCTTTACAGAAAAAAACCTATGAACAGCTAAAAGGTGAAAAAGGGGCCGTCACGATCATGAATCCATCATCGGGGGATCTATTAGCGCTTGTCAGCGCCCCTTCCTACGATGTCAATCTCATGACAAATGGGATCACACCTAAGCAATATCAGGTATACAGTGAAAACCCAGACCTCCCATTCCAAGCTCGCTATGCGAGCCGGTATGCACCAGGGTCTACATTCAAAACCATTACAGCGGCCATTGGGCTGGAAACAGGTGTCACAAAACCTAATAAAGTACGCACCATTCATGGACTGAAATGGCAAAAGGATCAATCTTGGGGCAATTATCGAATTACACGGGTTCACGATAAAGAAAACGTAAATATGGTCGATGCCCTCGTGTACTCAGACAATATTTACTTCGGACAGGAAGCACTGGAAATTGGCAAAGACACCTACGAGAAAAAAGTAAAAGCATTTGGGTTTGGCGAAGATTTGCACATGCCATTTACAATGAAACCAGCACAAGTATCGAACGATGGCATTCAATCGGACATCTTACTTGCTGACTCTGCCTATGGCCAAGGCGAATTACTCATGTCACCGATTGAACAAGTACATGCCTATTCTCCATTTGCAACAGGAGGCAAGCTTGTCTATCCTCGAGTCGTTCAAGATGAAAAAACAGCATCACCAAAACAAATCATCAAAGAAGACTCGGCAAACTCAGTGAAAGACGCGCTGACTCAGGTCGTGACCAGTCCAAACGGTACAGCTCACTCCTTACAAATTGAAGGAACTGATATTGCCGCTAAAACAGGAACGGCAGAGCTGAAGAGCAAACAAGGGGCAACAGACGGTTCTGAAAATGGATTTTTACTTGCATTTAATCCTAAAAAAGAAGATTACGTCCTCGTCGGCATGATTGAAGGTGTGAAAAACCGCGGCGGAAGCGGACTCGTCATTCAAAAAATGAAGCCTGTGATCGCATCTTTTTATCAATAACCCTTTAGAGACACAAGCACTTGTGTCTCTTTTTTCTAAATCATGACAATTTGCTATTGTTTTATAGTTCACCTTATGAATAAAATGAGAAGAATGCAAAATAGAAAACAGTTGAATGAAAGGAGGAAGTCTCATTGGCTATTGCTGCTCGTACAAAGGATAAACCTCAAAATTCTGTCACCGGATCAACGGTTTACCCCATTTTATTGATTATTGGCATTTGCCATATGCTGAACGACACATTGCAAGCCGTTATTCCTGCGATGTTCCCTATTTTAGAACGCTCAATGGGGCTGACCTTTACACAATTAGGGCTGATTGCCTTTACATTAAATATGGTCTCCTCCGTCATGCAGCCCGCTATTGGGTGGTATACAGATAAACGGCCGATGCCTTATGCACTCCCGATTGCTTTATTTTCTAGTGCTGTCGGTATATTCGGGCTTGCGTTTGCGCCTTCCTTTGCCACCATTTTGCTTTGCGTTGTCTTTATCGGACTCGGCTCTGCAATTTTCCATCCAGAGGGCTCTCGTGTTGCCAACATGGCAGCTGGTCCAAGACGAGGACTTGCACAGTCCATCTATCAAGTAGGCGGAAATACAGGTCAAGCCTTTGCTCCGCTGATCGCTGCATTAATGCTCGTCCCTCTCGGTCAGCCAGGCGTGGCTTGGTTTACGATTGTTGGAATGATTGCTGTCGGTTTCCTTCTTTATATTTCAAGATGGTACGCAGGAAGACTTCAAACCATTCGAGCTCAAGCGAAAAAGGCTCCAGCAAAAGCTGCAAGATCTGATATTCATCGTAAGTCAGCACTCACAGCACTTGGCATTATCGTCTTTCTCATCTTTGCCCGCTCTTGGTATGGGAATGCGATATCGAATTTCTATGCGTTTTATGCGATTGAACAATATGGATTGACGATTAAAGAATCACAGACTTATATTTTCTTATTTCTCATTCTAGGTGCAATTGGGACATTTTTAGGCGGACCGCTTGCAGACCGCTTCGGCAAGAAAACCGTGATTTTAATTTCCTTATTGGCTTCCTTTCCGCTTGCCCTGCTGCTGCCATTTGCCGGACCTGTTTTTGCTTATGTTTTACTTGGACTGATTGGGGTCATTCTGACATCAAGCTTCTCTGTCACAGTCGTTTATGCTCAAGAACTATTTCCCGGGAAAATTGGCACAATGTCTGGTTTAACTGTTGGGCTTGCGTTTGGTATGGGTGCAATTGGATCAGTCGCTCTAGGCTCATTCATTGATGCCTTCGGTTTAACGCCTACCATGATCGGAGTCGCCTTTTTACCGATATTAGGCATCCTGGCCTTCTTACTACCTAGCGATCAAACCATCTCCAAATGGAATGAATCATAAAAAGGAGAAAACCGCTCAGTTATTGAGCGGTTTTTTCATATCTCATAAAAATGCGTGTCAGGAACGTGCTTCTTTGCAATAAACCCTTGCTGAAATTCTGGAAAGACCTTTTGCACCTGTTTAATTTTTTGATGAACCAAATCGGCATACGGAATATATAGATGATCCACTAGATTTTGTTCAGTCATATAGTAATACCAATTAAGATTAAAGGTATTCTCATCAATGATCGTAAAGGCAGAAAAATGATAGAACAAGAGTGGACATTCGTCGAGATACATATCCCCTTTCACAACTGAAAGCTTGTAGTTTTCAATATTCCAAATGGCGGCATTGGCTCCTTTAGATGTCACCACATGGACCCCTTCAAAATCATCGATCCATCTTTCAACATACCGCTGATCTCCATACGTCTTATTTTCTGTATCCATTTCTACTGTACAGTGTGCAAGACAGTTATCCTTCCATTGTGTGACCGCCTGTTTGGCAACGTCTGTGTTGCGGCAGCCGACAAATCCAGTATTAAAGCGGCCAGACAACTCATAAAAGTGATAGAACCGCTTGGAATTCATATGATCCGTCAAAAATAAATGAGCGAGCGGATTCTCTGCAAATACCGCCTCTGGATCATGATAAAAATACAAATCCGTATCCAAATGGGCGAGATAATCCGCTTCTGAGGACTCAAGGATTTTGAGCAGAAAAGCAGGCTTTAACGTCCAGCAATACTCATGGAACGTCCGATCATCTTTTGCCTTTCGCAGCATGTCATCTTCAATGTCTTCAAGCTGTTCATATTGAACGTGCGGATGAGGGAATTCACTTAACACCTTGTAAGCCAATGGGTCCGCACATAAAACCGACAGCTTGAATGAATGGGCGGTTTGTTCAAGCGAATGAATCAGCGCCAAAAGCTTAAAAATATGGGTATTCGACACAATGGTTGTAAAATGATAAGATGCCATCTACAACACATCCACTTGAAACAAATCAACGCGTAATAGCTCTTTCGTCAGCCCTTGAATGGCTTCTACAAGCACTGTGCAGCCATATTCCTGCCGTGCAAGCTGCGCTGCCTCTGACAGCTTTTTCAAAGGGACATGCTTTGCTGTCAGCTGATCTTTTTTATCGCGTTTGATACCTACATTCCGCTCTGTGATCAAATGAAGCAGCTCTAAAAAATAAGAAAGCAGACCATCGAATGCCGGATTTTCACGCAGCTGCCGGACCTCTTTCACAATGTCATTTGTGACGGTGTGAGAAAATGGACCAGAGAAAGCCAAATGGACATCAATGGCATCAATATTGTTGTACTTCTCGCACATATACAAAATGTTATATTTGATGTCATCAAATGACGTTAAATTACTTGGATGCTCCTGATGCACACTCATGATATCCTCTCGCAATTCAAACGAGAGACCAAGCTGATGCAGACGAATTCCTAAATCATAATCTTCAAACCCGTACCGAACGATATTTTCATCAAACATCCCGAGTGCCATGACATGCTTACGTTTGACAGAGGAGTTATTCGTAATAAAAAATCGCCACGGCAGCTCATAAGAGCCTAAATCATAGTTATACGTGCGCAAAATGTCTTTGAGAATATCAATAAACTCAGACTGCAAATCGAAGCTTTTCTCTAGAAATCCACCATTTTCAACTTCCTTCATTGATAAAAGAGGCGTTTTATCTTTCATTTTCCGCTTATACAAGCCTTGCTTTTTCAACCGATTGATATGATCCTTATCAAATGCTTCGTAAAAATAACGATAAATCCGCTTCCAGCATACACCACAAATCACAAGGTCCTCATGAACAGCATGTGCCTCCGCATGCTTTTGAATAAATTGCGGCTCTGCCAGCATATCGCTGTCATGGAATATCAGCAGGTCTCCCTCCGCCTCGCGAATGGCATGATTGCGACCCTTGGCAATCCCTTGATTGACAGGAATACGTACCTTTTTAAACGGGAAATTCACCTCAATGTTCTCAAGCATTTCCATCGTGCCGTCCGTTGACCCATTATCAGCGACAATCACCTCAAATGGTATATCCGTATCCTGAAGCGTTAAGGAAAAAAGACTCCCTTCTAAACGCTCTTTGGCATTATAGCTCGGAATAATGACGCTTACCTTTGGCTTCTCATTCATGCGTCATCCCCCTCCAATTTGGCATAGCCGTTAAACAGCGGATCGACCTGCTCAACAGATTCAATCACATGGCGCAGCACGTTTCGATAGGCTTCTTGGAAAAATGGCAGATCATTTCTCCCTTTTTCATGAATTTGCTGCATCTCATCCTTGCTCACGATGCGAAAGCCGCTGAAATGATAGCAAATGAGCGGATGCCCATCCTCCAGCAAAATACGTCCATTCTCTTCCCGATAAGAATGCTGCCCATAATTCCAATGACCAATATTCACGCCTTTTGTTTGAATATCTTCCACTTTTTCAAACAGCTTCGGCATATGATCGAGATATCCTTGATCGCCAAACTTGCCTTCTCCCGGCGCATTTTTGCATTCCTTCAAGCATTCTTCTTTCCACCAGCTGAGGCATTTCCGGCCGGCTTCATCTCCTTTAAAATACAGGAAGCCTGAGTTATATCGTCCTAAAAGCTTCTGAAGCATCTTCACTTCCTCAGGATCGAAGCTCGGAATCACAATATCCCCTCTCGAGAGTAAAACAGAGGCATTCGGCTGATGTTGAAAAATCGCTTTCGGGCTCTCATAAAAGAACAAATCCGCATCAAGATAGGTTACGCCCTCTGCCTGCTCCTGTTCAAATAACCACTCAATCCAAATCGGCTTTAATGTCCAGCAATATTCCGAGGCATCCCGTTCCTCTTTTTTCTCCAGCAGCTCCGGCGTTTCGAGCTCCCGTACATGAACAAGATCAACATGAGGAAAATTCATTTGATGAAGCAGATCAAATGCAGCATCATCCATACATAACGTCTTGATGACAGCATCATCTTCTACTTGCTTCAATGATAAGAAAAACGCAATGGCTTGATAAAGTCTTCCACTCGATAGAACCGTACAATATATGCTGTTCATCTACTTACACCTCTATTTTTGAAAGAATTCGCGATACCATTCAATCGTCTTCTCTAAACCTTCATCAATGGAGTAGTCAGGCTTCCAATCAAGCAGCTTTCTCGCCTTTTCTGCCGACAAATATTGATGCTTAATCTCATGCGTTCCTTGGTTTAAAATACGCGGCTTCAGTTCACTGCCCATCGCCTTTAAAATCTTATCCACGAGCTCAAGCACCGTCAGCTGAATTTCATTACTAAAGTTAAATGCTTCTCCAGCGAGCCCTTTTTCCTCCATCTTCTCAGCTAGCAGCAAATAAGCCTTGACCGCATCTTCAATGTAGAAGTAATCACGAATAAATGTCCCGTCACTTCTAATTTCAGGCGCCTCTCCTTCTAGCACAAGCTGGATGGTTTGCGGAATGATTCTGTTGAAATTTAAATCCCCGCCCCCGTATAAATTGCCGCAGCGTGTAATACAAACCGGAAGACCATATGTGTTGTAATACGTGTGAGAAATTAAATCTGCACAGCTCTTCGATACATCATACGGATGTTTCCCATTTAACGGCATATCTTCATCGTATGGAAGCTGCTCCTGATCGCCGTATGCTTTGTCACTTGATGCCACGATGACTCGTTTGATCAGCGACTGTCTTCTGCAAGCCTCCAGTACATTCCATGTCCCTAAAATATTGGCTTCAAATGTAGAAACAGGGTGTCTATTTGCGACCCCAACAATGGCCTGCGCCGCCAAATGGAAGACAGTATCAATTTCGTATTCTCCTAACGCACGTTCAATCGTTTGCATATCCTCCAATGCACCTTGCACCACATTCATCTTTTCGAATTGACTGCCTTGATATAAATTCGATCGAGGCACCTGATCACGCACAAGCCCAGTTACGTTTGCACCTTGATCAATCAATTCCTTGACGAGATAGCTTCCCAATAGTCCTGTACATCCAGTCACAAATACGTTTTTCCCATTCCAAAATCCGCTCATGCCGTCACCAAACCTTCCATGGTTGTTTTCCATTTGTCCACATGCCATTGATTTCCTTCAGGTTCTTATACGTATCGATCGCTGTCCAAAATCCGTGGTGCTCATAAACCGCAAGCTCTCCATCATTCGCCAGATTTTGCAGAGGCTCCGCTTCAAACACGCATTGATCATCGTCTGTCAAATAGTCAAATACCTTTGGAGACAACACAAAAAACCCTCCATTGATCATCCCGACACTGTCTGTCTTCTCAGAGAAGGATTGTGCCATCCCGTTATACACCTTCAGTGTCCCGTACTGGGACTTCTTTTCAATTCCTGTGACAGTCGCAGCTGCCCCAAGATCCTGATGACGCTTCAGCAGATGAAACATATTGATATTGGCAAGTCCATCACCATATGTCATCATGAATGTCTCACCCCCAATGTAGTCCTGTGCCTGCTTTAACCGTCCGCCTGTCATCGTCTCCTCACCCGTATCTAAAAAGGTGATTTTCCAGTTCTCTGACTTTCCTAAAAGCTTCATATCTCCTGTCGCCATATCGAGCTGCATGCTGTGATGCAGCCAGTCGTAGTTCAGGAAATACTCTTTGATCTTCTCTCCTTTATATCCAAGCAATAAGATAAACTCATCTACTCCGTAATACTGATAGATTTTCATAATATGCCATAGAATAGGCCGATCTCCGATCATAGCAAGTGGTTTAGGAAGCGCTTGTGTGACCTCACTCATTCTCGTTCCCTTTCCTCCGCAGAGAATGACTGCTTTCATCTTCTCCCCTCATCTCTCTATGAAAATTTTTGATTGAAAACCTTATCTTCATGCGGAAAATCAGTACATGTACCCTCATACTTTGTCCGACATCAGGTTTTGAATCTACTCTATTCATATGTCGAAATGAGAGATGGTGCCACCTAGCATTTAACTATTTTTACAAATAAAAAAAGAGCGAGATTTGTATTCTCGCTCTTTCAAAGTTTAAATTGTATATTATCAGGGTAGATGGTATGATAAACATGTGCATCATCAGCACAAACAGCCTCTTTTTATAAAGAGACTACTAGATGGAATGAATTCAAGTGGCAGCTTGCTTCATTCTCAATATGAATCACGGAGGTGAATTCTCATGGCACAAAACGTACTTTGTGAAGTGAACTCTTGCCGTTTTTGGGCTGATAACAGCTGTACTGCTTCTACCATTAAAATTGGTAAAAACACAATGACTGATGTGACTCGCAATGCCGAAACTGATTGCGAAACATTTGAAACAAAATAAGTTGTTTTGCTGAGATGAAGGAACTGGCAGGTTCCTTCTTTTCTTTTATCATTCTATCAAGAATGATAATTATTATCAAGTGTTTTTCACTAAACATTTCTCGGGAAATAATGACACGATATTTCTGCATTCGTTGACGATTTTCACTCCTTTTTCTATACTCAACATATCCGAAGAAGAAAAAGTGGTGACCAATCAATGGATTTTACGATACGTTTTCTATCATTCTTTGTCGTAGAAATCGAAGGCAAAGATGAACAAGCAAATAAACGGTTCAAGCATTATCAAACATTAGATCAAGAGGAATTTGAACAAAGTGAGCTGAAGGACTTTTTAGATGGCGAGCTGAAAAAAATCGTCAAACGAAAAGTGGACAGACACCCTAAATCTGAACAAGTACCAACCAAAATTGGCCGATTCATTGTCGAACCCGGTCATGAACTCGATTCAAATCCAAACTACAATTTATTTCATCAAACGAGATTTGCCGATACAAAAGAAGTATTTAATGAATGCAGCGAACAGTTTGTTCGCACGTATTTAGATACAAGTGCTGTCAGAGGCGGCGTTTTTTTAGTTGCGTCTGCTGTCCCTAAAAAATATTTTGATGACTCCTTTGTCTTTATTATGAAATGCGATTTTGAACAGAAAGTGGCTTCTATCGCTGATACATCTACCTTGATCAAAAAAGTCGAAATGGCCATTACAACAAAAAACATGAAATCGATTCAATATCCGTTTATGCCAGAAGAGGGCATGACAGAGGAAGCCGAAGTGAAAATTCACCAATCCTCACATGCTCGTTATTTTGAGGACTTTCTGAAATTCGTCGAATACGGGGAATCTATGCCTGAAATCATGAAATCACAGGTCATGAATATGGTGCAGGAACAAGTATTTGAAACATTACAGGATGAAAGTGAAGAATTAAAGCAATTTGAAGAGGACCTTGAAATATGGGAAGCGAGTGAAAAACGAGAAATTAGAGAAACACTCGATACAGAACAGGTCACACTAGCAGCATCTCACATTGTGGAACAAACCCCTGATATCACAATGAAAATGCGTCTAGGTGAAACAGAAATCAAAGGGCTTCTAGCGGACTTTGGCCACTCGATCCATATTGCGAAGGTCAACAATCGATATGTCGTGCTCGTCGAAGCAGACCAAATCGTCTTTGAAAAAGGAAGCACACCTGTTGAATTCCATAAACCAAATGGATTAAAAGAGGTTGTCAGCCAGCTGACGCAAAAAGCCTACGATTCAGACTTAGAATAAGAGAATATGACTGCCTCCTGCGCTCAGCTGCATGAGGCAGTTTTTTTATATAACGCTTTATTTTTTTACACTGCACTAGAAGAGACATGCTGCCCGCCTCTTACCCACATGCTGACAAGCATTAAGCTTATGATGAGCATCAGCCAAAAGACGCTGTTTGTTCCAAAAAACTGGATCAATGTATACCCGCACAAAGGCCCTAAAGCAGCCCCCATATCTTGAACAAAAGAATAGCTGGCGAGAAAGCGGTTCTTATCTGTTTGAGCAGAGGCTTTTTGAAAGGCAAGTGTATCGGTGAACGTTGTTACAATCGTTGCCAGCAGCTGAATCAAAAGCAGCATCAATAGAAACCAGCCGCTTACCTTCAGCATGACCCCAAGAAAACTGAGCCCTCCAAATGAAAGAAACATCCAGCATAGCATTCGTTCCTTCATCACAAGCCGATCAAACCATTTGCCTGTTCTCGGTGCGACAAATGGTTCCCACCCCCACCTGATTGCTTGAATGACACCGCTTAAAGCCGAAGCTCCGATGACAAAGCCAAATAGAGCAAATTCATCCTGATCGATCTTTGCTTCAATGACATGACTCAGCGTGGATGCGAATAAACCTTGTATAATAAGTGCGACCAGCATGCCTGTTATCAGTACTTTTACAACATCTCGTGCAAACCACTTCTGTTTGATGCCATGATACATCTGCGTGCCTTCTCTCTTTTCAATTTCATCCAAAGATACATAAAAAACGCACCCTATCAATGTGAGTAAACCAAAGACAAGCGTCATGGACTGGAAGCCGAACAAGCTGGCGAAAATCCCGCCAAATAACATGCCAAATAAACTGCCAAGCCGGTAAAGCCCATTATAAAGACCCGTCAAATGTCCTTGTGAGCCTTCGTCTATTTCAGCCAAAACCCTCATCCCGCTCATACGGAGTAACGTCCAAGCAAGCCCCCATGCGCAGCGGCAGATCAGCAGCAGCCAAAAACCGCTCACCCCATATAATATCGTGGTCACTGACGCGATCAAAATCGCCATTAATACACCGGTCTTCATTGGGATATAGCGATAGAGCCACCAAACGACAGGCGCTAGCGGAATGCGAATGAATCGGTTGATGGACAGCAGTAACCCGACCTCCCAAATAGATGATAAACCAATCTCTTTCCAATAGACTGGAAGAACAATATAGAGCATTGAATCCCCAATAAGTGCAAATGCTGTGATGAGCGATATTGACACAACTTGCTTTTGACGATGATCCATTTTCCCTTCCCCCTTCGCTATCTTTACGATAAGGGATGCTTTATAATAAATCTAATGAATGTTTTTGATTAAACCATTAAAATAATTGATAGGTGGTGCAAAGTTGAATTTACATGCCCTTCGGATTTTTGCAAAGGTTGCAGAGACTAAAAGCGTCACACAAACAGCAGACGCACTATCTTTGACACAGCCAGCTGTGACGGCTCAGCTTAGAAGCATTGAACGAGAGATCGGTTTTCGCCTTTTTAAACGAAACGGCCGAGGAATTGCGCTCACAGAAATGGGAAAGATGCTGTATCCTTATGCCCGGCAAGTGTTCGAGGCTGAAAAGGAAGTAGAATATCAGATCACGCTATTACAAAATGGGAAAAAGGGGCGTCTCCGCATCGCTTCTACCTACGTACCACTCAACTTTTTACTGCCTGATTGGCTCGCTGCTTTTAAAACGTCTTCACCACAGACAGAAATCGAATTAAAAAGCGGAAACTCCGCTCAAGTGATAGACAGCCTGCTTCAATATGAATCAGATGTGGCCATCGCTGTAATTGAAGATTTGCATCATGAGGAGATCGTTACCTCCCATTTGACGAATTTAAGCTATGATTTTATTGTGCCAGCAGACCATCCGTTAAACGGAAAAACCGTCCCGCTAGAGCGCCTGAGCCTGGAGCCTTTTTTGATGCGTGAAGAAGGCAGCTCCACAAGAGATAAGCTCTTTTCCCTTTTCACCTCGAAAGGAATTAAAAAACCGACTGTTGATTTACAATTCAGCGGTGTTCATGAAGCGATTCAAATGATCAAAGCTGGCTATGGGATCACACTTGTTCCCCGTGATGCGGTTCAAGGCAGTCTCAAGCGGAAAGAGATTGGGCGCGTATATATCGAAGGCATAGAAATCGTCAGACCCGTTGTTATCTGCAAACGGGCGAATGATCTTGAAAAAAATAGAACAGTGGATGCCTTTCTGCAAATGAAAGATATCGATCCATTTAAGGCGCCTGCTGCAAATTAAAAAAGTGCCTGCATAAGAAACAGGCACTTTTTTTCTATTCGGCTGGTTGAACAATGTCATACGGTACAGCCTTTGAGGCTTTCACTAATTGTTCTGGTGTGATGAGGATTTCATTTCCCCATTCGCCTGCTCCAACGCCTAATACCTCTTCCTCTAATAACGAAGCTTCGATGATGGTGCGGAAGCCTTCTGGCTGCCAGCAAAATGGCGGTATCGAGCCAATTCGGTAGCCCGTCACTTCCAGAACCTTCTCTGGTGATGCCATTTTAATATTACGAGAGCCGGCCGCTTTCTTTAGTTTCCCTGACTTAATATGCTGGTCTGCGCCAACCATCACAAGCAGCTGCTCCCCTTCCCCTGTTTCAAAAATCAATGTTTTGATCATTTGTCTTTCACGAAAACCAAGGGCTGCTGCTACATTTGCGGCTCCCTTCTCTGTTTCGGAAGAAAATGCTTTGATCTCATAAGGGATGCTGTGCTGATTCAAGAATTCATGTGCCGGTAGTACTTTCATTGATTTGAACCCCTTTCCTTGCGATGTCTTTCATTTAGCTTATCACAATCCTCTCATCCTTAAGATGTATTTTTCAATGAAAAGCCTCTAGGTCCTTCATCACCATGCTATACTGAACTTGTTTTTGAAAAGGAGCCGGTTGGATATGGGAAACAAGTTTTGGTATTATACAGGCAGTAAAAGCCTTCTCATGCTAAGTGATATTCTATTTGTGATGACGATCACGTTTGTGATCTATCAAGATACACAATCTGTTGCCTATGCGGCTCTATTTCCGCTAATAAGAACGCTTTGCCAGCTATTAGCCGGGCTCATCTCTCCTGTTTTGACCGATCACTTTCAAGCGGGTCGGCTGTTGAAATGGGTCCCTCTTTTACGTCTTGTGATGCTCATCGTGTTTACAGCCCAATTTCATTTCTTTCAGCAGCATATGGTCTGGCTGTTTGGTGCGCTTATTCTCATTTCCATCACAGGTGGATTCATCAGTCCTTTATTACAGGCCATCATGCCGATGCTTGTGCCAGCAAATCAGCTTGTGAAAGCGAACAGTACAGCCTCCATTTTTCATCAAACGGTCCAAATCGCCGGTTATTCGTTTACTGGAATGCTCGTCCTGTTGATTGGTCCTTTTTATTTAATGTGGATTACTTGTTTCATGATTGTGTTGTCTTATTTGTTTTTCATCCCTGTTTTTCCTCTTCTCAAGCAAGAAGACACGGTTCGAAAAGCAAATAAGATGAACAGTTTCAAGGATGGCTGGGCGATTATTTGGACAAATAAAACGATTCGCACTCTGACCTTTATGGATGTTTGTGAAAATATGGCGGGCGCTGTGTGGATCGGGGCGATTACCCTTGCCTTTGTCACCCATGATTTAAACGAAAGTGAGGAATGGTGGGGTTTTATCAACGCCGCTTATTATACAGGCGCCATTCTAGGCGGGCTCTTGGCTGCGTGGATAAGCCGGTTGATTCAAAAGCAGCTTCTTCTCTTTATGGCAGCTGGTTCATTCATTTATGCAGTGCTGACTATTGTCTTTTCACTGAATAGCCTGCCGTGGCTTGCTTTGCTGCTTTGCATTTTGATGGGGCCTGCTTATCAAATTCGGGATGTTTCGCAGCAAACCATTCTTCAAACGGAAACGCCCGTCCGAGATTTATCAAAGGTGTACTCGGCTCATTACGTCCTTTCTTCTGTATCTGTCGGTTTATCTATTTTCTTTGTTGGATTGATTGCAGATGCATTCGGAGCGAGGACTGTGTATTTGCTAGGCGGTTTGTTTGTGCTCATCTGTTCGGGGATTGCCATCCTCGCTTTTATGAGACAGAAAAAAAAGAGCGGCTGATTCATGCAGCGGCTCCTTTTACTTTTCCTTTAACATCGCGAACATGTCACGAGCCATCGCTTCTAAAATATACACAACTGGCGTCTGTGTCGTAATATTGGCTCTGTGAACCCGTTCGTCTGTCACGTAATAAGCAATATTTAAATCGGAAATGCGCGAAATCGTACAGTGCTGATTGTTTGTAATACTAATGATTTTGCTTCCTTCTCTTTTTAACTTCGAAATATGATCAATCGTAATACGGTTCTCCCCTGATACAGACAGCACAATGGTGACACTATTGTCTAAATACTGCATATTCATCGGGAAAAACGGATCATTGATGTAAAATGAAAATTTCTCAAGACTCGAAAAATACCTCGCCCCATACTGTGCCAAAATACCAGAGCTGCCAGTTCCGATAAACAGCACATTTTTTGCATCGGCAATGAGCCTTGCTGCCTCCTTAATTTTCCCTTCAAAGTCCCCTTTCAGTGTGCGTTCAATAAATTCATATAGAAAGTGCTGTGTGCTTTTTAAAGTAGGAGTTTGCTCTGATTCTAAATACATTTTGAGTTTCACTTTAAACTCTGAAAAGCCTTCACAATTCACTTTTCGGCAAAAGCGAAGGACAGACGAGGTGGAAATATGGGCAGCATCTGCTAAATCCCGAATTCTCATATACACGACCTTTTCACTGTTTTCCATGATATATCGGTATAAAGCGCTTTCTAGTTCATTAAAGCTTGAAATGACCTCACTTGAAAACATCTGACTTCCCCTTTCTCCAACAGCATGTCACAATGTGTTTCTTTTATGTAACAAATCTCTAAATAGGGCACCCTTGCCTAAAGACGCTGAAGTCATTTACGCACTAGATGCTCTCACGATAAGCTATAGATGTACAGACAAAAGAATTGGCTTTTCTCTATTATAACATTGCGCGTTACATTATTCGGAGGTGCAGCACATGGCAAAAGGATTAAAGGTTGTCACAATTGGCGGAGGATCAAGCTATACACCAGAGCTTGTAGAAGGATTTATTAAACGATACGATGAATTTCCGATTAGCGAGCTTTGGCTTGTCGATATTGAAGCGGGAAAAGAGAAGCTTGAAATCGTCGGAAATCTTGCAAAACGCATGGTGAAAAAGGCAGGACTTCCAATCGAGGTTCATTTAACATTAGATCGCCGGAAAGCGCTTGCGGGCGCTGATTTCGTCACAACACAATTCCGTGTCGGACTTCTTGAAGCACGTATGAAGGATGAACGCATTCCTTTAAAATATGATGTCATTGGTCAAGAAACGAATGGTCCAGGAGGTCTATTCAAAGGACTTCGCACCATTCCAGTCATTCTTGATATTGTCAAAGATATTGAAGAACTGTGCCCAGACGCATGGCTTGTGAATTTCACCAACCCAGCTGGTATGGTCACAGAAGCCGTTCTTCGCTATTCAAACCATCGCAAAGTCGTTGGCTTATGCAACGTGCCAATCGGTATTCGCATGGGAATCGCCAAAGGACTTGATGTAGACGCAAGCAGAGTCGAAGTCAGCTTTGCTGGATTAAACCATATGGTCTTTGGACTCAATGTATTCTTAGATGGCAAAAGCATCATGGATCAAGTCATCGAAGACATGGCAGATCCAAACTCCAGCATGTCGATGAACAACATTCAAGCCATTCCGTGGAATGCAGATTTCTTAAAAGGGCTTGGCGTCATTCCATGTCCATATCACCGCTACTACTACAAAACAAGTGATATGCTGGCTGAAGAAAAGAAAGCAGCAGAGAATGAAGGAACTCGTGCAGAAGTCGTTCGTGCACTAGAAAATGACCTGTTCGAGCTTTACAAAGATCCTGATCTTGATATCAAACCGCCACAGCTTGAAAAACGAGGCGGTGCTTACTACAGTGATGCGGCTTGTAACTTGATTGCATCCATTTATAACGACAAGCATGACATTCAGCCTGTGAACACCATCAACAATGGTGCCATCAGTGACATTCCAAATGATTCTGCCGTTGAACTCAACTGCGTCATCACAAAAGACGGTCCTAAACCAATCGCTGTTGGTGAAATGCCAGTCGCTGTCAAAGGACTCATTTCTCAAATTAAATCCTTTGAACGTGTTGCCGCTGAAGCAGCCGTGACAGGCGATTACAACACAGCCCTTGTCGCAATGACGATCAACCCGCTCGTCCCATCAGATGCGATTGCAAAAAGCATCCTCGATGAAATGCTAGAAGCACACAAAGAATATTTACCACAGTTCTTCAATAAAGTAGAAGCATAAAACAGAACCGCACTTGTCAAAAGTGCGGTTTTCTTATTTCGCTGCAAACAGCCGGTCCATCTGAGCACGATCATAGTCTAATAGCCAGTGCTGTAAGCCCTCATAGACTGGCCGAAGACGCTCAGAATCTGACGCTATGAGATCACAGCCTCGATCATCATATAAGTGGAAAATCATCTGTTTCGAGAGATTGATGAGATAAATTTCATAATCAAGCTTCCCCTTCATGATTTGATTCGGTGCATAGAAATCCTCTCGGCACATGGCTTGTAGAAGTGGACGCAATCGAATATCTTGCAGCCGGCATTTCAGTGTAAATCTCTCCAATGTCAGTGGGTCATCTATTTCTGGTCGTACATAGGTCAAAAGCTCGTGACGCAATCGATTGCGTACTTGCTGGCGGACATATTTCTGATAAACTAGGAGCTTTTTCTTCGTTAATTCATGTTCATGCTGCGTATAGACATCCGTGACAAACAGAATATCGTCTTCTGGATCAAAAGCATATCTGACAATTTTCAAAGCACGATCCCCTGCTTTTTCTAATACAACTGATTCTTCTCCTAATGACCAATCTGCCACTTCAAAGCGAAGCCCAAAAGGCCATTGATAAAAAAGGGACGGTGTGAGGACAAGATCAGAAAAATGACTTTTTAAAAAACTATTGGTTTGATCGTTCATCTCATGTCCTTCCATTGGTTTTATTTATTATTTTACCGTTGAAACTGATGGAAATACAATTGGAAATAAACTGTCATTTCTTATATGATGGAAAGAGATGGAGGTGTGACCAATTGAAAAAATCAAAATGGTTTCTACAAGTGTTCCTCACAGCATTGATCACCATGTGGATACAGACTGGACTTGATCAGGCGAACATCATTCATATCACCAATATATGGGTCGATGCCAGCAGCTGGCTTCTTATCTTCTTTGTGATTTACGCACTTTTCGAATGGATTGCTCACGTCTTAGCAAAACGGAAAACCGCTCATCGCTGAACATCTCTTTTCATAGAGATGTTTTTTGTTGAAATTCCTCTTGCACAAGTTCATGGATGACGCCCATTCCTGCCTGGCTTCCAGCAGCTGCTGCAAGTACAAGTTGAGCAGGGCCGCCTAAATTGTCACCGCATGCAAAGACACCGCTGACGGTTGTACGTCCAAGAATATCTGTTTCAATGCCCGCATTTTTCGTCATTTGGCAGCCAAGTTTTTCAGCAAATGGAGCTGACTGCTTGAATTCACTTGCGACAAATCCGCCTTCTCTTTTCACCGTTTCCCCATTCGAAAGGTGAAGAGAGTGCATTTGTCCATTCTCATGATGAATTGACATAATCGGTACATCAATGACTTGTATAAAATGTGCTGATAGCAATGCCTGCTCCTCTTCAGCAAACACTTGCTGTCCATTCGTAAACACGATCAAATCCTTTGTCCAATTGGAAAGAAGTTTAGCCATATGCAAGGCGCGTGGGTTCTCAGCAATTAGGGCAAGCGGCTTGTCCTTTAGCTCCCAGCCATCGCAGAAAGGACAGCTAAACAACGTCTTTCCATACACGTCATGAATTCCCTTAATCTCTGGCAGTATATCCTGAAGTCCTGTTGCCAATATGATTTTCTTCGCTTCGAATCTTTCTCCCTCTTGTGTCAGTAACGTAAAGTTGTCCTCATTGTTTTGTATCTCAACAATTCTGCTTCGCTTTATTTGAATATGAGGGTAGTTTTGAATATCTGCCTCTCCCGCTTGTCTGATCTCAAACGGTGTCATTCCATCGTTTGTAATAAATCCATGTGATTCCTGTGTCACTCGATTTCTTGGCATCTCGTCATCGAATACAATGACCTGTTTTCTGCCCCGCCCCACAACAAGTGCTACACTTAATCCGGCTGGCCCGCCTCCGATAATGGCACAATCTAATAACATGTAAATCTCTCCTTTTTATTAAAGATTTTAAAGACTCTTAATATCTATAATTAGTTCAAAAAAATCACATGTTGAAAAATGGATTCTTTTCTGTCTGCTCAATTTGGCTTGCAATATCAACTAACCGCTTTTGACTTAACGTCTCCTGCATTTTTGTTTCAACATCCTGCATGACCTGTTCAATCAAACAGTCATCATGAGGCATGAAAGAATCATGCTCTAAAGAACAGCGAAACAAATTCGTTTGCCCTTCTACAGCCTGAATGACGTCTAAAAACGAAATGTCTTCCTTCTGGTTCATAATGGCGTAACCACCTTTTGCACCAGGTGTTGATTCAATCAATCCTGCCTTTACAAGCTTTGTTAAAATTTTAGATAAATAGGTGGGTGAAAGATCTTGCATTTTAGCAAGAGGCTCAACGCCAATTGCTTTCCCCTTCGGCGCAAGAGTTAAAAACACCATCGTATGAAGTGCATAGTTGGTCGCTTTAGAATATTTCATAGGAACATTCCTTTCTATCTATTATAGACCTTTTATATCTGTAATTGATCATAAAAGATTCAAGAAGAAAAAGCAAGTGTTGTGGATCTGCTTCTTTTTTCATTCCACATTTCGCATTTTCTTCCGATAATAAAGGTAAGCACGAATAAAATTTTGATGAAAACTAGAAGGAGTGAAGAAAATGTCAGATCAACAGCACAATGCAGCACACGAAGAAGAAGAGGAATTCAATGTATACGACATGCTTCCGCCCGCAGGAACAATCATTGGTGAAGCAACAGAAGAAGAAATGGAAGCTGCGGCAGCATTAGAAGTGAGACATGTCGCGTTCATGCGCCTTCAAGATATGTTCATTCAATTTGATGGCTCGTCTTACAAAGACTTATTAAAAGACTTCCAAGAATTCGAATATGATTCTACAAAATTCTGGAGAGGTATTGCTAAACGACTTCAAATTCCATACGAATGGCCAATCCGACTCGACCACGCAAACGGTCCAATTTATATTGGTGAAACAGAGGATAGCCGTGAGGTTGAGGAGAGTGCAGAGTAAGGAATTGGTGACCCCCTTTTTGGTGAGGGGGCTTTTAGTACCCAGTGAAAACTGCTTTGTCGCCATCACAAAAAAAGCGGAATACATCGGTTGAAAAAACAAATAAGCAATATGAGCGATGTAACGCCCATATTGCTTATCCTCGTGTTATGTTAACTCTGGCCAAAATGCTTTATTTGCCACAATTAAGTCGTCTAAAATATCTTTTGCTACTTTAGCACTCGGCACCGTTTTCGATAATGTGATGGCCTGCCATAGTTTTTGATAGGAACCTTCTTCAAATGCTTCTACTACTAATTTTTCTACGCCAACTTGCTGCTCCATGAGACTTTTTTGAAATCTAGGAATTTCTCCAACCACTAATTTTTCTGGACCGCTGCTGCCAACGATACAAGGGATTTCGACCATGGCTGTAGGGTCAAAGTTCCTAATGGCGCCATTGTTCTCTACAATCATCAGCATCCGTTCCTTTTTATTAAAAGCAATAGCCCTTGCCAAATCAACGATATAGGAAGCGTGCTCATCAATGGTCAGCTTTGTTTCCTTTGCCGTTCCTTTATCAATGATGGCCTGACATTCACTAAAAACAAAAGCTTCCCGCCCCTCCATCACTTCATTGGCACGCGTGAAGTCTATATTTGAATGTGCCACTTCTTCATCTGGAAATAGATAGTATTTCAAATACGTATTCGGTACCGTTTTTGGATCAAGTGCTTGAATATCTTTAGCCTTTTTTAACGTGCTGTTCCAGCTCTTCTGCTGTTCTAGTTCAGATGTTCCATCTGTTGCATAACCATGCTGTCTTACATGCTGAATCACCTCAGGCATTAAGCTATTTCCTGCTTTATCTCGAATATCTGTCCACCAGCCAAAATGATTCAAACCATAGTAATCTACTTCTAGTTCTTTCCGTGAAGATAAGCCTAAATTCTTTGCAATTAATTCTTCAATACCAATTGGCATATCGCATATGTTTAAAATTTTGGCATTAGGTCTTAGCTTACGTGTTGCCTCTGCTACTATCGCTGCAGGGTTAGAATAGTTTAACATCCAAGCTTCAGGTGAGTATTTTTCCATATAATCGACAAGTTCTAATACACCTGGAATGGACCGCATTCCATAAGCTATTCCGCCTGGACCGCATGTTTCCTGTCCGACGACTCCATGCTTCAATGGAATTTTCTCATCTAATTCACGCATCGCATATTTGCCGACACGGATATGTGCCATCACAAAATCGACTTGAGTAAAGGCTTCTTCTGGGTCCGTGCTTGCCAGTAACCGCACTTCTGGTGCTCGTTCTTTTAACATAATCTCACATGCATCTGCAATCGTCTTTTGTCTAGCTTCATCATTATCATAGAGTTTAATTGTATGAATTGGGAACTCCTCTAGATAGTTTAACAGCATCAAAATGATCCCTGGTGTAAATGTACTTCCGCCTCCAGCAATGGTAATATTAAATGTTTTCATGATATCCAGCTCCTTTTTCAATTAAATGCAAGTTTTGCCTCAAAGGACTCTCTCACTTGCGGTACACTTAAGCCAACAATGATTTGAATGCTTTGACCACTCTTAGCTATTCCGTGTGCCAGTTTATTTTTTGTAAAGTATTCCCTATCTTTCACCAAGCTAGGGTCAATCACTGTAATACGCAGACGCGTGGCACAGTTTGTCACATCTTTAATGTTTTCTTTACCGCCAAGGCCTTCTAAGAAATAAACGGCTTTCTCTTCATACTCAGACGCATAAACGGGCGCTTCCTTTTTGTCATGACCCTTTTTATTAGCATTCTCATAATCTTGTTTTGTATATAGCCTAGTCTCCTCCTCATGTTTTCGACCTGGTAATGGAATATCAAATTTCACAATCATCCATCTAAATATGACAAAATACAATGCTGTAAATAGACATCCAATCATGGCTTGGATCAGATAAATCCCTCCATGATTTGAAGAGAGCGGAATCCAGTTCAACGCAGCTATCTCAATAAGCCCGGAACCCATCATTCCGACAACACCAAACATATTCATGATTGTCACCATGGTGGCTCCAAGAAGTGCATGTATCACAAATAAATAAGGTGCGAGAAATAGAAATGTAAATTCAAGTGGTTCTGTAATTCCGGCAAATATTGCTGTTAATGTGGCGGGTAACACCAATGCCAAAACCTTTTTTCTATTTTCTTTCGGGGTAGAAAAATACATCGCTAGAGCTATCCCTAAACAGCCGAACATCTTAATATTTCCATGCAGTAAAAATCCGTATGGATAAAGATTTTTCAAATCGGAAGTTGAGGTCGCAAATTCATTTAAGTGAGCAATCCAATATGGTTTTAACCCCCCATTTACAGCAGCTGGACCAAACTCAAAAGGTGTATAAATAAAATGGTGAAGTCCTGTTGGAATCAACACCCTTTCCAAGAAATGAAACAGCCAGACACCAATATAACCAGACTGTGACATGAACCCTTGGAGAGATTGAATCCCTTGCTGAACATAAGGCCATACAAAAGCAACGATAAAAGCAATAGGAATCATCACAAAGAATCCGATGATGACAACAAATACAAGCCCCTGGAAAATCCCGAGCATTTCAGGCAGCTTTTGATCATAAAAACGATTATGGATCCAAATCACGATTCCAGATATCATAACCGCACCAATGATACTTGTATCGAGCGTAGGTATACCCGCAATTTCTTTTACACCCGCTACGTTCTCGACACCTTGCGATAAATCTACACCAAAAGTGGACGGCCAAAGTGTCAAAATAGCATGAATATAATTGTTAAACACAAGATAAATCATCAAAGCTGCGAGCGTAGCACGTGCTTGCGCTTTTTTTGCAAGTGAGATGGGCAAGCCAATCACAAATGCCAGCTCCATATGATTGAAGATCGTCCATCCCCCGCTTTCAATCAGTGCCCAAACCTTATACCACGTCGTACCTTCTGCAGCCATTTCCCCCATAATCGCTGGATTCTTACATAAAGTCGCAAGGCCTACAACAATACCAAAAAATGCGAATAAAAGTACAGGAACTACCATAGCACTGCCAAATCGCTTGATTGCATTCATAAGCATCACCCCTTTGTTTGATCCATAAGACCACTGTAAAGGGAGCGCTTACAAAAACCAATAGGTTTGACGTATTTAGAAATCAAGTTGTAACATTAGATTATATTTTCACAGGAAGAAAATATTTTCATGTTGGAGGGCACATCGCATGATATTGGACAAGCTGGTAAATGAATACTTCGAAGATTTAAATAAGAATGACCTGCACATTATTAAAACCATTCACGATCACCTTGAAGAAATGAAGACAATGAAAATTCAGGATCTTGCTCATTATGCTCATACTTCCATCTCATCCATCCATCGGCTTGCCAAGAAAATAGGCTTCGACGGCTACAGTGACTTAAAGTCTTATGTGAAATTGAATAATCATACTGAAGAAACAACACAAGATTTAATGAAGCTGCTCGATCAAGATATCCAGCAGACAAGGAAATATATGGAGCAGCTGGACTTTCATCAATTAAATCAACTGATTGATCGCGCAACGTATATTTATATTTATGGTACAGGAACAGCTCAGCTCGATTTGGCCAATGATGTACAACGACAGTTATGGTCACTGCATAAGAAATCTCAAGTTTTACGAAGTAAGCGAGACTTAACAGATGGAATCGTTGAATTTGGTGAGGATGACCTTTTATTTATCATTTCTTTATCAGGCGAATCGAAGAATTTAGATGAAATCATTCAATTGGTGAAAACTAGACATATCAAATTTATCAGCATGACCACATTGAGGAATAACCTCCTTGCACAAAATGCCATGTTTAACATCTATGTAAGCAGCACCCCGTTTCCTTTGTATAACAAAGTGGACAACTCAAGCTTTCTGCCATTTTACATTGTGGTAGATATTATCGTAAGAAAATTTAGTGAGTGGAAATGGAACCAATTGAATAATAGGACTTAAAAAATAACAGGTACAGTTTTGGAGTGAAGTGGTGAAATAATTCATTTTGCTTCATAAAAAAAGAGAGACACTTTTGTCTCTCTCAAAAAACACCAAAATATTTTTCTGAAATAAGTGATGACTGCTCAATGTTATTCAGCAGTATAATGCCCAGCAAGCAGTTCATCAAACGAATCCGCTAATTTGAAATCCGTCTCATATTCTAGATCAAAGTAATGAATGGGCGGATGCTCCTTTGTTTCTCTGTAATCCAATGCAATCCACGTATGACCATCTCCACAAATCAGCACAAGTCCCTCAGGCAATTCCCATTCTTCTATTAAATAATCACTATCCATAATGCCTTCATTTTTAGCAATTCCTCTTAAATGATCAAATGACACATGATCCTCTGCCCATCCATTCGGCTGGTCCGTTGGAAAAGCATTATGCAAGGTATAACCGCCATTTTGTTCAAGAATAAGTTTCTTATATGTATCAGGCAGGATGACGCCTAGCTTCTTTTCCGCTTTTGCAATTCCTTTCTCATTGATTTTATTAAATGTCTCTTCACTTTCTCTGTCTTTATCCCAAAATGATTTCAAATAAAATACCTCCAATTGTTATTTCTATCTTATCTTACCATTTGAGACGACTAGTTTAATAGTCCTATTCATAGAAAAAAGAGAAGGGCTTCTCCTCCTCTTTTCAATCGTTATTGTTCTTTATTTCTCGCTTCAAATTCATCCAGCATTGCACGCACTTCATCTGTTGATGATGTGTTCATTAATTGATTTCTTAGGAAACTCGCTCCTCTGAATCCTTTCACATAAATCTTAAAGAAACGGTGCAGTGCCTTGAATGGACGCAAGCCTAGTGATGAATATTGATCATGAAGATCAAGATGCAATCTTAAAAGGCCTAGCAGCTCATCACTCGTATGCTCCTTCTGTTCTTTTTCAAAGGCAAATGGATTATGGAAAATCCCGCGCCCAATCATCACTCCGTCCACTCCATACTGCTCAGCGAGCTTTAAGCCCGTTTGACGATCAGGAATATCACCATTGATGGTCAAAAGAGTATCAGGTGCTACTTCATCACGAAGTTTTTTTATCTCAGGAATGAGCTCCCAATGTGCATCCACTTGGCTCATTTCTTTTCTTGTGCGGAGATGGATTGATAAATTCACAATGTCTTGCTCCAATATGTGTCTGAGCCACCCGCGCCATTCATCGACCTCTGTAAAACCAAGTCTTGTTTTCACACTGACAGGTAACCCCCCAGCTTTTGCAGCCTGAATCAGCTCTGCCGCAACGTCTGGACGTAAAATCAATCCACTGCCCTTCCCGTTTTGCGTGACATTCGGGACAGGACAGCCCATATTAATATCAAGCCCCTGAAATCCTAACTCCGCCATTCCAATGCTCATTTGTCTAAAGTTCTCAGGCTTGTCTCCCCAAATATGAGCAACAATTGGCTGCTCATCCTCTGTAAACGTTAAACGCCCTTTCACACTTTGAATCCCATCCGGATGGCAATAGCTCTCGCTGTTCGTGAACTCTGTAAAAAACACATCAGGTCTCGCCGCCTCACTCACAACATGACGAAACACAACATCTGTCACTTCTTCCATTGGTGCTAATATAAAAAATGGCCGTGGTAAATCACGCCAGAAATTTTTACTCATCTTTCATCCAATTCCTCTCATGACATAGCGCCTTAAAGGGCATGTTTCTTCTATAAAATCTTTCAGCAATTTTTATCATTATATACTTTAGTAAGGATTCAACGCAAAAAAGGAGCATAAAATGAACATTAACAAAATGCTATCAGCACTTTATAAAATATCAAAAATTTGAGGAGACGTAAACGCCGTTCAAAAAGGTACTACTGGAAAACGTGTCATGCGACGGGCAGCAGGTAATGCATCTGGCAAACTAATAAAAAAGATATTCAAATAAAAAAAGCCCTATGCAGGGGCTTTTTAAATTGTAATTGCCTTTTCTGTTACATGATAAGTATTAGAAGTAATGATTTTATCAAGCGACCAACCGGCAGCGAATAACACAGAAAAAATTGTTAAACTGATACTTAACTTTTTCAACTTTAGATATTCTCTATTCAAAATATATCACGTTATATAAAATACAGTACTAAGATACAATTCATTCTTAATATGGTTTTTGTTACAATTTTTGTGTATTGCATAATAAGAGTGATTTTCTTAAAAGACCTATACGAATTTTAGAAATATTTCACTGGTTTTTCTTAAAAGTAATAAGTGCTATTAGTTTCTAATAGCGCTTTTTTATGGAGGTATTCATGTCTTTTTCTTACGTGATTTCATTGACTTTTTTAATACTCCTTTTAGTGTCTATCATACTCTATACTTTTTTCAGAAAGAAAAACGTTGTAGATGAAGCCCCTGGCGCTATTGCTGCCGTTCTTCTTATTTTACTAATATTTTTTTCCCTAAGTTTCGTTATTGCCCTTCCAACTGTTATGCTTTATCTAGTCTCATTGGGAGTGAATTTTCTTTTCGGTGAATACATCACTTATGATTCATTTTTCTCTTTGATTAACTTTTCATTGTTAGTCAGCATCATCGTGATTTTTTGGTCATTTATAGTTTTATTTATAGGGAAAGGAATCACTTTTTTGTTAAAGCTCCCAAAATGGATGATTTATATTTTAGAATTTTTTGCTTCGTGGGCTCTTATTTACTTCACGATTAAATATGTACTAAATTTGGAGAAAATTGAAGTTTCTATATGGGGAAATGGTGTATTGATTTTATCTTTCTTTGTTAGCTTTTTATACATCGGACTTGATATCATATCCTCTGCGCTTGATCAAAAAAATCAGAAAAACACAGGAGAATAGCCCCCCATCCAATAAAGGACAGGGGGCTATTTACTCATAGATATTATTTTATACCGCTTTTCTAACACTGCTGCTTTAATCTTTGGACCATAGATGCTATCAGCAGAAGGCCTATGCATCATCCTGATATCGATGTTTTTCTCGAAATCGGGATGTCTTTCAATACATTAATGATTAATCACAAGACTTGCCACACACTCCACATGACTCGTATGCGGAAACATATCCACAGGCTGTACTTCCTCTGTCAAATACCCACCATCTTCAAGAATGCGCAAATCACGAGCTAACGTCCCAGGATTACAGGACACGTAAACAACTCGATTTGGTTTCATCTTTAAAATCGTATCAAGCAGTGCTTCGTCACAGCCCTTTCTTGGCGGGTCGACGACGAGGGTGTCTGCTTTGATGCCTTCTTTATACCAATTTGGGATGACGGTTTCTGCTTCACCGACTGCGAATTCGACGTTGTTGATTCCGTTTAAGGCAGCGTTGCGTTTTGCATCTTCAATCGCTTCTGGCACAATTTCTACGCCATATACTCTGCCTGCTTTTTGTGCGAGAAATAAGGAAATCGTACCGATTCCACAATACGCATCGATGACAGTTTCTTCTCCTTGCAGCTCGGCATATTCAAGCGCTTTGTCGTAAAGCACCTTAGTTTGGGCTGGGTTCACTTGATAAAACGAGCGGGCTGAAATGGCAAATTTGATGTCGCCAATCGTGTCATAAATGTATTCTTCTCCCCATAAAACAGTCGTTTCGTCTCCGAAAATGACATTTGTTTTCTTAGAATTCACGTTTTGCACAATTGACCGAACGTGTGGGAAGCGTGCTATAATCTGCTCAATCACCTGCTGCTTTTGCGGAAAGTCAGCCGTTCTTGTGACAAACACAACCATCATTTCACCTGTTGCAATACCGTAGCGAACCATCACATGACGCAGCCAGCCTTTGTGCCGCTCTTCGTTATATGCTTTGATGCCAAACGCATTGCATATGTCTTTTACTGCCTGTACCACTTCGTCATTTTCTGACTGCTGAATCAAACATTTTTCCATATCAATGATTTCATGGGTACGCTGCTGATAAAATCCTGCAACAAGTCCGCCTTCCCGTTCGCCAACTGGAACTTGTGCTTTGTTTCGGTAATTCCAAGGGTCTTCCATGCCGAGTACAGGATGAACTTTTACACGGCTCATATCAAGCTTGCCGATCCGCTCTAAAACGTCCTTTACTTGTTTCTGTTTAAATAGCAGCTGGCCTTCATAGCTCATATGCTGAATTTGACAGCCTCCGCACTGCTTGTAGATAGGACATGGCGCATCTTGCCTGTGCTGACTTTCCTTTGTCAGCTCCATGAGTCGTCCAAAAGCAAATCCTTTTTTGACACGTGTGACTTTGATTTTCCCTTGTTCGTCAGGCAGGGCATTCGGTACAAATACAGGGAACCCTTCAATTTTCGCTACACCTGCACCCTCGTGCGTTAAGTCTTCGAAGGTTACATTGTAGTATTCATTCTTTTCAACAGGCGGTTTCATTTTCACCAATTTTATCACCTCATTTGCAAAGAAAAACTTGGCGCCATAAGGAACCAAGTTCAATCTCTACCCTATTTTTTCAGCTGTTGCTTTTGGCACTATAAATTCTATATGACGATACAGGTTTTCAAATTCACCTGGCAGCATGCCGCCGAATTCGCCATCTAAATTTAATTGCATTTTATCTTTTACATCTACCTTCACGCGATTCGCTTTTGCGTAGATGACATTGTTATCATGAATATGCTCGCCTCGCAGTGCAAGGCTGACTACTCGAATGGCTTCTGCTAAATTGACCTTCTTTAAAATAATCAGGTCAAACATTCCATCATCTAAAATGGAATCTGGCGCTAGCTTTTCAAAGCCGCCTACTGAATTTGTGAGTGAAACAAGAAACAGCATGATTTCTCCATGAAACAATTTGCCGTCATATTCAATTTCGACTTCTGTCGGGCGGATAGAAGGAAGCATCTCCATGCCTTTTAAATAATAAGCAAGCTGTCCAAGCATTGTCTTCAGCTTACTAGGCACTTCATAAGTGAGCTCTGTTAACCGGCCGCCGCCTGCAATATTAATAAAATAATGGCCGTTGACTTTACCGATATCAAGCGGCTTCGCTACACCATCAATAATGGCATCTGTCGCTTTTAAAACACCTTCTCGTGGAATGCCAAGTGCTCTTGCGAAGTCATTTGTTGTTCCAACAGGAATGATTCCTAGTTTTGGTCTTTTTTCAAGCGGTGCTAGTCCGTTGACGACTTCATTGATCGTGCCGTCTCCACCTGCTGCTACAATTAAATCAAAGTCTCTCTGTGCAGCTTTTTCAGCTGCTTGTGTCGCATCTCCTGCACATGTGGTTGCATGACAAGATGTTTCATAACCAGCTTGTTCAAATTTTTGCAAAACCTGCGGCAAATTCTTCTTGAAGAGTTCACGCCCAGATGTCGGATTGTATATAATTCGAGCACGTTTCATTCATCATCATCCTATATTCATTATGCAATCTATTTTCACCACTAACAACCTTTAATTATACTATGAGATTTGAAAATGGCAACAGAACAACCAGCTAATATGAGAAATCTCCTGCCACATTTCACTCAGCAAGAAAGCATTCTGATAAGATAAAAGAAAACGCTCTAAAGGATGGTATGCGATGAAAAAGCCTGTCTATTTTAATCATGATGGCGGTGTTGATGACCTCGTCTCGTTATTTCTTCTCCTTCAAATGGAACATCTGAAAGTGATCGGGACGTCTGTGATTCCTGCTGATTGTTATTTAGAGCCTGCTCTCAGTGCGTCTCAAAAAATCATTGATCGATTTAGCCCCTATGAAATTGAAATCGCTGCTTCAAATTCTAGAGGCGTCAATCCTTTTCCGAAAGAGTGGCGCATGCATGCTTTTTATGTAGATGCCTTACCTATTCTAAACGAGAAAGGCATTGTAGATACAAAAGTGTCCAAGCTTCCAGCACACCTTCATTTAATCGAAACCGTTAAAAAGGCAGCAGAACCTGTCACGCTGCTCTTTACAGGCCCACTCACAGACCTTGCACGCGCCTTAGAAGAAGATCCTTCAATCTCTAATCAAATTGAGAAATTGGTGTGGATGGGCGGTACGTTTCTTGAAAAAGGCAATGTTGAGGAACCCGAGCATGATGGGACAGCAGAATGGAATGCATTTTGGGACCCTTATGCTGTCAGCACTGTCTTCCAGGAACGCTTTCCTATTGAAATGGTCGCACTTGAAAGCACGAATCAAGTTCCGCTTACACTTGATGTGCGTCAGCGCTGGGCTTCCCTTCGTTCTCACATTGGGATTGATTTTATTGGGCAGTGCTACGCCTTTTGTCCACCGCTCATTCATCATGAAACGAATTCGACCTATTACCTATGGGACGTGCTGACAACGATGACACTTGCTTCTTCATCATTTACCCGTTCAAAGGAAGTGAGCGCGATCGTTTATACCGAGACGCCAAAGCAAGGACGTACAGAAGAACATCCAGATGGAAAGTCAATACAAGTGATTGACCATGTCGATCGTGATGCCTTTTTCCAAGCATTTGAAGAGCTCATGAGAAAAGCTGTTTGTCAGATTTCAACATAAAAAATCCCCGCCAATGAGCGGGGATTCCTCTTATTCTTCTTCAGCGTACTTTTTCTTACGTCTGAACTTGCTTAAAATTTCATACACGATTGGGACGATGACCAATGTGAGAAGTGTAGAACTTGTTAAACCGCCGATCACGGTCACGCCAAGTCCTTTTGATACGATCTGGCTTCCGCCTTCAAATCCTAATGCGAGTGGCAGCAGTGCACCGATCGTCGCAAGTGCAGTCATTAAGATTGGACGTAATCTTATTGTTCCTGCTTCAAGTAAAGCTTCTCTTGTTGAAAGACCTTCTTTTTCTTTATGAATCACTCGGTCAATCAACACAATGGCATTTGTCACAACGATACCGATCAGCATAAGCAATCCAATCATAGCGTTTAAGCTGATGGTTTCTTTTGCTAAAAACAATCCAACGAGTGCGCCAATAATCGTAAATGGAAGTGAGAAGAGAATCGCAAATGGTGCAAGACCTCCGCCAAATGTGATGACGAGAACGAGGTACACAATGGCAATCGCTGCAAGCATTGCAAGTCCAAGCTGTGTAAAGGATTCCTCAATATCCGCACTTACGCCGCCTGTGTCAATCGTTACGCCAGACTTCACATCAAGCTTGTCGACTTTCTTCTGAACATCCTGTGTCACACTTGAGACGTTGTCTGTTGTCATGTCACCAGACACTTCTGCGTAGATTTTTCCATCACGTTTTGTCACCGTATTTGCTGTCGTACCATCTTTTACTTTTACGACATCACCAATCCGGACTTCTTGTCCTGTTGGTGTTGTGATCTTTTTATTTTCTAAATCTTTTTTGCTCTTATATTCGTCTTTTTCGGTTTGAAGCTTCACATCAAGTTCTTTGCCGTCCTCTGTGACTTTCGTCAGTGTTGTTTCACTATTTTGAGGGGCAATCGCTTGAGCGATTTGTGAAGCAGTTAGTCCCAGCTTCGCCAGTTTTTCTTGATCTGCATTAAACGTATATTCATCGTATTTCTCAGATAAGCTTGTGCTGACATTTTTTAAGTTTTTCTCATCTTTTAAGATGTTCTCGACATCTTTTACTGTGCCTTCAATATCGCTTACTTTGTCACCGTAGACATAGTACGTTACTGTATTGCTTGCGCCAGCAGACGAGAAGTCTTGTGATTTCCATTCCCCTTTAGACGTTTTGTCCTGCAGGGCTTTGACCACTTTATCTTTTTCTTTATCAAAGTTTGGCGTGTCTTCATCATATTGTACGAAGAATAACGCACCGTTCGAGTTGCCGCCTACACTTGCTGTAAGCGCATTTGAAGAACCTAGTGAATATTGAACAGTATTGACATGGTCACGTTTGATCAAGTATTCTTCTGCTTTTTTCGTTTCATCGATTGCTTGTTCTCTCGTTTGTCCAGGTTCAGGTGTATATGTTACCATCGCCGTCTTATCTGCTTGCTGTGGTAAGAAGCTGACACCGACAAGTGGTGCTAAGAATAAGCTTCCGACGAGCATAAGAATGGCAATTCCTGATGTGATCCATTTATGGTTCAGTGTCCAATTGAGTACACGTCTATAACCGCCAGCAAGCTTGCTTGGTTTATGCTCTTTTACTTTTTTCGCTGTGCCGTACAGGTCCTTTTTAAATAGACTGTGTGCCATCATTGGAACAATCGTAATGGCGACAAGCAGTGAAGCAAGTAAAGCAAACACAATCGTTAGGGCAAATGGGATGAATAGTTCACCAATCATTCCACCTACTAATGCTAACGGTAAGAATACCGCAATCGTCACAATCGTCGAAGACATGATCGGGATAAACATTTCTTTTGTGGCTTCTCTGACGAGTGCTTTGCCTTTTAACGGTTCATCCTTTAACGCCATTCGTCGATAGATATTTTCTATGACCACAATCGAGTCATCGACCACACGCCCAATGGCGACGGTCATGGCACCAAGTGTCATGATATTTAATGTAATATCAAGCTGATTTAATAATAAAACAGCAATCAACAGAGATAACGGAATGGAGATGACCGAAATTAATGTTGATTTGATATCTCGAAGGAACAACATAATGATAATGATCGCAAAGATTGCTCCGATGATTGCCTTGTTTAGCATTGTGCTGACAGACTCTTTAATCGGCTCTGCTTGATCATATGTCGTGCTTACTTTGATTCCTTTGTTGTCTTTTTTGAATTTCTCAAGCTCTTTTGTCACTTCTTCTGCCACACTCACAGTATTGGCATCAGAGCCTTTGACAATTTGCAGACCGATGCTGTCTTTTCCATTCGTTCTAGAGATCGATTCTGCATCTTTTACTACTTTAATATCCGCAATTTCAGAAAGCTTGATCGTCGGCAGCTCTACAGATTGACCGCTTGCTGCTCCTCCACCAGTTTGCTGCTGAGCTGCTGCTTGCTGCTGACTAGCATTTCCAGCCTGCTGCTCTGCACCTTGCGCACCTGGGTTTTCAGCGCCGCTGGATGGTGCTCCAGCTCCAGCGCTTCCCGCACCGCCGCTTGCACTTGGTGTGACAGGGATTCGCATGTTTTTCAAATCTTTGACGCTTAAAATATTGCCGTCCACGACAACTGATTTTTGTTTGTTGCCGAATGTGTATAGACCTAATGGTACGTTGACATCAGAGCCTTTGATCATGTTTTGGACGGTTTCTTCATCTAAACCGTATTCTTTCAATTTCTTTTGTTTAAAAGAAAATTCTACTTCTTTGATTTGCTGTCCTGAAGCTTCGACAGAAGAGACACCGTTTAATCCTTCAAGAGAAGGAACAAGGTCGTTTTCTACTTTCTGTGTAAGGTCTTCTAGTGATTCTTTATCACCAGAGACGCTGAGTGCTAAGATTGGAATCGCGTTGATGCTAAAGCGTGCAATTTTTGGTTTTTCTGCATTTTCCGGAAAATTGATATTGCTAATCGCATCTTCAATTTCCTTCTTTGCTTCATCCATGTCTTTGTTATAGTCGTACTCGACTTGAATAGATGAGGCATTTTCAAATGAATTGGATGTGACCACATTGACTCCGTTGAGGTTTTGAATAGACTTCTCAATTGGGTCGGTCACCTTATCTGATACTTCGTCCGGCGTTGCGCCAGGATACGTTGTAGAAACCGTAATGACTGGAGTGTTGATATTCGGGATTGATTCTTGTTTCATATTCAATCCGGCATATAGACCAGCAACTGTTACGATAATCGTCATGAGCCATACAGCGAACTTATTCTTTAATACAAAATTGATGATCGAATTCATTATGTCCTCCATTTTCCTTTATGTATTGACTGACTGGTCATTCTATATCATAATAAACGGTGATATACAATGCCGTCAACCATTTCACTTGCGTTTGACGTAACATTCTAAAGCTGAAGGGGCCTTATTTCATGAACGAAAAAAAAGAAAAAATCATTAAAGCAAGCATCCAGTTGTTTGCGAAAAAGGGTTTTTCTTCTACGACCATTCAGGAAATTGCAGATGAGTGCGGAATATCAAAAGGCGCATTTTATTTACATTTCAAATCAAAAGAACAGCTTTTCAATCGAGCCTTTGAATATTATATCGACACGTCTATGCAAAGTATTGAAACGATTCGAAAAGAGAATCAGCATCTCGCGCCGAGAAAGATCTTCCAGAAACAAATCGCTGAACAGTTTCAGCATTTTGCTGAGAACAAGGATTTTATCATTTTGATCCTCAGCGAGAACATTATTCCAGAAAACCAGCAAATTAAAAAGTATTCAAAAACAGTGAAAAAGCAAATGAATGATGAAATTCAAATTTCCATCTTGACCACTTATGGACAGGAGATCGAACCATATATAACTGACCTGTCAGTCATGATTCAAGGAATCATTCAATCGTATGTGCAGGTCCTGCTTTTACAAGATCAGATGCAATTATCATTTGATGAGCTTTCTTCCTTTATACTCGAACGATTCGATGATTTGGTTCAAGGCTTGCTTCGTTCTCAGACGAAACCGATCCTGAAGCAGACCATTTGGGACGATGAAGCGCCGAGTGCTGCTTCCCTTCAAGAGGAGCTTCGTTTGTTAAAGCTTGAGCATCTGCTTTCTGATGATACCCTTGTATCCATTGAAGTCATTGAAGAAGAACTGGTGAAAGCTGAGCCTCGTAAGCCAGTCATTCAAGGGATGCTGACGAATTTAGAAAAGTGTGAGGACCCTGCTGTCTTAAAAGTAGTGGAACAATTGAAGCTGTTTCTTCAATAATATTATGTGCTGTTTTTCCGGTTAGCTCACCTTTATCCCCCTTCGAATGTGCACTTTCGCTTATACTTCATTATAAGAAAAGAATCTCCGAATTGATATACGGCGGTGGTCTGAATCTATGATAAGACCCTGTCCTTTCAAGCAAAAAAACCGCCTCTTCTCATGAGGCGGTTTTTGCTATTTAGCGTTTTTTGATTTCTTCTAGGAGAATCTTGTTGACCATCGGCGGGTTTGCTTGTCCCTTCGATGCTTTCATGATTTGTCCGACTAAGAAGCCAATCGCGCGGTCTTTTCCATTTTTAAAGTCTTCGATGGATTGCGGGTTGTTATCAAGTGCTTCTGTGACAAGTTTGAGCAGTGCACCTTCGTCAGAAATTTGGACAAGTCCTTTTTCTTTGACGATTGTTTCTGCGTCTCCTCCATTTTCAATGAGCTCTTTGAATACCTTTTTGGCAATCTTAGAGGAAATCGTTCCTTTTTCAATGAGTTGGATCATTCCAGCCAGCCCTTGCGGCGTTAGCTTTGTATCTTCCAGCTCTTTTTGAGCAGAGTTTAAGTAGGCAGATACTTCACCCATCAGCCAGTTTGAAGCTTGCTTCGCTTCTGCACCTTCTGAAATGGTTGCTTCAAAGAAATCAGACATTTCTTTTGTCAGCGTCAGCACCATGGCATCATATGCAGGAAGTCCAAGCTCATCGATGTAGCGTTTGCGGCGCTCGTCTGGAAGCTCTGGAATGGATGCTCTTACGCGTTCTTTCCACTCGTCATCAATGTACAGCTCCACCAAATCTGGTTCTGGGAAGTAGCGGTAATCATCTGAGCCCTCTTTGACACGCATAAGGATCGTCTTTTTAGACGCTTCGTCATAGCGGCGAGTTTCCTGTTCGATCAAGCCGCCAGATAGCAATACTTGCTCTTGGCGTTTCTCTTCGAATTCAAGACCTTTTTGTACGAAAGCAAACGAGTTCAAGTTCTTGAGCTCTGTTTTCGTTCCAAACTCTTCACGGCCGATCGGACGAAGTGAAATATTGGCATCACAGCGAAGTGAGCCTTCTTCCATCTTACAGTCAGAAACGCCTGTATATTGAATAATGGATTTTAGTTTTTCTAAGTACGCATACGCTTCTTCTGGTGTCCGAATGTCTGGCTCAGATACGATTTCAACAAGCGGTGTGCCTTGTCGGTTGAAATCGACTAGTGAATATCCGTCGCCTGTGTGCGTCAGTTTACCTGCATCCTCTTCCAAATGGAGACGCGTAATACCGATTCGTTTTGTTTTGCCTTCTACTTCAATTTCAATCCAGCCGTTTTCACCGATTGGTTTATCAAATTGAGAAATTTGATACGCCTTTGGGTTATCAGGATAGAAGTAGTTTTTACGGTCAAATTTTGTATCTGTTGCGATCTCGCAGTTCAGCGCCATGGCCGCTTTCATCGCAAAGTTCACCGCTTCTTTGTTCAATACAGGCAGTACGCCAGGATATCCAAGGTCAATGACACTTGTTTGCGTGTTGGCAGCTGCACCAAAAGGTGTCGGCGAGCTGGAGAAAATTTTTGATTGTGTTTTTAGCTCAACGTGGACTTCAAGCCCAATTACCGTTTCAAAGTTCATTCTGATTCACCCCTTACAGTTCAGGTTTTGCTTTATGATGATCTGTTGCTTGCTCGAAAGCGTGAGCCACGCGGTAAACCGTTCCTTCATCAAAGTGCTTGCCAATGATTTGCAGTCCTAACGGAAGACCATTTGCAAATCCACAAGGCACACTGATTCCTGGAACGCCTGCAAGGTTCACAGGGATCGTTAAAATATCGTTCGCGTACATAGTCAGTGGATCGCTTGTCTTTTCTCCAATGTTAAATGCAGGAGTTGGCGTTGTTGGCCCTACAATGACATCATACTTTTCAAAAACATCTTCGAAGTCTTTTTTGATCAATGTACGGACTTTTTGCGCCTTCTTATAGTATGCATCATAATATCCTGAGCTAAGAGCGAATGTCCCAAGCATGATGCGGCGTTTCACTTCGTTACCAAAGCCTTCAGAACGTGTATTTTTATATAAATCAATCAGGTTGTCTGCATTATCTGTACGGTAGCCATAGCGGATGCCGTCAAAGCGCGCAAGGTTCGCGGATGCTTCTGAAGAAGACAGTAAGTAGTAAGTCGCAAGCGCATATTTAGAATGCGGCAGAGACACTTCTTCCCATGTTGCACCAAGTCCTTCTAATACTTTTAACGCTTTGAGAACAGACTCTTTTGCTTCCTCGCCAACACCTTCTCCAAGGTATTCTTTTGGCACTGCAATTTTCATGCCTTTGATGTCTCCAGTTAATGAAGAAAGAAAATCTGGGACGTCGACATTTGCGCTCGTTGCGTCCATTTGATCGACGCCAGCAATCGCTTGAAGTACGTATGCGTTGTCCTCTACGTTACGCGTAATCGGCCCAATTTGATCTAATGAAGAAGCAAATGCAATTAAACCGTATCTAGATACACGGCCATATGTCGGCTTCAGTCCCACAACTCCGCAGAATGATGCCGGCTGGCGAATCGAACCGCCTGTATCTGATCCAAGTGAGAATGGTACTTCACCTGCTGCAACAGAAGCTGCTGAGCCACCACTTGAGCCACCTGGAACAGTGTTTAAATTCCACGGGTTTTTCGTTGCTTTGTAGCCTGAGTTCTCTGTAGAAGATCCCATCGCAAATTCGTCCATATTTAATTTACCGATTGTGACTGCTTCCGCATCTCTCAGACGATTGACAACCGTTGCATCATAAATAGGGTCAAAGTTTTGCAGGATTTTACTAGATGCTGTTGTACGTAAATCCTTTGTGACGATGTTATCTTTCACACCGATTGGCATACCGAACAATAGACCAAGCTCGTCCTTTTCACCAACTGCCTCGTCCAATTCCTTTGCATACGCACGAGCTTTCTCTTCGTCCAGTGCAAGGAATGCTTGTACTTTCCCGTCTACTTCATTGATTCGTTTATAAGACTCGTCCACTAAATCAGAAACAGACAGTTCCTTTTTATGTAAAAGCTCTTTTAATTCAGAAATTTTGTGATCAAACAGTGACATGTCTCAGGCCTCCTTTAGTCCAAAATTGATGGCACACGAATATAGCCGTCTTTATGATCAGGCGCGTTTTTGATGACTGCCTCAATGGAAAGACCTTTATTCGGAACATCTTCTCTCATGACGTTTTTCATTTTTAATACGTGTGTTGTTGGTTCAACGTTTTCCGTATCTACCTCGTTTAACTGCTCTGCAAATGAAATGATGCTATCAAGCTGTTCAGTAAACATCTCAGCTTCTTCTTCTGTGATTGCAAGCCGTGCCAAATGCGCCACGTGCTTTACTTCTTCTATTGAAATTCTAGACATGCAGGTTCACCTCCAAAAATGATACGTGTTCGTGGTCATGATCATAAGTCATATACACTTTATCATATCAAATTTTACTGTTCTAAAGCAACTTTACGCAGGCGCAGCAAGAGGCCTTTTCTCTCGAAGCATCATTGTCATCCAACTGATAAAGAAAATCATACAGATCACCTTTTATTTTCAGAAAATTTTTACTTTTACTTACCTTTGTAAGCGCATACAAACTGATTCGCATCACCGATCTGTCTATTTTTTCTTCAAAATGTGGAGGTTTAAGAAGGTTGATCACTTGGGAATACTCTGTTAGGTTAAGTAACCATAGCAGTGAGCAGGGCATTCAATCAAAAAACCAGCCCTGACACTTCTGTATATTTTGATTGAGGTGATGTCAAATTAATACGAAAAAGGTGAGAACACAAAATGAGTATTGAAGTTACAATTTCCTTATCTATTTATTTTATCGGGATGCTTGCCATCGGTTGGTATGCATTCAGGAAAACACATGATTTAAATGATTATATGCTTGGTGGACGCGGACTTGGTCCATTTGTTACAGCTCTTTCAGCAGGTGCTGCGGATATGAGCGGCTGGATGCTGATGGGTGTACCAGGTGAAATGTATAAAACAGGTTTATCGACAACCTGGCTTGCGATTGGTCTCATCGTCGGTGCTTACTTGAACTATCTCATTCTTGCACCTCGTTTACGTTCTTATACAGAGATTGCTGATGATGCCATTACGATTCCTGATTTCTTTGATAAACGATTCAAAGGATCATCTTCTTTATTAAAAGCTGTATCAGCCGTCATCATTTTAATTTTCTTTACACTGTATACATCGTCTGGGATGGTATCAGGCGGACGTTTATTTGAGTCAGCATTCGGTGCACACTACATGTTTGGACTGATTTTGACGTCAAGTATTGTTATTTTGTATACATTGTTTGGTGGATTCCTGGCAGTGAGCTTAACGGACTTTGTCCAAGGAGCTATCATGTTTTTAGCATTAGTGCTCGTGCCGATCGTTGCCTTTACACAATTAGGCGGACCTGTTGCCACATTCCAAGATATTCAACAGATTGACCCTAAATTGCTTGATATTTTTAGAGGAACGAGCGTCATTGGCATTATATCCTTCCTCGCTTGGGGACTAGGTTACTTTGGACAGCCGCATATTATCGTGCGCTTTATGGCCATTACGTCCGTCAAAGACTTAAAACCAGCACGCCGAATCGGAATGAGCTGGATGATTATTTCAGTGATTGGTTCACTGTCTGTCGGTTTAGTTGGTGTTGCCTATGTTCATGAAACGGGTATGAACCTTGCTGACCCTGAAACCATCTTTATCGTCTTTTCTAAAGTGTTGTTCCATCCATATATCACTGGATTTTTACTTTCTGCCATTTTAGCGGCGATTATGAGTTCAATTTCGTCTCAGCTGCTTGTCACAGCAAGTGCGATGACAGAGGATTTATACAGAACGTTCTTTAGAAAAAAAGCATCTGATAAAGAGCTCGTGATGATTGGCCGTATGTCTGTACTAGTTGTCGCTATGATAGCCCTTTGCCTCTCACTTAATCCAAGTGATACCATTCTTGATCTTGTCGGTTATGCGTGGGCTGGATTTGGTTCTTCATTCGGTCCAGTCATCTTACTTTGCCTATACTGGAAACGAATGAATCATCATGGTGCCCTAGTTGGGATGATTGTTGGTGCGGTAGTGGTTCTCACATGGATCACGACAGGCCTTAACCATGCAACCGGTATTTATGAAATGATTCCTGGCTTTACGTTAAGTGGTTTAGCTGCCATTATTGTGAGCTTAATGACCAGTAAGCCGACAAAAGCATCAAAACAGCTGTTTACTAAAATGGAAAATCATCTTGAAGAAGAAACAAAATAAAGAACATGAAGGGTCATCTGCCTTATGCGGATGACTCTCTTTTTAAAAATAAAAAGCTTTTCTTTCTTCCGATTCTGAATAAAATAAGAGTTGTGCAGCCATATGGGCTGTGAGAAGATCATATACATGATGTGAAACGTACATGAAGTGAAGGAGCGATACGCATGTTTTGGACAATTGAATGGGATACAGTCTTAAAATTAGCCGTGGCCACCTTAATCGGTTTGATTATTGGGCTTGAACGAGAGCTGAAGAAAAAGCCCCTCGGCTTAAAAACGTGTATTGTCATTGCTGTCAGCTCCTGCGTGTTAACCATCATCAGCATTGATGCAGCCTACAATTTCCCTCGAGTCTCTAAGCTTCAAATGGACCCACTCAGGTTACCGGCGCAAATTATATCTGGTGTTGGTTTTATTGGAGCAGGTGTGATTCTGCGAAAAAGCAATGATGTCATCTCAGGTCTTACAACTTCTGCGATGATCTGGGGAGCAGCAGGACTTGGGGTTGCAACAGGTGCAGGATTTTATAAAGAAGCCTTCCTCAGTCTTTTCTTTATTCTGATTAGTGTCGAATTTCTACCATGGCTCTTCCAGCGGATCGGGCCGATTCGCTTACAGGAAAAAGAAATCCGCATCAGAATGTCTCTTTCTGATCGAAACCGCATGACGGATATTTTAAAAGAAATGAAAGCCCTCAATATTCGCATTCATTCTGTTCGAATTGATGATTTAACAGAAAAGAACTATCCGATTATGGAAGTACGCGTACGCGTGCATAAAGATCGCTATACAACCGATGTGTACTTTGATATTAAAGATCTAGAAGGCGTCGTTGGCGTGAAGTGTGATACGGTATAAAAGGTGATGGGACAAAAGTCTCTTCGCCTTTTTTTATGGGAAAAGGGTTGAACCATTGCCTTCATTCAAATAAAATACAAATTATGAAATAAATGATAAAAGGGGATTTTTCATGGGCTCTATGGATCGTAAAAATCGTATTTTTCTTATGTGTGGGATTCTAGCGGTACTCGTCTTAGCTGTTCTATTGACCTCACATGATGTCACTCCCGTATCAACAAAAGCAGCAGACAAGAAACAAACGAAAACACCAAAAAATATTATTTTTATCGTTGGCGATGGAATGGGGATGCCCGTGATCAAAGCCTACCGCACATTCAAGCAGGAAAAGCTTGGTTCTACAAAAGCACAAACCGTCTGGGACCCGTATTTAGTCGGGATGCAGACCACACATCCAGATGATCCTCGAGATAATATTACCGACTCAGCAGCCGCAGCCACGGCCATGGCGACTGGGAAAAAGACATACAATGATGCCATCGCCGTCAACCAAGAAAAAGAACCTCTTAGAAGTGTCGTTGAAGCAGCAAAGGAAGCACAAATGAAAACAGCCTTTGTTGTCTCATCTGACATCACCGATGCAACACCTGCAGCTTTTGGCACACATAACGTCTCCCGAAAAAACAAAGAACAAATTGCAGACCACTTTTTTGATGAGAAAATAGGGGGAGAGCACAAAGTTGATATCCTTCTAGGTGGCGGAATGCAATATTTTGATCGAAAAGACCGTAATCTTGTGCAAGAATTTAAGAAGAGCGGGTATTCCATTCTACGATCAAAAGATGATTTAACCTCTCAATCATCTTCGAAAATGCTCGGCTTATTCCAGGAGGACGAGCTGGATCGAGCCATTGATCGTCCAAAGCATGTGCCTACTTTAAAAGACATGACGCAGGCAGCATTAACCCAATTAAATCAAGACAACCTGCATGGATTTTTTATGCTGCTTGAAGGCAGTACTATTGATTCTGCTGGACATGAAAATGATGTGGTCGGCGCCATGAGTGAGATGGAGGATTTTGAGAAAGCAGTTCATGCGGCTCTTCAATTCGCTAAAAAGGATCAAGAAACCCTCGTCGTCATCACAGCAGATCATGCGACTGGAGGATTTTCCTTTGGCGCAGATGGCATGACAAGTGAGACCGGCTATAAATGGGACCCAGCACCCATTCTAGCTGCTAAGAAAACGCCTGTGTATATGGCAAAGAAAATCGCAGAGGGTCAATCTGTACGTGATGTCCTTCACACCAATATTGATTTCGCGCTCACAAAAAAGGAAATCTCACAGGTGGAGAAAGCGGCACAATCAGGGAAGGCCAGTACGATTCAACTCAGCATTCAACATATCTTTGATCAGCGTTCTTTCTCAGGCTGGACAACCTTTGCCCATACAGGTGAGGATGTCCCTGTCTATGCATATGGACCTGGTAAAGCAGCATTTCAAGGCTGGATCGATAATACAAAGCAAGGAAAGAACCTGTTTCACATCATTGAATCACCGTCCACCTATCGCCCATAAAAAATAACCCCCGCCTCATCACACAGGCGGGGATTTTCATTTTAAGATTGACTTAGCTTTGTAAAGTCAAACGTCGTAATCGGTGCTGCTTGCTCAATGTCGGAGCGGAAGCCAGCGAGCATGGCCTTCTCTTCTTCTCCGATGGTAGCCAAATCAAATGCTTGATGCAGCAAGCCATAGATCAGCATGTGACGTAAGCGAAGGAAGTCAGGAATGTAGGCAAGCCACTCATCCCCAAGCTCATTCTCTTCACGATAGCCTTTAAGGAATTGCTTCATAAAGTTTCCTGCAAAAGCAGCTTTGTCTTCGTATGGAATCACTGGGTACCACAACACATTGTATAGCAAAATGCTAATGTCATTCATAAACCAGTTGTACCCAATATCATCGAAATCAAAGGTCGTAATTTTCCCTTGATCCCAGTGGAAGTTTCCGTGATGAAGATCCGCATGAACCAATCCGTACGTATCCTGATTTTTCGGAAGCTTTGCCAGCTTTTCCATCAACCGATCCGCTTGTTCGAACACAAGCGTCTGATCGGCCGGGACATACTTACGTAATTTAAGCTGCTCCTCTTCATCCCACTCTTGTCTTTTATATCGCGGGTCTGACAGCTGATAGCTTTTTGTCAGTTTATGCATGCGCCCTGTGTACTGTCCAAGGGCATAAAATAATTCATCGTTCCAGTCTGCCTCTTCCACTTTATGGCCTGATGCTTTTTCATAGACTCGAAGCAAAAATGAACCGCCTTGCCCATCGTCTACTTGCTCGATATCACGGCCATTTAATGAAGCAATTGGTTTCGCAACCGAAAGTCCGCCCTTCGCTAAGTGATGGAGCCATTCCATTTCACCTAAAATATAATCAGGTGATCTGCGGATGGTATGGGTAATTTTTAAAATGAAAGACTCTCCGTCTTTTTTAAGTTCATACACATAGTTTTCTGCATCTGCGATAAAGTGGATGTCACTTCGCTGGACCCCGTATAAATGAGTGGCCTCATCTAAAATTTTTGATTCTTCATATATGGCTTTTACATCTTTATGCATGCTGATTCTCCCTCTTCATATATTTTGCTAATTCTCGAATGGTGTGTTTTTCAGCAAAATTCAAATCATCAACATACCAACCCTTCTTTTCAATCTCTACTTCCATTTTGACAGCAAGTAAAGAATTTCCTCCTAAATCGAAAAAGTCGTTGTCAATTCCTACTTTTTCCACATGAAGAATGTCACACCAAATATCAAAAAGCAATGCCTCGCGTTCATTGGTTGGCTGTGCATAAATTCCATGATCCTGTACAAGTTCCGTCTTTAATAATGCACGAAGACCTTCTTGATCATGTACCTTAAGGGCTTTTACATAACCGCTGTGCAGCGTTTGATCTGGTTGAACCGTTTCCCATGTATAACCTTTAGAAGCTGAATGACTTGCTGCCTCCACCCTTTGATCCTCTATTTCTTCAGTCGAGTGCTCACGAGATGACAATTGGTCGACGATCTGAATGTGATTGCTTAGTGAATCAATTTCTTCCACTTGTATACGATATGTTTGCTGCTCATCAACCTCCTGCATCTGGTGCTCTTTCATAAATGACTTGAACAGCTCATTACGTCCAGTCGATGCAAACGAGAATTCAATGGAAGAAAGCTGATGCAGACGGCTGTATTCAGCGAGCCATGTCAGACATTTTTGCTCAATCCCTTTCCCTAGAGCACGGCAGCTTAGCATCCATGCATCAATTTTCAAGGTGTCGCCTGCATGATGAGCCAATATAGCCCCTACAATCCCTTCATGACTGAAACGATCCGCTGCTTCAATGACCCAGCCCTGGACATGCTCATTTTCCATCCGCTCTCTCAGCTGCTGTTCATCAAAGCGCTGATCATTTAAGCGGAATTGGTTAATACGGCTGCTCATTTGCGCCACGCGGGCAAGGTGCTCTTCTCCCCACTCTGTTACACTCATGTTCAAATTCAAATCTTGTAAAAATTGCTCCATTGACGGCGATTCTGCTTTCTCTTTTTGACGAGCCTTTTCAGCCTTGTAGCTCGTTGTTCGCCCTCTATCTTCATCTGTGACATCATAGCGGTCGAATGCCCAAGCATGCTGGGCGAATAACGGAAGCGCTTTTTCATTGGCAGGTAACAGCAGCGTCATCACTTCAGGCAGCTCTTCATTCATACGCAAGCACTGAGCTGGATCATCGTCTAAGAAAATAAACTGAGATAATGAAAGGTTCAGAGAATCTGCCATCTCTTTTAGATGTGCCGGTTTACTTTCCCAATTGATGCGCCAGTCGACGATATCGTCTTTTTGCAGGATCATATCTGGGTGGTTTTCAAACACGCGCCACACATCTTCTTCATTGTTCCTGCTGCTTAAGACAAGCAGGAGCCCTTCTTGCTGCTTTTGTTTTAAAAAGCGCTGAAGCATTTGATGTTCTGGCGTAATGTCGATGCCTTCCACACCGTCTTCTGAAACAACACCTCTCCAAAGCGTATGATCACAGTCAATGGCCGCTACCTTAAATGGTGCACCTTGCCATGCAATGATCTCTCGCGCGACTTTTGTACCGATGGCTCCACAAAAGACTTCAGTGAATGGGAGGTGTGCGGCTTGCTCTCCTTTTTCATCAAAGATGTCATCCATCTGATATTGCTGAGCAAGCTGACGACAATCGATCAACTGAACACCGCCTATCTCAGATAACTGAGCAATCCACTCTTGTTCCACGTCTTGCAGGGTGTCTTTAAGAGCAGCACTTATCGGCAGAATCCCAACAAAATATAGGTTATGTTTCGTTTTTGATTTCAGAACGTTAGCAAGTTCTTCAGCATGCTCTGAAGCCAGTTTTTTCTTTTCTTCCAGTGAAAGATGAGCTGGACCAGTGATATCCTCTAAACGAATGAGCAGAAGATTCGCACCGTTTTTCTTCTGTGAAATAAGGCTGCGCTCATTTAGTAATTCCTGATATACCTGCCCATACGGTGCAAATTGAACATCAAGCTGCACATCAAACTGCTTGGTCCAGTACTGAATATAAGGTGCGACTGGATCTGCTGTAAATGTCGAGCTGACTGTCAGTACGAGCGGTGCTTTTTCCTCTGCGCGCTCCCTTTTCTCTTTTGCTGCTTGTTCTTCTTCCTGTGAAAGAACAGCGAAATCCTTGAGCAGTTGATCAGGTGTTTGAACAGCCTGTTCGACCAAGTGCTGGAAGTGGTTGACGAAAGCTTGCATCGTCTCATGTTTAAACAGAGCCAGATTGTATTGAAGCACGCACTTTAACTCGCCCGTTACCTCTCTGACAACATCCATTTTCATATCGAGTTTGGAAATTCCCTTTGCAAACTCATGTGTTTCAAATGTCAGTCCATCGGCTTCAATTTTAATATTCGGATCGTACTCATTATGATAAATGAGCATCGTATCAAAGAATGGATTGCGATGCGGTCTTGTTTTTGGATTCAGATGCTCAACCATTTGGTCAAATGGGTACTCTTGATGGTCATACGCATCAAGCAGCACTTGCTTTGTCTGAGCCAATTGCTCTGTAAAGGTTGCTTCTTGTACCATGTCTAGTTTAATTGGCAGGAAGTTCGTAAACATGCCAATTGTATGCTCGATATCTGCATGACGTCGTCCAGCCACAAGTGAACCGACAATCAATTCCTCCTGATCCGCATAACGTGAGAGCAGCAGCCCATAGAGCTGGAACAAGATGACGTTATTTGTCAGTTGATACCGTTCAGCGAGCTGTTCAATTTTCTCAACGATGTGCGGTTCAATATTAAATTTAATCGCTCTTCCTAAGAAGGATTGTTCCTTCCGTTCAAAATCATATGGCATTGTCAAAGTTGGCACATTTGAGCCAATTTGCTGCTTCCAATAATCCTGCTGCTTTTGAAACATCTCGCTGCGGAAATATTTGTCTTGCCATTCTGCATAATCTTTATATTGAACGGTCAGTTCCGGCAAGGTTTCCCCTCGATAGAGCTCAGTAAATTCTTTAATAAAGATGTTCATGCTCGCTCCATCCGCCACAATATTATGCATATCGACTAATAAGAGATGATCATGTGCTGCGATTTTCACAAAACGCACACGGATCAATGGTGCAGCCTTTAAGTCAAATGGACGAATGAATTCATCGATTTGTGCTTCTAATCCTTCTTCATCAGCCTCTGTCATTTCAACAGCAAAGTGGAAATCATCATGGACCCGCTGAACCGGTTCTCCATCTTTTAATTCAAAGGTCGTTCGCAATGTTTCATGACGATCAATTAATTGCTTGAAGGTCTGCTCAAAGCGCTCGACGTCAATTTCACCTTTACATCTTAGTGCCATCGGCATGTTGTATGAGGTCACTTGACCAATACGCTGATGAATGAGGAATGTCCGTCTTTGAGCAGCAGATAATGGATACGTGTCTTTCTTTTCCACTGGTTCAATCTTGAAATATTGATGCTTCTCTGCCTTTTCTATGAATGCTTGGAGCTTTTCAATCGTCGGATTGTTGAACATGTCTGTGAGCGTAAGTTCTACACCAAACTCTTTGTGAATTTGAGAAATCAGACCGGTCGCATTTAACGAATGTCCGCCAAGCTCAAAGAAGTGGTCGTCTCTTTCCACCTTTTCAATTCCTAAAATGTCTTTCCACATCCGCTGTAACGTTGCCTCAATATCATTCGCTGCGGCGGAATGGACTTGATTGTTTTTTTCTATTTCCTGCCCCTTGTTTTCCTTCGGCACCACCATTTGCACACCTGAGGATGAAGATAATGCGGATGTATCTACCTTTTCAATCCAATATCGTTGTCGTTCAAATGGATAGGTCGGCAAGGATACTTTTTGATTTGATGTCTGATTTCGCAATTTTGTCCAGTCAACCGGCACCCCTTGAAGCCAGATGTCACCAAGCCTGCCCAGCAGGTAGCGGTCGTCTGCTGCCTCTTCTTTCGGGTGACGCATCAATGGAATCGGCTGCTGATGGTGTTCCTTTGAGGCCTGGCGAATAAAGGCACTTAACGTATTCCCCGGCCCGACTTCAACGAAAATAGGATCAAGCTCCGTTAATAATGCCTCCGCTCCATCACGGAAACGGACCGCTTGCCGCAAGTGATCAGCCCAATATGCCGGGTCTTGCACTGCTTCATGGTCAATCCACGTACCTGTGACGTTAGAAATATACGGGATAGACGGTGCATTCAATTGATACTCAGCTACCTTTTCTTTGAATGATGGCAGGATGTCATCCATCATTTTAGAATGGAAGGCATGAGAGGTGTGAAGCTTCCTGCACCCATGTCCAGCAGCCTCCAGCTTCTCAGCAAGTGCATTAATGGCTGCGGTCTCCCCTGACACTACACATAACTCAGGTCCATTTACTGCTGCAAGTGAAAGATCATCTGTTAAATATGGCAGCACGTTCTGTTCACTCAAAGGAACGCTCAGCATAGAGCCTTTTGGAAGCTGGCTAATGAGCTGTCCGCGATAAGACACAAGATCTACGGCATCTTCAACAGATAGTAAACCAGATACGGCGGCAGCTGTGTATTCTCCAATACTGTGGCCGATCAGTGCCTGCGGTTTGACGCCAAAATGAATCAGCAATTTAGCCAAAGCGTATTCCACACTAAACAGAAGCGGCTGCGTATATTCTGTTTGGTTGATCAGCTGAGGATCATCACTTGCTTCTGTTGAGAATAAAATGCTGAATGGATCAACTGAGATATGCTGTTTGAATTGATTCAAGCATTGATCCAGTGCTTCCTTAAAGACTGGATATTTGTCATAAAGCTGACGCCCCATGTCTACATACTGAGATCCTTGACCTGGGAAAAGAAAGACGACTGGCCGGCTCGATGTTTGGGAGCTGGCCGTCTTGACCACCTCTTTTGACCTTTGATTCAGCGCCTGTAACATGTCAGCCGTGTTACTTCCAAGAATGACACGTTTATGCGGGAAATGATGGCGCCCTGTTTGCAGCGTATAGGCAACGTCACTTAGACGAACATGCTGCTGATGCTGAAGTAAATAGTCCGCAAGGCGATCCGTCATTTTCTCAAGAGCTGCTGGTGTTTTGGCAGATAATAAAAGAAGTTCACTATCCTCAGGGCTATCTGCGGCGACACGTGTAGCAGGTGCTTCTTCTAAAATGACATGAGCATTTGTTCCACCAATCCCAAATGAGCTTACACCTGCACGGCGAGGAGATTCCTGCTTGCTCCATGGCGTCAAGTCTGTGTTTACAACGAAAGGCGAATTGGCAAATTCAATTTTTTCATTCGGCGTTTCAAAATGAATCGTCGGCGGAATCACTTGATGCTTTAAGCTTAAAACGGTTTTAATAAAGCCGGCGACACCTGACGCATCATTCAAATGTCCAACATTTGATTTGACAGAACCAATGCGGCAAAAGCCTTTTTTATCTGTATCAAACGCTTGCTTGAGCGCTTCAATTTCGATCGGATCTCCGAGGGTTGTTCCGGTTCCATGTGCTTCAATGTACGAAATGGTTTCAGGTTCCACCTCAGCCATTCGAAGTGCTGTTTTAATCGCTGATACTTGACCTTTCGTACTCGGCGCTGTATATCCTACTTTTCTATTTCCGTCATTATTAATAGATGATCCTTTAATAACAGCATAAATGTGATCGCCGTCTTCAATGGCATCCTCTAAATTTTTTAAAATAACGGCTCCTGCACCATCACCAAAAACGGTTCCATCGGCCTTGTTATCAAAGACGCGGCAATGTCCGTCAGATGAATGGATCATGCCTTCTTGATAAAGATAGCCCGATTTTTGCGGCAGGCGAATGGACACGCCGCCTGCAACAGCCATATGACAGTCACCGCTTAATAAAGCCTGAACAGCTAAATGAATCGACACCATCGAGGTCGAGCAGGCGGTTTGCACCACCATACTCGGCCCCTTCAAATTTAATTTATATGAAATCATCGTCGCTAAATAATCACGCATATTCAGAACGGCAGCTTCCAGTGTTTTCGAATCCTCACCTTGAGCCGCCCCTTGAAGTGCTCTCATGACCCATTCTGTATTGATTCCTGCACCTGTATAAAGACCAATTTGCCCTTTATATTCAAACGGATCGTACCCAGCGTCTTCAAGCGCCGTCCACACACATTCATGAAACAGTCTGAACTGCGGATCCATCATAGCCGCTTCCTTTGGTGTATAGTCAAAGAAATCTGCATCAAATAAATCAACATCATCTAGCATCCCTTTTGCTTTAACAAAACGGGGGTTTTTTAATAAAGCTTCATCTGTACCTTCACGCCGTAATTCTTCCTCTGTAAAAAAGGAGATTGTTTCTTTTCCCTTTTTCAGATTCTCCCAGTACTCATCTACATTTTTGGCCCCTGGAAAACGACCTGCAAGACCGATAACAGCAATTTCTGCGCCATGATAGTGATTCGTTGTATCATTCATTCTCGATTCCGCCTCTCAATCTTTTATTCCGTTGCTGTTTAAAACGAGCTCTTCGATCACCTGAAGTGACGACGGCTAGTTCTTCTTCCATCGCTTCTTCCTGCGAGTCCTCAGAAGGCTGGATATATTTCGCAAGCTCAGCAACAGATGGGTACGTAAACAAGGTCACAACCGCTTCATTTGTTTGAAGTGCTTGATTTAACCGATTGGTGACTTGAACAATATCCAGCGAGCTTGCGCCTAGATCAAAGAAATTGTCGTGAATGCCCACTTGTTCCATGCCCATAAAATCCTGCCAAACTTGACAGATCGCTTTTTCAGTTTCATTTCGAGGAGCCACATATGGATTGCCCAGCTCTGGTCTTTCGTGCTTAGACACCTCATATGAATCCTCATTCGCTGCTGCCTTCGGCTCTAGTGACAGCCATTGATCCATTCGTTCTTCAAGATTTCCTGTGGACACGAGCATGTGTCGATTCTGCCGGTTAGACAGAACATACTGGAACAGCTCAGCACCCTCTTCTGGTAATATCGCAAGCTCATTTATCGATTCACCAATTGTGGATTCTAGCTCACCCCAGAAATTCCACGCATCCCAGTTCACACACATCCACGGGGTTTGACTATGTTGATTAAGTCTAGCTGCAAATGCATCCATATATAAGTTAGCCGCTGAGTAAGCAGAGAATCCTAAGCCCCCAAGCAATGCACTAATGGAAGAAAAGAGAAGACAAAAGTCTGCTTGTTCTTGTTCCAGCAGCTGCTCTAGTACATCGAGCCCTTTCACCTTTGATTGGAATTGATCCTCTCCCTTCGCCAGTGTAGAAGGGATATCTTTGATTGCACGGAAGGATGTACTTCCTGGTAATCCGGCTGCATGGAATACACCATGAACGCCGCCATGCTTTTTGCGAATGGTCTCAAAAACACGTTTCATCTGATCCAGATCTCCTGCATTCGCCTGCACCGCTTCTACTGTTGCACCTAATCGTTCGAGCTCAAGCACCTTCTCAATTCTCGTGCGCTGCGCTTCATCGGCATTTACTTGGTGAACGTATGACGCCCATTCATCTCTCGGCGGCAATGCCGTTCTTCCAGTTAAATAAAGATGTACGTTTCCTTCCTTCGCCAGCATCTTTGATAGAACAAATCCGATGCCGCCTAAACCTCCTGTGATCAGATACACACCATTTGGCCTGATCATCTTCGGAAGTCCATCTTCTTTTTGCAGCGGCAAATGTTTGTAGCTCTGCACCCAGCGTTGACGATTACGATACGCCACAAGCTGATCCTTTCCAGGCTGCATGATTTCCTGCACAATGAGATCGACAAGCGCTTGTTCCTTCCAAGACATCACGTCTGGCACATCTTCCACATCAATATTCCAGCATTTGATATGATGGTATTCCTGTGAAATCACTTTACACGGTCCAAGCATTGCACTTTTCTCTGCACATATCGTCTCATTGCCTGTGACTGGCTGAATTCCGCTAGTGATCGTAAACAGACGGCATTCTCGAATATTTTTTTGGGCAGCAATCGCTTGAGATAAGAAAATTAAGCTGTAATAGCCTTTTTCAATGTGCGCCTGAAAAGCGGATTGACGATTCGAGTTGTCATCTTCTTTCGCAGCTTCCCATAAATGCAGAATCCGATTGATATTGACACCTCTATTAGACAATGAATCTAGCATGTTACGGTAGTGCTGGCCTTCTGCCGGATTGATCGTAAACGACTGCTCTTGCTCTTGATAAGCTTCACCCTTTGTGACAGAAATGACCTTGATACCTTGTTGCTTAAATGAATGGGTAAACAGTTCATGAAAAGCATCCTGTTCCCTGAAAATGAGCCACGTTTGTTCTTCTGTTTCTTTTTCGAAAACAGGTTTTAGCGGCTGCTGCTCCCATGAAGGCAGGTAGAACCATTCTTCCATCTCTTTCTTCTTCGTTTCCTTAGGAGCGGATAGCTGCGGAGAAACCGGCTTTCCTGCTTCAATCCAATATCGTTTCCGCTCGAATGGATAGGTCGGCAGCGATACGAGCTGACGTTCCTCTTGAGTTGGATGTTGCTGCGCTTTGACCTCGTAGCCGCCTGCCCATAGCTCTCCTATTCTTTTTAAGAAATATGCATGGTCATCCGCTTGTTCTCTTGCATGCCTCACCATATTCAGAACATCATGATGAGACTCTTTGTTATCATGACGTTTCGCTAATGCCGTCAAGCTGTTTCCAGGTCCAACTTCAATGAGCGCTCGTACTTCATCGGTTAACAGCTGAGATAGACCTTCATGAAAACGAACGGTTCCACGCAGGTGGCTCGTCCAATAAGATGCTGTCATCACCTCTTCACTTGTTGCCCAGGTGCCTGTCACATTCGATATAAACGGAATCGTCGGCTCATGCAATTCTACTTTCTCTACGAATTGTTGAAACGCCTCAAGCATCGGCTCCATCATATAGGAATGAAAGGCATGAGAAGTATGGAGCTGTCTTGTGACAATTCCTTTGTCTTGCAGTTTCTTTTCAAATGCAGTGATATGCTCTTCTCTTCCAGAAACGACACAAAGGTCTTTTGCATTGACAGCAGCAACAGAAAGCGATTCATCAATCATCGAAGTCAGCTCTGCCTCGGGTAATTGCACACTAAGCATGGCGCCTTTTTCCATGTCTTGCATCAATCTTGCTCTTGCCATCACGAGTGTTAATGCAGACTCCAGAGAAAAGACCCCTGACAAGCAAGCGGCAACGTATTCGCCGATACTGTGTCCAATCATTGATTCTGGCTCAACACCGCTATGCTGAAGCAATTTGGCTAATGCATACTCAAATATAAAGAGAAGCGGCTGAGCATTTGACGTTTTTGTGATGTCTTCGTTCGTTTCATTCTTGGAAAAAACAATGCCCTTTAAATCAACTTGCTCCGTTTCCATTACATATTTAAAGCATCTATCTACTTCCCATTTGAACACTGGCTCTGCATCGTATAATCCGCGCATCATACCAGCATACTGAGCGCCTTGACCCGAAAACATAAAGGTCGCTTTACGCCATTTTTTGCTTCGGAACACACTCGTTTCAAGCTGTTTCTGCTGCATCCATTCATCAGCAGACGCGAGCACGATGGCTTTTCGGTATGGAAATTGCTTTCTGCCATACCGCAATGTATAAGCAATATCTTCAAGCGGAACTTGAGGGTGCTGGATCACATACTGCTTTAATTGCTCTGTCATTTTCGCTAAAGCAGTATCCGTTTTTGCTGATAAGACGAGCAGCTGCTTTTGGTTAGAAGCTGGTTTTTGCTTCGCCTGTATGCCCTCTTCTATGATCATATGGGCGTTCGTTCCACCGATACCGAAAGAGCTAACCCCCGCTCTTCTCGGGCCATCTGCTTCCTTCCAATACAACGCCTTTTGATTCACATAAAACGGTGTATCTTTGAAAGGGATCTCCTGATTGGGTGATTCATAATGAATGGTTGGCGGGATCGTTTTATGCTGGAGGGCCAAAATGGCTTTAAACAGACCTGCAATCCCTGCCGCACTATTTAAGTGGCCGACATTACTTTTCACAGAACCGATCGGAATCGTCAGCGGATCTGTCCCTTTGAACACTTGACTAAGGGCAGATACCTCAATTGGATCTCCCATTTTTGTCCCCGTACCATGTGCTTCTACATAACCAATGGATGCGGGATCGATACCTGATTTTTCATACGTTTCTTTTAAAACCTCTGCCTGTCCTTCCACACTTGGAGCGGTAAAACCAGCTTTTCGGCTGCCATCATTGTTCACACCAACCCCTTTGATGACCGCATGAATCGGGTTGCCGTCTCTCATCGCATCTTCATAACGTTTTAGCAGAACAATCCCCGCTCCATCTCCGAAAATGGTTCCGCTCGCCTCTTGGTCAAACGGACGGCAATGTCCATCTTTTGATTGAATCATCCCATCTTGATAGATGTAGCCGATATTTTCTGGAGAACTGACCGTCACACCGCCAGCCAGTGCTGCATCACATTCTTGATTCAATAATGCTTGACAGGCCATGCCAATGTTGACAAGTGAGGTCGAACAAGCTGTCTGCATGGTCACGCTAGGCCCGTGTAAATTCAATTTATAAGAAAGCTGCGTACTAAAAAATTCACGATCATTTAACAGCATTGCGCTGAATTGCTCAGTTGCTTCCATTTGATGTGCAAATCGCGTCAGCCACTCATGATTTGGACTCGTTCCTGTATAAACACCAATTTTCCCTGCCATTCGATCAGGGTCACAGCCAGCATCCTCCAGCGCTTCCCAAGCACATTCATGCAAGAGCCTGAACTGCGGATCCATGAGCTCTGCCTCTCTAGCAGAATAGTTGAAGAAGTCTGCATCAAAGCCTTCGATCTCTTGTAAACGGCCTTTTGCTCCAATGAAATTCGGATGCTGATAAACAGACGCATCCAGCCCTGCTTTCTTGAGTTCTTCTTCTGTGAAAAAGTGAATCATTTCCTCGCCATTTACAAGACGCTGCCAAAAGTCTTCTAGCGACGAAGCCCCTGGGAATCTTCCTGCCATTCCGACAATCGCAATATCCGTATGCTCCTGGGACGTGTTCTTTACTGGGAGAGAAGCAGGTGTTTGATCTCGTTCCATCTGTTCTTCAAACAAATATTCAGCAAGGCTTGCCACTGTAGCAAACCGATACAATTGAACAGTGTCAATTTGTTGATCCATTCGCTCAGATATTTTCGCTGCAAGCTGAGATATATCAAGTGATGTCGCACCAAATTCAAAAAATGGAGATTCATCATCCATTTGATCAAACCCAAAATGAGTTTGAACAATGTCGTGAATATCTTTTTGTAAAGAAGCGAGCGAAGTAAAAACACGCTTTACATCCTGCGGCTTTTGTGGCTCAATGGCTGCCATCGTATTTGTTTGTGCAGAAAAATCGGTTTTATGAAATGGATACCCAGGTAGCGGAATGCGCTGCCTGTTCTTCTCCTCTGTTAAAGGAAAGGATAAGCCGACCCCCATTTCCCAAAGAACACCGGCGATTTGAAGAATGTCTCCATCAAGTGATTCGGTTGATTTTTCTGCTCCCTTTTCAACCACAATGCTTTGTTTTATTGAAAGATCAATGATCAAGGCTGTTGATTCTTGCTCAATCAAAGGCGGTTTTACAGGCTGATCCATATCAAGAAAACACTTTGCAGACGCTGGGTGGAAAGTGGTTAGTTCCTCCCCGGTCTGCTGCAAGTAAACAGGCTGTTGGAGTGTCCTCTGAGGCAGGGAAGCCAGCCTTTGATTAACCGTCTCGGTGTCATGAAGATGGTACACAATAGATGCCGCATCTTTTAGCTCGAGCCCGCCTGCTGCATATAAAGCTGTCCAGACTCCGCTGCCTTCTCCAATCCAACCATCTGGTTCAATTCCGAGTGACCTTAGCTCGTTGGCAAAAGCCGATGTCATGATCAGCATAGCCACTTCTGATTGTCTGCTTTGTTTGGAATGGAACAGCTCGTCTTTTTTGATAGGTACCGCAGATTGGACGAGGCTCATTAATCGATCCACTTCTGTTTTGAAAGAATGATCTTTCTCATACAGCTTGATGTAATCACGTAAACCTGACTCATGATACCCCGTCAGCCTCATGCTTATTCGTTTATAAAGAAGACTTTCTCTGCCTGCTGTATCTTCATTTAGCACTTGCAGTTGCTCTAATAATTCATCCCGCGACGAACAGACAAACGTTTTTCGATATTTGAAGGCTTTTCTACCACTTTGTAAAGTGTAAGCTGCTTGGCCAAGTGAGAGTTCATGATGTGAGGAGACATATTCCTTCAAGTTTTTTGTCATGTTCTTCATATCATGCGTTGATCTAGCTGAAAGCACAATTAATTCTTTGGACGAGTCCGTGCCGTTTGTTTTTCTTGGCTTCGCCTCTTCTAAGATGACATGAGCATTTGCTCCCCCTATACCAAAGGCACTGACTCCAGCTCTCCTTGGCAAATGAGACGACTTCCACTCCTCTTTGTCTGTCCCAACATAAAATGGCGTTTGATCAAACGGAATACGGTGATTCGGCTTGTCAAAGTGCGGCATCGGGGCAAATTGACGATGATGCAGCATCATGACTGTTTTGATAAAACCAGCCACGCCGCTTGCGGCATCTAAATGCCCAATATTGGCTTTGACTGATCCAATCCGGCAATAGCCTTGTTGATCTGTTTGAAAAGCACGAGTAAGCGCCTCAATCTCAATCGGATCTCCAACAGGCGTACCCGTTCCATGTGCTTCGATATAAGAAATCGTCTCTGGTTCTGTCTCAGCCATTTCTAACGCAGATTCAATGACACTTGCCTGTCCACTCACACTTGGGGCTGTATAGCCGACTTTATTGCTTCCATCATTGTTCGTTGCAGATCCTTTTACGACGGCATAAATAAAATCTCCGTCTTCTATCGCATCTTTCAATCGTTTTAGCGCAACCACGCCTGCACCCTCACCAAAAATGGTTCCTTTTGCTTTTTCATCAAACGGACGGCAATGGCCATCAGGAGAATAAATCATTCCTTCTTGGTATTGATAGCCTGTGATTTGCGGCTGATGGAGTGTGACACCTCCTGCTAACGCAAGGTCGCATTCACCTCCGATTAATCCTTGACAGGCCATATGAATAGCAACAAGCGACGTGGAGCAAGCCGTTTGTACCGATACGCTTGGACCTTTTAGATTTAATTTATAAGCAATCCGAGAAGCAAAGGACGGGTCATTGAGATGCATGATTTGAAATACATCTTCGTTCTTTTCAAGTGACGACATATGCTGCCCCATCCACGATAGATTGCTAGATGCCCCGGCATAAAGACCAATTAAACCTTCGTATTGCTCAGGCTCATAGCCTGCGTCCTCTAGCGCATGCCATGTGCATTCATGCATCAATCGAATTTGCGGGTCCATAATGGATGCCTCTCGCGGAGAGTAGCCAAAAAAGTCTGCATCAAATGATGATGCATTCTGTAAAAATGGCTTTGCCTTCACATAATCAGAACGCTTTAGCAGCGTCTCATCTACACCCGCTGCCTTTAATTCTTCATCAGTGAAAAACGTAACGGATTCTTTCCCTTGCGATACATTTTCCCAAAACGCTTGCACATTCGGTGCTCCGGGAAACGTACCTGCTAATCCTACAACTGCAATTTCAAGTCCAGATTCGGTCCATTGCTCTTGATCAGACATACGCTGCATTTCTCCCATCTATTTTCGTTTTAATCTCTGTTTACGGCGGTTTTTCCCATCTGCCATCGCCTGTTTACGGAGATTAGATGATTCAGTGACAGCTTGCTTTTCTTCCTTTACTCCATGTATCTTCTTCAGTTCTGCAGCCAATGACGCGATCGTCGGATGGCTATACATCATGACCACCGGAACCTCTATGCCATAAACTGATTTGATATGACCGCTCATCTGCAGCAAATCAAGGGATGTCGCACCCATTTCAAAGAAGTTCTCATTCACATCCGGTTCATGATGAAAAAAGGAGCTGAGTACATCACTCAATGATGCTTCTAGACGATCATCTATGACCTGCGATATTTCTTGAGACGGCTCTTCTTCCTGCTGCATAGGTGTTAAGCGATGTTTCATTCTCTCACCCATGTCTCGAACGGAAACAAGAATTTGCGGATAATCTAGACGCAGCACTTCCTGAAAGGCCTTTATCCCTTGTTCTGGTAAAATTCCTGCGTGCTCCTCAAGTGCCATCATGTCATTGACTTTGGCCGCTAATGCTGAGTCGTGTGCCATACCGACTTTTTCCCACCGATCCCAGTTTAAAGAAATCACTGGCTTCCCTTCCTGCCTCTTCGCATGAGCAAAGCTGTCCATAAAAGCATTGGAAGCCGCATAAGCCACTTGTCCAGCCGCTCCAAGAAAGGACACAAGGGATGAACAAAGTAAAAAGAAGTCGAGCGTTTCATCCTTGAGTGCTTCATCCAGCACATAGGTCCCGTTGATTTTTGCCTGACACATGCGAATTTCATCGTCTGCTGTTCTTGCTTGGATGATCTTCCCATCTGCCTCTCCTGCCGCATGAATGACACCATGTAAATCACCAAATGACGTATGAGCCAGCTGGACCGCTTTCTGCACAGCATCTTGATCTGACACATCACCGTGTACAACTTGTACATCAGCTCCTAACTCTTCAAGAGTCATCAGCTTTTTCACGGTCTCAGCTTCTTTCCCATCTGCATCACGAAGCTCATGCCATGCAGAGCGTTCACGTATTTGTACTCGGCTCATGAACACAAGTTTCGCTTGATACGTTTCTGCTAAATGTTTAGCTAATGTGAAGCCAATGCCCCCCATACCGCCGGTCATGAGGTAAACGCCATGAGTCCTGAAAGGCTGCTTGGACGATTCCTCTTTGTTTAAAGGGGTACTTGAAGCCTTTCGAACCCACCTGCTGTTCACGCGATACGCCACGACCGCATCTTGATCGTGCATTGCAACCTCGTATGAAAGAAATAGCGGCCAGTCCGCCTTTGTTTCCTGACATAAATCAATGTGCTGACACGCAATATGCTGATATTCTTGAGGAATGGTCAGAGCCAGCCCAGTACATGTTGCTTGAAGAGGATTGACCTTCTCCATCCCGATTACATCATGCGCTTGGTTTGTCACAAGATGAAGACGGATGGCTGTGTTATGATACTGGCTGATCAGCCTGACGAGATCGAGCACAGATAAGTAGTTTGGCTGATCATCGGTATCTTCTGTTAGTTCATCATGCATCCAGATGATCTCTTCCGGTATAAATTCAGATTGCTGCAGTTCAGCCATCACCCACTCTAAATGTGACAGCATATGAACGTCAGCCTTCATCAACTGGTCATTTTCTTTGATCGTATGATCACTTTGACATACGCTGACAACCTCTGCATGCCGTTCTTTCAAATAAACGCCAATATGACCATTTTTCTCAAAAACCAAGATACGCTTCCCTTGATGATGCTTCTCTTTTAGTACAGGTGCAGAGCGCTCCCATACCGGGATGTAAAACCAGTCTTGAAAATCAGCTGAGAGTTTCTCCCCCTTTTCTGATGGCGCTAAAGCGGTCATCAGCTGATCCGCTTTAAACTGCGGAGAAGGGAATATTTGATGCTCGAATGGATATGTTGGCAGTGACACTCGATATAGGGCCTTTTCTTTTCTGACAGCGCTCCAATTCGGTTCCACTCCGAAACTCCACAGCTTCCCTATAGCCTTTTTCATATATTCATCATCAGCAGCTTGTTCTTTTGGATGTCTCACCAATGAAACAGCCGCTGCTTTGTTCACATCATAGTCATCATGTCGTCTCACAAATTGAGTTAACGTATGACCTGGCCCCACTTCAATGAAAACCACTTCTCCAAGTCCAAGTAACGTCTCTACTCCTTGACTAAATAAAACAGGCTGCCTGATATGAGATGCCCAGTAATCAGGTGATGCGGCTTGTTCATTTGTTAACCAGCTCCCTGTCACATTCGAAAGGATCGGAATCTCGCCCTGCTGATAGGTGATCTCCGAGAGAACGTTCTTAAACTGTTCGGACGCTTCAGCCATCATACTCGTATGAAAGGCGTGAGAGGTTTTCAGCTTTTGGACAGAAGCTCCTCTTTTTTCAGCTTGTTCGAGATAAATCTGTAACCGTTCTGAAGGACCGGAAACAACAGATAATTGTGAGCTATTCACTGCAGAAAGCTCGACACCTTCTGGAAGATCATGTTCAATCTCATCGGCAGGGAGTGACACACCGGCCATTTCACCTGGAGGCATTTTTTGCATCAAACTGCCTCTTTTTAAAACGATCCGGATGGCATCTTCAAGGTTGATCATACCGGCCACGCAGGCAGCTGTGATTTCTCCAATACTATGACCAATGAAATAATGCGGACGTATGCCTAGTCCCATCAGCTTCGATGCGAGCGCATACTCAAAACTAAACAAGATGATTTGTGTATATGATGTTTGCTGCATAAGTTGTTCTGCTTTTATGAACTCTTCTTCGGTTGTTGGATATAACACGTTCTCGATCTCAACACCTGATAACGATAAAATAATGGCAAAACATTTCTGAAGCGTTTCTTTAAATTCAGGGTCTTTCTCATATAAATCCTTGCCCATATTCACATACTGAGCACCTTGACCAGAAAACATCCAAACGACCGCAGGCTGTTGAAAGGCCTTTTGCGGCTGGCCGGCTGACTGGAATGTGCGGCCCGGACCTGCAAGAAAAGCTTGTCGATAAGGAAAATGCTTTCGTCCCTCTTGCAGGGTAAATGCAGCATCGGATAGTGTGACATGCTTATGTTCTTTTAAATAAGATGTCATTTGTTCAGCAGACTTTTGAACCGCCTGCTTCGATCTTGCCGAAATCACCATTAGTTCATGATCTCTTTCTACTGACGGTTTGTCGGCGACGGGTGCCTCTTCCATAATCAGATGTACATTCGTTCCGCCGACTCCAAATGAACTGACCCCGGCACGCAGCGGCTGCTCTGATTTCGTCCATGGTACGGGTGTTGTATTTACATAAAATGGGCTTGATTCAAAATCAATTTTCGGATTCGGTTTTTTATAATGAAGGCTAGGCGGCAGCATCTGATGGTACAGACTAAGCGTTGTCTTGATAAAACCTGCAATCCCTGCGGCTGAGTCAAGATGACCAATATTGGTTTTCACAGACCCAATCGCACAAAACTGTTTTTTATCCGTTTGAAAGGCTTGCTTTAGTGACTCAATTTCAACTGGATCTCCAAGAGTCGTACCTGTGCCATGTGCTTCAATATAAGATATACTCTCAGTTTCTACACGACTGATGTTGAGTGCCTTTTTAATGACTTCGCTTTGTCCTTCTATACTTGGTGCTGTGTAGCCAACCTTCCGCCCGCCGTCATTGTTATAGGCTGAACCTTTAATCACGCCATAGATATGGTCCTTATCCTTTAGTGCCTGCTTTAATGATTTGAGCACAACAACACCGCAGCCCTCGCCGCCAACGGTTCCTTCTGCCTGTTCATCAAAAGCCCGGCAGTGCCCATCCGGCGACATGATCATGCCCTCTTGATACATGTATCCTTTTTTGTGAGGGGTCGTAATGGTGACGCCGCCTGCGAGTGCCATTTTACATTCTCCGGTAATCAGGGCGCGCGCCGCCATATGAATGGCAGTCAAAGAGGAAGAACAAGCTGTATCAACAGCTACGCTCGGTCCCTTCAAATTCAATTTGTAGGATACCTTTGTGTTCATGAAATCTTTATCTGTTAACTGAACAGCCGCAAATTGTTCAGATGAGTGATTCGTTCTCATCAGCATGGAAGCAGCTTGCCAATATAAATTAGCAGAAGCAGCTCCAAATAAACCAATCGGTTCCTGATAGGTTTCAGGGTTATAGCCTGCATCTTCAAGGGATTCCCATGCCACCTCATGAAACATGCGGATTTGCGGGTCCATTACTTCTGCTTCACGCTGTGAATAACCAAAGAAATCTGCATCAAAGTGATCATGCTGATCGACTGCTCCTTTGGCACGTACATATTGCTCATGGTCTAATGCTTCTTTCTCAACCCCTGCCTCAAGCAGCTCTTCCTTCGAAAAGAACGTAATGGACTCTCTTCCATTTGCAAGGTTGTCCCAAAAGTGATGAATATTCTTTGCTCCCGGAAAACGGCAGGCCATCCCAACCACTGCAACCTCTAATCCTGTGAACTTACTCATCTATCATCCCGCCTAACAGTTGAGCGGCACTTTCTAAGTCATCCGCTTCATTTTCTCCATCATTTTCGATCTGTTTCTCTTGCCCTGAGACTTTGTTTCTCAATTGAGCGGCTATTTGCGAAACAGTTGTATATTGGAACAGCTCCATCACTGTCAGCTCCTGCTGAAATTCCTCTTTCACTTTATTGGACAGTTCAACGATATTAAAAGAGTTCCCGCCTAAATCGAAAAACGGTTCATCTATACGTATCTGCGCAGCAGGGACTTGTAAAATAGATGCGAAAATGCGAACAAGCTTCTGCTCTGTTTCATTATGTGCTTGAATGGTCAACGGCTCTTGATTGCCTGCCACTTGATCTTCTGGATTCGGCAGTGCTTGGATATCCAATTTCCCTGATAGATTCAAAGGAAATTGTTCTATTTGAATGACATGCCTCGGCACCATATAACCTGGTAACCTTTCACTTAAAGACTGACGAAGCGCACGCTGATCTATCGCTTGTTTTGCCAGCATATATGCGCAAATGTATTGGTCCTGATCCTTCGTTTCCTTAGGAATGACAATGACATCTTGAATCAGTCCTTGCATATGCGGGTCATCAAGAATCGCTCTGCGGATCTCCTCGAGCTCAATTCGATACCCTCTGATTTTCACTTGGCCATCGTTTCTTTTAGCAAATTCTATCAACCCATCAAACCGCCATCTTGCAAGGTCTCCCGTACCGTATAACATCCCGCTGCTCAGCTCTGGTTTTTTGATAAATTTCTCCTTGTTCAGATCAGGGTGATTGATGTACCCACGACCTACACCATCGCCTGCTATATATAGTTCGCCAAAGACGCCAATCGGAACTGGCTCCCCTTGCGCGTCACATATGAAAATATGCTCATTCGGCATCGGCTGCCCAATAGGAATGACCTGCTCGTCCCAGTCATGGGGAATCAAAAAGGATGATGACTGAACCGTACATTCAGTCGGCCCATACGCATTAATCATGATCGGTTTTTCACCTGATACATGCTGTAAAAATTGATCCATCAGCTCTTTTGTGAACACCTCTCCGCCCACCAGCAGCATGTTCAAAGCAGGCAGGTCTTGTTTCGATTGCGCTGCTGCCTTGTTCATCAGCTTTAAGTGAGAAGGGGTCACATCTGACAGCTGAATGTGGTTTTCTTGGTAAAACGACCATAACGCATGCCCATCCATACGAACTTCATCTTTGGCAATATGCAGCGTATGCCCGAGGAGCAATGCCGGGAACAATGTTTGAACAGACGCATCAAAAATGTGTGAAGCCAGCATCCCTACTTGCAAAGGATCAGGGAGCAGATCAAAAAAGCGCGTTTTCATTCCATATACCAAATTAATGACATGACGATGTTCAATAACGACCCCTTTTGGATGCCCTGTCGTTCCTGATGTATACAGGACATACGCCATATCCGAAGGCGAAATAGACCAAGTCAGATTCTCTTTTATTGGCGATTCTTGAAGCATGTCTTGAATCACATGAACCTCGACATCCAATCCTTCGTGCCCGTCCGCATCCGAGACAATAACTGCAGCACCGCTGTTTTTGAGCATATACCGAATTCTTTCGATCGGCAGATGGACATCAATCGGTAAATAAGCATAGCCAGCCTTTAAAATGCCAAGAATGGCAATGACCAGTTCAGCAGACCGATTCATTCTGAGTCCAACAGGAGTCTCACGTGTCATCTCACTTTGAGACAGTCTAAGTGCAATGCGATTCGATAAATCATCAACCTCTTCATATGTATAGGAGGTGGTGCCAAACACAACAGCCGTTCGTGCTGGATGCAATTGGACTTGTTCTTGAAATAACGACACAATATCACGATCCACTGGATAAGCGAGCGACTCTCCTTGAAACGAATCAAACAGCTGACTTTTCTCCATATCAGATAAAAATGAGTGTGTGCTCATCGCTTGTTCAGGCGTTTTGAGACTTTGCTCTGTGAGTGTCATGAAATGTCTGGAGAACTGCTCCATCATTTGATCGTCATAAATGGAAGCATCCCAGTGAACTTCAGCATGAAGGTGATCTTGTTCTTTCTTCCAAACAATGAGCACATCCGCATGCAGCTGCTCTCGGTCAGCATGCCCATGCAATGGCTCAAACGCACATGCCAGATTGACACGCTTCTTGTCTTCTCCTACTGATCGCCAAAGCTCATCCATTAAAATATGAACAGGATAGTTTTGATGACGCACTGCCTCCTGAAACGTTAGTTTCACCGCCTCTAGCCCTGCGCTAAAGCTCATATGAGGCTCAATCTCTGCCTTAAGCGGCAGCATATGATTAATGGCTGATTGATTGGCAGACTGTTCCATTGTAGGAACAGTCACCATCAACTCAGTTTTTCCGCTATAACGTTGAAGCAAGCCAAAAGCGGCTGTGGTCAGCACGATAAACAGGCGTAAATCAGAATCTCCACATAATTGCTTTAACGAATGGTTCATAGCCATAGGGAAGGACGAATGAAGCGATCGGTTTATTTCAGCAGGCTTGACTTGCGAAACCGTATGAGGAATGCGGCCATCAAGCTGGACACTTGATAAGACAGATGTCCAGTAGGCTCTTTCCCTCGCCTTTTCCTTCGCCGCTGCTTTCAGTTGAAAATCATCATGTTCAATCACTCTTCCATTCACCTCTTTACTTATATTTTTAAGTCATCTAATTCGAAAAGAGATACGTCGTCTAATTGCTTGAATGAAGAAGTCAGTTCGATCTCTTCTATTCTCATCGCATCTGCTGAAACAGCCCGCATGATGTCTTTCAGCAAGCCTGCAATCCGCTGAATGGTTTCCTCACTGAAAAGCTCAGTATTATATTCAATCGTTGAAGAAAGACCATCTTCCTGCTCATACGCAATCCAGAGTAAATCAAAGCGCGACGTTCCTGTCTCATACGGATAATCACTAAAGGTTAAACCGCCTACCTTCAGTTCTGGCTGATTCATATTTTGCAAAGCGAACACAGCATCAAACAATAGATTCCGGCTGACACTCCGGCTTAACTGGAGGTCTTGAACCATTTGTTCATATTGATATTCTTGATGTCCGAAATCACCGATGACATGTGCCTTCACATCCTGAAGGAATTGCTGGTACGTCAGCTCTGCTTTAGGATATAAACGAAGTGGCAGCATATTGACAAAGATACCGATGACTTGCTGCAGCTCCTCTTGTTTTCTGCCTGCTACCGGAACCCCGACCGTGATATCTGATTGTCCGCTTAATTTATGAAGCAAAATCTGATACACACTTAACAGACCCATAAACAGAGTGGCGTCTTCTTTTAAAATCATTTGCTTAAACGCGTTCAGCTCTGCTTCTTCTATACGGAACGTATAATGCCCACCGCGGAATTGTCTCACCTCTGGCCGATCGAAATCTGTTGGCAGATCAAGTAGCGGGGCACCCTCTAACCGGTTTTTCCAGTAATCACTCGATTCTTTCAGTGCTTCAGACGCAAGCATGTCATTTTGCCATTCTGAAAAATCTTTATATTGCAGAGCGAGAGGCTCAAGCGTCCTGCCGTCATATAACTGCATAAAGTCGTTGACCAAAATATCTTGAGAAAGACCGTCTGAGATAATGTGATGCATGTCCAGCATGAGCACGAATTCCTCTTCTGCCAGCTTCATCACACCGACTCTCATCAATGGAGCTTCACTTAACGTAAAGGCAGTCAAAAATTGTTCAATCACTTGTTTTTGATCTTCCTCAGATCCTTGTGTCGATCCCTTTGTGAGGTCAAACAATGTGACTGCAAATGGTACCTCTTCTTCAATCTTTTGATAAGGGACGCCATTCTCTAGTACAAACGCTGTCCGCAAACTTTCGTGTCTCTTAATGAGCTGCTGAAAAGCCCATTCCAACCTGCTGATATCGAGTTTTCCTTTGATTCGTCCCGCTTTAAACTCGTTGTATCCTGTGCTGTTTACATCCATTTGCTGCATGAGATACAACCGTTTTTGCGCAGACGACAGAGGATAATGCTCCTTCACTTCGGCTTTTTCAATCGCATGATAAGCAGCAGTATCTGCTTGGTCGATATATGCTGCCATTAATCGTATCGTAGGTATTTGGAAAAATTGTGGCAGTGTCAGCTCTACACTAAATGCACGATGAATAATGCCAATGAAAGTAATCGCCTTAAGAGAATCTCCACCCATTTCAAAGAAATGATCATCTATGCCAATTTCATCAATCTTAAAGAATGCTTGCCAATGTTGACTTAATTCCTTCTCCAGCTCTGTTTCAGGTGCCGCATAATTCGTTGAAAGCGCTGGCCGAGAATACAAGTTTCCATCTTGTACATGCTCTCCGCCGCTCTCTTCCTCACGGGATAAACGGTCTACATATCTGTGAATACGATCATGTAAAGATGTTGTCGAAATAACCATTTGTTCCACTTGATCCAGTGAAAGCAATCGTTCAAAGATCATTCTTCCTTCTTTTTCTGTAATTAACGTTTCGGTGACATCATCTCCGATTGGAAGATCGAGCTGCTTCCCCTGCTCAAATTCCCAGCCGTCAAAGCTAATGACAGACCACTGTGTTTCTGAACGTAGATTGCGTTCATACACGTACGCATCGATGAAATGATTCACAGCTGTATAGGCTGTAAAACCGAGGCCGCCCAAGATCGGTGACAAAGATGACAGGACAAAACAGAAATCAAGGGATCGATCACCTAAGGCGGCATCAAGATGAAGTACGCCATTCATCTTCGCTTCAAAATGCGGCTCCGAAAATGTGACATCTGTTTGCTCCATCACCCGGAAAGATTGGTCGCCTGTCACTCCAGCTGCATAGATCACACCGTCGATCTGTCCATATGACGCATCCACTGTGTTGATCAATTGCTGGATATCTTCCCTGTGACGAACGTCTACTTTCTGTATGAGAACGTCTGCGCCTGTCTCTTCCAGTGCCATTACCTTTTGTATTTTTTTCTTTGTTGGATCCTGTTCATCGTGCGTAGACAGCCATTCTTGCCACTTGCTTCTATCAGGGAGTCCAGACCTGCTCGTTAAGATTAAGGTTCCCTTCGTTTGCTCGGCCAAAGTCTGGGCGATATTCAATCCAATAAACCCAAGTCCGCCAATTAAAATGTATACACCATCTTTTTTAGCCAAATGAGCATGTCCTGTTTCGGGAACTGAACCTTTCGCATACTTTTTCACATATCGCTTATTTCGTCGATAGACCGTGAGAAGCGGTCCATACGCTCGATCTAGCTCATCGCTTATTTGCTTCAGCAATCGCTTTTCTTGAACCCCATTTTCCACCGGGCGATCAATATCAAGAATGCGGTAACGCAAGTTCGGTGTTTCTTGTGAAATAACCATGGCAGGTCCTAGATGGATCGCTTTTTCAGGATAAAGTTCAGGCTCCCCGCCAACGGCATACGTCAATGAGGAAAGAACGGTAATCGATACCTTTTGGTCCAAAACATATTTTTTCAATGCCTGGCCGATATAAAGCAAGGAGTAATAAGCATCTTGCTGCGTTTGCTTCACCCATTCTTCTTCCGTGTGAGATGGCTGTCGTTCTGAAAGCCCCCATAGATGACAAACTTCTGACACGTTGATTTCGTCATCTGCCAGATTTGATATGAGCCTTTCATAATCAGATGGCTCATGTGACCGAATGGTATAGCTTTTTTCGTCATGCTTCGTAAATTCATTTCCTTTACGAACCAATACGAACTCGTTCCGTTTCGTCAGGAGCTCAGCCGCAATCTTCTCTCCGAAAGCAGATGGCTCTGCAAACAAAAGCAAGGCTCCGGCAGACGAATCATCTGATGGCACGCAAGGTAAAAGATCCGCTTCCCAATGAGGGGTATAGAACCATTCATCCATTTGCTGCTTTCGTCCAGACTGCTTTGGTTTTTCGTGCTTTACACGATCTGCTGCATCATACCAATAGGAAGTTTGATCAAACGCATACGTTGGCAGCGGCATTTTCCGCGGCTGACGGTTTAGATGGAACCTGTTCCAATCAATGGATAATCCGTTTGTCCATAGACGTCCGATCTGCCCAAGTAAAAATTCTGTATCCGTCACATCTTGTTTTGCATGTCTGAGCACATGACATACATGCTGATTCAGGCCGTTCAATGACCTGTTGACCATCACGCTTAAATCTTGTCCTGGTCCAATCTCAATTAATTGAATATTGTCCTCTTGTAAAATATTGGTGATGCCTTCAGCAAAGCGAACTGTATCGGTCATATGCCTTTTCCAATAAGACATATCTTTCGCACTCGTCTCTGTCATCCAATCTCCTGACAAATTCGAAATAAATGGAATACGAAGTGTTTTGGCTTTCATATGCTTTAATTTTTCTCCGAATTGCTCCGCTGCCTCCTTCATGACATGTGAGTGGGCAGCAATGGTTCCACCTAACCGCATACACATCAATCTGTTGCTTTTCAGCTCTTGTTCAAATTCACTTATCGCCTCTTCTAGACCTGACACGATACATGAGGAATCATTGACAACCGCGAGAGAAATATCTTTTGGAAGCATCGGTTTTAGCTCTTCCTCAGGTAATGGAACACTCATCATGACGCCAGCTGGTGACGATTGCATCGCATTCGCACGATAGGCGACCATGGACATTGCGTCCTTTAAGCTGAATAGCCCTGATATAGCGGCCGCCGTTAATTCGCCAAAGCTATAACCGATCATTGCATCAGGACGAATGCCCCATTCAATGAAGAGCATGGATAAGGCATATTCAATGGCAAAAATGGCCGGCTGTGCATATTGAGTACTTGCTAATTTTTCACGCGCCTTGTCTGTTTCAGCCGCTAATGGGTAAAGAATACGGGCAAGACTTCGCCCCGTTGCTTCTTCATATGCTTGAAAACAAGCATCCATTTGCTTCTTAAAGTAAGGCTCTTCCCGGTACAAATCTAATCCCATATTGAGATATTGATTGCCTTGTCCAGAAAACATAAAAATAATCTTTTGTTGCTCCACATGCGAATGCATGAGCTTTCCAATGCCCTTGCCTTGCTTTTCTGTTAATACTCGCAAAGCATCTTCTCTGCTTGCCGCAACAAATGCCTGACGGAAACCAAAGAACTGTCTTCCTGTTTGCAGAGTATAAGCTGCGTCTGCCAAATTGATAGAAGGCGTGTTTTCTATTTGGTTTACGAGTTTGTCTTTCATTCGTTCCAAGCTCGTTTTGCTCTTTGCTGAAAGAACAAGCAGCTCAGCAGAACGAGGCATTTGCTGACGATCTCTTTGTGGTGCTTCTTCTAATATGACATGTGCATTGGTTCCACCCATTCCAAATGAGCTCACCCCAGCCCGCCGCAAATGTGAAGCTGGCTGCTTCCAGTCAGTCAGCTCAGTGTTTACAAAGAAAGGGCTATGCTCAAATGCAATGTTTTCATTGGCTTTTTTGAAGTGAAGACTAGGTACAAATGTGTGATGCTGAAGCGAAAGCACAGCTTTGATCAAGCCAGCTGCTCCTGCCGCTGCATCCAAATGTCCAATATTGGTTTTGACAGACCCAATACGGCAAAATTGTTTTTTCTCTGTGTCGAAAGCCTTTGTGAGCGCCTCTATTTCAATCGGATCACCAAGTGATGTTCCAGTTCCATGTGTTTCCACATATTCAATCGTATCTGGTGAAACATCTGCTTGATGTAAGGCATCCTGAATGACACGTGTCTGTCCTTCAACGCTTGGAGCATTGAAACCAACCTTTTGATCACCATCATTGTTAATAGCAGAGCCCTTAATGACCGCATAAATATGGTCACCATCTTCTATGGCTTCACTAAGTGCTTTTAAAGCAACAAGACCAACACCATCTCCTCCAACAGTTCCATCTGCTTGATCATCAAAGGCGCGGCAATGGCCATCGCTTGATTTCACCATGTTCTGCTGATAAACGTAGCCTGATTTCACTGGGTGCAGGATCGACACACCTCCCGCAAGAGCTACATCTGAATCACCATTTGCAATGGATTGACAGGCCAAATGCAAAGCGACCAAAGAAGTCGAACAAGCGGTTTGCAGCGTGAGCGCCGGTCCTTTCAAATTCAATTTATGGGCAATTCTTGTACTTACGGTGTACGTATCATTGAGTGAACCCACTTCAAACAGCTCTGACATACTGCTATCAAGGGAAGCTGCAAAACGCTGAATCCATTGAAAATTCGATGTGGACCCAGTAAACAACCCAACTTTACCCGTATAATCTTCCTGCACATACCCCGCATCTTCCAGCGCCTTATATGCGTACTCATGCAGGAGGCGTATTTGAGGATCCATCATTTCTGCCTGACCTGGCGAATAGCCGAAGAAGGATGCATCAAATAAATCAGGTCCATCAATCACACCTTTTGCCCTCACATAATCGGGTCGTTCGAAGGTCTGACGGTCAATACCAGCTTCAAGCAGTTCTTCATCGGAAAAGAAGGAAATTGATTCTTCTCCATTCTTCAAATTTCGCCAAAATGCCTCAACATTTTTCGCACCAGGGAATTTACCAGCCATTCCAATAATGGCAATCGGCTCATTCGCTTTTCTTGTCTTTTGTTTCACAGGCTGCGTGCCTGCCGCTACCTGCTCTGAATCGCCGCTTAAATATGCGGCAAGCTCTCTAATCGTTGGACGGCGGAACATTTCGACCATTGGAATGCTTTGATTCAATTGCTTAGCGAGCTGTTGATTGACGTGGATTAAGTTGAGTGAATGCCCGCCAATGTCAAAGAATTTGTCATGAACACTTACCTCATCTAAGCCGAGGACTTTTTTCCAGATGTCTTGAATGACTTTCTCAGTATCAGAAAGATGGGCAGCGCCCGCCTGCTTATTCGTTTGCTGCGCCTGTTTCAAAGCAGGTAATGCCCGTTTATCTAGTTTGCCATTGGCAGTCAGGGGCATATCATCCAATTGAACAAAGTGAGTTGGGATCATATAATCCGGCAGCTGATCAGCCAACGCTTGTTTCATTGCAGCTTGATCAAGTCTGGCTGTCGTGACAACATATGCGGCCAAACATGGTGTACCAGAAGCATCTGGCTTTACAACAACAGCTGCTGCTTTCATACCTGGCTGTTCATTCAGCCAAAATTCAATTTCACCTGTTTCAATACGATAGCCTCTCAGCTTCACTTGATCATCATTTCGACCTAAAAATTGAATGAGCCCATTAGGCAGAATGCGGGCTGCATCACCTGTTTTATAAATTTTTTCACCTGGCTGGAAAGGGTGATCGACAAACCTTTCTTCGGTGAGTTCCGGTCGATTCAAATACCCTTTTGCGACACCTTTCCCGCCAATATATAATTCACCGACGGTTCCTTCCGGCATGAGATTCATATGTCTGTCAAAAAGAAGAATATCTGTATGCTGTGCAGGCTTTCCAATCGGTACATACACGTCTTGATCAAAATCCTGGTCATATCGATGAATCATGCAGCCAACCACCGTTTCAGTTGGTCCATATTCATTCACAATTTCAATTGGCTGCGGGAAGGACTGCTGAATGGATTTCGCTAGAGATGTTTCCAGCTGTTCTCCGCCTAAAATGAAACATTTCATTTGGCTGTCTGGGAAAGACAAATGCTTAATAAACTGTAAATGAGATGGTGTCAGTTTCATCACATGTACGCGATTATCTTTTATGATGTCTTCGACAAGCAGCTGCCGGTTTTCATGGTGGTAAATCATGATGGTATTTCCTGAAATGAGCGGCGTGAAAATAGAAGTAACCGTCAGGTCAAAGGACAGTGAAGTATACAAAGCAAAATGCCTTGTTTCTCCTCGAACATATACTTGCTTCGCCCAATCAATATAGTTGGCTAAGCCAAGATGATGAATGAGTACACCTTTAGGTCTTCCGGTCGTACCTGATGTATAAATGCAGTAGGCTGTTTGGTCTGAGGTGATGGCTTCTGCCAAGTTGTCTGATGGTCCGGTGTATAGATCCGGCTGTGTGATATCAATTTTTTCTCCATGATAAGCATAGGTGAGCCCTTTAATTGGATGAGTTAAGAGCCATTCTACTCCGCTGTCTTCTAATAGATATTCTATTCGTTCCTGCGGGTATTCAGGATCAATCGGCACGTATGCACCGCCAGCTTTTAAGATCGCTAAGCACGCTATCACCATTTCAATGGAATGCTCTGCTAAAATGCCGACACGCTGCTCCTGTTTGACTCCTTTGTTTTGTAAATAATGTGCGAGCTGGTTCACTCTCTTATTGAGTTGTTCATATGTAACCGTCGTATCGCCAAACTCAACTGCGGCTGCCGCTGGCGTTCGTTCCACTTGTGCTTCAAAAAGGTCAATCACCGTTGGTTCATTGCTAGATGTTGCCCCGCCATACTGCCGGAAGACCGCTAATTGCTTTTCTTTCTCTTCTTCTGATAGCAGCTGTAGCTGAGCAGCAGATTTGTGCGGATGAGCACAGGCATCAGACAGGAGATGAAGAAAATGCTGACACCACTTTTCGATTTGTTCAGCTGAAAAGCTGACGGGGTTATACACCAATGAAAAGTGCAGCTGATCATCAAACGCCTGGACACTAAGCGTGAGATCGAATTCTGTCTGCTCAGTCATCTCAAATCCACGAATACGAATAGGCTGATCGTTTTTCGTGAGCATTTGATCTAGTGGATAGTTTTCAATGACGACGATTGAATCAAATAACGATTGCTCTGCCGTCATTCCTGCATATTTCTTTAAATCAGATAGCGGTGTATGTTCATATTCATTTCTTACAGCTATCTCACGACTCACTTCCTGCATCTGTTCAAGAATCGGCCGCTCTTGTTCGAATGAGACCCGCAGCGGCAATGTGTTAATGAACAGCCCTGTCATCTTTTCAATATGAGGGACATCCGCATTTCTCCCTGATACTGTTGTCCCAAAGACAATATCATCTTGGTTGGCATACTTAGATAGCAAAACTCCCCACAGCGTATACATCACAGATGCGAGCGTCACGTCATATTGATTCGTGAATTTGCTCAGGCTCTCCGCAATGGAAGTATCCACTTGATGTTCATATTGATGAAAAACTTCTGAATTTTCATATGCGCCGCTTGACTTCGGAAGCAGTTCTGCATAACTCCAGCCATTGAAAACATTTTTCCAATAGGCGGCTTGTGCTTCTGTCTGTTGAAGGTTTTTCTGCTGCCATTTGACAAATGATTGGTAGGACGGTCTTTGTTCAAGAAGAGGTTTGTCCCCATTCGATAAGCGCTCATATGCACTCATCCAATCGCTTAATACAATCCCAAGGCTCCATCCGTCCAATAAAATGTGATGGAAGCTAATGAGAACCCAGCTGACTTCATCATTCACTTCACATAACGTCAGGCGAAATGGGACTTCCTGCAGATCAAAGCGTTCTTCTCGGTTCTGTGCCGTCACCTCCTCTTTCAGCACATGAAGAGGCTCCTTAGCTTGTGTCAAATCACGATATCGAATGTCTGGCTGGTGCTGCTTCAGCACAATTTGTACTGGTCTTGCGAGTTCCTGCCATCTGAACAATGTTCTAAGCATTTCATGCTGTTTGGTGACATTCGTCCATGATTGTTCAAAAATGTCTCGATCTATCGGTCCGTCTATTTCGATCAGCAGTTGTTCAAAATAAGCTGTTCCGTTCGGTTCCATTAAATGATGAAACAGCAGTCCCTCTTGGATCGTAGTGATACCTAACATATTTTCAATGTTCTGTTTATCCAGCTTCTGCGGCTGTAAAGCCATGGGATCATCTCCTTTCTCTCTAAGAATGTTTCACGAAATAATGGCGTAAACCATAGTTAGCAATAACCTGCTGCTGAATTTGCGAAGTTCCTTCAATAATTTCAAGCACCTTCGCTTCACGATATAGTCTTGAAGCTGAGTTTTCCCGGCTAAATCCACTTCCGCCATGGATTTGGACATTTGTATTTGTAATGTCAACGGCGATTTTAGAGGTGAAATATTTTGCAATGGATGTTTCTGTGATCGCATCAGGATGATTCGCTTCTCTCATTTCTCCAGCCTTTAGGCATAAGGCTCTCGCTGCATGGAGCTGGGTAACCGCATCTCCGATCATGCCTTTGATCATTTGATGCTTGTACAATTTTTCATTAAACTGTGTTCTTTTACGTGAATACGTGACAAGAGAATCAACGGCTTCTTGTGCGATGGCAAGCCCTGCCCAAGCGACACTGTATCTTCCATGGTCTAATGCGAGTGACACCACGTGGTTAAATCCGCCCCCAACAGGTCCTAAGACACAGTCTTCATGCACCTGGACATGATCTAGAGTGATTTCCGCTAGATATGATGCTCGATTGGCCATCATTCCTGTAATTCTCTCAATCTCTACACCCGGCTGATCTCGATCGACAAGGAATGCCGTGACTTGTTCACCGTCTCTTGCAATCACAATAAAGAAATCTGCAATCGCTCCAAAGGAAATCCACTTTTTCTTCCCATTTAATACATAGGATTGTCCTTCTTTTTGATAGCTTGTTTCAACATGATTGGCATCTGAACCAATATTCGGCTCTGACAAAGCAAAGGCACCGATTTTTTCTCCTTTAGCTAATTCAACAAGCCAGCCTTGTTTTTGGTCTTCTGTTCCATAACGAAGAATGGCTTCTCCTACGAGTGAATTCACTGTCAATAATGTCCGTACATTACAGCAAGCTTTTCCCACTTGTTCCGTGAACTGTCCATATGCTATTGGATCAAGCCCCAGCCCTTGATAGGAAGACGGTATACCTGCTGCCAAGTAGCCTCTTTTCGCCATATCTCGAATGAGCGACTCTGGTAAATGTTCCGTCTCATCGAATTCATTGGCAAAAGGACGGATATGTTCATCGCAATACTGTCGTATTTCTTCAATGGCATCGATCGTTTGTTCAGCTGTTTTCATGAAGAGCGGCCCCCTGTTGTTTTCTCTCAATTAAGGCGACAATGCGATTGACCGTACTAAAATGAGCAATGTCGAGGTCTTCGTTATCTAATTGGAAGTGAAAATCATGTTCGATATAGTTCACTAGTTTCATCGCAAATAGAGAATTGACAAAGCCTTGTTCAAAAATATGATCATCATTTCCAAGCTCAATTTCCTCATCAAATACCACTAGGTTTTGCTCGATATAGGCTCTTACTTGTTCGTGTAGGTTCATGATTTAATCTCCTCGCTTTTCGCTTTTTTATTGTTTGGCTGGATCTTTTTGATTTAATTCAATATTGACATCTACGTATTCTGGGAAAGGCTGAATCATGCTTAAATCATTTTCAAACAAGATATAGCCATCCTCCCCCTTCTCGATTTCTTTGAAATTCGCAAACTTGTATGTGATATACATCATGCGGTTTCGGTCGGTTTGTTTAAAGTCAGCCACAAGGCGCTTTCCTCGCTTTTTCGCTTCTTGCAAAATCGTTGTGAGTAAAATGGTCCCGACACCACGAGACATGACGCGGCAAGACATAAGCAGCAGTTTGACATGCCAGGTGTCGCCTGTTTCTTCTATTAATGAGAGTCCAATTTTTCCATAGGAACCGAATTTATCTTCAAGTTCACAGACAAGCAGCAAGTGAGAATCTGATTGACGGAAGAAATCAAGTTCTTCATAATCATAGGTTTTCCCGCTCGCATTTAATTGATTGGTACGGACGGTCAGTTCTTCAGCTCGCTGGAGGTCTTGTTCTCCTGCTTCTGAAATCACGAATTTCATATGTAAAGACGCCAAGAATTTCTCAGGCGGCCCTTCATATTTCTCTTCTTCCTGCTGCCTTTGGTCCGCTTCTAAATACATTCTTCTGCGTCGTCTGGCATCTTCTGTGATAAAGACTGGACGCAGCCGATCATCAGTGAGTAATGACATATAATCCACTGCATCCCAGCACGTAATCTCTGGATGAACAGCCTTCACTTCCTCTCGTTCAAATGGCTGATCATCAATAAAGAGAATGGTATCTTTATGAATATTTAGGCGCTCGCTGATTCTCTCTAAAGAACTAGATTTGGCATTCCAATGAATCTCTGGATAGAGAAAGAAATGCTCGATCCCAAAGGCGGAGAGCTTTTCCCTCACGGCTGCTTCATCATTCCGGCTTGCAATAGAAAGAAGGATACCGCGCTCATCTAATTCTGTTAGCACTTCCTTCATCGAAGGCTTTAACATCACTTCATCTGATTCAAGTAAAATTCCATCCCATAATGTATGATCTAAATCCCAGACAACACACTTGATTTGCTTAGCCATTTGTTTTTCTCCTCTCACATGTCATATTGGAAAAAGCCTTTACCTGATTTTTTGCCGTACTCGCCTGCGTCGACCATTTTGACAAGTAGAGGACATGGACGGAACTTCGGATCTTTGTAGCTCTCGTATAAAACAAGCAATGAATTCAAAATCGTATCAAGCCCAATTAAGTCCCCTGTCGCAAGTGGTCCCATTTTATGGCCGAAACCCCCGCGGAAAATTTTATCGACATCTGCTGGTGTGGCGACTTGATCTTGCACCGCCCAAATCGCTTCGTTGATTGTCAGCATAAGCACACGGTTGGAAACAAATCCCGGAAAATCATGCACCACAACAGGTGTTTTATCAAACGATTTCAAGAAACCTTTTGCGGTTTCAACTGTGTCATCAGAAGTTGCTTTTCCTCTAATCACTTCAACCAACGCTTTAAGAGGAACAGGGTTCATAAAGTGCGCCCCAATGACCTTCTCAGGGTGATGCATAAGGGACCCTACCTTTGTAATCGAAATACAGCTCGTGTTTACAAAATAGATGGTTTCTTTCGCACAAATATCTCGCAGCTCTTCATAAATGGGTCTTTTAATCTCCCAATCTTCCGTCACATTTTCAATGACGATATGCGCGTCATGTAAGCCTTCAAGTGAAGTTGACAGCTGGATTTGAGACAATACATCTTCTAAAGACAATGAGATTTTCTTCTTTCTCACAAATTGAACCAGTTGATAGGTCTTCTTGATTTTTTCCAGCGCTTCATTTAGTTTTTCTTCTGTGACATCAACTAATGTGACTTGATAGCCATTTGCTGAAAGGTCTAATGCCATATCAGCCCCCATCACACCTGCTCCAATCACACCTACGTGCTTCGTGTTCATTTCTCCAACACTCCAATTCGCTTTAAAATGACATTGATTTTTTCTACGACTTCATTTGTTAATGAATGAATAAAAAAGTGATCTCCATCGAATTCAAAAAACGCACAATCTTCGCTTGTATATTGATCCCAATCGTCTAAATCGAACAGCACAGAAGGCAAATCACGTGTACCATAAAAAATAGAAATTGGACAAGCAGCTGGAACGACTTCATCACACAGATAGGTCTCCAAAAGCTGAAAGTCTGCTCTTAAAATCGGCAGAAAGAAATCAAGCACTGCATGGTTATCGGCAAGTTCCTCAGGAACGCCTCCCATCGCAATGATCGCCTCTTTTAGTTTGGAATCTGACAGTTGATGATAGACTTTCTTTTCTGGAATATGTGGTGGAAAGCGCCCAGAATAAAAGACATGGACAGGCTCTTTGTTTAACCTTGTTTTCATTCTTTTTTGTAATTCATACGCAAGGACGGCTCCCATGCTATGACCGAAAATGGCATAGGGCTCTCCTTCTCCTTCTTTTAAAGAGGAGGACGCCTGTACATAAAGATCATCTGCGACCTGCTGTAAATCGGTTAGAACAGGCTCTGTCATTCTTGTCCCGTGCCCAGGGAGTTCAAGGGCATGAATTTCTATCGACTGGTCTATATAAGATTTCCACGTACTGAATACGGTACTTGCCCCACCTGCGTACGGTAAGCAAAATAACTTCACGACACGCCACACTTCCTTTTGCATTTGATTGCCAACGCTTCCAGCCAGTGTTTTTCATCATGAATGATTTGTTCTAAAGAAGCTTTGATATTGGCTTGGTACCTACTAGACATCTCACCTGAGAAAAGGAGTTTTGCTGCCTGATGCCTCGCTTTCTCCCATTCTGATACAATACGTTCCATCCATCCCACCAGCTCAGGTAGATCGCCTTTGATGAGATTCAGCCGATACAGCTCCACTTTCTTCGTATTGATGATCTGATTGAAAGACGCCACGAGCTTCTCGATATCATCCCATTGCGGAAATTGCTCATAAAATGTTTCAAGAGCTGTAATTCCTTTTTCGATTACGTCTATCTGACCATGCATATTTCTCAGGAAATAAGTCGTTTTTTGATCAAATAATTCAGTCGAGAGCTTGTCCGGTTCAAAGTAGAAGGACGCATAAGAATGAAATTGATCATTCGGCTGAAAATGATCATGAAAGGTGTCATACCCTTTCTGTACATCTTTAAATGACAGCACTTGATGCTCATAAGACAAATTATCTAAATGCCGATTCTCTAATACTTGAAATGTTTGCTGATTTTCATCGAAACCCGTAATTAAAATTGAATGACGGCTATGGGTTGTCAAATACTCTTTTCTGCCTCTCTGAACGTAAGGGTCTACCCAAACAATCACAGGGCGGTCCCGCATCACATCTTGTTTGACCTTTTCAATGAGATTGACACAATACGTCATTTTTTCAACTTGAATGCCTTGTAAATTCATAATCTTTTCTGGTTCGTGTGCCGACATCCAGTCAATCTGCAGCAAGCCGTCATCTGTAAGCCCATAGGCAAATTGATCATTTAATAAGTATGGAGCGACTTCTTGATCATGCAGCTTCACAATTGGAAAAAAGCAATTGAAGAAACAGCTTCGATAAAACAAATCATTATAAGGATGAATGCCCGAAATCTGTTTGACGGTCATCTTTTTTTCCTCTCTTTCCAGCAGTAGATGTCACCATAAATCCTTTGATGAAACCAATCGTACAAAACCAAATGAAAAACAAATAATAAGAAATCGCTAATTCAATGAGAGAGGAAGGTCCCCATATAAAAGTCATTTTCCAAGGCAGCCCATTAAAGGCTAGCTGCGAAAGAATCATTGGCAGGAGCAATATCCCAATTAGCAGCAGCACCCAGCCGATGCTTTTCAGCCAGACGCCAAGTGACATGTCTCTGCGAACTAAAGCGCCGTTTCTTACACGCTTCCTCCACTTGATAAAACGAACGATAGACACCATTTGCAGCAAAATAAAAAGACATGTCGCTGCTAAACTCAATTGATCAATGAGCTGAAATGGATCTATTGATGACTCTGCTTCTTCATTTGTACCCGCGATCGTATTGGCAATAAGACGTGCCGTTTGCTCGGTGTAGCTGCTATTCATATTTGCTAACACTCCGATAGCAATATCTTCTTTTGGCTGGATCAGAAAAAATGATGAATAGTTTGGGTTAGAGCCTGCATGAAAAAGCGAGTCCACCTGCCCATGCGCCTTTTCTATATACCAGCCGGCATTGTAATAGACATGCTTCCCTTCATCTGGGACATTCACAGTTAAGTGATCCGGATTTTTTACAAAACGAGACCAAGTTGAATCGGTCAATTGATATTGCAGCCAAGTCCCCACATCCTGACTATTCATCACAATATAGCCTGCAGGGGTGTTGCCTCGATATTCTGGTGCTTCATAAGCATGCGGAGCAAGGAAATGCAGTTTAAATCCTTCTGAGACAACACCGGACTTCATGCGTTTTAGCCCAGCCTCCGTTTGGTCAAGGTGATGCCTTTTAAATAGTTCTTTCATATAAGCCTCATATGACGTTCCTGTTACATTTTCAATGATGAGACCAAGGACATCATAGTTGATGGTGGCATATTCAAAGGAGCTGCCTGGCTTGCGATTAAGCTCGATTGATTTCAGCTGATGAACTGTTTTTTTCAGCGCATCCTTTGCAGTATCAGGCTGGATAAGCGCAATGGATTGAAAGGGAATGCCGCTTGTGTGATGCATTAATTGCTCCACCGTCAAACGCTGAGGCTTTCCATGGTATGTTGGAAAAAAACCTGGAATATAGCTGCTCACCGGATCTTTTATATGAAGTTTTCCTTGCTTCTCTAACTCCACAATAGCAAGAGCGGTAAACGCCTTTGATGTAGAACCAATTTCAAAGAAAGTGCTGGCTGTCACTTGCTTCTTTTTCTTTCGATCCGCATAACCAAAGCCTTTTTGGTACACCACTTCGTCCTTTTTCACAACCACAGCGGACATGCCTGGAATGCGCCCAAGCTTCATCTGTTCCTCTATCACTTGATCAATGTCTTTAGGTGAAATCACTGCTTTTGCATGTGTCCCCCCAGCAAAGCTGCTTATCCATAAGACCGCTAATAAACATGACATGTAGATAACATGCTGATTTTTCCTCATGTAAATAATGAATCCATTTCTTCAAGAGACATATCCACTGTTTCAAAATCAGACGGTGTAAATTCGATTCCTTCTTTCTCTAAGCAATGCTGTACCAAACGCTCAATTTGCCGCTCTACCTCTTGTAATAGCCGCGTCATGTCTGTTTCACACAGCTGTTTTGCGCTAAAAGAAAGATGGAATATCAGCTGGCCGCCCTTGATGGTAGCGACCATATCGATGACGGTTGTTAACGGATTCTCCAATGACGAATCAATCCCCGATGTAAAGTAAGTCATCTCATAATCAGATGATTGTTTAAGCACCTGATCAATTTCACCTAGATAGTTAAAGCGTAATTGCGGCGCTGAATGATCAGGAAGCTGCCTATTGATGAGTGAGAGCAGCCCATAGTCTGCACCTTTATTTGGCACTTCACGTATCGTTTCTTTGACAGCCCGTATGTGATCTGAGAGAGATTCAGACACATGAACATTCACAGGGTACATGGTGGTGAACCAGCCGAACGTTCTAGATACATCAATATCTTCCTCCACAGCATCCCTGCCATGACCTTCTAATTCCAAAGAAATCCGCTTTTGATTCGTTTGCTGATAACAGGCTTGCGTCAAGGCTGAAATTAACAGTTCGTGAGGCTGCGTTTGATACGCTTGATTCGCTTGATTGATCAATTGATCCGTGAGCTCCACTGATAATGCCTTGGTTAATTTGACTTCGTCTCTGACATATCCCTCATTTGAAGAAACTTGATACAGAGGCTGAATATGCTGCACCGCTTTTTGCCAATAGCTGAACGACTCTTTTACATCCTCTGATACTGCATACTGGTTCATCCGCTCTGTAAATGTTTGATAGGAATGGGTTTTAGAAGGAAGCATTTCTGCTGTAACCTTCTCTGCATGCAATAATTGAATCAAGTCCTCCACAAGAATTTGCCATGACATACCATCAGCTAAAAGATGATGGGCGGCAAAAATGAGATGTGATTGAGAATCAGTTTGACAAAGCGCTGCCTGAATCAATGGTCCTTGATAAAGATGAGTCCTTTGCTTGACCTGACACCCTACATCTTTTAGCGCTTCTTCCACATTCTCTTCTGACAATGCCGTGAAATCGTGTATCATCAGCGGAATATCATGAATGTCTTCATCATAATAGAGTGTGTTAGTTGCCTCATGTACTTTTAACCTTAATCCGTCGTGATGAATGACCAGCTCTTTTAAAGCATCCTGCACGATTCTTTCATCCATCTTTTTCTTTGAATGAACAATGATGGATTGATGCCAAAAATGTTCATCTTTTAACCGCTGGGACCAGAACCATTCGATAATTGGGATCGATTTCACATCGCCCGCAGCCTGCTCTTGTGAAATATGTAAGACTGGTTCCTGCTGAACGACTTGTGCCATTTCTCGAAAAATGGGATACGTAAAAAGATCTTTGGTTTTTAAATAGAGTCCTTTGTCTTTTAACTTCGCAATAAATTGAATCGCCTTAATGGAATCACCGCCAAGCTGATAAAAATGATCAGCCGGTTCGATCGTTTCATGCCCTAAGATGTCTTTTGCTGTATCTACTATGATCTCTTCAATGTCCGCTGTTTCCTTGGACCATTCAACGGCTGTTTCCACTTGAGACAGCAATGGATCAGGCAGTGCTGTCCGATTGATTTTTCCGTTTTGAGTAAGCGGGAGTTCATCTAGTACAACAAAATAGGCAGGTACCATATAAGCTGGAAGCTGATCTGATAATTTCTTTCTAAGTAAAAAGGACGTCAGCTCTTTTTCTTTCAATTCAATATATGCAGCCAGCTGTTTTTCTCCAGATGCATCGGTTAGATCAATAACAGCTGCTTTATCAACTTCTTCAAGTGCCATAAGTGCAAGTTCAATTTCACCCAGCTCAATCCGGTAGCCTCGCAGCTTGATTTGATGATCAATCCTGCCAATGTAATCAATCTTTCCATCATTTGCTCGTTTGGCTATATCACCTGTTCTATACATGCGGCGACCGCTTACAAATGGATTGGGCAGAAAGCGCGATTCATGCAAATCAGGTCTTTGCCAATATCCTCTTCCAACACCCGCGCCTGAAATATATATTTCTCCTACTGTCCCTGGCAGCACGGCTTGCTGATTCTCATCTAAAAGGTAAATCTCTGTATTTGGCATTGGCACACCAATTGACACCGATGTCCCTCCATCCTCTTGATGGAATTGATGAATCATACAGCCGACGGTTGCTTCAGTTGGTCCATATTCATTAAAGATGGATATCCTTCCATCACTTGCCTCTGTGATTCTTTTGGCCAAAGCGGTCGATAATTGTTCTCCTCCCACAATCATCCGTTTCACAACTGATTGAGACAGTGCAGCATCTGTTAATAGTGCCATATGAGCTGGTGTCAGCTTGATGACCTTTGCTTTTTGATCAAACAAAATATGTTCTAATAAAAAGCCTGGCTGATCCTCTTGACGATAGATCACCACTGTACTGCCAATGACCAATGGCGTATAAATGGATGTCACGGTTAAATCAAACGCAATAGATGAATACAAGGCAAAATGATCATCTGATGAATCAGTATAGTGTGTTTTGGCAGACATGATATAGTTCACTAAGCTTCGGTGCTCAATCATGACTCCCTTTGGCTGGCCTGTAGAGCCAGACGTATAAATCATATATGCGACGTCTTCAGCATCCCCAATGAATGGATGTACCGCATCATACTGATCCAACTGATCCCACACGTTGTAGATATTGTACGTATCGCCATTAAAATGGTATGCAGATGCGTCATCTGTGAAAAACAGCTTTGCCTGGCTGTCATCCAAAATAAACTGAATGCGTTCCTGCGGATACTCAGGATCAATCGGCACATATGCACCTCCAGCCTTTAAAATCCCCAGCAGCAGCACGATAAGTTCTGGTGAATGATTCATACATACTGCAACAAAGTCATGCCTCTGTAAGCCATGTGTTTGTAGGAAATGAGCCATTTGATTGGTTTTTCTCTCAAGTTCACCGTATGTCATGATACAAGATCCGTCCTGAATCGCGATTCGATCAGGAGAAGTCTTTGACATGTCTGTGATCAATTCATGGATTTTTTGTTTCTGTGGAAATAGCACGCCTGTGTCGTTCCATTGATATAGCTCTCGATGTTCCTCGTCTTCTGTCATAAGAAGTACGTCTTTTAACAGCTGCTTTGGCTGAGCGAGTATGGTTTCGACAAAGAGAAGCATTCTTTCGTGTAGAAAGTCGATGTCTTCATTGCTGTAATCTGAGATCTTGTAGTCATATTGAAGCTCGATTTGCCCTTTTTCATCCCATTCTTTCACAGCAACTTGTAAGCCATATGGCTGGAAGCCATTGTAAAGCTCTATGTAATCAACTTTGTATCCTTCCATCTCCTGCACCATATTTGTGCTGTAGGAGTTGATATAGATTTGAAAAAGCTGATTATATCCTGCTTTGGCAAGCTCTAAATCTTTGACAAGTGCATCATAGGGATAACGCTGATGCAGGAAGTAAGCCTTATAGCTTTTTTGAACGTCTGTCAGACTTTCTAACAAAGAGAGATGAGGATCAATCTTCATTCGATATGGCATTGTACTGACGGTCATACCGGACGTGGCTTTTTCCTTTTGTCCGGAACGATTGAGAACTGGCGTCCCAATAATAAAATCTTTTTGCTGGTATCTTTTATGCAAATAAACGAAGAGTCCTAAAGTAAATAAAGAGTTGATTGAACAATGATGGGTATCTATAAATTCATAGATTCGTTCTGAGAGTTGTCGATCAAGATAATGGCTGTGCCGATGGCCTTTGATTTGGTCAGTTCCCTGTACCAAATAACTATCAGACACATCAGATAATGCTTCTTTCCAAAATTGCTGATCTTTTTTAAATCTTGGGGAGTTCATATATTTTGATTCTTTAACAGTAAATACAGAATGATTATCTGCTTCTTGTTCAATAGAGGAGCTTTGGGTAAGAGCAGTGTAAAGCTGGCTAATTTTATCGATGATTACTTTCATCGACCATCCATCTGCTACTGTATGATGGCATTTGATGAAATAACCGGATTGTTGTTCACCGACTTTTAATACAGCAAATTCGGCGAGAGGGGTTTCTGTTAATTGAAATGGTGTTTTGAAGGCTTTTTCGGCCCATTCTAGCATGTCTTCATGTGTGGAAAACTCATAGGCAGGAATTGGATTATCGGCGTTTGGATCAACGTATTGAAGCGTCTCACCATCTTTCTCTACTAGCTTGAGACGAAGAGATTCTGTCATCATGATACAAGATGCAATGGCCTGCTTCAGTTTATCAAGCTGCAACGGCCCATTGACGAAAATGATACCACCAATATGATTGATCGGTGTTTCTGGATAAAATGTTTCCATGTTCATCACGCGCCGCTGCGGATGTGTTAATGGCCAATATACTAAACTACTAGTCAATTACGCCACCTCTACTTTTCATATAGTTAACATTTCTACGAACATATTAAATCATATAACGGTATTTTTGTAAATAATTGAGATAAAATGTCTAAATTTGTTCATTTTTTAATCTAGACGCTAGGAAAGCCGACATAGTAAACAGAGCAACGTTTATAAAAAAGACGACTCTTGCCCCAAAGAGATCGGTCATGGTGCTCATAACGAGGATGGACATTCCGTATATAAAAGTTGATAGTGTATGTTGAGCTGACAGTATTTTGGGCAATTCAATTTCACTCAGTGTATCTTGTACATAGGTACGAATGGAAATGCTGCGAAGCTGAAAAGCTGGCCCTAATAAAAAGACAAACAACAAACTCATCCATGCTGAATGATTCAATCCTAAGCAAAGGGTTAGCACAGCTACGATCACCGAACTGTAAAAAATGTGATCAAACAAACGCTGTTCCACATGCTTTGCGAACCGCAGCACGAGCAGGCCGCCTAGAATGGTTCCGCCAAAATAGCTTGCGTTAATAAAGCCCCACCATGTTTCAGGCTGGTGTAAGACTTCTGTGACATACACAAGGATAATGGCTCCAGTCCAGATACTTCTACCGCTCATGGATAGCATTTCTAAAACCGTTAATGTTCGAATAGTCGGCTTTTCATACATGAGCTTCCACCCTGAAAAGACCCTTGTAGCAAATGATTCAGACTGTTGCTCATGTTTAGCTGCAGCCCCAGTATCAATCATAAAGAGCATAGATATGAGCGACAAACTGTATAAAACAAGTGTCGTCAATAGGAGAAACTGCGGTCCAAGAATACCAATAAACAGCCCTCCTAAAAGCCAGCCTAGTAAAAGAACAATTTGATCAGAAGTTAAGATATAACTATTGGCTTTTAGTAAAAAGTTCTTTTCTACTAAACGCGGGATCATCGAATTTCGAACAGGAATGGTTCCTCCATCTATCAAAGACAGGAAAAATACAATGATAAAAAAGAAAGGAATAGTAAAAGTTGATAGTTGTAGAATATAAATGAAAATCAAGCAACCGAAGAAAGCAATTTGACACATTTGCAAATAGATAATGAGTCTTTTCAGCTTAAATTGATACATAAAGAAAGGAATGAGTACCGCTCCAAGGGCTTGTCCAACAAACTGCGAAACAGCCACCATTGAAGCAATCAGTGTAGAATTTGTTAATTGATATGTCAGGATGGTCAGAACGAGGACATATAGCGAATCCCCAAAATTAGCTAGGGATTGTCCCCCTAATAAAAAGTAAAATGATTTGTTTTTCATATTGATCTCCATTTTCTCTTCATTATCACCCATAATAATACATTATTTTCTACACTTCTACTTTTTATAACAATATTTTCATAACTTGATACATTTTACCTAATTTAAAAAACCGCCAAAAGGCGGTTTTTATTTAGTCATATATATGAACAGTTGGTTCTTTGTCTTCAGCATTTTTCGTGATCAGGGCTTCTTGTTGATCAGAAGATGTGATGTTAATTTCGATATTGGTACTCTTATAGTAATCCATGACTTCACCTGTTAAATATTGCGTGAAGGCTACAACTTCCGTTTTTCCGTAGAACTGCATTGGAATTTCGACTTTCATTTTTTGCAGGTTGCCATTTTTGTAAAAGCCTTTTCCTACGACTCCGGTGTAATTCGGGAAGTAGTCTTCGACTTTTGTTTTGAAGCGGTCAAATCGCTCGGAATCATCTTTGTAGTTGCCTTTCGCATTATCTGAAGGGAAGAAGACATTCTCCTCTTTGATCGTATCCCAATTGCCGATATCAGCTGAGCCTGCTTTCACATCCGTTTTGGCGATAAAGTTTCCTGGTACGATAGATGATTTTGGTGCTTGCTTATAAAGTGCAATCATGACAGGCACTTTTTGCAGCCCATCCATTTGACGAATTCGTTTGATCACTTGTTCAGCAATTTTTTCGCCTTCCGACAATAGTTTCTTTGAATTTTTCGATGAATCGATCGTCACTTCTTGCTGCGGATCACCGATATTTTCACGGTAATAATAAACAGAGTTCAGTGCAAGACCAATGACAACTCCGCCAAGCTGTAAGCTGTTTTTATCTTTTCGAATTAAGTAATTATGTTCTAGCATCGAAGCTAAGTAAATTGGACTATTTTCATTTTTAGACTTTGTTGAACCTGAGCTTGGAAGAGCTGGGTTTAAGCCGAGATTCTTAAAGTCTTTATCTTCTTTTTCTGCCTTTTTCAGATCACTGCCTGTTTTTTTGCGCGCCAGCCAGTTGAGAACGGTGTCCTCATCTAAATGCTGTCCTTCTTGGAAAAGATAGTCGTTTGTATTAAATGACTCTGTTGCAAGGCGCATAAGTCCTGTTTCAAATTCATCGATGTCCAGGCGTGTGTTGAGACGCTCTGCTGTTAATCCTCGCGCAGCCCCTTGTTTAAACGGCAGCACCATTTTGTAATAGGAGTCAGAGATATTGTACATCGGGATGATGGCTGTTTCCTTCGTTTCATCCGTTTTTTGTGTGACCTCTTCTTCTTCCTTTCCCCCAAAAGGTGCACACGCTGACAATACCAGTGTGAGCATTGTCAGCAGCAATAACAACTTTTTCAATAGAAAACACTCCTCTTATTTCTTTAGCTCCTCGAGCATTTTAGCTTCGTCCCAAATTTCAATATTGAGTTCTTCTGCCTTTGTCAGCTTACTTCCCGCTGCTTCTCCGGCAATGACTAAATCTGTTTTTTTACTCACACTACCTGCCAGCTTGCCGCCTAATGCTTCGATCGCTGCTTTTGCATCGTTTCGGGCCATTTCTTCTAATTTCCCTGTCAGCACAATGGTTTTGCCTGCAAAATAGGAATCACTTTCTTCTGCCTTCACCGGCTTTGGCCCTGTGTAGGTCATATTGACCCCTAGCTCTTTTAGTTCATTTAGCAGGTTGAGTATTTCTTCTTTCTCAAAGTACGTGACGACGGCATCAGCCATTTTTTCACCGATTTCATCGACTTCGAGTAATTGTTCTTTCGTCGCTTGCTTTAATTGATCGATGTCGCCGAAATGCATCGCCAAGGTCTTTGCCGCTTTAGAGCCAATAAATCGTATACCGAGTCCAAATAGTAAACGCTCTAGAGAGTTTTCTTTCGATTGCTCAATCGAACGCAGTAAATTGTCGACAGATTTTTCGCCCATTCGCTCAAGCTGAATGAGCTCTTCTTTCGTTAATCGGTAAAGATCGGACACACGAGAGACAAGCTGTTCTTGGAAAAGCTGTGTAATGACCCGCTCGCCAAGCCCATCAATGTTCATTGCATTACGGGAAACAAAGTGAATGAGTCCCTCACGTATTTGAGCAGGGCATTCTGGATTGATGCAACGCAAAGCCACTTCGCCTTCAATTCTCACCAGCTCACTATGACACTCTGGGCATTCAGTCGGCATGTGAAACGGCTTTTCTTCTCCTGTACGCTGATCGATCAGTACGCCTGCGACTTCCGGAATAATATCGCCCGCTTTTTTCACAATCACTTGATCAAAAAGGCGAATATCCTTTTCTTTGATCAAATCTTCATTATGAAGAGAAGCACGCTGCACTGTCGTCCCTGCTACTTTGACAGGTTCAAGAATCGCCGTTGGTGTGATGACGCCTGTACGCCCTACACTTAGTTCAATATCAAGCAGCTTTGTCACGACCTCTTCAGCCGGAAACTTGTACGCAACCGCCCAGCGGGGACTTTTTGCTGTAAAGCCGAGCTCTTCCTGCTGAGCTAACGAATCGACTTTGATGACAATTCCATCGATTTCATATGAAAAATCGGCACGCTTCGTTTTCAATGTTTCAATGAGGTCGATCACTTCTTCAATCGTGTGGCACATCCGTCTTTCTTTGTTCGTTTTAAAGCCAAGTTCGTCGAGAAGATCAAGTCCCTCGCTTTGCGATTCAACACCGATTTCATCAAGCTCCGCTATACTGTAGACGAAGATATCAAGGTTTCGTTTCGCCGCAATTTTCGTATCAAGCTGACGAAGCGAGCCTGCAGCCGCATTACGCGGGTTCGCAAACGGCTCTTCTTCGTTTTGTAATCTTTTTTCGTTTAATGCTTCAAAAGAAGGTTTTGGCATAAATGCCTCGCCTCTCACTTCAATCGACAGAGGACGTTTGATTTTGAGCGGGATGGAACGAATGGTTTTGAGGTTTTCAGTAATATCCTCACCCGTTGTCCCATCTCCACGCGTGGCACCTCGGACAAACACACCGTTTTCATAACGGAGAGAAACAGCGAGTCCGTCAATTTTCAGCTCGACATTGTATGCGACATCGTCACCAACTGCTTGACGAACCCGGCGGTCAAAATCAAGAAGGTCCTGTTCATTAAACGCATTCCCGAGGCTGAGCATCGGTGTGCCGTGACGCACTTTTTGGAAGGCGTCTAACACAGCGCCTCCTACTCTTTGTGAGGGGGAGTCCGCTGCTTTTAAATCAGGGTGCTCTTCCTCTAAAGAGATCAGCTCACGCATCCGCGCATCATATTCAGCGTCAGGAACACTTGGACGATCAAGTGTATGATATTCGTAGTTGTATTGGTTCAAAATCTGGTGCAGTTCCTCGATCCGGCGTTTCGCTGCTTCTTTATCCATCTGCTTCTTCCTTTCAATTCATCCGTTTTATAAGTGCTATCGGTTTATTGCTTCTCAATTGGCGCAAATGCTGCGAGAAGACGCTTAATGCCTGTAGGGCTTGGAAAGGCAATATCAAGCTCTGTGCTGTCTCCACTGCCTTTTACACTCACAACCGTTCCAACGCCCCATTTTTTATGAGCCGCTTTATCACCCACAGCCCAGCCAATACTTCCGCCGCCTGTGTTTTGAATGGTTTGAGTTTGCGGACGTGAGACAGGTCCCCGTCTTTGCGGTCTTTCTCTTGTTTGGCCAAATGGTGTTTTCGTTTCTTTTTTCTCATTTAGGTTGTCCAATAAATCGGCTGGTATTTCTCGAATGAATCTTGATTCAAGGTTCATGTTTGTCCGGCCGAAGAGTGTTCTCATCTTGGCACTTGATAAATAAAGCTCTTCTTCCGCCCGTGTGATGCCTACATAGGCAAGGCGGCGCTCTTCTTCCATCTCTGCATCTTCCATTAATGAACGGCTGTGCGGGAAAACACCTTCCTCCATGCCCATTAAGAAAACAACAGGGAATTCTAGACCTTTTGCAGCATGAAGAGTCATTAAGATGACGGCATCCTGATCTTCTTCCTCATTCTCATCCAGCTTATCAATGTCTGCGACGAGGGCGAGATCTGTCAGGAAAGTCACGAGAGACTTGTCTTCATTTTGTTCTTCAAAGTTCTTAGTGACGGAGAGAAACTCGTCAATATTTTCTAGACGGCTTTGTGCTTCAATCGTTTTTTCAACCTTCAGTGCTTCACGATAGCCGGTTTTCTCTAGGATTTCTTCTGTTAATTCTGTGACAGATAAATAATCCTGCATGTTCGTCATTTGATCAATGAGCTGTTTGAACTCATCAAGCGCATTGGCTGCCCTTGCACTGAGTCCAATGAAATCTACCTGACCAAGCGCTTCAAACATAGACAGGTCATTCATCTCCGCATATGCTGCGATTTTATCAACAGATGTCGCACCGATTCCACGTTTTGGTACGTTGACAATACGTGCAAAGCTAATGTCGTCATCTGGGTTAGCTACTAGGCGTAAGTAAGCCAAAATGTCCTTGATCTCTTTTCTGTCATAGAACTTCGTGCCGCCGACAATGTTGTATTGAATGTTTGACTTCAATAATGTTTCCTCTATGACACGAGACTGGGCATTGGTTCGATAAAGAATCGCAAAATCGGATAATTTACGCTTACCGCTCTGATGAAGCTGATGAATCTTTCCAGCAACAAATTGACCTTCACCGAATTCATTATCTGCACGGTAATAGGCTATCTTCGCTCCTTCATCATTTTCTGTCCAAAGATTTTTCGGCTTACGGTTCGCATTGTTTTGGATGACTGTATTTGCGGCATGCAGAATACGTTTAGTCGATCTGTAATTTTGCTCAAGCAGAATCACTTCACTGGACGGATAATCTTTTTCAAAGGAGAGAATGTTTGTAATATCCGCTCCGCGCCAGCGGTAAATGGACTGATCCGAGTCACCCACCACACATATATTTTGAAAACGCTGAGCGAGCAGTTTCACAAGCATGTACTGTGCTCTGTTCGTATCCTGATACTCATCGACATGAATGTATTGGAATTTCCGCTGATAGTGTTCTAATACTTCAGGGATCCGTTCAAACAGACGAATCGTCATCATAATAAGATCATCAAAATCGAGTGACTGGTTTTTGAGTAATCGTTTTTGATAATCTGTATAGACGTCGCTGACCACTTGATCATAGAAATCACCGGCTGTTTTGGCATATTCCTCTGCGTCAATGAGTTCGTTTTTTGCACTGCTGATTGATCCTAAAATGCTGCGTGGATCGAACTTTTTAGGATCGATATTTCGTTCTTTTAAAATGTTTTTAATTACTGAAAGTTGATCAGATGTGTCTAATATAGAGAAGTTGCGATTCACACCAATACGGTCAATATCGCGTCGTAAAATGCGCACACACATGCTGTGGAACGTAGAGATCCAAATGTCATCCGCACCAGGCCCTAAAATGGCCTGGACACGCTCACGCATTTCACGTGCTGCCTTATTTGTAAACGTAATCGCTAAAATGTTCCACGGAGCCACATGCTTTTCGACCATTAAGTAGGCAATTCGATGTGTGAGCACCCGTGTCTTTCCGCTTCCTGCTCCTGCCATCAATAATAAAGGTCCATCTGTTGCTTTGACCGCTTCTTTCTGCGCGTCATTCAGCCCTTCTAATAGATGATTCGATATTTCATTCATTCCATTCACCGCCAATTCGAACTTATGTTCTATTTTAACCCGTTTCGTCTTGTTTGACTATGATGACTTTTTGACTGCGCCCACTGTCTTTAATGCTTCTTTGAAATTGTCATAAATGACGTTTCCTACAACAACCACGTCTGCATACTGCGCAAAGTCTTCTGCCTGCTTCGCGTTTTCAATGCCCCCGCCATAAAAAAGGACCGTTTCATGAAGCACTGCTTTTGTTTCTTTCACAAGCTCTATATCTCCAAGCGTTCCGCTGTATTCTAGATAAAAAATGGGCAGCTTCATCAAATGCTCTGCCACTCTTGCATATGCCCTTACGTCATCGATGTCCAGCGCTGTATTTGCCTCTGTGAGCTTGGCCGCTTTACACTCTTCATTTAAAATAACATAGCCTTCAGGCACGATCTCTTCCATTGACATCAAATCACCGAATTCCTTCATCGCGTCCTTATGAAGCCCAACAATCCAATCAGGATGAGAGCTGTTTAAGACGGTCGGGATGAAATACAGATCGAAGCCCGGCACAATCATTTCATGTGTTGAGATTTCGAGCACACATGGCACAAGAAATCGGCGGACCTTTGACATCAATTGGAGCACATTGTCCTCTGTCACATTGTCACTGCCGCCAATCAATATGGCATCCGTACCAGATTCACAAATCGCCTCCAGCTGTTCATCGGATATTTCTTTATTTGGATCGAGTTTAAAGACATGCTTCCACTCGGTAACATCATACATGAAAAACGTTCCTCCATTCGTTTCATTCCATTTAAATATTATAACAAAATCAGTGACCGCAAAAAATGGGTAACCTCCTTCAGCTAAAAGTTTCATTCTTTTGAAAATGGACAATTTTAACTCTAGATGAGGCTAATGGAGACTATGTGAAAAGATCCACTTCAAGAGGACTGAGGGAGATAAATATATTAATACTGAACTGAAATGCGAGCTGCTTCGTCTCATCACATGATATTATACAATAAAGGAACATTTTACTATCTAATAAGCAGGTGAATGATTTGAAAAGAACCATCACATATGATCAAACGATCGACATCGGATACATTGATCTCATCCCGCCTAGAATCGGGACAATCAAAGAAACCATTGAATTAGACGTAAATGAATGTGTGAATGCAGATATTGATAAAGAGGGCCGAGTGGCTGGTCTGGAGTTATTTACAGAAGAAGCAGAGGTTCTGAAGCATGCACCCGTTTATGAGGACGAGCTTTCGTTACGTTTTACGGATCAGGAAGTTCTCTCAACCTATCATTTATCGGGCATTGAATTTCAATTCTCGACGCCTGATCACAAAGGGCTGATCGGTTTTACGATTGTCGATCCTCTTCGATATAACATCAAAAGAAAGACAAGAAAAAACCGTTTTGAATGGTCAAAACGGCTTTTCCAAACTATTGTCTCACTTCATTGAAATAATGGACGGATGTCATGGCCCCTTCATCCACCATCTTGTTGTCTTGAATATCTAATGGATCAGGGTGTCCAGCTTTTTCAGGAATTTTTTCATCTGAGCGGAACATGCTTGCCCATTTTTTGAGATGCTGTTTATTTTTTACTGCTAATAACACAGCACCACCAACCCCTAATCCTGCAAGTACATACGCATTCGGACGCTTATTCATGTATGTTCCCTCCCCTTATGATCTTATTTGTAAGTTACCCCGCCTTTTCATTTCTAAACGTCACAATCTGTTGAAGTGGTTTCTCTTTCAATGAAAAGTGGAATAACAACAGCAATGATAGAGAAAAGAGGGGATCTTCGTGACAACAACTTTCATTGTCATTGGCGCACTATTAGTGATTTGTTTCATCTTACCAATCATTTTATTCATCTGGATTTGGATGCGAGATGAAAAACAGGAAGAGCATTCTGTCCTGCGAAATTATCCGGTCATTGGAAAGCTGCGGTTTATTTTTGAAAAAATAGGACCTGAGCTGCGCCAATATCTTTTTCTGAATGATCGGGAGGAGCTTCCTTTCTCAAGAAGAGAATATGAGCAAGCTGTCATGTCTGGGAAGTACAAAAGCCGGACGATGGGCTTTGGATCAAAACGTGATTTTGACAAGCCTGGTTACTACATTCGCAACGTCCTTTTTCCAAAGCAGCGAGATGAGTTACGCATCGATCAATTTGAAAAAATTCATACAAAAGTGTATCAGATTGATCAAGACAATTTACTGCGAAGAAGTGAACATACCAAAGAGGTCGAAGCAAAACCTTACTATCTCCATCAAGACGATGTACAAGTGATTGGCGAACACACATGTCAAAAGCCTTTCCGTGTAAAAGGCCTGATTGGACAGTCTGCCATGAGCTACGGATCTTTAGGCGACAGGGCCATTACAGCACTATCCTCTGGATTAAAAATGGCTGGCGGTACGTGGATGAACACAGGTGAAGGCGGGCTTTCCCCATATCACCTCAAAGGCGGAGCCGATATCATTTGCCAGATTGGGCCCGGTCTATTTGGTGTCAGAACAGAGGATGGCGCTTTTTCCTTTGAAGAATTTAAGAAAAAAAGCGAGCACGAGGAAGTCAAAGCCTTTGAGCTGAAGCTGGCACAAGGAGCAAAAACACGCGGCGGTCATATTGACGGCGAAAAGGTCACCGAAGAAATTGCGAATATCCGTAAATTGCCGCCCCATCAATCCATTGACAGCCCAAACCGATTTGAGATGTTCCACTCCATTCCTGATATGTTTGATTTCATTGAACAGCTGCGAAGTATAGGCGGAAAGCCTGTCGGCATCAAGCTTGTTGTCGGACATAAAGAAAACATTGAAGAGCTTGCAGCGTATATGAAAAAAAGCGGAAAGCATCCTGATTTCATTACAGTGGATGGCGGAGAAGGCGGCACTGGCGCATCCTTTCATGAATTGGCAGATTCCGCAGGGCTGCCCATTTTCACGGCGCTCCCAATGGTTCATCAAATATTGAAAGAATACGGTGTCAGAGATCAGGTAAAACTCTTTGCTTCCGGCAAACTTCTCTCACCTGATAAAATTGCGATTGCCCTTTCCATGGGTGCTGACTTTGTAAATATCGCACGGGGACTCATGTTTTCAGTCGGATGCATTCGCGCACAAGTGTGCCACACGAATAAATGCCCAGTCGGGGTCGCCACAACGGATCCAAAGCTGCAAAAGGGTTTATCAATTGAAGAAAAGAAATACCGAGTCTGCAATTATATCCTGTCTCTTAGAGAAGGTTTGTTTAATTTATCCGCAGCCGCTGGAATTGAATCTCCCATTCATTTTAATGAGAAACATATTATCTACAGACAAGAAAATGGCCAGACAAGTGAAGTGCCGATGTTTTCAGGGACACAGCCATCTGTCTAGTTTGGGAAAAGGTGCGTTTTCGCACCTTTTTTTTCGTTGACATTTTGGCTCAATCGCGTATAAAGAACTTATACAAATGATAGGAGATGGAGGATGCGTGAGGTTATAGGCGAGCTAAAATAAAAAACAGGACCCGCTTCATTCAGCCAGTCCTTGCTTGTCTTTTCAGTGCTCTCCATAAAAAAACTGTAAACAACTCCATTCTTGTTGAAAAGGATTGTTTACAGTGAAAGCTGTTTTATTTTGTTTCGTCATTTGCCTGCTGTTCTGCTACGCGGTCAAGTGCCATCGTATAGGCATCATTTCCGTAGTTCAAGCAGCGTTTGACACGTGAGATGGTTGCGGTGCTCGCACCTGTTTCCGTCTCAATTTTATGATACGTGTTCCCCTCGCGAAGCATACGCGCTACTTCAAGACGCTGTGATAAAGATTGGATTTCATTGATGGTACACAAATCATCAAAGAATCGATAGCATTCTTCCAGGTCTTTAAGGGATAAGATGGAGTTGAATAACTGATCTAAGCTTTTGCCCCTTAATTTATCAATTTGCATCTTTATACATCTTCTCCTTTACTATTGGCACACCGCTTCGCACGACATTCTATGAAGAAAAGCGGTATCTTTCCTGACTAATTTTTTTCAACCTCAGCAATGAGCTTTGAACGAATCATGACAGGTTTGGTTCTACGCTGGAAATGCCGTCAGTTCTTTCGTAAGCCGAAGCTTCTTTATCGTATACAAATTCGACAAGTTCTGTCATTTTCCTTGTACGACAATCTGACAAACTTGTTTGCTTCCGATATCAAGATCACTTCTGCTTGATTAGGTATGCCCTAAAATACAGGTTGTGCGGAAAGCTCGGCGAGACCACAAACATGCGCCCCGCCTCGCTCAATTATTCAAAATATGTTGGTCGGCCAGCGTAACCGACAGATTCATTTTTCAATTAGGGCATTTCACTCGTCATGTCAAAGCCCTCTGCTTCAACAACTCCACATAAGCATTTTCACTTACATGGTAGCGAAGAGATCCATTGCTCACTTCTGCCCTATAACAGCTGTCAGAAATGTGGCAAAGATGATACAGCTCCACTCTGTTATATTTTAACGCATTATAGACGGAAAGAGTACAGTTTTTTTCATGACATCAAATATTCCTCTTGGTGTCACTCGAATATACGGCAAATGTGTACTTTGGAAAAAGACAAGTGTATCAATTGGGCAATCAAATGGATAGCCTCGCTCAATGAGCAGCTCGCGTAATGTTTGTATCTGCTGAAGAACAGTCTCAAACGGTTCAGCCGATGCACAGCCTGATAATTGTAGCGGGATTTCGTGCAAAATTTTCCCGTTCTCTGTGAGGACGATCCCCCCGCCGATTTCTTTCATTCTCTTATGTGCCAGCATCATGTCCTCTTTATTTTTCCCAATCACTAAAATGTCACCCGTGAGCGAAAATGAGCTGACAAAGCCCTGCACTTTATTTGCAAAACCTTTAAGCATCGTATTCACACGCCACTCGCCTTTTCGGTCAATCAGGCTAAAGAAACTTTGATCATGGTCACAGGACAGCTGGTTCACCGAGTTATCAATCTCCACTGTATAAGGCTCCATGATGACAGCATTTCTCATTTTGACACCTAGCGGCATGGAAAATTGCAAATCACTCATCGTCAGATCATAGCCTAAATCTAATGGAACAAGCCCGCCATTTTTCCATTTAGTTTCTTGAAATTGATGCTGGTTCTCGCCATCTAATTTGAGAATAACCCCTTTAGATATCACCGTTTCAGGATTTGGGTTCATCGGATCATCTAAAATATTCAAAGAAGCCAGCCGGCCGGGACCGACAACACCTAATAGGTCATCAATTTGATAGTATTTTGCAATGTTAAATGTCGCCATATTATACGCATCAATGATAGGCACGCCTTCTTCAAGGGCAATTGAAATCAAACGATTAATCATACCTTCCTCATAAAAATGAGGCGCAGCTCCGTCTGTTGTATAGAAAAAGTGATCATAGTGTCTAAAATCACACTCGTGCAGTTCTCTTAAAATGTTCACTAAATCTGGGCGGATGGAAGAATGACGAAGTGAGACATGGTAGCCAAGGGACAAGCGTTTTAGCACATCGTCCGCATTCATCGCTTCATGATCGCTGTCCGCGCCAAACAGCTTCATTTTTGTTAGCGTTTTCTCGGAAGCTCCGGGGAAATGCCCTTCAATTCGTTTTCTCTGCTTCTTCGTTTCTTGCATGCAATATAAAATGAGATCATCACCGTCCATCAATCTTGGCCAGCTTGTTAATTCGCCGCCTTGAAGGACATCAGGATGATCAATCCATTCCTTGCGATAGTTGATAGGAAGCATCTCATCTTCATATCTGACTTCAGTCTGAAGATCGTATCTAGACCACCAGAAATACTGAAATGGCTGCTGTTTTAATTCACACAGAGTGGAAAGCGCTTTCTTTTCATTGCTCTGCAAAAGAAGAAATAAGTTATCGCTGACCATCGTTGTTGTGCCAAATTGAGACACATATTCTGCAAGTGATTGGGGATTATAAATATGGAACGGATGCGCGTGAGGCTCTATATACCCAGGCACAATGTATTTCCCTTCACAATCAATCACACGTTTAGCTGATTTATTTTGAGGAAGCTCTGCTCCGACATAAACAATTCGATCATCATGTATCCAAATATTTGCCTTCACCCATTGTTTCAAAAATGGGTTTAGCACGAGTCCATTCGTTAAAAGGAGTGTTGGAACTATTTTTGAGTCGACTACATCGATTTGTGTGCGGATGTCATTGTTTCTCCAATTAAAAGTACGTTCGGACATTCACATACTCTCCTTCATTTGTATTAGCACTATCGTAACATAACGAACCACGTTACGCATTAATGAAACGTTACAATTTCTTGAAATCACACTTAAAATATTTAAAAAAGGAGATTCACCTTCAATGAAACCTAATCTCGGCTTAATGGAAGCGCTCATTCGAATTGCCTGCGGAATGACAATATGTACTGTGGCTGGTTCTTTATATGCTAGAAAACCATGGAGTAAAATGCTGCTTTTCAGCATCATGTGCGGCGGGATGAAACTGGCATCTGGTATTCTTCGTTTTTGTCCAGTGACGTATATGTGTGAGCAGCAGGACACACATAAAGAGAAGGCTGAGTGAGACAGCCTTCTTTTTTTGTAATTATTTTCCGCCTCTTTCATCACTCCGCTGCTTCACACCATTCCACCATCGTACCTGCGATAATTTCTGCTGCTTCAATCACATGCTCAATGTCGATGGATTCATTCGGAAAATGGGCAAGCTCTGTTGTTCCAGGACCAAACACGATGATCGGAATACCTGCCGCCTGTGAGAGTAATCCGCCGTCCGTTCCCCAAGGAGCGGCTTCGATCTTTGGCGGCTCCTTCTTGACCGCTTCATATTGTTCCTTCAATAGACTTAAAAGTGGATGATTCGTATCGATTGAGCCTGGAAGCCATCTTGCACCAAACCATTCGACCTCGACAGGATGATCTTTGAACCATTCATCCTTTTCCCCAAGTCCCGTCATCCAATTTTCTAATTCCTTCTCTGCCTGCTCAACCGTCTCACCTGGCATCACACCAAGTCTGCCCTCCATTGTGACCAGATCTGCTACAGAGGACGGCCAATCACCGCCTTGAATTTTCCCCATGTTGATGGGGATCGGAATTGGGATATGCTGAAATAACGGCTCGGTGATACGTTGATTTCGTTCTTCTTCAAGTGCCGCTATATGCGTAAGAACGATCATACTCTTTTCAATAGCGGAAACACCGTGATATCTTGTTCCGCCATGAGCTGCCCTTCCTTTAATATACAGTCTGAACCACTTAGATCCCTGCTGAATCGGAAAGATTTTCATATGACTTGGTTCTGGAATGATGGCCGCATCTGCTGTATACCCTCTCAGTATGGCTGCAAGGGTGCCTGCACCGCCGCTTTCTTCTTCGACGACACTATGAAACACAACATCTCCTTTCAGCGGAATCTGAAGCGCATGCAGTGCCTCTAGTGCGAAGAGTAAAGAAACATTTCCGCCTTTCATATCTGTTGCCCCGCGTCCATAAAGTCTCCCGTTTATGATATGCCCGCTGTAGGGCGGATATGTCCATTGTTTCGTATCTCCTGCTGGAACAACATCCACGTGCCCATTTAATAAAATGGATTTGCCGCCGCCTTTCCCCTTCAATCGTCCGGCGACATTGGGACTTCCTTTAAAGGAACGCCTCGGGGAATAGAAATACGGATGTTCCAGCAGGTCTTCTCCGCCAATGTCCCATACATCTACATCAAAACCAATTGCGGAAAGCTTATTTGCTACGATTTGCTGCACATCTTGTTCATTCCCTTGGGTGCTTTCACATTGCACCATTTGCTGAAGAAGCGCAATCGCTTCATCTTGGTGCTCTCTCATCCAGCTTCTGATCCGTGTAATTGGCTGCAAGTCAGTCATCCTTTCTACACAACAGATTTGACATCGGGCGCTAAAATTAATGGGGCCTCTGTCGCCCTTATGACATCTTCCGGCTGAAACGGCGGCATGACTTCACGTAGAATGAGCAGCTGTGATTTGACCTCAATGACTGCCATATCCGTAATAATCAGATCCACACAAGACTTAGCGGTTAAGGGCAGTGTACAGGCAGATTTCACCTTTGACTCACCGTGTTTATCAAGGTGGCTCATCACCACCACAACCTTTTTCGCCTTTTGCGCAAGCTCAATCGCTCCGCCCATCCCGGGTACTCGTTTACCCGGCACAATCCAATTCGCAAGATCACCCTGACTGCTTACTTCAAGTGCACCTAAAATGGTCATATCCAGCATGCCTTTTCGAATGATACCAAAAGCAGTCGTGCTGTCCATGTATGAACCGCCTTTTGCTAACGTAATGGGGAAACCACCGGCATTGCACAAATTCGGATCTTCTTCTCCTTGTGCTGGTGAGGCTCCTGCCCCCATAATGCCGTTTTCTGCATGCAGCCACACCCTATAATGCGCTGGGATGTATTCAGCTGCAAGTGTCGGGATGCCGATCCCTAGATTGACGATCATACCATCTTCAATTTCCTGCGCCGCGCGTTTGGCTATGCGGTGTCTTAAATCGATGTCTCCCATGCCCATGTCCAGTTCACTCCTTTTGATTGCACGATCTGGTTCACAAATACGCCTGGTGTCACGATTTCTTCTGGATGAAGACTGCCCACAGGCACAATCTCTTCCACTTCCGCAATGGTCCAGTCTCCTGCCATCGCCACAATCGGGTTTGTATTCCGTGCACTTTTATCAAAAATCAGATTTCCTGCTTCGTCTGCTTTGAGGGCATTCACAATGGCAATATCCGCTGTCAGCGCAGGCTCAAGGATATATGTCTTCTCGTTTAGCGGCACGAGCTGCTTCTCATCGAGATTGAGGCTATCCATGCCGACATCTGTCACAATGCCTGCCAAGCCCATCCCGCCTGCTCGAATTTTTTCTGCTAGAATGCCTTGCGGGTAAAAATGAACGTCTAGTGTACCTGCCTGCATTTTCTGTCCGGCTATTGGATTTGAGCCAATATGAGAAGCAATGATCTTCTTGACTCTTCCTTCTGTGATCAGCCGGCCAACACCGATTTGCGGGAAGCCTGCATCGTTTCCGATCAATGTCAGATCTTTGATATTGGCTTCTAGGATGGTGTCGATCAATGATGGCGGAGACCCTACGCCGCCAAACCCGCCAAACATGATGGTCATGCCGTCCCTAAAATGCGTGATCACTTCATCTACATTCACTGTTTTGTTCATCATCTTTCCTCCCTACATCGCAGATGGGAAAAACCCTCGATTGATGACTTCTTGTTCGACCTGCGTGATTGTCTGCTCAAATAATTGAATGAGTTCATCCATCTCCTGCTGCGTGATGGAAAGCGGCGGTGCAATCATGACCGCTGCACCTCCCACTCCATCCTCTCCAGCGCTTGCCGGATAAACAAGCAATCCATTTTGCTTGGCCGTCTCAACGACTAAATGCGTCATTTGAGCATGGGCAGGAAATGGTGTTTTCGATAAGCGGTCTGCGACAAACTCAATGCCAATGAGCAGTCCCTTTCCTCTCACATCTCCTATGATGAAATGGTTTGTTTGCAAATCCTTTAAAGCATTCATTAAATATCGGCCAGACAGATCCGCTCGTTCAGGAAGCTGATGTTTTTTCATATATCGAATGACGGCTAGTGAGACGGCTGCTGAAAGCGGATTGCCGCTATAGGTGTGACCTGCCATCACAGAACCTGAACCGCTCAGAATCGGTGCGATAACATGATCCGCTGAGACGGCTGCCGCAATCGGTGAATAGCCAGCACTCATGCCTTTGCCGAGAACCATAATATCTGGTACGACGCCCCAATGTTCCATCGCAAACATTTTCCCAGTTCGTCCAAAGCCTGTCATGACTTCGTCTGCAATCATTAAAATATCGTTTTCCTCACAGACACGCTTCATCGCTTCAAAATATCCGTCTGGCGGTACAAGCGCCGCTCCCGCTGCTCCAACAATCGGCTCTGCAATAAAAGCGGCAATCCTCTCTTTTCCTATACGCTGAATGACGGTTTTAAATTCCTGAACATACCATTCGACCTGCTTGCCCTCTTCCTTTGGCAGCCATGAACGATAGCTATATGGCGGAGACAGCACCGGGTGCTTTTCGAGCAATGGTTCAAAGCGCTCTCTCCTTGCAATATGTCCTGACATCGACAGCGCACCGAGTGTGATGCCGTGATAACTCATCCATCTTGAGATAATGTGATTTTTCTCAGCCTTCCCCTGCTCCTGCCAATGCTGAATAGCAATTTTCATAGCCGTTTCCGTTGCCTCTGATCCGCTTCCGACAAAAAAAGACCAGTTCAGGTTACCTGGGCAAAGCGTACTCAATTCATAGGCAAGTTCTTCTGCTGGTTCATTTGTGAATTGCGATCTGTACGTAAAGCTCACTTTTTCCGCTTGCTCTGTCATGGCATCAATGATCTCACGTATGCCATGTCCAATACTTGCCGTGACAGCCCCCGATGAGCCATCTATATATTTTTTTCCGTCCCGATCATATAAATAAATCCCCTCTCCTTTCACAGCCACAGGATAATGCTGATTCAACATCGGTTTGATTAAGTAATCCCGGGTCTCCACTTTGCCATTCCTCCCTCTCTTGTCAGCAGCTGCATCTTTCTTTTTTCATGAATCGCAAGAAAATTTTGTATACTTGTTATAAGATTAGCTTAATCAAGAGGGCAGTCATCCTCCATTCGCCACATGCCCGAATTTCACACGCATTTTTTATACATCGTGTATAAGAGTGTTCAAAAGGAGGTCATGAGTCTATGGCGATTCTCGTCAAAGATGCACTCTCGCTCGATATCATGAAGGGAACAAAGCTGCTTGCTGGAGAAAATGGACTGGACCGCCTCATACAGTGGGTAACCATCGTGGAAATTATCGAGGACACCTCGAGGCTTTCCGAAGGGGAATTACTCGTCACAACAGGCTTTGGACTTGCAGACAATCAAGAAAGACGCGCCCGGCTTGAGGAATTGATTCAATCTCACAGGCTTTCAGCCATTGCCATTTATAAAGGCGTATACTTAACGGAAATTCCAACATCACTCATTCAAGCGGCGAAAAATAGCGGCATTCCGCTCATCGAAATTCCGCCGCACATCAATTTCTCAGACATTACAAAAGCCGTCCTAGAACAAATCGTGAGCAGTCAGCTCCATCAGCTTAAATATTCATCAGCGATTCATCAAAGACTGACCCAATTAAATGTAAGGAATAAAAATGTGAGGCAAATTACAGATGAACTGGCACATCTCACTGCAGCGAACATTGTCGTGCTTGATGTCTTTTTACATCAAACAGCGGCTCATCTCATCAAAGATGAAGTGACGTACTCTCCTGCCTTTGGCTTTCTGACAGATCGTGAACCAATTGAAACCATGCCCCTTCTTAAGCAGGCAGAGGAGAAAGGCCGGCTCGTCTATGACACGTGCGGAGCGTTTGTCCTCGCCGCATGTCCGGTGATTGCGATGGGTGATATTTTCGGGTTTATTGTGTCTTTAAAGAAAAAGGATACGTGGCATCATCTCGACGCGATTGCCATCGAGCATGCCGGGGCAGTGTATGCGATTGAATGGCTGAAGCAAAAGGCCATTCAAGATACAGAAAACCAAATGCAGGGACATTTGTTAGATGATATTTTGCAGCAGCAATATACAGAAGAAAGCTACGTGGTCGAACAAGCAACAAAGCTGCAATATGATATGAGCGAGGAGCAGGTGGTTATCTACTTTCAATTTCAGCATCAGCACACACAGCTCGATCATCAAATGATGCAGCGCCTCTCTCAATTACTCACGTCGATATTTGAACGCAGACATATTCCCTTTTTACTAAAGGCAAGGCTCGATTCCATTTTTGTCCTGACACCCGCAGGAAAAAAAGCGTTTCAAGAAGCGGAGTGGTATCGCGCAGCAGAGGAGTGCCGGAGCACTTGGTCGTATTTTTTTCCCGTCCATCCGATTGTAATTGGCATCGGGAGAGCCTATGACCAGATCAGTCTCTTTGCAAAAAGTGCGAAGGAAGCGCAGTATGCAGCAAGGCTCCTTCCACTTTTAAAAACAGACGAAAGCATCATTCATTATCAAAAGCTCGGCTTATATGGCATGCTTCTTGAAATGAATGAAGCAGGTATGAATTTGCATGATTTTTATGTGGAGCTGTTAAGTCCTTTGCTTTATACGAAAAAACAAGGGGCTGACCTGATCCATACACTCGAAGTGTATTTGGCACACAATGAAAATATTCAAAAATCTGCGGGAGAATTGTTTATTCATAGACATACATTAAGCTACCGGCTGAAACAAATTGAAACGAGAACAGGCTGCAGCCTCAAATCCACTGATGATCGGATGAAGCTGCAGCTCAGTATCATGGCGTACCGTCTATCTGGTCTGCTAGATCAGATGAGAACCATTTCATGATTCATTCGGCGTTTTGACCCATAGATTCATATCTTCAATTTTGTCAAAAATATAGCAGTTGTTTTGGAAGCGCCCGGTATACGTATAACCAAGCTGATAAAACACTTGATTCATTCCATAGGACAGTGCACGTGCAAGAGAATAAAAGACATAGATATGCATCGACTGGAGTTCTTTTTCAAGTGCTAGAATCAAATGATACATGAATCCTAGTTTTCTGTATGATGGAAGGGTCGCACAATCTGTTAATTCCGCATGGCCATACGGCGCATTGATTTCAGCGGATGCCGCACTCACAATGTGTCCGTCATGTTCAACGGCATAAAAGACAGTCCCTTCCTCCATTACCTTTTGGATATAATCTGGCTCGTTCATTGGCGTGGGATACGTTTCAAAGACCGTATCATAGAGCTTTGCCAGCTTGTGAATATCCTTCGGATCGGCTTTCCTCATCACATACTCATCCTGCCATGTGCCTTGGTCTTTTTTGATCTCTTTCGCTTGAATGGATGCGACGATCTCATCTTCCTCCAGCCAATACGAACTGTTCATTCGATCCTCAGTGAGAAAAAGCGACATGCCGTACGCATCACTTCCAAGAAAATAATGAGAAAACACGCCTTCAAGCCGAAAGCCTTTTTCTAAAAAAAGAGGTACATGCTCACGTCTTACTTTCACAATGACCTTAGAAGCCTTGCAGTCCGCCGCTTCCTGAAGAACTGACTGAATGACATCCCGCACCCTGCCGCTATAATCATCTAAACGGATTCGCTCATTAAATGAATCAATACAGATCAAGGCAGAAAAACGCTCGTTTGCAAGTTTCTTCAATTGCACCATACACTCATTCCTCTCTTATGAATCAGTTAATAAAGAACTTCCAAATGGATGAGACAATCGCCATACTCACCAATATAGACATGCTCATATACATCATGGCTGATCTCTTTTTGACTTTGTTTTGCTTTCTTGCTTCATTCATGATGAGATTTGAGAACACGACAAATAAAATAAGTAATACGATTGCAAATAGAATGATTCCTTGAATGATCATACTGACTCCCCATCAACTCGTGATCCCATATTACTTCTTCATATTCAATCGGCATCCCTTCTCACGAACAAAAAACACCTTTCCATCTCGACAGATAGAAAGGTGTTTTGATTAAATCGATTTCCCCGCAGCCTTCAGCGCACGGGCGCCAACGTCACGGCGGTAAAATAGTCCTGGCTGCATGATTTCTTCAACGGCTTCATACACTCTTGATCTTGCCGCTTCAAATGTGTCGTCAAATGCCGTCACATTTGCTACACGGCCGCCATTTGTGACGAATTGATCGTTTTCTTTTTTTGTTCCTGCGTGGAAGGTCACGACATTAGACACAGTTGTTTGCAAAGCACCGATTGGTGTGCCTTTTGCGTAGTCCTCCGGGTATCCTTCTGAAGCAAGAACTACACTGACAGCGGCAGTGTCTTTCCACTGTAAGTCCACATCTTTTCCATCTAGAATATCGAGGAATACTTGGACTAGATCTGATTCAAGACGAGGGAGAACAACCTGCGTTTCAGGATCGCCAAAGCGTGCATTGAATTCAATGACCTTTGAGCCTTCTGGTGTCAGCATTAAGCCTGCATATAAAATGCCTGTAAACGGACGCTCTTCCTGCACCATTGCGCGAGCCGCCGGTTTGACGACATCTTCAACCGCTTTTTGGACGACTTCATCTGAAATTTGCGGTACTGGCGAATAAGCCCCCATCCCGCCGGTATTCGGCCCTTTGTCATCTTCGAATGCCCGTTTGTGATCCTGCGCGATCACCATTGGATACACCTTTTCTCCATTGACAAAGGCCATCAGTGAAAATTCCTCGCCTGTTAAAAATTCCTCGATGACGACAGATGCACTCGCATCGCCAAACTTTTCATCTTCCAAAAAGTCGTGCAGACAGTTGATCGCCTCTTCAAGTGTCATAGCGACTGTCACGCCTTTTCCTGCTGCAAGACCGTCTGCTTTAATGACAATCGGCGCACCCTTTTCTTCCACATAAGCCTTCGCTTCTTCAAACGATGTGAAGGTAGCGTAAGCGGCGGTCGGGATATCATAGTTTTTCATTAAGTCTTTTGCAAATTCCTTTGAGCCCTCAATAACCGCAGCTTTTGCATTTGGTCCAAATACCTTTAGACCTGCCTCTTCAAATGCATCCACCACACCTGCAATTAAAGGAACCTCTGGACCGACAATTGTTAAGCCGATTTCATTTTCTTTTGCAAAACGAATTAATGCCTCATGATTACCTTCATCGATTGGGACAAGCTTCGCAGCATCTGTCATTCCATCATTGCCGGGTGCGACAAATACTTGGCTGACAAGTTCACTTTGCTTCACTTTCCATGCGATGGTATGCTCTCTTCCGCCTCTGCCGATAATTAATACGTTCACACTGTCATCCCCTTAATGTTTGAAATGTCTAACGCCAGTGAAGACCATGGCGATGCCGTATTTATCTGCCTTTTGAATCGATTCTTCATCACGAATGGAACCGCCTGGTTGAATGATCGCTGTGACGCCTGCCTTCGCAGCAGCTTCCACTGTATCGCCCATTGGGAAGAATGCATCAGAGCCTAGTGCGCTTCCTTTCGCCTTTTCACCTGCTTGTTCAATCGCAATGTTTGCTGAGCCAACACGGTTCATCTGACCAGCGCCGATACCTGCTGTCATTTGATCTTTTGCAAGGACAATGGCGTTTGATTTCACATGCTTGACGACTTTCCATGCAAGCTTTAAATCTTTCCATTCGTCTTCTGTTGGTTCTCTTTTCGTTGGAATAGAGATGGTTGCTTCCTCTAAGCCGTACGTGTCAATATCCTGCACGAGCAGTCCGCCATGGACACTTGTCAGCTGCTTTTCTTTTTTCTCAAGATCCGCTTCTACATCTAGTGTTAATAGGCGAAGATTCTTTTTCGCTGTTAACACGTCAAGTGCTTCTTGGCTAAAGGATGGGGCGATAACAATTTCTAAGAAAATCGTATGCAGCACGTCTGCCGTTTGTTTGTCTACTTCACGGTTAAGCGCCACAATGCCGCCAAAAATAGAGGTTTCATCTGCTTTGAATGCACGGTCAAAGGCTTCAGCAATCGTTTCTCCTGTACCAACGCCGCACGGATTCATATGTTTTACAGCCACAGCCGCTGGCTCCGTAAATTCTCGTACGATTTGAAGAGCTGCATCTGCATCTTTGATATTGTTGTAGGAAAGTTCTTTTCCGTGTAATTGCGCTGCAGTAGCTAAAGAGCCTTTGCTTGGAAGAGCATTTTCATAGAAAGTCGCCGCTTGGTGCGGGTTTTCTCCATAACGAAGGGATTGTTTTTTCTCAAACGTGACGGTGAACTGCTCTGGCTCTGTTTCGCCAACATAGTTCGTTAAATAATCCGCAATGAGGGCATCGTAAGCAGCCGTATGACGGAATACCTTCGCCGCAAGCTCACGTTTTTTCTCTAGCGGCACGCCGCCTTCTTTGATTTGCTGAACGACTGTATCATAATCACGAGGATCGACAATCACTGTGACGTCTTGGTGGTTTTTCGATGCCGCACGAAGCATTCCCGGTCCGCCAATATCAATGTTTTCAATCGCTTCTTCATACGTTACATCGTCTTTTGAGATCGTCTCTTTGAATGGATAGAGATTCACGACAACAAGATCAATCGGCTGAATGCCATGCTTTTCAATCTGTGCCATATGCTCATCGTTTTCTCTCACTGCCAAAAGTCCACCATGAATGTTCGGGTGAAGCGTTTTGAGTCGTCCGTCCATGATTTCAGGGAATCCAGTGACTTCAGAAATCCCAATGACATCAATGCCGTTCTCTTGAAGAAGCTTATGTGTACCTCCAGTTGAAATCACTTCAACGCCAAGTTCTGTTAATTCTTTCACAAAAGGTACAAGATTCGTTTTATCGGAAACACTGATTAATGCGCGTTTGATCGTCATGCCTTCGTCACCTCATTAAGATAATTCTAAAAGTGATTTGATCACTTTTGGATATAGTGTGTGTTCTAGTTCATGCATTCTTTTTTCAATCGATTCAAGCTCTTCACCTTGTTCAATATAAATCGCCGATTGATCAATAATCGGACCGGTATCCATCCCTTCATCGACAAAATGGACGGTGATGCCTGCCACTTTGACGCCTGCTTGATAGGCTTGTCCGATGGCATCAAGACCTGGGAAGGCTGGCAGCAAGGATGGGTGGATATTCACGATTTTCCCTCTATACGCTTCAAGTAATGTCGGACCGATCAGTCTCATATACCCAGCAAGGAAAACCCATTCCACTTCATGAAGCCTGAGCTGTTCGATGATCGTTTGTTCAAAAGCGGCTTTATTCGGAAAAGCCTTCGGGGTAAAAGCAAAGGAGGCAATGCCCTCTTTCTCAGCACGCTCCAGCACCTTCGCACCCGGTTTATCACAAATCACAATGGCGGCCTCTGCCTGCCACTGTTCTTCTTTTAACGTATCTATAATGGCTTGAAAGTTTGTCCCGCTTCCAGAGGCGAAGATAGCAAACTTCTTCATGAGAGGCTTCCACCGCCGAATGTGACACCTTCTCCTTTTTGAACACGACCGATGAGAAATGCTTTCTCTCCATCTTGTTCAAGTTCACTAATCACATCCACAAGATCGTCCTCTTTTACAGCTAAGACAAAGCCAATGCCCATATTAAACACATTGAACATCTCTTCTGCCTTCAACTGACCCTTTTCTTGAATAAAGGAGAAAATTGGTGGCACTGGCCATGAACCGTTATCAATCTCAACGCCAAGACCTTCAGGCAGCATACGTGGTAAATTTTCAATAAAACCGCCGCCTGTCACATGTGCCATGCCGTCAACTTTGCCGGCTTTCACTTGTTTGAGAACGGGCTTCACATAAATTTTTGTCGGTTCAAGAAGCTCTTCTCCGAGCGGTCTTGTAAAAGGTTCATACGTTTGATGCAGGTCAAGACCAGCGTCTTCCAGCAAAACTTTACGAACGAGAGAGTAACCATTGCTATGAATTCCGCTTGAGCTCAGTCCAATGAGCAAATGTCCCTCTTTGATGCTGTCTCCTGTCACGATTTCATCCTTTTCAACGACACCTACCGAAAAACCAGCAATATCATATTCTTCTTCTGTGTAAAGACCTGGCATTTCGGCTGTCTCACCGCCGACAAGTGCTGAACCAGACTGCTCACAGCCGTCAGCCACCCCTTTGACAATGGATTCAATTTTTAGCGGATCTGCTTTTCCAACGGCTAAGTAATCTAAGAAAAAGAGCGGTTCTGCCCCTTGTGCAAGCACATCGTTGACACACATGGCCACGGCATCGACGCCGATCGTATCGTGTTTATCCATTAAAAAGGCAAGCTTTAATTTCGTTCCGACACCATCTGTTCCTGAAACAAGAACGGGCTTTTTATATGGCAGCTCAGATAGATCAAACATACCGCCAAATCCACCTAGAGCGCCCATGACACCTGCTCGTTTTGTACGTTCTACGTGTGTTTTCATTCGTTTGACGGCTTCGTACCCTGCTTCGATGTCGACACCGGCGTTTTTATATGCTTCTGACATCCCATTCACTCCTTTTAGCTGCTGCTTTCCATGTATTTTCGGCAGAATGAAAGAGCAGCATATCAACTCATCTTGACTGCTGCTCCTTTATTCGATTATTTCGTCAGGACCGTTTCCTTCACATGCGGAAGAACTGTATCTTCATAAATTTCAGTCGGGTATTTACCAGTAAAGCATGCTAAACACTGCCCGCGCTGCGGATCATCATACTTCCTGCCAATCCCGTCCATTAAACCGTCTACAGATAAAAATGCAATGGAGTCTGCACCGATTTCCTGTCTAATTTCTTCCACTGAATGAGAAGAAGCAATCAGCTCTTCGTGTGTGGACGTATCAATTCCATAAAAACATGGATGCGCGATTGGCGGTGAACTAATGCGTACATGGACTTCCGTCGCACCCGCTTCTCTTAGCATCGTGACAATTCTGCGGCTCGTTGTACCGCGTACGATGGAATCATCCACCATCACAACACGCTTTCCTTCGACAACCCCGCGCACAGCAGACAGCTTCATCCGTACGCCCTGCTCACGCAATGCTTGAGACGGCTGGATAAAGGTCCGGCCGACATAACGGTTTTTAATCAAACCGAGCTCATACGGAATACCTGTTGCTTCGGCATATCCAATCGCTGCAGAAATACTGGAATCTGGTACACCTGTCACAACATCTGCTTCGACATGCGCTTCTTCGGCAAGCTTTTTGCCTAGATTCTTTCTCGCACTATGCACATTGATGCCGTTGATATTGCTGTCAGGTCTTGAGAAATAAATGTATTCCATGCTGCACATGCTGCGGTTAATGTTCATCGAGAAGCGCTCAGATTTCAAGCCTTCATCATTAATGATCAGCATTTCGCCAGGCTCCACATCACGTAAATACGTAGCGCCGACGACATCAAATGCACATGTTTCAGAAGCGACGACATAAGCATCTCCAAGCATACCAAGTGAAAGCGGGCGTAAGCCGTTCGGATCAAGAGCCACGATCATTTCTGTTTCCGTCATGATTAAGAAAGCATATGCTCCTTTCAGCATGGACAGCGCATTTTTGATCTGCTCTTTTAATTCAATATGCCCGCTGCGCTTAATTAAATGAGCCAGCACTTCGGTATCAGAAGAGGTCTGGAAAATGCTCCCTTGGTTCTCTAGCTGCTGCTTTAACTGCGTTGCATTCACTAAGTTTCCATTATGAGCAAGGGCAAGACTGCCGTTGTTTTGCGAGCGGAAGAAGAGGGGCTGCACATTTTCAAAGCCGCCTCCGCCTGCTGTCGCATACCGAACGTGTCCGATCGCCCCTTTTCCTTTCAAATCCTTTAGCTCACCGTTTTGAAAGACTTCCGTAATCAGTCCAAGGCCTTTGTGTGATGTCAGGTTCTCACCATCTGTTGCAATGATTCCCGCACCTTCTTGTCCTCGGTGCTGAAGGCTATGCAATCCGTAATATGTGATTTGCGGGGCTTCTTCGTGTCCCCAAACCCCAAAGACACCACACTCTTCATTTAAGCCTCTGATTTCAGCAAGCATGGGATCGCTCCTTTCCATGCACGTTCAAGCTCGTTGACCGCTGCATGAATCCATTGTTGTCCTTCTTGATTTTTGACGGTAAATACACCATCATTTGTGACCGTTCCGACTTCTTTCGCATCTTTGACCGCCGCAGCAAACGCTTCGCAGTGCTCTGGTCTGACTGTGACAACAAAACGTGACTGTGTTTCACTGAATAAGGAAGCTTCGCTGTTTAAATCGATTTGGATATCAGCGCCAAGACCGTCTGTTCCAAACGTACTTTCAGCAAGTGCTACACCAAGTCCGCCTTCAGACACATCGTGTGCTGATTGAACGAGACCGTTTTGAATCGCGGCTAGCAGAGCTTCTTGACGCGTGAGCTCTACATCCAAATCAATGTCTGGTGCTTTTCCGTAAATACGGCCTTCTGTCATCTTTTGAAGCTCACTGCCTGCGAATTCTTCCTTCGTCTCACCAATGACGAAAATCACATCGCCAGCCTGCTGGAACGATTGAGTCGTAATATGAGCAGTATCTTCAACCAAACCAACCATTCCAATGACTGGTGTTGGGTAAATCGCTGTTCCATTTGATTCGTTATATAAAGAGACGTTCCCACCGATAACTGGTGTGCTTAGCGTGCGGCATGCTTCGCTAATCCCGTCAGCTGACTTTTCTATTTGCCAGAAAATTTCTGGTTTCTCCGGGTTACCGAAGTTCAGGTTATCTGTCACTGCAAGCGGACGAGCGCCTGAGCAGACAATGTTACGTGCTGCTTCAGCGACTGCGATTTTCCCGCCAACCTCTGGATCAAGGTAGAGATAGCGTGCGTTACAATCTGTTGTCATCGCTAGGGCTTTTTTCGTTCCGCGGATTCTTAGTACGCCCGCATCAGAGCCCGGTGCAACGACTGTATTTGTCCGAACCATGTAGTCATACTGATCATAAACCCATTCTTTACTTGCAATTGTTGGCTGCTGAAGGAGCTGTTTTAACGTTTCTGCTGCATCTGTGATGGCTGGAGCTTCAACTTTTGTTTCTAAAAACTCACGATAGTATGCAGGCTCACTTGATGGCTTGTGATAAACCGGCGCTTCTTCTGCAAGAGCGTCAACAGGAAGCTCACATACGACTTCACCTTGATGGAGTAAACGAAGCATTTTATCGTTTGTCACATGACCGACTGATACCGCTTCAAGATCGTATTTTTCGAAAATATCAATGATTTCTTGTTCGCGGCCTTTTTCAATGACCAGCAGCATTCTCTCTTGCGATTCAGACAGCATCATTTCGTATGCCGACATACCTGTTTCACGCTGCGGAATGAGATCTAGATTCATCTCGATTCCAGAACCTGCTTTACTTGCCATTTCCGCGCTTGAGCTTGTTAAGCCAGCCGCTCCCATATCTTGAATCCCAACGAGCGCATCGTTTTTGATGACTTCAAGGCACGCTTCAAGCAGCAGCTTTTCCATGAACGGATCGCCGACTTGAACCGCTGAACGTTTTTCTTCTGATTCATCAGAAAATTCTTCAGACGCAAATGTTGCACCGTGAATACCGTCACGTCCCGTTTTAGCACCAACGTACATCACCGTGTTGCCGACACCTTTGGCCTGCCCTTTTTTGATGTCCTCGTGGTTGATTAATCCAACACACATCGCATTTACGAGCGGATTGCCTTCATAGCTTTGATCAAAATGAACCTCTCCGCCGACTGTTGGAATTCCGATACAGTTTCCATAGCCTGCGATCCCTGCCACTACTTCTTCAAACAAGTACTTCACGCGCGGTGAAGTCAGTTCACCAAAACGAAGAGAGTTTAATACAGCAATTGGACGCGCACCCATGGAGAATACATCACGGATAATTCCGCCGACACCTGTAGCCGCTCCTTGATACGGTTCAATCGCAGATGGATGGTTATGTGATTCGATTTTAAATACAACCGCTTGGTTGTCTCCAATATCCACGATTCCAGCGCCTTCCCCAGGACCTTGAAGAACATGCTCTCCTTTTGTCGGGAATTTGCTTAAAACAGGCTTTGAGTTTTTATAACTGCAATGCTCTGACCACATGACAGAAAAAATACCCGTTTCTGTGTAGTTTGGCAGTCTGCCAATAATGGATTCAATTAAAGCGAATTCTTCATCACTCAATCCCATTTGCTGATACAATTTCTCTTCTTTAATTTGCTTGTGACTTGGTTCAAGCAGTAGTGACATGAGTGTCCCTCCAATTTTTCACGATAGATTGAAACAATTTAAGTCCGTCTGCGCTGCCTAGTAATGAATCAACCGCGCGCTCAGGGTGCGGCATCATGCCGAGTACATTGCCCTCTTCATTCGTTATACCTGCAATTCGATTGACACTGCCGTTAATATCGTCTCCGTAAGTGAAAGCGATTTGGCCATTTTGAATGAGCTTCGCTAAAGTGTCTTCATCACAGTAGAAGTTGCCTTCACCGTGTGCTACAGGAATCGTAATGGATTCGCCTTTTTGATAGCCGCTTGTAAATTGCGTTTCGCTGTTCTCTACAATGAGTTCAACTGAACGACAGATAAATTTCAAGTCTTTATTTCGTCTCATCGCACCTGGAAGAATGCCAAGCTCCTGAAGAATTTGGAACCCGTTACAAACACCGAGAACAGGCTTTCCTTCCGCAGCTGCTTTTTTCACCGCCGGCATGATGTTAGAGAAGCGAGCGATCGCACCACATCTTAAGTAATCCCCATAAGAGAAACCGCCTGGTACGAGTACACCGTCAAATCCGTCTAGACTCGTTTCGTCGTGCCATACATATTCAACTTGTTCACCTAACTCATCTTGAATCGCATGGTACATATCGATATCACAGTTAGAGCCAGGCAAGACGATCACTGCAAACTTCACTGTGCGACAACCTCCTCCACCTCATAGCGGTAATCTTCAATCACCGTGTTGGCCAGTAATTTTTCACACATTTCTTTGACGACTGTGTCTAAATCACGATCTGATTTTTCAATGACAAGCTCCATGTATTTCCCGATACGGACATCCTTTACTTCCTGATAAGACATGCTGTGCAAGGCGTGCTGCACGGCACTTCCTTGTGGATCAAGAACGCTCTCTTTTAAGCTGACAAAAATTTTCACTTTATACATGTTTATGGCCTCCAAGTCTTTTGAAAATTTCTTCGTATGCATTTGTTAAGCCGCCCAGGTTTCGTCTGAACACGTCTTTATCAAGCTTTTCGTTTGTATCTTTGTCCCAAAGCCTGCACGTATCAGGTGAAATCTCATCAGCTAGCAAAATACGATTCTCGTGATCTATTCCGAATTCAAGCTTGAAATCAATTAAATTTACATGGCAGTCTGAGAAGATTTGCTTTAACTCTTCATTCACTTGTCTTGTGATCTGTTTCATTTCCTCGACCTGCTCTGGTGTCGCTGCATGTAAAATGTGAATATGATCTTCTGTAATGAGCGGATCGCCGAGTGCATCATCCTTGTAGTAAAACTCGATTAATGGTGTATCCAGTTTTGTTCCCTCTGGAATGCCAAGGCGCTTTGACATACTGCCTGCCACTACATTTCGTACAACCACTTCAAGCGGAACAATCTGCACCTTTTGAATGAGCTGTTCTGTGTCAGAGAGTCGTTTCACAAAGTGATTGTTGATCCCTTTCTCATGCAGCATTTGAAAGATTAAGCTTGAAATTTCGTTATTCAGTCTGCCTTTGCCTTCGATTTCAGCTTTCTTTTCGCCGTTAAATGCTGTCGCTGAGTCTTTATATTCGACATATAAAATATGCTCGTCATCGGTCTGATAGATTTTTTTCGCTTTGCCTTCGTAGAGAAGTTCTTGTTTCACAGTCATTCAGGTTGGCCTCCTAATTTGAATGTTGGCAATTTTCAGGATTGGGCACCTGACAAGCAGGCGGCCCATTTCTTACGCAAGACCTAGACGTTCGAAAATCATATCGACATTTTTCAAGTGATAGTTGTAATCGAAGCAGTCAGCGATTTGTTCAGGTGTTAAGCGTGATGTGATTTTTTCCTCCGCTTCTACTAATGAACGGAATGGCACCTGCTTTTCCCACGCTTCCATCGCCTTCGGCTGAACCGTATCATATGCCTCTTCACGTGCCATGCCTGTATCGATTAATGCAAGAAGAACGCGCTGTGAGTAAATCAAGCCAAGTGTGCGGTCCATGTTGCGTTTCATGTTCTCAGGGAAGACCGTCAAGTTCTTCACGATGTTTGAGAAACGGTTCAGCATATAGTTCAGTGCAATCGTTGCATCTGGTAAAATGATGCGCTCAGCAGAGGAATGAGAAATATCACGCTCATGCCAAAGCGGTACATTTTCATAAGCTGTCAGCATATATCCACGGATGACGCGGGCAATTCCCGTCATATTTTCAGAGCCGATTGGGTTCCGTTTATGCGGCATCGCTGATGATCCTTTTTGTCCTTTTGCGAAGAACTCTTCTACTTCACGTGTTTCACTCTTTTGAAGTCCACGAATTTCAACAGCAAATTTCTCAATGCTTGTTGCGACGAGTGCAAGAGTAGCCATGTAATCTGCATGACGATCACGCTGCAAGGTTTGGGTGGAAATTGGTGCAGCTTTGATGCCAAGCTTCTCACATACATATTGCTCAACAAACGGGTCGATGTTCGCATATGTGCCAACAGCTCCAGAAATTTTGCCGTATTCGATGCCAGCTTTTGCTTGTTTAAAACGTTCTAGGTTACGCTTCATTTCTTCGTACCAAAGACCAAGCTTCAGGCCAAATGTTGTCGGTTCAGCGTGTACACCATGTGTACGACCCATCATGACGGTATATTTGTGCTCTTTTGCTTTTTCTTTTAGGATGTCAACAAATCTCTCAATGTCCTTGAGCAAGATATCGTTCGCCTGCTTTAATAAATATGAAAGCGCCGTATCCACTACGTCTGTAGATGTTAACCCGTAATGAACCCACTTTCTTTCTTCTCCTAGAGATTCAGATACAGCACGCGTAAAGGCAACCACGTCGTGGCGCGTGTCTTGTTCAATCTCTAGAATACGATCAATATCAAAGCTTGCATTCTTGCGCATGGTCACAACGTCTTCTTTCGGAATAACGCCAAGCTCTGCCCAAGCTTCACAAGCGAGAATTTCTACTTCAAGCCATGCATTAAATTTGTTTTCCTCTGTCCAGATTGCTGACATTTCTGGTCGTGCGTAACGTTCGATCATTTCCCGTTTCCTCCATCTCTTTCAGTCCATATCTTTGTGATGTTTGTCATCCATTCATCATCAAGCTGTTTCATAAATGTCATGTGACCCATTTTGCGGCCGGCTTTTACTTCATGCTTTCCATATAGATAAAGCTTCGCTTCTTTGAGAAGCTCAGGATGCTCTGTTGGGATGTCCACTTCATCGCCTAATAAGTTCACCATCATGCCCTCTGAGAAAAGGGCTGTACCGCCAAGCGGCAAACCACATATCGCGCGAACGTGCTGTTCAAACTGACTCGTCTCACATAAATCGAGCGTATAATGACCAGAATTATGCGGGCGAGGCGCCAGTTCATTGACGAGCAGCTCTCCCTCGTTTGTCAGGAACAGTTCTACAGCAAGTGTACCGACTAGCCCCAGCTTTTCAGCCAGTGTCGTTGCCAGCTCTTTTGCCTTCTCCTGAATGCGTTCCTCTACCCTTGCAGGCACAATGCTTTGGAACAAAATGTTGTGCTTATGAATGTTCTCAGCGACTGGGAATACCGCAATCTCCCCATGAATAGAACGAGTGACGATCACCGAGAGCTCCATTTGAAATGGGACCCAGCTTTCTAAAATACAAGTTCCATGTGTGAGCAATGCTGCTGCTTCATGAAGCTGTCCTTTTTCCTTGATCACATACTGCCCTTTTCCGTCGTAGCCGCCTCTGCATGTTTTCAGCACGGCTGGCAAACCAAGCACGGCCACTGCGTCTTCCAGCTCTTTTTCATCATGAATGATGCGATAAGGCGCGACTTCACAGCCTGCGTCTACAATCCCTTTTTTCTCCGTTTCACGATTTTGAGTTAAAAGAAGAAGTTCACTTCCTTGCGGTAAATTGGCTTCTTCCTTCAATTGATTAAGTGCATCATAATCAATATTTTCAAATTCATATGTCACGACATCGCTGATTTCTGCCAGCTGTCGAATCGCTTCGAGGTCACTATATGCAGCTGTGATTTCTGTATCAGCAACCTGTCCACAAGGAGATTGTGCGACTGGATCTAACACAGCTGCCCGGTATCCCATTTGCTTTGCGCTGACGGCCATATATCTGCCAAGCTGTCCTCCGCCGATAATACCGATGGTTGCGTTTGGAAAAATGGTCTGCTTAGCCAAGCTGATCACTGCTTTCTAGTACAGTCTGTTTTGTTTGCTCTCTTCTTTCTTCAAGGCGAGCAGCGATTGTTTCATCAAATGCTGAAATCATTTGCGCGGCAAGAAGCCCTGCATTTGTTGCACCGGCTTTGCCAATCGCCACTGTCGCAACCGGTACACCGCCTGGCATTTGAACGATGGATAATAAGGAATCCAGCCCATTTAGTGCTTTTGATTGTACGGGCACACCAATGACCGGCAGTGTCGTTTTCGCTGCGACCATCCCCGGTAAATGTGCTGCGCCTCCAGCACCGGCAATGATGACTTTTAGTCCTTTACCTCTTGCTTCTGCCGCATATTCAAACATCAAGTCAGGTGTCCGATGTGCGGATACCACCTGTTTTTCATACGGAATGTCTAATTCCTCTAAGATATCGCACGCATTTTTCATTGTTTCCCAATCAGATGTACTTCCCATGATGACACCTACAAGCGGCTTCATTTTGTCCCCACCTTTAAGCTGATATTCGATCTTGTATCGTTTGACACGCTTCCCAAACCTAAGCAGCTTGTCAAACGCCGAACAAAAAGGCCCGATTTGCATTGCATTGTTAGGAAGCAACACAAACCGGGCCATGGTAAGCGCTGTTCGCTTTTGAAACGCCATGTCAGTTTTGTTCACTATCCTGCATAGTCCAGTCATTTACGGTAACTGGGTAGAAACTTATGGGCCATATTCCCAAGATTATATGAGGCTCGTGTTTTGATTTCATGTTTATCTTAACAACGGATGTTCATGATGTCAACGGATTTATCGAACAATCTATGAAGTCGTCGTTTTAATGTTCGGATTTAGACTATTTTTCCTTCAAATACGATTTTTTTCCCAATCGGAATGATCTGAATCGACCCATTTTCCTTCTTTTCCTGAAAAATGGGCTCCTCCATTCGTCGGACAGGCGAGTAGCCTTCCGCTGCCATCTGGGACAACACTTGATCGATCGTCATGTTGTCTTCCACATAGAATTTCTTCTTCTTTGGTTTTGCGGTCATTCTTTAATTCTCCTTTTCTTCACAGCCTTCACCCAGAAGCCGCCGTGAATCGATTTGGGCTCATACGAAATGATAAACGCCTTTGAATCCAGCGTTTTAATCGTTTCATATAATTGCAGTTCATATTTTCTCGGTGTTAAAATTTGCAATGCTGTCCGGTCTCCTTCAAGACCGCCTGCTACCCAGCTGGTGACACCATATCCTTTTTCTCTCAATTGTCTTGGGAGATCGACATCCAATTCTTTTGTGATCACGTTAACAGTTGTGTAGCCAAGTGCCAGCTTCTCTTCAATTTTCATCCCGACAATGATTCCCATCCCATAACCTAGCGCATACGCAATGACATTTTGTATTTGATCTAAGTTATCAAGTACGATACTTAACCCAATGACATAGATAAGCATTTCAATCGTACCAGCAAAAGCAGCTGCGTACCGTCTGCCTTTCATTGTTAAAATCAAACGCATAGTGGAAAAAGAAACATAGACAATATTAATCACTAAAATGATCAAAACCATGGTGAACGCATTGGATAAAAGTTGTTGAAGCACGATTCGAACCCCCTGCACTAAAAATCAAATAAAGCACCCCATATTCTACTAGAGAACATACCTTGATACAATCAAATTTGCGCGAGAAAAACACATATATCTTTCGACAACAAAGGTGGTCTTTGTTACCAAGAGTTTACCCGTTTTTTCCTCTTCTCAACATGAAAGCCTCCTTTTTCAAAAAAGGAGGCTTTCAGTGTGTTTATCCAAATCGAACAGGAACAAGTGATGGAATCAAATACTCTCCGACAATGCTCCAGAGTAGTGCAATGATGACAAGCTCCACCAATAAAAAGATCCAGCCCGCATACATCAAATCACCGCGCACCGCTTCATGCTCCGATTGAATCGAGCGAAAGAGTACGATCGCAATCAACTGGAGACCAAAAAACATCATCACAGATAAAATGACCGTCACATATGGAATATTCATCATGGCAAATACAAGCCAAAGGATGGATAAAACCAAAACCGGCACAAGGGCGGCACCAAACTTCATGATCACTTCTTTCAGTGATATGTTTCCTTTTAGCATGTACTTTCCGAGTAACCAGACGGTAAGCATCATCAATGTCAACAGGATGAGTGTAAAGACCGCTATCCTCAAAAAGGCGTCACCAAAAGAGTAATGAATGCCAAAGCCTAATAAACGGGTCTTTGACGCCTTTAATTGAACATAGTTGCCTAAAGCAAAAAACACGCTGCATAACACAATCGAAATCCAGGCGTACTTCATCCGTAATGTTTCCGCTTGATTGATTGCTCGACTCGGTGATTTTAACATCGCAAGTCCATATGAGCCATAGCGCTTAAACGCGCCTCCTACACCTTGCAGCATACGCTGAATGGCAGAACGCTCATCAGCCGCTGCTGCTTTTGCTTTCGAGGTTCTTCCACGTTTTGCGGCGCTTCTGCCGAGGCGGGATTGCCTCGTTTCTTGATCTATTGATGGCTCTTCATTTTTTAAGTCTGATGTACTTTGCTCTTGATCTTTTTCTAACATCTCATATCAACTCCTATCCAGCACAATCCTTACAGGCTCATACGAATGACCTGTTCGGATGACTCCTCTTAAAGTAGCGGAGTCTCTCTGTTCAGTCAAGATGCCTTGACGTTCATACGAATAGACGGATAAAAGGCAGCAGAGGTTTTAAAATGGCAAGAAAATTAGACAAAACAAAAAAACAGCAGCTTCCATGAGCTGCTGTTTTGATTGCACAATTAATGATTTAAGAAAGCAAAGTAAAGAATAAAGATCACAAACAATCCGTACATAATCGGATGTACTTCTTTGGCTTTCCCTTTAAAGATCATCGTAATCGGGTAGAAAATAAAGCCAACCGCAATCCCTGTTGCAATACTGTATGTGAGTGGCATCATAATCATCGTTAAGAAGGCTGGTACGGCAATTTCAAAACGATCCCAGGCAATCTTCGCAAGCGGAGCGACCATCAGTGCACCGACAATGATTAAAGCAGGTGCTGTCACATTCGATGTAACGATGGATAATAGCGGCGAGAAGAACATCGCAAGTAAGAAGAAAATACCTGTTACGACAGCTGCAAATCCAGAACGCGCACCAGCAGCTACACCTGAGCTGGATTCAACATAAGATGTCGTTGTGGATGTTCCAAGGACAGAACCTACAACGATTGAAGATGAATCCGCCAGAAGTGCTCTTCCTGCACGCGGCAGCTCATTATTTTTCATTAAACCAGCTTGGGTTGCAACAGCCACAAGCGTTCCTGCTGTATCAAAGAACCCAACGAATAAGAACGTTAAAATCACGACAAGCATTTGAATTGAGAAAATTTCTGGTAAATGAATCAAGGCTTGGCCAAAGGTTGGAGATAAGCTTGGAATACTTCCCACAATTTGCGTCGGTACTGGTACAAGACCAACGATCATTCCTGCAATAGCTGTCACAAGCATCCCGATGAAGACACCTGCATTCACTCGAAGAACCATTAAAATGACAGTCACAACGATACCAAACACCGTTAATAAGACAGGGCCACTGTGAATGTTTCCAATCGAAACGAGCGTATTATCATTATTGGCGATAATGCCAGAGCCTTGCAGACCGACAAACGTAATGAACAAACCAATACCCGCACCAACCGCCAGCTTCAGCTCAGCCGGAATGGCATTGATGATTTTTTCACGGAAACCTGTTAAAGAAAGGGCAACAAAGATCAATCCTGAAACAAACACACCAGAAAGTGCTGCTTCCCATGTGATGCCCATGCCAAGAACAACCGAGAAGGCGAAGAAGGCATTCAAACCCATACCTGGTGCAATCGCAATCGGATACCTGGCAATCAACCCCATCAGAATACACCCTGCGGCAGAGGCTAACGCCGTCGCTGTAAAGACAGCGCCCTGATCAATTCGTAATTTATCTGGAAAATCCGGTACGGACACTAAAGCAAGTGTGATCGGATTGACAAACAAAATGTAAGCCATCGACAAAAATGTGGTTAAACCACCGATGATTTCTCTGCGGTAATTCGTTCCTAACTCATCAAACTGAAAAAACTGTTTCAAAGCCAACTGACTCCCTTCATGTCCTTTTGCTTTAGTCTGTCCCATTCACAAGTCAAATAAAAAACGCCCCAACAGTTTTGGGACGCTTGACTACAAGTGTGAATTCAGACCGTGACATAAAACAAGAACAATGCATGATTTATATCAAACGAGTGTGAATTGACGTAGTCAAGCCATTTACGGTAGCTTGGTAGAAACTTGCGGGCCATATCCCCGCGATTATACGACTTCTATCTATTTGATTTCTGTGTCTATTGTACCAACTTCATTTTTAAAACACAATACGAAAAGCGAACAATTTTCAAAGAAATGTCCGCTTCATTCGTCTTATTACACGAATTTGGAAAACCACATCTAGTTCTTTATACACCCTTCTCTAAATCCTTCTCTTTTACAAAAACCGTTTCGGCCACATGGAAAAACTCTTTCACTGCCGGAGAAGCTTGGGAGAGAGAAGGACAGGCGAGCGCAACCTCACGATGATGAGACACATTCAGCTGACGAATGTGCACAAGCTGCTGCGTTTTTAAAAACAACTCAGGGCCTATCGTGACACCAAGCCCTTCCCCGACCATACGAGCAATAGTCGTACAATCATGTACTTCAAATAAAGTAGCCGGCTTCAATTGGGCCTCAGAAAAAATATCCTCTACATGTGATTGATACATGCCAGTCGGCATAATAAAAGGTTCATCCGCCAAATCTGTTATGTCTACAATGGGCTGCTGGTGGAATCGATGATGAGGATGATAAGCGACCACCATCTCATCTTTGATCAGCGGCAGCAAGTCGAAGGCTTCATCCGCATGGCCTTTCACAACAAATCCAACATCAATAATGCCAGAATCCAGCCACTCCAATATTTCTTCATACGTCCCCTCATAAAATTTAAATTCGATTTTCGGATGCTTTTTCTGATAGCTTACAAGCAGCTTAGGCAATAAACAAGCAGATGCACTGGCAAATGTACCGATACGAATCAAGCCTGTTTCAATATTTTTCGTTAACGCAATTTCTTGCTGGATCTTCTCCATCCTATTTAACACTTCTCTAATATGCGGGAGAAGAGTTTGACCGATGTCCGTCAGCATAATGCCCTTTTTTCGGTCGCGAATGAATAAAGACACACCCCACTCCGTTTCTAAACTTGCCACTGCATGACTCACGGCGGACTGCGTCATATTTAATGCTTCAGCTGCTGCGGTAAAACTGCCAAGCTCCACCACTTTTGCGATAATATCAAAGCGAACAAAGCTCATGAGTATTCACTCATCCCCTTCATGAAAAACATCAATTTTACTTATGTTAGCACGGAATTTAAACTAAATACAACGTATCAAAATGAAGGAAGGGTTCAAAAATGAAAAACACATCTCATCAGCTATTGATTATTCTTTTAGCTGTCGGTTCATTTGTCACAGGCACTTCAGAATTCGTCGTGTCTGGCATTCTAGATATAATTGCAGTTGATTTACACATCTCCATTCCTGCTGCCGGGCAGCTTATCACCGTTTACTCTCTATTTTATGCAGTAGGCGCTCTCTTTTTAGTCATGGCAACATCGAAATTGAACCGAAAAAAGGTTCTGTTATCGGCTATTTTTGTGTTTATTTTAGGCAATGTGGTCGCCTTTTTTAGCCATCACTTTGTGCTGCTCCTGCTATCTCGAGTCATCATGGCCATGAGCGGCGGCTTATATATTGTGGTCGCCACGAATTATGCAGCGCAGATCGCCCCTCCAGAAAAAAAAGGAAGCGCGATGGCGACGGTCATTACTGGTTTTACCGTTTCACTCGTACTTGGTGTTCCTATTGGCACATTTCTATCAGGTCATGTGGATTGGCACTATATTTTTCTCATCATTGCGCTAGGTACTGCTTGTCTCTTGGTCCTGCTTTATCAATTACTGCCACGAATGGAGGGACATTCACATCTGCCATTGAAGCAGCAATTACACATCCTTCAAGACCGCAGGGTGATCAGCGGCTTAGCCACGACCGTCTTTTGGATCTTAGGCTACACAATGGTATTCGCTTATATCTCTCCTTTATTACGACAGACCGCAGGCTTTTCTCTTGAAATGACAAGTATTTCCTTACTTATATTAGGAATTGCTGCTTTTATAGGCTCACGCTTTGGCGGCTTCGCCGTTGATCAATGGGGGCCAAACCGAACCATCTCGATCAGCATCATGATCCAGATGTTCGCTCTCTTTGCCTTATTTTTTACGCAATTCTCTACAATTAGTGTCTTGATCACACTAGCCATATGGGGCATCGCTACATGGACGACAACTCCAGCGAAGCAGTTTTACCTCATCTCTCTAAAACCCCAAGCATCAGAAACCGTGCTGAGTTTTAATACAGCGATTATGAATATCGGCATGATGCTCGGATCGTCAATCGGCGGTGTGATTATACAATATACAAATGTCACGAACTTAAGCTGGATTGGCGGTTTAGCCAGTTTTGTTGCATTCATGTTGATTCGGTACTCGTTCCATCGTAATCGACTGGTCCATCAACAGACAAAAAGCGAACATGGATAACCATGTTCGCTCTCTTATTTATCGACTAGCTTTTGATGCCGGGACATTCCCTTTTTGTGCTTTTTTAATTAGACGCACATGCTTCATCTCACTCACACCTCCTACACCTGTTAGAGCAAGCTTTCTCTCAAACGGTTTCAACAAACGGAAATTTCTTTTACTTAGCATATGTCGGACAAAAACAGAAAAAGTGAAGAATCGAGTCGAAAGAACAAGTTGAATATTTGATATAATGGAAGAAATATCTACAAAAAGGAGTATGTCGATTGTTTCGATTCGAAGAACCAACGTGTGCTAGCTGTCAGAAAAAGATAGAAGGAAACGAAGAAGTGTACGTCAAGCTGATCTATCCAAAGAGAAGAGGAATGACAGAGGTAAAGGCTTGGCTGAGGAATGAAGGGGTTTTTTATTGTAAGGCATGTACAGAACAAAAGACATCGCATGGAGGATAACCAAATGAACAAAATCACCTTTCCACAATCATTTCCAACAATACATACCGAAAGACTGATCTTAAAACAAGCAACAATGGAAGATGCTGAGGATATGCACATCTATTTATCCAATGAAACCGTCTGCCGCTACATGGGCATTGATGCTCATGAAACCATCGAGGACACAAAAGGAGAAATCAAGTGGTATGACAATATCTTCAAAGAACAAACAGGCATCCGGTGGGGCATTTCTTTAAAAGATGATCCTGCGATCATCGGCAGCTGTGGATTTCTTAACTTGGAAAAACAGCACTGCCGCACGGAAATCGGCTATGAATTACATCACGATCATTGGAGAAAAGGGATTATGAGTGAAGCGATCGCTGCGGTGTTACGATATGGATTTCAGGAGATGAACCTGAATCGGATTGAAGCCATCATTGATCCAGCAAATACGTCTTCAGTTCAATTATTGGAGAACTTTGATTTTGTACGAGAGGGTTTATTGAGAGAGTATGATCTTGGTCAACATGGGTTTGATGATGTGTTTATGTATTCGATTTTGAAGAGGGATTTTGAAACAAAATAGAATTCATTAAGTCTTGCATATTCATTTGATCATACTATATAAAGTCATAACGGACCAAGGAAAAACAAATACTTTTTTCATTCAAAATCACAACCCGAATATGCTCCGTCACATTTACGAGCTAAACCCATATATTGAAAACTTGTCTAGCAAATTGAACATTCAGCACCCTTTCTCCCTCGGAAAGATTCGGAGAAGAAAGGTGTGCTAAAGTGCTATTACAACGAAATTTTATATATAAAAAGTGTCTATAGAATGATAAAACCCTAAAGTAACAAATGTCTCCAATACTGAATGGCATGTAACCTATATAAGTAAATAATCGAGAAATAAACCAGTAGCAAAACATACACGTTCATATCAATCAGAAATATAAAGTAGTTCTTGTCATCGGTTCGAGGAGTGTGATTCAACAGCTTGGAGAATCACTAGAGTCAAGAAAAAGGGCGTCATTGGGAGATTTCAAGAACTATTTTGTAACTTCAAGTGATTTTGAACTACTTCCTTAATTCACTAAATATTTTTTTATATGAGGAGAAAATAGAGTATACAATTATTTTTCTTTTCAACCAAGCTGTAAACTGTGTTTTTATTGAATAATTTGGAATATCTAATTTAACCTCGTTATCTTTGATTATTTTTGAAGTTATATCATTATTTAATAAAAGGTTTTCATAATCTTCTCCGCCGTAATACGAGCATGCAACTAAATTCTTATATTCCATTGGGTATTCTTCTTTAATTAATTTTCTATAAATAGATTTTGCTTTCAATTTATTTTTCGTTATTTTTCTATTAATTAATAAACCACCTATAATATAAGATATTGTAAATGCAGTTATTCCTAAACTTATCATTGAAGTCAACTGACTCGAAACTTCTTTCAACAAAAAGTGATTAATCACATCTACTAGATCAGGATTATCCAAAATAATGTTTTTTAATGTATCCGAGATGTCAGTCTCTTTTTTTACAGTTTCAATAGTTAATAAATATTTTCCGGATTTGATATAACTAGAAAAATAGAACAACAAAATTGGACTTAACAGTGCAGCTGAAATTGTTGTAAATGAACTAATTAATACTGTCTTTCCATTTAATTTCCTTAAAATATGAACTGGAAAAGCATATGTTAACGCAGAATACAGTATCACTGTAGTAAATAAGTAAGTCAAAAATCCAACGAAATAAGGTAAAGAATTAATTATTGGATGCAAAAAGAAAAAGTAGATGAAAGCATTAATAATTGGTATCAAAACATATGTAGCTGTTGTATATTTATAAACTAAACCTGCTATTATACCCCCATAACCAATAATTAATACAAAACTGATGCTGATGATAGTGAATAAATTCACAATTTCTGATTTACCTAAAAAATGTTCAAGTAAACTTCGTATTGCTATGATGTTAACTAATGAAATAAAAAATGTCCCCACCGCTGCATCACGGAATAAATTAAAGATATACTGTCTCTTCTCTAAATCAATATATTTATTATCATCTGTAATATAATAATATTTTAATTGATTTAACTTTTTCAGCTCAACAAAGAGAGTATTGATGTTTCTAGTAATGGGTTTTCTATTCACCCAAATTAGCCATAAACTAATTAATACAACATAAATACTAGACAACAAATACAATTTTTTTGACAATAAAAAAATTAGTATACACAAATAAATAAAAAGAATTAATGTATTGAATGAATTTCCAGCTCTACTTTCTCTTTTCATATAAATTCCTCCTACTAATACTAATTAAAATATAAAGCAAAAAGTAAATACTTCTCCATTTATTTTATCGACTACTCTTTTTTATGTTCAAGAAAGATTTCTTAGTGTAAATCGCATCCGCTTCCCGTACGATTTCAAGTTCTTCTTCAGAAATTCCACCCAGTACGCGGATACTTAGTCCTGAACCACGACTAAAAGGTCAGTTCTAAAATCGCAACACAGCACAAAAAGTCAAGTTTCCTAAAGAGCATTTCCGCTATACTAAACTCGTAAGGCAAGGAGGTGCTCGATTGTCCTATCAAGAACATGAAAAAACGATTCAAGAAACTTTAAATTATATTGAACAACACCTGAAAGATGATTTGCCGCTTCAAACTCTAGCGAAACACGCTGGTTATTCTAGGTTTCACTTTCACCGTGTGTTCAAAAAAGTGATTAAGAAGTCAGTTGTTGATTATATACGGGAACGACGGATGACCCAAGCGGCGAAGGATTTAATTCATACGGACCAACGGGCGATTGATATCGCATTGCAGTATCGATTTAGTTCACAGGAATCCTTCACTAGAGCCTTTAAGAAGATATATGACATGTCACCCGCACGTTATCGGAAATTATTAAGGAATGTCATTGATGAGGAGGAAACAAATATGGCTGCAAATAAAAACACACCTACTGGCTGGATTATGACGGGGGACACCCCATCTGACTATGAAACAGGTTTGGATGACAGAATTGTACACAGTGGTACTTACTCCGCTTATCTGAAATCAAAAGATGAAAAAGCTCGAGGTTTCGCGACATTGATGCAGCAAATTAAGTCTGAGCGTTACCGAGGGGAACGCCTTCAATTTTCTGCTTTTGTCAAAAGCGAAGATGTGAAAGGCTCAGCTGGTTTATGGATGAGAATGGACCATTCTTCAGGTGAAGTTCTTGCGTTTGACAATATGATGAACCGTCCAATTACAGGAACAAACGGATGGAATCATTTTAGTGTAGTACTAGATGTTCCAGTAAAAAGTGAAGTCATTGCGTTTGGCATTTTACTACAAGGTCCAGGTCAAATTTGGATGGACGAACTTAGTTTTAAAACTGTAGATGAAAGTGTGCCAGTGACAGAACAAAATACTGTGGATGATTTAGAGGATGAACCAGTCAATTTAAATTTTGAGGGCTATAGCAGACTGAAGTTAGGAGGAAATTGATTGCCATGAAAAAGATTGGTGCAATTTTATTGTACGCTGTTAATTCACTCACCTTTATTTGGGGCCTTGGATTTTTATTTGGTGAAGATAAAGAGGATACCACATTAAATCAGAAGTAAAATCACATAAAGAAAAAACCCTACCGAAATTCTGGTAGGGTTTTTTGGTGGGGGAGTGTATATTTCAAAATGGTTTTATCTTTTTTTCAAAAGGTTAAACCCTTATCCATCAACGTTCCAAGCACAAATGTAGTAATAAAGTCCTACTCCCACTCAATCGTAGCAGGCGGCTTACTCGTAATATCATACACCACGCGGTTAATATGCTTCACTTCATTCACGATACGAGTTGAGATCTTTTCAAGCACATCCCAAGGGATTCTTGCCCAGTCACTCGTCATCCCATCAATCGAAGTAACAGCACGGATACCGATTGTGTAGTCGTATGTTCTTGCGTCACCCATGACGCCTACGCTGCGGATGTCTGGGAGAACCGTGAAGTATTGCCAGATGTCGCGCTCAAGGCCGAAGTTGGCAATTTCTTCGCGTAGAATCGCATCCGATTCACGGACGATTTCTAGTTTTTCTTCAGAAATTTCACCTAGTACACGGATACCTAGTCCTGGACCTGGGAATGGCTGTCTCCAGACGATGTCGTCAGGAATGCCCAGCTCTGAACCTAGGGCACGGACTTCATCCTTGAATAGTGTATTCAAAGGCTCAATCAATTCGAACTGCATGTCTTCTGGAAGACCGCCTACGTTGTGGTGAGATTTGATTGTTTGTGCCGTTGCTGTTCCGCTCTCAATAATGTCTGTATAAAGTGTTCCTTGTGCTAAGTAGTCGATTCCTTTTAGCTTGTCCGATTCATCATCGAATACATAGATGAATTCGTTACCGATGATTTTACGTTTTTGCTCAGGATCAGACACACCTTTTAGCTTGTTTAAGAAACGATCTTTCGCATCTACTTTAATCACGTTCATGTTGAAACCTTCGCTAAATGTCTTCATAACCCCTTCTGCTTCGCCTTTGCGAAGAAGACCATGGTCAACGAAAATACATGTCAGCTGATCGCCGATGGCTTTGTGGATCAATACCGCTACAACAGATGAATCTACACCGCCGCTTAGTGCGCACAATACTTGTTTGTCGCCTACTGTTTCACGGATTTTCTGCATTTCGATTTCAATGAAGTTCTCCATTGACCATTTGCCATCGCAGTCACACACGCCGAAGACAAAGTTTTTCAATAGATCATTTCCGTACTCAGAGTGACGAACCTCTGGGTGGAACTGAACGCCATAGAAATTCTTCTCAGCTAAGCTCATCGCTGAGTTTGGACAATGTGGACTTGTTGCATCAACTGTAAAGCCTTCTGGTACTTCAACAACGAGGTCACCATGGCTCATCCAAACGACTTGATCAGTCGGAAGGTCTTTGAATAAAGCAGGTGTTCCGTTAATGTGGATATCTGCTTTTCCATATTCACGCTGGCTTGCTGCTTCTACTTTCCCGCCTAAATAGTGAGTCATGAGCTGCATGCCGTAGCAAATGCCTAGAACCGGAATGTCTAGATCAAAAATCTTTTCATCACAGCGGAAAGATCCTTCATCATAAACACTGTTCGGTCCGCCTGAAAGGATGATTCCTTTAGGCGCCATTTCTTTAATTTCTTCAGCAGTTAAAGTGTGCGGATGAAGCTCACTGTACACACCAAATTCACGAATACGGCGTGTGATCAGCTGATTGTACTGACTGCCGAAATCTAGAACCAAAATCATTTCATTTACTAAATTTGTCATGGTGTCACCTCTATGTCCAATATAGTTTTTTATAAACGCACAGAAAAAATGAGAGGAGAAAACCTGCTCTCAGTGTGAATCACGCTTTTGAAGCGCCCAGACTCACATCCGAACGCTTCAATTTCATGTATTTTAGAAGGTTTTAATATTCACCTATTCTAACAACAGGAAGGTACGGGGTCAAGACTATCTCCTGTTTATTAAATTTTCCCATAACTTTGCCGATTGCCGCCAAAGCGCCGACGCATCCTCTCGTCGATAGAGTGCCCGCTCATAGAGCTGCGTCAGTTCTGACATGCGATGATCTCCATCCTTGTCATCGATCAAAGAAGCGAATTCTCTTAGCGTCATGCCTGGGCTTTTCTCAATCCCCCTGCGCTTCAGCTGCTTTAATAGAGCCGCATACGCATAGAAGAATGCTTCCTCCTCTGGCAGACGTTTCACCTTTCTCACAATAAAGAATGGCAGCCACCTTGCTCTTAATCGATAAAGCAGCCAGCTCATCAATCCAAGAAGGACCATAGCTCCTGCCGCATAACCCAAGATTGAACCAACATGCACCATACTTGGCTTTGCTTGTGCTGTTTGTTTCTTTGGTTCTGCCGGCTGATCTGTCTCCTGCTGCTGCGGCTGTTCTGCCGGCTGATCTTCGCGTGCATCAGAGCTAGGCTGATCTTCTTCCTTTTGATCATCCGTTTGATCGCTTGAAACGGCTTCATTCGTAAATGTCTGTGGGTTCGTAAATCCTTTTGTCGGTTCGAAGGTGACCCAGCCTCTGTTTGGAAAATACACCTCTACCCATGAATGCGCATTGTTATTGGTCACTTCATACACATTGTTTCCATCCATCTGTGTTTCATATAACTGACCTGCCGTATATCCTTTCACCCATCTCGCCGGAATCCCGATCGAACGAAGCATCACTATCATAGAGGATGAAAAATTATCACAGTAGCCGATCATCGTATCAAATAAAAATTGGTCTACATAATCTTCATTACGACCAGGCACAGCGACATTTTGCGTTTCATATGAAAACTTCGCAGATCCTAAATAATCCTCGATCGCTTTGGCTTTATCATACATATTATCCTTCGTTTCCGTTAAGCTGTTTGCCAGCGTCTTCACACGCTCTGGCAATGAGGAAGGAAGCTGCAAGTATTCACGGCCAACCTCCTGATTTACCTGCTTCTTTGTTGGCACTTTAATCCTCTGCAAATCCTCAAGGATAAATGTAGGAGATAAGAAGGTGACTTGGTAGTTCCCTAAATTTTTCGGCGGATTTTGACTGGATGGGACAATTTTTTCCGTTTTCCCCATCATTTGCAGCGGAATATTTTCCATTGGCATCAGTGTGATCGTCCCAATTGGATAGACGGCATGATTAAATCGATAGTCAGATTCCATATCGACTCTCGTTTCGTGCACCTCTGTTTTTACACGCTCGGTAAACCACCGATTCGGCACATCGTCGTCCTTTAGCCGAGTAGGCTTTGTATCATTTGAGGCATCCTCCCAGCCCTTTCCTGTGTAGATGCTTTTTGTTTCGACCCGAAAGTAAGATGGCTTCTTTCCGCTCCATTTAAAGACCGGTGTGCGATCCTCACTAAACGGTCCGCCAAGCGATGAATCATCTGAACTATATCCCACCTTATTCTGCCCGGCTGCGTTATCTTGATTCGTCACCGCCTTAAAAAACGGGACAGGATCAGGCCATTTCGGATCAGACTTTGGCAAAGAAGCGCCGAGTGCCGCTGATAGGAGGACAAGCGCCAGCATGGGCAAAAACCACTTTAGACGCGCCTTCTGTGACACCCGAATGCCTTCAGCCGAACGCAGTCGATCGAAATACAGCAACCCAAGCAAACAAAAGCCAAACACCATAATGCGAACGATTGCAAAGGTCGCATCATATGGCGTAAATGTATCAAGAATCGTGACATACACAATCGTCATGAGTAAAAAGAAAAAGATACGCTGCTGATAGACCACCCAATAATGAAGCAAGTAGACAAGCAGCCATAGCAAAATATAAAACAATAATGTGCGGAAGGACGGGTACATGTCACTCCACATGCCTGTGCTCATGATGGTGATATTATCTTTGATATCAGCAAATAATGCAGCCGGATAGCTTGGCTCTGCTTGATAAAAGATCAAATATAAGGCGAGCAAGATCATGCCAGTACAAATAGGAAACGTCACATACCACTTCAAACGAAAGAATGTAAACAAACACGTAAGCCCTATAAAAATGATGAAATAAGACGTATGACTCGTCTCTGTAAAGTCTTGAAGCGGACGAAGCCACTCCCAAAGCAGCAGAAATGCTATAGCATAATAGATGAACAACTCAAAACGGCTTTGCCGCTGATGCGTATCCAGCATAAATGTTTGTCACCTCACAGTTCTTTCGTGCAGCCGGTCTTCAAATAAAAGGGTCGTGCGTATTCCAGATGCCTTGAGCCGGTCTACAAGCTGTTTTTCTTTTGTCGTGAAGCGATCCAAAGCTCTCTTCACTAAAAGAACAGTGATGTTCTTTCTGTTTCGATTTCCAAAGAGGCTCGCAGCAAGCTCTTCTTGCAGCTGACCCGTGACGACATATTTTCCAGAGTGCTGGTACTCACTCGCTGCTAACGCCTTATATTCTTGTGCGCGAGAAGGTTGATGCTGCACCCTTGTTAAATAATAGAGCATGTCCTGTAAATGAATTTCTCCTTGATCCACTCGAAAGGCATGCTGATTTCCTAGAGGTACAAGACCTGAAGGCACCCCTTTTTTCACTGCCGATTGTAGTACAGACGCTGCAATAGACACGACGGTCTCAAAAACCGCTTCATCTGTAAAATCAGCAAACACGACAAGATCCTTTGTTTGATTCTGTTCAAATTCCTTCGTCATCAGCTGACCCCTTCTAGCCGTCGTCTTCCAGTCCACCCAAGCAAAACGGTCTCCTTGCTGGTATTCCCGTACGCCTGTTGTCACATGGGTCGGTTCATTTAACCACGAGTGAACCGCTTTGCCTCCATTTTCATTCACTGACTCAGCAGACTCCACCTGAAGATCGAGCATTTTGGGATAGACAAGCAGCTTTTTTTCTAACGGAATGATCACTTCTTTCTCCACAAAACCAAACATATCGCCCGTTTTGATTCGAACCGCTGACAAATGATGTTCCCCGCGCTTGACATCATTCAATTGATAGGAAAAACGCCACGTTTTCCGAAACCAAGGAAACAGCATTTGCTTCATTTCAATTTGTTCCTGTAAATGAAAGGTGTCCGGCGGATCATCCTCAATCAAGACGTAAACGTATGGAAATGGATTTGTCCGCTTGATTTCAAGGTCAACGGACAGCACGTCTCCCGCCTTCAATCGGGTTTGCTGTAATGTCCTTTTGACTGTCGCTCGCAGCGGAACGAGCGCAAACAGCAAAGCATACAAAGTATATGGTAAAAATGCATAAAAAAGGAACCAACTCACAAACCCTCCCTGAAACATGGCATAACAAAAGACTGCCGCAGTGAGGATGATGAGCATCATTACCCGTAACCATAATAAAACAGCCAAACGATGACGTGACTTCATTGAGTCATCGACTTTTGAACTGGCACGCCAATTTGCTCAAGCATTTGTCGCAGCAGTGTCTCCGCCTTCTTCCCTTCATACGTCGCTTCTGATGTCAAAATCATTCGATGCGGCAATGTATATGGCGCCAAATACTGTATATCATCAGGAATCACATAATCTCGCTGATTCAAAAGTGCATACGCCTGAGCCGCTTTCATGAGGGCGATCGATCCCCTTGGACTCACACCTAAATAAACAGATGGATGCTGACGCGTCGCTTGAGCAATTTCCACAATATATTCTTTAATGGATGCATCCACATGAATGGTCTGAACAGCTTGCTGCAACGCATGAATATGTTCCTTTGTCATGACAGCTTGAAGTGTATCAATCGGGGACTGCTTTTCCTGCAAGTTGAGCACCTCCAGCTCCTCCAGCATGGTCGGATATCCCATCTGCAGCTTGAATAAAAACCGGTCCATTTGCGCTTCTGGCAGCGGATAGGTCCCTTCATATTCCACTGGATTCTGCGTCGCCATGACGAAAAAAGGATCCGCAAGCGGCATTGTTTCTCCGTCCACTGTGACACTGCCTTCCTCCATCGCTTCGAGCAATGCCGACTGTGTTTTAGGAGAGGTCCGGTTGATCTCATCAGCCAAAATAATCTGCCCCATAATCGGTCCTTGCCTAAATTCAAATTCATTTGTCTTTTTATTATAAATCGACACACCTGTTACATCTGAAGGCAAAAGGTCAGGAGTGAATTGGATTCGCTTAAACTCACAGCCAATGGATTTTGCCAAAGCACGAACCATCATCGTCTTCCCAACACCAGGCACATCCTCTAGTAGCACATGCCCCTTCGCCAAAATCGCAACAAGGCTTAATATCGCAATGTCTTTTTTCCCAACCATGACTTTATTGATGTTATCTACGATTTTTTGTAAATCTGAATGCATCGGTTCATCAAATGCCATCCTGATCCTCCTATCACGTTTCCGTTAAATTTCATATAGTCTAACTTTACCATACAACGCGCATTTGCATAAAACATCAGCATGTAGAAAAAAAGAAGCCTTCTCACGATGGAAAAGACTTCTTCTCTTCTTTTGTCTCACCTGCTGGCTCCATATGAACATGAGAGTGTAAAATATCATGTTCCTTCTTCATTCTACGTTCGATCTCATCTGCAATATCATGGCTTTCTGCAATGTTCAAGTGCGGCTCGACCTCCACTACTACATCCACATGGACCGTACTTCCGAGATACCGTGCCTTAATATCTTTCAAATCGCCCACTCCAGGTGTTGCTTCAATGGTCTCTTTATATTTGGACATATCTTTTATATGAAAACCGTCCGTTAACGAATGAGAGGCATCTCTGAAAATCTCCCACGCCGTTTTACAAATAATGAGGCCAATGACAAACGCTGCAAGCGTATCAATCCATGCCAGCTGAAATTGAGAGGCGATAATCCCTACAAATGTTCCAATACTCACATACGCATCTGATTTATTATCAGCTGCTGCTGCATGAAGAGCCTGGCTATTGATCCGTTTGGACAGATTGCGGTTGTAAATATACACGCCGTACATCACCACAGCACTTCCTGCTGCCGTCCAAGCTGCGATCATATCGGGCGTTTGATGCTCAGATGAGAAGAGCGACCGGCCCGCACTCAGCAGAACCTGAAGTCCAACAAGCATCATAATAAAGGACGCCACAAGAGACGCAATATTCTCTGCTCGAAAATGACCGTATGGATGATCTTCATCAGGCGGCTTTTGAGAAATACGCAGCCCAATCAACACAGCAAGGGATGCAATAATATCCGTCGTATTATTCAATCCATCTGCCGAAAGAGCCTCTGAATGAAACACATACCCAATTAGAAGTTTCACCGCTGATAAAATCACATAGGCAATGATGCTGACCCAAGCACCTGTTTCACCTTGTCTTAATTCGTTATAGCGCTCCATGTCGAACCGCGCCTCCTCACACATCACTTTTCTATTATTTATCTTACAAAGCAAAGCCCATGTGGGTCTACAGCAACATGATTCGCTTGTGTCAGCAAAATAGGATACATAGAAATGTGTTGACCTAAGTAAACTTATTTTTATAAGGTCAATTGACCTCAAGACCTACTCCCATCAACCTTTTTCCAATTCACTCTGTGATGATCATATGGGCAATATCACTCTTACCGAAAAATTATCAGAATAATTTTATTTTGAGACACAACTTCTCTTCATCCGATCTTATGCTATTTTTAAGAATGAACTGAGGAAAAAGAGGGAACATAATCTCTCAAATCCTTTATACTTTTTAACATCATGTTAAGAGGTTTGAAATGTCAGTTTGATAACCTGTCCAATGCTGAATGACAATTCAGTATGATAAAATTTAAAATATTCTAAAAACAATTTCTCTATGAAGAGAAATGTTTGGAGGTAAAGACATGTCCAACATGACAAACGGTCTTCAAAAAAATCTGAAAACAAGACATATTTCAATGATCTCCATTGCTGGGGTTATTGGCGCAGGGCTATTTGTTGGTAGCGGCGCTGTCATTCATTCTGCAGGGCCTGGAGCCATTCTTTCCTATTCTTTTGCCGGACTTCTGGTGATCTTTATTATGAGAATGCTTGGAGAAATGGCATGCGCCTATCCGACAAGCGGTTCCTTCTCACAATATGCGAGTGATGCCATCGGTCCTTGGGCCGGGTTTACAATCGGCTGGCTTTACTGGTTCTTCTGGGTCATCGTCATCGCCATCGAAGCCATTGCCGGTGCTGCCATTATTCAGTATTGGTATGGAGATGCACCTGTTTGGCTCACAAGTCTTATCCTCACTATCCTCTTAACATTAACGAATATCTTTTCTGTTAAATCTTTTGGCGAATTTGAATACTGGTTCTCATTAATAAAAGTCGTCAGCATTATTCTCTTTCTACTCATCGGTTTTGCATTTATCTTTGGTTTTGGCGGTCATCATACTGCAGGTCTTGCCAATTTAACGGGGAACGGCGGTTTCCTTCCAAATGGATTCAGCTCTGTTTTACTCGGAATTGTCGTCGTCATCTTTTCCTTCATGGGAACCGAGATTGTGGCAATAGCGGCCGGAGAATCAGCAGACCCAGTCAAGTCTGTGACAACAGCTACCCGCTCTGTTGTATGGCGTATCATCGTGTTCTATGTCGGATCCATCGCTGTCGTTGTGACCTTGCTTCCATGGAATTCAGCGAGTATTTTAACAAGCCCGTTCGTTGCGGTATTAGAATACATCGGCGTCCCATCAGCAGCTCAAGTCATGAACGTCATTGTTTTAACAGCCGTTCTATCTTGCTTAAACTCCGGTTTGTACACAACGTCCAGAATGCTTTATTCATTAGCGGAAAGAGGCGAAGCACCGAAACGCTTTATGAAAATCAGCAAACGTGGTGTTCCTGTAGCGGCTACAGTCGCAGGCACCTTCTTTTCCTACATTGCCGTCATGATGAACTACTTTTATCCTGAAACCATCTTTTTGTTCTTAGTCAATGCATCCGGCGCCATTGCCCTTCTTGTCTACTTGGTCATTGCTGTTTCACAATTAAGAATGCGCCGTAAAATCGAAAAAGAAAATCCAGAGCAGCTCAAAATCAAAATGTGGCTGTTCCCATATCTCACGTACTTTACCATTTTGGTCATTTGCGCCATCTTGGCATCGATGCTGTTTATCGAATCAATGAGACCACAGCTCATTTTGACAAGTATCATTACCTTCGGTGTGCTTGCCGCTTATTTCGTCTTTAAACCGAATAAAAAAGTGCCTGCAAATGCAGCGCTTGAAAATAAACATCCGTAATGCTCCCGCTGAAAAGCGGGTTTTTTTATTTTATTCACCTATTTTCATGTCCGCACTTATACTGTATCAAATTGGATTTTAAGTGAGGATTAGACAACATGAACCTAGAAAAATTTGTTGACGAGCTGCCAATCCCAGAAGTCGCGGAGCCCGTCAAAAAGAACCCAAGACAAACGTATTATGAAATCGCTATGGAGGAGGTATTTCTAAAAGTTCATAGAGACCTGCCCCCAACCAAGCTATGGACCTATAATGGCAGTTTGCCTGGTCCCACCATTCAAGCGAATCGAAATGAAAAAGTCAAAGTGAAATGGATGAACAAATTGCCGTTGAAGCATTTCCTGCCGGTCGATCACACCATTCATGCCGGCCATCATGATGAACCAGAAGTCAAAACGGTCGTTCATCTGCATGGCGGCGTCACACCAGCAAGCAGTGACGGCTATCCAGAGGCTTGGTTTTCACGAGACTTTGAAGCAACCGGCCCCTTCTTTGAACGAGAGGTATACGTATACCCAAATCATCAGCAAGCCTGCACATTGTGGTATCACGATCATGCGATGGCATTGACACGATTAAATGTGTACGCCGGCTTAGCTGGGTTTTATTTGATCTCTGATGCGTTTGAAAAGTCCTTAGAGCTGCCGAAAGATGACTATGACATTCCTTTAATGATCATGGACCGTACGTTTCAGGAGGATGGCTCACTGTTTTATCCTAGCAGACCAAACGACACGCCAGAAGACAGTGACCTACCAGACCCATCCATCGTGCCCTTTTTTTGTGGAGAAACGATTTTAGTCAATGGAAAAGTATGGCCTTATTTAGAAGTAGAGCCGCGAAAATACCGCTTTCGTATCTTAAATGCGTCCAATACTAGAACTTATGAGCTGCATCTAGATAACGACGCCACAATCTTGCAAATTGGTTCCGATGGGGGCTTTTTGCCAAGACCTGTTCGCCATCAATCCTTTAGCATCGCACCTGCTGAACGTTTCGATGTCATCATCGACTTTTCAGCTTACGAAAACAAAACGATCACTCTCAAAAATACAGCCGGCTGCGGACAGGATGTGAATCCTGAAACAGATGCAAACATCATGCAATTTAAAGTCACACGGCCGCTAAAAGGGAGAGCACCTAAAACATTACGGCCTATTTTCAAACCGCTTCCACCGCTTCGGCCTAGTCGAGCTGATAAAGAGCGTACGCTCACTCTTACCGGTACACAGGATAAATACGGCCGCCCCATTTTATTGCTGGATAACCAATTTTGGAATGACCCCGTCACGGAAAATCCTCGGCTTGGCAGTGTAGAGGTTTGGTCCATCGTCAATCCAACAAGGGGCACACATCCCATTCATTTACATCTTGTTCAATTTAGGGTGATAGACAGAAGACCATTTGATACAGAGGTCTATCAATCGACAGGGGAAATTGTGTATACAGGACCGAACGAAGCCCCTCCTTTACATGAACAAGGCTACAAGGACACCATTCAAGCGCATGCCGGTGAAGTCATTCGGATCATCGCTCGCTTTGTTCCATACAGCGGCAGGTATGTGTGGCATTGTCATATATTAGAGCACGAGGATTATGACATGATGCGGCCGATGGATATCATCCAATAAAATGAAATTAATCTCCCGTCACATGCTTAAACACATGTATTGAGTAAATCATTGCGAAGGGCTAACAGACAGCGATATATTAGCCCTTTATTTCCTTTTCATTGAATTACTCTAAAATAAAACAAAGCATGACTTGAAATGGCATTTATTTGTACATTCAATACTTAAAAAGTTGACGCAGCAAACCGATAATACTACTATATACCCATTGCATCTGTCAAAAGGCACATAAGCCACAATGAACGAACAAATGGAAAATTGCGATAAAAAACGGAGGAGTTCAATTTGAATGAAGAAAAAGAGACTTGCCAGGTCACACAAGAAACAGCGGCAGGTAACATAGAGAAGCTTTCAATTCAGGAAAACGAGAGCATTTGGTCAAATATTGAACAGCTAACAATTGAACTCGGTGAACAAAAAGAATTCAACCACTTCATTTTAGATGAAAAACAAAAGGCCATCAGCACATTATCTGCCCTCATTACAAAAGGCGATTGTGATGAAGAATTAAAGACTCATTTTGAACAAGCATTACATATCGGACTTTCTGTCATAGAGATCATGGAGATTATTAAGCACTGTACAAAAGTTGCTGGATTCCCTCACTCCATTAATGCCCTGTTTATCTTTCAAAACTTACTAGACAATAACACCAAATAAATCAGTGAAAACGAGAAGCCTTGTGTCCTCTCGTTTTTTATGTACACTCATATTACTCTCTTTCTTTTCCTCTGTCACATAAGCAAAATACGAAAATACCACACGTTTCTCTGCTTAAAAATTGCTTTCCCTTCCATGAATTCCTCAATTTCACCATCATTTCAAGCGGCAAAATAAAAAAACGTCCAGTTATATCAAATAACTGAACGTACCCTTATCGATTGACAGTGAAATTGTTAACAATTCCGCCATCCTTCTCCCAAGCGGCTTCCACTGTTTTCTTCTTGATATTGTATTCAAATATCGTTCTTACCTTTGCTTTTCGTCCGGTGTCATCCTTTAATTCCTTTGCGTTTTTAGCAACACCTAAGAAATAAACAGAAGATCCGTCCGTAGAAAATTGCGGCTGTGCGGCACTTAAAATATGCATATCCTCACTGTTCTTAACGAGTGTTGTCGTTTTTCCGGTTTCTACATCAAGCATCTTAATAGAGGATACTTCTTTTTCGTTTCGCACCTTCACTTCTGTATAAATCAATGTCTTATGATCTGGTGAAAATGAAATATCATTGATCGTTTGCGAGATACGTGTAATACGCTTCCCCTTCGCACCTGTTTGAAGGGTGATCTTCATGGTCGTTGGTTCAGGGTCTCTTCCCTTTTCATTCGCTTCATCGGTTTTCTTGTAATCTTCTTTTAAGGAATAATGCTGGATTGCCAGAAGGTTTGACGCCGGATCATAAGCAAAAGAACTCACCGTATCATCCTTGCTTTTTTCTGGATATAACACCTTCATTTTTTGTGTATTCAAATCATAAGAAGCGACATAAAATTGTTCGCCAGAATCCTTGTTATACCTGAGATATAACTGTTTCCCGTCTCCAGACAGCCTCATACTGTCGATGGAATCATCACTCGTAAATAGCGTTTTTTCTTCATCTGTTTTCACATTCAGTTCTCGAATACTCACTTTTTGTGTGTCTTCATCCGTATACGTGTAATATAAAAGCTGTTTCGTAGAATCATAAGCAATCGAAGGATATGCTGTCAGTTTCTCCGTATGAAGCGCCCGGTCATGCAGGTAATACGTATTGTTTAACTGTTGATCTGTAAATGAAACGAGTAATTCGTCTTTTGCATCTTGATTCGTTTTCACTTTTCCTGCATGTTTCGCCTCTTGCGCCGGCTTCATCATGAAGAAAATGACTGCCGCAATCACTGCGACTCCGATGACCGTGATGATCCACCATGTTGATTTTTTCATTGCCTTTCAGACCCTCTCTACAAGAAAAGAAGCCAGAAAATAAACTTTTCCCGCTTCTTTGCATGACTATGTATTAATAAGTGTAATGCCCTTTTACGACACCTTTACTTGTTTTATACCCTAGTGCTTTGAATGCTTTTGGACTGACGTCTAATACAGCGTTTGGCATTCTGCCTACATCATATTTATATACTGTAATCACTTTATGTGGTTTCGCTTTTGTTGTCACTCTAAGTTTTGTACCTTTTTTCGGTACGTCAAATCCCATTTTAGTTGCTGCATCCCAATGACCGAGTTTTTTTCCATCTGCGCCCTTTTTACCGACACCATTATACCAAGTAATATTGCCGCTTACTTTTTTTGCACTTGCTCCATGTGAGAAACTAAACGCCAAAAATAAACTAGCTACTGTTACGATTGTCGCGATAAGCTTTTTATTCATTAAAAAATCCTCCGTATTTGGTTTCTGCACTTATTATACATGAAGATGCCCCCAGTTATTTTACAGTCACATTACAATTCGAATACAAGTTGACCACTTTATGACCGATTTTGTTCACAAAAAATACCAAAATCGGCCAGAACAATGTAAGTAGCCCCTCTCTTTCATTTTATATAATAAAAGTGAATCCAATTTAAGGAGGAATTTTTATGAAAAAGTGGTTCATCGTTTTGAGTGTAAGTTTGGCCTTCGTTTTGATGCTATCAAGTATCCCTGCCTCTGCAGCTGGTCCTCGTCACGGCGCGATTGTGACACAAACGGATGAGGCAAAATGGTCAGGTATCTCTGCTGATATTGTGCTGCCGAAAACAGCCACTATTAAAAATGGCTATGCGGACTGGTACCTCGGTCTCGGCTCTGCCGTTGTAGAGAGCGGTATTTCAAAAACGTCTTCTGGCTATAAGGTCTTTCTTGGCAGCGGCTCACAAGGCGGCAGTCAATACTGGAACAGTGAGTACGATAAGAGCATTACGGATGGTGCACGTGTCAACTTAAAGCTCATCAACAATGGTGATGGCACAGTGTCACTATACGTCAATGGGAAATTGCGCTATAAGCAGCCTGTTTTCAACCCTAGTCGTCTGAAAAACCTCGATGTCGTCAAAATGGTTCACGGCGTCCAAGATAATGGAACAAACAGCTACTCACAAGCAAGTTTCTCGAATGTACAGCTTCGTGCGAATACTTCAGGAAGTGTCTATAAAAAATGGGATGGAACAATCAAATCATCGCTTTTACGTAAAAATTTAGAGTCTGGTGCTGCGGCTCCTAAATTCACCGTCATTTCTTCTGTTCCATTAAGTACAAGCCTTTCAGCACAATAAGAAAAAAGCGCCCTATTTTGGGTGCTTTTTATTGTTCACAGCTTATCAACACTTCTCTTTTAATCAAAACAAGGATTCGTGGTAACATAAACATACATACTTCGCAGAAAAAAGGAGAACGAACGTGAGAAAAAGTCTACTTGTTTTCATGAGCCTAGTTGCAAGTCTCTTCATTCTAGCAGCTTGCTCGAATACGACGAAAGAACAAAAAACAGAATCTAAGGCACTTCCAACGATTAATGACCGCATTCAAAATGAAACGAAAGAAGTCATGGAGCAGTCTAAACTCATAAAAGATACTGACATCACCGTTGATCAAAAGAAAAAAGTCATTTCTTTAAACGTGACCGCTTCATCTGATACCAATAGTGATTACGCTGAAGTCATCGGTTTAAACTTTGCCAAGACGCTGGCCATTGGGGCATCAACTGAAAAAGAAAACAACCTGCACAAACCAGAAAATGACAGCCTTGGCGCCCTCTATTCCTTTTACGACCTAAACATCACCGTGAAACAAGAAAACGGCAAAGTACTGGCAAAAGGAAAGAAAAAAACAAATGAAACAAAAATCACGTGGGAAAGAGCCCAGTAATTTATGGTTTTTTACGATGAAAAAAGCTTGTAGAGGACCTCTCTACAAGCCTTTTTTCATGTTTATTCAGTCAAATCGTCTCTCATCGCATCAACTAGTGTGTGAATATCTGAGTGAGTCCTTGATGCTAATAGTACCAACAAATCATCTATACACTCATACAAATGATGTTCCCTCAAAATATACTCCTTATAAAATGGAATGACAAAGAAATAGAGCAAATCAGCAAATTCAAGTGCAACGTTATCTTCATCCTCATCTTCTAACGCCTGTCCAACACTTTCAATCAACCAAATCAAATCTGCTTTCTTTTCAATCGGGACATACATCAGTAAATGAATATCATCCGTATCCTTCGTTTGTAAAATCCGCTTAGCCGCTTCCTTTGACAGCGCCCCAATTTCTGTAGAAGATATATTAACAACCGCTAATTCATCCTCTGATCTCACTTGATTCATTTGCAGCAAGTTTTGGTCCATCTCGACTCACTCCCCATTCTCAGATACCTTTATTATAAGGAATTGATCTGATTTTTTATGGAAATAGTGGATTTTTTTATGTAATTTTAAAGAAAATGTGACATTATAAGCCAAGATATCTCATTTCTCTCAAAACAAAAAAAAGCACTCTTGATCATAAGAGTGCTTTTCTCATACATCCTTTACTCTCTTTTTCATCGCCTCAGCCATTTCCACGTCACCCTCTGCTTCCAACTTTTCAATGATGTGAGCATAATCCCTTTCATGGCGATTTTGGCTTAGTTTAAAAGCAGCCTGAACTTCATCAATGATGATTTTAAAGCCCACAATCCCTTTCATTTGTTTCTCTAACAGTTCATCAGACAATGTATCCCATAAAACAGGCTGTTCTCTGTGGCTTTCGTATGTTTCCAGCATCGTGGTTAATTCTTTTACCAGTTCCCCTTTTTCTAACAGCACAGCCTTTCCATATACATGGACAGCCTGATAATTCCATGTCGGTACGGCTTCTTTTTCATACCATGAAGAGGATATATAGGCATGTGGTCCTTGAAAGATGACGAGCACCTTCTCATTTTCTTCAAACGTTTTCCACTGAGGATTTCCAATCGCCATATGCCCTGTAATCACATACGAATCTTCAACTTGATGAAAACTCACTGGAATATGTGTCGCAATGGGTTTTTCATCCGTTGTGGTCACAACTGTTGCAAATGAATGTAATTGAATAAATGCTTTTACTTCTTCCATATCTTTCACTTGAAAAAAAGATGGAATATGCATATTCCCTTCCCCCTTATTGATTCAGCTAAGTGTTTTGGTCATAATGAAGTCCAATTGTTCTTCGTCTCCCATAAGGAATGCGTGCACCCCTGTTTGAACAAACCCAAGCTTTTGATAAAATGCAATGGCCGCTTTGTTGTGCTCCCACACCCCAAGCCAAACATCACGTTTATGATATTTCTTCGCGATCTCAAAGGCTTGATTGATTAAATATCGGCCTAATCCTTGTTTTTGAAAGGACTGCTTAATATAAATTCTTTCAATCTCTAACGCTTCACTTCCCATCTCTTCTGACTGCGCATCATCCATATTGACCTTCAAATAACCAGCAACTTCGCCATTCACTTGAACAAAATAGAACTGTGAAGATGGATGATGTAATTCTTTTAACAGCTGGTTCGGATGAAAGGCTGTCTTTACGTAAGCATCGATATGTTCCGCTTTGTTTTGATTCTGAAAGGTTTCTATAAATGTGTCGATACCGACTTTTTGCAGCTCTTCTATATGCTGTTCATTGCATGGAATAAAAGTGAAGGTCATTGAAGTCATCTCTCCTTATCATTTAGTAGCGTCTCTTATTTCCTTTTTTCACATAATCCCAATCTTTTTCGATATTTTTTCTCACCCTTAGAAGATACTCATATATCTGTTCTGCTTCCTCTTCAGAAAATCCATCCAGCGCTACTTGATTCGAATAATCATTTTCTCGTTTGATCATTGGATATACCGCTTCCCCTTTATCAGTGGGAAACAGCTTTTTGATTTTTTTATTCACTCGATCATCTTTCTTCTCAATAAAACCATGCAGTTCTAATTTTTTGATAGCACGAGCAGCCGTTGTTCGATCCACCTTGATCATTTCCGCCAGCTTTTCCTGAATGATGCCAGGCTCTTCACAGATACGCACAAGATACAAATACTGCCCCTTCGTTAAATCGTACTCTTTAAATTCAATATTACTTATAGAATCAAGCGCCCGAGCGATGACGCCAATCTCTCGCAAAATCTCTCTCATTTATCACGACTCCTTTTGTTGCATTTACAACATAAAACATAACAACATTATAGTTTATTTTTGTTGTAAACACAACAAAAAAACACCTTCATTGAGAAAGTGTTTTTTTCATTTTCTTTATTTCGCTCGTTTCTTTAATAGTGGTAATCGTTACAAAAAATAACGATCTCTGATCATCGCGAACGAAGGTGGTTAGGCAATGGGAAAAAGAAGAAGAGAGCCTCATAATATGCCACTACATTTTATCATATATATTCGTTGCTAGAAGATAATTTCCCTTTATGCAACCGCTCTTTTTATAACATAATCTCTCCAGTTTTATTAGCCATTATTCGTTAGAGTCCACATAGATTAAAATTAGAATTTTACCTTTAACAACCATCATTAAAATGATGAATATAATGGTTTAATTTAGGAACTATAAAAAGGTGACCAATCGTCAAGAAAGGAAGGTCGCTTAATGAATATTTTACAATTAGGGAGGATGACAATGGGAATTTTAAGTGGAAATCCAACGGATGAACCTATGCACTATGGTGAAGTGTTTGGTACATGGTCTTACTTGATGGTAGCTAAAGGTTTAGTTGCTGGTTATCAAACCCACTTAAACCATGCAGGTGACGAAGACTTACAAAAATTAATTGAAGAAGCTATTCAGGGTGGGCAACAAGAAATCAAAGAAATTGAAACTTTATTAAAAGAAAATGGAATTGGCTTACCTCCAACACCTCCTGAACGACCTAAAGCTTGTATAGACGATATTCCAGTAGGGGCACGTTTTCAAGATCCAGAAATAGCCGCTGGTCTTTCGGCGAACATTGCGGCAGGCTTAGTATCGTGTAGCACAATTATGGGGCAATCCATTCGAGAAGACATAGCTATGATGTTTGGACAGTTTCATGTTCAAAAGACAGCACTTGGAGCAAAAGTCCTTAGACTTAACAAAGAAAAAGGATGGTTAATTCCACCACCTCTTCATCATAGCCAAGCAGAAGATTGCTAATCATAAGATGATTAAACATTAAAGAGTAGACCTTTAGGGTTTACTCTTTTCTTGCTAAGCTTTAAACTTTCTACAAATTGAAAACTCTCCTTCACTCTCTTTACAGTCACTATATTTTGCCATTCCCATCGATTGCCTCTGAGCCAACATCATCAGCACTAGAAGATCAATTCCTTTAATATACCTAAAAATATCTTCCTCAGATTTAAAAGCTCCTATTACTATAGGTTCTTTAAACATTGATAGCAACTAACCAGTGGTAAAAACTTCGAGAGTAACCTTTCTCTATTATAGTCCTTGCAATTGCAGCATAAAGTCGGGCCCGTTCCGAGGTTCCATTTAATCAACAAGGTTGGTCATACCATACTGCTTGAGGTCGAATCGTCATTAATGAAAAACAATAGCATAGTGGACATAAGATTAGTCATACTACAAGGAATATCTATGCTCATATGACTGTTAATATGGAAGAAAAGGCCTCCCAACAGTTTTGCAAACTGATGAAAGGCCTTCTTCTATAGTTAGCTTATTTGTCACAGGTTGCCTTGTGTTTAATAACACAAGGACAAATACGACGACAAGAAAAGCATATTATTATTTCAGACGTTGATATAATAAGGTTTTGAAACCCTGATTACATCATGCCGCCCATACCACCCATGCCGCCCATGTCTGGCATTCCGCCGCCTGAGCCGCCTTCTTCTGGTTTGTCAGCAACGACTGCTTCAGTTGTTAGAAGCATTGCTGCAACAGAAGCTGCGTTTTGAAGTGCAGAGCGAGTTACTTTTGTTGGGTCAACGATTCCTTTTTCGATCATGTTTACCCATTCGTTTGTTGCTGCGTTGAAGCCTACGCCAATTTCTTCGTTTTTCAAGCGCTCAACGATGACGGATCCTTCAAGACCTGCGTTGTGAGCGATTTGACGGATTGGCTCTTCAAGAGAACGTAGAACGATGTTTACACCTGTTTGAACGTCACCATCTGCTTCGATTGAAGCGACTTTTTTGTATACATTCACAAGTGCTGTACCACCACCGGATACGATACCTTCTTCAACTGCTGCACGAGTTGAGTTCAGTGCATCCTCGATGCGCAGTTTGCGCTCTTTTAGTTCTGTTTCCGTTGCAGCCCCAACTTTGATGACAGCGACGCCGCCAGCTAGTTTTGCAAGACGTTCTTGTAATTTTTCTTTATCGAATTCAGAAGTTGTTTCTTCTACTTGCGCACGGATTTGGTTGACGCGTGCTGCGATTTGAGCAGAATCTCCTGAGCCTTCTACGATGGTTGTGTTTTCTTTTGTCACAACAACTTTAGACGCGCGGCCAAGCTGACCGATTTCAGTTGATTTCAGGTCAAGTCCTAGGTCTTCTGTGATTAACTCTCCGCCAGTTAGAACAGAGATGTCTTCAAGCATTGCTTTACGACGGTCACCGAATCCAGGTGCTTTGACTGCCACTGCGTTGAATGTTCCACGAAGTTTGTTCACAACAAGTGTTGCAAGTGCTTCGCCTTCTACATCTTCAGCAATGATCAACAATGGTTTTCCTTGTTGTACAACTTGCTCAAGTACAGGAAGGATTTCTTGAATGTTTGTGATCTTTTTATCAGTGATTAAGATGTAAGGATTTTCAAGAACCGCTTCCATCTTATCAGAATCAGTCACCATGTATGGTGAAGCATATCCGCGGTCAAATTGCATTCCTTCAACCACTTCAAGCTCAGTTGTGAACCCTTTAGATTCTTCGATTGTGATAACGCCGTCGTTACCTACACGCTCCATTGCTTCAGCGATTAGGCTGCCTACTTCTTCATCTGCTGCAGAAATAGACGCAACTTGAGCAATTGATTCTTTGCCTTCGATTGGTTTAGAAATCTCGTGCAAGCCTTCAAGTGCTACTTTCACTGCTTCTTCGATCCCTTTACGAACGCCAACAGGGTTTGCACCAGCTGTTACGTTTTTAAGACCTTCACGGATCATTGCCTGAGCTAGAACCGTTGCAGTTGTTGTACCATCACCAGCTACGTCGTTTGTTTTGCTTGCAACTTCAGCCACAAGTTTTGCACCCATGTTTTCAAATGCATCTTCTAATTCGATTTCTTTTGCAATCGTTACACCATCATTTGTGATAAGTGGAGAACCGAATTTTTTCTCAAGAACCACGTTACGTCCTTTAGGTCCTAAAGTTACTTTTACAGCATCTGCAAGTGCATCTACACCACGTAACATCGCACGACGTGCTTCTTCACTGAACTTAATATCTTTTGCCATAATAACGAAACCTCCTCAGTCTTTTTAAAAATATATCTCAATGTTTTTTTATGTGATTAACCAATAACAGCTAAAATGTCGCTCTCACGAAGGATTAAATATTCTTTGCCTTCATATTTCACTTCAGTGCCTGCATATTTTGAGAAGATAATGCGGTCGCCTGTGTTTACTTCTAACGCAACGCGCTCACCACTTTCAAGTACACGGCCTGAACCTGCTGCAACAATTTTACCTTCTTGCGGTTTTTCTTTTGCAGAATCCGGTAACACAATACCGCTAGCGGTTTTTTCCTCAGATTCAACGAGTTCAATGATTACGCGATCGCCTAATGGCTTTAACATAAGAAACAACCTCCTCAATTTTTATATGTAGTCTTTTTTAGCACTCATCACCAGTGAGTGCTAACACATTTATTATAATAAAGAATGTCTTCTGTAATTTCAAGTAAAAACCTTTAAAAATTTTTACGCTTTCATGATCTTTTTTCAACTCAGATTCTTTCCTTTTCATCGAAAAAGAAGACTTGTGTTACAATAAATCTAGTTCTTTTAGTAAAGGGGTTTTCGTTACTTGAAAAAACAATATTGGTACATCATCTTAACGTATATATTGGTGCAGGTTTCTGCGTTTCCGTATGTGTTCATCATGAAGTGGTTAGGTTATATTCAGACACCGATGACACAAGCAGAGCTCTCTAAATTGTCAGGTACATGGACAATCATTAGCTTCTGTATTGGACTAATCATTATTCTGCTCATCCTTCGGACTGTGCCAAAAGCTTCACTTCGAAATGAAGCACCGGCTTCAGTCGGCGCGGCAATCGCTTGGATCATTGGCGGTTTCTTTCTTTCGCTTCTCACCCAATCGATTGTAGGAATGATTGAACAATATGCATTCGGCATTGGACGTGAGTCAGAAAACACGCAAAATATCTTATCTATTATGGATGCTTTTCCTTTTCTGGTTGTTATTATTGCACTAATTGGACCGATACTTGAGGAGATTATTTTCCGAAAAATCGTTTTTGGTGTAATTTATGAAAGGTCGAATTTTTTTATTGCGGCACTTGTTAGTTCAGTATTTTTCGCTGCTGCACACTCTGATTTTGACCACTTCTTTCTCTATACCGCAATGGGCTTTACCTTTGCCTTTTTATATGCGAAAACAAAACGTATCATCGTTCCAATCGGTGCACATATGCTGATGAACTCGCTCGTCATTCTTGTGCAGATTGAGCCAGTAAGAAAAATGATTGAAGAACAATCTCAAACAATGCAAATGATTATTGGAGGCTTTTTCTCATGAGAAACCCTGTCGTATGGGGCGTCATTTATTTTGCCGTAGGTGTTGCTTTCACCTATATGGCCATTCAAAATCCAGGTGACATGTGGTCATTTTACAGCATTTTGCTGATGGTGTTTGCGGCCTATAATATCAATATCGCGTTTAAAATGTTTGCCTTCTCTGTCAAACTCAAAAAACAGCAGCAAAAATAAATCAAAAACCATTTTCTAATCTCTGGAAAATGGTTTTTTTATGGAGGACAAGTTTTCATGGAACAAGAAAAACTGAACATCTTAAATGAGCAGCATGAAGCGATTGGAGTTGCACCCCGTTCAGATGTCCACGCGCAAGGCCTTTGGCATGAAACCTTTCATTTCTGGCTTCTCAAAAAGGAACTTGACACCGTGTATCTCTATTTTCAGCTAAGAAGCCCCGCAAAAAAGGATTTCCCTTCTCTTTTTGATATCACCGCGGCAGGTCACCTTCTAGCAAATGAACAGCCTTCTGACGGTGTGAGAGAGGTAGAAGAAGAGCTTGGTCTTACTGTCCCTTTTGAAGATCTATCCTTTGCAGGTGTTATACAGGATGAAATTCATCTACCCGATTTTACTGATCGTGAATTTTGCCATGTCTATCTTTACGTCCATCAAGAAGAGCAGATGAACATTCAATTACAAAAAGAAGAAGTCGCTGGACTTTACAGAGCAAAGCTAATGGATGCACAGCAGCTTTTCACAAGAAAATGTGAAAACATGCAGCTTGATGGCTTTGAAGTTGATGAATCCGGAGAACGATGTGAAGAAAGCAGAGTAGTCTGTATACAAGATTTTGTACCGCATGAGCCTGCCTATTATCAGCATCTATTTCAAGCGATCAATCAATTCCTTTTACAATAGAAAAAGCATCGTGACCCTTATTCGGATCACGATGCTTTTTTATGAGACATCATAATTTTTTTTCTCCTCTGTCTCTGTTTGCTGCATTTTGCGATAGGTCACTCTTGAAATGACAATACTCACTTCATACAAAACGAGCATCGGCAAGGTGACCATGAGGTGAGAAACAAGCTCTGGCGGTGTAATGAGTGCGGCAATGACAAGGAGGACAAAATAGGCATACTTCCGTATTTTTGATAAAAACATCGGTGTGATGATGCCAAGTCTTGTGAGAAACATCAACACAACGGGCATCTGAAACAAAAAGCCAAATGGAAGTGTTAACTGCATCAGAAATGTAAAATACTCATGAATCCCAATGACTTGCTCTACATTTAAATCATTCGACATCCGCATCATAAAATCAACGACAAACGGAAACAAAATAAAATAAGAGAAAGCCACACCGCTCAAAAATAAAAGCAGTGCAATCGGAATATAAGCAAGTGTCACCTTTCTCTCTTTTTCATATAAGCCGGGGCTGACAAACGCCCAAAGCTGATATAAAATCACGGGACACGTCAAAACCAAAGCAATGACAAATGCGAACTGCATAAACACGTACAGCGGATCTGTGAGCTTAAATGCATTCAGTGTCAGTGTGGCCGCTTCATCGGTATTTTGTAAATACACAATGACCGGCTTAGCAAGAAAAAAACCAGCCACCATAAAGGCGACAAAAAACATCGCAATGATCACTAAACGTTTTCGCAGTTCCACAATATGCTCCATAAGCGGCATATCTTTGACATTCATGAAGCTCATCCTATTCTACTGATCTTCTTTTTTCTTTTTTTCTTCCTGATCATCAGCTAAACCTTTTGTGGCATTTTTGAATTCACGTAATGTATCTCCTGCTGCTCTTCCTAATTCAGGAAGCTTTTTCGGCCCAAAAATAATGAGCGCAACAATCGCAATCAGAACCAAACTTCCAGGACCGATCGGACCCATTTGCTCCACCCCCTTTACCCCTTTTCGTCAATCCTCCTGTGTAACAGAGTAATGCTTTAAGAAATACACAAGAGACTGAAGTTCAACCGCCAAATCTATATGATGAATTCGAATGTGTTCCGGCACATTCAATCGAGCCGGCGTAAAGTTAAGGATTCCTTTGATGCCAAGGGCAATCAAACGATCTGTAATGGATTGAGCTGCTACGGCAGGTACTGTCAAAATGGCAACAGGAATATCTCCTACCTCTTGAACATGCTCTTCAAGCTTATCCAAATCATAGACAGGCACGCCGCCTATCTCACTTCCTATTTTACTCTCATTGACGTCAAAAGCCATTGAAATTTTTGTATTATTATTTTTGATGAAATTATAGTGTAGAAAAGCAGTCCCTAAATTCCCGACACCGATGAGCATGACATTGGTCATTTCATCTTGGTCAAGTGTCTTTCTGAAGAAGGTCAAGAGGTAATCGACATTATAGCCATACCCTTTCTTCCCGAGTGCACCAAAGTACGAAAAATCTCGGCGAATGGTGGCAGAATCCACTTTGACTGCATCACTAAGCTCTGCCGATGACACCCTTTGTTTTCCTGATGCATGCAGATTTTTTAAAAAACGGTAATATAGCGGCAAACGTTTGGCTGTCGCTTGTGGAATTTTTGACTGATCTATATTCATATAAGGTCCTCCAACTTAAATATCAGATGCTCTGTGAAAATCACCGTTTTTCCCGCCTGTCTTTTCAATTAAATAGGTAGGACCGATGATCATGCCTTTATCAATCGCTTTGCACATGTCGTAAACGGTCAGTGCACATACTGAAGCAGAAGTGAGCGCTTCCATCTCCACACCCGTACTTCCTTTTGTTTTCACCTGTACTTGTATGTTCAGAATGTGCGCATTTCCGTCTTCCTCCCAATCAAAGGAGATATCCACGCCTTTTAGTGCAAGCGGATGACACATTGGAATGATGGTAGATGTTTGCTTTGCTGCCATGATGCCAGCAACCTGTGCAACAGACAGCACATCCCCTTTTCCAATTTCACGTTGTTGTATTTTATGAAACACTTCTTTTATCATACGAACGCTTGAAGCAGCAACGGCGGTTCTCACTGTAGACGATTTGTCACTAATGTCGACCATCTTTGCTCTTCCCTGTTCGTTAAAGTGGCTAAATGGACTCATCTTTCAACTCTCCCTCACTCAAATGATACACTATTTTTTCCTATCTGTCTTTCATTTGAATATGGCGATTGTATGTAACATTTGCCGGTTTACTGCTGATAAGCTACACTTAACATATTATAGCAGAGGTGAAGTTACATGATGATTCTACAAGTGAATCAGCTGTCCAAATCATATGGTGCTGATACCGTTTTAACGAATATAAAATTGGAAGTCAAAGCAAGGGATCGGATTGCCATTGTAGGTCGTAACGGCGCAGGCAAATCCACCCTTTTGAAAATCATTGCCGGTCAATTATCTTACGAGCAAGGTGAGATCATCAAACCGAAAGACCTATCGATCGGCTATTTAGCACAGCATACCGATGTGACGTCTACACGTAAGTTAAAAGACGAATTATTATCGGTTTTTGATCATTTAAAAAGGATGGAACAAGAGATGAGAACCATTGAGGAGAAAATGGCTTCCTCCACAGGTTCTGAGCTGGATTCCCTCATGAAAACCTATGACAGACTGCAGCAGGAATTTAAAGATCAAGGCGGCTATCAATACGAAGCTGATGTCCGCTCCATTCTTCATGGGCTGGGCTTTAGTCACTTTGAAGATGAGACAACCGTTCAATCCTTAAGCGGCGGCCAGAAAACCCGTCTAGCGCTTGGAAAGCTCTTATTAATGAAACCAGAACTCTTAATTCTGGACGAGCCGACCAACCATTTAGATATTGATACCTTATCATGGCTGGAGCAGTATTTGCAAAATTATACAGGCGCCATTCTGATCGTGTCCCATGACCGCTACTTCTTAGACAAAGTGGTGAACCATGTATATGAAGTCTCAAGAACTGCCATGAAAAAGTTCGCAGGCAACTATAGTAAGTATCTTGAACTGAAAGCTGAGCAGCTAGAGCGTGATATGAAGCTCTACGAAAAGCAGCAAGAAGAAATCTCAAAGCTCCAAGACTTCGTAGATCGCAACCTGGCAAGAGCCTCAACCACAAAGCGCGCTCAGAGCAGACGCAAGCAGCTGGAACGGATGGATCGTTTAGATAAGCCATTAGGTGATGAAAAATCCGCAAACTTTCATTTTGATATTACGAGACAAAGCGGCAATGATGTGCTGAAGGTACATGATCTCGACATTCGTTATGATGAAAAAACACCGCTCCTATCCTCCCTTTCTTTTCAGATCAAACGTGAGGATAGCGTGGCACTCATTGGTCCTAACGGGATCGGGAAATCAACCCTTTTAAAAACGTTAACGAACACATTAACGCCTGTAAAAGGCGACATCACCTTTGGATCTCATGTCACGATCGGCTACTATGACCAAGAACAAGCCAAACTGACATCATCCAAAAAAGTGCTCAATGAGCTTTGGGATGACTATCCTCATATGAATGAAAAAGAAATTCGGACATGTTTAGGGAATTTCCTTTTTTCTGGTGATGACGTCTTAAAGCCCGTTCATGCATTAAGCGGTGGAGAAAAAGCCCGGCTTGCCCTGGCAAAGCTGATGCTCCAAAAAGCCAATTTCCTGATACTTGATGAGCCTACGAACCATTTGGACTTAGATAGTAAGGAAATTTTAGAGAATTCGCTGATCGATTATCCAGGAACCATCTTATTTGTCTCGCATGACCGTTATTTTATTAATCGACTAGCAACGAAAGTATTCGAGCTGTCGCGAGCGGAAACAAAAGAATACCTTGGTGACTATGACTACTACCTTGAAAAGAAAAATGAACAATTAGAGCTTGAGGCGCTTCAAGAAAATGAGCCGCTTAAAAAACAAGCAGCAAAGCCAGTAGAAACAGCAAAGCTTTCTTATGCGGAAGAAAAAGAACTGAAAAAGAAAGAAAGACAAAAGCAGCGCAGAATCGAGGAAATTGAAAAGCGGATTGCTGTCATTGAAGAGAAACTTGGTGAAAATGAAGAGCTTCTATGTGATCCTGCTATTTTCCAAAATCATGAGAAGGTCCAAGACATTCAAACAGAAAATGATACGCTTAATCAAGAGCTTGAATCACTTTTCGCGGATTGGGAAGAGCTATCCGAATCTTAAAGAGTGCCCAAACGGGTGCTCTTTTTTCTTTCAGTGAAAATTTATTATCCACATTAATATCCACAAAAACTTCTTTGTTATTCTTAAAAATTTTGGACTTATCCACTTTATTCACAGGTTTTTAATCACATATCCACACAAAATTTCTTTTTTATACACATTCTCTTCATTTTAAAACAAAATTTTCGAATAATTGTGGATATATAACGTTTACATGTGAATAAATCGCTTTCATTGAAAATGAAAAAAACCTGTGTATCCACAGGAGTTTTCATTCATATGAGACAAGCGGTAAGCCCGGCTGGCCATTCATCGCCATATCGCCTCTTATTCCCTTTTCAAACGCAATGGTTCCAGCAGCAGCGATCATGGCTGCATTGTCTGTGCAAAGAGATAACGGCGGAATAATGACCTTCACGTCAGGTAGCTTTGTGAATGCTGTCGTCAAAGCTTCTCTCAGTCCTTTATTGGCAGCGACTCCACCAGCTAGGACAACCTGCTTTACGCCATAGGCCTCAGCCGCTTTTAATGTTTTCCCAACAAGCACCTCAATGACGCTTGCTTGAAAACTTGCTGCCAAATTCTCTGGAGCAATTGTTTCTCCCTTTTGAGATGCATTGTGTAATGTGTTAATTACAGCTGATTTTAATCCACTAAAGCTAAAGTGATAGGAACCTTCTTCAAGCCATGCACGAGGAAGTTTAATCGTTGGCTCTCCTTCATGTGCTAACCGATCAATATGAGGTCCACCTGGATACGGGAGACCCATCGTCCGAGCCACTTTATCGTAGGCTTCTCCAGCCGCATCATCTAATGTTTCTCCGATGACCTCAAAAGATCCATGCTCCTTCATTAGCACAAGCTCAGTATGTCCACCAGAGACAACAAGAGCCAAACATGGAAACTGTAATTCATCTACAAGCTGGTTTGCATAAATATGCCCAGCAATATGATGTACACCAACAAGAGGAATCTGATGAGCAAAGCTCAGTGCCTTGGCTGCGTTGACACCGATCAGAAGGGCACCGACTAAGCCCGGTCCTTCTGTGACAGCAATGGCATCTAAATCCTGAAAGCTCATATTGGCCTGTGTCATCACTTCTTCCAATACGATGGTAACTTGTTCCACGTGATGTCTTGAAGCGATTTCTGGTACAACACCGCCAAATCGTTTATGACTTTCTATTTGCGAGGCCACAACATTCGCCACAATTTCTTTCCCATTTTTTACAATGGATGCAGCTGTTTCATCACAGCTTGTCTCTATACCTAATATGAATCGATCTGTTTGTTCACTCATTTATATTCACCCACATGACCAATGCATCTTCCCCATTATCCGTATAATAATTCTTTCGAATAGAAGCTGGTCTGAAACCAAGCTTTTCATAAAGGGATTGTGCAGGTGTATTCGAAACCCGCACCTCTAAAGAAAGATGATCTGTCTTTTTTTCTTTGCAAAATTCCATGACATATCGCAGCAATGCTTCCCCGTAGCCCTTTCCTCTATGCTCAGGGAGAATCGCAATGTTCGTAATTTGTGCATCGTCCATGACGATCCAGACCCCGCAATACCCAACAGGCTGTTTATCTTCTTCAATGAGGAAATAATGGCTGTACTGGTTATGGAGAATCTCATAGACAAATGATTCTTTTTTCCAAGGTGCAGTAAACGAATGCACTTCAATCGTATACACCTCTGGAATGTCCGTTACCGTCATTTTTCGAATCTCTGTTATGTTGAGATTATTTTTGTCCTTCAAGCCATTTCACTTCCGCTTCTGCCAAACGAATATAGTTAGGAACAAGCTGATGAACATCTTCAGCAGGACGATCTGTCCCTAAAAACGCAAGCATTGAAGGTCTTGGGTTATGAAAAGCTCCCTCTGCTATCACAGCAGTTTCTCCTAAAATGGAGCGAATGCTCTCTTCATGAAGATGCACATCCTGCCCAAGAAATAGGACAGGCTTTCCTGTCTGCTTCAGCTCATGAAGCCAATCCGTGAGCAAGATATTTTGGTCTGGTTTGATCTCTTTGATTTTTCCTTCTTCAAACGTATATAGCCCAGTATAAACTTGTCCTCTTCTCGCATCAAATAGTGGCGAGATCCATCCATCAAAGTATTGACCATTTGCCGCAAGTGTTTCTAAACTTGAAACAGCCGATATCGGGATAGACAGCGTCCACGCGAGTGTTTTTGCAATGGTCACACCAATTCGGACACCAGTGTAGGAACCAGGTCCTTTCGCTACAACGATTTTACTTAGTTCACTTGGCGCTACACCACATTCTTTCATTAATGCCTCAACAGTCGGCATCGCTCGGACGGAATGGTTCTTTTTTAAATACGTGATGCTCTCACCAATCACTGTGGAATCTTTTACAAGGGCAATTCCTAGTGTATGGTTAGACGTATCAATTGCCAGTATGGTCAAATTCTTTCATCTCCTTACAAAGGGTCTTATAGCGTTCCCCTTTTGCACTAAACGTGAGATGACGTTCTTCTTCACGTTCTGTTCTCAGCATTTCTATTTTCAAATAGGTGGAAGGCAATTGAGGTCCAATGAGATGTGCCCACTCAACCAAGCATACACCTTCGCCCTCAAAATATTCTTCGAGCCCAATGTCTTCTTCCCCATCTTCCATGCGGTACACGTCCATATGATAAAGTGGCAGTCTGCCATCGGTATATTCTTTAATAATCGTAAAGGTAGGGCTGTTGACGATACGGGTAATCCCTAAGCCTTCTGCAAAACCTTTTGAAAAAGTAGTTTTGCCTGCACCTAAATCCCCTTCTAATGTCAAAACATCGCCTGGCATCACAAGTTTGGCCAAAGCAGCGGCAATTCGTTTCGTCTCATCCGCACCTTTTGTCGTCCATGTTAATTTCACAGTTATGTCACCTCATTTCTTAAAATGATTATATCCTTTTTTCATTAACATTGTTTGCTGTTCATTGTCTTTTAATATAACGCTTGCTGCTTGATCACCTTTGACTTGTCCAATGCGTTTGACTTGAATGTCTTCTTTTCTACATTGCATGTCAAAGCTTTCCCAATCAGCCTCTGGAATCGTACCAGTTAATACAAAGTCTTCCCCGCCAAATAACACCCATTCCAGCCAGTCTTTACGCAGCACTGGTAAATCTGGATGTGCGGGGAGCTTGTTTGCTTCTATCTCAATCGTCACATGACTCGCTTCGGCTATCTCATTCAGCTCACTCGCTAATCCATCACTCACATCATTCAAGGTGACCCGTGGGAAGCTTGAGCAAATATGTCCAGCAGCAATGTGAGGCTGAGGCTTTTTATGACGCTCAAGAAAAAAGGCTTTGTCGACTGCCTTGGTAGGGGTTACTTCGTTCATTAAAAGTGATAAGCCAGCAGCTGATGAACCAAGCTCACCTGTGACAAAGACGACGTCTCCTGTCTGAGCACTGTGACGATAACAAGCTGTTCCCTTGGGAACCTCGCCAATGACCGTCACTGTAATGACAAAGTCACTGCGAGTGGCGACCGTATCTCCACCAATTAAATCCATATGATAGGTGTCAGCCAATGCTTTCATTCCCTCGTAAAGAGCTGAGACGATCGTCTCATCACCATGAGGGGGGATCGCAATCGATACAAGATAATACTTTGGGGTTCCTCCCATTGCGGCAATATCACTGACATTGACCGCTAGTGCTTTAAAGCCAATCTCAAAAGGTGTGGAAAAATCAAAACGAAAATGAACATACTCCACCATTGTATCAACACAAACGACCTCTTCACAATGTGAATGAGGTTGATAAACACTTGCATCATCACCGATGCCCATAACCAAAGAACGCTGATGTGTTTCTTTTGGTGTAATTCGGCGAATAAGATCAAATTCATCCATAAAAAGCAGCCCCTTCATGCAATCAATTGATTGAGTAGACACGATGTCAGACATAATTAGTATTAGTGTAAGCCAATATGAGTTTCAATTCCAATTAAAAATGATATAAAGAAAGCCTGGTATGAAAAAACCAGGCTGGGTTGAAGTGATCTATCTTTTTCTTTTCACATAACGTGTAGCCAAACACAAACCAATTCATTGCATCTTGGATACGTACGAAAAGAAAAAGACATAAAAAAAAACGAAACTATACGTTTTCGTTTACAAGTCATAAAAATGGCGGTCCGGACGGGACTCGAACCCGCGACCTCCTGCGTGACAGGCAGGCATTCTAACCAACTGAACTACCGGACCATTTTGGTTGCGGGGGCAGGATTTGAACCTGCGACCTTCGGGTTATGAGCCCGACGAGCTACCGAACTGCTCCACCCCGCGATGATATAAATATGACAAGCTTGGCGGCGTCCTACTCTCACAGGGGGAGACCCCCAACTACCATCGGCGCTGAAGAGCTTAACTTCCGTGTTCGGTATGGGAACGGGTGTGACCTCTTCGCTATCGCCACCAAACCTGATGGAGAGAATGTTCTCTCAAAACTAGATAACAATGTTCATGCTTCACATTAGAATATAGGTTAAGTCCTCGATCTATTAGTATCTGTCAGCTCCACGTGTCACCACGCTTCCACCTCAGACCTATCAACCTGATCATCTTTCAGGGATCTTACTTCCTTGCGGAATGGGAAATCTCATCTTGAGGGGGGCTTCATGCTTAGATGCTTTCAGCACTTATCCCGTCCGCACATAGCTACCCAGCGATGCCCTTGGCAGAACAACTGGTACACCAGCGGTGCGTCCATCCCGGTCCTCTCGTACTAAGGACAGCTCCTCTCAAATTTCCTGCGCCCGCGACGGATAGGGACCGAACTGTCTCACGACGTTCTGAACCCAGCTCGCGTACCGCTTTAATGGGCGAACAGCCCAACCCTTGGGACCGACTACAGCCCCAGGATGCGATGAGCCGACATCGAGGTGCCAAACCTCCCCGTCGATGTGGACTCTTGGGGGAGATAAGCCTGTTATCCCCGGGGTAGCTTTTATCCGTTGAGCGATGGCCCTTCCATGCGGAACCACCGGATCACTAAGCCCGACTTTCGTCCCTGCTCGACTTGTAGGTCTCGCAGTCAAGCTCCCTTGTGCCTTTACACTCTGCGAATGATTTCCAACCATTCTGAGGGAACCTTTGGGCGCCTCCGTTACATTTTAGGAGGCGACCGCCCCAGTCAAACTGCCCACCTGACACTGTCTCCCTGCCCGATAAGGGCAGCGGGTTAGAAGGTCAATACAGCCAGGGTAGTATCCCACCGATGCCTCCACCGAAGCTAGCGCTCCGGTTTCCAAGGCTCCTACCTATCCTGTACAAGCTGTACCAACATTCAATATCAGGCTGCAGTAAAGCTCCACGGGGTCTTTCCGTCCTGTCGCGGGTAACCTGCATCTTCACAGGTACTATAATTTCACCGAGTCTCTCGTTGAGACAGTGCCCAGATCGTTGCGCCTTTCGTGCGGGTCGGAACTTACCCGACAAGGAATTTCGCTACCTTAGGACCGTTATAGTTACGGCCGCCGTTTACTGGGGCTTCAATTCGCACCTTCGCTTACGCTAAGCGCTCCTCTTAACCTTCCAGCACCGGGCAGGCGTCAGCCCCTATACTTCGCCTTACGGCTTCGCAGAGACCTGTGTTTTTGCTAAACAGTCGCCTGGGCCTATTCACTGCGGCTTCTCGGGGCTTTAACACCCTAAGAAGCACCCCTTCTCCCGAAGTTACGGGGTCATTTTGCCGAGTTCCTTAACGAGAGTTCTCTCGATCACCTTAGGATTCTCTCCTCGCCTACCTGTGTCGGTTTGCGGTACGGGCACCTCTCACCTCGCTAGAGGCTTTTCTTGGCAGTGTGGAATCAGGAACTTCGCTACTAAATTTCGCTCGCCATCACAGCTCAGCCTTTACGGGAAACGGATTTGCCTATTTCCCAGCCTAACTGCTTGGACGCGGATATCCAATACCGCGCTTACCCTATCCTCCTGCGTCCCCCCATTGCTCAAATGGTGAGGAGGTGGTACAGGAATATCAACCTGTTGTCCATCGCCTACGCCTTTCGGCCTCGGCTTAGGTCCCGACTAACCCTGAGCGGACGAGCCTTCCTCAGGAAACCTTAGGCATTCGGTGGACGGGATTCTCACCCGTCTTTCGCTACTCATACCGGCATTCTCACTTCTAAGCGCTCCACCAGTCCTTCCGGTCTGACTTCACAGCACTTAGAACGCTCTCCTACCACTGTTCGTAAGAACAGTCCGCAGCTTCGGTGATACGTTTAGCCCCGGTACATTTTCGGCGCAGAGTCACTCGACCAGTGAGCTATTACGCACTCTTTAAATGGTGGCTGCTTCTAAGCCAACATCCTGGTTGTCTAAGCAACTCCACATCCTTTTCCACTTAACGTATACTTTGGGACCTTAGCTGGCGGTCTGGGCTGTTTCCCTTTCGACTACGGATCTTATCACTCGCAGTCTGACTCCCAAGGATAAGTCATCGGCATTCGGAGTTTGACTGAATTCGGTAACCCGGTAGGGGCCCCTAGTCCAATCAGTGCTCTACCTCCGAGACTCTTACCTTGAGGCTAGCCCTAAAGCTATTTCGGAGAGAACCAGCTATCTCCAGGTTCGATTGGCATTTCACCCCTACCCACACCTCATCCCCGCACTTTTCAACGTGCGTGGGTTCGGGCCTCCATTCAGTGTTACCTGAACTTCACCCTGGACATGGGTAGATCACCTGGTTTCGGGTCTACGACCACGTACTCATGCGCCCTATTCAGACTCGCTTTCGCTGCGGCTCCGCATCTTCTGCTTAACCTTGCACGGGATCGTAACTCGCCGGTTCATTCTACAAAAGGCACGCCATCACCCTTTAACGGGCTCTGACTACTTGTAGGCACACGGTTTCAGGATCTATTTCACTCCCCTTCCGGGGTGCTTTTCACCTTTCCCTCACGGTACTGGTTCACTATCGGTCACTAGGGAGTATTTAGCCTTGGGAGATGGTCCTCCCGGATTCCGACGGAATTTCACGTGTTCCGCCGTACTCAGGATCCACTCTGGAGAGAACAACATTTCAGTTACAGGGCTGTTACCTTCTTTGGCGGGCCTTTCCAGACCTCTTCGCTTATATCATTCCTTTGTAACTCCGTATAGAGTGTCCTACAACCCCAAGAGGCAAGCCTCTTGGTTTGGGCTGTTCCCGTTTCGCTCGCCGCTACTCAGGGAATCGCATTTGCTTTCTCTTCCTCCGGGTACTTAGATGTTTCAGTTCCCCGGGTATGCCTTCTCATACTCTATGTATTCAAGTATGGATACTACTCCATTACGAGCAGTGGGTTTCCCCATTCGGAGATCTCCGGATCAAAGCTTGCTTACAGCTCCCCGAAGCATATCGGTGTTCGTCCCGTCCTTCATCGGCTCCTAGTGCCAAGGCATCCACCGTGCGCCCTTTCTAACTTAACCATTTCTTACTTTAGAAAGAATCACTATGTGTGATGAACTTTGCATTGCATTCAATGTGAATGTATTACTTATTGTTATCTAGTTTTCAAAGAACAATCCTGTCTCGCTAGAGACATATCTTGAAGGAATGATCCTTCAAAACTAAACAAGACGAAAACGCACACTGCTCCATATATCCTTAGAAAGGAGGTGATCCAGCCGCACCTTCCGATACGGCTACCTTGTTACGACTTCACCCCAATCATCTGCCCCACCTTCGGCGGCTGGCTCCATAAAGGTTACCTCACCGACTTCGGGTGTTGCAAACTCTCGTGGTGTGACGGGCGGTGTGTACAAGGCCCGGGAACGTATTCACCGCGGCATGCTGATCCGCGATTACTAGCGATTCCAGCTTCACGCAGTCGAGTTGCAGACTGCGATCCGAACTGAGAACAGATTTATGGGATTGGCTAAACCTTGCGGTCTCGCAGCCCTTTGTTCTGTCCATTGTAGCACGTGTGTAGCCCAGGTCATAAGGGGCATGATGATTTGACGTCATCCCCACCTTCCTCCGGTTTGTCACCGGCAGTCACCTTAGAGTGCCCAACTAAATGCTGGCAACTAAGATCAAGGGTTGCGCTCGTTGCGGGACTTAACCCAACATCTCACGACACGAGCTGACGACAACCATGCACCACCTGTCACTCTGTCCCCGAAGGGAAAGCCCTATCTCTAGGGTTGTCAGAGGATGTCAAGACCTGGTAAGGTTCTTCGCGTTGCTTCGAATTAAACCACATGCTCCACCGCTTGTGCGGGCCCCCGTCAATTCCTTTGAGTTTCAGTCTTGCGACCGTACTCCCCAGGCGGAGTGCTTAATGCGTTAGCTGCAGCACTAAGGGGCGGAAACCCCCTAACACTTAGCACTCATCGTTTACGGCGTGGACTACCAGGGTATCTAATCCTGTTCGCTCCCCACGCTTTCGCTCCTCAGCGTCAGTTACAGACCAGAGAGTCGCCTTCGCCACTGGTGTTCCTCCACATCTCTACGCATTTCACCGCTACACGTGGAATTCCACTCTCCTCTTCTGCACTCAAGTTTCCCAGTTTCCAATGACCCTCCCCGGTTGAGCCGGGGGCTTTCACATCAGACTTAAGAAACCGCCTGCGAGCCCTTTACGCCCAATAATTCCGGACAACGCTTGCCACCTACGTATTACCGCGGCTGCTGGCACGTAGTTAGCCGTGGCTTTCTGGTTAGGTACCGTCAAGGTGCGAGCAGTTACTCTCGCACTTGTTCTTCCCTAACAACAGAGCTTTACGATCCGAAAACCTTCATCACTCACGCGGCGTTGCTCCGTCAGACTTTCGTCCATTGCGGAAGATTCCCTACTGCTGCCTCCCGTAGGAGTCTGGGCCGTGTCTCAGTCCCAGTGTGGCCGATCACCCTCTCAGGTCGGCTACGCATCGTCGCCTTGGTGAGCCATTACCCCACCAACTAGCTAATGCGCCGCGGGTCCATCTGTAAGTGACAGCCGAAACCGTCTTTCATCCTTGAACCATGCGGTTCAAGGAACTATCCGGTATTAGCTCCGGTTTCCCGGAGTTATCCCAGTCTTACAGGCAGGTTACCCACGTGTTACTCACCCGTCCGCCGCTAACATCCGGGAGCAAGCTCCCTTCTGTCCGCTCGACTTGCATGTATTAGGCACGCCGCCAGCGTTCGTCCTGAGCCAGGATCAAACTCTCCGAGGTATGCAGGATGCATATCACACATGCGTTGCTACACGATGTAGCGAACTTAGCATGTGATCATTTCCTGCCTCGTCAGTGTTTGACTGACTACCTATGATATATCATAGGATTTTTTATAAAAACTCGAATTAACAGGTACGTTTTGTCTTGTTTAGTTTTCAAAGATCACGTTTCAAAATGGAGCGGGTGATGAGAATCGAACTCACGACATCAGCTTGGAAGGCTGAGGTTTTACCACTAAACTACACCCGCGTGATTTGTATTGGCGCGCCCGAGAGGAGTCGAACCCCTAACCTTTTGATCCGTAGTCAAACGCTCTATCCAATTGAGCTACGGGCGCTTAATCAGGCGACTTAATTATCTTAACATATCGTTTTTATCAAGTCAACATCTTTTTAAAATTTGTTTGTCGCATGTGTTTGAATGTCTTTGTTTCAAATACGTCATCAGCGACGAATAAAAATATACCATGGATCACATAAATGGGTCAATACATTTTTCTAAAAAAGTTTCATGTTTTTTAAGAAGTGGTTTTTTCTTAGATAAATAGAGATGCAATAGCCCTATTTTCTTCTCTTTCTTCATAATTCTAATGATTCTTAAATAAAATATTTCTAAATCCAAAGGAGGACAAAACATGGTCACATAGAATTTTTATTTATTGGAAAATTCTTAATATTTTCCAAGCATTTAAAGGAGGTAGGAGATGATGAAAAAGTTCGTCGCTTTTCAAATCATGATCGCTTTGGTGATAGGAGCTCTTATCGGCCATTTCTTTCCTGACTTCGGGATGGCACTGCGGCCAATTGGAGATGGATTCATCAGATTGATTAAAATGATCGTTGTTCCTATCGTTTTCTCTACCATTGTTATTGGTGCAGCTGGCAGTGGCGGTATGAAGAAAATGGGCAGCCTAGGATTAAAGACGATCATTTGGTTTGAGGTCATCACAACCATCGTTCTAGGAATTGGTCTATTGCTGGCTAATGTTCTAAAGCCTGGCGTTGGCCTTGATTTCTCTAAATTAGCTAAGAAAGATATTGGTGAATTAGATGGCTATACGCAGAAAGTCGTTGACTTTAAACAAATGGTACTCGATATCATTCCAACGAATATCGTCGATGTCATGGCTCAGAATGATTTACTTGCTGTCATTTTCTTCGCCATATTATTTGGTGTAGCCGCAAGCGGCATCGGTAAAGCATCCGCTCCTGTTCTCACCTTCTTTGAATCAGTGGCACAAATTATGTTTAAGCTAACGCAGATGGTCATGGTGACAGCACCTATTGGAGTTCTTGCATTAATGGCCGCTTCCGTTGGCCAATATGGCATTGTTTTATTAATCCCAATGATGAAGCTTGTCGGGACTGTATTTTTAGGATTATTCATTATTCTCTTTGCTTTGTTCCCTCTGGTCGCACTGATCTTCCGTTTTAACTACTTCGAAGTTTTAAAAATGATTTGGGATTTGTTCTTAGTTGCCTTCTCTACTACAAGTACAGAAACTGTCCTTCCTCAGCTTATGTCACGAATGGAAAAATACGGGTGTCCAAAAAGAATCGTCTCCTTTGTCATTCCATCTGGTCTTTCTCTCAATTGTGATGGGTCCAGTTTATATTTATCGGTATCCTGTGTGTTTCTTGCACAAGCGTTTGGTGTCGACATGAGTCTGTCACAGCAGCTTTTGATGATGCTTGTTCTTGTGTTAACGAGTAAAGGGATTGCAGCAGTGCCATCCGGTTCACTCGTCGTTCTTTTAGCAACCGCCCATGCAGTAGGTCTTCCAGCAGAAGGCGTCGCCATTATAGCCGGTGTTGATCGAATTATGGATATGGCACGAACAGGTGTGAATGTTCCAGGGCATGCCGTTGCATGTATTGTCGTATCGAAATGGGAAAAAGTATTCCGTGAGTCCGCATGGGAAGTTCCAAAAGCAGGTGAGGAAACAAAAGGGATGTAATGTTATATGAAGGAAAGGGGTTCCCCTTTCCTTTTCTTATAATAAAAATGCTTGCTTTAGGACCGCTTTGCCTTGAGGTTGCAGCTGCACTTCTGCATATGCGCCATTAATCAGCGTCATTTGTGGCGGGACATGCCCACAATCTATATCGTAGAAAATGGGGATTTGTAATTCCTTTTGTAATTCTTCATATACGTCCCGATATTGATACCCTTCTACAGGCACATCAACTGCACTTCGCCCAAACATGATACCTGAACAGTGGTCAAACCACCCTGCTAGTTTTAATTGAACAAGTGATCTCTTCATGCTGGTAGCATTTAATGCGCAGTTTTCGAAGTACCAGAGAATCGGTTCACCTTTTATGAATGTTTCCTGAAAAGCTTTAACGTCTCCAAAAGGTGTCCCCGCTAAGTGACGTATGATATCAATGCAGCCTCCCATCAGTCTCCCCTTCACCGCCTTCTCCTGCGGATGAACCGTGCGCCATCTTGTAGGCTCTGTTAAATGAAAGACATGTTGACTCGGGGTGTCATGCTGCCATTCCTTTTGATACTTATATGAAGAAAACTGAGTAATGTCCATCTCCTCTTCTGTGGAAAGCACTTTTTCCCACATAGCAGTCGTTTGATCAGACTCTTCCCCTCGTAAATCCACTAAGTTTGGGCCATGTGCTGTAGCAATGCCTGTTTTTAATGTAAATGCCAGCAAGAGTGCACTCGTATCTGAGTAACCAAGAATCCACTTTTTGTGCATCGTTGAGAAATCAAGGTGCTCTAGCACTTCCATCAAAAGCTGTCCTCCCCATGGCGGGATGATGTGGTCAATCTCATTGCACGTCATCATATACTGAAGCTCGTTTGCTCGTTCTATGGCAGGCGCTGATTTTGCCTTTTCCTGGTGCCATACCGTCTCTCCACATATGACATCATAGCCTCTTTTTTTCATTCGTTCGCATGAGAGCTGAAACATGTCATGCAAGGATGGCTGTACACCTGAGGAAGGTGCTGTGACACCAATCGTTTGTCCTTTTTGTAAATGCGGAAATTGTATCATTCTGTTTCCCCCATCCTCTCTCAATCTCTCAAGCCTACCCATTTTAAAGAAGATGCCCCTTTTACAAGGGACATCTTCTCTTATTCCTTTTGACGCAGCACAGTATAGACACCTGCAAATATACATAGAATTCCAATGAATGAGCGTAATCCCATATCTTCTCCCAAAAGCAGCCATCCAAGAATGGCACCTACGATCGGTTGAAAGAAAAAGAATAGACCTCCGCTTGAGGCATCCATCAATTGAAGCCCTCTATTCCACAAAAAGAATGCTAAAGCTGTTGAAATGATGCCTAGATAAAGAATACCGCCCCAAATCTCTGGCCTTGCCATCTGCTCCACATCTAGGTGAGGTAAACGAAATAATACTGGCGGTGTTAAAACAATGAATGCAATGATGATCGCATATGTGGTTGTCACCACCTGAGGGTATTTTCCTGGAACTCGTTTTAGCAAAACAGACATAAGCGCCCATGTTAAAGCAGCGATGACCAATGAAAGACCGCCAACAAATTCATCTGTTTGCACTGCGACTGGTCCAATCATGAGCAATACACCTGCTGTAGCAAGCAGGATGGATGCGCACTTTCGAACAGTCATGGCTTCTTTTAATAGAAAGAACGCAAACAGCACCATAAACGCAGGTGTTGCAGATGTGATAACGGCCCCCATTTGTGCAGACGTATACATCGTCCCGATTTCTTGGGTCACGATTGAAAGAAAATTTCCGATCAGCCCAATCACCACTATAAGCGGGATATCTTTTTTATCTAATCGAAAGGAATAGCCCAAGCGCCAAATGGTGAACACCAAAACGACTCCTGCTACAGCATATCTCATCCAAACGAGCTCAAGTGGTGGAACAACCGCTACTGTTACTTTGACAACAACGTACATGCCGCCCCAAATACTTGCAGCGATTGCTAGGTAAAGGGCGCCTATATATTTTTCATTCATCTTTTTCCCTCCGTTACTGGATATTTTGATGACCATATCCACAAACGGAGATCACTCTCCGTTATGGACGGAGGGCATTTGGAACATCATGTTCAAACAAAGGCTTCCATAGCATTGCCGTCACTCCAATTATTTTTATTTTCTGATACTTTATAACAAATTCTGGTTGACTTCAATCCTTTTTTGTCACCTTTTTTCTTCATATAATAGAAGATAAGCGGCTATTGACATGCTGAATTCGTTTTCATATAGTAAGTAAAACTATAGGTGGTCACGCAGAAAAGGAGTAGAGGTCGTTGGATATTGAAGCTAGAAAACACATTCCCAGCACGGAACATGAACCATTTCTCGAGGGAATAAAAGATTGTGTGCCAACCCTGCTTGGTTATATGAGTATTGGGTTTGCCTTCGGAATTGTTGGAATTAGCGCACAGTTGAGCTTATGGGACATTGCGCTTCTATCAATCTTTATTTATGCAGGTGCTTCACAGTTTATTATCTGTGCACTGCTTGTCACGGGAAGTCCCCTTTCCGCTATTATTCTCACTACATTTATTGTGAATCTGCGTCATTTATTGCTCAGCCTGACGCTGGCTCCTCATTTTACACACTACTCTGTGAAACAAAACATTGGATTCGGTCTATTGCTGACTGATGAATCCTTTGGCGTAGCCATGAATAAATTAGCTCAGCAAGGAAAGCTGAATAATCGGTGGATGCATGGGCTAAACATAACGGCTTATTTGTGCTGGATTGCTGCCTGTATACTTGGCGGCATTTTTGGACACTGGATTTCAAATCCTGAAGCCCTTGGTCTTGATTTTGCCCTTTCCGCTATGTTTGCTGCGCTGTTGGTTCTTTCTTTGCAAACTGTGCCTAAAAGTAAGTTAACCCATCGCCTGTCACTTGTTTTGTATATGGTCGTTGCAATGTTTGTTCTGCTTCATTTTGTTCCCTCACACGTGGCTGTTCTGTTAGCCACCATGATTGTCGCAACCATTGGGGTGGTGACAGATAAATGATCAGCAGTTTTATGATATGGCTGATTCTCGGCTGTATGATTGTAACCGTCATTCCAAGGGTCGTTCCCTTTTTATTTGTACGAAGTATCGAGCTGCCTGAAGTGGTGCTTAAGTGGTTATCGTTTATTCCCATTTGTATCTTTACAGCTTTGATTGCAGAGCATCTGTTCATTCATACCACAACAGGCGTCACCATTCACTGGATGTACCTTGCTGTCTTAGTTCCGACCGTACTGATCGCTATTTGGACAAAAAGCTTGTCACTTACTGTTCTTGTAGGCGTCATGCTGATGGGAACTGCTAGATGGTTTTTCTAAAAGAAAAAGCTTAACCGCATGTGGTTAAGCTTTTTTCTTATCAGGAATTCATCATCAGGGCATGCCTTAAATGGTTTATGTAGCTTTCTGAAAGCTACTCGTTTAGTTTATTCTTCACATCCCCTTTTTTATCTTGAAGCTTTCCTTTGGCTTGATCCTTTTTCCCTTCTGCTTTCAGGTTTTGATGATCTGTTGCTTCGCCAAGCTTTTCTTTCACTTGACCTTTGACTTGATTTGTTTTTCCTTTCGCTTTATCCATATGTCCTTTTTCTTCACTCATTTGTTCCACCTCCACGTTTGATACTATTCATTTAGCCTTTTTGAGAGATACAAAACATCTGAGTGTGCGATCCAAGAAACTACAGCAACATGAAAATCCAGCCAAGGTCGGCTGGATTAAAAATAATGATCTATAAGATAGACTTAAAAGCTTTAACCTGTTTTACTCTGATCGTATTCAACCAGATCACCTAGAATTTCGTCAATCTGATTCATCATCGCAGTTTCAATTTTCACCTCAGATGCTAAAGCATTCTCCCTCACCTGTTCTGGACTAGAAGCACCGATAATTGCTGCAGAAACGTTCTGGTTTTGCAGTACCCATGCTATCGCAAGCTGAGCGAGAGTAAGATCAACCTCTTGTGCGACGGGCTTAAGCTTTTGTATCGCCTCTAAGGTGTTATTATTCATCCAGCGTTGAGCAAGGTTTTTAAAAAAAGGTTTTCCAGCAGATGAGTTAGCACGCGAATTAGTCGGAAGTGATTTTCCTGGGAGATACTTTCCAGTAAGGATCCCCTGGGCCAAAGGCGACCATACTACCTGGCCAAGTCCTTCACGCTGGCAGGCCGGTATTACATCACTTTCAATTATTCTCCATAACATGGAGTATTGAGGTTGGCTGGCGATAAGGGGGACATTTAGCTCTCGTGCAAGCGCTGCCCCTCGAGTAATTTGTTCTGCTGTCCACTCACTTACACCAATATAGTTCACTTTACCCTGTCTTACTAGATCTGCGAAAGCTAACATCGTTTCTTCCAGAGGTGTAGTTGGGTCAAACCTGTGTGCATAGTAAATATCAATATAATCCGTTTGTAAACGTCGCAAAGAGGCATGACAGTTTTCCAAAATATGCTTGCGTGATAATCCTCTATCGTTTTTCCCAGTACCAGTTGGATGACATACTTTTGTACAAAGTTCAATACTCTCCCGCCGGATCCCTTTTAAAGACCTGCCTAGTATCTCTTCAGCCTTGGTGTCTGAATAAACATCAGCCGTATCAAACGTCGTAATACCAACATCAAGAGCAGCTTTCACACAATCATGGGCAGTTTCTTCATTTATCTTACCACCATGATTAATCCAGTTTCCGTAAGCAAGTTTACTAATTGTTAATCCACTAGATCCAAGTTTACTATATTCCATAACAATGCCCTCCTTTTGAAAGAATACTTTCATTATAAAAAGAGGTCGTTAATATGTATAATATATATATCCAGATAAATATATATATATTTTATATAATTAAAAATATTTCCATTAAAAAAGCGCAAAACTGTTTAATAACAATCCTTCGTAATCATTTTACACAATAAGCAAGTATGAAATTTATAGGGGGGCATAAAAAATGGATCTGAGACAAATACGTTATTTTATCATGGTTGCTGAAGAACTAAATTTTAGCCGGGCAGCTGAACGTCTTAAAATGGCACAGCCTCCATTAAGTCAAGAAATTCGTAAATTAGAAGAAGAGTTAGGTGTTACGCTTTTTCATAGAACGAAAAGACAGGTTAAACTTTCAGATTCTGGGAGAGTATTTTTAGAAGAAGCCCGCCGTACGCTTCTTCAAGTAGATAGAACGATTAAAGCAACACAACTTGCAGATGACGGAAGGATCGGTCAGTTAACGATCGGTTTCGTAGATTCTACTGATATTGTGATCGATATTATTAAAAGGTTTCGAGAAAATTTCCCTAACATCCATCTTGTCTTATGTGAAATGGCTACAGAACAGCAGTTAAAAGCACTATATAAGAAAGAAATTCAAATAGGATTTATTCGTTCTAACCAAAATAATAAGATACTTACCTCAGAAATTTGTTGTGAGGAATCATTAAGCTTGGTTTTGCCAGAAAATCATCCTTTAGCTTCATTTCCCAAAGTTCCAATTCATTTATTAGCCAATGAACCATTTATCATGTTTCCACGTCATCTAGGTCCAGCATTTTATGATTTAATTATCAGCTACTTTTGGGAAAATAGCATAAGTTTAAACGTAGTTCAGGAAGCTATTCAAATGCATACGATTGTTAATTTAGTTGCTGCAGGAATGGGAATCTCTGTGGTTCCATCCTCAGTAGAAAGCGTAAAACGCGCAGGGGTTGTTTATAGAAAAATCCAAGAAACTACACCAAAAGTAAATTTATATGTTTCATGGAGACAAGATGATACATCAACCGTCGCTGACCACTTTTTAACAGTTGTGAGAGAAGCTTATTTAAGTTCTCAGTCTAAATCATGAAGATCCAGCCAGGGTCAGCTGGATTAAAAAATACTTATCTATAAGACAGGCTTAAAAGCTTTAACCTGCTATGTACACGTTTCAGGTATGATAGACATAATGGAAAGAAAGGTTGGTGCTCTGTTCAATGATCATCTCTGAAAACTTATTCACCGTTCGTGACTTGACCTATCGTATTCGTTCTGCTGCAATTGGCGATGCCAAGCAGTTATCAGCTCTCAGACTGAAAATTGATGGTGAAACAGAATATTTAGACCGTGAACCAGGCGAAGCCTTTCTTCATGAAAAAGATTTTGAGGTTTTGATTCAAGAGGATGCCAAACAAAGCAGGCATATATTTTTGGTCGCTGATATTGAAGGAGAGATTGTCGGTTTCTCTAGATGTGAGGGACATTCACTCAAGCGCTCTGCTCACAAAGTGACATTTGGCATCGCCATACAAAAGGATGCCTGGGGCTATCACATTGGCAAAGAGCTTTTAGCCGCTTCTATTGACTGGGCTGATCAGCAAGGCATCCAGAAGATGTCGAAGATGTCACTTCACGTGCTGGAAACCAACCAAAAAGCCATTCGGTTATATGAGCGCCATGGCTTTCTGATTGAAGGGGTATTAAAAAATGATAAACGGCTGGCAGATGGACTTTATTACAATACTGTTGTGATGGGCAGGCAGAGGCCAAGCTTCTGACTACTTACATCACATAGCCCCATACCATTGAAATCGCACTGTATATCAGAAGCAGCCCCATGACAAACTGGAACGGTTTTTCGTAAGCAGTCAAAAAGCGCTTATATAAAGAGCCAAATAGGCTCCAGCTGAATGTACCGAGAAAGCCAATAAGTGCGAGAATCAATGTCCATATCACATAATGCATATTAGATTGTCCATATGGCAAAACAAAGGTTGAAATCACGGTCAACCCATACAAGATCGCTTTTGGGTTGATAAATTGCAGCATCATACCAGGAACAAAATGATTGTAGCGGTCAAGGGTTTCGTCATCCCCGCCTTTACTTTTCATGATTTTGACAGCTAAATAAATCATGTATGCGGCTCCGATGAACGCCATGACCCAGCCTATTTTCGGCATCACTTGATAAAGAATGATATTAAAGAAGCAACTCAAACACAAAATGACGAGAAATCCGATACCCACACCTAAACAAAATCGAAATGTTTGCTTGACCCCATACTTATTCGTAAAGACCATGGCCATGATGTTGTTTGGCCCCGGGGTAAAGCTGCTCACAAAAGCATAGATCAACATAGAAAGAATCAAGTTGCCGCCTCCCTCGTGCGTTATTAAGACTTTAATTACTTTATTGCGTATGTTACGTTTTATTGTAACGTTTGGTCTTTATAAAGTAAATAGAGAAAGGAGTTTTTTCATGGAAGATGTACAATCGATTATTTCTAAAAATGTGAGGCTTCTTAGAGATCAAAAAAAATTAAGCCTAGAAAAGATGGCAGAATTAACTGGTGTCAGTAAAACCATGATTGGACAAATTGAAAGAGGAGAATCAACCCCTACCATCACGACTTTGTGGAAAATCGCCAACGGATTAAAGGTGTCTTTTAGTGAGCTTATTTACGCACCACAGCCTGAAATCAAGGTGGTACGCAAGGAAGATGCACAGATTTTAACGGAAGATGACGGGAGATATCGTGTGTATACGACTTTTCCCTTTGATGACCGGGGAAAATTTGAAGTGTACCGAGTAGAAATTGATCCTGGCGGGTCGCTGCATGCGAATGAACATATTGGCGGAACAGAGGAATTGATCACTGTTTTTGAGGGAGCGCTTGATATATCCATTGGTGATGAGCAATACAGCTTAAAGGCCGGCGACTCCATTCGTTTTAAAGCGGACCGTTCGCATGCATATAAACAAACCGGAGAACAAATGGTCCGGCTGCAAATGATTCTTTATTATCCTCATGAAAAAAGCTGACAGGCTTGTCCACCTGTCAGCTTTGCGTTTTATTTAATTAAATCCCGGATCACGTACAACCGTTCCAGTAAATGTGACTCTGTATTTTCCTAATCCTAATTCTTCAATAGAGGTTTGTTTTAAAATACCGACCCAGCCATCCTTTGCATAGACAATACTTTCTGGGATGTTCGAGGTCGTATACGTTCTTGTTTCTGAGACAGTTCGACTCGCCTGAACGGTTATTTCACTTTTTGTTTGCTCCTTTGCTTCCACTGGAGCAGCTGTGACCCCGGCACCTGTTAAGACAATTGCTCCAACCAAAACTGAAGACATGACCTTTTTCATAAAAAATCCCTCCCTTTTTTTGTTGAACATATTAACCATACCATATATTAGTACTTCTATAAGATATTTTTTCATTTTTTTGAAAATTATGATATGATTGTCTTATGTTGGATAGAGAGTGTTCTATACTTCTGTGCTTTTATCCTCATCTCATTCCGTCAAACAATTGTGAACGGAGGTGATTTCATGAAAAAATGGCTCATCTGTTTTCAACTTGTTTTCCTCTTCACCTTGACGACCACACCACTTGCTTCTGCTGCTTCATGCCCTACAGTGAAACCTTGTGTCATTGATCCTTAAGCATAAGAAAGGTCGATCAAGCCTATGCACTTGATCGACCTTTTTCGTTATGCTTGCTCTGCTTCCCAGCGAGCAACCTCTTCTCTTACTTTAGGAGCGACTTCTTTTCCAAATAACTCAATGGCTTTTAATACTTGATCATGCGGCATTGAACCAACCGGTACATGAAGCATAAAGCGCGTGATTCCTACATTTTTTCTAAGGTGAATCACTTTCTCTGCCACTGCATCTGGATCTCCTACATACAGCGCGCCTTCTAACGTTCTCGCTGCATCAAATGTAGAACGAGTATATGGACCCCAGCCTCGCTCTCTTGCTAACGTGTTCATCACATGCTGTGTGGAAGGGAAGAATTGGTCTGCTGCAAGATCTGTTTCTTCCGCAACAAATCCATGCGAATGTGACGCTACGGTTAATTTCTCTGGGTCATGTCCAGCGTGCACTGCCGCTTGCTTATACAGCTGTACAAGCGGTGCGAACTGTCTAGGACTCCCGCCAATGATGGCAAGTACTAGCGGCAGCCCCAATAATCCAGCGCGTACAACAGATTCACGGTTTCCCCCACTGCCGATCCAAATTGGAAGCGGATCTTGAACAGGTCTTGGATATACCCCAACATCTTGAATAGATGGGCGATGCTTTCCGCTCCATGTGACACGCTCGGACTGCTGTAATTTGAGCAGCAAATCAAGCTTTTCTTCAAATAATTCTTCATAATCATTTAAGTCATAGCCAAACAGCGGGAATGATTCAATAAATGAACCACGGCCTGCCATGATCTCTGCACGCCCGTTGGATAGTCCATCTAATGTTGCAAAATCCTGAAAGACACGAACAGGATCTGCTGATGAAAGGACTGTCACTGCACTTGTCAGGCGGATATTCTTTGTTTGTGTTGCCGCAGCCGCTAAGACGACAGCTGGATTCGATGCAGCGAAATCTTGTCGATGATGCTCACCCACTCCAAATACATCAAGGCCGACTTGATCTGCTAAAATAATTTCTTCGACTACTTCTCGAATACGCTGTGCGTGACTGACTGTTTTTCCTGTTTGAAAATCAGGTGTTGTTTCTACAAATGTACTTATTCCTAGTTCCATGAGTGGAACCCCCTATCTTATAAGTATGTTACGAATTCAGAGACTGGCTTTCTGTAGCCTCTCGCTTGTCTGCTCTCTACTTTTTCTTTTCCGAGTGTGATCATTAACACAGGAACCAAATCCGACTCGATATTTAACACCTTTTTCATGACATCAGGGTCAAAACCGATCATTGGGCACGTGTCCCATCCCTTGTTTTTGGCGGAGAGCATAAACAGCATCGCAGATAATGAAGCATTGCGGATCGCCTCTTCTTTCTGAAAATCCGCTCCTCTCTGTTCATAAAAGGTCATCGTCTCTCTGACCATTTCTTCGTATTGCTGCGTGTTTAAAATGCCAAGCATTTTCAGACCTTCATAGATGTTCCCCGCTTGCTGATAAGCATTTGGGTCTCCAAGTACAATAATTGATGCTGAGGCGGAATGAACTTTATATTGTCCAAATGCAGCTTCTCTTACTTGTTCTTTGAGACCTTCTGTTTGGACGACGACATATTGTGTGTGCTGTAAGTTAAAAGCAGATGGTGCCATTTTGACTTCTTCAAATATGCTGTTAAGCTCTTCTCTCGAAATCGAGATATTTGGCAAAAAATTTGATGCGGATCGTCTTTCACGTACCAATGTATCAAAGCTGAGTGTCATCTTGTTTCCCCTTTTCGTGAAGTTGTTTTGCACCTAAACCGACTTTTTTTAGTAATTCAATGAGCTGTTCTTTTTCTTCTTTTTCAATAAAGGATAGGTTTTGCGAAATGACATCTGTGTGTTTAGGAAAAATGTCATCAAACAATTGCTTTCCTTTTTCCGTCAGCAATACATGAAATACACGTTTATCAGAGGGTGCACATTGCCTTTTCACCAGCTCTTGTTTTTCTAGTTTGTTCACGACATATGTCATGCTTCCACTTGGGATTGACAGGATGTCGCTGATCTTTTGGACAGGATGCGGCCCCTTACTATAGAGCAATTCAAGGATCTGAAAGTTCTCAAATCCGATATCATAACGTTCAATGTCTTTTTGGATATTTGTAAAAAGAGCTTGATAGGCTTTCATCCACACGCGGAATAGCCTTAAGTCTAATTCATGTTCATGCTGCACCATGGCAACTACTCCTTTTTTCAAGAAATCCTAAAACTAGGATAAATTTATCCTAACACTAGGATATTTTATTGTCAACGAGTTTGTTTCATAAAAAAAAGACCACCTCAGGTCAGTGATCCTCTTCTTTTAAGACAAAATGCATTTCAGCTATCTGCTTGTATTGTTGTACTTCTTTTAATGAAAACCTGGATTCCATATCCGCTGGGGAAAACAGAGGAATGCCTCTCCCAATCATGACAGGTGCGATTTGAAGGTAAAGCTCATCAACCAATCCTGCTTTTATGAAAGACTGAAGCAGTTCCCCGCCGCCGACAATCCAGATATGCTGACCTGGTACATCTTTTAATTTTTTCACAAATGATAAGATATCTTCTCGAATGATATGAGTTCCTTTCAGACTGTCTTGTAAAGTACGTGACATGATATAACAAGTCTTTCCTTCATAAGGAAACTCATCTGGTGACAGCTGAAGAACCTGCTCATATGTATTTCGCCCCATGATCAGCGTATCAACTGACGCATAAAAGTCATCATAGCTCGTTTCTTCCTCGCCCTCTGTTCCTATTAGCCAATCGAGCCGGTGATCCTCTCTCGCTAAATAGCCATCGATACTCATCGCCCCATAAAAAAGCAGCTTCCTTTTCTGACTCAATCCCATCACTCCTTACCCTAAATAAGAACATATATTCCATCCCCATTGTATCAGAAAGGAAAGACAAAGGATACATGGGTTTGCCATCTTCCATTTTCATGTCTTCAAAACCGTGATTCAATAAGGTATCCTCTTCAGGTAATGATATAATAAAATCAGTTCAATCAATGATCATACTTGGAGGAGAGACTGATGATACGACGACTTGATCATATCGTGTTGACTGTACAACATATGGAGGACACCATTCGCTTTTATACAAACGTATTAGGAATGAAGGAAGAAACCTTTGGAGAAGGCCGTAAAGCGCTTCGTTTTGGTTTACAGAAGATCAACCTTCATGAAGCTGGTCATGAATTTGAACGGGCAGCGGCTCACCCACTTCCTGGCTCTAGTGATTTGTGCTTTATCACCGATTTAGATATGGATAGTCTGCTGCTGCACCTTCGCAAGCAAGTGGTTCCTATTGAAGAAGGGCCAGTCAGGCGCACAGGTACATTAGGTCCGATTGAATCTGTTTATATCCGTGATCCTGATCTGAATTTAATTGAAATTTCTCGATATATAGAGGAGGGTGATCCGTCATGACCCGCTTATTTTTGAGACCGATTGAAGAGCAGGATTATCCTGGTATTCAAAGAGGATGCCAGCATGCAGAAACTCTTTATATGACTGGCACACGCAAAACGTTCACACTAGAAGAGATTCGTTCAGCCTATACCCGATTTTCACAAGATGACAGCAGACGAGATTTCGCCATTTGTCTGCTAGACACGAAAGAAATGATTGGGGATGCGGCGATTGTGGACATTGATCCAATTAATCATACGGCAAGCTTCCGCATTGCGCTTCATGGACCAGAACATTTCCAAAAGGGCTATGGTACAGAAGCTGTCCGGATGGTTCAAGCATTCGCCTTTGATACATTAGAACTCAATCGTCTTGAGCTCGAAGTCTTTTCCCATAATCCAAGAGCCTTCAGAAGCTATGAGAAAGCCGGATTTCAATATGAAGGGAAAAGACGCCAAGCACTCTATTTCAATGGAACCTACTCAGATGTGATCATCATGGGCATCCTTCGTGAAGAATACAATCAGATGAACAGTGGAGATGCCCCGCTTAAGAAGGGTCATCTTTTTTAAAAAATTGAATCGCTGTGACGATGATCAAACAAATCATGGAAGAGAGAACGATAGAGATGCTTGATATACTAAGCGCCATGCCTTCCCATCTGCCAATGAAGAAACTGGATATCAATAAAACCAATCCAAATAGAATGAAGCATATAGGGAGGATTAGCCCCGCATGACGGTGTCTGCGTCTTTTCCCTGCCCACCATGAGAGACACAATACAACGATTGTAAAAATAGCGGTTTGCAGCCAAAACATGTTGTTTCAACTCCCATTCTCTTTTTTATCTTATAACAATGGAGGTACTTCCAATGAACATTAGACCCATTGAGCAAAAAGACAATCCGTATATCGCAGCGATTATCCGCCAGTCACTAGAATCGGCGAATTTGGCGATTGAAGGAACTGCCTACACTGATCCCCACCTTGACCAGCTTTTCGAATACTATCAATCATTGACTCATGCAGCCTATTGGATTGCTGAAGAGAATGGTGACATTGTAGGCGGCGTAGGCATTGCTCCATTTACAAACGACATCTGTGAATTACAAAAGCTTTATTTAAGTCCAAAGGCACAAGGAAAAGGTGCGGGCAAAAAACTGATGGATACGGCGCTGCAATATGCCTCTACATACTACGAAGCATGTTATTTAGAAACCCGCCAGGAATTAACTGCAGCCACCGGCCTTTATCAGCGATATGGCTTTTCTCTTCTCTCTGAACCGATTGATGGCTCTGAGCATTCTGCGATGGATGCTTGGTATCTCAAAACCTTCTCATCATGAGCCATAAAACACTCGATAGGTTTTTGTCCGCTGAAAGCCTAGCTTCTCTGCCAGTTTGATCGAAGTTAGGTGATGGACATCGCAATCCCAATGCGGTGTCCTCTTATTTTCAAGACAGCTCCTGATCATATGCTGACCTGCCAGCTGCGCCAAACCTTTCCCCCGGCAGGCTTCTTCTGTCCAAATATCTATCTCCACACGATCTTCACTTGAAAAAATGGAGACACATTCACTCACCACGTTCTCTCCATCTAAGATGGCAACTCCGATTCCTTTTGATAGAAAGCGCGCCGCTCTCCCCCAATAGGCTTCGTAATAGCTAGGAGGAAAAGCCCTGCTTGCATTGATCACCTGTTCATTTGTCCGCTCTACTCTATAGCCCGGATGAGGCACATCGACATAAGAATGTGCCTGCGGAAAAACGTACGCATGTCTTTCCATCTCATTCAGATGTGAACCAAGACATTTTTTCATCATCACATCTGTTGATTGATTCGCTGAAAATACGGTAAACCGGCCGTTTTGTCTTCTCTGTCTTTCGTAAACATCCACAATGAAGGCCAAGCAGCGTGACAGCTCCGCTTCTCTCTTGCCTGCAACATAATAAATGCCGCATGCAGCTTCAAGAAAAAAAACAAGAGGGTGCACTGCATCATCTACATACAGATGTCCTTGTATGAAACCATCCATGACCGCATCTACAAACACTGGATATGCCGGGTCGATCTGGCGAATTCCTTCTTTCATCGATGGTGACCTTTGCTTCTCCAAGAGATGCACAGTGCTCCCTCCTTTCACGAACATGTTCTTTCCTTCCATTATAAATAAAAAGCTGCGCGCATGCAGTGACTCTTTTTACCCTTTACTGTGGAACTACTTGACCATCCCTGCACCTGTCAACATTCTCATCTCCACCGCCATCAATTTAGCCTTTCAATTAGGGGCGGCCGCGTTATATTCGACTGCTTTACTGCAATTGATTATGTTATTTCATCGGCATTGCCTTTCTGACACTGACTGGTCATATCATCGCCTTTCTGTTTTACAAAAAGCATCAAAATCAAAAAATGGCAGAAGCATTGAATCGTCTGAAGCCACAGTCATAAAAAAAGAGACCTCAATAAAGGTCTCTTGTCTGTTATTCTGCCGCAGGCTCTTCTGCCTTCCCCTTCCAAATAAGGGTTAAGCCTAACCCAAGAAATAAGACAACACCTGCGAATAGAAATGGGAAATGTATATTTTGATCGAATAAAATGCCGCCAAGTGCTGGGCCGAAAATCGTACCTAGGCTTGTGTAGGTGGAGTTCATCCCTGCGACAAATCCTTGCTGGTTTCCAGCGATTTTGGATAAGAAGGTCGTTAATGCTGGTCGCAATAAATCAAACGCAAGGAAAATGACACATGTGACAATCAGTACAACCAAAAAGCCTGAAACGACTGTCGAAACGAAAGCAAGGACCGCTCCGACAATCAGGCATAGCTGAATGACTCTTTTCTCCCCTAGGGCATTAACCAGTTTACCAAACACAAGTACTTGGATGATGACCGCCACAATCGAGCTGACGGTAATGATGACGGCAATATCTTTTGGTCCAAATCCAAACTTATGATTTGTAAACAAGCTAAAGACTGTTTCATACGCAGATAGTCCAAAAGCGAGGACAAACACAATGATAAAGGCGATGAGGTAGCTTGGATGAATCGATTTTTTCAAATCTTTAAAGAAAGTAGATTCCTTCACTTGACCCATTTGTTTCGCTCGCTCTTCTTTTGTTAATGGCTCCTTCAGCATAAACATAGACGAAATGACGGCAATAAACGCAATCCCTGCTGCAAAGAAGAATGGCAGGCGTACGCCATATTCTGCGATAAATCCGCCAATGCCCGGGCCAATAATAAAACCGGTACTAATGGCCGCTGACACATAGCCCATTGCCTTTGATCTTTCTTGAACGGTCGTGATATCTGCGACATAAGCAGTGACAGCCGGCATGATAAATGCCGCACTAATGCCGCCTAGCAGCCTTGCAAAATACAGCACATACACGTGTGTCCCAAGACCGAAGACGAGTTCTGATAACGCAAATAGAAACAGCCCTGACACAATCATAATCTTTCTTCCGTAGCGGTCTACCCATCTCCCTGCAATAGGTGAAGCAATGAGCTGAGCCACAGCAAACGCCGCCACAAGGTATCCCATCGTACTTCCTGTTAGATGCATCACGTTCATGAATAGCGGCATGACAGGAATGATGAGACCGATGCCTAAAAACGCAATAAATATATTACTTAATAAAATAACGAGTACAGCTTTTTGCTCACGAATCGGTTTTTGCATGATGTTTGTTTCTCCTTTACTGACTCACTTGTTACTCATGATGGTTGATTCCGTGAATAAACAATGAGATCGCCTCTTTTTGTAACTCTTTCTTCTGTTGGATGGTGTCACTTTTATATAACACGTCTAATCCGTAAAAAACGGAAAGTAATATTTTCACTTTTGACTCCACATGCTGAATTGACCAGCTGCCATCTTCGTTTCCTTCAAGTAAGATGTCTCTCATCACATCATCAAAGTCGGCATCAATCTTGTTCAGCCGTTCCATGACCTCGTCTGATGTAAAGGCACTTGCACAGAATTCCTCACTCGCTCTCATTAATGGGTAATTAATCCCCATTTGACTGAGCAGCTCTGCAAATCCGGCGAGCTTATCAATGGCCCGGTGCATCGTTTGTTTCTCCTGATGCCACGTCTCCATCATCAAACGGTGATCCTCTTCCATGATATGAAGGAACAAGAACTCTTTTCCTTTAAAATGGTGATAGAGATTGCCTTTACTAACCTCAGCAGCCTCTAGAATATCCCGCACGGATGTTTCTGAATATCCTTTTTTCGCAAATAAATCACGAGAAGCGGTGACGATTTTTTGCTTCGTCTTCTCGCTCTTTCCAGCCCCGCTTTGTGTACTTGTCATCTTTTTTACAATCCCTTCTACCTTGCTTTTCTTTGCAAGGACAAATCAAAACCGACCAGTTGGTTTATTTTTTTATTATAAATGGATCTTTTTCAAAATACAATGAAAAAGTCATCGAATTCATAAGGAGTGAATCATGTGAAAACAAACAATACGGTCATTTATGCCCTCTCATCATTTAATAATTCTTAATATTTAACTTCACTTAACAATAAGGATTGCCTATAATAGAATAGAGGTGATGTCATTGGATGAGGAAATCATTCATTACGGTAAAAAAATCATTGAATACTCGAATGCACTAGGCTCTATCTATGTAGAAGAGTATCAACGATTTTTAAAACATGAGTATGCAGATTTATCAGCCAAACAAGAGCTGACACTTGAATTATTACGGACAAAAACGAGAACAATCAACGAACTAGCTGATTACTTTTCAATTTCGGCAAGTGCCGCTAGCCAGCTTGTCTCAAAGCTTGAGCAGCTTGGCTATGTCAAACGAGAAATTAATCCACATAACCGAAGAGAAATCATTGTTGATTTTGCTCAAAAGGGTCATGACTATCACAAGAATACGGAAGAAATTCAATTGCACCTTATTCAAAAATACTATGCAAAGCTTCCAAAAGAAGATTTAAAAACATTATTATCTCTATACGAAAAAATCTATCAGATTGCGAAAGAAGCGCCTTAATCCGGTGTTTTTCTCCAACATTTAAGTTAGATAAACTATTAAGGGGATGAAAATATGGGTAGGATTCATTTACAAGATGGACGTCATATTGGTTTGTGTGAATACGGTGATCTTGAAGGGTTTCCAGTATTCTTTTTTCACGGAACACCTGGATCAAGAGTCATGTTTTTAGATGATGACCCAATCTCTAAAGAGCTCGGTGTTCGCCTCATCTGTTTAGACAGACCTGGATTTGGTTTATCTACCCCTCAACCTGACCGCACGATTTTAGACTGGGCAAAAGACATGCTGGAAGTAGCAGATCATTTAGGCATTCAGCATTTTTCAGTGATGGGTGTATCTGGAGGCGGCGCATTCGCTGCTGGCTGTGCTTATCAATTGCCGAATCGAGTCCTTTCAGCCGCTCTGATCTCAAGTACAACGCCATTTCAGGACGGAAAACCGCCTAAGAGTATGCTCAAAGAGAACAAACTGGCTTTTTTCCTCAGTAAGAAGTTCCCTTGGCTATTGAAAGCAAGCTATCGTTCCCAGAAAAAAATGATTGAGAAAAAACCAGAGAAATTTAAGAAGCTGGCCAAAAATGGGAACAAACATTTACATCCATGGGACCGTCAATTCCTTCAAACCGATGAGCAGCTCGAGATGATGATGACGCATTTACACGAAGCCACTCGTCAATCGGTGGATGAATGTATTCATGAACCATATTTGCTCTCGCAGCCATGGGCATTCGATATGAAAGATATACAAATCCCTGTTGATGTATGGCATGGAAAAGAGGATACGATGGCTCCATTTGCAGAAATAGAAAAAATGGCTCCTAGTATTCCAAACGTCAAAACCTATTATATAGATCAAGCGGGACATTTTCTTACAGATGTAGACGATATATGGCGAGATATTTTACTCTCTTTAAAAACACGTGCTGAAAAGTATCATCAGGAACATGCATAAAAAAAGACCCGAAGCTTCGGGTCCCTTTCTTCATTAATATTTTTCATAATATGTCTGTACTTTATCTGGATCTTTTGTCTTCGTTAGAGCGAGCATAAGCAGAATGCGCGCTTTTTGTGGATTTAATGAATCCGATGACACAAAGTGATGTTCATCATCCATTTTTTCGTGGGTCACAATTCCATTTCCCGCACGGCTTGACCTCACGAGGACCACATCTTTCTTCACTGCATCTGTTGCCCCTTTGATGGCTTCTGTTGACATCGTTCCATTTCCTGCTGCGGCAACGACAATGCCTTTCGCTCCTGCTTTTACAGCTGCATCATACACATATTTTTGATCATTTTGATAGCCATATAAAATATCGACTTGTGGCAATTCTTTTATTTTCGATACATCAAATTCACTATCAGTTGTATGTTTTCTTGTCGTTTCGTTATAGAAGGAAACAACTTCACCAGCAATTTCTCCAATGTAGCCTTGCTCAAGTGACTTGAAGGAATCGGTTGTGGTCGTGTTTGTCTTTGTAATAAATCGAGCTGAGGCAATTCGGTCATTTAACGTGACCATGACACCTTTGCCTTTTGCTTCTTTTATAGAGGCAATTTTGACAGCATGATACAAGTTCAGCGGACCATCCGCACTGATAGCAGACGCTGGTCTCATTGAGCCAACGACCACAACTGGCTTATCACTTTTGACAACCAGATGTAGAAAGTAAGCTGTTTCTTCAAGTGTGTCTGTTCCATGCGTGATGACTATGCCATCCACCTGATCATCATTTAAGAGTTGATTCACTCGTTTGGCTAATTTTAAAAGAAGGGCATTATCAACATTTTCACTGCCAACATTCGCTACCTGCTCACCGGTAACGTTTGCAATATCCTTTAGCTGAGGAACTGAAGCAATGACTTTATCGATGCCAAGTGAACCGGATTTATATCCTGTCGTATCTGTATCACTGTCCGAACTGCCAGCAATCGTCCCGCCTGTCGCTAATACCTTAATATTAGATAAGGACTTATTCCCTGTTTCTACGGCTGTCGTTTTGTCCTTTGATTCATTAGTTGCGCTTTCTTTTTCGCTTTGATTTTTCTCTTGGGTACTTGTATTGGCACAAGCTGCTGTCGACAGTAATAAAGCAGAAAGAAGGACAGCACCTAACCATTTTGTTACGTTCATTCGATCATCTCTCTTCTTAAATGTGATGGATTCAAAGCTAGATCTCTTTCTATAGGGTTTACTTTATACCATTCCTTCATTCATCGGCATGAGGCGAAAGATACAGAACCAAATAAAGGAAAAATGGTCATTATCACAATCATTTATTTACATCTAAATACCTAACTTTACTTTTAAAAGAGGAGATATTGAGGTTGTTCAATCAATAAAAGTAAACAATACTAGATCATCAATTTATGATAAAATATAGTAAATTTTACAAAAAAGAAGTATACGTATTGCAAATGCTTCAATCATTTCACAAAATCCTAATAACACTATTCCTTAGTTCGATTTTACTCAGTCTGTTCGTATGCTTCTATCCACCGATTCAGGGAGAGCCTGCGTTCCTGGTATTTTACATTCCCATCTTTTTTGTTTATTATTTCGTTTTTGCGGTTCCTTTGCAGTTGTTGTTTTCTTTGCAGCCAAAGGCTTTCCATCCTCTTTATTTAGCTGCTTATTTACTGATTGCAATGGTTGTCATGCTTTTGGTATTGAGAGCTCGACATGTGTGCCTATCGTCATTGTGAGCAGTCTCATCTAATGGATCTTTGATTCTTTGTTTTATCAAAGAACGCATGAAAAAAACACCTAATGTGAAGGTGTTTTTAGCTCCTCTAGTATGTGTTCACAGTGATCCAAGTACGCTTGGCTAAGCAGGAAGTCTTTCTTTGCGGCGATCGCTGCTAATGTGATCAGGGTGTTTGAATGATGAATGAGCGGATTCAGCATTGAATGCTCTACGCCTCTAATTGTTTGAACATGCAACCATTTAGGTGCTACTTCTTTTTCGTAGATCCTTTTTGTTTCAGCAGAATCTACATTTCGATCATTCTGCGCCAAAACCAAATAGGTCGGTGATTGGATGCGCTTGATATCTGAAGTGGCATCGGCTTTCATGTTCTTTTGAATGAATTCAAATCGATCTTTTGTCATCTCTTGAACGTCCGTTTTCTTTTGATAGGTGCGAAATGCTGCGCCTTCTACTAATAATTTGTTTTGCTCATCTTCTTTTTTGAGTGTTTTTTGAATTTGTTCTTTAGATGCATCCGCTTCTTTTAATGTTTGAAGTGTATAATACCTTCCCTGTCTCATCCAATTGACAGCAGGCCCGACAAGAATGGAGGCTGTGATATCTGTTCGATCTGCCATTACTTTTGGGATCACCCAGCCTGCTTGGCTTGCTCCCCATAAGATGATTTGTTTTGATTGAAGATCAGGCTCTTTTTTCGCCCATTTGATCACATTGTCTGCAGCCAGTTTCCTTCTGATTGACCCACCCCGGGCTTATCCCATGATATAGACACATAGCCTTGCTTTGCAAAGCGTTCCATTAAGGGTCTGTATCCTCCGTCATATGTGGCATTTTGTGGACCATCCCCGTGTACAAAAAGCACAACTCCTTTGATTGGCGCTTTCTTAGGCGTGGTCACGATACCTGATAATGCCCCATTCTCAGTCTTCATGACGACTTCCTTTTCATTCATAGCAAAGCTGTTTTCATAAAATATAAATGCTGCGATGAAAATGAGTACTGCTGCTGCGATGATCAGCCAAATCCTTTTTTTCATCTTCTATTCCCCGCTCCTTGTTCAACTGTGTACACCATTGAATTTTGGTACGCGACAGAGACTGGTACATTCTCATATAAGATGATAGACGAAGGTTGTGCACTCTCTTGTGTAAAAGATACTTCATGTAGAAAAGCCTCAATTTCTTCAATGACCTTCTCTTCATCTCCAGCTAAAAAGCTTTTGACCGCGTAAGAACCTGCATCCAGTCTCACATCATAATCACGTTCATTTGATACATAATAAGAAATTGTTGTGTCATCTTGCAGATTGATCACATAATATCTCTCCTCAAAAAGAGACAGATCCAGCTCCTTTTGATGAACGATTTGTTTAAAGTCCAGCTCTGTTTCACCCTTTAGAAGATGATGCGGGATCTGTTTTAAATACCGAATTGGCCGATCTTGGATGGTTGTTTTATTAAGGTGAAGGCTGTTTTGAATCGACAGCATATGCTCCAGACGCTGTTTCACTTCGCTTAGTTCCTGTATTTGCTTCTCGACCTGATCCAGCATTTCTTGGTAGGACAGAGTGATACTTTGTTCATTCGAAAAGGTCTCGCTTATATCTTTTAAAGAGAAGCCCGCCTTTTTTAAGAAGAGGATTTGATAAAGGGTGTAAATCTCTTTTTCATCAAATAATTGGTATCCATTTTGAGCGACCTTCGCAGGGCGTACGAGATCCTGTTCTATATAATGACGAAGCGTATACTTTGTGATGTTTAATAGCTTACATACTTCTCCACTTGTTACATACGTCACTAGATTCCTTCCTTGTGTACACATTCTAAACCATGTGGTTACCACACAGTCAATCATGCCATAAAAAAATCACCGAGGAAATCTGCCCTCAGTGATGTGTCATTTCTATTTCATACTTGGACCAGCATGTGAAAAAATCGGGTCTTTCAATTCAAAGTCGAATGTCTTGCCGTCAACAATACCGACTGTTTTTTCATGATCATAAAGCTCGAGCAGACAACCTGCCATTTCTTTTGATGTATGATATTTCTTGATATTGCCTTTATATTCAAATTGGTCTACATCTAATGAACGCTTTGCAAATTCTGATTCTGTCGCGGAAGGCGCTAATACTTTTGCCTGTAAGTTAGCTCCTTTTTCTTTCAACTCTAGTGCCAGTCCTTCTGTAAAGGCACTCACGTAAAACTTCGTGGCTGAATAGGTGACGGCATTGCCGACGACTGTATAGCCCGCTCTTGAAGAAATGTTGATCAGCTGAGCCCCTTCTACTTGCTCATAATCACGAACAAATAAAGTGGATAAAATCGTTAAGGCTTCGATATTCAGATGAAGCATATCCCCAATTTTACTTACATCCTGTTCTCCTATTGAACCGAAATGGCCAAACCCTGCATTATTAATGAAGGTGTCAAGCTCATATTCAGCCAACGATTCATAAAATGAATACACTTGCTCCATGTCGGTTAAATCGACAGACTGTATGTTTACTTTGATCTCGGGATATTGATCAAGAATCTCTTTCTTCAGTTCTTGGAGTTTCTCGAGCCGTCGTGCAGCTAAAATAAGGTTTTTGCCTCGTGCCGCAAAGGCTAGCGCCGCCTCATACCCAATACCTGAACTTGCTCCTGTAATGACTGTATAGCTCAATTATATCCCCCTATTAACGTCTTCTAACTGGTTAAATTATAACGACAGCACTTCGCTCTAGTCAATTTTGAAGAGAATCACAGGGTTTATTAACTTGTCTCACTTCATTCATCATGTTGGAGGATGTCATGTTGAGTTTTTTTTGTTAATTTGTGAAAAACCAATTGGTAGGAATGTTCGATTAACTCCTCTACAAATGAAGATGGAATGTCCGCATCAAGGTAAATCGAATTCCAATGAGTCTTATTCATATAATAGCCCGGAATAATCCCCTCATGCGCCTCTCTTAGTTCTTCAGCATGTTGAGGGTCACATTTTAAAGTGATGACAGGTTTTCGATTCGCATCTCCGCCCATCATAGCAAACATCTTTCCACCAATATGATAACGATCTGCCTGCCATTCTGGCTGATAATCATGGGTTACTCCTTTTAAAGAAAGACAAAATGCCTGTAGTTTCTCTTTTTCCATTAGATTCGCTCCTTTTTTAAGTCGTCTTCTATTCTTTCTATTATATCGACAATGAAGGCAGATATCTGATCTTTTGTAACCCACTTCTTTCTTAAGCAACAATAAAAGCACAGTCCCGCTGGGCTCTGTGCTTTAACATCACTGTTCCTTTCTTATTCAAATGCCTTCTTCAATTGATCACTCATCAGATGCCAAGCCTCTTCAGCTATTGCTAAATCTCCGGCATGCGTGAAGGCGTGAGGAACTCCTTTAAACTGTCTGTATGTGACGTCTACCCCTGCTTCTTTTAACTTGTCCGCATATTGTTCGGCTTCTTGAGCTAGCGAATCTCTCTCAGCTGTGATGACGAGAGCTGGTGGCATTTGTGCCAAGGATGAACGATCAGCAAAGATCGGAGAAACGAGCGGATTGTGCGGATCTTGGCCTTGCAGATAGAAGGCATTAAAGAGTCTCGCCATTTCAACTGGGATCGCTTCTTCAAACGCTGGCTTTTGTGCTGGATCAGTGGCTAAATCAAGCGGCGGATAATCAAGCACTTGATAGACAATAGGAAGTTGGTGCCCTTTTTGAATATTTAAGAGACAAGCAGCCGTTGCCAAGTTTCCTCCTGCGCTATGTCCGCCAATGGCTATTGCTTTGGGATCTATTTGAAGCTCATCAGGGTGTTCATACAGCCACTTCAGCACATCGTAGCATTCATGAAGAGCGGCCGGGAAAGGGTGCTCTGGGGCAAGCTGATACTCCACATTGACGACGATACATTGCGCTCGGTCTGCAATGACCGGACACCAATGGTTATCCATTTCAGCACTGCCTAGGATAAATCCTCCGCCATGTAAATTCACAAAAACAGGAAGCGGCTGCTTTGATGTGTTGACCGGCTTAAATACCCATACCTTTGTTTCGCCAGCACTTGTTGGAATGTCATATTCCATTTTGTTTACTTCAGGAGGATGGACTGGTTTTAGTTCCGATTGACTCGGTAATGAACCTTCAGCTGGTTGACGTAATGACGCAGCGATTTTGATTTGTTCTTCTAAGTTCATGATCTCAGTCTCCTATCTTATTCATTTCTTCTAACTCATTCGTTCCTTTTTCCTCTTTTCCTTCTACTGAATCAGCAGCACATTCTCATTGGTTCACTTTTTATCTATCTCCCCATTTTCGCTCTCTTTGAAACAAGCATTGGGCAAATAAAAAAAGCACTGCGGCGCTAGGTCCTCAGTGCTTTTAATCTATTTTATGAAACTTGCTGTTCTACTTTCACTCGTTTAATGAAGAAAGCGATGATCAAACCAATGACGGTCATGATCACAGCAAAGATAAATGCATGCTGGACGCCATTTGTAAAGGCGAGCAGCTGGTTCATCGGATTTGCGGGATCAGCCACATTTTCCATAAAGCTGCGGGTCCCTGATGAAAGGATCGAAATACCGACCGCAGTGCCAATAGCTCCTGACACCTGCTGCAATGTATTCATAATCGCTGTACCATGCGGATATAGCTCTGGCGGCAGCTGATTTAATCCATTTGTTTGTGCAGGCATCATGATCATCGCGATTCCGACCATTAACGTAATATGAAGGGTCACAATGTATCCAATCGATGTATTCACACTTAAATTCGTGAAGCCAAACATCGTCGCTGCGACAATGACAAGCCCTGGAATCACAAGCCATTTTGGCCCAAACTTATCAAATAGCCCACCCATGATTGGAGATAGCAGACCGTTGATAATTCCACCAGGCAATAGCATTAAACCTGCTGTAAATGTAGTTAGTGCCAAGGATGTTTGCAGATACAATGGCAAAATCATCATAGCAGACAGCATCACCATCATACACACTAAGATCAGCAGTAACCCAATGACAAACATCGGATATTTAAACGGGCTTAAGTTCAACATCGGTTCCTTCATATTCAACTGTCTGAGAGAGAATACAAGAATCCCAATGACACCTACTACAATTGCAACGATCACATGCATACTGCTCCAGCCGCCGCCTTCACCGGCACTGCTAAAGCCATACACAATTCCTCCGAAACCAATGGTTGAAAGCACAATCGATAAAATGTCGATTTTTGGTCTTGTTGGCTCCGTAATATTTTGCATAAAGATAAAACCAAAGACGAGTGCAGCTATTAATAACGGAAGTGAAATCCAGAAAATCCAATGCCAAGTCAGCGATTTCAAAATAAGACCAGAGACTGTTGGACCAACAGCTGGTGCAAACATGATCACAAGACCTATAATCCCCATTGATCTGCCTCGTTTATGAGGCGGGATGATCACCAAAATCGTATTGAACATCAATGGAAGAAGCAATGCTGTACCGACTGCCTGCACGACACGTGCCACCATTAAAATACTAAAGACTGGCGCAACCGCCGCAATAAATGTTCCAATGATCGAAAAGATGAGCGACGTAATGAAAAGCTGTCTTGTTGTAAACCATTGAAGAATGAGTCCTGAAATTGGTACGAGAATACCAAGTGTTAATAAATATCCTGTTGTCAGCCACTGAGCTGTCGTTGCTTCAATACCAAAGTCTAACGTTAAGCTTCTCAGCGCCATATTTAGTGCCGTTTCACTGAACAGGCCAATAAAACCAGCTGTGATAAATGAGATAATAATGGGCAGCGTTCGAATATGAGAAGCTGCTGCTTGCTGTTTGTTCATAGTAGGTTGGCTCCTTTTCTTTTTCAATTTAGATCAATCATAGGAAGTCAGGCTGGTCAGAAATGAGCCACTTCAATGTCTATTGAAAACAGATAAAATCTGTTTCTCTGCAGCGAATTGAGCGATTTTTTCGATTGAATAACCAGATTCACAAATATAAAACATCAGTTCAGGCGTCATCGGAGAGGACATACATAATGTCGTCAGCTCAATATCCTGTATGTTCGCTTCCCCTTTTTCTTCTGCTTCCTCCAGCAAATCACGAATGATTTGTTTAAGCGATTGACTGTAATGACAATCATACACTTTACTTGTCTGTTCTAAATTCCCAGAGATTGTAAGCATCCGAATCCAGTCTAAATGATGACCGACGATGAGATGAATTTCTTCGAGCACATAACGCAAACGTTCACGAACCGGCTGGTCACTGATTTTGCTCAAGTAAAGATGCAAAGCAGGGATCAGCTGTTCAAATCTTTCTCCAAGGATAGAAAGGCACAAATCACTTTTATTGGCATAGCGGCGGTAAAGAGTGCCCTGCCCAACACCAGCTGTTTTGGCAATTTTATGCATGCTGACATTTTCCACGCCAAATTCCTGAAACAAAGAAAAAGCGACCTCTTCAATTTCCTTTCCAATATCCTTTTCCATGATGCCTCACCTTCTTTACCTTCATCCATATTGCACTTATCTCTATGTGTTAAATCTCATCTCTTTTGATTCTCATTAGGACAATTGTCCCGATATTATCTTACGGACAACTGTCCGCTTTGTCAATCATTCTTTATTAAATGGCATGAAAAATATCAAAAACTCAATTTTAACGAATGAGTTTTTGATGACCTTTTGCTGTTTATACCATTTTCTTTAGTAACTTCCTATGAAATAAGAGAAGAATCTAGCAAAAAATCCTCTTTAATATCATATATTAGACCGATTTTCCATTTTGAGAGAATCATGTATGATCAATTAAGAAAACGCTTTCAAAAAAGGAGAGGGGAATGCCTACATGTCTTACCGTGTGAAACGAATGTTGATGCTGCTTGTCACTGGAATAGTCTTGAGTTTGTCCACATTTACTGCGGGTGCCTCGGCACAAACAGGCGGGTCGTTTTACGAGCCTTTTAACAACTATAATACGGGGTTATGGCAAAAAGCCGATGGGTACTCGAATGGAAACATGTTTAACTGTACGTGGCGTGCAAATAATGTCTCCATGACGTCATTAGGTGAAATGCGATTATCGCTCACAAGTCCCTCCTATAATAAGTTTGACTGCGGAGAAAACCGCTCCACTCAAACATATGGCTACGGTCTATATGAAGTCAGCATGAAACCAGCCAAAAATGTAGGGATCGTGTCTTCGTTCTTTACTTATACGGGACCGACTGATGGTACGCCTTGGGATGAAATTGATATCGAATTTCTAGGAAAAGATACGACAAAGGTTCAGTTTAACTACTATACCAATGGTGTAGGAAATCATGAAAAGATCGTCAACCTTGGTTTTGATGCAGCAAACTCTTATCACACGTATGCATTTGACTGGCAGCCTAACTCGATTAAATGGTATGTAGATGGACAATTAAAACATACTGCCACTACTCAAATCCCTCAAACTCCAGGAAAGATTATGATGAACCTCTGGAATGGTGCAGGTGTCGATGAATGGCTCGGCTCCTATAACGGTGTTACACCGCTCCACGCACATTATAACTGGGTGCGTTACACAAAAAGATAACCACATCACAAAACCTGTGAAAAGTCACAGGTTTTTCTTCATTTAAATTAAGCTGGTTTTTAGTTGATGAACCAGCTTTTGTTCATAGCTGTGGATAATATCTTCATAACTTTCTATCTTGTAATCTAACCGCTTAATCGTCTCTTCGATTTCCTTTTGTTTTTCTACAAGTCTTTCTCTCTCATTGACCAAAATACTTTTCCGCGAGGACAGGGTACGATCCTCGCCCTCGATAAATAAAGCCGTATATTCTCTAAGTGCATCAATTGAGAGACCCGCATTTCTCATACATTTGATAAATTCAATCCACTGAATATCTTCTTCTGCATAATCACGAACACCGTTTTCATCACGCCGGATCGGTCGAATTAAACCAATATTCTCGTAGTATCTGAGCGTGGCAGTAGATAAATCGAGCTGCTTGGCGGCTTGTGCTATTTTCATTGTTTTCACCCTTCTCTTCTTCTCTCACCTTATGAAAAATGAAATTCCTTCTTCTCATCATCTCCAATTTGATAGAGAACGCAAGATGCTTTTGGCTCAATTCTTTATTTAAGGATGTTGAAAAGCTTGAAGAGGGTTCTCTATTGACTTAGAGTTCACTTTAAGACGTACAGTATAGAAGTAAAGAATCTTACTTTTGAAAGGATGATCAAGAATGTGTCAGACGCACCATTCAAACGTTTTAAGTGTTTCACATGCAAAAGCGAGCTTTGAACGGACAACCATTGAACGAAGAGCGCTTCGTCCACATGATATTTTAATCGATATTCAATTTAGCGGGATCTGTCATTCAGATATCCACAGTGCCTTTGATGAATGGGGCGGCGGTATTTTCCCAATGGTTCCGGGTCATGAGATCACTGGAGTCGTTGCCGCTGTTGGTGATGATGTGACGAAATTTCAGATCGGAGACCGTGTAGGTGTTGGCTGCTTTGTTGATTCCTGCGGCACCTGTGAATATTGCCAAAATGGAGACGAGCAATATTGCACGAAAGGGGTCGTCCAAACCTATAATAACCTCGATTATGACGGGGAACCGACTTACGGCGGCTATAGTCAGAAGATTGTCGTGACAGAGCGCTTTGTCGTCAGCATTCCAGATCAACTATCCCTTGATGCCGCAAGTCCTCTTCTCTGCGCTGGAATCACAACTTATTCACCGTTAAAGCACTGGAAAGCAGGGCCAGGTAAAAAAGTTGCCATCGTCGGGATGGGCGGACTCGGTCACGTGGCCATTCAATTCGCACGTGCACTTGGCGCTGAAGTCACGGTATTGAGCCGCTCTTTGAATAAAAAAGAAGAGGCGCTGTCATTTGGTGCAAAAGATTATTTTGCTACAAGTGATCCTCATACCTTTCAGTCACTAGCCGGTCAGTATGACCTCATTCTCAACACAGTTTCTGCCAATATCAATATAGACGCCTATTTGTCCCTACTTCGTGTGGATGGAACCTTGGTGAACGTCGGTGCACCACCTGAGCCAGATCAATTCCACGTCTTTTCATTGATTACTGGCCGCCGCAGCATTGCCGGTTCACTCGTTGGAGGCATACAAGAAACACAAGAAATGCTCGATTTCGCAGCTGCTCACAATATCGCACCACAAATTGAAGTGATCAACGCAAGTCAAGTTGATGAAGCGTATGAACGTGTGCTGAAAAGTGATGTGCGTTATCGGTTTGTCATTGATATTTCGACATTATGATCGGATTCTATTTTGAAAGACTAGCTCAATGGCTGGTCTTTTTTAATGGTGGATATCCTGTTTTTCTTATAGCGAGGATTCTAGAGGATATGTTCAAAAATCATGGATAATAAAAAAAAATCACACCCAAAATTCCTTCAAAATAATCTCTCTTTTTTAGAACTAAATTTATTGACAAAAAATAAATAAACATGTTATTATTAAAAATTTGATTATTTCGGATCGATTTGTGGTACCCTTATAGTAGGTACTTAATATGGAGGTGGATGATATGTTTCAAATTGGTGATAACATTGTGTATCCAATGCATGGAGCAGGTATAATTGAAGCCATAGAAGAAAAAGAATTTTCTGATGAAAAACAACAGTATTATGTGATTAATATGTCAATCAGTCATATGAAAGTGATGATTCCAACACGGAAAATGTCGGGTTCACGTATTAGACCTGTTACAGATATACTGGCATTAAACAGTGTGATACACATTTTCCAGCATGGCAAATCAGATCAAATACTGACATGGAAAGAACGGCATACAATTAATACAAACAAAATAAAAACGGGTAGCATCCAAGACGGTGCTGAAGTTGTACGTGACCTGATGCGTATGAAGAAAGAGAAAGCACTAAATGCAAGTGAAAAGAAAATGCTAGATGATGCCCATGAATTTTTGCTAAGTGAATTAGAAGTCATCAAAGGGATTACAGAAAAGCAAATAAAAAGTTTCTGTTAAGAACTCTGCCGCTCTTTTGGGCATCCCTCACCATTTTTGAATACATGTTCTCTAAGAACCTATCCACCCTTCAACTTATGAAAGAAAAAAGAATTTATTTAGGCAAATTCCGCATATTGTAAATCCAATATGCTATACTGTTGATAAACCTTTGAAGCATGAATTTTTTTACGATTACCTTGTAACATCTCCCTACTTGTACGCTGAGTAGGGTTTTTTATTGAAGAAATAATTGGAAACACAAAAAAACAGGCTCTCTACAGAGAACCTGTTTTTAAAAATGAAGATTAAGCAGTTTTTTGAACGTTAGCAGCTTGAGCTCCACGAGAACCTTGCTCTACGTCAAATGTTACTTTTTGACCTTCGTCTAAAGATTTGAATCCGTCACCTTGGATAGCTGAGAAATGTACGAATACATCGTCGCCTTCTTCACGTTCGATAAATCCAAAACCTTTTTCTGCGTTAAACCATTTTACTGTACCTTGTTCCATGTTTGTTGCCTCCTAGTGCGTTACCACACAATGTATTATACTATCCTTGCCCAAAGTATCCTCAAGACGAAAAGTCTTTCTTCATGCTATCCTTTACGCCGAACAAAAATAATTATTCTTATTGTAACATGAATCGGAAATAATTGCAATTTAGGATTTAAAAGAGCATGATTTTGTTCTTCTCTCCCTCACAAATTTAGTTAAGAAGAAAAGGATTATCATCAATCTGATTTATCTTGATTAAATTTTATCTTACACTTAAAAATAATAAATTCTCTTAATATTAGAAACGTCTCTTCCCTTTAAACTTATATATCAAAAAGTAAATAATCAATAAAACAAATAGAATAATTACAGTTTTTAATACAATGGAGTATATATTAGCTCTCCTTAAGTGTTTTAAGGTTTCCTTTTCATTAAGAACACCATTTCCATATGATATAACGTCTTTTTCTTTTTTACTATAATTAGATAACATATTAAGAATTTGTTCATTAGTTATATTTTTATTCTCTTGCAACATCAGTGATAAAAAACCCGCTAAATAAGCAGCTGCTACAGAAGTTCCACTTATTCTCGTTTCATTCTTATTTTGATCAACACTTTTTAAATTTTCACCTGGAGCCATAATATCAATACCTCTTCCCTTACTAGATTGAAACCACCTACGCCCACTTTGATTAACTGCTCCAACTCCTATTACCCCATCTAATTTTGCAGGATATCTAATTGTATCTTTTTTGGATAGACCATCATTTCCCACCGCAGATATTAAGACAATATCCTTTTCTAGTGCTTTTTTAATAATACTTTCCATTTTTTCAGAATACTTTGTACCTCCTAAGCTCATTAATATAATATCTACATCATACCGGATCGCTTTCTCAATACCTTTAATAACAGCATCATATTTACCAGAAATATTTTTTTCCATAACTTTAATAATATAGAATTCAGCTTCAGGTGCGATACCAAATTCTTTAGATCCAATGATATTCGCTGTTAATGAGCCATGACCGTTCTTATCTTCTATATCATCCCCTTCATAAACTACATTGTACTTCTTTATAATATTAATATTACTTCCACTATAACCAGTATCTAATATAGCTATTGATACTCCTTTTCCAGTTAATCCGTATTTATCAGCGATTGCTTTAATTCTATGCTGAGGATCATCTGCTGAAACTATAGGCATATTCGCAAAAAAAATAAATGTGACTAAAATAGTACAAAAACACCTTTTGTTCATTATTACCTTTACCTCCATATTATTGTTGATATTACTTTATTATCATATTATAATATACATGATTTTATTTAACAGGAGGGAATTTTTTGAAGAATTTAAAAGAAATTAGTTGTACTATCGCCTTAATTATGTTATTTACTATTATAGGGCCGACCATTACAACAGTAACCGCACAAGAATCAGAGTATGAAGAAACTACCGAACCGCAAAACAACACTAGTTTCACTGACGAAAAGTTACTCAAACAGGATATTTCTCTTTTGATTAATGATCAAAATATTATAAATGATGCAAAAGATATTGATCATAATATGTCAGATAAAGAAAAAGAACAGTATCAAGAAAAGTTTTCTAATTTAAAAGAAAGTGCTTTTAAATTAGATGATGAGACACTCTCTTATATTGATAACATTAATCCAGATATTGATGTGCAACTATTAATTGACCAAGAAGAACAAATTAAAGAAGAACTAGCATTAGAAAGTGAAGTTGACGCTTTAATAGCTCCTATACTTATTAGAGGCGCTATTTCAGCAACAGTATTCTTATTAAGAAAAGCAGGCATTAGGGTTTTAACTGTCAGTTGGCATGTAGGTTTAAGAATGATTCAACGTCAAATTACTCCTAAACAAGTCTTTGATGCGGTGAAATACGGTAAAAAGTATTATGATCCAAAATATAATTCTACAGTATATCATTATAAGGGTGTAGCTGTAGCTAAACAGGGCAATACTTTGACTACAACATATAAAAGTGGAGTTAAAAAGAGGTGGAAAAAATGAAGATAATGAAGATTATGAAGAATAGGATAACTTTTGATAAAGCAGCTAACTTTGGATATATATATGTCTTTAATAAAAAATATAAATATAAAATTAAGGAAACAGAAGAGTTAGAAGCTAATGAGTTAATAGCTTTAGATATTGATAAAGAAAATAAGATAGTTGGTTTAGAAATTTTTGGGGAAGAAGCTATTTATATTAAAAATAGTGATATTTCTCAAATGTATAAACAAATAGATGGTTCCTATTATTTTTTATTAGTTGATAAACCTGTAAAAAGCTCATCCATATTTTTAGGAATTGAATTCCTTTTTGAGAATGAAGATTACACTAACTTTATCGGTTATAAAATTTTAGATAATGAAAAATATAAAATAGAGCTTTTGAATTAAACATGCTATTAGTCTTGATGTATTTATATTTAAAACACTCACCTAATCAGTGAGTGTTTTTGAACTGTATTTTCTTTATTTGAAATAAAAATACAGTCGAAAGAATTAAATCTTTTCTTCGACGGATTATTAAATCACTAAAAATTCTATATCTTTTGGTTGTGTCATTAATCAATTTTAGATATGAAGGTCATATTCATAAGAACATTGCTAACTTTTCCTCTATAGTCTTTAAAAACTTTCCCGTCTCCTCCAGAACGAAAAATTTTCTTTAACACCTGCAAAGAGCTTTTAAATGGTCATTATATAGTAGATTGAGGGTAATTCCTCCAAATACCGCAGTTCTCTTTTCAGAACAAAAATTCAAAAATAAAATCTTTTCTCACTACCAGAAGATTTATTTTTGAAAACAAAGTCGAACACATCTAAAGAAAACCGCATCACCGATCCAACTGGAACAGCTTTATGATTAAGCTCAAAAGAGAGAATAACTTCAAAGGCCAAGGCAGAAAAATCTTGTTTTAATTGATTATCTGCAATGTAATAGGATTGACCGGTCTGTTTACGCTTTTTCACTTTCACACGATATTGTAAACCGTAGGTTTGCATAATACGTTGTACTGTCTTATGATTCATTTTCATTTCTTTCTGCAAGAGAGCTGTGATTTTAGAATAACCGTACATATATTGATATGATCTACAAACTGATGAAGTCAACTCGATTAGTATCTGCTGCTTTGGGATAACCTTGTTTTTATCATCGATAAAATGTGGGTTTTGCAAGTTCAAACATCTGACAAAATGCATGCACTTTATACTCACTTGACTTTTTTACGGTTTCATAAATCGACACTAACGATTCTTTTTTCACTTCCTTTCCCATTCTATGTATTTTTTAATATGTCAATGATTATTTTAGAAAACGATTTTCTATTTTTAACTTCTCGTTCTCATCTTGATGGTCAAGTGTCCAACCATGTAATATTACAATCGGAAATCCATCTCCAATGACTTTATGGTAAATTGACATGTATTTGCATCCCCTTTTCTAGCGCTTCCCTAGTAATCTCAAGATTTTTTGTTGTTTTTCTTCATCATAGCTTAAAGTGAATAAAATCTTTGTTAGGAAGCTATGCTATGATTCCCCAACGAACTTCTCACGTAGATGGATTTTATTATGACTTTGATTTTTCTAATTGGTTTTCGCCCCATAAAAGAAGTTGTTCAAATATAGGGATCAGCTCTAGTCCTGCCCCAGTCAATGAATATTCTACTCTTGATGGAACTTCATTATACTGAACTCGTTGAACAATTCCGTTTTCAATCAGATCCTTTAATGATTGATTGAGCATTGTTCCTGTAATTCCATACACTTTACGCTTTAACTCATTATATCGAATATCATTGTAACTACATAGTACAGCTAAGATTTTTAAATTCCATTTTCCCGCTAATATATTTAAGGCATAACTTGCTGGAGCTATCGCTTTATTTAGCTCACTTTCAGTCATATTTTATCCACTCCTTAGTCAGTTTTTCCTTACTTAGTCAGTTTATATTGAGTACTTGTTAAATCAATTCCATTTATTATAATCAAATATGTAAACCATGTCACCCATGTATTAGAGAGCTAAATTGATTTTAATACCCTTCAAGTTCATACTTTTTCTAGGAGATGGAGTGAGTAAATGAAAAATGAAAAGATGAGTGCTGCACAATATACTAAATATGGATCACCGAATGTTCTTTTTGAAGATTCTATATCAAAACCTGTTATAGAAACTGGAGAAGTACTCATTCGTGTACATGGGTCGAGTGTAAACTCTATGGATACGCTATTTCGATCAGGCAAGATGAAACTATTAACGGGTAATCAATTCCCTAAAGGAACAGGGGCAGACTTTTCTGGTGAGGTTGTTGAGGTAGGATCGAACGTAAAAAATTATCAATTAGGTGATAGAGTGTGGGGAGTTCTTCCTATGAAATTAAGGAGCCAAATTGGTAGTGCCGCTGAATATGTAGCTATATCACCTGAGAAAATATCTAAAATTCCTACAAAGGTTGATCTCTTACAAGCTGCGGCATTGCCAGGCGTAGGTGCTACTGCAATTATTGCTTTAAAATATAAAACTAAACTTAGAAAAGGCGAAAAGTTACTTGTACGTGGTGCAAGTGGAGGAGTCGGAAGCATTGCGATTCAAATTGGCAAAATGTTAGGTGCTCATGTAACTGCTCTTGCAAACGAAAAACATCTTACTTTTCTTCAAGAGCTAGGTGCAGACGAAGTATTTGATTATAAAAAAACATCTCCTACTGATCTTAAAAAGTTTGATGTAGTCATGGACACAGTGGGAACTGACCTCAAACATTATAGGCGCTTGCTTGCAAAGAACGGTAGAATGGTTACTATTGGATTTCCTAGTTTTTCGTCCTTAATATATATATTAGCTTCAACTACTTTCGGTTCTCGTAGAGTTCGCACATTCAGTGCAAATCCCAAAAATGAACTTCTAAAAGAATTAGCATCTTATGTAGATTCCAACAAGGTCAGACCAGTTATTGATAGCATTTATTTTTTATCTGATGTTGCCAAAGCTCATCATTCCTTAGAAGCTGGAGGTGGACGAGGAAAACGTATCATAAATTTACTTGATAAAAAATAAGCCATCATTTCAGGATAAAATGGACGCTCGTTTCTTGTAAAAGGCGTTGCTCCATTTGCGGCGTTATTAGGCGGGGCTTTAGATGGATTGAGATCAACTCAATTTGCTGATGCATTCAGGACTTTAGCCGCTAAAATATAGATCGTCTTTTCACCAGTACCAAGACTAGCTATTGGAGGTACATATAAGTTTGTTTCCAAATTAATCAGAGACTATAACTCTTTCAGTAGGATATACTAGATCTAAATCCTATGACATAGCGTTTGATTATGCTAAAAGATATTATGAAAAAAACCGTTACTACTTTACTAGCAATATTCAATATTTCTGCTGTAAAAGGTGCATGTGGTAAGCAAGTCTTCTCCCATAGCTGTATTTTCCGCACAAAAAAAATAATACCAAAGGTGGTTAAACCCTTGGTATTATTGGGATGCGGCCGAGAGGACTTGAACCTCCACGGGTTATTCACCCACTAGGCCCTCAACCTAGCGCGTCTGCCATTCCGCCACGACCGCGTGTATGATGTGCTCTTATATTCATAAGTGCACTGTTTGAAAAAACAATGCGGGTGAAGGGACTTGAACCCCCACGTCATAAAGACACTAGATCCTAAGTCTAGCGCGTCTGCCAATTCCGCCACACCCGCGTGACAATGGTGAGCCATGAAGGACTCGAACCTTCGACCCTCTGATTAAAAGTCAGATGCTCTACCAACTGAGCTAATGGCTCATCTGCTATGCAGAAAAACATATATAAAAAATGGCTGGGCTAGCTGGATTCGAACCAACGCATGACGGAGTCAAAGTCCGTTGCCTTACCGCTTGGCTATAGCCCAACGAATCAAAAAACAAAACATGACCCGTACGGGATTCGAACCCGTGTTACCGCCGTGAAAGGGCGGTGTCTTAACCGCTTGACCAACGGGCCATACAATAATGGCGGAGAAGGAGGGATTTGAACCCTCGCGCCGCTTACGCGACCTACACCCTTAGCAGGGGCGCCTCTTCAGCCACTTGAGTACTTCTCCATTATGGCTCCGCAGGTAGGACTCGAACCTACGACCGATCGGTTAACAGCCGATAGCTCTACCACTGAGCTACTGCGGAATAATAAGACATGTTTCATTATATATATGCCAGAAAAATGTGTCAAGAATTTTTAAGCGTTTCATTCCTGCCCCATTTGCGACGGCTTTTATAATTTAACATATACTAATATAACAGTCAAGCCTTTTTCCATGCCATTTGTTTAACTTGGCAGAAAGCCCCCGACCTCTTAACGTAGACCAAGGGCCTTGATGCAGCCTTCCTCAGGAGACTAAGACAGCTTAAACTTTCGCATCCACTTATAAAAAGTACTTCTTGGCACCCCTGCTAACTTCGCTGCTTCTGACACATGACCTTTCGTATTATGCAGTGCTTCTATCACTGTTTGCTTTTGAATGCGCTCCCTAAACGTGAGTTCTTTTGGAATCTCGGTACACTCTTCTGGATGCAGCTTCTGCTTTTTCTGATCAATCGTCTCTAATACTGAAGCATATTGCGATTCACCAATCCATCCGCCTTTAGGAAAGAGGACCCTTAGATGTTCAAACAGATTAAAAAGCTCTCGTATGTTTCCTGGCCAATGATACGCTTCTAGCTTACGAAAAAATGATTCAGGAAACGCCGCATTCCAGTGGTACTTCTTTTGGTAATAACGATTTAAATCATGAATGTCTTCTTTTCTTTCTCTAAGCGGCGGGATGTTGATCGGATAGACATGAAGACGGTAATACAAGTCTTCTCGTATTTTTCCTTCCTTCAGCAGTTCGTTCATATTACGGTGTGTTGCTGTAATGATTCGAATATCCAAAGGGATTTCGTGTGTCCCGCCGAGCGGAACGACTTTCCTTTCTTCTATCACCCGAAGAAGTGCTACTTGCATCGCATATGGGATTTCGCCAATTTCGTCTAAAAAGAGTGTTCCTTTATGAGCTTGTTCAAATTTCCCTTTAGCTCCGTGACGTTTTGCCCCTGTAAAAGCCCCTTCAGCATAGCCGAATAATTCGCTTTCTAACAGGCTTTCAGGAATGGCTCCGCAATTAACAGCAATAAACGGTCCTCTATGCCTTTCACTGGCTGAGTGAATAGCTCTAGCGGCCAGTTCCTTCCCTGTACCTGTTTCGCCCCAAATATATACATTGGCATCTGTTTGTGCCGCTCTCTTCATCTCACTGAGCGTCTGTTGAAACACCTTACTTGTTCCAGATTCCCCGGGAAATTGAGCAAAAGAAACGGTGATGCTGCTTTTCGCTGCTTCTTCAAGGGAAAGGGACATGCCCAGCATCTTTCCATCTAGCTCTGATTGAATGATCTGCGTTCCCCGGATAACAAATGGATGACCCTTAAGCCGCTCGACATCCATTCCGTACCAGTCAGAAAATCGTTCTCTAATCGACCTGCTTGCAGAAACAATTTGCTTTTTTTCATTACAGACCACATACGGTGCGTCTGCTTCCACCTGCTGGAGAGAATGAGTGATCAGCTCCATCTCTCTCCTTTTTTGCTGGACTTGAATTTCTCTCTCTATGGCATAAGCAACCGTTGAAGCCATTCCAAGCATAAAAGGGTGCTTGTTATCCGCGATACAGGAGATATCAATCACCCCTATGATCGTACCGTCTGCATCACGAATAGGAGCGGCTGAACAACTCCAATGGTGAGAGGCGACAGAAAAATGCTCAGTTCCGTTGATCGTCACAGCTTCCCCGATGACGAGTGCCGTTCCAATAGCGTTCGTCCCTACATCTGTTTCGGTCCAGCGCGAACCCTCCATAAAATTAATTTTTCTTGCTTCCACCATCGTTCTTTGGCTACCTGTCAGACTTAGCACATAACCGTCTGCATCGATGAGTAAGGCCAGCATGTCAGATTCTTTTAATTGCTGACTGATTTTATTTAAGTAAGGAAGAGCGGTATTGAGGAATAATGAGTATTTCTTTTTTTGGGCACTGAATAATTCCTTTTCTAACAACGACTGTCCTTTATCTAAATACGGATTCACATTTGCCTGTTTACACCTGTGCCATGATTCCATCACTCTCTTATTCAGACGAGACTTATCAAGCAAACCTTCACGAACAAAACGTTTCCACGTATTTAAATAACAAGGCGTCGGATTCATTCCATCCTCTCCTCTGGGGGCTTTTTATTCATTATAGATAATTATAAAAGCGCTTTCAATTAACATTGGCTAACCCAAGAAGTCAATCGGATAGAAATAGAGTCTTTTTCAGCAGTGCACCGCTCGTCCCATTGTTTGCAGCAAGGCTTCGTGTATCGCCTCTGAAAGTGTCGGATGTGCCGCAATAAACTGCTCTAATGTATCAGCGGTCAGCTCTGTATGCATCATCATCGCCGCTTGTCCAATCAGTTCTGTTGCATTCGGTCCGATGATTGATACACCTAAAATTTCTTGATATTGCGGTTCTACAATGACCTTTACTTGACCGGCTGGTTGATTTAATATTAACGCTTTTCCATTTGCAGAAAATGCACATGTCCCTATCCGAATATCCCCATATTGTTTTCTAGCACTCTCTTCATTTAAACCAACACTGGCGATTTCTGGAGAGGTGTAGATGCATCTTGGAATCACTTGTTCATTAACTTTTACATGTTCACCTGATGCATGGGATGCCGCAACCGCTCCTTCATGAAAAGCAGCATGAGCAAGCTGGACCCCACCTGTCACATCACCGCACGCATAAATATGCGGGAGATTGGTTTGCATATGTTCATTGACGTAGATTCCGTTTCTGTCAAATTCAATGCCGACCTGATCAAGATTCAACTCTCCAAGCTGCGGAGTTCTGCCAATTGCCACTAAGCAAAGATCAGACTGGATTTCACACTGCTCTCCTTGATTTTTCTCTACCACTACTTTTCTTGAAGAAGAATCAAGCTGTTTGACTGCAGCGGACGTCAAAATGTCTACACCCGTTTCTTCGAGTTGCTCGTGAAGACATTGTGCTATATCACGATCTTCTTCAGGTAAAATGTGCACTGCCCGCTCAACCATGACAACTCTTGTCCCCATTCTGCTAAATATGCTTGCAAACTCACAGCCGATCACCCCTCCCCCAATGATACAAAGCGAATCTGGTATCGAAGAAAGTGACATGGCATCCTTGCTGTGAATGATCCATTCCCCATCAAAAGGTGCAAAAGGTAAAGCAGCAGGCGCTGCCCCTGATGCAATAATGATTTGTTTTGCTTGAATGATTTCAGATTTCCCTTCACTTTCTATCAATAGCTCATGTGCCGATAGAAATGACGCCTTCCCATTCAACACGCTGATTTTGTTTTTATTCATCAAGTAGCGAACGCCATCAGTTAGTTGCTTGACGACAGACTGTTTCCGTTTTTGAACGACATCCCACTGGATGATAGGCTCATGTTCTGGAAGCTCAATTCCAAAATGTACAGCCGATTTCACATGCTCAAACATATCGGCGCTTTGCAAAAGCGCTTTGGTCGGAATACAGCCTTCATTGAGGCAGGTACCCCCCAGCTGACCTTGATCAATTAACACAACCTTCCTGCCAAAACGGGCAGCTGTTATGGCCGCCACATAACCTGCTGGTCCGCCTCCTATAATGACCAGTGTCATGATACGTTCACCTTCTTCCTATAAAAGAATGGATATTGGTTCTTCTAAATATGCTTTGACCGTTGATAAAAATGCGGATGCCGGCGCTCCGTCCAGCACGCGGTGATCAAACGTAAGACTGAGTGGCAGGATGGTCCCTTTGCACAATTCATCCTCTCGATAAACAGGGGTTTCATACATTGTTCCAACGCCAAGGATACCGGCTTCCGGCGGATTCAAAATCGGAGTGAAATGCTCTACACCATATGCACCTAGGTTGGTGATCGTAAAGGTAGAGCCTTCGATTTCATCGTGAAGAAGTTTGCCTTCACGTGCTTTTTTGCCATACAATTTGATGGTCTTCGCTAGCTCAATGAGCTCTAGTCTCTCCGCATGTCGAATAACTGGCACAGCTAAGCCGTTTTCTAAAGCAGCAGCTATCCCAAGATGAACATACTCAAAAGTTTCCACTCTTTCATTTTGATATTGACTGTTCATCGCAGGGTGTTGGAGTAATGAAAGGATCGTTGCTTTGGCTACAAAATCGGTCATGGTCAATTTTGTATCGTGACGGGCTATGGCTGTTTCATTCAGCTGTTGTTGTAAGTTTGTAAGTTTTGTCACGTCCGCTTTCATCGTAATGGTTAATTGTGCACTTGTTTGCAGGCTTTCCATCATTCTTGAGGCAATTGTTTTCCGCATCGTGTTAACAGGTTGATGCTCTGTCTCATTTTGTTTTTTCTCTGCCCGTTCAGGAAGCGCATGAAGCACATCTGCTTTCGTAATTCTTCCCCCCGGTCCTGTCCCCACCAGCGTATCAATGTCTAGGTTTGCGCTATTCGCAATTTTACGAGCAACAGGGGAGATTTTCTTTCTCTCTTTCTTTGGTTTTGACTGGACGTCCCTTTCTTTCTTTTCCTCCACCTGTTCATTTCCTTCACCGATATAGCAAATGACCGTGCCAGGCGGTACACCTTCTCCCTCAGACACTTTTATATCCAATATGGTTCCTTCAGCAGGTGATTCGATCTCCATTTCAATTTTTTCGGAGTTGATGCTTGCAATGCTTTCCCCTTTATTTACGGTCTCACCGACCCCCTTATTCCAGACAGATACCGTTCCTTCTTTCATCGACATACCCAATTTAGGCATCACAACTTCGACAGCCATCTCCCTCTCTCCTTTCTTTAGTTCAAGATATCTTGTCATGACTCTTGCCAATCATCTCTAATACGGTGTTCACAACCTTATCAGGTGTCGGCAGATATATATCTTCAAGAGGTGGTGAAAATGGTACTGGTGTATGAGGAGCCGTCACTTTTTTGATTGGAGCGTCAAGTAAATCGAATCCTTTATCTGCAATCAAAGAAGAGATATCTGCGGCAATTCCGCACCTTGGATTTGCTTCATCCACAATGACAAGCCGATTTGTTTTTTCTACCGAAGTCAGAATGGCCTCTTCATCGAGCGGCGACAAGCTTCTTGGATCAATCACTTCCGCTTCAATACCTTGAGCAGCTAACTCTTCTGCCGCTTCGAGTGCTGTATGCACTTGTTTGCCTACTGCAAAGATGGTCACGTCTGAGCCTTCTCTCTTCACATCTGCTTTACCAAGCGGCAATGTGTAATATCTCTCCGGCACATCTCCTGTGATATTGTAAAGCGTCTTGTCTTCAAAAAAGATGACAGGGTCCTGATCCTCGATTGCTGCCAGCAGCAGCCCTTTGGCATCATAAGGTGAAGAAGGCACAACTACTTTCAATCCAGGAATGCTTGTAAATAACGCATACAAACTTTGCGAATGCTGGGCTGCTGCTCTAAAACCCGCCCCATGTGTCGTTCTAATCGTGATCGGCACCTCTGCTTTTCCGCCAAACATGTAACGAAATTTTGCGCCTTGATTCAGCACTTGGTCCAGACAAGTACCGATAAAATCATTAAACATAAGTTCCGCAATTGGTCTTAGCCCTGTTGAAGCAGCTGCCATGGCCGCGCCTACATAGCCAGCTTCACTAATCGGTGTGTCTAGGACACGCTCACGTCCAAACTCCTGTACGATTCCTTTGGTTACTCCAAGAACTCCGCCCCATGCTTCATCATCCTGTAAGTGATCTACATGAGCGCCTCCCGCAACATCTTCCCCCATTAAAATGACATCTTCGTCTCTTCTCATTGCCAGTTTAATCGCTTCATTCAAAGCACTAGACATGCTGATTTCTCTTGTCATTTTCCTCTCCCCTTTCTGATTTATTGATACGAAACATACACATCGGTCAGTAATTCGGTATGATCTGGATATTCACTTTCTTCACTGAATCTAACGGCTTCATCTATCGCTTCTGCTACAGCCGCTTCAATACTTGATATCTCCTGATTCGTCAGCAGCTGCTTCTTTAATAATTCATTTTTAAAAAGAGCGATGGCATCTTTCTCTTCTTGGTGTTCTGTTTTTTCTTGATTTGTTTTGTAGCGCTGAGCGTCTCCTTCAAAATGACCATAATTCCGATATGTCATGCATTCAATCAATGTCGGACCTTCTCCATTTTTTGCTCGTTCTATCGCTTGTTCTGCTGCTTGATAAACGGCTGTCACATCTTTTCCATCTACTTGAATACCCGGAATGCCATAACTGGCGGCTCGATCCACGATCGATTTGCAGCTTGAAGCATAGGAAAATGGCGTCGCTTCCCCGTAACCATTGTTTTCTGCGATGAAAATGACAGGCAGTTTCCAGATGGCGGCGAGATTGATTCCTTCGTGAAAAGTCCCTTGATTGTTTGCACCATCCCCAAAAAAGCAAACGCTTACATTATTTGTCTTTTTATATTTAGCCGTGAGGGCTGCCCCGCACGCAAGTGGAAAGCCGCCTCCAACAATTCCGTTAGCACCGAGCATTCCTTTATCAAAATCTGCAATGTGCATGGATCCACCTTTTCCTTTACAAAGACCTGTGGCTTTTCCATAGATTTCTGCCATCATTCCTTTTAGATCACAGCCCTTAGCGATACAATGGCCGTGGCCGCGGTGTGTACTTGTAATACTGTCTTGTTCATTCAGGTGAGCACAGACTCCTACAGCAACAGCTTCTTCGCCAGCATAAAGATGGACAAAGCCTGGCAAAATCCCTTTTGTAAAAAGCGTGTGTACTTGATCTTCAAATTGGCGGATTTCCTGCATTTTTTGATACATCCAAACGGCTTTTTCTTTTGTGAGTGCCATTTCCATATGGTAAAACCTCCTATCTTTTTTTGCTTGCACTTATATACAAGCAAAAAACGTGCCAACATCATGGCACTTGAAAACTTAGGTTTTGAACGATTCACACCGATCAAAAAAGAGACAAAATGAGATTTGCGTCTCTATTTGTCTCAATATGTCTACTTCATCTCCTACATATCACGATGATCAGTTCCATTGGCCACAAAAAAAAAGCATCCCATAAAGGAATGCTTTTCACTCTGAATCGATTGTACGCCGCCATTTTAATTTTCCTTTGCAGACGCCGCACACATAACGAGAGGTATCAAATCGTCTTTTCCTGATAAAATACTGACCGCATCCTGTGCAGACATATTCATGCCGTTTCTGTACACGCCGTTTATTTTGTACGGTCTTTAGCGGTGTACAAAAACGCGGGGCTCCTACTTGTTTTAATAACTCTTTAAAATCCCGGTCACGATGCTGATAGCCCTTCCCCTCAAGGTGCAGATGATAATGACACAGTTCATGCTTGATGATCCCAATCAATTCAGCTCTTCCATGCTCCTCTAAATATCGGCGATTTAACTCAATATTGTGTGTACCAAGCAAATATCTTCCGCCTGTCGTTTTGAGACGGTCATTAAAAACAGCTTGATGGCGGAATGCCTTACCAAAGAACTGCTCAGAAATATGCTCTGTTAACTGCTGTAACTCTCTCTCCTTCAATCAAGATCGTTCCTTTCTATAAAAACCTCGAACGGGACAATTTCCCCTTTGCATACATTGAAGGTACACCCACTGTTTCGATCAAAGGAGGAATGGGCGATGCCCAACTGGCTGAAAAATCAGATGCAGAAGGCATTTTTTGAAAAAAATCATTACCAAATCAAATTGCTGAATCAATGCTGGTACTTCTACAGAAAAAAACATTCAGTCACATCAAGGCACACCCCATCCTAAGGTGCGCCTCGTTTTTTGTTTACTCTGGTTTCAGCATGGAGAGGGCAACGCGGCCTTTTGCCTGGTCAACGGAGTCCACCCATACAGTTACAATGTCACCAACTGATACAACGTCAAGCGGATGCTTCACAAAACGGTTGCTTAGCTTTGAAATATGTACAAGCCCGTCCTGCTTTACACCAATATCAACGAATGCGCCGAAGTCTACGACGTTTCGCACCGTTCCTTGCAGCTCCATTCCTTGCTTCAAGTCCTCCAATTTCAACACATCTGTTTTCAAAAGAGGTTTTGGGACTTCATCGCGCGGATCACGCTCAGGTCTTGTCAGCTGATCGATGATATCCTGAAGTGTAATGATACCAATATCAAACTGCTCTGCTGCTTCGTCCAGTTTGACCTCTGCAATTTTCTCCTTTAACAGCTCTGTGCCAAGATCGTCTGGCGTCATCTTGATCATGCGTAAGAATTGTTTTGTTTCTTTATAGCTCTCTGGGTGAATGCCTGTACGATCAAGTGGATCTTGTCCGTCTGCGATGCGCAGGAAGCCGATACACTGCTCATAAGTCTTAGCACCAAGTCTTGGAATATCCTTGAGCTCTTTTCTGCTTGTGAATCTCCCAATCTCTTCGCGGCGCTTGATGATATTTCCTGCGACGGCTTTTGAAAGGCCTGACACATATTGCAGCAGCGCCTGTGAGGCCGTATTGACGTTCACACCGACTTGGTTGACGACAGTCTCCACCACGAAGGTTAACGAGCTGTTTAATTGCTTTTGGCTCACGTCATGCTGGTATTGGCCCACCCCGACAGACTTCGGATCAATTTTCACAAGCTCTGCTAAAGGATCTTGTAATCTTCTAGCAATTGATATGGCACTTCGTTCTTCGACTTGCAGGTCTGGAAACTCTTCTCGCGCCAGTGCAGACGCAGAGTATACACTTGCCCCTGCTTCATTCACGATTAAATAGGACACCGGCTGATCCAGCTCTTGAATCAGGTCTGCGATGAATTGTTCGGTCTCTCTTGAAGCTGTTCCATTTCCAATCGCAATGACTTCAATATTTGATGATTGAATGATCTCTTTCACTTTTTGTTTGGCTTCCGCTTTTTTCTGCACAGGCGGGTGCGGGTAAATGACGCCAATATGATGGACTTTGCCCGTATCATCCACGACGGCTAACTTACAGCCTGTACGAAATGCAGGGTCGACTCCTAGTACACGCTTCCCTTTCATCGGCGGCTGAAGAAGCAGTTTTCTTAAGTTTTCAGCAAAAATATGAATCGCTTGCTCTTCTGCCTTTTCTGTCAGCTCTTTGCGTATTTCTCGTTCGATTGAAGGCTGAATGAGGCGCTTATAGGCATCATCAATTGCCGCTTCAATAAACGGTCTCGCCGTCGTCTGCTTGCCTTTTATGACTTGCTTGTCGAGATAGAAACGAATATTTTCAGCAGGTGGTTCGATGGCTGCCTTTAAGATGCCTTCTTTCTCTCCACGATTGACCGCTAGTACACGGTGGGGCACTATCTTTTTGATGGGCTCTTGATAATCGTAATACATTTCATAGACGTTTTTCTCATCGCTCTCGATGTCTTTTCCTGATGTGACCAGACTGCCCTTTTGGTACGTTTCACTGCGAATCCATTTCCGCATATCAGGATCATCAGCCAGCTGTTCAGCAATGATGTGCTGCGCGCCTTCAAGTGCCTCGTCTACACTTCTTACTTCCTTTTCTTCGTTGATAAAAGAAGCAGCCTTCTTCTCGATCTCATCGCTTGGCAGCGCGAGTACATATTCCGCCAGCGGCTCGAGCCCTTTTGCTTTGGCTACATTCGCCTTTGTTTTACGTTTTTGTTTGAATGGCCGGTATAAATCTTCGACCTCTTGCAGTTTATGAGCTTGTTCAATTTTTTGTTTTAATTCATCCGTCAGTTTGTCTTGTTCAGCGATTAAGCGAATGACTTCTTCTTTTCGGTTCATGACATTTTGGATATATGTATAGCGCTCTGAAATGGTTTGAATTTGCACCTCATCCAGTGAGCCTGTCTGCTCTTTCCGGTAACGGGCAATAAACGGGACGGTGTTGCCATCCTCTAAGAGCTTGATGACACTTTCAATTTGTTTTGTTGAAAGCTTTAATTCTGTTGCAATTTGTTTCAATAAAAAGTCAGATGTCTTCATACTTTGCATCCTCTCACTGTGTCTTCTCTTTTAGTGTATCAAAAAAACCGGCAAAACAGAAAAAAGGTCAGCTATTTTACATGAGCTGACCAAGTACATAGGTGAGATCGTCTTTCTTGTCTTGTGTGTATGTTTCAAGCTGTTTGGCAATGTCTGCAACTGAATGACTATGCTTTAAACACATTCTCATGTTTGGCACATTCAGTCCGTCTGAATACATAATGAATGTCGATCCTTTTTCGTAGGAATAGGTGTAAGTTTTATATTTTCTAGGTTTCCCTGATAAGTATCCTGATGTCGGAAGTGGATAAATATAGTCGCCAGAAGGGGCATTCAAGATAAACCGAATATTACCAACCGAACAATAGGTAAATTGCTGCTGGGAAAAATTCACCTTTAAGATCGCAACTGTGGCCCCGCGTTTATTTTTCATAGCCTGATTGCATCTGTCGATGAGGGTCGTCATATCCTCATGTCCATATTCTTCGACAATTTCGCTGACTAAAGAAGATGATTCATTGGCGAACTGACCGCTGCCTAATCCGTCTGCCACAGCACAAATTAGTTCTTCATCATCTGCTTTAATAAAAAAACTGTCCCCGCAGCAAGATTTCCCTTCTTTATTCGATTGATAGATAATGGCATTCACATGCTCATGCTGTTCAATCTGCTTCATTACCCTAGCTCCATAGACGCATCTTCTGATAATGCATCTCGTAGCTTTTTAACTGCCTTCCGTTGCAGTCTCGATACATGCATTTGGGATATCCCGAGTAAATCGCCTGTTTCTTTCTGACTCTTATTTTGTAAATAAGTCAGATCGATAATCTCTTTTTCTCGATCTGTCAGAACATGAAGCACACTCTCAAGCATCATTTTTTGGTTTACACGTTCGTAGCCCTCTTCTTGTGAGCCGACAACGTCTAAAATGGTGACTGTACTTCCTTCAGAATCAGCCTCTACGCCTTGGTCAACAGACAGCGCTTGATAGCTTTTGCCCATCTCCATTGTTTCAAGTACTTCTTCTTCTGTCACATCTAGGTATTCTGCAATTTCTTGAACTTTAGGTGACTTTTGCGTCTCCGTTGTCAGATGATCAACTGCCATCTTGATTCTTGGTCCAAGCTCTTTGATCCGCCTTGGTACATGGACACTCCATGTCTTATCACGTAAAAAGCGTTTGATTTCCCCGATGATGGTTGGAATGGCAAAGGCTTCAAATGATTTACCGACGAGCGGGTCATATCGCTTAATAGCGCCGAGTAAACCAATCATTCCAACTTGTCTGAGATCCTCATGAAAACTTTTCCCTTTGGAATATTTTTTCGCCAGCATATCGACCAGATTTGTATAACATTCGACAAGCGTGAGCTGCGCCTGCTCGTCTTGATTGGTTTGATAGCTTTGGATGAGGCGATCTACTTCATCTTTAGTTAGTTTCATAGTTTTGGATGGTTGTGTCATGGTCAACTCGCTCCCTGTTTAAAAACTTTGTCATCGCAACGGTAACTCCGGAGTTTGCTTGCACCTCGACTTCATCCATCAATGTTTGCATCAAATATAAACCAAGACCTCCTTCTGCCAATTGATCCACCGTATGAGCAGATGTGTAAGGCCCTAGTCCTTCCTGCTTTTGCTTAAAGTCAAAGCTACCGCCTTTGTCAGAGACAATGATTTCTAGACGATCCTCATAGACAAGAAAGCGAACAGCTACCTCTCCATCTTCGCCATGTTCACCTTTGTAGGCATGCTGAACTGCATTTGTACAAGCCTCACTGACGGCAATTTTTAAGTCTTCAATCTCTTCGTAAACATAGCCCATACGGCTTGCTACGCCTGAAAGAGTCAGGCGAATGATGCCTACGTATTCTGGTTTCGCTGGGATTTTCATTTCGATTAGATCTACTGATTCGTTCATTGTACCCCACCCTCTGTCTTTGCAGAAATGTCAATGATGTCCTTTAGTCCAGTAATTTCAAACAACCTTACAAGCCGATCTGACAAGTTCTCAAGCTTTAATGTTCCGCCTGCTTTTTGAGCCGCTTTAAACAGCCCAACAAATACACCTAAACCCGTACTATCCATATAAGAAACATCCTTCAAGCAGATTTCAAGATGATCCCCTTGCTCCGCTTTAGGCATAAGCTTTTCTCTTAGCTCAGGAGCGGAGTATACATCGATTTCTCCGCTGACGCTAATTTTCGTCTTATTATCTATTTGATGCTCTTTCATAGACATATTCATTATGCATTCACCTCGAAATTCTTGTTTCCTAGAATTTTATATACCCGCATATTTACTTTCTAAACCTTTCTTTTCAGAACAAGTAATGTAAAGTCATCATGAAGCTGAAAATCTTGCAGCTTCAGTAAGCTGGCATAGATAGCATCGACCATTTCCTGAGCGGAATAAGATAGGTGCTCTGCTATAAGCGTTTTGATATCCTCCCGCTCTAAAAAACCGTCCTCTGCCTTGGATTCTGTCACGCCATCTGAGAATAAGATGACCATATCCCCGACGTCCAAATACTTCTCATACTGCCGATAGTCAAAGTCTGGTGCGATCCCAAGGACAAGTCCCTTAGCGTCTAAATCGTAAAATTGATTCTCTTTTTTGCAATAGAAAAAGCCCGGCTCATGACCAGCCGATGCATATTTAAATTCATGCGTTGCTTTATTATAGCTGCCATAGAACATGGTAATAAACATGCTCGGGTCTACGTTTTGCTCGACAACACGATTAAGGGTTTTTAACACCTTTGTGGGACCGCTTCCTGACTCCGGCAAGGAATCCATCGCATACTTAATCATCGACATACAGAGCGCAGCCGGGATGCCTTTCCCAATCACATCTGCGATCGCGATATTAATCGTATCGTGATCGGTGACAAAATGGTAATAATCTCCACTCATCTGTTTTGCCGGCACACTAATAGCCCCGATATCAAATGTGTCTCCTTCTGGAATTTTCGTTTCCAGAAGGGTTTGCTGAACATTAGCAGCAATTTCGATTTCTGATTTAATTTCTTGCTGGATGCCTCTAAGTGTTAAATGTTCCTGGTAAGCTAGTCCGTACCCAATCATGACTTCAATTAAGAAGTCTAGTGAATGAAAGACATCTTCCGGCAAATCAGGGTATAGCTCCTGAATCACTTTTCGGTGAACACTCACTATTTCTTCAGGAGGTATTTGATGCTCAATGGTTTTTCGGCTAAATTTTTGAGCTTGATAAAGCGATGTTTCAGTTAAATCACTGATATAACGACTGAGCAGCTGATGATACCGCTGCTCCATTACCTCCTTAAAATCCATGGTTTCCCTCCTAGCGAAGCCACTTAACAGCTTTTATCTCCGTTCCTTGTTCTTGTGTAGAATCTAATTCAAAATCATCCATCAGTCTTCTGACTCCCGGAAGACCTGCTCCGAGTCCGCCTGATGTAGAAAAACCGTCTTCCATCACTTTACGTATATCCATGATGCCAGGCCCTTCATCGGCTGCAATGATTTTGAGTCCACGCTTTCCGCGCTCCATCACTTCTTCTATACAAATCTGACCTTTACCAGCGTATAAATAGATGTTTCGAGCTAGTTCAGAAATGGCCGTCGTAATTCTTGCTTGGTCAACTGTTCCAAATCCTAATTCTTTAGCAACATTTCGCCCCAGTTGTCTTGCCGCAACTATGTCCCATTCCGTCAAAATTTTCACACAGGATTGGTCTTTCATATCTATTCCCCCAATTCCCGCTTCAATGTCTCAAGCCCTTGTTCAAGATCTAATGCTGTCTGAATTTCTTCCAGTGATATACCAAGTTCAATCAGTGTTACAGCGACTGCCGGCTGTATTCCTGTTAATACAACTTTTGCCCCCATGAGCTTTGACATCGTGATGACATCGCCTAATACTTTTGCGATAAATGAATCGATCATATCAACAGATGTTAGGTCAATGACAACGCCGTTCGCTCCTGTTTCATGAATTTTATTCAGCAAGTCTTCTTGAAAGTGAAGGGCTGTTTGGTCATCAAGCTCCCACTGTATCGAAATTAGAAGACAATTATATAATTTTAAGATTGGAATCTTCGGGTGATTTCTCACTGGGTTTCCCCTCCAATGAAACAATTTTTCGATTTGTCATTTCTAAAGCAGTTTGAATTCCTTTTTGAAGGGTATTCTTTGTTGTAACTTGAGATAAATCAATTCCAAGGGTGACGATGGTTTGGGCGATTTCTGGGCGAATACCGACCAATAAGCATTTTGCACCTACTAATCTCACAGCCTCTGACGCTTGAATGATATGGTGTGCCACCATTGTATCGACGACAGGTACACCGGTGATGTCGATTAAGACCACCTGTGACCGATGCTTCACAACGCCATTTAACAGATTCTCCATGATCTTCTTCGCACGGTCTGTATCAATTGTTCCGACAAGAGGCATGACAGTGATGTGCTCAAACACCGGAATCAGCGGAGCAGAAAGTTCCTGTAACGCAATTTTTTGAAGGTTGACGGTTTTCTCCCATGAGATGGAGTAGTGATTCAATATTTCGTTATGAACTGGTGAGATGAACCGATCAATTTCCCATATGAGCTCATTACTTCCTTGTTCAGTATTTTTGTCACTGTTCATTTTGTGATATAAGTGTGAACGGATTTCCGTTAGCCCTTTTGCCAGTAACTTAAGTGATATACCCATTTGTACAATTTTTAAAGCAAAAGATTGCACTTTTTCTTCAAAATCCTCAGCATTCGCCTCTGAAAGGGATGCCAGAATAAGCTGGACATATTCGGAACAAATCGTTTCATACATTTTATCGTTTAGCATCATGTCCGTTTCTTCTTCTCCGAGTCGTTTGAAGATGTCAGTCCATTCTTTTTCTAATTCCTTTTGGTGCGCTCTCGCAAAAGCTAACACGATATGATTCGACATAATTTACCCCCTACATACATAAAAAACAATAACTTTCATTCTCTCTCCATTATAGCCTTAATAAAAAATGAACACAAAAAAAAGTTGCTCACAGGAGAGCAACCAAATATCACCATATTAAAAATCAATAAGAGCCAAACTAACTTGTAAGGCTTCATCAACCTTCTCCATCATCTCATCATCAAGATGTGTGATTTTATCTGTCAATCTTTGTTTATCGATTGTACGAATCTGTTCCAAAAGAATGACAGAATCTCGTTCAAAGCCGTAGCGCTTTGCATTGATTTCGACGTGAGTCGGTAATTTCGCTTTTTGTATTTGGGCTGTTATGGCTGCAACGATAGCAGTCGGGCTGAAGCGATTTCCAATGTCATTTTGAATCACCAATACCGGGCGAACCCCGCCCTGCTCGGAGCCAACAACAGGAGATAAATCAGCAAAGTAAACATCACCGCGTTTAACAATCAAATGTTTAACCCCCGCTGACTAATCGCTCAACTGTATTCTCAGCCTCAAACTCTGCGTATTGTGCCTCTGAAGAGATATTCAGATTAATTTTCGCCATCTCCATGTAGCCGCGTCTCATCGATTCACGATTTTGTCGAATATTACGTTCACGAATATACGTTTTTGTCGCTCGGTAGATCAATTCATTTCTTGTTACCTTATCCTGCTCTGCTACTCGTTCGATCTCAGACATTAAAGTCTCCGGCAGTCGAATCTTCATTTCGTTTGTTGCGCTGGATTCAGACAAAAAACATACACCTCCACAAAACTTACGGATACCGTATCGATCCATTCCAAGACTAATCATACCATTATTCAATGCACAAGCAAAGCTGTTTTTTCATCATTTCTTATTAGAACATGAAGCGGCTCGCCACCCGTAAATCAAGATGATAATGGAGTTCCTCTTTCCCATTATACGCTTTTTTCCGAAAATCATACGGTATTTCCAAAATCTCTAAAAAAGGGAGAATGTTTACCCTACTTTTGTCGAATAAAAAAGAACGAAGTCAGTTTGACCATCGTTCTTTTGAACACTGTTTATAAAAAGCTTGGCCCGCTTTGAAGCAGCGGATTCCGTACATGCACTCTTTTGCCGTCCTCCATATATACTCTTGGGATGCGGTGGCCAATCGAGCAAGTGACTTCATAGTTAATGGTTTCAAGCCTTTTTGCGATTTCATCGACTGATACCATGTCTTCCCCTTGCTTACCAATTAAAACGACCGGCTCCCCTACTGGAAGATTGTCTTTCAGTTCAATCATGAATTGATCCATGCAAACCCTTCCTGCGATCTTCCGGCGCTTTCCGCCAACGAGCACTTCCGTTCCTGCCAGCTTCCTGATCCACCCATCTGCATAGCCGACTGGAACCGTACCGATCCACGTATCTTGATTGGCTGTATACGTCGCCCCGTAGCTGACACTCTCACCCTTTTGAATGCGCTTCACATGGGCAAGCTTTGTATAAAGAGACATGGCTTCTTCCAGCTTGAAAGGTAATTCATCCTTGATTTCTTCTGACGGTGACAGCCCGTACATACTGATGCCGAAGCGAACCATATTAAACAAAACGTCTTTAAACCTTTGACCTGCTGCACTGTTGGCGCAATGAACGAGCAGCTTGTCCGTATGAAGCGGCTCGAGCAGTGTTTGAAAGGTATCGACCTGCCGATCAAAGTAGGCCTCATCCTTTTCATCAGCTGTCGCAAAGTGAGTAAATACGCCTTCCAGCTGTAAATAAGAGTGTTCACTGACAAGCTTTTTCACTTCGTTCACTTGCTCTATCGTTTTCACACCTAATCGGTTCATTCCGCTGTCTATTTTCAAATGAAAACGTATAGGTTGTCCCATCTGTCCTTTCACCATTGTGGTGACTTCTCTCAGCCAATCGATGGAGTAAGCGGTCATGATGACATTGTATCGAACGGCGGCTTTGACATATTCCGGCGGTACGGCGCCGAGTACAAGAATCGGTGCTTTGATGCCTTTATTTCTTAAAGAGACGGCCTCATCTAAAAAGGCTACGGCTAATAAGTCTGCTCCTGCTTTGAGGGCAGCTCTTGCCACTTCTATATCTCCATGTCCATATGCATTGGCTTTCACCACAGCCATCAGTTGAACACTTTGACCAATATGATCTTTCATATGTGAAACATTATGCTTAATTGCTGTTAAATTAATTTCTGCCCATGTGTCTCTATAAAAGGCATTTGTGTCCATCCATCACACTTCCCTATTGAATGATTCAATACCTTTATTATGATACTAAAAATCAAGAATAATGTGAAACAAATCAAAGAAAATCAGCCCTTGCATAGGGCTGATGTTTCATTTCCAAGGCTCTCGCCTGAGATATTTATTTAGCTGACTGGCCTTCTACACTCTTTGCAACCATCAAGAGCTCTTCCTTCGATAGATCACTTGAAGAAATCAAGTAGTCCACTCCGTCAGATGTCCATGAAAGGGATTGGTCTGTGAGAACCCCAACTGTCATGCCAAGGTCGACTGGCTCGCCGTTCATCGTCACAGGCGTAGATGCTTCAGCTACTCTCGCTTTTTCCTGAATGAGTGTGAAGGATTTCTTACCGCCATACGTCATCACATAACGTTTCCCAGCATCTGTCATCATTTCTTTCTCTTCCATCTTCTTCACGCCCTCTGGCATATCAACTGGCGTTTTCACCGCAAAGCTGTCAGATGAGTCTGCACTTGTGGCTACATCCATTTGAGAGAGTGTCATGTTTTTCTTCTCATCAAATGCATCTTTGTCAAAGGATTTATTGAATTCAAAGTGAGAGAATTCCACTTTCACCATTGGCTTTTTGTCGCTATCCAGTACTTTCACACTGGCAGGCGCCATTGTTTTTTTATGAAAGGTAATCTCTTGGGTAGGCAGCATTTGGTTGTGCTGATAATTGGTTTTGGTTTCGAACACATACTTTGATTCTTTCGCTTTGAACTGAGCTGCACTGTCATTTTTAATGTCCTTCACGAGTGACTCAAATAAGTAGACCTGACTGCTATTATTTGGCCAATCACTGTGGAAACGGAAGCTCTTGTTCAATGAAGGTGTCAGCACAAACACACCATTGCCATTTCTTAAAATGACTTGACTCTGATCCTTTTTTGGATTTTCTAAATAGACACGGTAAAGTTCCGGCTTCTTGTACCAAATTTCTACTCGATACTCCTGCGGGTCATTTCCTGTCTCAATGGTCATTTTTGCTTTGGCTTTGTATGATGTCATTTCCTCTGCCTTTTTGTTTAAATCTCCAACGATATCCTGCTGAGATTTTTGACCGCATGCGGAGAGAATCAGTACAAAAAGGATTCCCGTTACAAGCAAAACAAAGCTTCTTCTCACCCTTTTCAACCCCTTCGTTAATTGTGTTAAAAGGAAGAAACCGCTTGTTTGACTTTAACAGTACGCCTCAAGAGTTAACTGCGTACCGCGAACCATCAAAGCCTGTTAGCAACTCGCCCTTCCTTATCGCACTACCCAATATATGAAGGGGGGACAAACAATATGCAGACTAGCTTGACAACCTTTCAATTAAAACTTGTGCAGCAGCATATTCTTTCGTGTGAGTGATGGACACATGAACCTGGTCGCCCATCGTTTTCTTGCTTTTGATGAAAGGTTTTCCATGTTCGTCTTTCTGAATTTCCAAGTCATGAAAGCTTAAATGCCGGCCGATTCCCGTTCCGTAAGCTTTAGCGAAAGCTTCCTTTGCTACAAACCGTCCCGCCAAAAATTCCAGCTGCCTCTTTTCACTGAGTTCGTTAAAGATGTCTTGTTCACTTAACGTTAAAATTCGTTCTGGTAAACGAGGCTGTCTGTTAAGCACTCGCGCGAGCCGGTTGATTTCTACAATATCAATGCCTATTCCTTTGATCATGAGGTACCTCCTATGATACTCGTACTAATTTGGATGTTCTCTTCATAAACGTGTTACTATAAACTTACCATTATCTAGTCAAAAGGGGTTTGTTATGTTTATTCGAACGGAGAGCTTTCAACAATTTATTAGATCGTATCCAATCGTAACAACGATTCTTGCTTTGCAAATTGGTCTGTGGCTTATATTTGCGATTCCTATCCCTCTTATACAGCTTGGTCACGACCATCTCGTCGGTTTCAATTATGGGGTAGCTGCCGGAGAATGGTGGCGGCTCGTCACACCTATTTTCCTTCACGGAAGTCTGACCCATATTTTGTTCAATTCTATGTCCTTGTTCTTATTCGCTCCAGCGCTTGAGTATTTGCTTGGGAAGGTTCGATTTCTGATCATCTATCTTGGTGCAGGGTTCGTTGGCAATCTCGGAACCTATTGGGTAGAGCCTTTAGAGTATGTACATGTCGGCGCTTCTGGTGCCATCTTCGGTTTGTTTGGCGTTTATTTATACCTTGTTCTATTTAAACCGCACATGATGGACCGCGGCAATTCTCAGGTGATCATAACGATTCTTGCAGTCTCTGTCATCATGACTTTCGTTAACTCAAACATCAATATTATGGCTCACTTATTTGGATTGATCGGCGGCATGCTCCTAGCACCTCTTACGCTATTTTTCCATTCAAAAAAAAGACGCTACTAACCTCATAAAAAATGTCGATCACTCCTATGAACGGGAAGCTGATCGACATTTTTTGTTTAAGAAGATTTATTTTTTTCATACGAATACCAATCCATTATACGTGCAGCATCTTCTTCCTCAAGGTGATGCACACCAAAGGAATCAAGCAGTGCAGAGGATTTCACAAAAGTGTGAATACTCGCCAATCGGCCTTTCTTTTGGAAGAAAGATTGCGTCATCGTATAGTTTTGCATTCGTTTTCTCAAGACAATGCCAGTGGTTTTGCCAATGCCTCTTGATGTCAGTTGAATCAATGAATCTTTGATCGTATAGCCTGATTGTTTATAAGCTAAATAGCCAAAAACCAAAGCAATAGGAAGCGGAATGAGTGCCAAATACCCCCATGGTGGAAAACGTACAGATAGGATCACGCCGACAAGTAATGGCACAAAGCCGTAAGAGATCAGGTAGCGTTTGAGTGAACGCTTTGGCACCTTTTTCAGTTCAGCTTCTGGCGCCAAGTGATAATGATCTGTGAATTGAGACAGCAGTTCGCTGATTTTTTTCTTTCGAATCAGCGGAAATAAGACGGAAGAGGTTTCTTTTTCTGTAATAGAACCTCCTGCGCTCACAAGCATCACCGTCGCAAAGCCAAAGGGCTCACGGAGAATATTTTCTTTGATTTTCACTGCTTGAATTCTCGCAAGTGGAATGGTCATTTGATGCCTCTCGATGAGTCCTCTTGTGATGATGATGTCTTTCCCTTTTCGTTTTGCGGTAAAATTCGCATATTGAAGGGCTGTAACCCCCACACTAAGAATCCACGCAATCAATACGGCAATAAATATGAGAATCGCATAAATCTCAATACTTGCATGACTTAAAAAAGAGAAGCGTTTGAAGAATCCGTCCAAAGGAAGAATTTCATCTATTTGTGTGTAAATGGCGAGACACCCGGAAATAATGACTCCGATTCCGCTTGAAGTGGTCGCAGCCAAAAGCAGCTCTGGTACACCCATCCGATAGGAAACATTCATTTCTTCTTCTACAGGTTGTTGCGCTGTCAGAGGATCATGCGGAACATCCCCATTTTCATCCAACATCTCTTCTTGCTGCAAGCTTTTCTTCCGGTTGAAAATCGATTGCTTTAATTGTTCCGCTTCTGCTTTTGTAATCGCCGTCAGGCTCACTTCCGGACCGTCCGTTCCGCCTGCTGTTTCGATTTGGACCCGCACCAAGCCGAAAATCCGCTGGAAGATACCTTCACTTGTATTCACGGTTTGAATTCGTTCTAACGAAATATATTTTTTCTTTTTTGTGATGACGCCCGATTCCACGCGAAATTCATCATCTTCCATCCGGTAGGTGAATCGCCTCCATGCTAAAACGGTTGAAACAGCTTTCCATAAAAGAAGCACACCGAGAATGATAAATGCATAAAAACGAATGCTCGAATTCGAGTTCACAAAAATAAGCACGAAAAAAGGGATAATGAAGTTTTTGATCATGGATACGGCATCTGATATAAAATCAATGAACATCGAGATTGGATGTACACGTTTTGGTTCAGACATCATCTTCCGTCACCCTTGCTAAACGAGATATGTAATCACGAAGCTCATCTGCTTCTTCTAATTCTAGCGCCGGTATATCATGAACTGTAGCAGCAGTCGATATTTGAACAGATGCCAAACGGTAGCGCCTTAAAAGCGGCCCTTGCGATGTATCGACATGCTGGACTCGCACCATCGGTACAATCACACGTGTGACGCGAATGAGTCCATGCTGAATTTCAATTTCATTTTCGAATACTTCGTAGCGCCAGATGCGATGACGGATTTTCGGTATAAGCCAAATACCAAAAATGACCTGTAAGACCCATAAACCGACGAGGATGGCCCCAATCCAATATGGCCATTGAAAATAATAACTAGCAATAAATACCCCAATGATGATGAGTAAGAAAATCAATGAGATAATTCCATTTTGAAGACGCCATACCTTTAATCCATTTAAGCTAATTTGACGTTGCGGCTGTTTTCTCACATTCTTCCCCCATTCTCTTACTTTTCTATCAATATATTACGAAACAGAGCCTAAAAAGTTTCAATAAGCCTGTTAAAAAAAGCGAACCCTGCAAAGGATTCGCTCTTGTATGTTAGTTGTTATAAGATTTCTTTTGACGACGATCGTTAGAAGAACGATTGCGGTCATTTGATGAACGCTTTTTATCACCGTACGATGAACGGCTTTTCCCGCGATAGCCGCCTCCTCCGCCGCCGTCTCTACGTTTAGAAGAGCTGCGGTTGTTGCGATTGCGTTTTGAAATCATTGGTGCTTCATCTGTCAAACGAACAGGCGTTGCATCTGGCTCTTTTGTCATCATTTTGATGGCAGCCGCAACCACTGTGACAGAATCATTATCTTCTAGCAATTCAGCAGCAGCTGTCATGTAGAAGTTTAAGTTGTTTTCACTGATGATTGTGCGCAGACGATCAATGGTTACTTGCTGTTGACCTTCAATTGCTTCATCTAGAGTTGGTTCTTTCATACGTTCCATTTTACGTTTAGTCGTTTGCTCAATCGCACGAAGCATATCTTTTTCACGCGGTGTGATAAATGTCACCGCCATACCTGTACGTCCAGCACGTCCTGTACGTCCAATACGGTGTACGTAGCTCTCTGGATCTTGTGGCACGTCAAAGTTATACACGTGTGTTACGCCTGAGATATCAAGTCCACGTGCTGCAACGTCTGTTGCTACAAGCACATCGATTGAACCTTCTTTGAATTTACGAAGCGCAACCATACGTTTCGCTTGTGTCAGGTCACCATGAATTCCTTCAGCTGTATAACCTCTAAGGTTAAGTGCTTCTGTCAATTCGTCAACACGGCGCTTCGTACGGCCGAAGACAATTGAAAGCTCAGGTGATTGAATGTCAAGAAGACGAGTCAATGTATCAAACTTCTTACGCTCGTGGATATCCAAGTAGAACTGTTGGATGTTAGAGACTGTCATTTCTTTCGCTTTTACTTTTACATGTTCTGGGTTTGTCATGAAACGTTCTGCAATGCGCTTAATTGGTGCAGGCATTGTCGCAGAGAATAAAAGTGTTTGGTGTTCACTTGGTACATTTGAAAGGATCGCTTCAATGTCTTCGATGAAACCCATGTTTAGCATTTCGTCTGCTTCATCTAGCACAACAGTTTCAACATTTTGAAGACGCATTGTACGACGGTTAATGTGATCGAGTAAACGTCCTGGAGTCCCTACGATGATATGAGGATTTTTCTTGAGCGAACGGATTTGGCGGCCGATATCTTGTCCACCGTAAATCGGAAGTACGCGCGCACGCTTGTCTTGGCCAATTTTGTATAGCTCTTCAGATACTTGAATCGCTAGTTCTCTTGTTGGCGCAATGATAATCGCTTGGATATTTGGAGACGCTGGGTCGATTTTTTCTACAAGAGGAATACCAAATGCTGCAGTTTTTCCTGTTCCTGTTTGTGCTTGTCCAATGACATCTTTATTCTGAAGACCGAGAGGAATTGTTTCCGCTTGAATCGGTGTTGCTTCTTCAAATCCCATGCGGTTAATAGCTTTCATGAGACTTTCGCTTAATTGAAAATCTTGAAACGTTATAGTCAAATTATTCAAACTCCTTCTAATTGCTGTTTCAGTAATCTCGTGAATGATCATTAAAAACTGCCCTTTTCCGAAAGGACAGGTCCATTATATACAAAGCCCGAATTACCCTACCTTATATCTTACCATTACACTATTTGTTTTTCAACAAGACAGAAATGGATATATCTACTGTTCCACAATGACAGATTCACCATCACTTTGATCTCCATCCATCCATTTCCACTTTTCGAACAGTTGAATTTTTCCGTTATCCAACTGCTTAGGTGTAGAATTGCAAGACCCGCTTCTCATGCTGCCGTCTTTGCTGACATGGTGGTACCTAAAATGAAGTGTTCCATCCTCATTCACAGTTCCTACAAGTACACCAGATACAATACTGCCGCCTTGATATGTGCCCGTTAATATATTCCCGTCCTGACGATATTGAAATATGGTTCCTGCCGATACTTCTCCGTTACTCGAATTAGACTGCGGGACAAAGGTTTTTCCGTCATAATGAAACAACCGAATCAACCACCTTTTCTTTCCTATTGTACCATAGGCTTGTCACTCATTCGACAAAAATGATGCAATTTTTAACAAGTGGGATTCAATTTATATTAGTTTAGCCACATTTTCGCTTTTCTATAGATTAAATTGTTTTTTTTAGAAATTGCTCTACTTTTTCAAACAATTGCTGTGCACATGGCTCGTGACAAACATGGTGTTTACAATCAGGTAAATAAAACATTTCTTTCTGACGAGACGGGATTTTATGATCAATAAATTCTGCACTTGAAGCGGGCACAATCCCATCACTTTCACCTTGAACAATTAACACAGGGAGGTGAAGCTTCTCAAGGGAGCTCTTCGTTTGCTTCACCAGCTTCATAAATTCTACAGCGGCTGACAGCGGTGTGCTCGTTAGCTTATGGCGGTATCTATCATACAAAGGATTCGTATCAATCAGCCCAGACAATGATTCCTTCAGCATCTGCCTTGTGTCTTGAATCATTTGTTTTGGATTCACATATTTAGCCGCAGCACTTAAAAGAACGAGACGAGCAACCGGATACTTCGCTGCAAGATAAGAAGCGATCATTCCTCCCATGGAAAAGCCGATCAAAAAAATGGTGTCGCATGTTCGGTAAAGAGATAGCAGTTCTAATTCAGCTGTTGCAATCCATTCTTGATAGAAAATGCCTTTGAGCTGAAGCTCATCCCCATGCCCCGGAAGCGTGACTGACTGAACGTTCCAATCTGTCTTCTGCTTTAAATATTGCGCCAGCGGTTCCACTTCATAGGGGGCGCCAGTGAATCCATGTATACATAGACAGCCAATCATTCTGTCACCTTCTTTGCGCTCACTCTTTATAGTGCAGTAATGACTTCTTCTAATCTCATGCCGCGTGAGGCTTTGACTAGAACAACATCGTCAGGACCTGCTACGTCAGCAAGTTTTTTCTTCAGTTCCTCTTTGTCCATAAATGAGAACACGCGCGCGTCACCGAATGATTTCTTTGCTCCTTCAGCGATGAATGCACCTAGGCGGCCATACGTCATCACATGATCAATAAATTCAGGCTTGATGTAGCGGCCTAGTTCATAATGATACGTTTCTTCTTCGCTGCCCATCTCGAGCATGTCTCCAAGGACAAGAATGCGATTAGCGAAGCCGTCCATATCTCCTACAAGATCAATTGCAGCTTTCATGGAAGTAGGACTTGCATTATACGCATCATTGATAACAGTGATTCCTTTCTCTGTTTTAAACAGCTCAAGACGCATCCCTGTCAACTTTGTTTGCATGAGTCCTTGGGCGATTTGTCTTTCATTCAGTCCAAAGTGCTGGCCTATGGCAATTGCAGCAAGGGCATTCTTCACATTATGTTTCCCTAATACAGGAATGAGAAACCCCTGAGCATACCCTTCGACTTGAAATTCAGTTCCTTCTGCAAGCTGGTTGATATGCGTTACCTTGATATCACAGTCCTCTGCTTCCCCAAAGGTTTTCACACGCTGCGAAAGTGCAGTCGCTCTCTCGCGCAGCAAGGGTTCATCTCCTAAGTAATAAAAGATGCCATCCTCTTTTAATCCTTTTGTGATTTCACATTTTGCATCAGCAATGGCTTCTCTTGATCCCAAATCTTGCATATGAGATTCTCCAATATTGGTGATGACTGCTGCATCAGGCTCAGCGAGTTTTGACAAAAACTCGATCTCACCTTTTGCACTCATCCCCATCTCCAACACAGCAATATCTGTTCCTTCCGGCATTGCAAGAATGGTGAGAGGTAGACCGATATGATTATTAAAGTTACCATCTGTTTTATGAACTTGATAAGCCGTTTGTAAGACGGAATGAATCATGTCTTTCGTTGTGGTTTTCCCATTACTTCCTGTAATACCGACAACACGAGGTTTTTCTTCTTTCAAGTATGATTTTGCCAGCCGTTGAAGTGCTGCCAGTGTATCCTCTACAAGAATGACAGGTACACCGAACGGTGGATTGGCTTCTTTTTGATTCCAAAGAACAGCTGCGGCTCCAAGCTCCACTGCTTTAGAAGCAAATGTGTGACCGTTAAAATGTTCTCCAATTAGGGGGATAAACAATGCACCTTTTGATACTTTTCGTGTATCTGTTGTCACTCCGTGAATTTGCTCTTCGCCAAAAGCTTGATTAGATAGTGTCCCACCAGCCATTTGGGCGATTTGTTTCACTGTACGTTTGATCATGATTTTTTCGCCTCTCTTTCTCATTTCACGTTTGAAGGAAAAGAGACACTACCTAAGGATAGTGTCTGCTTGTTGCTCACATTAAAAAGTCGTTTTAATGGTTTGTTTTTCTTGATGGCGTTCAATTGCAAGTGACACTAGCTTTTCAATCAGCTCTGGATACTCTACACCAGTGTGTTTCCAAAGCAGCGGGAACATACTAAATGGTGTGAATCCAGGCATTGTATTCACTTCATTGATCAGCACTTCACCTTCTTCTGTGAGGAAGAAGTCTGCACGTACAAGACCAGATCCATCGAGGGCTTTAAATGCCTTAATCGCCATATCATGAATCGTCTTGTATTCATCCTCTGACACACTTGCAGGAATGATCAAATCTGTATCGCCATCTTCATATTTTGCTTTGTAGTCATAAAAATCTGTTTTAGGTGCAATTTCACCAACGACAGAGCATTTCGGCTCGTCATTTCCTAATACACCAATTTCGATTTCTCTTCCAACGACGCCTTCTTCGACGACCACACGACGATCATATTGGAAAGCCAAGCCGAATGCGGTTTGCAGCTCTTCTTTGCTGCGGCATTTGCTAATTCCAACACTTGACCCCATGTTGGCAGGTTTCACAAAGCATGGATAGCCAAGTATTTGTTCCACCTGTTCTAAGCTGTCTGGTGTGGCCTTTTCATAGTCTTTTTTATTGAAGGAAAGGTGCTTTGCTTGTGCAAGTCCTGCTTGAGCAAAAACATCTTTCATCATGACTTTATCCATACCCGCTGCAGAAGCAAGAACACCGTTGCCGACATACGGGATATTTAGCAGTTCAAGTAATCCTTGCATCGTTCCATCTTCACCATTTGGCCCGTGCAGCAATGGGAAGACAACATCAATCTTCTCATCAGCAGATGCAGGCTGCGGGAACATGCTTTCATTTAAAGAAGTTGGTAAAAACGTCTTTGCGTTCTGTTCAAATTGAAGCATTTTGACGTTTGAAACTGGTTCAGTGAGTTTTTCTCCTCTTAGCCATTCGCCCTCTTCTGTAATATAAATTGGATGTATATCGAACTTCTCAGTGTTAAGTGCTTTTGTAACTGCAAGGGCTGTTTGCAGTGATACATTATGTTCGGCTGACTTTCCGCCGTAAATCAATCCTAAACTTATTTTCAATGGATACTCCCCCCACTAAAATTCATCTTTACTATCTTATCACTTTCAAGCAAAAATGCTCTAATTAATTTTTGTTGTTACGGAATTGAAATGATTTGTAAAGGTTGTAAGCGCCTCCCGAGCATTTGTATGTCATTCGCCATTATTTTATATTAAAATGACATTGAAAAGGAGTTGTGACAAATTGAAAAAAATCACAAGTACTGAACAATTCAATGAAATCATTCAATCTGACAAAGAAGTCATCGTTAAATTCTTTGCAACATGGTGTCCTGACTGTACAAGAATGGACATGTTCATTCCAGACATCTTAGAGGCTTATGCTCACCATGAATGGTTTGAAATAAACAAAGATGATTTCCCTGAATTAGCAGAAACGTATCAGGTCATGGGTATTCCAAGCCTGTTAATTTTCAAAAATGGCGAAAAAACAGGTCATTTACACAGCGCAAACGCAAAATCACCTGAAGAAGTGACAGAGTTTCTTCAAGGGCACGTTTCTTAATTGGTTAAACGAAGGACATCAGCAAACGCTTGCTGGTGTCTTTTTTTCTTCTCACATCTCTTACATCAAATCTCTCCATAAGACGAGTTGCACATCCAAAACGTTTCAATGAGCGAAAGAATGTTTTATATAGATGTTTCACTTACGACAAGAAATGACAGGAATTATTTCCTGGGAAAGAATGAGCGTCGACTAGGCTTCGAATTTGTCGGTTACGTGAATTTTCTGAATAGATTCTTTACTTCTGACATTTCGCTTTGTATAATAGAGTTTCTAATTGATAATGATTATCAATTTCATCTATGTGAAATCCTATAGACGTCTATACTTATATAAAGGAGCGATGAGTCACATGTCTAAGAAGAAAATCAAAACATATCAGCAATTGATTGAAGAGAACAAGAAGGCCATCATGCGCGACCCTAAAATGATGGAAAGTATATACGAAACAATCGACAAAAAGCATCAGAAGCAGCTTGCAGCTGCTGGACGTGAATCATAAACATAAGACGAGCAGTCACAGCTGGCTGCTCGTCTCTTTTGTCTTTTTCAACAGAAAGAAAAAAGCCGATAAAATCTATGATGTGATTTTATCGACTTTTGTTTTAATGTGATTTCGCTACACGGTCCTGCTTCATTCCTAAATAAATGAGCATATATGTGAGATAACCCATTGTCATTGTTAAACCACCGAAGAAGAACTGAGAAAAGACAGGCTCCTCAAATGTTGTGACAGCAGCAAGAATGATCCAGCTCGCATATAAATAAACCATGAACCATTTCATGTTTCTTTTAAGTGTATACAGAAAGAAAAGACCCGCTAACGAAAAGATTCCCAGCGCTAGTCTGAAATAAACAAGATGATCAAACTGGATGGCAAAAGACACAAACGAAAACGACAGCAGCAACAAAATTGGTAAAGCCGTAATGAAATTTTTCACGATAGTGCCACCTCCAAGATTCCACCTTATTATAAGACAAAATCAGCCGGTTATCGTGAAATACAGACTCGTTTTCACAAAGATGTCACGAATTTTTCTTGTTATTTGACACAATTTTTACACATTTACATCACGTTTCCAAAAAAGAATCCAAGCCGTACCAACAAAGAAAACAAAATGCGCCCCCACCATAAATAGAGAAAACAAAGGGCTCATGCCATGGAAGGGCGGCGGTCCTTGAAAGCTGTACTGAGTAAAGTCCGTATTAGCAAAAAGCAGGATTTTCCCCCACTGATTTTCTAAAAGAGACATAATAGGCACAAGTGATTTCGCCGCATATAAAACAAAAAACGAGGTCACAAGCGCAACGAGGCTGTTCCTAAACAAGCTGGAACACATAAAAGCGAAGCTTGCCATCATCATCACTTCCACCCACTGAGATCCGATAACAGCAAACGTATGCTGAAATAATCGTCCCGTACTTTCATCAAATTCAGTACCAAAGAAAATAAGGCCAAATAAGAAAGCTAATACATAATAAAAAACAAACAAATATATGACCGTCAGCACAAGTGTGATGTATTTTGACAGAAAAATTTGCAGCCTTGTTTTGGGCCGGATCAATAAAAACTTGATCGTCCTTTTTTGAAACTCTGTTGAGATCAAGGTTGCGCCAATGACAACAGCGAGCACCTGTAAAATAAACACGACGTTCGTGGAATAAGCAAAATAATTGGCGACAGTGTCTTGTCCACCAAAGCTGGAAATGACTCGTTTCAACGCTAGAGCCATCGCCAATTGAAAAACAACGATCAATCCAAGTGCAATGAATGTGATCTTTTTCCTCATAATTTTCTTATGCTCATTCTTGATGAGTTGAAGCATCTGCCGTCCCGCCTTCCGTCCATTTCATAAATGCCTCTTCAATTGATGGCTTTTGAGGCGTCATTTCAAGTACATCAAACCCAGCCAGAACAAGCTGTTTGTTCAGCTCAGGCACTTGTTCTTTGTTCAATTGAAGTAATACACGCGCTCCATTTCGTTCATATGTATAGGCCTGCGTGTCGAGCCACGAAACCGCCTTTTCCACTGGCTGAATATTCATGAGTATCTGTTCTTTCCCCTCCATGTCCCGGAGCTTCGCACTGGCTTTGATCTGTCCTTTTTGAATGATGATCATGCGGTCACATAGCTCTTCTACCTCATGCAATAAATGTGTGGCAAATAACACGGACGTTCCTTCTTCTCGTACGAGCATTTGCAAGTGCTCCCTGAATTCCTTCATACCTGCAGGATCAAGTCCATTTGTCGGTTCGTCTAAAATCAGCAGGTTCGGCTGATGTAATATGGCTTGTGCAATCCCAAGCCTTTGTTTCATCCCCAGTGAATACGTCTTCACCTTCTGATGAATGGCGTGCTCCAGACGAACTCTTTTCACCACTTCCTGCATGCGTTCTTCCGTCACTCCATCGTGCATCGCCGCATATAGTTCAAGGTTTTCAAAACCTGTTAAATAAGAATAAAATTCGGGATTTTCTATGATCGCACCAACAGATGACATTGCGTGTAGAAAATCCTCATCCTGTGAATATCCATTGATCATGATTCGGCCATTGTTTTTTTTCATCAAACCAACGATCAAGCGAATCAAGGTTGTTTTTCCAGACCCATTTGGTCCTAGTAAGCCGACGATTTCTCCTCTCCCTATTTCTATAGATATATCTTGTAAGATCATTTTCCGGCCAATTCGTTTATCGACTTTCTCTACTTTTAGAACAGCAGACTGCAACGTGGTTCCTCCTTCTGATGTAATGCCTATGGCGGCAAATAAGACCGCTCATTCTGTTAAAAGTATATCACGCATGACAAGAGGCCCATGAAAAAAAGGGCTGATCGAGTCAGCCCTTCTTTTACATTACATGGATAGGTTCGGTGATGCTGCGTCTTTCTCGTGTTTTTTCTCCGTTTCTGTCACAATCACCGCACATGCGGCGTCACCTGTAATATTGACAACGGTTCTTGCCATATCTAATAAGCGGTCTATGCCAAGGATGAGCGCAATGCCTTCAACAGGCAGATTCACAGAGTTCAGTACCATAGCGAGCATGATGAGCCCAACTCCTGGCACACCCGCTGTGCCGATACTTGCTAAGACAGCCGTTAAGACAACCGTCAGCATTTGGACAAGCGTCAGTTCAACTCCATATACTTGTGCGATAAAAATGGTCGCGACCCCTTGCATAATCGCTGTGCCGTCCATATTAATGGTTGCACCAAGCGGCTGTACAAAGCTTGAAATCGGCTCTGGCACCTTCAAACGTTTCTGGGCTGTTTCCATTGAGACTGGCAGGACTGCGTTACTGCTTGATGTACTAAATGCGACAACCATTGCTGGAGAAAATCCTTTGAAAAACGCCATCGGATTTCGCTTCGCTAAAATGGCGACAGTTGACCCATAAGTCAGGAAGAAATGCAGCACGAGCGCAACTAATACGACCGAGAAATAGAGGCCCATCGCTTTCATCGCATCAAATCCCTGGCTGCCAATTGCGGTTGCGATCAAACCGAATGTTCCGTACGGTGCGAACTTCATCACTATGCCGACAAGAAACATCATTAATTCATTTCCTTGTTCAAACAGCTTTAGCAAACCTTCCGTCTTCTTCCCAAGCATGGCAATGCCAAGGCCTAAAAACACACAAAAGACGATGATTTGAAGCATGTTCCCTTCAACTAAAGATTGGACTGGATTGGTTGGAATGATGTTGAGTAGTGTTTCTGCCATTGATGGGGCTTCCTCTGCGGAATAATCAGCCGCTTTCGTATCAAAATTACCGAATGCTCCCGGCTTGATCAATAAGGCCAATGAAATGCCAATGATGATGGCAAAAGTAGTAGTAAGTAGAAAATAAGTAATGGTTTTTGCGCCGATTCTGCCAAGCTTTTTCGGATCACCTAGACCTGCTACACCTAGTGTGATGGAAAAGAATACGATCGGCACTACTAACATTTTAATCAAGTTTAAGAAGATTTGACCTAGAGGCGTAAATAGATAAGGGTCTAACACTTTGAATACATTCGGAGCAAAAATGTTGAGCAGTAGTCCTGTGATTGCACCTACAAACAAGGCAATAATAATTTTCGTCGCTAGCTTCAATAAAATCTCCCCTTCCTCATCAAAAAAGACCCACAAGAGAGTTTTCTCGTGGGTCTTTGTTTCCATACACGTACCACTGTTTACTCTCTTCACGCCGATGAGGTTAGCTGACGGGTTAGGACGAAGAGATGTCCTTTTTTCTCAACAGAGAAAAATTCACCCCAAAATAGTGGGTCCCCCATTCCTTTAGAAGGATTAAGCGTGTGGTTATTATGATATTTTCATACTATTTATACCTTATTTTTAGAAAATTGTAAACAGGTTCAAATGAACTTTTTAACTACTTTCCTCCTTGTTGGTGACCTCCAAAATATCTAGGATAAACACAAAGATTGGTATACCAATAATGAGTCCCCAAATCCCGATGTAGTGTTCAGAGAAGATCAGCACAATAAATGTGAAGAAAATAGGGAGTTCTGTTTTTGCTGACATGAGTTTCGGGTTTAAGAAGTAGGCTTCAATGGCATGGATGATGACGATCACCAGCACAATATAAAGGACATACATGCCGCCTCCAAGGGTATACGCAATGATGCTGAGTGGAATAAGTGAGATGACCACACCCGCTACTGGGATTAAGCCTAGCAAAAAGACCATGACCGCTAATCCAAATAATTGCGGGAATCCCATAATGCCTAGCGCAATGGTTGTTAAGACACAGTTAACGGTTGCAATAATAAACTGTGCTTCGAGTACCTTTCCAAACGTTCTGGAAAATTTACGTCCAAAGAAGGCTATTTCATGATAGAACACAGAGATTTTACTCGTTTTGAACTTGTTCATGAATTGAATGAGGCGTTCCTTTTCGAACAGGAAGAACATGCTTAATATTAAGGACATAATGACCTGGATACTAAACGTGCTGAAATCTGTTAAGTATGTATAGAGGAAATTAAACCCTTTCTCAAAGTAAGTTGATATTTTAAAATCTCCGAATACGTTGGTGATGACATCAAAGAAGGGTAAATCTTGTGGATGATCTGCAATTTTCTTTCCTAAATGAAATAGCTGCTCCACCTGTTTGGCGATAATTGGCACAAACACGAATCCGCCAAACGTCAATCCACCAGCCAAAAGAATATACAAAATGGTGATAACCGATTTCTGTCCTATTTTCAGGAAGTGACTTAAAAAACCTCTAATGACCTCTTCTAACCGATTCATCAAAAAGGTGAATATGAAGGTCAAGAGAATTAAATTCATCATTCCTCTTAATAGATATAAGGCTGTGGCTAATACTACAAATACAGAAAACCGCTTAACACCGGGTTTTTCGAACAATTTAAAAAATGCCGCCATTACGTTACACACCTGCCAGGACTAAAGTCTATTTTTCATCGGATCTGATATACATTATATCGGATCTTTCTGTAAATTATATAATAAAAGGTCAATAAGGTCTTACGATTCGTTTTAATTTTATCAAGCTTTAATGTTTTTTCTTTTCAGCACAAGAAAAAACCGAACCCCATGTAGAACATAAGGTTTCGGTTTTTAGGTTGTTTTTATACTATACAGCCTGCTTCATATTGCGCATTTCTTGAAGTGCTGTTTTGCTCTTCGCTTCGTCAAATTCACCTTCACTTTTCGCAACAACGATTGTTGCAATTCCATTTCCAATAAGATTTGTAATGGCCCTTCCTTCGCTCATGAATCGATCTACCCCAAGCAGCAGTGCAAGCCCCTCCAGCGGAATGACCTGTAGTGCAGCGAGTGTAGAAGCCAGCACGATAAATCCGCTTCCTGTCACCCCAGCCGCTCCCTTTGATGTGAGCATTAGGACAAGGATGATGGTGATCTGCTGACCGATGGACAAGTCTACACCAAACACTTGTGCCAAGAAGACCACAGCCATCGATAAGTAGATCGAGGTTCCATCTAAGTTAAAGGAATACCCTGTTGGGATGACAAGACCAACCACAGACTTAGAGCACCCGTAGCGTTCCATTTTATCCATCATTCTTGGCAGCACGGATTCTGATGAGCTTGTGCCAAGAACAATTAAAATTTCATCCTTGATAAATCGCAGGTAACCGAACAGGCTGAAGCCATACATTTTACAAATGATGTTCAGCACAACGAAGATGAACAGGAACATGGTCATATAAACGGAGAGCATCAGACTTGCGAGCGGTTTAATCGATGCCAAACCAAAGTGTCCGATCGTATAAGCCATTGCCCCAAATGCACCGAGCGGCGCAGCACGCATGATATATCCAATGATTTTAAAGAAAACAAGTGACAGCTTATCAAGCCACTCAATGATTCCTTTCCCCTTCTCGCCAAGTGCAGCAAGCGCAACACCGAATAAAATAGAGAAGAATAAGACCTGTAAAATATCACCCTTCGCAAAGGCGTCTACCATGTTAGAAGGCACGATGTGTGTGACAAATTCCATCCAGTCGATACCCTGTCCCCCATTTTGGGTATACTGTGAAACGTCCCCTTTTTCAAGCTTGCTATAGTCCAGACCTGCACCTGGCTTCATGATATTTACCACAAAAAGACCGATGACCAAAGCAAGCGTCGTGACGACTTCAAAATAAATAAATGCTTTTCCCCCAACTTTTCCAACCTTTTTCATATCCCCCATCTTGGCAATACCAAGAACAATGGTTAAGAAAATGATTGGCGCGATGACCATTTTAACGGCATTGATAAAGGTGTCACCAAGCGGCTTCATTTCTTTTCCGACGTTTGGCCAAACCATCCCGACAATGATTCCGATAATGACAGCTGCAATCACCTGAAATGTCAGGTTCTTCAAAAGCCTCTTCATAAAAAATCAACTCCCTCACCCTTTGATGTAAACGCTTAACTATTATCTGTAGATAAATGATAGCGATTTCATCAAAGGCTGTGAAGCTTATGAACATATCGTACATTTTGGTCTTTTTGGTCTCTTAGTCAGAATGTACGATATATTTATTGACAGGCCGGCCAACCCCGCCATATTGCATATCTAAATTCAGCTCGCCTTCTTTCACTAAGAAGTCTAAATACCGGCGTGCCGTGACACGGGCAATGCCGAGTGCATTGGCAACTTCCTCTGCAGACTGCGGGCCTTCCTGCAAGCCCATATAGGCTTTAATTTCATTCATCGTATGCACATTCAGCCCCTTAGGGAGCCAAGTATCCTCCTGCTTAACAGCAGGCTTTCGTATGATATCATCCAGCATCTCCTGAGAAAATTCTGCTGCTGTGCGAATTTTAGATTTAAACGCTTTATAGTTTTCAAGTGATTCTTTCATACGTTCGAACTTAAACGGCTTGATGATATAATCTCGTGCACCATTTTGAAGCATGATGCCAATGGTCTCTTTGTCCTTTGCCGCAGAAATAACGATCACATCCACCTGTATCTTTTGCTTTCTAATGTCTTGAAGCGTCTTCACGCCATCTTTTTTTGGCATATATACATCGAGGACAACAAGGTCTGGACGAATTTCTTTGATCAGCTGGATGCCCTGCTCCCCATTACCTGCGACTGCCGCAACTTGAAAGCCAGGAACACTCTTAATGAACTCTTTATTCACTTCTTGCACCATCGGGTCATCTTCAATTAATATCACCTTAATCTGAGTCATCTGTCTCTCTCCTCTATTGTCATTGGGAATTCGATTGAGAAGGTGGTACCAATGCCGATGCTTGATGTGACTTCTACATTTCCCATTCCTTTATCGATAATCGTTTTTACAATATACAGACCATAGCCTGTTCCGCCTTCTTTGCCGTATGTGAAACCTTTATCGAAAATATAAGGAATCATTTCCTCTTCAATCCCGGAGCCATTGTCTTCAATTAACATCGCGAGGACATCCTCGGTTTGATCAATACTAATAGAAATGCGTTTTGTGTTTCTTTCTACAGTATCATACGAGGCAAAGGCGTTCTCGATCAGATTGCCAAGCAGCTTCGTCATATCATGCTGATCTAAACGCTCAGGGAAATCACGCAGACAGCTATGTTCGTCTACTTCGACCTTTATGCCTAGCTCCTTGCCCCTTCTGATTTTGCTCATCAATAATCCCGCAACGGCATCATGCTGAATGACGCGGTGAAGAAAGTCCATCACATGTTCCTGTTCTTCCGTCGTTTGAAAGGCTAGATCGAGCGCCTGATCGGGTTTACCAAGCTGAATCAGCCCGGCAATCGTATGAAGCTTGTTCATATGCTCATGGTTTTGCACCCGCAGACCGTCAACAAAGTTCTTGACTCCGGTTAACTCCTCTGCCAATTTTGCCGCTTCTGTCCGGTCCTGAAAAATGGCGACCGCTCCGATAATTTTCTTTTTCATGACAATCGGAATCCGGCTGCTCATAATCCGCTTTCCGCTCATATGAATTTCTTCATTGTAAACGGGTTCAGCGCGATCAATGATCTCAGGGAGTCTTGTGTCAGACAGCACATCCCAAATATTCCGGCCTACGACATCCCCTGTCACACCAAAAATTTGCTTCGCCTTTTCATTAAAAATGGTGATCATGTGCTGATTGTCAATGGCGATGACCCCTTCATTAATAGAGTGAAAGGTTGCGGTGCGCTCCTCTAGCATTCTGACAATCTCATGCGGCTCCAGCTTAAACATTTGCTGTTTAATATGACGGGCGAGCAAAAATGAGCCTACAAGCCCAAAGCTGAGCGTCAGCAGAAGGATCATGAGGATATCCCGCTTCATTTCTCCTAATATATCGATCATACTTGGCAGCGTTCTCCCTACAAGGACAACCCCTGTTTGATTAAATTGATCATCCTTCACTGGATAAAAGGCTCTGATGGCTGTCCCAAGCTCTCCCTCTGCTTCTGAGAAATAAATATGCTCTGCAAAAGCAGGCTCTTCATCTGTCCCCTCCGAGCGCTGACCAATCCTTGTTTTTACCGGATGCGTTAATCTCACATGATCCATATCCATGACGACAATGTAGTCAGCGTCTTGAATAATCCGAATCTCTTCGATGGCATGCTGTAATCGGTTACGTTCCTTTGTTTGATCAGCTAACGCCTGCTTCACCTCATTCATCTCAGCCACTGTTCTCGCCGTGTTCATGAGCCTTTTTCGAAGCTCTCGTTCCTCTGTTTGCTGGATTCCCCCAACAAGGACAATTCCTCCGATTAAAAGGGCGAAAATGACAACGAAATATGTGAGGATGGTGAGCTTCCATCTAATAGATAATTGTTGTAATTTCAATCGATTTCTCATCATTTTTTCACCTGTATCTTTACGAATTCTTCCTCGGTCAAGTATGCTTGACATAAGGGGGATCGGACGCATGAAGAATTTACTCGCCTATACACTATTGCTCATAATCGGTTTTGTAACCGCTTTATACTTTGGTTTTTATCATATGATGCCAAAATCAGCGACGACCTTTGATGATGAACAGACAGGGCTGAAGGATCAGCTTGTGTTCAAATTTAGCCATGTCGTGGCAGATAATACACCAAAAGGACTTGCCGCAAAGAAATTTGCTGAGCTTGTGCACGAAAAATCTGATGGGAAGATCAGCATTCAAATTTTCTCCAACGGGAGTCTTTATTCTGATATAGAAGAAATTAATGCACTCAAAGAGAATCAAGTTCAATTTATTGCCCCGTCTACCTCGAAGCTCGGCATGCTGTCCCCTGAGTGGCTGGCTCTTGACCTTCCCTTTGCTTTTTCTAATTATGATGCGGTTCAAGAAGGCCTACACGGTGCAATTGGACAAAGATTGTTTGGCACCCTGCAAAAAGACGGGCTAAAGGGAGTGGCCTATTGGACAAATGGCTTTAAGCAAATCACCTCTAATAAAGGTCCAATCAAACAGCCTGGTGATTTAAAAAACCAATCTCTCCGCATTATGCAAAGCGATATGATTGAAAAACAATTCAAACTTCTTGGCGCAAAGCCCTATCAGGAATCGTTTAATTCAACGTTCCAGCTATTAGAGACAAAAAAAGTAGACGGTGAAGAAAATACCATTTCAAATATTTATTCAAAAAAATTCTATCATATACAAGACTATATGACGATCAGTAATCACGGGTATTTGGGCTATGTGGTCTTAACAGATCAATCCTTCTTTGAACGCCAGACACCTGAAACGAAACGAATTTTACTTGAAGCCATGGAAGAAACAACAGCTTGGAATGAAAAACATGCAGAACAGATGAACAAAGATCAGCTGGAGGACATTAAACGGGAATCGCCGATTGCCATTCATGAATTGACGCCAGCAGAAAGACAAAAATGGGTGAAAGCCCTCGATCCTTTGTATGAGGAAGCCGAAAAAACCATTGGTTCCACCCTAATCAAGCAGATTCGCGAGCTGCGTGCGCGTTATGAACATTCTCCTATCCATGCTTTTCAAGATGAGGATGAGACCAAATAAAAAATCCCTTTGAGAAAGGGATTTTTTATGCACCAGATTCACTCTGTTCTTGCTGCGTGAGCTCTTCTAATCTTGTGACAATTCTTCGCTTTCGGTATTGCATCATGCCTGTTTCGGCAATACCTTTTAGTTGTGAGCGGTTGGAAACTGCGCCAAACAAAATGCCTGCTATGGGAACAAGCTGAAACAGCTTCTTCCAGCCAAACGAATCCCGGTAATTATACACCACTTCACGCCACCCTTGGATTTGGGAAATCATGTTTTCGTGCTTTCCTTCTGAAGCTTGATAGCTCCTCAGCTCTTTTAATATAGATTTCTTCCCAACCACATCAGCAGAGTTCAGCTGTAAGCATTTAATGATGAAGACCCGCTCTTTCTTGTTTTTAGGATCATAGCCATAGGTGACGGCAATATCCTGTAATGTTTTAAGGGAGAGACCCAGTACCGCAGGAATATCTGCTGCCAGCGTAAACATACCGCCGACACCAGTTGTCGCACCTTGTACCGTGGCGAGGTTCGTCCTGTTTTTCCCCATATGTTCACTAATGGCATCCATGATTTCAATAGGAGCTTTTTCAATATCTTCTATGCGCTGAATGGAATCATCAGCACATTTCTTTTGAAATTGATGGATGATGCCTTTTTCTGATGTCAAATAGGCACCGCCTGATTGAATGTAATGCCCCATTTCATCAAGCAGCACACCGATTTTTTTCTGAATAAAGGCAGGCGTCAGCTTGTCCAGCATTTGAAATGGAAGGCGGCTGAGTTTCTCCCAAAACCATACCTTTTGCTGGTCTTTCTCCCACTGTTCAATCTCCTTTAATTGTGCTTTTAGCCACTCTTTTTCCTCCATGCCATTTGCCTCCTTAGATGCCGCTCAAGTATTTGTTTGTTATTATACACAATCCTTGTCCATCATACGTATAGAACATTGAAGCGGTTTCGAAAGGTTTGAAACTTTTTCAAAACGGTTATTGCTTAATACACAAACAAAAAGAGGAGTGATCAACATGTTAGGATTTCTGATTTCATTAGTTGTGGCGATTGTCATCGGCCTTATTGGCAGTGCACTCGCTGGAGGCAGTGTACCAGGAGGATGGATCGGTTCAATGATTGCCGGGCTTGCAGGTGCTTGGATTGGTCATGGATTACTTGGAACGTGGGGTCCTAGTCTGGCAGGCTTTGCGATCTTTCCAGCAATCTTAGGAGCAGCGATCTTTGTCATTATCTTAAGCCTGATCTTCCGCAGTGTGGGATCAAGGGTATCTTAAAGAAAACGAATAACAGAGGAAGCAGTAGGGACACCGTCTAAGAGGCGGTGTTTTTTATGTGATGGATTGACAAGGTATCTATTTTTTTCACTTACATATGATAAACAAACCTATTAGTTCAGATAGTTGACTTTTCATGAAGATGGGCATATGATGATTAAAAATTGCATCAAGGAAACTTTTTGTGCCAAAGCAAAACTTTGTAGAATCTAGGTGATGACATATGACAAACAAATACATTGAGGCACAGGCACACATGTCAGCGGCAGCTGAGCGTGCACTTGAAGGAAAGGTCAAAGGATTTAGAAGGCTCCTTCCTTTTCTCGGCCCTGCTTTTATCGCAGCCATTGCATATATTGATCCAGGAAATTTCGCCACCAACATTGCGGCTGGCTCCAAATACGGATATCTCCTTTTATGGGTCATTCTCATATCAAATCTCATGGCTTTGCTCATCCAGTCCTTATCCGCAAAGCTTGGAATCGCGACAGGTAAAAACTTACCTGAAATCGCACGTGAAGAGTTTCCAAAACCCGTTTCAATCGGTTTATGGATTCAGGGAGAGCTCGTCATTATTGCCACGGATTTAGCTGAGTTTATCGGGGCGGCACTTGGTTTATACTTGCTTTTTCGAATCCCTCTGCTTGAAGCATCTATTATCGCCGCTATCGGTTCATTTGCGATATTAGAGCTGCAAAGACGAGGCTATCGAGCATTAGAAGCAGGTATTACAGGCATGCTGTTCGTTGTCGTGATCGCTTTCGCTGTGCAAACCTTTGTCGCCAAACCAGATATCGCAAGTGTCGCTGGCGGACTGTTCATTCCAAAATTTGATGGCGCAGACAGCGTGCTGCTTGCAGCTGGAATTTTAGGTGCCACTGTGATGCCTCACGCAATCTACTTACATTCAGCTTTAACCCAAAGAAGAGTCGTCGGCAGAACGGAAAAGGAGAAAAAGCAGATTTTCCGCTTTGAGTTTTTAGATATCCTCATTGCGATGATAGTCGCCGGGGCCATCAATGCCAGCATGTTAATTGTGGCAGCCGCTTTATTTTATAAAAATGGTCTCTTTGTTGAAGATCTGGATGTTGCGTTTCAGCATTTTGGTACACTCGCAGGGCCTGTATCAGCCATCTTATTTGGTGTAGGTCTGCTTGTAGCCGGACTATCCAGCTCTTCTGTTGGTACACTGTCAGGCGATATCATTATGCAGGGCTTTATTCAATACCGAATCCCGCTATATGTCCGCCGGCTGATTACCATCATTCCCCCTATTGCGATCATTGCATCTGGGGTGAACCCGACCTCCGCGCTTGTGATGAGTCAGGTCGTCTTATCCTTTGGTATTGCCTTTGCTTTAATTCCGCTCATTTTATTTACAAGTAAAAAGCGAATTATGGGCGAATTAACGAATGCCCGCTGGGTGACAGGAATATCTTGGGTGATAGCAGCTCTTGTTGTAGCACTTAATCTTTTCTTAATTGTAGATACGTTTATGTAAAAGACAGTGTTGAGCTGTCTTTTTCTTTCCATTTGGTTATGGTAGAATTCCCCTGAGAGGATGTGGGTTCATGTTTGTTTATCAGGATCAAGAGATATCCATGCGGCTGCTTGAGCCAAGAGACGCAAGAAGTCTGTATTTGCTCATTCAGCGGTCGAGAGAGTATTTACGTGAATGGATGCTTTGGGTGGATTCAACGCAGACAGAGGAAGACAGTATGGCGTTTATCCAAAGCGCCATGCAGCAAGCGATGCAGAACAACGGTTTTCAAGCGGGCATCTGGTCACATGGAGAACTCGTCGGCATCATTGGCACCCATCAAATTCATTGGATCAATAGGACCGTTTCAATCGGCTATTGGCTCGGAGAAGGCTATCAAGGAAAAGGCACCATGACAAAAGCCTGCAAAGCGGTCATTCGCTATTTATTTGAAGAGTGCGGACTGCACCGTATTGAGATTAGGGCTGCTGTCGACAATCAGAAAAGCAGACGCATTGCAGAGAGATTATCCTTTTCGCTTGAGGGAATATTAAGGCAATGTGAATGGCTGGGCAATCGCTTTACCGATCATTGTGTGTACGCCCTTTTACAGCCTGAATATATGAAACAAAAAACGTATTCGATGAATCAGCCCACTTAATTGTGTCGATTGCATGAATTATTTTACAAAGTGAAGCTTTGTAGTATCCGTTGTGATCGGCATCTGATAAAATAGAAGGAAAAATCGAGGTATGATGTATGTCTCTTATTATTTTATTTTACTTATGGATTGTCCCTTTGGTATTTGGTATTTTCTTCTCATTCCTAACAAAAAAAGCCACCTACAAACGCCGCTTTGTCCCATCCTATAGCATGGTAGGACTCAGCATCGTTTTTCTCATTCTGGCACTCGTCTTTTCAGCCAGCCATTTTCTATTTATTTGCGGTATGTTCCTATTTGCCACAACCCTTGTCGGCACAGGCATCCCTTTATTCTTAGCCTTTGGAAAAACACCATCCTAAACAAAAACCACCTTTTCGCGATGAAAAGGTGGTTTCTTTTTTATTGAAGCGGCATTCGGTATGTAATCGTGGCATTTGGATGTTCTTCAATCGTCTTCATCATGTCTTGAAGAATCTCGGCTGCGCGATCATTTGAGTCATACTTGCCGAGCATCTTTGCCCAAGAAGTACTTCCCAAGATCATCCCTTCAATTTTTTTCCCGCTTACTGTGATTTCTTGGACATGAATTAGAGTTTGCTGGTTTTGTGTGAGGATCCATAGCATGGTTTTTATTCTCCTTTTCAATTTGTAATGATTTCTACTTGATTTCTTCTCATTTTAAGCTTTTTTAACTGATAATTCATGTGACCTTTTGAAATAATATAAACCATTAGTTTTGTATGTGACGTTTATTCCAAAGATTCTTTTAATAAATCAAAGTTCCTTCACCATATTCATCACTATCGAATCATTTTCTAAACTCCGATAAACACAAAAAACCTTTAAAGACATTTAGCCATCAAGGTTTTTGTATTTCATAATACTTTAATTCAATGCATCTTCTAATGTTTTCTTTTCATGTTCTAACATACCACTTATGATAATACCACAAACTACTTCTTCTTTATCCAAAACAAATCCTACTGTATCATTTTGTAAAATAGACACTGCATCATTTTCTGAGAATGAAATTAATACCCTATCCTTCCCTATATATACGTCTAATTTACCTTTTTCGTCTATATAGGTATTATCATTAGATTCTTCTATCTGAAAACTCGGTACACCTTTAACCATATTTATATCTCCCATATCTAATTTCAAACTTTCCATTTTGTGTACATTTTCACTTAACGTTAGTGTAATTGAACGAATATTACCTGTATATTTCCCTAAACCTATTTCAATTAAAGATTTCTTTAAATCTCCAGTTCTCCAATATATCGTTGGCTCTTTTGATATATTCCAACTACCAAATTCTATATTAATCGGTGTATAAAGATCATATTCAATGTTTATAGGTTGGCTGTCTTTATAATCTATTACTTTTAACATCATCATTTCTCCTTTTAAGGCATATACACAGCATGCTTTATTACTGGTAGTAATCCGTCTCCCCGGGGTTTACTAAATATTAATTCCCAATTACCTACCTTCATAATTTCTTCATATTTAATTCCTTGCTTAGCAGCATTGTTAACAGAGCTTTGGAAACTCGACAATAAAGTTTGACTATTTATCGGCATACCATGTGTAGTAGCATCTCTTGTTATATACTCAACCATATGTTTTGTTCCATTTGGATGCACCCAGAACTTTCCATCTGCTGTTGCTAATTCAAAAGATTTTGGGATTTTTGTACCTTCATAAAGTGGTTGAGTAACTTTTATATTCCTCCACACTGTACCATTATCTACATTTTTAGCAGTACTTTTAACCCCCATCTTCCCATGAAACCCTTTCGCCCCAAACGGCAAAAGCATTCCAAGCGCTGCGTTCATGCTCGCTTCCTGCTGTTCTTTCGAGACCTTATTTCCAAACATATCTCGCCCCGTAATCGCTTCGCTGAAGCCGTTGGTGGCGGTGAGGCCATATAAGCCTTTTTGGGATGTTTTTAGGGCGTCAAAAGACTTTTGCGATGTCTTGTAAATATCGACTGCTCTGACTGCGGCCGAGGTGGCTTGAGTTGTTTTATAAACGGCTTTCCCGCCTTTGAAAATGCGGCCTGCCCAACCGACGATTGGGATATAACCTGCTGCTGCCATGCCGCCTGCGGCGACGCGCTGTCCTGCGGTAAGTTCTTCGCCTGTGACCGGGTCAACGCCCGTTGCGGCGCGTTTTGCATCGTTTACACCAGTCAGTTCATTCACGATATTTCCACCATAATCAAGTGCTTTTTCATACCAAGGGCGGTTGGCGAGTGCTTCTTGTTCCTTTGCGATTTCTCTAGCTTCTTCTTGTTCTTTTTTAATTTTGAGATATTCAGCAGTTTGCTTCTCAATATCGCTTTTTGCCTTGTAGATTTCGCTATTTTGATACGCTTTCTTGTCAAAATTCATAGGCGAAATCGCTTTTCCGTCATTTGTGGCATTCATCATTTCCGCGTACAATGCCATTGTAGCTTGCTGCTCCGTTTCTGACAAAGCATATTCATCTTTTAAATTTTGATCAAGCTCTCTTAGGTCTTTTACTGTCTTTTTTCGTTCATCTTCTGCATTTGCAATTTTTTCATCAAAGGTTTTGCTGTCAAATACCTCTAGAGAAATGAGGTCATCAATGTCCTGAAAAATGGTTTTAAGTGCCTTTTTTTGATCCTTTACAATGCTTTTGGCGTTTTTGATGCCCATATGTACTGCGTTGTCTAAAAAGTGTTCTTCTACGAAGGTATCGCCGCCAAAGTTTGTATCATCGAGTGTCCCAGAAACACCTTCATGTAAGGCCTTTTGCTTATCAATGAAGCTGATAAACATGTCTACATTTCCAGCCAGCTCTTTATAAAAGCTTTTAATGTTGTCGGCGCCTTTTCCAGTGAAATCATCACCGAGGTTTGCCATGCCTTGAAGTGTCTTTTTTAAATCTACCATTTGTTCGCGGAGTTCCTGGTAGTGTTTTGCCCTTGTGTCCGTGGCACTTGTTAGTGCTTTTGCATCAAGTATCTTGCCCAGAAGAAGTCACTCCCTCCATTATTGATCATAAAGTCTATTTTACCTTTCTCATCGAATTGGAAAAATAGGCTTTAAGTTACAAAATTAATTTCCAAATATTTTAATAGAGATGAAGGCAAGTGACAATTGAAATGATTTCCCTAATCATCACAAAAAAAAGTCAGCCTTCTTTTCAGAAGACCGACTACCTTGTGTTTAGAAAAAGCGTTTGAGGCTTTTCTTGAGTGGAGGGATATCCAGCTCACCTTTTTCAAAGAATTTTTTCAATAAATATTTACTGAAGCCTGCTGCTTGGGTGTACGTGATTTTTCCAGGTAACGGGGGTTCATTGGCGACAGTGACATCAATAATGACTGGTTTATCAGATTGAAGGGCTGTATCAAAGGCTGGCGCTAATTCTTCATGTGATGACACAGAGATTCCTTTGCCGCCACATGCTTCTGCAAACTTAGCAAAATCAATATCCTCCAGCTCTATACCATAATTCATGTTTCCTTTTACCTGTTGCTCATATTCAATCATTCCTAAATTGTTGTTGTTTAAGATCACGACAACGATCGGGAGCTTATATTTTACAGCTGTCACAAAGTCTTGCATGACCATTGTGAAGCCTCCATCACCACAGACAGCAATGGCTTGTCGGTTCGGTTCATTTAACTTAGCCGAAATCGCACCAGGTAAACCACAGCCCATTGTGGCAAGCCAGCTGGAGATAATGAAATCCTGCTGTTTCATTTCGAAATGACGTGCCATCCAGACCGTCACATTACCAACATCAACTGAAAGAATAGCGTCGTCTTCGACTGCTTCTTCTAATCTAGCAATGACTTGCTGTGGTTTAATCGGTGAAGTAGCAACGGATTTTTCCTTATCCATTTCTTCTCGCCACTTCATCATATGCTCTGTACAAGCTTCAAGAAAACCACGCTGCTCTTTATATTCAATGTAGGAAGTCAGTTCATGCAAACCACTCTTGCTGTCGCTCACGATTCCCACATCTACTGGATATCTTTTACCGATTTGATCTGGTTTAATATCCAGTTGAATGGCTGGCGTGTCCTCTGGTAAGTAGTCTCTATATGGAAAGGAGGTTCCAAGCATAATTAAGAGATCACATTCTTCCATCGCTTCATATGCCGGCTTCGTTCCAATTTGACCTAGGTTACCTAAAAAGTATGGATGCCTGTCTGGCACAACCCCTTTTGCAGGGAGTGTGATGACGATAGGAGCAGCTGCCTTTTCTGCAAATGAAAGAAGCTCTTCTTTTGCATTTCTTAATCCTTTACCTGCTAAGATGACTGGCTTCTTCGCATTGTTAATCAGCTGAGCTGCCTTTAGCAGTTGATCTTTCTTTGGCCGTACTTCTCCCTCAACATAAAGAGGAGATGTATAAATGGGTTTACGCTTAATTTTTTGAGAAAATAAGTCATCCGATACGGTGAGAACTGCCACACCTTTATGGGTATAAGCTGCTTTGATGGCTTGATTCAATAAGTCAGGCAGCGCTTCTGCCGTCTGTACCTGCTGATTAAAGACAGCGACATCATCAAACATCCGCTCTAATTTGATTTCTTGGAATGCGTCTCTTCCTACTTCGGCCGAAGCAACCTGTCCTGCAATTGCTAAAACTGGTGCACCATCTGCTTTTGCATCATATAGTCCATTTAATAAGTGGACAGCACCCGGTCCAGCGATTGATAAGCAGACACCGAGTTTACCTGTTAGTTTGGCATCAGCCGCCGCTGAAAGTGCTGCCACTTCTTCATGTCTCGTTTGTATAAATTGTATTTGGCTTGATTCATGCCTAAGTTCTTCAATCAATTCGTTTATGCTGTCGCCGGGCATTCCATAAATATGTTTCACGCCCCACTCTTCCAGTAGCGCTGTTACTTCTTTTCCTGCGGTTCTTTGCGGCATGTGAGAAAACTCCTTTTTTCTTACTCCATACCACCGCATCCTTTTAATCAAACGTTTCAACTTGCTTTTGCTACTTTTTAAAATGATATGGGAGGGTCGCCACCACAATATCACGCTTCCATAAAAGGCGGAATCTTAATAAAAAGGCAGATTGATTATGCAAAATGGTGTGCCATCTTTTTTTCGGGATAAATTGAGGCACGAGCACCATCACTTTATATTGATGCGCATTTGCTTTTGCCTCAATGGTTTCAAGAAATTTATCAAGCGGGTGAATGAGGCTTCGATAGGAAGAATGCAGCATCACAAGCCGTACACCGCTGTTTAGTTTTTCCCAATCCTCTTCAATTTTCTTATCCTTTTCTTTATCAAAGGATACATGAACCGCTATGACTTGATCTGACAAAGACCTTGCATATTGGACAGATTGTTCGACGACACGTGTTACACCTGCTATCGGTACGATGACCACATTCCCTTTAATCTCAACAGGCTCTGTTTCATTCAATAAACGCAGTTGTTCTCCAACAGACAGGTAATGCTTTTTAATGGAATGAAAGATAAATAGAACAATAGGCATGAAAACAAATACTGGCCATACGAGATGGAACTTGGTCAAAATGAGTATCATGAAAACTGTAAAAGAAATCAGTGCTCCGACTATATTGATTGGCATTTTCGTTTTCCAGCCCTGCGGTTTTTCTCGAATCCACTTCACACACATGCCGGTCTGCGACAGGGTAAATGGAATGAACACACCGACAGCATATAGCGGGATGAGGTGTTCTGTTTTCCCATCAAACAACCAAATGAGCAGCATAGAGGCTACGCCTAAAAAGATAATGCCATTGGAGTAACCAAGCCGGTCTCCTCTTACAGTAAACATACGCGGCATATATTTATCCTTTGCTAAATTGACAGCCAATAAAGGAAAGGCTGAAAAGCCGGTATTTGCCGCTAATATTAAGATTAGCGCTGTGACAGCCTGAATCACGTAATAGAAAAACGTACGTCCAAAAGTGTCTGATGCAATTTGTGATACAACCGTTTCTTCTGGCTTTGGTGAGATGCCAAAACCAAATGCAAGCAATGTGACCCCCACAAATAAAACGGCTAGTAATCCACCCATCATCAATAATGTTCTTGCTGCATTTTGAGCAGCTGGTTTTTTAAAGGATGGAATGGTATTTGAAATGGCTTCTACTCCAGTCAGAGCAGAACAGCCAGATGAAAAAGCTTTTAATAACAGAAATAATGTAATGCCTTGTACGTGTGTGCCTACCGCTGCATGCTCAGGTGCTGGCGGTACGCCTCCTGTTAATAATTTGAAGCCACCTACTCCAATTAAGATAAGGAGTGAAAATACAAACAAGTATACAGGATAAGCCAGGATAGATGCCGATTCTGTCAATCCACGAAGGTTGAGCACCATAATCACGATGACCAATACAATTGAGATCAAAACATGATATGGATATAGTGCTGGAAAAGCCGATGTGATGGCATCAGTACCCGCTGATATGCTCACTGCTACAGTCAAAATATAGTCTACAAGCAATGACCCACCAGCGATCAATCCTGGTTTTTCACCTAGGTTTCTGCTAGAGACAACATATGCCCCTCCGCCTTCTGGATAAGCATAAATGATCTGGCGGTAAGATAGAATTAACGCCATTAAAAGAATTAATACGCAACCTGCAATCGGGAGTGAGTACCAAAATGCTGCTGCACTAACCACGGAAAGAACAATTAAAATTTGTTCTGTACCGTATGCAACTGATGACAATGCGTCTGATGACAATAATGCCAACGCTTTGATTTTTGATAGTTTTTGTTCTCCTGCTGCCTGTGATTTTAATGGTTTACCAATTAAAATACGCTTCATCAAACTGTACATGTGATGCCCGCTCCTTTAGTGTCAAACGATTTAAATTACAAAAGATGGATCGCCAAAAAGACACAGAGGCAATAGAATGCCCCTGTGCCTATTGTTTAGATCACAGGTTGGTCTTTGCTCTCTTTAACGCTTACGAGGTTAGCTGACGGATTCGGGCGCATGAGACTTTGCCCTACCTAAAAAGGATTCACCCCACGTGGTGCTTTCCACCACAATTGGTTCCCCCGCTCATCGAAATGATTCAGCGATTGGTCTTTTATAAAAGAGATCATACTCCCGTTTGACACCAAAGTAAAGAGATTTTTTCAAGGTCTTTTGACCGTTTATCACTCAGTTTTTTTGCGATTTTTTCGTACGAAATAAACAATCATCATCACCACAAAAATGATCAGTACAGCGATACACGCAAAGTAAATCCAAGACTCACCATCGCCTTGCTTTTCACCTTTTTTCAGATCATTTGTTGTGCTGGTGACTGTTTGATGATTAGAGAACATCTCTTTGTTTTTGCTTTCTATTGCAACTGTTGCGGTCTCCGTATTTGTTTGAAGGAAACGTATCATATCATTTGAAACATCAGCGTCAGCTGCCGTCATTCCTGCAAAAACGGTCATTGTTTGTTCTTTATTCCATACAGATGGCTGCGTCCATACAATACGAGCTGTGGTTTCGTTGATCATGCCAAATGAGGATACATCATATTGACCCTTTTTCGCTGGAACGATGAGATCGTCTGCTTTTTCTTTTAAAAGAGAGAATGTCTGGATGCCCCCGATGAAAATGAGAGAGTTCTTTTTCAATTGTTCATTTGTCACATTCGATGCTTTGATCAAATGATATTGAGCAGCTTCCGGCTGACTAAATGATTCTGTCAGCATCGCCATTTGATTGATCGTTGCTTGCTTGATTTGATCTGGCATGATGATCAATGTGTTTCCTTGCTGTGTTTTTGAAGTGTAAGGAAGCGGCCATGCGGCTAAATCCGGTGTATCACTATTTGTTCCTTCTGGTATTTGAAGAGAGCTGTTCTTGTCAATGTAAATCCAGCCTTCTTCATCCGTATGTCTGCACGATTCCATGCTTTTAAAACCCGTTGTGACAAATTGCAAGTCCACATACTCGTTCTTTTGAAGCACTTGCGAGTCTACTGGAATGGACACATGATAGAATCCATTCTCATCTTTGTTTCCTAGTTTTGTTAACGGTATGTCGTGCGGTTCGTTATTGATCATCACTGTTAGACGTTCCGCTTTGTTCGCTGGATCCGATTTTTTAAATGATAGATTTAGTTTTGCACCTGATTTTTGTTGAGCGATTAATGCTTTCGGATAATAGTAGTGATCAGATGCCGTCTTTTTGGTTCCAACTGTGACATCATCTCCGCCAAAATCTATTAAACGAATATGATGCGATGGCTTAGAAGCATTAGCTGTCACCTTTTGCAGCAGCAGGTCGGTACCAGTGAGCTGACCCGTCAGTTCAGGTTGAGTCAGGACACTGATTTTTTCAGCAATTGTCTTTGGCTGCTTAGCAGAGACAAATAAAATGGGCTGTTCTTTTTTCTTTGCTGTCAGGGTTCTCACCGCTAACGTAAGTTGATTGCTTTCTGTTTTAATTCCAGCCGCTTGCTCGATTGATTTCATTCGTCCTTTCCAGCTTCCTTTTGCTCCCACAGCAATGGTTGGATGCGCAATTTGCTTGAGGTCCTTTTCTTGAACGAGTTTGAGGTCTGCTAGACGGTCTTTGTTTTTCAACGTACGATAGATTTTCATAGCCGCTTCTAATTCAGCCGCTTCCGGTGTATTTGGAATCACAATATCTGTTTGTTCTTTCTGCTCACCTGATGGAATAAAAGGTGAAGGGAAGCTGTCTAACGTCACGTCTTTCGTTTGAGCTCCTTTGAACGCCAGCTCACTTTCAGGATATACTTTCAGCCAATTGGCAGGTGTCTCTTGGTTGATACACACACCTTCTTTTAACACACCATAAAATGCGAGCTGAATTTGATGAGATCCTTTTTTCAATTGCGCTTTGTTCAATTTGATTTGAATCGATTTTTTTTGGTTTTTCCCTGATACAGGGATTGTCTTTTCAATCTCTCCATCGATCATCACTGTGAAAGACGATGGCGAAATGAGTAATGGTGAAGCCTCTATATTTAATGTAAGAGTGCTAGACTCTACTTTTTCTTTCTCCATTTGATAGGAAAATTCAGTGCGGTCTTCTTGTCCATACAAAGTCACCACATCTTCTGATAGATGCTGCGTTTCTGTTTGACTTCCTTTTGATGAGCGAACCCAATCGTCTTTCACTTGTACTCGATTGGATTGCGCCATTGCTTGACTTGCCATGAAAAAAGGCTGAATAGCAAGGGATAGCGCTAATATAAAAATCATCCATTTGACCGATTTCAATTTGTCACCCGCTTTTCTTTTGTTGTTGATCGTAACGCTCCGTTTTGTACCATTTCACTTCTTGTTTCAATAATCGGCTCTTCACCTCTACACATAAGGAGTACACGACAAGCGCAATCCATACTTGAGAATAGGTGAAGTACATGAGGACCACAATGAGAATGTTTTGTTTGGTGAGCTCTGTTTTCTCAATACTTAATGTAATCATCACTTCTGTTAGAAAGAGGAAGAAGGCTAATCCCCACAGGATCAGTGCGACAGTCCCTACAGATAAGTGAAGGTCAACAAATAGGTTCACAATAAAGATGCCATTTGAGAGCAGAACACCGAAGAAAAATAAGAAATACGTAAAGAAGAAATAAAACAAATCGAAAATCATTCGTTTTCGTTTCAGCTTCATAAACTGTCTTAAAAATTTGAGTACAACATATTGATTACCTCTAGCCCAGCGCGTTCTTTGCCGCCACCAGACCTTCCATGTCTCAGGCTCTTGTTCCCATGTGATCGCAGCTGGGAAAAATCGAATCACATACCCAAGGTTATACACACGGATCGTTAATTCGGTGTCCTCGGCCAAAGCTTGGACATCCCAGCCGCCGAGTTCTTCTAAAATGTGCCGGCGGATGGCGAAGTTGGTGCCTGGTATTGTCGCAATCCCAAACCACTTCCATCTCCCGCCCTGCGCCATCCATTGGAAGCAGATGGTCTCAATATTAATAAATTTGGTCAGCAAATTTTGGGCTGCATTGATCACTCTGAATTTCCCGACAACGGCGCCTGCTTTTGGATCATTCAATAACCCAAGAACCAAATGATAGACAGCCTTTTGTTCCGGCATGTTATCTGCATCGTATACGCAAATCACTTCTCCTGTCGAAGCCTTCAATCCTTCATTCAGTGCAGTAGATTTTCCCTTCCCTGCAAATGGCGGCTTCGTTTCAATCATATGGACATGATCATATTGCTCACTGAATGATTGCACAATATCTCCTGTGCGATCAGAGGAATTGTCATTAATCACAATGATTTCAAGGAGGTGTTTAGGATAAGATAGCTGGACCATCGCTTTTAACGTCTGCCGAATGACAATTTCTTCATTATGAGCAGGAATCAGGATACTGACGGTTGGCAGCTCTTTCCCTTGTTTTGTCCATTTAGGCAGCACTTTTTCATAGGTGAGGTAATGCTGAAAGCCGCCCTGCATGAGAAACATGTGGTATAGGAGCATAGTCCAAATCAGTAGTAATGAAAGATAAAATAAGACATCAGCCACCTAATTTTCTCTCCTTAAAAATTCGTTTTTTCATTGTCAGTCTTAAATACAATGTGTATAAAGCAAATGCCGCAATAAATAGCATCACCACGACTGTAAGAATTCGCAGCATATTTTCTATGCCGCTTCGTTTGACTGTTTTTGTTTCGGCTATGTCGGATTGCTCTACTTGAATATGTCCATTCCCTGATGTTTGGATTTTTACATGTGCAGTTTGGACCGTCTGTTTTGTTTTCTTTAAATCCAGCCATTCACTAGAAGGGATTGCCTCCATCTGTGTTATCAGCTCCTGTAATCCGGCTATTCCTGATTCTACATCATAGGACAGTCCGATTGCGGCTGATTGAAGATGCTGCATGGATTGAATCGTCTGTTCAGTTAAAACATTTGAATCTTCTTGGTCAGACGCTGTCTCTACTGGTCGCTGAGGATATAGGGTCATTCCATGTAACATGGCAGGAGACGTCACCAGCGGCGGTGCACCGACTGTTTTCCAAGTGCGGTCTGACAGCTGCACCTGTCCAAATAGACTTGACACATGCCTTGAAATCACTTCATAACCTTGTTGAGATATGGCATCATGCGGCACCTCGAACGCAAGAGGATATAGACCTTGCTGGGCAAGAAGCTCGATGCCCTTTGTCAGTTTTTCTTCTGTATAGGCGGTTTCTTGCTGCTGATTCGATCTGGTATAAGCATTAAAGTCTTTTTCATTTGGGAACTGACTTTTACTCCGTTTCTTCTCAGTTTTTTTGGGATCATTTGACGTGATGGACTGATCATACTTTGCATCCCAGAACTCAAAGCTCTGACCAGATTCCTCCGTTCGATACGTACGGCTAAAGCCATGAAGAATGATACTCGCTCCATTGCCTTGCAATTGTTTTAACACATTCACGAGCTTCGGGCGGTCACTCAGTGTGACTTCATCACCTGTTTCTCGATCCATCCAAACAGGAGTCACTGCGATCTGAAAAGGAATATGCCGTGCGGATACGTATTGTCCAAGTTCAAGCAGCTTCTTCTCGTCACTTGCTGGACTGATGTTCCCGAGCATTAAGTATTTTGTCGTCATTTGCACAGAAGAAGGCATGTATTTTTCTAGCACTTCTGCAAGAATTTTGTTGTGCTGCACGACATCTAAGATTCCGATATATGCCGCACCTTCTTTTGTTTGAATCACAAATGGCAGATCAGCTTGATGATTCTTCAATAAAAGTTCACTATGCAGGGCTGCCCCTCGAACCGTTAACGCACTGATACTTCTCTCTAGCTGACGGTATGTCTGATCATGTGTATGTTTCATTTGACTGGTATGATCTTGTTTGTGAAAAGTAAGCTTGGAGAATGGGCGAAGCTGTTCCGCATTGTATCCAATGGCGATGACCTGCTGTGATTCGTTCATCGCACGAATGGTTTGTTTTGGCAAGGTTCTCTTTATTTCACCGAGATAAATGACTTGCTGAAATTCATTGATCCTCTTTTCAGCCAAATGTTCATCGGATACAATCGTCGTCTGTTTAGAAAAATGACCGGCGAGTAGATCCAGCATATGAACGGCTGGAGTCACTTCATCCGATTGTGTGGAATAAACGATCAGGGTATTTGGCTGCGTGACAAGAGCATCGGCTGAAGCCATGTGTTTAAACGAAAGAATCGAAAAAAGCGCGATCATCAAACAACATTTCATCAAAGAATTAAAGTTCATTCATCATCATCTCTTTTTCTAGTTCTTCTAAAAATTGCTCTGGCGTTCGATAATCCGAGCTGCTTGTTAAATGACAGACAAGAAATGTCAAGGTCACTTCACGACCGTTTAACAGGACATGCGGTTGCAGTTTATTCTTTAGCTTATCAAGGACAACTGACACGTTTTCTTCTGGTGTGTGAGTTAGCAGCAAGCCCATTCGATCTTCGGATAATCGAAATTTCTTATCGGTTTCTCTTACGCTTTCGCGGATCTTGAGACTTAATTGCTGAAATAGGTGCTGCATTTCTTTTTCTCCATATAACGATTTGAATTCCGCTGCGTAATTCATATGAAGAAGAATAAAGACAAATGGCTGTTTGTACCGTTCTGCCCGTTTCATTTCCTCGGACAATTCGAGCTTCATCCGCTCAGCATTGTCAAATCCTGTGGTCGAATCAATCGCCACAAATTGTTTGATGGCCTGCTTTTGTTGTTCAATGGTGTGACGCAGCATCTTGATCCGTTCATGCAAGCTTCCCGCTGAAATAGCGAAAAAAAGAAGTGCTACGCCCCAAATTACTACATCTTGCAATGTTTGATTTGAAAAAAGGGGATTTTCATGACCGAGCTCTGTAAAGAACATGGCGCTTCCTATAAAGAACAAAATAAGCAAGGTGAAAATTAATGCTGGTAGGATACCAAATAAAATACCGCAGCCTAACACGACAAATGTCAGTGCGATGATCATAAAGCTCTCCGCATCTTGTACGTTGAGATAGCCCATAAACAAAATAAGGCCTGCAAACGTGAGGAGCAGAGAATAGTACAAGCGATACGTGTTACTGAACAACCGATTCATTTAGAAGCTCCCTTTCTGCAATCAGAGGCAATAAGTTATCAAATGAGTGTGTGTCTTTTTCGTTCATATATCCTCCGTAATAAGGCTTGAGAGGATCTTGGGTTTGTAATTCTTTCATGCGGTGATAAACAGCCTTTGCGAATTCAAGCTCGTTTTGTTTAAGGGCATACAATATGACGAGTGCATATACCGAAGGCGATTCATACGTCACAGATGGCTGCAATGTGCTCAGCTTATATCTCCCGTACAGTTTTCCTTCTTGTTTAAAAGTCGTTTTAAGCCATTTCATGATCGCAGACGTATTAACCTTTGCATGATGGGCATGTAGAGCCGTATAGAGTTGATCGATCATATTGATTTCTCGATCAAACGAATAGGTTTTTTTCTTTATGTCATAGGATTTAGGAAAGAATCCTTTTTTTCTCGGTGCTTGTTTTAGAATGGCTAATTGGTTACTGGTCATTTGTTTCGTGAATATTTTGAGGGATTCCAATTCTTTGATTGCTTTTGGGTCTATATAAGAGAGTGTGATTGTGTGTGAAGTTCGATTTGTTGATGCATCATAATAATCGGACAATATGCCTTTGAACATGTTTTTTTCTTTTAACGCTTGAGCGATTTCTTTTGCTGTCGTTTGATACGCTGACTTCTTCCACAAACGATTTGCCTTTTGAAGTGCCGCCACTACACGTAAATCATCAACTAAAGCATTGGCCTTACTTTTTTGCTCAGATTCAATTTGCCAGCTGAGAAGATGATGGTCTAGTAAAAATTGATCTTGTAGAACACCCAACTGTTGGTCAAATAAATTTTGATCTTTTTTTCGAACAAGATAATCCATCCAAAGTCCGAGTGATTCAGATAAGTAGATGTGCTGCTCTGCAAAAGAGGTACGAATCAAGCCTTGATCTGTCATTAAGTGGTGAGTGATAAAATATTCTCCAGGCAATACAGGCTGTGGCGATACTGGATCAGCTGATTCTTTCTGCTGCTTCCAGGTACATCCGCCTAGTAGAATGACAATGAGTAAAACAATTGCTGTACGATATATGCGTGTATGCATTCGTGTCCCCTTTCAACTCCCCGTTCTCTAAGCATCTAACGATTTATTATAGAGCGTTTTTGTTTAAATTTAAATAAATATTTTATACCAAATTACGAGTCTTTTCGCATATTTATTCCCATTTTCAGAAAAATAATATGTCGATATGCTTGAGAACACTGAAAAACCCATGCGTTTCCGCACGGGTTTTTACACAACTATTGATCTAATTTTAGTTTCTTTAATTGTTCAGCTAGTGCATTATTAATTGGTTCTTCCACTTTCTTTTGTTTCTTCAAATATTTAGACACATCGTGCTTACTGGCTTTCTTTTGATTGGATTGAGATTTGCGTTTTTCGAAGACAGACAGTTTTTCTCTATGGCCGCACACACAAGCAAAGATTTTGCCATCGCCTTCTCCGCGCAGCTCGAGCTTTTTATGACAGTTCGGGCAGCGTGCGTTTGTTTTCTTCGCCACATTTTTACGATGGCCGCATTCCCGGTCCTGGCAAACAAGCATCGTTCCATGTTTTCCATTCACTTTCAGCATGAGTTTTCCGCAGTCTGGGCAATGGGTGCCAGTGACATTGTCATGCTTAAAGGTCTGGTTCGTCTGTTTGATTTCAGATACGGCTTGTTTCGCATATAATTTCATTTCACTCATGAATTGAGAAGCTTTCAATTGCCCTTTTGCGATTTTAGAAAGCTTTTGTTCCCATTCCGCTGTTAACGCAGGAGACTTTAAATCTTCAGGCACTAAAGAGAGCAGCTGCTTTCCTTTCGATGTGATGAAGATGTCTTTGCCCTTTTTCTCGATTAGGAAGCTATTGAACAGCTTTTCAATAATATCTGCTCTTGTTGCTACTGTCCCTAGACCACCTGTTTCACCAAGGGTTTTCACTAAGTCTTTTTCCTCTTTCTGCATAAATGCCGCTGGGTTTTCCATGGCAGATAATAGGGTCGCTTCATTAAAACGTGCAGGAGGTTTCGTTTCTCCTCTTGTTTCTTTCAGCTGTCGTACGTCTAGTGACTGTCCTTCTGAAAGCAGCGGCAAATGTTGATCCACCTCGGCTGATTCCTCTTCTTCATAGGAATCATCGTACACGGCTTTCCAGCCAGCTGATTGCACGATTTTCCCTTTTGCTGTGAACGTTTCACTGCCTATTTTGGCGATAACCGTTGTTTCTTCGTACTCAAAAGGATTCATGAGTACCGCAAGGAATCGTTTGGCAATAAGGTCATATAATTTACGCTCTTTATCACTTAATGCACCTGGATACAGCTCTTCCTCGGTTGGAATGATCGCATGGTGATCTGACACTTTTGCATCATTGACGAAGCCTTTGTGCGCTTTTACACCTGATTGTAAAATCCGGTTCACATGCTGCGCGTATGGTCTGACGTTCATTCCTTTTAATCGGTCTTTTAATGTGGGAACGATATCCGCTGAAATAAACCTTGAATCTGTACGTGGATATGTCACGAGCTTATGCTGCTCATACAATCGCTGAAGTGTAGATAATGTTTCTTTTGCTGAGAAGCCATAGCGTTTATGCGCATCACGCTGCAATTCAGTCAGATCGTACAGGCCCGGCGCAAAAGCTTTTTTCGCTGTTTTTTTCAACGCATCAACCACTGCTGGTTTTCCTTCGCATGCTGCCACGCGCTCTTTGATCACATTCTCTTGGAAGGTACGGTTTTGCTTTGTTTTAGCATCCTGCCAGGTCAAAGTCAGTCCATCTACTTGTGCAGTCAATCCATAGAACGGCTTCGGCTGAAATTGCTGAATGTCTTCTTCTCGTTTGGCGATCATGGCAATCGTTGGTGTTTGCACCCGTCCGCAGGAAAGCTGTGCATTGAACTTGGTTGTCAGCGCTCTTGTTGCGTTGATGCCGACAATCCAGTCTGCTTCTGCACGTGCAACTGCCGAGCGATACAGGTTATCGTATTCTCTGCCGTCTTTTAATCGTTTGAAGCCTTCTTGAATGGCTTTGTCCGTGACAGATGAGATCCATAGTCGTTTCAAGGGCTTTTTCACATGTGCTTTTTCAAGAATCCATCTTGCGACAAGCTCCCCTTCACGTCCAGCATCTGTTGCAATGACAATGTCTTTGACATCTTTTCTCGCAAGCTGCGCTTTCACTGCTTGGAATTGTTTGCCTGTCTTTTTCATCACCACAAGCTTAAGCGGCTCTGGAATGATCGGTAAATCCTCTAAACGCCAGGATTGAAATTCTTTTCCGTAGCCTTCTGGATCAGCCAGTGTGACCAAATGGCCAAGCGCCCACGTCACAATGTATTGATCTCCTTCTAAAAAGCCATTTCCTTTTTTATGACACTTCAGCACACGTGCAAGATCACGTCCGACCGAAGGTTTCTCTGCTAATACAACTGTTTTTGACACTAGATTTCACATCTCTTTCTTCTATCCATCCTTTTATTATAGCAGACGTAGAGATGCGGTTCTAATGACGGATTATTTCTTCAATCGTTTGATGATTTCGTTTGTGACTTCTTGTGTTTGATAGGATCCGCCGATGTCCGCTGTTAAAAAGCCGTCTGCTGTGACTGATTCGATGGTGCTGAGAAGGTGCGTACCCAGCTCTTCTTCTCCGAAATGATCAAGCATCAGCTTAGCAGTCCAAATTTGACCGATTGGGTTGGCGATTCCTTTTCCTGCAATGTCTGGGGCTGATCCGTGTACAGGCTCAAACATGGATGGGTACTTGCCATTTACATTGATGTTGGCGGCAGGCGCTACGCCAATACTTCCCATAATGGCTGCCCCAAGGTCTGTCAAAATATCACCAAACAAATTACTGGCCACAATCACATCGAATTTTTCTGGTCTTGTTACAAAGAAGGCTGAGAGCGCATCAATGTGCTGAGAGTCTGCTGCCACCTCTGGATAATCCTTTGCTACGTCTTGAAACACTTCATCCCAAAAAGGCATGGTATGAACGATGCCATTTGATTTTGTTGCACTCGTCACATGCTTTCGCCTTTTTTCTGCTAATTGAAAGGCAAAACGCATCGCACGCTCTGTCCCTTTTCTTGAGAACACCGCATTTTGAACAGCAAGCTGATCTTCTCCTTGATAAATACGGCCTCCAATTTCACTATATTCACCTTCACCGTTTTCTCTGACAACTAGAAGGTCGAAATCCTTTGGCTGAGCAAGCGGTGAACGTATACCATTCAGCTGTTTTGCAGGTCTAACGTTAATCACCTGCTCAAATTCACGTCTAATCTTAATGAGCAATCCCCAAAGCGATACGTGATCCGGCACTAAATTGGCATCTCCGACAGCCCCTAAGAAAATGCTGTCAAAGGCTTTCAGTTGATGTAATCCATTCTTTGGCATCATCTCGCCATGCTCTAAATAATATTCACAGCTCCACGGAAAATCCTGAAAGGTAAAAGACAGACCGCCATGTACTTCTGACACCGCTTTCAATACTCGTATGGCTTCAGGTACAACTTCCTTCCCAACCCCGTCACCTGGTATCGCCGCAATTGAAACATGCTTCATTCATTTCTCCCCCTTTATCATCGGTCGACCGTCGACCGTTTAAATTTGAGTTTACTAGAGCGTCCACGTTCTTTCAATGGACAAAAGACGCTTTTTTGATCAAAGCGCCTGTTTATCCTGGAAAAGCATCGAGGGTTTCTGTTTCTTCCTCCCCGCATCTTTTTTATCTGAAAGCAGCAGTCCTCCTAAGGTCAGTGCCGTTCCAAGTACAGACATGAGGGTCAATCTCTCATGAAGAACGATCATTGAAATGACCATTGTAATAATAGGAACGCCATAAATATACACACTCGATTTCACCACACCGAGCGTTTTCACCGAAAAGCTCCATGTTAGAAAACAAATGGCAGATGCGAACAGGCCTAAAAACAGCAAGTGAAAGGCAAACGACGGGTTCGTCAATCGCTCCCAGTCTAAACGAATCTTAAAATACCAGATCAGGGGAAGCATCCAAAGCAAGCCGTAAAAAAAGACACGCCTCGTCACTTGAATGATATGGTATCCATATTGGTTGATCATTTTCGATAAAATAGAATAGAAGGCCCAGACAATGGTCGCCGTTAATGCTAGCGCATCACCGATTGGATTCAATTGGAACGTCGTCATTCCATTAAAGCTAATCAGTACAATTCCTGTCATCGCGATGAAAAAGCCTATGAAAAACCGGCGGTGCAAAGGCTCATCTTTCAATAAAAAATAAGCCAATAAAAATGAGAAGAATGGTACAACTGAGCTGATGACACCTGCATTCGAAGCGAACGTATAGGTGAGTGCGACATTTTCTAAAAAATAGTATAAGACCACACCGCATAATCCTGCGAGCGCAAACATCGCTTCATGCTTTTTACGCTGCACCTTCATGGTGACCGGGTAGATCATCATCAGAGCCAGATATCCAATAAAAAAGCGAAAAAATAATATTTCTGTTGGAGAAAAAGCCGTTAACAATATTTTGGTTGAGATAAAGGTCGAGCCCCATAGAAAAATAGTGAACATGACCGCTAGATGACCAAGCAGCTGTTTATTTTTCATCTGCTGTTACCTGCTTTGCAAAAATTTGCTGATATTGCCCTGGGGTGAGCCCAATAAATTCTGAAAAGAAATGACTCAAGTGACTTTGATCAGAAAAACCAGCGGAGACTGCCGCATCTACAGGCTTTACTCCTCGTGAGAGAAGTTCTTTCGCATAATTCACTCTCACTGTCTGTAAATAACGATATGGCGTGATCCCTCTGTACTTTGTAAAAGCACGCAGAAGAGAGTATTTGTTCATGGACACAAGCTCTCCTAAGTCGTCCAACGATATATTTTCCGTGCGGTATGTTTCAATATATTGCTGTACATCTTGGACTTTCTGTTCGGCGGCATGCGCTGCTGACGCTTTTTCCTCTGATGTATCAGCATAGGCTTCAATCAGCTGCTTCATAAAGAAATAAAACGTTTCCTGTTTATTCAAAGCTGGAGCTTCTTCTGTGATCATTTGATGAAGATCATATAATGGCTTTGTCAGTTCACTTTGTGAAAACACAGGGGCTTTAAAATGCGGCTTGTGCTGAAACATTTTCTCTATGACATCTGCTTCTATATTTAAACAACGATAATCTAGTGTCCTGTGATCAATCTGCTCGCATGCGTGATTGTCATATGGATTGAAAAGAAGGATGTCTCCCTTTTCAATGATGTATTCTTCATTTTGGCAGATCAAACGTCTTTGACCGTCCTCAATAAATCCAATCACATAGTATGTATGAAAATGATTCGGGAACTTTTGCATGATGCCATGAAAGCGATACGCCTCTATTTGCAAGTCCTGATCAAAATGTACCGTTCGTTCTTCTTGTGTTTTCATGTCGATCCCCTCTTTCACTGAACTGATCATTAGTGTAGCACACCCTTTTTCTCTTGAATTGTACGATATTGACTTTTCCGATGCAGGCTTGCCTAGAGGGAAAAACTTGGATAACATGAGACAAAAGATGATGTGTAAATGAGGGAATGACGGGATGAATTCATTCGAGATGGAAAGACCAGCACCATACCATATGCAATTTTATGAACAGCTGAAGCAAATGATATTTGATGGGCAGTTTCAGCCAGGGGAACGCATCAATGAGACACAGCTTGCCAAACAATTTGGTGTAAGCCGATCACCGGTTAGAGAGGCGATGAGGCTTTTAGAAAAAGATGAGCTCTTGATCGCTGATCATCGGTCAGGCTACTCTGTCTATACGTTAACGGAAAAAGATGTCGAGGAGCTTTATCAAGTTCGAACCGCCCTAGAAACGCTAGCTGTTGAGCTTGCATGCAAGGAAGCCGCGCAAAGAGAGCTTGATGATATTGAGCAGGTCCTCACGCAGGCAGACGAAGCAATCAAGCAGCAGCTGCCATCTAAAGAGATCGTCCAGTTACATGAAGCCTTTCATCAAAAAATTATTCTAGCGAGTCACAATCACCGCTTATGTAAACAATTGAATCATGTGAATGCACTCATTCATTTTTGCCGTATCTTTCATTTTAGCGGCGGAGCGCGTGCTGAGACGATTCAAAAAGAGCATGCGGCCATTTATTCTGAAATGAAAGAGCGCCGCTCCACAGAAGCCGTTCAAGCGATGACGAATCATTTGTTACATGATGTGATGCACTTAAAGCAAGTACTCTCTGAAACAAATAAGGATTAAGTGATTTTTCCTTTTTTCCATTTTTTAAGCATTACATGAACATATTTTGAATTTTTCGTAGATTTCAGCATGTCCAGACGATCTTTCGTTTATATTAGAAGATGAGAAACTAGCTCTTATACAGGAGGATTTGTATATGCATACAAGTATTAGCCGTCTTCGACAGGCGGGTTTTATTGAGGGTATGTCTCTTTTAACCCTTCTTTTAATTGCCATGCCTCTGAAATATTTTGCGGATATTCCGATGGCAGTCACCATTGTAGGCTCTCTTCATGGCGCATTGTTTGTCATCTATATGCTTGTTTTGGCATATGTGACTTTTAAAGTTCGCTGGCATTTGAAATGGTCCATCGCTGGTTTTTTTGCGGCGTTCATTCCTTTCGGCAACTTCGCCTATGATAAGGTGCTCCGCCAGTATGATACAAAAGCTTAATCAAAAAGGGCTAAAACGAATTTCGTTTTAGCCCTTTTTCTCCTTTTCAGCGTGATAGAAAACCTTTGCAGCCCTAGGAAGGACGAGTACTGGCGCGGAGCGAATTTGACATTCGTGAGCACCAGCACGCAGGACTGACACCGAATGCGAGGGTTTGTCTACACGCTGAAGTATTTTTTAAATTGATGCATATTTCACAATGGCTGCTTGACGTGTCATTTCGTGATATGCAACCCATAATTCATCACCCGGCAGTACGCTAGTGATTGGATCGATTGGCTGCTTCACTTCATACATCACGCCATCTCTCTCAATCTGAATGATCGCTAACGGCTGATTGCCGATGACACCAGAAAATGCGACATGGGTCACTTTTGCACTTCCTTGTTTCTCTTGCATGAGACTGATTTCTTTATCCAACTCTTCTTGTTTTGTCTGCATCGTGATTTGAGTTCCTGGCGCGACCTCCATATGGTCAGGGATGAATTGACTGACCGTTTTTGTGATGGACTGATCTCCGCTAGAAACCGTCACATCCAGCATAATAGGTTTCCGTGACTGGATATTGCTTCACCCGCTGGATGGTTCCTGTTAATGTCACGTCTTTCCCCGATCGATTCCGCACTTCATGGGCATAGGCTGCCATTTTCAGCTGACCGTTGATGTCGACGAGGTCGGCTTTTTCTCCTGTTCTAAATTCAAAACCAGCGGCTTGAATCATCGGAATGGTATACCTTTTCTGATCTGCTTCAAATGTAAGCGATAAGACAGTGCCTCGTCCTACGGTTCCACATGATTCTATATTTCTTAAAACAGCGCCTTTGATGAACTTTGGCTCACTTGTCTGTGAGAAGTTCCCCTCTTTTAAGAGCAGCGCCTTTTTCTTCTTCGGATTGTAGAGAATGGCGATACGCTGACCCGGCTGTGGTATCTGGGTATAGGATACAACCGTTTTAACTGTCTTCTCGATGTTTTCCCCATCATATTGAAATTGCAGCTGCATTTTGACAAGCGGCTGTTCGTTGATGTAGGTACCCGTTTCTTTGACAGATACAATATTGGCTTCTAATGTGATACTGTCCTTGATCTTGTTCTTTCTCACCAGTCTCAAAATCGGCGGCAGGAAGATGGCTAGCACAAATAACAGCAGTGGAATAAACAGCCATATCGCCCAGTTGAGAATGAGCGGTCCGCCTTTCATGACATATTGCATAAAGGTGTCAACAGACGTTTGGTGAGCAGGACTTGCGTTTTCGATTGAGATGACTTTTTGCAGAGGAAATTCCTTTAGCTGTTTGCTTTTCGTCTCAAATGCACCCGTTAATTGATTTTCGAATGAATAATAGATCCAATCGCTTTTCACATTTTTATTGAAAGAGAGTCCTTCTCTTTGTAAAGTTTCATATGAAAACGACTGAAAAAGCTTGCTGACAGACGTCGTCTTATTCGTGCGGTGGTTATAAATATAACCAGTCAGCTTGCCTTTTGCTTCGTCCTTTGCTGTAGAGCCTACAAGAAGAACTTCTTCTTCATTAAGCTGGTAGATAAAGGTTTGATAAATCGGTTTTGGTGTTGGGAGGGCTTCCCCAAGCCTTCCCTCTGCATTCACTTTCCTTGGTCTTTTTGGATAGTTAGATTCGACAGCGACTGCAAAGTTTTGGGATGTTCCGATCGTTTTTTCCAGCTGCTTTTCCACTTTATCTTCAATGAGGCTAAACGGTTCAGCGTTTTTGGAGACATAGACCCCAAGCTGATGCTTATCGTTTGAGACTCCGCTGACATATGCTTTCTGGTCATTTTTTAAAGTCAATTCAAATATAGGAATAGGAGTCTGTCCTCTAAAGGAATTCATGACGACATCCATAGAGACTGGCCTTGCTGGCAGTTTTAGCTCGTTGAGGTTGTGTACATGAAACTGACCATTCTTTAGCTCACCGAGGACCGCAGCGGCGCCTTCCATTTCTCCTGTAAACACAAGCCGTCCATTCCATTGATATGTATTCGTTTTTAAAAACGAGGGTATCTGTAAATTTTGCTTAACGAGCTCTTTCTTTTCTCCGCTTGGAGACAGCTTCTCGATCACCAGCTGCCCCTCTTTATTTTTTAAAGCAAGTAAGAGATTGTTACCTTGAATGGATGGCCGCATTTCATTAAACGGATCGCTTTCCGTGGTCCAATCACTGATTCTTTTTCCTGATTGAGGATCATACATACCAAAATGAAGCTGCTGGTCTTTTGATACAGCACTCACCACTCGTTTTCCTTCATCAAATGTAAACATTCGTTTGACATCATATTCTGTCACTTTCCCTGCTGACAAATCATCTTGGTAATGGTTCCACACCATGAAACTGATAATGATAGCTGGAATAAAGAAGACAATATATCGTAGAAAAATCACTGGTATTCTTTTCACTTGATCGCTTCCTTTCATGAGGTTCCTTTATCTTATACGTCAGTGCAGCGAAAATGTTCTATGCTAGAAGAATACCATTCCAGCCTTCCAGTTCCATATTTTACAAACTTCGTTGTTTGCGATAAAATCCAATCAGATTCAAAAAAGGAGTTTTTCTCATTGGATAAGCTATCTTCTACTTTCTAGCGGCTTGGCTGCGTGTTCCTCGTTGGTTCAAGCAATGGGTGCTTGTATCCATTTCCATTTTCTTTTTTTATATGTGTTTTGTAAAGGGGCTGACTAGCTGGCATACCTTGCCGCCTGTTACGTTGTGCTCGTGCGTGATTGGTTCTTTCTTCATTTGGATGTTGTGGATAAAAGGTCAAAAAAATAAATGAAATGGGGAAAATCATGAAAGAATCCATCAGTTATTTTGCTATCTCTTTTGTTCTGCAATGGGTTTGGTTTGGCATCGTGCACCCAAATAGAGGCGTGACACTCTTGGACATGTTCGTCTTTTCTATTTTGTTTGCGGTGATGTTCTTTTTTATCGGGCGGATTTGGCGTTATCAGAAGAAAGGAAGAAGTGAGTGATCATGAAATTAACTCAATGAAAAAGGCTGCCAAATAGATGGCAGCCTTTTCCTTGCTCTTTTCATGCAAATAAATAATCAATGTGTGATCTCCGTTACGGAGTGTATGAATTAAGATTCGATCATATCAGTGTGTCATATGTGTTCCGAGTGAACCTACGTTTGAAAGTAAACGCCATGGAAGTTCTGGATAACAAGACAACGAAAGCCCTACCTCTCATTCGTCCTTACGGCTCCGAAGCCGTGCCAGTGTGAATTGTAAATCAAAACGTCTTTTTTCCACTCTTCCGCTTTTATAGGGGGCGGGTGCAGAAGGAAAAGAATAAGTTGTTCGCTTTGACAGCGTCTCGTTCTTATCAAGTAGAAGCTCTATTGCTTCTCATTATGTCATAGAAAAAAGAAAGTTTACTTTCTTTATTTATTTGCTTATTTCAACACTTAATATAAAACTATAACACATACCCCCAGCTTACGCAAGTGTTAAAGTGATAATTCTGCCGGCGTACGGCTTCCTTCATTCATGTAACGAATGGAGGTTGGATCAATCTTCAGAATCACTAGATTCGGATCATCTTTTCCTTTAAACCATTTCTCCATCTCCTCAGACCAAAGGCAGTCGATCAGTTCTGGATCATCGGTTAATGTTGCGGTACCTGCGATTTCTGCATACGTGTCACCGAATCCTTCACCTGAATAACCAATGAGAATATGGACATTCGGGTTTTTTTCAATTTCGTCTGCTTTATGTGTTTCTTTGCTCGTTGGTGTATATAATGTCAGCCCTTCATGGAAAAAAGTCATGTAGCGGGTATGCGGCTTATCCTGTTCAACGGTCGCCAGTGTTCCGACCTTTTGTTCATCTAATAGGTTGAGTACCTTTTGTTTTAATTCTTCTTGTGACATATCGTTTCACTCCTTCAAATTTCATCCGTACTCTTAGGTTTCCACGACAATCCATTCATTAAACAAAGAAATGTGTTTTTCATAAAAAGAGATCTTCTGGCTGATGCTATAGAAAAGAGGCTCAATGAAGGGAGAAGTTGAACATGCATCATGAAACGATGTTCCATTTAAGTTCACTTGTCATTGCGGCAGTTGTAGTGGGCATTATCGTATGGTCTGTCTTATCTGTGCAGAAGAATCGCAAGAAATACTAAACACACCGCCCAATCAATGCTGGGCGGTGGCGCTATTGATCATGTATTCATAAAGGAACCGCCGTTGACGTGAAGTGTTTGTCCTGTCATATAAGACGATTCGTCAGAAGCAAGCAGCACATAGCAGCCGACATGCTCTACAGGCTGTCCTGGTCTTCCCATTGGGGTTTCTGCCCCGAAGCTTTCCACACTATCCTCATCAAATGTAGATGGAATGAGCGGCGTCCAAATTGGACCTGGCGCTACACCGTTCACCCGAATCCCATCTTTCACAAGCGACTGTGCCATAGAACGCGTAAAGCCGTTGATGGCCCCTTTTGTCGCCGTATAATCAATCAGCACTTTGTTGCCTCGATATGGGTTAATGGATGTTGTATTAATAATTGTACTTCCCGGTTTTAAGTAATCCAGTGCTTTCTTCGTAAAATAAAAATAAGAATAGAAGTTGGTTCTAAAAGTTTGGTGAAGCTGTTCACTAGAAATATCTTGAATCCGTTCTTTCGGATGCTGTTCAGCCGCATTATTCACTAAAATATCTAATTGCCCAAAGGCTTCAACTGTTTTTTCTACCGCTTTCTCGCAAAAGGCTTCGTCACCGACATCTCCTGCAATCGTTAAACATTTAACGCCTTCCTGTTCTACGCGCTTTTGCGTATCCTTTGCATCCTCATGTTCATTTAAGTACACAATGGCGACGTGTGCACCTTCTTTTGCATAGGCAACAGATACAGCACGTCCAATTCCACTATCTCCGCCTGTAATCAGTGCGACTTTCCCTTTGAGCTTGCCAGACCCTTGATATGATTCATCCTCAAAGATCGGCGCAGGATTCATTTCTCTTTCACTGCCTGGCTGCTGATCCTGTGTTTGGCGCGGAATGCCATTTGTTAAGTATTCACGTAAATCCATGTGTAAGCTCCTCCTTGATTTGTTGATGTATCCTTTCATTACCACCTCTTTTTTTTACTCAAACATCCCTAAACTGCACAGATGCGTTTTGTAAATCGGCATGTTTCAAGATGGGGAAAATCGGTTACATGATCATTAAAAAGGAGCGTTCTCAAATGCTGTCAACCATTTCGAAAACCTTTAGCAGACCAAAAGGCTGGCTCGGAAGCATCGCAGGCTTCATTATGGCAAATGAAAATAAAGCATTGAATCAGTGGGCCATCCAGCACTTAGATCTGACAGATAGTGAAAACATTTTGGAAATCGGCTATGGGCCCGGCTACAGCATCAAACATATGCTTAAGCATTATGAAGATCTTCACATTGATGGTCTAGATGCCTCCGCCACCATGCAGGAGCAAGCACAGTCCCGCGTCAGCAAACGGTCAAAAGACAAACAGGTCCGGCTGTATGTAGGGAAAATCGAGAAAACACGCTTGCCCGGAGAGCAGTATGACAAAGTACTGTCTGTCAACAACTTTACGATTTGGGATGATCCAAAGACTGGCCTACTCAACCTTTATCACACGTTGAAACCAGGCGGGAAACTCGTCATTGTGATGCAGCCAAGAGAAAAAAGTGCTGACGCCAGCCGGACAAAAGAGATGGGTGAAAACATATTGAATGACTTACAGTTTGCGGGGTTTGACCATTTTTCTGTTGAGTATGAGGAAATTCGTCCAACACTTGCTGTCTGTGTCACAGCCAAAAAGCCGAGAAGCGAATAAGCTCTCGGCTTTTTTTCTTACCATTTTGCTTCTTTTACAAATTGATAGAACAGCTGATGCAATTTCTGTTCAATCTCTTCCTTTGATCCTTGTCCATAAAGCACCATGCTTTCCTCACTTTCAATGATGGATGAACTGATCAGACTAAACATTTCAGACCCTTCCTTGCCAAGCTTTTGCGGCGCCAGCATCATAAGCATTCGTGACATCATTTGCTGCCCGCCATCCATGCTTTTGACCTCATATGCCTGATCAAGATCATAAATATGAAAGATTGGTTCCTTGATGAATTCATGCTTTAAATGAAAAAGAGCAAACTCGGTACCAGGTATGCCTAAACCGCCTTGCTGTTCACGTTCCAGTAAGCCGCTCGCTACATCATCCGCATGTGTGATAGATCCTTCTTCTTCAAGCTGACGAAGCAGCTGCCTGATTGTTGCCTCATGCTGCGGCAGCGTCTCTCTATTTTCGATGGTAAAATGGGACAAGATGCTGCGAATCACAGACATGTAATTCGTCACTTTTTCTGCAACCGCCATCATATTAACGGATTCTTGTACCGTTTCTTTGGCAGCTTCTTTCAACCTTTTTTTCTCAATCATATAAGGAATCTTTCGTTTAATATGAGCCTTCACACGCATAGCGTCATCCTCGTTTAGGAGCGGACTGACCATGATGTAATCGATATGGTCATATGGGATCGGAACAGTCGATACAATCATGTCATAGCTTGATGCATCGATTTCTTTTAGCTCCATCAAAGACGATAGATCGAATTCGGCGATTTCTGGCAATTCCTTTTTTAAACGAGAAGCGAGCATTTTGGAGGAACCGATGCCGCTTGAGCAAACGACCAATGCATGAATGTTCGTTTCTTCTTTTTTGATTTCAAGCACTGAGCCAAAGTGAAGCACAATAAAGGCGATTTCATCCTCTGGAAATTCAATCTCTGGAAAGAAACGCTCGACTCCTTCTTCAATCGCCATAAAAAGCAAAAAGTAGTCCTTTTTAATTTGTTGTGTAAGTGGATTATAGATTCTCATCTTTTCCTTTAAACGGTTCATGGCAGGTTCGAGATGAGACACGAGTCCCTCATACAATGAATCATTCTCATTTAAATGATAGCCGGTTTTATTTGAAATAAAATCAATGAGCTTCTTCGTTCTGATCGCTATATCCAGCTCGATCTCATCAATACGGTATTCTGCCCCAAAGCTGCGATTTGCACTGCGCAGGTGGATGGTCATATAACCGACCTCTGCTTCAGGGATCTCCACATTAAACATGCGTTCAAGTGCTCTTGCGATTCGCAGTGATGATTCAAATTCTTTCGTCCGCTTTAGTTCAAGCAGCTCTTCCTCTTCCATTCGAATGGTTTCGCCAAGCTGAATCCGTTCAATGGCATAGGTTAAGTGAACGACAAGCGCAATATAGGCACTATCAGATAAAGAGAGTGACAGTCTATTTTTCAAATGAAAGAGCAGTCTTTCTACCTTAAGCAGCTGCCCTCTGCTGACAACGCCAAACACCTTTTCCGTCGCTTTCGTTCGATGCTTGATATTCATTTCAATTGTTTCTAAAAATAATTGAATATCGAGCCGGTCGACAATCAGGTTGCCGACAATCTTTCGTTTAGCTTCCTCCGGTCCTTTTAATTCAATGCCATACCCGCGTTTTCGGATCAACTGCAAACCGTAAGGAGCGATCCACTCCGTCAGTTCATCTAAGTCATAGCTGATGGTCGCATTTGTTACCTGCAAATCGGCTGCGAGTGTATATAATTTCACCGGTTCCTTTGCTTCAAGCAATGCACAAAGGATTAAGAGCTTCCGTTCGTCAGAGCTATATTCAATTTGATCCTCATTTGACATATGAGCAAGAAGCCGCTGTTTATCCTCCTGTTCACCGACTGCCTTCAAGCCTTTCCCCGGCTGTTTATCTAGTGAAAGATCATAATTCTTTAATATCGGTTTGATCGATTTTAGTTCTCTATGAATGGTTCTTGTACTCACCTGAACAGAATCGGCTATCTCACGAATGGTGACATAACGATTTTGCTGAATGATGTATTTGATGATCTTCTGTTCTCGTGCCGTTATGTACATGAAATGCCTCCCTCTGCAAAAATAGGTCTATTGTCACACCTTAATATAAAACGCTTTCATCAAACGATGCAATCTTAAGTTGATCTGACTTTGGCACAGTGGCTGTGACAAAATTAAAAACAAGGATTCATCAGACGCTTCTCCAAAATGACGGTCCATACTCCTTTTGATGAAATTGAACCTTTTGTTCACGAAAAGGCAGTGTACCCCCAGCTTTTAAAGAATAAGTCGGATTATATATTGGAGAGCCAAAGCAATAATCCATCGTTCCTTCCTCCGGGCGGAAGATGACGGTTCGCATCGTCCCAAACAGCTCCTCATAATTGTGCACAGTCAGACCATCTGGATATTCTGTCTGGAACAGCTTAGCAAGAGAATCACTTGATCGTTGTTCTTCTAAAGCCTCCATTAACATGTCGTATCTGACAATAGAATGATGCTTGGTCATCCCTTTTCCTGTTTGATCAGCAATCGGATGATTTGTGGCTGCAATATAACCTGTCTCCGGTCTTCTGACCATTTTGCGGCCATCAATGATTTCAATCACAGCCGCTTCTCCTTTTCGATCGGCAAGCATGAGGTGAACATTTGAGGCAACGGGCATTTCCTGAATAGAGTGAATGGCTTCCTCAACCGTTCTACAGTTTTCCAGAACAGATCGAATCACATGATACACTTGCAAACCGGCAACTGCTGGAGCCTTTAAACCGGCTTCATTTCCAACCGGCGGACCACAAGCAGAGAATGTCACAGAAAGACCATGCTCATTCATCCCATCAGATCTGCCAAACAAGAGCAGTGACGAGCCCGTATGACATGCCGAGCCTTTCACATGTGTCGTCACAAGACGCATATCATCAAATATTGGGGAGAAATCATAGTTACGCAGCATGACCGTTTGTTGACCGGCCGCCATATTCCCCTGCCTCACGCAGTGGGAACAGCCTGGCTGAAGATGAGATGAATAGAAAAAGGTCAAATAACGCTCATCTAATTGCAGTTCATCACAAAATCCAGCTATCTCTTCTTCTAACTGAGGAAGATGAGGGCGCATCAGCTGCTTCGTTTCCTTCACAGCCTCTTTTTCTAGCGGTTCTGTTCGAATATATTGTGTCTGTAGCAACGGGTTCTCCTTAAACCAGACAGCCTGCTGTTTTCCCACTTCATAAGCGGTTCCTGTCATTTCATGAAAATATGCACTGATTTCCTCCATGACTGCACACCTCTTTCGACTTCGTTTCTTTTATCATATCGAAACCGTCATTTATTGAAAAGGATGAAAAAAACTGCAACCCCAACGGATTACAGCTGTTTCCAGGATTGTTGAAACAATGCTTTTGCCATTGCTTCATATCCTTTATGGTTCGGATGAAATTGATCAATCGATAAGTAATCTCTTTCATGTCCCTCAAACGCCCGGTACACATCCACAACCTCTACATGCGGATTTGCAGCAAGCAAGCGAAGCTGATGATTGTATTGCTGAAGCCACCGCTCCGCTATTGGTATTTGCGGAAAAGGATTATATAAATTCATGAGATACACGCAATAGGGCTGCTGCCCTCTTTTGATATGAGCGATTTCTTGAATCATCTTGCTAAAATTCGCTTGGCAATGCAAGGTCGCTTGCAGCAATTTCTTTTCATCTTCACCCTCTTCATACTGCTGAACAGCTTGAACAAGGTCATTCCCGCAGCCTGTGATGGTGATGATGTCAGCTGGTGCAATAGCACGCCTCACATCAGATCGTTTGAACAGCTGTAAAATCTGATCCGTCGTTAACCCTGACTTTGCAAATACGGACAGCTCGACTGACGCCTGTGTCTTTTTTTCAAGCATCCATTGATACCGCTCAGCGAAGCCTCCGCCAAATAAACGTGCCCCCACTCCCACTGTTAAGGAATCTCCAATCGCAACATAGGATCGTCCCACTCTTATCCCTCACTCTCTCCTGCCTTCTCTTATATATACGAAATCGGAGAACAGATGCTTGTAGCAGATGGCTTAGGGGCATTCATCTTTTTTTCATGAGACGTCTTTACAAACTCTTTACTTGTGAGATCGACTGTTTTTTTGTTCAATAGGAGTAGGTTTTTATGATGAAATCCGTATCTCCAAGCGTTTCAGAAAAATTTACAAACTTTTTATCTTGATTTCGAGACTTTATACCTTGACTTCAAACTACATTGTGATTACAATGAAAATATCAGTTTTTATGTAACTGTGCTTGTTACATCTTTTTCATAGCATTCCAATATGATTAAAGATGCCACATATTCAGTGTATCTTTGGGATACACTAAAAAAAACACTGAAACAGAAAGGATTGAATGAACATGGCAAAAGTTTTATACATCACTGCACATCCGCATGATGAAACAGTTTCTTACAGTATGGCTACTGCTAAAGCATTTATCGAATCTTATAAGGAAGCAAACCCAAGTGACGAGGTTGTACATATCGATTTGTACAAAGAAAACATCCCTCACATTGATGCAGATGTATTCGCTGGCTGGGGCAAGCTGCAATCAGGTGCTGGCTTCGATACACTTTCAGCTGAAGAGCAAGCGAAAGTTGCTCGCCTAAACGAATTAAGCGATCAATTCGTTTCTGCTGACAAATATGTATTTGTTTCACCACTTTGGAACTTCTCATTCCCACCAGTTCTTAAAGCATACATCGACTCTGTTGCTGTAGCTGGTAAAACATTCAAATACACTGAGCAAGGTCCTGTTGGATTATTAACAGACAAAAAAGCTCTACACATCCAAGCACGTGGCGGATACTACTCTGAAGGTCCTGCTGCTGAACTTGAAGCAGGCCACCGTTACCTTGGTACAATTGCGAGCTTCTTCGGAATTCCTTCCTTCGAAGGTCTTATCGTTGAAGGTCACAATGCTGAACCTGCGAAAGCAGAGCAAATTAAAGCAGATGCGATCGAACGTGCAAAAGCTTTAGGAAAAACTTTCTAATAAACTGAACGCGAAAAGCCAATGATCTTAACGGTCATTGGCTTTTTATTTGTTTAGATGAAAGCCTAACTCTCTAGAGATACCACTCGCGGCTTTTTTGACCTGCTCAATTAAATATGGAAGGCGTTCCTTTTGATAGCCTGCTTCAAACCCTGCAATGCTAATACCTGCTGCGACTTCTCCAAGGTGATTGAAAATAGGGGCTCCAACCGCAGCGGTATAGTTTTCAAGCTCCGAATAGCTTAACGTATAGCCCCTTTCATTTGATTCATCCAGTATGTTTCGAAGAACCTCTTTATCTGTAATAGTCCCGATTCCGATTTTCCCTAGCTCAATCGAATCAATATAAGCGAGTCTCTCGCGCTCTGGTAAAAAGGAGAGAATACTTCTTGCACAAGCACCCGCATATAGGGGAGAGCGCCTGCCGACGGCGGTGTAGAGACGAACAGGCTGCGTCCCTTCGATTTTATCCACGTAAATGGCTTCGTCTCCTTCACGAACGATGAGCTGTACAGCTTCTCCCACTTCATCCCGCAAGCCTTCCATAAATGGTCTTGCAATTCTCCGAATATCAAGGCGGTCCGCCACAAGTTGACCGTATTCAAGAAACATCAGGCCTAAACGATAAACACCTGAATCATGTTTTTCTAATAATCCCATATCGGCTAACGAGCTCGCCATGCGGTGCACAGACGTTTTCGGCATGCCGGAGAGCTCGATCATTTCATTTAACGTTAATTGGTCACGAGCGATAAACAGCCGCAAAATCTCCATTGATTTCACCACGGTTTTATTTGTATTTTGCATGTCCATCCCCTTTTCTAAACGAATGCTTCCAGCTTGATTCTGGCAGCCAGCTCCTTCAATTCTGCTTCTTGCTTAAATAGCGCCTGCTCTGCGGCCTGATGATCGATTCGCTTAAAATACAGATTCGCCCCAGGCATCGCTTGTGCAATGAGCGGCAGATCGACCGTCGCTACTTCTCCAATACGCGGGTATCCGCCTGTTGTTTGCCGATCTGCCAGCAGAATAATCGGCTGGCCGTCAGGAGGAATTTGAATAGAACCAAAGGCAACCGCTTCTGAAATCAATTCAAGCTTTTCTTTTAAATGAACCGGCTCCCCCTTCAAGCGGCAGCCCATGCGATCTGATTGAGGCGTGACTTGGTAAGGCTGTTCGAAAAAGGTGTGTTGAGATATTTCTTGAAAAAAAGAAAGGTGTCTCCCTGGCAGCACCCGAATCACGGGCGATTTCCGCAGCGGCAAAAAATGCGTATGACTTACAGTCCAATCGGGTGCGCTGTACGCCGCCTGTTTCACTTCGCTTTTGAGCCTATCAGACAATCGATCCGCTACGATTGAAGGCTTTCCAATGGACAGGACGTCTCCTTTTTCAAGCGGACGTCCGTTCAGTCCACCTATTCCTGCTCTCACATAGGTGCTTTTGCTCTGCATGACCGGCTCCACATCGAATCCACCTGCCACAGCAAGGTAAGCGCGGCAGCCTCTCTTACAAGGACCAAAGGTGATCGTGCTTCCTGATCGAACAAAGAGCGGCTTCCATAAAGGGGCTGGCTCTCCATCGATGTCGATTTCCACGTCAGCGCCAGTCACTGCAATAAGCTCATCCTTTTGACACGTCAACACAGGACCCGGCCCCATTAAAGTTATTTCCAGTACGGCTTCGTTTTCCTCGTTGCCTGTGAGAATGTTGGCAATTCTAAGTGAGAGCGGGTCCATGCCGCCGCTCGTTAAGACGCCATACTTTTGATAGCCTTTCCGACCTTTATCTTGAATGGTTGTGAACATTCCTGACTTGATGACATGAATACTCAACGTTCTGCCTCCTTCATGCTGAAAAATTCCTTTTCAGACATTTGGACAAATCTGACCTCGTCCCCTGCTCTCAATAGACTTGGGACTTTCTCGTCTGGGTAAAAGAGTGGCAGCGGGGTTTGTCCAATGAGCTGCCAGCCGCCGGGTGTGGAAATGGGGTAAACGCCGGTCTGCTTTCCCGCAATGCCGACAGATCCTTTTGGAATGGACATTCTCGGTGTTTCCCTGCGCGGGGCTGCGATCTTTTCAGACAGCCCGCCTAAAAATGGAAACCCCGGGGCAAATCCAATCATATAAACAAGATACGTCCCTGCGGTGTGAATACGCACGACTTCCTCAGGTGTTAAACGATTGATCCGGGCGACTTCTTCTAAATCAGGTCCCACCTCTCCCCCGTAGCAGACTGGAATATCGACGATGCGGCGCTTCGACTGAACCCCCTCCTGCCATTTCTCTTCAAGAAGTGTTTCAATATAGTTTTTCACCCATTCATACGGAGACAAGTCCTTTTTTTGAAGGTGGGCAGATTGATGAACAGTATAAGGCTCGTAAAAAACAGTCACGTTTGTAAAGGCTTGAACAGCTTCCACATATCCAGCAAATGGATGCTGCTCAATACACGAAAACAGCTGCACAACACGCTCATGAATCTCTTCACATATGTCTGCTCCTGCTTGGATAACGATCGCTGCATCTCCTAGCGGGTGGAAGGTGATAAAATCTTTTATCGTTGAAAATGCCACTTGAGGATCCCTCTCTTTCTAAAGCACACCGAGCTGTTGATCTCTTTGATCTGTGATGAACATATGCCCAGGTGCATGGGTAATCGCAATGTCTGGTTTTGTATGCATGACAATGGCCTGCGGCGTCACACCACATGCCCAAAACACCGGGACTTCTCCTTCTTTGATCAAAGATGGTTCTCCAAAGTCCGGCTGATCCACATTGGCAATTCCAATCATCGCTGGGTCGCCTATATGGATGGGGCCGCCATGAACTGACGGGAATCTAGACGTCACTTGTACACTTCTTGTAATCTGATGCGCCGGAATGGGCCTCATGCTGACAACCATCGGGCCATGAAACACCCCTGCTCTTTCACAAGAGATATTCGTTTGATACATCGGAACGTTATGACCGTTTTCAATATGGCGAACAGGGATATCATTCAGCATGAGCGCATGCTCAAACGTAAAACTGCAACCGATGAGAAAGGCAACCATATCATCCTCCCAATAAGCAGAGATATCTGAAACCTCTTCTTGAAGAATCCCTTTTCGGTAAATACGGTATTTAGGAAAGTCCGTACGAATATCCGCTTGGGGTGCCGACCTTCTCGGCACTGGATCACCCGGCTCCAGTACATCAAGCAAGGGGCATGCAGCCGGATTGCGCTGACAAAACAAAAGAAAGTCAAAGGCAAGTTCCTTTTTAACGATCATTAAATTGGCTTGAGCATATCCCTCTGCTAAACCCGCCGTTGGTCCTGTGATTTCTTTTTTACGAATCAACTCTCTGATCTGTGAAGGCTCATATGTTTGATCAATACTCATTCAAATCAACTCCATAGTTTCGGGATTTCAGTCATAATGGTATATCCGCCCATCAAAGCCATGATGATGACAACCAATGCACCTGACGCTGTCAAAAAGAATGGATGACGGTAATCGCCGACAATTTCTTTCTTATAGGCCGCAACCAGCAAGGTGCCAAGTGCGAGAGGTAAAATCAATGCATTGATGGCCCCAACTAAAACTAATATGTTCACAGGTCGTCCGATCGTAATAAAACAAATAGTAGAGAGGGCAATAAAGCCGATGATAATGCCACGTTGATTTTGCTCAATTTTTGGCGAGAAGGTTTTAAAGAAAGAAACAGATGTGTAAGCCGCTCCAATAACCGATGTAATCGCCGCAGCCCACATAATGATCCCGAACATTTTATATCCAACTTTTCCAGACGCTAACTGGAATACAGAAGCAGGCGGATTCGCTGGATCAATCTGTAAACCCTTTGAGACCACTCCTAGTACGGCTAAAAATAAAGCGACACGCATCACAGATGTAATCAGGATGCCGAAAACAGAGCTTTTTGTCACTTGAGGAAGTGCATCCTTCCCTTTAATTCCAGCATCCAATAGACGATGTCCGCCAGCAAAAACGATATAGCCGCCAACTGTCCCCCCGACAAGTGTCACAATCGATAGAATATCAATTTCTTCTGGGACAAATGTTCTGAGTGCTGCTTCCCCAACGGGCGGCGCTGTTGAAATCGCCACATACAGCATCAGGCCGATCATGACAAAGCCTGCTACCTGTGTGAAACGGTCCATCGCTTTTCCAGCCTCTTTGATCACAAAGATCAGAATGGCAATGACAGCACTGACCCCTGCTCCGATTCGCGGATCGACTCCGAAGATGACCTGAAAACCGAGACCAGCACCAGCGATATTTCCGATGTTAAAGGCAAGTCCCCCAATGACAATCAAAAAGGCCAGCACATAACCGAGCCCCGGCAGAACCATATTCGCAATATCCTGACCTCGCTTTTCTGACACGGCGATGATGCGCCATACATTCGTTTGTGCAAAAATATCCAACAAAATAGAGATGAGAATGACAAACCCAAAGCTAGCCGCAAGCTGCTGTGTAAAGACAGTCGTTTGTGTTAAAAATCCCGGTCCTATTGCGGACGTCGCCATTAAAAAGGCTGCGCCCATCAGCATAGAACGATTCCCCTTTGGTGCCTTCGTGTGCTTGACTTCCTCTTTTTTCATGCTGTTTCCCCCTTTGATGACGATTTTTATTGAAAGGCTTTGAGATGAATACTCGCTTCTTTTAGTTTTGATGTAATGGTTTTGGCAAATTGAAGCGCATGGCTGCCGTCTCCGTGAATACAGACCGTATCTGCTTTAAGCAAAATATCTTCCCCTTGAACGGTACGAACCTTCCCTTCTCGCACCATACGAACGACCTGCTGAACTGCCCGTTCATCATCTTCAATGAGTGCATGTGGTTCGCGGCGAGATGTCAGCGTCCCGTCTGCTTGATAGGTCCGATCAGAAAATACTTCATGAGCCACTTGAAGGCCAATTCTCTCACCTGCTAACGCAAGTTCACTGCCTGAGAGACCGAATAACACAAGACTTGGATCGACATGATACACAGCCTTCGCAATCGATTCAGATAATTCAGTATTTTTAGCCGCCATGTTGTAAAGGGCGCCGTGCGGCTTGACATGCTGCATCGTGCCGCCTTCTGCCTTGAGAAAGGCTGATAGAGCGCCAATTTGATAGACGACGAGATCATAGGCTTCCTCTGCCGAGATCGCCATTGGACGTCTGCCAAAGCCGACCAAATCTTGCAAACCTGGATGCGCACCAATTTGGACCCCTTTATCCAGCGCCATTCTGACCGTTTTTCTCATGACCGTTGGATCTCCTGCATGAAAACCGCAAGCAATGTTGGCTGACGTGACATATTCAAGAATTTGTTCGTCCGCACCGATTGTGTATTGACCAAAGCTTTCTCCCAAATCACAGTTGATATCCACTTGATACATAGGACCCCTCCTTGTTGTTCCGAATAACGGAATATAAAGTCCGAATATTCGAATTTATATTGATTATATCAATTTTGGATAGATTGCACATGACATTGTCAGAAAACATAACAATAGAACTAGGAGAAAACAAAAAAAGCGAGAGGCAAAGTCCTCTCACTTTTTCTTGTAATGAAATACACCTTATTTAGACAGCACCCAATGTTGGATGGCTTTTGCAACGCCGTGTTCTGTGTTAGGAGCTGTAATCCAATCAGCGGCTTCTTTCACCACTTCTTGCGCATTTCCCATCGCAATTCCTAATCCGGCTTCTTGAATCATGGCCATATCATTTAGGCTGTCGCCAAGTGACATGACATTGTCCATCGTACAGCCAATGCGTTCTGCTACCTTTGCAAGAGCCGCAGCTTTGTTAATCCCTGCCGCATTGACTTCGATATTGGTCGGACTTGAATTTGTGATCTCTAGATGCTCATTTGCTTTCAATGTATTAAGTACTTCCTCACGAACGTCATCATCATGAATATCAAAGCCAAATTTCAACCATTCATGGTCATGAATTCGTTCTGGGAATTCACCTCTCCACACTTTCTCCACAGTGGAAGCCCAGTAATCGGTTTCGAACCTATTTTTTAGATCCCACATCATTTGGACGTGATCAGGATGCAGCAGATCTCGTTCGATCAGTTGGAAGTTTGAATCCCAGATTTCACTTCCATTTGCTGTCACAAGGTAAGAAGACAGCTTAAGCGGCTCAACCAGCTCTCGGCATGTCATCAGCGTCCGCCCTGTGCTAATCACCACATGGACCCCTTTTGCTTCAGCATCTTTAATGGCTTGTTTATTTTCCTCTGGAATGACGTGTTCACTGTTTAACAGCGTGCCATCCATATCAATGGCAATCAATCGGATGTCTTTCTTATCAGCTTGTATGGACAAATTGAGTACCCCACTTTGTATCATTTTTTGTAACTATCTTTATTTTAATATAAAGAGGAAGCTGGCACAAAGGGACGAGTTTGATCCCATAGAAAAAAGACCTTGTTACAGGTCTCTTTGCATTGGCTTAGCGTTCACACGCAATGCCGTCTTTATCACGGTCAAGTCGCATATTTTTTTGGTAAAGTGCTTTTGACACATACGGCTTGTACTTTGTTTTGCCGCCTTTGTTTTTCGTGTTTTTGCTTTTTGCCACGCCGCCTTTATAGACTTTGTTCAGTGCTTTGCAGTTTTTGTAGGACTTGACCGTTTTTGCATCTGCAGTGTGGGTGTCGACTTGTGTAAAGCTTAGTAAAAGACCTAATGACAAGACAGCCACCATGATTTTTTTCAACATGTATGATCCCCCTATTTTTTCTATTTTTACATTTTTATCATATGTCACCACTTTTTGTTTTTCAAGACTATTGCGCTAAAAAAATTGATTTTTTTGGAATAAAATGTGCTTTATCTCCTATGTGGTACAATGAGTGGGAAACCTTTCCGTTTTTGACACGTATATGAAGAGAGGAGTTTTTCACATGAAAATGAAATATACCATTCTATATGTAAACGATGTTGAGGCAAGTATTCATTTCTATCAACATGTACTTGGCTTTCCTATCAAACTCAGGGTTGAATCCTATATTGAGTTTGACACGGGGGACGTGACATTATCAATTAATTCACGCCAGGATGTCAAAGATGCACTTGGATTACCTGTCCCTGAAGCAAATCAATCCTCTCAAACGTTTGAGATAGGGTTTGTTGTGGATGACGTGGATCAAACCATTGCATCAATGAAGGAAAAAGGGGTTCCGATCATCAAAGAACCTGTAAAGAAACCATGGGGTCAAACCGTCGCTTATGTCGCTGATCCTGATGGGCATTTCATTGAAATATGTGATGCCATCTCCTAATCTTCTTTGAAGGAAGTGAATCAGCATGAGAAAAAAACATGCCTTTATCGCCGGTGTTTGCTCAATGACTGTGATTTGCAGTGCCGCTATTATTTTGCAGCACCATGAGTGGATAGGGTGGATCAGTGGTGGAATCTCTATTATTGGCGTCATGATGTCTGGACTTCTAATGGGGGCTTGGACAAGCGGAGAAGAGACGCGGGCAGCCTATCATTCTGAAACAAAAGAGCACCGCATATGACGTCTTGATACGGCCTTTCTCATTATGATCTTTGCACTTCCGCACATGGCAGTATCAATCTTTTATGTTTTGATGTAAACACTTGTTAAAAGGAGTTCGTCATATGGCTGTTTTTGTCTTATTCGTTGTATTTGGCTTCCCCATTATTTCCGTGCTGATTGGCATTTTTGGGACAATGCTTTTGAAGAATGTTTGGATGCCGACTTTGATTGTCCTGTTAGCAAGGTCATTCTCATGTACACATATACACATACATTGGCGGGAATGAATCCTTTCTCATTTGGGTCATCACCTACACCGTCTTTACGTTTATTGCTGCATGGATTACAAAAGTAGCTCAAGTAAAAAAGAACAGTTTGCACTGTTCTTTTTTTGGTTCATATATCGGCGCACCATAGCTCAATTTCAATTTTCAGCTCAGGCCATCCTAAAGCTGATACATAAGCAACCGTCATTGATGGATAAGCTGTTTTAAAGATCGTATCCCACTGAGGATATAGATGATCCCAGTCGATTTCTTCCGTTGCCCATATATTGACCTTGATGACATGCTCTTCATTCAATCCTTCTGATTCAAGGATTTTTTTAATATTTTCAAATGTATTGGTTACTTGGTCGTTTAAACTTGATGGGACCTGTCCATCGATATCTGTTCCGACTTGACCCGATGTAACAAATAATCCCGCGCCCTTTGGTACTCTTGTGATATGACTATAGCTGCCAACGGGCTTCGGCATACTTTCTGGGTTTTTTCTCGTGATTTTTTCCATGTTATATCCCTCACTCACTTTGATTTTTCTGCTAGATTCTTCCTCATGTAGACAGACTTCACCAATTTCTATCTATTCTAAAAGAAAACAGCAGTGGAGTATCCATAGCCACAAGGTAAGAACATCAATATCTTCTTTTTCATGACCGAAACACTCCTTTTTATTGCGTGAGCAAGGTTTTGATTAACTATATAGTACCTGATACGAGACACACAGTCAAAATGATTTATAGACGATAACGCGCAATGTCTTGATTCAATCTCATGCTTAATTCATTAAGCCTTTCTGCTGCTTTTGCCACATTGGAGATGGCTGTCACTTGTTCATCTGTGGATGCGGTGATCTCTTCGATCGCAGCGGCATTTTCTTGAGAAATATGGGCGGCGCCTTGCATCGCTTTTGTGATGAGATCGTTTTGCTCCAGCAATGCATTCAGCTCTTTTGCCATTGCGTCTGTTTCAACGATGGTTTGTGAAATTGACGCAGAGATGGCATTGAATTCATGTTCTGTTGCATGTACCGCTTCATCTAACTCAGCAAAACGATCCATTGTGCTCGACATCATACCGGCTGTTGCCGTCGTTTCTTCTTTAATGCCTTGTACCATTTGCTGAATTTGAACGGCTGATTGCTTTGTCTGCTCAGCTAAATTCCGCACTTCACTCGCCACAACCGAGAAGCCTTTGCCTTGCTCTCCTGCGCGTGCTGCTTCAATGCTTGCATTCAGCGCTAGTAAATTCGTCTCATTTGAAATGCTTTCAATCGTATCAGTGATTTTAGAGATATCCTGTACTTTTATACTTAACTGCTCGATTCCTGTTCTAATACCTTTAGACGCCTGAATTGATTGTTCATTTGATTGTTTTAATTGCTGAACAATTTGCTGGCCCTGCTGCGATGATTGACTCGATTGGTCAGAGATTCGTTTAATTTGATCGCTTTGTTCTTTGACATTTTCGATGGATTGATTGAACTGGGTCATTTGTTGATTGGCTGCATCAAGGTCAGATGCCTGATGAAGCGTTCCGGTCGATATGTCGCCAATGGCTCGGCCAATTTCTTCACTGCTGGCTGAGGTTTCTTCAGATATCGCCGATAAATCTGTCGCTGATTCAACAAGCTGGCTGCTCGTTTCCTGTAGACCGCTCACAAGTGCCCTGAGTTCTCCTGACATATGATTAAAGCCTTTTGCCAGCTGTCCAATTTCATCTGTTGTTTCTTTTAAACTCGTGCGTTCAAGATTCCCCGCCGCAATTTCTTTTGAAGCAGCAGTGACTTGCTTGAGCAGTCTGACTTTTCCTCGAGCAGCTAAATAAAAGACGCCAAGACCGAGAAGAGCGACACCTGCTGTAATGAGCATGATATAGAGCTTCATCTGCTCTAATTCTTTATAAAATTCATCCTGGAAGACGGCGATACCGATACTCCAATTCCATGGCGTGAACTGGCTCATATAGGCAAGCTTTTGCTTTTCTTCGCCGGTGGCATCGTCCTTATCTAGATAGGTCACATAGTGTGTATCCTCGCCTTTTGCATTGGCTCCAGCGACCATTTTTTCACGATTGGTCGTGTTATCTGGAATGACGCCAATGTCGTTGACAGGATGGACTTGAGAGGAATAATCTGCTCCATATGCGACGAGATAGCCTTTATTTTTATAGATAAAATCTGATTTTTGAAATTGGTACCCTTTCCCGTTGTCATTTTTAGGCCCGCTCAAGTAAATACGGGCTTGTTCCTGCGCCTGTTCAAGCGTCAGTTCTTTTTTCTCTACACGATCATTCAACTGTTCAAGTGTGGCCATTGCTCCGCTGACGATGTGCTTTAAATCTGCTTTCCCCGCATCAATTAAGACATGTTTCGCTAACAAATACCCCGTTGTCCCAACAAGTCCGCCGGTTAAGATCGTGATCACGATAATGGCAGACATTAATTGAAAAAAGACACTTCTTGACGCAAACGTTTTCTTTTTCATATACAAATTCCCCCTTACATCATATATCGTCAAGCGGGGAAAACTATTAAAAAAGTCGTAAAAAAATCCCTTTCACTCGTTGGAAAGGGATTTTCTGATTATCGAGCTGTTTCTTTCAGAATGGCTTGATAGAGATCGTCTGTTGGCGTGAGGCCACATACTTCTTCCAGCACACCTTCAATGCCTTTTTCTTTTCTTAATGCCTGCAAACGAACCGCTTCTTCGTCTTCGGCAAAGTCATAAGCGAGAGCTGCAGCGATACCTTTGATTAAGTACACTGGCTGTTTGATCTTTTTCGCTGGACCGATTAAACGGTCGTCTGCTCCCAGCTTTCTAAGAGGAGAACGTGCGACACGAGTGACTTCGTCGGAGATAAAAGCATTTTCGAATCGTTTGATGTTTTTTTGAATATAGGCATCATGTTCTTCTTTCTGAAAGCCATATGTGTCGATTAAATAACTGCCTGTTTCACGAAGTGCTCCTTCAATAACTCGGCGAATCTCTGGTGTATCGACGGCTTCTTTAATCGTTTGAACGCCTTGCTGATACCCGACATAAGCAGCTAGTGCATGCCCTGTGTTGACAGTAAAGAGTTTGCGCTCAATATACGGCGTCAAATCTTTTACAAAGGTTGCTCCTTCAATCTGAGGAACGTCACCAATAAAGCCAGTCTCATCAATGACCCACTCGAAAAAAGGCTCAACTGATACTTTCAGAATGTCCTCATGGTGCTGAATCGGAACAATGCGGTCCACAGCAGCGTTTGGAAAACCAACTGTTTGTGACAACGCTTCTTGTTCCTCTTCTGTTAAATGAGAGAAAACGGCTTCTTTTAAATGAGAGCTGCCTCCAATCATATTTTCACATGCCACGATGTTGATGATATGGTCAGGCTTTTTCTGTTTTAATCCTTCAGCAATCGATGAAGCTATGATCTTCAAAACGGCTGGTCCAACAGCTGTTGTAATTAAATCGGCTGATGCGACGGCCTCTGTTAATGCCGCTGTGTCTTGTGCAGAATTGATCGCTTTCACTGGGCCGACTACTTCTTGTTTTTGACCCGGCGCTGCGAGTTCAACCGTGTATTCTCCTCTTTCATTCAGCTCGTTGATGACCGCTTCATTTACATCGGTAAAGACAAGCTCAAAGCCTGATGTTTTTAACAAAGATCCGATAAACCCTCTGCCGATATTTCCTGCTCCAAAATGAAGTGCCTTCATGTTAGTTCACCTCGTTAAAAATGGCGATCAGTTCATCCTGATCCTTTGCATGGATGATGCGTTCTACATTTTCTTCTTCTGAACAGACAATCGCAATTTGAGAAAGAATATCAAGGTGTTCGTTGTTTTTACCAGCGATGCCAAAGACAACTTTGGCGATATTTCCTTCTCCGTATTCAACACCTTCTGGAATTTGAATGATGGAAATCCCAGAATGAAGGACAGCCGCTTTCGCATCCTCTGTTCCATGAGGAATCGCAATCCCGTTGCCCATAAATGTAGATGAGATATTTTCTCTTTCAAACATTTTGTCAACATAATCACTTGTGACATAGCCGTTTGCCACTAGGACCTCGCCCGCTTTTTTAATGGCTTCTTCTTTTGAGCCTGCTTGTTCGTTTAGAAAAATATTGTCTTTTGAAAGTACTTGTTTCATGAATGATCACACACCTTTTTTTAGAATGGAAAATCAGAAAAACAACCAAAACGGGGAGTTCAATAAAGAAAAATTGAACTCAACCCGTTTCGTCATGTTATTTTTTCAATTTCTCAATCAGCTCATCGTATTTCGGGCTGTTTAAGAAATTATCAACTGAGATATGCACAGCGCCCGGCAGTTTCGCCTTGGCTCTGTCTGTTAAATCTTTATGAGTAAAGACCACATCGGCGTCATCTGGGATGTTGCTGATGGATGTGTTTGTCACATCAATATCAAGCTCTGCCTTTTTGACTTTATTCTTTAAGATGGATGCGCCCATCGCACTTGAGCCCATTCCTGCATCGCAGGCAAAGATGATTTTGTTCACGTCATCTGGATTGACATCACTTGGAGATGCTGCTTGCTCATTTGCTTCAGCATCTTCTTTTTGAGCTGTGAGAGCAGCAGCTGCTGCGCTTTTCTTCCCTTTCATGTCCTGCATCTTTTCTGTTGCTGCTGTTAGATCCTCATCAACAGCTTTTGAAGCCTTCAAAATCACAGAAGCGACAAGGAATGATACGACGGCTGCCACGACAACACCTGCAAGAACGGCAAGGTGTCCGCCTTTTGGTGACATCAGCATGAGGGCGATAATACTTCCTGGTGACGGCACAGCCTTTAAGCCTGCATTTAACAGGGTAAAGGTCAGAACGCCGCTTGCTCCCCCTGCAATCACCGCCAAAATGAGCTTTGGTTTCATTAAGATGTACGGGAAGTAAATCTCATGAATTCCTCCTAAGAATTGAATGACAATCGCACCCGGTGCAGACTGTTTCGCATTTCCTCTACCAAAGAACATGTACGCAAGTAGAACACCTAACCCTGGTCCTGGGTTTGTTTCAAGCAAGAACAGAACGGACTGCCCTGTCTTTGCCGCTTGCTCCACCCCTAAAGGACCTAAAATTCCTTGATTAATCGCATTGTTTAAGAACAAGACTTTCGCTGGTTCAATGAAAATACTTGCCAGCGGAAGCAAATGTGCATTCACAATGATATCTACACCAGCTGCAAGGGCTTTATTTAGACCAAGTACCACTGGGCCGATGGCGTAGAAGGCAATCGCGACAAGAATGGCACCTAGAATCCCTGCCGTAAAGTTATTCACAAGCATCTCAAAGCCCGATTTGATTCGATCTTTGAACAGCTGATCAATTTTCTTAATCAAGTAACCGCCAAGTGGTCCCATGATCATGGCACCTAAAAACATTGGAATGTCCGAACCGACAATGACCCCAATCGTCGCGGTTGCACCGAGTACCCCGCCTCGATGGTCGTATACGAGCTTACCGCCTGTGTAACCGATTAAGAGCGGCAGTAAGTAGTTGATCATTGGACCAACAAGTGAAGCTAATTGTTCATTTGGCAAATAGCCACTCGGAATGAACAATGCCGTAATGAGTCCCCAAGCGATAAATGCTCCAATATTCGGCATAATCATGCCGCTTAAATAGCTTCCAAAGCGCTGTACTTTTACGCGGAATCCGCTTTTTTCCTGCATCTATGAAAACTCCTTTCTTCTCTCCCTTTATTCAGGGCTTTATAGGTCAAAAGATATAATAACAAGTGTCAGTGAAGCCCTTAACCTTATCGTAAAACGCTTTCACTTTCCCTTCAATTGAAACTAAATGTCACTTTGTCACTTAGTGTGTGACAAAATTGAAATATGATGTGAATTCTCTGTCAGAGCATAGGACAAATGGAGTAAAAAGGTTGACGTGCCGTGGTTTTGATGCAAAATTCATTGGAATTTCACAACTTTCAAATAGTCTCTTCTTGTTTCCTCTTCTTAAATCGAATAGGCTTATACATGATCAAACCTATTCAATCAAGAAATGTCTGCGCAGACATGACACAGAAAAAGTGAACCATCTTGCTGTTTGTTTCGTTTACCTTTTAGAGTGAGCGGCACAATAGGAGGAGCGGTTTTTTCTGTGACTCACAGTTTACTGCCGCTTTCTTTCTGATACATGAGACATTTTCATAGGTAGAAAGGCGGTTATTCACTTGTTGAAACATAGTAAGTGGCTTCTGCTCCTTATCGTCACGTTGGCTTTTTTCATTCCAAAGGAAGCATTTGCTCATGCATACGTCGTCAGCTCGAATCCAGAGGCAAATGAAGAGTTGGAGAAGCAGCCTCCTTCGGTCTCTATCACATTTAGTGAAGGAATCGAAAGCGGATTTCATGCCATTAAGGTGCTCAATGCAAAAGGTGATCGTGTGGATAAGGGAGATACGGTCATTAAAGATCAAAAAATCATGGAAGCTGCTTTAAAAAAGGATTTACCAAAAGGAATATATACCATTCAGTGGAATGCGGTTTCAGCAGACGGACACTCTGTCTCTGGCATGATCCCGTTTAGTATTGGCAAAGCGGATGGCGGCTTTGACCAATTAGATCAAGGTCAAACGAATGAATCCATCGATGTTGCCTCGACCATTGATAAAGCCTTACTTTATACATCGTTTAGCTTATTTCTCGGGACCATTTTGTTTGGACTGTTTTGGTTTAAAACATCCATTTCACCTGTATTAGCGAAACGAATGAAGAGGCTTTTGACTTTGTCACTGATCATGATGGGCGGAGCACTCGTGTTCCAGCTGCCAATTCAAACAAAATCAGCGGCAGACGTGTCCTTTTTGGGGGCATTTCAACCATCGCTCTTACAAGAAACCATTGCGTCGACTTCTGGCGGCAGTTTGTGGATGATGCTCATGGTGTCATTTGTTCTTCTGACCATTTGGAGCATAGTCGCGATGAAAAAAGGGGTTTTTACTTCTTTTCGGGTATGGTTGTTTCCACTGCTCCTATTCGCAGTGCTTCTCTGGCTGAAAGCACAAATCGGACATCCAGCAGCAACAGATAATAAAATACTGACAACGTCCCTTGATTTCATCCATCTCGTTTCTGCATCGATCTGGGTCGGTGGTTTAACAGCCATTGTGCTTTTATTGCTGAAGAAGCTGCCAAATGAAGATCAGCCGCTCATACGGAGTACGTTAACAGCGTTTCACCCTTGGGCGATGCTCTCTGTTGGACTCATTGTGTTTTCAGGATTTGTGAATGCCATCTTCATTTTGCAATCGTTTGATGCTCTTTTCGAATCAGCGTATGGACGAACCTTTTTAATCAAGCTTGGTTTATTTATCTTGATGGGCCTTCTAGGACTTGTCCATTACTTGATGCTGAGATGGGAAAAGAAACAGAAACAAAACGTTTCGTTACGAGCTGAGTGGATTATCGGAATCGCCATTTTGTTATTAACGGCTGTGTTCACCAATATTCCGAGCCCTCCTCCGCCTGCACCTGAGCCATTCTTTGGCGCAAACCAGGTCGAGCATCGTGACATTGTGTCCATGAGCATTACCCCGAATGCCCCGGGAAAAAACACATTCGAGGTCGCATTTACGAAGAAGGATGGACAAACGATTACTGATATTCAATCTGTGACAGCCAAGATCCATAAAGTCGCCTTATTCGGTGAAGAGAAACCGAGTGAATTTCAGCTGAAACGATTAAAAAATGGTCATTTCTCTGCTGAAAATCTCTTGTTAAATGAAAAAGGCACTTGGAAAATTGAAATCCATGCGTTAACTGGTTCTTTTGAAAATATCGATACCACATTTATTAGAAGAAACTAAAAGGAGTTCATACCATATGAAAAAATACGTTAAAGCTTTATTACCAATGCTTCTCGCTTCATTTTTATTGGCGATTCCTGTGAGTGCTCATGTCACAGTCAAGCCTGATACGTCTGCGACAAATGCGTGGGAAACCTATACGTTAAAAGTTCCTTCTGAGAGTGACAGTCCAACGACTAAGGTTGTCGTGACAATACCTAAAGGCGTAGAATTCCAGCAATATGAGCCAGTCCCTGGATGGAAAACGTCAACTGAAGAAAAAGATGGCAAGGTGACAAGAGTGACTTGGGAAGCAACGGGTAAAGGCGTGCTTGCCGGACAGTTCCAGCAATTCGTTTTTGTAGCGAAAAACCCTGAAAAAGCAGGTGAAGCTGCATGGGATGCATATCAATATTATAAGGATGGAACGGTCGTTGAATGGACAGGCGATAAAGATGCTGATAAGCCGCATTCGATCACAAACATTGTGGCATCTAATACGGTAACGGATTCACATGGACAAGAAAAACCAAAAGAAGAAAAGGCATCTGAAACAGCCTCCAACTCTTCCTCACCACTTGTGCTAGGGTTGTCCATTGCTGCTCTAGTCGTAGCACTGATTGCGCTTGGGCTTGCTTTTAGAAAGAAATAATTGATTCGTAAGCGATCGTTTTCACGGAAACGATCGCTTTGTTTCTTTCCACCTTGAACACGAGATCATTTTTCCAACCTATTATTACCAATATAGGATTGAATAGGATGGTGGCGCGTGCCATAATGAGACACATGACCACCTAGGAGGCTATGAGATGAACCATTTAATTATATTTGCTCATCCCCAGCAAAGCTTAAATCAAACCTTATTAGATCTTGTTGTCAGCACTCTTTTGAACAATGGTCATGAAGTGACTGTTCGTGATGTCTATGCTCTTGGTTTTTCGCCAGAGCTAAGCATGTTGGAAAAGGCTGCGATCAAACGGGGTGATGTCCCAATTGCCATTCAAACAGAGCAGAAGCTGATTCAGCAAGCAGATGTCCTAACGTTTATTTTTCCCATTTGGTGGACAGGCTTACCCGCTATGCTAAAGGGCTATGTAGAACGCGTTTTTTCTGAGGGCTTCGCTTATCAAATCAATGAGCATGGGGCTATTGAAAACCTGCTTCGGCACAAAAAAGGTGTCATTATCAACACGCATGATGCTCCAAGGACCTTTCTTGACTCTAAGCGGATCGTTTCCGCCTCCCATCGCATGACAACAGATACAGAAGTCTTCAATTTTATTGGTGTTGAGCCTGTTGAACGACTTTTGTTCAGCAGCATGGAGCAGGCACCAGCAGATTACATCCACGAAATTCTAAAAGAAACAAAAGAAACGGTGGAGCAGCTTTTTCCGCCGGCTGTTTAACATAAAAAAGACTGCCAAGATTCCTCAGGCAGTCTTTTTCACGTCTATTCGTCTAAACCAATGGATACATATTTGGTTTCTAAATAGGGTTCGATGCCTTCGATGCCGCCTTCACGGCCAATTCCGCTTTCTTTCATTCCTCCGAATGGTGCTTGAACAGCCGATGGACCGCCATCATTCCAGCCGATTATCCCGTAATCAAGATTCTCTGACATGTAAAGTCCGTTTCGATAATTCTCTGTAAAGAAATAAGCTGCAAGACCAAAAGGTGTATCGTTCGCTAATTCAATCGCTTCATCTAGCGTTTTGAACGTCGTAATCGGCGCCACTGGCCCAAAGGTTTCTTCATGCATAATGTTCATTGAAGGGTCTACATGTGTGAGAACCGTTGGCTGGACAAAATAATACGACTTTTCATCATCGAAATGCGTATCTCCGCCGACAAGAATTTTCGCTCCTTTATCGACTGCATCTTGAATTTGGCCGACAATTTTATCAAAGCCGCGCTTATTGATAATTGGGCCGATGGATGTGCCTTCTTCAAAGCCATTTCCCACTTTCAGCTTTTCTACTTCTTTGCTGAAGCCTTGAGCAAATGCTTCATGAATGTCTTCATGTACAATTAAGCGGTTGGCACAGACACAGGTTTGTCCTGCATTACGGAACTTAGATGCCACTGCTTGTTTGACAGCTAGTTCAAGATTGGCATCTTTGTCTACGATGAGCGGAGCATGACCGCCAAGCTCCATTGATACGTGCTTGACTGTACTCGCACTGTTTTTGATCAGATGCTTTCCGACTGGCGTTGAGCCTGTGAACGTGATTTTGCGAATCAATGGACTATCTGTGAATATTTCACCGACTTCTTTTCCATCTCCAACCACCCATTGCAGTGCATCCTCTGGAATTCCAGCTTCGTGGCCTAATTTTACAAGTTCAATAGCCGTCATCGGCGTGTCTTCAGCAGGTTTCACAATAAACGTACAGCCCGCTGCAAGTGCTGGTGCAGCCTTTCTCGTGATCATGGCTGCTGGGAAATTCCACGGTGTAATGGCCGCAACAGGACCAACTGGCTGCTTTGTGACAAAAAGGCGTTTGTTCGTCGTATGTGACGGAATGGTTCTGCCGTATATCCGTTTGGCTTCCTCTGCGTACCATTCAATGTATCCAGCTGCATAGACGATTTCGCCTAATGCTTCTTGATACGGCTTCCCGTTTTCTTCGGTAATGATTTTTGCGAGCCTTTCTTTATGTTCAATCATGAGGTCAAACCACTTGCGAATGATATTGGCACGTTCATGCGCAGACATTTTTGCCCATGCTTTGAATGCTTTGTGTGAGCGGGTAATGGCGTCTTCGATCTGTTCTTTTGTATGCTGAGCAACTGAAGCAATTTCTTCTCCTGTTGCAGGATTATACACTTTGAGTTCGTTTGTCATGCTCTACCGTCTCCTTCGTTCTTGGATTCATTACATATAGTATATACCCAATGAGTGCCCAACCTAAAAGCAATATCCATTCAGCTGGCCATGATAAGGAGGCCGGCATTCCTGGAAAATAAAATGAAAGAAAAAGGAGACTCAGCCCGATAGCTAAAACGCCTGTCGTCCGCCAATACTTAATGCGGTATGGACGCTCAAGCTCTGGTTCTGCTTTTCGAAGTCTCATAAAGGCAATGGACACTATTAAGTACCCAACGATAATTCCGACACCGCCCGCATTGACAATCCACACGAGGGCAGGACGCCCTAGTAATGGAGCAAAAAAAGCCAAAGCACCAAGAAATAAAATGGCATTTGTCGGCGTTTTATACTTTGGATGAATATACGCAAACCATTTGGAAATCATGCCTCTTTCCGCCATCGCATATAGAATACGGCTTGCACCGATGATAAAAGCATTCCAGCTCGTCACAATCCCTGCTACACCGCCAATGACAAGCACTGTTCCAAACGCCTGATGACCGAGCAGCTGCACCATCGCATCTGCTGTCGCCAATGAAGAGGCTTCAAGCTGTCCTTTTGACAGCCCCGCAGCTACCCCAAAGACAATAAGCAGATAAAATACGACCGCACTCACGATGGAGATAATTAATATTCTCCCAATGATTTTCTTTGGCGCATTAATCTCTGCTGCTACTTGCGGAATCACATCAAATCCAACGAATAAAAAAGGAATCATGACTAACACGGCCATAAGACCGCCAACCCCGCCTTGAAACATTGGCTCAAGGTTTGCAAAATCTCCATTAAATGTCGCGCCACCTAAAAGGAGAAAGCCTGTCAAAATAATCGCTACAGTGAACACAGACTGAAAAATGGCCGCAGGCTTTGCCCCAATGTAATTCAGTGCTGTTAAAAACAATGCACCACCAGATCCAATCAACACCCATGTGAAATAAACGTCCCATCCCCCTATATTCCATAGGAAGCCAACATGCTGTGTTGGAATGACATAATCAATAACTGTCGGCAAGGCAACAGCTTCAAACGTAATGACGGACACATAACCAAACAATACGCCCCATGCTGAGACGAACGCTGATTTCATCCCAAATGCCCGCTGGACAAAGACGAGCCCTCCTCCCGTCTCTGGAATTGCAGACGAAAGCTCAGCATACGTGAGTCCAATAAAGATGACGAGAATACCGCCGATGACAAAGGCGATGACACTGCCTAAAAATCCTGCTGTTAAAATCCAATCTCCCGAAAGTACAACCCAGCCCCATCCAAGCATTGCACCAATGGATAAAAACAGTACGTCAGACTGCGACATGGTTTTTGCCATTTGTTGTTTTTGCATACAACCATCCCCCTTTGTTGTTTAGCGTGCTTTGAAGGCGTCCTCGATGATCCCTAGTCCTTCATTCAGCAGCTCATCTGTGATGACAAGTGGTGTTAAGAAGCGAATAATATTCCCATTAATCCCTGCCGTTAATAAGAGCAGCCCGTGCTCATTTGCATATGCTGCAATCGCTGCGGCTGTTTTCTTATCTGGTGTACGCGTTTTTTGATCTTCCACAATTTCAATCGCCGCCATTGCCCCTAATCGGCGGACTTCTCCAATGAATGGATACGTTGTTCTCCAATCATTTGCTTTGTCCTCAATGACTTGTCCGATGTGCTCAGATCGTTGATTCAATTGTTCCGTTTCAATAATATCAAGAACCGCTAGTGCTGCCACACAGCCTAATGGACTTCCTGCATATGTCCCCCCGAGCTCACCTGGATCTGCCGCATCAAGTATTTCCTTTCTGCCTACTACACCGCTTAGCGGCAATCCAGCGGCAAGAGATTTTGACACCGTGATTAAGTCCGGCACTACATCAAAGTGCTCAATGGCAAAATATTTCCCTGTTCTCGCAAAGCCTGTTTGGATCTCATCTGCCACAAAGACAATCCCGTGCTGCTGACAGAATGAAGCAACGTGCTGTACAAAACGCTTCGATGGTACAATAAAACCGCCCTCCCCTTGGACTGGCTCCATGACCACACAAGCAACGGTTTCTGGTGCAACGGCTGCGACGAAGAATTGATTGAATTGATCAATGATGTACTCATCGTAGGCTGCATCGCTTAATCCTTCTGGCTTTTGATAGTAATAAGGGTACGGCGCTTGATACACCTCTGACGCAAATGGTCCGAACCCAAATTTATATGGCTTGACCTTGCTCGTCATGCTCATCGTCATATTCGTTCTGCCGTGAAAGCCTCTTGTAAACGACACAACGGCCTGTCTTTTCGTATATTTACGTGCAATTTTCACCGCATTTTCAACAGCTTCTGCACCTGAATTGAGAAAAATGGCTTTCTTGTCATGATCGCCTGGTGTGAGGCGGCATAGCTTCTCTGCCAATTCAATATACGATTCGTACATCATGACGTTGAATCCTGGGTGAATCAGACTGTCTGCCTGTGCTTTGACGGCTTCCACAACCTTTGGATGTGAATGGCCTACATTTAATGTACCGATAGCGCCTGCAAAATCGATAAAACGTTTCCCATCGATATCGAACAGCTCGGCTCCCTTCCCCTTCGCTGCAAGATGACGGTTGCCATTACTCACGCCTCTTGCGACGTATTGGTCTCTTTTCCCCTGCCATTCTTCTGTTGAAAAACGGTTTGTTGTCGTTTGACTCATTGTCATCCATCCCCTTTATGTCTTTTTTATTATTCTGAATATTTTTTGGTATGATAGAAAGTACCAATATCATTTTTTTCATGGTATCAGAGAGGATGGAATGACGAGATGCTGACAATTCAACTAGATCAAACAGGGGCAAACGGATTTATTTATCATCAAATTTATACGAAAATTAAAGGTGAAATTTTAAATCGAAACCTTCAGCCGCACGATCAATTACCCTCTAAACGAGAGTTAGCAGATACATTAAACGTCAGCGTGAATTCAGTGAATGGCGCGTATCAGCAGCTGCTTGCTGAGGGATATTTATATTCGGTCGAACGCAAAGGTTTTTTTGTGGAGTCATTAGAAACGTTTCATGAGTCAGGTCAGCTGAAACCCTCGTCCCTTCCAGCAGATTTAAAGGAGGAGCCGATTGCACGGGACGACTGGTATTCCTTTTCACATATCTCTGTTGATACAGCCAATTTTCCATTTAAAAGCTGGCTGAAAAGTGAACAAAAGGCGATCAGCCTCCATCAAGAAGCGTTTGGTGAGCTTCCGCATCCACAAGGTGTGTACGAGCTTCGGGAAACGATTGCCCGGTTGATCGGGCTTGCGCGAGGGGTCAAATGCTACCCAGAACAGCTCATTTTAAGCGCAGGCACGCAGTCACTTATCCATTCTTTATCAAGCATTCTTCCAGCCGATCAAGTATACGGATTAGAAAACCCTGGCTATCGCCGGCTCTATCAAATGCTGAAAAACAATCATCACCGAATTGAAACGATTGGCATTGATCAAAAAGGGGTGCGGATGAGTGACATTCACAAAAAACAGCCGAATGTCTTAATCATTACCCCTTCACATCAATTCCCAACAGGGGTAATTATGCCGATTTCCCGGCGGATTCAGCTCTTAAACTGGGCAGCCGATCATCCCGGCCGTTATATCATTGAGGATGATTATGACAGTGAATTCAAGTATGGTACAGACAGCATTCCAGCGCTGCAAAGTTTGGATCGATATGACAAAGTCATTTATATGGGGACCTTTTCAAAGTCATTGCTGCCAGGCTTAAGACTAAGCTACATGGTGCTCCCGCAGCATTTATTGAGACGCTATAAGAAAGAACAGCACTTCTTCATTCAAACAGCCAACCTTTTTACACAATACACCCTTCTTCATTTTATAAAAGATGGGGCGTATCAGCGGCATATTAAGAGGATGAATGGTTTATATGAGGAAAAGCGGAAGCAGCTCATTGAAGAGCTCGACACGGTTTTTACTGACAATGTACGGATTATTGGGGAAAATGCTGGACTTCATTTTATCGCAGAGTTCCGCTCAAACCGCACGCAGCATGAGATTTTACAGCGTGCCAAAGAAAGAAAGCTGAAAATGTACGGGATGGACCGTTTTACCCTTGATGAGCAATTGCCGGGGCATCAGGAAGGCTTTGTTCCACTCGTCCTCGGCTTCTCTCATATGCGGCCAGAGGATATTGAGCCGGCGGTGAAAAGACTGTATGAGTCGATTTATGGGAAATAAAACAGCCAGCTGCTTTACTAGACAGCTGGCTTACCACCGCTCTTTATCTACGGCTAAAATGGATGACACGAGTCCAGGAAAAGCGGTCTCGATGTCTTCTTTTCTTAAAGAATAGTAGCGGTGTTTACCGTCAATTCTCACTTTCACGACGCCTGCCTCCCTCAGCACTTTGAAGTGATGAGAAAGCGTAGATTTGGCAATATTCATCTCATACGTACCGCATGTCCTCTCGCCCGCTTCTGCTAAGCAGCGGACAATTTCTAACCGGATTGGATCAGCCAATGCGTGCAGCACAGAAATCAGTCTTATGTCTTCTTGAGTTGGATGGATTGGATTATTCATACGATAAATGTATCGTATTTTGTGCCAACATACAATCTCATGACTCGCCTCATACAAAGTAACGATACATCCTTCGGGAACGACTATGACTATATAAAAGCTGTCTTGAAGGGAAGGAACTGTCTATCAAGCAAATGTAGATTGGACCCATCAACTAACCGTCACTAAAGATCAGCAAGTAGGTATCATTCAGAAAACAGCTGCCGAACATTTTGATCACGGCACAGCTTCCCAGTTGAAAAAAGGGACAGCAATTTACTCTGTAAAGCAGCGAAAAGACCTTTTGATCGTCGAACTTAACGGACAGATCATCATATATGCCGCACATGCGGAAGGATAAAATACCTGTCATATAGATAGGTATTTTTTAAGTTTCTTTTCTTGTCATGGGTCATTGGTTTTGTTATCATTGCAAAAGTGACCACTCGGTTTCCATTGTGACCATATGGTTTTACCGATTCGGAAAGGACTTATGAAGATGAACGAAAAGCAAGAAGAGATTTTGCGGGTTTCAAAGAAATTATTTTCTCAAAAAGGCTATATGAGTGTCTCCATGCAGTCAATTGCCGATGCCTGTAAAATATCAAAAGCGTCCATTTATAAACTGTTTGATTCAAAGGAAGCTCTTCTATTAGAACTGATTAAATACAATCAGTGCAAAATGAGAGAGATTTCTCAGATCATTCATTCAGAAACGACGCTGTCCAAGAAGGAAAAATTCACAAAGAAGATTAAGCTTGAGCTTGAAGAGTTTAAAGAGAATCATAAATTTTTGAATATGCTGTCCTTTGAAGCTTTTTCGCAGCATTCGCCCATTGTCATTAAGCATTTACGTGAGACACGCTCCATTATCATGCAGCGGCACAGAGACATTATTTTAAGCACATATGGTGAATCTGTTGCGCCTTATGTCTGGGATCTTGTGATCGTCCTCAACGGATTAATGAGAGAATTCATCTTAATGCTGGCGATTGAGCACAAGAACATCCAATTAGAAAATGCCGCCGAAATGATTATCGGCGTGATGGACCGTGTGTCGAAAAAGCCTTGTTCCATTGAGCCTGTGTTAACAGATCAGCTGATGGACTCTTATTTGCTTTCTTCACAGGACGAATATGATGAAGAAAAGCTTGTCATCTCGTCCTTAACGAAGATCAAACAAGAGCTTCACGCACTGCCAAACGGAGAAGAAAAGGACGATCTCCTCTCTGCGTTTGAGCTGCTGAGCCAAGAATTATCAAAGGACCAACCGAGAACCTTTTTAATCAGCTCATTGCTCGATTATTTAGGTAAAAACAGCGTTTTATCACAAAACGTGTCACAGCTGAAAAGCATCATTCTATAGATAAAGAAGGGATAACATGAACCAATCAACAACATCGTATAATCGATCTGTGATTGTGGGGATTTTCCTCGTTGGGGCATTCGTCGCGATTTTAAACCAAACGCTGCTCATTCCAGCGATCCCACATATCATGGAGGAATTCAATATTGATGTCAGCAAGGGACAGTGGCTCACCACAGCCTTTATGCTGACAAACGGGATTCTCATCCCGATCACGGCTTTCTTAATCGAGAAATTTTCAAGCCGTTCTTTAGTTTTAACGGCGCTTAGCATCTTTACAGCCGGTACAATTCTTGCTTCATTTGCAACGAATTTCCCTGTATTACTTGCAGCGCGTATTGTGCAGGCAGCCGGCGCAGGGATTTTAATGCCGCTGATGCAAACGATCTTTTTAACCATTTTCCCGAAAGAAAAGCGCGGGCAGGCGATGGGCATGGTCGGTCTTGTCATTTCGTTCGCACCAGCGCTTGGGCCGACACTTGGCGGCTGGATTGTTGATTCCTTCAGCTGGAAGTTCTTGTTCTATATTGTTCTGCCAATCGGTATCATTGATCTCATTCTTGCTTTCTTCTTAATGAAAAATGTAACGCAGCAAAGAGAGACACGTATTGATGTTTTATCAGTCATCTTGTCGTCCTTCGGTTTCGGTGGGCTACTTTACGGATTTTCTAGTGTCGGAACATATGGCTGGACGAGTGCCACTGTCCTCATATCGCTGATTGTCGGCGCTGTGAGCTTGTTCTTCTTTATTCTGCGCCAGTCGAATTTGACAAGACCGATGCTTGAATTTGGTGTCTTTAAGTTTGCGATCTTTAGCTTAACGACCTTCCTTGGGATGCTTGTCTTTGCTTTATTGATTGGGACAGAGACGATTCTGCCGCTCTATACGCAAAATGTCAGAGGATTGTCTGCTCTTGATACAGGACTGATCTTATTGCCTGGTGCTCTCTTTATGGGGCTCCTCTCACCAATTATTGGACGGATTTTTGATAAAGTCGGTGGAAAAGGGCTGGCATTAGGCGGGTTTACGATACTTACTGTTACTACCCTGCCATTTATGCTGCTCACCCTTGATTCATCCATCGCCCTCATTACGGTCGCCTACACGCTTCGCTTAATCGGGGTTGGGATGATCATGATGCCGCTGACAACCGCAGGTATTAACTCTTTACCGCCTCATTTGATCCCGCATGGGACAGCGATGAATAACACGATGAGACAAATGGGCGGCTCCATTGGGACGGCTGTGCTTGTCTCCATCATGAGCAGTTCTGCTGCAAATGCAGAATTAGCCAGCCCATTAAAATCAGCCGTTCACGGCATGAACACATCATTTATCGTGTCTGGTTTGATTGCGGTCCTTGGACTCGTCCTCTCTTTTTTCTTAAAGGAAAAACGCGAGAATAAAGTGATGAAGCAGGAGCTATCTTCCTCCTCATCTTCTTCATAAGAAAAGAGCTCGGCATATTGCCGGCTCTTTTTTCATATACTCACGCTATATCGTCCTCTCCAAAAGGACATTTGTATTTACAGCGAAGAAAAACCTTGATAATTTAAAGAAAAGAGTTGATAATAGGAACTATTCAATTTGTGAGAAAATTTTTACTATAGGAGATGTATGCATTGAAGGTCGTTAAATTTGGTGGCAGTTCACTTGCATCTGGCAAGCAGCTGCAAAAGGTATTTGACATTGTAACAGCAGATCCAGCTCGAAAAGCAGTCGTTGTTTCCGCACCAGGAAAACGGCATTCAACGGATACGAAGGTCACCGATCTATTAATTAGCTGCGGTGAGCAATATTTACGTTTAGGCGAAGCACACGATTTACAGGAAGCCGTCATCGAACGGTATGCCTCCATTGCGGATGAACTCGGATTAAGTCATGACGTGATTGACACCATCAGGCAAGATCTAGACGCCCTCTTACAGGCTGATTCGTCTCGTCCAGAGCGATATCTTGATGCCATCAAAGCAAGCGGTGAAGACAATAACGCAAAGCTCATTGCCGCCTATTTCCGCCATCAAGGTGTCGAAGCTCACTATGTGAATCCAAAGGAAGCTGGTTTATTTGTGAGCGATGAGCCTGGCCAAGCGCAAGTCCTTCCGGAGTCATATGATCATTTGTACAAATTAAGAGGGCGCTCTGGCATCATCATATTCCCTGGCTTTTTTGGCTTTAGCCTATCGGGAGATATTGTCACCTTTTCTCGCAGCGGCTCCGATATTACCGGTTCCATTTTAGCAAACGGTTTGAAGGCAGAAGTGTATGAAAACTTTACAGATGTGGATGCTGTTTACGCTGTTAATCCAACGATCGTTCATGAGCCGAAGGAGATTACAGAGCTGACGTACCGGGAAATGCGCGAGCTGTCCTATGCTGGTTTTTCTGTGTTCCATGATGAAGCACTCATTCCAGCCTTCCGTGCAGGCATTCCTGTGCAAATTAAAAACACCAATAATCCCTCGGCAAAAGGCACAAAAATCGTGAACCAGCGAGATCATACAAATGGACCCGTTGTCGGAATCGCCTCAGACAGCGGATTTTGCAGCATTTATATTAGCAAGTATTTGATGAACCGAGAAGTCGGTTTTGGACGCAAGGTGCTGCAAACACTAGAGGAATATGGGCTTACGTATGAACATGTCCCTTCTGGCATTGATGATATGAACATTATTTTAAGACAGGATCAGCTGGAGGAGCAGCATATTGAACAAGAGCTGCTCGACCGCTTGAAGCTCGTGCTTGATGCAGATGAGGTCGTTTTAGAGCCGAATCTCTCACTCATTATGGTTGTAGGAGAAGCGATGCGTCACAATGTTGGAACCACAGCAAGAGCGGCAGAGGCGCTGTCAAAAGCGAAGGTCAATATTGAAATGATCAATCAAGGCTCTTCAGAGGTCAGCATGATGTTTGGCGTCAAAGCGGCTCAAGAAAAAGAAGCCGTGCAAGCGTTGTATGAGGAATTTTTCTCTATGTCTACCGTCCCTGTCTCCCTTTAACCAGCAGACTGCCAGATCTCAGGATCGGCAGTCTTTTTTGTTCTCGCCCGATTCACATGAATTTGCGCATTAAAATATATCTATTTCTCGTTTCATTTTGTATGATAGAGACAAATCAACTATTGTTCCGGTCTATGATCGGAGCTACAAGGAGTCCTAAAACAATGCCTCGTCAACAACTATTAAAACAGTTTCGCAATTTTCATGATGCTTCTACGAGTATTTTAAACATGATGAGTCAATTCACTGATGTGAATACACTGTTTATTGCTAAAAACGATCAAACCACCAATCAGATTGTCAAGGTGCTAAATCATGACGAGCAGCTTCTTGAAGAAGGAGAAGAAATTCCTTACGAGAAGACATTTTGCAAGCTGGCGGTCGATCATCAGGATACGCTTGTGATCCCTGATATATCATTGGATGATCGTTCTAAATACTTAGAAGTCACGAAACGTCTTCAAGGCGGATCATTCATTGGAGTACCGATTGATTTTACAGATGGTACGAACTACGGAACGATTTGCGGGCTTGATCTAAGGCCGCAGCAATTCACAGAAGAACACGTGCATATGTTTGAAACGATGGCTTCTTTATTAAGCTACGTCCTCGAACTCGACCGTGCCAACCGGCAGATTCAGCAATTATCTGTACCGATCGTCCCTGTTGTTGACGGTGTCGCCGTGCTTCCTCTCCTAGGTGATATCGAAGAGACACGTGCTCAGCATATTTTAGAAACCATTTTACAGGAAAGCTACAGACTGTCGCTCTCTCATTTGGTCATTGATGTATCGGGAACAAAACGCCTGAATGAACAGAGCATTCAATATTTGGTCAGCTATGCACAAACGCTGAAACTTTTAGGAATTTCGGCTGTTTTAACAGGAATTAAACAAGATCTTGCTCTAAGTGCGATTCAGTCGAATATTTCATTTAAAGACATCACCATCCGGAAAGACTTGCCGCAGGCACTTGCTCATATTGGCTTGACGTTTACTAAAATGGAATAAGAAATGATACACAAAAAAGGGCTAAATAAATTTTAGCCCTTTTCTTCTTTTTAAATCATGCCAGCAGCTGCAAATAAGAAGAATCGTTTCCGTCTTCAATAACTTGTAAAATCTGCTGTGCATGTGATGCGTCTGTGACACTGTTTAATTTTTGCATGATGTCTTCTTTCGATAGTGCATGGCCTGGTGCTCCCCGCGGAAGATCGACTCGTTTGCTAAAGGTGGTGCCATCAGATAAGGTAAGCTTCACAATCGTAAAGCGACCTTTTGGGACAGCGTCTGGATGGGGTTCTTTCGTTTGATCATATTCTCTGCTCACCCGCTTCATCCATGTGCGCATGTCTGATGGAATGGTTTTTTTCGTAAAGGCATCCAGCGTAAGCGTCTGTCCAAATACGGCAAGTGCGATGACGTATTCGACACTGAATCGTCCTTCTTCGCCCGTCAAAGGTGTCCGCTCAATAAGCGCTGCATCTCCGCCAGGCGGGAATATGACCTCTGCTTGTTTCACCTGATCCGATAAGAAAGTATGCTCTTCCATTAAGGATAGAATCGCATCTGCTGCATGATGCGCTGCTGAGCAGAACGGGTATACTTTGAACCACAGCCCCGGCGAGACAATACGCCACGCTATACCATACTCCTCTAGTAAACGATTTTCCGCCAGCTCCTGATCTCCATAGAGAGAAAAGAAACCAAGCGTACCATCAAGAACCGATTCATTCCCGCCAAAACCTGAACAAGCTAAGTCCATAGACCAGACGGCTGTTTTAGCCGCTAAGCCGGCTTGTAATGGTTTCATATCAGAGCCGAACTGCTTTCTCATTCCGGCTGATTGCGCTCCGGCAAAGCCGATTGCCTTCGCCAGCTCTTCCTGCGAGACTTGTTTTAAATACCCAATGGCACATACTGCTGCAATGGCTCCGAGGGTTCCGGTATTATGCCAGCCCCGCTCATAATGCGCCTTGCCGATGGATTCGCCAAGCCTTGCCATCACTTCAACGCCTGTAATGTAGGCTGCTAAAAATCGATCACCATACCCTTTGCTGTCTGTCAGCTGTGAAAGCAATGCTGGGATGATCACCGCACTGGGATGTCCTCTCACATCTGAGTGCACATCATCATAATCAAGGGCGTGGATCAAGTAGCCGTTCAGCATGGCTGCGGCTTGACGGCTGACCTTCTTCCCTTGTCCAATGACAGGAATTTGAGCGGCTCCGCCTTCTTGTTCCACAAGTGCCATGAGCTTTTGAATTCCTTCATCCTCTTTCGCAGCAAGCGCCGCCGCCGCAGCATCTAACAGACCATTTCGAGCCATTTCTACCGCCCGCTGATCTTGAAGTGGATCAGCTACAAGCACAGCCTCTGCCAATTTTTTTGTTAGTTCCATGATCGTGACTCCAATGCCTGAACAGCAAGCTCGGAAAAGAAGGCAGCGGCAACAGGGAGTGCTTCTTCATTTAATGTAAAGGCAGGGTGATGCCATTCCTCGGTACCGCTTGTCCCCATCCATACGAAAAAGCCTGGAATGTGTTCTTGATAAAGGGCAAAATCTTCTCCGCCCGGTGACTGCTCTGCCTGCGCTACATTTAAGTGAAGCGAACCAGCCGTTTCTTCTACCACCTTTGTCAAACGCTCGTCATTCAACACAGAAGGCAAATACGGATGCCATTTCACTTCGCCTTTTGCCCCAAATCCTTCGGCAATCCCACTCACGATTTGTTTCATGAGATCTGGAATCATCGCTCTCACTTCAGGCTCAAACGTCCGAACGGTTCCTTCCATCTCAACACGATCAGGAATCACATTCCATGAAGTACCGCCTTGAATGCGTGTGATACTGACTACTGCATGATGCAATGAGCTGATGCGGCGGCTGACGATTTGCTGAAGAGCACTTGTGATCTGCCCGCTGATGGCAATCGGGTCCACCGTGTGATTCGGAATACCTGCATGGCCACCTGTTCCTTTAATATCGATTTCAAATCGGTCAACACTTGCCATTAATGCTTTTTCTCTAATACCAATGGTGCCTACTGGCAGATCAGGTTTGTTGTGCATACCAAAAATCGCATCCACTCCATCTAATACGCCTGCCTCTATGACGTGTTTCGCTCCTTGCGCGACTTCCTCAGCCGGCTGGAACAAAATGCGGACCGTTCCTTTGATCTCGTGTTTCCGCTCTTTCAATAAAAGAGCCGCTCCAAAGATAGAAGCTGTATGGAAATCATGACCGCATGCATGCATTTTCCCAGGTACCTTTGAGGAAAATGGTTCGCCTGATGCTTCTTCAATCGGAAGTGCATCAATATCAGCTCTCAGGGCAATCGTTGGTCCCTCTTGTTCTCCTTTGATTTCACAGACGATTCCTGTTTGAAGAGCTGGAAAATCGAGTACGGTGATCCCTTCCTCTTCTAACCAGCTGCGCAGTTTTTTTGTCGTTTCATATTCTTCAAATGCCAGCTCTGGATGTTCATGAAGCGCTCGGCGAATGTTAATTAAACGTTTGTTTAAAGCTTCATTTCCTATTGATTTCACTGATACTCACCCCTCTAAAGAGTAAAAAGCAGCTTATGCTTCTTCAGCCGCTGCTTCTTTTTGGATAAATCGTTTTGTCCGTTCATTCTTCGTTTCATCAAATAACTCAGTTGGTGTGCCCTGTTCAATAATATGACCATCCGCCATGAAAATCACATGGTCTGCCACTTCTCTTGCAAACGCCATTTCATGTGTGACGATGATCATCGTTGTTTCTTGAATCGCAATGGATTTAATAACTTGAAGTACACCTGAGACAAGCTCTGGATCAAGCGCTGACGTTGGTTCATCGAGTAAAATGGCATGTGGATCAACCGCTAACGCACGGGCAATTCCAATTCGCTGCTGCTGTCCGCCAGATAACGTGACTGGATAGCTGTCAGCCTTTTGCTCTAATCCTACCTGCTTCAGCAGCTTCATCCCAATCTCATTTGCCTGCTGCTTCGTCATTTTTTTCGTCACAAGCAGTGATTCTGTGATGTTTTGCAGTGCTGTCTTGTTTTTAAATAGATTATAGTTTTGAAACACCATGGCCGTTTGTTGACGCAGATGATGGGCTTCTTTACGTGTATACTTGGACGCATCGAGCTTCGCATCGCCAATTTCAATCATGCCTTCATCTGGTATTTCTAATAAATTTAAGCAGCGCAGCAAGGTGGATTTACCGGAGCCAGAAGGTCCGATAATGGCCACAACCTGCCCTTTTTGCACGTCGAGATTGATTCCGTCTAAGACAACAAGATCGCCGAATGATTTCTTCAAATTGGTGAGCTTGATCATGTCCACACCTCCTTAATTCCGGTAAGGTTTGCTGATTTTTCGTTCAAATAGGTCTTGAAGGAAGCTATAAATGATGGTCATCACCCAATACACAATCCCTACGGCTAAATAGGTTTCAAAGTATTTATAGTTCGCGGACGCAATCATCTTTCCTTGTGCAAACATTTCTGCCACCCCAATGGTAAAGGCAAGAGATGTTTCTTTTAAAAGACCGATAAAGGTATTCCCCGTCGCTGGAATCGCATTTCTGACTGCCTGCGGGAAAATAATTCTGACGTAAGACTGCCATCTTGTCATGCCGACAGATAGACATGCCTCTAGCTGCCCTTCATCTACAGAATTGAGGGCCGCTCTGAAAATTTCTGCTAAGTATGCTGAGTTTTTAATACTTAATCCGATAATGACCGCTGTTAGGGCATCCATTGAGGTCATCGCAGGGAATAGCTGCGGAAGACCAAAATAAATGAGAAAGAGCTGAACCAAGGTTGGAACCGCTCTGAAAAAAGAAATATACAGCTTGGCAAATTGGTATAAAACAGGTATCCGGTTTTTCGTAATGAGAGCGAATACCACACCAATGATAATGGCAAATACCATGGAGACAATCGCCATGAAGATCGTTATCGGCAAGTATTGAATCAATGTCGGAAAAACCGTCACCATATACTGCCAATCAATTTTGTTCATGTCTGCTCTTCACCGCCGCTGTCGTTATTTTTTAATTGGCACTGTGACATCGTCTTTGAAATACTTCTCAGACAATTTCTTCAGTGTCCCGTCTTCTCTTAATTCTTTGATCGCTTTGTTAAATTCTTCTCTTAGCTTGTCATGCTTTTTATCTTTGGCAAATGGGTAGCCTACTTCTTCATACACAATTGGGTTGCCAACGATTTTGAGCGGCAGACCTGTTTTTTCAATTTGAGCAAGTAATACACTGCGTCCGTTGACATAAGCATCTACGCGGCCATTTGCCACTTCATTTAATACACCGTCTTGCGTTTCATATGTTTTAATATTGATTTTTTTGTCCGGGTCTTTGCTCTCTAGGTTTTTGGCGTGGTTAGAGCCAAGAACCGCCGCCACTGTTTTTCCTTTTAAATCATCAAGACCTTTGATGTCGTTGTTGTCCTTTTTCACGATGATTTGTGTTCCTGCGTAAGCGTACGTATCTGTAAAGTTAAACGTTTGTTTACGCTCATTTGTGACTGCGACTTGGTTTGACACTGTATCCAGCTTACCAGATGTCAGCTGTCCCATCAGTCCGCTGAATTCACTCAACTGCCAGTCTAGTTTGTAGCCGAGTTTTTTTGCGATGGCTTCAGTTACTTCGACATCGAAGCCAACAAGCTTGCCATTGTCTTTATAAGCAAACGGATAGCTTTGTCCTGTGGCGCCTACTTTTAACACTTTTTCTTTGCCTTCACTCTGATTGTTGCCGCCGCAAGCTGCTAAAACTGCCATCATTGCTGCAAATAGAACGACTAGCCACTTTTTGTTTTTCATGTTCGTAAACCCTTCTTTCTTCTTATAATTGTGTCATATCTGACCTTAGTTGTTTTTTAAAATAAACCGTGATGTGACCCTTGCCTAAATCCTTTTCTCCTGCTCTGACGTAGCCTTTGCGCTCATACATGTCCATGAGCCACGGATGCTTATCAGCTGTACCTAGAGATACGTATGGCACCTTCAGGGTATCCCTTAGCACTTCAGTTTCCACCCATTCCAGCAAGACAGAGCCTGTCCCTTTTTTGGCGGAAGGCTCTGAAGCAAACCACCAAATGTGAGGGACGCCGAACGGTCCTGGCTGCTCTCCCCAAGGCATACGGAGCGACAAGGTGGAGAGAAGTTCTCCGTTTTCTTCCATCACATAGCAAAGATTCTTTTGTACATTTTTCTGCACGAGAGCGAAATCAGCATGTGCTGCTTGGAACTGGATGCCGAGCTCACGAATTGGCTCATAGGCTCTTGTTGTCAGTTCAAGCAGCGCCTCTATATCTGCCTCTGTTGCCAGACGAAATGTGTATCCCAACGTTAGTCACCTCACCCTTATGTCGTGTAGCGATTTTTTGGCTGTGTTAATCCTAGATTTTCTCGTAAGGTTTGTCCTGTATATTCTGTTTTGAATAGACCTCTTTCCTGAAGGATTGGGACGACGCGGTCTACGAACACATCCAGCCCTTCTGGCAAGAGCGGCGGCATGACGTTAAAGCCGTCTGCTGCTTCTTCATTGATCCATGTTTCCATCACATCTGCTAGCTGCTCTGGTGTGCCAATGAAAATATTATGACCACGAGAGCCGGCAACCGATTGATAGAGCTGGCGAATGGTCAGGTTATCCTTTCTCGCCATATTCATCACAAGATCAAAGCGGCTTTTCACCGCATTTGACGTGCTTGGATCAATCTCTGGAAGCGGTCCGTCTAAAGGATACTGAGACAGATCAATCCCACCTAAGTAGTTTTGCAGAATGCTCAGCCCAATCTCAGGAACAATCAGCTCCTGTAATTCTTCATATTTTGCTTTGGCTTCTTCCTCTGTATCAGCAATGATCGGGAAGATACCCGGCATGATGCTGACGTCCTCTCTAGCACGGCCAGCAGCCACTACTTTCTCCTTCAAGCTTTGATAAAATTCCTTCGCTTTTTCGAGATCGTTTTGTGCAGTGAAAATGAGTTCAGCTGTTTTCGCTGCAAGCTTTTGACCATCCTCGGATGATCCTGCTTGAATGATCACTGGCTGCCCTTGAGGCGTGCGTGATACGTTGAGAGGACCCCGTACTGAGAAGAACTCACCTTTATGCTGGAGCTCATGAAGCTTACTAGATTCAAAGAATTCTCCCGTTTCCTTGTTTCTGACAAGGGCGTCTTCCTCCCAAGAATCCCACAGACCTTTGACGACCTCGACGAACTCTTCTGCTCGTTCGTATCGTTTATGGTGTGCTAAATGCTCTTCTCCGCTAAAATTTTTCGCTGTTTCTTCAATAGAAGATGTGACCACATTCCATGCCGCTCTTCCGCCTGATAAATGATCAAGGGAGGCAAACTGTCTTGCAATATGGAAAGGCTCACTGTATGTAGTGGATGCTGTTGCTGCTAAACCAATTGATGTAGTAGACTCAGCAATGGACGAAAGCAGGGTGAGCGGTTCAAATCTCGTCAATACATTCGGATGAGAGGTTTGATTAATGGATAAGCTGTCGGCTAAAAAGAGTAAATCTAGCTTTCCTTCCTCTGCTTTTTTCGCTAATTGTTTAAAATAATCCAGGTTCATGGCTGCATCTGATACGGCGTTCGGATGTCTCCAAGAGGCAACATGATGTCCAGTTCCTGCGATGAATACGCCTAGCTTGAGCTTCCTTTTCGGCTGTGACACTTGTTCTTCATCCTTTCTATATCCTGTTGTATCAAACTGAAGTCCTCAGAAGATACATTTTTCTGATTGAATTAATCGGTTTTATCAATAAAAAAAGGGCAAATGTTGCGAAAAATGAAAAATAATTATTACTATATGCCCTTTTTACAGGATTGTCAACCGCCTTCTGAACCTCCAAAATTAGGGATTTCACCTGTTCATCATGGTGTGTCGATTTCAATATTTCCGATGAGCCGGTCTGTGGTATGTGTCACCAATTGGCTGCGTTCCAGCATGTTATGGGCGATCACGGAATGAGTGGAAGATATAGTGCGGACGGCAATCGCTTTTTGAGGAGATAAATTAATGATGTTATTCCGCAGCACACGGGCTGAGGCGGCTTGATCGATAAAGATCGCCGTCGGCTGTCCGAACGAACGATTTAAATAAAAGCGGTTATCTCCAATTTGCGGTGAACCATTTTTAATATACATCACCACATATAAAGATGTTTCTTCAAAGGAATTATCTTTAATTTCTAATGGACCCGTCGTGCTGCTGTATAAGGCGTAATTTTGGTAGTGCTTAAAGCGATTCTGCCAGATGAAAGCCTTTGCATTCCCAGTGATACTGATCGTATACGAAGACGCAAGCTCTGGGTGTCCTTCTTGAATAAAATGGTTGCCATTGATTCCAGCTTCCCCTTCCTGCACCCATATCCCTCTGCTGAAATCTTTGAATTGATTGTGCTGGATCAGGATATTCGTTCCTCTCACCATCGCCCCATCGATCACCGAGTAGATTGTATTGTTTGAAAAGACGACGCTATCCGATTGATAGATACGCAGCGCTGCGCTTCTTTGCCCTGTATTCGTCCCCGATTCAATATGATTTCCTTCTATTAGAATACGATTCGCCATATAAACGGACACAGCCGCATCTTCAAATAGACTGATCTTATTTCCTGTAATGTGAACGCTGTCGCCCCTCACATCAATCCCTTTTTCAAATCCCTCAATCATATTGCCAATAATGATCACATTGTTTTCCGTTTGACCAAGAGAGACACCTAAGCTCGTAATTCCTGCTTTTGTAACGCCTCCTCCCACTGCACGGATCAAATTGTTGGCAATGATTGTTTCGGTGGCAAAGCCATAGGAGATACTGCTGTCTGTATGATTGCCTTCAATGATGACACCATAGCCGTTGAAATTATAAATGGAACTTGCAGCACCACCTCTTACAATGTTGTTTCGAATTTGAATATTCAGCGGTTCCTCCATATTAACTGCGTTTTCTCCGTAGCCTTCAATATCAATACCCATTCTCGGCTCGACTCCGTTTACTCCTGCTCTCTCCAGCAGACAGTCCTCCACAATGACCCCATCACAGCCTGTAATCGAGATATTGTTTCGTCTTGAATCTGTGATGTGGCAGCCAGAAATATGAATAGATGAAGCAGGCGAGTACGATTCAGCTTGTGATAATAAACCGTGGGGACTTACAATGATGCCGTCTCCCGTACAATTCTTGATTTGCACACGATTCACTTCCACATGGGAGGCCCCTTCAATACATATCCCAAAGCCCCACTCATGGGTTTTTCGTTCAGGGGGAAGCGACTTGTACACATGCTCATGACGATCCCCTTCGATTCGCCCGCCTCTGATGGTCACATGCTGAACCTTTCCTATATAAAAGGCCGCATACCCCCACGAATCATTTGGTTTTACCTTAATCACGGCATCCGGCGCCATCTCAATGTACATATGACTTGGCACCCGTATGCCTGCACCTCGGAAAGGAAAAAATCGATCACCTCTGTACACTGCATCGATTACATACGTGCCGCTCGGCAGCCAGACGTGGGAATACCCCTGTGCTTTCGTCCATTCTAAGCATTCATTGAGCCTCGCTGTACAGTCCGTTTCCCCATCCGCAATCACACCAAAATCTTGTACATTGACAACAGGTTTTTTTAGAACAGATTCATTCAATTCCCCCAACCTAAATCCCTCCTTTTCACACAAGTCCTCTTGTCATCCTATGCATGTGTAAAAGGTTTGCTTGTACAATTCTTCAAATTTTAAGTAAATTTTTCGATATAACTTTCTGACCATTCCCACTTGAAAGAATGTTTCATTTTTTTGAGTCTTTACGCCTATTGAACTAACATTTTCCTGTTTTAGAATAGTTTTATATTGACACAAGAACTATACAAGAATATCATTTTTCTCATATCTCTTTTTTTAAGAAAGGATCTATGCCATGTCTACAATTGACCACGATAAAATTGTTAAAAGTGTTCCTCAAAAAGGGTTTTTTGGACATCCTAAAGGACTTTACACACTGTTTTTCACAGAATTTTGGGAGCGTTTCTCTTATTACGGCATGCGTGCACTGCTTATTTACTATATGTACACAGAGGTGACAAAGGGCGGTCTTGGTTTTGATCAGACGACAGCCAATTCGATCATGTCTGTCTACGGTGCGCTTGTCTATATGTCAGGCATTATTGGAGGATGGCTTGCCGATCGAGTATTCGGTTCGTCCAGTACGGTCTTTTATGGCGGGGTTTTCATTATGCTTGGACATGTCATTTTAGCTTTGCCAAGCGGAGCAACAGCGCTCTTTATTAGTATGGGACTGATTATTATTGGGACGGGTCTTTTGAAGCCGAACGTTTCAAACATTGTTGGCGACCTGTATACCAAAACGGACCCTCGCAGGGATTCTGGCTTTAGTATTTTCTACATGGGCATCAACATGGGTGGTTTTATTTCCCCATTAATTGTCGGAACACTCGGTCAAAAAGTGAACTTCCACCTCGGATTCTCACTTGCTGCCGTTGGGATGCTTGTTGGACTTATTACATTTGTGATCACGAAAAAACCGAACCTTGGTCTTGCCGGCACTTATGTGACAAATCCGTTATCAGCTGCTGAACGCAAGAACTTCAAAATTTTCGGAACATTGATCATCATTGTGCTCGCTGTTTTTGTTGTCATTGGCATTCAAACAGGCGCACTCACGATTAATCTATTCACTTGGTTTGTCAGTGTGCTTGGTGTGCTCATTCCGATTGTGTATTTCATCGTCATGTATTTCAGTAAAAAGACGAGCCCAGTGGAGCAATCCAGGGTTCTCGCTTATATTCCATTGTTCCTTGCTGCGGTGATGTTCTGGGCAATTCAAGAACAAGGCTCAAACATTTTAGCCACATATGCAGATCAACGAACAAACTTGAATTTCCTAGGGATGACACTTGCCTCTTCGTGGTTCCAATCATTGAACCCAATCTTTATTGTGCTGCTGTCTCCTGTGTTTGCTTGGTTGTGGATTAGACTTGGAAAGAAACAGCCGTCTACCCCGATTAAGTTCTCACTTGGCCTTCTATTTGCAGGATTATCCTTCATCATCATGATCATTCCTGCCTACATGTCTGGTTCGAATACACTTGTGAGCCCATTATGGCTTGTTCTGAGCTTCTTCCTTGTCGTGATCGGAGAGCTCTGCTTATCACCAGTTGGGCTGTCAGCAACAACAAAGCTTGCACCTGCTGCCTTCTCAGCGCAAACGATGAGCCTTTGGTTCCTTTCAAATGCGATGGCACAGGCGATCAATGCGCAAGTGGTCAAACTGTTTGATAAAGTGCCAGAAACCGTCTATTTCGGTATCATCGGAATGCTTGCCATCGTTTTATGCGGTGTGATGCTGCTCTTAACACCAGTGATCAAGAAAGCAATGAAAGGCATTCATTAAATAAAAAAAGAAGCCTCCCGATTGGGTTGGCTTCTTTTTCATCGTTTAAAACCGAATCTCATCATCTCCATGAATTTGCAGCTTAAGCGGTTCACTTTTCGCCTGATGCTTTTTCACATAGCGGTGATAGACGACATACCCAATGATCATGAGAGGGACGCCGACATATAACCCAATGCGCTGTTCCTTATCAAAGGCAAGGCTGATTAAAACGATTGTGTTGAGTGTAATCGCAATAATTGGCAGAACCGGATAGAGAGGGGTTTTAAATTTTAAGTTTTCCAGCTTTCCGCCTGCTTTAAGATATCTTCTGCGGAAAAGCATCTGTGATAATGTAATGGTGATCCAGCCAGTCTGGGCACTCATGCCGGCAATGGACACGATCCAGGCAAATACTGTTTTCTCTGCAAAGAACCCGGATAATAGCGAAATCCCTGTAAACAGGAACGTGAGCAGTAAGGCATTCATCGGAATACCGCGCTGATTCACGCGTCTAAATGCTTTTCCTGCCATTCCTTCCTTCGATAAGGAATACAGCATTCTCGTCGATGCATACAAGCCAGAGTTGGCAACAGATAATAAAGCGATGATAATGACAAAGTTCATGATGTCTGCCGCAAAAGGAATTCCCGTTCTCTCAAATACAGTAACAAATGGACTTTGCAGCACACTCGCTTCCTTCCAAGGCACCATACCCGCTAAGACGAAGATTGATAAGACGAAAAAGACGAGTGTACGCCAAACAGTCTGATGAATCGAACGAGGAACGGTTTTCTCAGGGTTTTCACTTTCTCCTGCTGCAATCCCGATCAGCTCTGTTCCTTGGAATGAAAAGTTCACGGTGATCATCGTGACCACAACGGCGAGCAATCCATTTGGAAACAAACCATCACTCACAAAATGACTGAAGTAAGGGGCAGGTGCTCCGCTCGTTGTTTCAATAAAACCAAACATCGCCGCTCCGCCTACACCTATAAAGAGTAAAATCGCAATAATCTTAATGGTTGAAAAGAAAAACTCCGACTCCCCGAACGCTTTCGCCGATCGGGCATTTAATAAGAAAAGACACAGTCCAAATATGAGACACCAAATCCACACATCCACTTGCGGGAGCCAGCGCCTCATCAGCTGTCCTGCTGATAAGAATTCTAGGGCGACCGTTGCCGCCCAGCCAAGCCAATAAATCCAGCCGACAGCAAAACCCGCTGCAGGGCTGACAAATTTCGTCGCATACGTATGAAACGACCCCGACACAGGAAGTGCGACCGACAACTCTCCAAGACAGAGCATGGTTAAATACATAATCAATCCACCCACAATATAAGAAAGAACGGCTCCAACTGGCCCTGCTTGTCCAATCGTATAGCCCGTTCCTAAGAAAAAGCCTGTCCCAATGACACCGCCAAGTGAAATCATAAATAAATGGCGGGAGGTCATCGCCCTTTTCAGTTGTTCGGGCTGATTTTGTCCAACATCCACAATGATGCCCTCCTTCTTCTAAGATGCTCAGTTATCAAAACATGTCTCCATGTGATTCATTCCATTTTCAAAACAACCTACTAATTATACATCTTTTATAATAAATATTCTTCCTTCTATGGTCACTGTCTCAAAGTCTTTATTTTAGTAATGTTCGCACAAATAAAAGATGAGAGGCTTTATAGACGTGAGAGGTTTGAAAGAAATGGGTTGCGGGCATAAAGTTGGTGAGATTCGCTCAAGCTAGTTTCAAATGCTTTACTTTTAGGTTGCTTCTCTGTAAGATCATATGTTGTAAATACCAACAAGAAAAGTGGGGAATAAAATGAAAAAAATGTTCTTTGCCATTATGTTAGGCGCTTGTGTTGCATTGATCACGGCATGTGGATCTGGTGCAAGCGACAACGCGAATAAACAATCTGGGTCTAAGGAATCAGGTGACCTTTGGAAATCCATTCAGGATAAAGGTGTTCTGACGATCGGAACAGAGGGTACTTATGCTCCTTTCACATTCCATGACAAAAAGACAGATAAATTAACTGGCTACGATGTAGAAGTCATCACAGAAGTAGCAAAACGACTTGACTTAAAACCTGAATTCAAAGAAACACAATGGGACAGCATGTTTGCTGGACTGAATTCAAAACGTTTTGACGTGGTAGCGAACCAAGTTGGTAAAACTGGACGTGAAAATCAATATGAGTTCTCTGACAAATACACAACGTCTCAAGCCATTGTTGTGACAAAATCAGATAACAACGACATCAAGAAACTATCTGATGTAAAAGGCAAAAAAGCAGCACAATCATTAACGAGTAACTACAATAAGCTAGCAACAGATGCTGGTGCTAAAATTGAAGGCGTTGAAGGTCTTGCACAATCCATTCAATTGATTCAGCAAGGACGTGCTGATCTGACGTTCAATGACAAGCTGGCTGTATTGAATTACTTGAAAACAAGCGGTAACAAAAACCTAAAAGTTGCATTTGAAACAGGAGATCCTCAAGAAACTTACTTTGCATTCAGAAAAGGCAGCGGCGAAGTCGTTGACAAAGTGAATGGCGCATTAAAAGAAATGAAAAAAGACGGTACACTCGCAAAGATTTCTAAGAAATGGTTTGGTGAAGATGTTACAAAGTAATACCCTGGGAGTCGTCATTCCTTGGGATCTTCTTCAGCAATCTTTTTGGCCAATGGTGATGCAGGGGATTTATTATACAATTCCCCTCGCCATCATTGCCTTTATCATTGGTATTTTTATCGCGCTTGTGACAGCTCTTGCTAGAATGTCTAAAATCAAAGCCCTCAGATGGATTTTCTCCATCTATGTGTCGGCCGTTCGCGGAACGCCGCTTTTTGTGCAATTGTTTATTATTTTCTATTTCTTTCCGACATTTAATATCACACTGGATCCATATCCAAGTGCCATTATTGCTTTTTCATTAAACGTAGGTGCGTATGCGTCGGAAATTATCCGTGCATCCGTCCTGTCTGTTCCAAAAGGACAATGGGAAGCTGGTTATTCGATCGGGATGACGCATCGTAAAACACTCGTCCGCGTCATTTTACCGCAGGCTGTGCGTGTATCGATTCCGCCGCTATCTAATTCATTCATTAGTTTGGTGAAGGATACATCTCTTGCCTCCCAAATCCTCGTGGCAGAGCTTTTCCGTAAGTCTCAGGAAATTGCTGCAGCGAACTTGGATCAGATATTGTTCATTTATATGGAAGCAGCCCTGATCTATTGGGTATTCTGCTTCATTCTATCGCTCGTTCAGCATCAAATTGAAAAACGACTTGATCGATATGTCGCAAGGTAAGGAGGGAACGACATGCTAACAGTCAAAGGTCTAAAGAAATCCTTTGGTGAAAATGAGATTTTAAAGTCAATAGATTTTACAATCAACAAAGGGCAGGTTGTGGCCATTCTCGGTCCATCAGGTTCAGGAAAAACAACGATGCTTCGCTGTTTAAATGCACTTGAAACACCAAATGGCGGCTCCTTTACCTTCGATGATTTCTCGATAGATTTTTCGAAAAAAAATAAATCAGCTGACCTGCTGAAGCTTCGCAGGAAATCAGGAATGGTGTTTCAGGATTATCACCTGTTCCCACACCGCACAGTGCTTGAAAATGTGATGGAAGGTCCTGTTCAAGTACAGCGCCGTCCGAAGGAAACGGTTCGAAAAGAAGCCATCCAGCTCTTGCAAAAGGTCGGTCTTGAAGATAAAAAAGATCTGTATCCATTCCAGCTGTCAGGCGGTCAAAAGCAGCGTGTCGGGATTGCCCGTGCACTTGCCATTCAGCCAGAGCTCATGCTTTTTGATGAACCAACCTCTGCACTTGACCCTGAGCTTGTCGGGGAAGTCTTAAAGGTCATGAAGGATCTAGCGAAAGAAGGCTGGACCATGGTAGTGGTCACACATGAAATCAAGTTTGCCCAAGAAGTGGCAGACGAAGTGATTTTTATTGATGGCGGCGTCATCGTCGAACAAGGCCCTCCGGAAGAAATCTTCAAACGACCGAAGGAAGAACGAACAAAACAATTCTTAAACCGGATTTTGAATCCAGTATGATGAAAAAAGGCTGTTCTCATGAGATGAGAGCAGCCTTTTTTCATATTTTTAAAAGTAAGCGATTACAATTGAGCAAAGCCATTTAAAGGGGCGTGGGAGTATGTTACGATTGAATTCGAGTGTTTAAGAAAGAAGGGAATGCTTTTGAAGCGGGAACATCTTTTACGTTGGTTTTTTTATTTTGTTGGATTGATCGTACTAGCTTTTGGATTATCGCTGACAGTGAAAGGAAAGATTCTTGGGATTGGTCCTTGGGACGCTTTCCACTACGGACTGTTTCAGCACTTTGGACTCACGATTGGACAGTGGTCCATCATTATTGGTGCACTGATTGTGACACTGACTTCTGTTTTTACGAAATCATTTCCAAAGATCGGCGCATTACTGAACATGGTGCTGATTGGCGTGTTTATAGATTTCTTTAATGCGGTATTGCCTGCACCACATGGGTATTTACCCGCTTTATATGTGTTTATTACAGGCGTTGTGGTATCAGGGTATGGTGTTGGCATTTATGTCTCAGCCAATCTTGGCGCCGGGCCAAGAGATTCATTAATGCTGCTCATCTCAGCGAAAACAGGATTGAACGTGCAGTGGGTTCGAAATGGCATTGAGTTAACAGTGCTTTTATTTGCATGGATGCTCGGCGGACCGATTGGCATTGGCACGATTCTGACTGCTATTTTTACAGGTATCGTCCTTCGTTTCTCCTTGCCGCAGTCTACACGGCTCCTGCAGCTGCTTATTACTAAAACAGCAGAGAAACCTGTTCAAACGCTTATCAGATAAGAACAAGCCATTCTACAAAAAGAATGGCTTTTCTTGTGCTGAAATAAATAAACAGATTTTTCTTATATTCATAAGATCAAATAAGCCTACATCTGTCATTTTAGGCTTTCAGTGAAAAGGAGGCCTGTTTCCCTTTTTCCCAGCGCTCTCCAATGTTACAATCAATGTAAAAAATTGAGGTTCGTTATGAAGATATTTGCTATCCAATTACTACACTTAGATGAAATAGGTGCACGACAACAAATCGATTGCCTGAAACCTTTTGTATCACCTGCAAAGCGTGCTGCGGCTGAGCGCTTTCGTTTTTTGGTCGATGCAAGAAGGACCCTGTTAGGTGAGGTGCTGGTTCGTCAAATGATCCATGATATGTACGATCTGCCTATTGATCAAATCGTTTTTGCAACAGAGGGCAACGGCAAGCCTTTCGTCCGGCACATTCCTTCTTTTCACTTTAATCTTTCTCACTCTGGTGATTGGGTCGTATGCGCAATAGATGATGCACCTGTAGGTATTGATATTGAGGAGATCAAACCGATTGATCTAGCGATTGCTAAACGATTTTTTTCAGCAGATGAGTATGAGGATTTACTTTCACAACCGGCAGAACGGCAGGAAGCCTACTTCTTTCATTTATGGTCAATGAAGGAGGCCTTTATCAAGCTGACTGGAAAGGGATTATCTTATGGTCTTTCGTCCTTTACAGCCCGTCTGTCAGAGGATGGACTGGCGACGTTGATATTACCTGATCATGAAGCGCCCTGCTTTGTTCAAACATACTCACTCGATCCTGCCTACCAAATGGCGGTGTGCACACGAAAGCCTGCTGCGGCTGAAAGTGTTGAGATACTCTCTTGCAGAGATGTGCTGTCCCGCCTTTAATATCGCCCAATTTGCTGAAATGCTGTCTTTAGCAAATCGACTCCACGTGTGATTTGCTCTTCTTTCACATGCCAGATGTTCAGCTGAAGAATGGGGTCTTTTTGATGGGTTGACAGGTAATGGCGGTCGATTGACTGAATGGAAACAGATTCCTTTTTTAGGTGCTGAATGAGCTGATTCATCGGAATCGACCGATCGACACGTACATGTGTATGAGTAGCTGGCCCCTCTTCTCCCAGTTGATAAGCGATTTGATCATTTTTCAGACAAGTCACCAGCTGTTTGGATCGGTTGCGATAGGTTGTCTGCATTCTTTCTCGATGCCGTTCAAACATCCCACTTTTTAAATATATTTCTAAGGCTGCCTGTGACAGCATGGAGCTGTCGATGTCAATGAGCCGTTTGTGTTCACTAAAAGGTCCAATCAGTTCCTCAGGTAAAACGACTGCTCCTGTTCGAAGTCCCGGAAAGATAATTTTGGAGAAGCTCTTTAAATAAATGACCTTACCCGCCTGATCGTATGAATAGATCGGGTCTCTTTTTGCATCGAATTCTAAATCGGCTATATAATCATCTTCAACGATATAGACATCATATTTCTCGGCAAGAGCTGCAATCGCTTTTTTCTCCTGTTTTGACAAGCTCGTTCCAAGCGGGTTTTGAAACCTTGGCATCGTATAGAAAAAACGAATCTCCTCTTCTCGAAAGATACGCTCCAATTCCTGAAGATCAATTCCCTTTTCCGTCCGCTGAATCCCCCGCACGGGCAGTTGATTTTTCTCTAAATATTGGAGGTATAGGTGATAGCCAGGCTGTTCGACTAGTATGGTCTGTTTTCCATTCGGAAAAGGAATGGTGCTTAAAATGGATAACGCCAGCTGAATACCAGAGGTCATGACGATCTGTTCTGGATTTGCAAATACTTGATAATCCATTAATCGCTTAGAAATGACTGGAAGCAGCGATGGTAATCCGTTGGCTGTGCCGTAAATAAACAAGTCATTTTGATACAAATCAATGGCTTGGTTGATGCAGTGCTGGAAATCGACATATGGAAACACGACGGGATCAGGTGCAGATGAAGCAAAATCAATCCATGTGCTGTCCTGTTTGCCCGCCGACTGCTTCGTTTTCACAACATAATAGCCGCTTCTTTCTACAGAATACAGCAGATGTTCACGTTCTAATGTAGCCAGCGCTTTGATGACAGTGCTTTTACTCACTGCATATTGAGTTGCTAAATGGCGAATGGAAGGGATCTTCATGCCAGCACTGTATTCACCAGACGCCATTTTCTCTTTTAAGCTGAGAATAAGCTGATCATATTTCCTCACACCGCTTCCTCCTTGTACCGGTACAGATATCATGTTCTCTTATTGTACACCTTAGATGATCCGATTACGATAGAAGAACAGAACCGGTCAATTCATCTGAAGCATGCATGCTCGTGTAAGGAGTCAACTTGTGAACATTTCAAAACAGAAAGCGTATGCTGCCGCGATAGGCTACGCCACGATTATTGGTTTTTCATTTTTGTTTGTCAAAATTGCATTAGAATCAGCAAATCCGATCGATTTATTGGCACACCGCTTTACGATTTCTTTTGCAGCCGCACTATTGCTGTATCCATTTTTACGAAAGAAGAACCGTCTCTCTATTCAATGGCGTGATCTTCTCTACATCGTACCGTTTTCCTTGCTTTACCCTGTGTTGTTTTTTGCTTTTCAAGTATGGGGGCTGATGTATACCTCTTCGTCAGAGGCTGGTATTATCCAGGCAACGATTCCCATTCTGACGATGGTGCTGGCCGCGTGGTTTTTAAAGGAACGCGCGACATGGATACAAGTGCTGTTTACCATTCTTTCTGTGTGCGGGGTGATGCTTCTCTTTGTTATGAAAGGAATTGATGTAAAGCATTCACACATGATCGGCTATGTGCTGATATTGCTTTCAGCCTTATCCTCCAGTGCATATAGTGTATTTGCCCGGGTGATTACACGGCGCTTCCATGTGATTGAACTCACCTTCGTGATGACATTCTTTGGGTTTGTCTTCTTCAATGCCGCTGCGCTCATTCGGCATTCGGTCAACGGGACAATGCCGCAATTTTTCAGCCCATTTACACAAGCATCCTTTGTATGGTCAATGCTCTTTTTAGGCATTCTTTCTTCACTTCTCACGGCATATTTATCCAACTATGCCCTCTCTCAGCTTGAAGCGGCAAAAGTCAGCATCTTTAACAATTTATCTGCGTTTATTACGGTCGCCGCTGGGGTTCTCATTTTACATGAAACAATCGATTGGTATCATCTCATCGGAGGTGTGCTGGTTATTGGCGGAGTGATTGGCGGGAATGTAGTGAAGAAGCGGAATTCATAAGAAAAAGCGGTCTCTCAAACGAGGACCGCTTTTTTTTAATGTCTGATGAAGTGTTGATTGCTTGTCAGGTCAATGCACCTTCCTCTATTTATCCAAGCGAGAAATATTGTAACAAAATAGTTAGAATTACATAATGGTTCTATTTACTTCGCACTTCATAGATAGTTACTGAAGTATTATCATTATCAAATTAATAAAATACAAGTTTATGAGGTGTTATTTTCTGAATAAATTCGCCATCAGTCCTGTTATTTCATCAAAATAAATCTAAATTTTCCATTATAATGGAAAATACAGTATAAAAAACCTATTTATCTAAAATCCTTTTTATGTATAATATGGGTATATAATCAAGGGTGGAGGTGTTAAATATGGAAATGGGTTTAAAAAATAGATTGTTCGCAATCCTAGGCTTGAGTCTTATTTTCACTTTAACTTTAACAACTATGATTTTATTGACTCTTGAACCAGTCACACCTTTTGCAAATCTAGCAGCAAACTATCCTCAAATACCTACTTGGGCATTAACTTCTATTAGTGCAATTCTAAATGCTGCTGGTACAGTTGGTGCTATTGCTGCTGTCTTAGGTACTTTTGGACTTGGTGCTATTGCCTCTCTAGTAATTAGTTATGCTAGAAAATATGGGGTTAAATACGCTATTGCTTTCTAAAAAATGAATTTTTATAGAGAAGGTGTAAACGCCTTCTCTTTACACCTTTAAAATGGAAGTGTTGTAAATGCATAAATATTTAATATACACAAAAATCTTGTTAATCAATGATTTAAGAAGACATCAACGTAATAATGCTCTCATTTTTGTATTTTTTTCTTTCTTATACATAATTACTCCCCTATTACTAGGTGTATTAACTACTTACTTAGTTAAAAATTTATCAATAATCTATTTATCGTTGTTTATATTAATGTTCACAGTAAATATTGATAAGAGTTTAATGAGGATACTTTTCTCTTCAGATAAAAAACAGATGGCTATTTTAAAACTCCAGCTAGATCAATATATTTTCGGTAAAGATATGAGTAAGTTTTTTAGTATTATGGTTGGATTATTATTCTTCATTCTAGGTTCTTACTTAACAAATTTAAGTATACATGGGTTTCAAGGATCTTTAACACTAGCAGCTCTGGCCATCACTTCTTTCATCTTAGGTTACCTACTTAGATTGCATGTATTGTTACTACTTTCAAACACCAAATTTTTCGCAATTTCATCAACTATTGGATATATAACTACAGGTCTCATTGCACTTTGGGTATTCACTGTATTCAAATTCAATTTATTAAAAAGTTCTTTATCTAGTTATTCAATATATATTATTTTAGCCTTCACATTCATTAGTATACTTTTAGTGATTTATTGGAGAAGAAACGTTCGTAATGTGCCAATTTTCCATTTCCAGAAAAAAGCGAAAGAACAAAAAGGGACATCTAGAAAATTTAATCATATATTGTTTTATGAAATTACACTCCTCATGAGAAATCCCCCTATTCAATGGTCAGTATTATTATTTATATTAACAATATCCGGGGGACTGTTTGGTTTAATTCTTTATGGTGTTAATACGAACCAACTTGAAACATTAAATATAGAAAATGATTTTTTATTTATTTTTAGTGTTATTTTTCCTATGATTTTTATATCAAATGCAATACAACCGTATGTTTCTTTTGATATTGACGGTCCCATTCTCCCTTTAAAACGAAAATTACCTAACTTAGTTAAAAATAAAATCAAAAATAAGGTTATTTTATCTATCATACTACATTTGTTGTTTTGTATTTTATACACCATTTTTTCAAGTTTCACAATAAAACTAGATGAGCCTGTATACGTGATAATCACTTTAGTAAACACCTGTATACTTGTAGCTATTTGCACTGTAGGTTCTACTGTCGTATTTCCATATTTCAAGTGGGAATTTGTTTATCAAGTTCCTAGTTCCCTTAGTAAATTGACTTTAAATATTTGTTATGGTTTCATTTTAGCTTTATCAGTAATTTCATCCTATAGCACAGTATATTTTATTGTAACAAATATCGTTATGGTCACTAGTTCACTTATTATTATATTTTTAATAATTAGATTTTGGGATAGAACAATAAATAAAAACTACAAATCATTTAAAACATTATTTGAGTGAGGGATTGTATGTTATCACTTCATAATCTAACTAAAGAATATAAAGATTCTAACTTTAAAGTTATGATTTCTGAGATGCATTTCAAAGAAGGTTCAATAATTGGCTTATTAGGTAAAAACGGTGCTGGAAAAACTACTATTCTAGAAATGATAGCTGGATTAATACAACCTGATGAAGGCCAAATATTGATAAATCATAGCAAGCAAAATTTCTCATCTATAGGATATATGGAAGACGATCCAACTCTATTTGAAAACTTAACTTGTTTTGAATTGGTAAAATATCAATCTATGCTTGTAGAACAACCTTTAGAAAATGACCAGATCAATGAGATGTTGCGTAACTATGGATTAGAAGAGCAAACACATCGGCGTTCCTCTTCTCTTTCAAGAGGAATGAGACAAAGAATGTCCTTTATTCTAACAATATTACATAATCCAAACATTATTTTATTAGATGAGCCATTTACAGGTTTGGATCCTACAAACATGGCTGACATGAAGAAACATTTAAGAAATTTCAAAGAAGCCAACAAAATCATTTTGCTCTCCACTCATATCATTCAATTTGCAGCAGACTTATGCGATGAAATCCTTTTTATTGATAATGGTACTATTATTCACTCAGAAAAAAAATCTTCAGGAGTGACTTTTCATGAAGATCAACTCGAAAAGAAATTTTTTGAAAAATTATCTTAAAAATTTTTTAGTTTTTATTATATTTTTTTTAGGAGGTTTTAGTTTAAGTGTTTTTGCTTCAACATTTATAGATAGTATTGATTTTAAAAACAACATAAATATTGACAGCTATCAAGAAATTTTCTTTAATAACCTTTTTGTGTCACTTCTTATATTAGTTTCTGGAATAGTTAGTTTAGGCTTGTTATCTAGTATTATTATTTTTTTAAATGGGTTTTTCCTAGGTGCATTTTTCATATCGTATACGTATATATACGGAATTGACATAGCACTATACTATATTATTTTCCACTCTCCGGTGGAAATTGTCGGGTTGTTTCTTTTTTATTTTGTCTCATTTGATATATCAAGGCAAATTATGCGGTATATACTATCTAAAGACAAAATCTCTTTTAAAACAAAAGGGAAAATCTATTTCAGTCAGCTCATAACCGGGGTTTTCTTTTTATTTATTGCTTCTATTATTGAATTTTATTTCATAAAAATTTGATATTGTTAAAGGGTGTTATTATGAAAAAACACATTTTATTAGTATGTATGCTCTCTGGTATTATAGCTTTTATCCTTTCTATATTAAAAATGGATGAAATAAATAAAAATCTACTTGAGCTGCAACTTGAAGGAAATCAAGATATAATTGAATTTAGTAAGTGGATAGGTATTTCTCTTGCTGTTATTGGAGAAGTATTCAAGCCTATAGTAGAAGTTTTATTTTTTTCATTAATCATTTTTCTAAGCTTTATAATTTTTGGAATAAAAGATTCCTATAAAAGTATATTTAAAAGAGGGGTATTATCTTACTATTTCATCTTAATAGGTAACTTGATTGTCATTATTTTATACCTCTTTAATGTACCTAATGCTGAACACACGATCACAATTCCATTTTTGTGGAATATTAATATTTTTGTTATAGTCTCATTTAGTGTATGGTGCTATTCCTACGTGAAAAATCAAGAAAATAGAAGTTATAAATTTTACATCCCATTCGTATTATTATTCTTATTTTCTTTGGCCATATCAGCGTTTTCAAGTATTCTTCCTCAGTAAAAAACGACCCAATATGGGCCGTTTTTTCTTATTTCTTTATCAATTGTTGTTTGGCTGCAAGGTCAATCACATGTCTCATCTGTTCTGCGAAGTGCTCGAGGTGTGTGTTGATGTACATGTGGCCTCCATCGAAATTGGTGCGTTTGATGGTCTTTGCCCATGGCAGCCAGCCGTTTGCATCTTGCATGCATTTTTCATCTTGTGTTCCATTGAATAAATAAACGGGTGTTTCGATGACGGATTGATCTTTGTGCTGGAAGGTTTCCAGTGCCTGGTAGTCTGCACGTAAGGACGGCGTAAAGTAATCCATCATTGGTTTGTTCTCTAATAATTCCTTTGGAATCCCGCCCATTTCGGCAATATGCTGAACAAATGCTTCATTGGATAAATGGGTCAGGATCTGCCGTTTTGTTTGCGGCGGCTGAATGGCCGAGATCACAACTGCTGCAGGATAGACCCCTTCCTTTTCTAGCAGCTGCGTCAGTCTATACACGACAAGTCCTCCCATGGAATGTCCGAACAGGATAAATGGGCGGTTCAGGTTGCCTGTAAGCCCTTCTTTGTACAGCTCAGCCAATTGGTCAATGCTCGTTTCGAGCGGCATGAGATTGGTTCCATGCCCTGGGGGCTCTGCTGCTGTTACTTCGGCAGAGCCTTTTAGCTGTTCAAAGAGCGGGCGGTACGAGGCGGAATAACCGCCTGCAAAAGGAAAACAAATAAGCTGAATAAGGTCTGATTTTTTTTCAAAGGTTTTAAATAACTGATTCATACGTCCTTACCCCTTTATAATCGTTTGAAGAATCCGTGCCAGTTCATCTGCCTGCGGCCTTTTCATCATGGTGACATGGTCTCCTTTGATGTGATAATACGAGCACGACCCTTTCGTATAAGCCTCCCAGTCTGAGAACTTCTTCTGGAAATCGATGGCGTGATCACTGCTTTGTACAATATAAAACGGCACAGGGAATGGTTCTTTTTCTAATTCAATGGCTTGTGACATGATCGTATTATGCGTTTGCATTTGCAAATATTTATCTAAATATTGATCATTCATAAATTGATGAACCACTTCATCCTTTTCTGCCTCTTTGAGTATTGTCTGTTTCACTTCTTGGAAGCTCAGCCCTTGTAATGCTTCTGGCTGGATGCCGACGAGATTTCCCATTCCTAGGACAAGCGCAAGCATTTTCACTTCTTCTTCGTTCATATCGGCATGGAGCGCCTGATCTGCCTCATCTCTTAGCACTGGCACCGTATCTAAAATGATCAATCCTTTCGGCGCTTTTCCTGCATGGCAGAGCCGCTGATTCATTCCGTAGGCAAGATGCCCGCCCATTGAATGCCCTGCTAGATAGTCAATGCCTGGTCGATAGAAGGTCTCAATGGCTTCAATAAAAATGGTGACAAGCTCTGTGTAATGGAGGAATTGCGGTTCTTCATCCTCATATAAGCCAGGAGACTGCATGGCATAAACAGCGCCTTGATGTGTCATCAGCTTAGCAACATCGATATAGCCCATGACCGTTCCACCGGCAGGCGGTGCAAAGAATATTCTCGGTTCAGCTGGATCGCCTTTTTTCAGCTCAATCACATAGTCCTTCGGAGACCTTTCGACATGCTCCCCGGCCTCTGGAATTGCGTCCAAATGTGCGGCTAGCTGCGCAGGTGCTGGATGCATGAAAATCCATTTTGGATCAACACGAATCCCCTTTTCTTTTAATTTGGCAACAGCCTGGATACTCATAATCGAATCGCCGCCTAAATCAAAGAAGGAGTCATGCATGCCTACTTGTTTGACACCAAGCACTTCCTTGAAAGCTGTGACAATTTGTTCCTGCGTTTCGGTGACTGGTTTGTCATCCCCCTGGGAAAGAGAGATCGTTTCTGTCGGCTCTGGCAGTGCTTTTTGATCAACCTTTCCGTTCGTTGTGACTGGCATTTCGTCCATTACAATAAAGTAACTTGGAATCATGTAGCCTGGCAGGCTTTCCTGCAAAAATGCTTTCCAGCCCGGAACAGGATTCTCCCCGTCTGTGACAAGGTAGGCTGCCAGCCGTTTAGAGCTGCCATACGTTTTGGCGATGACTGTACATTCCTTTACTTGCGGATGCTTGAGGAGAGCTGTTTCAATTTCCCCACATTCAATCCGGTAGCCTCTAATTTTCACGAGGTTGTCTTTTCGGCCGAGATATTCAATGGTGCCATCTGAGCGCCATGTACCAAGATCACCTGAACGATACAGCTTGTCTCCCTCTAGTTCAGGAAATGGATTGTCAATAAAACGCTCCTGCGTCCGCTCTGGATCATGAAGGTAGCCTTTTGCCAGCCCTGTTCCGCCGATATAGATTTCTCCTTTGACGCCTGCTGGCACTGGGTTGAGCGCTTCATCTAGTATGACGACAGTTGAGTTCGATACCGGGACACCAATTGGAACTGATCTTGCACCCTCTGGCATGTGCGTGACTTGATGTGTTGCTGCTAAAGTCGTGTTTTCTGTTGGACCGTAAGCATTGATGAGCACACCCTCCATATGCGGGAGTACCTTTCGTGCATGCTCACTAGACATCGCTTCTCCGCCAACAAGTAATGTGCGGTAGCCTGCTACACTTTTTGGATCGTGCTCCACCAGCCGATTGAATAAGGCGGTTGGCAGACAGTTGGCTGTCACTTGATGCGTTTTGATCAACCGTGATAATTCATCCATATTCAGTGCGGCATATTTTGGGATCAGAATCAGCTGACCGCCATTCAGCAGCATTCCCCATAATTCAAATGTAAAGGCATCAAAAGCATAGTTTGAGAGCTGAAGCATCTTGTCATCTGGACCTAGTTCAATATAGTTTGTTTCTCTAACCAGGCGGACAACTCCTGCATGAGGGAGCATCACGCCTTTTGGTGTACCTGTTGAGCCTGATGTGTAGTTGACATAGGCCAGCTGGGCTTCCCCTATGATCGATTGTTCTCTTTGATACACTGCATCTGTTTCTGATAACGGCTTGTCCATGTTAATCTTTGTACCTGTAAAGTCTACTAGACGACTTGCAAAATGAGACTGAGTGATGATCACATCACTTTGCGTATCGCGAACGATGAGGCGGATGCGTGCATCTGGATATTCAGGTGACATCGGAACATACGCAGCACCAGACTTGACGATACCTAGCACCGAGACAATCATGTCAAAGGAACGATCAAAAAGCATCGGTACCAGTGAACCTGGTCCAACTCCTTTAGACTGCAAGTAAGCAGCAAGCTGTGTCGCCTTCTCATCCAACTCTTGATAAGTCATGTGCTCTTCCAAATAGGACAAGGCAATACGGTGCGGATCACGCTGCACCTGTTCTTCAAACAGCTCTTGAAGGGTCCGTTTTGGATATGATGTAGCCGTTTGGTTTTTTCCTATGATCATGGCGGCCTGTTCCGCTTTGTCCATTAAGCAATAGTCAGAAAATGTACGTTCAGGCTGAGCCGTCATACCATCTAGCAGATGAAGATAATAATTCATATAACGATGGATGGTCTCTTGATCAAATAAATCTGTATTGTATTCCACATGGATCGACAGCTGATCTCCCTGTTCAAATACATGCAGGGTGAGATCAAATTTAGACACTGTATGATGGACCATCACATGTTCACTTGTCAGCCCTTTGAGATTTACATTGAGCGAATCTGTTACATACCCCATGGCCACTTGGAAAATAGGCGATCGACTTAAATCTCTATCCAACGAAAGATCATCGACAAGCTTGTCAAATGGATAACGCTGATGCTCAAATGCTTTTAACGTCATCTCTTTCACGTTTTCCAGGACATCAGCAAACGTATCTGCTGTGGAGATATCCTGCCTCAGCGCAAGTGTATTCACAAACATCCCAACGAGCTTCTCTGATTGTTTGGCATCTCGCCCTGCGATCGGCGAGCCAATGATGATATCTGTCTGTCCGGACAGCTTGTGAAGCAGGACGTAGTACGCTGACAGCATCGTCATGAACAGCGTTGTGCCCTGCTGCTTGGACAAAGCCTGCAAACGGCGGATAAGCGGTTCTTCCAAGACGATTTGCTCTGTAGCGCCGTTAAATGTTTGAACCGGCGGACGAGGGCGGTCAAATGGCAGCTCTAGCACTGGAAGTTCACCTTGTAAGGTATCGAGCCAATAGGTTTGGTCTGCTTGATGATGCGTTAGTTGCTCATTTTCCCAATGAACATAATCTGTCCATTCGATTTCCAGCGCCGGGAGCTGCGGCGATTCATCTGAAAGAAGCCCGTCATATGCCACTTCTAACTCCTGAATGAGCAGGCTGAGCGACCATGCATCTGAAATGATGTGGTGCTGCGCGCAAAGAAGATAAAATTCCTCATTGCCCATATCCACAATCGTCCAGTGTGAAAGAGGCCCTCTTTCTAAATCATAGACGCGGTTTGCCTCTTGCTGAATAAGCTGCTTGAGTCTTCTCGTTCTCGTTTTTTCATTAAATAATGAGAAATTCGCAACTGTGACGGATGGCGGAAGGTCTTCACGTATCAGTTGAGCTGGCTTGCCCCTAAGCGATTTAAATGTTGCACGCAGTGCTTCATGACGTTTCGTTAAGAGACCGATCGCTTTTGTTAACGCTTGAATGTGCAGTTGTCCTGTCAGCTTCCAAGCACCTAATATATTGTAATGATGGCTCTTTTCTAATGTGGATAAGAACCAAATGCGCTTCTGAGCATGTGACAGCTCATAGCTTGTTCGCTTTTCAAGCTTTGGAATCTTGGCTTCCTGAACAGCCGGTGCCCCTTTGATGTCATCAACCATTTGCGCCAGATGGGCCAGATGCTTACTTTCAAATAATATTTTTAAAGGCGCCTTGATTGAACATTCATGATTGATCCGAGAAATAGTTTGAGTCGCCTTTAATGAATGCCCGCCAAGATCAAAGAATTGATCCTCTTTGTACACACGATCTACGTCTAAAATGTCCTCCCATATGGCAGCAAGAATTTGCTCTGTTTTCGTTTCTGGCAATTGTTTTTCAAGGGGTTGTCCATTTTTGTGATGATTCAGCTTGAGGGCTTCATGATCAATAGAGCCATCTTGTTTTTTCGGTATTTCCTGTACTTGCTGAATATCCCAGTCACCTTTTGTTACGCCTGCGATATCTTCAACATGCACTTCTTTGCCAGACTGAACCGTGTAAAAAAGCTTTTTCTCAAAAGTCGGAATTGGTGCTGGCTGAAGATACTCAGCGATTTCTGGATTGGCTCCGTCTAGTCCGATAAATAGATGCGCTTCATTCAGCCGGGCACCTAGACCTAATGAATGGAGACCTTGCTTCTTTCCAATCAATTGAAATCCCTTGCGGACGGTTAGCGCTGCGCCGGTATGTCCCTTAGACAAACCAAGATTATCCCACATGCTGAAGTTCAAAGAGATCGCCCGTCTTCCTTCTTGAAAGGTGAGAGCGTGCGCAAGTCCATCTAAAAAGCTGTTGGCTGCAGAGTATGCCCCGAATGTTGTGCCGCCAAAAAAGCCATTCACCGATCCAAAAAAGACGAGTGGTACTGCCGGGTCATGCTTGAAGGCTTCCTGCAGGACAAACGCTCCGTCTGCTTTCCCTGACAGCTCCTTTGTGAAATCCTCTTCTGACGTATGAGCCAATGCATACTTATCCGCATGCTGAAAATGCTCTGACACATTGCCAGCCCCGGCTAAATGCAGCACGCCCCGGATGGATTGACCAAAGTGTTTTTCTGCTTTGTAAATCGCCCGCTCGACGTCAGCTAAATTGGTCACATCCGCTTGTACATAGATGACATCACCGAGGCCTTTTAGCTGTGAGAACGCCTCTTTCTTTTCCAGGCTGTCTTCCAGAGAAGTCCTTCCAATCAATACGAGCTTTAGGCCAAATTGGAGCATCTGTTTAGACAGCTCAAATCCAATACCGCCAAGACCTCCAGTCAGCAAATAAAGACCTTCATATTCTAAAAACCCTTCTGTTTGAGGTGCTTTCATCATATTGACTTTTTCCAGCTTTGGTACGAACCTGTGCCCGTTTCGGTATGACACCTCTGCTTTTATATGAATCGCTGACAGCTCTTCAGCAATGTGCTTTGCATCCTGTTCCACACGCTCCGCTTCAATATCAATATGGGACACCTCTGCTCCTTCCCATTCTTGCGGGATGGTTTTTAATAAACCAGCGAGCGACGTTTTCTCCACATGAAGATCGTCTTCAGGGCTTACAAATTGACCACCCTTTGTCACCACGACAAGCCGGACTGGCTCTTTGTTTTCTTGCCTCCAAGCTTGATACAAGTACAAAATAGATTGATTGGTACTCGCATGCATTTCTTTGAACTGCGCAGGCTCAACGATGGCTTCTTTGTCTGTCACATTCCACAGGTGGAGTACCTGCCCTGTCTTTAATTCATCTGCTTCAAGTGCTGCAGCGAGCCTGACGTAATCCCCCTTGATTCTCGGATTCATCTGGTACATCCCTTTGGACAAACGCAAAAATTCACGCCCTTTTTTCACAGAAACATAGGACTGATTTCTTTGTTCAAATTGTGCGTAAAGTGATTGGTACAGCCCTTTTTCATCCTCGAAAACGAGTACATGATCAGCAGAAGGCTGAGACGGACCAATATGCTCCTTTGCCCAAGTGCGTTTGAAAAACCAATCTGGGAGTGTTTGTTCATTTTCAGAAGCAAGATCCAGTGCCCTTTCAATGTCGCGGAATACTCCCTCTTTTAGCGCTGCACCTAACTGGGCACGTTGGATTTTCCCACTCTCTGTTTTCGGAAATTGGTCTTTTTTCACCGGAATGATGTGATCAGGCTCTATCCCGATTTTTCGGATGATGGCCTCTCTAATCTGCTGAATCATCGTGATTTGTTCCTCTATTGAATCTTTTTGCGAGACAAAAAAGACGGCAAGCGTGTCGTTGCTTGATTCGGGATTGTAAATGCCGTACGCAGCGGCAAAGGTGACTTCAACCCCGTCCACCTCTTCCACAACCGCTTCAATTTCGTAATTCAAATAGTTGGCTCCGTTGATGACGATGATGTCCTTTTCCCGGCCTGTCAGAACAAGACGCCCTTCATGAATAAACCCTAAATCCCCTGTGTGAAACCAGCCATTTTCCGCAAATACCTCTTGATTGGCTTCCTCATTTTGATCATAGCCCATCATAATCGTTGGACTCTTCACCTGTAAGCGTCCGACCTGATCTTCTGGCAGCACATGATGATGTTCATCTACAATCCGAATCCATACAGACGGAATAGGTACGCCGACTTCTGTAAACGTCATCTTGTGCGGATGATCTTGCGTCACGTATTGAATTTCACCTGTTAACGAGGTCTGATCAATCGTCAGCTGTCCATCCTGATCATCATGCCGCATGAATTTCTTTGATTGAACAATGGCTGAGGATGTTTCAGACATGCCGTACGCCGGCACCATCGCATGGCGGCTTAATCTGTGCTGACCCATGATATGCATGAAGCGCTGCGTCACTTTTGGAACAACCGCTTCGGCTGCATTCATAATATAAGTCAGTGTGGAGAGATCCCAGCTCCCCTTGCGAATGTCGTCCTCATATTCATTCATCATGGCAAAAGCAAAATTCGGTGCCCATGTCCTTGTGACGCCGTATGTTTCTACCCAATCCAGCCACACCATCGGCCGCTCGATAAATTGATCGATGGATGGACTAATCTGCTGGCAGCCAAGGTAGACGTCATGCACATGAAACATGACAATGCCTCCTACATGATCAAGCGGCATCCAGTTAAGCGACACATCCTCATGCGTAAAGCCATTTGTCTGCTCAAAGGAGATGATCCGAGATAAAATACTTTGATGGTTGTGACGGATACACTTAGGCACACCCGTACTTCCTGAAGACAGCAGCTGAAGCACAGGCTCATCCGGCTCTGGCTCATAATGCTGTTCATCCGGTTCACACGTAAGCAATGTTTCTACTGTTAAAATAGGTATTTCTTTTGCCTCAAATGTCTCACGCAGCCCAGCAATGTCTTCAGCACTTGCTTCTTTTGTAATAATAAACGGTTCATTTTGCAGCTGAAACACGCCCTTGAGCTTGTTCACTCCTTGATTCATCTCATCATAAACAGGCGGAACAGAGACTGGAGTCGGAATGATGCCACCGAGAATACAGCCCCAAAACACGGTGATGAAATCATGATGATCTTTTAATTGAAGTAACACTTGATCGCCATTTGTCAGCCCTGCTTTCCTTAAACCAGACAGAACCCGTTCTGCGTTTGTGAGTAACTCAGGATAGGTTTGGGTCAATGTGCGCCCGCCTTCTTTGATATAGGTCACCCCGCGGTCAGGTGACATAAAGGCTGATCGAATCAGCACCTCTGTCAGTGTGACAGGTGTGCCTGGTTTTTTGATGACATCCCCGCCATACACAAGTGCTGGCGGCTTTTCATGAGCGGATGCTTGCTTTGTTTCGCCCGCTTCATCCTTCGAGATCGATACGTTCCCTTGCGCACGCTGTCGATTAGGAAACAGGTCATCTAGGTGATAAGGCATTTGTTTTTCTGTCTGACTTTCAATGAGAGCGGCCGCTTCCTCCACTCCATCTATGGCTTTCGTACGCTCTTCTATCTTTCTTAAACCCTCTTCATCTATGATGTCAATCGAAAGCAATGCTTCTGTATCGATGGCTCCACTTTCTGCCCTTGGCAAGGAAGGCAATAAGACGAGAGCGGCTGGTACTTCATAGGGATGAAGCGGGCCTTTCATCAAGTCCTCTCTTGTCAGCGAAGGGTCCTTCGCCTGTGCAAATAGCACAAGCGAGAGGCTGCCTTCTTGATTTTTCTTAGGGATTAACACACATTCCTTTAGCGGAAAATGAAGCATCATGACTTGCTCTAATGCTTTGAGATCGATTCGTTTTCCGTTGATTCTGACGATATGATTTGCTGCATGTCCTTTTCGTCTACTAACTAACATCGTTCTTCTCCTCCTACATCCAATCCAAAATCTGAATCTTGTTTTTTTCAGTCCAAACGCCGACATCCCCTGTCGGATAGAGGTATTCGCCTGTTTGATGTTTGAATGGATGCGGAATTTTATGCGTCTCCATCCAATCGGCAAGCTCCCCGCAAAGTGCTTTGATATCCTTCGTGCCGATAAAAATATCTCCAGAAAATCCTATCGGCATGAGCTGATGCTCTTCGCTTAGCACAAATATTTCCGTCTCACAGGAAGGATCGTGCACTCCTGAGTAGACCTCTTCTTGGTCTGGGTACAGCACGCTGACTTGTGCGTTTTTCGCCCACTCGGTGATCATCCGCTCTTTTTCTTCATTTGTTACCATCGTGAAATCAGAGAGTGGTGTCTCCACTTGTTCTGTCATGGCTTCAAGTGTGTGGCCCAGCTGCTGCATCAGCGATTGTATTTGTTTTTCTGTATATTGATTGAAGCGGTATGTGACTCGAAGCTCCAGCGTATCTCCTGGGACAGCCACAAGGGTCAGGTCATAGTTTGTTTCTTCATGACTTGCAATGTCTAATATCCGTACACCATACGGCTCTACAGATTCAATCGGATAGTTTTCAAACACGACAATGCTGTTAAACAATGATTCTCCATTCGGGATTTGGGTCATCTGCTGAATATCTGGCAATACGGTATACTCAAATTCTCGCATGTGAAAAACCGTTTCCTGCGTCTGTGCCAGCAGCTCGGCAATGGTCCTGTCTGGTGTGATCGGCAAACGGAGCGGCAAGGTGTTAATAAAGAGCCCTGTCATGCTTTCAACCTCTGGTAAGTCCGCCGGCCGTCCAGATACTGTGACACCGAACACGACATCCTCTGAGCCTGAATGAAGGTGCAAGAGCAGCCCCCATGCCGCCTGAATCAGTGTGCTCATCGTGACCTTCTGTGTGCCTGTCATCTTCTCCAGCTTCTGCTGCATTTCAGGCGTCAGTTTGATACTAAATTGATCAATACCTGCTCCTTCATTCGGAGTCTGCTCTCCGTCCCCAGGAAGTGGTGTGGCTTCCTCCACTCCTGACATATAATGTTTCCAGAACTCTTGCGCCCTCTCTTGATCCTGCTTTTGCAGCCACTCAATAAAATCTTTATATGGACGCACAGCCAGAAGGTTCATCTCTCGTTCATCCACAAGAGAGCGATACATTGAAAAGGATTCCTCAATCAAGCCGAACAGGCTCCAGCCATCGATTAAAATATGATGAAAGCTAAAAACAAACGTGCATGTTTTCTCGTCACGATGGAATAAAGCGATACGAATGAGCGGTTCAGCCGCATCCTCTAATTCGAAATCCTTTGAACGATCGGATTGTAAATAACGCTCAATGGTTTTCTTCTGATCCGTTTCACTCAGGTGGCGCACATCGTGCTGAGTGAGGTGAATGCTTCCTTCTGATTGAATCAATTGGACAGGCTCCTTTAGCCCCTCCCAAGCAAATCTTGTCCGCAAAATCGAATGACGTTCTACAAGCAGATTCCATGCTTTTTCATAGGCTTCGCCGTCCGTTAAGCCTTCGAGCGTCATATGCACCTGACCAAAATAAGCCTGTGACGCTTGATCTAACAGTGCATGAAACAGCATCCCTTGCTGCATCGGAGATAGTGGATATACATCCACTACATGATCTGGAAGCTCATCTATTTGCTTTTGTGTCAGCTGGACCATTGGAAAATCAGATGGCGTAAAGCCGCCTTTTGTCTCTACACAATGCGTCAGAATGTCCTCCATTTTTTCTTTGAACCGTTCAGGTAAATGGCGCACCTCTTCATGCTGAAGCAGTTCACGATTGATCATAAAATTCATCTGAAGCTGGCCACTGACAACGTATCCGTACACATCGATTAAATGCTGTCTTTCTGCTTTTGGATCATGTACATGTCCATTTCGTTCATCTGCTAAATACAGATTTGCTTCACCATCTATTTGATCTAACTGTCCAAGGTAATTAAAGCTCATCTGCGGCGCTGCCGTTTTGAGTAAGCGAGATGCTGTCATGTATTGAAGCAAGCCATAGCCGATCCCCTTTTGCGGCACAGCTCTTAAGGTTTCTTTGACATCTTTGATTTGTCTCTCCACATCGGTTTGAATAAAAGGAATAAAAATAGGATAAGAGCTTGTAAACCAGCCGACTGTCCGTGACAAATCCATCTGTTCAAATAAATCCTCGCGTCCGTGTCCTTCTAACGTGATCAATATTGGCTTTCCAACGGCTTGCGCAAGTCCTGATAAAAGTAAATCGTTGACCTCAGTTCGGTACGCTTGTGATGCGTGCCTTAGTAAAATGTCTGTTTGATCCTTCGTCAATTGAACAGTCAGGATCTCTGCATGTTCTTCTATATTGAAAAGCGCAGGTGTTTGAAAAGGAGAACCTTCTTCCTCTTGATCCATGATCTTTTGCCAAAAAGGAACCTGCTCTTGTAATTGATCGGTTTGTGCATATTCATAGAGTGCATCTGCCCACTGCTGATAGGAAGCGGTTTTCTTTGCAAGTGTGATCTCCTGCCCTGCTGCAAGCTGCTTCAATCCATTTAATAGATCTTCCTGTATGATGCGCCACGATATTCCATCCATCACAAGATGGTGGGCTGCGATAAAGAGTTCAGACGTACGACCACTTGTCTGAAAAAGAATGGCTTTGATCACTTCTCCCCGCTCTAATGACAATGTTCCTTGACAAGCGCTTGTCTCCAAGTGAATTTGCTCCAGCGCTTCCTCGTGAGAAACATCCGTCAAATCAAAAAATGTGACACAAGGGATGATGCCAGGCGCACGAATGGTTTGAATCCATGTGCCGTCTGCTGCTTTTGTATAAATGGCTCTCAGCATATCGTGATGATCGACAAGCTTTGAAAGAACTTTTGATAATTGTTCGGGTTGTATAGATTGCTTGAATTCAATATGCGCTGATAGATTCCAATAATCTTGGTTTGTCATTGATTGCTCAAGGAACCAAGATTGGATTGGAAGCAGACGAACTTCTCCTGTAACAGGCGATTGATCATAGGACACAGACACATCCGCTCTTTTCATAGCGCGTGCCAGCTGTGAAATGGTCTGTTTTTCAAATACATCTCTTGGCTGAATGATGTAGCCTTCCTGTGCTAGACGTGCCACCATTTGTATGACAATAATGGAATCTCCGCCAAGCTCAAAGTAGTTATCATGTACACTAATTGAAGGAGTGCCAAGAAGCTGAGTCCACACTTTTTCCAGCACTCGTTCTTCCTCACTGAGTGCCTTATCTGCTGGTTTGTCCACTTCTTCCTGTCTCCACTCTGGCGGCGGGAGACGCTTTTGGTCTACCTTGCCGTTTGGCGTGAGCGGCAGTTCCTCTAGCTCTATGAATAGACTTGGTACCATATAATCTGGCAGCTTGTCTTTCAAGGCGCTGCGAATGTCTTGCTGGATCCATGCACCTTTTTGGACAAAATAACCGATGAGCCGCTTATGACCACTTTCGTGCTGATGCGGAATGACAGCACATTCTATGATGTCTTCAACACTCAGCATAGCGGCTTCAATTTCTCCGCATTCGACGCGGTGTCCGCGTATTTTCACTTGATGATCCATTCTTCCAATGCAGTCGATGGTGCCATTTGAGAGCCAGCGGCCCATATCGCCTGTTTTATATAAACGCGCTCCTTTTTGGAAAGGATGCGGGATAAATGATTGCGATGTTTTTTCTTCATCTCCAAGGTAACCGAGTGCCAGCCCTGTTCCGCCAACGTAGATCTCTCCAATAACACCCTGCGGAACCGGCTGCAGCTGGTCGTCTAATACATAGGCTTGTGAATAAGCAATTGGCTGACCGATAGGAACTGTCGCCTGCCCTTCGTCTAATGAGCGAATGTGATGCACACAGGAGAACGTCGTATTCTCAGTTGGTCCATAGCCGTTTAAAAGCCCTTCAGGTAAATACGGCAGTGCCTTGCGGATATGAGCAGCTGAGAGCGCATCTCCACCAACCAATAATGCATCGAATCCAGATAAGGCTTCAGGATGTTCCTCTGTTAACCGGTTGAACAGCGGCACCGTCAGAAATCCTGTTGTAATCTTGTATGATGTCAGCGTTTCAGCCAGCGTATCCATTGATAAAATCGTATTTCGATCGGTCAGGATCAGCCTTCCCCCATTTAGCAGGGCTCCCCATATTTCATACGTAAAGGCATCAAAGGAGAAGCTGGCGATTTGTAAAATGCGCGTATGTTCATCAAGGGTGACATAATCTGTTTCACAGACAAGCCGGATGACTGCTTGATGCGGGATCAAAACCCCTTTCGGCTGTCCAGTTGATCCTGACGTGTAATTGATATAAGCGAGTCCATCAGGTTTTAGGGCAGCAGGTATGAGTTCTGCTTCTGATAAAAACTCTTCATATCCCTCATCAAGACAAATGAGTTCGGTTTGGCTGATGGACACCTTTTTGAGCCATTCATTTTTTGTCAGTAACAGCTGAATACCTGTATCCCTCAGCATATAATCAATCCGTGTATCTGGATATTCAGGATCAATTGGCACGTAGGCACCTCCTGCTTTCACAATCGCCAGCACCCCAAGAATCATTTGAGGCGACCTGTCGATGAGCAGCCCTACTGGTTCATGCGGCGTCACACCTCGCTGCTGCAGAGAAGCAGCAAGCCGGTCGACTTTCTCTTGTAACACACGATACGTCCACTGCTCTTCCCCGAATTCGAGAGCAATGGCATCGGGTGACTTTCTCACCTGCGCTTCAAACCGTTCCGTGATGAGAAGCGGGCCTGCAGGCTGATTGGTTTTACCGCTCCATTCATAGAGCAGCTGATACTTTTCTTTCTCTGGCAGGTAATTCATTTGTCTGATCGGCTGTGCTGGATTTTCACAAATACACGCAAGCAGATGCTCGTAGTACCGAAGGAACCGATCCATCGTGTCGTCAGAAAATAAGTCCACATCATACTCCAGTTTTAATTGAAGACCCTCCGCCCCTTCAAAAACAAACAGGGATAGATCAAATTTGGCGGTATCGTTATCTTCAATGGCTAAAACGGATGTCGCCTCCCCCATCGGAGAAGCTTCAAGCGGTAGGTTTTGCAGAACGAACATGACCTGAAACAGCGGCTGCTTGCCAGCCTCACGTACAATATTCAGCTCATCTACGACCATCTCAAACGGCACATCCTGATGCGCATAGGCGCCCATTGTTGTTTCTTTCACCCGCTCTAATAGTTCAGTGAAAGCAGGATTCCCGCTATGATCGATCCGAAGTGCCAGCGTATTTACGAAAAATCCGATGAGATGCTCCATCTCCGTCCGATTTCTCCCAGCAATGACTGATCCAATCACAAACTCATCCTGTGAAGACAATCGATGCAGCAAGGTAGAAAAGGCAGTCAGTAACGTCATATAAAGGGTGCTGTCTGTCTTTTTAGAAAGGGCAGCCAGCTGCTCAGACAGCGACTTCGACAAGTGGTATTTTTTCGTTTTTCCCTTGTAGGATTGAACGGCTGGCCGCGGGTAGTCATACGGCAAAACCAAATCTTCTACAGGGACCGCAAATTGCTCCTTCCAATAGGAAATCTGCTTCTGCAGCGTCTCTCCAGTCAAATACTCCTTCTGCCATAGTGCGTAATCCGCATATTGAATTGGCAGCGGCGAAAGATCAGGCTCTCTCTTGTCAATCATCGCTGTATACCACTCAGACAGCTCTCTTGCGGCAATCCCAACCGACCAGCCATCTGACACAATGTGGTGAATGGACATCAGCAGTAAATGATCTGTTTCCGACAGCCGAATCAGTTTCACTCGAAAGAGCGGATCATGTTCTAAGCGGAAAGGTGTGCCCGCCTCTCTTTTTGCCCATTCAGCCGCTTTTTGTTCTTTTTCTTTCTGTGCTGTCAGATCTGATAGATCCACCACTTCAAGCTCTGGAAGAGTCATATGCTCATGTATGATCTGCACTGGTTCATCGCCGCTCATGGTAAAGGAAGTTCTGAGCGATTCATGCCTTTGCACCATTTGCTGAAGACTGCTCTGAAGCACCTTCACATCTAAAGGTCCATTCATCCGAAAGGAAATTGTATTATTGTAAAATGGCAGATCGGGCTGTAATTGATAGAGAAACCACTGTCTTTGCTGGGCATAAGACATCGGAATCTCCTGACCCTTTTCCATTTTCCGCACCTGTACCGCTTCATCCACTTTTGCATGCGAATCGATCCATTCCGCTAATTCCCCAAGTCTCGTATGCTCAAAAAGAACAGCGAGCGGCACGTCAAATCCCATTCTTTGTCTCACCGCAGACAGCATTTGCGTTGCCTTGAGCGAATGACCCCCGAGTAGAAAGAAATGATCACCACAGCTGACATGTGAGACATCAAGCAGCTCGGACCAAATGTTTGCCAAAAGTTTCTCCGTCTCCGTTTGAGGCGCTCTGTCCTCTGCATCCTGTCCACTTTCCTCAATGAATGCTTTGAAATACGCTTCATCCGGCATGCCACCCTCTGATTCTTTCCAATATTCCTCAGGAAATAGATGCACGGAATATTCACCAGATAGATGAGACTGCAAACACGTATAAATGGACTGATACAGCCGTTCTTCAATGGCCTTTGTTTTGTCGGTTTTAAAAAAGACATACACGGCTTGCTCTGTTTGCCTCTCCGCTTGGCTCATTTCTTGAATGTCCTGCTTCGACCGATCTAATCCCATATAAATGAGTGGCGCATCTGTCATCAAACATGCCAGCATTGTCTGGAAGCCCGCCCGCTTCGGAATCGGGAGATAGCCTCTTTCTTTTAACATGCCTTTGATCATCGAACCCTCGCTCATGCCGACCTCATCCCACATGCTAAAGCTAAAGCAATACGGCTTCACTGTAGATGTCAGCCTTTGATAATGAGCAAATTGTTCAACGAACTCATTGGCAGCGCAATAAGCGCCGACGGTCATCCCGCCCTTTAACGTTCGTGCTGACGAGCTAGATAGAAATAAGACGTTCTGCCGTTTAGAAGCCGCTTCATGAAGCGCAATCGTGCCATATACCTTCGCTTCGTACATCGCATGTAAGGACGCAGACGTCATGTCAGCAAGCAGCTCCTCTTGAATGATGCCAGCGAAATGAATCACGCCATGCAGCTTTTTTCCTTGAGCCGCCTCTTGTCTTGAGATGAGCGCTTCAATGTCTTTTGCGTCCGTCATGTCCACTTCTTCATAAAAAACTGTGCCGCCATGGTCTTTCGCTTGTTTCTCAAGTGAGGTCAAAACGTCTTGCTGCTCCGCAGATAAAGCCTTTCGTGCTTTTCTTCCAAGCAGCACAAGATGCACTTGATAGGACGTCAGAAGGTGTTCACTCAGCATCCGCCCAATGCCGCCAAGCCCTCCTGTCATCACGTAAAGCCCAGATGATTCAAATGGCGGTTTCTTCCTCTTTTGATCTTTTTCCAGATGCAGCGGTGATAAAAGAGGAATATAACGAACACCTTCGCGGTAAGCAGCGATATGATGGCTTGTGTCATGTGTAAGCTCTGTCATGATCGCTGATGCATGAGAACGGTCAGCCGGTTCTGTTAGAGAAAAATCAAGACATCGCACCTTGATAAACGGCCATTCATGCTGTACAGCTGTCATCAATCCTGTTGTCGTTGCTTTTTCCACATGATGCGTTTGATCTTCTGGCAAATTCATCGCATGAGCTGAGACAAAGGTGATCTCTACAGGTTCCTCATAGGCGGCAATCGCTTTTGTTACATATAATGCACTCATGCTGCCAGTTTTCTGCGCTTCCTTCGCCATTGCCGCTTGAAGTGTGTCTTCCTTGTTTGTGTAGTTCCAAAGGTGAATGATTTGTTTCACCGAAACGCCATACGAACGGAGCGTCTCAAAGAGTTGTTCGTAGTCTGACGGCCGATTCGGGTGGATGATGAAGTGAGTATGTGTGAGTTGTGTGAATGCTTGACCCGGTTCAACCGTAATATAGGTTTGTTCATTGTTTGAGAGAGATCTCAATTGATCTGCCAGCCCTAATGCATCTGCAAAGATCACCATGTCCCCTGCTGTTTGCTTTTCAGTTTCATGAAGCGGAGCAGGTGTCCACTTCTTTTGATAACTCCAATCAGGCAAGGTGTGTTCATTTTCAAGTCTGATGTCCAGTTCCTTAATGATTTCGTCGAATTCACCTTCCTGCCACCTTGTCTTGAGCTGTGCCCTTTCTATTTTTCCAGAGCTTGTTTTCGGAAAGGCATGCTTCTGGACAGGGATAACCTTTGATGCAGACAGACCCATTTTTGTCGCAATATGGGTTTTAATGTGCTGGCTAGCCCTCATGATATAAGCAGGCTCATACAGCTTCGGTGTAAAAAAGAGAATCAGTTCATCGGATGCAGATGCCTCCATCCGAACGGAGCAAGCAGCCACAAAGCTCGTTTCTACGCCTGGTACTTCCTCTGCCATGGCTTCAATCTCATAGTTGTGATAATTTTTCCCGTTGATGATGATCATGTCTTTTTCTCTACCGGTTAATGTCAGCCTTCCTTCGTGCAGAAAACCTAAATCACCCGTGTGAAACCAGCCCTCTGTTTGAAAAACCTCTTGATTCGCTTCGTCATTCTTGTAATAGCCCTTCATCGTCGTCGGCCCTTTGATTTGCACGCTGCCAATGTGATCTTCGGGAAGAAGCTCATGCTGATGGTTGACGATACGAATCGTGATACCCGGAATCGGTTTCCCCAGCTCTGTAAAGCTGACGGTTCCTGTCTCACGTGCCTCCGCTGGTCTTAGCTGCTCTGTCAGCGACGTTTCCTCAAAGGTCAGAACCCCGCTGTTTTCATCTCCCCGCTCAATCGCAAAAGAGAAGACAACGGCTGATGAGATTTCAGACATGCCGAAAGCCGGTCTGATGACGTCTCCCTTTAAGCCGTGCGGAGCGAGCAGGTGTAAAAACCGGTGAATTGTCTTCGGTACGACCGCTTCTGCCCCATTGATCATACACGTCATGGCAGAAAGATCCCAGGAACCTGAAGAAATGTCTTTCTCATAATCATTGATCATCGCAAATGCGAAGTTAGGTGCCCACGTCTTCGTTGCACGATAGCGGTCCATCCAGTCAAGCCAGCGCAGCGGCTGAGCGATGAAGTCATCTGTCCTTGCCCGAATCTGTTCACAGCCTGTGTACACATTGACAAGGTGGAACATCACAATGCCGCCAATATGATCTAATGGCATCCAGTCTAACGAGACATCCTCTTGTGTAAACTGATTGGCTGCCACTGTCCCTTTGACATTCGCCAGCACACTTCTATGAGAATGCTCTACGCATTTAGGCATCCCCGTACTTCCAGACGTTAAGATAAAAAAGACTGAATCATCAGGCGTGACTGGATGTGCTTCTAGATCTCTTTCTAAAGTGAGCATCGGTTCAACGGCTGCCACACGTAATTGATCTGTATGCCACAGTAAAGCTAAGCCTTGCACCTCATCAATTAGCGAGTCATCCGTGAGAATGAGCGGGTGTTCCAGCAGGTTCCAAGCGTGATGAAGCTTCTTCACTGAGGCATTCATTTCCCGATAGGTCGGGGCTGCCGATACAAGTGTTGGGACAAATCCGCCTAACACACATGCCCAAAAGGCCGTGACCATCGCATGATTCGATGAAAATTGAAAGAAGACAGGATCACCTGGCTCAAGCCCTAGTGCCCTTAAACCCGTCAGAACCCGTTCGGCATCCTCCTTTAACTGTGCGTAGGATTGCGTGAGTTCATTTTCACTATTGATGATATAAGTCAGCCCGTTTGTCGTTTTGGCTGCCTCAGTTAGAGCGTCCTGCAAGGTTTGAGCTCCTGCACTAACATCTATATCCCCCCCATAGGAAATGGCTGGGGGCATGTCCGCTAAAATAGGCGAAGCCATTTGCGTCTGTATCCATTCAACTGCGGCCTCCTGCTCCATGTGATGGTCGAGAAATAAATGAGAGAGGTGATATGGCCGAGGTCGAATGGTTTTTTCACGAGAAAAAACAGCGAAGCGTTCGATTTCGTTGGTTTGTAAAATGGTTTTCTGTACATCTTGTAAAATCGTATCCATTGATTCATGTACATTCGATTGATTGATGGTTGATGGTTTCATATGAGTTCCTTTCCTTTTTTGTCAGGCAGGGCTGCCAGTGTGCACCCCTGCCTAATCTAAAGTTTACAAGACTGCTTCTCTATTTTTATGATGGACTATCTTTTGGATCAGCTGTGCATTTTGAGCGGCACATTCTTTGTTTTTGAACATGTCAGCGTGCTGACCATAGCCTTGATATTGTCGATAAGCGCCGGTCGTCGCAGCTTCCCAATTTTCCATCCAGTCTGGTATCGCAATTTGCTCTTCGGATTGGATGAAGTCAATGTCTGCTTGTATCTCTCCTTGGTTCACCCCCTTAACAAAAGTTTCATAGTAGGCTCTCGTTTTTTGAGCCAGCGCGTCTTGGATGAGCTCCGCTTGGGCAAGTTCACTTTGCTGCGACTGATGGACGATCGCTGCTATATCGTCATCAATGGATCGTCCTTCTAAATCACTTTCTCCTATTTTCTTATAGGAATCGATCATGATGACCTTTTCGACGGTCCGCCCTGCTTGTTCGAGCGATTGAACAAGCTCAAAGGCTAGGTAGCACCCGCCAGAGTATCCCATCAAAGTCAGCGGTCCTTCAGGCTGAAGGTGCTGGATATGCTGAACATATTGCGAAATTCGATGATCGGCTTCAATAAAGTCAAAGGCGATCAAACGAACACCATCAAGCGTTTTTGCGGCTTCCTGATAAATAAAGCCATAGCCTGGTAATGGCGGGAGAGCAAAGACTGTTGGCGTTTGAGATTCATTGAATACAAGATAGCCTGCGGCTTCCTGATCCTGCTGTTGAATATAACGGCTGATTGCTTCAATAGTAGGCGTCTCAAACAGCAAGTGAATGGGCACCTGAACATCGAATTCCTTCGACACCTTGGATAAAAGCGACATCGCTTTTAATGAATGCCCGCCAAGCTCAAAAAAATGGTCATCTGTGCTGATATCATCTCTTTCAAGCACTTCCCTCCACATCACAAGCAACTTTTGTTCTACCTCATTTACTGGAAGCTTCACATGGCGGTTTCCTTGAGGCGCCTCTGGCTTTGGCAGCTGACGTTTATCAACCTTTCCATTTGGCGTAAGCGGCATTTTCTCAAGTCTGATCAGCTCATGAGGCTGCATGTAAGCCGGAAGTTTTTCCTTCAGCCCTGACTTGATCACATCGAGTTTGTCCTTCCACTCCTCCTCACACGTCATATAGGCGAGCAGCCTTGTATGCTGCGTGTTATGCTGATCAGCTATAAGGGCAGCTTGCTTTACGCCTGGATGCATGAGAAGGTGGGCTTCAATTTCTGTCAGCTCAATTCGATGACCGCGAATTTTCACCTGGTCATCCACTCTGCCTGCATACTCAATCAAACCGTCTGCTCGAAAATAGGCCAAGTCTCCCGTACGATACAGCCTTTCTCCCGCAGCAAATGGATGGGCGATAAAGGCTTGTTTTGTCAGATCAGGACGATTCAAATACCCCTTCGCAAGCCCTTTTCCGCTCAGGCATAGTTCTCCGACCATTCCAATCGGCTGAAGCTGTCCGTGCGGGCTCAATATATAAGCACCCGTCTGGTTGAGCGGCTTTCCGATTGGAATCGAACGCGTCTCTACCGGCAGAGCCTCATCTACTGGATAATAGGTGGCGAAGACCGTTGATTCGGTTGGACCGTAGACATTGATCAGTCTGTCTTTCCCCATGACATCAAAGGCTTTCCTCACATGCTGTACCGATGCCCGCTCTCCTCCGAACAGCACCTTGCGCACACTGCGCATCCAGTCGGTTTCTTCATCAACGAGGAGATTAAATAATGCCGTCGGAACAAACATGACAGAAATGTTTTCCCTTTTAATCACCCCCGTCAGCTCGCCCATGTTTAAAATGGTCTCTTTTTTCGGCAAGACAAGCTTTGCTCCGTTTAAAAGTGCGCCATATACATCAAATGTAAAGCCATCAAATACGCTGTTGGATAGTGACAGCAGTGTATCTGTTTCTGAAATGGTTAAGTAGTTCGTATTTTTGACCACCCGGGCAATATTGGAATGGGTCGTCATGATGCCTTTTGGCTGACCTGTTGTACCAGATGTATACATGATGTAAGCCGTATCGTGTAAGCCTGCTTCTAGCAGAAGATTCTCTGAGCTCATCAGTGAAATTTCCTGATCATCCGCAAACAGATACGTACCATCAAACGCAAGTGCCTTCGCCTGACCGATAAAGCATGAGTGAGTCAGAAGATGCGTTGCCCCGCTGTCTTTAAGCATGTATTGAATGCGACTTTCTGGATAATCGGGATCAATTGGCACATAGATTGCGCCTGCTTTTAAGACAGCCAGCAGGCTGACAATAAGTTCAGGCGTGCGGTCGGCTAAAATGGCGATGACCGTTTGATGCGTGACCCCATTTTTTTGCAAATGCCTTGCCAATCGATTGGCTTGTTCATTCAGCTCCGCATATGTCATCGTGTGCTCACCTGCTGATAATGCCACTGCATTCGGCTGTTTGCGGACATTATGCTCAAACCATTTCGACAAATACAGCTGGTCATGCTCAAGCTCAGGCGCATTCCATTCCTCAAGAATCAGCTGCTTTTCCTGTTTCGTGACGAGTGTAAGTGTATGAACCGATTGATCGGGATGCTTGATCGCCTCGTTCATCAATAGACTCAGCTGCTCCTTTAACCGGTGGACAAATTGAGGATCAAATGCTTTTTGGTTAAAGGCCAGCTTCAATTGCAATTGTTCTCCTGGTGATGCCAGCAAATTGAGATCATAGTTCGATTTTTCATATACATTCATGTTTTCCACAGTAAACCCTAATCGCGCCTCTTGCTCGTCCTTCTTTGCGGCTGGGACGTTTTCAAACACGACAATATGATCAATGAGTGGCTGCTGACCTGTCTTTGCCTGAATATCATAAATCGGAATATATTGGTGCGGCTCGGCTGCAAGAGACTGCTGCTGAGTCTCTGATAGAAGAGAACGGAATGTCATGTCATCTGTCAGCTGAATTCTTCTTGGGATGACATTGATGAACAAGCCAACCATTCTGTCAACACCAGCCAAATCTGCCGGACGTCCCGACACAACCGTGCCAAACAACACATCATTTGAACGCTGATATCTGCTCAACAGAATTGACCACACCGATTGAAGCACGCTGCTTAACGTGGCATTTTGCTGCAACGCTAACTCTGATAAAGCAGCCGTTTCTTCTTTGCTCATCGACCATTCCATTTCGCCTAATTCATGTTCATTCGTTTGTTTTCTCTGTTCTTTAAAGGTTGATTGTCCATCAAACCCGGCTAATGATTGCTGCCAATATTGAAGTGATGCTTGTTTATCTTGTTTTTCCAGCCATTGAATATATTCTTTGTATGGTTTAACCGGTTCCAGCTTGTAAGGGACGTCATGCAAAAGTGCATGATAAATTGCAAATAACTCCTGCACCACAAGCCCAAAGCACCAGCCATCAAGGAGGATATGGTGATAGCTCCATATCCAGCGATAGCTGGCAGGACCCGTTTGGAAAACGGATGCCCGCATGAGAGAATCCTTCGAGAGATCAAATCCTCTCAGCTGATCCTGTTGTTTAAATGTCTCAATACGTACAAGCTGTTCGTCTTTAGAAAGATCCTGCATGTCCACCACATCAAGCGTAAAAGGGCGTTTCTTCAGCACAACTTGGACAGGGCGCTTCACTTTTTCGTGGAGAAATACGGTACGAAAAATATCGTACCGCTCCACGATGACATTCATGCTTTTCTCAAGTAAGTCATGACGCAGTGTGCCCTTTACGTTCATATCCATTTGCTCTACATAAAATCCCTTTTCTTGATGATGGAGGGTATGAAACAGCATTCCTTCTTGCATCGGTGACAGATAATACATGTCTTGAACTTGATCCCTTTTAAATGAACTCATCTATTTCATCCTCCCTTCCCGTTTGTATGACTGATCTCGTGTTGTTAGGTCAATTTTTCCTCAAGCATGTCAAAAATGTCGTCCATTTCATCCATTTCAAGATCAGCCGCAGAGAAGTCACTTGGCGTAAATTCTCTTTCGTGCTGCGCTAAACAATGGGTAATGATGGATTGGATTTTTTCTTTCAACAATGCCATGAACTGCTGTATCGTTTGTTCTTCATATTCATCTGTACAATAGGAACACGACAACATGAATCGATTGTGTTGAACAAGACCACTGAGGTTCAGCTTATAGACAGCTTCTGAATCAGGGCTTGCTTGTCGTCCCATATCATAGGTGGACGGTCCAAAGAGTTCTGTCGTCACTTCCTGATCGATCTGCCCAAGATAGTTCAAGCTGACTTCAGGATGTACGTGCTGTCCTGACGGCTCAGTAGCTGTCATGTATTTCAAAATCCCGTAGCCAATTCCTTTATTTGGCACACGCCGCAGCATCTCTTTCGTTCCTTTAATAGCATCAGCTATGGTCTGATCCGGCTTTGCTTCAAGAACAACTGGATACATACTCGTAAACCAGCCAACCGTGCGGGAGACATCCAGCCCTGATAAAATATCCTCTCTTCCATGACCTTCAAGCTGCACATGTACATGGGACTTCCCTGTCCATTCCTGAACGGCAAGACCGAGAGCACATAGAAGAATATCGTTCATTTCCGTTGTATACGGTAGATGAATATCGGTTAAAAGATGCTCGGTTTCGGTTTCTGAAAGCTGCAACTGTACTGCTTTTGTTTGAGCAACTTTTCTTTTCGTTACTTCATGATCAACAGGTAAAGTGGTCAATGGCAGAGTGTCAATCTCTGTCCAGTACTCACTTTGGCTTTTTAACGGCTTGGACTGTGCGTATCGTTCGATTGCCTCTGCCCATTCTTTAAAGGAATGGGTTTTTGGCGGAAGAACGAGCGTTTGTCCTTGAGCTGCCTGCTGATAAAGAGACATAAAATCCTCTAGTAAAATTCGGCATGAAACACCGTCAATGACAAGATGGTGTGTCACGATGAGTAAGTGATCGCCATCTTTTGCACGGAAACAAATCACTTTCATGAGCGGACCTGTTTCGAGGTTCAGCTGACGCTGATACTCGTTGGCATATGTGGAAATGGCCTTTTTCACGTCGTGCTCTTTAGAGACATCATGAGAAATAATCGCAATCGATTCCGTGAGCTCCCGCTGATTGTATTGCAGAATGTCATCATGCTCTTGCCTGTATACCATGCGCAGTGCATCATGATGTGAAAGTAATTTCTGCATCACTTGTTCTGTAATCGAAAGGTCAAATCCGTTTGGCGCATGAAGCATCATCGAGAGATTCCAATGGTGCTGGTCACTGAATGCTCGCTCAAAGAACCAGCGTTGAATTGGAGTCAAAATGACTTCCCCTTCAACCGATGATTGGTCAGCTGTCAATTGATCGGCTTCTTCGATATATGGGCGCAGCTCCGCAATCGTTGGGTACTGGAATAATAGCTTCATATCGAACTTCCAGCCCGCTTGCGTGAGTCTGCTTGCCATTTGGATGCCTTTAATTGAGTCTCCACCAAGGAAGAAGAAGTGGTCGTGAATGCCAACTTGGCTCACGCCAAGGACATCTGCCCAAATACCGCAAAGCAGTGTTTCAACTTCGTCTCTTGGGGCTTCGTATGCCGTTTGGTTTGCTTCCATATCAGGCGCTGGCAATGCTTTTAGATCGACTTTGCCATTTGCCGTCATCGGCAGTTGGTCTAGCTTGATGATCCATGAAGGCACCATATAGTCTGGCAACGTGCGTTTTAAGCTTTCTTTTAAGTCTTCTGTTTCATTCTCCGTGATGACATATGCGGCAAGGGCGTCTTGATCGCTGGCATCTTTGACCGTTGTCACGACTGCTTCTTTGACTTCCACCAGCGCAAGGAGCTGCGCCTCAACTTCTGACAGTTCAATACGGAAACCGCGGATGTTGACCTGATGGTCTTTTCTGCCGAGGTAAATCAGCTCACCATCCTCTGTCCATTTCACCAAGTCGCCTGTACGGTACATGCGCTCGCCTGGATAAAATGGATCTGGGACAAATCGTTTGTTGGTTTCCTCTGGAAGATTCCAGTACCCTCTTGCCAGTCCTTTTCCTGCGATCACGAGCTCACCCGGTACGCCTGGCGGCGAGAGGTCGTATAACGAACCCATGATGTAGAAACGAGTATTGGCAATCGCGGTTCCGATCGGAAGTGTGCCTTGATCTGGGTTGATGATCCCGCTGGTCGCTACGACTGTGTTTTCTGTTGGGCCATAGTTATTGACGAGTTTATATGGAACAGGCTTTACCTGTTTCAGCTTGTCTCCGCCAGTCAGTAGGTAGCGCAGTGAAAGATTGTCCATTGACATAAACTGCTCGCATAACTGGGTCGGCAGGAACGCAATGGTGATCCCTTTTTCATTGAAATACGTATTGAGCTTGATCATATCGAGACGAATCGCTTCATCGATGATGTGCAGCTCTGCGCCGGCGATCCATGTCGGGAACATCTCCCAAATGGAGGCGTCAAAGCCAAAGCCGGCATATTTGGCGGTTCGATCCGCATTTGTCACTTGGAAGGCATCATTGTGCCAGAACGCAAGATTGACAAGGGACTGGTGCTCGACCATGACACCCTTCGGCTGTCCAGTCGTTCCAGATGTGTAAATCATATAGGCGAGATCTGTTGGTTTCATATGAACCTGAATCTCTTTTGCTTCGCCTTCTACCGCATCTTCTATCAGCAGGACATGACCTGCAAAGGAAGTTGGTGCAGTTAATCCTTTTTGCATCAGAAGCACCTCTGCCTCGCAGTCCTCTAGCATGTACGCAATACGCTGAGCCGGATAATCCGCATCAATTGGAACGAATGCCGCACCTGTCTTGAGAACTCCAAGGACAGCGGCCGTCATATCAAGCGATGGACGGGTGAGAATGCCGGCGCGATCTCCGGGTTTTGTGCCAAGAGAGATCAATTTCTGAGCAACTATATTCGCCCGATTGTTCAGTTCCTCATATGTCCAGCTCGTTCCGCAGAATGTCGCCGCTTTTTGTAGGGGTGCCTCATGTACCTTGGCCTCAATCAGTGCATGGACCGTTTGATCTGACGTGACGTCTAGGACAGGACCTGACCATTCATTGATCAGTTCTCGTTTTTCCTCTTCAGTTAAGATCGATAGCGCTGAAATTGGCTGATTTAGCTTAGCCAGCATTTCGTCTATGATTTGTTCAAAATATTGACTCCAACGCTGAATGGTCTTCTTTTTAAACAGTGCCGCTGCATACTCAAAACGCAGGCCCACTTGGTCTTTTTCTTCAAATACACCGAGCGTTACATCAAATTTTGCTTGAACTGTTTCTTGCTGTTTTTGCGAAAGCTTGAGTCCATCCAGATCCGGTAACGTCAGGTCTCGGTCATCCGTTGTCAGCATGACACTAAACAATGGGTTGCGGCTCGTGTCTTTCGGAAGATCTAACTGTGCCACCAATTCCTCAAACGGGAATTCTTGATGTTCATAGGCTGCTAGGCTGCGATCTTTCATTTTTTCAAGCAATTGTGCTGTCGTTTCCTCTAACTGCACTTCATGTCGAAGAGCCAGTGTATTCACAAACATGCCCGGAACCCGTTCGATTGAAGCTTGCGTACGTCCTGCTGTCACAGCGCCTATAACGATATCTGTCTGCCCAGTTAATTTGGAAAGGAAAATGGCAAATGCCGTTTGCATGACCATGTTCAAGCTCACACCTTTTTCAGCCATGAGCGTTTTAATGGACTGCACCTTTTCAGCAGATAACCATCTATCGACGCGGTCTCCTTCAAATGACTGAACATGAGGGCGTGGAAAATCAAGTGGCAGCGCCAAATCTTCAGGCGGCTGAGCGTATTGCTCCAGCCAATATTGACGCTGTTTCTCGAGCAGCGCTTGCTGCTTTTCTTCCTGCTGCCATACCGCATAATCCTTGTAGTGCAGCTGAACTGGCGGTAATGTCTTTTTCTCATACAACTCTGCCAATTCTTGAATGAGCAAACTGCGTGTGACACCATCTGCGATGATATGGTGCATATCCATCATGAACACATATTTCTCATCAGAAAGCTTCGCCACCTTTGCCCTCATTAATGGTGCTTGATGTAATGAGAATGGGGTGATAAATGCGTCTATGACAGGCTGCTCATGACCTCTCTCTACTTCAACAACCTCTAACGTAAACGGCACTCGGCGATAGACTTTTTGAACTGGTACGCCGTCAATTTCTACAAAGGCTGTCCGCAATGATTCATGTCGTTCGATCAAGGCTTGCAGCGCTTCTTCTAGCTGCTTTACATCAAGGCTGCCTTCCATCATCAAAACGGCAGGCATATGGTAAGTAACTGCTTCTGGATGCAGCTGCTGTAACACATACATCCGCTTTTGAGCGGAAGAGACAGGATAAAAATCTTGCTTCTCCGCCGGATGAATGGATGTGATGTCCGAAGAATCCACTTCTTCCAAATAGGCTGCCATCGCCCGTATCGTTGGCTTTTCAAAAAGGACTTTGAGCGGCACATGCTTGTTCAGCTTGGCTTGTACCTTCGAAATGAGCACCATGCCTTTGAGAGAATGACCTCCCAATTCAAAGAAGTGACCATCAACACCTATTTGTTCAACCCCGAGTACTTCTGACCAAATGTCACACAGCGATTGCTCAAGTGCCGTTTCTGGTGCTGCATGCACCGCGCGGTTCATATGCACCTCGTGCGGAAGCGGCAGAGACTTCGCATCTACCTTTCCGTTTTGTGTGAGCGGAATGTGGTCGACTTTGACAAAGTACGTTGGAATCATATAATCCGGCAGTGTCTCCGCAAGCTTTTCTCTAAACGTCAGTGTTCCAATTGGTTCAGGCGCTGCGTAATAGAGTGCAAGCTCCGGTAAACGGGACATGTGAATTACTTTGACATACACCTCTTGAATGGATAATCGTGCACGCGCGGCATGCTCAATTTCCTGTTTCTCAATACGATAACCGCGGATTTTCACTTGATCATCTATTCTTCCGAGAAACTCAATGTCTCCATTTGCATGCTGTCTCACCAAATCCCCTGTACGATACATCCGCTCTTCAGGAAAATACGGATTTTCAAGAAAACGCTCTGCTGTTAATTCAGGCTGATTCAAATACCCTCTCGATACACCTTCCCCCGATATATAAAGCTCTCCAGGTGCGCCATAAGGGACAAGGCGCTGCTGACGATTGAGTGCGAGCGCTCTTGTGTGAGCAATTGGCTGCCCGATCACAGAGCGATCCTTCAAAGCGCCTAGCTCTTGCGGTGTGATCAGCTTGGTCACAGTCCCAATAGTTGTCTCTGTCGGACCATAGTGGTTCATCACTGCCACACATGGGTGCTGCTCCATAAACGTTTCAACATCCTCAGAGACAATCGGTTCCCCTCCAAGTATCACAAGGCGTAAAGCGTTAAATGCATGATCCTTCGAATCTGCCATCATATGAAATAAGGATGGTGTCATTTTGATATACGTCAGCTCTTGTTCATCAATCAAAAGCATTAGACGCACCGGGTCTGTATACACATCTTCACGAGGCACATACAGTGTCCCCCCTGCTTTTAAAACAGGGAAAATGCTTGTGTAACCGAGATCGTATGCATAAGAAGAAAGCAGTGCCGTCCGATCGCATTCTTGCAATGTCACCTCATTTGTCAGCCAGTTGACATAGTGTGATAGATTACGATGCGTGAGCTGTACACCCTTCGGCTTCCCTGTTGTACCAGATGTGTATATTACATAAGCGAGCTGATCGGCTGAGCCTTCCGGCAGATCTAGCGAGCGGCTTTGCTGCACTGCTTTTTCAACCTGCACCACCTGAATCGACTTGTGATCTTGATAGGAACCTGCAAGAGACTCATTTGTCACGATCACTTGTGCACCTGAATCTTCTAATGTGTAACGGATACGTTCCGCAGGGAAGGCCGGATCAATTGGTACAAATGCACCACCTGCTTTCATCACACCAAGCATTGAGACGATGACATAGACAGAGCGGTCAAGAATCAGTGCTACAGTCTTTTCTTTCTCGACGCCTCGTACCTTCAGTTCACTGCCAAGCGCATTTGCCATGTCTTCCAGCTCGCGGTAAGTGAGCTTCCGTTGATCATCCATCACCGCAATGGCATCTGGTGTTTCCTTTACCTGACGCGAAAATTGGACATGGAAGGGCTCATGACGATTCGATTGCACTTCGTCTTTTTTCTCCAATCGCTCTATTTGCTCATGTTGATCAAGGATACGGAGCAAGCCGATCTGTTCATCCGGGTGTTGGACCGCTTCACGAATAATCGCTAGAAGATGAGTTCCGAACCTGCGGACCGTCTCTTCTTTAAATAATGCCGCTGCATAGTCAAAGCTCAGCTTTAATGCTCCCTCTCGTTCAAATGCTTCTAGAGACAAGTCAAATTTGACAGAGTGATGCTGAATGGCATAAGGCGAAATGTGCAGATCGCCGAGCTTTAGCGCCGGAACCTCCATGTTCTGCATGTTAAATGACACGCTAAAGAGCGGGCTTCGGGTTGTATCACGATCTAGCGGAAGGCGTGCAATTAATTCTTCGAGCGGATAGCTTTGATGAGCAAAAGCGTCAACACTCGTTTCTTTTATTTCTTCAAGCAGCTGTAAAAATGTTTTCGTTTGTTCTGGTTTTCCGCGCATCGCAACGGTGTTGATAAACATCCCCGGCATGTCCTGTATATCAGGATGTGTCCGTCCTGCAACAGGGGAACCAACAATGATATCTTCCTGGCCGCTATAAGTGGCAAGCAGCACTTGAAAAGCAGATAACAAGAACATGTACATGGTCGTATCTGTTTTCTGAAGCAATTCATGAATCCGCTGAGTCGTCGCTTGATCACAGCCAAACATGAATCGTTCCCCGGAAAAATCACGTTCCGCTGGACGCGGATAATCAGTTGGCAGCTCTAATACCGGCAAGTCCCCTTCGAATTGCTTCAACCAATATGCTTCATGCTCCTTCTGTTTCTCCGTCTCTTCTTCACTTAACTGCCAGACAGCGTAATCTTTATAATGAATGGCTCTTTCTGCAAGAGCTTCTCCATCATAGGCCTTCGCCAAATCTTGAATGAACGTCTTCATGGAGCTGCCATCTGTAATGAGATGATGTGCTTCCAAGACGAGAAGATGACGGTTCTCACTGACCTTCAACAACTGAGCTCGCAATAGAGGCGCAGCTGTTAAATCAAATGGTGTTTGACTTTCAGAAAGGAATGCCTCCGCCTCTTCTTCCTTGATGTCATGAACGGGAAGGTCAAATGCAGTCCATTCATTCACCCTTTGGACGATGTCTTCTCCATTTATATGAAAACTCGTTCTTAAGATTTCATGCGTTTGGATCAACTGATCAAACGCTGATCTGAGCCGCTGATATTCGAGTGTCCCTTCAAGCGTTAAGACGATCGGAATATGATAATTCGTGCTGTCAGGTTCAAGTGTCTGCAAAATGTATAAACGGCGCTGGGCTGGTGATACCGGATATTCGTCCGCCTGCTCTGCTGGTAAGATGGGATGCCCCGTTTCTTCTTGACCATCCTGATCGACATGAGCCGCTAATGAACGAATTGTCGGCTTCTCAAAAATCACTTGAATCGGTACTTCCTTTTGAAGCACCTCTTGAATTTTCGCGGACATCATCATTGCTTTGAGAGAGTGCCCGCCGGCCATGAAGAAATGTTCATCTACTCCTACCGTTTTCCCAAGGAGCTCCTCCCAAATTTGAGCAAGTGCCTTTTCCGTCTCCGTCTCAGGCGGAATGATCTCCTTTTCATCCCGATGCGCGTCCGGCTTTGGTAAAGCTTTTCGATCTACCTTCCCGTTCGACGTGAGCGTAAAAGCATCCAGCTTCATCACATGGTGCGGCACCATATAAGCTGGCAGCTCTTGATTGAATAAATCCCGCACCTCTTCTTCTGTCATCGTCCCTGTGAAGTAAGCAGTGATTTCCTTTTCATCTGAGGAAAACGAATGGACAAGCACAACCGCATCATCTATGCCCGCTTCTTGCTGAAGCACTGTTTCAATTTCACCAAGCTCAATACGGAAGCCTCGAATTTTCACCTGATCATCTGTCCGGCCGAGGAATTCGATCTGGCCATCCGCGCCATATCTAGCCAAATCTCCTGTTCGATACAAACGGCCTGACGGCTTAAAAGGATCTGCCATGAACACTTGATTGGTCAAATCTGGACGATGGAGATACCCTCTTGCGACACCATCTCCACCAACATACAGCTCTCCTGGCGCTCCAATTGGCTGCAATCTTTGATCATCATCTAAAATATAAGCTGACGAATGGTTGATCGGCTGGCCAATTGGGATCGGCCCCGTTTCATCTCCTCTTACTTCGTAAATGGTCGAGATGGTTGTATTTTCTGTTGGGCCATAGGCATTCAGTAAGACAAGTGCTGGATGATGCTGTTTCACAAGCTCCGCACTCTTCACATTGATGACGTCACCGCCTGTAATTAATGTGGTTAATCCTTTGAACATTTGCGGCCGCTGCTGAGCGAGCTGATTAAATAATCCAGTTGTTAAAAAGAGCGCCGTCAACTGATGTGTTTGGATAAATTGTTCGAATCGATGGATATCCAATAAAGTATCACGGTCAACAGGATAAAGCGTCGCCCCATTTAGCAGCGTGGTAAATATCTCAAAGGTAATAGCATCAAAGCTAACGGCCCCTGTATGCGCCATACGATCCGACTGGGTCAAGCCTAATTTCTCCTGAGAGCAAGCCAATCTCACAATATGCTGATGCTCAATTTGAACCCCTTTTGGCTGTCCAGTTGATCCTGATGTATACATGATATACGCCAATTGAGATGGAGACGTCCGGGCTGATAAATCCACGTGTGAGTGATGAGGCTTACTCGTCACATGTACAGCCTTGATATGTTCATCAACTGGCGGCTGATTGTCAGCATGAAGCAAAATGGATGCGCCGCTGTCTTCAAGCATCCATCGGATTCTCTCCTCAGGCTGGGAAGGATCAATCGGCACATAAGCAGCCCCTGCGTGCAGAACTGCTAAAATGGCGATCACCGCATCTGTTGATCGGTTCATATACACCGCGACAGCATCCCCCGGCTGTACGCCGTTTTCAACAAGACTGCCGGCTAAACGACGGATTTCTTGTCCAAGCTCCCCGTACGTGAATGTTCGATCGCCTTCAACTAATGCCAGATAGTCAGGCTGCGCCTTCATACGTTCATTAAGCAGCTCAGGAATAGACAGATGCTTCGGATAATCTCGCTCTGTCTGATTCCACGCTTCAATCTGCTGCTTCTCCTCTTCTGTGATACATGTCACATCATGAAGGCGTACATCAGGGTTCTGGATGATTTGCTTCATGAGATTGGTCAGATGTTTTGATATGTTTTCAATGATCTTTTCTTCAAAAGCTATGGCGTTGTATTTGATTTTCAATGTCCACGTTTCACCTGGATAAACAAGGACATTTAGGTCGAAATTCGTTTGTTCAAATCCGTCCTTTACATCAATGGAAAAACCAAGCCGTGCAGACATGGTATCACCAGACAGCTCCTGATCTAAAGGATAGTTCTCAAACCCAACCAAATGATCAAAGAGCTGCCCTCCAGCAGCTGTCTTTTGCTGAATGTCATAAAGCGGCATAAAATCATAGTTTTCCGCTTCCAGTGCATGCTGCTGAACCTTTTGAAACAACTGTTTGAACGTCTGCCCCTGATCCAATGTCACCCGAACGGGTATCGTATTGATAAACAGCCCTGCCATGCGCTCAATCCCAGATATACTAGGAGGTCTGCCTGATACAACGGTTCCGAATGTCACATCATCTGCTGCATGATAGGTGCCTAAAAGAACGGACCAGACCGCTTGGAACAAGTTCGGTGCCGTCACTTGGCTTTGTCTTGCCACATCTTGAATGGCTTGTACCGTATGAGCATCCCATGTAAACGTCCATTCCCGATGGTCGTATTGTCCGTTCGATTCTTTTTGCTGCAGCAGTCCTTGATGTTGAACAGCGCCATCTAGACGCTTCTTCCAATAGCTTTCCGCTTCTTGTTTATTTTGCTTTCCAAGCCAATGGATATAATCTGCATAAGGCTTACCCTGTGAGCGATCCGGCGTTCGACCGTTCCGATAAGATTCATAGTAATGAAACAGTTTTTTCATTAAAACACCCATGGACCAACCGTCCATGATGATGTGATGGTTGCTCCAAATCAGATGCCAATTTGTTTCATTTAGTTGAAAAACAGCGACCTTCAATAATAGATCATTCGTTAAGTGAAATCCTTGCTTTCTCACTTGCTTTTTATATTGACCCAATACCTTTTGCTGCTCTTGATGATTCAGATGAGATAGATTTTCTCGATACACATCTAGATGACGTTCAGCCAGTACAACCTGACGAGGCTTTTGCAATTGTTGATAGACAAAGGCTGTACGGAGAATGTCATATGTCCGTATGAGCTCATTGAGACTTTTTTCAAAAAGAGCGAGATCAAACTCTCCGCTTATTCCAAGCTCAAGCTGTGTGAAATAAGAGGAGGAATTAGGGTCTAGCATGGCATGATACAGCATGCCCTCCTGCATGGGTGTTAAAGGATATACCTTTTGAATCTTCTGCTTGCTCATAAGTCCACCTCTTCGTTTGCTTAAAATATATCCATTAGCTTTTCAAGTTCATCCATGGTGAGATCTTCATCCCCTACATCACTAGGTGTCATCTGGGTTTCCTCCTGTGATACGCAATGTGAGATCAGCGCCTTCACATTCTTTTCAAGGAGATTCTTGAATTGTTCCATCGTACCTTCTTCAAATTCAAGATGATGATAAGAAATCGTCACATGGAGCATTGCTTGTTCTACGAAACCAACAATATCAAGTGCATGAGGCTTCTCTGATTCAGGGCTCAACGATTGTCCTGGATGCCACGTTGAGCGGCTTAACTCACCGCCGATCTGTTCATCAAACTGACCAAGATAGTTAAAGCTGATATCTGGTGTGACATCAAATGAGATATCGTCCTTCATCTTGTCAGGGGTTAAATATTTTAATATGCCATAGCCGATTCCCTTGTTCGGAATGTGCCTGAGTTCCTCTTTTAAATGCTTGATCTGATAAGAAAGATCGTCTGCATGCGACATATCCAGTAACACAGGATACATGCTTGTAAACCAGCCGATGGTTCGTGATACATCGACCCCAGGGAGGATTTCCTCTCTTCCGTGTCCTTCAAGATGAATAAAGTGTCTCTCTTCACCTGTCCACTCTTTCATGGACAATCCTAATGCTGTCAGCAAAATATCATTGATGTCTGTTTGGTATGCTTCATGTACATCTGTCAGCAGACTGCGTGTTTCCTCCTTAGACAATGTAAAGCGAATGGTCTGTGTATGAAGCATCCGCTGATCCTCCGTCACATGATCCTTTTGAAGCGGTGTAACGGAATGTGCAAGTACCTTTTTCCAATAAGCTCTTTCCGATAGCAGTTCATCTGACATCGCGTATTCCGTCAGCTTCTGGGCATATTCTTGGAAGGAGTGTGTTTTTTCAGGAAGTGTCAGGTCTTCCCCCCGCTTCGACTGTTCATAAAGAGCCATAAAATCTTCAAGGAAAATACGCCATGACACACCATCGATGACAAGATGGTGTACAGCGAGCAATAAATGATCCCCTTGATCCGTTCGGAAAATGACTGGCTTCACTAAAGGTCCCTCCGCCAGCGATATACTCGCCTGCACTTCATTTGCAAGCTTTTCTACCTGCTGGATTTGCTGCGACAGTTCTCCTTGTACTTCCATCACATCAACAGCCACCATGTTTTCCTCAATTCTTCGATGACGCTGGATCATGCGCCCTTCTTCAAGCTGATACACCATTCGCAAGGCATCATGATGGATCATCAGCTGCTCCAACACTTGCTGAACGATGGCTTCATCCAAGCCATTTAGCGCATGGAGCATAACCGATTGGTTCCAATGGTGCTGACTCGTAAAGTTTCGCTCAAAGAACCAGCGCTGAATCGGTGTGAAAATGACTTCCCCTTCAACTGGTGATTGGTCGGCTGTCATTTGATCAGCTTCTTCAATATATGGGCGGAGCTCCGCAATCGTTGGATATTGGAACAATAGCTTCATATCAAGCTTCCAGCCCGCTTGTGTGAGTCTGCTTGCCATTTGAATGCCTTTAATCGAATCTCCGCCAAGGAAGAAGAAGTGATCGTGAATGCCGACTTGGCTCACGCCAAGCACGTCTTCCCAAATGCCGCATAGAAGCGTTTCGACTTCGTCTCTTGGCGCTTCGTATGCCGTTTGGTTTGCTTCCATATCAGGCGCTGGCAATGCTTTCAGATCGACTTTGCCATTTGCCGTCATCGGCAGTTGGTCTAGCTTGATGATCCATGAAGGCACCATATAGTCTGGCAACGTGCGTTTTAAGCTTTCTTTTAAGTCTTCTGTTTCATTCTCCGTGATGACATATGCGGCAAGCGCATCTTGTTCGCTCGTATCTTTCACCGTTGTCACAACTGCTTCTTTGACTGAATTCAGTTCAAGAAGCTGCGCCTCAATTTCTGACAACTCAATCCGGAAGCCTCGAATGTTGACCTGATGGTCTTTTCTGCCGAGATAGATCAGCTCGCCATCCTCTGTCCATTTCACTAAGTCGCCTGTACGGTACATGCGCTCACCTGGATAAAATGGATCTGGGACAAATCGTTTGTTGGTTTCCTCTGGAAGATTCCAGTACCCTCTTGCCAGTCCTTTCCCCGCAATCACGAGCTCACCCGGTACGTCTGGCGGCGAGAGGTCATATAACGAACCCATAATGTAAAAACGGGTATTGGCAATCGCTGTTCCGATTGGAAGCGTTCCTTGATCTGGGTTGATGATCCCGCTTGTCGCCACGACTGTATTTTCCGTCGGACCGTAGTTATTAACGAGTTTATATGGAACAGGCTTTACCTGTTTCAACTTGTCTCCGCCAGTCAGTAGGTAGCGCAGAGAATGATTGTCCATTGACATAAACTGCTCGCATAACTGGGTCGGCAGGAACGCAATGGTGATACCTTCTTGATTGAAATAAGCATTGAGCTTGATCATATCGAGACGAATCGCTTCATCGATGATGTGCAGCTCTGCGCCGGCGATCCATGTCGGGAACATCTCCCAAATGGAGGCGTCAAAGCCAAAGCCGGCATATTTGGCGGTTCGATCCGCATTTGTCACTTGGAAGGCATCATTGTGCCAGAAAGCAAGATTGACAAGGGACTGGTGCTCGACCATGACACCCTTCGGCTGTCCAGTCGTTCCAGACGTGTAAATCATATAGGCGAGATCTGTTGGTTTCATATGAACCTGAATCTCTTTTGCTTCGCCTTCTACCGCATCTTCTATCAGCAGGACATGACCTGCAAAGGAAGTTGGTGCAGTTAATCCTTTTTGCATCAGAAGTATCTCTGCCCCGCAGTCTTCCATCATGTAAGCAATACGCTGATCAGGATAATCCGCATCAATTGGAACGAATGCCGCACCTGTCTTGAGAACTCCAAGGACAGCGGCCATCATATCAAGCGATGGGCGGGTGAGAATACCGACGCGGTCTCCTGGTTTTGTACCGCTTGAGATAAGTCTTGAAGCAACTACATTCGCCCGGCTGTTGAGCTCTTCATACGTCCAGCTCGTTCCGCAGAAAGTCGCCGCTTTTTGTAGGGGTGCCTCATGTACCTTGGCCTCAATCAGTGCATGGACCGTTTGATCTGACGGGACGTCTAGGACAGGTCCTGACCATTCGCTGAGCAGTTTTTGCTGCTGCTTCGGTGATAATAGCTGCATTTGATCTAACGATTGATCTGGCGCTGATACCATTTGTTCCAATAAATGAAGGAAAAACTCCTTCCACTTTTCAATCGAAGACTGTTGAAAGATAGAAGTATTAAAATCGAACACAAGCTCAATGTGATCAGCCGATTCGTTTCCAGTTAAGGTCAAATCAAATTTGGCGATATTTTCTTCAAATGGCTCTGGAACGATGTAAAGTCCATCCATCGTTAAATCACGGATATCCGCATTTTCCATCGAGAACACTACATCAAAGATTGGGTGACGGCTAGTGTCTCGAACCGTTTGCACTTGGTCTACCAATTCTTCAAATGGGTACAGCTGATGCTCATTTACCTCTAACACAAGCTGGTGTACATTTGACGCAAATTCTGCAGCTGTCTGATGTCCTGCTGGCTTGGTTCTAAGTGCCAGCGTATTCACAAACATACCGATGACAGATTGAATATCAGGATGAGTTCTGCCTACAATCGGAGAACCGATGATGATATCTTCTTGTCTCGAAAGCTTGCTTAAAAGGGTACTGTAGCAAGTGAGCAGGACTGTATACGTCGTACTGTTGAGCGCTCTGACCAGCTCATCCAATTTCGCTTTAAGCGGCCCATCGATTGTAAAGGAGACACGCTCTCCTGCGAATGTTTGCACTTTTGGTCTTGGCAGGTCTTCCGGCAGTCCCAGTACAGGCAGCTCTCCTTGTAATTGCTCCAGCCAAAACGCCTCTTCAGCTCTTTTTTGTGCAGCAAACGTCTCACTTTTTGACCAAACCGCATAATCCTTATATTGAACAGGTAATTCCTGTAGTTTGTCTCCTCGATACAAGGCTGAAAGCTCCTCAATTAAAATGCCAACAGATGCGCCATCTGAAATGATATGATGCATATCAATCAGTAAATAATGGACATTTACGGAAACAGAAACTAGACCTACTCTGAGTAAAGGCGCCTTTCCTACATCAAATGGACGGATAAAGTCATTCATCAATTCCTGTATGTCTCTTCCGTTCCCTTCGATTTCCTCAATGTCTAAGGAAATATTTGATTCAATCCGTTGAACAGGTTCATTCTGAACAAAGTCAAAGCTCGTTCTAAATGCTTCATGACGATGGACAAGCTGCTCAATCGCTTTTTTAAATCGTTTTTCATCAAAAACACCTTCTAGCTTTAAAGCAGCCGGCATATGATAGCTTTGCTCCGCATCGGTCATTTTCTCCAATACAAACAGCCTTTTCTGAGCAGATGTCACTGGATAATAGGCCGCTTCTTCTGCAACCTCCACCCGCTTGATCTCCGTTTGATCCGCTTGATCAACCGCAAAGGCAAACGCCTCTAATGTTGGAGATTCAAATAAAGACTTCAAAGTGAGCTCCACGTGCATCTCTTCATACAGCCTGTTCAGCATTTTCATGCCGCGCAGCGAATGGCCACCGCATTCAAAGAAATGATCGTCCCTGCCGATTCTCGGCACTTCAAGAACTTCCTCCCAAACGCGCGCTACGTGATGCTCTGTTTCGGTTTGAGGAGGGATGTACTCATTTACCCCCTGCTCACTTAGGTCAGGCACCGGTAAGGCGCGCCTATCTACCTTGCCGTTATTCGTCAGCGGAAGCTCGTCTAATTGCATGAAGAACGACGGCATCATATACACAGGCAGTTCACGCCCTGCTTGCTCGCGCAAATCAGTTAATGAGACGGACCCTTCGGCTGTAAAATATGCACATAATGTGTCATTTGGAGCTGCAATGACGACGGCTTCCTTCAATTGCGGATGTCGCAGCAGCTGATGCTCAATTTCTCCAAGTTCAATACGCTGACCTCGAATCTTCACTTGATGATCAATCCGTCCAATGAATTCAATCTCTCCATTTGACAGCCATCGTGCAAGATCACCCGTTTTATACATGACCTCACCAGGGCGGAAAGGATTTTCCACAAATTTTTCGCTTGTGAGTTCTGGCTGCCCATAATATCCTTTCACCAGTCCATCACCAGCGACACATAGCTCTCCCGCAACACCCGGCGGCTGCACATGTCCAAATTCATCTACAATGTAAACAGCCGTTTGACTCACTGGCTTTCCAATTGGAATGGATAACGCCTGCTTCTCAATGTGATTCACTGGATAATACGTAGTGAAAATCGTGCTTTCAGAAGGACCGTACATATGAACAAGCTTGCCTTCCCCCACCGTTTCAAGTGCAGTCATGACATGAGGCACGGAAGCTCGCTCTCCGCCAAACAGAACTTTTCTGACGTTCTTCAGGCTGTCTTTTTTCATATCGATGAGTAAGTGAAAAAGAGCTGTCGTGATCATTAAAATACTGACTTTTCCCTTCTCAATCGCTCCAGAAAGCTCATTCATATTTAAGATATGGTCCTTTGGCAGAACAATCAGTTTCGCTCCGTTTAATAAAGCACCAAACACATCAAACATAAAAGCATCAAATACATAGTTTGATAGACTCATCACCGTGTCTTCATGATGAATGGCAAGATAATTTGATTGCTTCACCGTTCTCAAAATATTCCGGTGTGTCACCATATTTCCTTTCGGCTTGCCAGTTGTACCAGATGTATAGGTCAAATTCGCCAAGTCCTCAGGTAAAATAGGTATGTCTATATTGCTGCCTGACTGCTGAACAATCAGTTGATCTTCTGTTTCGACGACGGTTCCCTCAAAAGAAGCGAGTACCGAACGTTGGCGCAGCACCTGGTGTGTCAGTAAAAATTGTGCACCGCTATCTGTCAAAAAGTGCTTCACGCGCTCATCAGGGAAATCAGGATCAATTGGTACATAGACGCCGCCCGCCTTAAGCACAGCTAGAACAGAGAGTACCATCTCATTGGATCGTTCAAAGAATAAGGCCGCTTTCATCCCTCTTTCAAACCCATGTTCACGCAAATAATGAGCCAGCTGGTTCACTCGGTCATTCAGTTCTTGGTAAGAAAGAATCACACCTTCACATTGGAGTGCAGACTTATGACCATGCTCCTGCACCTGCGCTTCAAACTGCGTCACAATGGTTTCTTCTGCCGGATAAGGCGTCGGTAACGGATTCCACAGATTCAGTTGAGCTTCCGCTTCCTGTTCAGACAGTAATCGATAGGATCGAATCGCTTCCTCCGGCGATTGGACCATCTGCTCCAGCAAATACATATAATGATGCAGCATTTGCTCGGCTGTACTTCGTTTAAATAGCGCCGTACTGTAATCGAGGACAAAGGATAAACCTTGATCTGACTCCATCGCTTGCAGCGTTAAATCAAACTTTGCAATATGGAAATTGGTTTCTTCAATTTCAACTTGCATCTCTCCAATATGCTGGGCTGCTCCATGATCTGGCATGAGTGTAAAAACGGTATCGAATAAAGGATGACGGCTAAAATCTCTTGGTATATTCAGCTTTTCAAGCAGCCGTTCAAATGGATATTGCTGATGCTCAAATGCATGCATCGTCTTTTCCTTAACTTGCTCGATCAACTGCGACATGGTTCCATTCGGATCAACCTCTGTCCGCAAAGCAAGTGTCTGGACAAACATGCCGATCATGTCATCCAGGTCTGCATGCACACGCCCTGCCGCCGGTGTTCCAACCACGAATTCCTTTTGACCCGTGTACTTCGCAAGCAATGTATAGTAAGCAGAAAGCAGAACCGTATACAGTGTCGTGTGGTGATTTGCCGCAAGCTCCTGCAATTGTTCCTTTAACGTTTCATCTATTTCTTTGATCACACGGTCCCCTGCAAAAGACTGGACCGCTGGGCGTTGATAATCGGTCAACAGCTGTAAAGCAGGAAGATCACCCGAAAATTCCTGCAGCCAGAATGCCTCTTCTTTTTGAAAATCTTGTTGTTCTTGCCAAACAGCATAATCTTGATATTGAAGCTTCAATGGAGCTTTGACCGATCCCTCGTAAGCATCTGACAGCTCAAGCAGCATTAAATCAATCGAAAGACCATCTGAGATGAGATGATGCATATCGAAAAAGAGCAGGTGCTCCTGATCATGTAATGACTTCAAGCCAATACGAAGAAGTGGTGCACACTCAAGGTCAAAAGGTCTGACAAATTGCTGCATATTTTCTTCCATCGTGCCGCCTGTCAGCTGCTCTATTTGAAATGGCACTGATGGAGCTACCTGCTGACATGGAACACCTTTCAACGTATGAAAAGAAGTACGCAGCATATCATGACGTGTGATGAGTCTTTCAAAGGCTTCAGTCAGCTTCTCTCGCTGCAATGTTCCTTTTAACCTCACAACAGCTGGCATATGGTATGCGGTGCTTTGCTCCAATTGACTCACCATATAAACGCGCTGCTGTGGAGGTGACAATGGATAGTGGTCTGCTGCCGGCGCTTTTGGTATCAACGTTTCAGAAGATGTTTCCGCTTGCTCAATGTAGGCAGCCAAAGCGGCAATGGTCTGCTGTTCAAATAAAATGGAGAGCGGCACTTCCACCTGAAAGTCTCGCTGAACATGTGTGAGTACTGTCATCGCTTTAAGTGAATGACCACCTCGCTCGAAGAAAGAATCATATACACCAATCTTCTCTTGACCAAGGATTTCTTCCCACAAACGCACAAGCTTCGTTTCGAGATCGTTTCTAGGTGCAGCATATACAGCATGAACTGCTTTGTCGCCTTTTAAAGCAGCAAGTGCACGACGATCGACTTTGCCGCTGACTGTGAGTGGAAATGCATCGAGCTCTTTGAAATAGAGCGGCATCATGTAAGCTGGAAGCTGATGTTTGATAACGGCTTGCAGCATGTCAACTGACACACCTTCTTGACGAGCTTGATAGTAAGCACTTAACGCCTTTTCCCCGTCCGCTTCATCAACCACAAGTACGACAGCTTGATCGATTCCATCTACCTGCTCCATCACTGCTTCAATTTCGCCTGTTTCTATGCGGTAACCCCTTATTTTTACTTGATCATCCATTCTGCCAAGATAATCAATCTTGCCATCCGGAAGCCATCTGACTAGATCCCCCGTTCGATACATACGCTCGTGTGGAGAAAACGGATCTGCCGTGAATACCTTCTCCGTTAATTCAGGCTGATTCACATAGCCTCGTCCAACACCTATCCCTGCAATGCATAGCTCTCCAACAGCCCCCTGCACCTGTAATTGATCATGGTCATTTAAAATATAAAGACGGTGATGACCGAGTGGTTTTCCGATCGACACATAACGCTGCTGTTCAGATGATTCGCGCAGCTCACTTAGTTCCAGACGATGAACCGCCGCATCGACACACGTCTCAGTCGGACCATACACATTCCACAAAGTAAAATCAGGCTCACTCATACGAACCGCTTCGATAAGAGAGTGTGCTGCTTTCGCAGGCAATGCTTCTCCCCCAATCAACATGTGTGTCAATGACAGCCCGTCCAAATCCGCTGCAAGTAAAAGCTGCACATGCGCCGGTGTTCCGTCTGCTGCTTCAATTTGATGTTTTTTATAATAAGCCGCTAATTGAACACCATTTCTCGTCGTTTCTCGCGGGATGATATGAAGCGTATGCCCAAATAAAAGAGCAGCAAAGATTTGTTTCACCGATGCATCAAAATGGAATGGTGCAAGAAGCGCCATTTGAAGCTCACTCGCCCCTTGATAAATCTCATGATGCAAGGCATGGACCAAATGATGCAGCTGAAGATGCTCAATCATGACGCCTTTCGGCTTTCCAGTCGTACCTGATGTATAAATCATGTAAGCCAAATCCTCAGGTGCCGACTGATTTACAAGCTCAGGCAGCAGACCATCATCTAATTCGATTTGCTGCTGAACGACCATTTTTTCCGAGAGGGCACGGTATGTTGAAACGAACGATTCCTCTGTTAACACAATGGAAGCACCAGAATCCTCCACAATATATTGAATGCGCTCCTCAGGTAATGCCGGATCAATCGGTACATACGCCCCGCCAGCCTTTAATATGCCGAAGATCGCCACCATAGCATCTGCCTTCCGATCCATTAGGACAGCAACAGGCACATCACGCGAGACACCTTTCATTTGTAAAAACCGCGCCAGCTTTTCTGCCTTTTGATACAGCTCTCCATAAGTAAATGCTCCATTTTCCGCTACAACGGCTGTCCGCTCTGCATACTTATTTGCTGTCTCATCAAACATGTGGTGAACCGGTTTTTCAGCTGGTTTTTCAAACGGAATTCTCTCAGATAGTTGCAGCAGTTCCTTTTGTTCATCTGATGGAAGTAAAGGAAGTGTCCCGATCAGCTGGTCAGGCTGAGAGACCGCCGCCTCTAGTATGATCAAAAATCGATCAAACATTTTACTGATTTCTTCTTCGGTGAATACATCTGTACGGTAGTCCAAATCAATGGTCAATGTATCTGTATCCCAGCGGTCCTTTACATGGATTGAAATATCATTCATTCCGCTCCCGCTAAAAATCGGTTCAGTAATAAAAGACAGATTCTCTTTTTTCTGCCACTGCATGACCTGGTATTCTAAAGAAATATCAAAAAGGCGCCCTGTAAACCCTTCTCTTTCTCGCAAATCATTCATGAGGAGATTGTAAGGGTACTTTTGGTGACGCAAGATCTTCATTTGATCCGCCATGACCTGTTTTACGAAATCAAGAAATGTTTGCGACCCATGAACAGATGCACGCATTGGAATCGTGGAAACAAACATACCAATCATCTTTTTTTCTTTGGCATTCGTTCGGTTGCCCATAAAGGTTCCAAGAACAACATCCTCCAAGCCGCTAAAACGATGTAAATATACATAAACAGTGGACATAAACATCGAGAGCATACTGACTTTCTGCTCTTCACAAAAAGCACGAAGTTTCTCCTTCAAAGAATCTGGAATATCCCCCGAAAATCGCTGCGCATGTAAACTCATCTCGTATCCCTTATGCGGTTTTAAAGAAGCGAAATCTGGAATATTGGCAAATTGCTCATTCCAAAAGGCTTGGTCTTTTTGAAATCGTTTAGAAGTTTCATAGCTTTGCTCACTCATGATGTGATCAACGAAGGAAATCTCCTCAACCGGTGAGATGTCTACCCCGTGCAGCATGTCCTGGTATAAGTCGATAATGCGATTTCCCATCAAGATAATCGAGATACCATCCGCCACAATATGATGTGCTTTACAGAACAGCCAGCACTCTTGATCACTGATTTGAAAGACCGTAAATTCAATCAAGGGGCTGTCAATTAACGGCATTGGCTCACGGATTTGCTCATTCGCCCAAGCCCTCACTTCTTCTTCACTCCAGCCCTTCTCCATGCGAATCGGCTGTTCTTCATAAGGCTTCATATATTGAACAGGCTCCTCCTGCTCATGTCGATACACCAGCCTCAAACGAAGGGAATCAGTTTGGCGAATGTATGCTTGAAGCACGTCAACGACTAAAGATGGATCTAAACCTGATACCGATCTCAATCTGGCGAATCCACCCAAATTAGAAATACTTGTACCTGGATAAAATCTTTCCGTGTAGAATACTCGCTTTTGCGCATGTGTTAAGGGGTAATAAACTGTATTCATTCTTATCCTCCGCCTCTTCTATGTTTTCTCCACCAATGTGACACCCTGAACCCTCTATATCAAAAGAACCAAGTCTATTTGATTAAATAGACGCAATACGGAAAGAAGCCCACCCCGAATAAAACGGAGGGACTCCCATTTTGATTCGGTAACCTGCCGACCATAGTAAAAAAGCAACATTTACCTTAGGACATGGCTTTGCGTCTCTACGTTTCCATAGATTTGCCTTTTTCTTCTTTTCTTTTTAAATATTTTCTATTTACGTCCACTTTATATGAAATTATTGTTTTTTTCACCGAAAAATGGGTGTAAAGATTCATGCGTTATACCGAATGAATCACATGATAATTTACGATATTTACCGAAAATAACTAATAATAGTTGCGTTCAACCGAAAATAATCGACTAAATACCGCAAAAATTTCATGTTTCCCCTTAAAATTTGCAAATATGACCGAAAATGCAGGATAGAGGTCTCCTTTCATTCTCCAAAATTTCTTAAATCTTAAGAACTATATTCCCTGAAAAATTGAAAATATTTACCGTAAAAACAACACAAAAAGAGCTGCCATTTCAAATGACAGCTCCCTTGTTTCTTCATTATATTTACATCACCTTAGACAGGCCAATCGTTTTCTCAATGATGAGCAACGCAATGATAGAAATGATAATAAATATGACAGATATCGCATTGACACTCGGATCAAAGGTTTGCTCAATGTAATTAAACGTCCTGATGGGAATCGTAATGGTTTGGGGAGAGGAAACGAACAAACTGATCGATATTTCCCCAAATGACGTCACAGCTGAAAACACCCCGCCTGCAATAATTCCTGGCTTAATCAAAGGCAGCGTCACTCGAAAGAATGTGCGAATGGGTCCTGCGCCAAGATTCATTGAAGCTAGCTCAAGCCGCGGGTCCAAATTCGAGACACTGACGCCTACTGTTCGAACCACATAGGGAAAGCCAATAATGACGTGACCTATGACAAGCGCCCACAAAGATCCCGTAAACCCCATAGCCGTAAACAAATAAAGCATGGCAATCCCCAACACTACCTGAGGAATCATAAGTGGTGACAAAATGAAGGCTTGGATGGCCTCCTTTCCCTTAAAGGTAAGCCTTGCTAAAGCATACGAAGCCATCGTGCCTAAAAGAACCGTGAGCGGCGTTACGATGAATAGCAAAATCACACTGATACGCAGAGACTCCATCCATTCTGGATTCGACACGACCTCTTGAAACCAACGAACGGAGAACGAAGTCGGCGGAAATTCAGGAAAGGCATTTGGACTAAAAGCAGATAGGACGATGACAAGAACAGGTATGGTTAAAAAGAGATAAACCAATGACCCAGCAGTCCAAATCAGGATTGAAAGCAAGCGGTCACCTAATGATTTTTTACGCATGCATCCTCGCCTCCCAACGCTTCAATAGATAGCTTAATAAACTGACCACCACAAGCACACAAACCAATAACGTAAAGGACATCGCTGCAGCAAGAGGCAAGTTATACACCTGCATGACCTGCTGATAAATAGACAGCGGCAGCAGAGGCTGCATCCTTCCGCCGACTAACAGCGGGGTGATATAGCTCCCAGCCGCCAGTGAAAAGACAATAATAGCTCCAGTCACCATACCTGGAATGGTCAGTGGAAAGGTCACATGAAAGAAGGTTCGAATACGTCCAGCTCCTAGACTCATAGAAGCCGGTCGTAAATGACGATCCATATCGGTTAAGCTCGTCGCGATAGGCAGCACTGCAAAAGGCAGCATGACCTGAACATAAGCAATAATCACCGCATTCATATTCCACAGCATAGAGAGCGGCTTTTCAATCACATGTAAATCTAATAACATGCCATTGACCAGACCATTTTGCGAAAGAAGGACAATCCATGCAAACGTCCGAATCACAACACTTGTCAAAAGCGGCGAGACAAGTAAGATATAGAAAAATGCCCGCAGACGCGGATGAGGTGCCTTGACAAGCACGTATGCTGCGGGGTATGCCATCAATAAACAAATCACCGTTGTCTGCAAGGCTACCCACACTGTACTTCCAATCGCCTTCACATACGCATCTGTCGTGAACACATGAATATATTGAGAAAAGCTATATGTTTGTAATGTATTCATCATTGAATCCACATCGCGAAAACTGAGGACGAACATCATCACAAGCGGCGCTAGAAGAAATACAACAAGAAACAAACACGCAGGCAGCAGCATGAACCAATGAAATCGCTGATTCTTTTTCTTGATACGCATCACGTATGCACCTTCGAATCTAGGAAAACGATATCTTCAGGCTGCCAATTGATATGAATTGCTTCTCCAGCTTTCGGCAGTTCAGGAAATGCTGCATCAGAAGCATGGACAATCATTTCACCGCTATCGAGCCCCACCACCAAACGTAATGAGTGACCAATATAACTGACATCTGCCAGCACGCCTGATACATGGTTGGGCTGAACGTCTTCCCACTCAGAAGATATGCTGATTCTTTCTGGACGGAGCATGAGTAAATGATTCCCCTTCTTCTCTTGGTGTGCCGCAGCCTTTAACTCAACATGCTGCCCGTTTGACTGGGTTAAATGAGGAACGATAAATGCAGCTTTAGCTTCATCATATACTGCTTCAAATAGGTTCACCTGCCCGATAAATTCAGCAACAAATCGATTGTTTGGCTGGCGATACACCTCTAAAGGCGTCCCAATCTGCTGGATTCTTCCCTCACCTAAAATCCCAATCCGATCAGAAAGGCTTAATGCTTCCTCTTGGTCATGGGTCACGAGGATGGTTGTAATTCCGACATTCCTTTGAATATTTCGAAGCTCTGTCTGCATATTTTTTCTAAGTTTTGCATCTAGGTTACTGAGCGGTTCATCAAGAAGAAGAACAGACGGCTGAATCGCAAGCGCCCTTGCAATCGCTACCCGCTGCTGCTGTCCACCACTTAATTGATGCGGCATACGTTTCGCAAACGCCTCTAATTGTACAAGAGACAAACATTCCATTACTTTCTCTTTGATTTCTGCCTTCTTTTTCTTTTGAACCTTTAACCCATACGCCACATTATCAAATACGGTCAGATGCGGAAAGAGTGCATAGCTTTGAAAGACCATACCCGTTTTTCTTTGATAAGGCGGTAAAGTCGTCACATCCTGATCACCAATATAGACGACACCTTTTGTTGGCTCTAAAAAACCGCCAATGATGTTTAATAACGTTGATTTTCCGCAGCCGCTAGGGCCAAGAAGGGAGAAAAACTCTCCCTCATTCACCGTAAGACTGACATCGTTAAGAGCAATCTGCTCGCCGAAATGCTGGCTGATATGTTCTAAATGGATTCCACTCATGCGATCACCTATTTTCCTCCGCCTAATACTTCGTTCCATCGATTTGTCCAATTGCCAAGCTCTGAAGTTGCTGTTTCGTAATCTACCCAAGTCAGCTTGCTATAATAATTCTCTCCAACCTTGACCTTCCCCTTAATCTTGTCACCGTATTTCACATCAGAATTCGACATGCCATAATAAGATTTTTCCGAGAAAGCCTCCTGAGCTTCTTTTCCACTTAAATAGTTTAATAGTTTGTAAGCCGCTTCTTCATGCTGACTTCCCTTCGTTAAAGCCCAGCTCGCAACAGCTGCAACAGCGCCTTCTTTCGGATATGAGAAACCTATATCCATTCCTTCTTCTTCAAGTGCAAATACTCGTCCATCCCAATATGGAACTGCTGCCACGTCACCACGTTCTAACAAGGTTTGAATAGACCCTGGATTATCTGGAAAAGCAGCTACATGTCCTTTTAATTGTGAAAGGCTTTTAAAGGCTTTATCAATATCCTTAGGATTTGATTCTGTCCCACCTTGAGCATGGACAAGCGCAGAAAAAAATTGCAAACCAGCTGAATAAGTCGGAGATGATATCGCCACCTTCCCTTTTAGCTGACTGCTCCATAGGTCTGTCCAGCTGTTTGGTTCCTGCTTCACAAGATCTTTTCGATAAGCAATTCCTAGCTGCCCCATGCTAAAGCCTGCTGCATATTGTTTCCCATCAATAGTGAGCTTCTTTTGGACAGAACGGTAAAGTTTTTTGACATTCGGTGCTTGCTCTTCGTCAATCGGCGCAAGAACATTTGCTGCAATGCCTCTTTGAATCGTATCAGGCTGTAAAATAAGCAGGTCATACGGTGGATTTTTTCCATTGGACGCTTTTAATTTCGTAAACCATTCAGAATCCGCTCCAGAGACGGTTTGGACTTTAATTCCCGTATCTTTTTCAAACTTTTCGAGGATTGGTTTGATATTCTTTTCCCAATCGCCTCCGTATACGCCAACGATCACAGTCTGCTGCTGTTTACCTTGATCCTGTCCATTTCCACCGCAAGCTGTCAGCAGTAGAATCATTGATAGTACACCTGCAAAAATAGTGATTAATCTTCTTTTCATGATTGATTTCCCCCTTTTTGTCCATCCATATGACGAAGTGCTTGAATAATATCTTTCTTTGTTAACGGCTCATTTCTATGACTGAAATGTTGATGAACTGCATGTTTATAATGCGTACGTTCATTAGCTGGGTAAGAACGCAGCTGCACGGCAAGCTCGCTGCTGGCTTCATCCGTCCATACTTTCTCATAAGCTTCTCTGTGTTCTCCGAAATCCCACATGATATCAGCAGGATGATCAACCTTTTCACGAAGCTTATTCGTTTGCTTTTCATCAATCTTCCATTCATTTTGGTCTAGATACACTTTAACGCCATATTGCTGCAGCGCTCTTTCTTCACTTAATAGACCTGCTTCCACTTCCTGAAGCACTTTTTCTTTATTTCTAGCAAATGGATTTCCCCAGCCGCCTCCACTTGGTGATATTAATTGCACAATATCGCCTTTTTCAAGACGCAGAACATCTATTTTTGGCTGGTCTTGTTTTTCACCTTTTGCTGTGATCAGCTTGACCTCACCAACAGCTCCTGCTCGGCCGCCCATTAACCCCCAAGGCTGAAACTTCATTCGTTCCATTCCTCGTGCGGTCACCATAGATTCAGGCTTGATCATTTCAAATTCCAAACCAATCGCATGTCCACCTCTGTTTTCTCCTGCCCCGCCTGTGTTCGGCAAAAGCTCATATCGGTGAACATGAATATCAATATGCTGTTCTAAACTCTCAATGGGTGTATTTTTCAAAAAGCCAGATGAATGATCAATGCCATCTACTCCATCAGTTCCATTTTGAGCACCGCCGCCTCCGCCTAATGGTTCGACAACAGACATTTTCCTGCCACCTGTTTGATCATCAGGAACAGAGAGAACAACAATAGCAGATTGACCTGCACCTGCTGCCGGCACTGCTTCAGGTAACAGCTTACCAATGGCGCCTAGCACGACATTATACAGCCTCATCGTAATCGAATGCCGAATACCAACAGAGGCCGGGTATTCTGGATGCACCAGCGTCCCTTTAGGTGAAATCACTTCAATCGGATATGTTATTCCGCCATTAATCGGTATAAAGGGATCTTTACTAATAATGTAATTAATCAACCCTTGATATAGGAAGGAATGCTTCTGACCATTGGTGACAAGGTTAAAAGCTGTTTTCACTTGAGGGTCACACTCAGAAAAATCAAGAATCAGCCGCTTTCCTTTCACCGTTAACTTGATTTTCAAACGGATCGGCACATCCGAGATCATATCATCATCTAAATAATCAGCGAATTCACTCGTTCCATTCGGAATGGCTTCAATGACCTTTCCTGCACGAATCTCAGCTTGCTTCAGCAGGTCCATCATTCCTTGTTTCACTTCATTTTTTCCAAATTTGCCGATCATTTCTTTTAACCGAATTTCTGCTGTATTTACTGCAGCAATCATCGCATTGATATCCCCATCATTTAAATGACTGGCTCGGCTGTTGGCTCTTAAAAAGGTACGAACGACCTGATTCTCTTTCCCGCCTTCATAAATTTTCACTGGCGGGATTCTTAATCCTTCTTGATGGACATCTGTTGCTGTCGGTGAAATACTCGAGGGCACAAGTCCGCCCACATCACTCACATGAACAAAAGACCAAGCATAGCTGACAATTTCACCATCTACGAAAATTGGCTTAATGATATGGACATCCGGCAGGTGAGTCGCTAAACCATCTGTCGTATAAGGGTCATTTGTGATGATAATATCTCCCGGCTGCATCGCCCCGCTCTCTTCAATCGCTTTTTTAAGACTCAGCCCTAAAAAGATCGTTACACCCACTGTCTTCGGATAAACAAAGAAATCTCCAGAAGGCGTGGCTAACGCTGTCGCAAAGTCAGCTGATTCTTTGACGAAAGTCGTAAAAGACGTCCGCTCAATGACATGTCCCATGCCAGACGCAATTGCATTAAAATAACTGCGCATCATCTCAAGCTTTGCTGGATCAGTTCTCATGTAAAGCCGCCTCCCTTGAAATCACCAAGTTCCCTGATTGATCAATGCTGCCTGTCCAATTTGGCAGAATCAATGTTGTCGTATCATCCTGCTCAATAATGGCAGGTCCATTGATGACAGAACCTACTGACAAAGTATCTCTGTAATAAATAGCTGCTTCATGTTCTTTTTCTTCTATAAAGATTCGCCTGTATTCATATGGCTTCAAAGATTGTCCGCTGCTTTCATGAACAGGTGTGAAAGGCAGCGGCGGCGTCTCGCCTATGACTCGAACTCGTAAATGAGTAAACTCGATGTTCGCCTGATCATCTCTATGACCATATTGACGCTGATGCAGTTTGTGAAAGGCTTCAATGAGTTGGTGGATATCTTGTTCTTGCTTCAGCCATTCAGCTGATAATGGTAATTCAATCTCAAAGGCTTGTCCTTGATAACGTGCATCTGCCAATAATAGAATGGATGTCTGTTTAATATGCTGAATGTTCTGCCGACTGAACCAATCAGCCGCTTTTCGCGAAAGCATCTCAAAATCTTGTTTTAGTTGATCTATCGAGTAGTCTTGTAAGCATATTTTCTTCGACAGCACCGCATCATGAATAAAATCAGCGGTCAGAGCACCTAATGCACATAATGTTCCTGGACTTGGAGGAACGACCACGTTTTTCGCATGGATTTCTCGAGCAAGGAAATTCGCCACAACCGGTCCTGCTCCGCCAAACGCTAGTAAACTAAAATCTCTTGGGTCAAACCCTTGCTGCTCCATGACATTGCTTAATTCTGTGTACATATTGGCGACAGCTACTTGGATCAGCTGGTCAGCCGCTTCTTCTACCGTTTTGTTGAGCTGGTCAGCAATTGGCTGAAAGGCCTTTTCCGCCGCGGATAGCTGTAGGTGTAAATGTCCTCCAGCAAAACGCTCTTGATTGAGATAACCGCATATGAGGAACGCATCAGTTAAGGCAGCTTTCTTTCCCTTACCATACGAAGCTGGTCCCGGCTGTGAGCCAACTGATTCTGGTCCTGCTTTGAGAAGCCCGCCCTGATCAATCCACGCGACAGAACCTCCGCCTGCCCCTATTGAATACATCGCAACAGATGGAAGAATGATAGGAAAACCTGAAAGCTGATTAGACTGAGCCATTGTAGGCTGCCCCTTTTGAATAATGGAGATATCTGCACTCGTCCCCCCTACATCAAAAGTGATCAGGTTGGATTCGTTTGCAGAGGCTGCGATTCTTGCCGCACCAATGACACCAGCTGCCGGACCAGAAAAAAGTGTTTTAACAGGTGAAGTTGCTGCACTTTCTGCATCCATTAAACCACCATTTGATTGTGTAATGTATGGAGAAATTGGTACACCTTCTTCTTTCAAACGGCTTTTCAATGTTTGTAAATACTGTTTTACCTTTGGTTGAATGTACAAATTGACAACAGACATCACAGTACGCTCGTATTCTCTCATTTGAGGCCATAATTCAGATGAAGTAAGGACTTCTAATTGCGGATAATGGTGTTTGATATAGGCTTTTGCCTGTAATTCATGAACTGGATTTTGATAACTATGTAAAAAAGAAATGACAATACCTGCTAGCCTTTTAGACATGACCTGCTGGACAGCATGATCTAATTGCTGCAGATGGAGAGGTTTTTTGATCGTACCATCGTGTATCAACCTTTCAGAGATTGGGTATACATGCTTTCGTGGTATCAATGGTTCCGGCAAACGAGAATTGAAGTCATAAGGAATGGGTAATCGTAATCGTTGTAGTGATAATATGTCTTGAAAGCCTTCCGTCACAAAAAGGGCTAAATCTGCTCCTTTCCGCTGCAATAATGTATTAAGACCGATTGTCATTCCATGTACGAGATATTGGATTTTAGATAAATCAACACCTCTGTCTTTTAGAAGTTTTAGCCCATTGATAATTCCCTGGGCTGGGTCGTCAGTCACTGTGGGTGTTTTGAGTTCAGTCAGCGCCCCTGTTGCTTCATTCATCAGCGATAAATCAGTAAATGTTCCTCCTATGTCTATACCAAGCCGATAAGAGACATCCGCCATTTGTACTCCCCTCCTGCAATGTAAATAGAATCATATTTTGATAAATTACGACATTTTTTGATATTTGACTCCATATTATTAAAGCATATCGGTCTAGTCAATTTTATTTTTTAAAATTTCTGTGTGTTAAATTCTTGAAATTAGCCCAAAAAGCAGTGATAAAGCCATTTTGATAAAGCATAATCTTTTTTTGACCAGCAAAATTAAAATTTTTATGAATTTTTACAAATATGAAAAGCAAGAAAACGGATAAAAACCGTTTTTCGAACTTTAAAAGGCGTTTTTTCAAAACCAGGAGAAATTGGTAAGTAATTCTGCTATACTTCTGTTTACAAAATACGCAAACAAGAAAGAGAGCTAGCATCTATGAAACTTCTTAAAATCATTCTCTTGCTTTTACTAATCGTCGTTGGTGTAGCAACAGGCTATATTCAGCTGGAGCAAAGTAAACAAGAGACGACGAATTCATCTTATGACAAAACCATTCACTTCCCATCAGATCGTTACCCAGAAACCGCGAAGCACATAGAAGAGGCAATTGATGAAGGCCATTCATCCGTATGTACGATTGACCGTAAACATAGCGATGAACAGAGAGACCAATCACTTCATGGCATCCCAACAAAGCGCGGGTATGATCGGGACGAATGGCCGATGGCGATGTGTAAGGAAGGAGGAACAGGAGCTTCTGTCAAATATATCAGTCCTTCAGATAATAGGGGAGCAGGCTCATGGGTCGGTCATCAATTATCGGATGATCCTGACGGCACAAGAATACAATTTATCATCGATTAACGCCATTTCCCTTTTCTATCTAAAAAAATTTTCTCGTAACTGCATACAGGTATTTCAAACATTTTTTTCATGCTGATAATCCTTAAGGAGGATTATCCTACCTTATACCTAAAGGAGTCAAAAAGCATGAAAAAAAAGGGAAAACTGAGGCTTGGTGCCAAAATTTTGCTGATCTTTTTAAGTGTCCTCATCATCTTTTCAGCAGTTGTTGGTTATGTGGTGAATCGTGAAATGACAGAAAACATCAAGCACATGGCCACTGAAAAAGCAAAAAGTGATTAAAGCTAGGCTATGCCTACCTAGATGAAAAAGTGGCAGGCTCGTGGCTGATAAAAGATGGCAAGCTTTATAAAGGGGATACCCCAATCAATGATCATGATACATTGGTTGACCAATTAGCTGAATATACCGATGATACCATCACAATTTTCCAAGGGAATACCCGTGTCGCGACGAATGTCATGTTAAACGGAAAACGAGCTGTCGGTACAGAAGTCTCACCTGAAGTGAAGGCCACTGTATTAGATAAAGGAGAAAACTATTACGGCACAGCAAATGTTGCCGGGAAAGACTATCAAACGGCTTATATGCCGATCAAAAATGAAGCAGGCAAAACGATTGGTATTTTTTATACGGGCGCCAATCAAAGCATGATTTCACAAATGCTTCAGTCATTCTATAATAAATTTGTCATTGTTCTGTTGTTAAGTTTAATTGTTGCAGTTATCATTATTTCTATTTTCACAAAGCGGTTTCAGTCACGCCTCAAGTGCATAGCTTCTGCCATTAAAAGTGCCGGCGAAGGAAATTTAACCATCAATGTGTCGAATACGGCAGGCGATGAACTGTCTGACCTGGCTGGTCATTTCAATAAGATGCGGGAAAAATTAAATCAAACCATTCTTAATGTCATGAACACATCTGAATTAGTGGCCACCTCATCTGAGCAGCTTTCAGCTAGCGCAGAAGAAACAAGTGCAGCATCAGAAAAAATCACCCACAGTATTCAAGAAGTAGCTCAATCATCAGAAGAACAATCTGCTCAAATGACAACAAGTGAGCACACGATGATTCAAGTATCTAACGAGCTGGCAAACATCACGGAAAATGCGGAACAAATGGCTTCAAGAAGTCAATTGCACAAGAAATGGCCCTAAAAGGTGTACAGAATATTGGGGAAGTAAACTCACAAATGAAATCTATTGCAAATTCAATAGAGGAAAATGGGACAGCCATTCAAAGCATTAGAAACACGTTCAGCTGAAATTGATCATATTTCCAATGTTATTACAGACATCGCTAATCAGACAAACCTGCTTGCTCTTAACGCAGCAATTGAAGCAGCACGAGCAGGCGAGCATGGAAAAGGTTTTGCGGTTGTCGCAGACGAAGTGAGAAAGCTCGCTGAAGAATCTCAAGCATCATCAAATATGATTTCCCATCTCATTTCTGAAATCCAAAAAGAGATGACTCATTCGACGAATGCCATCAAACGAGTAAAAGAGGAAGCGGCTCAAGGGACTGTACTTATTTCTCATACAGAAGAATCATTTATTGATATTCAACAGTCAATGAGAGAAATGGCAGATGGCATCAAGCATTTATCTAGTGCATCACAAAAAATCGCAGCTTATACAAACGATGCGAAACAATCCTTTGCCACTATCACAGAAGGCGTTAAACTAACGAGTGAACATTCACAGCAAGTAGCCGGTTTAACAGAAGAACAATTTGCCGCAATGGAAGAAGTAACAGCATCATCAGAAGCTCTTGCCCATTTAGCAGGAGATTTAAAAGCAATGGTTTCGCAATTTCACATCTAGATTCCTCAAATAGAAGCGCAAGACGGCGACAATCGTCTTGCTGCCTAACATTCTCTTCAAGAATCATTCTTTCAATCATTCACATTCCAACGAAAATCTATGTATAAAGGAGTTTTTTAAATGAATAAGTTAAACCAAGCCTATTCCCTATCTATCTCTTATCACCAAATCACCGTATACACCGGAAGCAAAACACCACCTGTGATTGATTGGTCAGATGATGACATTCTTCAAGGATTCGCCATGGGAGATCAGGGTGTGTCCTTTGAAGGGGTCAACAACGGAAAAGCATCTATTACTGTAACTTTAAATAGCGATATGCCCCCAGCCTCGGCTGACAGAACAGTTACAGTGCCTTTTACGCATGCAAGCGATCAAGTTTATATCACAAGCGTCATGGCTCAGGTGCTGTCTTTCCCTATTCCAAAGGGAGACTATCAGCTCACCTGCTATACCTCACAGCAGCCTGATCAAGACCTTTATCATATAAATTTCCAAACTGTGTAGATCACGACTGATCGTACAAATCAAGCCACTTTTCCGCAAAGTCTACTGATTCTCTCACCGGCAATAAATATGAACTGGCAAGTCCGATTTGACCGTGATCATGAGTGCCTCCTGATTGCAGAAAATCACGACCGATCTGCTCAAATAGTTCTTCTCTTGTGATAATATCTTGGTACTCTTTCCATACCCTCCAACCATTTTCTAAGATGGGAGCTCCTCTTGTCATGAGGTCTTGCTGAGGGATGCGATATTCAGCAAGATGGAAAGCTGTCAGGCTCTCAAATGACGTACCAATCAGCAGCACCTGAGCCTGAAGATCATACATGCGGGCTAGAGGCGAATGTTCTCCTAATCCAAAAGAAAGTGCGTGGTGTTTCAGAAGCTCATGTTTCCTTTTGCCCCAGGCTGTGAATGAAAAATGAGGATGATTGCTTCTCGCCACGCCTGGATATTTCCAAAACGTTTCCGCTACCTTTCCCATTGCTGTTGGCGTCGTGTATGCTGGATCAAATGCAGGCATCGTCTCTTTGATCGATTTCCACCACGAAAAAGGAACAGGCGGATTGATCCAATCAGCGGGATCAGAAAGCTCTAACGTTTGTGCCGGCATGATCAGTGTCCCCTCTTCTGATAAGGTTTCCATCAATGCTTGTATGAGAGCAACAGCGCCTCCGTTTACCCAGCCGATAGATGATAAAGATGAGTGAACACATAAAATCATGCCTTTTTTCACACCAAGTTGAACCAAGTCTGCTTTGATTCTTTCCTTTGTCATCGGTTCAGCTTGATTTTTGATTAATTTTTTCATCGTTCCTTTTCCTCCTGCGTCTCTTCTATTACTGATGAATGAGACGTTTAACCGCAATAGACAGTTTATAATTTGCGTAATTTGTCAGCTCCGTTAAAAACAGATCCAGTTCATCATGACTGGAAAAATGGCCTTCAGCCATATAACAGCCCTCACCACTTATTTTAAACAAGTTCTTGATCTCTTCCTGTTGGTCGAGAAACGACAGAAGTGGTTCGTGATGATGACTGCGGGTATAGAGCTGCATAAATGTTTGGATGGTCTTTTGAGTCCGCCAGTCAATCGAAATGGTATATGCTTCAATCACACCCTCTTCTTCAAGCTTTAACACACGATTTGCAACAGCTTGACCGGTTAAATGAACTTTTTCACCTAGTGCTTTCATGGTCAATCGGCTGTTTTTAGAGAGCTCTTTTAATATATCCATATCGGTTTGGTCTAACATTGGCTCACCTCTTTCAAAAATCAAGTCCTTCTGCTGAAAGACTTTCATTACCCTCTGTCATATGGAACTCTTTTAATATACTGTAAACTTAATCAGAAAAAAAGGAGGCCTTTTCATGAAAATCACGCTCATTCGGAATGCTACTTTATACCTTCAATATGGTCAGGCAACTTTCTTCATTGATCCCTTTTTAGCAGCAAAAGGAACATATCCACCGTTTCCTCATACAGCCAATCAACATTTGAACAATCCTATTGTTGATCTGCCTGTAAACATTGACTTAGACAACATGTTACACCCAGATGCTGTCTTACTCACTCATTTGCACGTGGATCACTTTGATGACGAGGCAAAACAAAAATTAGCTCAAGACCAGCCCATTTATACGCAATCGGAGAATGACAAAAAAGAAGTTGAAGAAGCCGGTTTCCAGCATGTCACATGCATTGAAGATGAAATAGACATTTGCGGTGTTCATATTAAGCGGACAGGTGGACAGCATGGGACAGGAGAAACTGCGAAGCGGATGGGACAGGTCAGCGGTTTTGTTTTCTCTCACCCTGATGAACCTACCCTTTACATTGCAGGTGATACCATTTGGTGTGATGAGCCGAAGGAGGTTGTCAATACATGCAAGCCAGATGTCATTGTGGTTAATAGCGGAGCTGCTCAATTTTTAGAAGGCGATCCGATTACCATGACGAAGGAAGATATTTTAGACGTTCACCGTTCTCAGCCAAAAGCACAAATTGTCGCTTGTCACCTTGAGGCAGTGAACCATTGCTTGCTAACAAGAGCTTCTTTAAAAGCTTACATTCAGGAGCATCATGCAGATCAATCCATTTTTGTCCCTAAAGATGGTGAAAGCCTCACCTTCTGAAAAGATTCATAAATAATAAAAAACCGGCACCTCGCTGCCGGTTTCATCATTATGGTCGATGGTGCTGTGGTTTTTTCAGCAATGGAACGAATCCGTTATTTTTCAAATGATTGTAATGCTCATCCATTCGTTTGGTAATATGTGTACCTTGTTCCTTTGTTAACACACCATATTGAACGTATTTCTCAATCACTTCTTTTCGTTTAGAAAGAATTTGCTGCTCAAGCATTTCAATTTGTTTTTGTTGTTCTGTCGTTAATTTTACTTGATGCGTTACTGGACGCTTTTCCATTTGGGGTGTTTCACCATGAGCTGTTTCCATATAAAAACCAGGCAACAGCATCATCGATAATATGATTAAGCCACTTACTTTTTTCATCATTGTTATTCCCTCCTTTATTCGCAATTATTTTGTACGCACCTTCCTTTTTTATACATTATTTCACCACGCAAATTGCACATAATATTCTTACTTTTTCACTTTTCTTCTGAAAACGTTGTCCTAACAGAAAAAGCGTGCTATGTTTTGTTTTGTATAAAAAATAGAGGAGGATTCTTAAATGAGTCGTTTTTATCATAGAAAATCGATATGGGTGATGCTTGTTGTGTCTGCTTTCATACTTGTCATGTCTGCTTGCAGTCAATCAAGCTCTTCTCAGTCTGGAGATTCAAAGTGGGATGAGATTCAAAAGAAAGGGAAAATCGTGGTTGCTACTTCAGGCACCCTTTATCCAACGTCATATCATGATACATCTAATGGCAAGGATCAATTGACTGGTTATGAAGTGGAAGTGGTCAAAGAAGCGTTTAAACGCCTTGATGTGAAAGTAGAATTTAAAGAAATGGGCTATGATGGCATGCTGAGCGCCATTAATTCTGGTCAAGTGGATGCCGCTGCAAACGACATTGACATCACAGATGACAGAAAAGATAAGTTTGCCTTTTCAACTCCTTATAAATATTCCTATGGCACGGCGATCGTACGAAAAGATGATTTGTCTGGCATTAAAACGTTAAAAGATTTAAAAGGAAAGAAAGCAGCTGGTGCTGCCACAACGATTTACATGGATGTCGCTCGCAAGTACGGTGCGAAGGAAGTCATTTATGATAATGCGACAAACGAGCAATACTTAAAGGATGTCGCTAATGGTCGTACAGATGTCATTCTAAATGATTATTACTTGCAGACACTAGCTCTTGCTGCATTCCCGAAATTAAATATTACGATTCACCCTGACTTAAAATACATGCCAAACGAACAAGGTTTTGTGATGAAGAAAGACAACACAGAGCTTCAAAAAGAATTAAATCGTGTCTTAAAAGACATGAAAAAAGACGGAACCATGAAAAAGATTTCCGAAAAATTCTTTCATCATGCAGACGTCTCAAAGAAAATAGATGCTGATGTCGAAGATGTCGACATTTCTAAATAAGGAGCCGCAATCGTGGGAGATATTCATTTAGAATATATATTTAATCCTGCACTGGCAAAGGCGTCATTTCCATTTGTCATGAAAGGCATCTGGCTGACGCTGCTCATTTCCTTTGTGAGCATGTTTTTTGGTACAATTCTTGGCTTTTTTATTGCGCTTGCCAGAATGGCGAACACGTGGATGCTTCGGCTGCCTGCACGGCTGTATATCTCATTCATGCGAGGCGTGCCCATTCTGGTGATTTTATTTATTCTTTATTTTGGATTCCCTTATATCGGGATTGAATTTACAGCGGTCACTGCTGCCATTATTGGGTTCAGCTTCAATAGCGCTGCCTATATTGCAGAAATCAACCGGGCGGCTCTCTCCTCTGTTCCGAGTGGACAGGTGGAAGCTGCCAAGTCACTAGGTCTCAGCTATTGGCAAACGATGCGCGGTGTCATTTTACCTCAATCTGTCCGCATCGCACTTCCGCCATTGACCAATGTCATGCTCGATTTAATCAAAGCCTCCTCACTGGCTGCGATGATTACTGTACCCGAGCTCTTCCAGCAAGCAAAAATTGTAGGCGGACGCGAATTCGATTATATGACCATGTATATTTTGGTCGCACTCATTTACTGGGGCATTTGCAGCGTAGTCTCATTGCTTCAAGACTTTTTAGAAAAGCGCTATGCGAAATATCTGTAATAAAGGAGAGCAGATCTCATGGATCTGCTCTCTTTTGTATTTAGCTTTAATGTATCAGCCATAACCACACATATAACCCTAGTAAAGTAAGGATCAAGGTTGGGATGGTCAGGATGATTCCGGCTTTCATGTATGCACCCCAAGAAATATGGACGCCCTTTTTCTTGAGAACATGAAGCCACAGCAATGTCGCCAATGAGCCGATTGGCGTCATTTTCGGACCAAGGTTGGAGCCGATGACATTGGCATAAATCAGTCCGTCTCTCATGACGCCTGCTGTATCTGTATGACCGATCGCAATCGCATCGATTAACACAGTGGGCAGATTGTTCATGACAGAGGACAGCACTGCGGCAAGCACGCCCATAAACATCGTTCCCGCAAGCAAGCCATGCGATGCGCCTTGTTCGATCCATGCCGCCAATATTTCTGTGAGACCGACATTCTTCAGTCCATATACGACGACATACATGCCAATTGAGAAAAAGACTATGGACCACGGTGCTTCTTTTATGACGCGTTTTGTCGCCACTTGCGGACTTCTTCTCGCCAGCCACAAGAAGACAAGGGCAATACCGCCCACAATGATGGAGACCGGAACCCCAATGAGTTCCCCTGCAAAATAACCGACAAGCAGACAGCCGAGCACATACCAAGACAACCGGAACATGCGGATATCTCGAATAGCTGATGCCGGCTCTTTCGCTTGTGACAGATCGTATGTTTTTGGGATGAGCTTCCGGTAAAACACATAAAGCACTAGCATGCTCGCTCCAAGCGATACAAGGTTTGGCACGAACATGTTTGCTGTATATTCTAGAAATCCAATATGAAAATAGTCGGCTGATACGATATTGACCAAGTTACTAATGACAAATGGCAAGGAGGTTGTATCTGCAATAAAGCCGCTCGCCATCACAAAAGGCAGGATCATCTGCTCATCCAGCTTTAACGCTCTCACCACAGACAAGACGATCGGGGTCAGAATCAGTGCCGCTCCATCGTTCGCAAAAAAAGCAGCCACGACAGCGCCGAGCAATGTTAAATAAATAAACATGCGGACACCGTTCCCTCTTGCGGCTTTTGCCATATGCAGTGCAGCCCATTCGAAAAACCCAATTTCATCTAAAATTAACGAAATAATAATGATGCCAATAAACGCAAATGTCGCGTTCCATACTATATGCGTCACTTCCCACACATCGCCCAGATGAACGACACCAAAGACAAGGGCAAGAATGGCGCCTCCACATGCTGACCATCCAATGGTTAAACGTCCTGGCTGCCAAATGACAAGGACGAGGGTCAGGATAAAAATCAAAATGGCCAAGGTGACTGCTCCCAAAGGTGGCCCCCCTTTCATAAAATCCTTACCTATCATACAACGAAACGCAGCAGTTGTATGCCATTTTCACATGAAAACCCGCAGGTGATCCCGGGCACCTGCGGATTCGATGACTATTGATCCTTTTTCATCAGCATCAATTCAATAAATAACTCACATCGCTGACTGAAGTGACTTAAATCAATTGAGGTCATATCAAAGATTTGTTTCATTCGATAGTTTAATGTATTTTGATGAATAAACAACTGCTCTGCAGCAGGCTTTAGCTTGCAGTTATTCAATAAGTAGACTTCAAGCGTTTTTAAAAAAGAAGTTTGGCTGTCACGGTCTTTTTCCTTCAAACGTAACAAATCTGGATTGAAATCATTTTTCTTTTTTTGATGGCTGTAAATCGAGTCTAAGAACCGGAAAACCCCCAGATTCTCGTAATCATATGGAATCAGCTCTTGCCCCCCAACAATTTTCACAGCCTTCACGACCTCTATCGCTTCAAATCGACTTGTACTCATTTTCATGACATCTCGATACTCTCTTCCCATCCCGATATACAGCGGCGAAGGATGGGCATGCGTTTTCGATTGCAGATGAGCGATGACGTCAGCCGCAGTCGCTTTCGGTGAGTGCCGGTCTGACAAGCTGCCCAATATCACGACAATGTCGGCTTGAACGGAGTATACGTGATTCACCTTATCTTCTAGCTGCAAATACGTTCGAATGACATCCTTCACGTCTTCTGCCGTCTCACTTTTGTTATCGGCAGCATGTACGACCATGACAGTAAATACTGCCGGCAGCGGGATGCTTAAATTCTCAGCCTCCCACTTCAGTTCTTCTTCTGTATAAAAATGATCATCCATGACCTTTTTGAAAAATTCTTCAATCTTGCCTTCCTTTTTCTCCAGCTGTTTCTTATTCTTATAAATCACTTTTCCCACTTGAAAGGAAGCTTCGTGCAAAAATTGCAGCTCCTCCTGAGAGAGGGAATCCTCAATGTCCTGCACCCAAATAAAGCCCACAACTTCTTGTTTATGCTTGGCGCTCACAGCCACCCGCCGATTAAATCCGAGCTCGTCATGACCGCTCACATAAAAAGGCTTTGAATCCGTGTGAAGCCGCTCGATTACCCCTGTTTTCTTTAACCAATCGACTACAGACCCCGGACATTCCTTTGAGAAAATCGTTTGCTGGTTGACTGGGTCAAACTGCTGAATGCTGTAAGAATTATAAGCAAGGAGCTGGCACTCTGTGCTTTCTAAAATGACTGGTTTTTTTAAATACCCGCTAATAAATGCAATTAACTTATCGACATCAAAAAATGTATGAAGCTTTTCTAATATCTCTTCCATCCTGATTGCTCCCTGATTAAGTGATACATTTATCATACTTCTTTCCAGTCAGATTTGTATAGAAACAAGTCGTAGACAAGCAAAAAAAGCATGAACCCGTGTGCACAGGTTCATGCTTTTCCATCTTAAAACATTTCACTAATCGTTTTCGCCTGCATGTGTAGAGCTAGGTAATCTGGACCGCCTGCTTTTGAATCGGTTCCTGACATTTTGAATCCGCCAAATGGGTGGTATCCCACGATGGCTCCTGTGCAGTTACGGTTAAAGTAGAGATTCCCTACATGGAACTCCTGCTTCGCACGGTTGATGTGATCACGATTATTGGTAATGACAGCACCTGTCAAACCATATTCCGTGTTGTTGGCTACTTCAAGTGCCTCATCAAAGCTAGACACTTTCGAGAAGGCCAAGACTGGTCCGAAGATTTCTTCTTGCATCAAGCGAGATGTTGGCTCAAGATCTGCAAAAATAGTTGGGTGAATGAAGTATCCTTCCGAATCATCACTCGTTCCACCAGTCACTAAGCGGCCTTCCTCCTTGCCCACCTCGATATAATCCGTGATCTTGTCAAAGGACGCTTGATCAATGACAGGTCCCATGTAGACATCCGCAGAAAGAGGATTCGCTGTTGTTTTTGTTTCTGTGATTTCCTTCACTCGCTGGACCACTTGGTCATACAGCTTCTCGTGGACGACAGCCCGAGATCCAGCCGAACATTTCTGACCTGAAAAACCGAAGGCTGATGTGAAAATGGCATTAGCCGCTAATTCGACGTCTGCATCCTCATCTACAACCACTGTATCTTTACCGCCCATTTCAGCAATGACGCGCTTTAAATGCTGCTGACCTGGCTGTACTTTTGCCGCGCGTTCAAAGATACGTGTCCCTACTTCTCTTGAGCCAGTGAATGTAATCAGGCTTGTTTTCGGATGATCTACTAAGTAATCTCCGACCTCTGCTCCGCTTCCTGGTACAAAGTTCACCACACCCTTTGGAAGACCTGCTTGCTCAAGCTCTTCCACAAAACGTGCCGCAATCACAGGAGTTGCACTCGCTGGTTTTAAGACAACTGTATTCCCAGTGACGATTGGTGCTACTGTAGTTCCTGCCATAATGGCAAACAAGAAGTTCCACGGCGGAATGACGAGTGTCACGCCAGTTGGTGTGTATACGTATTGATTGTGTTCTCCTTCGCGGCTGTTCACTGGTTTGCCTTTCGCCAGCTCCAGCATTTGACGAGCATAATATTCAAGGAAGTCGATCGCTTCTGCTGTATCTGCGTCCGCTTCATTCCAAGGCTTACCTGCTTCTTTGACAAGAAGGGCTGAATACTCATGCTTTTTACGGCGAATGCTTGCCGCAGCACGGAAGATGACGCTGGCTCTTTCTTCTGGAGACGTATAGCGCCAAGTTTCAAATGCTTTCGCCGCAGCCTGAACCGCTTGTTCTGCCTCTTCTTTTCCGGCCTTTGATACGGTTCCAACGACTTCATCCTTTTTCGCTGGATTGATCGAGATAATCTGGTCTTTCGTTTCGATTCTTTCTCCATTAATCACGAGTGGATAGGTTTGACCAAGTGATTCTGTTACCTTTGCTAATGCTTGTTCAAACGCTTTGCGGTTTTCTTCCTGGCTAAAATCCGTGAATGGTTCATGTTTGTAAGGTGTTGTCATCTTTGTCACGCTCCCGTTTCAAATTATTTTCTCGTCATCCCTTTTAAAGCAAAGGCAATGTTTGCCGGCCGTTCTGCAAGACGTCTCATGTAGTAGCCATACCACTCTCGTCCATACGGGGTATAGACCCTCATTTGATAGCCTTCCTTCACAAGTGCCTGCTGCGTTTCTGACCTCATGCCATACAGCATTTGAAATTCGAACTGACTTGTCGGTATATTGTGTTTTTTCACAATATTTTTCGTAAACTCGATCATTTGATCGTCATGTGTCGCAATGGCTGTATAGTTCCCTGTGAGTAATTGCTTTTCGATCAGCTTTTGATAATTCTGATCGACGTCTTTTTTGTTTGGATACGCCACTTCGGCGGATTCCTTATAGGCACCCTTTACAAGTCTTAAAAATGGCTGAAGCTCATTTAGGTCATCAAGATCCTTTTCTGTTCTGTACAAATACGCCTGCAGGACCGTACTGACATACTCATATTGAGATTTCATCTCTTTAAAAATGTCCAGCGTTTTTTGACAGCGCTGTTCATCCTCCATATCGATTGTCACCATGATACGGTGTTTCTCTGCCGTATCTAAAATGCTTTTCATATTGCGATACACAAGGTCATCGTCAATATCCAGGCCAAGTGATGTCATTTTGAGTGACACGTGGGAATTGAGTCCCGCCTCAGCAATCCGCTGAATGGTTTGAATACACTCATTCGTCCGCTCATTTGCAATCTCTGCCTTTGTGACAAACTCACCAAGGTGATCGACTGTTACAGCCATTCCTTGATCATTTAATCGTTTAATGACAGAGATAGCGCTCTCAAAATCTTTCCCACCGATGATTTTCTTAGATGCAACAGCACTTCCCCAATTACGAGCAATATGGTTCAAGAGACTGCTCTTTGACAAAAACAAGAAGAAATTTCTTGTGACCGACTCCATAAAGGGCACCTCCCACTCTTTGTAAGCTATGTCTTTATTGTAAGGCTCATAAGCTGTCCGCTACAATATTTGAAGATGACAAAAATTCTGACTTTTTTTGTGGTTTTATCACAATAAGAGATAAAAAAGAGCCTGCCGCTATCCGGCTGGCTCTTCCCTCCTACGCCCACACCTCATCAAGGGTAGACTGCAGCAGCTCATTTAATTCTTGCGTGAGATTGTCTTTCGGCTGATTGTAGCTTTTCACCAATTCATCAAAACGCGCCAGCTCTTTGTCGATGAATGGATGGACATAGACGAGACGGTTCTCTACATCCATTTCCTCTCCGTCCATTTTACGTTTGAGCAGCTCGTGAATTTCTGTTAAAAGCGGGCCTTCCTCCACTAGCTCCTCGAGCAGTTCATGAAAGTCCATCGGCGGAACCGTCCGGTAGCGTTCAATCCACTGACAGGCAAATAGCGGACGAAGCACATAGAAATACTTCTTGATTCGCACCTGCTCCCCTCGTAAATGCCGGCTTTCATTCCGCTTCGCCATATTGAGGTAATGATACATCAATGCTGCAGGATAAAACGCTCGATCCTTTAATTCTCTTAGCTGCTTTGCTAAAGAGAAAGATTCAGCATAGATGATGTCAGAAGATAGCCATTCCATGATGGATGGATTTGATTTATTGAATAAGCGAAGTGCCTTTCTAAGCTCCCAGCCGCTGATATCAAGCACGTCATCAATCGGCCGTTCAATGACATCACGATGCTCTTCCATCGCCCAATACCATTCTTTCCGGGGAACATATAAAAAACGAACATCATAATCACTATCAGTCGAGGGAAATCCCCATGCCCTGCTGCCTGATTCAACGGCGAGGCAAATCTTTACGTCATACGTTTCTTCGATGATTTTCAGCTCTTCCTTGATTCTCTCTCTCAACATCCATCAACTCTTTCTATAGAATTCTGCATGACTTCTTCACGTTTTGGGAAAATACGAATAAGACATATAAAAAAGGAGTTGGATCTGATGTCTATATCTCGCATTATGAAATGGATCACCGGGATTTTTGAAGCCTGCCTTGCCATCCCTGTGATCGGAGGTCTATTCGTTATCAGCAATGGCTATTCACCGCTCATGGTCATGCTTATTCTGCATATTATCACACTCGTCTTATCGAAGCGAGACCAGGGACCAATGATTGGAAGCATCATCGGAATTGTCACATCCTGCCTTGCTTGGATTCCGATTCTCGGATTCATTCTTCATATCATCACTGCCCTTGCCCTGATTATCACTGCGTTAGTGCCTGATGAAAAAACGAGACAGAATACGAGCTATTAAAAAAGAGGCCCTCCTAGAGCGGCCTCTGTTCTTTTAGATCCTTAAATGCTTTTGTAAGAAGGCAAGCTTCTCTGTTTGAAAAGCCGGGATGTACTCGTGTCCAAAGTAGCGATACACCTTTAAATCTTTATCTGTTTCTAAATGGTTGTATACCGCAAACACAGTAGATGGCGGGGTGATTTGGTCGATCAGACCGATGGCCATCAATGTGGGCTGTTTCACCCATTCGGCTAAATTGATCAAATCAAAGTAGCTCAATGTCTCAAATACCTTTTCTTCCGCTTCTGGATCACTGTTTCTTCGAAAGTATGAATTGATTTCTAAATAAGGCTGCTCCAATGCCACATCCACTGCACGCTCGAAATTTGATAAGTAAGGATAATCTGCCACGACGACCTTTGGAATGTCTGAAAGTGCCGCAGCTGCAACCGCCAGTGCACCTCCCTGGCTTCCACCCACCACGCCGATACGGTGTTCATCCACTTCCGGAAAGGACTGAATAACATCGAGTGCACGAACCGCATCTAAATAAACACCTCGATAATAGTAGGTCTCTTTCGATAAAATGCCTTTTGTCATCCATCCCAAAGCCTGCCCGCCTGGTGTCACTGTCTTATCTTCACTGCCGCCTTGACCGCGGACGAGCATACCAAATGTCGCATAGCCATGCAGTGCCCAGTTGACGATGTCGTGAATGCCGCCGTCATAGCTGGCATTATAGCCATGAAAACGAACGAGCGCTGGATGCGGACCTGTTTGATCTGGTACCGCATACCAGCCTTCAATTCGAGAATGACCAAAGCTTTGATACGTCAGGCGGTACACCTTGACGCCTTTCACTGGATAGTCATAAGGTTCAAGTGCTGGCTCTGCCTCCACTTGGCGCAGTTCTTCGAGCGACGCCTTCCAAAAGTCTGAGAAATCAGGTCGTGCTGTTTTCTTCGGTTTATATACTTTTAGCTCTTCTAGTGGTAAATCGAACAATTGCATACCATACTATCCCCCTTTGTTTTATTAGTTATGAGTATCATATCACTGTTTTCTTGACTTAGAAAGTCATTTTCACTACAAAAGACAAAACCTTCTGACATTTCTATTGGCAAAAAAGATTGAAACCTTTATGATAAAGAAACTGGCTTGAAAACTAGATGTTCTCAGGCAAAACAAATCGATAGACATTCATGGATTTTCACATTTACACCATCGAATAAAGGAGGAACCTGTATGAAAATCGCTCTTGTCCAAATGGACGTTCAAATTGGGGAACCTGATGTGAACTTTCAAAAAGCAGAAGCGTTTTTAGAAGAAGCCATCCGTCAGCAGCCTGATCTGATCATTTTACCCGAAATGTGGAATACCGGTTACGATCTTGAACAAGCCGAGGAGCTTGCAGATGTAAACGGTGAACGCACAAAACAGCTCTTCTCTTCCTTTGCCCGCAAACACCAAGTGGTTCTCATCGCAGGAAGTGTATTGAACAAGCGCACAGAAGATGACAACATCACCAACACGATGTATGTCTTTAACCGCCAAGGTGAGCTCTTAGTGGATTATGATAAAATTCACTTATTCCGCTTAATGGATGAGCACAACTATTTAACCGCTGGTGATCAGCTTGGTTTATTTGACTATGATGAGGATGTGAAGATCGGTGCGATGATCTGCTACGACCTTCGCTTTCCGCAGCTTTCCAGAACACTTGTAAACAAAGGAGCGAAAGTGCTCATCAATACGGCGCAATGGCCGTCAGCAAGAGTGGATCATTGGCGCAGCCTGCTCATCGCAAGAGCGATTGAGAACCAGTCATTTATGATTGCTGTTAACAGAACAGGCACAAGCAGAGACACTGAATTCCCTGGCCACTCCATGGTGATTGATCCACTTGGCCGTATTCTGCTTGAAACAAGCCATGAGGAAGACATTTATTATGCGGAAATTGATCTTCAGCTAGTGGATGAAGTGAGACAGCAAATTCCTGTGATGACGGATCAGCGTCTGGATATCTATTAGAAAGCAGGGTGCTCCCCTGCTTTTTGCATTTAATTAAACGTTTGTTTAAGCTTGATTCTGGTAAAGGTCCATTAGGGCTTGAGCGGCTTTCGTTAAATACCTTTCTTCCACATATGCAAACACAAGAGTGCGGGTTGGGCATGAATCAATTTTCAAATAAGTGACTTCGTTCCTTTCCTCTTGTGCCACCATTTTCGGCACAACTGTCACACCTAGTCCATTTTTGACCAATGCCTGCGCTGTTTGAATATGACTTGTTTCAAAGGTAATCTTCGGCTGAAAACCATGATGAAGACATAGTTCCATGACCACTTGCCGAAAGCCATATCCCTCTTTCAGCATAATAAATGCGGCGTCTTCCAGAAGGCGAAACGGAACAGACCCTTTCTGATCTGCTTGATTGATGATTTCGTTCAATTCATCTGTTGACCAGGGCTGGGCAGTTTGCGGAACTGCGAGAAGAAGCGGCTCTGTCAGCATGTGTTTCGTTTTCAATGATTCATGCTCGACAGGCATAGATAAAATAGCCAAATCCAGCTTTCCAGCCAATAGAAGTTTTTCTAGCTCACGAGGTGATTCTTCTATTAGTTGAACGTGAACATGAGGATACGTTTGACAAAAGGTTTTTAATAAACCGGGCAAGACATAGCCCCCTGTGACTGCTGGCGCTCCAATGTTCAGCTCTTTCCCCACCTCATAAGCTGCTTCTCCCATTTCACGCAGCAAATCATCTCTTTCCTTCAAAATGTTCTCAGCCCTTTTAATGAATCGACTCCCTTGAGGTGTGGGCGTGACTTGTCCATACTTTCGAATAAAGAGGGGTGTGTCTAATTCCTCTTCCAGCTTCTTCATTTGTTGGCTTAAAGAAGGCTGTGCAATGTGAAGTTGATCCGCTGCTTTTGTAAAACTTTTCTGCCGGTACACTTCCATGACATATTCCATCATTCGTATATCCACTTTCATCACCTCATAGGTTTTAACTATTCATGTCATATCTTTTATGTCTTAGACAAATAACAAAATGAATTTTACGATAAAGAGACAACAAAGGGGGAGAAGAAATGAATCCATATGCTAAAGCCGAAAACCAATTCTCACAAAATGCCGAGAACTATCGAGATTCACCTATATTTGCAGCCGGAGAAGAGCTGGAATGGATGAAAGCAATAGCCAATACGAAGGGTCACGAGCATTTACTTGATATCGGCTGTGGGGCAGGACATACCGTTTTTTCCTTTTCAGATATCATTTCTAAAGGAATCGGCATTGATGTCACGCAAAAAATGATCGAGGTTGCAGCAGCACTTGCGGAAGAACGCCAACTGAAACATATTACTTTTGAGCGGGCAGCCGCAGAAGCACTGCCCTTCGCTGATAAATCATTTGACATCGTGACGTGCCGATTTGCCGCTCACCACTTTACAAACCTGCCGGCAGCCATGTCTGAAATCAGCCGTGTCTTAAAAAAAGGCGGCACATTCCTGCTCGTCGATCATTACGCACCCGAAAACACTGCACAGGATTCATTCATTAATCACTTAAATAGACTCAGAGATCCTTCTCATGTGCGAGAAAGCTCGTTATCAGAATGGAAAGAGCTCTTCGCTGCCAACCAACTGACTCAAAAAGAGAAGCGTTACTGGGATCTGCAAATTGATTATCAGGACTGGATGATGCGTGGACGCACACCAGAGAATGTTCAAAAAGAGATCGTTTCCCATCTTCAATTCGCAGACCCTGATACAAAGCAGCTGTTTCAACTTCAATTCGATGCACAGCAGCAGCCTATTTCCTTCTGTTTAAAAGCTGCACTCATTCAAGGAATGAAGAATTGAACTTATAGAAAAAGTCTACCCTCGTTGGTAGACTTTTTTATTTCGAGTATAAATCCCAGCCAAGCTTGAGTGTGTCCACAATATAATTGGCGACTTCCTCAGCTTCTAGATGATCTGTTTCGACTCTTGAGTTATGAAGGGCATATATTTCCCGGCGCTCTTCAAACAGCTCTTTCATCTCGTCAATCGTCCGGTTGTGAAGAACAGGGCGGTTTTCAATCAAAATATCAAGCCGCTGTTTCCAATTCTCCCAAGATAAATCAAGGAAAAGAACCGTACAATGCCTCAAGCAGGCGCGTTTGATTTCTTCCTGTTTGAATGCACCGCCTCCAAGAGAAACGATCTTTAGCTGCGTATGTTCACATAAATCGACGATATAATCTTTTTCAGCCTGCCTGAAGAATGCTTCTCCTTTTTGCTGAAAGATCTCAGGAATCGTCATGTTATACTTTTTCTCAATCTCCTGATCCACATCAATAAAATCTCTATATAGCTTTTTGGCAACCAGCTGCCCAATGGTTGTTTTCCCAACACCCATAAAGCCAATGAGGACAATATTTCGCTGTCTCACAGGGATTTCTCTATTGTTTTTCATATTCGTGACACGTCCTCCTTACGACAAGGAATGCTACATAATGTATCTATTATATGATAAATGGCGCGCGAAAAGATAGGCAATTTGAAAAATTGTACGTAGATCATCTGTATAGAAAAAAGAACCTACCCTCTTTGGAATAAGTTCTTCACTGCGTGCGTAACTCACGGTGCAATATCCTCTAATACTTTCTCGCGCGTTTCGATCATTTTAAAAGCAAGAATTGCTCCCACTACAGTCACACTTGCGAAAAGAATAAAAATAGTTGAAACACCGCTTACCTCTAAAATAAAGCCTATCATAATAGGAGCGATCGCTGAGGCCAGCCTAAGCCACGCTGTAGCAAATGCCGTTCCAATCACCCTCATACGTGTTGGATAAATTTCAGGTGTATATAGATAGAGAAGAACTGTAATTGTCCCCATCATTCCGTAAGCAGCGGACCCTAAATATATAACACTTTCTGGAGAATTAGCTCCGCTGATCCATAAAGCAGTTAATAAAGCACCTGTTACAATAAATGCAATGGTTGCCCAGCGCTTTCGTCCTACTTTATCAATTAAAAATGCACAAGCGAATACCCCTATGGTCTGTAAAATATTTGTTAGAGATGCTGCCCTTAATGAATCTCCAACTGGCAAATTGTAAACAGTATTATAAAGACTCGGTAACCAGTTATTTAAACCATTCGAAACAAAGTAGGCAGAAAACCATAGTCCCCATACGATCAATGTTCTTTTACGATAAAAAGTTGAAAAAAGCTCTTTCCAGTCGCCTTTTTCAGTACTGCTAGATACTTGCTTTGCTACAGGCATTCGTTTGTCAGTACTAGCTTCAATTTCTTCAATAATTCTTTCGGCTTCATCTAACCTGCCTTTCGAAATAAGCCACCTTGGAGATTCGCGCAACATGAAAAAGAATACAAAGACGATTAAACCTCCAATGCCCCCAATCAAAAACATCCACTTCCACCCAAAGCTAGGTACAACAAATGCGCCAATTTGAGCTGAGATCATTAATCCTAATGGGAAAATCATCTCATAAAGCATAAAGAATCTACCTCTCCCTTGGGCCCTGGACAACTCATTGATATATGATGCCGCTACCGGCACTTCTCCCCCTACCCCAATCCCTTGTATAAAACGAAAAATAAAAAGGGCCATAAAATTACCTGAAAATACACACGCGATACTCATAATTGACATGAGGAATACTGTCCACTTTGCACTAAATACACGGCCGCGCCTTTCTGCTAACCATCCAAAGAAAATAGCACCAATCGCTTGTCCTATATAACCAGACCCAATAAGAAGACCAATTTGAGCAGGTGATAAACTCCACATTCCGATGAGAACTGGGAGAACAAACGCTAAAGATAGAGCATCAAAAGCATCAAAAAAAGTAGCAGATCCCATAATGATACGAGGTTTTAAATGCCATCTAGAAAAAGGTACACTTTCCATCCTAGTCAATAATTGTGAAGCTCTATCAACAACTTCTCCATCATGAGAATTTGAATTTTCGCTGAATTCTAACGTCATGTTATCTCCTCCTTATTAGAGGAAATGATGCAAAAGTACATGCCGAAGAGCGCTAAAGAAATCGCTTACATTTTAAACCAAGAGACATTCTAAAGCGTTCATACGAGTTTTCAGCATCTATCATTTCTTTTTTGGCGTTCCCGTGGTGCCCCGGTCTATATAGTACATAGGGAAGATATGTTCCATCGCATCTAACTGTTCTCCTTCCAATAACTGTGTTAGTAAAGAAACAGCTTTTCTTCCCATTCCAACTAAATCAACATGAACTGAAGATAAAGAAGGGGTTAGAAAACTTGCAATGGGCACATCATCGGCACCAACGACAGACAAATCATGAGGTATTGACACATTTGCGTTATTTGCCGCTTTCATGACCCCCATCGCCAAAAAATCTGAAGAGCAAACAACTCCAGTCATGTGCTGGTTTCCTTGGAGAAATTGAGAAACCACTTCTACTACTTTTCCCCCATCAAATTCATCTAACTCAAACACAAGTTCTTTGTTCATTGTTAACCCTAAACTTTTAAGTGTGCGCTCATATCCCTTGTAATACCTCACACTATGCATCGAACTCATTGGACCATTGACCAGCCCAATGGTTCGATGACCTTTATCAAATAAGGCCGTTATTGATTGACACACACCTTCTTCATCATCTGGCCTGACACATGGAAATGGAGAATCCTCTAGATAACTTCCGACAACTATAATGGGAATGGCTAAACTTTTTAACCAATCCATGCTTAGTTCTTCATTTCTTGGTGAAAATAGAATGGCTCCATCTACTGCCTGCGTTTCAAGTAATCGCTGCTGCTGTATAGATGTAAACGACATCAACATATTGAATTCCGTCTCATCTAATTCCTTCGCTATTCCATCTAGAATCGTTGAAAAAAATGGATTATTCAAAATATATGAACCACGCGGAACCACTACAGCTATATTCCCTGTCTTCCTTTTGACGAGCCCTCTAGCTCCTAAATTAGGACGATAGCCTAATTCATCAATTACTTGTTTGATTCTTTCAGCCGTTTGAGCACCTACTCCTGGTTTACCACTTAATACTCGGGAAACAGATGCTATAGACACTCCAGCTTTCAATGCTACATCTTTAATACTTACTGACACATTTCATACCTCCGGGAGTCTGTTGTTTTGTCCTCTATTATAACCTGACTCACCTTCATCATGAAATTAATGGTCTGTTATCTACTGACGTTTTCCTTAAGCAAACCAACACTTTGAAGGCCCTGGCGAATCTCTTCTTTCTCCTTATGAGTTAAAGGTAAGACCGGCTTCCTAGCAAGCGAACTACTGATTAGACCTCGCTGGTACATCGCTTCCTTCATTCGCAGATGAGAGGTAGATGAAGGTTCATCCATTTTATACACAGCATGCTTTAATTCGAAGATTCTATCGTAAACTTTATTGGCCGCTACAAGATCTTTTTCTTCCACACATTTCACAAGTTCAGCGATCAAATCTGGCACAAAACAGCCGAAACCTACAAGTGCTCCATCAATCCCTTGAATTAATGTTGGCAATAAATATTCATCGTGACATGTGAGTAACGATACATCTGGTGCATGTTTTTTCAATGCCCGCACATCGACCTCGTATTGTGCCATGTCTCTTTGACCAATTTTAAACGAGACAACATTCTCAATTTCCGACATTTCTAGTAATTGATTGGTTGTATATGAGGTTTTTGTCCAAGTTGGATATTGATGTACGATGATTGAAATGTCAATCGCTTCTGCAACATCTTTAAAGAATTGGACAGGTGACTCAGGCTGCATACCGAATCTTAGCCATGAATGTGGCGGCATGAGAAGTATACCTTCTCCGCCAGCTTCTTCAACGGCTTTTGCATGTTGGATCGCTTCAATTGTCCCTTCAGCAGAAACCCCAGAAATGACAGGTACTTCCCCTTTTAATTCGTCGGCTGCAATGCGCACAGCCTCAGCTCGTTCATGTGGCAGTAAAGTCATAATCTCGCCAGTATGTCCATTGACAACGATACCGTTAATCCCTTTGTGCTCCGCCACCCAACGGACAAGCTTACGAAAAGCAGGTTCATCAATTGAATAGTCATTTTTAAAAGGAATTAAGACAGCCGGGAATACACCGCTCCATTTTTCTTTATTTTTCATCAACAAATTCCTCCCCATTCGATTATAGTAAACGTTTACGGTAAGCGTTTACGTAAACAATCATAAAATGACATAACGGAGATTGTCAACTTACTTTTTAGAAAATTTTAATTATTCAAATAACAATACAATCAATTTCATTTTTCTAGTAAATAATATAGGTTTGTTTTATTTCTTAAATGATTAAGCAATATCTGCTGGTTAAAGTTGCTGATTATCATCCTAAATACATATTCAATAAGAGACCATTATAAATAATTTTATATTTTCAAAACAGTATTTTTACTATAAAAAACCTCTCCATCACAGGAGAGGTCTCTTGCATTTTCTTATTTCCACCAGTCATCAAACATGGAAGCTGGTACTTGGCGTTTATGCTCTGATTGAACATAACGCTTTTCAATCGCTTCTGCTGCTTGATCTGACACTGGCTTACCTTCTAAGTAATCATCAATTTCATTGTACGTAATGCCAAGTTCTGTTTCATCCGTTTGCTGAGGTTTGTCATCAAGCAGATCCGCTGTCGGTTTCTTTAAGTATAGACGCTCAGGTGCTTGCAGCGCTTCTAGCAGCATCCGGCCTTGGCGTTTCGTCAGACCTGTGAGCGGAAGAACATCTGCACCGCCATCACCATACTTCGTGAAGAAGCCGGTTACTGCTTCAGCTGCATGATCTGTACCGATGACAAGCAATCCCTCTTCTCCTCCGACAGCATACTGCGCGATCATTCTCATGCGTGCTTTGACATTTCCTTTATTAAAGTCAGACAACGGACCGCCTGTGTCCTTTTGATATTGTTCACTGAATGCCGTCACGGCAGGCGCAATATCATATTTCCACGACTTGTCCGGCTGAATAAATGATAAAGCGAGCTGTGCATCATCTTCATCCTGCTGCACACCGTGCGGGAGGCGCACCGCAATAAAGACTGCCTCTTCTTTTCCTTCTTGACGCAGCTCAGATGCAGCCAGCTGTGCAAGACGGCCAGCGAGCGTTGAATCCTGTCCGCCGCTAATGCCGAGGACGAATCCTTTTGCGCCAGTTTTTTTCAAGTATTCCTTTAGAAATCCAACCCGCTTTTCGATCTCCTGCTTTGGGTCAATTGAGGGCTGCACATGCAACTCTTGGCTGATCTTTTTCTGCAAACTCATACACTTTTCCTCCTAAGCATCCTCTACATGAAGAGAACAGGTTTTACTCTGAATTCATTGGTTTGACAACGTTTTTTGAGTCTTCATTATACCATGTTTTCAGGAAGAACATTTTGTTAGACGTTCCCCTCTTTCATTAATGATCAAACATTCACAAAAGAAAAAGACCATGTCTATATGGACTGGCCCTTTTCTTTTTTCAATCAATTTCTACCCGTATAGATGTACAGCTTGCGCCATTACACTTCCCAATATCAGAAGGACATGCGGATACGGCCACAATGAGATCCATTTCGGCTCGCAGACGAATGTAATCACCGGGAAGAGATTTTGGGAGCTCCACAGACAGTTTTCCTTTTTCATCAATGACTGTATTCATAAAGGCATTAAAAGGATAGTACATATCCTCCTTAGGAATCCCAAATGGCTCAAAGGCAGTCCGCAAATTATCGTAGCATGTATGCATGACCTCTAAATGCGTCCGTCCGTATAAAAGCTGATACATTTCTTGCCGGCAGGCGGGCATGTATAAATCATGGCATTCGACTGTGTCTTCAATGACCGTAAACATCGGTTTATATAAATTAGAATAGAGCTTATCCCCTTTTTTCACTTTTGACGAAAATAGGCTGTCCATTGTCGCGCCTTGGTCAAATTTTTCATAAAAATCCTTTTCATGATAGGCCATGACATCTGCTACTTGCTGACCTTCAATATCAACGACCCGCATACATTGGCCTTTTCCTAAGCGAAAGCCGTGTCCATCCTTTGGTAAAATGACATATTCTCCGTTCATCACATGCACTCCTTTCCATGTCAGTATGCCCAAAACGTCCCCTTGATCATGTATAAAAAAAGACGGCGGTCACAAGCTAATGTCATTGAAATCGAAAGGTGTTGCACATGCATTGAAAGAAGAACAAACTTTATCTTGGTGGCAGCTTTCTCTCATCGGAGTCGGCTGTACAATTGGCACTGGTTTCTTCCTTGGTTCCAGCATTGCCATTACAAAGTCCGGTTTTTCCGTCTGCATTTCTTTTTTGCTTGCTGCGGTCGGAACCTATCTCGTCTTTAAGCATTTGGCTGCGATGACAGCCGATAACCCTGATAAAGGGTCATTTTGTTCCTATGCTCGTAAAGCATATGGACGCTGGGCAGGGTTTAGCAATGGCTGGGTGTATTGGTTTGCAGAAATGTTGATTACGGGAAGTCAGTTAACAGCGATTTCTCTTTTTACCCGCCACTGGTTTCCATCTATTCCGCTCTGGGTGTTTTCTGCGATTTACTCCGCTCTTGCCCTGCTCGTGATTATCATAGGGCTTTCTTCTTTTCAAAAGACAGAAAATGTCCTTGCGGTACTGAAGACAGCGGCGATTTTTCTGTTTATGATCCTTGCGGTGCTTGTGTTATTCGGCATTCTGACAGATCATAAACCGACCCTGCATCTGCCAAACAAAGATCACGAATGGATGCCGCTCGGTGCACTTGGTCTTTGGAATGGATTGATTTACGCGTTTTATGCATTTGGGGGAATTGAAGTCATGGGTCTGATGGCGGTTCATTTAAAAGATCCGAAAGATGCGGCAAAGGCTGGACGCGTCATGCTGATCATTCTAGCGGTTATCTATATCGTCTCGATCGGACTTGCTCTCTTGCTTGTCCCAGTAACAGCCTTTAACGAGAACAGCAGTCCATTTATTACATCATTAGATCCATTTCATTTATCAATCTTTCTTCATATCTTTAATGGCATTTTCATTATTGCCGGCTTTTCGACATTGGTTGCCTCACTCTATGCAGTCACGACGCTGCTTGGCACGATGTCGGAGCATCAAGATGCACCTGCTTGTTTTAAACAAAAAGACCCATCTCATGTCGGATGGCCTTCGATTATTTTAACTGCTGCTGGATTAATTGTCTCGATTTTGCTTGCACTCTTTTTGTCCAAACACATCTACGAGCATCTCACAACAGCAGCCGGCCTTACCCTTCTGTACACATGGGTATTCATTCTGTTCTCAAGTAAAAAGCTATCAAAGCCATCCACTCGCCAAACGTGCGAAATGATTCTTGCGCTTCTCTTGATTGGAGCCGCCATTTCAGGCACTTTAACAGAGGCAAGCGGACGACCTGGCTTTTTTATCAGCCTTGGGATCATTGCAGTGATTGCCATCATGGTGCTATTTATGAGAAAAAAGTGGAAGCAGCAGGATCAGACCGCATCATAATTTCATCATGTTTTTTAATGCAGTAAAAGGACATTTGGCGGAGGCTGGTTTCTCCGCCTCTTCATCTGGGAGAAAGTATTGCTTCCATTCATGATTGGTCGGATCACCGTACCATTTTAATGATGGGTGAACGCTGACCTCATCATACGCTTTGAGCCGCTTGCGAACGAGCTGGCTCATTTTTTGACCAAACTTGGTCGATCCATTCAATTTCTCAAACACCCATCTAGGCTGAAATGCCATCAAGACATAAGGGAAGTGGCGGCTTTTTCTGAGCTTATGAGCCGGTGTGGAGCACAAAATAAAATACGCTTCCCCGTGAAAGCAATACTCCCACTCATGATGATGAGTATCTAGTGGAATATCCTCAGGCCATGGCACTTCATCTTTCTGGTGCAGTCGTTGAAGCAGTGACCAAAACTGCTGCTCAAACTCTTCAAGCGAACTTTCTTTTAAATCCTGCGGTGTTTCAAAAAAACAAATAAATGAAGCATATTGACCCGTTTCTTTCGCACAGCTTTGATATTCTCTCAGCAGCTGGGCTAATTCATCAACCGCTTCCTCTTCCCTCGGATCACCAACAAACCCATAGCGTAAATGATCGAGAAAAAACCCCTGTCTTCCCGGTACACAAGGGAATGTATCTGCCTCATCTCCTACCATCTCTCCAAATTGAGTAAAAGCATCCTGCTTCCATTCTTCTAGTGATCGTAGATTTTGATCAAGGCAACTTTTTGCATACAACTGGGCCATTTCTTCCACCTCGTTTTAGCGTCTTCTCCATAGCCTATGAGAAAAAAAGGCTGTGGTGACTGTCCTTCAACGACTTTCCTTGCGCATTCAAGAGGTGGACGTTCTCGTTCAAATTGAGCATGTATGTGTGTCTTTCACTCCATGATGCATGAACAGACAAGTGTATGCAGCCGTCAAACTGCTTCTTTTAATAGAGCGCTTTTGTATCATTCCTATGATCTGTTCTTCATCAAAAAGACAGAATCAAGCACCCAATAAATGAGGGCTGAGCAAAAGCTAAACAGATAGACTTTGTAGCTGTGATAACTGATAAGATCAGCATGCACACATAGTTAAATACTGGAAGAAAAATACGCATGGCAAAGCTCCTTGAAACCATTTTATATCCCATCATTATTCAAGAATGTGTTATGTCTGTCAATCCTTACAAAAAACAGACTGAATGTATCAGTCTGTTTCAAATTGTTGACAAAGGGCTAAAATGATCTTCATTTTAGCCTTTTGTCTTCTTTTCAGCGTGATAGAAAACCTTTGCAGTCTAGGAAGGACGAGTACCGGAGCGGAGCGAATTTGACATTCGTGAGCACCGGCACGCAGGACTGACACCGAATGCGAGGGTTTGTCTACACGCTGAAACAGACTGAATGTATCAGTCTGTTTTTCTACCCAATCAACGCCATGATCCCTTGATACCCAAAATAGGCGCCGAAACCAAGTAAAGATAAGCCTGCAAGAACGGATAAGCCATGTAAGACACGTTCACTTAAATAGCGCCTAAACGAACTAGCAAGCAGCGCCATACTGAAATCCCAGATCAGCATGCCGATAAAAATAGCCATGCTGTACATCAGCATTTGAGATGCCCCATACTTTTCAATCGTATTAGCCAAAATACTGCCGTAGATGCCAAGCCAAAATAAAATACTGAGCGGATTGGAAAGAGAAATGAAAAACCCCGTCATGAACGACTGACCAACCGAAGTGTTTCCACCATCCTTTTTCGGGCTCTCCTGCAAATTGATTTTACGCAGACTTTCAATGCCCGTATAGGTCAGAACGAAAAAGCCGAACAGCCACAAAAAGGTTTTCACTAGAGGTGCAGTCAAAAGCTGGGCGACACCAAAATAGATGAGGAGCATATAGACAATATCCGCGGCCATCGCCCCCACACCAAAAATCCACGCGTGCCAAAATCCACTTTTAATCCCTCTGTCGATTTGGGCTGCATTGACTGGCCCAACAGGCGCTGAAAGTGACAACCCTAAAAAGATATAACCAAAAAACACCGCCACATAGACGTCCTCCTTTTGATGCTGACTTGTACATATTATTCAAACGTTCTGTGTTTTAGTACAAGTCCTTTGTCATCTTTTCAGGTGGACTCAAGGAGACATTGGATATTGCTTACCGATCGGCTTTCAGCGCCGATTGCTGCGACAGGACCGTATCCTTTTTCTTAGCACGATTCATTTGAATCGCAGCTGCAAACAGAAGAACAGCTAAGAAGGCGAAAACAAAGACGGCACTTGCTGCTCCTGCCCATTCAAGACTAAAGCCAATCAAGAAGGACAAGCAGGCTCCGCCTAAACTTGCGGCTGCAATAAAGTAACTCGTTGCCTCGTCGATGGCATTTTCAATCATTAATGCAGATGCAGTCAGTGCGATTGGGAACATGCCAGCTGCGCACAGGCCGATGAAAAAGATGAGAAGCAGCTGCGCGGCGATGTGGGTTGTCAGGGCAAATACAACGAGCAGCACAATCATGAGTGCTGCGCTTAGCTTTAAAAAACGCAGCGGATGCAGCTGATCAGCTTTTCTCGCAATGACAGTTCTGCCAATGACGATCGCTGTCCAAAAGGTAGAAACCGCAAAAAGACTCCAGTTGTCTCCCCCTTTATCCAGCATGATCGACGGCAAAAAGTTCGCAAAGTTCGTTTCAATCCCTGCGTAGAAAAAAGCAAAACAGATCATGAGCACCACAATCATTCGATTGTTTCGATCAACAAGTAAGGACGGTTTTCTCATCCCATTGGAATTGGAAGAAGAAGCCATCTGTCCACGAGGCAATTTGTTCATAAAGGCAAGCCAGAGCATAAGAAAGAAAGTCAGTGCACCGACTTGAAATAAAAACACATAGTGCCACGTCTGTTCAGTGACAGTGAGCAGAATCACAAGTGGAAATAATAGCGCTCCTAACCCAAAAAAGACCTCCATGATGCTGATTCGCTTCGCACTGTTTGCCATCGAAATCACATACGCTCCGGCTGTGGTCTCAAGACTGCCTGCACCGCTCCCAAGAAAAAAACCTGCCAGCACAAGTGTTGTCCAGCCCGGCACCAAAAGTCCAAGGAGAAGTGACCCGATCATCAGCAAAAGACCCATGGTCAGAACAGCGCCATAGCCTTTTTTCCTCACAAGAATGGGGGATAACAGAACACCTGTCAAAAAACCAATAAACTGAAAAAAGATTAAAGAAGATAATTCCCCGGGACCCTTATCGTAACTTGACAGTAAATAAGGAGTTAAGCTGCCAAAAAACACATGAATGGTCCCAATAAAAAAATAAAAGACACAGCCAAAATAAAATACTTTTTTCATCTTTTCACTTCCTCTAAAAAGGAGCGGAGTCATGACATCCTCCGCTCCACCTCTTTAATATGTCCGGGCAGACTTGACAGCCTCTTCCCTCTCGAAGCATGTATTGAGCGCAGCCTGTGCGCGATACCCATCTACAAAATCAGCCACTTTCATATGAGATGGATATGAATCTGTATTCACCCAGTGCATCAGCTGATCACGGAACGTATCAGACCATCCGTAAAATTCATTTGGCGGATCTGTCAGCAGGGTTTGCGGCATTTGATGACGCTCCACACACAATCCATCACTGATCTCATATTCGTTTTTCATGTTCGTATGGTATTTGAATACCTTGTCATGACCAACGACTTCTACACTAAATCCGCATTCCTCAGGCTGCGTGCTTTTGGATGTGACCAAGTGAAAGAACACTTGATTCTCCATCTGACCGAAAATTTCGGTATGATCATCCACCTGCACCTTTTTCTCTTCTTTTTCCTTTACATGTGTCAGCATCTTGGTATTAAGTGATTCTTTCTTCATGTCACTGCCAAATAAGTACCACAGCATATCAATTAAATGAATACCAAGATCCCCTAATGCACCGCTCGTGCGCAGACTCTCACCGCCGTCTCTCCATGAAAATGTCTTTCTTCTGAGGGCACTGTTTTTCTTAAAATGAGTCCTGACGGTCAAAATGCGGCCTAATTCACCATTGGCAATCAAGTTCTTCAAAATATTCACAAAGGATAAGTAACGATAGTTAAAGCCCATACTGGCTTGAACCTGGAACTGTTTGGCTGTCTCCACCATTTCCTTCGCTTCCTTCAGCGACACAGCCATCGGCTTTTCACATAAAATGGGCTGTCCTGCTCTTAGTGCCTGAAGGGCATGGTCTTTGTGACAAAAATTAGGGGAGGCAATGATCAACCCATCAGATGCATCTGCTAGTGTTTCAATACTTGAATACACACGTCCGCCGTACTGTTTAATGAATCCCTGTGCAACTGACTCGTGCAAATCATAGACACCGGATAACTCTGCACCTTTGATTGTTGATAATGCTCTTGCATGAGCTTTTGCAATATTCCCTGCTCCAACAATTCCAATTTTCTTCATGAATGTGCCTCCTCATGTTTATACATCACTGTTTTCAGTGTTTCATAGATTCCTTTTGCATACCCATGATGACAAATCTGATGATGGTGCCGCTTGGCTTCGACCGTCGCATTTTGGACGAGGAAACCATGCGTGACGGATTGAAGCATCCGCAAATCGTTCCCACTATCTCCAAAGGCAAAGCCTTGATCTTTCGACAGATCATATTGGTTCAGCATAAAGCGGACAATTTCATCCTTCCCTGTTCCGACTGGTAAAAAATCGACATCATAGCAATCCGCAGGGTCTCCTGCGAGCGGATTGCATTTGTTAATGTTGACCGCCACCCCGCGCTCTTTGGCAAGTGTTTGGATGAATGATAGATGATGAAGATCTGTCCGTTCATCCTGCTCCTGATAATAGAAATTCTTCTTATACCCTGAGCTGCCCAGCTGCGTTTGCGGTCTGAGATGAATTCCCTTTTCACGTACGGTTTCCAGGATGTCTTCAATTTTTTCATCTGAAAAGCCCTGCGCATCCAGCCGCTTCATCCACTCCGCATCTGGCTGTCCAAAACGAGCTTCCGATGTATACACAATTTCAGTTCCTAAGTTCGACGCAATGAAATGCGGGAATTGATGAAAACCGCCTTTTTCCATTTTACTTGTGACAGAATCGAGGCTGCTTCCCGTGACCCAGCCAAGCATGAGCTGTCCTGCTTCGCTCTTTTCTGCCACAAAGGCTTCCAGCCGCTTTACATCCTCTCTCTGCTCATCGGTCATTCCGTGAGAATAATAGGTTTCATCAAAGTCACAGAAGACGATCCACTTCGGATTTTCCGGCTGATTCAGCAGCTTTTTATTGAATGGAAGACTTGATAACATGATGAACCCCCTCGATGACCTTCTCCTGATCTTGCAGCGGCATGCCTGGATACAGCGGCAAGTGAAGTAATTGCTGTGCTGCTTTTTCCGTGTGTGGAAGTGTCGTTTGTTTATACTTTTGAGAAACAAGATTTGTTTGATGCTGATGCGATAGAATCGGGTAATAAACATCTGTTTCTATGCCCATTTCCAGCAATTTCGCTGCAAGCTCATCTCGTTCTCCCTTCAACACTCTAATCGGGAACAGATGCCAGACATGATCATCCGTCAGCTTCGGAAGCTTCAAGTATCCTTCATCCTCAAGCGTTTGCAGCTGGTCAATATATCGCTTTGCTAAGTAAAAGCGTTTAAAGTTTTGTAACCCTAAATACTTCATGCGTTCGAGTCCGATCGCTGCCTGCAAATTATCAATTTTAGAATTAAATCCATAGTCACTGCGTTTGACATTTTTCTTTCCTACTTCAAAGCCGTGATAACTGATCTCCATGCATTTTTCCGCTAAGGCTTCATCATTTGTGGCGATAGCCCCTGCCTTACCGCAGACGCCAAGGTTTTTGTATGGATTAAAGCTGAGAACAAGTCCATCTCCATATGCACCAAGGCCGCTGCTGCCGATCGCCTGACAGCCATCTTCAATGATTTTCAACCCATGCTGTTTCGCAATCGCCGAAATGGCCTTCATATCCGCTTGCTTTCCATATAAATGAACCGGAAGAATGCATGCCGTTTGATCTGTGATATGCTTCTCAATTTCACTCGGTGCCAAGCAGTAAGTATCTGGATCAATATCGGCATAGACCGGAACAGCCCCAATCGCAAGCACTGCATTTTCTGTTGCAGCAAAGCTATTCGCTGGCAAAATGACCTCGTCTCCCGGATGGACGCCTGCTGATATGAGGCTGATCATTAGGGCATCTGTTCCACTTGACGTGGCAATGACATATTTCTTCCCTAAGTACTCAGCGAGCTGCTTTTCAAACGCCGGAATATATGGCCCTGAAGTAAAACGGCCAGAACTCAATACTTCTTTCAACACCTGCATGATATCATCGATCTCATCCTCTGAAATCAGTTTATCAACTGGCAGAAATGGTATCTTTTTTTCCTTATTTTGTTTATAATGGAAGAGAATTTTTTCCAAGCCTGTGCGCCCTATATCTTGCTCAAGGAACGTCACCAGCTTTTCATTTGCTAGGTGCTTCTCAACTGAATCAGACTTTACTTGAACACCTTGATTGATCATATCCAGCAAAGGAAGATAATCCTTGCTTTTACCTGATATCTTCGTCAATATTTGCATTCCATTCCCTCCAATTAATCAATTCCATTTGTTAATATTTAACTTGTTTCACATTGTAAATGATGTTATCGATTTCAGAACAATAACTTTGTGTAAAGGATTTGTTAATATGTGTACAATTTATGAAATTGCCAAACGCTGCGGGGTTTCAACCACCACCGTTTCCAGAGTGCTGAATCATCATCCATATGTGTCAGAGGAAAAGCGTCAGCTCATTTTACAGGTGATGAAAGAAATGGAATATACACCGAGTTCAGCGGCTCGCACTCTTCGTTCACATCAGACAAAAACCATTGCTGTGTCTGTCCCGGCTGTGGACCATCCTTTTTTTGCACAATTGATTAAAGGCATATCAAAGGAAGTACTGGATCAAGGTTATAAAGCCATCGTGCTTCAGACGTTTTATCAGGAATCGTTAGAGCTTGAAGGGCTTCAATTATTAAAAAAAAGAGAAGTAGATGGGGTCATATTAGGGGCATTAGAAAATCCGTGGGAAAAGATCGAGCCATTTTTAACGAACGGCCCTATTGTCATGGCGAACGAATATCATCAAACAGCAGACATCCCGATTATTGGATACGATGAGCGGGAAGCCGCCTATAAAGCGGTTGACTACTTGATTCAGTCAGGGCGAAGATCGATTGGGTTTTGCTTTGATACTGAAAGCAGTGAAGCACAAAAACAAAGGAAACAGGGCTATCTTGATGCACTTTCTGCACACGGCTTGCCGCTGCATGACGATTGGCTTTTCGGGGAGGCCTTCACCATTGAAGACGGTTTTCGCTTAATGGATGTCATCCATGACATGAAGAATGCACCTGATGCCATTTTCACGGGTAATGATCAAGTCGCAGCAGGGCTCATTAAACAGGCCATTTCATACGGTTATCAAATCCCTAAGGATCTAGCGGTGATCGGCTATGACAATCAAGACATTTGCGAGGTGACAGCTCCAACAATCACCACAATTGACATCCCGATCGTAGAGCTTGGCCAGCGGTCTGTGCAGCAAATAATCGAGATCCTGCAAGACCAAAAACCATTACAGCGTGAACATATCCAGCTGCCTACCCGGCTTGTGACAAGGGAATCGACATAAACAAAAAAGACTGAGAGCTGTCTCAGTCTTTTTTGTTTACAAAGGGCTAAAATGATCTTTGTTTTAGCCCTTTGTCTTCCTTCTTTCAGCGTGATAGAAAACCTTTGCAGTCTAGGAAGGACGAGCACCGGAGCACAGACCGGACAAAGAATGCGAGGGTTTATCTACACGCTGCGACTGAGAGCTGTCTCAGTCTTTTTTTAAACCTATACAAATTGAGCAAGAATGAATGTCCATATACACACAATGCCGAGCAGGATGAAGCTGTACTTCACGGTCTTTTGGAAGAGCTCAGATTCTTTACCTGTTTCTCCAACAGCTGCTGTAGCTATGGCGATGGATTGTGGAGAAATTAATTTTGCCATGACCCCGCCAGTTGTATTTGCCCCGATTAACAAACCTGCCTGTGAGCCGATTTGAGAAGCAGTGACCGCTTGAAGGTTGCCGAATAAGGCGTTGTTACTCACGACAGATCCTGTAATAAACACCCCGATCCAGCCAAGCACCGGGCTGACAAGCGGGAACAAATCGCCTGTTTTGGCAAGTGCAAGCCCAATGGCTGAACTTAGTCCAGCGAAGTTCGCCAAGTTGGCAAAGCCCATGACAAAACAAATGGTAAGAACAGGTACCCAAAGCTCTTTCACTGATGCTTTTAAGCAGGCAGCTCCTTCTGTTAATGTAATATGTCTGCTAAACAAACCTGTCAGCATCACCGCAATCAGAATGGCAGTACCCGTTGCACTGATGACATCAATTTTAAAGATCGCATCAATAGGTGTTTCTGTTTGTGCAATTGGTGGTAATTTCACAATTTGCTGATGCAAAAAAGGCATTTTCACTAAAATGGTTGTCCAGTTGAGCGGGCCTCCTACAGCAAACAATGCTTTAAATGCTGGAAGACTCCATACCGTAATAATGGCGGTTAAAATATAGAACGGAGACCATGCTTTCAGCACTTCAATGCCGCGATACGTTTGTTTCTGTTCAATGGCTGGTGCTCCTTCTTCACGATAAATGTGTTTCGGCTGCCATTTTCGAAGAAATAAAGCCAAAATGCCCATACTTGCTAAAGCTGAAATAATATTGGCAAGCTCAGGACCCATTGTCACCATTGTGACAGCTTGTAAAATGGCATAGCTTCCACTTACAACAAGCAAGGCAGGGAGCGTTTCTTTAATCCCTTTGAATCCGTCCACAATGAGAATGAGGAGGAACGGAATACAGAATGAAATAAACGGTATCGTATACACAAGGGTTTGAGATAACGCAAGCGGAGTCATATTGCCCATTTGCGCCCCTGTAATGACTGGGATACCCACAGCACCAAATGCGCCAGACGCAGCATTGGCAATTAAGCAGAGCATCGCAGCTTTCAGCGGTTTAAACCCAAGCTCTGTTAAGAGAGCAGCACTGATCGCAATCGGTACACCAAACCCAGCGGCTCCCTCTAAAAATGCATTAAAACTAAAACCAATTAATAATAGCTGAAGACGTTGATCTTGAGAGATTCCTGCAATACTAGAACGAATGACATCGAATTTTCCAGATTTCACAGCAATTTTATAGAGCCATACCGCCATGATGACGATATATCCAATCGGCCACAGCCCATTAGATATACCGAGCAGCACAGCAGATAATGCCTTTTCAATTGGCATATGAAAGAAGAAAACAGCTGTTACAAAGCTGACGATTAAGGTAAAACAAGCGGCTAAAACACCTTTTAACTTAAATACAGTTAATGCAAGCAGGAAAAACAAAATTGGGAGCATTGCTACCAATGCACTCACGAACTCATTACCAAACGGATTATATATTTGCTGCCACATAGTGATTCATCCTTTTCTGCTCAGATAGGTTGCTTTTGATTAAAAATGAGGAGCCAAAATCTCTTTTAACACATTCACACTGTGTGCGAATTGTTCTTTTTCTGTATCATTAAGTGCAAGTTCCATCACTTCTGTTGCGCCATTTCGATTCACAAGGGCAGGTACACCAATGTAGACATCTTCTGCTCCATACTCTCCATCTAAGTAAGTGCTGACGGTCAAAATACTGTTTTCATTGTGCAGGATCGCTCTTGTAATGCGGGCCAAACTCATCGCTACGCCGTAGTAAGTGGCGCCTTTTTTCTCAATGATTTGGTAAGCGGCATGGCGGACATTTTCCATCATCTCATCTAAATCTTCTTGTTTGTATTGATCATTTCTCTTCATTAATTCTGTAATGGGTACACTTCCGATATTCGCATGACTCCACACAGCAAGCTCTGTATCCCCATGCTCTCCAATGATGTACGCATGCACATTGTGTGCCGCTGCTTCAAAGTACTCACTGAGCATGTATCTAAATCTTGCAGTATCAAGTGTGGTTCCACTGCCAATCACTCGCTCTTTTGGCAGGCCACTGAATTTCCAAGTGGCATATGTCAAAATATCAACAGGGTTCGTGGCGACTAAGAAAATACCATCGAATCCACTTTTCATCACATTGTCTACAATGCCTTTAAATATATTTAAATTTTTCTCAACAAGGTCAAGTCTCGTTTCACCTGGCTTTTGGTTCGCACCAGCACAGATACATACAATGTCTGCATCCTTACAATCCTCATAATCTCCATACCATGTATTCACAGGATGCGGAGCAAATGCTTTCCCGTGGTTTAAATCCATGACGTCACCCATTGCTTTATCTTGATTTAAATCGATGACAACCAATTCATCTGTGATCGCTTGATTTATTAATGTAAAGGCATAACTGCTGCCTACAAAACCTGCTCCAATAAGTGCTACTTTGTTTACTTTTTCGTTTGTCATTTATCTCATCCTCCTGAGTAAAACTAGGTTGTTTTCCTATGTGAAGTATTTCACATTCTTATTGTGCAACACTTCACAAACTTTTGCAAGGGGGTTGCTCAAAAAAAATATGTAGCGAATTTGTGAACACACTTATTGTGCTTTCAAAGCGCTGTCTCCATGCATATTTCCACAAGAAAAAAGCTGCCAAACAATTGTCAGCAGCTTTATACATGTTTAATAAGGTCCCCAGTTGATCATAACGCCGATACAAATAAAGACAAGGCCAATGACAAACCAAATGAGCGCAAGCGGCACCATAAAACGCAGCCACTTCACATAAGGAATACCACTTGCAGCAAGCACAGCCATCAACACACCTGACGTCGGATTGATACAGTTAACCACCCCTTCACCAAGCATCACTGCTTCTACAGCTACCTGTCTTGTGATGCCCATTAAATCAGCCAGTGGCGCAAGAATTGGAATAAAGACAACCGCTTCTCCTGATCCTGATGAAATCAAAAAGTGAAGAAGCGCACTCGCAATATACATCCCGATCGCACCAGCAATTGGACTAAATCCTGTCAGCATACTCGCCAAGCCATTGACCACTGTATCCAGCAGCTTACCGTTTTCTAAAATGACAGAAATGCAGCGTGCCATTCCGACAATGAGTGCGCCGTACACAAGGCTTTGACAGCCGACAATAAATGTTTTCGCAATATCATTGGCTGCTAATCCGCCAAGCAATCCAGCAGCAATGGCCATAAAAATGAACACACCTGCCATTTCCTTATCGGTCCAGCCAAGCTGAAGCGCGCCATATAAGAAGCCCCCAAGAGACAATCCGCACACCGCTAAAATCAGCTTATGTCTGCCGGTAAATGCAGGCTTGTCCACAGATTCCGCATCAGCTCCGCCAAGCCCCTTCGCAGGAAACCATTGATCACCAAGAAGGCTTCCCTTTTCTTTATTCTTCAGGCGTCTTGTATATAAATAGATGTACACAATACTAGATATAAGAAAGCAAAGATAAATAATGACACGCAGGCCAATGCCAGAAAAGATCGGCAGCTCTGCAATCGTCTGAGATAAACCTAGTGGAGATGGAGACAAAATGGTTGCGTTAAATCCAGCATAACAGCCGATGTAAATGACCGCTGCTCCTGCCACAGCGTCCCATTTTAAGGACCTTGCCACAATAATCCCGATTGGAATAAATCCTATAACAGAGTTCACGACAATGCCGGTCGTTCCAAGCACCGAAAATAATCCTCCAACAATACAAATAAACAATAATTGCTTCGTTTGAAACCTGCTGATGACATGGTGAATCATTCCGTTAATAGCACCTGTTTTCTCCAAAATGGCAATGGTTCCGCCAGTAAATAGAATGAGAAAAATAATAGAAGAGGACCCTACCATCCCCTCCTGAATGGCTGTAAAAAAGCCAACGGGACTCACGGGTGATTGATCAATGCGGTGAAAGCTGCCAGGAACAGCTGTTGTGATTTCCCCTGATGTCTTTCGATCAAATTCACCCGCTGGTACAAAATACGTTGCAATGGTACAAATGAGCGCAATGATAAATAAGAGAACATACGCATCCGGCATTTGAAGTTTTCGTTTTTGTTTCTCTGGTGCTGCTGATACTGCCGCTGTTTTCATGTGTCAAAACCCCTTTGTCCCGATCGGAATTTCACTTAATTTTCTGAATAATCAAATGATGTGTTATATTATAAACACTGATGATATTTAAGATCAATATTATTTCACTAAAAGAATGTTTTGGCAGATTTCCTGTCAGCAAGGAGGCTACTCATGACAACTTTGACAAACGAAATGCAACAGACCGTGACAGACATCTTTGAACACCTGCACGCCCACCCAGAAATCAGCTGGGAAGAAACGAATACGACGGCTTATCTTGAAGGCATATTAAAAAAAATGGGCTGCAAGACTCGAACATTTGACGACTGTACAGGAGTGATTGGTGAAATGGGAGAAGGCGCACCAGTGGTCGCTGTGAGAGCCGATATTGATGCACTTTGGCAGGAAGTAGATGGTGAGTTTCAAGCCAATCATTCATGTGGTCACGATGCACACATGACAATGGCTCTCGGCACCTTCATGGCATTAAAGGAAAAGGAGCTCCCGAACGGCACCATCCGCTTCATTTTTCAGCCTGCTGAGGAAAAAGGCGGCGGCGCGCTGAAAATGATTGAAAAAGGTGTGTTAGCAGACGTTGATTACTTATACGGAGTGCATGTGCGCCCAATTCAAGAAACATTAAACGGACGCTGTGCACCTGCCATTTTGCATGGATCGAGTAATCATTACATCGGCACAATTATTGGAGAGGAAGCCCACGGTGCACGCCCGCATCTTGGGGTCAACGTCATTGAAGTGGCTTCTACCCTCGTACAGAGACTCGCGCATATCCATGTCGACCCAAGAGTTGCACATTCTGTGAAAATGACCAACCTGAATGCTGGCGGAGGCAGTTCAAACATCATCCCTGGCAAAGCTTCTTTTACATTGGATGTCAGGGCACAAACAAATGTTGTGATGGATGAACTAGAAAAAGAAATTGAAAGAGCCGTACATGCTGTAGCGGATGCCTTTGGCGCTTCCATTACACTTTCAACCGATCACCGTCTGCCTGCCGCAACCTTAAATGAGGAAGCTGTCCAGATCATGTCTCATGCCATTGAACAGGTTTTAGGCAAAGAACAGCTCGATCCCCCGATCGTCACGACAGGCGGAGAGGATTTTCACTTTTATGCAGCAAAGGTTCCGCATATCAAATCCACGATGCTTGGTTTAGGCTGTGATCTAGAGCCCGGTCTACATCATCCTTATATGACATTCGACCGCTCTGCTATCTTTACCGGCATTGAGATTTTGACTGAAGCTGTTTATCAAACACTTCAGCAGCATTCATCATAAAATCAAAAAACCACCCGTTTTTTCTTTAAACGGGTGGTCTTCTTTATATTACGCATTCAAATCTGTCATGGCTGGGACATTGATTTCTTTTACACAGGATACCCTTGATAAATGAATCACACATCTCGCAAGCTCTACTATATCCTGTACAGGGATTCTCGTTTCATCATATAGAGCGATGGCTTTTTCGGCACCATCTTCATATGGAACCTCTGCCGCCAGCTCTCCTGGATTGATACAGGTAACAGATATTTTATCTTTTCTCACATGCTCTCTCAGTGCATTCACAATTCCGCGCAGGCCAAATTTAGATGCGACAAAAGAAACTTGCGGCAGGTTTGTATGATCGAGTCCCGCCGTTGAGCCAATCACGATGATTTTTCCATTCTCCGATTTCCTTACGTGCGGAAGCAGTGCTTGGATGTAAGTAATCGTAGAGATGACATTCACATTGATTAAATGAGCGATATCCTCTGGCTGATCGTGATCGAATGAATAATCATCTTCAAAGCCTCGTTTTTCCCATAAACCAATGTTATAGATGAGAACATCAATGGTTTGATTCTCCAATGCTTCGAGCATAAAAGGGATGTGGGTTTGGCTTGATAAATCAATTTTCAGCCAAATTCTATGTACACCGTCATCTATGTTCAAACTGCTCGGTTCACTTCGAGACACAATCCAAACTGTATCTCCACTTGAAGGAAGACCTTTTACAAAAGCATCCCCTAAGCCTTGACTCGCACCGAATATGATATAGTTTTTACTCATAGCTCCTCCTTCTACAGCTCATGAGCTTTCAGTCAGACTGCAGCTCATCTGTAAGCGTTTTATGCCTATATCATATAGGTTCTAAGATCTAACTGCCTCTTTTATGCCTGTCTTCACTTTCGGCTACTTGATTTCCTTTAATTCCACTGGTAACGCACGCTCTTCTATAAAGGATTGAATCATATCAATAAACAGTTCTTTCTTTTCAAACGTAAATGTATGTCCAATATCAGGAACGACGACACCTGCTGCCTTCGGATGTGATGTCGTTATTTTCTTTGCTGACCGTTTCATGATACCTTTTTCCTTTTCTCCCACTGTGACAAGAATCCGTGCCTTCGCTTGTTGAAACGTGTCTGGGAGCTTGTAATGGAGATTTTCTTGAAACATCGTCAGAAGGGTTTTCTTCTGCAAACTCTTCGAATCCGCCGCATAGTCATTCAGTACATCGTTTGGAAGCCCCATCTTTTCAGCTTGGAGCTGGATAAACCAATCTTTCTTTAATAATGGATACGTAAGAGGTAAAAGAGGTCTCACCATCAAGTAAAGCCACGGCAGCGGCATCACAAGAGCGCTGTTGATGACGGCTATGTCTACGATATCAGGCTCATTCGATAACACTTCAACGGCAACCTGTGCACCTAGAGAGAATCCAATGAGTATCACTTTACGGCCGTGCGCATGCTGCTTGAACCACGAGATGACTTCAAGAGCGCTTTCTCGCATGGAAAATGACTGTTCATTTGCTCTTGTCCCATGACCAATCAGATCAGGCGTATAGCATTCATACGCTTCCTTGAATGTTTCCATCTGCTCCTGCCACATCCAGCTGCTGACTCCTCCGCCATGCAGGAAAATCATGATTGGCTTATCCATCATCGACAACTCGTCCACCTTCCTTATATAAGAAAAAAGCAGCCGCTTTTTGAGCAGACTGCTTTTTCATATGCTCCCTTCTATTATAAGGGAACCTCATCACTATAGGCTATTTTTTCAAATCCTCAATCGAGTTGACGTTCTTCATATATGTCGGAACAACTAGCCCCATGCGAAGACCTTTCATACTTGTGCCTAGATCATCATATTTCCCTTTAAACTTCGCTGCATACGTTTTATGCGTATTTGGCAGCCAAGCAGATAATGAGGCATCCGCACTTCCAGTTGCAATTGCTGTCCACATTGGACCTGCTTCCACCTGAGTCAAGGTCACTTCAAATCCGAGCTCACGCAGTACTTCTGCAGCGACATTGGTACTTGCAATCTCACTATCCCACGCAACGTAGGCAAGATTAACTTTGTCACCATTCGACTTTTTCACGCCTTTTGTCCATTTCGCTACTTGGTCTTTATGTTTCTTCACATATTTAACGGCGGCATCCTTTGGATTGATACCATCTTGGATATCCATCATGACTTCGCCCATGTCATCTTGAGACCATTTAAATTGACTAAGCATTTTGGCTGCTTCCGGCTGATCTTTTGCAAAACCTTTACGTGAAATCGTATGAATCTCTTCCGCTTCACCGTAAGATTTCTTTGGATCCTCTAAATATTTTAAATCATAGCGAGTAAACATCCAGTGTGGATTCCAGCCAGTGATAATAATTGGCTTTTTACGGTCGTAAGATTTCTTGAGCGTTGCGGTCATAGCTGCACTTGATGCAGACACAACCGTCCAATCCTCTAAGCCGTAATCCTTTTTCGCTTGATCCGTTAGCGCCATAATCCCTGAACCCGGATCAATGCCGATAATGGTTTTATTCACCTGCTGTGCTGCACTCGCATTTGAATCTGACTTCACGCCACAAGCGGCTAGTAAAAAGACAAGCAGGGCGGTCATCCCAATGTAGAGAGACTTTTTCCACATTAAGCATTCCCCCTGGTTTTTTTCGTTTTAATGTTTTGTGTAATACGGTCGAGTGTAATCGCCACAATCACAATGGCAATACCTGCTTCAAAACCAATTCCTGTTTTCAGCTGCGTTACCGCACTATATACTTCTGAACCAAGTCCTGGCGCACCTACCATTGCCGCAATGACGACCATTGATAGAGCAAGCATGATACTTTGGTTAATACCAGCTAGGATGGTTTTTGTTGCAAGTGGAAGCTGAACTTTGAACAAACGCTGGAATGTCGTTGAACCAAATGCTTCTGTTGCTTCAATTAAATCAGCTGGTACTTGTTTAATACCGAGAATCGTCATACGAATCGTTGGCGGCATGGAGAAAATAACTGATGCTACAACCCCAGGCACAACGCCAATGTTAAAGAAGAAGATTGCTGGTAATAGATAAACGAATGCAGGCATTGTCTGCATTAAATCTAAAATAGGTGTTACAATCTTACGCACAGTTTCCTTCTGTGATGCCCAAATACCGATCGGAACCCCGATCACGATGGAAATGACCACAGCTGTCAAAACGAGCGCAAGTGTTTGTAGCATTGGATGCCAGTAGCCTAAATAGTCGATCAGCAAAAATCCAATAAGTGTGAAAAGAGCAACTCCTCTTGTACTGATCCACCAGGCAATGCCGGCAAAAATAAGGGTTAAAATAATGGATGGAATCACACCAAGTGCTGCCACAATTCCATTTACTGTGCCTGCTAATCCATTTGTGATGCCATCAAAGAAACCACCAAACGTTAATGTTAACCAGTCAACAAATCGATCAATGTAATCCGCGAACTGAATTCTAGGTAAATCACTCATACTAAACATCTTATTCTACCTCCTGTGCAGAAGGCTCTTGTGTTTTAATTTCCTCAAGTTTGTTAGAAGACATGTTGATATACTCATCATTACCTGATAACGCACCAATTAATGCACCTCTGACCACAATACCCTTCATTCTGTTTTTCTCATCGACAACGGCAATCGGAATGTTTGCTGCATCAGATACTGCGTCAAAGATTTCTGTCAAATACGTAGATTCCAATACTGTCGTGAATTCTTTATCGAGAACTGTTTCAAGCGACGCTCCCATTTCTGCCGCCTTTTTCGCTGCTTGTGCAGAAATAACACCTAATAAATGCTTTTTCTTATCTACTGCATAGATAGACGAAATCCCAAGGTTTTTCATGAGCGTGAGCGCAACACGTGCCCCTTTGTCGATCTGAATTGTTTCTGCACGTTTCATAATATGACCAGCGGTTAATACTTTAGAAAGGTCGACATCTTCAACGAAACGTTCAACATATTCATTCGATGGGTTCATCAGGATTTCTTCTGGTGTTCCGATTTGAACGATATTTCCGTCCTTCATGAGCACAATGCGGTCGCCAATCCGAAGCGCCTCATCTAAATCATGGGTAATGAAAATGATCGTTTTTCCTACAGATGTATGAAGCTCAAGCAATTCATCCTGCATATCTTTACGAATTAATGGATCGAGTGCGCTGAATGCTTCATCCATTAATAAAATGTCAGGGTCATTTGCTAATGCACGTGCCAATCCAACACGCTGCTGCATCCCGCCACTTAATTGGTTTGGGTACTGTTCTTCAAAGCCTTCAAGTCCAACAAGCTTTAAGGATTCAAGCGCTTTTGAGCGGCGTTCTTCTTTGTCTACACCTTGTAATTCAAGACCGTACTCTGTGTTCTCAAGAATCGTACGGTGGGGGAACAATGCGAAGTTTTGGAAGACCATGCTGATCTTTTTCCGTCTGACTTCACGCAATTGATCCTTTGACATATTTGTTATCATATCCCCATCAATAAATATTTCTCCGGAGGTTGGTTCGATTAACCTATTTAGCAGCCGCACAAGTGTGGACTTTCCGCTCCCTGATAGCCCCATGATGACAAATATCTCGCCGTCATACACATCAAAATTTGCTCGATTGACACCAACTGTTGCGCCGGTCTCTTTTAGGATCTCTCTTTTTGTTTTCCCTTTTCCAAGCATTTGAGATGCTTTTTTAGCATTTTTACCGAAAATTTTAGATACATTATTTATCTTGATTTTGATAGTTCTCTCTTCAGAATTCATATTTTCCCTCCAAATTAGCATCTTTATAACCGTAACATAAGCGTTATGATGCGAACAATCTTTAGAATTCGCTTATTTCCGCACAATATGTATGAATTCCATATAGAGGTCTGGTGATTAGAGTTTATACGCCGTATTACTCGTAAATCCTATAGAATGCTTCATAAACTACATATTTTACGGGGTATTTCCTCTCATCAGACAATATTTTACTCGAAATTCCTAATTATGCTAAAAAATAACTCGAATCCTCACCATAGCGGACTTTTCCAAACGTGGGTGAACCATTCCCCTGAACAGGATTTACCCGAAAATGGTCACATAAAAACCTTTTTTCTTCAAATTTTAATAAAATTGATGGAAAAACTGCCTGCAACTTTAGTTACAGACAGCTTATTTTTTAGGACTCTAGGGCAGCCCGCTTAATATTATCTTGCAATTCAAGCATACGTTTTGTTCCATCTTCGCGTAATCGTTTGTTTTCTTCTTCGATCTGTTTCGTCTCTTTCATCCCTTGTACAATCGTATTAAAGGAAGATTCGATCGTTTCAATGTCGATACTTGGACGTCCAGACAATTTGGCAATCTCCACACTTTGACTTGAGATGTTTTCAGCATTTCGTTTCAGCATTTCATTTGTTCTTCTATCCAGCTCACTCATGGAATCAGCCACAAGCTTTTGTCTCTTCGCTGTAACAGCTTGAATGATCCCATTTTTAAAAATTGGAATGGTGATGATGAACGCAGAGTTGATTTTACCGATTAATTTCGTATTCCCACGCTGCAGCAAACGAATTTGCGGTGCCGTTTGAAGAGCCACCATCCGTGCCATATCAAGGTCATATACACGCTCTTCCAATGCTTGAATGCCGTTACGAAGTGTATCAAGCTCCATTTGTGCCAGCTGGTTTCCACTAGCCGCTTTTTCTTCATAAGAAGGAACCAATTGCTTTAATTCTTCGATTTTCATTTGACCTGCAACAACATACTTTTCAAGCTCCATATAGTATTGAATGTTATGCTCATACATTTCTTCAAGCGTCACAGTCGATTTGGTCATTTCGTCTTTATATTTACTGATTTCTACATTAATTTTTTCAATCTCTGCACCGAGCGTTTGATATTTACTGAAAATCTTTTCAATCATGCTGCCGCCGCGTTTAAAGATTTTTGACAACAAACCACCCTTTGGCTCGTCAAAATCATTTTTATCAAAACGATCCATAATTTTTCCAAGCTGCGTCAGCATCGTTCCTGAGTCAGTGACACTTGTTGAACGCATCATCGAAAGAATACGATCAGAGAACTTAGAGATTTCAACGGCCGGCTGCTTTCCGTATTCAAGCAGCTCCAGCTGATTTTTCGCATCGATCTGTCTCGCAATATTTTGCACTTCTGGTTCATTTCGAAGCTGAACGCGGATATCGTCTGCCTTCTCAATGGAGATTTCCTCTTTATCAATTGAAATGATGTCATTTCCGTTTGTATTTGTCATAAGCTTTGATCTCCTTATCGATTTTTAATGGATTGAAATAACTTTCTGACGATGGATGGCTCTTTAAACTCCTGATTCATGACCATCTCATCAAGCCAATGGGTATCAAATAATTGGTCATCTATATACCGCTCGATACACTGGTATCCCGCCGGATGATACACGAAGAGATCCACCCCCATTTCGTTTAGGAAAATGAGGGCAGCCGCATCAGAACGAGTCAGCTCACCATTATATTCCGTATGGTATAAAATCACTTTCGGTACGGTTTGTGCATAATCAAAGGTTTGAATGAGTTCAATGAGCTCCTGACCGATATGCAGTATCTGTTTGAATAAATAAATACGGACATCTAATTCGGTCTCATTGCCTTCTTTTAATAGCTTTGGATGCTGACAGATTCGAGATATCGCCTCTGCTATCGCACGCTGCGCGCCCTCATATAGATGAGAAAACTGCCATACATTGCTTTTCATTAATAATTCAGGATCAATCTCTCCAGCAGAAGAAAGGGCATGCTGATAATGAAATTGATAATTCGAAGACACTTCTTTCGTAAAAGGAAAATGGCGAATGGTCTTCGTCTCTTTCCCTTCCATTAACGTATGGATACGATCCCAGTATTCACGCTTGTCTCGTGTGATCCCCATCATTTTCGCAAAGAGATTCGGAATCTGTATCGTGTCCCGATCTGCTTGAAAATTAGGGCGGATAAAGGAACGTTCCTTTGCAATTAAAAACAGCTCATCATACGTTGTCTTCAGCGTAATGGAATGAGGGGTATGATCTCTGAATTGCCACGGCTTATACAGCATTGAATCTTCCGTGTGGAGCACCTCTTCAAGCTCTCTTGTCGAGCGGTACGCCACCGTTGATTTCCTCTCAGGCTTTTCAGTAGGGAACGGTTCAAGCTTTGAATTTCCCGGATACTGATCAATAAAAGTCAGCTTTTCTTCTGGATCTAATTCGCGGAACGAATCCTCGCCCTCTGGATGAAATAGCACAACATCACAGCCAATCAGCATGACATAGTAAAGAAAATAAAGCTGACTTTTATTCGCCTCTCCATACCAAATGACAGCCGGCATTTTTTCTTCTATATTGACTTCCTTCAGCCATGGACCTAGATGATTATTTGAAAACTTCACTACATCCAGCAGAACCCGGCGGAAATCGGGATGCTGAAATCCACCCTCATGCATCTGTTTGAAATGCTCAAACACCTTGATCAATGAAAGGCGGATATGCCGGTTCATCACAGGATTTGGATGGCGTACAATCAGCTGTTCACCATCTAAAAAAGCCACAAAGCGATTCACGGATAATCCCTTTTCTTCTTGGTTAATCAAATGAATGCGTTGAAGCGCTTGAAAATGCTCCGGCTCAATATGACGATTGAGCGTTTCACTTAAAATATGAACGCCATCTGTTTCATATAATTCATGTAAATAAATAAAATAATCGGTTGCATCATGCGGAGTTCCAAGGACCCGGGCGGCGAGACGCGGCAAGGACAATGTATGCTCGTCCTTTACATAACCGTCTCTTTCAGGGAGCGGCTTTTTCAGCACGTTTTTCCAGGCTTCCTGCTCCGCCCGTGTATGGTTGACATCGATTTCTTTATAACTCACGCCGCTCCTTCCTTTCTTCTATATTTTCTCGAAAGCTACTACTATCATATCATTCACCCTTCTACTTCTGCTATCGAATCGAAGGCTTTTTTACGGTCGTCATCTGCTTCATGACACAAGCGGTGATTTCATCTGCTGCTGCCATGCCCGATGCTGCTGTCGGCTCAAGTAGTGGGTCAAAGTCGAGCACTTCTCCATGCCTTGGGGCAAAGCCCATATCCGCCTGACGAATAAGACCTGCATCTAAAAGGGAATCGCCTGCACCATATACATATTCAAGCTCCAGCCGTTCCTTTAAAAAAGCAACAGCATCCCACTTATTCAGCGGCTCCGGAATAAAATAAAGCTTCCGTCCTTGAAGAGAAACCTGCCAGCCTCTTTCCTCGCCCCACAGCTTCAATTCAGCAAGTGGAATGCGAGATAAGTACTCATCTTTCATTATCAAATAAAGAAATCTTCCCTCTGCTGTCCGGGTACGCTTCACCCATGCCGCAACTGGAAGGTCGGAGATGGCTCTCAGCATCTCTCTGACTGACATACACGCTTTGAGCCTCTCATCAACGATAGCCTGCCAATCCTCAAGCGGCTTGCCGTGATGAAGGATACAGCCTCCATTTGTCGTGACGGCATACTCCGGTTGGAGCTCTTGCTGAAAGAAGGTGATCCGTTCATACTGAGCAGTCGTTCTTGTCGTCACTGGAATGAACCAGCCCAGTTGATGGATTGTCTGCAAGGATTTTTTCGTTTCAACCGACATATAGGAAAGCGGCCGTTCATCCAGCACCTCAACTAAATCATAATCTCCTTCATACTCATACTGATCCAGCACTCGATGTGAGTAAATCAGTGTCCGGTCTAAATCACTGGCAAACGCACTTGTCTTCATGACGTCTGCTCCAGCGGACGAATGAGCCCACAGCACGTATAGGACATATTGGCATATTCAATGACAGGAACGCCTCTGTCCTCTGCCAAAAGCAAAATATGCTTCAGCTTCTCCTGAGACCCAGGCTGAATCAGGATTTTCCAAGGGATTCTTCTAAGCAGCACACGGGTCGTCTCACCAACACCCGGCTTAATCAAATGGGTATTTTTAATTTGAAACTCCTGACCGATCGCTTCAATGGACGCCATCCCCCGCCAGTCCGCAGGCATTCCCTGTGTGAGGATGGTCTCTGCTTTCTCACGTACATTTGGTTCGAGGCTAGAAAATGCTTCTTCAATTGTATCCACATACAGATTGGACACATCCTCATCAAGCAGCTCTTCATAATACTTCGCCCCATGGAAATCATCGGCACTGATCCAGCGGTTGTTTAGTACCGTTCGACTGACAAGTCCAGATACCGTCGAATTCAAGCAAGCACTTGGAATGAGAAAGTCCTCTCTCGTTCCGTAGACATTTGTACAATAGCCAGGGTCAGCTAGTACAGCCAGTTCACTAGAAAGACGAATATCATACTTTCTTTCAAAATCAATCACAGCTTTTTGGAGCTCTCTCGAAATCGCACCTTTTCCGGTCCATCCATCAATAAAGGCAACCTCAAAGCCCGGATGTTCTTTGAGCATATAATGCAGCGCATTCTCATCTATTCCTCGGTCACGAATAATAGAGATGCTGTAATGAGGCAGTTCAAGACCATATGTCTTTCGAATATATCGTTTGATGAGCACCCCGATCGGCGTTCCCGCCCTAGCCAAACTGCAAAGAACCGTTTGGAAGCCTCGCTTTTTCACAATCTGTTCTGCTACCACAGCTACGGCTTCTGCTACCTTTTCCTTACTTTCTTTCAGAGATTGATAGAATAAATCCATATAAGATTCCGTTGGTTTATACTCAATCGGCAGCATTTCTGAATAATGCGCACCGCTCTGAATCGAACGCTCCCGCTCTTCTGTACTTTTCTCCATCTCAATGGATGATAAATCTTTGAGTAAGAAGGTTACATCCTGCTCTGGATAGCTTCCCATCTTTGTATACACATTAGCCATTCACCTTCACCTCGTCTGATAAAGTCACAATATGCACATGCTTCACATGCCGCTCGGCAAATAAGTGAACAAGCGGACGCAATGCCTCCTGAGAGACCTTTTTCTCAAAAAAGAGAAATACATCATCGTATTGATCTTTTGGTATGTTGTACACGTAGTGCTGAATTCGGGCATCCTCTGGACTCACAAAGGTAAACCCATTTTGAACAGCGTATCCATCCTTTTCAACAGGGTGAATTGGGCTTCTCGTCGTTGAATGAAAGAGAACGCCTTCTCCCATATGTGCAGCCAGTCTCATCGGCACATACATCAGCTCACCTGTTCCTAAACAAAGTGTCTGCTTTCCTTTGCGTTCCTTTTTCAGTTTCAGCCCAGCCTCTGCAGCTGCTTGGTCGATGGCTGCCGTATCTGCTGCGTTTAAACCAAAACGGCCCGTTTCATGTATATATGGCGAATGACCTGCCGAATTTGCTGCATGAGAAAGTGCATACGGCTCGTGCTTAAAGAAAGATTGAAGAGAGTGAACAGAGAGACTTGGCAGATCCTTTTGCTCAGCAATCTCATACGAATAAGCTGGCTCATCCAGCGTTTTTCCCCGAAAGACCATTTGCCCTTTTAATAAAGACAATGATGTGATGTGAATACCAAGCTCCTCTTCAAGCTCACACATGGCTTTCTCGTGCTCCTCTGTCCGCCAGTCCAAAATAGAAAGAATCGTGTAAGAATGCCGCGGATGCTTTGCATGAAGGTCCCGAATGATATTGATATTCGTACGGCCTGTCGTAACTTCATCATCTACTAGCACGATGGGACGGTCTGTGCGAAGTAATACTTCGTCTGCATAACAAAGCTGATCCGTTGCATGCGAATGCTCTTCTTCAAATACCAATGAAGGATCAAGATCCAGCAGCTGTTCACGTGTCGTATGGATGTAAGATGCTCCTTCTATTACGTCATACACACCATGACCCAGTGCTGTTGCTGTTTCTGCAAAGCCGATCACGATCGGCTGTTTTCCTGATGAAAGCTTCTCTTTTTTGAGTGCTTCGTAGGCTTTAGTTAATGCCGTGTGGTCATCCGTCTTGAGTGCTTCTACTAAAAGGTCTTGATGCGGAGACGTCTTGCCTGTTTGCTCTTGTGCATACGCCATGGCTAAAAGACCCGAGACAAGAAGCGGTTTTACTGGATGAACAGGAATATGCTTACCGAGCACCTTACTAACGAATAAAAAGGCTCTTTTTTTGTTCACTCTTGCTGCCATGTCAAAAAGATGCTCTTTTTCCAGCTGAAGCGCACCTTCTTTAAGATCAAGCTCAACTTCCATATGTTCCAAGATGCTCAGCGTATGCGGCTTCTGCTTCTGTGAGTATGTCGATATAGCTTCTATTTTCATGAAACACCCCGTAAATATCTGACTTAATTAAAATGTGCTCTGCCCACCGGTAATGCGGCTTCGTTTCATTCATTTTATTAGAGAAGGTACTCTTCATTACGCCAACTGTGCCGTCTGCATGTTCAAGAATGCTTAATGCATCCATATACTCTTCCTTCGTCACAACATACATGCTTTGCACCGGCTTAAGATGTGTTGGATGAATGACCGTCTTTCCATGAATGCCGTTAGCCACATCGAGTTTTGTCTCCTTGAGTAAACCTTGTACGTCATCAAATTCAGATAAAGACGGTTCACCGCTCCTATGAGAAAGCGCACGGATGAATGGCTTTTGTTCCTTTCGAGCAGGGCCAAAATGCTCCCACACAGCCCCAGATATTACAAAGGAACGCCCAAAATAATTGATGATATCTGTGATTAAATCTGCAATCAATTTGATCTCATAGATGGTCGTGTCACGATCACGGCGAATACCGTACAAACCACAAAGATCCGTTGCCCCAATGCGAATATTCAAAATATATTCCTCGTCATTCAGCAAGATCTGCTTTAACTCAGACAACACCGTATCTCTTGTTTCTTTTTCTAATAAATCGGGTGTTTCCAAAATGGGCATCCCATAAAGTGTTGTCCGCGTTTGGGACGATGCCTGTTTCAGACTGTCCAAATAATCCTTCGCATTATGAACTGAACACTTCGGGAACACAAAACCGGTAAGTAATTGAAGAGAGGAACCGAGCAAGTCTGCCATTTTAAGCAGCTGTTTCGGCGAACGAACTCGAATAAATAAAAGAGGCAAATGTTCAGCCGTTTCAGGAGCATGCGTTACTTTCTCTTTGAGACTGGCCAATTGTGTCACTAGATTCTGTTCGGCCATGTCCACTTCTTGATCACCGATGGCATCCTCCAAGCAAAATACAACAGAGCAAAGCGCTTCATATTTCTGTGACAGCAGCATATCTGCTATATCTTGTCTTGTCGCAGGCATATACAAAGTAGCACCTAATGCATGCGCAAGTACATGCCTCGGTGTCAGTGAATGCATCGCCCCTGGCCGCTTGAAAAAAAGATCGTGCTGCCTCGCCTCTGATAAAAATCGAAAATACCGCATGCTGTGCCACCTCCTGTTGTTTAGAGAAAATAAATGACCTGATGATTCAAAAAAGGATGGAGCCGCTAGTCAACTCCATTCCTTTTTGATCGTCCTATTCTTCTTTTGAAGCCGCAGCTTCGTTTGTCACATCTTGATGTTTCTTCTTATTGATTTTATGAACAATAAACGTCCCGATAAATGCTAGGATAATAATTGCAAAGAATGCGACATGCGGAATTTCAATATGAGCAGCACTTAAGCCCATTTTGATAGCAATAATTCCAATGAGAATAAACGCTGTATTCTCAAGCTCTGGAATACGGTCAATGAGGACAAGGAATAACTGTGCCACTGTACGCATCATGAGAATTCCAAGCATTCCGCCTAATAGCAGAATCCATACTTCCTCAGATACAGCGAATGCCGCAAGAATACTGTCCACCGAGAAGGCAAGGTCCATAATTTCCACAGAAATAACAGTTGCCCAAAACACGCCAAATACACGAACCATCCAGCCTTCTTTTTTCAATTCCTTCGCTTCGTCATCGCCGTCACCTAACCAGAAGTGCTTAATGACAAGCCATGCTAAATATGCAGCTCCGAGGACCTTAATCCACCAGAACTTAATAAGCAGCATCCCTACGCCAATGAATAGAAAACGGAAGAAATAAGCGCCAATTAATCCGTAGGTTAATGCCTTTTTACGCTGCTTTTCTGGTAAATGTTTCACCATGACAGCTAATACAAGCGCGTTATCTGCTGATAACAATCCTTCAAGCACAACAAGGGTCCCAATGAGCCCCCAAGAGACAGGGTTTGTTAATACCTCTGCCCACATATGCCAATCAAAAAACGAGGCATACGTGTCCAACATATGTTTCAAAATATCCAACTGGTTTTCCTCCTATAAGTGTAGAAGTATCAGCAGGCTTTCGCCTGCTGTTATTCTTGACCGCTGTTTCTTTCTCACTTTGGAAAAGGCCCTCATATGAGTCATTGGCAGCGCCACTTGAATCGATTTGTTTCTATCGTTTACACTTCTAACCCATAATTTTGACAAAGAGCTGCAAGTCCGCCAGAGAATCCGCTTCCGATGGCGTTAAACTTCCAATCGCTTCCGTGGCGGTACAACTCACATACCACAACAGCTGTTTCAATTGAGAAGTCTTCCCCTAAATCAAAGCGAATCAATTCTTCCCCGCCCTCTTCATTTACAACACGAACAAACGCATTAGAGACTTGTCCAAAATTCTGGCTGCGTGTCTCTGCATCATGAATCGTAACTGTAATTCCGATACGATCAATGTTAGCAGGAATTTTTGAGAAATCAACGAGAATTTGCTCATCATCTCCATCTCCTTCGCCCGTCCGGTTATCACCTGTATGAGTGACACTGCCGCTTGGGTGCTGAAGGTTATTATAGAAGACAAAATCTGTGTCTTGCTGACAACGATTGTTTGCATCGACTAAGAAAGCCGAAGCGTCCAAATCAAATTCGGCTCCACCAGAATATTTATTCGTATCCCAGCCAAGACCGATCATCACTTTCGTCAGCCCTGGGTTGGTTTTTGTTAAATCGACACGTTGTCCTTTTGAAAGCTGAATCGCCATATTCGTACCTCTCCTGTCTTTGAAAATATGAAACTAGCCGTTACCCGATATCTAAACCGAAGTCCGTTGCAATGCGGGCAAGTCCGCCTTGATAGCCCGATCCGACAGCTGAGAATTTCCATTCCCCGCCATGACGGTATAATTCACCTACAATAATCGCTGTCTCGATGGAGAAGTCCTCTGCCAAATCGTAGCGAATGAGTTCTTCATTTGATGCCGCATTTAAAATACGCACATATGCGTTCGTTACTTGTCCGAAATTTTGACTGCGCGCTTCCGCATCATGAATCGTAATGACAAATGAAATCTTCTCAATACTCGCTGGTACAGCTGATAAGTCGATATTGACTTGCTCGTCATCTCCGTCTCCTTCACCAGTGCGGTTATCGCCTGTATGTACGACACTGCCGCCACCGCCAGTTGTTTGATTGTAAAAGACAAAATCCGATGGAGAGCTTGCCTTACCTGCTGCATCTAAAAGAAATACACTTGCGTCTAGATCAAAGTCATGTCCGCCGTCATACTTATTGACGTCCCAGCCAAGACCGACGACCACTTTTGTTAAACCTGGATTCGTTTTTGTTAAATCAATTTTTTGACCTTTCGCTAAAGAAATTCCCACTAGGAATCTCTCCCTTCTGATTAAATATAGTTTCTCGTAATATCGGCAAGCTTCGCATCATTTGTACCGTTTCCAACAGCCGCAAACTTCCAATCATTCTCATGACGATAAAGCTCTCCAACGATTAACGATGTTTTCCCTGCATACTCATCTTTTAAATTATATTTCACTAATTCTTGATTGTTTGAACGATCCACGATGCGAATGTACGCATTTTGAATCATACCAAAATGTTGATTTCTTCTTAGTGCATCATAGATGTTCACAACAAACACCAATTTATTCACATTGCCTGGCACCTTGCTCAAGTTGACGAGGACTTGTTCATCATCTCCGTCTCCTTCACCAGTCAGGTTGTCACCTGTATGCTCGACGCTGCCGCATTTGCTTTTCAAGTTGCCAAAATAAATCAAATCTTTATTTTCCGTAAACTTATCATTTTTCAGCATGAGCACTGAAGCATCACAATCAACATCAGCGCCGCCTCCGCCGCCAAACAGCTTTCCTAAAAATCCGCCGCCTTGTGATACAGGGTCCCAGCCAAGTCCAACAAGAATATTCGTTAGCCCTGCTTTGCCTTTTGTTAAATCAATACGTTGACCTTTTTCTAATGTAATCGCCAAATCAATCACTCCTCCAGCATAATAAAAATCTATTTATTAAGCGATGGACCCTATTAAAATTATCATACATGAAAATTCGACAAAATTCATGATATGACATTGGAGCCTCTTACTCTTTTTTCTATTTACTAGTATATACGATCTATGTTCAAGATAGGTTTCAAACAGATGATATTTTTTTAACGAAAGATCCATGTTGAAAATGGTTCATGTCGTAAATGAAGTGTTTCATGTGAAACATTGTCGAATGTTCCCGGTAAGCAGCTCTAGCTGAATGAACGAAGTGTAGGCATCATTTCACTTGGTTTTATATGTTGATATAGAAAATATAAAAGCTTGCGATCGAGAGATAAACCCTTTCGTTTCCTTCTATTCATGGATTTCTTTATACTTGAGATGAAGAACATTGACCGTGTCGATGAAAGGATGTTGATGATGCCATCACTTCACATATTAGATCAAGTCGCTATTCCTAAAGGTCAGACAGCCCAAGAGACATTGATTCACACAACGCAGCTGGCTCAGCTTGCGGAAACTCTTGGATATGAGCGTTATTGGTTTGCTGAACACCACAGCACAAGAGGGCTCGCTAGTACAGCACCTGAAATATTAATGGCACATATTGCTGCTCATACATCAACCTTACGTACCGGGTCTGGCGGCATTTTACTTCCGCAGTACAGCCCCTTTAAAGTAGCAGAGGTCACGCGGCAGCTTGAGGCTCTTTATCCTGGACGAATTGAAATCGGTGTCGGCAAATCTCCGGGCGGAATTGAAAGGACGAGACTGGCTTTGACGGACGGCGTGCATAAAGACCTGTCTCAGTTTGACCGCCAGCTGAAGGATCTTCTATATTACTTATCAGACAGCCTGCCTTCTGGGCACCCGCATGCAGGAGTCAAAGCTTCTCCGCTTGTCGATGCTCATCCGCCGGTTTGGCTGCTTGGTCTAGGAGAAAATAGTGCCATGCAGGCGGCGGAGCTTGGGATCAACTATATTTTTGGTCACTTTATCCACCCTGCACGCGGCAAACAAGCATTTGAGACGTACCGGTCTCACTTTTCTCCATCTGTCTTTTCTACGCAGCCGCACGCTATGTTTGCCGTTTTTGTCATCTGTGGTGAAACAGATGAAGAGGCTGACCGGATCGCCAGCAGTACAGATTTATGGCTGCTGCGTGTTGAAAAAGGACTGGACAGCCGCGTACCTTCTATAGAAGAAGCCAGTGCCTATCACTACACCACGCAGGAAAAGAAAAAAGTGTTACAAAACCGCAAGCGGATGATTGTCGGCTCAAAAGCAACGGTGAAAGAGCAATTACTTAGCTTGATGGATCGCTATCAAACGGATGACATCATGATTCTAAACAATTCTTTTGATCCGATAGAAAAACAGCGCTCCTTCAAACGAATCGCAGAATTATTTTGAAGCCAATCCCCTTGGCTTCTTTTTTTACATTGTCATAAAAAATGGGAAATGTAACATCAAGATGTCAAAATCCTTCCGTCTGTCATCTGATCGCAAATGTGTCTTCTAATCGTTAGCGAACTGTAAACGCATAAGGGGTGTACCTTTTATATAGTAGAGGTACATATTAAAGAATCGTTTACGACGCTAGAAGGAAGGAGATGACAGGCCATGAAAAAGAGACTCGATTGGGTCGATGCGGCTAAAGGAATCGGCATTCTGCTCGTGGTCATGGCGCATGTGCCCATTCCAGATTCGTTAAAGCAATTCATTTACTCTTTTCATATGCCGCTTTTCTTTTTACTATCAGGCATGATGTTTCGATCATCCTCACACCCTGCTCTGTCATTTATTCAGAAGAAAGCCAAGAGCTTACTCTTGCCCTATCTCTATTTCTCCATCATTACGTATGTTTTCTGGTTCTCCGTTACTCGGTTTTTTGCCTTTAAGGGACAAACGGATATTGATCCTTTCGTTCCGTTTACAGGTATTTTTATATCCAATGCAGATGAAGCTAGACTCACGCATAACCCAGCCATCTGGTTTTTAACGACGCTCTTTTTAGTGGAAATTATATTTTTCTTTATGCACCGTCTGACAAAAGGGAAACCTGCTGTCTTGATCTTACTGACCGTTCTTTGCGGAGGTGCTGGATATGCCTCTACATTGCTTTTAGACCAAAGTCTGCCTTGGAATGCCAATGTCGCCTTGACGGCTGTTGTGTTTTATTCAATTGGATTTTTGGCAAAGCAATGGTTTGTGGAATTAAAAACAGATCCAACCCTTCTTCTATGTACAGGTCTGCTTGTACTGACGGCTTACATGCAAAGCTTGAATTCACGGGTCGATATGCGCGTTAACGACTATGGCGATCTCTTTCTTTTCTATGCATGTGCACTGCTCGGTTCAGCTGCCGTGATTTATTTAAGCTTTAAATTCAAAACGTCCCCTATTTTGACGTATCTCGGACGAAATTCTATTGTTATTCTTGTCTTGCAGTTTGCCGGCATCGATATTATGAAAGCATTTGTTTATTATGGACTTGGCATCAATATTGCGGATACAGCGCAGCTCTCTTGGACACTCTTTTATACGATCGGGACTTTGCTGCTTATGGTGCCGTGTATCTCCTTCCTGAGCAAGTATCCGATGCTGCTCGGCAAACCAGCCAAAGCCGCACACCGCTACGAACAAAAAACATCCGCCGGCTGATCGGGCGGATGCTTTTTGTATTAATCATTGATTTGAGAAGGATAAAGCGTCATTCCTCCATCCACAAATAAGGTGGTGCCTGTGATATACAAAGCTTCCTTAGATACGAGGAATGCAGCGGCGGACCCAATCTCCTTCGGTTCGCCAAAGGCTCTCATCGGAATCTTTTCAAGCTGCTTTTGTTTTTTCTGTTCATCCTGCAAATCATCATTCGATTCGGTCGCCATTGTACCTGGAGCAATCGCATTGATCCGAATACCTGCTTCCGCATAATCAAGAGCCAGCGTCTTCGTCATCATATTCATTCCACCTTTGGAAGTGGAATAGTGAACATTGAACGGGCGCGGTATTTCCTGATGGACACTGGATATATTTAAAATGGACCCTTTGATGTCATGCTCCATCATATAGGCGATCGCAGCCTTTGCTCCTAAAAAGGCGCCTGTGATATTGACATCAATGACTTTTTGCCATTGTTCAAGCGTCATCTCATGCGGCATCGCTTCTTCGCCATTAAAGCCTGAATTATTAACGAACACATCTACTGTACCGAAATGCTCCAGTGCTGTATCCATGATGGCTTGAATTCCTTCCTCTTTGGAGACATTTGCGTGTACTTTCACCGCTTGACCTCCGCGCTGCTGAATGGCTTGTACCGTTTCTTCAGCACCATCTTCATCGCCTTTATAGTTTACAACCACATTCATTTGCTCTTGTCCAAATCGTAATGCGATGGCTTGTCCGATTCCTTTTGAAGAACCTGTGACAATGGCTGTTTTTCCTTTTAAATCTTGATACATCTTCATTTCCCCCAATCACGTGCTTCATCTTGTTGATACACAATGGTTACCCATTTTGAAAAAAAGAAAAACACAACCCTCTGCAATCGTTGACTAAGAGGATTGTGCTGTTCATCAAGCTAAAAGGTGTTATAGACATTTTCACATGTTTCACCGGTTGGCTGATAAAAGCAATGCGACTTATACCTTGCCACAAACGGCTGATTGTACCAAGTCGGTGGACAATTTCCAGGCGGTTTAAAATACCAAAGGCTGAATTTTGCCGGCCAAAATCGTTCTCCGTTAATATTCCTCCGCGCTAGTGCTTTTTCCGTTTCTCGTGCTCGTTGATAAAAATAACCATGCGTGACCGCTTCAAATGCATGCTCCTGATAAATCATTTGTGGAATCGTACGCAGCCCTTTAAAGTCAGAGCAGTTGGCACGCAACCGGTTGATGCCCACATTTCCTACGAGCAGCATCCCTTGCTTCCCTTCACCTTCTGCCTCCGCTCTCAGCAGTCTGGCCATTAGATCAATATCAGAGCTTGTCGCTCTTACCACTGCCATACATCCACCTCCATTTCGTTTCTCTTTTATTTTATGTGGTCTTTCTGTGTAGATGACTGCCATTTTGACGGGAAAAGACACATTCAGTGTCGAGAGCCTGTCTAAACACCTCAACATTTTGCTGGACATGAGTTCTCTGCCAACAACACACAAACCAAGTGATCATACACATAACAGGAAAAAACATTCATTACTATAGACTCATTTACAAGTCATAAAAATCCTTCTAATTGCTACACCTTCGTCAAAAACAGTCATTTGAACCTATTCAATAATCCGACTCAAAACCTTAAAATATAAAATGTTGAGTTTTTACAGGAGATATCACATCATAAATTACAAGTTTCTCCTCTCAACTTAGTGTCATTTTTACTACTTGAAGCTGTGCAGCCGTTGAAACGCACTGAAGTATTGACAGTACTTTCGCTTCATTCTACAGTAAAAAACATACAGTATTTTTCTTTTTGTGCAAAAAGAACGATATGAACTAAAGCTTTCCAATGAAATTCATCATAAACCCGAGGAGGAAAACATGTCATGTTTAAAAAGAAATTATCCCTGTTTCTTCTGATCTTGTGTGTAACTGTTGTCGCTGCTGCTTGTAGTGGTGGAAAAGAAAAATCAGCTACGAAAGAAAAAGATACAAAATCCCTTGATGCAGCAGAGGTAAAGGTAGAAAGCGCTGAGTACACGTTACCACCTCAATACGATACATCTGTACAGGATGATCAGTATGTACTAAAAGTGAACGTATCTGTAAAAAATATCAGCAAAGAGCCTCTAAATGTTGATAAAAGCAACTTCACGCTTTACCAAGATGATGCACAGGTGTCTACGATCTCTCCAGATGACTACAACGAAGTATTATCTTCAAGCTCTCTAAATGCAGACAAAGTATTAAAAGGCGGTCTTTTCTATGTTGTTGACAAAGACAAAGACTATCAGCTTGTGTACACAGAGCCAGGCAGTGGTTCTAAAAAAGATGACAAAACACTAGAGTTCGATATTAAAGGTAAAGACTTAATGAAAAAAGCAGATACACTTCAAGCATCTGCAAAAGCCCTTTCTTCTTATATTGATGTGATGATTTTTGGTAAGAATAACGACGAGTTCGAAAAACTAACAGGTGATAACAAATCAACCGTTATCAACGAATTTGATAAATCATTCAAACAAGGCTACATTACGTCATCAGGTATTTCTTCTAGCTCAGCGAAGGATGAAAACCTTGATAAGCTTCTAAAAGCCGTGAAAGAAACATTAGCTGAAAAATCAAAAGTATCAACAAAAACAAAAGCCATCAGTGGTGATAAAGCCGTTGTGACTGTGACCCTTACACCAATTGATGCAAGCCCGCTTGTCGATCGTTTAAAAGAAAAGGCGACTGAGTTCTACAGCAAAAACCGTACAGCGTCTTATGATGAAGCACAAAAATATTTACTCTCGATCTACCCAGAAGAGTTCAAAAAATTAGGACCTTCATCTTCTGAAGAAACAGTAGAAGTCAACATGAAGAAAAATGACATCGACCAATGGAAACTTGATTTGAACGATTACAAAACAAGCTCATTAGTTGAAAAATTCATCAAGAACTAAGGAAAAACCCCCGATTCGGGGGTTTTTCTTATCGTTTTTCGTTTGATCCCTATATTTAATTCCGAATTACAGCCAAGAAAGTAAGATACGGTCTATTACGAAGGATTTTCTTTTGCCGCTTCATACTCTTTTATCACCTCAATAGGATCAACAGCATCCTCCTCTTGTGCGTATTCCTCTACATAAGGATCCATTAATTTCTCAAACTTTTGTTCGTCGTCTACTAAAGCAATATACGTTTCATATCCTTCATAATCGGATGGATATAAATGTGCAACGGAACTGCCCGTTTCTAACGCTTCATCTATTGCTTTTCTTAATTCCAATAACCCTTTCCTGTTCCCCAAAATAAACGCTTCAAAATGGTGTGTTTGTTGAGCATATATATTACATAACTCTAGCACATCATCGTCATCTGTTTGATAAGACATACACCAATCACCTCTTTAATCAAATTAGGATAATAATGTAAGTTCTCTTCTATTATGCCATTTCTTTAACCCGATCGTGAACCTCTTTTATATGAATCTCTGGATATAAAAAAACTTGTAGAATAATCTACAAGTTTTACTTTCTTTATTTCGCAAGCATCCACTTTTCTTTCATAAACAAGCTTCTCACGATGACAAACAAGATGACGACTGCGAGGGCCGAGGAGCCGAGTGTCAGAGTGATGGACATCGGATCGATGATGCCAAACATCAATTGCTTACACAATGCATGAATATTAAGGAATGGGACAGCAAAGTAGTACGTATCTAGCTGCGTAGCACCTGCTCTCATGGTAAAGAACATTGGGATCACACCTAATGTAATGATCATGGACATGTACGATTGCGCTTCTTTGACTGAGCTTGAAACGACACTGAGTAGCAGTTCAATCATCGATACCATGAATGAGAAGATGATAAGCGCCGCAAACATGACGGCGATAATGCTCCACATTTGATCACCAAAGTTCAGTGCTTGTTTTAGCTTTTCTGTAAAGAGCAGCGTGGATAAAAGCAGCATGCCGATCGCCACAATTCCACTTAAAATTCCGAACATGGAGACAGCAAGCCATTTTCCTATGAGAATATGAAGTCTGCTGGCAGGTGTCAGGAACAACGCTTCAATCGATTTTCGGTCTTTTTCACCCGCTACAATATCAAGCGCAGCTGGCAAAGCTCCTGAGATAACGGAGGTCACCAAAATCATCGGAAGGAGAATCGACAAAAGCATAGCGGTCATTCCATTTTCCCCTTCATCGCCTTCTTCTACATCAACGGCCTGCACCTGAAATGGATGAATAACAGACGTATTAATTTGATCAGCTGCTAAACGCTTTTCTACGACTTGGTTTTGATACTGCTCCAGTAAGGATTGCAGCATTTGAACCGTTATGACAGAATCATCATCTGTTGTGTACCCATGAATTTTAATCGCAAATGATTTTTGATGCTGAAGCATGTCGTCAGCCTCTTTCGGCATTTCCAGGTAAGCATTCGCCTTCCCTTCTTTGACAGCTTGCTGCGGGTCATCAAATGTTTCAAGCGTGAGGTTTTTGACCTCTTTGATCATTTGATTCATTTCGGTTGGAAGCTTTTCATTCACTGCGACCGTATAGGTTTCATCCCCTGGATCTGCAATCATGCTTTCATAAAAGAACACCAGTCCAAGCATCGTCAAAAGAGGAATCAGCACTGTTAAGAGTAAGGTTTTTCGGTCCCTGAGTGCATCTGTCATTTCTTTTAAAAATACGGTTTTCCACATTATGAAATCCCCCTAGCGAGCTTCGACATAAAGATATAGTTCAAGTCATCACTTTGTTCCTGTGTATATAATTCTGGAAGTGTTCCTTTGTACACAAGCTCTCCTTGATGAATCATCATGACACTGTCACAAAGCTGGCTGACTTCTTCCATGATGTGGCTTGAAAAAAGGATGGTTTTATTTTGCTGCTTGAGCTGATGAATAAAATCTCTGAAAATATTACTTGATGTGATATCTAAGCCTGTTGTCGGCTCATCAAATAAAATAATGTCAGGATCATGAATCAAGGTTCTAGCAATCGCCACCTTTTGTTTCATTCCTCTTGAGAATCCTTTCACCTTGCGATCCATATATTGTCTCATCCCAAAACGCTTTGCCAGATCCTCTATTCTTGCTTTGATTTCATGCTGATCTAAGCCATATAATTTGCCAAAGTATTCAAGGTTTTCTCGTGCCGTCAAACGATCGTAAAGCCCTGTCTCACCGCCAAACAAAACACCAATTCGCTTTTTCACTTCAGTTGCTTCTTTCACCGTATCAAAGCCTGCGACAGTGACTGTTCCGTGCGTAGGCTCTAATAATGTGGCTACGGCGCGCAATAATGTGGTTTTTCCTGCACCATTTTCTCCTAAGATACCAACGACTTCCCCTTCCTTCACGGAGAACGTCATGTGTTTCATTGCTTTCACGACTTTTTTCTTATCTTTAAACCAGCAGCTGCAATCGCTGAGAGTAATCATTTGGTTCGCCCCTTTCAACTTTCTAAGTCTATGATAGAAAAAATAACGCTTCTCTGACATAAAAATGTCGCGAAACGTCCTTTTTCTGTCTTGAAATGATCTATTTTAAAAAAACAAATGGTAAAATAGACAAATAATAAGAAGAGTCACAGGTGATTTTTATGATAAAAGTAGGTCTCGTTGATGATTACCGAGTAGATTTAGAAAAGCTGCATGCCATTGTGGGCAGAATGGAGGCTGTAGACATTGTCTTTGTCACGCAGTCAGCAGAGGATGCATATAAGAAGGTCAAACAGGGAGACATTGATCTGTTGTTCGCAGACATTGAAATGCCCGGAATGTCCGGTTATGAATTAGCGGATCTCATTCACTCTCACGCACTGAATGTCGATGTTGTATTTGTGACAGGAAACAGTGGATATGCGGTCCATGCGTTTGATTTAAATGTTCATGATTATATTATGAAGCCCTACCAAGCCGATCGAATTGCCAAATCCTTAGATCGCTATCTGTCCACCAAGCAGGAGAAAAGCATTCATGGACGGCTTCTCATTAAGCAGCAGTCAGATATTCATGTGTTGCAAAAGAAGGATGTCATTTTTGTTGAGCGAACAGGCCGGTCAACCACCATTGTCACAACAACAGGAGATATCCAGACATATCAGACATTAAACGAGTTAAAGGGCGATCTGGCTGAAAAAGATTTTATCCGCTCCCACCGATCGTTTATCATCAATATTCATTACATCAAGAACTTCTCGGCGTATGCCAAAAATTCGTTTATCGTGTCTTTTGAAGGTACGGATAAAAAAGCCATGATGACCAAGCAGCAATTAGAATACTTTAAGAAATACTATTTTTAAGGAGAACGAACGTGAACGATTTCTATCTTGGATTCCGCATGTATGCTCTCATATGGCTAGGTCTTGCATTTCACGCAGCTGTTGAAGCTTTTCTGCCGCTATCATCTGGGGTGCTGTGGCTCCTCACCTTTTGTGTGATTTGTCTTTATACATTCTTCATATACAAAAGGTTTTTGCCTCATGTGAGTGATTATGTGATGCTGGGCGCTTTTGTGCTCTTCACCTGTGCAGGTCTTTCCCTTTTTCTGACGCAAGGAAATGGGCTGAGCTCTCTTTTGGCTTTGATGATCATCATGACAGCAGATATCCTTTCATTGAAGATGATGCAGACGGAGAGACGGTTAAATGGACGGCTTCAAGAGCTGATCAACGCAGAATCAAGAACCAATGAATTGCTGCTTGAGCTGCGCAGTAAACATCATGAAACAGCTAGACATTTAAATGCCTTTTCCACGTCGAACGACGAACATGAGATCAAGGATTTGATTCAGCAATACGTGAAACATTTCCCATGGATTAAAGGAGAAAATGCTTATTTGGCCTCAACCTTGCACCCCTTTTTTGAGCGGGCTGAAAAAGAGGACATTGCCCTTTCACTAGACCTTCAAGCACCATTTTCATCGCTTCCCTTTTCTAAGGCGGATCAGGTTAGTTTTACTGGCAACCTGCTTGATAATGCCCTAGATGCGGCGATTGAAGCGAAGCAAGCCGGGAACGAGGGAAGCATCTCAATCACGACCTCTATTCGGAGCGGGCTCTTTTTAATCCATTGTGAGAACAGCACAAAAGGAATGGAAAAACACGTGTTAGACCATTTGTTCAAAACCTATGGCCGCTCGACAAAAGGCGGCGATCATCAAGGAATGGGGACGTATATCATTCATCAGCTTGTTGAAAAGGCAGACGGTACACTTGATTTCACTTACCGTTCTCCAAATTTGCGGCTCGTCATCAAAATCCCCCTCACGATGTCATAAAAAAAAGGTGCAGCTAGGCACCTTTTTTATGTTAAGAGAAAATGTGATCAATTTGATTGATTTCCTCTTTTGTTAATTGAACATCGTTTGTTTTTAAGTTTTGCAGAACTTGCTCAGCTCGTTTTGCACCTGGAATGATGGCGTCGATGCCTTCCTGCGCTAAAAGCCAAGCCAGTGCGACGTGTGCCGTTTCAGCGTTCTTTGATTGTGCAATTGCCTTCAGCTTGTCTACTTTTTCGAGGTTTTGAAGGAACGCCTCGCCTTGGAAAAGCGGGTCTTTTGCTCGAATATCATCAAATGTCGCATCCTTCGTAAATTTCCCAGTCAACAGGCCTGACGCCAACGGGAAATACGGAATAAAGGAAATACGATGCTCGACACAGTATGGGAGAAGATCCTGCTCTGCCTCACGTTTCAGCAGAGAATACTCCGACTGAAGCACGTCTAAGTAGCCATCTCGATTAAAGGCTTGAAGCTGTTCGAAATCAAGGTTTGATGCACCAATTGCCCTGATTTTTCCTTCATCCTTCAATTCCTTTAATGTGCCTGCTACTTCTTCCAGCGGCGTCCGGCCGTCCGGGAAATGCATATAGTATAAATCAATATAATCTGTTTGCAGTCGTTTCAGGCTATTTTCGACCTGCTCTCTTAAAAAGTCCCGGCTGTTATCCAGTTCAATTTGTCCGTTTACTTCTTTATGAGCCCCCTTTGTCGCAAGGACAAGGTTTTCTCTGCCGCCTCTTTTGGCAATGATCTCACCGATCAATTCCTCTGAACGGCCCAGCCCATAAATAAAAGCAGAATCTAAGAAATTGACTCCTTGATCAAGAGCCGTCTCCACAAGCTCTCGTCCGGCATCTTCACTCAGGTTCGGGAACAAATTATGTCCACCTACCGCATTCGTACCAAGCCCTATCGGATTCACCTGTAAATCAGTTCGTCCAAGCGTTACCTTTTTCAAAAGCTCATCTCCCTTATCCGCTTAATCATCCTTATTTTCCCATGAATCCTTTTCAACATTCAAGTATCCTGCTCTCTGAAAATTAACTGGGAGGTGGACGGTGAGAAAATAAATGGACATATAGTCATCTCTCTGAAAGCATTAACACCTCCACTTCAAAATTTTTACCTAAAAAACATTTAAAACCCATGATAAATCTATAAATTAATTCTTATTAACTAGTATATTAGACTTACAAAATTCCTTTTATTAAAGATGTTTGTGTAAATTTTTTTCAAAGATAGGGACTAAAACCTATTCCTCATCATGATCGAATTTCGATAGAATGAAAAGTGCAAATCGTCATAAGGAGATTTTCCCCTGTAACACCCGAATATACCATCCTATCTGTTTCTTTTTTCATAGTCAGATAGCGGGAATGAAATGACGAAAGAAAAGCAAAGGAGCATCAACTGTGAATCTAAAAAAAATAAGTGCACTCCTCATGATTTCATTCGTGATGATCATCTCTGCAGCCTGCCAGAGCTCAGCAAAATCAAGCAACACTGATCAAAAATCAACAAAAACAGCAGAGGTAAAAGTCAACAGCTACGAATATACGTTACCAGAAGACTCAACAACTACGCTAAGAGACAATGAATTGGTACTAAAAGTCAACCTGACGATTACAAACAAAGGTGACAAGGCTCTTTCATTATATAGCTCTGACTTCTCCCTTTATCAGGACGATGCCAAAGTAACTGATTTAAAATTTTACGGCAGTAAAGACCGTCTTGACCTCGGTTCATTGAACAAAGGCAAATCACAATCAGGTGCTCTTTATTTCCTAGTAGACAAAGGGAAAAAATATCAGTTCGTGTACCAAGACAGCATCAAGAAAAACAGTGATTCGATTGAAATCAACCTAGATGGAAACAAAATACTGGATACAGCGAAAAAGCTGGATAACCCTGCAAAGGCGCTATCCGCTTATACCGATATGATTGTCTTTGACAAAAAGAACGATCAGTTTGCAGATTTAACGGGTGACAACCAGTCAGATGTCGTCAATAAATACCACGACATGTTTGTGAAAGACTTCAAAAGAAGTGCCGGCATTTACGGAAATGAAGTAAGTGACCGTGATATTCTGTCTATGTACAAACGTATTCAAAACACCATGAAGGATAAAGCCAAAGTAGAAACAAGTGTAAAAACCATCTCTGATGACGAGGCGAAGGTTGTCGCTCAAGTAACAGGCCTTGATGCTTCTAACTTAAAAGACAAGCTAGACAAGCAAAGAGACGAGTTTTACAACGGCAAGATCCGCTCTAAAGAAGAATTGTATAAGAAAAGCTTAAACATGTACGCATCTGAATTCGAAAAGCTTCCTCCAGTCTCCAGCCCAGCTGAATACGAAGTGAAAATGAAACGTAACGGGGATGGTCAGTGGAAAATTGACCTCAACGATTATAATACATCGCAGTACATGAGCGGTTTTATTAAAACAAGATAATCATGAACTAAAAAAAGACGCTGGCCCATGAAGGTGCCGCGTCTTTTCTTATGCTATACAGTCGCCTCTTGCTCTTCTTTCACCGCTTTTTCAATATCTTTAAAACGGCTCGATACAGTAGACGCACTAATGCCATACTTTTTCGCTATTTGCGCTTGAGAAAGCGGTGCATCGCTTGCAAGTGAATGAATGTAATATTCGATTCCCGCAGCAAATGATGCCGCTTTACGGATTACAGGTGATTTCTGATCACAATAGGCTTTCCACACAGTTAAAGCGCCATCAGTCAGGCTTTGGTCCCCGTGTTCCTTCATTCCGTCTTCAATCAGCTTAGCTGTTTCCAGCTGAACATCACTTGCCCAGTCCATGCGATCTGCTGTTAGACCTGTATCGCCTTCTGTTTGAGCAGATGTTTCTGATTCTTCTACTTCTTGCTTCGCAAACATGCACTTCAGCACGTCAGGGAATGATTCTCTCATAAATGTGCTGCGCGTTCCTCCATTTGCCTCATATGCTTCAACAAGCTGACGAACTTGAAGAAGAAGCGTATCTGTAAACTCTTTTGCAAACATCGTATATTGAATGAAAAACTCTGCTTTTTCTTCAAATTGAACAGGGAATCCAAGCACGAGACTTCCTTTTTCAGGAAGCACTGTTTGATCAGGTTTTACATCTACTTCAACCTTCTCAGCTGTCACCATATTCTCAAAGTAAAGAGACTCGTCCGTTTTTTCATTTAATAAAAGCAAAGATGGTTCCATGTCTGTCCATGATTGAACCACTTGTTTTGTTTTCGGACGGGTAATATCCTCTGCTTTCTTTGTCAGGAATTCTTGGAAGATGGTTTCTTTCTGATCCGTTAATGGACGGAAGAAAATGCCCCATACACTTAAATGGAAAACTGAAATTTGTTGCGTTTCTTTATCCATATCTGCAAGGAAAGAAAACTCATTAATGAATTGATTAATGGCTCTCTGATGCTTAGAGAAAGCATAGTTCATTAAATCCTTTTGAACTTGTACAGCTTCCTTAAACACAAGCTCAGACGTTTGTTCTCCGCCTGACTTTTGACCACAGCAATGTTTATATTTTTTTCCGCTTCCGCATGGGCAGAGCGCATTTCGTTTAATTTTTCCCAAAATAAAACCTCCGACATTCTAGTCTAACCTCACTATTTTAACAAACGATTGCACAGGAGAGTTTTATTTTCAAGAAAAAAGAAAAATCAGAATGATCAGTTAAATAACAAAGGTACATGAAGATCACGACAGATCATAGGAATAGCAGTCTTTTTCTGTTTATTTTCTCCAATCATTCCAACAGTTTTTCTTCAGCTCATTCCTTCAAATAACTGCTTTGCTTCAAAATAAAAGATTTGAACAAACTTCTTCGTATTGACTCTGCCTGTCGATCCTGCGGATGAAGAGGTCTTCTGCATTTCTTTCATTCTTTGGCTGACATCGGTAAAGTCAAAAAACTTCGACGCATAGTGCTCAAACTTAGGATTCGAGAAATCTGTTAATCCTAGTGAAGCAAAATGATTCAAGGAATGATGAATAGCGCGTCTAATCCGCTGCTCTGCTGCTTTCACTTCTCTCATCACTTCGACATCGGTTGCCCCATCATCCAGCTTCCTCTCCGCTGTTTTGATAAAGAGTTGCTTTAGCGGCGGGAAATTGACCTCATGAGAATTGGCTGACTGTGTTTCATGTAAGTAGATCAGGATCTCTAGTAAATCCTTAGATCCGCTCTCTCCGACAATTCCCAGTTCGGATAAGAGAAATTCCCCTGCCTCTTTCATTGTCCTTTTTTTCGCCCCAGCACCCGTCGTATCATGAGAAATTACAGGCTCTAACGGCAGCACATGGCGAAGGGAAGCTTGAATATCATATATCGATTTCTCCAGCTTAATACGCTCCATGACTTTTCGAATCACACTGACGATCTCAATTCGATTGACAGGTTTATGAATATAATATTCGATCCCTAATTCATAGGCTTCTGCCATCATCTCTTTCGCCTCTACTTGGGAAATCATCATGATTTTACCTTTGAATTCAGGGTGAATATGACGAATCGTTTGAATGCCGTCTCTAGCAGGCATTAAAAGGTCAATCAGAAGGATGTCTATTTTTTTTAGGTTCAATGAATGTGCTTCTAATCCAACTCCGTCATCGGCTTCATCCACGACCTCTCCTAAATCTTCATCCTCAATGATTTGTCCTAAAATCGAGCGTATTGCACGATCATCATCTGCAATGAAAAACCGCATACACTCACCCTCTCTGTATTAAATTTTGTATAGGAAGGATTAGCTGAAAAGCTGTTCCCTTTGTTTCTCTTTGTTCGATTTTAATTTGACCGCCAAGCTCTTTAACCAACTCTTTCACATAGGATAATCCAATCCCAGTTGATGGTGTTCCATATGCATCAAATTTAGAAGTATAGCCTGGATCAAATACAATTTCTCTCATTTTTTCAGGAATCCCCGGGCCATCATCTTCAATCCGAATCTCTATTTTATCATGACTTCCTTTTAATACGAGTGAGATCATTCCAGTATCCTTTATGGCTTCAACCGCATTTGCCATTAAATTATTAATGAGCGATAAGAAAATGAACACATGGTAATCATGCAAATGAATGCCCCTTATATCAGATGTAAAAGAGATGTTTTTCCCTAGAGATAACGCATATTTCTCTTGAATGCGGATGACAATCTGAACCAGCTCTTCAGCCTTCATATAGTCTTGCATATTTTCCTTAGAAATCAGCTTCGAAAGACCAGCATAAATACGCTGATTGTCCTTTTTCACTTCATGGATTTCTCCTGCGAGCTTCAACAGCTCCTGACTCACTTTCTTGCCTGCTTCGTGTTCATGCAGCAGACGATAAAGTCTGTATGATTCTTGCGTAATATGCTCTGTATGTTTTAACGTTTTCTTTAAATGAACCGTTTCTTCATATAAATTTGAAATGACCATCATCATATGCTCATTTTGTTTCATGATCTGCTTCTCTCTTGATTGTGCCTCGTACAGCTTCATCATATTAAAAAAGCTGATCACCACAAAGCTGTGAGCAAACGCAATGAGAAACATATCACTCAGCTTTGATAATGTCATCGTCGTATCAAACACTAAAAATTGTACAAACAGCTCAACAAAATCAGCTACTAATTCGATCATGAGACCAATGATCCCAATAAAAATAGAGCGCTGTTTAAAACGTCCCGTACGGACGGCAAAAAACAGGAAAGCATATGTAAAATAGAAGAAGAAACTTGGGAATTGCTGATAAAATGATGCAGCCAGTCCAGCATTATGCTGAATCAGATCTAAGCCTACTCGAAAAAGCACAATGGCTGCGCCTGTTAAAAACCCAGGCAAAAACGGTCTAGATTTCCTTAAGAGTAATAAACAAAAGAAAAACGCAGGTGCGCCAAAGCTGATCCGGAACGTCTCATTCACAGGATAAAACTTCAGTTCTCCTGCAAGCGGCACAATAACCACCATAAAAATTAAAATGAATGCGTCTTTTTTGACAAGCTGGTTTAAACTCAAATGACTGACATCCCTTCCCCTTTTTGCATAGCCACAGTATACAAGGAGACTCTTTTCTTCACAATGTGCAAAAAAATAATTTTCACGGCTCCTTCTTTCCCCAAAATCCTTTTTTATGACTATTCTCCGAGACGGCATGGTGACCTTTCAGCTATTCAGCGTTTTGGTGATTGTCTACAATAATGGGAATTGTTTAGACAATCATCGACAAACCGATTTTTATTTGTAAGTTTTTCTGTAGATTTTCGTCAGATTGTGTAGTTTCCAAGATAAATTAAATGAACAATTTTAGTGAAACTATATGTAAGCGTTTTCTGAATTTTCACTAAAAACCCTTTTTGTTTTTTCGCCGCCAAAGCCTTCAATTGAACATATATTTAGGTGTAAAGGAGTGGTACAAGCAGCGCATGACAAGTTCTTTGAAGATGTGTAACATGTTTTCGTGCCTATTTGATCGCATTTTTTGTCATCCGCCAATTCAATAGGGTACTTTTTGATTTTTGATTGGAGGAATCGTATGAAAACAGCAATTTCTAATAATACACAACACGCATGCCAGTCTTCTGTTGATCAATGGGCAGAAGAAATACGTCCGTATTACAAAAACGGGCAGAATGCTGGCTACATTCCAGCACTCGGAAAAGTGAATTCCTCTCAACTTGGTATCAGCGTGATAGGCCCAGATGGATCATCTGTACGATATGGTGATTGGGACGTTCCCTTTACCCTGCAAAGTATCTCAAAAGTCATCAGCTTTATAGCTGCCTGTTTAGGAAGAGGCGTTCCTTACGTCTTGGACCGGGTAGATGTAGAGCCAACTGGTGATGCATTTAATTCCATCTACCGCCTTGAGATGCATAAACCGGGGAAGCCCTTTAATCCAATGATTAATGCTGGAGCTATTACCGTATCCTCCATCCTTCCCGGAAAGACTTCTACAGAAAAGCTAGCATATATTTTCGATTTAATCGAAAACTTAATAGGAAAGCGTCCATCTGTTAATGAAGAGGTTTATCAATCAGAATGGGCAACTGCGCACCGCAACCGTGCTCTTGCTTATTACTTAAAAGAAACCAATTACTTAGAATCAGATGTCGAAGAGACATTAGAAGTGTATTTAAAGCAATGTTCCATCGAGGTCACAACAGAGGACATCGCCTTGATTGGACTGATTATTTCAAGTGATGGCTACCATCCCTTTAAACAGGTCCAAGTCATACCAAAGGATATCGCAAGACTAACAAAGGCATTGATGCTGACATGCGGCATGTATAATGCATCTGGTAATTTTGCTGCTTTCGTAGGCGTTCCAGCCAAAAGTGGTGTGTCTGGAGGAATTATGGCTTGCGTTCCGCCAAGCGCAAGAAGAGAATTCCCATTTCAGACAGGCTGCGGAATTGGTATTTATGGTCCAGCCATTGACGATTGCGGAAATAGTATTACCGGTGTCATGATGCTGAAAAAGCTCGCCAAAGAGTGGGATCTCAGTATTTTTTAAAATGAACAGTCATGAATTCGAAGAGGTGATGTTATGAACGAAAAAGCTTTGCTATCTTATTTAACAAATACAAATGATTTTATTTGGACTTATATTGTGATTGCTCTGTTACTTGGAGTAGGGGTCTACTTCACATATAGAACACGCTTCCTGCAAGTGAGAATGATTAAAGAAATGGTGCGTGTCCTGAAAGAAGGAAGAAAAGAAAAAGAGGGGATATCACCGTTCCAAGCATTTGCCATCAGTATGGCGGCACGTGTAGGAACAGGGAATATCACAGGGATTGCTATCGCCATTGCAATTGGTGGACCTGGGGCAATTTTTTGGATGTGGATCGTAGCCATTATCGGTTCTGCCTCAAGCTTTGTTGAAAGTACATTAGCCCAAGTGTATAAAGTGAAAGATAAAACAGGATTCCGGGGTGGACCTGCTTATTACATGGAAAAAGGGTTAAACAAGCGCTGGATGGGAATTTTATTTGCGATCCTAATTACAATTTCTTTTGGAATCGTCTTTAATGCGGTTCAATCAAATACGATCACCGTCGCTTTTGAAAACTCCTTTGGATTAGACCGTTTAACAGTCGGTATTGTAATGGCTGTTATTTTTGCAGCAATCATTTTCAAGGGAATCCAAGCCATTGCAAAAGCTTCTGAATACATTGTCGTTGTACTGGCTCTAGCTTATATCGGAATTGCATTCTTTGTTATTGTGACAAATATCACTGAACTTCCTGGTGTCATCAGTACGATTGTGAAACATGCCTTCGGGTTTGAACAGTTCGCTGGCGGAACACTAGGCGGGGCATTATTACAAGGGATTAAACGCGGTCTCTTCTCAAATGAGGCTGGTATGGGTAGTGCACCTAACGCAGCAGCAACAGCCGTGACAAGTCACCCTGTAAAACAAGGGTTGATCCAGGCATTTGGCGTATTAACAGATACGTTAATTATTTGTACGAGCACAGCCTTCCTTGTCCTATTCTCTGATGCGTACAAAACAACGAACCTGCAAGGAATTGAATTAACACAGGCTTCACTCAGTCAGCACATTGGGCCATGGGCCTCTGGATTCCTTGCTATCATGATTTTCCTATTCGCCTTTAGTACATTGATCGGTAACTATTACTATGGTGAAACGAACATTGAATTCCTTGGTGCCAACAAAATTTGGCTTAACATCTATCGAATTGCCGTTATTGGAATGGTTCTTTTCGGTGCAGTTGCAACTGTTCCTCTCGTTTGGGGTCTAGCCGATCTCTTCATGGGACTCATGGTCATCGTCAACCTCATCGCCATTACCATGCTGTCTAAGGTCGCCTTTGCAGCATTGAAGGATTATACGAGACAGAAACAAGAAGGCAAGGACCCTGTCTTCTATAAAAATGCCGTTCCAAACAATGAGAAAATTGAATGCTGGGACGACGAACCTGCTTCGTTGAAAAAGAATCAAATCGGATAAATAAAAAAAGCTCTGGTCCTCTGATCAGAGCTTTTTTCTTTAGTTCAAAAATTCGAGTATGAGTTTGTTCACCACTTCTGGCTTTTCATGATTGATCCAATGAGAAGCATCATCGACAAAAATCAGCTGACCATTTGGGCAAATCTTCATCGTTTCCTTCGCCAGCTTTCTGCTTAAAAACTTGTCCTCCATCCCCCAGATCATGCGAACAGGTACTAAAATGCGTTTTGATATCGGCTTTTCAAAGCCGCCCTTTTTGATGGCGCGGTACCAATTCAGCATTGAGGTCATGGCACCTGGCTGCGTCCAAGCCAGCTTGTAGCTTAATACATCTTCCTTCGTGAACAAATGTGGTCTTGCAGTCAATCCAATGGCTTCATCCAGCTTTTGAAAGTGATTTTCCTGAAGTGCTGCCTCTGGCACATTTGGAAGCTGAAAGAAAGCGATATAGGAGCTCTTCTTCCACTGCGGGGGATAAAACGGAAGAACCTTCATCATGACCCGCGGATGCGGCATGTTGACAATGATTAATTTCTCTACATATTGAGAACGTGTGGATGCCAAATGCCAAGCAACAGCTCCTCCCCAATCATGACCTCCCACAATCGCCTTTTGATTCGGACTAAGCGTCTTAATCAGCCCTACGATATCATCTCTCAGTTGATCTAATACGTAGGATTCGATTCCTTCCGGCTTATCACTTAAATGGTAGCCCCTTTGATCAGGAACGACGACACGATAGCCTGCCTCAGCCAGGGGCATGATTTGGTTCTTCCAGCCGTACCAGAACTCAGGAAACCCGTGCAGCAGTACAAGCAGCGGGCCATCCTCAGGTCCAGCCATTGCTGTGTGAAGTGTTACACCATTTGTTTGGATCGATTGAAATTCAATTTGCTCCATCCCTTTGCCACCCTTCTCCTTGTTCTTTTATTCTTCCAACATAGCATATTTTCCATTTTTCAGAAAATAAAAACACTCCCAAAAAAACCTTCACGATGGTGAAGGTCTTAGAATTTTGACCAAGGATCCTTGAACAGCGAATTGGTGCCTTATTGCGAAAGAAACAGAGAAGATATGTATTTGTGCTAAATGACTAAATAACTAAAAAAGCAGACTCTAATCAGTCTGCTTTTTTTACGATTTTTATTTATCTAGAGAATATTTTTCTATTGCTTCTTTTGGAGATATTTCTTCATCAAATGAAAGATAACGACAATACACTTCACTTAAGTGAAGTGGTTCTTCTTCTAAATTGTCTACAAGTTCAAATATATCTAGGATTGCTACTAATTTTTTTGTTGTTTGTCCGTAATCCCCATTTCCAAATGTTTCTTCTGGAAAACTTTTTTCTATAATTTTTTTAACTTCATCTTGATCTTTTGCTTTGATTAATACGATTCTTTCTTCAAATATCTTATCAGGTCTAACTTTGGGAGACGGTATGGATTCAAACAATAATTTTGCTGAAAAGAGATCATACATAGATTTATCACCTTTTAATTATTTTTTCTTTTTAAATCTGTTATCAGTTAAAAGTTTTTTAGCTGTTCTTGCTTTTTTGATACCCTTTTTTGCATCTTTATTAATTTGATCAATGGTTTTATTTAGATATTCTGTTGGAAATTCACCTCTTATTTTTCCTTTTCTGTTTTTTGAGATGAATTCATTTGCTGTCATTTTGTGATGTTTAACAACTTGAGCTTCCCAAGAGTTTGAAGAAAATATCATACCACCTACAATGACAGCCCCAGTTGCTAATACTGCGACTTGTCCTAATCCTGGAATAAAGAAGAAAGGGATCGGAATTGCAAATTTTGTTTCTGCAAGTTGATCATGATTTATTTCTCCTTCAGAGGATACTAAATCATTTGGGTTAATCACAATATTTTCGTTTTCTGTTGCCTTTGCTGGTGCTTGTAAAACAAAAGTAAATACAGATAGTTGAGGTTGCTGTGTCCACAATCATTTTTTATTTTTATATCATTGCATGATCTTTATTTAGCTCTTTGTCTTCATCTATTTCATATAATTCAGCACCCAGATCAACCCATTTTTGCGGTCCTGTACTTGTCCGTGAAGTGCACCAAAGAACGTATCCTGTAATTCGACCAGTACATCTCCGTCAGCTTCTAGCGCTTCATATACTGCCTTTAGTTCTTCTTCATTGTCAAACTGCATAATCAATCTGAGATTCTCGGGCTTTTGTGTGCGGCCAAACGTATCTGAAAAGTGAAGCAATGATTCTCCAAGGTGAAGTTCCGCATGCAGCACACGGTCTTGATGTTCATTTAAAATATGAATATCTCCGCCAAAAATTCCTTGATAATATTGAAGAGATTCCTTCACATCGTCTACCACAATATAAGGACTAACGCTAATCATACCCTTCATCCTCCTCTTGTCCGTCCATCTTCTCTTTTATAGCTTATCCCAAATCGTATGAAAAAAGGCACAAATCGTCAACGGATTTGCACCTTTTTCTCATGAAGCTTTCGCTAATTCACTATGTTTGTTTGAATACGCTGCGTACATGACGACACCGATTAACAGCCAAACACCAAAGTAAAGCCACGTCCGGCCTGGTAAGTTGAGCATAAGGAACAAGCAGCAGCCCATTGAGATAATCGGCAAGACCGGCACAAATGGAACCCGGAATCCCCTCTCAAGCTGCTGATGTGTCTTTCTCAAAATGAGCACAGATAAACTCACCATTGCAAACGTCAATAAAGCACCGATATTCGCTAAATTGGACAAGTCCTTTAAATCAATAAACCCTGAAATAACAGCTGTCATGCCGCCAATCATCCATATGCTTGCAACAGGCGTATCGCTTTTGTTTGTTTTCGAAAACACTTTAGGCAAAAGTCCATCTCGTCCCATCGCATAAGCAATTCGAGTTGCTGCATAATTATTGGCGAAAATCACAGCCATCAATCCAATGACCGCACCGACAGAAATAATACCGGCTACGCTATTTTGATGTACACTTTGCAGCACATAGGACATAGCCTCTGTGACATTCAGTTTTGTATAGTGCACCATGCCTGTCATGATCAAACAAACGACAATGTAAATGATCGTGCAAATGAGTAATGAGCCGATAATACCAATCGGCAGATTCCGCTGCGGATTTTTTACCTCTTCCGCAGAAGCAGAAATCGCATCAAATCCTAAAAAGGCAAAAAACACAGCAGCAGCACCGGCAATGACGCCTTCTGCACCAAACGGCATGAACGGCTGCCAATTGGCTGGCTGTACATAAAAACCGCCTACTACAATGAAAAGAACAATAATACCGAGTTTCACAAACACCATGATATTATTGAATTTTTTACTTTCCTTCGTTCCTCTAGATAAGATCCACGCAATCAGTAAGGCAATGATAATGGCTGGCAGATTCATGTATCCGCCTTGTTCTGGCCCCGCTAAAAATTGATGGGGAATCGAAATGCCAAACCCCTCAAGCAAGCTGTTGAAATAACTCGACCAGCCACTGGCGACAGCTGAAGCAGTCAGCATATAAACGGACAATAAAGTCCATCCCATCAGATGCCCGACAAGCTCACCCATCGTTGTATATGAATAAATGTACGCACTGCCGAATACAGGCAGCGCTGAAGCCATTTCTGCATAGCAAAGTGCTGCCAAACTGCACACAATCGCTGCAATGGCAAAGGAGAAAATGACAGCCGGTCCTGCATCCTTAGCCGCTGTAATTCCGGTTAACACCATGACCCCCGTGCCGATCACTGCCCCTATACCAAGGAGCGTGAGATCGAGCCCGCCCAGCGTTCTCTTTACCTTTTGCTGCCTGCTCTGTTCTAACAAATCGTGAATGTGTTTCTTACGAAGAATATGTCGCAAACCCTTTCCCTCCAAAACGTTAGAAAAACAAAAAATCACTCAAATTTCATTATAGCAGAATAGGTACTACGCATTCACAACCAATTCACGTAAATCTTTCTTCATGATTTTACCAAGCTTGTTTTTTGGCAGCTCCTGTGTGAAATGAATGGAGGGCACTTTGTAATCTGCCAAACGTTCCTGGCAATAGTTCACCACATCTTCTTCGCAAAAATCGACGGAATCGTCTTTTACGATATACGCACTTGGCACTTCACCATATAATTCGTCTGGTACCCCGATGACAGCTGATTCAATCACACCTGGAATTTGATCAATGACCTCTTCTACTTGGTCAGGATAGATATTATCCCCGCCGTACAGAATCACATCTTTGTATCTGCCAGTAATGAAAAGAAAACCGTCTTCATCTAGATAGCCTGCATCCCCCATATGGAACCAGCCATTTTTCAGCACCTTCTCAGTAGCGTCAGGCTGATGATAGTAGCCTAGGAAATAAAATGGACTTCTCATGACGACTTCGCCAATTTCTCCTGCTGGCAATGTCTCCTCTGTCTCAGGATGCACGATTTTCACATCTACATCCGCATCCACTTTACCGGCAGAGCCCATTTTATCCTCACCCATCGCTGGATGCCACGCACTGACAATCCATGCTTCCGTACTTCCATAGCCATGCATCATCTGAATGCCTGCTTCTTTGTAATCTTTAATTAAGCGTACCGGCACCTTCGTACCGCCAGAAATCGCAATTTCAAAAGATGAGAGATCGTACGAACCGCGTTTCATTTCTTCTAGCATGTACGTGTAAGCTGATGGGAAAGCCATCATGAACGTAATTCTTTCTTTCTCAATCGTTTCTAAAATGCGTTTCGGTGTTGCATCATGTAAGAAGACAAGCGTATACCCTTCAATCGCAGCTGCGATCAGATGATTAATTGAACTCATATGATACAGCGGATGACTCGCCAAGTACCGTTTTCCTTTCAGATCAAATCCTCGATTCCCATGTCTTGTTAAAAATTGATAAATTCGTCCATGCCCGACCATACAGCCCTTTGGATTGCCCGTTGTTCCAGAAGTGAATAAAATCATCGCTAAATCCTCTTCTGATACCTCATCAGCAAGATGACTTCCATCATTTGAAGCCAAAATGTCTTCAAACAGCTGGGTTGTTTTCGCATTGGCACCGGATTCCACCATCAGACAATCTTCTAAAGACACATTCACTGCCGCAATGATGTCACGGAATTCACGGTCAAAAAATAAAGCCTTTGGCTCTGCTTTTTTCAAAATACCTTCCAGCTCAAAAGAAGTAAGCTGCCAGCTAAGCGGAACTGCGACTGCACCTGCTTTGATGGCTGCCAGCATAATCGTTGAAAAGTGATGATGGTTTTGACAAATAAAGCAAACGCGGTCTCCTTTTCGAATCCCCTTTTGATATAAGTAATGAGCGAGCTGGTCAATGCGTTTTGCATATTCTTCAAATGTATAAGACACACCCCCGCCAGTTACCGCTTCAATTTGTGAAGAGCGTTCCATTCTGTCGTTAAGTAATGCCTGTAAAGTATTCAATATCTTCATCTCCAAACGTTTGATTTACAATAGCCAATTTCCAGTGAATGGGGTTGGCAGATTTTATCTCATTCACATTCTAAAATAAAACCAGCTGAAAGTAAAATCATTTCATTTTGGAATTGTTCTTTATATTAATTGATAATATAGGTAATTTTATAGCCGTCTTCCATTTTGGTTTAAATGATGATAACTATTATGATAAGATAGACCTAGTAATTGATCGGAAAATGCGAACGCAATAGGAAAAGAGGTATGGAGAATGCAACATTTCGAGCTAGAGGCAAGTTTATTAGACCATGCGCTGACAAAGTATTTAAAGGCGACGAAGCAAATAGATGAAGAGAACATCCCGAAAAACGTCACGAATGTGAAAGGGTTTATTTTACGCATCATTTATCGCCATCAAACATGTACTGTGAAAAATATTCTGCAGGAAGTTTCATTATCTCCCTCTGCAACAACAACCGCTCTCAATCACTTAGAAGATGAAGGGCTGATTATCCGCTCTCGAAATAATAATGACCGCCGTACTGTATGGATTACACTCTCTGAATCAGGTGAACAAATCGCAAAACAAATGATCGACAACCGCCAGCTGCTTGTCAATCAGCTGTTCAACCATCTTTCAGAAGAAGATAAAAAAACATTTTTTGAATTAATCGAAAAAATGATGGACGAGCACACATTAAAGGCTTAGGAAACCTCCTAAGCCTTTGTCTTCTTTTCAGCGTGATAGAAAACCTTTGCTGTCTAGGAAGGACGAGTACCGGAGCGGAGCGAATTTACATTCGTGAGCACCGGAATGCAGACCTGACACCGAATGCGAGGGTTTGTCTACTTGCTGAGACTTAGGAATATTCCTAAGCCTTCTTTTTATGGCTTTAAGATGACCTTTATACAATCATCCTTCTTTTCATTAAATATGTGATACGCATGAGCGGCATCATCTAACGGCAATTGGTGTGTGATGATCGCTCTAGGATCAATTTCACCGGCTGTCACTTTTTGATAGAGTTTTGACATGTAGCCTCTCGCCGGAGCCTGTCCCATTTTCAGTGTGACGTTTCTTGCGAAAAAGGCACCTAATGGGAACATATTGTATAGTCCGCCGTACACACCCGTCATCTGCACCGTTCCACATTTACGGACGGCTTTTGTAGCAATTTGAATCGGTCCGATCGTTCCACCTTGCAGCTTGAGTTTCTGCTCAATTTTTTCAAGCGGTGACTTCTTCCCGTCCATTCCCACACAATCGATCACAACATCGGCTCCACCCTTGGTGAGCTCCTTTAACGTTTCTCCCATGTCGGGATCTTCTGTAAAATCAAATACTTCTACGCCGCTCATCCGTTTTGCATGTCGCAGACGGTAATCAATGTAATCGACCGCAATCACACGTTCTGCCCCTTTTTGCCATGCAAATTGCTGCGCCATTAACCCAACAGGTCCACAGCCTAACACAATGACCGTATCACCTTTTTTCACACCTGCGTGCTCCACGCTCCAATAGGCAGTTGGAAGAACATCCGATAAGAACAGTAATTGTTCATCCTCCAGCTCACAATCATCTGGGATCTTAAACGGGGTGTAATTTCCAAAAGGCACGCGTAAATACTCTGCCTGTCCTCCAGGATAATTCCCATATTTCTCACTATATCCAAAAAGCCCACCCGAATCGTAGTGCGGGTTTGAGTTGTCGCATTGGCTTTCTAAGTGATGATGACAATATTGGCATTGACCACATGCAACGGTAAATGGAATAACGACACGATCTCCCTTTTTTACTACCGTGACATCCGGTCCAACTTCCTCCACAATCCCCATTGGCTCATGCCCAATCACATAGCCGATTGGAAGCGGGAAGTTCCCCTGATACAAATGTAAATCAGATCCACAAATTGCTGTTGATGTAATTCGTATGATCACATCTTCCCGATCTTGAATAGATGGCGCATCTACTTTCTTCACTGCAATGCTATTTTTCCCTTGGTAAGTAACAGCTCTCACATGCATTTCCTCCTTTAGCGAAAATCATCTGTACATAGCTTCACCTTGAATGAATGGTTCATTCATCAAATGAGAGATTTATAAGGAGGAGCCAAAAAATAAGAAAGGCCCGTCGATAGGTTCGACAGGCGCTTATTCAATCATGTGTAACGCGTTACATATTTATCCTTTTTCGACAAAAACCAAATCATATTGAGATGAAGTCTCTCGATCGATCATCAAGTTCCCTTCTTGAATAAAATAAGGACATATACTCGGGCTTTGTGATTCTTCAAACTGCTCATACAACTGCTCAATCTTTCCAGGGAGCAGTAAAAGCAAAAATTTATTAGAATGGGAAACGAATTCATAAGAATGAATCGTATCCGGCGGTATATAGGCAAAATCACCCGGCATCAGGCAAATATCCTCTCCGTTCAATTGAAGGTTCATTTTTCCTTCAACGCAATAGAGTGCTTCTGTATGTACTTGATGATAATGCGGAGGAAAATACTTTCCCTTCGCGCCTTCAATCACAAAATGGCTGAACCCGCCTCCAGTTGTTTCTGTTGTTGCGATCAGCTCATGAAGCTGACCATCCACGATATATTGCTTCCCTTCACCAGCCTCTAATACATAGGGCTGCACCGCCTGAGGGAGCTGACTATGAAATAAAACGGAGGGCTTGGTTGTATTTGATAGCTGCCGGATACCATGCATCAATATGAGATCGCTTTCTTTTTCAGCTTGTTCAAAGCTGGCTGCATCGAAAGCATGATCAGTCATCAGCCATTCGTTCTGCTGAAGCCTCTTCCCAATTTGCTGATAGACATCTGTCATTTGTCCGCCCAACGTATATGAAATAAACCTTGTTTTGTGACTATGCATTCTGTAGCCATGAATCGTTTTAGGCGGGATATGAATATAATCGAAGGCTGTGACCATATATTTTTTACCGTCCAGTATCACTTCAAGCTTTCCTTCCAGCACGAAAATGGTTTCAAATAAGTGCTCATGACAATGAAGTGGAAAATAAGCCCCTTTCCCACCTGTGATTAAGACAAGCTCAAACAGCTGATTCGTTTGATTTGCTTCTGCCAGCACATGAACAAGCTGATTTTCAAGCCCATACAGCTTCCCTGAACCAGACACGGTATAAAAATAGGTATCTTCGGATTGCTTGATTGATTGCGGTTGCTCCGACATCCCATCACTCCTCATGACTAATTGACTATCTTTATTATATAGACCAATTGATATAATAGATAGACAATATGCGAGAGATTTTACTCTTCTCGCATAAATAAGTGTCTAAGGTAACACTTTACGTGTTCTAACGGGGTCGTTTGTTTGAGTGCTGTGGTCATCGATAGACCCCCAATCACCATTGAATGAAGGAGAGAAGCCAGCTCATCCGCTTTGTTTTCTTCATATCCGCTGTTCATTAGCTTTTCTTTCACAAGCTCTTGCCAGCGGATCATTTCTTGTTTGCATGCAGCATGAAGCTGCGTATGTTCTGGCTTGGATTCTGCCGCCAGCAAGACAATCGGAATCCCTCTTTCACTTTCTTGCTCCATAAATCCCCGAATGATGTTTGTCATAAAACGGTCGATGGCGATATAAGGGTCATCCGAATAGGCAAAACTTTCTTCAATTCGATCGATGACCTTTTGACTAATATATTCAACGGCTGCTATGGCTAGCTCTTCTTTTCCGTTTGGAAAGTAATAATAAAGAGATCCTTTAGGCGTGCCGCTCTCTCTAATGATTTGATTCAATCCTGTCGCATGATACCCCTGTTTTCGTAAAAGAAGTGCAGCCGTTTGAATGATTCTGTCCTTCGTACTCACGTGTGACACTCCTTTCCCTCCATAGACAAATGTCGTTTCAACGTATGATTTGATTTGTTCCTTTCCAAATCGAGGATGTCTCCATTTCTGCTGCAAGCCGAAGCAGCCAGTCCTCTTTTCCCTTTGGTGCTGTCACCTGTACCCCTAAAGGCATGCCCGCTTCAGTGAGATGAACAGGAACACTCATAGAAGGCTGACCCGTTAAGTTGGCAAGCTGTGTAAATGGTGTGTAGGTCAGACTCTTTAAGAACATGTCATAAATGAGATCCTGCTGCGCTTGCATTGAGAGGGATGACACACGTAAAAGTTCAGTGATTTCCTCTTTCGAATGCATCAGCTCACCAATCCTTGGAGCTGAATAGGCAGTAGCTGGTGTCACAAAAAGATCGTACGTTTGATGAAATGATGCCATTTGTGCAGCCGCCATATCCCACGCATCAAGACTTTCTGTATAAGCAGCAGCGGTCACATTCTTGCCAGCCTCCGCCAGCACCCATGCGACGATGTCCGTTTCCTCCGGATTGACTGGACGTCCTAATGAACGAGCCAAGGACGTGAATAATGCAGACATTTCTCCGCTGTTCATGACGTAGTATTGCTGCATCAGATGGATCCCGTCAATTGCCGGCTTCGCTTCTTCTACTTGGTGCCCTTGGTCACTCAGCCATTTCACTGTTTGCTGAACCGCCTGCTTCGCTTCCTCACTAACCTTCGTACCTACTGGAGATTCTATACTGTAAGCAATTCGCATAGAAGATGTACGTTTCACTAGATCTTCTTGATAGCTGCCGTCGTATAACGGCGTTTGGAAAGCCGCTTCAGGCTGAATGACTTGAAGCAGATCAAGAAGGGCTGCACTGTCCCGCACTGTTTTTGTGAGTGTAAAATCAATGGAAGCCCCCTGCCACTGCCTTCCTGCGCCTGGTCCTACTGGCGTTCTTCCTCTCGTTGGCTTGAGACCGAACAAACCTGTAAAGGATGCTGGAATCCGAATGGACCCACCGCCATCACTTGCTCCACCAGCCGGTACGATGCCGCTTGCAACAGCTGCTGCCGTCCCGCCGCTTGAACCGCCAGGGGAATAGTCAGGATGCCAAGGGTTCCTCGTTGGACCATGTAAAGAAGGTTCTGTTACATTCCTTAAACCGAATTCTGGTGTGTTTGTATGCCCCATCATGAGAAATCCAGCCTGCTTCAATCGATGGACAAAGTGGGAGTCCGTTTTTGCCTTTACATCCTTTAACAATGCAGCACCTGCTGTCAGCGGTTCATTTTCCATCCCTTGCGATATATTTTTCAGTACAAATGGAACGCCCGCAAACGGCTGATTCGTATGTAATGTCTTGATTTCTTTTAATACTTGATCTTGTCTTGTCTGAATCACCGCATTTAGTTCAGGATTGACCTCATTCAATCTAGCAAATGCAGCCTGTACAAGCTCGTCTGGCGTTACCTGCTTATTCCGTACAAGTGCTGCCAAGCCAGTCGCATCATACGTCATATACTCTTTTACGTTCATCAGCATGTCCTACTTTCTCTTATTATGATCTCTCTATTGTCTACTAGATTTGTATGAATTTCAATTTCAGGTTACTTGTAAAAAAACTTTCTGACAAACAATATGATTCTTCTAACCATCCTTCTCATTTCTCCGATATAATAGAGAAAAAAAGACGGAGGTCATCGTATGCAAGGGGCTATCGCCTTGAAAAAGAAAATCGTCGTAGTCATCGCGTTTCTTCTTGCGTTGACAACTGCCTTGCCTTACCATTCGCAGGCAGCTGCACCGCCAAAAGAAACAGATGTCATCATCGTCTATAAAAACCAAAAAGGAAAGCAAACGGCTATTGAAGAAAGTGAAAAAGTGAACGCACAGTACATACATCTTCCCGCTGTCGCTGTGACAGCAGATGAACAAGCCGTCACTTCACTCAAAAAAGACCCAAACATTGCATATGTGTCAAAAAACGTAAAGGTCAAACTCGCTTCTTCTACCATGAAAAAAACTGCTGCCGCTACGAATCAGGATGCATTGGTTCAAAAATCTTACAACCTGCAAAAGCTGAATGTAAAGAAAGCGATCAAAGAAGGCGTCACAGGTAAAAATGTGAAAGTAGCCGTTTTAGATACTGGTATTTTTCCACATGAGGATTTAAAGGTATCGGGCGGTAAATCATTTGTGAACTACACATCTTCCTATAAAGATGATGAAGGACACGGCACACATGTTGCGGGCACGATTGGTGCGATCAATAACGATTACGGCACAGTCGGCGTCGCTTCTGGCGCGAAGCTGTATGCTGTGAAAGTGTTAGATAAAAAGGGAGAAGGCGACCTGTACAGTCTGCTTCGAGGCATCGATTGGGCCATTAGCAATAAGATGGATATTATGAATTTAAGTCTAGGTTTTGAAGACAATATCCCCATCTTGCGTTCAGCAGTGGATGAAGCATACAAAAAAGGACTGCTTGTGGTCGCTGCAAGCGGAAATGATGGGAAGAAGAATCATATCAGCTACCCTGCCGCTTACAATAGCGTCATTGCTGTTTCCGCAACCACTGACAAAGACAAACTCGCGTCTATCTCAAATACAGGGAAAGGCATCGAATTTTCTGCCCCTGGCGAGAACGTCATCAGCACTTATTTAAAAAATGAATATTGGTATGCAACGGGTACATCACAAGCTGCACCGCATGTCACAGGGATGCTGGCGCTGTTGAAGCAGCTTCATCCGAAGAAAACAAATGCACAGCTTCGCACCTTATTGCGCAGCTATACAGTGGATCTTGGCGCAAAAGGAAAGGATCCACAATTCGGCTATGGCCGCGTGCAATATGTACCGCAATCCACCTTTTTAAAGGCTGCGACCAGCGCTGTCAAAAAAGCCGAAACATCTAAAAAGCAGGCAGATGTCAATCAAGCCAAAACGAGAATTGGCCGACTCACTGCAAGTAAACAAAAAACAGCACTCACCGAACGGGTGAAAAAGGTACAAGGAACCATTGATATCCGTTCCGCACGTTCAAAGGTTCAAACAGCCGAAAAAAACAAAACACAAGGCGCCATTAAAAGCGCCCAAACGGCTATCAAAAAGCTAAACAAAGGCAAAGAAAAAACAAGCCTGCAAAACCGGCTCGACAAAGTCAAAAAACAGGTCGCCTATCAAAAGAAAGTGACAGACGCCAAACAAAAGGTGAAAAAAGCGGAAGCCAAACGGACAAAGAAAACAAAAGCAGCGGCTCAAACCGCTGTCAAACAGCTAAAAGCTTCCAAAACGAAAACCAACTTACAGAAACGATTAAACCGTATCAAGGTTTGACAGAAAAAAACGATTCCTCGCCTGAAAGGAATCGTTTTTTCTATTTCAACATCGGCTCAAACAAGCTGTGATGATATTTTCCTTCGGCATCTGCCCTCACTTGATCGAGTATGCTTTCTAACGAAGCCATCACACCCTCTAATGCCTGGCGCACTGAACCTTGTTCAAAAGCCGCTAAACTCTCCGGCAATTCATCTTCATCCAACACAAAGAAATGACCATTCGGCAGAACGAGAAGATCAATAATGAGGTCTTCAAATATGACCAGCTGGCCGTTGAACCATGTATTCCCCACAATATTAAAATAAGACCCAAGTTCCTTCCCTTGATCATCTCTCCAGAAGTAAATATTGTAAGGTCGATCCTTCCAATAATAGGCGGTCGTATAGCTCCCTTTTGGAATGGTCAGAGCACCATCACCTGCCCTCATCGTAAACGTGTCTTCGATCTTGTGAAACAGCACAGCCTGCTGCTCCTGTGCGTCTAACAGCTGACAAGTATATTCCACGACCTTCTGATCGTATTTGATTTTCCTCTCGATTACTTCATCCCAACGATCCGCATGTAGCGAAAACAACATGTCACAACTCCCTCTGCATCTAGTTTCTCTCTTTCCAGTATACACCGATTTTTTTTGAAGAAATAAAGGGTTGCTGCATTTACTTATGGAAGACTTATGATGAGATGAAATAAATGAACGGAATCACGATTCTTGAAAACCTTACAGAGCTTGGACAAATCATCCTCTTTTTATGAAGCTATGCCTTTTATTGACGGCTGGTGAAAACGAAGAGAGAACGAAAGCTGTCCCTGAAGGACTTGCTCTTCCTTTTATTACGAGTGAAGTGATGAACCAGCCGGCTATTCTTTTTGGATAACATATTGATAGCTCTTGACATGCGTCCCATTTTGATTCACAAATTCTTTATCTAGTGCACGCTCAAAGCCCATTCTTTCATATAGACGAATGGCAGCCTGCATTTTATCAGATGTATGAAGATACAGGACATTTTCGCCCCATGATTGCGTAAGTTCAATACTTTTACGTAATAATGACTCTGCAATTCCTTTTCCCCTAACATCGGGATCTACTCCTAAAAACCGGACGATGGCTGATGTAATGCCCATTTCGGGTTTGTCATACGCTTGCTCTGATGACCGGAACATTTGAAGCGTCCCCACGACCTTGCCTTCAAGCTCCGCCACAAGCATCAGCTCCATGTTCGGATTATCTACAGCTGCTGCAAGCGCAGCAGAATAATTTTGCCAGCCTTCCTCTGTAAATTGAGGCTCATACTGTGAATAGGATTTGATTAGTACATGCCTGACCGCTTCATGATCTTCTTTGACTGCTTGACGAATGATCAGCTCTTGCTGCTTCATGTCAGCACCTCCTGTTGTTTATTGCTAGATATACGTATCATGCAAATACTGCATGTCGATGACCTTGTTCTTTTCTCTACTCATTCAATGTAAAGAGTCTCATTCGAAAGATCAATCATTTTGCACGGAATCATCTTTGAAAATTTCCATTGAAAAGGAACGCTTGATTCATTATGCTGTTTTGAGGAAGTATACGAGGAGTGTAGTGATCATATGAGTTCTTTATCTTATCCCCAAGAATCGAAAAAAAATCGATTTCTCCTTGCTGCATTGCTTGGGTCTTTAACAGCCCTTGCACCGCTTGCAATGGATATGTATTTACCTGCTTTGCCTAATATTGCGCGTGATTTTGAAGCAAGCACGGCTTTGTCCCAATTAAGTCTTATGGCTTGTCTTATTGGACTGGCGCTTGGACAGCTGATTGCAGGTCCTATTAGTGATACGATCGGCAGAAGAAAACCGCTGATGATCGGCTTAATCATTTTTATAGCCTCATCACTTTTATGTACGGTGGTCACATCGATTTGGATGTTCATCCTCTTAAGATTGATTCAAGGGCTCGCTGGTTCAGCTGGCATTGTCATTGCACGAGCCATTGTGCGAGATCATTATGAAGGATCAGAAATGACGAAATTCTTTGCACTGCTGATGTTGGTCAACGGGGTTGCTCCGGCAGCGGCACCTATTGTGGGCGGACAGATTTTACGCTTTACAACATGGCAGGGTGTATTTGTTCTACTAGGAATTCTCGGGGCCTTGATGCTGCTGAGATCCATTTTTTCACTACAAGAAAGTTTACCTGTGGAGCGCAGACAGACTGGGGGCTTTCAACAGATTGTTGGTGCCATGAAAATTTTAGCGAGTGATCGTCTCTTTGTTGGGTATGCCCTCTCGCAGGGTCTTGTATTCGCAGCGATGTTTGCCTATATTTCTGGCTCACCGTTTGTGCTCCAGGATCTTTTCCACCTTTCTCCACAAGGATTTAGTGCTGCCTTTGCGGTGAATAGTCTTGGCATCATCACGGCTGGACAAGTATTTGCCCGTGTCGCTGTAAAAATCGGCGAAGAGAAAGTTCTTCGCATTGGATTGCTGACAGCTGCCTTAGGCGGCGTCTCCTTATTTTTGATGATCTCCATTGATGCAGGGTTGTATGGCATTCTCATTCCATTGTTTTTTGTTGTCTCAAGCGTCGGAATTGTCGGTACGTCCGCGCCGTCTCTTGCGATGCAGCATCACGGAGCGCATGCAGGAAGTGCAGCTGCCCTCATCGGGGTGGCACAAATGCTGCTAGGCGCATGCATGACACCTCTTGTCGGACTAGCGGGAAGCCAAACAGCCTTTCCAATGGGCCTGATCATTATGCTTTGTGACCTAGGTGCACTTTGCTGTTATTTCTTCTTTGTGGCCCGAGCAACAAAAAGACCCGCATAAGCGGGTTTTTTTAGTTCATTATAGCGCGTTGCTACCAATTGATGGTGCGGAACACGTTGTTCTCTTTTTTTGTGTGATATGCGTCTGGATCAAAACCTGATAGCCCAAACCCAATCGCCGTTACAATGCCTCCTACAACTGTGAAGATCATGCCCCATTTAAAGCATTGCTTTTTGAATTCATTCACGTTCATATTCTCACGACCTTCTTTCTAAACATTCCCATGAATGCCTTAGTGGTTTGAACAGTCATTTGCACAAATAACTTTGTCAAATACACCGTGGCAATTCCGCATAATAATCCGACACCTAATAGAAGAATACCCACTCCAACCTGCGTCACCACCACATGCAAACCGTCCTGAAAAATAAATGGAGAACCAATGATGCTCCAAAAACCTCCGAGCAGACCAGTGAGCGTCAATGCACCTGTGACGAGCGGAACGCACCAAACCACCATATAGACAGAAAGAATCAGCAGAATGACCGTTGCTAAAATACTTCCCCATAACGGAAAGCCCAAAATGAGAATGGAAAGCCTTGTAGCTTTTTCTCCGAACGTCGGCACCTGAGCAGTTTTGATTCCTTGTTCCTTCATAATCCCCTCAGCGATGATTGAAGGCTGACCCACTTGATGAACAGCTTCCTGTTCGCTATAGCCATCTTCCTGATAATCCTCGATCATTTCATCGTAATATTCGATGAACCGATCACTTTCTTTTTCGCCTAGACGATGCAGGTGCTTCTCTAAGCTGGCTAAAAATTCTTTTTTATTCATTGCCCTGTCCTCCAGAAATAAAGTCGTAAATCGCCATCACTTGATCCCATTCCGCTAAAAACTGCGCCATATGCTCACGGCCGCTATTTGTCATTCGGTAGTACTTTCTTAATCGACTGTTATGTTCCTGGGAATAGGTCTCCACATAGTTGTTTTGCTCTAACCGCTTTAATATCGGATATAATGTCGATTCTGAAATCTCAATACAATGGGACATATCTTTAATAATTTGATAACCATAGGAATCGCCTTTCTTTAATACCGCCAGTACACAGAATTCCAGCAAACCTTTTTTTAATTGTGCATTCATAATTACAACTCCTAACCATTTATACTATACAATACATAGTATAATGTGACAAGAGGTATAGAGCATAAAAAAAGACCCGGTTAAGGTCTTTTCAGGTTTATATATTCACAAATCCTTCTCCGAACACATCACGCACGTCATGGACAACAACGAATGCGTCTCGATCAATTTTCTTGATGATTTTCTTTAGGCGCATGAGCTCTTGCTTTTGAATGACTGCGTAGAGAATCTCCTTCGATTCCTTTGAATAATGACCGCGTCCGTTTAAAATCGTCACGCCTCGATCCAAAGTGTGATTGATTTCTTCAGCAATATCATCTTTGCATGAAGAAATAATCGTTACTGCCTTTTTCGTGTTAAGCCCTTCTATCACAAAGTCCATCACCTTTGTTGCCACGTACAGCATCACAATGGTGAACATTAATTTTTCCGCACCAATAATAAAGTAGGAAGCAAATACGACGATCAGATCAAAGAACAAGATGGCATAGCTCACGTTCCAGTCTAAATACTTGTTGGCAATTCTTCCGAGTATGGCAGAACCCGCCGTTGTACCGCCTGCTCTTAGCACAAGACCAATTCCAATACCGATGATAATTCCTGCGAAAATCGCTCCAATGATCAATTCATGTACATTCACGACCCATGTTGTGGTCAGGTGTAAAAATAGGGAGTTACTTGCGACGGCAACCACAGTATAAATCGTCGTCTTCTTGTCCAAATATTTATACCCCACAAGCAGCAGGATGGCATTAAACACCAGGTTCGTCAGCCATGGTGCAATTTCAAACAAATAATAGAAAATGATGGACAGCCCCGTTACACCGCCTTCACCAAATTCAAGTGGAATGACAAACATGTTCACTGCTGCAGCAAATAAAAAAGAACCAATCAGAATCATAGCCAAATCTTTTACACATTTTTTCAATTTCTTCTTTCCTCCTTTTCTAAGCATATAAAAAACCCTCTTTCTGCACGAAAGAAGACAGTCGTTGGACAAAATAAAAATCAAAAGACAGCGCCTTTTGATGAAGCTTTCTGAAATGAGCCTTTCCATAATATATATCTCTTTTTAGAGGCTGTCAATGACTTGGTTTTCTATTATTTTGACTGCATCTTTATGCACCGAAACCCGCATGTTTTCAAGGTTTTTCCGCGATATCATGCTTTTTCCTCTCCTTGACAAAAACACTTTAGTCATTTAAACTACTGCCTCATATCATATCCATCATTTCCAACTAAAAAGGAGGGTGTTCGATTCCGATGAATCCTATTCAAAGCCGTTTACAGCCTCACGCACCTTTGGTTTTAGACGGTGCACTTGCAACGGAGCTTGAACGAAAGGGCTGCGATTTAAACGATCGTTTATGGTCAGCCAAAATACTCATTGAACAGCCAGAATTGATTCAGCAAGTACACTTGGATTACTTCCAAGCCGGAGCTGACTGTGCCACAACAGCGAGCTACCAAACAACGATTGATGGCTTCGCTGAAAAAGGCTATACAAAAGAAGAAGCCATTGAACTAATGAAACGATCTGTCACTTTAGCAAAAGAGGCACGCGATCTTTTTTGGCAGGATGAAGCGCATCGTAAAGGGCGGACAAAACCATTTGTCGCAGGATCTGTGGGGCCATTCGGTGCTTATTTGTCTGATGGTTCAGAATATAAGGGAAATTACGGACTCACGGAGCAGGCACTCATTGATTTTCACAGACCAAGAATTCAGGCATTAGTAGAAGCTGGTGCAGACATTCTTGCATGTGAAACGATCCCTTGTCTGATTGAAGCAACGGCTATCGCAAAGCTGCTGCAAAATGAATTCAGGAGTGTATCTGCTTGGATCACATTCAGCGCAAAGGACGATCTTCACATTAGTGAAGGTGATTTGCTCAGAGAATGTGTACAAGCATTGGAACCTTATGAACAGATCGCTGCTGTTGGTGTAAACTGTACGCCGCCGCAATTTATCTCTTCTCTCATTCAAGAGATGAAAAAGGGGACGAGCAAGCCGATTGTCGTGTATCCAAACTCAGGAGAATTATATGATCCTGAAGAAAAGGTATGGAGCGGGGATACATCTCAGCATACATTTGGTGAATGTGCGCATCAATGGTACAAAGACGGCGCGCATATCATCGGCGGCTGCTGCCGGACGACCCCAGAAGATATCACGGACATCTTAAAACAAACCACATCATAGCACCACGAATCATCACACATACTTCTAAGCAAAAGGGCGGGAAGACATGGAACAAGCAAAAGATCAGTCACAACAATATCAACGAAAAATGACGAGCCGCCACCTGTTCATGCTTTCTCTAGGCGGCGTTATTGGAACAGGGCTCTTTTTAAGCTCTGGGTATACCATCAATCAGGCAGGACCCGCAGGAACGATTCTTGCCTATCTTGTCGGGGCATTAATTGTGTACCTCGTGATGCTCTGTTTAGGCGAGCTGTCTGTCGCAATGCCGGTTACAGGGGCCTTTCATACGTATGCAACAAAATACATTGGACCCGGCACAGGCTATACAGTCGCTTGGCTCTACTGGCTGACATGGACAGTGGCACTCGGTTCGGAATTTACAGCGGCAGGCCTTTTAATGCAGCGCTGGTTCCCAGACACATCGGTTTGGATGTGGAGTGGCGTTTTTGCTCTTCTCATCTTTTTACTCAATGCTTTTACAGTTAAGTTCTTTGCAGAATCGGAATTTTGGTTTTCCAGCATTAAAGTAATGGCTATTATTCTCTTTATTATCCTTGGCGGAGCTGCGATGTTTGGCTTGATTCCATTAAAGGGCGGTGAGGCCGCTCCATTCTTTTCTAACTTCACTGGAGAAGGAGGACTTTTCCCTAACGGCTTTTTACCAATTTTAATGACGATGCTTGCCGTCAATTTCGCTTTTTCAGGTACGGAGTTAATTGGAATTGCTGCGGGTGAAAGCGTCAATCCTGACGAGACCATTCCAAGAGCGATTCGCACAACCGTACTGCGTCTTGTCCTGTTTTTCGTTGGAACGATCGTGGTCTTAGCCGGCTTGATCCCAGTGGAAGAAGCCGGGGTGATCAAAAGTCCATTTGTTGTGGTGTTTGATCGAATCGGGATTCCGTATGCCGCAGATTTCATGAATTTTGTCATTTTGACGGCGATCTTATCTGCCGCAAACTCAGGACTATACGCGTCATCCCGTATGCTCTGGTCTCTTTCTGAGGAACGGACACTGCCTAAGAAACTAGCGAAGCTGACATCAAAAGGAATTCCTTTGAATGCACTGGTTTTAAGTATGATCGGCGGTATTCTTTCTTTGTTATCAAGTGTCATCGCACCCGAAACGGTATACCTTGTCCTTGTTTCGATCTCTGGACTGGCCGTTGTAATCGTGTGGATGGGGATTGCTGCCTCACAGTTTATGTTTCGGAAAAGTTTTTTACAGGAGGGCGGACAGCTCCATGATCTTTCCTTTCGAACCCCGCTCTATCCAGTGGTTCCAATTGCTGCTTTCCTCCTGTGTTTTGCATCTGTCATCGGTATTGCCTTTGATCCAAATCAGCGGATTGCCCTCATCTGCGGCATTCCTTTCATCGCGCTCTGCTATGCTGCCTATTATGTGACAGCTTGGATTCAGAAAAAACGAGAACCTGGTGTATAACGCCAGGTTTTTTTCTATAAAAACAACCTGACAAAAAAGGATAACACTAGCAACAGAAGCACACTTTGGTATATGATAGGAATCTATGATTTTCAGGATGAACCAAGGGAGTTGTCGCTAATATGGAAATGACCATTACAAGAGCATTAAGTGAACTGAAAATGTTAGATAAGAGAATCAACCGAACCGTTGATGAAGCCGTACTTGGTGGATTGATGATCGGGAAACATATACAGCACGGGTTTCAAAATCAAGAAGAAATCGAAAAAAAGGCGAACGCTGATGACCAATCGATTCAAGCATTAATCAAACGCCGGAATGCCATCAAATCAGCCATTGTTGTGTCGAATGCGACCACAACAATTGATGTAGCGGGTGTCAGCATGACGGTGGCAGAAGCGATTGAACGGAAGACGTCCATTGAATACGATATTCGTTATTTACGGAAATTGAAAAAGGTGTACACAGAACTAGTAGACAAAGCAGAACAAACCAATGAAGATGTGAAAAAGAGGCTCGACCAGCATTTAGAAACCTTGTTTGGGAAAGACGGAAAAACACAAGCGGCTGCCAACCAAGAGATCGTCAAGTCGTTCCTCGCTGAAAATGAGGCAACGATCATCGACCCGCTTCGTCTTCGAGTGAAGATTGAAAAGCTTTCGAACGAAATTGAGGATTTTCAAATGGAAGTTGATTTTTCCTTGTCTGAAAGCAATACACTGACGAAAATACAGATCGATTAATTGATTTTGTTAGTGAGCCGAAAATCGATAGAACTAAACACCTCCGAGGGAAAGGTCATTCCCTCCTCATCTGATCATCTTTGGATGATCCTTGATAAAAGCTCAAAGCTGAATGTTCAAGGATCAACGTTCAAGTGTGAAAGTTCTTATCCATCAAAGCTCAGGATTAAAAGTTAAACGCTCGATCGAATCTGGGAGTAACGGCTGATGAGTGTTTGTTTATCGACTCTTTCGGTTGCCGCCCAGCAGGTTTGCTAACAAAAAGAAAAGGATGTCAAATGAGACATCCTTTTTTCTATGAAAAAACGACAAGCTCCAGCCAAGTCGTCTCCCTCAGCAAATTAGTTACGTAATGTATATGCCAAATGGTACACACTTGTGACATTTGAAGAAAGCTTGATGTCGTTTGAAGTGAACGTCGCCGGAACAATATCGTAGTAATGTGTCGACCAGCCTGCATTATTGTATGTACGGTAGCCTGCACCTGAAGGAACTTGAATCGTTAGTGAAAATTGTCCATTTACGCCTGTTGTGCCTGTCGCTGTTTGAGCATATGATTTGATTGCTGCTTCAAAATAAAGCTGGATCGGCTGATTGGGCATGAGGTTTCCGCTTGCATCTTTTAGTGTTCCTTTAAACGTAGCTGGATAATAAGAGCCCACTCGATATTTACTGCCAGAGCCGTAATTCACCATTCCACTATCTGCTGCTGTGACACTAGTTACTTGTACAGATGCTGGTACTGCTCCTGTTTCCTCTGCATGTGCAAAGGTTGGGAATACGAGAAGCAATGATAGAAAGAAAGCAAACATCATTTTTTCATCGATAAATCCTCCTTTTTTTCCTACTATATTACTTTCGACATTAATTGGTATTTTTCCAGTAACAAACAAAAGAACTTCCCTTTTTTAGAAAGGGAAGTTCCAGATTGTTGACAAAGGGCTAAAATGATCTTTATTTTAGCCCTTTGTCTTCTTTTCAGCGTGATAGAAAACCTTTGCAGTCTAGGAAGGGCGAGCACCGGAGCGGAGCGAATTTGACATTCGTGAGCACCGGAGCACAGCCCTGCGGGCGAATGCGAGGGTTTGTCTACACGTTGAAACTTCCCTTTTTTTAGAAAGGGAAGTTCTTCTCTTACTTTTTCACAACAACAACCTTCACCGCTTTGCTTTCTCTTTTTCTCACATCAGAAGCGGTCACATACAAGACTGTTTTGGCTTTTTGCGGTTTTATTTGGGCAGTAAATGCGCCCTTGTTATTCGTTTTCACCGTTTTGATGACTTTCTTTGATTTGTTTTTCACTTTAATGGTCAATCCTGCACCCGCAGTCCCTTTGACCGTTTTACTTTTGACCGTTACTTTGCCCACTTTCGGCTTAGCTGGTGCTTTGCCTTTTTTGACGACTGTTTTGAGCGTTGTAGCGGCCTTTCCTTTTGAAATCTTAATGTGAAGGACTTTGTTTTTGTTCTGATGCTTGATCTTCACACTAAAAGTTCCATTTTTCCCTGCTGTGCCTTTTCCAAGCAGGGTTTTGCCTCTATACACAGAAATAGCAGCGCCTGCCTTTGCTTTACCTGTCACCTTTTGATGTTGATCCTCCACTTTGCTCACAGATGCATTCAGTTCGACAGCACTTAAAGCAGCAAATGCATTCAGTCTGCCATGTCCTGTCATCCAATCAATACCTGGAATTTTCGGATCGACAATTGGCTCATCGTTTTCATCATAGAAAACGTCATCTTTTCCATCAACAGATGTAAAGGAGATCTTATCTGCTGTGCTTTGCAAGATATTCCTTACTTGATTTGGCTTCAAGGATGGATTTTTAGAAAGCAGTAATCCTGCTGCTGCTGCCACATATGGTGTCGCCATTGATGTCCCGCTCAGATATGAGACATTCCCATCTGGCATTAAGCTTGGAATATCAGATCCTGGTGCAGACATGCTCAGTCCTTTACCATAGCTTGAGAATTCAGCGGCAATATCCATACGGTTGCTTGCACCAATGGCCATTGCGTACTTTGATGTCGCAGGATAGCCCATTTCTGGAATGCCATCATTTCCACTCGCGACGACCACTAGTACATTTCTTTGAGCCGCGTAGTTCATTGCATATTCAATCACCCGGCTGTAGTAGCCGCCAAGGCTCATGTTGATGACCTTTGCGCCTTTATCTACTGCATGCTTGATTCCAAGTGCAATATGCTCTGTATCTCCAAAGCCATAGGCATCCAGCACCTTCACTGGAATGATGCCCGTATGTTGATTGAGGCCTGCCATGGAGTAATGATTATCGGCTTTTGCGGCAATGATGCCGGCAACATGCGTACCGTGTCCATTGTCATCAATCGCATCTTTGTTTCGTCCAATGAGATTCGCACCTAAGTCCGTACGAACAGTCCCGCTTAAATCAGTCAAACGACTGTCTACACCTGTATCCACAACAGCAATTAATGTTTGCTTCATTTTGCTTGTGCCAATCAGTGTATTCATTTGTTCAAACTTCACATCAGCGCCTTTTTTCCCGCTGTTTTGCGCACTGTTTTTCAGCGGCCACTGGTAACCATACTGCACGTCATTGCTAAGTGCACGATAAGTTTGAACAGGCTCCGCAAATTCAACATTCGGCATACTGGACAGCTTTCTTGCAGTGCTTTTGATCACAGCTTTGCCTGCTTTTAGTGTCTTCCCAGCTGATTCTTGCCCTGCTGGTACATCATAGACATACATTCCTTTAAACAAAGGACTTACTGACTGCGATGTCACGCGGTTTTCTTGGATTCCATAGCTTTTCATCTTCTTTTTCGCAGATTGAAGCGTTTGGCCATCCTTTAGTTTAAAAATGATTTTATTCGTCTTCACTTTCTCTTCTTTTACAAGCTTTTGCTTCTCTAATACATAACCGATCGATTTTCCTTCAAGCTGATCGATTCCAATATTTTGACTCACTGCTTCTAATTCCTTCTTTAAATAGGCAGGACTTGCTCCTTTGAGCATATCAAAAAGAGAACGGATCGCCTGTTGTTCTTTCTCTGTCACGATATGACCGCTAAATGCACCATTTTTCTCTACGTCATTTAGCAGTGTCTTTAATGTAAGCAGATGATTGTATACCTTTTGCTGCTCATTTTTTTGTTTGATGAGCTTCGATTTGAGAAATGGCTTTGTCTTTTGGAGCAGGCGACTCAGCTTCTGACCATTTGGTGTTTCATTAAAACGTTTATCTTCAATTGTACGCATCGATTGGAGAATTTCGCGCCCGTACTTTTTCTCAATAATAATGATGTCAGGCTCATCGTCTTCAGGGAAAACGGGTTCGGAAGGCGGAAGGTTAGCTCCTTTATACCCAATTGTATAGGCCGCATCCTCTTCCTCATCACGGCTGTCTTCCTCCGACCCTAAATAGAGCACTTTGACAAAATAAGGACCTGACCATGCATGCGGGAAGTCGATCTCTGTCTCTCCACTTGCAGTGTCCACACGATATCTGGAATAAGTGTCATCCTTCATCGCTCTGTCCTTGCTTGGATAGACCGATACGGACAACACCTGTTTACTTTTTACAGAAATTTTCATATGCGTATGTTTTGCCACCTCTTGTGCAGATGGCGTGATTTGGTACCATGACTCTTCTTTTTCATTCTGTAATGTACCTGAAATCACTTCACCATTTTTTAACCCAATGGCTTCATTGACAGTTGTTCCTTTACTGGCAGCTGCTGCCTCGTATCCAGGTAATGCCGCCATACAGAGAATGATGGCCATGAGTACGACCACACAGGATTTGACCTGCTTTTTGAACATGAAAAGACCCCCTTATCTTTTGTAATACCTTGGAAGAATATCACAGAAATGCATTTAGTAGAATCTGTTTTTTACATAATTAAACTCGTTTTAATCTAGGATTTGAGATATCCAGAAAGTATGACAGATAGCTTCATAAACTTTTTGCCATTTCAAACGGAAAATGATTCTATTTAACCATGCCGAAAAGTACATTACAATCAACTTGTAAGCGCTTAACAAACAAGAGAGAAGGGATCAGCTTGTTCCAAAAAGATCATGTTTTCACACAAGTAAACGGACGATCAAAGAATGAGATTTTACAATACATTGCCGAGAAAGCTGAAGACCTTCAGATTACAAACGATCAGGCGGGGTTATTATCCGATTTGTTGACTCGCGAAGACGAAGTCTCAACAGGACTTCAGCAAGGCTTCGCCATTCCTCATACAAAAAGCTCCGCTGTACAAACGGCTTCACTTCTATTTTTAGAGTTAGAACAACCTATTGAATGGGGAAGCTTCGACGATTTGCCCACAAGCTATTTATTTACACTGCTCGTTCCATTAGAAGAAGCAAATGTCACACACCTGAAATTACTGTCAGGGATTGCGACAAGCCTCATGGAACCGGCTTTCATCGATAAGATACAACCAGGTCAAACCGCTGACTATTATTACGAAGTCATTGAACAACAATTGAAAGAGGGGATTACACAATGAAAATTGTCGGTGTCACTTCATGTCCAGCAGGGTTAGCTCATACACCAATGGCAGCAAAGGCATTAGAGAATGCGGGTAAACAGCTCGGTCACGAGATCAAAATCGAGCAGCAAGGGATTATGGGACAGGTAAATGGCATTACAGCAGAGGAAGCAAAGCAGGCAGACCTTTGTATCATTGCCTCAAATCAGCATATCAACGATGCGGAACGTTTCTCAGGCATTCCCACAGTACGTGTCGAGATTGGACGCGCCTTAAAAAATGCCGAGCAAATCATCACAAAAGCCGTAGCACTTGTTGAAAAGAAAAAATCTGAATCTCAATAAACGTGAGCAATGCCATATAGAAAGGAGCAAAGCAAAATGAAAGCAAAATTAAAAGTCATTGAAGGCCATCTCATGACCGGTATTTCTTATATTCTTCCTGTGATCATCGGTGCCTCCCTTATCGTTGGTTTAGCAAAACTAGTCGGATTAGGATTTGGTGTTTCAGATTTAAACGCCTATAAGGATGCTGGCGGCATTTTACACGGCGCCTATTTAATGGAGCAGGTTGGCTGGACAGGCATTGGCTTAATGAACGTCCTGCTCGCTGGATTTATCGCCTATTCGATTGCGGATAAATCAGGTCTTGCGGCCGGCTTCATCGGTGGTGCCCTTGCCAGCTCAACGAATGCTGGATTTATCGGTGCCGTCATTGCAGGCTTCTTCGCAGGATATGTCGCTCTTTTTGTAACACGAAAAATTCAAATTCAAGGCTCCGCGGCCGGACTCGTTCCTCTGCTCATCTTACCGCTTATAACCGTTGGCTTAACCGGGCTTCTCATGTCCGTTCTGCTGGGCGGACCATTAGGCGCTTTGAACACGGCATTAATTGAATGGATTAAAGGTATGGTCGCTGACGGCACAAGCACACTTGCACTCGCTCTGATTCTAGGCGCGATGATTGGCTTCGACCTTGGCGGACCGGTGAATAAATCCGCTTGGATGGCAGGTAACGCACTCTTCCTGTCAGGCGTCTACCTCCCTGCCATCCTCGTCAATATTGCGATTGTCATTCCGCCGCTTGGATACGGGCTTGCGACATTGATTCGAAAACGCAACTTCTCTCCAACCTTTAGAGAAGCCGGACGAGGCGGGCTTGTGATGGGCATTATCGGTATTACGGAAGGGGCGATTCCTTTTACCCTTGTCAATCCTTTGAAATTGATTCCGCTCAATGTTGTCGCGTGTGCTGCTGGAAGCGGGGTCGCTGCATTATTAGGTGTTCATGACATCATGCCGCCAATTGGCGGGCTATACGGCTTCTTCTCAGTCGGAAACTGGTGGGCTTATTTAATCGGAGCCCTCACTGGCGCACTCGTCATCGGTATTGGCGCCAACCTGCTTGTGAATTTCTCTGAGAAAAAAGAGCCAAAAACGCCAGAACATGACCAGAAGCAGAAAGAAGAAGACGATTTTGACCTTGTGCTAGAAGGATAATTTGAACATAGAAAGGTGTCGTTGATCAATGACTGTCAATGTACATGTGATTCCACATACTCACTGGGACCGGGAATGGTATTTCACCACCTCCCGATCCCGTATCTACTTAATGAAAAGCGTAATGGACATTTTAGACACCCTTGAAACAGATGAAAGGTTCCATTACTTCATGCTCGATGCACAGGCATCCTTATTGGATGATTACCTGAAATGGCGCCCTGAGGATGAGAATAGAATCAAAAAACTCGTCACAGCCAAACGTCTCATCATCGGCCCATGGTATACCCAAACCGACCAGCTCGTCATTTCAGGTGAATCGATTGTACGGAACCTGCAATATGGGATTGAACGCTGTCAGCAGTTCGGTCATGTGATGAAAGTCGGCTATGTCCCTGATTCCTTCGGTCAATCCGCGCAAATGCCTCAAATTTACCGTGGATTCGGCATTGTGGATACGGCTTTTTGGCGCGGCGTTTCAGACCATATGACGAATCACACTGAATTCAATTGGCAAGGTGCTGACGGCAGTGAAGTCTTTGCGGTGAACCTGCCATTTGGCTACTACTACGGTGGAAATATTCCTGAGAAGGATGCGGACTTACAAGCCTTTTTATCTGAAAAAATTGGTGCACTGCAAGCAAAAGCAACCACAAAGAATGTCTATTTCCCAAATGGCTTTGACCAGGCAACGATCCGCAAAAACCTGCCTGACTTATTAGAAAAAGCCAATGAACTTGACGAGCACCACTATCAAATCAGCAGTTTAGAAGATTACATTGCAGCAGTAAAAAAAGAGCGGACGTCTTTTGAGACATTAGAAGGAGAGCTCATTCATGCGAAGCATATGCGGATTCACAAATCTATTTTTTCAACACGAGCTGATTTAAAAATCTTAAACAATCAAATTGAAAACTATCTCGTCAATGTGATGGAGCCTATCCTAACGATTAGCTATTCTCTCGGACACGACTATCCGCATGATACGGTTCGTGATATTTGGTACCTCATGTTTGAAAATGCAGCGCATGACAGCATTGGCGGCTGCAATAGCGACACGACGAATCAAGATGTCTTCTTCCGCTACAAGCAGGCAAAGGAAATCGCCGAGAATCTTGTGGACTTACACATGCGTCTCATTGCTATTCGACTGCAAACTGAGCAAGAAATCACATTCACGTTATTTAATACACTGCCTTCAAAGCGTTCTGAAGTCATTGAGGTTGAAACCTTTATCACGGAACGTCCATTTACACTAAAGGATGCAAACGGAAGAACGCTTCACTACACAGTGAAAAGCAAAACCGATGTCACAGATTATGTGCTGGCACAGCAAATTTCTCTTAACCCAAGTAAAGATGTGTACATGCCAAAACAAGTATGGAAAGCCATTCTGCTGATTGAAGCCGCCAGCTTACCGTCCGTTGGTTATACACAAGTCAGCATGGTTTTCGATGAATCGAGCGAATCTGTATGGGATCAAACAGAAGGACGCGCTATTGAAAATACGTATTACCGCATAGCAGCAAATGACAACGGATCGCTGGACATCACAGATAAACAAACAGGCCTGACATTCTCTGAGCAAATGATCTTTGAAGACAATGGAGACGATGGAGATTCCTACAACTATTCCCCGCCGCGCGAAGATCTGTATGTGTCATCCAAGGATCTTTCTTCAGCAGACATCACAGTGTCTAAAAGCGGCCTGCAGGAAGAGCTCACCATCCAGCTTACTCTCACTGTCCCATATGACTTAGAAGAGCGCTCTCAGCAATCGGTCACGACTTCACTCCCGATCACAGCGAAGGTGGCATTAAACAAAGATGAGCCTGTCATCCGTTTTCATGTCGATGTCGACAATCATGCGTTAGACCATCGTCTGCGTGTCCTCTTTGATACAGGCATCGCATCAAAGGTATCACTGAGCGATCAGCAGTTTGGAACCATCGAACGCCCAACAGAGCTCACGCAAGAGCTTGAATGGTGGAGCAATGAGCATTGGGAAGAAAAACCGATCACCATTGAACCGATGCAATCCTTTACTGCACTTCGTGATGAAGCATATGGTGTCGCTCTATTGACCGACTGTGTGAGAGAATACCAGATCACAGGAGAAGACTACACAACGATTGCGTATACGCTCTTCCGCTGTTTCGGAAAAATGGGGAAAGAAAATCTTCTTTACCGTCCAGGCCGCGCATCTGGGGAAAAAATTGTTGAGACACCTGACGCTCAGCTGCAAGGTGCACTGTCGTTCTCATTTGGCATGCACTATAGTAAGGACGCTGTCAGCGAGGGGCACTTAGCGCAGCTTGCTAAGCGGTATACCACCCCAGTTCAATGCTACGAACGGGCAGACTTTTTAAACGGTCGTTTAATTTTCTCTTTCCGAGATGAAAAAGAAGACTTACAATCTACTTATAGCCTGCTTGACATTGAGACAGACGGAGCCATTCTAAGCGCTCTAAAAAAAGAAGAGCATGGAACAGGCATTGTCATCCGTCTCTTCAATCCATATTTAACGCGTCAAACAGCCGCTTCAATCAATAGTTCATCTCTACAACACGGAGAAACAGCGAATTTAGGCGAAACACCTGAAGGACATATACTCAAAGCACAACATGGATCATTACACATTGAACCGCTCACACCTTGTCAGGTACAAACCTACATTGTAAAGAAAAAATGAACATGTAGGGGCGGGGTCCATTTGGATTCCGCCCCTCTTTAATGGAGGGCATTGATCATGCGAATTGGAGGCATTGAAGCAGGCGGAACAAAATTTGTCTGCGGCTACGGAACAACAGACGGAACGATTGAACACATGACTTCCTTTGCAACAGGAAACCCAATTGAAACATGCCGGCAAGTGATCGATTACTTTACAAAGCATCCTGTCGATGCCATTGGCATTGGGGCATTCGGGCCTGTCGATGTAAAAGAACAAAGCCCAAGCTATGGGACGATTTTAGATACACCAAAAACAGCCTGGCGCCAATTCCCTTTCCTCTCAACCTTAAAACAAGCCCTTGGGCTCCCGATGAAGCTCGATACCGATGTGAACTGTGCAGCACTCGGAGAAGCCCGCTTTTCGGTCGAAGCACGAAAGCCTGCTTCTTTGGTTTACATCACAGTTGGAACAGGAATAGGCGGCGGTGCCTATATTGAACACCGCCTCATTCACGGATTATTGCATCCAGAAATGGGTCATATCACCGTTCAGCGGCATCCTCATGATTCCTACGGAGGCTGCTGCCCAATACATCACGACTGTTTAGAGGGACTGGCATCTGGACCTGCCATAGAAGGACGCTATCATACACTGGCGCAAATGCTGCCAGAGGAGCATCCTGCCTGGTCACTTCATGCCTACTATCTCGGGCAGATGACCGCCAATTTATTACTCACTCTTTCACCAGAGCGCATCATTCTCGGCGGAGGTGTGATGAAACAGCCCGCTATGCTGCCGCTCATTCTTGATGAAACAGAAAAGCGGCTTCACGGGTATTTGCAGCTGCCAAAGCCTTTAAATGAAATTATCACCAAGCCATCCTTTGATGGATTATCTGGTTTAATGGGCGCAATCGCTCTTGGTACTGATGCCTTACAGGCGCAAGGAGCCGCGCAATGATGATGACGGCAGATCCTCGAACCTATCAGCTGATTCAGCGGCTATTTGAAACGAAGGGGTTCGTGAAGCTGGAGGAGCTCACTGCCTCTTTTCGCTTATCTGACCGCTCCATCCGCAATTTAATCAAAGAAGCAAATGAGCAATTAAAGGAAGCTGGAGCCAAGATTAAAACGATCCGCGGAAAGGGATACACCCTATTAACGAGTGATCAAGACGCCTTTCTGCTTTGGCTTCATCAGCAGAAGCTTCCTGCCCGCTCTCTCGTCCCCGTCATGCCAGAAGAGCGTGTACGATTTATGATGAGAAAGCTATTGCTTCAACCGGATTACTTAAAAATTGACCAGCTGGCTGAAGAACTGTTTATCAGCCGCATGACAGTCAGCAGTGATTTAAAAAAAGGACGAGAGCTGTTAGCCCGATACGGCATGACCCTTGTGTCAAAACCTGGGTTTGGCTTAAAAATTGAGGGAGACGAGTTGCAAAAAAGAACATGCTATGCAGACTTACTCCTTGAGGAAGAGCCTGCACTTTCTCATATCACCGAGCGGGAGCAGCTCCATTTTCCTGATATTTCTCTTGAAACCATTCGATCTATTGTCCTGACGAACCTGCATCAAGAGTCATTGCTCATTAAAGACATTGCCTTAAAAAACTTAGTCATTCACTTAGCGATTGCGATTCAGCAGACACGAAAAAACCAGCGGATATCCGCCAGCACCACTCGTACACAAAAATCGCAAGTCTTAATGAGAATTGCCCAAAAGATCATACAGCAGGTAAGTGACACCTTTCACGTCATCTTATCAGAGGATGAAACATATTACTTAGTGATGCATCTATTGGCGAATCAAACGTGGAAAGAAGCCGCCCAGCATCAGACGACAGTGGAAGTTCAGCAGGCGGTTGCGGTCTTTCTACAGCACATTGAGAAAACAAGCGGCCACCGCTTTGCAGATGACAACATCCTGCAGCAAGACTTGATGCTTCATATGAAGCCATTATTAAATCGAATCCAATATGGCGTATCCTTACAAAATCCGCTTTTGCATGAGATCAAAGCGTCCTATCCTTACCCGTTTGATTTGGCTGTCAGCGGACTGAATGCCTTACAGCTGGTACGGACGCCAAATGAAGACGAGGCGGCATATGTTGCCCTGCATATCGCTGCTTCATTTGAAAGAAGTCAGCTCGATACCTCGCAAAAAAAGAAAGCCATTATCGTGTGCGGGTCTGGACTAGGGACGGCAAGACTGCTTGAAATTAAATTGAAGGCAGCCTTTCAGCACGAACTGGAAATCGTCGAGCTGTATTCCTATCAGGATTATCTAATGAGTACCACCCTGCCCTGTGATGTCATCATTACAACCGTCCCACTCGCATCAAAGGGAAAACCCGTGATTCAGGTCAGCGCTTTTTTTGAACATCATGATGTACAGCGGGTAAATGAGATCATTCATTTATTAAATGGACATGGGACTCCCTCTAAAGAGCTGATGGCATTTTTTCAAGAACGATTGACCTTATTAAATGCTGACCTATCCAGCAAGGACGAGGTATTAGACACACTATGCAGCCGTCTAGAGGAGCATCAGCTAGTATCGCCTTCTTTTCGGTCCTCGGTGCTTGAGCGGGAGCAAATGTCGTCTACCTATCTTGGCAGAGGAATGGCTATGCCACACCCGCTCATCACAAATGAAGGCACCTCCTGCGTAGCCATCGCACACTTAAAACAGCCAATTGACTGGCAGGGAGATGAAGTATCACTTGTCTTTTTATTAGCCATTCATAAGGATGACGCAGCCTGCATGAATCAATTCTTTGAACAAGCCGTCGATTTACTGGACAATCCAAACCGCATTCACTCCTTGAAGCAAGCAAACACATTTGTTGAGTTGATGGATGCGTTGTTTCAATAAGATAGAACAAAGGCCGCCCAGTTAATGAGGCGGCCTTCGTGTTATTTAGAATATGGATCATCAATCGTATATGACATTTTTTCCTTCTTCACTTAATTTCTTCAAAGAGCTCAGCATATGTTCAATTTCTTCATCAGAATGTCTTTCCCATGAACCTAATTCTGCGACTATTTTCAAAGGGGATTTCGATCGATAAGAACGTGTTGGATTGCCGGGAAATTTTTTGTCAGTCAAATTCGGATCATTTTCAAACTCGCCTAACGGTTCTACAAGATATATTCTCTCTTTCGCATCTGACCTTGCTAACTCAGCACCCCATTTGGCCGCATTTAATGTTCCAGTGAAATAGATATGGTTTGATTTTTTATCCTGAAAATTGGATAAATACAGCGGTTCAAGCAGATCTCCAATCTTCAATTCTGCTTTCGTCCCATGAAAAAATGGGCCAGGATCTAAAACCTGCTCATTGTCATTCATACAGCCGCACCCCTTATCGTTTTTGACTTGCGTATAACAGTATACGGCCTGATCTGGGCGGAAAACAGTCTGTAAATGAGATTGTATTCGCGGTATAATAATAGTAGAGAGCAAGATGTGATTGGATCTAAAAAAATGGAAACTTCTCATTAACACCAACAAGTACAAAAACAAGAATACCTTCCACAGCTGATAGAGTCACAATCACACCATGGTTCATTGGGTATTCCTTCGCAATTAATTTCTGACCTATATAATTCAAAGCATAAAAAATGAAAAACAATAAGAAAAACAGAAAAAGAATCGTCATCATATAAACAGACCCTCTCTTATAATGGATATTAAACCAAATTTTACAATATATAATTAGACTATCATTTTAAAACAACTCGAACAATATGACGTTGCCAATAGAGTGAACGAAAAAAAAAGCCAGCCACCCGCATAAGGTGATTGGCTTTTTTATCTGTTACTTCCCGATGTTCTCTCCATTTTGCTGAATCAAGGTTTCGTACCAATAAGAGCTCTTTTTACGAATTCGTTTGAGGTCTTTTAGGTCAAATTCGTCGCGGTTGACGTAGATGAACCCGTAGCGTTTGGAGCACCCTTGGTGTGTGCTGATTAAGTCGATGGCGGACCACGGGCAGTATCCGAAGACCTCGACGCCGTCTGTGATCGCCCATTTGATTTGTTCGATATGCTTTTCTAAATAGTCAATTCGATAATCATCCTGAATCGAACCATCTTCTTCTAACTTGTCGAAAGCACCCAATCCGTTTTCTGTAATAATAAGCGGCAGCTGATAGCGGTCATAAATCTCGCGCATCGTTGAACGGAAGCCGACAGGGTCAATCTCCCAGCCAAACGCATTTTTACTTAAGAACGGGTTGTTGCCGCCTTTGTATACGCCATCTTCACCAGATTTTAAATGCTGATCTCCGCCGCGTGCAAATTCATCGTTGCCATCTCCTTTACTCGCTTCAACTGTTTGCGAAGTGTAGTAGTTAAAGGCAATGAAGTCTGGCTTCGCACTTTTCAAAATATCCATATCTCCCTCTTCAATAACAGGAAGAATGTCTTTTTCTTTCATATAAGCCCAAGCAAGGTTGTTATAACGGCCGAAGACTGCCATATCAAGATAAAGCCAGTTGCGGATCGCATTGTAATTCGCCGCAGCAAGCACATCCTCAGGCTTTGGAGATGCCGGATAAATGAGCGCAATATTTGGTGCTGGTCCAATTTTCGCTTCAGGCAGCAAACGATGACAAAGCGTCATGGCTTTCGCCTGAGCTACGAGCATATGGTGGTTCTGCTGATACAGTTCTTTTTTTGGATTTTCTAAATTTGGATCAAGTGTACCGAGCGCCGATCCATGTAAGATCATCATGTTTTGTTCATTAATAGTCAGCCAATAGTTTACCTTATGGCCATATTCCTTAAAGAGAACCTCTGCATAACGTTCAAACGCATCTACTGTCGCACGATTTGACCAACCGCCTTTTACTTGAAGCGCATGAGGCAGATCAAAATGATACATTGTCACGATTGGTTCAATATCATAGCGGCGCAATTCATCGATGAGAGAATGATAGAATTCAATCCCCTTTTGGTTGATCTCCCCATCTCCATCTGGAATGATCCGTGTCCATGCAATAGAGAAGCGATAAGCCTTTAAACCCATTTCTGCAAACATCTTCACATCCTCTTTATAGCGGTGATAGTGATCGCTTGCGACTTTAAAATCCGTTGTCCCTTCAGGGTAACTTGCTCTCATATCAATGACAGAAGGCCCCTTGCCATCCTCGTTCCACGCACCTTCTACTTGATAGGCGGAAGTAGATCCGCCCCAGAAAAAGTCCTTTGGAAATGGTGCTAGTGTTGAATATCTCATAATTTCTTCCTCCTCTTCATTAAACGAGATGTAAAAATGATTGTCCTGGTGTGATTTGTTTTTCTTCTGTTTCAATAATATCGCTAAACTCACCGGAATTGGTAATAATTACTGGTGTTGTGACGGAAAGGCCGGAAGCTTGGATGGCTTCAATATCAAATTCTGCAAGCAGTTCACCTTCTGTGATGGTTTGCCCCTGTACGACCTTCGGGGCAAAATGCTGACCGCCTAATTGGACGGTATCCAGTCCAATGTGAATGAGCACTTCTGCTCCGCTTTCAGAGGTGAGGCCGTACGCATGGCCTGTTGGGAACACCGTTGTCACGACTCCTGATACTGGTGCAAACAGCTTGCCTTCTGATGGAATGATGGCTGCACCCTTTCCTAGTGCACCAGATGAGAATGCCTTATCCTGCACTTCCTCCAGCTTGATCACCTCGCCTTTTAAAGGGCTCTTCACATGAGCTGCTTTGACCCCATGTTCGTTTTCCATTGTTGGTGCGGAAATCGGTGCTGGCGTGTCATCTTCATCTACTGGATCCTTAAATCCAATCAAATAAGTCAAGACGATGGATAGAACAAACGAGACCGAGATTCCGATGATGAACCCTGTAAAGCCTTGTCCGTAGAAAATCGGAAGTGTCAGTAAACTTGGAAGCCCTGACGCAATCGCAATACTTTGTGAGTAACCGATGATCGCACCGCCGACACCGGCAGAGATAACGGCTGCAATAAATGGTTTTTTCAAACGAAGCGTGACCCCGTATACAGCTGGCTCTGTAATCCCAAACACGGCAGAAACCGCTGTCGATCCAGCCAATGATTTCAGTTTTTTATTCTTTGTTTTCAGCATAACACCGATTGAGGCACCGGCTTGTGAGAATACAGCTGGCGCAGTAGCCGGCTTGATATGATCTTTTCCATGGACGGCGATATTATTTAAAATCACTGGCACTAGACCCCAGTGGATACCGAAGATCACGAGAACCTGCCATGCCATCGCAATTAAAGCACCTGCAAGTGTAGGACTAAAGGAGAATATTTTCAGCAAGACAGCTGCAATGCCGTTCCCTGCATACACACCAAATGGGCCGAATACAATGAGTGTCAGCGGAACAACCGTGACAAGTAAAATCAGTGGTGTAATAAAGTTTTTGACACTTTCATGAATGACTTTGTTAAAGAAACGTTCGATATATCCCATGACAAACACTGCCAAAATGATTGGAATAACCGTTGATGTATAAGACATTAAGATGACCGGAATACCGAAGAAGGTCACATCTCCGCCGCCTTTTGACAACTCTTGAATGGTAGGGTAAATGAGTGCACCAGCAATCGTCACAGCGACAAATGGATTCGCTTTAAACTTTCTCGCCGAAGTGAATGCGAGCAGTAATGGCAGGAAGTAGAACAAGCTGTCAGACGCAGCAAATAAAATTTGATACGACGTATCTTCAGGTGATAACCATTTTGCATTGATACAGATCCCTAATAGACCTTTTAAAATACCAGCACCTGCCATGACACCGAGAAGTGGTGTGAAAATACCAGAGACAATGTCGACGAATTTTCCGAAAAGACTCGTGCTCTCTCCACCTGATTTTGCAGATGAAGAAGTGGACTCCTCTAATAGATTTGTAAACTCCCCAATCTCTCGATAAACCTCTGGTACAGTATTGCCAATGACTACTTGAAATTGGCCGCCGCTTTCCATAACAGTTACAACGCCATTTAATTTTTCAATGGCTGCTTTGTCTGCTTTTGATCGGTCATTTAATGTGAAGCGAAGTCTTGTAGCGCAATGGACCAGTGAATGAACGTTTTTCTCTGTGCCAATGTGTTTGATAATGTCTTCTGCTAATTGACGATAACTCATACAAAAACCCCCTTTTTTTCAAAAAAATACGCTTTTGGGCAAAATAAAAACCTAAACGGGCACCAAAAATAGTCGCAACTGCTATTGCGCTTTTTCAGTGAACGTTTAGGTTTTGCCTGCCGAACAGTCACAATCCTCTAAGACGATCATTGTGAAACCGTATTCTTTTATGTTTATGAGCAAATAGTACCACTCTGCTTTTCTTATGTCAACGCTTTCTTTTAAAACTACCTTTATTTTTCTCGTTTGATCAATCGATTCAAATGAATAGATAGATACAGCATCTCCTCTGATGTGAGATCTCGGTGATAGGTTTGATAGACATATTCTGCGATTTTCTTTGCACATTCGTATGCCTTCGGATATTTTACCTTGATTAGCTGATACAAGTCATGATCTTCGCTGACAAGCATTGTTTCGTTCATCAGACGCTGGACGAAAAAGCGTAAATGCGTGAGAAAACGATAAAAGTTGAGCGAATCTTCATCAAATTCCATATTGAGATGATATTTCACAATGGTGAGAATGGCGTTTACTTCTTTTGTGATATTGACCGTTGTATTCATGTCCTCATTGAGCTCTGCATTAATGATATGCATCGCAATAAAGCCTGCTTCATCCTCAGGCAGTTCAATATGAAGACGCTCTTCAATCATCTCAAGACAGTCCTTTGCCACAAGAAATTCATCTTTGTATAAGCGTTTAATCTCCCAAATGAGCGAATTCTCAATGAGGTGATTTTTCTTCAATCGTTCGATGGCGTAATGAATATGGTCTGCGAGCGATACATGCAGACTTTCGTTTAATCTTCGGTTCAGCTTTGTATGTGCATATTGAATCATTTCTTCGGTTACCTTGACCACATCATACGGAACCTCCAGAAGCAGCATTTTCATCCGCTCATGAACGGAATGATCCTCTAGTCGAAAGACTTTATCGATTAACGACTCGTCTACCGGGTCCCCGGGTCGCCGCTTGAACGCGATACCTCTCCCCATGACGACGATTTCTTTCCCTTGTTCATCTATCACACTAATGACATTATTGTTTAGAACTTTTTGTATCTGCAACCCCAAACACCTCCGTCTATGAACCACAATCTTCTCTCAAAATATGCTCTCATCTTAACATAACTGTCAAATCACTTGGTGTTTTTATCTGACTTTTGCAATAGATTTCACCATAATTCTCCCCCGTCATAGCTGGTCTGATCCTTCAATTGCCTGCATACAATACTCCGAGGAGGTGACCTTCAGTGAAGGCTTTTTTCTGGTCTGCATCATTTTTATTCGTGCTTCTATTCACACTCGTCTTTCTAGGAATCGTGTTTTTGCTTAGTGGACAAGGCATGAATCAGCTTTGGAAGTATGTGCTCATCTCATTTGTCACAGCAGCCGTTTTGCGCGGTGTCACCACTTGGCTAAGGCAGCACGTGATGCATCATTTATCAAAATAAAACGGCTGCCCGTAATATTCAGGCAGCCGTTCCTTTATTCTTTGGATGATGCGGCTTCTTGCGTAGAAGTACGCAGCTCATCATTGATTTTTTTCGCATCCTCTAGAAATTCTGTTTCAAATCCACTTTTGAGTGCCCACATATAAAATAGCAGAGCAACCACTGTAATAAGAGCCATGTCCCAGCCATAATGAATGACGTTATAGCCGCCGAATTTGTCACTGCCAAGGCAGGAAATCGTCATCATCACAAGTAAGTACACGACCATCCAAGCACCCGCCTTGAAGTTGCGGCCGAAGCCTTTCCACTTCGCTTTTGCTTGATAGTAAAAATAGATCGGAAGACCGATGAGAATAATGAATAGCACTTGACCTGTTAACGGCCATCTCGCCCAATACAGCGTCAATGACGCAAAGACAAAGCCGAGAGGAGCAATGATGCTGAGTCCTTTTATTCGAAGCGGACGATATAAATCTGTCCCTGTCTTTCTCAGTGTCATAACGGTCACTGGACCTGTCAAATAAGAAATGAGCGTCGCAACTGAAATGATTTCTGCAAGTACACCCCAGCCTCTAAATAAAAACAGAAAGATAAACGATACGGCTAAGTTAAAAAACATCGCTGGACGAGGCACACCGTAAATAGGGTGCAGACGGCCAAGCACGCTTGGCATGTATTTGTTTTTTTCCATTCCATAAATCATACGAGATGTCGTCGCCGTATACGTAATCCCTGTACCAGAAGGTGATACAAAAGCATCTGCATATAAAATCAGAACCAGCCAGTTAATCCCAAGCGCAATGGCAAGGTCAGCAAATGGCGAGTTAAAATTCAAATGGCCCCATCCATTCACAATCATGGACGGATTGACAGCACCGATAAAGGCGATTTGTAAAAGCACATAAATTACAGTCGCAATCAAAATGGATCCAACAATGGCGATCGGAATCGATCGGCCTGGATTTTTCGCCTCACCAGCCATATTAATCGGGCTTTGGAAGCCATTGAAGGCAAACACAATCCCTGATGTCGCAACAGCTGTCAGCACACTCGCCCAGCCATTAGGGGCAATACTTGTTCCAGAAGTAAAATTCTCACTATGAAAACCTACGAATAAGAGCGCACCAATTGTTAATCCTGGAATGACAATTTTAAACACAGTAATGAATGTATTCGCTTTTGAAAATAACCCAACTGTCCAATAATTGAGCAGAAAGTAAATCACAAGAAGTACACTGGCGACCATGAGCCCTTCTGTCGTCAAAACCCCTTTTGTGACCAAATGGCTTGTCCACTTTGCCCACTCCCAAGGCCATGAGCTCATATACTGGACAGAAGCCACCGCCTCAACAGGAATGACGGAGACAATAGCGATCCAGTTTGCCCAAGCAGCAATAAACCCGATAAAAGAGCCGTGTGAATATTGCGTATATTTCACCATTCCGCCTGCCTCTGGAAACATCGATCCGAGTTCACTATAAGACAAAGCGATAAATAAAATCACGACCATCCCAATCAACCAGGACAAAATAGCAGCAGGGCCGGCAATTTGAGCGGCACGCCAAGCACCGAAAAGCCATCCTGAACCAATGATTGAGCCAAGACCTACCATCATTAAAGCGAAAGTTCCCATTCTACGATGCAAATGATTCATGTTCATAACACCTTTCGATTAAATTACAAAGCATGTGCCCAAGTAAGCGTCTTTCTTACTTGCAGCTCACTTTTCATTCAATTGACAAATATTTCCCCAAATAAATCTTTACCCTTGTTCATTTTTTCGCCTGTTTTATTATCTCTCAATTCTCTATTTTCTGAAATAGTCGAACATGCTTATTTCTAAAGAAAGCGCTTTTTCAACGGTTCAATCTATTAGACTGAATAACTACCTTTACCCTTATTTTGAAAAAAACAAAACAAAAAAAGAAAGAGGAAATGAATCCCTCTTTCTTCTGAACCCTCTCGTGTATAGAAAAAAAGGATAAAGGGGGTCCCTCTATCCTTGTGAGATTGCTTGTTCTTTTTCAATCACAGCTAGTCTTTCTTGCACTTCTTCTTCAGACAGATTGTGCTGTTTCACATAAAGGTTACGTTCACTTGTACGGCATTCATGGCTGCAGCTGCGCATATATTTATGCTCGCTCTCTTCTGTTGCAATCATTTTGCGGTTGCATGCAGGGTTTGCACAGTTCACATAACGCTCGCAAGGCTCACCGGTGAAGAAATCTTTTCCGACAACTACATGCTCTGTTTGATTCACTGGCACTGTTAAGCGGGTATCAAACACATAGCATTGACCATCCCATAGCTTTCCTTGAACTTCTGGGTCTTTTCCGTACGTGACAATTCCGCCGTCAAGCTGAGAGACATCTTCAAAGCCTTCACGCTTTAACCAGCCTGAGAATTTCTCACAGCGTACGCCGCCTGTGCAATACGTCAGGATTTTTTTCCCTTCAAGAATGTCTTTATTGTCACGAATCCACTCAGGTAATTCGCGGAATGTCTCGATATCAGGACGTACTGCCCCTCTAAAGTGGCCGACATCAAACTCGTAATCATTACGTGCATCAATCACAACGGTATCAGGTGATTGCATTTGCTCGTAAAATTCAACCGGGCTGAGATGTTTACCTGTTAATTCTAACGGATTCACGTCATCTTCAAGGCTAAGATTCACTAGTTCATTCCGATGGCGGACGTGCATTTTTTTAAACGCATGACCATCTGCTTCGTCAATTTTGATCGGCATAGACGCAAAGCGCGGATCTTCTTTTAACGCTTGCATGTACTTGTCCGTTTGCTCAATGGTACCAGAAACAGTTCCGTTCAAGCCTTCTGCTGACACAAGGATACGGCCTAACAAACCAAGCTCCTTACAGAATGCTAAATGCTCTGCTGTAAACGTCTCTGGGTCCTCAATGGGGACATATTGATAGTAAAGTAAGACACGATATTGTTTTTCCATATATATAAACACCTCTTAAATTTAATCAAAACATACCGTTCTTTATCATACAGGAAATACATACCTAAAGGCAATGTCAGCGGCTCAATTCCATAAAACGGAAGGGTCTTTCTCCTCATATTATCGATTGTTTGACAGAACTTTCTGTAAAATGAGATGATTTATGAAATATGATGTTGTAAAGGAGCAGAACGCAATGATCCAGCCAGAAGATATCGTCAGAAGCGGCCCAAACCAATTTATTTCTCAAAAAGGCATTTATCATGAACTCGATTCACTTGCTTCTCCATCCTTCCAGTCGCCCGCTGTACTGACGGGACACGATTCATTTCATGCTTTTTCAGCGTACACAAAGCTTCCACCTCATTGGCCTGTTGTTCAGCACAAAGGATACAGTTCACCAAATGCGATCACACGAATTGCTGAAGAACTGAAAGGGGCAGATGTGGTGATTGGGATTGGAGGCGGCACGATTTTAGACACCGCCAAGTCAGTAGCAGAAGCTCTTCAAATTGAAGTGATCATGGTTCCAACCATCCCAGGGACATGTGCTGCATCTACACCGCTTAGCGTCATTTATGATGACAAGGGGAATTTCATGAGAGTCGATTATCATAAACGGTCCAGCTACCTCACGCTCATTGATCATACATTTTTGCTTTCTTCTCCTCTTTCCTACCTTCAAAGTGGGATTGGAGATACGCTGGCCAAATGGTATGAAGCGGAAGCCATTATTCGAAACGCAAAAGACTCCTTACCGCTCATGGTGCATGCTGCACTAAAGCAGGCGGTATACGTCAGAGACATTCTTCTTTCCCATAGCGAAGAAGCCGTCCACAGCTTGACAACAGGGCAGCACTCGCAAGCATTTGCGGATGTAACGGATACCATTATTACATTAGCCGGCACGGTCGGCGGGTACGGGGGACGCTACGGCAGAATGGCAGGAGCTCACGCCATCCATAACGGATTGACATTTATTGAAGAAACGCATCACGTATTACATGGTCAAAAAGTGGCCTATGGCATTCTTGTTCAGCTTGCCGCAGAAAACCGAATGAGCGAAGTAGAAGAATTACTTGAGCTTTATGAAACACTCGGATTACCTAGAAATATGCGTGAGCTTGGCATCACAGCTCAGCTGGAAGAAGCCGCAAAAACAGTGGCAAGCCATGCTGCACGTGCAGACGAAACCTTTTGCTTGATTGGAGACTATTCCAAAGAGCAAATTGCCGACGCCATTCAAGACATTGAAAACGTATCAGCCTCGAAAAACCGTTAAATAAAAAAAGCACAGGCATCTCACCTGTGCTTTTCTTTCGATTAAAAATCAAAGTTATCTGGATCTGGACCTGTGCGCTCATCTTCATTAAGCTGATCGATGACGCCCATCTCATGTGCGGACAGCTCGAAATCGAAGACTTGTGTGTTTTCGATGATTCGGCTCTTCGTCACAGATTTTGGAATGGTGATAATGCCGTGCTGTAAGTCCCAGCGAAGAATCACTTGCGCTACTGACTTGGCATGTTTTTTCGCGATATCCTGAAGAACAGGATGGTTTAGAAGCTTCCCGCTTCCTAATGGCGACCACGCCTCTACATGAATTCCTTTCGATTTGCAGTAGTCTCGTAAAGGCTCCTGCGTCAGCTTCGGATGCAGCTCGATTTGATTCACCATTGGCACAACTTCTGCCTCTTCCAATAAATCCTCTAAATGATGCTGATGGAAATTACACACTCCGATCGCTCGAACGCGTCCATCCTTATATAGTTTTTCTAGCGCTTTCCATGTTTCTTTATATTTGCCTTCAACAGGCCAATGAATTAAATAAAGGTCTAATACATCTAGCCCCAGCTTGTTCATACTTGTTTCAAAGGCTTCGAGTGTTGATTCATAGCCTTGATCATTATTCCAGACCTTTGTCGTAATGAATAGATCATCGCGAGAGATGCCTGATTGCTGAATGGCTTTGCCTACCCCTTCTTCATTTTGATAGGCTGCTGCTGTATCAATGCTGCGGTAGCCCGCTTCAAGAGCGTCTTTGACGGCATTTACAGCCTCATCTCCATCTTTTACTTGCCATACACCAAAGCCTAGCTTCGGCATTTTTACTCCGTTTGCTAATGTGACTGTATCTGTTAATCCACTCATCAAACAAACCTCCGCTTCATTTTTGCTTACCAAGCACTATACCCAAATTTTCTATTGATCATGCATGAATGTGCGTTGATGTTATTTGATATATTGTCCTATATCGACCTGATTGGCGTCAACGATTTGGTATTCGTTTGTTTTATCTTTCTTTTCAGAAAAATTATATGTCGTTAGAAATGCCTGATCATAGAAAGTCATCGTATGGTGAACGAGGTGGTGAAATTATATGGATAACCAAGAAAAATGGCACTCTATCAAATCATTAGAGAAAGAACTTCAAATCCCAGATACCACATTACGAGGATACATTCGTCAACATGGTCATCATTTGAACATATAGAAAAACGGAAAAAGCTATTTAGTAGCAAATGAATCCATTCCTTTGCTGAAAAAAATTCGTGGTTTATACGTAGAAGGAAAGTCTATAGAAAACATTGAGACCATCCTCACTAACGAAGGACATCCGATCACGATCACGATAGACAATCGTACAGAAAATACAGCATTGACGCTGAATGAGTCGATAGAGGAAATAAAGAATACTCTCAACTCTCAACTCACAAATGAATGAACAAAAACAAATCATTCAATCTCTTATTCAGACAATTAACGAACAGCAATACTACATCGAGGCTAAGCTTGAGGAACGCGACAAACACCTCATAGAGACTAAAAAAAATGAAGAAATGAAAAAACAGATTGCTGCTGCACAACAAAAAAGGTGGTGGCAATTTTGGAAATAGGACACCCATGAAGATGGCGCACTTACACACCCATGTGTGAGTGCTAAAATCTCTCGATTTCCGAAGAAGCCGACTCAATAGTCGGCTTCTTCTGCTTCTTCAAACCACAATCATCCTTATAATTGAAAATATCTTTAATTACGAATACTAGATAAATAACGTTTTCCACCCTGTTTAGAAGTAAAATATTCTCGGGTAACATTTTTTCTATTATTAGTATGATAACTGACATAGATCTTGTAATTAGCACGACTTGTAACAATTGCTGTATGATCCATCCAACCATCAGGCCAAGGTAAACCTATTTTATTATTATAATCATAATGATATACATCTCCAAGTGCTGCATTCTCATATACATCTTTCACGGTTTTCATTTTTATACCACCCGGTTCAAGTATATAGTTTCTAAAAGAACCTGCATTAATCCAAGCATTTGTATAAGGTTTCCATTCTTTAAAGTATGGCATAGAACCAGCTCTTAATGCTTGAGATACAAAATTAGTACAATCAGCATTTTTCCAATATTTATAACTCTTGTTTGGTTTTAATGCATATTTTTCCGCATATTGCATAGCTTTCCAACGATTATATCCTTTAACAGAAGAAGCTGAAACTACTAGTTCAGAACTACTTAAAGATTTAGCAGTATTAACTTCATTTTTTTTATTTTCTTGAACCTCTTCTTTATAATTTTTTAAAAATTGATCCAATTTAATATCAGAAGAATCTTGACCTTTATTTTCAAATTCTAAAGTAGGAGACTCGGAAATCGAAGCCTTTTTCATCAAAGTTTTGGACTGTTTACTCACATTCTCTTTTGTAATATCTAATTTAATATTGTCACCTAAACTAGTTTCAACGTTATCTTTTCCAAACACAAAATTTCTAATAATATAAGCTTCAACAAAAGTCTTACTTCCTTGCTTATACGTTTCAACATCTTCTATTTCATATGTGAAACTTATTAATTTTTGTTTATCAACGCTAGTCGTAGCATAAAATACAAGAACAGCTTCATCTGTATCTGTTAATTTCGAAACATTTTTATGAGCAAAAGGCTCATTATTTTGAAAATCAGTCTTCTGTTGTTCAAGCATCACTTTTAATTCTTTTAATCCTATATCTTTAGATACATAGACCTTCTCTTGTTCTTCATTCTCAGATGAAGCAACTACATTATTAGATACAAAAAGCAAAGTTAACAAGCAAACAAAAGCAAAAGTTAATAAAATTTTCTTCATAAAATCCTCCAATGTTTTATAATATAGGTAACATTTATCATTTACATAATTAGTAATATAACATATTATACATAAAGGAATAAAGGAAAATAGGAGGAAAAAATGAGAAAGAGAACTAAAATTATCTTATCAATATTAGCAACACTACTAATTGTATTAATATTAATGCCACCTCTTTCACCAGTATTCTTCAATAACTCCTCGGAAAAAGGTGCTATAAGACACGAAATTTATAAGCAAGGATACCCGTATCAAAGCTATTTCACAATTCTCCAAAAAAAAGAAAGTGATGATCCTTCAAGTAGTCTTTACTCTTTAATATTATTTAATGCCTGGAAAAACAAAGCTGGAAATCCATCTATATGTTATTCTAAAAAGGTAACAGAAGGTGAATACAAAGTTAATTGTGGAACAGCTCCATAAAAATAAAGCAGGCTTATATAAGCCTGCTTTAATTAATTATGTAATTCTTAATTCCAACATGCCAACGTGCCTTGACCTCAAACGTCTCATTGGCTACCTCATCATCATCTTCTTCAATTCTGACAAGATCCCCACCATCAGCATCAGTCAAATTTAGTTCCTTATGAATCTCCTTCAAAATCCCACCATAGCCGATCAACCGCCGTGCACTAAGTGCGTCATCTAAATAATAGACAGTATCCAAATTTTCCTCAGTCACTTCATTACCTCGTATCACGTCAGTATCTTTCACTGGATACTTAGAAATCTCTAAAATAGCTTTCTGCTCTTCCATTTCTGCGCGCACTTCTTTTTCAATCGATTCCGCATTAATTCCCTTTTTCCTTTGACCCGCTGCACGTGAACAATTGGTGTATAATCCAATTTTATCGCACGCTTCCAAAGGCTTGTCCACTCTGCCTGCTTTATATAACGTTTACCAGTGAAATAGCTTCTCTTCACGGGAATTGGTACATGAAAATGAGGGTGGTATGTATTTTGTTCATGATGTTTTGTAATCTCTAAAGCTCTAAAATATCCAAGAACCGAAGTTTTCACAGCTTTATATCCAAACAATCGGTTCCACGCTTTCATCATATCTGAAATCGCCTGTTTCAGGTCGTCCCTATCAACGTTTCTAACTGTCAAAGTGAGAAATATCAATGCAGGCTTATATTGCCTGTTTGCTTCTTCAACACTTATTCTCATACACCATGATCAAATAAGACTCTTTTGAGGCTTTTTTGGCTTTTTCAACCTATCTCCTCTCCTCCTTCTATTCGCCACACCTATTGAAACAACGAAATCCAATCATCCTCTTCAGAGAACACTTGAATCCCGTACTGTTTCAGCAAAGCGGACGTCACACCATCTCCTGCTTTTGTCTTCCCATTAAACTCTCCCTGGTAAATCATCCGGCTCCCGCATGAAGGGCTGTACTCTTTTAACACAACCGCTGTTGCTTTCAGAGACTGAACCTGTTCCAGCGTAGCTTTTGCACCTTTTACATACATCTCTGTGACGTCAGTTCCGTGAACATCGACAACAGTAGCCTCTCCCCGTAAAACATCATGTCCATCTCCGCCAATGATCTCTGCTGGTGGTCTAGGCGTAGAGAAGCCGCCAAGCAGTTCAGGACAAACTGTCACAGCCTTTCCTTCCTGCACAAACTCTTCAATTCGCTGATCTAATCGATGGCTGCCATTATACCGAACCTTCAATCCAGCAAGACAAGCGCTGACCACAATCACGTCTGTTCCTCATTTTTATGGATTGAGCGTTTTTTACTGACTTTAAAATAAATATATACAGGCAGATAGAAGATCGTGTACCCTAAAAAGGGCAGGGCACAATACAAAACAGCCGCCCAAACAGGTTCTTCAACTCCTGTGATACCAAAAAAGTAAACAAATAATAGCAAGCTGACAAACAATCCCACGAACGGCATGATGGTTGCTGACTTTCTAAAATTCTCCATCATTTCTTTCCCCAAAGAAGCTCCCTCCCTTTTCACATGATCACAAATAACGTCAATATATGTTAATTTTACCATATAAAAAACCGAAATCATCTCATTTTCTACGATAGTTTCGGTTTTTTCAATCTATATTTTTTCTTTCCATGCCTTTAAAAAGCGCTCAATGACTTGTAATTCATCTTCATGAAACTGCTGGAGAAATTCTAAGTAGGACGCGACAGCTTTCTCATGTAATTCATCATGCAGTGCCGCCAATTGCGTGCCTTTTTCTGTCAATGAATAGTAGACCGACTTCTTATCCCCTTGCCGGTGGCAATAGTCCACCATGCCTTTATCAATTAGTTTTTTCACAGCCTTTGTAATAGCGGGCTTTGATAGTTTCAGTTGTTGAGAAAGAAATGTATTATTTGATTCGTTTGGATTGGCTTGAATCATCGATAAAATGTGTAGCTGTGTGAGTGTCCAATCTTGCTTGAGTGTATCAGTCGTGGTAATCAGTGGATCTGTTGGATCATTCCTTCTCTTTTCCCTATGAATTATCAGATCTTGAATCGCTTTTAATACAATCTGCTCTTTAGTCTCCATCTGATACCTCCACTCTTAACTGGTTAATAAAATGGTACTAATAATTAAGATAGGAGTCAAAAGAAATGTCAGTGTAATAAAAAGAACAGGCCATCAGACCTGAAAATGATGTATGTACTTTTCTACTAGATCACCTATGCTGTCACAGCTCCTCTTTCTTTTATTTGCTATAATTCATGGGGGATGTCATCCAATTTTTGATGAAAAAGGTGAGCTAATGAAAATCGAACAACAAATCGCCATTCGTCAGTTAGAAGAAAAGATCCACCTGTTTTCTTCAGCTGTGAACGGAACCTTCCTCACAACGGACGATTTCGTTCTATCTAATACTCATATATCGACAGACACATTCAATTTGCTATTACCGACATCAGCGCACATTCAAGATCCGCAAAAAGTGAAAAAAACGATCGAACACTTGCAGTCTCAGAAACAATCATTCAGTACGTGGGTGGATCATCGTTTGCTTCATCCTGATTGGACCAATTTACTACAGGAATACCAGCTTGAAGAGGTTGAACGAAATACGATCATGATACTTGAGCAGACAGAAGACATCGACCCAGCTACATCTTCACCGCTTACAATCAAAGAAGTACTTGATGACCAGACACTGCTTGATTACAAAAGTATCTTTATCGAACTATTCAAAGAGTCACCGGAGGCCATCGCCTTAGAGATCTATTTCCAGCGTTTTTCGCTTGAAGCTATACAATCACGTGCTCGCATGTTCGTCGGATATGTAGACCACAAACCGGTTACAACAGGCTTATTACTCGAAGCCACCGATAGCTACGGAATTTATGATGTCATCACAAGGGCAGAGCACCGCGGAAAGGGACTTGGCAGTGACATGTTTCATTATCTTCTGACCCAGACAGAAAACAAACAAAAGTGCGTCATGTTACAAGCATCAGCTGACGGCAAAAATATTTACCAACGTGCCGGCTTCCAACCAATCAGCGAAATGGTTGTTTTTGAATAGAACATAAAAAAAGCTGCCTATCATGAGGCAGCTACAGATTGTTGACAAAGGGCTAAAATGATTTTTATTTTAGCCCTTTGTCTTCATTTCAGCACGATGCTGACGATCCATATAAAGTGGTGGTCTCTTCAACGAAATTACCGCACAGCTAAAGGCAATCAGCACAAACACTGCACCGAATTTCGCCAGATCAACAGATGAACCGGTCATCGTAAATAGGACACCACCAACCGCTGATCCAATTGAGATACCAATTTGCAAGGCCGATGTATTTAAGCTTTGCTGAATATCAGACGTCACAGGATCTGTTTGAATCAAATAACTCTGCAAGGCAGGCGTTAATGCCCAGCTAAGCGCTCCCCATAGGACAACCATGATCATAAAGAGGACAAACACACCCGCTGTATAAGGAATGATAAACATCACAACTGCAAACGCGATTGTCACCAGCAAAATGGCTTTCCCTGAACCCAGCTTGTCACTAAGCCAGCCGCCAAACCCATTCCCGCCAATAGATGCAAGCCCAAAGACCAAATAACAAATACTAATCCAGAACGGGGTCATATGCAGAACTTCCATTAAAAACGGAGTGAAATAAGAATAAAGCATATAATGACCTGCCAGCATAAACAAACTAATCAAGTGTGCACTAAAAATTTTCGGATGCCCTAAAGAACGTATTTGCTCTCTAAGAGGTGTCACTTTTTCAACAGGCATTTTCTCCAATAGAAAATAGATCAGCACCATCGATATCGCTGATAAAATACTGATTCCTAAAAACATCACTCTCCAGCCAAAGCTCTCTGTAATAAAAATACCGATCGGTACACCGAGAACAAGTGAAGAACTAATCCCAATAAAAATCAGCCCTAATGCCTTCGCACGATGCGCTGGTTCCACCAATTTAGCAGTGATCGTCAGTGACAACACCACGACAAGCGCTGTACTCATTGCGATCAATACCCTAGAGATCATGACAAGGGCAAAAGTCGAACTAAAATATGTGAATACATTCCCTATTGTAAACACCAATAACGCGATTAGATAAAGACGCTTTCGTTCAATTTTAGCTGTGGCAGTCAGCAGCACAGGTGCTGAAATGGCATACACAATGGCAAATACGGTGATAAGCTGCCCAGCTGTCGCAAGAGATACATTCAAATCCTCTGCAAGGCTTGGCAAAATGCCCCCGACCACAAGCTCAACTAATCCAACCGCAAAAGTAGAAACGGCTAATAAATATACTCTCCAGTTCATGTCTAACATCCCTTCTATATATCATCGCTTTCACTTTTGATACAGGGCGCAGACAAACAAAAAAACCCTGATTACAAAAAAGGAAAGCGCGCTTTTGTAATCAGGATTTATCGGATCCTGGTAGAAACCCTCAAACCATATTATTGAGGTTATACAAGTCTATTTTTTTCTTCAAATATATTAGCATAGCCTTACATAACTGGCAAGCTGTAAAAATAGGAAATGACTGCAAATTCACGATCAAACAAAGCACTCAGAACAGCATGAAAAGAAACCCCAGTACAACTTGCTTTCTCCTGCATTTACAGGTAAACTGATGAAAAATCAACGAACATTGATCAACGTAGATCTGGAATAGTAGCTTGAATTGACCTTTAACAGAGAGGGAACCGTGCTGAGAAGTTCCTACTGACATCTTCAAGTGAACCTGCCGATTTAGTTCTGTTTCATACAGCGGTTCATACCGTTATCATGATCGAGTGTAAAGCTGTGCTTTAAATTAGGGTGGTACCACCAGGACAGGAATGGTCCCTAACTTAAAGCACAGCTTTTTTGTTTTTACAAAGGAGGAACATGCAATGTCAAAGAAACAATTTGTTGAAAAAATCACAAGCATGGAAGACGACTTTGCCCAGTGGTATACAGATGTTGTCACAAAGGCACGCCTCGTCGATTATTCAAGCGTCAGAGGCAGTATGATCATTCAGCCATATGGCTTTAAAATTTGGGAGAATATTCGCGACGAACTTGACCGCCAAATCAAAGAAACAGGGCATGAGAATGTGTATATGCCGCTCTTTATCCCAGAGAGTCTGCTCCAGCAAGAAAAGGATCATATCGAAGGCTTTGCTCCTGAAGTGGCGTGGGTGACACATGGCGGTGATTCGGAATTACAAGAAAGACTCTGCGTCAGACCAACCTCTGAAGTGCTGTTCGCCGAGCATTATAAAAACATCATTCACTCCTATCGTGATTTACCGAAGCTATATAACCAATGGGCCAATGTCGTCCGCTGGGAAAAGACAACACGTCCATTCCTTAGAACCCTTGAATTCCTCTGGCAGGAAGGGCACACTTGTCACGAGACTGAGCAAGAAGCGATTGAAGAAACAGAAAGAATGCTCCATATCTATGCGTCTATTTGTGAAGAGCTTCTAGCGATCCCTGTCATTAAAGGCAGGAAAACAGAGAAAGAAAAATTCGCTGGCGCCCGCTTCACCTATACAGTCGAAAGTCTGATGCATGACGGAAAAGCCCTGCAAACGGCCACTTCTCACTTCTTCGGAAACGGATTTGCCAAAGCATTTGGCATCGAATTCTTAAACCGCGAAGGAAAACTAGAGCATGTCCAGCAAACCTCTTGGGGCTTTACGACAAGAATCATCGGTGCCATGATCATGGTGCACGGTGATGACAGAGGACTCGTCCTTCCGCCAAACATTGCGCCAGCCCAAGTGCGAATCGTGCCAATCGCCTCTCATAAAGAAGGCGTACTCGATCATGCCTACGAGTTGAAAGATCGACTCACCCGCATCGCACGTACTGACATCGATGCAAGTGATAAACAGCCAGGCTGGAAGTTCAACGAATGTGAAATGCAGGGCATCCCTCTACGTGTCGAAGTAGGACCAAAGGACATCGAAAAAGGACAGGTGATGCTCGCAAGACGAGACACTGGTGAAAAGCAAGCTGTCACATTAGATGCACTTGAACAAACCATCACATCCACGCTTGAAGACATTCAACGGACAATGTACGAAAAGGCGAAAGAACGATTACATGAAAAAACATCAAAAGCTCACACAATTGAAGACATTGAGCACATTCTTTCAGAAGAAAACCGATTGATTAAAGCCATGTGGTGCGGTGACGAAGGCTGTGAAAACGACATTAAAGAAAGAACAGGGGCGACCTCACGCTGTATCCCATTTGAACAGGAATCCGTTTCAGACACATGTGTCTGCTGCGGAAAGCCTGCATCTGATATGGTCTTCTGGGCGAAAGCTTATTAAGAAGAATAGGAACGAAAGAGAAGCATCCTTCACGATGCTTCTTTCAGATTGTTGACAAAGGGCTAAAATGATCTTTATTTTAGCCCTTTGTCTTCTTTTCAGCGTGACCTGAAAACCTTTGAAGTCTAGGAAGGACGAGCACCGAAGCGGAGCGAATTTGACATTCGTGAGCATCGGCGCGCAGAACTGACAACGAATGCGAGGGTTTGTCTACACGCTGAGGCTTCTTTTTTTGTTAAAAAGACCCAAACACCCATTGACCTCACCTGCACGATCCCCTATAATTCATATTAATATAATCGGTTTTTAAGACTTTAACTGGAGTGGTGATATATGAAGCGCTGGCCCTCACTGTTTGCCGAACGCTGCCCTAAATGTAAAACTGCATTAGAAGTCTCTAAGTCCAATGCCCTGCAAGGCAAAGTCGTGAAAACGTGCCCCAACCTTCATTATCAAAAAGAGTTTCACCCAGCTCTTGAAACATATATCGAGCACGATGACGTCAAATAAAAAAGACCAACACGTTTGCTTTGTTGGTCTTTTCTTTATAATAAATCAAGCCAAATTTTGACCGCTGTCGCCGTAATCATCACAGCTAGTGCCCATTGCAAGTAGACGGCATTGATTTTCTGACCGACCTTAGTACCAATCGGAGCAGCTACTAAACTTGCCAGCATCAGCACAACCGCAGGAAGAAGCATAACTTGACCCGTCAATACCTTTCCAGTCGATGCACCGATAGCAGATAGAAACGTAATCGCAAGTGAGGACGCAATCGTCATCCTGACAGGAATTTTTAAAATAGACAGCATCACCGGTACCAATATAAATGCTCCACCCGCGCCTAGCACCCCGGAAACACTGCCAATCACAAAGGCAATACCTGCCGCAAGCCCTTTATGAAAAGTGACTTCTCCCTCTGAGTCTGCACGCTGTCCCTTTTTTGGAATCAGCATGAGGATCACAGCCACTACCGCGAGCAATCCATAGACGAGATTCATCCCATTCTCTGGCATAAAGTGGGAGACATAACTGCCTAATAAGCTGCCCGCCAATATACTGCTCCCCATATATAAAATCAACGATCGATGTAAATATCCGCTTTTTCGGTAGGCCAATACCCCACCCAGCGTCGAAAAAAGCACTTGAATAGCACCAATCCCTGATACCTCGTGAGCTGATAGTGCCATCACACCGACCAGTGGCGGGATATAAAGCAGCATAGGATAGTTGATCACCGATCCTCCAATCCCCACCATTCCTGATAAGAAGGAACCAATACATCCGATGATAAAAAGTGTAATCAAAAACGCAAAATCCACGCTGGTCTCCTCCTTTGCAAAAGGAAAAGGGGATCTTCAGCAGATACCCCTACATCCTTTAGGACCCTTTTCTCACCCAGAACTTCAGCACATGTCCTTCATCCGTCTGCGTGATCAATTCATGTCCGCTTGACTTCGCCCATGCTGCCAAGTCAGCTTTAGCCCCTTTATCTGTTGCATGTATTTCTAAAACTTGACCCTCCGTCAAGTCATTCATTTTTTTCTTCGTTCGAATAATCGGCATTGGGCATGCAAGCCCTGTTACATCTAATATTTGATCTGATGTCATTTGATTGTTCCTCTCTTCTTATTTTATTGGACATTACCGAATCGCACAACGGTTTGGACCAATTTCCATTTCACGCTGCGCTTCATCGTCTGGGTTCAGCTTCCCCATATTGGTTTGACGAATGTCTTGATAGGCGTTTGGCTGTGCAGGCAGATTCTTCGTGACCATTTGTCTAAATACGTCTGCATCTTCAATATTCAGTCCATGATTTTCTTCAAATAGAACGCCTAGCTCCTTCCAAACGCTTCCGTCTTCATTGACTTCATCCATGATCATGAAATGTGCTGGCAAAACAATGAATTCTTTCGAAAGTGCTCTATATCGGTCATAGAGTGTTTCTCTCAAATCACCTACCCAGTCCTCCGCCATTCCAGCGAGATCAGGTCTTCCAATCGAATCAACGAACAAAATATCACCTGAAAGAAGATATTGATGATCCACGATAAAAGATGTTGAACCAATCGTATGCCCCGGCGAGTAAAGGGGGTGAATATCAATGGAAGCCGCTCCAATCGTCATCCGCTGTCCTTCTTCAAGCCGGTTATATTCAAAGGTCACTTCTTCTGCATCTTTTGGCGGCAGCCAGTAGCTGGCACCAGTCTGTTCAGCCAGTTTTTTCCCGCCAGAAATATGATCCGCATGAAGGTGAGTATCCAACACTTGCGTGATAGAGACATGATGCTTTTTAGCAAAATGGATATAGACATCCGTCATTCTAGCTGCATCTACAATTGCGGCTTCTCCATTGGACATGATCATATAAGACAAGCATCCCTTGCCCATCCGCACAAATTGATACAACTCTCCACCGCCGGTTAAATCCCCGATCTTCACTGGCTCTAGATGCTCGCTCCACGCCTTCATACCGCCTTCTAAATAATGGACCGTTCTCCCCGCCTCTGACAGCATCTCCGCCACCATGATAGAGGAGCCTTCCTTGGCACAAACCACCAACACTTCACGGTCATAAGGAATGTGAGATAAAATGCCCTCTACTCCTTCAAGGAGATCAAAATAAGGCACATTCATATCGACTATTGCTTCCCCTTCAATCTTCCAGTCCTGAACATCCGCTTGATTTCGCACATCTAGCAAAAAGAGCGGCTCTTTGTTCACGATCTTTTTAGTTAACTGCTCTGCTGTCATCGCTTTTACCGTCATGTTTCATTCAGCTCCTATTTTTCAATCGGTCCTGTCCAGCTATTCATGCCAGGCACTATATTCATCAATTGATGAAATCCTTTTTCTTTTAACTTTTGCGCAGCTAATTCACTTCTTCTGCCTGAATGACAGATAAGGTAAATGTCCATCTCCCGGCTCAATTCTTCCCCACGTTGTTCAACCTCACCAAGAGGGATGTGAACAGCTCCTGGAATATGACCCGCCTCGTATTCATCCAGCTCTCGTACATCTAAAACAAACAAAGATGGATCTTCTTTTACCTTCTGTTGAAAAGTCTCCAAAGACATTTCCGAAATCATGAACTTCCCTTCTTTCTCTTGTTCTCCGCCCTTACGAATCAAATGATGAAGCACCTGACCTTCTACTTTTGTTCCTAAAAATTCGTGGCCGGCACTTTTTGACCAAGCCGCTAGATCCGCTGCTGACCCTTTATCGGTGGCTTGCACTTCAAGTACATCTCCGGGCAAAAGCTCATTCATTTGTTTTTTTGTTTTCACAATCGGCATCGGGCATGCCAGTCCTTTTGCATCTAAAATGACAGTTGGTTGCTGCATGTCATGTCCTCCTTCATATAGGGGTAGGGGTATATTTTCATGCGCACTTAATGCCAAGCATTCATGCCACCCTTAATGTTTGTAATTTGAGTAAATCCCTGCTTCTTCAATATTTTCGCCGCCTGCATACTTCTCATTCCGCTTTGGCATATTACATAGACCTCTTTATTTTCCTCAAGCTGAGAAGCTCGTTTCTTCAAATGAGACAACGGGATGTTTTGAAAGCCTTTGATATGGTTTGTTTGAAATTCACTAGGAGAGCGCACATCAATGAGCTGTTGACCTTTGCTTTTCAGCTTCTTTTTCATATGGGCTGCATCCATTTGCTTCACACCTCGTACCGGCAGAAAGCGGCTCACGAGTAATCCAATCACGATGATGAGTAAAATCGTCTGCACCATCCTGTATCACCTCACTAGATAAATAAATTCACACATCCGATTTCAGCTTCTGCTAAATATGCCGCTACACCAGCATATTGAATATCATCTAATAATTCTTTCTCCTGTAATCCTAAAAGATCCATCGTCATTGTACATGCCACAAGATTGATATCCTGTTCCTTTGCCATATCAATGAGCTGCGGCAAGGTCATAGCATTGTGCTTTTTGATCACATGCTTGATCATTTTCGGCCCCATCCCTGTAAAATTCATCTTTGACAGCCCCATTCGATCAGCCCCGCGCGGCATCATCTTCCCAAACATTTTTTCTAAAAATCCTTTTTTCATTGGCACCATCTCATCCTTACGCAAGGCATTCAGCCCCCAAAACGTATGGAAAATGGTTACCTCATGATCATAGGCTGCTGCACCATTGGCAATAATGTAAGCTGCCATCGCTTTATCATAATCTCCACTGAATAACACAATCGTCGTACGTTTTTTCTGTTCTTCCATTCTGCTCCTCCTTCAAATATTACCTATGGGGGTATATAAAAATAAAAAATATATATACATATACCGGTAAGGGTATATTACATCAAGTAAAAAAATCCGTCAACCTCCAAAGGCTGAGGAATTTCTTACCGGCTTTTCACCAATAGCTCAACTGCCTCTTTCACAAGACCTTCCGTATCCTTGCCTTGTTCAAGACTTTCACGAACACATTGCTCAAGATTTGTACTCACAATCACACCCATTGCCCGATCAATGGCATTACGTGATGCAGACAGCTGCGTGACCACCTCGCGGCAATCTTTGCCTTGCTCCATCATCGCAAGAACCCCTTTAATCTGCCCTTCAATCCGGCGAAGACGGTTCTTCATCTGCTGATTATATTCCATGTACCAGCACTCCTTTCTATTCTTTCTATGAACAGATAGTATACCCTAAGAGGTATTTAGTCAAACGACTTGCCCTCCTTTTTATAGAGAAAGGAAAGATCGTATGTGAAAAGAATTGCACATTCCACCATTTATTGATAAAAAGAAGTTAATCAATGCACGAGAAATTAGTTGGCGAAAAGAGGACACACATATGACTTTACATCACTATATTGGTGCTAATAAAGAGCTGCCGCTTGGTATCTTTGGTCAAAAGCCTACCTATAAACCACTCTCTGAACTCAATATCAAAACGGTTGATAGAAAACGAAAAAAGACCAAAATCTATCAAAAAGAAGAGCCCTTGATAGAAGTATACGAAACAGAAGAGGACTTTGCTGGCATTCACATTGCTTATGTAGATCCGGTCTATGAAGCAGTAAGAGATAAATTCACCCATTCTTTTGTTTATGAATTAGACATCATTCATTCTCTTCGTCCTCTTTTCCTTTTCATTGAAACAGAGCTGTCAAAAGGAGAAACCATTGAAATCTACTCTTGTGTAGACGGTCTGGAAACGAAAGAAAAAGACGATCAATTAGATGTAGAAATTGACCTAAGCAAAAAACGATTTGGAAAACATATCGATTTTAAAGAGATCGATGAACTGATTGATATGTTTGAATTAGAACACTTACAATATGTGCTGGTGAAGAAGTAAAGATGATAAATTCCTTCCAAATGAGGGATCTTATAAAAAATAAAAACAAAAAAGCAGGTGACCCATGCCAAACAACCAAACACCCAACCAACTCATCAACGAAAAATCACCGTACCTCCTTCAGCACGCCCACAACCCAGTTCACTGGTACCCGTGGGGGCAAGAAGCCTTCGACAAAGCCAAGCGTGAAAATAAACCAGTGCTTGTCAGCATCGGCTACGCCACTTGTCACTGGTGCCACGTCATGGCACACGAAAGCTTCGAAGATCAGCAAGTCGCTGACATCTTAAATGAGCATTTCATTTCGATTAAAGTCGATCGTGAGGAGCGTCCAGACATCGATTCTATGTATATGTCTGTTTGTCAGATGATGACGGGGCAAGGCGGCTGGCCGTTGAATGTATTTGTCACGCCTGATCAAAAGCCTTTTTATGCGGGGACTTATTTTCCAAAGAGAAGTGCTTACGGACGTCCTGGTTTCATTGAAGCACTGACGCAACTGCTGGATGCGTATCACAACGACCGCGATCATATCGAATCGTTGGCAGAGAAGGCGACAAATAATTTGCGGATCAAAGCAGCAGGGCAGACAGAAAGTACGCTCACTCAAGAGGCGATCCACAAAGCCTATTACCAGCTCATGAGCAGCTTTGATACGCTGCACGGCGGATTCGGCTCCGCACCGAAATTTCCTGCACCTCATATGCTTTCATTCTTGATGCGCTATTACGAATGGACTGGGCAGGAAAATGCGCTATATGCAGTCACGAAAACGTTAGATGGAATGGCAAATGGCGGTATATACGACCATGTGGGTTCAGGTTTTTCTCGTTATTCAACAGACGAAAAATGGCTTGTGCCTCATTTTGAAAAAATGCTGTATGATAACGCCTTGCTGATGGAAGCTTACACAGAAGCATATCAGCTTACTCAACAGCCTGAGTATGAAAAGCTTGTCCAACACCTGATCCACTTTATTAAACAAGATATGATGAATCTGGACGGCTCCTTTTATTCAGCGATAGATGCAGATTCTGAGGGGAAAGAAGGACAATATTACGTCTGGTCAAAAGATGAGATCATGACTCATTTAGGCGAGGACCTCGGCGCTTTGTTCTGCGCAGTCTATCACATCACTGAAGAGGGGAACTTTGAAGGGGCGAACATCCCTCATACCATTTCAACCTCTTTTGATGACATCAAAGCCTCTTTCTCGATCGACGACCATACGCTTCAGTCCAAGCTTCAATCTGCCCGGCACATTTTACAATCTGTCAGACAGCAGCGACCCGCACCGCTTGTCGATGACAAGGTGCTCACATCTTGGAATGCGCTGATGATCTCTGCGCTCGCCAAAGCAGGAAGGGTATTCGGTACAGAGGAAGCCATCCGCATGGCGAAGCAGGCGATGTCTTTTCTAGAAACACACCTCGTCCAACATGAGCGGCTCATGGTCCGCTATAGAGAAGGTGACGTGAAGCATCTTGGCTTTATCGAGGATTATGCGCATATGCTTTCTGCCTATATGTCCTTATACGAAGCAACCTTTGAACGAGAATGGCTGGAAAAAGCCACAACAGTAGCTGAGAACATGTTTGAGCTGTTTTGGGACAAGGAAAAAGGGGGCTTTTTCTTCTCAGGATCAGATGCGGAAGCGCTCCTCGTTCGAGAAAAAGAAGTGTACGACGGCGCCATGCCTTCTGGTAACAGCACCGCACTCAAGCAGCTTCTCACGCTAAGCAGACTGACCGGACGTCAGGACTGGCTGGACACATTAGAGCAGATGTTCAAAGCTTTTTATGTCGATGTCTCTTCCTATCCAAGCGGGCACACAGCGTTTCTGCAAGGACTCTTGAGTCAATATGCAACAAAAAGAGAGATCATCATTCTCGGGAAAAACGGTGATCCTCAAAAAGAACGACTTTTACAGGCGCTTCGGAAACGCTTCATGCCATTTGATATCATATTGACTGCCGAAACAGGGCAGGAATTAGCGCAGCTCGCACCCTTTACAAAAGATTACAAAACAATCGATGGCAGAACCACTGTGTATATTTGTGAAAACTACAGCTGCCGCCAGCCCATTACCAATATCGACGAGGCGATGGAACAATTATTCCACGATTGAGTTTGTCATAAGATGACTATGAGAAGACAAAATGAGGACAAACAGATAAAAAACATGTCAATCCGCTAACAAATTGTCTGTACGGTTTTATTTTTCCTAAAAAACGGTTAGAATGCGCACTAGATGTTCTCATACCGAAGGGAGAGAAAATGATGAAAAAGGTATCATACACACTCATCGCTTGTTTGTTATCTGTTGGGCTTGCAGCCTGCTCGTCAAACGATACCAAACAAGATAAGCAAAACGATTCAGCCAAAAACAAGGAAACAACACAGGCTGACCAAAAAGAACAGCAAAAGCAAATGGAAGAGATGCAAAAGAAATTAGACGCACAAAAAATCGATGATCAAAAGGTCGTTGCGACCGTCAACCAAGACAAAATCACAGGTAATGAATATAATAGTGCTTTATCGACCATTCAAGGCCAGCTTCAACAATCAGGGCAAGACCCAACATCTAAAGAAGGCGCAAAAGCAGTCAAGAAACAAACCATTGATGCGCTCGTAGGTCAAGAGCTCATCCTGCAAGATGCTGAGGAGAAGGGCATCAAAGCCTCTGACAAGCAGGTAGATAAACAGCTAAAAGAAGAAAAGAAACAATTCAAAGACAACGCTCAATTTGAAGAAGCTCTTAAGAAAAGCGGACTCACAATGGATCAGCTGAAAAGTGACATTGCCGACAGCATCAAATACAGCCAGTATGTCGACAAAGAAATCAAATCAGCGTCCGTCTCTGAAAAGGATGTCAAAGCGTACTATGATCAATACGCAGATGAAATGAAAAAACAAAAGCAAAAAGCACCTGAATACAAAGAGGTTAAATCACAAATTAAAAAACAGCTAGAATCTCAAGAAAAGCAGAAAGAAGTACAAAAAGAAATTGAAAAACTAAAGAAATCTGCGAAAATTAATGTATCTCTGTAACAGCTAAGAAAAATCCGCCATTGTGCGGATTTTTTTTCGTTACTTGATGAACTGTTTTTCCAAAATTATGACAAAAGCCTCATCATAAACGTCTCTTCCATCCGATATGATGGGAGTACAAAAGAAAGCGCTATCAATTCTTTTGTCTCTTAAAAAGTACAAGATCAAACGCCGATCTCGTACTTTTGCTTCAGTCAATCGGATAACGACAAGAGGAGGATCTTTATGTTCAAATGGTTTAAACCCGCTCCGCATATCGACAGGCTCGATGATGCCAAAACAGATGAGACCTATAAGCGGCTGCGGCTGCAAGTCTTTTTAGGCATCTTTATCGGGTATGCGGGCTACTATTTGCTGCGCAAAAATTTCGCTTTTGCCATTCCTTATCTACAGGAAGAAGGGTTCACGAAAAGTGAATTAGGCTTTGTACTCGCAGCTGTCTCTATCGCTTATGGCTTTAGTAAATTCATCATGGGGATGATCTCAGACCGCTGTAACCCAAGATACTTTTTAGCCACCGGACTCTTTCTATCAGCCCTTATCAATATCCTATTTGTCTCATTTCCATGGGTGACGTCAAGTGTATGGATCATGTTCTTATTCATGTTTTTAAACGGCTGGTTCCAAGGCATGGGGTGGCCGCCATGCGGACGCACGATGGCGCATTGGTTTTCGGTTAGTGAACGTGGAACGAAAATGTCCATTTGGAACGTCGCTCACAATATCGGCGGGGGAATTCTTGCACCGCTCATCACCTTAGGGATCGTGCTGTTTGCGACATGGAAAAGTATCTTTTTCTTCCCTGCCATCATTGCCATTATCGTCTCCATCGTGATCATTCTACTCGTCCGAGATACCCCGCAATCCGCTGGCCTTCCGCCAATCGAGGAATATCGCAATGACTATCCGGCACAGCAGTATGAAGATCAAGAAAAAGAATTAACAGTGAAAGAGATTTTATTTAAGTATGTACTCAACAATAAATTCCTTTGGTATATCGCCATTGCCAATGTCTTTGTGTACTTCGTCCGTTACGGTGTGGTGGACTGGGCGCCGACCTACTTAACAGAAGCAAAGGGCTTTTCACCAGAGCATTCACGCTGGTCTTATTTTCTTTATGAATATGCAGGCATTCCGGGGACATTGTTGTGCGGCTGGATCAGCGACCGATTCTTTAGAAGCCGCCGTGCACCAGCGGGCGTCCTCTTTATGGCTGGGGTGTTAATTGCGGTGCTCGTTTACTGGTTAAACCCTGCTGGCAATCCAATGGTCGATAACATCGCCCTTATCAGCATCGGCTTTTTGATTTACGGACCTGTCATGCTCATTGGACTTCAAGCCATTGACCTCGCTCCTAAAAAAGCGGCTGGCACTGCGGCCGGACTCACTGGCTTCTTTGGCTATATTGGCGGCTCTGCCTTTGCCAATGCGATGATGGGCGTCGTCGTAGATCACTATGACTGGACAGGAGGCTTCATTTTACTGGTTGGTTCTTGTGTGCTTGCGATTGTCTTCCTGGCGATGACATGGAATACAGGGAAGCGCGTAGAGCAAGCTTAATGAAAATCACATAAAAGATTCATATCCACCCAACATGCCCTTTACATCTATTTCTTATGATGAAGGAAGTTACCGTAAAAGGAGGATAAAATATGAAGAAAAGTAGATTACTTGCTTTCGTGTTGCTCTCTTTTGCTTTACTGTCTTTTGCGTGGGTGCCGACCACCATATCGGCACATGAACATCTTTTATCTCCAGATCGTATTCTAACCGTTGCACACCGCGGAGCATCAGGGTATGCACCAGAGCATACCCTGGCTTCCTACAAACTCGCTACAAAGATGAATGTGGATTACCTCGAACTCGACCTTCAAATGACAAAGGATGGACACCTCATCGTCATGCACGATGAAACCGTTGACCGGACCACAAACGGAACAGGCTGGGTCAAAGACCTCACACTTGCCGAAATCAAACAGCTTGATGCCGGTACATGGTTTAACGAAGTCAATCCCGACAGACAAAATGCCAACTATATCGGACAGCGAGTACTCACATTAGATGAGGTGCTGCGCTATTTCGGCAAACGAGAGAATTATTATATTGAAACAAAAAAACCAGACATCTATCCGCAAATGGAAGAAAAGCTATTGGCTACCCTTAAAAAACATCATCTTCTCGGGAAACACACAAGAAAAGGGCAGGTCATTATCCAATCCTTTAGCCAAGACAGCCTGCTAAAACTACAGAAATTAGATCCACGCCTTCCCAAAGTACAGCTTTTAGACAGAACCCAAATGACGTCCATCACAGATGATCAACTCGACTTCATCAAATCTTATGCAGTGGGTGTCGGGCCAAACTTTAGAGCATTGACACTTGAAAACGTACAGCAGGTCAGAAGCCACGGACTCCTCCTCCACCCATATACGGTAAACAACGAAGCAGACATGACCCGTTTACTGCAATACGGCGTCACCGGTCTTTTCACCAACTTTCCAGATGTCTTTAACCGTGTGAAAGCTTCACTCTAAACAAAAAACGCCTTGCGGTCCATCCCGCAAGGCCTTTGATTATTTTACCGTTTGATCAGAAGAAGCTGTTTCGATCGGTTTCCGTTTCCCAATCCCAAAGACAAAGAAGCTAAGCGCTACTACAATCAAGAACCCAATGGCCACAATCAGAGAAATACGCGTATCCTGATTAATAAGCATAAACACAAGCACCATCAGTAAGAAACCGATTGTTAAATAATTAGAAAACGGCGCTAGCGGCATCTTGAATGGATGTTGATCAAGAGCAGATCCCTTCGCTTTTCTAAAGCCGATATGACTAATCAAAATCACAAACCAAGGCACCATACCAGGAAGTACACTCGCACTATACACATAGACGAAAATGTTTGGTGGCGCAACATAATTGAGGACAACTCCTATCGCTAGACCAATCAGCACAGCAAATGTCCCAAAATACGGCACGCCATTCTTCGAAATTTTGGTGAAGAAAGCAGGCGCCTGTCCATTCACACCTAATGTATAAAGCATACGTCCCGCACTGAAAATCCCACTATTACAGCCTGACATCGCTGCTGTAATGACGACAAAGTTAATAATACCAGCAGCTGCTGTAATCCCAATTTTCGCAAACGTCGCCACAAATGGACTGCCAAGGGTATTCAGCTGATCCCAAGGATACACTGTCACAATGACAAAGATCGCACCGATATAGAAAATCAAAATACGCCAGATGATACTTTTGATGGCATTGGTCAGCGTCTTTTCTGGATTTTGTGCTTCACCTGCTGTAATCCCAATCAGCTCTACCCCCTGATAGGCAGCAATGACGAGCGACAACGCAAACAAGAATCCGGTAAATCCACCTGTAAAGAACCCGCCGTGCGCCCACAGATTAGACAAGCCAATAGGCGTCCCGCCATTTCCAAATCCAAAGAAAATAATGCCTAGACCTGCAATGATCATCAAAATAATCGTCACAATCTTGATCATTGCAAACCAAAATTCGAACTCACCGAACGATTTAACCGAAATCAAGTTGGCCGCTCCCAAAATAATCATCGCAATTAATCCTGGAATCCAAGCTGGCAGCTCTGGGAACCAATATTTCATATAAGCGCCTACGGCAATAATTTCCGACATCCCGACAATGACCCACTGGAACCAGTTACTCCAAGCTGTCATATACCCCGCAAGCGGATGAATATATTGATGACCAAATGTAGCAAATGAACCTGTACTCGGTTCAACGTATAACATTTCTCCCATCGCACGCATAATAAAAAAAATAAAGATACCACATACTGCGTACGCTAGAAGAACCGATGGACCTGTCCATTGAATGGCCTTGGCTGACCCCATAAATAAGCCAACACCAATCGTGCCGCCGAGTGCAATCATTTGAATATGGCGGGCACTTAACCCTCTCTTTAATTCCTTTTGAGCCACTTTTCTTCCCCCTCATCAACAAACAACATAAAAAATAAAAATCAGAATGTTCATTCTGATTGAGAAACATCAATCTTTCGTTGTATATTATCATAATAAATCTACCCTTAAAAAACAATTGTTTTTTTGAGGGAAACACTATTATCAAAATATTCCGACATAAAGAGATGTTCAAATTGTTTTATATTGATATATTGAATCAAAGGGTGAAAGTCATTTCAAATCTGATGACTTAATAGGAACTGACCGCCTCTTATATCAACCTCAAAGGATCGCAATCCATTTTTATGCACCATTTTCTCCTTCTCTCGATGACAAGAAAAGTCATTCCGGAAAGCGCCGGATCTTTTCTTTACATAACAAGTAAACCCATCATTTTCCGGTATCGCCACTTTGACATTTGCTCCTGTTGAAGTAGATTTAAGTGAATCTAGCATGTTTGTAGAATGAATCTGTATCCTTCTACCTGTTACATGCAGATCAACGTCCAAAAAAGCACCCGTCAACTCAACTTTTGACGATGTGGCGTGCAGTAATAATCTCTGCGCGACCAGCTGCCGACTAGAAATAAGTCCACCTGCTGTCTCTAAATGGAGATGCTTGATTTCACCTGATAGCATCGTCTTTCCAGAAGTTAAATGACAAGAGACATTTTCCACCTTCAGCCTCTCTGCCTGAAGATTTGCTCCTTTACAACGAAGAGATATGGACTGTAATTGTTGTTTAGGAAGATAAATATCTACATCAGTTTTATAAAGGTGAAACCCTAAGCTGAGTATTCTTTTTCGTCTATCTTGAATGACTAAACGTCCTTCTCTTACCTGATGATGCAGCAAATAGCGTTGGGGAAAGGCTTGATTGGTCGTTTGACGAATGAATAGATAAGGATGATCATGATGATGAATACGCACCTCTCCCAATAGCCAATCCAGCGATAATTCTACGACCGATTCTTCAATTTGAATCGTATGCTCCACAATGTCTCCCTCCTTTTTTCAACGCGGCTCATCTCCCTTGAAGCCGGATGATACTGCCCCATAATTCCAAGATCACAATGAGAACGGCTGCGATCATGACTCCTGACAGAATGAAATTCATTTGATCATTTCCATAAAAAGCAATTAATAGGTTTCCTAAAACAGCACATAGAACAATCGCAGTCAGAATGGTCATGGAGGTAGATTTCTTCATTAACCCCACTCTCATCGCAATCATGCCAATACCGTTGATACAACAAGTAAACACTAGGTACGTTTTGATCACAGTGAACATCACATCAGCTGTCAGCGCATCCTGAACAAGGGGGAAGAACGTTTCAGTGACACTAAACACAACAAATGAGGGAATGATGCTACACAGCATTGCAATCGTAGAAAAGCACAGCATCCAGACCATTCTCGAAAGGAGTGATGCTTTCAGACTTGATGAATGAGGTTCATGCTCTTTCAATGCAGTCACCATCACTCGACAATACATCAAGGCTGTGACGATCGAAAAAAAGATCATCCATACTATACTGGTCAACAAATAGATATTCGGATATTGCTGAAAACCTATTTCCTGTTCAACCTGTGCAACAAACGCGACAAAATAAATAAACACCAGCAGTACAATGCTTGCAATCATACTAGCTTGAATATAATGTTTCATATGGCTTTTTCTTAGCTCAAGTTTTATGTAGTGAAGCATAAGGCATCCTCCTATGAAATGAATTTTTCTTTTTGTCTCTTATCTGACCATTTAGGTTCCAGGCTGATCATATCCACCAATTCCAGCATAATGCGCTGTGACCTTTTGAATAAATAGATCACTCACTACATCCACTCCAAGCCCTTTCATCATCTGTTGTAAAAACAGCAAACGCTGACTAGTTTCCTGTTGATCACGAGCAAATAGTGTTGGATTCAGCCATATATTCACGAGAAGCATAAACACTTCTGCCACTTCACCAGGAAAAGCAGTCTTCATCGAACCATCATCAATTCCTTCTAGAATCAGCCTTTTAATTTTAAGCGCATCCTGATTTACTCCTGCCTTCATCCCTTCCACCACAAACTGCGGGTTTTTGATCTGATCAACTAAGATTCCATCAATTGAGTGAGACTGTGGATCTGCCACAAGCTTCTCTAAAATAAGCTGCAGCTTCTCTTTTGCATGAACTGCCTCTGTATGCTTAATCAGATCTTCAAGCTTCTCTGTCGCATGACGAAATTGCCGATCCATCACGGCACGTAATATTTCTTCCTTCGATTTGAAATGATGATAAATAGCACCCTTAGACATGTTCAATTCATGGATGATATCCTGCAAACTCGTCTTTTCAAATCCTTTTTCCTGAAACAGCTTCGTCGACACATCTAAAATTTGTTGGATTGTCTTTTCTGGATATTTATTTCTGGCCAAATGAAACGCCTCCTCTTACATACCGACCGTTGGTATGTATTTTAATCTACTTCATGATAAACTGTCAATATAGGTTCTTTATATAAAATAAATAAAAAAGACCGCTCACACGGTCTCCTCAAGCTCAAACTGTAAATTCACTGGAACATCTGGCAATGCAGAATCCTCCACCATATTGGTTGTAGATGTCTTCTCATTCACTTCCTCAAATCGAAACCCATCTGCCCATACCGTTCCCTTGCCGCTGAGCAAGACACCAAAATGAATGGATTCACTGTGAGAAGGGATATCTAAAACAATCGCATATTGAAATGAAAATGAGAATTCCCCACTATTTCAGGCACCTGCCTTAATACAGCTCATCCATCAAATGCGACTCAAAATAGAAAATCGCCTCTTGCGTGACAGACTATACATCATCTCGCTCACCTCTACTTGATCATAATTGCGGTCATGATCTACTTTGAATAGATTCAGCTATTTTTCCTAGAACACTTTCCTCTGATAAATAGCAGTAGAAAGCCCCCAAGACAGCAGGTAGATAAGCATAATCAGCACAGCTGACCCAGTATATAAAATAGGTATCGATAATTTCATGATAAAATCTGTGATCCCACTGAATTGCTCCGCTAAATAGGCAACAAATGGCGGTCCTATACCAGATAAAAGGATAAAGCCAATAATCACTGCCGTTGTGATATAGCCAGGCTTCAAGATATAAAACAATGGAAACGTACACGCCGCAAACAATAAAAACAGCCCGCTGCCAATCGCAATATCCGTCAGCGAAAACAGCTTCCCAAAAACAAATAAAGCAGCACTTGTCAGCCCGATTGCGATAATCATATAGAAAACGGCACCAAGATAACGTGATGCGATAATTTCTTTACGTGTATAAGGCAAAGAGTTTAATAGAATATTCGTTTCTGCCTTCTCGTCGTACGCATATGTGTTAAAAGGAATGAAGAAACTAGCGACTAGAAACGTCAATGCCGGATGCGCATCCATGAGAATAAAAAATAAGATAAACGGAAGGAAAATAATCAGCTGCTTTTTCTGCAAAATCACATCACGCTTAATTAAATGAAACATGCGCCACCCCGCCTTTCAAATAAAACATGATATCCTCAAGCGACGCCGGTTCGATCACAACAGCGTCTCCAAAAATATGATTCACTTCACCGATCCGATCTGTTAATGCTTCAAACCCTGCTGCTGTACGCTGAATATGGACAAAAGCCTTTTCTGTGTCTCGATCCAATAAATCCAGGTTTCCTTTCACCAGCGCATAATTCTCCGCTACATCATGAACCGACTGTTGAAAGACCAATTGTCCATTTTGTATAAACGCAATATAATCCGCAATCCGGTCTAAATCTGTTGTCATATGTGTTGAGAAAAATATGGTCCGGTTCTCATCAATCATTAACTCTTGTAACGTTCCTAACAGCTCTCTTCTAAAAACTGGGTCTAAACCGGCTGTTGGCTCATCCATGATAATCAGCTCTGCATGATGTGATAGCGCAATCGCAAGTGACGCCTTCATCTGCATCCCTTTTGAGAATGTTTTGATTGCTTTATGCAGGGGCAGGCCAAACTGTTCAATATATTGATGGAAAAGACGGTCATCCCAGCGTTTATAAGCAGGTGCCACAATCCGTTTAATGTCTTTTAAATTCAAACCTGGGAAAAAAACGTTGGCATCGTAAACAAAGCCGATTCGTTCCTTAATCTCTTTTTCATGGGTGTGATAATCTAATCCGAAAATCTTGACCTCACCTGAATCTGGTTTTAACAAATTCATGATCATTTTAATGGTGGTCGACTTACCGGCTCCATTTTCCCCAATAAACCCTGTAACAAAGCCTTTTTTGACCTGTAAATCAAGATTCTGAACAGAAAAGTCCTTGAATCGTTTTGATACTCCTTTGAATTCAATCACATGCTCCACTCATCTCACTCCTTATACAAGAACTTTAATAACTGCTGCAATTCATCAAAAGATAAGCCTAATTCCTTGCCGTTTGTGACAACCGCTCCAAGCTGATCCTCAATCACCTTCAATTTTTTCTCTCTCATGACCTCTAGGTTTTGTTCCGCAACAAATGATCCCTTGCCTACAATCGAATAAATAAATCCTGCCTTCTCTAACTCTTCATATGCTCGCTTTGTTGTGATGACGCTAATTTGCAAATCCTTCGCCAGCTTTCGAATAGACGGCAGTGCCGAGCCTTCCGCCAGCTCCCCCGTTAAAATCATCGATTTGATTTGATTCGTAATTTGCTCATAAATGGGCTCCTTAGAGTGGTTTGAAATCGTAATCTGCATATAAAAACCTCTTTTTTCTGTACTGGTGTTTGGAACGAAATATTGTATATACACTATATACACATTATATACACACTGAAAGAATAATCAACCATTTTTTGATTGCAACTCAACTAAAAAAAACCGCACAGCTCTTCAGCTATGCGGCCTTCCCCAACAAAATTCATCTCCAATACACCCATTTTCCCATCATCCACTCCACCGGACCTCTTCTCCATTTTTTCAAATAGAGATAGCTGATGAACAGCTGTGCTGTGTACAGTCCGACAGCGAGCAGCAGTCCAAACATTGACCCCATCTGTCCAAATAGACCAAGTCCATAAGAATAGAAAATTGTTGTACAAATGATCGACTGCGCCAAATAATTTGATAGGGACAAACGGCCAAGTCCTGCAAGCAGACGTTTGAGGCCTTGAGCTGCTTTCGAATAGTAAAAAACAATAAACGCTTGAATATACCCGATCGCCAGCACATAGCCACCGAGAATCATAACGAATTCACTCCAAGGCGCATCAATGAACGTCGCACATTTTAGCGCAAGCCCGACGACAATCATCCATACCCAGCCTTTGCGATAGGCCATTCCTCGATCTTCTTCTGTCAGATGTCCTCGTTTACCAATCACCATGCCAAGCAATGCGAACGGACCCACCATCATCGTACCGAAAAGAAACCCTAGTATCGGCATAAGCGTAATGGTCACGATCGCCAGAATAATGGTCACAATCAACATATCGTCTTCAACCGTAATCCGGCTGAGCAAAATATCTCCATATGCACCCTTCGCATACACATCGGTTAAAAAATCATCATTCCCATAAACAAAGTTCATCATATATGGCACAACGACTAAAGACAACGCCCCTAACACACCCGACCAAATAAGCATTGTTTTGATTCGGCTGCTCAAAAACATCATCAAGAAAAACGTACAAGCTCCATAATAAAGAAGAATGTCACCATTCCAAATAAAGATGTAATGCAGCATCCCAAGCACAATAAGACCAAAGCCCCGGCGAACGACAATGGCATTCGTATTTAGTCCCTTGGCTTTCGTTGATTCAATCAGCTTGATAAAAGAATACCCAAACAAAAAAGAGAATATCGGATAAAACGACCCTTGGAACAAAATTTCCGTCAGATAAACTCCGAATTCCTGCCCCCAAAAACTCGAATCAAACATTTTCTCAAAATCATAATCATATTGAAAATTAAGCATATTCACGATCAAAATACCTAATAAACTAAAACCACGCAAACTATCAATGAACTCAACCCTAGATCCCTTCAACACGACAGCTCCTTCGGAAAATATAAAAGCATATTTATCCTACCACACTTTCAAAAAATTGGTCTCTACACCCATGTAAAAACATGCGTTTTAAGGTAATTTTAATAAAAAAACCTAGAATATACATTCTAGGTATCTTACTGATGAATTATGAATGATGATTTTCTTCTTTCCGCATCACACGTTTCAAATAAAACAAAATCCCCAATCCAAAAAAAATCAACATCAACTCCCAGTCTGCAGGAATCGGAAACCATTTCAATATCATTAAAATCAACAAAACCGCTCCAATCCCTGCGAAAAAAACCGCGTTTCTTTTTAATTCTTTGTTTGATAGAAACAACACTCTCTCCTCCCTTACACTTACTAACCAATTGAATGTTTTTCTAACTTTTCCTTTGATCTGAAGGATGAATCCACGGAAGGTGCTCAGGCCAATTGAGTTTTTGCTTTTCCACTATTCATCCTCCTTTTCCTTTAGCTGAAAAGCGATAATTTTCCCTAATGCTTCCTCTGCAGCAAAAGGAGTGACGCTGCCTGTTGGATTTTCTTGTTCTTGTTTTAAGCACTCGTACATGTTTTTTTCAATTTTTGATGGATCAATCCAAGAGATACACCATGATGCCCAGAAACAAGTAGGTCCCTCATAACGTTTAGCCAGTGCCAGAAGGAATGGCAAGCTGGGCTGTCCAATCCTCATGAGTGACATGGCAGCGGCCATTCTTGTATCCTCTTCGTCACTTTCTAATAGCTGGGCTAGCGGCTCAGCTGCTTCTCCCGCATCTGCTCCAAATTCACCAAGTACAGCTGCTGCAATGTTCCGCAGAGATCCTCTTTCTTTTAAAGCCTCAACAAGGACGGGCACTGCATCTTTTCCGAACTTTCTCAATTCCCCTATTGCTTGAATGATCGTTACTTCATTTGTATTTGCCAATTGTTGAACTGATTGAGACAGCTTATTTTCTGGTTTCATTGACAATCAACTCCTCTTTTTAATGAACCGCACGGTATCGATAACAAAGCACATAAAATACAGCTCCAGCCACTAGGGATACAATTGCTGTCAACAAGCCATCAGTGAACAGATGAATGCTAATAATGACCACAGCACTGATCACAGACGCAAATAGCAATGATCGATAATAGGCGGCCAAAGCAAAACTCTTTTCTCGTCTCAGAGGCTGCATAAAGGCAAAGAGCCGTATGACCAAAAACCATATATAAACTCCTCCACCAAATAAGGTCCAATACAATACATCCTGAATCTCAACCAAATAAAGTGAAATCAAGTAGAACGCATACAGCCAAAAGGTTTGAAACACTTCTAACAGAATGATTTTTTGATATAAAGCGCCTGGAAAAAGATAGAGCACTCCTGTTTGTGCGTGTCTTACAATCCCCGCATAATATGAACTAAAAAGAACGGATGCAGCGATGACGATTAAGAATAGCCAATCTGAAAAATAAGTAAGGACGACATAGTAAGTACCAATTAACAGCATGGTAGATAACAAATGGAAGGTCGCATACTTTTTTAGCAGCAATAATTCAATCCAAAGAAAAGCCCAGCTGCCCGTTAATGACGGAAGCCCCCACCACGTCTTGCCCTTTTTTTGAACGATTGGACTTGATTGAATATGTTTCCCCTCAAATTCTTCCCAAAATACTGCCTCCTTGACTAAAGACTCCTTCATCTCTAAACGATGACTAGCCTTGTACATCATCAGGAAAGATAGGAACATTACTCCAATAAAGATGAAGAAAGAAAGAATGGAGAACTCTTCGAACATACGTCCAGCTTGAAACATCAAAGAATCAGCAATGTTCATCAAGAAGGGCTGTTTCATCATGAATTGATTCAAAACAAGCAGTGCAAAGAAGCCAAACATCAATACAAAACCGAGTAAGAGCAGGCGCTTGTATACTCGAATGGTTCTAGCACAAGACATCGCAATCATCCAAGTTTCGATCAAACATAACAGCCCTGTCAGGATGAGTGATTTTCCAAGCAGAAACGGGTACTGCTGCGTCATAAAAAACAGAAGAAGATCCGCAGCCACAGCAGAGACAATGAGAAGAGCCCCTCGCCAAAAAATGTGATACAACCATACACTGATGACAACTGTCCATAGAGAAGCGCCATTTCCATATAACCAAATGATATCGTTCATTTGACTAGGGAGTCGATTTGTAAACAAGCCAAACCCCGTATAGAGAACAAACAAACTGACAATGATCCATCCAGCTGCAACCGTATTCCAATCACCCATACTTGAAACTGCGCTTAGCTGAAAACCAATTGCCGCAATGAAAAGAAGTAAGATCACAAAAGGCATTTTCTTTTCTTGATTTTTACTGATCAAGCGCCTTTGAGATTTCATCCATAAAAGGGAGAGTGTGTTATTCACTTGACCACTCCCCCAGAAGTTGAATGACTTCTGCCCTCCACTCAATCTGTTCTTCCTTTAATTGAGGAACATCCATATTCTTCATGATGGCACCGTCTCGAATCAATACCACCCTGCTGGCCGTATCGAGAACGAACTCCAGACTATGAGTCGACACAAAGACCGACCCACCTTGACTGCTTTTTTGTCTCAGCCAATCCGACAGCCACTGTTTTGACGCAATATCTAACCCAACAGTCGGTTCATCTAATATAAAAAGGGAGGCATCTTGAACAATGGCCCCTGCTAAGACGACACGCTGCTTTTGACCTCTTGACAGCCTTCCGCACAGTTCGTTCATCTTTTTTTCCATATGTACTTCTTTCAACGCTCCATATACCTTTTCCTTGATCTGTTTTAAGCCTTTATGATATCCACGAGCACGGAACTGAACATGTTCAGCAGCCGTTAAGTCTGGATACAAATACGGCTGATCAGGAATAAGAGCTACTTGTTTTTGGACATGGGAATGACCAGGCGGGAAACCCTCAATGAGAATTTCCCCTCCATCTGGTTTATATAGACCCGTTAAACACCGAATCGTTGTCGTCTTCCCGGCGCCATTCGGCCCAAGCAGCGCCACAACTTCTCCTGCTTCTATGGAAAATGACAGGCCCTCTATCCCATCACCATTACTGTATCGTTTGCTTATATTCTGAACCTCCATGAATGGCATCGAATCTCTCCCTTACTATTAGAGTGATGTATGCTTATCTATGGTGTTTTTTACGATGACATGTAAATGTAATTAGACCCACTCAACATTTACCCTGATATTACCATACAGACAATAACAAGATAAGGGTATAGAGGTAATTTATTGAACGAAAACACTTAAAATTTCACAAAACAAAAAAAGATTGAGCATCAACCACCCAATCTTTTACCTATTAAATCTCCTGACACGCCCAAGCATCCACCTCTATCTTAAGAGCAGGAGAAGCCAGGGCCACCACATAAACCATCGTCATACAAGGAAGATGATCACCTAAAAACTGACTCATGATTCGTTTTCTACTCGCAGCATCGAACTCTCCCACAAGATAAAACACTAGTTTCGTTATTTCTTCTACAGCCATATCTGTCGCTTCTACATTCCGTTTCACATTCTCTAACGATAATTCGAGCTGCTCCAAAGGGTCCAGCAACCTATAATTCTTGTTTTCTAAAAAGAAACCATCCAATGAGAAAAAAGATAACAATCAATACCGATACACCTAGAAAGCTTGTAAGAGTCTGATCCGAATAAGTCCCTCTATGAATCATCTCCTCTGCCGCACTTGTCACGCCTTTAGGCGCAAACTTCCCTAATGTATCCTCATAAAATGAAGGAACGGTAAATAGAATAAGGTTGATCACAAGCGATACACCGCCGGCTGTGACGGAACGCGTAAAGAACGCCGAAGCACAAATGGTCGACACGACAATCAGCAATAAATTGGGGTAATAAAGAAGCGTTCCTTTTACCACATTGACCCAATCCAGATGCCCAAATTGAATGTCCACATAATAAACGGAGGCAAGCACCGCCACCACCAAACTAAACAAGGTCAAACCAGCATAGGCGCATATTTTTGAGACATAATAACTCATTCGACTGATCGGCTTCACCATAATCATCGCCGTCACCCCAGAGGCACGCTCTCCAGCGATCGTCCCCATCACAATCATAATGAGAATAAAAACACCAAGCGAATCGAATTTACTCAATGCACTCGCTAAAGCCTCACCAGCGCTAGGCTCTGGTATATAAAATGTGGACCCTTCAGGTAAATTAGCTGATTTCGATAAAAGATCCGGCAGCATTTTGAGCGTAATAGGCTGTGTGATCATTAAAATCGTAAAAATGATCGGCACAAATAAAATTTTATAACTAGTGAATAACTCCCTAAATTCCTTTTTCAGCATCATCATGCATTCACAACCTTCATGAAAATATCTTCAAGCGTCAGCTTAGATAGTCGATAATGGAGGAGAACACCGCCAGTTTCAGTGATGAGACCAGGCAGCTCCTTCAACGCCATTTGTTGATCGTTCACTCGCACCTGATAACCGTCCCCTGCCTCAATGCATTCCTCCATCCAATCCTGCTCTTTTAACAAAGCCACTAATTTCGTATTCTTTTGTTCTAATTGAAATTCAATCACTGGCTGAATATAGTCTTCTTTGATCTGTTTCATGGAAGAGGACATTTCAATTTTTCCGCTGTTGATCATGATAATATGATCCGCCACCCTTTCAATGTCATCTAAAATATGGGTCGACATAAAGATCAACATCTCATGCTTTAAACGCTCAATCAAAGTCAGGACGTCTTTTCTCCCCATCGGATCAAGTGCGGACACAGGTTCATCTAGAATAAGAACCTTCGGGCTGTTGATGAGCGCCTGTGCAATGGCGAGCCTCTGCTTCATTCCTCCACTATAGCTGCCAATGGCACGATCCTTCGCCTCATACACACGGCAAAGCTTCAACAGCTCCTCAGTTTTGGAGCGAATGATGTTTTTCTCTAATTGAAATAACCCGCCAACCCAATGCATCCACTCCTGCCCCGTCATGTCCTGATAAAATGCAGGCTGCTGCGGACAATATCCAATCACATGACTGATGTCATCCATGTCCTTTGTCACATCCATACCCGCCACCTTCACGACGCCAGACGTAGGACGAGCAAGCCCCGTCAAAATCCGAATCGTCGTTGTCTTCCCCGCTCCATTGGCTCCTAAAAAACCGACACAACCAACTTCCCCAACAGAAAACGAAACGTTTTTTAAAATTTCATGCCGACCATACGATTTCGTCAGCCCTTGACACTCCAGCATATTCAAGCAAATCCCCCCTACTAAGATTGTTTACGACCAAAAATGAAATACGCAATAGGACCGGCACTCGCCACAAACACAATCACCAAAGCCCAAACCCACTTCACCTCTCCTCTGATCCTAGATGGATCTCTTTTCAGCAAATCAAACAAACCAATCACCATTAAAATGGCTTGCAGCAAAACGAGAGGTAAAATCATCTTCATATCCATCCACGCCACTCCTTTTTCATAACCAATTTGTTTTGATATCACTTCTTTTGACGACATGAAGAGTGAATTCGTTCAAATGGATTTTATTTTTATCGATCGAGTGGTCTATAAGATATAAAAAAGCCCAGTGAAAGTAAGTTCACTGGGCTTGCTTGTGATGGTCATAACGAATCTCGCAAAATCTTTTCCATCGTCTTTCCTTTCGCTAACTCATCAATCAGCTTATCTAGATACCGAATGTTTTTCATGGTTTCTTCCTCAATGTCTTCTACTCGAACACCACAGATGACTCCTTTGATTAAACTGCGGGAAGGATGAAGCTCAGGGGCCTCGGCAAAGAAGTTTTCAATATCTGTCTGTTGATCCACCCGTTCCTGCAGCTCTTCCGGACTGTACCCTGTTAACCAACAAATAATCGTATCGACTTCAGCCTTTGTTCGTCCTTTTCTCTCTGCCTTTGCGATGTAGAGAGGATAGACTTTTGCGAAGCTCATTGTATAGATTTTAGGTTTGGTCATGTGTTATTCCCCTTTTCTTTCTTAAAGTACTTTTATCCATGCATTAGAAGATAGTTACCCTCACGTTTTTAATCTGCCTAACCTTTTATGTCCAATCTAGTAATGAGGAATCTAGCTACAAAATAAACATTACAATAATAACCATATATACATAAATTATGATATAATTACTCGTTATCTACATGTGAAAGGAAGAAGAAAATTGTCTAATTACGATTTTCATGCATTACTTCAACCATTAGAGTTTGAAGTGTTGGTATGTGATGTAGTCTCTCAAAGAGAGAACGTTCCCTTTAGAACCTTTAAAGAGGGGCGAGATCAAGGCATTGATGGTTTTTATACAGACGGTAAAACTGAAACCGTCATACAAGTAAAGCGTTATGCTCAGCAATCTTTTAAGCCTTTAATACATTCTTTAAAGCAAGACCTACAAAAAGTTCGCAAATTAAAACCAGATCGCTATATCCTAGGGATATCAATGGAGTTAACACGTCAACAAACGAAAGATATTGTTGAATTATTTAAAGAATTCAATGTGACTGAACACGATATATTAGATAGGGTTGAATTGAACAGACTCCTTTCACAGCCGACTTACAGAAAAGTGATAATTAATCAACCAAAGCTTTTAATTCCAAATTCAAATGTGCTTGAACACTTGTTAAAAGAATATCTACATAGTCGTATTTATAGAGAGTCTGCCTATAGATTAAAAGATGCTTGTAAAACAGCAAAAACTTTTTTACCTTCAAAAGTCTATAGATCAGCAGTTTCGAATTGGGACATTAACCGAACTATCATACTTTCCGGAGAACCAGGTGTTGGAAAAACAACAATCGCTCAAATTCTAGCTTTAGCCCATTTGTATCAAAATCATTTAAACGGATTTAGATGGGTATACTCAATCGATGATATATACAGTATGTTAGATGAACACCAAATACAAGTTTTTATTTTAGATGATTACTGGGGAAGTATCCTCGAAAAAGAAAAGAATAAAAAAGAAGAAGAACGCTTAGCTAAGTTAATAAAGGATATCGAAAATTTCCCTAATGATACAAGATTAATTATTACAACAAGAGAATATATTCTTCAACAACTCATTCATAAAAGTCCTTTACTAAAAAAAGTATTTGATAACTATACCTTAATTTGCAACTTGGAAGCATACTCCGAGAGTGAAAAAGCAAGTATTTTATTTAGTCGTCTCTACTACTCAAAACTAAATTATGAGCATGTTAACTATTTGCATCTTTATACAGATGAGATTGTATATCACGACAATTATAATCCAAGGGTACTATCACTATTTTTAGATCAAAAACCTCAAAGTTATGAAACACCAGAAGATTACTTAAATCGATTGTTAAATTATTTAGATTGTCCAAGTGATTTTTGGAGAGATATTTTTGATAATTTATCTAATGAAGCAAAGTTTGTAGCTTTTTTACTACTAATTACTTCAACACCTTCATTACAAGAGGATGTAGAAGTCTGCTACAAAAATTCTTTACATTATTATTTCAATGAAACGCACACGAAGAATTTAAGTGAGAGTCTTAGAGAACTTGAAGAAACCATGATCAAGACCGTTTATGATGATGAGTATGATGATATCTTTATATATTTTATAAACCCATCAGCACAAGATTTTCTGCTTGACTTCTTGAAAGAGAATTGTGAACAATGGATTCCCAAACTACTGCCTTGCTGCTCCTTCTATAATCAATTATTGTTTCTATTTAAGAATGTATCACCTTCTTGTAGTTCAAACATTAGTGAACAGATCATACAAAGTTGTATAGAACATTATGATGATTATACAACTAGTTTTTCAGAAAACGATAATATATGGAATATTGATATTTTAGAACAAGAAAAGGGAAGCTTAGATAGATTCTTTGATTTACTTAGAATTTATCTAACACAAAATCAAAAACAACCGAGACTTTATAAATTTTTAGAGTATAAAATCAATCAGTACTGTATTGATATGGGGAGTAATGACCCTAAAGAATATCAATATAATGATTTGCATAATTTACCTGATTATATCGTAAGTTGCACAAATATTGGAATGGCTTTTAACGGATATAAATTAATAGATAAATACTTCAAAAACGCCTTTAGTGTGTTTCATTATAAAGCGATGGAACGTTTTCGAGAAATATTTCCTAAGGAGTACGAAATATTTTATGAATCTTTTAACTCAAAAATTAGAAAAAATATAAAACAATTGATTTTTTCAGAGTTGGATTTTTTAGAAGAATACTGCATGGATGTAGAATTAGATATGTTAATTGATAGCATTCCTGATTTATGTGACTTTTATGGCCTTCAATACTCAATAGAAATGGATAAACAAATTGAGCTTTTATATGGACGCTCACCTACACGAATAAATAATGACCATTCAATAATGAACAGACATTCGCCAACTGATAATTTAAGTGAACATGACGTAAGTACAGTAAAATATAACGCATATGATTGGATGTATGGAAAGGAAGAAGAATTAATAGAAAATGATGAAGTTATCGAACTTATATCAAAAAGCAAACTTTCGAATGGTGTCAAAGATAAATTAAATCTCGTATTAGACAATAATTCACCAGTTTACATCTATCAGTTACTAAATACGAAAGAATCTTTGAACTTATTAATCGCAACATTAGAAAAAGACGGTTCAATGCTACCTGAGAGAGAAACCGACTTATATATGAAAACGTTAACCTATTTAACCCAAGGTGATTCTACATTATTAATAAATTTAATTGACTTTTGTATTGATTCATTTTGTTCATTCATGTATCGGGAACAACCTTTATTTCGAAAAAGGGAATTTTTAAAAAGTAACATTTATAGAGATCATTTAGCAGATAACCCTCCACTCAAAAATATTGTGTATGAACATTTAATATTAGAGGATGAACAGTGGTTACGATTTATTAATATTCCATTATTCGTCGCTTGCTTTTCGATGAGTATAAGTTTTAGCATTGATGATGATGAATTACTAGAAATCTACCCCGAAATATGGGGTGAAAATTCAAAAAAAATCAAACGAATAAAGCTGGAGAATGGAAAAAAATTATCTGAACTATTTTATCCTGAATTTGGAGAATACTACATCTATAACAGTGAGTGGGAAAGCATATTATATAGGCTTTTCGAAGAGTTAACACCATATCATTTTAATCAATTCTATGTTGAACCTGCCATTAAGCGATTTATGAAGCAATTAGGAGATGGCGATGAATCATCAAAAGTATTAAAACTCATGTCTACTATGGAGTTGTTATTAGAATATGAACAGCATGATAAAATTAATCATATCGGCCAACAATATAGTATTAATGACGAACAAAATCTAATAGAGAAATTAGGAATAGCTGATTTTGATTTTTGGGATTTGCCTTCGATTCCCCAAAATACGTTTACTTATTTAATTAAAGGTGACTTAATAAAACGTAAAGCACATAATTGGGAAGTGCCAATTTACAAAATAGAGAACATCTGTTTAATAAAAGAGCTTGGAGTTTATAGTTACTCATTAACATCCATAAAAAAGATTGAAAATCTCCTTAAACGCTTTGAAAATGGTGATTATTCGCAAATAATAGTAACCTAAACAAAAAACACCCCTTTAACAAATTCTCAAAGGGGTGTTTCATTATAAAAATTAAACCTACTCCACCGTCACACTCTTCGCAAGGTTACGTGGTTTATCCACATCACACCCACGGTGAAGGGCTGCGTAGTAAGCGATGAGCTGTAATGGGACAACAGATGCAAGTGGTGCAAGTGCTGGGTGTACAGCTGGAAGGACGAAACGGTCGCCTTCGTCTTCTAGGCCTTTTAGTGAGATGACACATGGGTTTGCTCCGCGTGCCACGACTTCTTTGATGTTACCGCGAATGCTGAGGTTCACGTGCTCTTGCGTTGCAAGGGCAATAACCGGTGTGCCTTCTTCAATTAAAGCAATTGTGCCGTGTTTGAGTTCTCCGCCAGCAAATCCTTCTGCTTGGATGTAAGAGATCTCTTTTAGTTTTAGTGAACCTTCAAGGCACACATAGTAATCAAGTCCTCTTCCGATAAAGAATGCGTTACGTGTCACTGTGAAGAAGTCACGAGCGATTTGTTCCATTTCATCCTTTTGATCGACAAGGGCTTCCATTGCATTTGCTACAATCCCAAGTTCTTTCACAAGATCAAAGTCAAGAGATTGACCATTTAATTCGGCTGCAACTGATGCAAGGATCGCAAGAACAGCGATTTGTGCTGTGTAAGCTTTTGTTGAAGCCACTGCGATTTCTGGTCCTGCATGAAGAAGCAATGTGAAGTCCGCTTCACGAGAAAGCGTTGAACCTGGTACGTTTGTGATCGTTAATGCTTTATGACCAAGCTCTTTGACTTGAACAAGTACAGCACGGCTGTCCGCTGTCTCCCCAGATTGAGAAAGGAAGATGAACAACGGCTTTTTCGATAGAAGCGGCATGTTGTAAGAGAATTCACTTGCTACATGGACTTCTACAGGTACTTTCGCCCAGTCTTCAATATATTGTTTACCGACAAGTCCTGCATGGTAGCTTGTTCCGCAAGCCACAATGTAAATGCGGTCTGCTTCTGCTACTGCGCTTGCGATATCGCCAGCGACTGACAGCTTGCCGTTTTCGTCTTGATATTCTTGGATGATTTTGCGCATGACAAGCGGCTGCTCATCCGTTTCTTTTAACATGTAGTGAGGATATGTGCCTTTCTCGATGTCGCTTGCATCTAGCTCAGCGATATAAGAAGGACGTGTCATGATATCACCGTCAAGGTTTTTGATGATCACCTCGTCTTTTGTGACAATGACCATTTCTTTATCCATTAATTCCGCATATTCGTTTGTTACTTGAAGCATCGCCATTGCGTCAGAAGCTACAACGTTGAAATCTTCTCCGAAACCAACCAATAATGGGCTTTTGTTTTTCGCCACATAGATTGTTTCTTTGTTTTCGTTATCGAAAAGGGCAATTGCGTAAGAGCCTTTTAGTTGAAGAAGCGTTTGACGGAAAGCTTCCTCTGTATCAAGACCTCTGCTTACAAATTGTTCGATAACTTGAACAACAACCTCTGTATCTGTGTCGCTTTTTAGTGTGACGTCTTGTAAATATTCGCGTGTCAATTGTACATAGTTCTCGATGACACCGTTATGAACAAGCGTAAAACGGCCAGAAGCACTTTGATGCGGATGCGCATTTAGATGGCTTGGTACACCGTGTGTTGCCCAGCGTGTATGTCCGATTCCAGCTGAAGATGCTACATTTGCATCAACAACTTCACGAAGCTCAGCAATACGTCCTTTTTCTTTGAACACATGCACGCCTTCTTCGTTTGCCACAGCGATACCTGCTGAGTCATACCCGCGGTACTCAAGCTTCTCTAAACCCTTTAATAAGATTTCCTTCGCATCATTCTGACCAATATAACCTACGATTCCACACATAAATATTCTTCCTCCCGTTCATGTGAAAGGGACAAAGAAAGCCTACTAAAATAGAAGGGACATTTCTTCGTCCCTCTCTACATGTTTAATTTGGGAGATCATGTGTATTCCCTTTGTACAAAGAGTCACCTCTTTGCTTTAAAGAAACACTTACGGCTGTGATCTCTTTTTTGATCAGCCGGGAGGCATCCGCCGAAAATTCGATAACCTCCATCCTCGTCAACTAAGCATCTTTCGTCCGATCGCTTAGTTCGGGCGCTATAATTATAAGAGAGTTGCTGAACATCTACCCTGCCTTTCCTGATAGAATAAAAATCCAGTAACACAAGGATGATTGTACTATAAGGTCTGACCTCCGTCAATCACAATTTAGCGGGTGATCCCGCTCAAGAAAGTGAGACCTCCATTCACTATATGCGATGAGGCTTGTCATGTTCTACCTTTGATGTGCTCTCCTATGTATGAAGGCAGCAAATTGCCCTCGCTTATAAGATTCGTACAAATCCATCATTTATGACGTTTATTCGAAAAAAAAGCAAACCGCCGCTGGCGATTTGCTTTCATCTATTACTCGATACCCATTTCCTCTTTCACAACAGCGGTAATTCGAGTCACATATTCATCACACAGCTCTTTTGTTTTCGCCTCTGCCATCACGCGTACAAGCGGCTCTGTTCCAGATGGACGAACAAGAATACGGCCATCACCGTTCATCTCTTTTTCGACCTCTTGAATCACTGCTTTTACTTTTTCATTTTCTTCCACTTTATATTTATCAGACACTTTCACATTCACTAGAAGCTGCGGGAATTTTTCCATTTCAGCTGCAAGCTCTGACAATGTTTTTCCTGTTGCTTTGAGTGTATTGACAAGCATGATCGCAGAAAGCATGCCATCACCTGTCGTATTGTAATCAAGGAAAATCAAATGGCCTGATTGTTCACCGCCGACATTATAGCCATCCTTTTTCATCGCTTCAACCACATAGCGGTCACCAACAGCGGTTTGGATGCTCTTAATGCCTTGTTTCTCCAGCGCTTTATAGAAGCCTAGGTTACTCATGACCGTGGACACGACGGTGTCATCCTTTAATCGGCCTTCACCCTTCAAATAACGTGCACATATGTACATAATTTGATCGCCGTCTACAATATCACCTTTTTCATCGACAGCAATTAAACGGTCTCCGTCACCATCAAACGCCAGACCAATATCTGCACCCTTCTCCTTCACAAAAGCAGAAAGTGCCTCTGGATGAGTTGAGCCGACACCATCATTGATATTCAATCCGTTTGGTGATGTTCCCATTGTGGACACATCAGCATCTAAATCCGCAAATAAATGTGTCGCTAGAGAAGAGGTTGCACCGTGAGCACAGTCAAGCGCCACGTGAATACCTGTGAAATCCTCGTCCGCTGTCTGCTTCAAGAATTGCAAGTATTTCTGACCTCCTTCAAAGTAGTCATTCATCGTTCCAAGATCCGCTCCAACTGGGCGTGGCAATTGATCGACCGGCTGATCCATCAGCTGCTCAATTTCATTCTCCTGTTCATCAGACAGCTTAAAGCCGTCACCGCCGAAGAATTTAATTCCGTTGTCTTGAACTGGGTTGTGAGAAGCAGAGATCATGACACCCGCTTCTGCGTCCATTGCCTTCGTTAAATAAGACACACCAGGTGTTGAGATCACACCTAGACGCATCACTTCAGCGCCAATTGAAAGTAAGCCTGCAACGAGCGCTCCTTCTAGCATATGACCGGATACACGTGTGTCTCGTCCAACGAGTACCTTTGGACGTTCTTTATCCTTCGTGAGCACATAGCCGCCAAATCTCCCAATTTTAAATGCGAGCTCTGGCGTTAATTCGCTATTCGCCACACCCCTTACACCATCAGTTCCAAAGTACTTGCCCATGTTTCAATCGCTCCTTTTTTACCATTCAAGAGGACGCTTCGTCCTCTTTTTTATCTTCTTTGATCCGCTGTCTCTGACTTGATTCTTTCTTTGCTTTATCTTGCGTGGATTCTTCTTTACTCTTCTCATCCTGATCATCGTCATCAGAAGATGGATCCTTGCGATCATTCGTAGACGCTGGCTGATCTTCTGTCTCAGTAGAAGTCAGTTTCACTTTGACCTTTGATCTCGATAATGTCCACGTCACATTTTGAGGACCGTTCACTTGAATGGTGACCTCATGTGTTCCTTCGTTCAAGTCCCCGACATTGATATAGGCTTCAAGATCTGAAGCCTTTAGTTTATCAATCGCACTTTTTGATCCCTTTGCTGTTAACGTGAGCCGTCCAGAAGATGGGCTCACAAAATCAGAGGTGAGATCCTTGCTCAGACCCACGACAGAAATCGGTACATTATCGATCTTTTTTTCTTGCGCTGTTGCAACCTTCACCTTGATTTTAACCGTTTCGGGCGATACCTTTTTCACACCATCTGGCAGAGGAATGTCGGCATCAATCTCCGTATCATCTTTGATCTTGCTTAGGTCCAGCTTGACGCCATCAATAAAATCAAGCGAATCCAGCACTTTTTGAGAGCCGTACACCGTGACCTCACTCGGGCTTGTCTCAATGCTTGAGATACTGATCCCGTCAGGTAAGCTGCCCGTCCGCTCAATTTTAAACGGAACCTTTTTGCTTGGACTCGAGATGGGAACTGTAATATTCACCACAGAGGGACTCAATTCGACTGGCAGCTCGTTCCCGCTGCTATCATACACAGTGAGCTTCGCTTCCTTTTCAATTTGCTGATCGACATCCTCTAGGTTCACAAATGCTTTAATGACAGAAATTTTGTCGATCACGTCCTTTGAGCCAGTGACTGTGACCTTTTTCGGATTCACAATAGGCTGTTCAGGTGAATAGCCGTCTTTGATTTTATTTTGATTATAAAATTCGGTTTCAACAGGAAATTCAGCTGTTGTTTTTTCTTGTATCGTCACCGTCGTCACAGATGGGTTGATCGATAGTGTGAGCCCTTTTGATACATCTCTTGCCTTCAGCTCCACTTTATGGGTACCTGTCGATAAATTCTGCATATCTGCATATATTTCGAAGTTCTTTGTTTGTCTTGCTGTTTTCACAGCACTCGTTGACCCTTTAATCGTCACATTGACTGTTTGCGGCACACCAGTAACGACGTACTTCTCGTCGTCATAATACGCTTTAACAGGAATGTCGGTTAAGGTTGCTTCATCTGTCGTCGATGTTGGGAAAAAGGATTCACCGATTTTTTTCGGCGTGGGCGCTTGCGCTGAATTGACTGCACCATACAGCAATAAAGCGAAGACCAATGCAAGAAGCTTTACGGCCCAGCGATTATTCAAAATCTTATCCATTTTTCTTGCCCCTCCAATACCATTTGGTCGAGGAAGCATCTTTGCTGTTCTTACTAAATTCAGCAATCAGCATTTCTTCAAGCGCTTCTTCTGTCAATTCTCGGTGGAGATCACCATTTCTTGCGACAGAAATGCCGCCTGTCTCTTCAGAAACGATGACGGTCAAGCTGTCTGTCACTTCACTAATTCCGACTGCCGCCCGGTGACGCGTCCCCAGTTCCTTAGAGATAAAAGGACTTTCTGACAGCGGTAAATAACAAGCCGCAGCTGCAATCTCATCACGCTTCATAATGACAGCACCGTCATGAAGCGGTGTATTTGGAATGAAAATATTAATGAGCAGCTCTGAACTCACCTTTGCATTCAAAGGAATTCCAGTCTCTATGTAATCATTCATCCCAGTATCACGCTCAATTGTCAAAAGCGCGCCGATTCTGCGTTTTGCCATATATTTAATTGCTTTTGTAATTGCCTCGATCGTTTTCTGCTGCTGTTCCTCTATAGGTGTCCCGCTTCTTGAGAAGAAACGGCCGCGCCCAAGCTGCTCAAGCGCTCTCCTTAGCTCTGGCTGAAAAATAATAATGATCGCAAGGAATCCCCACGTAATCGCTTGATCCATCAGCCATTGAAGTGTGTTAAGACCGAGATACGCACTTCCCATCCTGACGAGAACAATGACCACAATTCCCTTTAAAAGCTGAACCGCTTTTGTTCCGCGGATGACCATCATTAATTTATATATCACATACCAAACAACGAGAATATCAACAGCATTACCGAGGTACTGCAAAAAAGGAATATCCCCTAAAGCCATTTCCTCGTCCTCCAGAATTTTCAGTTAATCTTCGTTTGATGCATTTTTGATAAAAAAAGAACCTATGTGTAAATACATAGCGTGGCTATTATACCACATTTTGTTTCAGCAAGGAAAACAGTTGCCATATATGGCTGGCGTGCTAATTTGCATAGATTCTGACCTATAATATAGAAAAAGAGCAGCCCCTAAAGAGACTGCTCTCGACCCGTATGATTACTTTTGCTCCTCTGGTCCAATGACCCGCATCACATTTTGTGCTGTAGATTTCATTTTGTACCAAATCCAATCAAACACTTCATTAATTTCATTAATTTGACCAGTGACTTGTCCGGCAGAAGCAGTCAGCTGTTCCCCATTGACGACGGTGACATTTCCATCAACCTTGCCTTCTACAATCAGCTTGCCATTTTTAACAGTGACATCACCTTTTACGGTTTCCCCTTTAGGTACGGTCACTGTATCATTTACAACGACGAGATTCGGCTGCTTCGACACACTGAAATTATGATCGGTATTCCAGCTTGTAAACAGACTGCCTCCCATCAAAATGAGAAAGAGGGCAGCGGCCACCATCAGCGGATGAGCTTTGATCCATCTTTGAACCGACACACGCTTTTTTTCCTTTGGAAGACCTGCCATCACCTTTGCAGTGAAATCAGTTGGTGCTTCTATATGAGATGTACTCTGCACAAGCGCGATGGATTTCTCAATTTGTTGAAAATGAGTACGGCACTCCTCACACGATTGCAGATGGCTCTTTAATTCTTTTTCGTCTTGGGGCTCAATGTCCCCGTCTAAATACTGATGCATAAGCAGGACGATTTTTTCCTGACAGCTCATCAAAATCACCTCACTCAAAGGTCTCTCAACTGTTTCCGGAGAGCCTCTCTACCCCTGTGTATTCTCGTTTTTACCGTACCAACGGGTATATTCAGAATCTCGCTAATTTCTTTTAACGAGAGTTCATCAATATACTTTAATACGATGACCGAACGATATTTATCGGGTAATCTTAGAATTTTTTGCTGAATGGTACTCGATAATTCAAGAGACACCACCTCTTCCTCTGGCAAAATGCCATCAGCAGCAATTTGAGAATACATATTCAGTCCTTCTGTTCCTGCCACCTCTGCATCTAAATAATAATCCGGCTTTTTTTTGCGAATACGGTCGATGGTCAGGTTGGTTGCAATGCGGTACAGCCACGTAGAAAACTTACGATTTACATCAAAGCTTTCAATATTCACATAGGCACGAATAAACGCCTCCTGTGCAATATCCTCTGCTTCGTGTGCATTCCCAAGCATACGGTAGCACAGCTGATAAATTTTGTCTTTATACAGGTCTACGATGTCTGCAAATGCGTTCTGGTCGCCTTTTTTCACTTGCTTAATTCTCTTTTTAATCATTGTGTCCATAGTATATTCAACCTCTGCCTTCACCGGTCTTTATGTATACGAATCTCTTTCCAAAAGGTTTCATTCTCCTCTAAAAAATAGTGTAACAAATTTTTGACAGCGTGTTACGCATATCCACCGGTAAAAACCTTAATATATCCTTAAATTTCTCCAAAACAAAAAAGAACGGGAACAAGTCCCGCTCTACAATAGCTTTTCGCCCATTAACGAACCAATCAACGCAACAGCTGCCTCGGCTGTTTTATTTTTTTCATCCAAAACCGGATTCACCTCAACAAATTCAGCTGAAGTCAAAATACCCGCTTCCTCTAAAAGCTCCATGGCAAGATGACTCTCCCGGTAACTAATGCCGCCCGCCACAGGAGTTCCTACACCAGGGCACTCCGCTGGATCTAGTCCATCTAAATCAAGTGACAGGTGGACACCATCTGTTCTTTCCTTTAAATATGAAATGGCTTCCTCCATCACCCTTGTCATCCCTAAACGATCTATTTCATGCATCGTATACACTTTAATGCCTTTCTCTCTAATCAATGCCCGCTCTCCTTCATCTAAGGATCGAGCACCAATTATAACAACATTCTCAGGCTTCAATTTAGGGGAATAACCACCAATGTTCGTTAAATCAGCATGCCCAAGGCCGATACTGACTGCAAGCGGCATACCATGTATATTTCCAGAAGGAGAGGTTTCCTCTGTATTTAAATCACCGTGTGCATCATACCAAATGGCACCTAAGTTTTCATAATGCTTGGCTACCCCCGCAAGTGTTCCTATCGCAATGCTGTGATCACCGCCTAAAATGAGCGGGAATGAGCCTGATTGCACAATACTGTCAACCTTCTCAGCTAGCAGCTGATTCGCACCAGCATTCTCCGTTAAATTTTTTAGCTTTTCACTTGTATATAAACCTTTCTCATCATCTCTTTGTTCAACCAAAATATCGCCGAGATCCTCCACATCAAATGAAAGCGATTCCAATTTTTCTTTTACACCTGCACACCGAATCGCACTCGGTCCCATATCGACGCCCCTTCTCATTTGACCCAAATCCATCGGAACTCCGACAAGCGTGACCTTCTTTTGATCTCCCATATGTACATCCCCTTTCCGTTCATGCTTATATTTTACTTTCTCGATGCCTTCTGACTCAACTCAACAATATTTTGAATAGTTATACATTCCGTCTGCCAACATAAAAAAAGACACCTTTTTGAAAAAAGTGTCTTAACTGGGCTAGCTGGATTCGAACCAACGCATGACGGAGTCAAAGTCCGTTGCCTTACCGCTTGGCTATAGCCCAAAAATGGTGGAGGGGGGCGGATTCGAACCGCCGAACCCGGAGGGAGCGGATTTACAGTCCGCCGCGTTTAGCCACTTCGCTACCCCTCCACATATGGAATTGATAAAGAAAAAACAGTGCCGGCAAGAGGACTTGAACCCCCAACCTACTGATTACAAGTCAGTTGCTCTACCAGTTGAGCTACACCGGCATATGGTGGAGGATGACGGGCTCGAACCGCCGACCCTCTGCTTGTAAGGCAGATGCTCTCCCAGCTGAGCTAATCCTCCACATCATGGTGACCCGTACGGGATTCGAACCCGTGTTACCGCCGTGAAAGGGCGGTGTCTTAACCGCTTGACCAACGGGCCAGTTTGTCAAGTTTGCTGTTTCCGTGAAGCTGACAAAAGTTATTATATACAGGTTGTCCCCCTTTTGTAAAGGGGATTTTTATTTTTTTTATTTTCTAACTATTTACCTTTGATTAGCACCACTTTTTGATTGAAATATAATTTCAATATTTAAATATAATGTTGAAATTTCATATCATACTGAATATACTGAAAATGAAGAAATAAGGAGGAATGTCGCATGCAGCCATCTCAATTGCGTTCTTTGACAACAGAATCAAGAAACCCTAACACAATGGGAATATCACAAGCAGATCCGCTCGAAATACTCCAGCTGATCAATGAAGAAGATATGAAGGTCGCTCAAGCAGTGAACCGTGTCCTACCACATGTCAAAACAGCAAGTGACTTCGCCTATGAATCCATTTCAAATGGGGGTAGACTCGTTTATTTAGGAGCCGGGACAAGCGGCAGACTTGGCGTGATGGATGCTGTTGAATGTCCCCCTACCTATAGCGTCTCACCTGATGTGATTGTCGGTATCATGGCAGGCGGCGACTCTGCTTTTTCACATGCTGCCGAAGATGTGGAAGACAGTGAAGAAGCCGGCAAACAGGATTTAGTACACATTCACCTGACATCAAAAGATACGGTCGTCGGTATCGCCGCCAGCGGCAGGACACCCTACATCATCGGCGCTTTAAACTACGCTAAATCCATCGGCGCAAAAACAGTAGCCCTCAGCTGCAATGAACAAGCAGAAATTAGCGAGCTGGCAGACTGCGCCATTGAAGTCATTGTAGGACCAGAAGCCATCACTGGGTCAACACGAATGAAAGCCGCATCCGCTCATAAAATGATTTTAAATATGCTTTCCACCTCTGTCATGATCAGACAAGGTAAAGTATATGAAAACCTGATGGTTGATGTAAAAGTCAGCAATTATAAATTAAAAGAACGCGCCATCACCATCATTCAACATGTGACAAACGCTTCCTATGAACAAGCCGTGAAGACTCTTGAAGCAGCAGACTTAGAAGTCAAAACCGCCATCGTCATGCTTCAAACAAACACAGACAAAAAAACAGCCAAGGATTTACTCAACAAAACGAATGGTCATATCGACAAAGCCATCTCTCATCATCAATCCTAAAGGAGGCAGAGCTCATGTCAGCAGGTGGACTCACCCTACTACACACAATGAAAGCAAAGCTCCCCCAATCTGAAAAAATCATTGCAGACTATATTCTTGCCCATCCTGACAAAGTCATTAAGAGCACAGTACACGAGATCAGCCAGGCAGCCGGTGCAAGCAGCTCTGCAGTCATCCGCCTTTGTAAATCTCTCGGGCTAGATGGCTATCACGATTTAAAAATGCGAATCGCTGGAGACTTGGTGCACAACGATAAACAAGGCTACCGTGATATCGAACAAGATGAACCGATTCAATCCATTATTCAAAAAACAGCAGGAAACTCGATTCAATCGATTAAGGACACCGCTTCTATTTTAAATGCAGATGCATTAGAAAAAGCTGTTCAATTACTGCTGCATGCAAACCAAATCCATTTTATCGGCGTCGGCGCATCTGGCATCGTCGCAGCGGATGCCCAGCAGAAATTTCTCAGAATCAATTATGCAGCGACTGCCTTCACTGACATGCACATCGCATCAACGGTCATCGCAAATGCAGGAAAGAATGACATCGTGTTCGGTATATCCTTTTCAGGAGAAACGTTAGACATCATTCAAGCCCTTCAGCTCGCAAAAGACAATCAAGTGAAAACCATTGCCTTAACGCATCCTGGTCAAACAAGCGTTTCTGCCTTAAGTGATGTTCACCTATCGACGTCCGGTTCCAATGAAGCACCTTTTCGCAGTGCAGCCACTTCCTCTAGAATGGCACAGCTCTACTTAATTGATGTCTTGTTCCTCAGCTTAGCTTCCCGTCAATATGAAGAGACAGCGCAATATATTGACAAGACAAGACATGCCATCCGCTCCATGAAACGAAAATCAAAGGGGGATTCAACATGAGTCATCAAACGAAATATCAGCAGTTGGCGAAAGACATTCTTTCTCTCTGTGGTGGTTCTGAAAACATCTCTTCCCATACACATTGTATGACGCGTCTCCGAATTACACCGATTGACAATGAACAAGTTCACATCACAAAAATCAAAGAACTCGATGGCGTCATAGGTGTCGTCGAGGCAGAAACGCTTCAAATCATTTTAGGTACAGGTGTTGTCAACCAAGTTTCAAGTGCGTTTGAACAGCTGCTAAATGCCTCTGGCTCTTATAATTTAAACAATGAAGCACAAAAAAACAAGCAAGCCATTTCACAAAAGAACCGCACACCGTTCAAGCTGTTCTTACGACGGGTTGCCAGCATTTTTATTCCTATCATTCCGGCACTCGTTGCATCGGGTCTTATTACAGGAATTACGAAAGCAATCGTGCAAGCAGGCTGGCTCGATGAAAAGTCTCAAGCAGCGATCATTTTAACCGTTATTGGTTCAGGCTTGTTCGCATATCTCGGTATTTTAGTCGGAACAAATGCCGCAAAGGAGTTTGGAGGCTCTCCTGCATTAGGCGCATTAGCTGGTATCCTGATTATTAATCCAGCCTCCGCAGACATTATGTTATTTGGCACAAATATTCTACCAGGCAGAGGCGGACTCATCGGTGTTCTTCTAGCCGCCATCTTTATGGCGCTTGTGGAAACCCGAATTAGACGCTTCGTCCCGCAGTCACTTGATATCATCGTCACACCTACCATCACACTACTCATTACAGGCATTTTTACGTACGTTGTCTTCATGCCAGTCGGCGGATTTATATCTGATGCCATCACCTCAGGATTAACTTATCTATTAAATATGGGCGGAATCTTCGCTGGATTTGTTCTTGGTGCGACCTTCCTTCCACTTGTTGTGACAGGACTTCACCAAGGACTGACACCAATTCATATGGAACTCATTAATTCCATTGGAGATGACCCGCTTTTGCCAATCCTCGCTATGGGCGGTGCAGGACAGGTCGGTGCGGCATTCGCCATTTATATGAAAACAAAAAAGAAAAAACTCAAAAGAGCCATCGCAGGTGGACTTCCTTCAGGGATGCTCGGCATTGGTGAACCACTCATTTTCGGTGTCACACTCCCTCTGGGACGGCCATTTCTCACTGCTTGTCTTGGCGCTGGAATCGGCGGCGCATTTCAAGCCTACTTCCAAATTGCAACGAAGGCGATTGGTGTATCAGGTCTCCCATTAACCTTTATTGTTCACACACATCAAATGCTTCTTTACTTAATCGGACTCTTTATTGCATATGTCGCTGGATTTATTTTCACATACTTATTTGGTTTTCATGATGATATGGCTGTTGAATTTGAGGAAAAATAAGCAATAGGAGGTCTAACTCTTGAAGAAATACTTTCTCTTAATAACAAGTCTGCTCATGCTCCTTGGATTACCCGTACAAACATTTGCAACTAGCTCCCATCCTGTATCGTCTTTGTCTAAAACAGCACCTGAAGAATATCCCGTCTTAAAAAAGGCAAAACGACCGGAACAAGCAGGTTTTTCTTCCAGGCAGCTTAGGAAGGTTGATCACATGATTCAAAACGACATCAAAGCAGGATTTCCAGGAGCCGCACTCATCATTATCAAAGACGGAAAAATCGTCCATCAAAAAGCCTATGGCTACAGGCAAAAATACGAAGGCACAACCGAACTCAAATCATATAAGAAAATGAAAAAGAATACACTGTTCGACTTAGCATCCAACACCAAAATGTATGCGACCAACTATGCCCTGCAAAAGCTAGTCTACGAGAAAAAACTGGATGTGAACGAAAAAATACAATCCATCCTGCCAGATTTTAAAGATGAACCAGATGCAAAGGTAACCGGCAAAGAACAGCTCCGTGTAAATGATCTTCTGACCCATTCTGCCGGACTCCCTTCCAGTGTCTTATTTTATAGCAAAGAAGCCGCCGGCTCCTTTTTCTCTCAAGATAGAAAGACAACAATGAAATGGCTGCCAAAGGTGCCGCTGCAATACAAACCAGGCACCCAGCACATTTATAGTGACATTGATTACATGCTGTTAGGCATGATCATTGAGAAAAAAACAGGTATGCCTCTTGATCAATATGTAGAGTCGACAATCTATCGGCCGCTAGGTCTCAAACATACAATGTTCAATCCACTGCAAAAAAGATTCAAACAAAAGCATTTTGCAGCAACCGAACGTTTAGGTAATTCGCGAGATGGTGTCATTGATTTTGAAAACATTCGCAGGTACACCCTGCTAGGCGAAGTCCACGATGAGAAAGCATATTACTCAATGGCAGGTATCTCTGGTCATGCTGGACTTTTTTCTAACATATCAGACATGGCCGTGCTGCTCCAGCTCATGCTGAACAAAGGAGGCTATGGAAAAACCACCATCTTTGATCAAGCTTCTATCGATCTCTTTACAGCCTCTTCTGATACAAACCCAACATACGGGCTAGGCTGGCGAAAAAACGGTCATACTGACATGGAATGGATGTTTGGAAAATATGCAAGTAACGAAGCCTATGGACATACTGGCTGGACCGGAACCATGACATTGATTGATCCAAAACATAATCTAGGTATCGTCTTGCTGACAAATAAGAAACATTCGCCTGTCGTTTCACCTGAAACCAACCCAAATCAATTTGAAGGTGACCTTTTCCCAACTGGTACTTATGGAAGCATCATGACCGCAATCTACGAATCTTTTAAGTAAAAGGAGGAATTCGATGTTAAAAGCTCTTTTCCCCGCTGCTCTGGTTTTGGCCCTGCTAACCTCTTCCATTCCAACGGAAAAGGTTAGCTCTGCCCCTCTTCCAACCGCAAAACAAATGGTGCAAGACATGTCCCTGGATGAAAAGATAGGTCAAATGCTCATGCCAGACTTTCGCAATTGGCAAACAAAAGATGAATCTGCACCTACAGGCTTAACAAAGATGAATAAAGAAGTGTCTCATCTTGTTGAAAAATATCATCTAGGCGGTGTCATCTTATTTGCGGAGAATGTCGTTGATACGAAACAAACCGTCAAACTCACTCATGAATTTCAAAAAGCATCACCGAACATTCCATTACTCATTTCAATTGATCAAGAAGGTGGAATCGTCACAAGATTACAAAAGGGAACACATTTCCCAGGAAATATGTCGATTGGTGCCTCTAGAAGTAAGAAAAATGCATACGACACAGGTAAAATCATCGGCAAAGAACTAAATGCACTAGGGATCAATACAAACTTCTCTCCTGTGCTTGATGTGAATAATAACCCAAACAACCCCGTCATTGGTGTCCGTTCCTTTAGCTCTGATCCTGCTCTCGTCACTAGGCTCGGTCTTCAAACCATGAAAGGACTTCAAAAGGAAAAAACTATTTCGACACTCAAGCATTTCCCGGGACATGGTGATACAGCTGTCGATAGTCACTACGGCTTGCCGCTCGTAGAACATGATCTAGATCGTTTAAAAAAGGTTGAGCTCTATCCGTTTCAACAAGCCATCAACGCTGGTGCGGATATGGTCATGACCGCTCATGTTCAATTCCCTGCCATTGACCACACAACGTACAAAAGCAAAAAAGATGGCGAGGACATTATGGTTCCAGCAACCTTATCGAAAAAAGTCATCACACACTTATTAAAAGAAGAGATGGGCTTTCAAGGAGTTGTCGTAACAGACGCCCTAAATATGAAAGCGATTGCAGATAACTTTGGGCAGGAAGAAGCCGTGGTGATGGCTATTAAGGCAGGTGTCGACATCGCCCTTATGCCAGCACCAGTCACCTCTCTAAAAACAGAAAAAAACCTAGAGAATGTGTTCAATGCTGTAAAACAGGCGATTGTAAAGAAAGAAATTCCGATGTCTCAAATCAACCAATCTGTCGAAAAAATTCTTCAATTGAAAATCAAACGCGGCATCATTTCTTCCAAGAAACCCATCACCCTTGAGAAAAAAATCAAAAAAGCCACTCAAGTCGTTGGGAAAAAGTCGCACCGGAAAGCAGAACAAAAAATGGCACGTGAAGGGATCACCCTGCTTAAAAACAACGAAAAGACCTTACCATTCCAGCCTAAAAAGAATGACAAGATCTTGGTCATGGCACCTTACGAAGATCAGACAAAAGCCATGTCTGTCACAATTGACTCTCTGATCAATAAAAAAAGGATCAAACCTGTACGTATCCAATCATATGCGTTTGCGGATAAGACTTTCACTAAAGAAACAGCCAAACTGATTCAAGATGCTGACTATGTGATTACTGGCTCTTACGTTGTCCAAAATGACCCAGCTGTGAATGATGGTGTGATTGATGACAATGTCCAGGACCCGAAAAAGTGGGCTACTGCTTTTCCGCGTGCTGTCATGAAAGAAACAGCAGCACAAAACAAAAAAATGGTCATCATGAGTCTAAGAAATCCTTACGATGCGGCAAATTTTGAGGAGGCTGATGCCTTACTAACCGTTTACGGTTTTAAAGGCTACTCAAACGGACAATTCAATCAGCCAAATATTCCTGCTGGATTAGAAGTGATATTTGGCGCTGCATCACCTAAGGGCAAATTGCCTGTGGATATCCCATCTGTCACTCATCCAAATCAAACCCTGTATCCATTCGGCTATGGACTCAACTTGAAAGGGAAACAGATCAAATAGGAGGGATTCTCTTGAAAAAAACAGCAAGCTTGATACTCGCAAGCATTCTCATCATGAGCACATTGACCGCAGCCTCCCCTGCAGAGCAAGGACGAACAGACACAAAAGGAAAAAAAGCAACAGTCAAAACAGGGATCGAAACACTACTCTCAAGCAACCTTTCATGGTTAAAAGGAAAAAGAGTCGGTCTCATTACGAACCCAACTGGCATTGATGCAAATATGAAAAACAGTGTCGATCTCCTATTTGAGCATCCAAGTATCAAGCTTACTGCTCTATATGGACCAGAACATGGTGTGCGCGGCGATGCACAAGCAGGAGAAGGCGTCGAATCCTATACTGATGAAAAAACAGGTCTTCCTGTTTACTCTCTCTATGGAAAAACAAGAAAACCCACACCTGACATGCTCAAAAATGTAGATGTCTTGTTGTTTGATATCCAAGATGTTGGCGCTCGTTATTACACCTATATTTACACGATGGCTTATGCGATGGAAGCCGCTAAAGAAAACAACATTCCCTTTGTTGTCCTAGACCGTCCAAACCCCATTGGCGGACTAAAAGTAGAAGGCCCTGTCTTAGAACCTGAGCACGCTTCATTTGTAGGGCTCTATCCAATACCATTAAGACATGGAATGACCACTGGTGAACTAGCAAAATTCTTTAACAAAGAGTTTCATATCAATGCTGATGTCACAGTCATCAAATTGAAAAATTGGAAGCGTTCCATGACGTTTGATGACACGAAGCTGCCGTTCGTCCTTCCTTCACCTAACATGCCGACAGTGGATAGTACCTTTGTATATCCCGCCACAGGATTAATTGAAGGAACAAATGTCTCTGAAGGCAGAGGAACAACAAAACCGTTCGAGCTCATTGGCGCTCCATATATCAATAGCAGCGAACTAGCAGATCATTTAAATCAGTTAAAACTAAAGGGTGTACAATTTAGACCAGTATCATTCACCCCCACTTTTTCTAAACATGCAGGTAAGCTATCACACGGTGTGCAGCTATACGTCACAGACCGCTCTTCATTCGAAGCGGTAAAAACAGGGTTATCCATCATCAAAGCAATACATGATTTATATCCAAAAGACTTTCAGTTCCTTCAAACAGGCAGCTTTGATAAACTCATCGGAAATGGTTGGATCAAAGAAGAAATCAATCAAGGTACTTCCGTCAAACACATCATGAAGCGCTATCATCACGACCTCAAATCGTTCGAAAAGAAACGGAAGAAATATCTCATCTATTAATTCGCAAAAAGACCTCCATCTTATAAGATGGAGGTCTTTTCATGATAAAGATTTAGTCACAGCAGGCGCCTTCAGCTCAAAACGATTGAGTAAGAAACCAAACAAGGCAGCAAGCACTTGCTGAAATAGCATGCCAATCACAACAGGGACAGCAACAGCAGGCGGGAAAAAGCTAATAGCAAGCACAGCTCCGGCACTAATATTTCTCATGCCGCCCGTATACACAATGGCCACAATCTCCCCTTGAGTACATTTCATCACCTTTCCAATCAACCATGCAAAAGCATACCCACTCATCGCAATGAAAAAGACAGTCGCTGCTTTGCTAAAAAATGCAACATCCAGTTCACGCAAATATGGGGCGACAACAGAACTGTTAATCGATACGACAACAAACAAGCCTAATTTTGAAAAAGGAGACAGGGTCTGACCAATTGTTTTCGTCACCGATGGCTTTGCATACTGGCGAACGAGCATCCCTAAAATAGAGGGCAGCACCACCATACCAAACAGCCCTTTCATGATTGCGACCATGTCCATATGGACCTGTGTACCGACGAAGAGTGACAAGCTGGCTGGCACAATCAATGGCGAAAGCAATGTATCAATTAAAATGATGGATAACGTTAACCCGACATTCCCTTTATACATCGCCGCCCATATTAAACTAGAAACACCTGTTGGAATCACCATCGCAAGCGTCAAACCGGTGATCGTCATGGAATCACCCGCAAATATCAAATGCCCTGCTGACCAGGCATAAAGGGGCATCAACACATGTAAAATCATAAACGATAAAATCAAAGGCAATGGGTGCATCACCGTATGCTTTAAAGCTGAAAAAGTAGATGACAAGCTCCCTGAAAATGTCATCATGGCAAATACCCAGGGCACCATAAACGTATAATCCTTTAAATAGGCCGACAATAGTACACCGAGTAACACACTAATGGGCGTAATAAGCGGCATCATCCGGCCGAGCACTTGATTCAAACGCACAAGCATGCCGGCCACCTCCATCCTTCACTTTCTTACCTTTTCTATTGTAACAAACAGAAAGATCTTTTTAAGAACCATTCACCTGTTTCACAAGCTTTCGACTCGAGGTATCCATTCCAACTACGTCTACCTGTACACCAGCTGCTTGATACTTTTCCTTTACACGTTCTATCGCTGCCACGCCTGATTCATCCCATATACGCGCTTCAGACAAATCAATCACAACGGCTTGGAGATCTTTCTCATGATGGAACGCTTGGATGAAATCAGTGACAGAAGCAAAGAAAATTTGCCCTTTAATTCGATACACCCAAATACCCGCTTGGCTTTCTGTAGAGGTAATATGAAGCTTTGATATTTTTGCTACAAAGAATATCGCACTAAGCAGCACACCTGCAAACACACCTTTTGATAAATCATGAGTCAACACCACAGTCACGACCGTGACAATCATGACAATAGAATCTGTTTTCGGATTCTTTTTTAGCTGCTGAAAGGAACTCCAATCAAATGTCCCAACGGAGACCATAATCATCACAGCCACAAGAGCAGCCATCGGAATTTGAACCACCACATCTCCGAGTACAAAAATCAGCACCATTAGAAATGCACCCGCTACAAAGGTAGAAAGACGGCCACGCCCGCCTGCCTTCGTATTAATCACTGATTGACCAATCATCGCACAGCCAGCCATACCACCAAAGAATCCTGCAACCACATTAGCAATCCCTTGACCTCTCGCTTCCTTGTTCTTACGACTAGACGTCTCCGTCATATCATCGACAATCTGTGCAGTTAAAAGAGACTCAAGTAAACCAACCATCGCAAGTGCTAAAGAATAAGGAAAAATGATAGTAAGTGTCTCCCAGCTAAACGGTACTTGAGGAATCAGAAAAGCAGGCAAAGAACTAGGAAGCTCTCCCATATCTCCAACCGTTCTAACATCAATATGTCCAAATACAGCAATGATCGTCATGACAATAATCGCAATGAGTGGGGAAGGTATCACTTTTACCACCATCGGCAATAAATAAATAATCAACAAGGCGCCACCTGTCATGATATACATGGCCATTGATTCTCCGACGAAATGTGGAAGCTGAGCCATGAAGATCATAATAGCCAACGCATTCACAAAACCAACCATCACGGACCTCGGAATAAATTTCATCAGACGAGACACTCGGCAGAGTCCAAACACTATTTGAATCAGACCTGTTAAAATCGTAGCTGCAAACAAATATTGCAATCCATGATCGGCAACCAAATTAACCATGACCAGAGCCATAGCCCCTGTAGCGGCCGAAATCATACCTGGCCGTCCACCAACAAACGAAATCACAATTGCAATACAAAACGAAGCATACAACCCGATCTTCGGATCAACGCCCGCAATAATTGAAAACGCAATCGCCTCAGGAATTAAAGCCAGAGCCACTAAAATACCCGCAAGCACATCCTGACGCACATGCCCAAACCATTCTTGCTTTACAAATAAATCTTTCAAACCATCTACTCCTTTTTATATACATACCGAACATGGAAAAAGAAGATCAACCAAACCTGGAGATGAAGAAAGGAAAAATAAATAATGCTTCACTTTCGGGGGGGGGGAAGAGGGACGTACAGAGTCTTTTGTTAGAGAGGATATCATCACTTTAGTAAGAATATAAGAAAGGCACTAAAGAATCAAGAACAAAAAGAAGGAATGTGTAGAAAATTGATACAAAGCTTCCTTATAAATCGATCTATTCCATTTTCATTAGTCTACTTGTCACTGAGCAAGTTCAACATTTTAAAACAAACAAAAAAAGCCTTCTCATCATCGAGAAACCTTAAACATTGACCATTATTATCATATAGAGGAAAGCTTCCAAGCGGGCTCGAACCGCTGACCTCTTCCTTACCATGGAAGTGCTCTACCTACTGAGCTATGGAAGCATGGCTCCGCAGGTAGGACTCGAACCTACGACCGATCGGTTAACAGCCGATAGCTCTACCACTGAGCTACTGCGGAATGATAAAGTAACTTCTTCCATTGGAAGGATATAAATAAAAAGCTTGGCGGCGTCCTACTCTCACAGGGGGAGACCCCCAACTACCATCGGCGCTGAAGAGCTTAACTTCCGTGTTCGGTATGGGAACGGGTGTGACCTCTTCGCTATCGCCACCAAACCTGATGGAGAGAATGTTCTCTCAAAACTAGATAACAATGTTCATGCTTCACATTAGAATATAGGTTAAGTCCTCGATCTATTAGTATCTGTCAGCTCCACGTGTCACCACGCTTCCACCTCAGACCTATCAACCTGATCATCTTTCAGGGATCTTACTTCCTTGCGGAATGGGAAATCTCATCTTGAGGGGGGCTTCATGCTTAGATGCTTTCAGCACTTATCCCGTCCGCACATAGCTACCCAGCGATGCCCTTGGCAGAACAACTGGTACACCAGCGGTGCGTCCATCCCGGTCCTCTCGTACTAAGGACAGCTCCTCTCAAATTTCCTGCGCCCGCGACGGATAGGGACCGAACTGTCTCACGACGTTCTGAACCCAGCTCGCGTACCGCTTTAATGGGCGAACAGCCCAACCCTTGGGACCGACTACAGCCCCAGGATGCGATGAGCCGACATCGAGGTGCCAAACCTCCCCGTCGATGTGGACTCTTGGGGGAGATAAGCCTGTTATCCCCGGGGTAGCTTTTATCCGTTGAGCGATGGCCCTTCCATGCGGAACCACCGGATCACTAAGCCCGACTTTCGTCCCTGCTCGACTTGTAGGTCTCGCAGTCAAGCTCCCTTGTGCCTTTACACTCTGCGAATGATTTCCAACCATTCTGAGGGAACCTTTGGGCGCCTCCGTTACATTTTAGGAGGCGACCGCCCCAGTCAAACTGCCCACCTGACACTGTCTCCCTGCCCGATAAGGGCAGCGGGTTAGAAGGTCAATACAGCCAGGGTAGTATCCCACCGATGCCTCCACCGAAGCTAGCGCTCCGGTTTCCAAGGCTCCTACCTATCCTGTACAAGCTGTACCAACATTCAATATCAGGCTGCAGTAAAGCTCCACGGGGTCTTTCCGTCCTGTCGCGGGTAACCTGCATCTTCACAGGTACTATAATTTCACCGAGTCTCTCGTTGAGACAGTGCCCAGATCGTTGCGCCTTTCGTGCGGGTCGGAACTTACCCGACAAGGAATTTCGCTACCTTAGGACCGTTATAGTTACGGCCGCCGTTTACTGGGGCTTCAATTCGCACCTTCGCTTACGCTAAGCGCTCCTCTTAACCTTCCAGCACCGGGCAGGCGTCAGCCCCTATACTTCGCCTTACGGCTTCGCAGAGACCTGTGTTTTTGCTAAACAGTCGCCTGGGCCTATTCACTGCGGCTTCTCGGGGCTTTAACACCCTAAGAAGCACCCCTTCTCCCGAAGTTACGGGGTCATTTTGCCGAGTTCCTTAACGAGAGTTCTCTCGATCACCTTAGGATTCTCTCCTCGCCTACCTGTGTCGGTTTGCGGTACGGGCACCTCTCACCTCGCTAGAGGCTTTTCTTGGCAGTGTGGAATCAGGAACTTCGCTACTAAATTTCGCTCGCCATCACAGCTCAGCCTTTACGGGAAACGGATTTGCCTATTTCCCAGCCTAACTGCTTGGACGCGGATATCCAATACCGCGCTTACCCTATCCTCCTGCGTCCCCCCATTGCTCAAATGGTGAGGAGGTGGTACAGGAATATCAACCTGTTGTCCATCGCCTACGCCTTTCGGCCTCGGCTTAGGTCCCGACTAACCCTGAGCGGACGAGCCTTCCTCAGGAAACCTTAGGCATTCGGTGGACGGGATTCTCACCCGTCTTTCGCTACTCATACCGGCATTCTCACTTCTAAGCGCTCCACCAGTCCTTCCGGTCTGACTTCACAGCACTTAGAACGCTCTCCTACCACTGTTCGTAAGAACAGTCCGCAGCTTCGGTGATACGTTTAGCCCCGGTACATTTTCGGCGCAGAGTCACTCGACCAGTGAGCTATTACGCACTCTTTAAATGGTGGCTGCTTCTAAGCCAACATCCTGGTTGTCTAAGCAACTCCACATCCTTTTCCACTTAACGTATACTTTGGGACCTTAGCTGGCGGTCTGGGCTGTTTCCCTTTCGACTACGGATCTTATCACTCGCAGTCTGACTCCCAAGGATAAGTCATCGGCATTCGGAGTTTGACTGAATTCGGTAACCCGGTAGGGGCCCCTAGTCCAATCAGTGCTCTACCTCCGAGACTCTTACCTTGAGGCTAGCCCTAAAGCTATTTCGGAGAGAACCAGCTATCTCCAGGTTCGATTGGCATTTCACCCCTACCCACACCTCATCCCCGCACTTTTCAACGTGCGTGGGTTCGGGCCTCCATTCAGTGTTACCTGAACTTCACCCTGGACATGGGTAGATCACCTGGTTTCGGGTCTACGACCACGTACTCATGCGCCCTATTCAGACTCGCTTTCGCTGCGGCTCCGCATCTTCTGCTTAACCTTGCACGGGATCGTAACTCGCCGGTTCATTCTACAAAAGGCACGCCATCACCCATTAACGGGCTCTGACTACTTGTAGGCACACGGTTTCAGGATCTATTTCACTCCCCTTCCGGGGTGCTTTTCACCTTTCCCTCACGGTACTGGTTCACTATCGGTCACTAGGGAGTATTTAGCCTTGGGAGATGGTCCTCCCGGATTCCGACGGAATTTCACGTGTTCCGCCGTACTCAGGATCCACTCTGGAGAGAACAACATTTCAGTTACAGGGCTGTTACCTTCTTTGGCGGGCCTTTCCAGACCTCTTCGCTTATATCGTTCCTTTGTAACTCCGTATAGAGTGTCCTACAACCCCAAGAGGCAAGCCTCTTGGTTTGGGCTGTTCCCGTTTCGCTCGCCGCTACTCAGGGAATCGCATTTGCTTTCTCTTCCTCCGGGTACTTAGATGTTTCAGTTCCCCGGGTATGCCTTCTCATACTCTATGTATTCAAGTATGGATACTACTCCATTACGAGCAGTGGGTTTCCCCATTCGGAAATCTCCGGATCAAAGCTTGCTTACAGCTCCCCGAAGCATATCGGTGTTCGTCCCGTCCTTCATCGGCTCCTAGTGCCAAGGCATCCACCGTGCGCCCTTTCTAACTTAACCATTTCTTACTTTAGAAAGAATCACTATGTGTGATGAACTTTGCATTGCATTCAATGTGAATGTATTACTTATTGTTATCTAGTTTTCAAAGAACAATCCTGTCTCGCTAGAGACATGTTTTGAAGGAATGATCCTTCAAAACTAAACAAGACGAAAACGTACGCTGCTCCATATATCCTTAGAAAGGAGGTGATCCAGCCGCACCTTCCGATACGGCTACCTTGTTACGACTTCACCCCAATCATCTGCCCCACCTTCGGCGGCTGGCTCCATAAAGGTTACCTCACCGACTTCGGGTGTTGCAAACTCTCGTGGTGTGACGGGCGGTGTGTACAAGGCCCGGGAACGTATTCACCGCGGCATGCTGATCCGCGATTACTAGCGATTCCAGCTTCACGCAGTCGAGTTGCAGACTGCGATCCGAACTGAGAACAGATTTATGGGATTGGCTAAACCTTGCGGTCTCGCAGCCCTTTGTTCTGTCCATTGTAGCACGTGTGTAGCCCAGGTCATAAGGGGCATGATGATTTGACGTCATCCCCACCTTCCTCCGGTTTGTCACCGGCAGTCACCTTAGAGTGCCCAACTAAATGCTGGCAACTAAGATCAAGGGTTGCGCTCGTTGCGGGACTTAACCCAACATCTCACGACACGAGCTGACGACAACCATGCACCACCTGTCACTCTGTCCCCGAAGGGAAAGCCCTATCTCTAGGGTTGTCAGAGGATGTCAAGACCTGGTAAGGTTCTTCGCGTTGCTTCGAATTAAACCACATGCTCCACCGCTTGTGCGGGCCCCCGTCAATTCCTTTGAGTTTCAGTCTTGCGACCGTACTCCCCAGGCGGAGTGCTTAATGCGTTAGCTGCAGCACTAAGGGGCGGAAACCCCCTAACACTTAGCACTCATCGTTTACGGCGTGGACTACCAGGGTATCTAATCCTGTTCGCTCCCCACGCTTTCGCTCCTCAGCGTCAGTTACAGACCAGAGAGTCGCCTTCGCCACTGGTGTTCCTCCACATCTCTACGCATTTCACCGCTACACGTGGAATTCCACTCTCCTCTTCTGCACTCAAGTTTCCCAGTTTCCAATGACCCTCCCCGGTTGAGCCGGGGGCTTTCACATCAGACTTAAGAAACCGCCTGCGAGCCCTTTACGCCCAATAATTCCGGACAACGCTTGCCACCTACGTATTACCGCGGCTGCTGGCACGTAGTTAGCCGTGGCTTTCTGGTTAGGTACCGTCAAGGTGCGAGCAGTTACTCTCGCACTTGTTCTTCCCTAACAACAGAGCTTTACGATCCGAAAACCTTCATCACTCACGCGGCGTTGCTCCGTCAGACTTTCGTCCATTGCGGAAGATTCCCTACTGCTGCCTCCCGTAGGAGTCTGGGCCGTGTCTCAGTCCCAGTGTGGCCGATCACCCTCTCAGGTCGGCTACGCATCGTCGCCTTGGTGAGCCATTACCCCACCAACTAGCTAATGCGCCGCGGGTCCATCTGTAAGTGACAGCCGAAACCGTCTTTCATCCTTGAACCATGCGGTTCAAGGAACTATCCGGTATTAGCTCCGGTTTCCCGGAGTTATCCCAGTCTTACAGGCAGGTTACCCACGTGTTACTCACCCGTCCGCCGCTAACATCCGGGAGCAAGCTCCCTTCTGTCCGCTCGACTTGCATGTATTAGGCACGCCGCCAGCGTTCGTCCTGAGCCAGGATCAAACTCTCCGAAAAAGTACAAAACCGAAGTTTTGTTTTTCGCCAGTTTGACTGACTACCTATGATGTTTCATAGGATTTTTTTATAAAAACTCGAATTAACAGGTACGTTTTGTCTTGTTTAGTTTTCAAAGATCATCTTCGCCGTTCTTAGCGGCTTTAATAATATAACATTTCACTTCATCTTATGTCAACAACTTTTTTCAAGTTTATTTCCCGAAGCGTTTTGTGTTTGTCACTGTGTGTCAGCGACGATTAATAATATATCACGAAAATATTCTATCGGTCAACGCCTTTTCAAAACTTTTTTTAAAATAGTTTTATTGTGCATCTCAAACCCTTGTCCTGCATACAATCAAGTAACAATCTTGGACAAGGCAGGAGTGTTTGAATTGAGTCGACTATATGTGTTGCCTATTAAACGGCTGAAGCAAATTGTCATTATTCTTGTAGCAGCCCTTGCAGCTGCAACCTTTTTTTATGTACAAAAGGCACCGCCGCTGTCGGTATTTAAAACAGAACACGGACCCCGAGCCATTTATAAAGGCGAGACTTCCTCAAAACATGTCTCCCTCACTTTTAATATTGGCTGGGGAGATGAGAAGGCAGTCCCTATTTTAAATGTCCTTCGAGAGTACGATATAAAGAACGCTACTTTCTTTCTGTCTGCTTCTTGGGCCGAGCGTCATCCTGATATCGTCAAACAAATTAGAGAGGACGGTCACCAAATCGGCAGCCTTGGCTATGCTTATAAAAATTATAGCCAGCTTGAAGACAGTGAAATCAAGCGAGATCTTGTCCGGGCACAAAATTCATTTCAAAAGCTTGGACTAGATGACATTCAACTATTAAGACCGCCAACTGGGCAATTTAACGAAAAAGCATTGAAAATTGCCACACAGTACGGTTATACAGTTGTCCATTACAGCGTCAATTCACAGGATTGGCTGAATCCGGGCGTCGACCAGATTGTTCAGAATGTAAATGATCGAATGAAAAGCGGAGACATTGTTCTTCTGCACGCCTCAGATTCAGCAACCCAAACCGCTCAAGCCTTACCAGCTATTTTGAAACAAATCAAAGAAAAGAATTTAAAAAATGTGACGGTTGGCGAACTGATCTCCAATACCAAAACAAAGTCATCGGAAGTTAAGTAGCTTTCGCCTTTGAAAAACGCGGCATAGCTAATAACTGAAACGCATTACAGCCTAATAGCGGAAATAGCATCAAATACAGCCAGTCCTCTTCATTGACTCTGAGCGCCGGGAACCATTCTAACGACGTGATGACGACCATGAGAAACATTGCGGAAACAAATGTTTTCTTAGAGGACTGCTGCTGTTTAAAGTAAGCCACGATCAATGCGAACACACCGATAAAGACGGGCAGCCATAGGTATGGAAGAAATGATTCATTCTCCCCGAAAAACAAAAACCGCAAGTAAGCTAAATCAAACAGCACAAAGATCACTAGAAACAATTGAATGGTATTCCATAAAGAATGAGACCGGAATATCTCTAGCGCAAACCGGTGCACCGTCAAAAAGACAACAAACCCCATCTGGCTAATGACACTAAAAATCATCCCCACACCAATGAACCAAAACAATACAGATGCGATCTCTAGAATTTCAAACGATATAAAAAGCTTCTGATATTTCCCCCACTCCAGCGCAAAGCCTACTACGCTTGTAATGACCGCTCCAACAGCTAGCACAGAGAAGAAAAAACGAACTAAATCCCGACTTTTCATTGAATTGATCCAACCCCTATTTTTGTTATGTATAAATTTACGTGAAACATTCATATTAAAAGTAAGACATGTAACGAAAGGAGCCACAGTATGTCAAAAGGCATCTTGCGTATAATGAGCTGTTTTCTTCTTTTATCTCTAACAGCTTGTGCTCCCAAAACCCAATCCTCATCTAATATGGACTATGACGAAACAAAGAAAATGGTCGTCGATATATTGAAGACAGATGACGGTAAAAAGGCCATTCAACAGTTATTAAATGACGAGGCAATGAATGAAGCTTTGGTAATGGATGAACAAACTGTGAAAAAAACGATAGAGAAAACACTGACTTCTGATAAAGGCAAAGAGTTCTGGAAGAAGGTCTTTGAGGATTCTAAATTTGCCGAGACTTTCGCTAAATCCATGCAGCAACAGCATGAAAAGATGTTAAAACAGTTAATGAAGGACCCTGACTATCAGCAATTGATGATGGATATTCTCAAGGATCCCGAAATGGAAAAGAAATACGGTGAACTGGTGAAAAGCAAAGAGTTCAGAAAGCACTTAGAAAAAGTCATTACAGAAACATTAAGCAGTCCTCTTTATAAGAAGAAATTCGAAGATGAGCTCAAAAAAGCAGCATCTGAAAGCAGCAGTGATACTGGTTCAAAAGGCAGCGAAGAAAGCGGCAGTTAAACATCACCCGAGTGGATGTAGTTCCACTCGGGCTTTCATTATGCTTTTACTGCTAATTGTTCAATGACTTTATTCGCAATGTGTTGATACACTTCTCCTGTTGGATGGCTCGCATCATAGACGGATGGAGCAAAATCATCTTCATTCCAATCAGGCTGCCTTAGAGGAATTTGACCAAGGACCGATACTCGCAGCTCTTCCGCCAGCTTATCCCCGCCTCCTTTTCCAAAGACATATTCTTTATCACCTGTTTTTTTGCTTTCATAATAGCTCATATTCTCAACGACACCCAGCACCTCGTGATCTGTTTGCAGTGCCATTGCGCCCGCTCTAGCAGCAACGAAAGCAGCTGTTGGATGCGGTGTTGTGACAATGATTTCTTTACAGCTTGGAAGCATTGTATGAATATCAAGCGCCACATCTCCCGTTCCAGGCGGAAGGTCTAATAGTAAGTAATCTAATTCTCCCCACTCGACTTCGTGGAAGAAGTTATTCAGCATTTTACCAAGCATCGGTCCTCTCCAAATGACCGGTGCATTTTCTTCAACAAAAAAGCCCATTGAAATCACTTTGACACCAAAGCGTTCCACAGGAATAATTTTTTCCCCTTTAACAGTTGGTCTGACGGTGATTCCCATCATATCCGGTACACTAAAGCCATAAATATCTGCATCAATCAGTCCGACTTTTTTCCCTAGACGAGCCAGTGCTACAGCAAGGTTAACAGACACGGTGGATTTACCAACGCCGCCCTTTCCACTCGCAATCGCTAAGAACTCAGGCGGATTTTTAGAGTTGAGCAAATTTTCTTCCTCATCTTGTGAAGGCATAAACCTTTCAAGTGTTTCCTGAGGCAATTCTTCAAAACGTAGCCCTACTGTGTTAGCGCCAGCTGATTTCAAGGCTTGTACGATGTCTTGCTGCAGCTTCATCTGCTCAGCAGTACCCGTTTTGGCAATGGCCACCTTTAAGCTCACATGCTCTTTTTCAGGCTTTAGGCTGATTTCCTTGATGGCATCCAGCTCACCAAGCGGTATATGAAGGAAAGGTTCGTCCATCTTCCCAATTAATTTTCTCACATCGTCTTGTCCGATCATAGCAGAACCTCACCCTTTATTGAATTCGTTTACAATCCAAGTATATCATACATATCCTTACAATGTCTGTCCTGTTTGCCTGCGATCAAAAGGAAAAAGCCCCTTATTCAGGCGGCTCTTTTTGCTCTGTTAAATATCTGAGAATGCCTTTATAAATGGAGGCAGCAATTTGATCTTGATATTTAGGTGTTGCCAGCTGACCTGCCTCTTTCGGGTTGGAGAGAAAGCCAATTTCCACAAGGGCTCCTGGCTTTGTGACATTTTGCATTAAATAAATGCCATTGATCCGTTTCGCCTTTCGATCTGTGTTTTCAAGATTCCTGCGTAATTCATCTTGGATGAACTTCGCTGCCTTTTCATTCTCTTCATATTTTCCGTAAAAAAACGTCTGCGCTCCGCTCCATTTGTTCGATGGGATCGCATTTAAATGAATACTTAAGTAGAAATCCGCTTCAGACTCATTAATGACTTTTACGCGGTTCCTCAAATCCTCCGCTTTCTTCCGGGCATATCCCTTTGTATTCTTTGATGATAAATCAGAATCATCCTCGCGGGTCATAAGAACAAGGGCACCCTGCTCCTGTAAATAGTCACGTATCTTCATGGATACATCCAGTGCAATCTCTTTTTCAAGCAGCTCTCCTCCTACAGCCCCGCCATCTGGACCGCCATGACCCGGATCTAGATAGATGATCTTCCCGCTTAGAGGCAAATTCCACGATTTCCACGAATCATCATTTAGAAACTGAAACCTGAATAAGAATAAGAGGACGATAAACCCGATTAAAAACCCTGTCCATTTCAGCTTTCTTTTCATCCCTGTCCCTCCCATACACCATTATTTTATAGATATGGGACAAGGGCTGGAAATATGCTTAGTGCAGCCGAAGCTTATGCCTTTTTTCTGATTCTCGAAAGCCTTCCTGCCACCACATGCTTAAAAAATCCCTCGCAAATGGATAAAAACATGACATCTCCCGCTCCATTCGGAACATATTTCCCCACGATTGCAAACACCCTGCCAGCTCTTCAATCAGCTCAGCTTCCTCCTGGGAGGACCGCTTCTTGATATCGTCGAACGATTCGCCGTATTTACTCGACTCACCGTATCTCCCGCCAGCTAAAAAAGCTTCAATGGCGAAATCGATGCAGCCATCACTCATAATACCCGCTGGATCATCTGCAAATGGAAACAGCTTCTTTGTGAATTTCTCGGAAGCGACCGTCACTTGTTGAAGAGACAATGTACGCAAAAGCTTCTTTTCAAGCGTGACATCTCGTTTTGTTTTCAGTTGATAAAATGAAAGCACTTCTGCCATGGACTGAACTCCTTTTTTCTTTGTATTGTTCGTTGGTTTGAACAAAACATGCAGTTCAGTAAATGGAAATGGAGATACATGAGCTCTAAAGACGAGCCATCCGTCACGTTTAAAAGACAACTGCTAGAAAAGAAGCTGCCTCACTCTTTTAAAGAGCACAAAGATGATGCAGTTCTTTGGCAAAAGGAGATTGTAGATGGAGTTGTGAAGTCAAAAGAGAAACGTCAAGAAGTATACAAAACGTTTCCCATGAAGAAATAATAAAAACAGAGGGGTGCTGCCCTCTGTTTTTTTGGTAACTATGTAGTCAAAGCCTGCACCAATCGTTGTCGAAAGTTTTGATCTACTGCTGCAGTAAGCATAAATTCATTGAATACTTCCCCAACCCAGTGAGAATGATTCGCTTTCGGATCATTGATAAATAGAGAAATGGATATGGATGATGTTTCCGTTTTTCGATATAAAGCAGCTGTGAAAACAAACAAAGTCGATCCGCCTTTATACCAAATATATTGATCTTTTTCCGTCTTCAATGTTTCTCCTTTCCAAATAACAGAAGATTTACATATTCAATATAACAAATATTTCAAATAAAGGCGCAAAAAAGCAGAGGTTCGTGAATCCCTCCACTTCTTGATGTTCTTATTGATGGGGCAGATGCAGTTTCATCCCATCATGCGTAGCTTCAAATCCTAATTTTTCATAAAAACGGTGTGCATCTGGCCTCTGTTTGTCTGTTGTTAGCTGAACCATATGACATCCACTGTCGCTGGCGCGTTGAATGGCCCATTTTATGAGCAGCTTGCCGACTCCTTTTCCTCTATGAGTAGAAGCCGTACGAACTCCTTCTATTGATGCTCTCCATCCTCCTTGATGTGTAAGAAATGGCGTCATGGTCAATTGGAGAACACCTACAGCTTCTTCCTGATCACACGCAACCATGAGTTCAATATTTGGATCAGCATCTATTGAGTGAAAGGCTTTGATATAGCTTTCTAATAATGGTTGAGTGTAGCGCTCTCTTTTTTGACCTAACATATCATCAGCGAGCATGAAGACGATCTTGTCGAGATCTTTCAGAGTGGCTTCTCTGAACGTCAGTTGGCTTAAATCCAATGAACACACCTCCTTTGAAATGAAGTGGAACTTATTGACCAACATACCAATGATGTGCGTTCTTATATAAGATGTGATCAGCAGCTTTTTCATCAAAAAGCTGTTGAATCAACTCAACATCACCGTATTCAAATGGACGCTTTGCCCTTGTGGATGGAAGGTCTGTACCAAACATCAGTGCATCAGGGTTCGTTTGATAGATAGAAGTCAATGCATGTTCAACGTTTAAATCGACACGTCCAAAACCTGTTGCTTTCACACGAACCCCTTTTTCAACCAGCTTTAGCAAATGCGGCAAGCCTTCTTCCGATAAGCCTAAATGATCAATTGAAACGGCCGGCAGCTTTTCAAGTGTTGATGAGATGTCAGGGAGATGCTTAGCGTCTATGTAAATCTCACTATGCCATCCCGCCAGCTCATACACCCTTCTCGCAAAATAATCGAGCTTCGAAATATTCTCCGAACCACCCCGCTTCACGTTAAAACGTAAAGCTTTTACCCCATGTTGATCCAAATGAACAATCTCATCATCAGTTGCTGTAAAAGGTAATTGAGTCACACCGCAAAAAGACGGCCCCATTTCATCCAGCACCTTCAACAAATAGCCTTGGTCAAAGCCTTGAAATGACCCTGACACGATTGCTCCACCTAAAATCCCAAAATCAGCCGTCTCTCTCCTATAATCATTCACCACATAACTATACGGTGTATATCCTTGGTTTTCTTGAATGGGAAAATCAAAATCAATGATATGAAAATGTGCATCAAAGATCCTCATGCCCGCGCCCCTCTTCTGCTTATTTGACCTGATTATATCAATAGCGAAAGCGAAGGGATATTTGGAATGCCGAATTACTTCATATCATGAAAACTTATCAAGTCTTCTTCATGAACCATTCATCTTGTAAAATGGCATAGTAAAACTCATCCCACCACTCGTTTCCTTGTGGTATACACTTTTTAAAATATCCTTCTCTTCTCATCCCCATTTTCTCCATCACTCTCCACGATGGCACATTTTCAGGCTGACAAGTGGCAATGATTCGATGTAAATTCATTGTGTGAAAGCCATAATTTAGTACAGCATAAGCCGCTTCTGATGCATAGCCTTTGTTTTGATATGCAGGATTGAAGACCCACCCAATTTCATATGTGTGCTCACCAAAGTACGGATGAAACGCGAGATGCCCAATGCATGTATGATCTTCTTTTAATAGGACAGCGACATACTTAGCATTTTCATGACGATTATTTTTGATAAATTCCTCCGCATCTTCTTTAGAAAATACATCTTCCGGAATATACTTCATCACTGCCGGATCAGATGTATATGCATAAACATCCTGCCAATCATCATCAGTAAATGGTCGAATGAGACACCTTTCTGTCGTTAGATTCATAGGACAACCTCCATAAATAATCTTCTTTTAAACAGAAAACTTTCTATACTCATATTTTATACGTATCCAAAAGGAAGTGACCAGTCATTATTTATTAAATAAAAAGCACAAAAAAAGCACCAGCAGGATGCTGATGCTTTTAATATATGGTTTGTCTGTAACAAACCTTTGTAAAACGTCCATACAATATAAAATTGATTAACGTTTTGAGAACTGAGGAGCTCTACGTGCGCCTTTAAGACCGTATTTCTTACGCTCTTTCATACGAGGGTCACGAGTAAGAAGTCCAGCACGTTTAAGTGATGTACGGTACTCAGGATCTACTTCTAGAAGAGCACGAGAGATACCGTGACGAATTGCTCCAGCTTGACCAGAGAATCCACCACCGTGAACAGTTACAAGAACATCGTAGCTGTTAGCTGTTTCTGTGATGTTCAAAGGCTGTTTCACGTCTTCGATTAAAGCAGCGAATGGAATGTATTCAGTAATTTCACGATTATTAACGACGATACGGCCTTCACCTGGAACTAAGCGAACGCGCGCTACAGAACTTTTACGACGACCTGTACCGTAATATTGAACCTGTGCCAAATTGTTAACCTCCCTTATAATTAACCGCGAAGTTCGTAAACTTCAGGTTGTTGTGCTTGATGTGGATGCTCAGAACCACGGTACACATTTAATTTTTTGAACATTTGACGGCCTAATGGACCCTTTGGAAGCATACCTTTGATAGCAAGCTCCAACATTTTTTCAGGGTAGTTTGTACGCATCTCAAGAGCAGTTCTTTGTTTCAAACCACCTGGGTGCATTGTGTGACGGTAGTAAATTTTGTCCGTCAATTTCTTACCTGTTAATTCAATTTTCTCAGCATTGATGATGATGACGTGATCACCTGTATCAACGTGTGGTGTATAAGTTGGTTTGTGCTTACCGCGCAAAAGTGATGCTACTTCAGTAGAAAGACGACCTAGAGTCTTGCCTGCCGCATCAACAACTAGCCATTTGCGCTCAATTGTGCTTGCGTTCGCCATTGGTGTTGTACGCATGAGTTTCCCTCCTAAATAAATCAATGATTTTTCCTTGAATCAAATGCTACGTTCTATTTCAAAACACAAGATAAGTCTTCCGGGGCTTATTTGTGGGGTTGAAATACATACCATATGATATCTTATAACTTTCTGCTTCCTGTGTCAAGAACATGTTACACCTGGTTTAGTTGTCATAGAAAACTTCCCATAAATACAGTCCGTGACTAGGCGCAGTCTTGCCTGCCGCTTCGCGATTTCGGGCGGCAAGCATGGCTTTTATCTCCTCAGGGTGAAATTTACCAGATCCGATTTCAAGTAACGTTCCAGCGATAATTCGCACCATGTTGTATAAAAAGCCATTTCCTCTCACACGCATTTCAAGCCCGTCTGAGACGTTTTTCCACTCAAGGGTGTAAATCTCCCTCACCTTGTCCTGAACCTCTGTATTGGCCGCACAAAAGCTTGTGAAATCATGTGTGCCAATGAGGTGCCCAGCGGCTTCTCTCATTTTGCCTGCATCCAGCCGGTAAGGAAAGTGGCAGGCATACTGTCTCGTGAACACATTTTGGTGCGTTTCCGTTGAGACCTTATAACGGTACTCCTTCGAAACGACACTAAAACGTGCATGAAACGACTCATCCACTTCCTCAGCCTTTAGAACCCGGATATCATCCGGCAGGAGACTGTTGAGGGCAAAAGGCCATCTCTCCATCGGGATCGAGAGCGGGGTATCAAAATGGATGACCTGCCCTTTCGCATGCACACCGCTGTCCGTGCGGCCAGAAGCCACGATCGGAATCAGTTCATCCTGTTTGTGCATTCTTGCAAGAGCCGACTCGATCTCCGTCTGAACAGTCCGCTGCCCAGGCTGCACCTGATAGCCTTTAAAATGTGTCCCATCGTAGGAGACGGTACATTTGACCTTCATCTAGGAATCACCTAATTTCTCAGAAGCACAAGGAGTGCTGTTAACAGGATGAATAGGAGCAGCGTGAACGTGTCTTTCATGCCCCAGACAAGCTGACGGTATTTCGTCCGCCCTTCTCCACCGCGGTAGCCTCTCGCTTCCATTGCTGTCGCCAGTTCCTCTGCACGCTTAAACGCACTGACGAAAAGCGGAACAAGCAAAGGAACAATTGCTTTCATGCGGTCCTTTAGAGGTCCGCTTGTAAAATCAACACCTCTTGCCATTTGTGCCTTCATGATTTTGTCCGTCTCTTCTAGTAAAGTTGGAATAAACCGAAGAGAGATGGACATCATGAGAGCAAGCTCGTGAACAGGCAGTTTGATTTTACGGAATGCATGAAGCAATTTTTCCATACCGTCTGTCACTTCTATAGGCGTTGTGGTTAACGTCAGAAGTGTCGTCATCATGATGAGATAGACAAAACGGAGTGAAATGAAAATCCCCTGCTTTAGACCTTCTTCATAAATATTTAAAAAACCAAAGTGAAATAGCAAGGCGCCATCCTTTGTCATGAATATATGCAGAATGAAGGTAAACAGGACAATCCATAGGATCGGCTTCATTCCCTTGAGAATAAAGTATAGCGGCACCTGAGAAACCATCACCACAAGGAGGGTAAAGACACCTAAAAGCCCGTAAGTGATGTAATTATTAGCAAAAAAGACAATAAAGACAAAAAAGAAAATTGATAACAGCTTTGTCCTTGGATCAAGACGATGGACAAAGGATGAACCTGGCACATATTTGCCGATAATCATACTATCCATCATGATGTCGTGTCCTCCTGATAAAGAGCTGTTAAGGCTTCTGCCATTTCATCCATGGTCAGAAGCGGCCTCGGAAACGTAATGCCCAGCTTTTCTTCTACAGTCTGCTGGAATTTAATCGTTTCTGGGAGGTCGAGACCAAACGAAGACATGTCTGTACGATTAGCAAACAATTCTCTCGGCGTACCTGTCGCCTTCACTGTTCCTTTATGCATCACAATCATTTGATCCGCATAATGAGCGGCGTCCTCCATACTGTGTGTAACCAGAATCGTGGTAAGGTTTGCCTTTTGATGAAGCTCATAGAACATGTCCATGATTTCCTTCCGTCCGCGTGGATCTAACCCTGCAGTCGGTTCATCCAGCACAAGCACTTCTGGCTCCATCGCTAGAACACCTGCAATCGCCACACGTCTCATTTGACCGCCGCTTAGTTCAAAGGGAGATCGAGATAATAGAGATTCATGAAGACCAACCAGCTTCAGCATTTCCTTTGCCTTCGCTTCTGCCTTCTCCTGAGGAACGCCAAAATTCATCGGACCAAAGCAGATATCCTTTAGGATCGTTTCTTCAAAGAGCTGATGCTCAGGAAACTGAAACACGATGCCTACTTTTTTCCGGAGGGACTTTAAATCCTTCTGCTTTTTATTGGCTTGTAAGACGGTATCTCCAAGCGCAATGCTCCCCTTCGTTGGTTTGAGCAATCCATTTAAATGCTGCAGCAATGTGGACTTGCCAGAGCCTGTATGACCAATGACAGCGACATAACTGCCCTCTTGGATGGAAGCATTGACATCATACAAAGCGAGACGCTCAAACGGCGTTTTCATTTGATAACGATGCTCTAGTTCTTTGATCGTAATGTCCATAGCTCTTTCACCAATCCTTCTTGTGTCAAATGGGCATTTGCAAGCGGCACACCTTGCTGCTTCAATTGTTTGCTCAACCGATAGGAGAATGGCAGATCAAGTCCAATCTGAACCAGCTGTTCATCTAGTTCAAATACTTCCTCTGGGGTTCCCTCAGCAAATTTTTTCCCGCCATTCATGACAATGACCCGGTCTGCCTTAGCGGCCTCGTCTAAATCATGTGTGATGGAAATGACTGTGACCGTTCCTTGTTCCTTCAATAGTCTCACAGTCTCTAACACTTCTTCACGGCCAATCGGATCAAGCATCGATGTTGCTTCATCCAAGATCATGATGTCAGGGCTTGCGGCAAGTACACCTGCAATGGCGACTCTCTGCTTTTGCCCGCCTGATAGATGGTGCGGCTCTTGATCAAGAAACTCCTGCATATTGACCTGTTTGACAGCCCAATCTACACGCTCTATCATCAATTCCCGCTCAACCCCGTTATTTTCTAAACCAAAAGCCACATCATCACGAACCGTTGAGCCAACGAATTGGTTATCTGGGTTTTGAAAGACCATTCCGATCTTTTTGCGAATATCCCAAACGCTCTCTTCTTTGAGCTCAATCTCTCCAACCTTGACCGTTCCAGCATCCGGTAAAATGAGCCCATTCAGTACACGGGCAAGTGTGGATTTACCTGAACCGTTATGACCAACAATGGCGAGCCATTCATTTTGATTCACATGCAATGACACTTGATCTAAAGCGGGCTTGTCCGCATCCTTGTGATAACGAAATACAATGTCCTTTACGTCAACTAATGTCTTCCCCATCTCTACCGGACCTCCTCTCAGCTCAACCTCTTCTTTGCTTATTGCTAAAAAGCCGTAGTATCTAAAAAAGGGCATAGATCCAGTTATGAACTGTCCCGCCCTTTCTTAGATACACGCTATGTGATTAAACTAATTCAATGACAGCCATTGGTGCGCCATCGCCGCGACGAGGTCCAAGCTTCATGATACGAGTGTATCCACCTTGGCGATCTTCGTAGCGAGTTGCAACGTCAGCGAATAATTTTTGAAGTGCATCTTGGTTTGTTTCAGCATTAGCTACTTCATTACGAATGTAAGCTGCAGCTTGACGGCGAGCATGAAGATCTCCGCGTTTGCCAAGAGTGATCATTTTTTCAACTACAGAGCGAAGTTCTTTCGCACGTGTTTCAGTTGTTTCGATGCGTTCGTTGATGATCAAATCAGTCGTTAGGTCACGAAGCATTGCTTTACGTTGTGCACTAGTGCGTCCTAGCTTTCTGTATGCCATGTGATGTCCCCTCCTTAGTTAGAGATGCTGTATGAATAAAAAACACACGAAAATCCTAGTTCACAATGAAACTAGTCAATCGTCTTTACGAAGACCCAGTCCAAGTTCTTCTAGTTTCGCTTTCACTTCTTCAAGAGATTTACGTCCAAGGTTACGAACTTTCATCATATCCTCTTCTGTCTTGTTAGCAAGCTCTTGAACAGTGTTAATACCCGCACGCTTCAAACAGTTGTAAGAACGAACAGAAAGATCAAGCTCTTCAATTGTCATTTCAAGCACTTTTTCTTTTTGGTCTTCTTCTTTCTCAACCATGATTTCAGCATGCTGAGCTTCGTCAGTTAACCCAACGAAAATATTCAGGTGTTCAGTTAAAATCTTAGAACCTAGAGCGATCGCTTCTTTCGGTCCTGTGCTTCCATCAGTCCATACATCTAGTGTTAATTTATCATAGTTTGTGATTTGCCCAACACGGGTGTTCTCCACTTGATAAGTCACACGAGATACAGGTGTATAGATTGAGTCGATCGGAATAACACCGATTGGCTGATCGTCTCTTTTGTTTGCATCAGCAGGATTATACCCGCGACCTCTTTGTGCAGTTAAGCGAACACGGAAGCTCGCATTCTTGCCAAGAGTTGCGATGTGGAGATCTGGATTTAAGATTTCAATATCGCTGTCGTGTGTAATATCAGCAGCTGTTACAGTACCTTCATCTTGTACATCAATTTCAAGCGTCTTCTCTTCTTCAGAGTAGATTTTGAGTGCAAGCTTTTTAATGTTTAAGATAATCGTTGTAACATCTTCAACCACGCCTTCGATCGTTGAGAATTCGTGTAAGACACCATCTATCTGGATCGATGTTACAGCTGCACCAGGAAGTGAGGATAAAAGGATACGACGAAGGGAGTTCCCTAAAGTGGTACCATATCCACGCTCAAGTGGCTCTACGACAAACTTGCCATACTTGGCATCGTCGCTGATTTCAACCGTTTCGATTTTTGGTTTTTCAATTTCGATCATCTAATAAAACCCTCCTTCAAAACGTCGAAACCTCGAATAGAATCATATGAGATTCCATCCGAAATTCCTCATTGTTTAGTCCCGTATGTGCTCAGGCAACGAGTCGTGTATTCGTCTCATAAATAACTGTATCATAACCCATTATTGACAGGGACACAAAATCTATACAAACAAATTACACGCGGCGACGTTTTGGTGGACGGCATCCGTTATGAGGAACTGGAGTTACGTCTCTGATTGCAGTAACTTCAAGACCTGCAGCTTGAAGTGCACGAATTGCAGCTTCACGACCAGAACCAGGACCTTTAACAGTTACTTCAAGTGTTTTAAGACCATGTTCGATAGAACCTTTAGCAGCAGTTTCAGCAGCCATTTGTGCAGCGAAAGGAGTAGATTTACGAGAACCTCTGAATCCTAATGCACCAGCACTTGACCAAGAAATTGCGTTTCCATGAACATCAGTAATCGTTACAATCGTGTTGTTGAAAGTGGAACGGATATGAGCGATTCCAGCTTCAATATTCTTTTTCACGCGACGTTTACGCGTATTTTGTTTACGAGCAGCAGCCATTCTTTAACTACCTCCTTTACTTATTTTTTCTTGTTAGCTACAGTACGACGCGGACCTTTACGAGTACGCGCGTTGTTTTTTGTGTTTTGTCCACGAACAGGAAGTCCTCTACGATGACGGATTCCGCGGTAGCTTCCGATTTCAATTAGACGCTTAATGTTAAGTGAAACTTCACGACGAAGGTCACCTTCTACTTTAAGTTTGTCAATGATATCACGGATTTTACCAAGTTCGTCTTCAGTTAGATCGCGAACGCGAGTGTCTTCAGAAACACCTGCTTCTTTAAGGACTTGTTGCGCAGTCGTACGACCAATTCCAAAAACATATGTTAAAGAAATGACAACACGTTTATCACGTGGAATATCTACACCAGCAATACGAGCCATGATTTGGGCACCTCCTTGTTATTAGCCTTGTTTTTGTTTATGTTTTGGGTTTTCACAGATCACCATTACTTTTCCTTTTCTGCGAATCACTTTACATTTTTCACAGATAGGTTTAACAGATGGTCTCACTTTCATGTGTTTCCAACCTCCTTCTTCCGGAGTTGCTTTATTTGTAACGGTACGTAATTCTACCACGAGTTAAGTCATATGGAGATAATTCTACCGTAACTTTGTCTCCAGGTAAAATGCGAATGAAGTGCATACGGATTTTTCCTGATACATGAGCCAAAACTGTATGACCATTCTCTAGTTCAACTTTGAACATTGCATTTGGCAAAGTTTCTGCTACAGTACCTTCCACTTCAATTACATCGTCTTTCGCCATTCAAGTGTTCTCCCTTCTTCAAATCAGTAACTTGCTCTCTGACAAATGTCCAAATGAGATCATCTCAATTGTCCATCTATCACCCGACCTGTTTTGAATATACTGTTCTGAACTTCCGGAGATACGCAACCATAAAAGGTTATATGATTGATATTTTTTCTTAGGAGAATGAAATTTACGCTTTTCTCCGTCTGCGATTAGTACATGGCAGCCACCGAACATGCCGATGACACCTGTATACTGATCTTGTTCTTTCCTTTGGACTATACAGACAACCTGCCCGATTTGGGCCTGAAAGGCTTCAGTGAAGACCTAAATCTTAGTCAGTATATCAAAACCTGTATCTGTAATCGCAATCGTATGCTCAAAGTGAGCACACTTTTTCCCATCAACCGTTACAACCGTCCAGTTATCAGCCAATGTTTTCACATATCGGCTGCCTGCGTTCACCATCGGTTCGATGGCCAACACCATTCCAGGTTTTAGCCGCGGGCCTTTGTTGGGCGGACCATAATGAGGAATTTGAGGGTCCTCATGAAGATCCTGTCCGACCCCATGTCCAACATATTCTCTAACAACTGAGAAATTCTCGTTTTCTACATACGTTTGTATGGCATGGGAAATGTTCGACAGACGTTCGCCTGGCTTTGCTTCCTGTAAGCCTTTATATAGAGATTCCTCTGTGACTTCCAGTAGTTTGCGGTCTTCATCACTGATTACCCCAACTGGATAAGTCCAAGCAGAGTCACCATGATAGCCATTTAACTTTGCGCCAATATCGATACTAATGATGTCGCCATCACGTAAAACCCGTTTACCAGGAATACCGTGAACGAGTTCTTCATTCACCGAAACGCAAATGCTCCCGCGAAAACCATTATACCCTTTAAAAGATGGGATTGCACCCTGCTTTGTAATAAAACGTTCGGCAATTTGATCCAATTCTTTTGTCGAAATACCTGGTTTTATGTGTTTCTTCAGCTCTTCATGAGTCAGTGCGACAATGCGTCCAGCTTCTCTCATAATCTCAAGCTCGCGAGGAGTTTTACAGATAATCATTTATTTAATCCCCCAAGCAGGTTCTTGATATCTGCATATACATCGTTAATGTGCTTCGCACCATCAATGTTTGCAAGATATCCTTTTTCTGAATAGAAGTTCAGTAAAGGTTCAGTCTGCTTTAAGTTTACTTCAAGTCTAGTCGAAACGGTTTCTGCATTATCATCTGCACGTTGATAAAGTTCGCCTCCACACTTATCGCAAACATTTTCTTTCGCAGGTGGATTGAATACTAAATGATATGTCGCTCCGCAATTTTTGCAAATTCTTCGGCCAGTCAGACGCTCCATCAAAGCATCTTTATCGACTTTAATATTAATGACATAATCAATCGTTCTGCCAAGGTCCTTTAGAATTTCTTCTAAAGCTTCAGCCTGAGCGACTGTTCGCGGAAATCCGTCCAGAAGAAAACCTTGTTCACAATCATTTTTGCCAAGTCTTTCTCTAACAATACCGATTGTGACCTCATCAGGAACAAGCTCTCCTTTATCGATAAAGGATTTTGCTTCGAGCCCAAGTTGTGTCTCCTCTTTCATAGCAGCGCGGAACATATCTCCTGTTGAGATATGAGGGATCCCATAATCATCAACAATTCGTTCTGCCTGAGTGCCTTTACCAGCACCCGGAAGCCCCATTAAGACTAAGTTCATTTCGGATTTCCCCTTCCTTACTTAGAGAGGTTGGGCAGAAGCCCAGCCCTCTGTTTTATTTCATAAATCCACGGTAGTTTCGTTTCACTAATTGGCTTTCAAGCTGTTTCATTGTTTCAAGTGCAACACCTACAACAATGAGAAGACTTGTGCCGCCAATTTGTGCAGCGGAAGGTAATCCAGCGAATTGAATGAAAAAGATAGGAAGTATTGAAATCACGGCTAAGAAAATGGCGCCCACAAACGTGAGTCGGTACAAAATGCTCGTAATTCTATCTTGAGTCATTTTCCCTGGACGAACTCCCGGGATATAGCCACCCTGCTTTTGCAGATTTTCAGCCATTTGTTCAGGATTCACTTGGACAAAGGCATAAAAATATGTGAAAGCAACAATCAGTGCTACATAAATCGTCATACCGATTGGCTTAGTATAGTCAAAGTTGTTGGTTATCCAAGTTGTCACATTATTGGTTCCGAAGAACGATGCAACCGTCTGCGGAGTAATAATGAAAGAAACGGCAAAGATGACTGGAATCACCCCTGCTGGATTCACTTTCAATGGAAGGTGCGTTGCTTGACTAGCAGACATTTGTGCACGGCCAGTTCCTTTTGAATATTGAATCGCAATCTTTCTCACTGCCATTTGAATGTAAATAACACCGATAACAATGACAAGGATAGCAATAACAATAAGGGCAATTTTCAGGATTTGCATGAACAGCTGTCCATCTCCACCCACAAATTGCTGAGCGTACACTTGTTTTAATGTTTGAGGGATACCTGCGATGATACCGGCAAAGATAATAATCGAAATACCGTTACCAACACCGTGAGCAGTAATCTGCTCTCCTAGCCACATTAAAAATGCTGTTCCCGCAGTGAGTACGACCGCAATTAAGAGGTACGTTGAAACACCTGGGTTTTCAATCAGCATGCCTCCTGCCATATTGTTGAATCCATATGACATTCCTAACGCCTGGATAAAACCTAGAACAATTGTAAAATACCTTGTGAATTGTGCTAATTTTCGGCGGCCAACCTCTCCTTGCTTTGACCACTCAGTGAACTTCGGAACAACATCCATCTGCAAGAGCTGAATGATGATCGAAGCAGTGATATACGGCATAATCCCCATTGCAAGAATGGAGAATTGGAAAAGTGCCCCGCCCCCAAACGTGTTGAGGATCCCGAAAACACTCATTTGATCCTGTGCCTGGAGAACTTCGGCGTTCACATTAGGCACAGGGATGAAAGCACCTATACGAAAGACGATTAACATTAAAAGAGTGAATATAATCTTATTCCGTATATCTTTCACGCGCATAAAATTGGAGATTGTCTTAAACAAGTTAGATCACCTCGGCTGTACCGCCAGCAGCTTCAATAGCTTCTTTCGCAGAAGCAGAGAATTTATTGGCTTTTACAGTTAATTTTTTTTCTAATTTACCGTTGCCAAGAATTTTTACTCCTGCTTTTAACTTGCTTATTGCACCAGTCTCTAGAAGAAGTTCAGGAGTTACTTCCGTTCCTTCGTCAAAACTGTTTAATCTGTCTAAGTTGATAACCGCGTAATCTTTACGGTTGATGTTTGTAAAACCACGTTTTGGAAGACGTTGGAATAAAGGCATTTGACCACCTTCGAAACCAGGGCGTACACCGCCGCCAGAACGAGCGTTTTGACCTTTATGACCTTTACCAGAAGTTTTACCGTTACCTGATCCAATACCACGACCAACACGGTTGCGTACTTTACGTGAACCTTCTGAAGGCTTCAATTCATGAAGTTTCATTTGGGCACCTCCTTATCGATTAAAAATGTTTTATTGTTCTTTAACAGAAACTAAATGAGACACCTTGTTAATCATGCCGCGGATCGCTGCATTGTCTTCATGTACGACTGTTTGGTTTGTTTTCTTAAGACCAAGAGTACGAACAGTGACACGCTGATCTTCTGGGCGACCGATTACACTGCGTTTGAGGGTAATTTCTAATTTATTTGCCATTAATGTTCCCTCCTTATCCTAACAGGTCTTCTACAGATTTTCCACGAAGCTTCGCAACGTCTTCAGCACGTTTAAGTTCACTTAAACCCTGAAGTGTTGCGCGGATCATGTTGATCGGTGTATTAGAACCTAGAGATTTAGAAAGGATATCAGCTAGACCAGCAAGCTCAAGAACCGCACGCACTGGGCCTCCAGCGATAACTCCTGTACCTTCTGAAGCAGGCTTCAATAGAACGTTTCCTGCACCGAATCGACCGATGATTTCATGTGGAATTGTAGTTCCAACCATTGGTACTTCAATTAAATTCTTTTTCGCATCTTCAACAGCTTTGCGGATCGCTTCTGGTACTTCTTGTGCTTTACCAGTACCGAAACCTACATGACCGTTTTTGTCACCGACAACAACTAAAGCTGCAAAACGGAAACGACGTCCACCTTTAACAACTTTCGCTACGCGGTTAACCGTAACTAAGCGTTCTTCTAACTCTAATTTGCTTTGGTCAATACGACTCATTCGGATGTGTCCCTCCTTCTTTTATTAAAATTTAAGTCCAGCCTCACGAGCAGCTTCAGCTAGAGCTTTTACACGTCCATGATATAAGTATCCTCCGCGGTCAAATACCACGTTAGAGATTCCTTTTTCAACAGCACGTTTTGCAACAAGTTCGCCAACTTTAGTAGCAGCTGCAGCGTCAGAACTATTCTCGATCTTTAACTCTTTATCAAGAGTAGAAGCACTTACAAGTGTTACACCGTTAACATCATCAATTACTTGAGCGTAGATGTTCTTGTTAGAACGGAAAACGTTAAGGCGAGGTCTTTCAGCAGTACCTGAAAGTTTCGCACGAACACGAGCGTGTCTTTTAAGACGAGTAGCGTTTTTGCTAGTTTTCGTAATCATCCGAGTCACTCCTTTCTTCACATTAAGCGATCTTACTTACCAGTTTTTCCTTCTTTACGGCGAACGAATTCACCTTCGTAACGAATTCCTTTACCTTTGTAAGGCTCTGGAGAACGGACAGCGCGGATGTTAGAAGCTAGAGCTCCCACACGCTCTTTATCGATACCTTTAATGACTACTTTCGTTTGAGATGGAACTTCGACTTCAACTCCAGCCTCAGGAACGATTTCAACTGGATGAGAGTATCCAACGTTAAGAACAAGTTTGTTTCCAGATTTAGCTGCACGGTAACCGACACCGATAAGTTCTAAACCTCTTTCGAAACCTTTAGATACACCTTCAACCATGTTTGCAATTAAGCTACGTGTTGTACCATGTAAAGCACGGTGTTCTTTATGATCAGACGGACGGCTTACAGTTAAGACGCTGTCCTCAATTTTAATTTCCATATCAGGGTGAAATGTACGAGTTAGTTCACCTTTTGGTCCCTTTACTGTCACTGTGTTATCGTTGTTTGTCACAGTAACTCCTGAAGGGATCTCGATTAGTTTTTTACCTATACGAGACATACCAAGCACCTCCATTCATCTTAAACTTTTTTTACCATACGTAAGCAAGTACTTCTCCACCAGCTTGTTTAGCACGGGCTTCTTTGTCCGATAAAACACCTTGTGATGTAGAAATAATTGCGATTCCAAGTCCGTTAAGTACACGTGGTACTTCATTTGATTTCGCATATACACGTAAACCAGGTTTACTGATTCTTTTTAGACCAGTGATAACACGCTCGTTGTTTTGGCCATATTTAAGGAACATACGGATAATTCCTTGTTTGCTGTCTTCAACATATTCAACGTCACGGATAAAACCTTCACGCTTTAAGATTTCAGCAATTTCTCTTTTGATTTTTGAAGCCGGTACTTCTAGCTTCTCATGACGTACCATGTTCGCATTGCGAATACGAGTCAGCAAATCTGCAATCGGATCTGTCATAACCATTATTTAATAACCTCCTTCCCATTTATGGGGATTACCAGCTGGCTTTTTTAACGCCAGGAATTTGTCCTTTATATGCAAGTTCGCGGAAACAAATACGGCAAAGTTTAAACTTGCGAATTACTGAATGTGGACGTCCACAACGTTCGCAGCGCGTATACTCTTGAACTTTAAACTTTTGTTTGCGTTGTTGTTTCGCAATCATAGACTTTTTAGCCACGATTTCGCCTCCCTTTCATTGATTATTTCTGGAACGGCATACCTACTTGAGTTAATAACTCACGTGCTTCTTCGTCCGTATTGGCAGTCGTAACGATAACGATATCCATACCGCGGACTTTTGTTACTTTATCGTAATCAATTTCTGGGAAGATTAACTGTTCTTTAATACCAAGCGTGTAGTTTCCACGACCGTCGAAAGATTTCTTAGAAATCCCGCGGAAGTCACGTACACGTGGTAAAGATACAGAAATAAGTTTATCAAGGAAATCGTACATGCGCTCTCCGCGAAGTGTTACTTTCGCACCGATTGGCATTCCTTCACGTAGACGGAATCCAGCAATAGACTTCTTCGCACGAGTAACGACAGGTTTTTGACCAGCGATAAACGTTAATTCTTCAACAGCAGTATCGATTGCTTTAGCGTTTTGAACAGCGTCACCAACACCCATGTTGATCACGATTTTTTCGATTTTTGGCACTTGCATTACTGATTTGTATTCAAACTTAGAAACTAATGCAGGTGTAATTTCTTTTACATACTTTTCTTTAAGGCGGTTCATGAGAAAGACCTCCCTTCCTTATTTACTATTTATCTAGAACTTGCCCAGATTTTTTCGCTACACGGACTTTCTTTCCGTCCTCAACTTTATACCCAACACGTGTCACTTCACCCGTTTTAGGATCAAGCGGCATTACGTTTGATACGTGGATCGGCGCTTCTTGTTCAGAAATTCCGCCCTGAGGGTTAGCTTGGGTTGGTTTAGAGTGTTTTTTCACAAGGTTAATACCTTCTACTAAAACACGGTCATTCTTAGGGAAAGCAGCAAGGATGACTCCTTGTTTACCTTTATCTTTACCAGAGATAACCACTACTTTATCGCCCTTTTTAACATGCATTTAATCGCACCTCCTTGAGTCGCGGATTGTATTCATTAAAGTACTTCTGGTGCTAGAGAAACAATTTTCATATAGTTGTTTTCACGAAGTTCACGTGCTACTGGTCCGAAGATACGAGTTCCACGCGGGCTCTTGTCGTCACGGATAATGACACATGCATTTTCATCGAAACTGATGTAAGATCCATCGTTTCTGCGAGCTCCGCTCTTTGTACGAACGATAACTGCTTTCACAACTTCACCTTTTTTGACAACGCCTCCTGGTGTTGCTTGTTTAACCGTACAAACAATGACATCACCGATGTTAGCCGTCTTACGTCCAGAGCCACCAAGAACTTTAATCGTTAGTACTTCGCGTGCGCCAGAGTTGTCAGCTACTTTTAAACGAGTCTCCTGTTGAATCATTAATGTTACCTCCTTTCGGAAAAAGAAATCCGAACTTTATTAGATAATAACGGCTTCTTCGACAACTTCAACTAGACGAAAGCGTTTAGTCGCAGATAAAGGACGAGTTTCCATGACCTTTACGATGTCTCCGATTTTTGCTTGGTTGTTTTCATCATGTGCTTTGAACTTCTTAGAGTATCTTACACGTTTGCCATAAAGTGAATGCTTTTTGTATGTTTCAACTACAACAGTGATGGTTTTATCCATTTTGTCAGAAACAACACGACCTTGATACACTTTACGTTGGTTACGTTCGCTCATGTTTGCGGGGCCTCCCCTCTAATTATTATTTATTAGCAGCGATTTCTCTTTGACGAATCACAGTTTTCATGCGTGCGATTGATTTACGCACTTCACGAATGCGAGCAGTGTTTTCAAGCTGCCCAGTCGCTAATTGGAAACGAAGATTGAAAAGTTCTTCTTTAAGAGACTTTACTTTTTGTTCAATTTCAGCAGTGGTAAGGTCACGAATTTCATTAGCTTTCATTTGATTCACCACCAATTTCTTCACGTTTTACGAACTTCGTTTTAATTGGCAATTTGTGAGATGCAAGACGAAGAGCTTCACGAGCAACTTCTTCAGACACACCAGAAATTTCAAATAAAACTTTGCCCGGTTTTACTACAGCTACCCATCCTTCTGGAGCACCTTTACCGGAACCCATGCGGACTTCTAGAGGTTTAGCTGTGTATGGCTTAGAAGGGAAAATTTTAATCCAAACTTTACCGCCACGTTTCATGTAACGAGTCATAGCAATACGAGCAGCTTCGATTTGACGGTTCGTGATCCAAGAAGCTTCAAGAGCTTGGATACCGTACTCACCGAAATGTACTTCAGTGCCACCTTTTGCACGACCACGCATTTTCCCACGATGTTCTCTGCGATACTTCACGCGTTTTGGCAATAACATATTATTTTCCTCCTTCCGCAGTATTCTTCTTAGTTGGAAGGACTTCTCCACGATAGATCCATACTTTTACGCCAAGCTTACCATAAGTAGTGTCAGCTTCAGCAGTAGCATAGTCGATGTCAGCACGAAGTGTGTGCAACGGAACAGTACCTTCACTGTAATATTCAGAACGAGCAATATCTGCACCGCCAAGACGACCAGAAACCATTGTTTTGATTCCTTGTGCTCCAGCACGCATTGTGCGTTGGATTGTTTGTTTTTGTGCACGACGGAATGAAATACGATTTTCAAGTTGACGAGCGATGTTTTCAGCAACTAGCTGAGCATCAAGATCTGCTCTCTTGATTTCAAGAATGTTGATGTGTACACGTTTGCCAGTTAGGCTGTTAAGAGCTTTACGAAGTGCTTCAACTTCAGATCCGCCTTTACCAATTACCATACCTGGTTTAGCCGTGTGGATTGTGATATTTACGCGGTTTGCAGCACGTTCGATTTCTACTTTAGAAACAGACGCGTCAGACAAACGCTTGCTGATGAATTCACGGATTTTCAAGTCTTCATGTAAGAAGTCAGCGTAATCTTTTCCTGCGAACCATTTAGATTCCCAATCACGAATGACGCCAATACGAAGACCTACTGGATTTACCTTTTGACCCACGGATTATCCCTCCTTCTTTTCTGATACAACGATTGTAATGTGGCTAGTACGTTTGTTAATTGCGCTCGCACGACCCATAGCACGTGGACGGAATCTCTTAAGTGTTGGACCTTCGTCAACGAATGCTTGAGTAATCACTAGGCTGTTAGCGTCCAACTCGTAGTTGTGCTCAGCGTTTGCGATAGCAGATTTTAATACTTTTTCAATAATTGGTGAAGCAGCCTTAGGTGTAAGGTTTAAGATAGAAACTGCTTCTCCTACTTGCTTACCTCGGATCAGGTCCATTACTAGACGTGCTTTACGAGGAGCAATACGGACTGTTCTTGCGACAGCTTTAGCTTGCATTTAAAAGCCTCCTCTCATTAGCGTCTTGTTTTTTTATCGTCACTAGCATGACCTTTGTAAGTACGGCTTGGTGCGAATTCGCCCAATTTGTGACCTACCATATCTTCAGAAATGAAAACAGGTACATGTTTGCGTCCGTCATAGACAGCGATTGTGTGACCGATGAATTGTGGGAAAATTGTAGAACGACGAGACCAAGTTTTTACGACTTGCTTTTTGTCAGTTTCATTCAATTTCTCGACTTTAGCCATCAAATGATCATCAACAAATGGTCCTTTTTTTAAGCTGCGAGCCATTGTGGAACCTCCCTTCGTGATTGAACTACGGTCCTAAATGAACCGTAGACAACCCCGTTACTTGTTTTTACGACGACGTACAATGAATTTATCAGACTTGTTGGTTTTCTTACGAGTCTTGAATCCAAGAGTCGGTTTACCCCATGGAGACATTGGTGATTTACGTCCGATTGGAGCGCGTCCTTCACCACCACCGTGTGGGTGATCGTTAGGGTTCATTACAGAACCACGAACTGTTGGGCGTACGCCTTTCCAGCGAGAACGTCCAGCTTTACCGATGTTAATTAATTCGTGTTGCTCGTTTCCAACTTGACCGATAGTCGCACGGCAAGCAGAAAGAATCATGCGAACTTCTCCTGAGTTCAAACGTACAAGAACGTATTTACCTTCTTTACCAAGAACTTGAGCAGAAGTACCAGCAGAACGAACTAATTGTCCACCTTTACCTGGTTTTAATTCAATGTTATGCACAACTGTACCAACTGGGATGTTGATAAGTGGAAGAGCATTACCTGGTTTGATGTCAGCTTCTGGTCCAGAAGTAACTTCAGTACCAACTTGGATTCCTTTCGGAGCAAGAATGTAACGTTTCTCACCATCTGCATAGTTTACAAGAGCGATGTTCGCTGAACGGTTTGGATCATACTCGATTGTAGCAACGCGTCCAGGTATACCGTCTTTATCACGCTTAAAGTCGATGATACGGTATTGACGTTTATGACCGCCACCTTGATGACGAACAGTCAATCTACCTTGGTTGTTACGTCCGCCTTTTCTGTGAAGCGGTGCAAGCAACGATTTTTCTGGTTTGTCAGTCGTGATTTCAGCAAAATCTGAAGTAGTCATGCCACGACGACCATTACTGGTTGGTTTATACTTTTTAATCGCCATTTTGAATTTCCCTCCTTCTTTTTAAGATTTACGCTTCAAAAATTTCGATTTCTTTGCTGTCAGCAGTTAATTTCACGATCGCTTTTCTGCGACGGCTAGTCATACCAGTGTAGCGTCCAACGCGTTTAGATTTTCCTTTGTAGTTTTGAACGTTGACTTTCTCAACTTTCACTCCAAAGATTTCTTCAACAGCGTCTTTCACTTCTGTTTTGTTAGCTCTGACATCAACTTCGAACGTGTACTTCTTCTCTGTCATTAGATCAGCAGAACGTTCAGTAATGATAGGGCGCTTTAGAACATCACGAGGATCTTTCATTATGCAAGTCCCTCCTCTACTTTTTCAACCGCTGCTTTAGTGATCAGAAGTTTGTCGTGGTTGACAACGTCAAGAACGTTGATACCGTTAGCTTCAACAACTGTTACTCCAGGGATGTTACGAGCAGATAAAGCAACTGTTTCGTTTGCATCCGCAGTGACGATCAACGCTTTCTTCTCAACAGATAATCCTTTAAGGATGCCTGCGAATTCTTTCGTTTTCACTGCATCAAGAGTCAAATCTTCAAGAACGATGATGTTGTTGTCGATTACTTTAGAAGACAATACTGACTTGATAGCCAAGCGGCGAACTTTTTTAGGTAATTTATATGAATAACTGCGTGGTGTTGGACCGAATACGATACCGCCTCCGCGCCATTGTGGTGAACGAATAGAACCTTGACGAGCACGACCTGTACCCTTCTGTCTCCAAGGCTTACGACCTCCGCCACGTACTTCAGAACGAGTTTTTACTTTATGAGTTCCTTGACGTAAGGAAGCTCTTTGCATAAGAATAGCATCGAATACTACGCTTTCGTTTGGCTCGATTCCAAACACAGAAGCGTTTAATTCGATTTCACCGTTAGTAGAACCGTTTTGGTTAAATAATGCTACTTTTGGCATGACTTGTTTCCTCCTTTCCTAAGAGAGTTATTTAGATTTAACTGCACTCTTTACAGTTACTAGAGATTTTTTAGCTCCTGGTACATTTCCTTTGATCAATAGTAGATTGCGTTCTGCATCAACTTTAACGATCTCAAGGTTTTGGACAGTGATTTGCTCTCCGCCCATACGACCTGGAAGAAGTTTACCTTTGAATACTCGGTTTGGATCAACAGGTCCCATTGAACCAGGACGACGGTGGTAACGTGAGCCGTGAGTCATTGGTCCGCGTGATTGTCCGTGGCGCTTGATAGCCCCTTGGAATCCTTTACCTTTTGATGTTCCTGTTACATCTACGATATCTCCATTTGCGAAAATATCAACTTTGACTTCCTGACCAACTTCATACGCATCTAACTCCGCACCGCGTAATTCTTTTACGAAGCGCTTAGGAGCAGTTTCCGCTTTAGCAACGTGGCCCTTCTCTGGTTTGTTAGAAAGCTTTTCACGTTTGTCGTCAAAACCGATTTGGATTGCTTCATAGCCATCCGTGTCAGCAGTCTTCTTTTGAAGAACAACGTTAGCAGCAGCCTCAACAACAGTTACAGGGATAAGATCACCGTTTTCTGCGAATACTTGCGTCATACCAATTTTTCTACCTAAGATTCCTTTGGTCATTAGTCACACCTCCTATAATATGTGTTTTCTATTTGAATTAAAGTTTGATTTCGATATCTACACCAGATGGTAAATCTAAACGCATAAGTGCATCAACTGTTTGCGGAGTTGGATTCACGATGTCGATTAGACGTTTGTGAGTACGCATCTCAAATTGCTCACGAGAATCTTTGTACTTATGCACCGCACGAAGGATTGTGTAAACTGATTTTTCAGTTGGAAGCGGGATTGGACCAGATACACTAGCACCAGAACGCTTAGCCGTTTCAACAATCTTCTCAGCAGATTGATCAAGAATTCTATGATCATATGCTTTTAAACGAATACGAATTTTTTGTTTTGCCATTATTTTCCCTCCTTTTCGCCTACTTACGTTAGACAGTTCTCCGTGAGAAAAACCTGATCACCTTGCCATGGCAAAGCGGCCGGGTGTGTCAGCAACCTCTCACTTCATCGCAGTCAAAGACCAACATGCACTATTGTACCAAATTGGCCTGCGTGTTGCAATAATAAATCGGATAAATTTATGATTTGCACACTTTTCATATTATACAGGGGTTCAGCCTATAAATCAAGCTTTCCCTGAAGATGATGTACAGCAGTCTTTTTTATGGTACGGATGAATTTTTCTGGTTCTTCTAGGTGCGGGGAATGTGCAGATTCTTTAAAGGTGAACCATTCTTTGATTGGTGCTGTTAATTGATCAACATATGGTTTTGATACAGCAGCTGGTGTAATCATGTCATATTCTCCAATGATAAAGTAGCAAGGTATTAATATAGTAGAAACTCGGTATTCAATGCTCTCATTCATCAATTCATCCCATAGCATGTCCTGACTAAACTTCTGTCCTTTAAGGAATTTCCACTTATCTTTCAGCTGATATTCCTTACTAAAAAGAAATCCGCGCAGCATTTGAATAAGCGGCCTCCACCTATGTGTGAGACCTACGCTTCCGAGCTCTTTATAGAGAGAGAACAGAGCATGAGCTGATATTCGTTTCCACGGAGGAGGCGTCAGTAATCGCAGGCACCAAGTAAACAACCGATTCCGATGGTATTTCTCCAAAAGGAGCTCGTACGACACAATATCTTCTTTTAATACATCTACTACCTGACTAATTCCATAATAAGCATGATATAGATCTGGACGCTTATGTACTGCTTGTATGGCGATTAATGATCCCCATGAATATCCTGCGATGTACAATTTTGATTGACCTAGATATGAAAGGACTTTCTCTGTCAGTTCAATCGTATCTTCAATAAATTGCTGAATGGTCATGGAAGTATCGGGAAGATTCTTTTGATAGGAAAGTCCTGCCCCTCGCTGATCCCAATGAACTACTGTAAAATCTTGATTAAGTTCCTCATGAAACGAGTCGATATAGCTGATTTGAGCGGAGCCGGGCCCACCGTGTAAAAATAAAAGAACAGGCTTCGCTTCATTTGTGTGATCTTCTTTGATCATAATCCATTGGTCAACCCCGCCGATTAACCATTTCTTCAAATATATCTTCGTCATTCCAGTGATCCTCTCGGTTCCAATTAGATTCTATAGCTTATAGTAGCCGTTCTGATCTGGAAAAGCAAAAAAAGAGACCCTTTTGCAAGGAGTCTCTTTTATATGTTTTATTACTTAATGATAGTTGAAACGACGCCAGAACCTACAGTACGTCCACCCTCACGGATAGAGAAACGAGTTCCTTCTTCGATAGCGATAGTAGAGATAAGTTCAACTTCCATCTCAGTGTTATCGCCAGGCATTACCATTTCAGTACCTTCTGGAAGATGTACGATACCAGTTACGTCAGTTGTACGGAAGTAGAACTGCGGACGGTAGTTAGCGAAGAATGGAGTATGACGTCCACCCTCTTCTTTAGAAAGTACATAAACTTCAGCTTTGAAACGGCTATGTGGAGTGATTGTACCTGGTTTAGCAAGTACTTGACCACGTTGGATATCTTCACGAGATACACCACGAAGTAGTGCACCGATGTTGTCACCAGCTTCAGCATAGTCAAGAAGCTTACGGAACATTTCAACACCTGTAACAGTTGTTTTACCGTTTTCTTCTTGAAGACCGATGATTTCAACTTCGTCACCGACTTTAACTTGTCCACGCTCAACACGACCAGTAGCAACTGTTCCACGACCAGTGATTGAGAATACGTCCTCAACTGGCATCATGAATGGCTTCTCAGTGTCACGCTCTGGAGTTGGGATGTACTCATCAACTGCATCCATAAGTTCAAAGATTTTTGCTTCGTAATCAGCATCACCTTCAAGAGCTTTAAGAGCAGAACCTTTGATAACAGGTACATCGTCACCAGGGAAGTCATAGTCAGAAAGAAGGTCACGAACTTCCATTTCAACAAGTTCAAGTAACTCTTCATCGTCAACCATGTCACATTTGTTAAGGAATACTACGATGTATGGTACACCTACGTTACGAGAAAGTAGGATGTGCTCACGTGTTTGTGGCATTGGACCATCAGCAGCAGATACTACTAAGATCGCGCCGTCCATTTGAGCAGCACCAGTGATCATGTTTTTAACATAGTCAGCGTGTCCTGGGCAGTCTACGTGTGCATAGTGACGAGTTTCAGTTTCATACTCAACGTGTGCTGTTGAGATTGTGATTCCACGCTCGCGCTCTTCTGGAGCACCATCGATTTGGTCATAAGCCATAGCCGTACCTTTACCAGATTTCTTATGAAGAACTGTTGAGATAGCAGCAGTTAGAGTTGTTTTACCATGGTCAACGTGTCCAATTGTACCAATGTTAGCATGCGATTTGGAACGGTCGAATTTTTCTTTAGCCATTCTAAAAATCCTCCTTAAAGGTTCATTGTATTTGGTATAGAGTGATAGAAAGTGAAGAGTTACCTCTCACTTTCTGATCTTCAATAGTAGTTATACTTTAGTTTAAAGGCAAAATCAATTATTCACCTTTATTTTTTTTGATGATTTCTTCACTGATGCTCTTAGGCACTTCTTCGTAGTGATCCATGTGCATAGTGAAAGTACCGCGTCCTTGTGTATTAGAACGGAGTGCAGTTGCATATCCGAACATTTCAGAAAGTGGAACCATTGCGCGAACAACTTGAGCGTTACCGCGAGCTTCCATACCTTCTACACGTCCACGACGAGATGTGATATCACCCATGATGTCTCCCATGTATTCTTCAGGGATAACGACTTCCACTTTCATCATTGGCTCAAGTAGAACTGGGTTACATTTGCTGACAGCATTTTTCAATGCCATAGATGCAGCAATTTTAAACGCCATTTCGTTAGAGTCAACATCGTGGTAAGATCCATCAAATAATTTTGCTTTGATGTCGATTAATGGGAATCCAGCTAATACACCATTTTCAAGTGAATCTTCAAGACCTGCTTGAATAGCTGGAATGTATTCACGAGGAACAACCCCACCGACGATTGCATTTTGGAATTCGAAGCCTGCGCCTTCTTCGTTTGGTTCGAATTCGATCCAAACGTGTCCGAACTGACCGCGTCCACCAGACTGACGTACGAATTTACCTTCAACTTTTGCACCAGAACGGAATGTTTCACGGTACGCAACTTGAGGAGCTCCTACGTTAGCTTCAACCTTGAACTCACGCTTCATACGGTCAACAATGATATCAAGGTGAAGCTCACCCATACCAGAGATGATCGTTTGACCAGTTTCAGTGTTTGTTTGTGTACGGAAAGTTGGATCCTCTTCAGCTAGTTTAGCTAAAGCGATACCCATTTTATCTTGGTCAGCCTTAGACTTAGGCTCGATTGCTACATCGATAACTGGCTCTGGGAATTCCATAGACTCAAGGATAACAAGACTTTTCTCGTCACAAAGAGTGTCACCAGTTGATGTATCTTTAAGACCTACAGCTGCTGCGATATCCCCTGCATATACAGTAGAAATTTCTTCACGGCTGTTTGCGTGCATTTGAAGGATACGTCCAACACGCTCACGCTTGTTCTTAGAAGAGTTCTTCACGTAAGAACCAGAATCAAGTGTTCCAGAGTATACACGGAAGAAAGTTAGTTTCCCAACATAAGGGTCAGTCATTACTTTAAAAGCAAGGGCTGCGAATGGTGCGTCATCAGTAGACTCACGTACAACCTCTTCATTTGAATCTGGCAAGGTACCTTTGATTGCAGCAACATCAGTTGGTGCAGGAAGGTAATCAAGCACAGCGTCAAGTACAAGCTGAACACCTTTGTTTTTGAAAGCAGATCCAACAAGAACTGGATAGAATTCAACATTCAACGTTCCTTTACGGATTGCAGCTTTCAATTCAGGAATTGTAATTTCTTCACCCTCAAGGTATTTTTCCATAAGCTCTTCGTCAAGCTCAGCGACAGCTTCAATTAGGCTGTTGCGAAGCTCTTCAGCTTTGTCTTTATACTCAGCAGGGATTTCTTGTGCATCAGAGCGAGTTCCAAGGTCATCTTCGTAGAAGTATGCTACGTTTTCTACAAGGTCGATGATTCCTTCGAATTGATCTTCAGCGCCGATCGGCAATTGAATTGCATGAGCGTTCGCTTGAAGACGATCTCTTAATGTGCCTACAGAGTAAAGGAAGTCCGCACCTGTTTTATCCATTTTGTTAATGAATACGATACGAGGTACTCCGTAAGTTGTTGCTTGGCGCCAAACTGTTTCAGTTTGTGGCTCTACACCTGATTGTGCATCTAGAACAGTAACCGCACCATCAAGTACACGTAAAGAACGTTCAACTTCAACTGTGAAATCTACGTGTCCTGGTGTATCGATGATGTTTACACGGTAACCTTTCCATTGTGCTGTAGTAGCAGCAGAAGTGATTGTAATACCACGTTCTTGCTCCTGCTCCATCCAGTCCATTTGGGAAGCTCCTTCGTGAGTTTCGCCAATTTTATGGATACGACCAGTGTAGTATAAGATACGCTCAGTCGTTGTCGTTTTACCGGCATCGATGTGAGCCATGATACCAATATTACGAGTTTTGTCTAAGGAGAACTCTCTTGCCATTGGGTAATTTCTCCTTCCTTATTAGGGAATAGTTTTTTTAGTTTGGTATAAATCCTACCAGCGGTAGTGAGCGAATGCTTTGTTCGCTTCTGCCATTTTGTGTGTATCTTCACGTTTCTTAACAGCAGCACCAGTGTTGTTAGCTGCGTCAAGGATTTCGTTAGCAAGACGCTCTTCCATCGTTTTTTCTCCACGAAGACGAGCGTAGTTTACTAACCAGCGAAGACCTAAAGTAGTACGACGGTCTGGGCGAACTTCTACAGGAACTTGGTAGTTGGCTCCACCTACACGACGTGCTTTAACTTCAAGAACTGGCATGATGTTTTTCAAGGCTTGTTCGAAAACCTCCATCGCTTCATTACCAGTACGTTCTTTGATGATATCAAATGACTTGTAGAGAATTGTTTGTGACTTTCCTCTTTTACCGTCGATCATCATTTTGTTGATCAAACGAGATACAAGTTTAGAATTGTAAATTGGATCTGGCAATACGTCTCTTTTTGCTACAGGACCTTTACGTGGCATCTGATAGCCTCCCTTCTCATTTAAAAGGATTTCTATCTGTCTCTCATCTCAATATCATTGTCAGTTGCCTGACTCCACTGATCTGATATCAACTTCTAAAAACCCTTATGTTTGTTTGTATTATTTGCTTTGTTTAGGGCGTTTTGTTCCGTATTTAGAACGTCCTTGCATACGACCGTCAACTCCGGCAGTATCAAGCGCACCACGAACGATGTGGTAACGTACACCCGGTAAGTCTTTTACACGTCCGCCACGGATAAGTACTACACTGTGCTCTTGTAGATTATGTCCGATACCAGGAATGTAAGCTGTTACCTCAATCAGGTTAGACAAACGTACACGAGCATATTTACGTAGTGCTGAGTTTGGTTTTTTCGGTGTCATTGTACCGACACGAGTACAAACCCCGCGCTTCTGTGGAGATGTTACGTTAGTGTGCTCTTTTTTGAAACTGTTGTATCCTTTGTTAAGTGCAGGAGACTTTGAGTTTTCAACTTTACTCACGCGTCCTTTGCGTATTAGCTGATTAATTGTAGGCATGTTGTTATTCCTCCCTTCGTTGCTTTTTTTATAACCCACATACCCAGGTGGTTCATCAAAAGGCAAAAAACAATGCTTTTGCATTTACACATGCAAAAACAAAACAAGTACGCTATAACATAATGGCAACAGCTGCTGCCCCAACTTCAATTCCGCAGGCTTTGCCGAGCTTTTTCATGGAATCTACCACTAAAATGTCTACACCCTTCTCTTGCGCTAGTTTTATTACACTAGCTGTTAAAGCAGGATCAGCATCTTTCGCTACGACGATTTCCTTTACTGAATCTCGTTTCAGAGCTTTTACTGTTTGCTTCGTACCAATAATAATGGATTGAGCCTGTGATACTTTATCATAAGACATCGAATATCCTCCAAAGTAACAGGTTTTATTTTGAGCACCTTGGTTATATTATCATCATGGCAGAAGGATGTCAATATCATATGACAGATTATCTTGACATCCTTCACCATTTTTTGATGATTTTATAGGAATCTCACGAGAAAGATTACTCTACAGGAACCATATCGTCAGACGGCTGCACTTGTGAAACCGGCTTAACTTTACGGTAGTTTGGCATTCCTGTTCCAGCTGGAACAAGTTTACCGATGATAACATTCTCTTTCAAGCCAAGCAGTTCATCACGTTTTCCTTTGATCGCCGCATCTGTTAGGACACGAGTCGTTTCTTGGAAGGATGCCGCAGACAAGAATGAGTCTGTTTCAAGCGATGCTTTTGTAATACCAAGAAGAACTGGACGGCCTGTTGCAGGACGTTTGCCTTCGTATAGTACTTTTTTGTTCGCTTCAGTGAATTGATGTACATCAAGAAGTGTGCCTGGTAATACATCTGTATCCCCTGCATCAGCGACACGCACTTTACGAAGCATTTGGCGAACCATTACCTCAACGTGCTTATCTCCGATTTCTACCCCTTGCATACGGTATACTTTTTGTACTTCATGAAGCAGATATTCTTGAACAGCTGTCATGTCAGTCACTTTAAGAAGTTCTTTCGGATCGATCGAACCTTCTGTCAGTACTTGACCACGAGTGACTTTGTCACCTTCAACAACTTTCAGACGCGCATTGTAAGGAGCTGTGTAAGAACGAGTTTCAACGTCGCCTTGTACCACAATTTCCTGCTGCTTGTCACGAACATCGTTAATTTCAGCAACGACACCATCAATTTCAGAAATGGTCGCTTGCCCTTTCGGATTACGCGCTTCAAATAGCTCTTGGATACGAGGTAAACCTTGTGTGATATCGTCTCCTGCTACCCCACCGGTGTGGAACGTACGCATTGTAAGCTGTGTTCCTGGCTCACCGATTGATTGAGCAGCGATGATTCCAACTGCTTCACCGACTTCAACGTCAGTACCAGTTGCAAGGTTACGGCCGTAGCATCGTTTACATACACCATGAGGCGTGTTACATGTAAATGCAGAACGGATCCATACTTCCTCAATTCCTGCTTCAACTACTTCAAGTGCTTTATCTTCATCAATTAGTTCGTTTTCGTCCACAATGACTTCGCCCGTTTCAGGATGAACAATTGGTTTTCTTGCAAAACGTCCGATCAGACGTTCTTCAAGCTTCTCAATAATTTCATTTCCTTCTCTAATGGACTTCGCCAAGATACCACGGTCTGTACCGCAATCTGTTTCACGGATGATAACATCCTGTGCAACATCGACGAGACGACGCGTAAGGTAACCTGAGTCAGCTGTTTTAAGGGCTGTATCGGCAAGACCTTTACGCGCTCCGTGAGTGGAAATAAAGTATTCCAATACGGTTAAACCTTCACGGAAACTAGATTTAATCGGAAGTTCAATGATACGTCCAGCCGGGTTGGCCATCAGACCACGCATACCAGCCAGCTGAGTGAAGTTAGATGCGTTACCACGCGCTCCAGAGTCACTCATCATGTAGATTGGGTTGACTTCATCAAGGGACTTCATCAGTTTACCTTGGATGACATCTTTAGAAGAACTCCAGATCGAAATGACTCTCTCGTAACGCTCTTCTTCAGTAATCAAACCACGTCTGAATTGCTTCAAGACGTTATCTACTTTTGCTTGTGCTTCTTCGAGGATCTTCTGCTTATCATCTAATACGACGATGTCAGACACACCAACCGTAATACCCGCTTTAGTAGAGTATTTGAAACCAAGATTTTTCATGCGGTCAAGCATTTTAGATGTCTCAGTGATATGGAATCTCTTAAAGATTTCCGCAATGATTTTACCTAAAATACCTTTTTTGAACGGCGCATTGATTTCTTGTTTCTCGATCGCAGCTTTGACATCCTCACCTTTTTCAAGGAAGAAGCGGTCAGGCGTTTTTTCTTCAATATTGCTCTTTGTCGGCTCATTCATGTAAGGGAATGATTCCGGTAAGATTTCGTTAAAGATCAGTTTTCCGACTGTTGTAATCAACAATTTAGAACGCTGTTCATCAGTGAATGTCACATTCTTCAACGAGCTAGCTGCAACAGCTACACGTGTATGAAGATGCACATACCCATTTTGATAAGCTAGAAGGGCTTCGTCAGTATCTTTGAAGACCATACCTTCTCCGATAGCACCTTTACGCTCAAGTGTAAGGTAGTAGTTACCAAGCACCATATCCTGAGATGGCGTAACAACAGGTTTTCCATCTTTCGGGTTCAAAATGTTTTGAGCAGCAAGCATTAAGATACGAGCTTCAGCTTGAGCCTCAGCAGATAATGGTACGTGAACCGCCATTTGGTCACCGTCAAAGTCAGCGTTGTAGGCTGTACATACAAGTGGATGCAGACGAATTGCGCGTCCTTCCACAAGTGTAGGTTCAAACGCTTGAATACCAAGTCTGTGAAGAGTCGGTGCACGGTTTAGTAAGACTGGGTGCTCACGAATAACTGATTCTAAAACATCCCATACTTCCGGCTGCACGCGCTCAATTTTACGCTTCGCACTCTTGATGTTGTGAGCTAAACCTTTTTCAACAAGCTCCTTCATCACGAATGGTTTGAATAATTCAAGAGCCATTTCTTTCGGAAGTCCACACTGATACATTTTCAAATGAGGTCCTACGACGATAACGGAACGTCCAGAATAGTCAACACGTTTACCGAGCAAGTTTTGACGGAAACGTCCTTGTTTCCCTTTCAGCATATGAGAAAGAGATTTCAATGGTCTATTTCCTGGTCCTGTTACTGGTCGGCCTCTACGTCCATTATCAATCAAGGCATCGACAGCTTCTTGAAGCATACGCTTCTCGTTCTGAACGATGATGCTTGGCGCACCAAGATCTAATAAACGTTTCAGACGATTGTTACGGTTGATAACACGACGATAAAGGTCGTTTAAGTCAGAAGTAGCAAAACGTCCACCATCAAGCTGGACCATTGGACGTAATTCTGGCGGAATAACCGGAAGTACATCAAGAATCATCCATGATGGTTTGTTTCCTGAGTTACGGAAGGCTTCTAGCACTTCAAGGCGTTTAATCGCACGTGTACGACGCTGTCCTTGAGCAGTTTTCAGCTCTTCTTTCAGTGTATCTACTTCTTTTACAAGATCGATATCTTGAAGAAGTTTATTGATTGCTTCTGCACCCATAGCTGCTTGGAACGTATTACCGTATTTATCTAAATAAGCACGGAATTCCTTCTCAGAAAGAAGTTGTTTCTTCTCAAGCGGTGTGTTGCCCGGATCTGTTACAACGTAAGAAGCGAAGTAAATCACTTCTTCTAACGCACGTGGTGACATATCAAGAACAAGACCCATACGGCTTGGGATACCTTTGAAATACCAAATGTGGGAAACTGGGGCAGCCAGTTCGATATGCCCCATTCTCTCACGACGGACTTTTGCCCGTGTTACTTCTACACCACAACGGTCACATACAACACCCTTATAACGAACGCGTTTATACTTTCCACAATGACATTCCCAGTCTTTTTGCGGTCCGAAGATACGTTCACAAAAGAGACCATCTTTTTCAGGTTTCAGTGTACGATAGTTAATCGTTTCAGGCTTTTTCACTTCACCAAAAGACCAAGAACGGATTTTATCAGGTGATGCGAGACCGATGTTCATATACTCAAAATTGTTCACATCTAGCAAGGGGCCTACCTCCCTTTTAATCTTCGGGTTATACCCTAGTCACTTGCTCTAATCGTTTCATTCTTTTGTGACTGCGTCACGTTCAAGATCGACAGGTGCGAGGTCTGCAGCATCTTCGTCATTAGATAACGCTAATCCGTCTGCTTTCTTCGTTTCCTCATCGTCTTCTAAATCTCTCATTTCTATCTCTTCTTCATCGCCAGATAGGATTTTGACATCCATACCTAAACTTTGAAGTTCTTTAATTAACACTTTGAATGATTCAGGGACACCTGGTTCAGGGACGTTATCCCCTTTGACGATGGCCTCGTATGTTTTCACACGACCTACAACGTCATCCGATTTAACTGTTAAGATCTCTTGAAGTGTGTATGCTGCACCGTAAGCTTCAAGCGCCCATACTTCCATCTCTCCGAAACGCTGACCACCAAACTGGGCTTTACCGCCAAGTGGCTGCTGCGTAACAAGTGAGTATGGTCCAGTTGAACGAGCGTGAAGTTTATCGTCAACCATGTGAGCCAGTTTGATCATGTACATGATTCCGACTGATACACGGTTATCGAATGGTTCACCAGTTCGACCGTCATAAAGGACTGTTTTTGCATCACGGGACATACCTGCTTCTTCAAGCGTTTCCCAAACATCTTCCTCGCGCGCACCATCAAATACTGGTGACGCAATGTGGATGCCAAGGTAACGTGCAGCCATACCCATATGAAGCTCAAGTACCTGACCGATGTTCATACGAGATGGTACCCCTAGAGGGTTTAACATGATATCAATCGGTGTTCCATCTGGAAGATACGGCATATCTTCTTCTGGAAGGATTTTAGAGATAACCCCTTTGTTACCATGTCGTCCGGCCATTTTGTCACCTTCAGAAATTTTACGCTTCTGAACGATGTATACGCGGACTAACTGGTTTACACCTGGAGGTAATTCATCTCCATCTTCACGGTTAAAGACTTTGACGTCGTGGATAATTCCGCCGCCGCCGTGTGGAACACGTAGAGACGTATCACGCACTTCACGAGCCTTTTCACCGAAGATTGCATGTAATAGACGTTCTTCAGCTGTTAGTTCTGTTACACCTTTAGGCGTTACTTTCCCTACAAGAAGGTCTCCGTCTTTTACTTCTGCACCAATACGGATGATTCCGCGCTCGTCAAGGTTTCGTAAAGCATCTTCCCCAACGTTTGGAATATCACGAGTGATTTCTTCCGGTCCAAGCTTTGTATCACGAGCTTCTGATTCATATTCTTCAATATGAATAGACGTGTAGACGTCATCTTTTACAAGGCGCTCACTCATGATGATCGCATCCTCGTAGTTATAACCGTCCCAAGTCATGAAGCCGACCATGACGTTACGTCCTAGAGCCAATTCACCTTTTTCCATTGAAGGACCGTCTGCAAGGATTTCTCCTTTTACGACTTCATCTCCAACACTTACGATTGGACGCTGGTTGTAGCAAGTCCCTTGGTTAGATCGGACAAATTTCAGCAAGCTGTATTTGTCTAGATTTCCTTTGACTTGTTGTCCGTCAACGTCTTCATAGCGGCGAACCCAAATATTTTTCGCTTCAACACGTTCTACAACACCAGGGTAGCGGCAGATAACAGCAGCACCAGAGTCTTTCCCTGATACATACTCCATACCTGTACCAACAATCGGTGATTCCGGCTGCATCAAAGGCACAGCCTGACGTTGCATGTTCGCTCCCATTAGAGCACGGTTAGAGTCATCGTTTTCTAAGAATGGGATACATGCTGTCGCTGCAGAAACAACCTGCTTTGGCGAAACGTCCATGTAGTCAACGCGGTTTCGAGGAACAACTGTGTTTTCCCCTCTGAAACGAGCAATGATATTATCATCGATAAACGAACCATCTTCACCTAATATAGCATTCGCTTGTGCTACAACGTAGTTATCCTCTTCATCAGCAGTTAAGTAATCGATTCTCGGTGTCACTTTACCTGTTTCAGGGTCAACCCGGCGGTAAGGTGTTTCAATAAAGCCGAAGCGATTCACTTTTGCAAATGAAGATAGAGAGTTGATCAAACCGATGTTTGGACCCTCTGGTGTTTCAATCGGACACATACGGCCATAGTGAGAGTAGTGAACGTCACGAACTTCCATTCCTGCACGCTCACGTGTCAAACCACCCGGTCCAAGCGCCGACAGACGACGTTTGTGCGTCAATTCAGCAAGCGGGTTTGTTTGATCCATGAACTGAGAAAGCTGAGAGCTACCAAAGAACTCTTTGATAGAAGCGATCACAGGACGGATGTTGATCAGCTGCTGAGGTGTGATCGTGTTTGTGTCTTGGATCGACATTCTTTCACGAACAACACGCTCCATTCTGCTTAAACCAATACGGAATTGGTTTTGCAGAAGCTCACCTACAGAACGCAGGCGACGGTTACCAAGGTGATCGATATCATCTGTGTCACCTACACCATGAAGAAGGTTGAAGAAGTAACTGATCGATGCAATGATGTCAGAAGGCGTGATGTTTTTCACAGCTTCCTCTACGTATGCATTCCCGATCACGTTGATCACTTGCTCGCCTTCTTGATCAGACGGTGCATAAATCTTAATAGATTGAAGTTCTACTTCATCTTCTACTACGCCACCATTTGGATAAAGCTTTCTAAATCCGATGCCGTTTTCTAAGTATGGAAGAACTTTATCAAGAACTCTTCTGTCTAAAATTTGACCTTTTTCTGCTAGAATTTCACCTGTTTCAGGGTCAACTAACGTTTCAGCCAATTTTTGATTGAACAGTCTATTTTTAATATGAAGCTTTTTATTAATCTTGTAGCGTCCAACATTAGCTAGGTCATATCTCTTCGGATCGAAGAAGCGAGAGTCTAGCAGGCTTTTCGCATTTTCAACAGTTGGCGGCTCTCCAGGACGGAGGCGCTCGTAGATTTCGAGAAGTGCTTTATCCGCATTCTCTGTATTGTCTTTTTCCAGCGTGTTGCGTAAGTATTCATTCTCGCCAATGAGGTCAAGAATCTCTTGATCAGAGCTGAAGCCGAGAGCACGCAAAAGAACCGTAACCGGCAACTTACGTGTGCGATCGATGCGTACATAGACTACATCCTTCGCATCAGTTTCGTATTCTAACCATGCGCCACGGTTTGGAATGACAGTCGCAGTAAAACCTTTTTTACCGTTTTTGTCTACTTTACCACTGAAATATACACTTGGAGAACGCACTAACTGAGAAACGATTACACGTTCCGCACCGTTAATGATAAAAGTACCTGTGTCTGTCATGATTGGGAAATCACCCATGAACACATCTTGGTCTTTTACTTCTCCAGTTTCTTTGTTAATTAAACGAACTTTTACTCTTAGTGGAGCAGAGTAAGTTACATCACGTTCTTTTGATTCTGCTACAGGATACTTAGGATCCCCTAGGCTGTAATCAATGAATTCAAGAGAAAGGTTACCAGTAAAATCCTCAATTGGGGATATATCTTGAAACATCTCTCTAAGACCCTCATCAAGAAACCACTGATAAGAAGAGGTTTGAATTTCAATGAGATTTGGTAATTCTAACACTTCGCTTATGCGTGCGTAGCTTCTGCGCTGGCGGTGTCGTCCATACTGAACTAGTTGACCTGTCAACTGATTCACCCCTCAAATCATGCGTATTATATGTGTAAAAAGTATTTCAGCCTTTCAAATGTCAGTAAAGAAATACTTTTACAAGACAAAAGAAAAAAGGGTTTCTAAAATAAGAAAACCACATCCAAAAACAAATACCGATTTTATTAGTTTTCCCAAGTATGCATAATTTATACAAAATAGTTGTTTTTTAAGCCTATCAAGCAAAATATACACATTGGCATTTTATAATGTTAACACAGCTAGGAAACTGCGTCAAACTTTTTTAGCTTTGATAATATAGTAGCCCTTTTTTTTCAATACAACCTCGACTTCTCCAAAGAGCTGTTCTAATTTTTCAATCGCAGATGGTCCGCCCTGCTTTTTCTGAATAACCACCCACAACTCACCTTCCGGCAATAAATGATCAGCACTTTTTTCAAAGATCGCATGTACAACTTTCTTCCCTGCCCGTATTGGGGGATTGGTCAGTATAGAGGCAAAAGCAGCTGATGAATGAACATTCGAGAACAAATCACTTTGATAGATGCGGACATTATCAATGCGATTATGTTTAGCGTTTTCCTTTGAAAGTTCGACTGCTCTTTCGTTCACATCAATCATATGAATGGTGCGGCTCGTCATTTCGTTTGCTAACGATAAGCCAATCGGTCCATAACCGCAACCGACATCTAAGACATCGCCATCCACGTCAGGTTCTTCAAAAGCTTCAATTAAAAGCCTTGAACCAAAGTCGACTTCTTTCTTAGAAAACACTCCACTGTCACTTGTAAAAGTAAAGGTACGGTTTCTCAAGGTGAAGCCCCATGTCTGTTTATTGCTTTTCACTGATGGCTTTTCCGTATAATAGTGGTCACTCATGATGAATGGACCTCCTCTGGATTCAATCGTTTCAGGAGAATAGAAAAGAAAAAGCCCGCCAGTAAAAGCGAGCTTTCCCAAAAGATTAGGCGAAGATTACTTAACTTCTACAGAAGCGCCAACTTCTTCAAGCTTAGCTTTAAGTTCTTCAGCTTCTTCTTTAGCAATACCTTCTTTAAGTGGTTTTGGAGTGTTGTCAACAAGTTCTTTAGCTTCTTTCAAGCCAAGACCAGTGATTTCACGAACCACTTTGATAACTTTGATTTTTTGGTCTCCAGCACCAGCAAGTACTAGATCAAAATCAGTTTTCTCTTCAGCAGCGGCACCACCAGCTGCAGCTACAGCTACAGGAGCAGCAGCAGTTACGCCAAATTCTTCTTCGATTGCTTTTACTAAGTCGTTTAACTCAAGTACAGTTGCTTCTTTAACTGAAGCAATGATTTCTTCGATATTTAAAGCCATTTGTAATTCCTCCATTTTAAGTTTTTTACGTTAAGTACGCATTAAGCGCCTTGTTCTTCTTTTTGTTCTGCAACTGCTTTAGTAGCAAGAGCAAGGTTACGAACTGGAGCTTGAAGAACGCTAAGCAACATAGAAAGTAAGCCTTCGCGAGACGGAAGTTCCGCAAGAGCCTTCACTTCTTCTACAGTCGCTACGTTTCCTTCGATGACACCAGCTTTGATTTCTAAAGCTTCGTGGCTTTTCGCAAATTCGTTGATGATTTTCGCAGGTGCGATAACATCTTCGTTACTGAATGCGATAGCGTTTGGACCTGTTAAGAAATCGTTTAAACCCGTTAGTTCAACTTGTTCAACTGCACGGCGAGTCAAAGTATTTTTGTAAACTTTGAATTCTACGCCAGCATCACGAAGCTGTTTACGAAGTTCAGTCACTTCAGAAACTGAAAGACCACGGTAATCTACAATTACAGTAGACATACTGTCTTTAAATTTAGAAGTAATTTCATCAACGACAACTTTTTTAGTATCGATTGCATTGCTCATGGTTACACCTCCTGTACATTCTTTGTGTAACACTTATACCGATCAGGCCATCACGTTCCTAACGAACGGTTCTCCATATAAAAAGCCTCCATTAAGACATGGAGGCTGTATATACAAGCATACGTTAACGTAAGACTGTGACATATACACCTCGGCGGGTTAATTAAGCCATAAGGCCCCTGCTGTCTACGGTATAAATGGACATATTCTATTTTACAACATTTTGATATTATCAAAACGATTGTGATAAGTCAAGATTTATTTTGCAGAGAAAGAAGATGGATCCACTTTCACGCCAGGGCCCATAGTAGTTGTAACAGAAACGTTTTTCACGTATACACCTTTAGCCGCTGCAGGTTTTGCTTTAAGGATTGTATCATAGATTGTTGCAAAGTTCTCAACAAGCTTTTCGTCCTCGAAAGAAACCTTTCCGATTGGCGCGTGGATGTTACCAGCTTTATCAACGCGGTATTCTACTTTACCAGCTTTGATTTCATTGATTGCTTTTTCTACTTCGAATGTAACAGTTCCTGTTTTAGGGTTTGGCATAAGACCTTTTGGTCCAAGTACACGACCGATCTTACCAACTTCACCCATCATGTCAGGTGTTGCAACGATTACATCGAATTCGAACCAGCCTTGTTGGATTTTAGTGATGTAATCAGAATCTCCAACGTAGTCTGCTCCAGCAGCTTCTGCTTCTTTTGCTTTTTCGCCTTTAGCGAACACAAGAACGCGTTGAGTTTTACCAGTTCCGTTAGGAAGTACAACTGCACCGCGGATTTGTTGATCGTTTTTACGAGGGTCTACGCCCAAACGAAAAGCAACTTCTACAGTCGCATCAAATTTCGCTGTATTTGCTTTTTTTGTAAGAGAAACAGCTTCAGCTACATCATACGCTTTAGTACGTTCGATCAGCTTAGCAGCTTCTACATACTTTTTACCTTTTTTAGCCATTATAAAAATCCTCCTTATGTGGTTTTAGCGGAATAACCTCCCACGAATAAGGGTTGCGAACTTGTCAAAACCAAACTCGCAACCCAACAAGACAATAAATTAATCTTCGATGACAATACCCATACTGCGTGCAGTACCTTCAACCATGCGCATAGCTGATTCAACGCTAGCAGCGTTTAAGTCAGGCATTTTTGTTTCCGCGATTTCGCGTACTTTATCACGCTTAACAGTTGCCACTTTATTACGGTTAGGTTCACCAGAACCAGACTCAATACCAGCTGCTTTTTTAAGTAAAACTGCAGCAGGTGGAGTTTTAGTAATAAATGTAAATGAACGGTCTTCAAAAACCGAAATTTCAACAGGAATGATAAGACCAGCTTGGTCAGCTGTACGAGCATTAAACTCCTTACAGAATCCCATGATATTAACACCGGCTTGACCTAGTGCAGGTCCAACTGGTGGAGCTGGGTTAGCTTTTCCAGCAGGAATTTGCAATTTAACAACTTTAACTACTTTTTTAGCCACGAGACACACCTCCTTAAAGTCCGTGATGTGGTAATAGGGGAATCCCCCTCCCACTCAACAACTTCATTCTTTATATGAATGACGAAATAACTAGCTAGCGATCTTGAGCGAACTCAAGACGTACCTTTGCTATATTACCACTTCTATACACTCATTTCAAGCTCTTTTGAATTACAATTTATCGATCTGCGTGAACTCAAGTTCCACGGGTGTTTCTCTACCAAACATATTAACGAATACTTTGACTTTGCTTTTATCGTAATCAATCTCTTCGATAGAGCCTGTGAAGTTAGCAAATGGTCCGTCGATTACCTTGACTGTTTCTTTCAATTCAAAGTCGATTTCTGTTTTGCGTTCTTCAAGACCCATTCTCTTCAGAATGGTTTCGGCTTCGCCTGGCAGCAGCGCTGTCGGCTTTGAGCCTGATCCAGCTGATCCAACGAATCCTGTGACACCTGGTGTATTACGAACAACATACCAAGAGTCGTCAGTCATCACGATTTCCACTAGGACATAGCCAGGGAATACTTTCTTTTTGACGACTTTTTTCTTACCATTTTTAATATCTGTTTCTTCTTCTTCTGGTACGACAACGCGGAAGATTTTATCCTGCATGCCCATTGATTCAACACGCTTTTCCAAATTCGCTTTTACTTTGTTTTCATAGCCAGAGTACGTATGCACAACATACCAATTCTTTTCCATTTCGTTCAGGACTATTCAGTCCTTCCCTCCCCACATTTCGTAATGTCTATTTGACGAATCTCGAGTACCGGTAAATATTTTCAAGCAATTGAAAAAACCCGTAAAACGGGTTTTTTGGCAAGTCATATTATGATCTATTATAGCACGTTCAGCAGACCATTATTCAAGTATTAATGAATTAATTCGATTAATTGTGAGATTCCTATATCAAGAAAAGAGAAAAAGATTGCAAAGAATACGACTGTTAAAATAACCGTGATTGTGTAGCGAATCATTTCGTTTTTCTTTGGCCAGCTGACCTTTTTCATTTCTTTCCCGACACTTTTTAAGAAACTGATAATACGCATGTAAAAGACCTCCACAGATTAAAGAACGCAAATCTTACTTCGTTTCTAAATGTGTTTTATGTGAATTACAAGTCTTGCAATATTTCTTAACTTCTAATCTTTCAGCTGCTGAAGCATCACTTTTCATTGTCGTATAATTGCGGCTTCCGCAGTCTTTACAGGCTAGAGTAATCTTTTTCCTCATATTTACACCTATTTTCTCGACATCATTTCCTTAGTACCTTATCACAGTGTCGAAAAAGCTGTCAATATAGGTTTGATTAGAGACTAATCTCGCGAAGCTCTAAATATTTCTCTAATTTTCTCTTTACTCTTTGGAGTGCGTTATCAATTGATTTCACATGACGGTTTAAATCTTCAGAAATCTCTTGATAGGATCTGCCATCAAGGTAAAGCACAAGTACCTTTCTTTCCAGCTCACTTAGTAGTTCCCCCATTTTCATTTCAATATCATCAAATTCTTCTTTGCTAATGATTAAATCTTCTGGGTTAAGCGCTTTAGCACCGGAAATGACGTCCAACAATGTTCTGTCTGATTCTTCATCATATATTGGCTTGTCTAATGATACATAGGAATTTAACGGGATATGTTTTTGGCGAGTAGCTGTTTTAATTGCGGTGATAATTTGGCGGGTAATACATAATTCTGCAAAAGCCTTAAATGAAGTAAGCTTGTCCTCTCTGAAATCGCGGATAGACTTATAAAGTCCGATCATCCCCTCTTGGACAATGTCCTCTCGATCCGCTCCAATCAAGAAATAAGATCTTGCTTTTGCACGTACAAAATTGCGGTATTTCGTTATTAAGTAATCTAGCGCATCACTATCTCCGACATGAACCCTTTCAATGACTTGTTCATCTTCCAACTGGCAAAATTGCTCTCTGATGGATTTATCCTTGCTGTTGTTTAGATTCACTTCGATCCCCCCGACCGCACCTAGATAGAAATATTATACATTAATGGTTGAAATATCGTCAAGCTATTCCAGATTCCCACGCCGCCATTTTTCAAACGTTTTCAATACATCTTCTGACAATTCAATCTTGGATACTGGTTTATCAGAAGTAATCTTTTTGACTCTCGTCTCTATCTTTCGTTCGATTACTTCAATCTCTCTCAAAAGCTCTCGAGCCGACTTCCGAAGAGCTCCTTGTCCAAAAATTGCCCATTGTTCTGTGAAGTCTGAGGTCGCCACATGAATTTGCGTCCGAACATTATTCAAATCCTGGGCCAGCTTTTCAATCCGCTCATCAGCTGTTTCATTCTCTCTCGTAAAGATGACCTCTACTCGGTGGTTGATCCGCTTTTTTTCGATTCCTTTGACCATATGGGCATCGAATACGATAATGACTCGATACCCTGTGTATGCTTGATATTCTGCTAAATTTTGAATCAGCACGTCTCTGGCTTCTTCAAAGCTGTTTTCCTTTAAGTGCTGCAGCCGAGGCCATGCACCTATCATGTTGTATCCATCGACTAAGAGGATGTCCATCTCTATTCTCCTAACGGATAACGTTTTCGATACACTTCATACATCAATAGACTAGCGGCAACTGATGCGTTTAACGAAGTGACCTTCCCGGCCATAGGCAGCTTAATCAGAAAATCACACTTTTCTTTGATCAATCGGCCAATCCCTTTTCCTTCACTACCAATCACAAGAGCAAGCGGCATCGTACCATCAAATTGTCTGTAATCCTGTTTGGCAGACGCATCTGTTCCCGCGACCCAGATTCCTCTTTCTTTCATCTCATCAAGAGCTCTTGAAAGATTGGTGACCTTGGCAACAGGAATATGTTCAATCGCCCCAGTAGATGCTTTGGCAACGGTTGTCGTTAAGCCGACCGCTCTCCTTTTCGGAATGACAATCCCGTGTGCACCTACAGCATCTGCTGTACGCATAATGGATCCTAAATTATGCGGGTCTTCAATTTCATCTAAGATAAGAAAAAACGGCTGTTCATTCCGCTTTTCGGCGATTTGATACAGATCGTCCAATTCCGCATATTCATATGCTGCTACTTGTGCAACGATTCCCTGGTGCTGACCTGTTACCATTTGATCAAGCTTTTTCCTCGGAACATACTGAATGGTGATATTTTGTTTTTTAGCGAGTTCAATGACCTGCTGGGCTTGTCCTTTTACAGTGTTTTCTGCCATCCAGAGCTTGTATAACTCCCGATCTGACTTCAGTGTTTCAATCACTGCATTTTTCCCAATCACATAATCATGTTGCTGACTCATTTGTCTTCCTCCCTGACGTTCCGATTTCAATCGCCTGACTAATCAGCTCTTCTAAGCGTTCGTCCTGCTTTTCAATAAATAAATAACCCATGAGCGCTTCAAGCGCCGTACTATAACGATACGTTTGAACGTCTGTGTTTTTAGGCACTGTGCCTGATTTTGCATTTCTTCCTCTTTTCAGCACTGCTTCTTCTGCTTCAGTGAAAAAGCCTTGCTGCTGAAGCGTAAATAAAATAGCTGCCTGAGATTTAGCTGAAACAATCTTGCTTGCTCGTTTGTGCAGCTCATTTGGTTTTGTCGCCCCCGTTTGGAGGAGGTGATGCCTCACATAGACTTCAAAAATGGCATCACCCATATAAGCAAGCGCAAGTCCGTTCAACTGTTTACCGTCTTTCAGCTTTTCAAAATTCAACATGACCTATTCTCCTCTTTTCCAGCGAGTACCTTGAGGAGTGTCCTCCAATACAATATTCATGCTCTTTAACTGGTCACGAATTTGATCAGATAGCGCAAAGTCACGATTTCTTCTAGCCTCATTGCGTTTTTCAATTAACGCTTCTACTTCTTCGTCAAGCGTGTGCTTTTCTTCTAATGAGAAGCCAAGAACAGACGTGATTTCTTGGAATAAGCCGATAAATGCCTTGATCACTTCCTCCGAAGTATGATCATTTTCCATATAATAATTCGCCTGTTTCGCAAGTTCGAATAAAACAGAAATTGCATTTGCCGTATTAAAGTCATCATTCATTTCAGAAATAAATGTCGCACGCTGCTCCTCAACCTTCGCCAGCCATTCAGCATTGTCTTCTGTGATATTCGTGCTGCTCTCGAGGCGATGATGTAAATTAGCATACGACGTTTTGAGTCGGTTAAACGCACTCTTTGTACTCTCTAGTAAATCCATTGAGTAGTTAATTGGATGACGGTAGTGAACCGACAACATAAAGAAGCGTAGCACATCAGGATCTTGTTCTTTCACAATGTCATGCACGAGCACAAAGTTTCCAAGTGATTTTGACATTTTTTCATTCTCAATATTAATATATCCGTTATGCATCCAATACTTCGCAAAAGGTTTCCCTGTCAAAGCCTCGGATTGAGCGATTTCATTTTCATGGTGAGGGAAGGTTAAATCCTGTCCGCCAGCATGAATGTCGATCGTATCCCCTAAATATTTTTTAACCATGGCCGAGCATTCGATGTGCCAGCCTGGGCGTCCTTCGCCCCACGGGCTATCCCATGAGATTTCTTGATCCTTTGCAGCCTTCCATAAAGCAAAGTCCAGTGCATCTCGTTTCTTCTCACCTACACGAATACGAGCACCTGTCTTCAGTTCATCAATCGACTGGTGAGAAAGCTTTCCGTAGCCTTCAAATGAGCGTGTGCTGTAATACACGTCGCCATCCGCTTCATAGGCGTAGCCTTTTTCAATCAATGTCGCAATAAATGCAATGATATCATCCATATTTTCCGTCACTCGCGGGTGAAGGTCAGCTTTTTTGCAGCCTAGTGCACTAACGTCTTCAAAGTAGGCTTGGATAAAGCGGTCAGCAATCGTCGGAACATCTTCTCCGAGTTCATTGGCTGCTTTGATGAGTTTATCATCCACATCTGTAAAGTTTGATACAAAGTTCACATCATAGCCGCTGTATTCTAAATACTTACGTACAGTGTCATAAACAATAGCAGGTCTGGCATTCCCGATATGAATGTAGTTATAAACGGTTGGTCCGCACACATACATCTTGACCTTTCCTGGTTCAAGCGGGACAAATTCTTCTTTCTTACGTGTCAATGTATTATAAATATTGATTGTCATGATTGTTCTTCCTTTCTGCTCAATGAAGCCAGCTCACCTTTTAGCTTTTCCATTTCTCGTTCCAATTCTTTGAAACGATCGGAAATCGGATCTGGCAAATCTTGATGATTGAGATCACGATTGATTTTCTTCCCATTTTGAACGACGACTCGCCCAGGTATACCGACAACGGTGGAATGGTCTGGTACGTCCTTTAACACAACTGACCCCGCACCAATCTTGGCCCCTTTTCCGACTGTAATGGAACCAAGCACCTTTGCACCTGTCGCAATGAGGGCATCGTCTAAAATGGTCGGGTGCCGCTTTCCCTTTTCTTTCCCTGTTCCCCCTAGTGTCACGCCTTGGAAAACAGTGACGTTGTCTCCAATTTCACATGTTTCCCCAATCACCACTCCCATGCCGTGGTCAATGAAGAAGCGCCTGCCAATGGTTGCCGCAGGGTGAATTTCCACCCCTGTGAAAAACCGGCTGACCTGAGAAATGATCCGCGCAAGAAAGTACAGCTTACGCTTATAAAATGCGTGCGCGATACGATGAGCCCAAATCGCATGAAGCCCTGAATAGGTTAGCACTACTTCAATATAGCTTCTAGCAGCAGGATCTTGATCAAACACAGTATCAATATCTTCTTTCAGCATTTTGAAAAACACATGCTCCCCCCGTTCTTCCCCATCAATCTCTCTTAGGACTTGCTCTCTTTTTTGGACAAATAAAAAACGCCTCTGCCAAATGACAGAGACGTTTTGAAAACGCGGTTCCACTCTGTTTAGAAAGCCCTCATTTTGCAGCCTTCTCAACTTAATCCCATAACGGAGGGTACCGCCCTTGCATACTAACGTACACGTGTTCCTCAAGGGTCTTGAGGGTGCATTTCCAACGTCTGCCCATAAGTCTCTTTCAGCCGGTGAAGACTCTTTCTGTGATGGACGAAAACATTGTACTTCTCCCTCGCAACGATTTCCTTATATTTGCTTAATGCGGTTTAATACCGTTTCTTTACCTAGTAGTTCAATACTTTGCGGAAGTTCTGGGCCATGCGTTTGTCCTGTGACAGCCACACGAATTGGCATGAATAGTTTCTTGCCTTTATGCCCTGTTTCTTTTTGTACCGCTTTAATAGCAGTCTTGATTTCATCAGGTGTGAAAGACTCAAGCCGTTCAAGCTGACCAGCAAAAGATGCCATGACTTCTGGTACTTGCTCCTCTGCTAAAACTTCCTTTGCCTCTTGATTATACTCAATTTGCTCCTTAAAGAACAACTCTGTTAACTCAACAATTTCTGCTCCATAGCTTAATTGTTCGTGATACAGAGAAATAAGCTTGCGCACCCACGTGTTTTCTTCTTCTGTCAGCTGCTCGCTTACCTTGCCTGCCTTTTGAAGATGCGGAAGCGTTAACGCAACAACCTGATCAAGATCAAGTGCCTTCACATATTGGTTATTTACCCATTTTAGTTTATGCATATCGAATAGAGCTGGTGACTTAGAAAGTCGGTTTACATCGAAAATGTCGATGAATTGCTCTTTTGTAAACAGTTCTTCTTCGCCCACCGGAGACCATCCAAGTAGTGCAATGAAGTTGAACAGGGCTTCTGGTAAATAGCCCAAGTTTTTATATTGCTCGATGAATTGAATAATGGATTCATCACGCTTACTTAATTTTTTGCGGTTCTCGTTCACAATCAGCGTCATATGTCCGAATAGCGGAACATCCCAGCCAAATGCGTTGAAGATCATGATTTGTTTAGGCGTATTCGAAATGTGATCCTCTCCGCGAAGAATGTGAGTCATTTTCATCAAATGATCATCCACTGCTACAGCGAAGTTATAAGTTGGCGTGCCGTCTTTCTTCACAATGACAAAATCACCGATGCCGTCTGTCTCAAATGAAATATCGCCTTTGACCATGTCGTCAAATTTGATGATTTCTCCTTTTGGCACTCGGAAGCGGATACTTGGCTCTCTTCCTTCAGCGATCAGCTTGTCCTCTTCTTCTTTTGATAAATGGCTGCATTTACCAGAATATCGAGGCATTTCACTTCGGGCGATTTGTGCTTCACGCTCTTCCTCTAGCTCTTCAGCCGTACAATAGCACTTATACGCCAAGTCTTTCTCTAGCAGCTCATCATAATATTTTTTGTAAATCTCATTACGCTCTGATTGTCTGTAAGGACCATAGCCGCCATCTTTATCAATGCTCTCATCCCAATCAATACCGAGCCATTGCAGGTGGCGAAGCTGGCTTTCTTCTCCGCCTTCTACATTACGCTTTTGATCCGTATCTTCGATTCGAATAATAAATTTGCCGCCTTGACTGCGTGCGAACAAATAGTTGAAAAGAGCCGTTCTAGCATTCCCAATATGTAAATGACCAGTTGGACTCGGTGCATAACGAACACGCACTTCATTTCCCATGAGTTTAACTTCCTTTCATCTGCATCATGTTGTCTGACACCAATTTTTTATAAACGTATTTTATCATCAAATCCCATTCTCATCAAAATGGATTTCACTTTTTCTGAAGAAGCACTGTTGCCTGAGAGGCAATTCCTTCGCCTCTTCCTGTAAATCCAAGTTTCTCTGTCGTTGTTGCTTTCACATTCACCTGTGTGACATCTGCCTCAAGCGCTTCTGCAATCTTCTCACACATTGGTTGAATGTAAGGTGCCATTTTGGGCTTTTGCGCCATGATTGTGCAATCAATATTCACAAGTGTGTAGCCTTTTTCCTTTACTAGTGCCCACACATGCTGCAGTAATTTAAAAGAATCCGCATCCTTAAACTCAGGATCTGTGTCTGGGAAATGTCTGCCGATATCTCCTTCAGCAATCGCACCTAGGCAGGCATCTGCCACTGTGTGAAGCAGTACATCAGCGTCTGAATGCCCAAGCAGCCCCTTTTCATAAGGGATGGTGACCCCGCCGATAACCAAAGGTCTTCCCTCTGTTAATTGATGTACATCAAAGCCTTGTCCTATTCTCAACATGATCTAGTACCCTCTTTCCGCATCCATAATTGCCTTGGCAACCAATAAATCATCCGGTGTCGTCAGCTTAATATTGGTGTAATCTCCTTGGACAATATACACGTTTTCACCATGTAATTGTTCCACAAGACTGGCGTCGTCTGTTCCAAGAAAGCCGGTCCGCTCCGCATATTCATGCGCCTCTTTTAAAATAGAATGACGAAAAGCTTGTGGGGTCTGGACTGCCCACAAGCTCTGACGTTCAATGGTTTGTTCCACTTTGCCTTCTTGAACGCGTTTGATTGTGTCTTTCACTGGTACCGCTACAACTGCGGAGCCTTTTTCAATCGCTGCTTTAACGAGCAAGTCAATCTGTGTATGCTTAATAAAAGGCCTTGCCCCATCATGAACAAGCACGATGTCTGCATCTTTCACAGCCTTTAATCCTTCGTATACACTTTGCTGACGTTCTTCACCGCCAGTGACAAGTGAAACAGGCGTTTGAAAAGCGTGTACCTTGAGTAGCCTTTCAAAGTCTTGACGCTCCTCTTCATTGATCGCTAGGATCATGCGTTTGCATTGCGAATGAGCGTCAAACACCTTTAGTGTATGAATAATGACCGGCATTCTTTTCAGCTCAATAAAAAGCTTATTGCGGCCGGCCTTCATTCGTTTCCCCTGCCCCGCAGCCGGAATAACTACTTCATAATACATGTTCGTTCTCCCTTTAGAGCGCCTTCTCCAGAAGTTTTGGCTTCGCAAAAATCATTCTTCCAGCAGCAGTCTGCAGCACACTTGTGACGAGCACATCGATGTCTTTTCCAATGTAATTGCGTCCTTCTTCGACCACAATCATCGTACCGTCATCTAAGTAAGCAACACCTTGGTTATGCTCTTTCCCATCTTTAATGACCTGTACCTTCATTTCTTCCCCAGGTAGCACAACCGGTTTCACCGCATTGGCTAGATCATTGATGTTTAACACTGCTACTTTTTGAAGTTCGCATACTTTATTTAAATTAAAATCATTTGTCACAACAACACCTGAAGTTAATTTAGCGAGCTTCACAAGCTTGCTATCAACCTCTTGAATGTCTTCAAAGTCACCTTCATAAATTTCAACTTTGATATCTAATTCTTTTTGAATACGATTTAAAATATCAAGACCTCTTCGGCCTCTATTTCTCTTTAATACATCAGAAGAGTCTGCAATATGCTGTAATTCCTCGAGCACAAATTGAGGAATGACCATGACACCTTCTAAGAATCCAGTTTGACAAATATCTGCGATTCTTCCATCAATGATAACACTTGTGTCTAAAATTTTCAGCTTTTTATCTTCTATTTCAGGCTCATCATCAGCTGCTCCTTTTTTCTTGGTGACCTTTGCAGATCGGGAGAACAGCCCCATCATTTCATCCTTCTTCTTAAACCCTACCTGAAATCCAAGGTATCCTAAAAAGAAAGCCAGGAAAATCGGAATAATGGTACCAAAAATATGATATGGGATATTGTTTAGCGGGATCACGTTTACAATAAGATATGCTAGAATAAGTCCAAATACTAATCCGAAACTTCCAGATATAAGATCAGGAAGAGGCGCCTTTAATAGAGAATCCTCGATCCATTTCACCCAATTAACCACATAGCCTGTGCACCATTTGCCGATGATAAAGAACACAGCGGCTCCTATTAGTGCTGAAGAGTAAGCATTTGTTATGAAAGGTATGTCCTTTACATTTAACAGCAGAAATAACTCTGGAATGATAAAAATCCCTACAACTGCACCAAAAATGATAAAAAACGCCTGAACGATTCTTTTTAACATACCTTCACCTCCTTTATTTTTCATCTGTCAATCCACCCTCACCTGACATTGATATATGTTTAAGTTTCCTATCATAATCAACAGAAAACAAAAGCATCATTAATATACCCATATTCATCCATTTTTAACCGTGTTTAAGAAAAATTTCTCTCCTTATAGCTGGCGGTCGATATAATGTTTTTCTTGCAGTCTTTTTAATCCTTTTTTTATCTTTTTCGCTCTTACTTCTCCAATTCCTTCTACTTCATCCAAATCTTGTACATCCGCTTCCATAATTCGATCTAACACACCGAACGCTTCAACCACGTTTTCGACGATTGGCATAGGCAGTCTAGGGATTTTGTGAAGCAATCTGTAGCCTCTTGTGTACACATATTCGTCAATATTTGTAGAAGCTGGATAGCCAAGTAACTTGTACAGAATGGAGTCATCTAAAAGCTCAAAGCTAGACATATCTTGTAGCTGTTTAAGCAGAACATATGGATCTTTAATCTTTTCTTTCACGTAATCTTTAATAAATAAAGCCGCTTCCTGCTCCATATCTGTAATCAGTTCATTGACTTGCAGACGGATCAAATGTCCTTCTGTTCCGAGCTCTTTGATATACATATTAATTTCATTTTTGATTCTAAGCACCATCTCGTAACGATGCAGCACGGATAATACATCACCAAAGGTCACAAGCTCTTCAAATTCTAGGGCGCTTAGCGCAGAAATGGCGTGATCTAAAATGGTTTTATATTTCTCAAGTGTTTGTATGGCTTGGTTGGCCTTAGTTAAAATAAAGCCAATATCTTTCAGTGTATAACGACGATTCCCTTGGTATAAGGTAATGACGTTCCTCCGTTCAGAAATCGCAATGATTAAGCAGCCTGTCTGCTTCGCTACACGTTCAGCAGTACGGTGCCTCATGCCCGTTTCCGATGAATGGATGGTTGCATCTGGCATCAGCTGTGTATTCGCATACAAGATCTTTTGACCAGAATCGCTTAAAATAATGGCTCCATCCATCTTAGCCAATTCATATAAGTGTGCTGGGGAGAAGGCAGAGTTAATATGAAACCCTCCATCTACAACACTCTTGACTTTGTCGTTATAACCAACAACAATGAGCCCGCCAGTATTGGCCCTCAGGACATTTTCGATCCCAGCCCGAAGAGGTGTCCCTGGTGCCACAAACTGTACGATATCTAAGAGATCGAGTTCTCTCGCTCCTTTTTTCTCTTTTTCCATTTCTATGATCCCCCTAGTGAAATTCGAAGTGCCTCCGCTACATTTTCTACACCGACTAACTCAATCCCTCTCGGCTTTTTCCATCCATCTATATTCGCCTGAGGAATAAACATTCGCTTAAATCCTAGTTTCGCAGCTTCCTGCACACGCTGTTCAATTCTTGATACTCTTCTGACTTCTCCCGTCAGACCGACCTCTCCTATAAAGCAATCCGCTTGATGCGGCGCTGCGTCTTTAAAGCTTGAAGCAATACTGACCGCAATGGCCAAATCAATCGCCGGTTCGTCAAGCTTCACACCGCCTGCGACCTTTAAATACGCATCTTGGTTTTGCAGCAGCAGTCCGACACGTTTTTCTAAAACCGCCATGAGCAATGACACACGATTATGATCAAGGCCTGTAGCCATTCTCCGTGGATTTCCAAAGCTTGTCGGTGAAATCAATGCTTGTATCTCGACAAGAACAGGTCTTGTTCCTTCCATTGAGGCAACAACACACGATCCAGATACACCTGCCGAACGTTCTTCTAAGAAAATTTCGGATGGGTTTAATACTTCCGTGAGTCCTTCCTCTCTCATTTCAAAAATCCCTAGTTCATTCGTCGAGCCAAATCGGTTTTTCACCGCACGTAAGATACGAAACGTATGATGACGCTCGCCTTCAAAATAAAGAACCGTGTCCACCATATGCTCTAAAAGGCGTGGACCAGCGATCGAGCCTTCTTTGGTCACGTGACCAACGATAAATATTGGAATACCATTTGTCTTGGCAATTTTCATCAGCTGTGCTGTACATTCTCTCACTTGAGATACAGACCCAGGAGCTGACGTAATATCGCTTTGATAAACGGTTTGAATCGAATCCACCACGACAAAAGCGGGTTTCATCTCTTGTATAGCAGACGTTATATACTCCATATCGGTTTCAGCCAAAACATGTAAAGAGGTGCTTTTTATGCCGAGGCGGTCCGCTCTTAGCTTCGTTTGTTTAATGGACTCCTCACCAGATATGTATAATACATTCTGATTTTTGTCTGAGAGCTGTGCTGATACTTGTAATAATAATGTGGACTTCCCAATCCCAGGATCTCCGCCAATGAGAACAAGAGAGCCTTTGACAATTCCACTTCCTAATACTCGGTTAAATTCTTCTAAATTCGTTTTGATTCGGGGTTCATCTGATGTTTCAATTGCAGATATAGGTGAAGGTTTTTGAATGGTTTGAACAGAATGATTAAAAGCGCTTCGACGGTTTGCCGGCTCTTTGCGAACGACCTCTTCTGTCATACTGTTCCACGTGCCGCAGCCTGGACATTTCCCCATCCATTTGGCTGACTCATAACCGCACGATTGGCATATAAATTTTGATTTTGTCTTAGCCATAGATTGAAGAATACAACTCCTTATACTGATCAGAAAATAAGTAAAGGGAGGCATACACTTTACTGGTATGCCTCACACTTTTTTCTTACTATATTAGTTCGTAGCAGCCGTCGTTTTTACGACAATTTCTCCCTCTTCCACATCTAATACGATATGTTGACCTTTTTCAATATTACCCTTCAGAAGCTCCTCAGAAAGTCGATCCTCCACATGCTTTTGAATCGCTCTTCTTAACGGGCGCGCACCGTACTCAAGATCTACACCTTCGTCGGCAATCTTCGCTTTTGCTGCTTCCGTCAATTCGATTGAAAGGTCTTGTTCTTTTAATCGTTTCGTCAATTGATCAGACATGAGAGACACGATCTCTTTTAGATGTTTCTTTTCAAGTGAATGGAAGACAATGATTTCATCAATACGGTTGATGAATTCTGGTCTAAATGCACGCTTCAACTCGCCCATCACTTTGCCTTTCATATCCTTGTAATTTTGTCCTTCATCCTGCACATTAAAGCCAACATATTTATTTCGCTTCAGTTCACTAGCTCCAACGTTGGATGTCATGATCAAAATCGTATTTCTAAAGTCAACGGTACGCCCTTTAGAATCAGTCAGACGCCCATCTTCTAACACTTGTAGCAAAATGTTGAATACATCTGGATGTGCCTTTTCAATCTCGTCTAAAAGCACAACAGAATAAGGTTTTCTTCTCACTTTTTCAGTCAGTTGACCGCCTTCTTCATAGCCAACATAGCCTGGAGGTGACCCAACAAGTCTAGATGTAGAGTGTTTTTCCATGTATTCAGACATATCAATACGGATCATCGCTTCTTCATCACCGAAAATAGACTCTGCGAGTGCTCTTGCAAGCTCCGTTTTACCAACCCCTGTTGGGCCTAAGAAGATAAAGGAGCCGATTGGACGTTTTGGATCTTTTAGGCCAGCACGCGCACGTCTCACAGCTTTTGCTACAGCGACAACCGCTTCATCCTGCCCGATCACACGAGAATGGAGCAATTGTTCCATATTGAGAAGCTTATCTGTTTCTGTTTGTGCAATTTTTGAAACAGGCACTCCCGTCCAGCTAGAGACAACCATTGCGATATCATCCACTGATACCTCTGAATTCTCCTGTCCTTGCTTTTCTTTCCAAGATTTCTTTGTGACTTCTACTTTTTCACGCAAACGCTGTTCCGTATCGCGAAGAGAAGCTGCTTTTTCAAATTCCTGACTTTGAACAGCAGCATCCTTTTCCTTACGTACTTCATCGAGCTTTTGCTCTAGTTCTTTTAGGTTAGGCGGTGTTGTGAAAGAACGTAAGCGGACTTTCGAACCTGCCTCATCAATTAAATCAATCGCCTTATCTGGAAGGAAACGATCAGAAATATAACGGTCAGACAGCTTCACCGCCGCCTCAATCGCTTCATCCGTAATGGACACACGGTGATGTGCCTCATAACGATCTCTAAGTCCTCTTAAGATTTGAATACTTTCATCAACAGATGGCTGATCCACTTGAATTGGCTGGAAACGTCGTTCAAGCGCAGCATCCTTTTCAATATATTTACGGTACTCATCTAACGTTGTCGCCCCGATACATTGAAGCTCTCCACGTGCTAAGGATGGTTTGAGAATATTAGATGCGTCAATCGCACCCTCTGCTCCACCAGCACCAATGAGTGTATGAAGCTCATCAATGAAGAGAATGATATTTCCTGCCTGACGAATTTCATCCATGACTTTTTTCAAACGATCCTCAAATTCACCACGATATTTCGTTCCCGCTACAACGGTTCCCATATCAAGTGTCATCACTCGTTTATCGCGCAGGATTTCAGGCACTTCATTATGAATAATTTGCTGCGCAAGACCTTCAGCGATGGCTGTTTTACCAACACCAGGCTCACCAATCAGCACAGGGTTATTTTTTGTTCTTCTGCTTAGGACCTCAATGACACGCTGAATTTCTTTGCTTCTTCCAATGACAGGGTCCAAGCTGTCTTCTTTCGCAATAGCTGTTAAATCTCTTGCCAAGCTATCTAATGTTGGTGTATTTGCATTGCTGTTAGAGCCAGCGGCAGATGCACCTGTTTCATTGCTGCCAAGCAGCTGCAGAACTTGCTGACGTGCTTTATTTAAGCTCACTCCGAGGTTATTTAAAACGCGGGCAGCTACACCCTCTCCCTCGCGAATAAGACCTAATAGAATATGTTCTGTCCCTACATAGGAATGACCTAGCTTTCTTGCTTCATCCATTGAAAGCTCAGTGACCTTCTTCGCTCTAGGCGTATAATGAGGAATAGCTTGAGACACCTCTTGCCCTCTTCCAATCAAGCTTTCGACTTCTTTTTGGATTTTATCTGAAACAAGGCCCAGTGCTTCTAACGCTTTTGCGGCGATGCCCTCACCCTCACGTACTAGACCAAGTAAAATGTGCTCAGTACCAATGTTCTTATGGCCTAGGCGAATGGCTTCTTCTTGTGCAAGTGCTAATACCTTTTGAGCTCTTTCAGTGAATCTTCCAAACATCATATCGTTTCATCCTCCTGTCCATTCCTATGCATTTCTAAACGCAGCCTTTCTCTAATAATCGCTGCTCGTTTTATATCTCGTTCATTTGGCTCCAAAGCTCCTCCTGAGTACTGTTGAAGAAAGCCAGGCTGAGTCAAAATCATGAGTTCATTCAGTATATTACTTGAAAGCCCCTTAATGATACCTAAATCAATTCCAAGGCGCACATCTGACAAACACTTTGCTGTTTCCTTTGATTCAATCATGCGACAATTGGCCAAAATCCCTAAGGAACGGTACACTCTGTCCTCAAGTTCAATTTGAGATGTTTGATATAACGCCTTTCGTGCAGATCGCTCTTGTTCAATGAGCTGAGCGGTCACACTATTTAAGTCGTCTACAATATCTTCTTCTGATTGACCAAGTGTCATTTGATTTGAAATTTGAAAGATGTTCCCTATTGCTTCGCTGCCTTCACCATAAATTCCTCTGACTACAAGACCTAATTGATTAATGGCCGGAATAATCCGATTCATTTGTCTTGTGAGGGCTAAAGCTGGTAAATGCATCATGACCGATGCCCTAATACCTGTACCTACATTAGTTGGACAGCTTGTTAAGTATCCCCGCTTTTCCGAAAACGCATAATCCACTTGCTCTTCAATCCAGTCATCTATCTGATTAGCCGCTTTTAATGCATTGGCTAGTTGGAATCCTGGGAATAAGCATTGGATTCGAATATGGTCTTCTTCATTCAGCATCACACTGATTTCCTCATTTTCAGAAAGCAAACAACCGCCAAATCTTGATTCAGCTAAGTTTGGGCTGATCAAATGTTTTTCAACAAGTACTCTCTTTGCTAAAGGCTGCGTTTCATTCATACGAATCAGAACAAAGTTTCCGATGTCCTTCACTTCCTGGCTAGCAAACTTTTGCTCGAATTGCTGGAGGACAGCTTCAGCCTCTTCTTGAGAAAACTGAGTTGGGAAACGAACATGCTCTAGGTTGCGTGCTAGCCGGATTCGACTGCTTAGAACAATGTCACTTTCTGGTCCTTTTTGTTTCATCCATTGACTTAAAGCGTCTTGAATAAAATGCTGGAGCGACATGTTGTTAATCTCCCTCCCTCTGCTGAGATTGCTCATGCTCTAGTGCACGAATTTGATCTCGAACTTCCGCTGCTTTTTCGAACTCTTCTTGTTCAATTAACTGCTTCAGCTCTTGCTGCATCAACTCAAGTTTCCGGCGGACATGAAGACTGCCGGCAATCCGTTTAGGCACTTTTCCATTATGGACTGTATTTCCACTATGGACTTTCCGTAAAACAGGGTTCAGATACTGATCAAATGAACGATAGCATTCTGCACAGCCAAAACGGCCTGTTTTTCTGAATTGTTGAAAGGTTAAGCCACACTTAGGACATTGATCCACTTCTCTCGCTTCTTGAAAAATAGAAGATCCCTTATTAGCACTTGTGGTAAAGCTAGGATCAATATTCAATAAACCTGATAATAAGTTGTGAATCGAGAAACCTTGGTTTCCACTCATAGCATATGAATCACTGTTTTCTTTTGCACATTGTTCACATATGTGCATTTCTTGTTTTTCTCCATTTATAACTTTCGTAAAGTGAAAAGTGGCTGGTCTCTCATTGCATTCTTGACAAATCAATCTTTTCACCCGCTTTACTTTAATTTCAAAGCATTTAACATCGCTTTCATCATCCGAGCTCTCAATTCATCTCGTTCAGGTAAATCAATGTGCAAAACAGAACGGTCCATGACACTGATCATCATCTTTGCTTCTCTTTCAGATAAAATATTATTTTCTACAAGACGCATGATGATATGATCAGAGGCAGCCTGTGATAAACGATGATATATTTGGGAAATAATGTTGTTCAATAAGTCGACTTCATCATTCATTTTGACTTTAATGATGCGGATATAGCCACCGCCGCCACGCTTACTTTCAACGATATAGCCTCTCTCGCTCGTAAAGCGTGTATTGATAACATAGTTAATTTGTGAAGGTACGCATTGAAACTTATCTGCAATTTCATTGCGCTTAATTTCTAATATTTCTCGACCATTCTGATCCAAGACTTCCTTCAAATACTGCTCGATGATATCAGAAATATTTTGTGCCACTCCGCCTCCTCCTCCATTGACTTTGACTATATTTGACTTTAACCTTACTATAAATTTTTTCGATCGATTTTTCAAGATAATCGCTCAACTAAGAATATTATTTCCACATTTATATGGTGTCAAACCTCTCAAAAACACAAAAAAGACCAGTTCCGTATGGAACTGATCCTTAGAAGAGCTTGGCGGCGTCCTACTCTCACAGGGGGAGACCCCCAACTACCATCGGCGCTGAAGAGCTTAACTTCCGTGTTCGGTATGGGAACGGGTGTGACCTCTTCGCTATCGCCACCAAACCTGATGGAGAGAATGTTCTCTCAAAACTAGATAACAATGTTCATGCTTCACATTAGAATATAGGTTAAGTCCTCGATCTATTAGTATCTGTCAGCTCCACGTGTCACCACGCTTCCACCTCAGACCTATCAACCTGATCATCTTTCAGGGATCTTACTTCCTTGCGGAATGGGAAATCTCATCTTGAGGGGGGCTTCATGCTTAGATGCTTTCAGCACTTATCCCGTCCGCACATAGCTACCCAGCGATGCCCTTGGCAGAACAACTGGTACACCAGCGGTGCGTCCATCCCGGTCCTCTCGTACTAAGGACAGCTCCTCTCAAATTTCCTGCGCCCGCGACGGATAGGGACCGAACTGTCTCACGACGTTCTGAACCCAGCTCGCGTACCGCTTTAATGGGCGAACAGCCCAACCCTTGGGACCGACTACAGCCCCAGGATGCGATGAGCCGACATCGAGGTGCCAAACCTCCCCGTCGATGTGGACTCTTGGGGGAGATAAGCCTGTTATCCCCGGGGTAGCTTTTATCCGTTGAGCGATGGCCCTTCCATGCGGAACCACCGGATCACTAAGCCCGACTTTCGTCCCTGCTCGACTTGTAGGTCTCGCAGTCAAGCTCCCTTGTGCCTTTACACTCTGCGAATGATTTCCAACCATTCTGAGGGAACCTTTGGGCGCCTCCGTTACATTTTAGGAGGCGACCGCCCCAGTCAAACTGCCCACCTGACACTGTCTCCCTGCCCGATAAGGGCAGCGGGTTAGAAGGTCAATACAGCCAGGGTAGTATCCCACCGATGCCTCCACCGAAGCTAGCGCTCCGGTTTCCAAGGCTCCTACCTATCCTGTACAAGCTGTACCAACATTCAATATCAGGCTGCAGTAAAGCTCCACGGGGTCTTTCCGTCCTGTCGCGGGTAACCTGCATCTTCACAGGTACTATAATTTCACCGAGTCTCTCGTTGAGACAGTGCCCAGATCGTTGCGCCTTTCGTGCGGGTCGGAACTTACCCGACAAGGAATTTCGCTACCTTAGGACCGTTATAGTTACGGCCGCCGTTTACTGGGGCTTCAATTCGCACCTTCGCTTACGCTAAGCGCTCCTCTTAACCTTCCAGCACCGGGCAGGCGTCAGCCCCTATACTTCGCCTTACGGCTTCGCAGAGACCTGTGTTTTTGCTAAACAGTCGCCTGGGCCTATTCACTGCGGCTTCTCGGGGCTTTAACACCCTAAGAAGCACCCCTTCTCCCGAAGTTACGGGGTCATTTTGCCGAGTTCCTTAACGAGAGTTCTCTCGATCACCTTAGGATTCTCTCCTCGCCTACCTGTGTCGGTTTGCGGTACGGGCACCTCTCACCTCGCTAGAGGCTTTTCTTGGCAGTGTGGAATCAGGAACTTCGCTACTAAATTTCGCTCGCCATCACAGCTCAGCCTTTACGGGAAACGGATTTGCCTATTTCCCAGCCTAACTGCTTGGACGCGGATATCCAATACCGCGCTTACCCTATCCTCCTGCGTCCCCCCATTGCTCAAATGGTGAGGAGGTGGTACAGGAATATCAACCTGTTGTCCATCGCCTACGCCTTTCGGCCTCGGCTTAGGTCCCGACTAACCCTGAGCGGACGAGCCTTCCTCAGGAAACCTTAGGCATTCGGTGGACGGGATTCTCACCCGTCTTTCGCTACTCATACCGGCATTCTCACTTCTAAGCGCTCCACCAGTCCTTCCGGTCTGGCTTCACAGCACTTAGAACGCTCTCCTACCACTGTTCGTAAGAACAGTCCGCAGCTTCGGTGATACGTTTAGCCCCGGTACATTTTCGGCGCAGAGTCACTCGACCAGTGAGCTATTACGCACTCTTTAAATGGTGGCTGCTTCTAAGCCAACATCCTGGTTGTCTAAGCAACTCCACATCCTTTTCCACTTAACGTATACTTTGGGACCTTAGCTGGCGGTCTGGGCTGTTTCCCTTTCGACTACGGATCTTATCACTCGCAGTCTGACTCCCAAGGATAAGTCATCGGCATTCGGAGTTTGACTGAATTCGGTAACCCGGTAGGGGCCCCTAGTCCAATCAGTGCTCTACCTCCGAGACTCTTACCTTGAGGCTAGCCCTAAAGCTATTTCGGAGAGAACCAGCTATCTCCAGGTTCGATTGGCATTTCACCCCTACCCACACCTCATCCCCGCACTTTTCAACGTGCGTGGGTTCGGGCCTCCATTCAGTGTTACCTGAACTTCACCCTGGACATGGGTAGATCACCTGGTTTCGGGTCTACGACCACGTACTCATGCGCCCTATTCAGACTCGCTTTCGCTGCGGCTCCGCATCTTCTGCTTAACCTTGCACGGGATCGTAACTCGCCGGTTCATTCTACAAAAGGCACGCCATCACCCATTAACGGGCTCTGACTACTTGTAGGCACACGGTTTCAGGATCTATTTCACTCCCCTTCCGGGGTGCTTTTCACCTTTCCCTCACGGTACTGGTTCACTATCGGTCACTAGGGAGTATTTAGCCTTGGGAGATGGTCCTCCCGGATTCCGACGGAATTTCACGTGTTCCGCCGTACTCAGGATCCACTCTGGAGAGAACGACATTTCAGTTACAGGGCTGTTACCTTCTTTGGCGGGCCTTTCCAGACCTCTTCGCTTATATCGTTCCTTTGTAACTCCGTATAGAGTGTCCTACAACCCCAAGAGACAAGCCTCTTGGTTTGGGCTGTTCCCGTTTCGCTCGCCGCTACTCAGGGAATCGCATTTGCTTTCTCTTCCTCCGGGTACTTAGATGTTTCAGTTCCCCGGGTATGCCTTCTCATACTCTATGTATTCAAGTATGGATACTACTCCATTACGAGCAGTGGGTTTCCCCATTCGGAAATCTCCGGATCAAAGCTTGCTTACAGCTCCCCGAAGCATATCGGTGTTCGTCCCGTCCTTCATCGGCTCCTAGTGCCAAGGCATCCACCGTGCGCCCTTTCTAACTTAACCATTTCTTACTTTAGAAAGAATCACTATGTGTGATGAACTTTGCATTGCATTCAATGTGAATGTATTACTTATTGTTATCTAGTTTTCAAAGAACAATCCTGTCTCGCTAGAGACATGTTTTGAAGGAATGATCCTTCAAAACTAAACAAGACGAAAACGTACGCTGCTCCATATATCCTTAGAAAGGAGGTGATCCAGCCGCACCTTCCGATACGGCTACCTTGTTACGACTTCACCCCAATCATCTGCCCCACCTTCGGCGGCTGGCTCCATAAAGGTTACCTCACCGACTTCGGGTGTTGCAAACTCTCGTGGTGTGACGGGCGGTGTGTACAAGGCCCGGGAACGTATTCACCGCGGCATGCTGATCCGCGATTACTAGCGATTCCAGCTTCACGCAGTCGAGTTGCAGACTGCGATCCGAACTGAGAACAGATTTATGGGATTGGCTAAACCTTGCGGTCTCGCAGCCCTTTGTTCTGTCCATTGTAGCACGTGTGTAGCCCAGGTCATAAGGGGCATGATGATTTGACGTCATCCCCACCTTCCTCCGGTTTGTCACCGGCAGTCACCTTAGAGTGCCCAACTAAATGCTGGCAACTAAGATCAAGGGTTGCGCTCGTTGCGGGACTTAACCCAACATCTCACGACACGAGCTGACGACAACCATGCACCACCTGTCACTCTGTCCCCGAAGGGAAAGCCCTATCTCTAGGGTTGTCAGAGGATGTCAAGACCTGGTAAGGTTCTTCGCGTTGCTTCGAATTAAACCACATGCTCCACCGCTTGTGCGGGCCCCCGTCAATTCCTTTGAGTTTCAGTCTTGCGACCGTACTCCCCAGGCGGAGTGCTTAATGCGTTAGCTGCAGCACTAAGGGGCGGAAACCCCCTAACACTTAGCACTCATCGTTTACGGCGTGGACTACCAGGGTATCTAATCCTGTTCGCTCCCCACGCTTTCGCTCCTCAGCGTCAGTTACAGACCAGAGAGTCGCCTTCGCCACTGGTGTTCCTCCACATCTCTACGCATTTCACCGCTACACGTGGAATTCCACTCTCCTCTTCTGCACTCAAGTTTCCCAGTTTCCAATGACCCTCCCCGGTTGAGCCGGGGGCTTTCACATCAGACTTAAGAAACCGCCTGCGAGCCCTTTACGCCCAATAATTCCGGACAACGCTTGCCACCTACGTATTACCGCGGCTGCTGGCACGTAGTTAGCCGTGGCTTTCTGGTTAGGTACCGTCAAGGTGCGAGCAGTTACTCTCGCACTTGTTCTTCCCTAACAACAGAGCTTTACGATCCGAAAACCTTCATCACTCACGCGGCGTTGCTCCGTCAGACTTTCGTCCATTGCGGAAGATTCCCTACTGCTGCCTCCCGTAGGAGTCTGGGCCGTGTCTCAGTCCCAGTGTGGCCGATCACCCTCTCAGGTCGGCTACGCATCGTCGCCTTGGTGAGCCATTACCCCACCAACTAGCTAATGCGCCGCGGGTCCATCTGTAAGTGACAGCCGAAACCGTCTTTCATCCTTGAACCATGCGGTTCAAGGAACTATCCGGTATTAGCTCCGGTTTCCCGGAGTTATCCCAGTCTTACAGGCAGGTTACCCACGTGTTACTCACCCGTCCGCCGCTAACATCCGGGAGCAAGCTCCCTTCTGTCCGCTCGACTTGCATGTATTAGGCACGCCGCCAGCGTTCGTCCTGAGCCAGGATCAAACTCTCCGAAAAAGTACAAAACCGAAGTTTTGTTTTTCGCCAGTTTGACTGACTACCTATGATGTTTCATAGGATTTTTTTATAAAAACTCGAATTAACAGGTACGTTTTGTCTTGTTTAGTTTTCAAAGATCATATTGGTGGAGCCTAGCGGGATCGAACCGCTGACCTCCTGCGTGCAAGGCAGGCGCTCTCCCAGCTGAGCTAAGGCCCCATAAAAGATGGTCGGGAAGACAGGATTCGAACCTGCGACCCCTTGGTCCCAAACCAAGTGCTCTACCAAGCTGAGCTACTTCCCGATCTTAATGGCGCGCCCGAGAGGAGTCGAACCCCTAACCTTTTGATCCGTAGTCAAACGCTCTATCCAATTGAGCTACGGGCGCTTATTTTTATAATGCCGAGGGCCGGACTTGAACCGGCACGGTAGTCACCTACCGCAGGATTTTAAGTCCTGTGTGTCTGCCAATTCCACCACCCCGGCGTGGATGGTATAAGCGGAAGACGGGATTCGAACCCGCGACCCCCACCTTGGCAAGGTGGTGTTCTACCACTGAACTACTTCCGCATTACAGGATTTCTTTATTTTATTTGGCAATGCGGGTGAAGGGACTTGAACCCCCACGTCATAAAGACACTAGATCCTAAGTCTAGCGCGTCTGCCAATTCCGCCACACCCGCATGAAACATGGTGAGCCATGAAGGACTCGAACCTTCGACCCTCTGATTAAAAGTCAGATGCTCTACCAACTGAGCTAATGGCTCTCTTTAAAAGCGACTTGTCTATCTTACCATATGAAAGTGGTGCCGGCAAGAGGACTTGAACCCCCAACCTACTGATTACAAGTCAGTTGCTCTACCAGTTGAGCTACACCGGCTTTATCTATTCTAACATTATGTAAGAATAAATATGGTGGAGGATGACGGGCTCGAACCGCCGACCCTCTGCTTGTAAGGCAGATGCTCTCCCAGCTGAGCTAATCCTCCATATTGTGTTGTCATTTCGAATGTCTCTCGATCCGACAAATAGTATTATATAACGATAAGATATTGTTTGTAAAGACTTTTTTAAAATAATTTTTGAATTTATTTTAACGTTGTTTTTTCATCTTTTCGTTAAGGCACCTAAAGAATTCTACCACTTGTCTCATCATTTTAAAAGTCTTTTTTTCATCTTTTTATGTTTTTTTTGTTAAAAAGGGCTCTAATAAAGCTTTATTGATGTGAAATTACCCTTTTCAAGCTTTTTACATGCTTATTTTATTCAATATATCTTCTCATACAAATCATTTAGAGAAGGAATTCTTTTATTATTTTATTTTTCTGAGAAATCATTATGTAAAAATATCCTTAAATGATGCTGTTTCTTTACTATCTTCAATATCAAAATGTTACTAGGGTATCAAGTTAGTGTTGATTCTTTCTTATTCTTACTTAGAGCGAGCGAAAAATTCAACTGTAAGTGTTGCGATACTCAGTCATCTAGTGTGTCTCTAAATAGTCATCTGTATCTGGCTGCCAAAGAAAATTCTTATTAGCTGCTTTCTATGCTTTTGATCTTCATCCTAAACGAATTGAACGGCCGACCCACAACAACAGCTGCGTTGTTCAATGAAAATACATGAAAGTGAGACGGACAGAAAGATCAACTTATCGATAAGGCATTTACTAAATCATCACTTCTCACTTTACAAAGTGATTTAATAGAAGTAATTTTTTCAAAAACACAAAAAAGACCAGTTCCGTATGGAACTGATCCTTAGAAGAGCTTGGCGGCGTCCTACTCTCACAGGGGGAGACCCCCAACTACCATCGGCGCTGAAGAGCTTAACTTCCGTGTTCGGTATGGGAACGGGTGTGACCTCTTCGCTATCGCCACCAAACCTGATGGAGAGAATGTTCTCTCAAAACTAGATAACAATGTTCATGCTTCACATTAGAATATAGGTTAAGTCCTCGATCTATTAGTATCTGTCAGCTCCACGTGTCACCACGCTTCCACCTCAGACCTATCAACCTGATCATCTTTCAGGGATCTTACTTCCTTGCGGAATGGGAAATCTCATCTTGAGGGGGGCTTCATGCTTAGATGCTTTCAGCACTTATCCCGTCCGCACATAGCTACCCAGCGATGCCCTTGGCAGAACAACTGGTACACCAGCGGTGCGTCCATCCCGGTCCTCTCGTACTAAGGACAGCTCCTCTCAAATTTCCTGCGCCCGCGACGGATAGGGACCGAACTGTCTCACGACGTTCTGAACCCAGCTCGCGTACCGCTTTAATGGGCGAACAGCCCAACCCTTGGGACCGACTACAGCCCCAGGATGCGATGAGCCGACATCGAGGTGCCAAACCTCCCCGTCGATGTGGACTCTTGGGGGAGATAAGCCTGTTATCCCCGGGGTAGCTTTTATCCGTTGAGCGATGGCCCTTCCATGCGGAACCACCGGATCACTAAGCCCGACTTTCGTCCCTGCTCGACTTGTAGGTCTCGCAGTCAAGCTCCCTTGTGCCTTTACACTCTGCGAATGATTTCCAACCATTCTGAGGGAACCTTTGGGCGCCTCCGTTACATTTTAGGAGGCGACCGCCCCAGTCAAACTGCCCACCTGACACTGTCTCCCTGCCCGATAAGGGCAGCGGGTTAGAAGGTCAATACAGCCAGGGTAGTATCCCACCGATGCCTCCACCGAAGCTAGCGCTCCGGTTTCCAAGGCTCCTACCTATCCTGTACAAGCTGTACCAACATTCAATATCAGGCTGCAGTAAAGCTCCACGGGGTCTTTCCGTCCTGTCGCGGGTAACCTGCATCTTCACAGGTACTATAATTTCACCGAGTCTCTCGTTGAGACAGTGCCCAGATCGTTGCGCCTTTCGTGCGGGTCGGAACTTACCCGACAAGGAATTTCGCTACCTTAGGACCGTTATAGTTACGGCCGCCGTTTACTGGGGCTTCAATTCGCACCTTCGCTTACGCTAAGCGCTCCTCTTAACCTTCCAGCACCGGGCAGGCGTCAGCCCCTATACTTCGCCTTACGGCTTCGCAGAGACCTGTGTTTTTGCTAAACAGTCGCCTGGGCCTATTCACTGCGGCTTCTCGGGGCTTTAACACCCTAAGAAGCACCCCTTCTCCCGAAGTTACGGGGTCATTTTGCCGAGTTCCTTAACGAGAGTTCTCTCGATCACCTTAGGATTCTCTCCTCGCCTACCTGTGTCGGTTTGCGGTACGGGCACCTCTCACCTCGCTAGAGGCTTTTCTTGGCAGTGTGGAATCAGGAACTTCGCTACTAAATTTCGCTCGCCATCACAGCTCAGCCTTTACGGGAAACGGATTTGCCTATTTCCCAGCCTAACTGCTTGGACGCGGATATCCAATACCGCGCTTACCCTATCCTCCTGCGTCCCCCCATTGCTCAAATGGTGAGGAGGTGGTACAGGAATATCAACCTGTTGTCCATCGCCTACGCCTTTCGGCCTCGGCTTAGGTCCCGACTAACCCTGAGCGGACGAGCCTTCCTCAGGAAACCTTAGGCATTCGGTGGACGGGATTCTCACCCGTCTTTCGCTACTCATACCGGCATTCTCACTTCTAAGCGCTCCACCAGTCCTTCCGGTCTGGCTTCACAGCACTTAGAACGCTCTCCTACCACTGTTCGTAAGAACAGTCCGCAGCTTCGGTGATACGTTTAGCCCCGGTACATTTTCGGCGCAGAGTCACTCGACCAGTGAGCTATTACGCACTCTTTAAATGGTGGCTGCTTCTAAGCCAACATCCTGGTTGTCTAAGCAACTCCACATCCTTTTCCACTTAACGTATACTTTGGGACCTTAGCTGGCGGTCTGGGCTGTTTCCCTTTCGACTACGGATCTTATCACTCGCAGTCTGACTCCCAAGGATAAGTCATCGGCATTCGGAGTTTGACTGAATTCGGTAACCCGGTAGGGGCCCCTAGTCCAATCAGTGCTCTACCTCCGAGACTCTTACCTTGAGGCTAGCCCTAAAGCTATTTCGGAGAGAACCAGCTATCTCCAGGTTCGATTGGCATTTCACCCCTACCCACACCTCATCCCCGCACTTTTCAACGTGCGTGGGTTCGGGCCTCCATTCAGTGTTACCTGAACTTCACCCTGGACATGGGTAGATCACCTGGTTTCGGGTCTACGACCACGTACTCATGCGCCCTATTCAGACTCGCTTTCGCTGCGGCTCCGCATCTTCTGCTTAACCTTGCACGGGATCGTAACTCGCCGGTTCATTCTACAAAAGGCACGCCATCACCCATTAACGGGCTCTGACTACTTGTAGGCACACGGTTTCAGGATCTATTTCACTCCCCTTCCGGGGTGCTTTTCACCTTTCCCTCACGGTACTGGTTCACTATCGGTCACTAGGGAGTATTTAGCCTTGGGAGATGGTCCTCCCGGATTCCGACGGAATTTCACGTGTTCCGCCGTACTCAGGATCCACTCTGGAGAGAACGACATTTCAGTTACAGGGCTGTTACCTTCTTTGGCGGGCCTTTCCAGACCTCTTCGCTTATATCGTTCCTTTGTAACTCCGTATAGAGTGTCCTACAACCCCAAGAGGCAAGCCTCTTGGTTTGGGCTGTTCCCGTTTCGCTCGCCGCTACTCAGGGAATCGCATTTGCTTTCTCTTCCTCCGGGTACTTAGATGTTTCAGTTCCCCGGGTATGCCTTCTCATACTCTATGTATTCAAGTATGGATACTACTCCATTACGAGCAGTGGGTTTCCCCATTCGGAAATCTCCGGATCAAAGCTTGCTTACAGCTCCCCGAAGCATATCGGTGTTCGTCCCGTCCTTCATCGGCTCCTAGTGCCAAGGCATCCACCGTGCGCCCTTTCTAACTTAACCATTTCTTACTTTAGAAAGAATCACTATGTGTGATGAACTTTGCATTGCATTCAATGTGAATGTATTACTTATTGTTATCTAGTTTTCAAAGAACAATCCTGTCTCGCTAGAGACATGTTTTGAAGGAATGATCCTTCAAAACTAAACAAGACGAAAACGTACGCTGCTCCATATATCCTTAGAAAGGAGGTGATCCAGCCGCACCTTCCGATACGGCTACCTTGTTACGACTTCACCCCAATCATCTGCCCCACCTTCGGCGGCTGGCTCCATAAAGGTTACCTCACCGACTTCGGGTGTTGCAAACTCTCGTGGTGTGACGGGCGGTGTGTACAAGGCCCGGGAACGTATTCACCGCGGCATGCTGATCCGCGATTACTAGCGATTCCAGCTTCACGCAGTCGAGTTGCAGACTGCGATCCGAACTGAGAACAGATTTATGGGATTGGCTAAACCTTGCGGTCTCGCAGCCCTTTGTTCTGTCCATTGTAGCACGTGTGTAGCCCAGGTCATAAGGGGCATGATGATTTGACGTCATCCCCACCTTCCTCCGGTTTGTCACCGGCAGTCACCTTAGAGTGCCCAACTAAATGCTGGCAACTAAGATCAAGGGTTGCGCTCGTTGCGGGACTTAACCCAACATCTCACGACACGAGCTGACGACAACCATGCACCACCTGTCACTCTGTCCCCGAAGGGAAAGCCCTATCTCTAGGGTTGTCAGAGGATGTCAAGACCTGGTAAGGTTCTTCGCGTTGCTTCGAATTAAACCACATGCTCCACCGCTTGTGCGGGCCCCCGTCAATTCCTTTGAGTTTCAGTCTTGCGACCGTACTCCCCAGGCGGAGTGCTTAATGCGTTAGCTGCAGCACTAAGGGGCGGAAACCCCCTAACACTTAGCACTCATCGTTTACGGCGTGGACTACCAGGGTATCTAATCCTGTTCGCTCCCCACGCTTTCGCTCCTCAGCGTCAGTTACAGACCAGAGAGTCGCCTTCGCCACTGGTGTTCCTCCACATCTCTACGCATTTCACCGCTACACGTGGAATTCCACTCTCCTCTTCTGCACTCAAGTTTCCCAGTTTCCAATGACCCTCCCCGGTTGAGCCGGGGGCTTTCACATCAGACTTAAGAAACCGCCTGCGAGCCCTTTACGCCCAATAATTCCGGACAACGCTTGCCACCTACGTATTACCGCGGCTGCTGGCACGTAGTTAGCCGTGGCTTTCTGGTTAGGTACCGTCAAGGTGCGAGCAGTTACTCTCGCACTTGTTCTTCCCTAACAACAGAGCTTTACGATCCGAAAACCTTCATCACTCACGCGGCGTTGCTCCGTCAGACTTTCGTCCATTGCGGAAGATTCCCTACTGCTGCCTCCCGTAGGAGTCTGGGCCGTGTCTCAGTCCCAGTGTGGCCGATCACCCTCTCAGGTCGGCTACGCATCGTCGCCTTGGTGAGCCATTACCCCACCAACTAGCTAATGCGCCGCGGGTCCATCTGTAAGTGACAGCCGAAACCGTCTTTCATCCTTGAACCATGCGGTTCAAGGAACTATCCGGTATTAGCTCCGGTTTCCCGGAGTTATCCCAGTCTTACAGGCAGGTTACCCACGTGTTACTCACCCGTCCGCCGCTAACATCCGGGAGCAAGCTCCCTTCTGTCCGCTCGACTTGCATGTATTAGGCACGCCGCCAGCGTTCGTCCTGAGCCAGGATCAAACTCTCCGAAAAAGTACAAAACCGAAGTTTTGTTTTTCGTCAGTGTTTGACTGACTACCTATGATGTATCATAGGATTTTTTTATAAAAACTCGAATTAACAGGTACGTTTTGTCTTGTTTAGTTTTCAAAGATCATTTTCGTTATCGCTCGTAAGCGACTTTAATATCTTAACATTTCGTATCGGTTAAAGTCAAGAACTTTTTTCAATTTCTTTTTTAACCTCGTTGCTGTTTTGCGGCAACGAATAATAATATACCATCTTGATTCTTTCCTTGCAATAGTTTTTTTAAAAAAAGTTTCATTTTATGAAAAATAAAAAGCACCATAGTTAAAATGGCGCTTTGAGTGATGTATTAACGGTTTCTCATTTGTGGGAAAAGCAGTACATCTCTGATTGATGGAGAATTTGTTAATAGCATGATTAACCGGTCGATACCGATTCCTAGACCGCCTGTTGGAGGCATACCATATTCTAATGCTTCAACAAAATCGTCATCCATTAGATGCGCTTCGTCATTCCCTTCTTCACGTTCTTTTAATTGAGCTTCGAATCGTTCTCTTTGATCGATTGGATCGTTAAGCTCTGTGAATGCATTAGCATGCTCACGGCGTACGATAAATAGTTCAAAGCGATCAGTGAAGCGAGGGTCTTCAGGATTTTTCTTAGCTAATGGAGAAATCTCCACTGGGTGTCCGTAAATAAATGTAGGCTGAACCAATGTTTCTTCTACTTTTTGCTCGAAGAACTCATTGATGATATGACCTACTGTCATGTTTTTCGTGATTTCAATTCCGTGATCAGCGGCATGCTGCTTCGCTTCTTCAACAGACATCTCCTGCCAGAAGTCTACACCAGTTGCTTCTTTGACCGCTTCAACCATATGGAGTCTCTTCCATTCAGGCTTGAGATCAATTTCATCTTCTCCATATTGAATAGTGGTTGTTCCTAGTACCTCTTCGGCAATATGAGCAATCAGGTTTTCAGTTAGGTTCATGATGTCTTTGTAATCTGCGTAAGCTTCGTACAGCTCGATCATAGTGAATTCTGGGTTATGACGAGTTGATACACCTTCGTTACGGAATACACGGCCAATCTCGTATACTTTCTCTAGACCACCGACAATCAGGCGTTTTAAGTGCAGTTCAATCGCAATACGCATATAAAGCGGCATATCCAGTGCATTGTGATGAGTAATGAAAGGACGTGCTGATGCACCACCAGGGATGCTGTGCATTGTTGGTGTTTCAACTTCTAGGTATCCTTTAGAATCTAAGTATCTTCTCATGGATTGAATGATCTTGCTTCGCATGATGAACGTCTGCTTACTTTCTGGATTTACAATCAGGTCAAGGTAGCGCTGACGATAACGTTGTTCAACATCTTTGAGTCCATGATATTTATCAGGAAGCGGGCGAAGTGCTTTTGTGAGAACCTCAAAGCTAGTCGCTTTAATAGAAAGTTCTCCTACGTTCGTTTTAAATACCATTCCTGTTACACCGATGATATCGCCTAGGTCTGAGCTTTTGAATAACTCGTAAGCTTCTTCTCCTACACTATCTTTACGAACGTATATTTGAATTTGTCCTTCTAAGTCTTGTATATGCGCAAAGCCAGCTTTCCCTTTTCCTCGCTTTGTCATCATACGTCCAGCGATTGTCACTTGGGCAGACTTTTCTTCTAAGTCTTCTTTAGAAAACTCATCAAATTCAGCGATAATTTGTGCGGATTGATGAGAACGGTCATATCGTTCACCGAATGGATCGATACCCTCTTCTCTCATTTTATTCATTTTGTCACGTCTGACCTGGAATTGGTCATTTAATTCTTCGTTATTAAGCCCTTCATTACTCATTTATATCACTCCAATAATGTATTTTGCAGAGAAAAGCAGAAAAACTGCCAGTACATGCACTAGCAGTGAGCTACAAAAAGAAAGATAGTCTTATCCTACTTTTATACTTTGAAGCTCTTTTGCCTCGGCTTCGATCGTAAAGTCATCAAGAACTTGTACAAGCTCCGCTCTCGTTTCACTTTGATTGATTTGATTTCTTACGTCCGCATTGCCTCGGACACCTTTTAAGTACCATGCTGCGTGCTTTCTCATTTCTCTGACAGCCACGTGTTCGCCTTTTAGGTCAATGAGTCTGTCTAAGTGAAGTTTGCACACTGACATCTTCTCACGTACATTTGGCTCTTCTTTTAGTTCACCCGTTTCTAAATAATGAACCGTTCGATAGATCATCCACGGGTTTCCTAGCGCGGCTCTTCCGATCATGACAGCATCTACACCCGTTTCATCAAGCATTCGTTTTGCATCTTGAGGGGTTTTGACATCTCCATTGCCGATGACAGGAATGGAAACAGATTGTTTGACCTCTTTTATAATATCCCAATTCGCTGTTCCTTCGTACATCTGCACACGTGTCCGTCCGTGAAGCGCAACCGCTTGTCCACCTGCTCGTTCAACAGCACGGGCATTGTCGATAGCGAAGATATGATCTTCGTCCCAGCCCATTCTCATTTTCACCGTAACAGGTTTATCTACAGCATCTACAACAGCAGAGACCATTTCATAAATCTTGTTTGGATCAAGCAGCCATTTCGCTCCTGCATCACATTTCGTAATCTTCGGTACAGGACAGCCCATGTTAATATCAATAATGTCCGCTGTGGTGTTCTGGTCTACAAACTTTGCCGCTTCGACGAGTGTGTCTTTTTCACCTCCAAATATCTGAAGGCTCAAAGGCTTTTCCCGTTCATCAATGTATAGCATACCCATTGTTCTTGCATTGTTGATCAGGATCGCCTTGTCACTGACCATTTCAGCGCAGACTAAACCCGCTCCAAACTCTTTAACTGTCAGTCTGAAGGCAGAGTTGCACACACCAGCCATAGGCGCGAGCACCACTTTGTTTTTAATGTCGATATCTCCGATTTTAAACATCATTTCCCCTCCTTCCTTCTTCAAGAATTGGCGAAAGTTCTTCCACCGTTATATTTAAAGCATCTGCTATTTGACCAACCAATTGGTTTGTTGGTAATCGATTGCCTCGCTCAATTTCTCCTAAGACAGAGACAGAGATGCCTAGTCTTTTCGCGAACCCTTCCTGAGTATACCCTTTTAGCTTTCGGTATGCACGAATTCTTCTACCCCACATGTCTTTTTCCATATGCTTACACCTTCTTGGTCTGTTACGGCATTTATTTGTACTTCGCCGATTTCTGGGCAAATCTCACTCATCGGAACAAGAACGAATAAACGTTCGTACATTCTAGGATGTGGTACTACAAGCTGTTCTGTTTCAATATTTTCACTATTATAAAGTAAAATGTCAAGGTCAGCCGTTCGCGGTCCCCATCTCACTTCTCTTGTTCTGCCTAACTCTTGCTCGATTTTCTGAGTAAGTGCCAGTAGTTCATTTGGACGAAGCGAAGTGGAAATTTTCACAGCCATATTTAAAAAGTCATCTTGGTTTTCGTAACCTACAGGTGTTGTTTCATATATAGAGGAGATCAATTCTACTTGAACCTCTGGATGTTCGTGCAGTTTTTTGACAGCTTCTTTTAAATAGGTTTCCTTTTTACCTATGTTCGATCCTAAAGCGATGTATGCAGTATTGTTCATGTGCGTGATCTCGTCATTTCAATTGCAACGGACTGATAGTGTCCTGGAATTGGCGGATCTGGTTTGATTACCTTTACTGTACATTCCTGAACTGTCGGAAAGTCCTTTAACACTTGGTTCGCAATTCTTTCTGTCAGTGTTTCAACGAGGTTGACTGATTCACCTTCTACAATGCTTTTGCAGATTTGGTAGAGCTCTGCATAATTAATGGTCTCATTGAGGTCATCAGTTTGTCCGGCTTTACTTAAATCAAGTGAAGCTGTTAAATCCACACGGAATCGCTGTCCTAATTTATTTTCTTCTGCAAATACGCCGTGGTAGCCGTAAAATTCCATTCCATTTACATATACTTTATCGATGATAAGCGCCTCCCTTATTCAGCATGGCATCCATCATTTTTGCCATTCTTGCGATTTCTTTTACATCATGTACGCGAACCATCGCACTGCCTTTTTGAATCCCAAGGCAGACCGTAGCCCCCGTTCCTTCCGTACGTTCTTCAGGCGGCAGGTCTAAGACAGCTCCAATGAATCGTTTTCGAGATGTAGCTAAGAGCAGTGGATAACCAAGGTGACAAAAATGTTCGAGCTCATTCATGACCATCAGGTTGTCCTCTTTATTTTTCGCAAAACCTACACCTGGATCTAATATGATCATGTCATCACGGACACCCGCTTGTTTCGCAATTTGAACACTTTCTTTCAAATCTGCGATCATATCTGAAATCAGATGTGTGTAGTTTCGCTCTGGTCGATTGTGCATTAAAATAATCGGCACATTGTGTTTCGCTGCCACATGCGCCATTTGAGGATCTGCCTTCGCTCCCCATACATCATTAATGATGGAAGCTCCAGCTTTCACCGCTTCATCTGCAACATGGGCTTTATACGTATCAATGGAAATCGGTACATCCAATTCTTTAGTGATCTTTTCAATGACGGGAATGACTCTTGAAAGCTCCTCTTGTTCTGAGACAAGTGCCGCTCCTGGGCGAGTCGATTCTCCGCCAATATCAATCATATGCGCCCCGTCTTCTATCAGCTGTGCTGCATGAGCCAGCGCTTTATCCACTTGATTAAACTTTCCTCCATCTGAAAAAGAGTCAGGTGTGACATTTAAAATGCCCATGACCAATGTCTTTTCTTCATAACTAAGGGTGTGGTGCTTGGCTTGTATGATTTTAGGCTGTTTTATCACTTGTTGTGTCATTGTGTCCACCTACTCTTTATGATCTAGACGTTCTTTTGTATATTGCGTTCTCAACTTTGTTGAGATGATCCGGCTGTTTTGAGGCAAGGAAATTTCTCCTATACTTCTGAAGGGCACAATCCCCTGAACAGAATTGGTCATCCATGCCTCATCAGCTGATAGCAATTGCGAGACTGGGTATCGCCCTACTTTTAGTGAAGCCCCCATAGCTTGAAGCGTTTCAATACAATATCGACGAGTGACTCCATTTAAAATTCCTGTATCAAGTGACGATGTATAGATCACATCACCTTTTCGCCAAAATATATTGGAGGTAATTCCTTCTGCCACATCATTTTCTTTTGTTAAAAAGATGCCTTCTAACGATGCATCATTTCCCACTTCTCTTTTAGCCAGCAGGTTGTTCATATAATGATGAGACTTGAGGCGCCTTGGACCTTCCGGCGTATTTCTCCTCGTTTGAAGAATGACTCCCTGCTTCTCGTCTAAAACAGATTCGGGCCGGAATGGAGAGATCATGACAAAAACGACAGGCTCTTCATAAGAATCTGCAGAAAATCCATTGCCTCTGCCCGCAGAAACATTGAAGCGAATTCTCGCATGACCACCGGCTATTCCGTTTTTATTTAGTAAGGTATGAATGATGTCGAGTACAAATGGTTTCTCTATTGTGGATTCGATGCAAAGGTCACGCAATGATTGATTGAGCCTTTCAAGGTGCCAATCTAACAGAAAGACTTGTCCTGCCAGGCTGGTAAATGTTTCGAATACACCGATGCCATATAGAAAACCATGATCAAAAGGAGAAAGAGTCGCGTCTTTCTCCTCTATATACTGACCGTTCAGATAAATGATCATGCGTTTACTTCATGCCCCTTTTTACGATAGGTTTCAATGAAATTTTTAAGCATTTCTTTTCCGAAGGACGTCATAATCGATTCAGGATGAAACTGTACACTTTCAATTGGCAGCTCTTTATGGCGAATGGCCATGAGCTCGCCTTCCTTTGTGCTGGCTGTTGCGTCAAAGCACTCCGGCAGCGTCTCGTTTTTGACAATTAATGAATGATATCTCGTTGCGACAAGCGGATTTTGGAGTCCAGTGAAGACGCCTTTTCCGTCATGTGCAATCTCTGACGTTTTACCGTGCATTAAGCGCTCTGCACGAACGACATCCCCGCCAAAGACTTGCGCAATGGATTGATGACCTAGACACACACCAAAGATCGGAATACTTCCCGCAAAGTGCTTGATCGCCTCCATACTAATTCCCGCTTCATCAGGACTGCATGGCCCTGGAGAAATCATGAGAAAATCTGGTTTAAGCTCTTCGATTTCTTGAATGGTTACTTGATCATTCCGTTTCACGATCAATTCTTCTCCAAGCTCACCTAAATACTGGACCAGGTTGTACGTAAATGAATCATAATTATCAATCATTAATATCATGCTCTGCTCACCTCTAACTCAAAATAGTCTCTTCTTTGCTCAACTGTAATGCTTTTTTTACTGCATAGGCTTTTTTAATCGATTCTTTGTATTCGTGCTTTGGTACAGAATCGATGACGATCCCAGCACCCGACTGCATAAAGGCTTTGCCTTCAGTACAATACGCCGTACGAATGACGATGTTAAAGTGCATATCTTGATTGAATCCAAACCAGCCTATAGATCCAGTATAAAGCCCACGCCTTGTCGGCTCAAGCTCTTCTATGATTTCCATTGTTCTCACCTTTGGAGCACCTGTAATTGTTCCGCCTGGGAATACAGCTCTCATGACATCTACTGCATCACAATCATCACGCAGTTCCCCTTGTACGTTGGATACAATGTGCATCACGTGTGAATATTTCTCAATCGCCATAAATTCGTTCACTTTTACTGAGCCATAAGTAGACACGCGTCCAAGGTCATTCCGCTCAAGATCCACGAGCATCACATGCTCTGCGCGTTCTTTTTCATTTTCAATGAGCTCTTTTGCCAGCGCTTGATCCTCAGCGTCGTCTTTGCCTCTTGATCTTGTACCCGCAATCGGTCTTGTTTCTAATTGATTCCCCTTTTTCTTAATAAGCAGCTCTGGAGATCCACAAACAATCTGGAAATCAGGCGTGTGCAGATAAGACATATACGGAGATGGATTGACTTGACGTAACGTTTTGTATAAATCATACGGATGTGTGTGGAGCTGTTCATCTTGTCTGATGGATAAATTCACTTGGAACACATCACCGCTTGCGATATATTGCTTAATTTTCTCTACTGCTTCTCCAAAGGTTTCTTCGGTAAACGGTGCTGCTGGTACAAATTCTGCAGAAGATTCATGAACAGGAGATTGCGCTGATTCTTCTGAAGAGCTTGTCCACTTTCGCTTCAAATCTTCGAGTCTTTGATGAGTGTCACTCACAGGTTCCGTTCCTTCTGTGTGAGTGATCAGCCACAGCACGTTTTCTTCATGATCAAAGACCGCAACATCATTAAATACGAGAAAATAAAGATCAGGTGTTTTCAGGTCATCAATGGACAGCATTTTAAAATGCTCGATATATCTTGCATAATCATAGCTTAAAAATCCAATCGCCCCGCCTTGAAAATCAGGATATTCCTCATTCATTTCGGTTTGAAGGGTTTGGAACCAATCCGTAAACGCTCTGAATGGATCGCCTTCTTTGAACAGCACCTCATCTTGATAATGGATGGTTGTCATCCCGTCTTTCCCCTTCGCTTTAGCGATCGGGTGAATGCCAGCAATGCTGTATGAACCGCCGCGAGCACTTTCAAGAAGAACATGGTGTGTTTCGCCAGTAGTTAATTGTTCGTATCTTTTCAGGAAAGCATCTTTCGTAAAAGGAATTTTGATGCCCATCGGCCTGCGTTGTGTCATGTTATCATCCTTTTTCATTTTCATTAATCTTATTGTAATGCAATCCAATTTATTTAGAAAATAGTATTTGCTTTCCATCTACAGATTTCACAAAAAAACCCCAGCAAATGCTGGGGTAATTGGTTTAATCGAATTGATAAAGAGGTGTACTGAGGTAACGCTCCCCATTACTTGGGATGATTGCCAGAACCTTTTTCCCTTTACCAAGCTTCTTCGCTGTTTGAAGTGCTGCGTAAATAGCTGCTCCTGAAGAAATACCGCCAAGGATCCCTTCCTCTTTCGCTGCTTTTCTAGCAAGCTCAAATGCATCTTCGTTTTTCACTTGGATAATACCGTCATATACTTCCGTGTTCAAGATTGAAGGGATAAAACCTGCTCCTATCCCTTGGATTTTATGCGGGCCTGGCTTTCCGCCTGATAATACAGGAGAATCTGTCGGCTCTACCGCATAAAGCTGAATCGATGGGATGGCTTCTTTTAGGACTTCACCAGCACCCGTAATCGTGCCGCCCGTACCAACACCTGCAATAAATGCATCAAGCTCACCGTCAAACTGTTCAAGAATTTCTTTTCCTGTAGTACGACGGTGAATCTCCGCATTGGCTTCGTTGCTAAATTGCTGAGGCATGAAGTAACCATGCTCTTCTGCCAATTCTTCTGCCTTTTTGATGGCACCTTTCATTCCTTCTGCACCTGGTGTTAATACAAGCTCTGCTCCATAAGCGCGTAAAAGGTTGCGGCGCTCCTGACTCATTGTGTCTGGCATCACTAGAATTGCGTTAATTCCTTTAGCTGCCGCTACCATCGCAAGACCGATCCCTGTGTTTCCGCTTGTTGGTTCGATGAGCGTGTCGCCGGCTTTTAAAGTGCCTTTCGCTTCAGCATCTTCGATCATCGCTAACGCAATACGATCTTTTACACTGCTGCCCGGGTTCATATATTCAAGTTTCAAGTAGACATCCGCACTGTCTTCATCTACTAAACGGTTTAATTTAACGACTGGTGTATTTCCTATTAGTTCAAAAACTGAATTTGCAATACGAGCCATCACTAACACCTCTATCTCCGAGTAATTTTATTGCATTAATATTAAATTATCAATTTCAAAAAATTTTGTCAATGCTTTTAGTCCTGCTCGCCATCGTAAAACCATGTGACTTTTGCTTCTTTCCACAGGGTTTTGACATTCGCCTTTTCACCTAGGTCTTCCATGGCAATCTGCCTTTTGATCTGATCTTTGACTTCTTCATAAGAGAAGGAGCGGCCATCTAATTTTTCTTTTAGTTGAATAATGGCATACCCGTTTTTGGTCTCGATCGGTTCTTTTGTCCATTCGTCTGGCTGAAGCTTTTGAGCTTCCTGTATGTATAGGGCTGGGATACTTTCTTGTTCTTCTGTCACAAACCCAAGATCTCCGCCATATGGAGAGGTGTAGCGGTCAATGGAGCGTTCAGCTGCCACCGCTTCGAAGCTAGATCCGCCTTTCAGATCCTTCAATACATTTTCAGCTTCGCCTTTTGTCTTCACGACGATATGACGAATACGGTATGAATCATCATATTGATATAAGTCCTTGTTTTTTTCATAAAAGGATTTCGCTTCTTTTTCAGAAACAACAGCATCTCTCGTTAAAAGCTGCTCTAATAAAATTTGATAACGAATCTGTTCTTTCCATTCCTTTTCACTTGTATGTCCATCTTCGTAGAAATTATTAGATACCGCTTTAAGCATGAGCAATTCACGATTGATCTCTTTTGAAGACACCTCAAGCTTGTTTTCTTTCGCAAGCTGATTGACCACCTTCTGATTAATCATTTGCTCAAGTGTTGCCTTGCCATAGCGGTCTTCCATCTTCTTTAACCATTCTTGACGCGTCACCTTCTCTTTTCCAATCGACGCAATTTCTTCACCGCTCTTCCCATTTGAAGAAGCCTGTGACATTTGCGACTTTGTTAATACATATGCAATGACAACGGCATTGATCATAAGCAACACGAGGATAAATGTCCATACCACTCTTGCTTTTAGTCTCATTTTTCGTCTCCTTTCCATTCTAAAAAGAAAACCCGCTGCTTAGAGCTTAGCGGGTTATTTCTTCACGCAGCTCTTCTAGCTCTTCTTTTGTAAATACATACGTTTCGTTACAAAAATGGCATTGAGCTTCTGCTTGTCCGTCTTGTTCAATCATGTCGTCAATTTCGGCTTTCCCTAGGCTGATAATGCCATTAGCAAAACGTTCTTTTGAGCAGTTACAAGAGAATTCGACAGGTACAGTTTCTAAAATTTGAGGTTTTTCTCCGAGTACTTCTTCTAAAATTTCTTCTGGTGTCATCCCTTTTTCAATGAGTTTAGAAATGGGTTCAATGGTTGAGAGCCGCTTTTCTAATCTTTCGATGACAGCATCTTCTGTTCCAGGCAGCAATTGAATGATGAAACCGCCTGCTGCAAGGATCGAGTTATCTGGATTGACCAGAACCCCTACGCCTACAGAGGAAGGCACTTGCTCAGAAGAGACAAGATAATAAGTGAAGTCGTCTCCAATTTCACCTGAGACGATCTCCGTTTGTCCTGTAAAGTGATCTTTCAGTCCGATATCTTTGACAACACTCAACGTTCCAGATGTCCCGACTGCACGTCTGACATCCAGCTTGCCATGTTCATTTAAGTCAAAGTGGACTTGTGGGTTTGAGACATATCCGCGCACCTGACCTTTTGCGTTTCCATCAGCAATGATGGCACCGATTGGTCCACCGCCTTCAATTTTGACCGTTAGCTTATTTTCGCCTTTCAGCATAGCACCCATCATGACTGTAGCTGTCATTGTTCTGCCAATCGCTGCTGATGCTGTTGGCCATGTATGGTGTCTTCTTTGTGCTTCATTGATTGTATCTGTTGTGTTTGCAGCATATGCTCGGACTTTTCCGTCATATGCTAACGCTTTAACTAAGTAATCCATTCGATTTTAAACCTCCTATAGTACACCGACACGATTACGCTCATAAATGAGTTGAAGTCCTTTTAATGTTAAGAACGGATCGACAATATCAATGCAGTCTGATTCATTTCCAATCAATGTCGACAAACCGCCTGTTGCAATGACTTTCGGTGTTTGTTTCGCTTGCTGCTTCATCCGTTTCACTATTCCCTCGACTTGCCCAACATATCCATAAAGGATGCCGGATTGCATCGCACTAATGGTGTTTTTTCCAACAATGTGATCTGGACGGACAATTTCAATTCTCGGCAGCTTCGCCGCTCTTGTATATAAAGCCTCTGTTGAGATGGTAATACCAGGTGCAATTGCCCCACCCATGTATTGTTTTTGTTCATTGATATAGCAGTAGGTTGTCGCTGTGCCAAAGTCTACCACAATGAGAGGTGCCCCATATAGGTGAATCGCCGCTACTGCATTCACAATTCGATCAGCCCCGACTTCCTTTGGATTGTCACACATAATGTTTAATCCAGTCTTCATTCCAGGCCCTACAATTTGGGGTGTTAAGTGAAAGTACTTCTCGCACATTCTTTCTAGTGCAAACATCATTGGCGGGACAACAGACGAGATGATAATTCCTTCTATTTGATCAAACATCAGCCCCACATAATCAAATAAAGACCTGATAGCCATACCAAATTCGTCTTCTGTTTTATGACGGCTTGTTTCAATTCGCCAATGGTAGTTTAGATCGCCGTTATGATAAACACCTAAAACGGTATTTGTGTTTCCTACATCTATCACGAGTAACAACTTCATCACCACTTTGAATAGTTTCTCAAAAAGAGCATTTTTCGACTTTCTATCATACCATACACGAATTGAGTTCCATTTGTAAACAATTCGAAACCGATCCATTCATGAATCGAAATAAAAAAAGCTGCCGGTGATCCCGGCAGCTTTCACAGAAGGAGATTAGATCTCCTCATCTTCTTCTTTTTTCTTGATGTTCACTTTCACATCATCGTTTTTCTCTTCGTCATCTGCGTATATACGCTCTGGAAGCTTTCCAGTTTCGTAAAGAGATTTAATTTGCTCAGCATCTAATGTTTCAACTTCTAGAAGGGCTTGTGCGATAATTTCTAGCTTATCTTTGTTCTCAGTGAGAATTTGTTTCGCACGTTCGTAGCTGTCCTTGATGAAACGCTGAATTTCTTGGTCAATCTCGTAAGCAATGGCTTCACTATAATTCGGCTCGTTGTTAAAGTCACGGCCTAGGAACACTTGACCACCTTGTGCTTGACCGAACTGAAGCGGACCAAGCTTATCAGACATACCGAACTCAGTAACCATTTTTCTTGCAATGCCTGTTGCACGCTGGAAGTCGTTGTGAGCGCCTGTGCTTACTTCACCAAACGTAATTTCCTCTGCAACACGACCGCCGAGCAAGCCGACAATTTTATCAAGAAGCTCTGGCTTCGTTTGGAAATAACGGTCTTCTCTTGGAAGCATGACCGCATATCCGCCTGCCTGACCACGAGGAACGATCGTTACTTTATGCACCATGTCCGCTTCGTCTAGGATAAGTCCAATCACAGTATGACCTGCTTCATGGTAAGCCACGATATTACGTTCTTTCTTCGAAATGACGCGGCTTTTCTTCGCCGGTCCAGCGATGACACGGTCAGTCGCTTCGTCGATATCACGCATATCGATTTTCTTTTTGTTATGACGGGCAGCAACTAGCGCTGCTTCGTTTAGTAAGTTCTCAAGATCTGCTCCAGAGAACCCAGGTGTTCTGCTTGCAATGGCTTTCAAGTTGACTGTATCATCAAGCGGTTTGTTTTTCGCATGAACCTTCAGTACTTCTTCACGGCCAATGACATCTGGTCGGTCAACCGTAATTTGACGGTCAAAACGTCCCGGACGCAGCAATGCAGGATCTAGGATATCTGCACGGTTCGTCGCAGCAATGATAATAATACCTTCGTTCGCACTAAAACCATCCATTTCAACAAGAAGCTGGTTAAGCGTTTGTTCACGCTCGTCATGACCACCGCCAAGACCGGCTCCACGCTGACGACCCACTGCATCAATCTCATCAATAAAGATTAAGCAAGGTGCATTCTTTTTCGCATTTTCGAATAAATCACGTACACGTGATGCACCGACACCGACGAACATCTCGACGAAGTCAGAACCACTGATGCTGAAGAAAGGAACGCCTGCTTCTCCTGCAGATGCTCTCGCAAGCAAAGTTTTACCTGTACCTGGAGGCCCTACTAGTAAAACCCCTTTAGGTATTCTTGCGCCAAGCTCCGCAAATTTACGTGGGTCCTTTAGGAATTCAACCACTTCTACAAGCTCTTGCTTTTCTTCATCTGCACCGGCAACATCTTTAAATTTCACACGTTTCTTCTCTTCTGTGTAAAGCTTCGCCTTACTCTTACCAAAGTTCATAACACGGCTTCCACCGCCCTGAGCTTGGTTCAATAAGAAGAAGAACAGGATAAAGATGATGATAAACGGAATGATGGTTGTCAGAACTTGCAGCCATCCATTTGTTTCAGGTGCTGGTTCTACTTTTACATCTGTATTCTTCAGTGCACTGTAAATCTGGTCAACACCTTGACCATCTGGAACATGGGTAATGAAGTATTGATCTTTTTTCGCGCCATCTAATTGACCACGAATTTCATAAACCCCTCTTACAGGCTGAATGGAGATACTCTCCACTTTTCCCGCACTTAGATTTTGCGAAAATTTGCTGTAAGACATGTTCTCAGGCTTTTGATTAGGGGATCCTAACCAACTGACTACCCCTATCACAAGTAATAAAATAAGTATATAAAAAATCGTATTACGAAAAACCCGATTCATTCCTTACCTCCTCCCACAGTAAGCACAACTATGTTCAATAGTATCATAGAAAATCATTCCAATACAACCAATAACCTCATGTATACGTATGCTGATTAGCCTTCGTAAACAGATGGTTTTAACACTCCAATATACGGGAGGTTTCGGTAACGTTCAGCGAAATCCAATCCATAGCCGACAACAAATGCATCTGGCACTTCAAATCCAACATAATCTGCTTTGATGTCTGCTTTACGACCGCTTGGTTTATCAAGCAATGTCACAATTTTTATGGAGTTTGCTTTACGGTATCGGAAAAGCTCTACCAGATAGCTCAAAGTTAACCCACTGTCGATGATATCTTCCATAATTAAAATATCTCTTCCTTCAACAGAAGTATCAAGATCTTTAATGATCTTTACTTCTCCTGAAGATACGGTAGATTTTCCGTAGCTAGATACATCCATAAAATCAAGTTCTAAATATGTATCAATGTGTTTGATCAGGTCTGCCATGAATGGAAGAGCCCCTTTCAAAACACCAATAGCCAGGGGAAATTTACCATCATAATCGCTGGTTAATGTTGCACCCAGTTCCTTCACTTTTTGCTGGATCTCTTCTTCTGAGATCAAAACCTTTTCAATATCTTGTTTCATGCTTTTGCTTGCCCCCTACAAATTTTCATGCTGTCTATATTGTAATACAATGAGATCGCTGTTTGTCATATCAATTTCTTCAAAAACGGATTTTTTCAGACCTGGGATCCAGATGATTTGATGATCCGAGTCAGTGACGATCGGCCAGCTGTCTCTTTCTGCAAGAGGCACTTTTTTATCAATAAATATATCCTTCACCTTTTTTGATCCATTCATCCCTTTAAGTTTGATTCGATCACCATTTTTTCGTGAGCGAATGATCAAAGGGAGACGAACATGATCTTTTTGAAGCAAGAAAAAATGGTTTCCGTTCCGTGCATCCTTCGGAACATGATTTGATACCACGATAGACTGCCCATTCGGAAGGAAAAGCTCCTCTCCAAGCTCACCCTTTAAGTGAAGAGCATAAGACTGGTCTAGTACAAGCGATCGTTCAAAGGTAAACATACAGTAATCATAAGACTTGACAGCTTGTAAACCTTTTGGCAAATCTAATGATCCAGACGGTTGTTCGGTATGAGATAACCAGTCCAAAGTCCCTAGAATATGCTGGTTTGAAAACGCTGATTGAGTGTTTTCATAAAGATAGTTTAATATTAGTTGAATGCCTCTTCTTTGTAAAGGCAAAGGCAGGTCAAGCAAAGGCTTCGTTTTGATCTTAATTTGCTTAGGCGATTGATTCGTTATCACTTGGTTCATTTGTTCCTTTGTTAATGCCTGCAAATATTGCTCATCCTCAGTCAGCATGTCACTTACAAACTGAAAGCTTTCATGTACATGAGGTGCCTCTTCTTTTAACACGGGAAGAATGTGTCTTCTTATCCGGTTTCTCAAGTAGTCATCAGTGTGATTGCTTTGATCAATGACATAGGGAATATGTTCTTTTTCACAAGCTGTCAGCACGTCGTCCTTGGAATATCCAATGAGCGGCCGAATCAGCCATCCATCTTGAAAAGGACGTTTTGCTTGGATACCGGCGAGTCCTATTCCAACAGTCCCTCTCGCAAGCCTCATCATCATTGTTTCTACTTGGTCGTCTCCATGATGTGCAAGCGCTATAAATTGAGCGTTGTATTGCTCCATCAATTGACGAAAGAAAGCATATCTGCACTCCCTTGCAGCTGCCTGTTTGTTTAAGTGGTTTTCTTTTGCATATTGGGTGACCTGTATGCGGGCCGATTCAAAAGGAATCTCTTGCTCCTTGCAGTAAGCCTCAACAAATGCCAAATCAGCAAAGGATTCTTCTCCTCTGAACATGTGATCTACATGGGCTGCAATCAGCTGATAGGAACCTTTTCGACGTTTGTTTAGTTCGTGCAGTAAAAGCATGGAATCTGGTCCGCCAGAAACCCCGACAATGACTGTCGTATTTTCAAGGTAAACATCATGTTTTTTCAAAAATGATTCAATTCTATTCACAACTTCCTCCTCACAAAGAGCAGGTAATTTAAAGATATACATATCCTATCACTTTCAGTAGCTCCAAGCAAAGATGAAGCCTGCTTTTTTACAGGTCTATAGCAGGAACAAAACTACATATGCACAGTAAAGAGCAAGTACACTGCACACGATCAGAACAGTTTCAAAAAGCCCGCCTGATTTTTTGCGTACTGGTGTTCTTTTTGCTGCTGCAACTCTCGATCGTGAAGTCACCTGTTGATTTTGTTGAACAGCGGGCTTTTGCCCGTTTTTTTGCTGCTGCTTCTTTTGACTCGCTTTTCTTGAAGCGATCAGCTGTCCTTCTTTCAGCATCGCACTCTTCATAGCCGCCGCTGATTGATATTTACCTTGTAGAGCAGCCTTTAACACCCTTTCATAACGCTTTAATAAAGGATGTCCTTCAATCGCTCTGTAAAGCTGCTTTTCCGGTTCTGCTCCTTTTTTGAATTCTTTCTTATACGCACAATTCACCATCACCATACTTAAGGCAAACAGATCATAGGATGGCTCTGCCTTTCTTGTGCCGAATCCCCAATAGCCTCGATCAAAAAACTCTGTATACTCCTTGATTGCCCTGCCTGCTTTTGTCGTTCCCCCTACATCAATGCACCGGATCGCGGCTGGGGGACCTGACACGATGAGATTGTCTGGCTTCAAGTCACCAAAAATCCAGCCTTCCTGATGTAAATGAGCCAGGTTAGATAAAAGCTGAACCATTAAAACGACGATCCACTCATCACCTTTTTGTTTTACAAATTCAAGCAGTAACGGGCCTCTGACATACTCCATCACATAAAAGGAACGCTTTTGAAGCATACCGGGATAAATCGCATCATCCATATCATAAAAAGAAGGCCCCATGGTTTTCACAGGAGCCTTAGAAAAGGATTTTAATACATTGACTTCAGATGCAATGAGCATACTGTCATCACTCACTTTAAGGGCTACTTGACCATTTTGCGATTCGGCTAGATAGACAATACCGTTCGCCCCTTTTCCCAGCTCTTTTACAATGCGGTAATGATTGTGATGCCATTTCCCTTGAATCACCGTGCCTAACGGAATGTTAGAAGCCGAATTCATTATCATGCTCTTCCTTTGCTTCAAGCAGCCCTTTACGCGAACGAACTGATTTGAAATGCTGGAGTGCTTCTCGAAGCGCTGGTCCAGTTGGAGTAATTCCTCCCGTGGTCAGTTTCGGGAAAATAGATGATAACGAATCGAATCGAGGCGTCCAATTCAACACAATTTCAGCATCTGAGTTTTTCCCGGGAAATATACACATCCCAAACTGATTTTCACCAATTCTTGAATTTAAACTAATAGAGAGATCGATGAGTGCTTCTTTAACGGTCGGCAGCTTCGGTTTCATACTTGCACTTGTATCAACAAGCACAAGTACTTGAAGATGAACCGTCTCTCCTAACTCATCGACTACTTCCATCACTTCCCCACGCTTATCAGGCGGAAGCTCTTCAATTTCAGTGTCTTTGCCAAGTATTTGCTGCAATTCTTTATTCACAACACCTTGTAAGGTTTGTGTCATCGCTTTTTTTGTGACCATTTGTACCGTTTGAGATAACTGCTGGACGTAGACAACCTGATGGATGCCTCCGCCTGCGAGGGCAATCCCCTCGACTTCTTTCATCGCTTCATGATCGTGTCTGTTTTCCTCCATAATGCCAATGACATTGACTGTAATCCCTTGTTCCTTTGCCAATGAGGCAATCGCAAGTGGATCTTCCCCGTGATTTGAGCAGCCATCTGTAATCAATAAGATTTGGTTTACGTGACCTTTTCGCATCTTCATTCCTCCTGGGATCGTAACTGAATGCTTTATATCCCCATCATCGCCAGAAGAAATTCATATTATACGATATTTTAAGAAATCTCTTGTTTCTCAAGATAGAATGTACCAGTCGGAATGGATGCCCATTTTGGTGTGTTGTGATCAAGCCTGATGACAACAACCGTCATATCGTCGTCAATTTGACCCGCTCTTGTTCGAATGACCTCTTCCATTAATAAATCAGCAATCTCTTGCGGATCTTCTGTTTTAAAGCTTTTCATTTTGCGCTTCACCCACAGATCATGATTTTCAATATGCTTTGGTCCTTCAAAAATGCCATCACTCATCATAATCAGCAGATCTCCTGCCTTCATCTGTTCACTCACTACCTCCACTTCAAATTCATCAATAATCCCAATCGGTAAGTTGCTCGCTTGTACCTTCATCACCTGTTCACCTCGTTTAATAAAGCTGGGTGTTGAACCAATCTTGAGGAACTTACAGCTCGCATCCTGTAAATCAATAATTGATAAATCTAATGTAGAATAGATTTCATCCGTCGTTCGTAAAGATAAAATACTATTAATGGTTTTGATTGCCACTTTTTCATTGATACCTGACGCCAATATTTTTTCTAACAGCTTAATCGTTTCATTGCTTTCAAAATGAGCCCTTGCTCCATTGCCCATTCCATCACTAATAGCTGCGGCATATTTGCCCGCACCCAGCTCCATCATGCTGTAGCTATCCCCAGACACTAACCCTCCGCCTTTCGCTGCATGCGCTACGCCTGTAGCCACTCGATATGATTTTGCAGAGCCAAATACAACGTGGCAATAGCCTGTTGGGTGCTCTGCACACTGCTCTGCTTTGACTAAAATCTGTTCTTCTAAAATATCTGAGAGCATGGGAGCGATGATTTTTTCACATTCACCATGTCCTTGGCAATATGGGATTCTCATTTCAATATCGACATTCCCCTGCTCCAAGCTATAAATTTCTACTTGCTGAATTTCAATCCCAAAGTGCTGAAGTGCTTCTATCATCTGCTCTTCTTGAATAAAATGCTGTTCTCTTTCTCGTTTTATTTCCCGGGAAAAATCCTCCATCACTTGTGAGACCCCCATCAGCTGTTCGGCTACAAGTCGTCTGCTGTCTTGGACCTTTTTCTTCAGGGTCTGGTTGGCTTTATAGTAAGCGATCTCCTCTTCAATCAATTCCTCGACATGTTTTGATTTTGAGCAGTGCTGGCTAAATTTCTTCTTCAATTTCCGGTTATGCTCGTAGGTTTTTTCATCAGATTCATGCATAACTTGTTTCATCAGTTCATAGGTTGTATCAAAGTTCTGCACCCAGCATTTATTTTTCTTATAGCACGTTTGACAGGATCGTTCTGTGATCGTACTTAAAAAAAGATCTACATCCTCTTCCTGCTTCTTTTCTTCAGGAATGGATTCGTAAAATGTCGCAAAACTCTCAGACAGCGCATGAAATACATTAGAAAATTGGTCTACCTTTTTTGCTGTCACATCTCGTACTTTCCGGGCGTATTGCTGCTGTTCCTGTACATGCTCTACCGTACCAGGAATATATTTCGCTACCTTAGAGGTCACTGATTGTGGCGTGAGTAAGAAGAGCGCAACTGCAATAAGTGATTCATACAGCGTGGTCACGAGACCTGCTGATCCTTCTCCGTATAGGGAAATAAGTAAGGAACCCACAATTAAGCCAATGGCTGCGCCTGCTTTCTTCCCCTCTTTCAGCAGTCCCCCTAATAAGCCTGAAAAGGCAAGAAGACTCATCTGATAAAGGTTTCCGATGTTAGCGAGACCGAGAATTAATCCTGTCACGACACCCACCGTACAACCAATACTGGCTCCTCCAATAAAAGCAAAGCTCAGCACTACATAACGTGACAAAATATGCTCTGCCTGCATCCCTTGAAATGTGATGCCAGCCAGACCTGTTAAAACTGAGGCAATTAAAATCATAAAGCAAATAATTTCTTCAACCTTTAAGGAGTGTTTGATTTTCCTGACTGTAAAAATCGGCAGGCTTTGAAGGAAAATCAGTGTCAAAATGAAGGCAAGTCCTGCTTCAACACCCGCCATGACGTAATCGTAGCTTTGCACAGCACCTTGCTCTAGGTAAACAAATGCTCCTCGGGTGATCAGCATCGACAGCACAATGACAACCGGCAATGTTTTCACTGGGTCTTTGATGATGAAAGAAACCACCTTGGACATAAGGAGAAACACGATTAACGACGCAAACACAAACAATGCGTTTTGAGGTGATATCGTCATGGCTCCAGCGAGTAAAGCGAGACAAGCAAGCATGGCCTTATCTCTTTTGATAAGCAGCATGGAGCCAAAGAAAGGCAGAGCAAACGGCATAATTTCAGATAAAATAAAGGCTCGTCCTAATAAAAAACCAAGAACAACATAAATAAACCCTTTATAGAAAAAAAGAGAATGCGTGTGATGAAGAAACAGGTTTTTCATCTTTTTTAACCCTGCACTGATTCTTTCAAACCCCGCTCCTGTTAAATCAGTTCTTCTTTCTAGTTTTTCCATCTTTTCATCCCCCACCTGATATTCGTTGCTTGTCATTATAGCGAAGGTGAAAAAGAAATTTTGTCAAAAGAAGTTGTCGTTTCCATAAAACGTTCGACGCTTTATTCGTCAAAGAGGCATACTTTCATGAAAGTCGATGTCTTTCATCAGAATTTTACGAAGACACAAAAAAACAGCCTTCCTAAAGAAAGCTGTTTTGAAGATGACCCGTACGGGATTCGAACCCGTGTTACCGCCGTGAAAGGGCGGTGTCTTAACCGCTTGACCAACGGGCCTTGCTTTTATGTTCTACTAAAAAGGATAGCGGCGGAGGGGATCGAACCCCCGACCTCACGGGTATGAACCGTACGCTCTAGCCAGCTGAGCTACACCGCCATAATAAAAATGCGCTAAGAAGCACAAGATCTATAATACAAAGGAATCGCTTGTCCGTCAATAGAAAGTTTTAAATTAAATGACGAAATCTCAAAAAATGTCGTATGGATCAAGAAAAAAAGCACCTGCGGACAGCAGGTGCTTTGTTGTGAAAGATATATAGAAAGCAGCAACAAGTTAACCTCTTCTTGCTCCGCGTCCCCCACGTTTTGATTCCGTGTTACGTTTTAAAGATGTTAAGCGGTCTTCACTATCTTTTAAGAATTTGTTCATTTTTTGCTCAAACGATTCCTTCGGACGGAAATCATTTCTGCTCGGTCTTGATTGTTGTTGTTGAGGACGATCTTTTGCTTTTTTAATGGACAAGCCGATTTTACCGTCTTTTTCAACGTTAATCACTTTCACTTCAACTTGTTCACCGACTTTTAAATGCTCATTAATATCTTTTACATAGTTATCGGCTACCTCACTGATATGAACGAGACCAGTTGAACCGCCTGGCAACTCCACAAAAGCTCCAAAATTTGTAATGCCCGTAACTTTCCCTTGTAACTTGCTGCCAACTTCAATCGACATAAAAAAAGTGCTCCTCCTTAGACTTATAAAAAAATCTCATTTGTTCAATTATACATAAACTGAATTTTAAGTGTCAACAAGGCTAATCGCTCTTATTGCCCACATCAAAGATTTTTTCGCCTTTTTTGGACATATAATAGTCTCGTCGTGCCAGTTCGAGTACGTATTCTTTGCTTTTCAGCTTTTTAATTTCATCAGAAATATCTTCCTGCTTTGTTTGTAATTGCTTCAATTCTTTTTCAAGCGCAACCTTCTTCTCTTCTTTTTCCTTTAATGAGGACGATTGCGACCAGAGGGCACTTGTCACCAAGACAGCAAACATGAGCACAATCACACCAAACACGGTAAGCCTTCTAAGGAGTCCACGGCGTTTGCGTTTTAAGCGCTGTGCTTGCTGTTCCATTTGTTTTTGGTAATCATTTTGAATTTGTGCGATATTTCTTTTTCTCTTGTTCAAGGTTGAAGGCCTCCTCTCTTACTTTGTCCAGAATTGTTTCCATTTCGTTTTGATGGTACCAGATAATTTCTTGGTCCCTTGTAAAATTCCTGCTCCTTTAGAGAAAAACAATCTCATTGATGTTCGCCATTTTTCGGGAATCCGATGAATAATGGTCACATTAAGTAACCAGATGAGCGGATAACAAACAATGGACAGCACCTTCCACACGAGCCGAAACGTAAAATGAACAAGACGTAAGAGCAAGTGGAGCAAGAACATAATAGCACTTATAATCAATGTCAGCAGCCAGCGGATTGGCTGGAATACGATGGACATGACCAGCCGTTTAAGGACGAGAGCGGTCTGATACACACACATCATCATAAACTTGAGAATGTTCATATACAGCTGTTTCATCAATGCCTGATACATCGAGAAACCTAGTGCAACGGCTAGAAAGATATAAAGCCTGAATTCTCCCTCATTTGTCAGCAGCAGGACATAAAAGAATAAGAGGCCCTGTACCAGCCAAAAAAGGAGATCGTGTATGACCAAAAGCCATTTTGCTGTCTTTTCCCGATTCACAAACAGCTTGTACGTATCAAGCGATGCGCCCAGCCAGATGCCCATCGCTACCATCGAAAGCATCGTATAAAACTGGACTGTCAGCGTCATTTAAACAGCTTGCTAAAAAACCCTTTAGCTTTCTCCCCGTGCTGCTCATCTACATAAATTAAGTCAAAGACACGTCCTTTAATCGACACAACACCTTTTTCGACGTCTAGGTTTTTCATTTGCAGATTTTCTCCACGGATAGCGAGAATCCCCATGACTGTCTCAAGCAGAAATTCTTCATTATCAAAGCTTTCCACCTGTTTGACGCCGGTAATATCTAAATGCTTTCTGTTTCGCATTGTGATATTGTGCTCCGCTTCTGATGACAGCTTCGTGCCTTGAGGTTGATTATAATATTGATTCATTTATACATCCCCCATATCTCATACTTGCATTGTTACTGCATTGTATGTGACAGGAGGATCATTTAGAACAAGCCCTATTCTGCTGTTTTTTCTTCTTTTAGCACAGTATACATGCCAGCGGCTTCTTCTTTTTTCGTCGTGTCCTTTAACTCGTTGACTTGAACCGTCACAAGTTTTTGACCAAAACGGATTTGAAGCTCGTCTCCTTCTTTCACGTCAGAGCTGGCTTTCGCCTGTGTGCCGTTAATAGAAATTCTGCCTTGATCAGCTACTTCTTTTGCCAATGTTCTTCTTTTAATTAAACGGGACACTTTTAAAAATTTATCTAGTCTCATGTATGCTCACCTCTTTCTATACGTTTGGCATCGTTCCATAGATCGTCCATTTCCTCTAGCGTTAAGTCCTCTAATGAACGTCCCATGTCCTTTGCTTTTTGTTCGATATGCTGAAAGCGACGCATGAATTTTGTGTTGGCGGAAGCGAGTGCCGTTTCAGGCTCTAGCTGATAGAACCTTCCAATGTTGACGAGAACAAACAAAAGATCTCCAAATTCATCTTTCATCTGCTTCGTTGCACTTTCGTCCGGCTTCTCTGCCACTTCAACGAGAAATTCCTGCTTCTCTTCTTCGTATTTGTTCCAAATATCTTTCACATCTGTCCAATCAAAGCCTACTTTGGCGGCTTTCTTTTGGAGCTTATATGCCTTTGTTAGTGCTGGAAGCGTCGCCGGGATGGATTGCAAAATGGAGGCTGCCCGCTCCGGCTTCTCCTGCTGCTTGATTTTTTCCCAGTTGGCGACCACATCTGCTGCTTCAGAAACATTTGTGTCACCAAACACATGGGGATGTCTACGAATCATTTTTTCTGTGACATGCTGGATGACGTCATCAATTGAGAAAAAGCCGTCATCTTCACCAATTTGGGCGTGAAGTAACACCTGCAGCAGCACATCTCCGAGCTCTTCCACCATATGGTCTTGATCATCTTCATCGATCGCTTCAAGCAGTTCATAGCATTCTTCAATTAAATATGGTTTAAGTGACTCATTGGTTTGTTTTTGATCCCATGGACAGCCGCCCGGACCTCTTAATGTACGTATGACGTCACGGAAAGTGTCAAATTGTTGATAAAGCAGCTTTTCATCTTGAATCGGAGGTACATAAACACTCGTTAAGTTATTTATCGACACATCTCGATCAAGTTCAAATAAAGGAACGGCAGTAATCTGTTCCTGACTGCTTCCAGCCGCAGTCACAATATAGACTTCATAATCGTCAGGAAGCTTTTCCATCAGCGTGAGTTTCACATTCGAAGCGGTCAGCTGATCATATACCTGACAAATGAGGACATGCTGGGTCAATTTCAGATCGTCCGCTCTCATATCTCCTGCATCAACGAATTGTAATCCCTCGATTGGGTCAATCTGCAAGGAGTTAAACGTCGCATCCAAAAAGCTTTGTCCACCAGCAACAGACACATCAATCCCGCGTTCGTGCTGCTGAGAAACTAATAGCTGGACAGTCTTTTCTGCGACAAATGGGTGACCTGGTACTGCGTACACAATCTCCTGTTCCGCAGCCTCTGTAAATAAAATTTCAGTGATTTCCTGATATACCGAATCAAACTGATCGTGCTTTTCATAAATTTCATCAAAAAAGGTCAGCGATGAGACCTCCTGCATCAACTCTGCGGTAAGCGGATGATCCTGCGTTCTCATAAATACTTCTTTCGCCTGCTTCAGCTGCTTGTATACACCGAGCGTCAGCTGATCCATGTCGCCTGCCCCGAGACCGACGACGGTAATCTTACCTGCCATTTCGATTCCCTCTCATCTGTTTAAAATATAAAATCTTTTCTCCTAATGGAATGAGTCTCCATTCCTCGTCCGTAAATACTTCTAGCTTAAGAATACTATATAAAAAGGCGAAACCACCAATAAAAACTGACGTCAGGCTCTCTAAAACGAAAAAAGGACGTTTTTCAAAGGGAATGACCCAAGAAAACAGTGCCTGATACCCTATTAAGACAATGGCCATGAAAGCAGCCGATAAAAGAATTTTCACTGGGAACAGCTCTCTCAAAGAAATCCATCCTTTATGCCTCAAATAAACGGCATTGAGCAGAGCCGCAGCGAGAAAACCACATACGGTTGACCATGCGGCACCGTAGATGCCAAATAGCGGGACAAGTGCAAGCGTTAGTATCCATTTCACCAGCACACTGAGAATCACCACAACAGCTGGATACACAGTATGCCCGAGCCCTTGAAGTAAAGATGCTTGCGTAATCGCAATCGATGTAAATGCGATGGAAATACAGAATATTTGCAGCGCATCGGTGCCTAAGTCATTACGAAAAAGCATGGTATTGACTGACGCTAGAATACAAATCAGCCCAACTGCTGAACCAATCCCTAAAACCGACGTGGTCTTAAACGATGTACGCACTTTTTGCCTTATCGCTTCATGCTCTCCATTCCTCATAGCCGCCGATAAAAATGGCACAAGAGAGGTTCCGATGCTAATGGCAAACACCGTCCCTAGCTGTAAGAACGGCTGTCCTCGGTCATACACACCTTTTGCCGCCTTTGCCGCGGCTTCACTCAGACCCTCACTGCGCAGCAACGCATACAGATGAAAGGCATCAACCATTTGCATCCATAAAATGAGCAGTCCGCTGACACAAATCGTGAATGTATACAGCACCAAACTCTTCAAAACATCCTTTTTCCGAAGTGTCGCCTGTTTGCTTGTCATACTTGCAGCAGACTGTTTTCGGTATGTCAGCCAAAGAAAAAGAAGTAGTATAAGCGAGGCCGCACTCCCCGCTATGGAGGAGAAGACCGCACCCGCCCCTGTTTCATAAAGCGAATAGCCGCGCCTCACGAAATAGAAGGATAAAACAAGCAGGACGCCTACCCTGATGAGCTGCTCCACCAATTGAGAAATAGCCGTTGGAAGCATCATACCGTCACTCTGAAAAACTCCCCTCAGCATCACGGTAAGCGGAAGAAATAAAAACACGAAAGCACTCATTTGGATGAGCAGGATTAATTGACTGTCCGCCATAAGGCTCGCAATTCTGCCTGCTCCTATGTAAAGACAAAGAAATAAGACCAAGCTCAGTAAAGTGATATAGACCAAGGATACCCTTGTAATGATCCTTCGATTCTCTTCCCCATGCTCACTCAGAAGCTTGGACACCATGACAGGAAACCCTGTGGTGCCGAGCATGATGGCAATGCCAAGGAAGGGATACACTTGCTGATAAATATAAAACCCTGTGTCTCCTACGATGTTCTGGAATGGAACACGATAAACGGCACTTAGAACCTTTGATAACAAGCCTGCGATGGTCAAAATCACCGCACCCTGGAAAAGCCAATGCGGCTGATTCACAGCATTTTTCATGGATGACTCCTTTAAAAATAGATCTACAGTTAAACGCACTCATTATATCATACGTGAATGAAAAGCCGTTTCTTTCTAAGGAGTAGACGGCACATTCCTCGTTTTGTTTCATCCCATATAAAAAACGCCGACAAAATCAAATGATTTCATCGGCATTCTTTCGTTTTATCTATATGATATAGAATTATTAGACCTAATGTTCCATTTGACGGGCTAAGAAGCCAGCTGCCGTTTCTGCCGCTTTATGCTCCACTTCTCCCATTGAACGCTCTTTAGAAAATAAGACGACGGCGCCAATAGGATCTCCGTTTGCAACAATAGGTGCAATGGTATAAGCAGATACGTCATCATCAATACCATCGACAAGTTGAATTTCTTTTTTGCTTTCTTCTAATACAGAATTACGCTGGTCCATTGTTCGTTCAAGTAAATCACTGATGGATTTGTTTAAGTACTCTTTTTTCGAACTGCCGGATACAGCAATATACGTATCTCGATCACAGATCAGGATGGAATGACCCAAACTGTCGAATAATGCATCAGCATATTCCTTCGCAAAGTCTCCTAGCTCACTAATCGGCGAATATTTCTTCAAAATCACTTCTCCATCGCGGTCGACGAAAATCTCAAGCGGATCTCCTTCCCGGATGCGCAATGTTCTGCGAATCTCCTTCGGAATAACCACTCTACCTAGATCATCGATGCGGCGTACAATTCCAGTTGCTTTCATTCACTGCTGCCTCTCTTTCGTTTGATGATGTGTTGGGTGAATGGAACAAAAGCGTCCACTTTATGCAACATTCACCACTTGACCCTGAGTTTAGTATCCGTCACATCAAACGTAATATACACGAGAGACAAACAAAATTTTATGAAGATGGAATGGTTTCTTTTTTCACTTCTTGAAGGCCTCGAAGCATATTCAGAACGATCTCAAGCCATTCCTCAGTCTTCTTGCCTTTCGTTTGAACAGAAATAATCAGCTTGCTGCCTTCCATTCCCAAGCCTATATCACGACCATATTTACTGCTGAGCGCAAATAATTTTTGACCGTCGATTTCACTGCTTGCTTGCTCTTCAAGAGTAAGCCTGACAATGCCTTTCTCCATCTTGATCAGTTCGACACGTTCCTGCACTGCGTATACTTTCATCGTCGCAATCGTGAACAAGTCCGCCACTTCTTGCGGATATTCACCAAATCGGTCGATCATTTCATCTTGAAGCTCTTTTCGCTCTTCGATTGATCCAATCGCTCTGAACTGTTTATACATCTCGATCTTTTGCTTCCCATCCGCAATGTAAGTGTCCGGGATGTAGGCATCGATTTGCAGATCGATTTCCGGTTCGAATTTATCTTGAGCCGTTGTATCGCCTCTTCTTTCCTCAATGGCTTCTTTCAGCATTTGAGAATAGAGGTCGAATCCAACAGAATCAATGAATCCATGCTGCTGTGCACCAAGTAAATTTCCTGCTCCTCGAATCGTTAAATCACGCATCGCAATTTTAAATCCTGATCCGAGCTCTGTGAATTCTTTAATAGCTTGAAGTCTCTTCTCTGCTACTTCAGACAGAACTTTATCTTTTCGATACGTGAAATAAGCATATGCGACACGATTCGAACGTCCTACTCGTCCTCTTAGCTGGTACAGCTGAGAAAGCCCCATTTTATCCGCATCGTGGACGATGAGCGTGTTCACATTTGGAATGTCGACTCCCGTTTCAATGATGGTGGTACTGACCAATACATCTGATTCACCTTCAAGGAAATTGATCATCACTGATTCCAGCTCGTTCTCACTCATTTTCCCATGTGCATAGCTGACTTTCGCGTCTGGGACTAGCATGGAGATTTCATCTGCTTTGCGTTCAATATCTTCAACACGGTTGTAAAGAAAGTACACTTGACCGCCGCGTGCTAGTTCTCGCTCAATCGCTTCTCTGACTAAAGCGCCATTGTACTCAACCACATAGGTTTGAACAGGGAAACGGTTTTCAGGCGGTGTCTCAATAACCGATAAATCCCGTACGCCAAGCATAGACATATGCAGCGTACGCGGAATTGGCGTAGCCGTTAATGTCAGTACATCGATATTGGCTTTCATCTGTTTAATTTTCTCTTTATGCGTCACACCAAAACGCTGCTCTTCGTCAATGATCAACAAACCTAAGTCTTTATAGACAATATCTTTAGAAAGCAAACGGTGTGTGCCGATGACCATATCAATCGTTCCGTTTTTCAGCCCTTTTAACGTTTCGGTTGTTTCTTTTCTTGTACGGAAACGGCTCAGCTGAGCGATTTTGACAGGGTAGTCTTGGAATCGGTCCATAATCGTGTCAAAATGCTGCTGCGCTAAGATGGTTGTCGGTACAAGCAGAGCAACCTGTTTTCCGTCAGCAATGGCTTTGAAGGCCGCTCGAATCGCCACTTCTGTTTTTCCATATCCCACATCTCCACAAAGCAGGCGGTCCATTGGACGCTCCCGCTCCATGTCTTGTTTGATTTCGTGAATCGAACGGATTTGATCATCTGTTTCCTGGTAAGGGAACGCTGATTCAAACTGGCGCTGCATCTCATGATCAGGCGAGAAGGCATACCCTTTGCTTGCCTCACGTTCCGCATACAGCTTAATGAGATCATCTGCGATGTCCTGTACAGATGTTTCCACTTTTTTCTTCACACGTTTCCAATCGCTGCCGCCTAGTTTGTACAACTTTGGTTCTTTACCTTCTGATCCGACATACTTCTGCACCTGATCAATTTGTTCAACCGGTACATAAAGCTTGTCGCTTCCTTGATAATGAATATTTAAATAATCTTTATGAATGCCGCCGATTTCAAGCGTTTCAATTCCTAAATACTTACCGATCCCGTGGTTAATGTGCACCACATAATCGCCGACTTGAAGCTCTGAATAGCTCTTAATTCGCTCTGCATTGGTCAGCTTTTGCTTACGTGCCTGCTTCTTCACACGTTTCTTGAAGAGCTCGCCTTCTGTGATCACGGCAATTTTCGATAACGGCAGTTCAAAGCCTGTTTGCAGCTCACCTTGTAAAATATACACCTGTCCGCTTACAAGCTCGGCGTCCGGCTTGGCAAGAGCGGCTTCAATGTCATAATCATGTAAGACAGAAGATAGTTTATCTGTCCGCTCTTCATCCGCACCTAAGAAGACAACTGTATATTGTTGTTTTTTGTAGCGTTCAATTTCACTCGCAAGCACATTCATCTGCCCGTGGAAATTCTGCATTTGCTTACTAGATACATTGACGATATTTTGCGGATTTGTCTGCTGGACATGTCTCAAGAACAAGGAGTAGTACAGAATAGACCGCGATTGCTGATTGATCAGTTGTTGGAACGGGAAAGAAAGGGATAAATCATGAAGGATATTGCCTTCTTCAAGCAGGCTAATTGTCCAATCAGCTTCTTCCTGTTCAAGCTGTTCTTCCATCTCCTGAATTCTGCTAATTTCATCTAAAATAATAATCGTATCCTGTGATGTGTAATCTAGCAAACTAGCAGGCTTTTCATAGAAATAGGACAGGTACTTCGTCATTTCCTGTGTCACGATACCTTCTAGCAGCTTCTCTCGATCAGCAGAAATATGTTGATGAAGCAGTTCTTTTTGCTGGTCTGAGTTAAATTTCTTTAAGCTCTTCGCAAGTCCTTGATCAAGCTGTTCAATGGCTCTCACTCGTTCAGGACCTCTCACAATCAGCTCTTTTGCGGGACCGATTTTAATCTCTTGAAGTGTTTCTAATGAACGCTGTGTATCTGAGTGGAACGTTCGAATCGAGTCTACTTCTGTATCAAACAGCTCAATACGGATCGGATGATCTTCCGTTAACGAATAAATATCAATGATTCCTCCGCGCACACTAAAATCTCCGGGCGCAGCAACCATCGACGTCCGGTCATAACCGATTTGTACAAGTTGTTTTGAAAACGCCTCCAAATCAATTTCTTCACCGAGCTTTAAATGGATCTGACTCTCCTTCCAGAGCTCAACTGGCGGAAGCATTCTGCGCACCGCTGCAGCCGGTGTGACGATAATGGGGTTTTCTCCATTCGCCAGCCGGTTCAGAACATCTAGACGCTGTGCTCTGAGCTCAGGGCTGGCAACGGCAATTTCTGAAGCAATGAGTTCATTAACAGGATAAAGAAGGACCGAGCGATCTGAAATCACACTGGCAAGATCATCTGTTACCTTCTGCGCTTGATACAAGTTGTGAGTCACAATAAACATCGGCCGCTTAAGTTCGTCTGATATAGCGGCTGTAAATAAAGATCTGACGGAGCCTGATAGTCCGGCGAGCAGCTGTTCTTTTAACCCTTCCTTTAGCCCATTAAAAATGGACTGAAAATCATCACTTTGTTTGATAAATGATTGTATATTTTTCATTTGGCTCCTCCTCCCTGCTTGTTTAAAACAGAAAAACGCTTTGGTCTATTATCTACACCAAAGCTTTTTATTGAATAAAGGTATGATACTGATGGTAATCAGGATTTCTTTCGAGCGCCTCTTGGCAATCCTCACAAATGGTTTGTACATGTAGATCACCATTTTCCCTATAAGAAATCATATCGTTTCTTTCCTCATTTGTTAAGTGATGAAATCCAAGTGCTTCACTTTGAACAGCGGATTCATCTAGACTGCCAACCTTTACACCACAATGCCGGCAGTAATAATGCAAAGCCATACGTGATCCTCCCATGCTGAGATTTTATAATCAGTATGTGCTTTGCTTATCATTCTTATACCTTCTTGTTAAAATCATTCATCACTTCTAAAAATGGCTTTGTTAAAGCCGCCTCGCAAGCTTCGACAGACGCCTGAATGGCTGATGCAATGTCAGGCTGCTCCTCTTCAGAAAAGCGTCCTAGCACGTAATCGACGACCTTCATGCCATTTTGAGGACGTCCAATGCCGATACGGAATCGGTCAAACTCAGGTGACCCTAAATGCTGAATCAACGATTTGATTCCATTATGCCCGCCTGCACTTCCTTTTGTACGCAAACGAATCCGCCCAGTTGGCAAATCAAGATCATCATAGATGACTTTCAAATGTTCAAGTGGAATATCATAGTAATCCATTAGCGGACGCACGCATTCTCCTGATAAGTTCATATATGTAAGCGGCTTTACAAGTAGAACCTTTTGCCCTGAAACCAACCCTGTTCCAAATTGTCCATGGAATTTTGATTGATTTAAGGGGATGTCCCATTTTTTCGATAATTCATCTATTGTCATAAACCCGACATTATGTCTTGTTTTTTCATATTCTTTTCCTGGATTACCTAATCCAACGAATGCAATCATGAAACCAATAACCTCCTTTGTCACAAAGCACACGCCTAAAAAATGAGCCAATAGGATTGCCCCATGTAATAACGTATGAATTCTTTTCATTCTAGCACAAAAGACGCAACCGCGGGAGGGTTACGTCTCTAAATGACCAGTTATTCTCCATCGTTATCCTTTTCTTTAATGGCCTCAGGTTCTTTTGGTTCGTCTTCGCTATCTGGCTCAGGAACCTCTGATTGCTGAGGCGGCAAAATGGATGCAACGACTTCTTCTGGATCGTTATTCACTTGATATGATGACTGAACAGACAAATCAGCGACTGTTAGGACATCATTTACTTCTAAGTTTGTAATATCTGCTTCAATATGCTGCGGGATATCTTTTGGTTTCGCTGTAATGGATAGTTCAAATAGTGGCTGCTGAAGCACACCGCCATCTTTTACCCCTTTAGATTCGCCAATCAGCTGGACAGGTACATCTGCTTCAATTTCACGCTGTAAGTCGACCACTTGGAAATCTGCATGGACAAGCTCATTTTTCAGCGGATCTGTTTGTAATTCTGTGACCATCACGGATTTTGTTTCACCGTTCACGTCTAATGTGATGATTGTATTCTTTCCTTCATCACGTAAGGTCTTTAATAAATCGATGCTGTCTAGTGAAACAGCCAGGTTGTCTGTATTTTTTCCGTATATGACACCAGGAACGTGTCCTGAATGACGGATTTTTTGCAGTGTGGAACGTTTGAAATCAGTTCTTTTATTTGCTTTTAAAGTTGCCATATTCAGCACCATCCTATTTCATTTTTGTCACTACTCTCATAATTACCCATAAGTGAATCATTTTAAACCTATTTGCTCTGAATGATGACAGCAAAAAGACCCCAAGCTGATGCCTAGGGCCTTTTTTAATCAGAAAATTAGCTAAAAAGGTAGCTCACAGATTCTTCTTCATGTACACGGATGATGGCTTCTGCTAGCAAAGGCCCAACTGAAAGCGGAATGAATTTTTCAACTTTCTTGTCATCTGTTAAGTGAATACTGTTTGTCACAACCAATTCTTTTATTTTAGAATTTGTGATACGTTCTACTGCTGGTCCAGACAATACTGGGTGAGTACAGCAAGCATATACTTCAGCCGCTCCATTTTCCACAAGTGCATTTGCAGCAAGTGTAATGGTACCAGCCGTATCAATGATATCATCGATGAGAATCGCCGTTTTGCCTTCAATGTTACCAATGATGTTCATCACTTCAGCAACATTTGGCTTCGGACGACGTTTGTCGATAATAGCGATTGGCGCTTTCAGGCGGTCTGCCATTTTACGCGCACGTGTCACACCACCGTGGTCTGGAGACACAACGACGATATCATTCAAATTTTTCTGTTCGAAATAGTTTGTTAAGATTGGCACAGCCATTAAGTTATCGATTGGAATATCAAAGAAACCTTGGATCTGCGGCGCATGAAGATCAAGTGCAATGACACGAGTAGCACCTGCTGTTTCAAGCAAGTTCGCAAAAAGCTTCGCAGTGATTGGCTCACGAGGTTTTGCCTTACGATCTTGACGTGCATATCCGTAATAAGGGATCACAATATTGACCGTTTTCGCAGAAGCGCGTTTTAGTGCATCCACCATAATGAGCAGTTCCATAATGTGCTCATTGACTGGCGCACTCGTTGATTGAATGACATAACAATCACAGCCGCGAATACTTTCTTCAATATTGATTTGGACTTCACCGTCACTAAAGCGTTTAACAGAGCTCTTTCCTACATCAACTCCGATACGATCGGCAATTTCTTTAGCAAGTTCAGGGTTTGAATTCAAAGAGAATATCTTTAAATTCGCATCAGCATAACGATTAGACATGGTAAACCTCCGGGTATTTGGATTATTTTTTATGAATATTTTTCACATAATCTTCTTTATTGACTTGTCTTGCTCTAGCAATAGACAATGCATCCTGCGGTACATCTTCTGTAACCGTTGAACCAGCTGCAACATATGCCCCTTTTCCGACAGTGACTGGTGCTACGAGATTTGAATTACAGCCAATAAAAGCGCCATCTTCAATCTTCGTTAAGAATTTGTTCTTCCCATCATAGTTGACTGTAATAGATCCACAGCCAAGGTTTACATCAGTTCCGACCTCTGCATCTCCAATATAGCTTAGATGAGATGCTTTGCTGCGGTCACCGAAAACCGTTTTCTTGATTTCGACAAAATTCCCGATCTTCACTTCATCGCCAATTTTCGACAACGGGCGAATATGAGCAAACGGCCCAATTGTCACATCGACTCCAACCTCACTATCGCAGACGACAGATTGCTTAATCACTGTGCGATCTCCGACGATGCTGTCAACAATTTCAGTGTTTGGCCCAATAGTAGCGTCTGCACCGATTTTTACATTCCCTTTGATGACCGTCCCAGGATAAATGATTGTATCTTCACCGATGACAGCATCTGGTGAAATATACGTGTTCTCAGGATCAATCAAGGTCACACCATTCTTCATATGCTGATGATTAATACGTCGCTTCATGAATTGCTCTGCTTGTGATAGAGCGATACGATCATTGACTCCAAGTGTTTCTTCAAAATGCGGTGTTTGATATGCTGCAACCGTTTGCCCTTCATTCTTTAAAATTTCAATGACGTCTGGCAAATAGTATTCACCCTGTGCATTTTCATTCGATACTTGCTCAATCACACGGAAGAGATCTTCATTTGAAAAACAATAGGTCCCTGTATTAATTTCATTCACTTGACGTTCCGCATCATTTGCATCTTTATGCTCCACAATTTTCACGACAGCACCGGTTTCGTCACGAATAATACGACCATAACCTGTCGGGTCATCCGCATGTGCTGTTAAAATAGTGACTTTGGCTTGATGTTTTTGATGCTCGCTCAACATAGCTTCCATTGTTTCCGCTGTCAATAATGGCGTATCACCACAAATGACAATGGTTGTTCCCTTTTCCTGCGCAAGGAACGACTTTGCTTGTTTGACGGCATGTGCTGTTCCCAGCTGTTCTTCTTGAAGTGCATACTCACTTCTGTCTCCAAGCTGCTCTTTGACGTTCTCTGCTCCATGACCGACGATCGTCACTAGCTTGGCTAAAGAAAGCTTTAACGCTTCATCTGCCACATGCTCGACCATTGGCTTTCCGCAAACTGGATGAAGTACTTTGTATAGCTTTGACTTCATTCTCGTTCCTTTTCCCGCTGCTAAAATCACTGCGAACCGCTTATCCATTGATTGGCCTCCAATATCCCTATTATCCATAGAAAAATATATCCTAAATAAGGACTGATTTCAAGGATACAAGAGGAAGTGCAATAATTTTCTAATGGATGAAAGACATAAGAAACAAGAGAAAAAACGCAAAAAAGACAGCATTTAAAAGAAAACATTCCATTTTCTCTTAAAGCTGTCTTTTTGGATTCACATATGATTAAGAAGCTCCAGCTTCTTCATATTCAATTGTTTCTTCCTCTTCGCCTAAGCGATGATATTCATTTAATACAGCATCTTGGATTTTACCCCGAGTACCTGAATTAATTGGGTGTGCAATATCGCGAAACTCTCCATCAGGCGTGCGTTTGCTAGGCATTGCCACAAACAACCCATTGTTTCCATCAATCACACGAATATCATGAACAACAAATTCGTGGTCCAGCGTGATGGATGCAATCGCCCTCATGCGACCATCGGTATTCACGCGGCGTAATCTTACGTCAGTAACTTCCACAGTAGTTCACCACCTTTTCCCAATATAAAAGCATTACTTAGGTATTCAACGATTGTGGTGATTCTCCTGCTCTTTTTTTAAACTTTTTTTGAAATATCGGGATATTTATACATTATTTGTCATTTTGGTGACGGCGCTTACATTCTCTGCGTGAAAAAAAGACATCATGATGATGTCTTTTCCTGCATATGATGAAACCAAACGGCTTTCGTTGAGACTGCCTGTTTACTTTACTAATGCAATCACTTCAATTTCTATGAGTGCATCCTTAGGAAGTCTTGCTACTTCCACACATGAACGAGCTGGCTTATGTGTATGGAAATACTCACCGTACACTTCATTTACTTCTGCGAATTGTTCCATATCTTTGATAAAAACTGTTGCTTTCACGACTGTCTCAAAGGAAGCACCTGCTGCTTCAAGTACGGCCTCAAGATTACGGAAGACTTGATGTGTTTGTTCTTTAATATCTCCATTTACAAAGTCTCCAGCTGGCGTTAATGGAATCTGCCCTGAGCTGTAAAACATGTTATTGACAATAATCCCTTGAGAGTAAGGTCCAATGGCTGCTGGTGCATGTTTGGTTTGAACAACTTTTGTCATATCAATCTCTCCCATTCAACTACATGTTTGATCAAAGCTTAAGCTTTCGAATGAAAAAACTCGTGGAAATTGCCTTCATTGATCTCAATGATCTTCTGCTTCATATCAATGGTTGAAAGCTTTAAAAGCGATACATATTCATCAACGAGACGTTCATTTACGCCTTCATCTTCTAAAAGAACACCGATCCCTGCAACATTTGCATTAAATTCCTCAAGCAAATTCATCATGCCGTTAATGGTTCCGCCCGCTTTCATAAAGTCATCAATGATTAGGACATTGGATCCTTTATCTAAACTCCGCTTTGCAAGTGACATGGTTTGAATTCGGTTAGACGAACCTGACGCGTAGTTAATACTTACAGTTGATCCTTCGGTTACCTTATTATCTTTTCTAACGATCACAACAGGCACATTTAAATAACCCGCAACAGAATAGGCAATTGGAATACCCTTTGTCGCAACGGTCATGACGACATCAATCGCACGGTCTGCAAAGATGGTCGCAAACAGCTTACCGATTTTCGCAAGAATTGATGGATTCCCTAAAACATCGGTTAAATATAAATAACCGCCAGGAAGTACACGTTCAGGAGTCGATAGAGCCTCTCCGATATCGTTTACTACGTCGTCTGCTTCTTTTAGGTGAATCTTTGGAATATATTTCACTCCGCCAGCAGCACCAGGTACAGTAAGCAATGTGCCTATTCCCTGCTGTTCGAAGGTCTGTTTGATTATCGTTAAGTCTTCACTAATGGAGGACTTCGCAGATTGATATCTTTCTGCAAAAAAAGTTAACGGTACTAGTACGTGCGGGTGGGCTAACAAATAATTTGTTAAGTCCACCAATCTGCCGCTTCGACGAAACTTCATGAACTTACCCCCAGAACCCGAATAATTTATGATAAATATAACTTAATATACGGATTTAATCAAGGGCATTTTGTTCGCCGATCATGCGGACAGCGTATACTTGATCACAAAATCCTCTCAGTCCGTTATATATTCTTTGTACCTTCGATTCATATTGAATCAAGCCAAATACTGTAGGGCCGCTTCCACTCATTAAAACAGCGTCAGCACCGAAACGCTTCATCTGTCTTTTGATCATATCTACTTCTGGGTACATCTTTAATGTCACAGACTCTAGAACGTTGCCGAGTGAGCCGCACATCTCTTTATAATCTTTCGCTTCAATCGCTTCAATCATACGCTTTACATTTGGGTGTTCTACTTTGCTTGCGTCATATTGTCTATAGACTTCAGCTGTAGATACCCCAATCACCGGCTTCGCTAAAATCACCCAGCAATGCGGCGGTGTCGCAATATGCTTCAGCTTTTCTCCACGTCCTGTCGCTAGTGCTGTGCCTCCGTGTACACAAAAAGACACATCTGAGCCGATCTCCGCTCCAAGATCAGCTAGTTCATCTAACGTGAGGTTTAATTTCCACAAACGATTTAAGCCGCGAAGAGCTGCTGCCGCATCACTGCTGCCCCCAGCTAAACCTGCTGCGACTGGAATTGCTTTTGTGATGACAATTGATACACCTTTTTGAATACCGAACCTTGTTTTGAGTAATTTAGCCGCCTGATAAGCCAAATTACGCTGATCATCTGGCACGAATCGATTATGAGATGATACACGGATTTCATCCTTGTCCAGCTCCGTCAGCTCTAGTCGATCTGCAAGGTCTATTGTTGTCATCACCATCTCCACTTCGTGATATCCATCCGGTCTTTTTCCATGAACATCAAGTGAGAGATTAATTTTTGCCGGTGCTTTTTCTAAAATACGCAAACATTTCACCTACTTCTCCATCTAAACATAAGTATCAATATTGTATCACATTTGATGGATCTGATGAATATAGGCTTTTACGCCGAGCACACTGACTTTTTCATCAAAAAAAGCCAGAGACACCCGAGGTATCCCTGACCGTTTTTCTATCGTTGATTCTCATCCTGAGCCATGTGCTGTTGAGCTAATTCAATGGCACGTTTGACCATATTACCTGCGTCACGCGCACGAATCTCTCCCCAGCCTCCATTTTTGACGGTATCATAAAATCCAAGATCCTTCGCCAGCTCGTATTTGAACTCATCTGACATAATGCCTCGGCGTCTACCCAAACGAAACAGCCCCTTTAGTCGAGAATTCGAATCAGTGCCACTGCTTGTGTGGCTTTCTTATTTTGTATCGATTCCTTCCTTTTACCCCTTTCAAAAAATGGACAGACTCCCATTCAGAAAAAAAGGCAAAACAAAAAGCAGTAAACAAGAAGTTCACTGCCCATTAATAGGCGACTGAGCTAGCGGTATCATCGAACGTTAATTCGACCGTCTCAGTCAGTATATCTGCATAACTATAAGAAACTCTTTCAAACGAATTCTCATCTTGATCTAATTGAATCACAAATACAGAAGGGTACGTTTCAGCTAAAATGCCCGAACGCTCAATTGTTTTACGGCGGCCCCCGTTAGCCTTTAACGTCAAACGTTTACCTAAGTTACCATCAAGCGATCTTTTGATGTCGGACAAAGTCTTCGCCATTGCATCCACCTCACTGAGATAATTATACAACAACGGCCCGTTTTTGTCAAATAAAAATTAAATTATATCAACGAACACGAGCCATTGTCAACAAAATAATTTTGACAAACTTCTACCTTTTCTTCTCCCTATTTTTCTCAAATTCCGGTGAATTATGTATCCTTTTGAAATTTCTTTTTGAACATAAAAAAAACCAGACTGAAATCAGTCGGGTTATGTCGATTCATGGTCTCTTTTATATGGCATACCTACCCTTAGAACACCCTTCGTCTCGATGCCTCCGAGGCCTTTTTCTCTTGTTAATGTATTTCGGAGCACATCCCACACGTTGATTCGATCTACAAATGGAGTGAAGCTGATCTTCGCAACGATATAGACGGGGTCGAGCGCATGGATATTCACACGTGAAGGCGAGCTCGCAAAATTGGCACCTGCTTGGATCAATGATTCAAAATGAGATTGACAGGCACCTGCAAAGATCACAAGCTGATCTAAATGAGGAATTTTCCGTCTTGCTTTTTGAACCGTTTCAACGAAATGACGAGAATGGCGATAGGCACCGATATCATGTACGCCGCCCTTTTGCTTGGAATACGCATCATGTCCTGTGATGACCAAAATATCAGGTCGATATTGATCAATTAACGAGTCAATCATGCTTGGCATTTTCTTCTCATGGCAATGTACACCATACACAGGTACACCAATTCGTTCATATACATCTAAGCATTTCTTTAAGTATGAAGCATCTCCATCTAAATGAAGGACCTTTCCAGGCATGTGAAAATACTGCTCTTGATGCTGATATTGTCCAGAAGTATAATACTCTTGTTTTTCCCGCAGCAGCTGATAATCCTGTCTTAGTAAATCGAGCGATTCATTGATTTTTCGCTCGTCATCCTTCTCTCTAGTCAGCTGTTCCTCTTTTTGAATCTTGACGAGATCTGACACCTTGGCATCAGCAATCAGCCTCACTTCATTCCCATGCAATATGGCGGTGGCTTCGTGCTGATCGGTCTCATCAATTCGAATGATTCGAAACATAATATCCATTTGATAGGATGCCCTTGTCACCATATCTCCTATTTGAAATTGCATGCTTTTCACTCCACAATCAGGCTCATATCCTGTTGGTATCGTCTTACGCTAAAATATGTTCTTCTTTCATGTGTGCTGTTCTTTCTAGCCTATGCCCGAACGAACAAAGTGGTGAAAAACAAAAGAAAAAAGCCCTTAAGACAGGGCTTTTTGTAAAACGTTCGACAAACGGGCAAATTCCTCAATGGATAATGACTCGCCGCGGCGCTTTCCATCAATGTCTGCTGTTTGAAGTGCTTCTTCGATGATGGCTTTATGTTTTTTTCCATCAGGTAAATTGTTCATGAGATTATTCATCAATGTTTTTCGGCGCTGACCAAAGCTCGCACGGATCAATTGAAAGAAAAACACATCATTTTCTACTGAGACAGCAGGCGTTTCACGAACGGTTAGTTTAATCACAGCCGAATCCACATTAGGCTGTGGAACAAAAACAGTTTTAGGCACAACCATTACTGTTTTCGCTTCCGTATAGTATTGAACTGCGATAGACAGCGAATTGTATTCCTTTGATGAAGGGACTGCTGCCATACGATCTGCTACTTCTTTTTGCAGCATGACCACAATCCCTTTCAATGGAAGGTTTTCTTCAAGCAGCTTCATAATAATCGGTGTCGTCACGTAATATGGAAGGTTGGCGACAACCATCACTTCTTTACAGTCAGCAAAATTTTCCTCAATGACCTTCCTCACATCCGCCTTTAATACGTCTTGATGAATGATCGTGACATTATCATATGGAGAAAGCGTATCGTTTAAAATGGGCAATAAACGCTGATCGATTTCAAAAGCAGTGACTTTCTTTGCACGCTTAGCGAGCTGCTCGGTCAATGCACCGATACCAGGCCCAATCTCAATCACGCCGGTCTCATCCGTCACCTCTGCGTGATCGACAATACGATCGAGTATATTTGTATCAATTAAAAAGTTCTGCCCTAAGCTCTTTTTAAAAGAGAAACCGTATTTCTTCAGTATTTCCTTCGTTCTGATGGGTGTCGCAATATCTTTATTCATCGGCTTCCTCCTGCATGACGGTCTTTAAGGCCGCAATAAAATCATGTTTGGTTATTTGGAACATGTGAAGGCGCTTTTGCAGCTGCTTCGCATTGGTATATCCTATATTTAAAAGCACACCTAGTCGTTCGCGGCGGCGTTTCGACGATTCGCCTCCGATAAGGCCTGCGTCAAATAAGTCATCTAATGTAATGTCACTTTCCGATTCTTCCATTTCCTCATGGACATGGGCTAGGCATTCTCGAATACTGTCCAAGGAAGCATGCTCGACGCCAATTCCTTTGTCCCGCTTCGCCTTCGCAAGATGTTTTGGCAAAAATGCGTGCTTACAGCCAGGAACCGCTTCTGCGATGGTTTTCCGGATCTTCTCTCCAGGGAAATCAGGATCAGTTAAAATAATGACCCCTCTCGTCTCCTGAGCAAGACGCACTTGTTGAATAACTGTATCACCAATAGCTGATCCGTTTGTTTCGATCGTATCTGCATCAACTGCCATCTTCACTCTCGCAGTGTCATCACGACCTTCCACCACAATGATTTCTTTGATTTTCATGTATTCCTCCGCTTGCAAAAACAATAAACAATTTTTGGTTAAAAAATGAAACCTTTCATGCTGTTTTTGCGTCTAATTAATTAGAAAACAGTGCTTCTATTATAACCAAAAAAACAGAGGGTGCGCAAAGCCCTCTGTTCATATAAATGATTGGATGTGTTTATTTGAGTACTCTAATTTTCACTCGTTTATTTCCCCATTGATAAGCTGCCGACTTATTTGGGACGAACACATCGATTTTATTCCCTTTTATAGCAGATCCAGTGTCTGATGCAACGGCATATCCATAGCCTTCCACATACACTTTAGAGCCTAGCGGAATGACACTCGGATCTACTGCTATAACCTTTGCACCCGGATTTGCTTTTAAATCAAAGCCTGTTGACGTTCTGCCAGTACATCCAGCACAGCTCGCTGTGTAGGCTGTCGACGCCACATAAAATTCTTTTCCAGACGATTCATTGCTTCTTGAAACGGCAGGTGTCGCTTTAGGCTCTTTATTGGACACTTGTGTACCAATAGCCACTAAACGATCCTTGCTATCTTTTTCAGTCACTTCTTTAATCAATTCTTTAGACACCACTTTGCCGTTTTCTTTCACAATGGCATAGTGCTTCTTCAATTTACCTTCTTCACCTTTTTTAAGCACCTTCTCTTTTCCTTTTTCAAGAGAACGATCCTTTTTATGTTTGGTATCAAAAGCAATTTTCTCTTCCACTACATCGGTGACTTTTTCCACCCGAGTGATCTGGATATCTGCGCTTTTTTTAGAAATATGACTATGTAACGCAGGCTTGATCTTATCGTGCTTCTTGAGCCTCAGCTCTTGTTGCTTTAAAAAGTCAGCGACCGTAGTCGAAGTGGTCCACACCTTTTTATCTTTTCCTCCATCATTTACGCTGACCTGGAAGGCCTGCTGAACCACAAGATTCATATCCTTTTTAATCTTGTCATTCTTTCCTGGAGTTACTTGATCGTGCTTCCCAATATCTATCTTCTCATTCTTCAATAATGCTCCAACCGTCTGATCTGTTGTCCATATCGTTTTCTCTTTCCCATCTAGGGTCAGATGAACCGGTATAGCCGCATCATACACAATGTTCATGTTGTCTTCAATTTTTGTATTTAGACTTGGAGAGATATGATCCTCCGCCCTGGTCTTTATTCCAAGGTCTGAAAGCAGCTGTGCTACTGTCTCTTCATGTGTACGAATTGTCTTCTCTTTACCATTGATTGAAATGGTAATAGACTGCTTAGTGAGCTCATGCGCACCGTAAGCCGTCCCAGTTCCAGCTAAAAGCAAGCAAACAACTAGTAATAAAACCTTGCCTTTTCCTAGCTTAACAGAAAACAGATTTTTCATTTTTTGTACGATGAAAAACGCCTCCTTCTCCTCGGAGAGATTATATAGAGTATCTCAAAACCTGTCAACCCTTCCTCCCACTGTACAAAAATGCTCGATTGTAACCCTATTATGGGAGATTGATGGAAGGAAGGGAAGAAAGACTTATCGACAACTTATCCTATGAGGAGGCGCAAACGTGTAGAACATTTTCGTTATGTTTCACAATTGGACAAGCTTAAACAAGGATTGACATCATATACTGTCAGTTTATACCGAAAACTTTTTTCGCATTTTTTGTGGTCAATTCAGCAAGCTCTTCAAAGCTTGTTTCTCGTAACTCCGCGATCTGTTCTGCGATATATTTCACATAACTTGGCTCGTTACGTTTCCCTCTAAATGGCGCTGGCGTTAAGTAAGGGCAGTCTGTTTCAATTAAAAGCCGGTCACTTGGTATGTCCTTGACAACTTCCTTCGGTTTTTTGGCATTTTTAAATGTCACGGGTCCACCGAATGAAATATAAAAGTTCATATCCATACACGCTTTTGCGATTTCTAGGCTGCCCGTAAAGCAATGCATAATCCCTCCAACATCAGCCGCTCCCTCTTCCTTTAAGATCGTCACGACATCTTCCGTTGCGTCACGATTATGAATAATGATTGGAAGATTCACTTCCTTCGCAAGAGCAATTTGACGTCTAAAGACTTCCTTTTGTACATCTTTTGGCGACTTGTCCCAATAGTAATCCAGACCCATTTCTCCAATCGCAACGACTTTTTCATGTTGAGATAATTCTTTGATCCACAGCAAATCCTCATCTGTCATATCAATGGCATCGACTGGGTGCCAGCCAATGGCTGCATAGATGAAATCATACTCTTCAATTAATTCCATTGCTCTCGTAATTGTCGGGCGGTCAAACCCTACCACCACGATTTTTTCGACTTTTTCACTTTTCGCTCTTTCGATCACCTGCTCTAAGTCTTCATTATATTGTTCAGCATTTAAATGGGCATGTGTATCAAATAACATCGTTGATTGCTCCTTTCGATAATTCTTCTAAAAAACAAAAGGTGTTCGACGAAATGTTACACGTGGAACACCTTTTGTTGATTTATAAAATTTTTGTTCCATTTGCTAGAGATCGGTCTACTTCAAGAACCTGCAATTTCCCATCAGTTTCTCCAGTTAAAATCATTCCCTGGGAAATTTCCCCTCTGAGTTTGACTGGTGTCAGATTCGCTACGCAAACGAGCTTTTTCCCTACTAATTCCTCAGGTTGATAATGCTTGGCAATCCCTGAAACAATTTGTCTTTTTTCAAATCCAAAATCAAGCTGAAGCTTTAAGAGACGATCCGCTTTTTTCACTGGGGCTGCTTCCAGTACCTGTGCTACTCGAAGATCAACTTTTGAGAAATCATCAAATGCAATTTCTGCTCCAAGCTCAGGTAATTCCGTTTCTTCTATTTCTACTTTCTCTTCTTCCTTTGGTGCACTTCCCTGCATTTTCTCTTTAATATACGCTACTTCTTCTTCAACCTCTAAACGAGGGAACAAAGGCTCTCCTTTTTGTACCGTCGCTTGTTGAATGGCACCAAAAGATAGAATGCTATCCCTGCTTTTAAGCTTCTCTTCTTCAATGCCAAGCTGGAAGAAGATTTTCTCAGGTGTTTTCGTTAGGAATGGCGTTAAGAGAACCGCTGTGATGCGCAGTGATTCTGCTAAATGATACATGACAGAATGCAGCTCTTTTCGTTTTGTTTCATCCTTTGCCAGCACCCATGGAGCTGTCTGGTCAATATATTTATTGGTTCTGCTGATTAATGTCCAAACATTTGAAAGAGCCACCGAGAATTCAAGGTTTTCCATCGCTTCTTCATAGGCTTTGACTGTTTGCTCAGCTACCGCTTTAAGTTCCTCATCAAACTCATTAACTGGACCCTTATAGCTGCTTAATGTACCGTCAAAATATTTTTGTACCATCGCAACTGTACGGTTAAGCAAGTTACCTAAATCATTGGCAAGGTCGTAGTTTACACGTTCCACGAATCCTTCTGGTGTAAACACACCATCCGCACCAAATGGTACTTCACGAAGGAGGTAATAACGAAGGGCATCAAGGCCATAGCGATCAATTAATGTGACGGGATCTACTACGTTCCCTTTTGATTTAGACATCTTACCATCTTTCATCAGCAGCCAGCCGTGTGCGAAAATTTGTTTCGGCAGCGGCAGATCTAGTGCCATCAGCATAATTGGCCAATAAATCGTATGGAAGCGTACAATTTCTTTCCCTACGAGATGCACGTTAGCAGGCCAATATTTTTTATATTTTTCATCCTGATCAGTTCCGTAGCCAATCGCAGTTAAATAGTTGAATAACGCATCAATCCATACATAGATGACGTGTTTTGGATTGTTAGGAACTTTAATTCCCCAATCAAAGGTTGTTCTTGATACAGCCAAATCCTCTAAACCGGGTTTAATGAAGTTATTGATCATTTCATTCTTTCTTGATTCAGGCTGAATGAACGTTGGATTCTTTTCGTAATAGTCTAGTAAACGATCCGCGTACTTACTCATACGGAAGAAATATGATTCCTCTTTAATTAATTCGACAGGATGTCCGCTGTCAGGGCTCTTCCCGCCAATGACTTCTCCTTTTTCATTCCGCTCAACATCCACAAGCTGTGTTTCCGTATAGAATGTCTCATCAGGAATACTGTACCAGCCTTCATATTGATCTAAATAAATATCACCTTGATCAAGCAGCTTTTGAAACACTTGCTCAATGATTTTCGTATGTCTTTTTTCTGTTGTACGGATGAAATCATCATTCGAAATGTCGAGTTTCTTCCATAATGATTGAATGTCTGCTACGACCGGATCTAAATACTCGATCGGTGTAATATTTTGTTCTTCAGCTTTTTGCTGAATTTTTTGTCCGTGCTCATCTGTACCCGTTAAATACATCACATCATAGCCTTGAAGACGTTTATAACGAGCCATAGCATCCCCTGCTACTGTCGTATAAGCATGTCCAATATGTAATTTTCCGCTCGGATAGTAAATAGGTGTTGTCAGATAAAACGTTTTTTTCTTTTCCGGCATGTCGGAACCTCCTGCGTGTGTGTAAATGTCAAAAACTCCCGCCCAATGGACGAGAGCGGTTATCATCATTACATGAAAATGTGTTAGATCAATTCATTAAATTTTGCACTTGTGCTTTCTCTATGATACCATCTTAGCCTTTAAGATCAAGCATATATACATAGAACAAGATGAAATGATCGAAAAAGATGAGTTTTTCGAAAAAAACGACAAACCTGTCGTCATTTTGTCGAATATTGTCGTATGAAATATATCTCCAGATTTACAATTGTCTAATTTAGGGCAAAAGTCTTGTTAATCTGAACTCGTCATTTCTCATATTTTCATAGAAAAAAGCCACAAAACCCTTATAAATCAGTAGTTTCAAGGTCTTTTGACTTTAAGAGTCATATTTTACAAACAATAGTAAACAAAATGATTGACGATTTATGGAAACCTTGTTATGCTATGAATGTAAGGAATTTGTCGAATAATGACGAAGATAATATTATATTAAGAATAAGAACTCTTTGGGAGGAGAATGAAGATGAAATCTACAGGTATTGTACGTAAAGTTGACGAATTAGGGCGCGTGGTGATTCCAATCGAACTTCGCCGTACTCTAGGAATCGCTGAAAAAGACGCTTTGGAAATTTATGTTGATGATGAAAAAATTATCCTAAAAAAATATAAACCAAACATGACTTGCCAAGTTACAGGTGAAGTATCAGACGATAACCTTAAACTTGCTAATGGTAAATTAGTTCTTAGCCGTGAAGGTGCAGAGCAAATCATTAACGAAATCCAAAACCAACTTCAATCACAAAAATAAGTTTGATATAAAAAAGGTTCTTGCACCGTTTGCAAGAACCTTTCTTTATTGTCCAATATGATAAGCATCGTATATGGTGCGCTTTGGTACACCACGTTCGACGGCTGTACGTTTAATGGCTTCCTTCGACGTTAATCCTTCTTCTATGTAATGGATCACGTGTTCCTTTTCAGATAAGGACTTCCACCAGACATCTTCATTTAACTCTTCTTCATCTTGATCATTACCTTGTACGACAAGACAGAATTCACCCCGGATTTGATGTTCTGCGGCCCATGTCAGCACAGACTCTAAATCTCCACGAATAAACTCTTCAAATTTTTTCGTTAGTTCTCTCGTAATGGCGATATTCCGGTTGCCCCACACTTCCTTCATCAAAGTCAGCGTTTCTTTTAATCGATGGGGCGCTTCATAGAAAATGATTGTTTCTTGACGCTTCTTCAAAGCTTCGAGCTGTTTTTTCTTTTCCTTTTTTTGTCGGTCAAGAAAACCATAAAAGAAAAATGGCTGAGGTGTAATCCCTGATGCAATGAGTGCTGTAAGTGCAGCATTTGCTCCAGGTAACGGAACGACATAGCCGCCGATATTAGTAAAGTCTCGAACCACTTCAGCACCTGGATCTGAGATCGTCGGTAAACCAGCATCGCTCACGAGTGCGATGTTTTTTCCTTCTTTTAACCATTCGATTAACTTGTGGCCGCTGCTGTCTTTGTTATGCTCATGATAACTCGTTAATGGCGTATCAATTTCATAGACATGACAAAGTTTTTTCGTTTGTCTTGTATCTTCTGCGGCAATATAGTCTACATCTTTTAATGTTTGTATGGCTCGAAACGTCATATCTTCTAAATTGCCAATTGGGGTTGGGACGAGATACAGAATGCCCATATCTGATTGACCATCAAAGCTTTTCTGTGTTTTCATGTGCCGCCTCCTTTTCTATTCGCATTTCTTCTATATAAAGGTCTTTCTTTTTCCGCGTCCACGTTTTAAAACGATATTCTTGCTGCATGGCTTCTCTTTTGGTTGCAAAACATTCATGATAATACAGCTCAACCGGCCGTCTCGCTCTTGTATACTTTGCTCCCTTTCCACTATTGTGGGTCGTCAGTCTTTTTTGCAAATCATTTGTATAACCTGCATACAGGCTGCCATCTGCACATTTCAATACATAGAAGTAATGATTATGCTTCTCCATACAGTATCGTCCTGATTTCTTCTGTATACTCTTGATCATCTCCATAAACAAAAAGAGGCGGGAGAATTTTCAGATCTGGTTTTCCATCTTTTATACCCTCTACTAAGATGGTATTGGCATCTTTCCCCTGTTTGGGATAAACAAATTGAATTCGTTTTGGCTCAATTCGGTACTTCTTCATCAATTCCACAATCTCAAGCAGCCGACCCGGCCGATGAACCATCGCCAGTTTACCCCCTTGCTTCAGCAGCGTGGAAGAAACGCGAATGACATCTTCTAATGTACAATGGATTTCATGCCGAGCAATTGCCAAGTATTCATTTTCATTGATTTCTTCCTTAGAAGGTGTCTTAAAATATGGCGGATTACATGTGATGACATCTACTTTGTGGTTGCCGTAGCGTGCTGGCATATCATTCAAATCACCATGAATCAATTTAATTTGCTTTTCAAGTTGATTATACGCCACACTTCTTTTTGCCATATCAAACAGCCGTTCTTGAATTTCGACCCCAGTAATGGAGGCCTTAGATCGAGTCGAAAGCAGCAATGGCACAATGCCATTTCCCGTACAAAGATCAATGATCTCTCCTTTTTGGATTGGCACATACGCAAATTTCGCTAATAATACTGCGTCCAATGAAAAGGCGAAAACCGTTTTACTTTGAATAATCTTCATATCTTCGGCGAGCAAGTAATCTAATCGTTCATCTTCTCTTAACGAAACCATGATGTATCCTTTCTTTTCCTGTGAAAAAGGCTTCCGATTCAGCGGAAGCCTTTTCTCATTTTTTATTTAAAAATGACAGACAGAACAAACAGTCTCCCTCTTTACGAATGCTCCCATAATGTACATTACAAATATGGAAGCCCTCCTGATATAACCGAGCCAGGTTATCATGACCTTCTCCTATATCAGAATGACCTGGCTTCTGAGCAGAATCATTCTCTGTCTCAGACGATTTGTCCCGATCAGACTGATCCAGACGTTCACGCAAGTGCTGATTCTCCATCTGCAGCTGATGATTTTCTTCAATCACTTCACCGATATGATTTTTCAAATCACCTAACTGGCGATAAAGAGAACCGATTTGTTCTTCTAAATTGATCACCGTATCAAATAGTTCCTTTTTATCCAAGGTGGCACACCTCGTTACTCAGTTGTTTGTGCAGATACAACGCCTTCTTGTAATAATTCTTCCCAAGTATATTCTATCACTTTTTCTTGCCCGGTTAATTCAACTTGCAAAATTCGTTCTAAAATGTTGAGCCCTACTACCTTTGCAGAGCCACTAGATGTCTGAATCGTTTCACCGATATCGGGCAATTGTTCTTTCGCTGTTTCATACTCATCATTCTCATATTTCAAGCAGCACATCAAACGGCCGCAAAGCCCTGAAATTTTTGTAGGATTTAGCGACAGGTTTTGATCTTTTGCCATCTTAATGGATACTGGTTCAAAGTCTCCTAAGAATGTCGAACAGCAAAGCATTCGCCCGCAAGGACCTATGCCACCCAGCATTTTTGCCTCGTCTCTTACACCAATCTGGCGAAGTTCAATTCTCGTCTTGAAAATTGAAGCAAGATCTTTCACTAGCTCGCGGAAATCTACTCTGCCATCCGCTGTGAAGTAGAAGATGACCTTGTTTCGGTCAAATGTAAATTCAACATCGACCAGCTTCATTTCTAGCCCGTGTTCACTTACCTTCTGAAGACATGTATCAAAGGCTGTCATCGCTGCTTCTTTGTTTTCCTCAACGATGAGCCGGTCTCGTTCGTCTGCTACACGAATCACCTTACGCAGAGGAAGAACGACATCGTGTTCATCTACTTTTTTATTAGCGATGACCACTTGTCCGTACTCAACTCCTCTGACCGTCTCTACAATGACACAACTATCATTTTCTATATGAAATCCATTAGGATCGAAATAATAGATTTTGCCCGCTTTTTTAAAACGAACACCAATTACGTTGTACAAACTTATCCCTCCTGCAACATCAACACCAATTGCTCCATCAGCCCTTGGGCATTCACGTTGGATTGAAGTCTCTTTTTCGCTTCTAATACAGCAAGGATCTGGTTCGTCACCATCTGCTGTGTGGAATGCAGCGCGTGCTGCTTCATTGTCTGGAATAAGTCTTGATAAATGACTTTATCTTCATTTCCTATTTGAATCGACAATACATCACGATATATATATAAAAGCATATCCAGACCTGTTTCTTGAAGGTCTTTCTCTTTGAAAAAAGGCATCCATTGATCCTGTATATAAAAAAATGCATGTTCTTTTCGCTGGTGTAAGACTTCATACAATTTTATCACTTTCGCTCTAGACTCTGCAAACTGATCATTTCGACTTAATTCGAGTGCTTCTGCTAAATTATTGGTTAAATTCGACAAAAGCCTTGCAAGATGCTGAGATACGCCTTCTTGTAATAGCTGCTGCTCCAAGGATTGCGGCTGCAGCGGCTGAAAGCTAAGCATCTGACATCTTGAAATAATCGTATCCAGCATTTTATGCGATTGCTCAGTGATTAAAATTGCCATCGTTTCCCGGTTAGGCTCCTCTAGGAACTTCAATAAACTGTTCGCGGCATTGACCGTCATTTTGTCCGCATGAAGAATGATATACATTTTTCGGTGAGATTCCACACCTGCTTTTGTAAATTCCTCTTGCAATGCCTGCACTTGCGCTTTCTTAATCGATTGACCATCAGGCTGCACGAGATGTAAATCGGGATGGTTTCCTGACTCAATCCTTTTGCAGTTTTGGCAGGATTCACATGGTTTCACTCCTGCTTTCAAGCAAAAAAAGCTCTTAGCCAAAAGCATCGCAGCATCCAGCTTTCCCGTCCCCTTTTTTCCTTCAAATAAGTAGGCATGCGCAAGTCGGTCTTTATCAATACTATTAAAAATCAGCCGCATGACGCGCGGCTGCAAATCATTCATGTCATCCCAGCTAATTGCCATGTTATCACTCTCTATGTGTAAAGGTTAATCAATAAACCTTTTATTTCTCCAATACGTTCAAGCAAATCAATAGAAGGTTTCTCTTGGTCCATCATATCCTCTGTTAATTCAATCAGCTTTTCATCTAATGCTTTGACTAAAGCGAGTGTACGCGTGTTGCCATAAATGTCAAAGCTCCTTGATGTTTCTATATTGAATCCATTATCGACTGTCTCTTTTACAAAGCGCTTCACAAGCCCTTTAAACCTAGCCAAGTCCTTTAGGTTTCGTGACTTTGTCAGCTTTTTACCGAACACTTCGATATCACTCAGCATGACCGTCAGCTGCTCTAAGCGCATTTTGCCGCTTTGCGTCTCCATCGATGCTTTAAAGGAGGCAGATGTTTGGCTTCCTTTAATGCCTTGGAGTTCACGCTTTTCTAAAAGCAGCCGCATATCTTGATTAATTTTCACAGCAACCCATCCTTAGAATTGATGAAATTGTTCAACTGGCAGAATAAAGACAGTAGCTCCACCAACTTCAACCTCAACAGGGTATGGTACATATGAATCTGCGTTACCACCCATTGGAGATACAGGTGCAATCATTTGATCACGTTTGCGGCAATTTTCTTTTATAAGCTGTAATGCTTTATCCACTCGGACATCATCACAACCAATGATAAAAGTCGTATTCCCAGACTTTAAAAACCCACCAGTTGAAGCTAATTTTGTCACGCCGAAATGATGTTCAGTCAATATTTTCAACAACTTGCTGCTATCTTGGTCCTGTACAACGGCAACAATTAATTTCATTTGATTGGCCTCCTTTGTTTTAGGCACAGGTGACATGCCGATGTCTTCCTCTATATTATAACAACGATTGGGAATGAGGTCATATTTGATTTTTCTTTAATGTGTCCTGAATCACCCGAAGTACTTCTTCATAGACAACCTGTATCGGCTGAGACGCATCTACTACACGGAATCGTTCTGGCGATTGCGCAATAAGCAGTTCATATCCTTCTCTGACCAACTGGTGGAAATTCAGCGTCTCCATGTCTAATCTGTTTTTTTCTCTTCCTTGATTGGCGTGAATTCGTTTTAACCCTTCTTCAGGTGTAATGGAAAAATAAATGGTCATTTGCGGCATCGTACCATCAATAGCAAAGTCGTTAATTGATCTGACTTGGTCAATTCCAAGCCCTCTCGCATAGCCTTGATAAGCGAGAGAGCTATCAACAAAACGATCACATAAGACTGTGTCTCCGCGCTGCAATGCCGGTTCTACCTTTTCAGCCAAATGCTGCCTTCTCGCTGCTGCATACAGCAATGCCTCTGTTTTCGCATCCATTTTCGTGTTTTTTTCATTTAAAATGACTTCACGAATCTGCTCAGCAATCTCAATGCCTCCCGGCTCACGTGTCGCCATGACTGCGTATCCTTGACGTTCCATTTCTTCGTACACTTTTCGAATCACTGTCGTTTTTCCGGCGCCCTCTGGCCCTTCAAACGTAATAAACATACCGCTCATAGTGTCTCCTCTTCTATATAAACATATAATTTTCTCTGATGAATGACCTGACTTGCTTGAACATGAACCTGATGTCCAAGCAAACGGCTTAACGCCTCAATTTGATCTATCTCAATACGCTCTCCCTTAATCATCAAAGGAATACCAGGCGGATAGGGAATAATTGATTCTGCACTCATCCGGCCTGCTGCATGTTCAAATGGGACAGCCTCTATGTCTTGATTTTGCTCATCAGTCTCAATAGATAACGTCTCATTTTGGATATGTTTTTTTCCTTTGAGCAATGAATCACTTTGCTTAAGAGCCTGCTCGATCCGCTTGAAAGGAACGTCCTTCCTCTGTTCTAAGCTAAGAATAAGTAAAACCTGATGTTCGTCCGCAAGCTCTGGATGAACATCCACTGATTCAAGCACCCGTTTTAGTTCGTAACCAGTCAGTCCTTTTGTTGATCGAATGACGCATTTTAATGGATCGGAAAGCAGCGAGTCAGGCTCAACCACTTCAAGATGAGTCAGACGGTTGAACTGATCTTTCAGCTCTGTCAGTTCTTTCATGATTACATGCAATGTCCCTTTTCCTTTGATCTCCTCGACATAAGCTCTCGCCACATCTAATGAGGCCATAATTGGATAAGACGGCGAACTGCTTTGAAGCATCGTGAGCAATGTTTTCAATCGCTTCGCATCGATTCGGTCCCCTTGAAGATGAAGATAGGAACCCATCGTCATTGCCGGAAGGGTTTTATGTGCTGATTGTACCACCACGTCCGCTCCATAGGAAAGAGCAGATGGAGGAAATGCGCCGCCTAATACAAAATGCGCGCCATGAGCCTCATCAACCAGAACAACCACATCTGCTTCATGACACATGTGAATCAGCTTTGATAAATCAGCTGCATGTCCATAGTAGTTCGGATAAGTCAAAACGATTGCTCGGCAATTAGGATGTCTTGCTATGGCTTTTCTGACTGTATCATCCGTCACATGTGTTGGAACATGCAAGTGTGGGTCTATCTCAGCGTCTACCAGAATAGGCGTTGCCCCTGCAAGCTCGATCGCATGGAAGACAGACTTATGGCAATTACGCTGGACAAAAATCTCGTCTCCCGTGCGGCATGCCGCCATCACCATCGCCAAATTTCCGACTGTTGTGCCATTTACAAGGAAAAAGCTTTGATCTGAACCATATAGCTTAGTCAATAAATTTTCTGCCTCTTGAATCACACCAGTCGGGTGATGGAGGTCATCTAGACCTTCAAGCTCCGTCACATCCAGCTGAAGGATTGAAGCATAGTGGGACCGTGCCTCATCAAAAAAGACATCTCCATTGTGATGTCCTGGAACGTGAAAAGAATAAGGCTTCTTTTCCGCATGCTGTGCTAATGCTGTATATAAAGGTGTTCTCAATCAAATCGACCCTTCTCACTTTAACGATATCTTAAGTCTATTATAACGTTCAAACAAGTGAACCGAAAGATGGTTTCTCATTCCTTTATTGGATTCGCCAGCTGCTGCTCTGCCTCATACATACTGCTTTTCAATTGAGCTCGCTCTTGGCTTCCATGCTCTTTCACCTGTAACGTTTCCTGTAATGTTTCAGCTAATTGACGTTGGACCTTTTTCAACGTATCTATAGGAGCAAAAGATGCCTCTTCAAGAAGCTGTTCCTGTTGCTTCGATACCTTTTCATATGTTTTTTGGATTCGGTTCTCAAGAGCTGAATTGGCCCGTTGCTGAATATGCGTTAACGCAATCGACATTTGGTTGATCCATAGAGGAATAGACGCAGAAACAGTTGATTGAATATGATTGGCCAATGTATGATTCGTATGCTGGATCATCCGAATTTGTGCATTACATTGCAATGCAATTTGCCGGCTTAACAGCAAATCATACTTTCGTTCCTTTAGTCTCTCCACATACTCTTCTTCATTGACTTCTTGACTCATCAATTGCTCCTCTATTGTCCGGTCAACAGAAAGTTGCGTTTCTGAAATAGGCCGCTGCTCTAACGTTGTCATTTTCGCTTCAACTGCTGCGACCTGCAGCGTCATCTCTTGAAAATAAGTTTGATTTTCTTCAAATAAACGCTCTAATAACATATGATCCGAGATTAATACGCCTCTTGCATAACGAAGCCTTGCTGACAATCTCTCGATCTGTGATTTTGCATGTTGAAAACGCGATATGATCTCCTGAGTAGATCGTTTATCCCGTTGAAACCATTTTAAAAAAAAGCCTTGTTTCTTTGGCAGTAAATCCTCAGGCTCCACTACATGCAGCTGCTGCAAAAAGGTATCAAGCACGTCTCCTATTTGATCGATATCTTTTTTCTCAACATATTTCATCATCTGTTGTGATTGTTCCAATAGTCGTTCCTGCACACGTGTACCATAGAAAAGCAGTTTTTGCGGATTGTCAGGGATCTGCTTAGCACGCTGCACGGCTTCTTTTTTCTCCTCATCAGATAAGGTATCAAACACCCGAAACTGAAGATCTGTAGTGGAGGCAGGTGATGGTGTGGCGTGATCTTCCGGTTTCATCGAGTTTGACTCCTTTCATCTATTTCTTCATCATTTTATCTGCTACTTCAAGCTCAATATGAAGAGCTTCTATGTCTCTTCCTAAAACTTGCTGCAAATCATTGGTCAATTGCTTTTGCAGCTCTGTCAATGTCACTCGGGTTTGGCTCAATGTCATTTCCAGCTCATGACTACGATTAGGCTGATTATACAATAGTGCATATTTCTCAGTTAGTTCAACGACAGAATCCAAGCTTTCGAAATAAAAACGCTGTGCATCATAAAATCGATTTGGCTCTTTTTTTGTTATTGTATAGATTCGTCGTGCAAGCCGAAGAACTTCATAATTATGTTTGATCGTTTGTACGTTTTTCACAGCAAATAAAGCTTTTTTTAAACGCACAAGTTTTTGCCCTGCTTCTTTTAAATGCTGTTTGATATATACATAATCACTACGAGACAGTCCGTTTTTCTTTAAAAACAATTGGAAAGCAGCCCATCTGCCCCCTGCAAACATCACACCCCACCCAATCATCGCATACAGTATCGATAATCCAGCATGATGATGGAAAACCCCTATACTGACGGTTAAAATCACAACCGAAAAAAAAGTAGAGAGGATGGCCCATATAAATGTATAAAAGATTGATTTCATGTTCATCGACTCCTATGAATAATCAGGCTCTCTGTTTATCTTATTATGAATTACGGATGATGTCCAAACTAAGTTCCAAAAAACAAGACCAATCCTTTATAGCTCATAAAAAAAGACCATCTAGTGGTCTATGAATACAAAGGCGGCGTATGAAGATTTTTAAGCTTTCTCACATAATCGGAATAGCTAGGATCCGAGGTCGATGTAGAAATTAACTTTCGCTCACAGTCTCGGCACAAAAACTGATGATATAAATAAATTCCCTTTGTCTTTTTCTCTTCACAAATCAAACAAATCGCTTCTCGCTCTTTTTTGCTCATTGTGACACCTCCACTTATAGCTTCAGTATGCCCTAGCGCTTTCAATTGTATACAAAATTAAGAATGTTTTAGATGGTAGTTTAGTATATGTATCCATGTCAGATCGGGTGTTTGTTCCTTTTCTTAAAAAACAAAAAAGACCAGTTCCGTATGGAACTGATCCTTAGAAAAGCTTGGCGGCGTCCTACTCTCACAGGGGGAGACCCCCAACTACCATCGGCGCTGAAGAGCTTAACTTCCGTGTTCGGTATGGGAACGGGTGTGACCTCTTCGCTATCGCCACCAAACCTGATGGAGAGAATGTTCTCTCAAAACTAGATAACAATGTTCATGCTTCACATTAGAATATAGGTTAAGTCCTCGATCTATTAGTATCTGTCAGCTCCACGTGTCACCACGCTTCCACCTCAGACCTATCAACCTGATCATCTTTCAGGGATCTTACTTCCTTGCGGAATGGGAAATCTCATCTTGAGGGGGGCTTCATGCTTAGATGCTTTCAGCACTTATCCCGTCCGCACATAGCTACCCAGCGATGCCCTTGGCAGAACAACTGGTACACCAGCGGTGCGTCCATCCCGGTCCTCTCGTACTAAGGACAGCTCCTCTCAAATTTCCTGCGCCCGCGACGGATAGGGACCGAACTGTCTCACGACGTTCTGAACCCAGCTCGCGTACCGCTTTAATGGGCGAACAGCCCAACCCTTGGGACCGACTACAGCCCCAGGATGCGATGAGCCGACATCGAGGTGCCAAACCTCCCCGTCGATGTGGACTCTTGGGGGAGATAAGCCTGTTATCCCCGGGGTAGCTTTTATCCGTTGAGCGATGGCCCTTCCATGCGGAACCACCGGATCACTAAGCCCGACTTTCGTCCCTGCTCGACTTGTAGGTCTCGCAGTCAAGCTCCCTTGTGCCTTTACACTCTGCGAATGATTTCCAACCATTCTGAGGGAACCTTTGGGCGCCTCCGTTACATTTTAGGAGGCGACCGCCCCAGTCAAACTGCCCACCTGACACTGTCTCCCTGCCCGATAAGGGCAGCGGGTTAGAAGGTCAATACAGCCAGGGTAGTATCCCACCGATGCCTCCACCGAAGCTAGCGCTCCGGTTTCCAAGGCTCCTACCTATCCTGTACAAGCTGTACCAACATTCAATATCAGGCTGCAGTAAAGCTCCACGGGGTCTTTCCGTCCTGTCGCGGGTAACCTGCATCTTCACAGGTACTATAATTTCACCGAGTCTCTCGTTGAGACAGTGCCCAGATCGTTGCGCCTTTCGTGCGGGTCGGAACTTACCCGACAAGGAATTTCGCTACCTTAGGACCGTTATAGTTACGGCCGCCGTTTACTGGGGCTTCAATTCGCACCTTCGCTTACGCTAAGCGCTCCTCTTAACCTTCCAGCACCGGGCAGGCGTCAGCCCCTATACTTCGCCTTACGGCTTCGCAGAGACCTGTGTTTTTGCTAAACAGTCGCCTGGGCCTATTCACTGCGGCTTCTCGGGGCTTTAACACCCTAAGAAGCACCCCTTCTCCCGAAGTTACGGGGTCATTTTGCCGAGTTCCTTAACGAGAGTTCTCTCGATCACCTTAGGATTCTCTCCTCGCCTACCTGTGTCGGTTTGCGGTACGGGCACCTCTCACCTCGCTAGAGGCTTTTCTTGGCAGTGTGGAATCAGGAACTTCGCTACTAAATTTCGCTCGCCATCACAGCTCAGCCTTTACGGGAAACGGATTTGCCTATTTCCCAGCCTAACTGCTTGGACGCGGATATCCAATACCGCGCTTACCCTATCCTCCTGCGTCCCCCCATTGCTCAAATGGTGAGGAGGTGGTACAGGAATATCAACCTGTTGTCCATCGCCTACGCCTTTCGGCCTCGGCTTAGGTCCCGACTAACCCTGAGCGGACGAGCCTTCCTCAGGAAACCTTAGGCATTCGGTGGACGGGATTCTCACCCGTCTTTCGCTACTCATACCGGCATTCTCACTTCTAAGCGCTCCACCAGTCCTTCCGGTCTGACTTCACAGCACTTAGAACGCTCTCCTACCACTGTTCGTAAGAACAGTCCGCAGCTTCGGTGATACGTTTAGCCCCGGTACATTTTCGGCGCAGAGTCACTCGACCAGTGAGCTATTACGCACTCTTTAAATGGTGGCTGCTTCTAAGCCAACATCCTGGTTGTCTAAGCAACTCCACATCCTTTTCCACTTAACGTATACTTTGGGACCTTAGCTGGCGGTCTGGGCTGTTTCCCTTTCGACTACGGATCTTATCACTCGCAGTCTGACTCCCAAGGATAAGTCATCGGCATTCGGAGTTTGACTGAATTCGGTAACCCGGTAGGGGCCCCTAGTCCAATCAGTGCTCTACCTCCGAGACTCTTACCTTGAGGCTAGCCCTAAAGCTATTTCGGAGAGAACCAGCTATCTCCAGGTTCGATTGGCATTTCACCCCTACCCACACCTCATCCCCGCACTTTTCAACGTGCGTGGGTTCGGGCCTCCATTCAGTGTTACCTGAACTTCACCCTGGACATGGGTAGATCACCTGGTTTCGGGTCTACGACCACGTACTCATGCGCCCTATTCAGACTCGCTTTCGCTGCGGCTCCGCATCTTCTGCTTAACCTTGCACGGGATCGTAACTCGCCGGTTCATTCTACAAAAGGCACGCCATCACCCATTAACGGGCTCTGACTACTTGTAGGCACACGGTTTCAGGATCTATTTCACTCCCCTTCCGGGGTGCTTTTCACCTTTCCCTCACGGTACTGGTTCACTATCGGTCACTAGGGAGTATTTAGCCTTGGGAGATGGTCCTCCCGGATTCCGACGGAATTTCACGTGTTCCGCCGTACTCAGGATCCACTCTGGAGAGAACAACATTTCAGTTACAGGGCTGTTACCTTCTTTGGCGGGCCTTTCCAGACCTCTTCGCTTATATCATTCCTTTGTAACTCCGTATAGAGTGTCCTACAACCCCAAGAGGCAAGCCTCTTGGTTTGGGCTGTTCCCGTTTCGCTCGCCGCTACTCAGGGAATCGCATTTGCTTTCTCTTCCTCCGGGTACTTAGATGTTTCAGTTCCCCGGGTATGCCTTCTCATACTCTATGTATTCAAGTATGGATACTACTCCATTACGAGCAGTGGGTTTCCCCATTCGGAAATCTCCGGATCAAAGCTTGCTTACAGCTCCCCGAAGCATATCGGTGTTCGTCCCGTCCTTCATCGGCTCCTAGTGCCAAGGCATCCACCGTGCGCCCTTTCTAACTTAACCATTTCTTACTTTAGAAAGAATCACTATGTGTGATGAACTTTGCATTGCATTCAATGTGAATGTATTACTTATTGTTATCTAGTTTTCAAAGAACACGTTGGTGGAGCCTAGCGGGATCGAACCGCTGACCTCCTGCGTGCAAGGCAGGCGCTCTCCCAGCTGAGCTAAGGCCCCGATTTAATAGAAGATGGTGGGCCTGAGTGGACTCGAACCACCGACCTCACGCTTATCAGGCGTGCGCTCTAACCAGCTGAGCTACAGGCCCATCTTTCATATCGAAGATATGATATTGTAGGATCTTTTGCAAGTTCCTTCAAAACTAAACAAGACGAAAACGCACACTGCTCCATATATCCTTAGAAAGGAGGTGATCCAGCCGCACCTTCCGATACGGCTACCTTGTTACGACTTCACCCCAATCATCTGCCCCACCTTCGGCGGCTGGCTCCATAAAGGTTACCTCACCGACTTCGGGTGTTGCAAACTCTCGTGGTGTGACGGGCGGTGTGTACAAGGCCCGGGAACGTATTCACCGCGGCATGCTGATCCGCGATTACTAGCGATTCCAGCTTCACGCAGTCGAGTTGCAGACTGCGATCCGAACTGAGAACAGATTTATGGGATTGGCTAAACCTTGCGGTCTCGCAGCCCTTTGTTCTGTCCATTGTAGCACGTGTGTAGCCCAGGTCATAAGGGGCATGATGATTTGACGTCATCCCCACCTTCCTCCGGTTTGTCACCGGCAGTCACCTTAGAGTGCCCAACTAAATGCTGGCAACTAAGATCAAGGGTTGCGCTCGTTGCGGGACTTAACCCAACATCTCACGACACGAGCTGACGACAACCATGCACCACCTGTCACTCTGTCCCCGAAGGGAAAGCCCTATCTCTAGGGTTGTCAGAGGATGTCAAGACCTGGTAAGGTTCTTCGCGTTGCTTCGAATTAAACCACATGCTCCACCGCTTGTGCGGGCCCCCGTCAATTCCTTTGAGTTTCAGTCTTGCGACCGTACTCCCCAGGCGGAGTGCTTAATGCGTTAGCTGCAGCACTAAGGGGCGGAAACCCCCTAACACTTAGCACTCATCGTTTACGGCGTGGACTACCAGGGTATCTAATCCTGTTCGCTCCCCACGCTTTCGCTCCTCAGCGTCAGTTACAGACCAGAGAGTCGCCTTCGCCACTGGTGTTCCTCCACATCTCTACGCATTTCACCGCTACACGTGGAATTCCACTCTCCTCTTCTGCACTCAAGTTTCCCAGTTTCCAATGACCCTCCCCGGTTGAGCCGGGGGCTTTCACATCAGACTTAAGAAACCGCCTGCGAGCCCTTTACGCCCAATAATTCCGGACAACGCTTGCCACCTACGTATTACCGCGGCTGCTGGCACGTAGTTAGCCGTGGCTTTCTGGTTAGGTACCGTCAAGGTGCGAGCAGTTACTCTCGCACTTGTTCTTCCCTAACAACAGAGCTTTACGATCCGAAAACCTTCATCACTCACGCGGCGTTGCTCCGTCAGACTTTCGTCCATTGCGGAAGATTCCCTACTGCTGCCTCCCGTAGGAGTCTGGGCCGTGTCTCAGTCCCAGTGTGGCCGATCACCCTCTCAGGTCGGCTACGCATCGTCGCCTTGGTGAGCCATTACCCCACCAACTAGCTAATGCGCCGCGGGTCCATCTGTAAGTGACAGCCGAAACCGTCTTTCATCCTTGAACCATGCGGTTCAAGGAACTATCCGGTATTAGCTCCGGTTTCCCGGAGTTATCCCAGTCTTACAGGCAGGTTACCCACGTGTTACTCACCCGTCCGCCGCTAACATCCGGGAGCAAGCTCCCTTCTGTCCGCTCGACTTGCATGTATTAGGCACGCCGCCAGCGTTCGTCCTGAGCCAGGATCAAACTCTCCGAAAAAGTACAAAACCGAAGTTTTGTTTTTCGTCAGCGTTTGACTGACTACCTATGATGTTTCATAGGATTTTTTTATAAAAACTCGAATTAACAGGTACGTTTTGTCTTGTTTAGTTTTCAAAGAACTTGTTTACCGCTTCAGAAGCGACCAGAACATCATACCACATTTAAATTGTTAATGTCAACAATTTTTTTGTTATAATGTTTTTTCGTTTCTTCGTCATCAGCGACGTATATTAATTTACCACCATACAGGATCAAAGTCAACAATATTTCTCATTAAATAATAAATTTTTCAATTACGACTAAAGCTGCTACGCCTGGGATGCCCAATAAACCACTGATTCCACTCGTTACAGGGTTAATAGAGACATGTAATCCTAGACTCTCTCCAAATAGATTGAGGCAAAATAAAAAAAGAGCACCTGCCACAAACTTTACTCCGATCAGCCCTAACCATTTGAAGGGGTTCGCTTGAACACCTGACATAAACAACAATAGTACAGCTAGCAAAATTGACCCGATCACAATAACAGGTTCCATAATCCTCTCATCTCCTCTTCATATGAATAGTACAAGCATATGAGAGGACTATGTAAAATAGACCTGCTATCTCCAGTTGTTTAAACGTAAATTCCTTTTTTTCGCTTCTCTTAGATAGAAAAAGTACTTCGCTTGAGCAAGCTTTAATTCGAATAGAATGTCCGGTGAAGGCTCAACGCTATTTGCGACAAGCTTTTTTTGTCTGTTCCATTCTTCCTTTTGCTTAAAAAGCTGTTGAATTAATTTCTCATCGAATTCTTTTCGAATTGATTTTCTGCGAAGAAAACCCATGTACCGTACTTCTCCTTCCTACATCTCACGTCTGCCTTCTAGAGCTTTAGACAGTGTGACTTCATCCGCATACTCTAAGTCTCCACCTACTGGAAGTCCGTGAGCAATGCGAGAGAGTTTAATTCCTGATGGTTTCAACAGTCTAGAGATATACATGGCTGTAGCCTCTCCTTCAATGTTTGGATTGGTTGCAAGGATCACCTCTGTCACTTGATCGTCTTGCAATCTTTTTAACAGGTCAGGAATTTTAATATCCTCTGGGCCAATTCCGTCCATCGGTGAAATGGCACCATGAAGCACATGGTATAAGCCGTTGTATTCTTTCATCTTTTCCATTGCGATCACATCTTTTGGGTCTTGCACTACACAGATAACAGATTGATCTCTTCTTGTATCTTCACAAATATAGCAAGGATCTTGGTCTGTGATATGGCCGCATACCGAACAATAAGTTAAATTACGCTTTGCATTAACAAGCGCTTTCGCGAAATCTAGTACGACATCTTCCTGCATACTAAGAACAAAAAAAGCCAGACGAACCGCAGTTTTCGGTCCGATTCCTGGCAATTTCATAAAGCTGTCAATCAGCTTTGATATTGGTTCAGGATATTGCATCTTCAGTTATTCCTCCTAGAATAAACCTGGCATGTTCATTCCTTTTGTGAATTGACCCATTGTTTCATTCGTTAACTCATCGACTTTTTTCAATGCGTCGTTTGTTGCTGCAAGTACAAGATCTTGAAGCATATCGATATCTTCTGGATCAACAACTTCTTCATTGATTGCTACATCAACAACTTCTTTTTGTCCATTTACTTTTACAGTGACCATACCGCCACCCGCTGTACCTTCAAGGACTTTTTCAGCAAGCTCTTCTTGAGCCTTAGCCATATCCTTTTGCATTTTTTGCATTTGTTTCATCATTTTTTGCATATTTCCCATTCCACCGCGCATATGAAAACCACTCTCTTTCATTTTTATTAATCTTTAATTTCAATTAAATCGTTTCCTACTAACTTCTTTGCTTCTGCAATCAATGGATCCTCTTCAGCAGAAGTCCCCTGACCATCTGCCTGTTCATCCGGCTGATGATCTCTTAAAAATTCTTCTCTTATTTTACCCCATTGAGCGTCAGGAACGCCAACTAATTCCACTCTTTTTCCTAACATAGACTCTAATAGCTGCTCAAGGTTGGTTCGAACACCGCTTTTATCTTCGGCAACCATTTTACAGTGTATTTCAAACTTGAATTTTAAAACAAAGGCATGAGAAGCAGCAGCAACTGGTTCACTATCCGTTAATAGTGCAGCGTGAGACACCTTATTCTGCTGTTTCAAGTGGGCAAGGAGTTCTCCCCATTTGCCTTTAATTTTTTCTAACTCTGGACGTTTTGCTTCTTTTAGAATCTCGTGAATTCGGCCGACAGGTGCACGGTATCCATTTTTGTTACTCGTTTGTGGTCGAGGTGCTTCCTTTTTTTCTTGAGGATGATGAGAATGAGACATTGGCACACCCTCAGCTCTTATCCTCGATAGCTCCTGTTCCAACCTGTCTATTTTATCCGTTAGCGCCGTTAAATCAGCGTTAGCATGAGCTTGTGTTATTCCAGCCGTTGATTGACATAGCTTGACAACAGCTACCTCAAAGAAAATCCTTGGATGATTCGTCCATTTCATTTCTTGGTGGCTTTTATTCAGCACTTCAATTGTTTCATATAGAAATTGAGGTGTCACACGATCCGAAAGCGTCACGAAATTTTCATCGACCTTTACCTTTTCAAGGACCCCCTCCAGATCCGGTGCCGTTTTATAAAGCAGCATATCTCTAAAGTAAAAGATCATGTCCTCTATTAATTTAGCAGCATCTTTCCCCTGCTGAAGTAATTCATTTAAGGTATCTAACGCTACAGCAATATTTTGATCAAAAATTGCTTCGGCTAGCTGACTAATGAAATGCTGAGAAACAGCTCCTGTAATGAGCAGCGCATCATCAATTGTCAGCTGCTCACCACTAAATGAGATCGCTTGATCTAAGAGGCTTAGTGCATCACGCATACCGCCATCTGCTGCACTAGCGATAATCTCGAGCGAGCCCTCTTGTACATTTAGGCTTTCTGCATCTACAATTTTCTTCATTCTTCCAACAATATCTTTTGTCGTGATTCGTTTAAAATCAAATCTCTGACAACGGGATATGATGGTAAGAGGAATCTTATGAGGCTCTGTGGTAGCCAAAATAAAGATACAATGAGCAGGCGGCTCCTCTAACGTTTTAAGGAGGGCATTAAAAGCCCCGATAGAGAGCATATGTACTTCATCTATAATATAAACCTTATATGTAACCGCCGAAGGAGCAAATTTCACTTTATCACGTATATCACGGATTTCATCAACCCCGTTGTTTGAGGCAGCATCTATTTCAATCACGTCTGAAATCGAGCCGTTTGTAATCCCTTTACAGGCATCACATTCATTACAAGGTTCACTCACAGGTGACTTTTCACAGTTCACTGCCTTCGCAAAGATTTTGGCAGCACTTGTTTTACCTGTCCCTCTAGGACCTGAAAATAAGTAAGCATGAGAAAACTTCTTCTGCAAAAGGGCATTTTGCAACGTTTTTGTGATGTGTTCTTGTCCAACAACATCCTCAAAAACTTGAGGTCTGAACACTCGATATAAAGCTTGATAACTCACAAATACGCCCTCCTCCATTTATCATCATTTTCATTATACATGATGCACCGATCAATTCAAAAGCACACCTTTATTTTCTAATAAGCGAAAATGATGATTTCAACTATAGATTTTCTACTTTTTATGAATCAAAAACGTGTTTTCTAGATTTTCGAATTGTTCTGCAACACCATGGAGAACTTTTGTTCCTATTGTGATTAATGAAAAAACAAAAAGACTCTAAAAAGGTTTTTTGCCTATTTGTATAAACAAAGCAGCTGAGCTATTCTTTAAACAGCAACAAAAAACTCACCTAGATTAACTAGATGAGTTACATTTAATATTGATTTACCGTGCACCTTCTGTCGATTCGCTACCCCAAGCGTTACTTAAACAGTTAGCTCGGCCCAGGCAACCCTGCGGCACATGAGAGGTTTCACTTAATGCTGCTTCCTTCCGGACCTGACATGGTTCATGAATTCCCATTGCGCAGGACCCAGACGTCAACACCACTTATTTAAGGCAGACCTTGAAGTAAACGAACCTTGAGAAGGGATTCGGCCTCGCTAGAGCGGATTGCGAGTACAGGGCACCGCTACCTCCCCGCTTAGCACGGCAAAATGAATATTAAATTGTTAGTGACGCAGACATAAGTATACCTTCTTATAGCTGAAATTGCAAACGACATCCATTCATTTACTTTTGGCTTGTTTCTTTCGCTGACGGAGATTTCGGAAGAACTGACTTAACAGCTCACCGCACTCTTTTTCAAGTACACCACCAATGACTTCAGACTGATGATTGAACCGTTCATCATCCAGTAAATTCATTAAAGTACCTGCACATCCACCTTTTGGATCGTATGCACCGAAAACGACCTTTTTCACTCTAGAAAGGACAATCGCTCCCGCACACATAGGACACGGTTCAAGCGTCACATAAAGTACAGCATCTTCTAAACGCCAGCTTCCAGTCGTTTTACACGCTTCATCAATAGCAAGTAATTCTGCATGTGCAATTGAACGCTGCTCTGTTTCCCTTAAATTATGAGCGCGGCTCACAATTTGGTCATCAACAACGATGATGGCACCGATTGGTACTTCTCCTATTTGTTCTGCTTTTAAGGCTTCAGAAATAGCTTCTTGCATAAACTGTTCATCTCTCGTCATAGCACGGCTCTCTTTTCATGTTTTTTAAAAGGATATTGAGGTTAACATATTAGCACAATCTTTTAAAGGGGGTCTTACTTTGTCAAAGCACCAAAAGGCACTGCTTATTATCGACATAATTAATAATTTTGATTTTGAAATGGGACATGTGCTCGCTAATAAAACAGAGCAAATGACCAATAAGATTTTAGCTCTTAAAGATCATGCTTTCAAGGAAAATTGGCCAATCATCTATATCAACGACCACTACGGTCTCTGGAAGGCTGATATTCAAGCTGTGATGGAAACATGCAAAAACGAAAGAAGCGCCCCTATTTTAGAGAAAATGGCACCATCTAAAGATGATTACTTCTTAATTAAACCGAAGCATTCTGCCTTCTATGGAACTGCACTAGAGACACTCTTAAATGAATTAGGTGTACAAGACATCATTTTGACTGGGATTGCAGGAAACATTTGCGTTCTGTTCACTGCAAATGACGCATACATGCGAGAATACAATCTAATTGTACCTAAAGATTGTATCGCATCAAATGACGACAGAGATAACGAATATGCTTTAACGATGATGGAGAACGTTCTACTAGCAAAAATCACCACTGCTAAAGAGATCACGAATGAAAATCAAACATGATTTATCCATAACCCTCATAAATTGTTAGCAATAACAAAGGGGGCGTTGACTATTCAAATTTATATTGTCAAAAGAGGAGATACTTTAAACGAAATTGCCATGCGCTTTAAAACAACAGTCAATGAAATCATCCGTACCAACGATATTGAAACACCAAATCAACTTGTCATTGGACAAACAATTGTCATTCCAATTAGAGGACAATTTTATGAGGTCAAACAAAATGACACACTTTATCAAATTGGAAGACGATTTCGAATTTCAGTGGAGGAGTTGGCACGTGTGAATAGAATTCGGCCTGAAGCGATACTACCTATTCGCTTCTTGCTCTATATTCCTCAAAGACCGAAAAGGAACATTAATTCGAATGCTTACATTGAACCAAGGGGAAATCAAGTCAGTGAAAACTTAAAACAAGCAGCTAGAGAGGCCTCTCCATATTTAACCCATTTAGGCGCCTTTAGTTTCCAAGCACAAAGAGACGGAACACTGAAAGAACCACCGTTAGATCAGCTACCTCAAATAGCCGCTCAGAGCAGAACCGTTTTATCCATGGTAGTGACAAACCTAGAGAATGATAAATTCAGTGATGAACTTGGGCGAATTCTTTTGAATAATCAATCTGTCAAAGCCACATTTTTAAATGAAATCGTTCGTGTTGCTAAAAAGTATCAATTAAAAGAAATCCATTTTGATTTTGAATATTTACGTCCCGCTGATAAAGATGCCTACATTCAATTTTTAAGAGAGGCAACAACCCGCTTCCATCAAGAAGGATGGACAATTTCTGTTGCACTTGCCCCTAAAACAAGCAGTCAGCAAAAGGGAAAATGGTATGAAGCTCATGACTATGAAGCCATTGGGAAGATCGTCGATCATGTTGTGTTAATGACCTATGAATGGGGATACAGCGGCGGCCCTGCGCAAGCTGTCTCTCCCATTGGACCTGTCCGCCAAGTCATTGAATATGCACTGACCGTCATGCCGGCCAATAAAATTGTTATGGGGCAGAATTTATATGGCTATGATTGGACGCTTCCTTACGTCCAGGGCGGCCCCATTGCTAAAGCCGTCAGTCCTCAACAAGCGATTGCCATTGCTAGAAATAATAATGCCTCCATTCTATACGACGAAACAGCACAAGCACCTTATTTTCGTTACACAGATGCCACTAATAAAGAGCATGAGGTATGGTTCGAAGACGCTAGATCGATTCAAGCAAAGTTCAATCTCATCAAAGAGTTAAACTTGAACGGAATTGCTTATTGGAAATTAGGTCTATCCTTCCCACAAAATTGGCTCTTATTATCAGATCAATTTAATATTGAAAAAAGAACGACATCGTAACCCATTCGCTCTATCTCTCGGAAGGGGTATGGTACAATATACATTGGTTTGACAACTTTATAGATAGAGGAGAACGCCTATGTATCCTGCCCCTTTTATTGCAGTGGAAGGCCCAATTGGAGCCGGAAAAACAACTTTGGCTACAATGCTTGCGAAGGAATTTCAATTTCCTTTAGTAAAAGAGATTGTAGAAGAAAATCCATTCTTAGATAAATTTTATGAAGATATGGAACAATGGAGCTTTCAGCTTGAGATGTTCTTTTTATGCAATCGGGTCAAACAGTTAGAATCTATTGAAGAAAACTATGTGAGTCAACAGCAGCCGATTGTCACTGATTATCATGTCTATAAAAATATGATATTTGCAGAAAGAACATTATCAAAAAAGCACATGGACAAATACAGAAAGATCTATCACCTACTAACAGATGATCTGCCTAAACCAAATGCCATAATCTATATAAAAGCCAGCCTTCCTACCTTACTTGAAAGAATACAGATGAGAGGACGCTCTTTTGAAGAGGACATCGACCCAGCTTATTTAAAAACACTCATTGAAGATTATGAGCTGGCCATTGAACATTTAAAACAGACTGACCCAGGGCTTCCTATCATTACAATTGAAGGAGATCATACAGACTTCGTTTCCTCACAGCAAGATTACCAGCAAATTGTACAGAACATAAAGGAGCAAGTACTATGAACAATATCGAAATACCAAAGGATGCAGTGATCACAATCGCCGGGACTGTTGGTGTCGGAAAATCCACTATGACTAAAACGATAGCGGACAAGCTAGGCTTTCAAACCTCTCTTGAAAAGGTAGATGACAACCCATACTTAGAGCCCTTTTATTCAGATTTCCAAAGATGGAGCTTCCATTTACAGGTCTATTTCCTAGCCGAGCGTTTTAAGGAGCAAAAGCGGATTTTTGAATCTGGTGGAGGATATGTGCAAGATCGTTCAATTTATGAGGACACATGCATTTTCGCGAAAATGCATGCGGACAAAGGTACGATGTCTGAAGTAGATTATGAAACGTATACGAGTCTATTCGAGGCGATGGTGATGACACCTTACTTCCCTCACCCTGATGTACTCATCTATTTACATGGGGATTTAGATCATATTTTGAATCGTATTGAAGAACGCGGCAGAGAGATGGAAACTCAAACTGATCGAGCCTATTGGGAAGAAATGTACACTCGATATACGGAATGGATCGAACAATTCGATTTATGCCCAGTGATTAAAATTAACATTGAAGATTACGACTTACTTCATGATGAAAGCTCACTTGAACCCATTCTTCATGAAATTGCTTCTGTTATACAAAAAAATCGCTCTAAAACAAAATAAAAAAAACCGCTGCATTTCGCGAATGCAGCGGTTTGACAATTCCAATTTTTATGCTTGCGTTTCAATTCAACTAAGGTAAAAAATCAATATGGCGGAGGAAGAGGGATTCGAACCCCCGCGGGCTTTGACACCCCTGTCGGTTTTCAAGACCGATCCCTTCAGCCGGACTTGGGTATTCCTCCGTATCGACAAGAATTAATATACCATATCATTTTAATTCAAGTCAACATCTTTTCGAAAAAATTTTCAATAAGTTGTTTTGGTATGAGAATCTGCCCATAAAAAAGCAGCCATTAACGGCTGCTCTTGATCTATTTTGTATCCTGTCTAATCTCTTCAATAAACTGATTCATCTCTTCTTTAAACTCATTTAATGATTCAATAATTTTCGTAAAGTCTGTCACTTGTTTGGCTTGTTCATTTGTTGAGCTGCTGATTTGTGAGATGTTTTCAGACAAAGTGCTAATACTGTCTTGGATTTCCTTTAAGAAGGTATTAATGGTTTCTGCCGCTTCCTTTGAGCCATCTGATAATTTACGAACTTCATCAGCTACGACAGCAAACCCTTTTCCATTCTCGCCTGCTCTTGCTGCTTCAATTGCAGCATTTAGACCTAGCAAGTTTGTTTGTCTAGCGATCCCGCCAATGGTTTTGACGACTTCTTCAATATTTGCAGATTTCTCTTCCGCTCTTCCTGCCTGTTCGCTTATTTCTAAACTTGTGGCAGCCAGCTCTTGTGAATGCGCAGCAATTTGCTCGATTCCACCTTGGAGTTCTTTCGCTACATCATTGATATGCTCCATATAACCACTTAGTTTCTTTTCACGATGATGTGAAAATGCCACTAAAAAAGAGCCAATTACTTTTCTATCTTCATCAAAAATCGGGTAACCTTTTACAGCAATTTCATAACCATATAAAGACTCTGGTAAATGACCATCATATTCTTGTCCTCTTAATGTCGTCGCCACGTTTTGGTCTTCTGGGTTCAATAGGTCCCCAACTTTCACGCCAAAATCTATTGTGTTAGACGGGTAGTAACAAAGCACCTTCTCTGTATCAGTGATTCCGAAAAGAATACTTTCATCTAGAACTTTTCTAATTAATTGAGCCATTTCAACATAATAGTCAAGCCTATTCAAGGTTATTCCTTCTTTCCTAGAAGCTTTTATTTTTTTATCGGCTAAATTTAGGAAAACTGTAGGACTTTTGGTAAAAAGAAATAAGATGCCATAGCGGCATCTTATTTCATCACTTCTTTATTTCCCATATAAGGACGCAGTACTTCAGGAATAATTACTGTGCCGTCCTCTTGTTGATAGTTTTCTAAAATGGCCGCCACGGTTCTTCCTACTGCTAAACCAGATCCATTTAACGTGTGGACATGCTCTGGCTTCGCTTTAGGCTCTGGACGGAATCGAATGTTTGCGCGTCTTGCTTGGAATGCTTCGAAGTTACTGCAAGAAGAAATTTCACGATACGTATCTTGGCTCGGAATCCATACTTCGATGTCGTATTTCTTCGCAGCCGTGAAGCCTAAATCTCCCGTACACATGCTCATGACACGGTATGGCAGGTTTAATAGCTGAAGGACTTTTTCTGCTTGATTTGTTAGTTTCTCTAATTCTTCATAAGAATCTTCAGGTCTAACAAATTTCACAAGCTCTACCTTATTAAATTGATGCTGACGGATGAGTCCGCGTGTATCTCTTCCGGCAGATCCAGCCTCTGATCTAAAGCAAGCACTGAATGCTGCATAATTGATTGGCAGCTGTTCCCCTTCAAGAATTTCATCACGGTGCATGTTAGTAATAGGTACTTCAGCTGTTGGAATGAGGAAATAATCTTCTTCACGGATTTTAAAGGCATCCTCTTCGAATTTTGGAAGCTGCCCAGTCCCTGTCATGCTAGCTCTATTGACCATGTAAGGTGGGAGCACTTCAGTAAAACCAAACTCATCGACATGTAGATCGAGCATAAAGTTATATAGTGCGCGCTCTAAGCGTGCGCCAAGCCCTTTATAAAAAACGAATCGGCTTCCTGTGACTTTTCCTGCGCGTTCAAAATCAAGAATGTTTAGCTCATCCGCTACATCCCAATGTGGTTTTGGCTCAAATGAGAAGGCCGGCTGTTCGCCCCATTTTCTCACTTCCACGTTGTCATCTTCTGTTTCCCCAACCGGTACAGTGTCATGAGGGATATTCGGAATAGAGAAGAGGATGTGCTGCAAGCTTTCTTCTACTGTTCTTAGCTCATCATCCAGCTTTTTAATCTCATCTCCTACCTCTCGCATTTCTTGAATAATGTGATCGGCATCTTTCTTTTCTCTTTTTAGAACGGCCACTTGCTGTGATACTTCATTTCTTCGGCTCTTTAATTCTTCTGTTTTCCCGATTAGTTCTCTTCTTTTTTGATCCAGTTCACCAAACTTATCAAAATCTGCTAAATCTTCGCCTCGGTGTGCTAATTTTTCTTTGATTTGATCAAAGTCCGTGCGCAGTTGTTTAATATCCAGCATGTGTAACACTCCTTTTTTTATCGAAAAATAAAAAGAGCCCTCATCCCATGAAAGGGACGAGAGCTCTCGCGTTGCCACCCTGATTGAAAACATGCAGAAGCATGCTTTCCTCTTTCCTCTGTAACGGTATCACCGTAAATGCTTACTTCTCGTGTTTCAGCATTTCGCTCAAGGATGGATTCAGACTGCATCTTTCACCGATTCGCACCAACCATCGGCTCTCTGAGAAAGAGGGGCTTCTTACTATTTCCCGTCAACGCTTTTTCGATCTTTGATTGTGATTTTAATGTACTATAAGTTTTATCTCTTTTCAACCGTTTTATACAGCGAGCTTCGTTTTGTAGGACTTCACCATTTCAACAAACAGCTGTGTTAACCGGTGATCGTCTGTCAGCTCTGGATGAAAAGAACAGCCTAAGATATTGTTTTCTTTCGCCATCACAATCCTGCCATCATATTCAGCCATGATTTCTACGCTCACATCTGCGCTGATGATATGAGGCGCACGGATGAACACCCCTGTAAACGGCGCATCCAGCCCTTTTACTTCTATATCTGCTTCAAAGCTGTCTACCTGTCTGCCAAATGAATTCCGTGCAACTGATACATTTAACAATCCAAGATGGGCATCTTCTCGATCTTCAATATGTTTTGCGAGCATAATCAAACCGGCACATGTCCCGAAAATCGGTTTCCCTTCTGCAGCGAACGCTTTAATCGGTTCAATGAATTGGTACGTATCCATGAGTCTCCTCATCGTCGTGCTTTCTCCACCAGGGATAATAAGACCGTCAACGGATGCTAGCTCTTCTGCTCGTTTAATGATCTTACCTTCTGCATCGCAGGCTTCAATCGATTGAATATGCTCTCTCACGGCTCCTTGAAGCCCTAGTACACCAATTGTTAGCATGTTCGTTTGCGCTCCCTTAATTACCAGCCACGCTCTTGCATACGCTCTTCTGGCAGTAGATTTGAGATTTCAATTCCTTTCATGGCTGTTCCAAGCTCTTTTGAAAGTTCTGCAATGAGACGGTAATCTGTGAAGTGAGTCGTTGCTTCAACAATCGCTTTTGCAAATTTCGCCGGATTGTCTGATTTAAAAATACCAGATCCAACAAATACACCGTCTGCTCCAAGCTGCATCATTAACGCAGCATCTGCTGGTGTCGCAACGCCTCCAGCTGCAAAGTTAACAACTGGGAGCTTTCCGTCTTTTTTGATTTGAAGCAATAATTCATAAGGTGCTCCTAGGTTCTTGGCTTCTGTCATCAGTTCATCTTCACTCATTGCTGCTACTTTACGAATCTGAGCATTGACCTTTCTCATATGACGGACAGCTTCTACAATGTTGCCTGTCCCAGGTTCCCCTTTCGTACGAAGCATCGAAGCGCCTTCTGCGATACGGCGGGTTGCTTCACCTAAGTCACGGCAACCACAGACAAAAGGTACTGTGTATTCATTTTTATTTAAATGGAATTCCTCATCTGCGGGCGTCAGCACTTCACTCTCATCGATATAATCAACACCAAGTGCTTCAAGAACACGAGCCTCGACAATGTGGCCGATACGTGCTTTTGCCATGACTGGAATCGTTACTGCATTTTGTACTTCCTCTACGATTCTTGGGTCTGCCATACGGGCTACACCGCCGGCTGCACGGATATCAGCTGGTACTCGTTCTAGTGCCATAACTGCCACCGCACCTGCTTCTTCTGCGATCTTTGCCTGCTCAGCATTGACGACATCCATAATGACGCCACCCTTTTGCATTTCTGCCATTCCACGTTTCACTCGTTCAGTTCCCTTATTGCTCACAATAGTTTCCTCCCATTTGTCAATTCGATTGATTTACCTCTTTATCATACAAGCGAGACAGTATAACAATAAAGAGAATAGTATAACAATTCAATCAGCCGACAAAAAAGCCTAAACCCTTGTATATAAACGATTTCTGGCTAAAAATAAGTCGTTTTTTCTTTGAAGTGTGATTTACATGCTATAATGCAACTATAACAATTCAAATTCATGTATAACAATTTTGCACTCAATGGAGGTTTCTCATGCATATTGATATCCATCGACATTCTGATACATCTCTTTCGAATCAGATTTACTTTTCGATCATTGATCATATCCAATCGGGTTTGCTTCAGCAGGGAGATAAGCTGCCAACTGTACGTGATTTAGCAAAGCAGCTGAATGTGAGTCTTGTCACGGCAGCAAAGGCATACACACGGCTGAAGGACGACGGATATTTAACGACTGTGCAAGGTAAAGGGACGTTTGTGGATGAGCTGCAAAAGCAGTCAGATATTCCGGTTCCATCATCTACCTCTTTTGATTGGCAGTTATCCATTCCGGATTATTTACCTCGGTCTCAATTTGCTCAGTATCACTATGTCGAAGAAGCGATCAACCTTTCTTCCTCTATGATTGATCCAGGGCTTTTGCCAAACCGGTATTTAGAAAAAGAAATGCAGCACGTACTAGCCAGACATCCTCAAATCATGTCGAAGTATGGGGAAATTCAAGGGGATCTTCAGCTTAGGCAAGTCATTCAGTCTTTTTTAGAAAAGCTGGGTGTGCCTTCTACTCCTGAAAATATCCTTGTAACTAGTGGTTCTCAGCAAGGGCTTGATTTGGTCGCACGTGCGTTTATCGGTCCTGATGATGTAGTTGTCATGGAAGCACCGACTTATCCAGGCGCCATTGATGTCTTTATGGGCAGAGGGGCAAGAATTATTACAGTCCCTGTTGATCATGAAGGCATGAACATGAAGCAGCTTCAAAGCATTTGTGATAAATATAAACCAAAGCTCATCTACACGATTCCTACTTTTCACAGTCCGACAGGGGCCAGTATGTCAATGAAACGCAGAAAACAACTTCTCTTACTGGCTCAAAGTATTGATTGTCTCATTGTAGAGGATGATCCTTATCGTGAGCTTTATTTCGAAAAGAAGCCGCCAGCACCTATCAAAAGTCTTGATCATGATGGACACGTCATTTATTTGCGAGGATTAAGTAAAACACTGGCTCCAGGATGCAGAATTGGGATTATCACCGCCTCAGGCTCGATATTTAATCGTTTATTAGCTGCAAAGGCCAATAATGATTTAGGCAGCCCTCTTCTCACACAAAAAGCCATTCTGCCATTTCTGACTTCGAAGAAGATGATTGATCATACGAAAAAGCTGAGAACCGCCTTGAAGGTGAGACGTGATTTAATGATAGATGTATTAACGAAGCATGCACCAAAAGATGTGACGTGGCAAATCCCTCAGGGCGGGCTCAATTTATGGCTTAGCTTTCCTTCCTGGGTCGATACACGTGCACTGCTGCATGAGGCACGTAAGCAGCAAATTACCTTTCTGCCTGGCTCTGTGTGCTATCCTGGAGAGCCGAAGCAAAACTATATCCGCCTCAGCTTTTCTTATGTGAATGAAAAGGCACTGACCGAGGGCGTGGAAAAGTTATGTGGTATTTTTCAGCAAGCCTTGTCCACTCCTCAAAATCAAAAACAATCACTTTTCTTTTAACGATAAAAAAACTGCTCTCTATGCATAGAGAGCAGTTTTTTATTAGAACCAACCTTTTACTGTGTCAACGATTCCGCCCCAAATGCCAGCGAAGAATCCACCTACACTACGCATTGCAAGGATGAACCAGTTTGCTTTTTCATCGCCTGTTTTCGTTATAAGCTCAACACCTGATTGATCTTTATTCAAATAGCCGTAGTCCTTCTCATCACCAGAATAAGAAGTCGTCAGCATGCCAACCTTCGTTCCTTTTTTAATAGGAGCTTCTAGTTTCTTTTTCTCGATATTTACTTTTGCTTTAAAGCTCTTTTCGTCGCCATTTTTTACTGGCACAGAGAAAGCTTCTTTCGTGACGACAGGTACTTCTTTGTCTTTGCCTTTATCGACTTCGATGTTTTCATGTCCTTTGATCTGTTGACCTTTTTTGTACATTTCTTTCATCGTGAAGTTTTTAAATGCATAGTCGAACAGTTTTTTCGCCACGTCGAAACGTGCTGTATGAAGATTACCTTTTGCATTCAAGATCACAGCGATGACACGCATGTCACCTTGTTTTGCGGTACCTGTGAAGCTAGAACCAGCTGAATCCGTAGAGCCTGTTTTCAGACCGTCTACACCTTCATATTCCTTCACAAGTCCTTTAAGCATGAAGTTCCAGTTAGGCATGTCCATTTCATCGTCTGTGCCTTCTCTGAACTTTGTTTTCGCGATACTTGATGTTTCAAGAATTTCTGGATGGTCTTTGATGAGATGCTGTGCAAGCAATGCCATATCTTTCGCAGATACTTCACTTTCTTCATCAGGGCCTGTACCTTTTGGCTGTTTGCCATGTAAATCTTTATTTTCTAGTCCAGTTGCATTCACGAATTTGTAGTTAGTTAAACCAAGTTCTTTCGCTTTTGCGTTCATTTTTTCAACGAACTTCGATTCTGATCCAGCGATCACTTCTGCTAAGCCAATCGCTGCTGCATTTGCCGAATAAATAGCCGTTGCTTGATAAAGTTCTTTCACTGTATACGAGCCATCTTTTCTCAAAGGAACGTTTGATAAACTGCGGTCCTGAGAAATTTCGTATACATAATCATCTGGCGTATACGTTTGATCCCATTTCACTTTGCCTTCAGCAATCGCCTCTAGTAATAGATACTCTGTCATCATCTTTGCCATACTTGCAATAGGCAGTCTTTGTTCTGCGTTTTTACTATAAAGAATTTTACCTGTAGAAGCTTCAATTAGGATCGCTGCTTTCGCATTCACATTGAATGGATCTTCAGCTGCTTTTGCTTTGGACATTGGTGTAAATGCTGTCACAATCAATGCCAGTGCAAGGATAGAGACCATAAGCTGTTTCAACATCTTGCTGTTCAATCGTCATACCTCCGTATTCATCTTTTTTCGACGTATTTCATATATATTTAATCCACAAGGGCTTATTTCAACACAACAGTATAAATTTTATCACAATAAAGACAAAAAAAATAGACAGAGTCATAGACCCTGTCAAATGTAATTTGATTGTCACAATTTATCAAGAAATTGTGTAGTTTGGTGATTCTTTTGTAATTTGTACATCATGTGGATGACTCTCACGAAGTCCTGCACCAGTCATGCGAATGAACTGTGCGTCTTCTCTAAGTGCGCGTAAGTCCTGTGTTCCACAATAGCCCATACCAGAACGGATACCGCCAACTAGTTGATACACTGTATCAACGACTGGTCCTTTGTACGGTGTACGGCCTTCAATACCTTCTGGAACGAATTTTTTATTATCTTCTTGGAAGTAACGATCTTTACTTCCTTTTTCCATTGCAGCGACTGAACCCATACCGCGATAAACTTTGAAGCGTCTACCTTGGAAAATTTCTGTGTCTCCTGGGCTTTCAGATGTACCAGCTAGAAGGCTTCCAAGCATAACAGCATGTCCACCAGATGCTAGAGCTTTTACGATATCACCTGAATATTTAATTCCACCATCTGCAATAATAGCTTTACCATGTTTTCTTGCTTCTGTTGCACAGTCATAGATTGCTGTGATTTGTGGTACACCAACACCTGCAACAACACGTGTTGTACAAATAGACCCTGGTCCGATACCGACTTTCACAATATCTGCTCCTGCTTCAAATAATGCTTTAGTTGCTTCGGCTGTTGCAACATTACCAGCAATGATATTAAGAGAAGGATACGTTTCACGGATTTTCGATACAGTGTTTAGAACACCTTGTGAATGACCATGTGCAGTATCAATGACAACGACATCAACATTGGCTTCGACTAATTTTCTCACACGAGTCATTGTATCGCCAGTGACACCAACAGCGGCACCAACAATTAAACGGCCATGTGCATCTTTAGAGGAGTTAGGGAATTCGATCACTTTTTCAATATCTTTGATGGTGATGAGACCTTTTAACGTTCCTTCGTCATCTAAAAGAGGTAATTTTTCAATTTTATATTGCTGTAGGATTTTTTCAGCTTCTTCTAACGTCGTACCTACAGAAGCTGTCACAAGTTCCTCTTTTGTCATCACGTCGCTAATCTTCATTGAATAATCCGAAATAAAACGAAGGTCACGGTTCGTAATAATACCAACAAGCTTTTGATCTTCTTCGTTATTTACAATCGGTACACCTGAAATACGGTATTTACCCATTAGGTGCTCTGCATCAAATACTTGATGCTCAGGTGTTAAGAAGAATGGATTTGTAATAACGCCGCGCTCTGAACGTTTTACTTTATCCACTTGTTCTGCTTGTTGCTCAATAGACATGTTCTTATGAATGATACCAAGACCACCTTGACGTGCCATTGCAATCGCCATTTGTGATTCCGTCACCGTGTCCATTCCTGCACTGATAATTGGAATGTTTAGTTTTAATGTGCTTGTTAACTCAACTGATAAATCGACATCACGCGGAAGTACTTCAGACTTAGCTGGAACAAGCAAAACATCGTCAAACGTCAAACCTTCTTTTGAAAATTTACTTTCCCACATTAGTAAATCCCCCTCTTTTCGGCAAAATATTATATGTAGATTATCAACTAGGAAACAGCATGTCAAGGAAGCAACAAACAGTTGCAATTTTTAGAAAATATAAAGAGAGTTGAGGAAGAAGATGAAAAGTTCAGGATGGAAGGATTTAAAACGTTTTTACTCACTCGAAACTTCCCAAAAGTTTCTATATCAACAATATGAGAAACGAAGCATTCAAGATGCAAACCAGCAAGCCTATAAAAACTGTGAACGGTTTATTTACTTTTTAAAGCATGGCCATACGTTCTATGAACAGGCAGCTATCGCTCCACTCGAACTGAAGCCGATTTTATTGTTTTATGGAATGGCTCAGTTGCTAAAGGCATGTTTACTGACAGTTGATCCTCACTATCCTTCTCAAACCTCTGTTTTGGCCCATGGCGTAACATCGAGAAAGAGAAAGAAACAGCATTACCGCTTTAGTGAAGATGAAGTGAAAATTCAGCGAAATGGACTATGCATGCATGTGTTAAAGCATCTATTTCATTTAAATGGTCTTGAAGATGAGCGATTTACGATGATTCATCTCCTTTCAAAGATACCTGAAATGAGTCATATTCTGGAGTTTCAAAAGCAGCCCTCGACATTAGTTAAAGTGGAAAAGGTTAATGGGATGATGATTCAAGATCATATTCCATTGCTTTATAACATGTCTGCTGAACGCTTTATTGAATACTTTGAGTTCCATACAAGTTGGAAACTCAAGCAAAGAGAAGCCAAAAAGCTGACGTTTGATGTAGCTCTAGAAGAAAATCCAGCGCTCGCTACTCATCTTCATTATGATTTAGAAATGGATCAATGGTTTATTCCGTCAACTCGTGATTCATTTTTAGGAATTCCTGAGATCATCAGCCATTACTTATTAATGTATAACCTCAGTATGATTGCCCGCTACGAAACTGAATGGTGGTACGAGCTGCTGTCTCAATACATTAGTGATGATTACGTCATGATTGAACGCTACATGGAGATTTCCGAAGAGAAGTTCCCAGCTTATATCATGATGCTGTTAGAAGAAAACACAAAAAAGACCAGTTCCGTATGGAACTGATCCTTAGAAAAGCTTGGCGGCGTCCTACTCTCACAGGGGGAGACCCCCAACTACCATCGGCGCTGAAGAGCTTAACTTCCGTGTTCGGTATGGGAACGGGTGTGACCTCTTCGCTATCGCCACCAAACCTGATGGAGAGAATGTTCTCTCAAAACTAGATAACAATGTTCATGCTTCACATTAGAATATAGGTTAAGTCCTCGATCTATTAGTATCTGTCAGCTCCACGTGTCACCACGCTTCCACCTCAGACCTATCAACCTGATCATCTTTCAGGGATCTTACTTCCTTGCGGAATGGGAAATCTCATCTTGAGGGGGGCTTCATGCTTAGATGCTTTCAGCACTTATCCCGTCCGCACATAGCTACCCAGCGATGCCCTTGGCAGAACAACTGGTACACCAGCGGTGCGTCCATCCCGGTCCTCTCGTACTAAGGACAGCTCCTCTCAAATTTCCTGCGCCCGCGACGGATAGGGACCGAACTGTCTCACGACGTTCTGAACCCAGCTCGCGTACCGCTTTAATGGGCGAACAGCCCAACCCTTGGGACCGACTACAGCCCCAGGATGCGATGAGCCGACATCGAGGTGCCAAACCTCCCCGTCGATGTGGACTCTTGGGGGAGATAAGCCTGTTATCCCCGGGGTAGCTTTTATCCGTTGAGCGATGGCCCTTCCATGCGGAACCACCGGATCACTAAGCCCGACTTTCGTCCCTGCTCGACTTGTAGGTCTCGCAGTCAAGCTCCCTTGTGCCTTTACACTCTGCGAATGATTTCCAACCATTCTGAGGGAACCTTTGGGCGCCTCCGTTACATTTTAGGAGGCGACCGCCCCAGTCAAACTGCCCACCTGACACTGTCTCCCTGCCCGATAAGGGCAGCGGGTTAGAAGGTCAATACAGCCAGGGTAGTATCCCACCGATGCCTCCACCGAAGCTAGCGCTCCGGTTTCCAAGGCTCCTACCTATCCTGTACAAGCTGTACCAACATTCAATATCAGGCTGCAGTAAAGCTCCACGGGGTCTTTCCGTCCTGTCGCGGGTAACCTGCATCTTCACAGGTACTATAATTTCACCGAGTCTCTCGTTGAGACAGTGCCCAGATCGTTGCGCCTTTCGTGCGGGTCGGAACTTACCCGACAAGGAATTTCGCTACCTTAGGACCGTTATAGTTACGGCCGCCGTTTACTGGGGCTTCAATTCGCACCTTCGCTTACGCTAAGCGCTCCTCTTAACCTTCCAGCACCGGGCAGGCGTCAGCCCCTATACTTCGCCTTACGGCTTCGCAGAGACCTGTGTTTTTGCTAAACAGTCGCCTGGGCCTATTCACTGCGGCTTCTCGGGGCTTTAACACCCTAAGAAGCACCCCTTCTCCCGAAGTTACGGGGTCATTTTGCCGAGTTCCTTAACGAGAGTTCTCTCGATCACCTTAGGATTCTCTCCTCGCCTACCTGTGTCGGTTTGCGGTACGGGCACCTCTCACCTCGCTAGAGGCTTTTCTTGGCAGTGTGGAATCAGGAACTTCGCTACTAAATTTCGCTCGCCATCACAGCTCAGCCTTTACGGGAAACGGATTTGCCTATTTCCCAGCCTAACTGCTTGGACGCGGATATCCAATACCGCGCTTACCCTATCCTCCTGCGTCCCCCCATTGCTCAAATGGTGAGGAGGTGGTACAGGAATATCAACCTGTTGTCCATCGCCTACGCCTTTCGGCCTCGGCTTAGGTCCCGACTAACCCTGAGCGGACGAGCCTTCCTCAGGAAACCTTAGGCATTCGGTGGACGGGATTCTCACCCGTCTTTCGCTACTCATACCGGCATTCTCACTTCTAAGCGCTCCACCAGTCCTTCCGGTCTGACTTCACAGCACTTAGAACGCTCTCCTACCACTGTTCGTAAGAACAGTCCGCAGCTTCGGTGATACGTTTAGCCCCGGTACATTTTCGGCGCAGAGTCACTCGACCAGTGAGCTATTACGCACTCTTTAAATGGTGGCTGCTTCTAAGCCAACATCCTGGTTGTCTAAGCAACTCCACATCCTTTTCCACTTAACGTATACTTTGGGACCTTAGCTGGCGGTCTGGGCTGTTTCCCTTTCGACTACGGATCTTATCACTCGCAGTCTGACTCCCAAGGATAAGTCATCGGCATTCGGAGTTTGACTGAATTCGGTAACCCGGTAGGGGCCCCTAGTCCAATCAGTGCTCTACCTCCGAGACTCTTACCTTGAGGCTAGCCCTAAAGCTATTTCGGAGAGAACCAGCTATCTCCAGGTTCGATTGGCATTTCACCCCTACCCACACCTCATCCCCGCACTTTTCAACGTGCGTGGGTTCGGGCCTCCATTCAGTGTTACCTGAACTTCACCCTGGACATGGGTAGATCACCTGGTTTCGGGTCTACGACCACGTACTCATGCGCCCTATTCAGACTCGCTTTCGCTGCGGCTCCGCATCTTCTGCTTAACCTTGCACGGGATCGTAACTCGCCGGTTCATTCTACAAAAGGCACGCCATCACCCATTAACGGGCTCTGACTACTTGTAGGCACACGGTTTCAGGATCTATTTCACTCCCCTTCCGGGGTGCTTTTCACCTTTCCCTCACGGTACTGGTTCACTATCGGTCACTAGGGAGTATTTAGCCTTGGGAGATGGTCCTCCCGGATTCCGACGGAATTTCACGTGTTCCGCCGTACTCAGGATCCACTCTGGAGAGAACAACATTTCAGTTACAGGGCTGTTACCTTCTTTGGCGGGCCTTTCCAGACCTCTTCGCTTATATCATTCCTTTGTAACTCCGTATAGAGTGTCCTACAACCCCAAGAGGCAAGCCTCTTGGTTTGGGCTGTTCCCGTTTCGCTCGCCGCTACTCAGGGAATCGCATTTGCTTTCTCTTCCTCCGGGTACTTAGATGTTTCAGTTCCCCGGGTATGCCTTCTCATACTCTATGTATTCAAGTATGGATACTACTCCATTACGAGCAGTGGGTTTCCCCATTCGGAAATCTCCGGATCAAAGCTTGCTTACAGCTCCCCGAAGCATATCGGTGTTCGTCCCGTCCTTCATCGGCTCCTAGTGCCAAGGCATCCACCGTGCGCCCTTTCTAACTTAACCATTTCTTACTTTAGAAAGAATCACTATGTGTGATGAACTTTGCATTGCATTCAATGTGAATGTATTACTTATTGTTATCTAGTTTTCAAAGAACACGTTGGTGGAGCCTAGCGGGATCGAACCGCTGACCTCCTGCGTGCAAGGCAGGCGCTCTCCCAGCTGAGCTAAGGCCCCGATTTAATAGAAGATGGTGGGCCTGAGTGGACTCGAACCACCGACCTCACGCTTATCAGGCGTGCGCTCTAACCAGCTGAGCTACAGGCCCATCTTTCATATCGAAGATATGATATTGTAGGATCTTTTGCAAGTTCCTTCAAAACTAAACAAGACGAAAACGCACACTGCTCCATATATCCTTAGAAAGGAGGTGATCCAGCCGCACCTTCCGATACGGCTACCTTGTTACGACTTCACCCCAATCATCTGCCCCACCTTCGGCGGCTGGCTCCATAAAGGTTACCTCACCGACTTCGGGTGTTGCAAACTCTCGTGGTGTGACGGGCGGTGTGTACAAGGCCCGGGAACGTATTCACCGCGGCATGCTGATCCGCGATTACTAGCGATTCCAGCTTCACGCAGTCGAGTTGCAGACTGCGATCCGAACTGAGAACAGATTTATGGGATTGGCTAAACCTTGCGGTCTCGCAGCCCTTTGTTCTGTCCATTGTAGCACGTGTGTAGCCCAGGTCATAAGGGGCATGATGATTTGACGTCATCCCCACCTTCCTCCGGTTTGTCACCGGCAGTCACCTTAGAGTGCCCAACTAAATGCTGGCAACTAAGATCAAGGGTTGCGCTCGTTGCGGGACTTAACCCAACATCTCACGACACGAGCTGACGACAACCATGCACCACCTGTCACTCTGTCCCCGAAGGGAAAGCCCTATCTCTAGGGTTGTCAGAGGATGTCAAGACCTGGTAAGGTTCTTCGCGTTGCTTCGAATTAAACCACATGCTCCACCGCTTGTGCGGGCCCCCGTCAATTCCTTTGAGTTTCAGTCTTGCGACCGTACTCCCCAGGCGGAGTGCTTAATGCGTTAGCTGCAGCACTAAGGGGCGGAAACCCCCTAACACTTAGCACTCATCGTTTACGGCGTGGACTACCAGGGTATCTAATCCTGTTCGCTCCCCACGCTTTCGCTCCTCAGCGTCAGTTACAGACCAGAGAGTCGCCTTCGCCACTGGTGTTCCTCCACATCTCTACGCATTTCACCGCTACACGTGGAATTCCACTCTCCTCTTCTGCACTCAAGTTTCCCAGTTTCCAATGACCCTCCCCGGTTGAGCCGGGGGCTTTCACATCAGACTTAAGAAACCGCCTGCGAGCCCTTTACGCCCAATAATTCCGGACAACGCTTGCCACCTACGTATTACCGCGGCTGCTGGCACGTAGTTAGCCGTGGCTTTCTGGTTAGGTACCGTCAAGGTGCGAGCAGTTACTCTCGCACTTGTTCTTCCCTAACAACAGAGCTTTACGATCCGAAAACCTTCATCACTCACGCGGCGTTGCTCCGTCAGACTTTCGTCCATTGCGGAAGATTCCCTACTGCTGCCTCCCGTAGGAGTCTGGGCCGTGTCTCAGTCCCAGTGTGGCCGATCACCCTCTCAGGTCGGCTACGCATCGTCGCCTTGGTGAGCCATTACCCCACCAACTAGCTAATGCGCCGCGGGTCCATCTGTAAGTGACAGCCGAAACCGTCTTTCATCCTTGAACCATGCGGTTCAAGGAACTATCCGGTATTAGCTCCGGTTTCCCGGAGTTATCCCAGTCTTACAGGCAGGTTACCCACGTGTTACTCACCCGTCCGCCGCTAACATCCGGGAGCAAGCTCCCTTCTGTCCGCTCGACTTGCATGTATTAGGCACGCCGCCAGCGTTCGTCCTGAGCCAGGATCAAACTCTCCGAAAAAGTACAAAACCGAAGTTTTGTTTTTCGCCAGTTTGACTGACTACCTATGATATTTCATAGGATTTTTTTATAAAAACTCGAATTAACAGGTACGTTTTGTCTTGTTTAGTTTTCAAAGAACTTGTGTGCCACTCTCTTAAAGCGACCACTTAAATATATCATGTATCTCTATCAACAGTCAACATTTTTCTTAAAAAACATTTCGTTTTTTTAAAGAAGTTTTTACTGAGAATGAGATAAAAAATAGAGCCTCTTTTTGCTCCTTTGAAAGATTAACACATATCTATGAAAAAAGCATTATAAATTTCAAAAAAAATGATGTTTTTTCAAAAAAAAATAAAGCCGGTGAAGAACCGGCTTCATTTTTACTCAGATTGCTCTTGATCTGACTCTATATTTTCTACGTTCTCTTCACTAATCTCTTCATCGTCTTCTTGTGATTGTTCAACTAATGCCACTGTAGCGACATGTTCCTCATCACCGAGGCGGATTAGGCGGACACCTTGAGTGACTCGACCTGTTGTCGAAATGTCGGAAACGGCCATACGAATGATTACACCGCTTCCTGTAATAATCATCAAGTCTTCTTCGGCTTCAGCATTAGTTGCCTTCACTGCGACAAGCGGACCGTTGTTGTCAGTGATTTTGCACGTTTTAAGACCTTTACCGCCACGACTTTGCACACGGTATTCTTTTTCAGGGGTTAGTTTACCATATCCTTTTTCAGTTACAATCAATACGTTTGCATCTGGTTCAAGGATTTCCATACCCACGACAATGTCATCTTCGGAAAGTGTGATACCTTTCACTCCAGCTGCCGTACGTCCCATTTCACGAACATCTGTCTCGTCAAAACGGATCAGCATCCCCTTTTTCGTTCCAATGATGATTTGTTTTTCTCCATTGGTTAAACGAACAGCCATCAGTTCATCTTCGTCACGAAGGCTGAGTGCAATAAGACCGTTGTTTCGAATGTTAGCAAACTGAGACAATGTCGTCCGTTTTGATACACCGTGTCTTGTTGTAAAGAAGAGATACGAATTTTCATCAAATTCGCTTACTGGAATAATGGCGTTAATCCATTCTCCCTTTTCTACTTCAAGAAGGTTAATGATCGGAATCCCTTTCGCTGTCCGTCCGAATTCAGGAATCTCATACCCTTTCGCACGATAAACCTTCCCTTTATTAGAGAAGAAAAGAATCGTATCGTGGGTCGATGTTGAAATCAACTGTTCAACGAAATCATCTTCGTTAGTTCCCATTCCTTGGACACCTTTACCGCCTCTTTTTTGACTGCGGTATGTTGATGCAGGGAGACGCTTGATATAACCATTATGCGTCAGCGTAATCACGATGTTCTCAACAGGAATCAAATCTTCGTCTTCAATTGTTTCAATACCCGCTGTCACAATTTCAGTCCGGCGCGTATCATTAAAGCGTTCTTTAATTTCTGTTAATTCTTCTCTAATGATTTCAAGTACTTTCTCATTGTCTGCTAAAATGGCTTTTAATTCAGCAATCAAATCAACAAGTCCTTTATATTCATCTTCTATCTTTTCTCGTTCTAGGCCAGTCAAACGCTGAAGTCGCATATCAAGAATGGCCTGTGCCTGTTTTTCAGACAAGCTATAGTTTTCCATCAAACCATTTCTCGCAATTTCCGCAGTTTGAGAGCCTCTAATTAAAGCAATGACTTCATCTAAGTGATCAAGTGCAATTCTGAGGCCTTCTAAAATGTGTGCTCTTGCTTCTGCTTTACGCAGCTCATACGCCGTTCTTCTGCGAATGATCACTTTTTGATGCTCTAGATAATACTCAAGACATTGTTTGAGGGACAAGACTTTCGGCTGTCCATCAACAAGTGCTAATAAGTTGATACCAAATGACGTTTGAAGTGTCGTTTGTTTATAAAGATTGTTTAATAGAACATGGACGTTTGCGTCTCTTCGCAGTTCAATGACAATACGCATACCATTACGATCTGATTCATCACGCAAATCTGTAATGCCATCAATCTTTTTATCACGCACAAGATCAGCAATTTTTTCAATCAAACGGGCTTTGTTGACTTGGTACGGGATCTCATTGATAACAATGCGCTGTTTTCCGCTAGATGTTTCCTCAATATTCGATTTTGCTCTTAATGTAATAGAGCCGCGCCCTGTTTCATACGCCTTTCGAATACCACTTCGGCCAATGATTTGACCTGCTGTTGGGAAATCTGGCCCTGGGATGATATCCATAAGCTCCTGTGTTGTCATTTCCGGGTTTTGACTGATGGCCAATACCCCATCAATCACTTCACCTAATTGGTGCGGCGGAATATTGGTCGCCATTCCTACAGCAATTCCTGTCGCTCCGTTGACCAATAAGTTCGGGAATCTTGCAGGCATCACCATTGGCTCTCTTTCACTGCCGTCATAGTTATCTTGATAATCAATGGTATCCTTTGTGATATCACGGAGGATTTCCATAGAAATCTTAGATAGTCGCGCCTCGGTATAACGCATCGCCGCTGCTCCGTCTCCATCGACTGAACCAAAGTTTCCATGACCATCAACTAACATATAACGATAGTTGAAGTCTTGCGCCATACGAACCATTGCTTCGTATACAGCGCTGTCACCGTGAGGGTGATACTTACCGATAACTTCCCCAACGATACGTGCAGATTTCTTAAATGGTTTATCACTTGTCATACCTAGGTCATTCATCGCATACAAAATTCTTCGATGCACGGGCTTTAATCCGTCTCGCACATCTGGTAATGCACGCGACACAATCACACTCATTGCATAATCTAAAAAGGACGTACGCATTTCTTGACTAATATTCACTTCGCGTACATTTGGTGTATGTTGTTCACTCACTATAAGAACCTCCCTTTACGTATCACATGAAATAAATTATGTGGGAGTAAAATATGTATTTATCTTCACAAGACTATTCTCCATTATATCAATAATCTCGTCTTTATACACATTTATTTACTAGAAAATCAACGAAAACACGGAAAAACAGGACATTGGTTATACGCCCCTATTTCTTGAAAAACAACCTTATTCCAAACAAGAAATAAGGTTGTTCTCAGTAGGGATCTATCTAAATATCGAGGTTTTTCACGTATTGCGCGTTTTCTTCGATAAAGTTTCTTCTCGGCTCTACTTTATCTCCCATGAGCATTTCAAATGTCTCATCAGCATCGATCGCATCCTCAAGTGTGACTTGAAGAAGTGTTCTCGCATCAGGATCCATTGTTGTTTCCCAAAGCTGAGTAGCATTCATCTCTCCAAGACCTTTATAACGCTGAAGTCCAGGTTTTGGTGTTTGAGGAAGTGATTTTAACAGCTCATCTAGCTGTTTGTCGTTATACACGTACTCAACACGTTTTCCTTGCTGCACTTTATATAAAGGCGGCTGTGCAATATACACATAACCGTTTTCAATAATTTCACGCATGTAGCGGTAGAAGAATGTTAAAAGCAGCGTTCGAATGTGCGCTCCATCCACATCGGCATCCGTCATGATCACAACTTTGTGATAGCGAGCTTTCTCTAAAGTGAAGTCTTCTCCGATTCCAGTTCCTAATGCTGTAATCATTGAACGAACCTCGTTGTTCGATAGAATTTTATCTAGTCGCGCTTTTTCAACGTTTAGGATCTTCCCTCTTAACGGTAAGATCGCTTGGAAGTGACGATCACGGCCTTGCTTAGCAGATCCGCCCGCAGAATCTCCCTCTACGATATAGAGTTCAGAGATGGAAGGGTCTTTAGAAGAACAGTCCGCCAGTTTCCCCGGTAAGCTGGAGACTTCCAGTGCACTTTTACGTCTTGTCAGCTCACGTGCCTTTTTGGCAGCCATTCTTGCACGAGCTGCCATCACGCCTTTCTCCACAATTTTCTTTGCAGCATCAGGATTCTCTAAGAGGAATTTCTCAAGTGCTTCGGAGAAAAGGGAGTCGGTAATGGTTCTTGCTTCTGAGTTCCCAAGCTTTGTCTTCGTTTGTCCTTCGAATTGAGGATCTGGATGTTTGATGGAGATAATGGCTGTTAAGCCTTCTCGCACATCTTCACCGCTCAAATTCGAGTCTCCATCTTTGAATACGCCATTCTTACGAGCATAATCATTGATAACACGCGTCAAACCTGTTTTAAAGCCTGCTTCGTGCGTTCCGCCTTCATACGTGTTGATATTGTTGGCGAAGGAATAGATGTTGCTTGTATAGGAATCGTTATATTGTAACGCCACTTCAATCGTGATTCCGTCTTTTTCACCTTCGATGTAAACGGGTTCTTCATGAACGACTTCTTTTGAGCGATTTAAATGTTCTACATAGCTCTTAATACCGCCTTCATAGCAGTATTCATTTCGTCGTTCTTTACCTTCACGTAAATCTTCAATAATGATGTTTACACCTTTTGTTAAGAAAGCTAACTCACGTACACGGTTGGCAAGTGTGTCGTAATCAAATTCAATGGTTTCAGTAAAAATTTCTGGATCTGGCACAAAATGAGTGGTTGTCCCTGTAACATCTGTTTCACCAATGATCTCTAAATCTCCAGCTGGAACACCGCGTTTGAATTGTTGATAATGAATTTTCCCGTCACGATATACGGTCACGTCTAAGGTCGTAGATAACGCATTAACAACAGATGCCCCTACGCCATGCAGACCGCCAGATACTTTATAACCGCTGCCGTCAAATTTACCGCCAGCGTGAAGAACAGTCATAATGACCTCTACAGCAGGACGTCCCATTTTCTCATGAATCCCAACCGGAATCCCGCGGCCATTATCTTTCACTGTAATGCTATTATCCTTTTCAATTTGCACCGTAATATCTGTGCAATATCCAGCTAAAGCCTCATCAATACTGTTGTCAACAATTTCCCATACAAGATGGTGAAGTCCTTTTGCACTGGTTGACCCGATGTACATTCCTGGACGTTTTCTAACAGCTTCTAGTCCTTCGAGCACCTGTATCTGATTTTCATCATAACTATTATGTTGCTGTTCCATTGCCACGTACATTCACCTACACTTTTCTTAAACGATATATTTATATGAATTGAGCTTTTAGACTTCAATTTCAATCACAAATGAAGCACGTTTTTTGAGCGTGCTTGAGGAAAGAGGAGAGTAATAAACAGATTCAGTTGTGACGACGATGGATTTGGGTGTTCCTTGTGATAACGAAATGATTTGTTCTTCTTGTTTTTGGAGAAACTCTTCTACAACAGAAGACGACCTCATTTTGTAATCAACAATTGCGACAATCTCTCGTGTAGAAACAACACAATCATCACCTAAATGAATATACAAGACTCACACCTCATTTATCAGTCAATTACTTTTCCACTGGCTACTCTGAAAATTTCCGCTTCTTTCAAGGTGGCGTGATCGATGCCTTCAACACTTGTTGTGGTGACGAAGGTCTGTACACGTCCCTGAATGGTATGGAGCAAATGAGACTGTCTGTAATCATCAAGTTCAGATAAAACATCATCGAGTAGAAGAATGGGATATTCTCCGATTTCTTCATGTATCAGGTCGATTTCTGCCAGCTTTAGTGAAAGAGCTGTTGTTCTTTGCTGCCCTTGAGAGCCATATGTCTGAACATCCCGACCATTCACAAAGAAAAGAAGGTCATCTCTGTGAGGTCCCCACAGTGTCACTCCTCGGTCTATTTCTCTGTCTCTTAGTTTCTGAAACGATTCTTCATAGCTATTCTTTATTTTCGACAAGTCTGACGCTTCTGATACCTCTATCGCAGTCTGGTATTGGAGCGTGAGTGTTTCTAGCTCTCTAGAAATGCCAAAATGCAGCGGCTGCGCCCATTTCTCGAGCTGTTTCGTAAAAGTCAGTCGTCTTTTGACAACTTTCACTGCCGCATCAATCAACTGCTCTGTTAAAACCTCCAGCATCGCTTGATCCGTTTGCTTTCTTGTCTGCAATTGTTTCAAGTAATGATTCCGCTGAGAGAGGATTTTTTGATAGAGCGATAAATCATGCAAATAGACAGCCGAAACTTGTCCAATCTCCATATCGAGGAATCTTCTGCGGATTTGCGGGCTGCCCTTCACAAGACTTAAGTCCTCTGGTGCAAACATGATGGTGTTTAACGCACCAACATAATGACTGAGCTTCTGTTGTTCAATGTGATTGACCTTGCCCTTTTTCCCTTTTTTTGAGATCACGAGCTGCATTGGGAGTGGACCATTTTTTTTGATGACTCTACCTTCTATTTTAGCATAGTCTTGGTCCCATCGGATAAGTTCTTTATCATTTGACGTACGATGCGACTTTGCCATCGACAATACGTAGATCGCTTCCATCAAGTTCGTTTTACCTTGGGCATTCTCACCGATCATGACATTCACCTTGTTGTCGAATTGAAGCTCAGTGTGTTCATAGTTTCTGTATGAAGTTAACGCCAGACTTTGAATGTACATGTATTGTCACCCGTTTCTAATTCACAACTTGAAATGTGCCATAACCTTCTATCTCGACAACATCTCCTGGGTATAGTTTGCGTCCCCGTCTATTATCTGGCTCTTGATTAATGAACACCTCATGTTCACTTAAAAACCATTTCGCCATTCCGCCAGATTGGATGACTTCGGCTAATTTCAAAAACTGCCCTAAAGTAATCATTTCTTTCTCAATGGTTATAAGATTAGGCATTATATCGACCTCTTTCAATATCACTAATATCTAATTGTACTAAAAAACAAGACAAGAAGGAAAGGGGGAAAGCGAACTAGGATGAAAGAAAGCATGGTAAACGAGAAGAAAAGCTGCTGTGCACTCACACAGCAGCTATTTTAGATTGGATTAATATGTTCTGACTGGGAGAATCAACTGCAAGATTGAATCATCATTTGGCGTGCGCAACAGGAACGGTCTCATGGCACCAGTGAAGCTTACATGAATTTCTGTTCCCTCTAATACTTTTAACGCATCCAGCATATATTTTGGACTGAAGGAGATTTTGAGGTCCTCCCCTTTAATGTCATCCGCTTGAACCGTTTCGACTACTTTACCGATTTCAGGTGAATTAGAAGAAATCTCAAGGCTTTGTTCAGGATCAGCTGACAGTTTTACGACATTATTGCGTCCTTCTCTTGCCAAAAGTGATGCACGATCAATAGCTTGAAGGAATTCCTTCGTGTTGACCACGACATCCGTTTTACTTTCTTGCGGGATCAGGCGAGCTGTATCTGGATAATTACCATCCAGCAATCTTGAGAAGAACAACACGTTTTGTGCTTTAAAGAGAACTTGCGTTTCTGTAATCACGATGCTCACAAGATCTTGTCCGTCATCAAGGATTCTACTTAGCTCTGTTAAACTCTTCCCTGGAATTACGACATTGTATGAGCTTTCCTCGTCAATATCCAACTTCGCTTTTCTTAAAGCAAGACGGTGGCTATCCGTCGCTGTGCATATTAATTCACCTTTCTCTACCTTCCAGTTTACACCTGTCAAGATAGGTCGTGTTTCTGAGGTGGACACTGCAAAAACGGTTTGACGAATTAAGTTTTTAAGCAAATCTGTCGGGACTTGAAATGCATGATGCTCTTCAATTTGCGGCAGATGCGGATATTCCTCAGCATCTAAGCCGTTTAAGTTAAATTCCGCTGAACCAGAACGGATGATCGTGAGGTGATTTTGTTCTACTTCAATTTCGACAGTAGCCATTGGCAGTTTCTTCACAATTTCACTAAAGAAGCGGGCCTGAAGCACAATACTCCCTGGACGGTCAATCGTGATTACTTCTAAATCTCCATCTCTTTGAGGAATAAAGGATTCAATTGAGATATCAGAGTCGCTTCCTGTTAGAGAAACCCCCTCATCAGATGCAACAATTTTAATCCCTGTCAAAATAGGTATCGTTGTTCTAGAGGATACGGCCTTTAATACATCTTGGACACTTTCGACAAGACGATCTTTTTGAATCGTGAATTTCATAGTGGTCCTCCTAAATTTTCTTAATGACATGTATATATATTTTATTAATAAAAATCGTAGAAGTAATAGTAGGGCTTGTGAATATGTGGATAAGTCGGTAAAAAGAAAGGAAAGACAGCCTATCCACATGTGGACAGACTGTGTATGACTATGCTCTAGTTATTCACATTTTCCCGTACTTATTATATCAGCTTGGTTATTTTAATTGTTCTTTGATTTCTTTCACATGCTGCTGAAGCTGTTCATCCTCAACCATTAATTTCGAAATCTTCTCATGAGCATGAATGACAGTCGTATGATCACGACCTCCAAATTCTTCTCCTATTTTAGGCAGAGAGGAATCGGTCATTTCTCTAGAGAGATACATGGCAATTTGTCTTGGATAAGCAACTGACTTCGTACGTTTCTTCGCTTTGAAATCCTCTAAGCGTATATTAAATTGCTGCCCTACAATTCTTTGAATATCTTTAATTGTAATGACTCTTGGCTTCGATGAAGGAATGATGTCCTTTAGGGCCTCAGCTGCTAGATCCGCATTGATGTCTTTATTAATTAAAGAAGAGTAAGCAACGACACGAATCAAAGCACCCTCCAGTTCACGAATGTTGCTGTCGATTTGATTGGCAATATAAAGCATGACTTCATTCGGAATGTCTAAGCCTTCTGCTTTTGCCTTTTTTCGCAAAATTGCAATACGTGTTTCTAAATCTGGCGGGGTAATGTCTGTGATTAAGCCCCATTCGAATCGAGAGCGTAATCTGTCTTCAAGTGTCGGAATTTCTTTCGGCGGCCGGTCACTAGAAATGACGATTTGCTTACTTTCTTCGTGAAGTGTGTTGAATGTATGGAAAAACTCTTCTTGTGTTTGTTCTTTTCCTGCTAAAAATTGAATATCATCTATCAAAAGCACATCTACATTCCGATAGCGATTACGGAAATCGACAGCTTTGTTGTCTCGGATTGAGTTGATAAATTCATTTGTAAATTTTTCAGATGATAGATAGACCACTTTGGCTGATGGATTATGGTCGATGACATAATGACCAATCGCATGCATCAAGTGAGTCTTTCCTAAACCAACGCCCCCATAAATAAAGAGCGGGTTATATGCTTTTGCCGGTGCTTCCGCAACTGCAAGTGAAGCGGCATGCGCAAATCGGTTGCCTGAACCAATAACAAAAGTATCAAATGTATATTTTGGATTCAGCATATTTTGTGGAATATCAACGGCCTCTTCTTTAGACATTTTTTTAATTGGAGACTTTGGCATGGCTTCCACTTCATCCTGATTTTGAGGAATAATAAATTTAATGCTGAGCTCTTCACCTGTCAGTTCGTAGATGGTATCAGCAATTAAGTGGAGATATCTTGATTCCAGCCAGTCTCTAGCAAATTCATTAGGTGCCGTAATTGTAAGCGTATCGCCTTGAAGAGAATGGGCTTTTGTCGATTTCATCCATGTCTCAAAACTGGGTTTGCTCAACTTTGTCTCTATTTTTTGAAGTGCTTTATTCCACAGATCCAAAATATTTTCCATAAGGCTTCTCCCCCCTCCTTTTCTTTATAAAATGACCAATATCAAACTGTTATAGAACACGAAAAAGAGCAAATGGTCATCACCATTCGTGCACATACGTTGTTGAAAACAAATAATATAGTAGAAAAACGTCTTTTCGACAAATTACACAGTCTGTGGATAAATAATTCAACAGCCTGTGTAATATCTTTCCACAGCTTATCCACAATTTGTGGATAACGCAAATAGGTCAGATAAGTAATTAAGAGTTAAAACACAAATATAATATCAAAATAAACAAGATGGTGCAATGGGTGTCACAAACTTATCCACACACTTTACATCCTGTTGAAAAATAATTATCCACATCGGTTATTTGTGTGAAAAAAATGTCGATAATGGATGTGGATAGTCTAAATATGCCGGAAAAATATCCACACCCTTGTTTTGCAGGCCTTTTAGGAGGAAAAAAGAATAAAATGCTGGAAACTGAAAAAGAAGGTTTCTTCGTTTGATAAATTATGTTATGCTTATAAGGTTGATAATAAGAGTTTTATCATTGATATTGACAATCGATGGGTTACACAAATATAATGAGTTAGACTGTCTTAAACAGCTATTCCTCAGGGAGGTGTCATAAATGAAAAGAACGTTTCAACCAAATAACCGTAAGCGTAGTAAAGTTCATGGCTTCCGCAGCCGTATGAGTTCTAAAAACGGACGTCTAGTTTTAAAGCGACGCCGCAGCAAAGGTAGAAAAAAATTATCAGCTTAGGCCACTGAATAATGTCAGTGGTCTTTTTTACATAAAATCGTAAATGAACTGTCAGTTTTTATCGGAGTGGAAGAAAACATGAAGAAGCGAAACAGGCTAAAAAAAAATGAAGAGTTTCAAAAAGTGTTCAGAAAAGGTCAATCAATGGCGAATCGTCAATTCGTTATTTACCAGCTGGATCAACCAAATCAAGATGAACTGCGTTTGGGATTGTCTGTCAGTAAGAAGATTGGTAATGCAGTGATGAGAAATCGAATTAAACGACTGATCCGCCAGGTGTTTTTAGAGGAAGGTCATAAGTTAAAGCAAGAAAAAGACTACATTGTCATTGCAAGAAAACCAGCAAGTGAATTGACCTTTGAAGAAACAAAGAAGTCTCTCCAACATTTATTTAGAAAATCCGCTGTTTATCAACAACAACCGAAAAAGTCTTCGTAATAGAAACTTTCGTTGAATCAATTTTTAAAAGCGCTTCCTTCATCTAGTGAATTAAAATGAAACCACCACTTTGTAATGAAAAAATGTTACCATACTGATTAGGTGAGTCACTTTCGTAATCAATTCCAACTTAAATAAAGTTTGAAGTAATGGGAGGAATCTTGTTGAAAAGGCGATTATTACTAATATTTAGCTTGATTGGCGTGTTGGTTCTATTGGCAGGATGTACACAAATCAATGAACCAATCACATCAGATAGTAAGGGATTCTGGAATTCTTATATTGTTTACCCGCTATCTCAATTAATCACGTACATGGCAAATTTGACTGGTGAAAACTACGGGGTTGCGATCATTATTGTGACACTGTTAATCCGCTTGCTCATTCTACCATTAATGATTAAGCAGTTAAGAAGTACAAAAGCAATGCAAGCATTGCAGCCTGAATTGAAAAAGCTTCGTGAAAAATATAGCTCTAAAGACCAAAAAACTCAGCAGCAGCTTCAACAGGAAACAATGGCCCTTTTCCAAAAAAATGGCGTCAATCCATTAGCTGGATGTTTCCCGATTTTAATTCAGATGCCAATCCTAATTGGTTTTTATCATGCGATTATGAGAACAGCAGAAATTAAAAAGCATACATTTTTATGGTTTGACTTAGGCAGTCCAGATCCATTGTTCCTATTACCGATCATTGCGGGGGTAGCTACTTTCATTCAGCAAAAACTGATGATGGCTGGAAATCCTTCGGACAACCCTCAAATGGCTATCATGCTATGGGTTATGCCGATTATGATCATTGTATTTGCCATTAGTTTCCCAGCAGCACTTTCATTGTACTGGGTTGTAGGTAACATTTTCATGATCATCCAAACATTAGTGATTAAAACTCCTCAAGTAAATTTGGATACAAAAGAAAAAGCTGGCGGGAATAAAAAATGAAGGAAATAACTGCTGTCGGTCGCACAATCGAAGAAGCAGTAGATTCCGGACTTAAACAAATTCAACTTCTAAAAGAAGAAGTAGATATCACAATAGTTGATGAAGGAAATAAAGGTTTCTTAGGATTATTTGGCAAAAGACAAGCTGTAGTCAAGTTGATAGAAAAGAGAAATGCTCTTAAATTAGCTACACAGTATTTAGATAATATTGTTAAATCAATTGATCCTAAAGTGAAGATTGTTTCCAAAAAGGAACCGAAAAAGATTTCTTTCCACATTGATGGAGATAAAACGTCATTAATGATTGGAAAAAGAGGACAAACTTTGTACTCTTTAGAAACATTGGTACAGCTAGTATTTAATCGCTATTCTGATCAGTATCATCATATTACCATTGATATTGGAGATTATAGGAAGAAGCGACAAGAAGCACTTGAACAATATGCCGTCAAGACAGCAAACAGAGTTTTAAAAACGAAGAGAAAGGTTCATTTAGAACCAATGCCTTCTAATGAACGAAAAGTAATTCATGATACGATCGCCGCATTTTCTAAAGAACTTGCAACGGCATCGGAAGATACAGGCAGCAAGCGTCATGTTGTGGTGCTGTATAAAAAATAACAGAAAGGCTAGAATTCAGCAAAGCTGGATTTTAGTCTTTTTTTATTGAAAAATTGTCTTTCTATAGAAGATTCATCCTTTATTTCTAAAAAATTAGTGTGTGATATGAGTGGAAAACGCCATTTTTACAAGTAAGTAAAGGGATCAGGGCGTTTAAATTTATTGGATTTCGGTGTAAGATGTGAAGATAAGTTTAGAACGTCGTTATTCACATGTGGATAAGTTAAGTGTTAAAATAGATAGGATGCAAAGCTGTGGATAATTAGATATGGAATACTTTCACTTCGCTTTCATTTATGGTATCTTTAAATTTTGGATTAAGCGTTTTTGATATAGAGATGGACAACGTCCATTTAATAGATAAAAGACTGTCTATTAAGTAGAGAAAGAGGTGATTGAGTGATGGATACAATTGCAGCCATTTCTACACCGATGGGTGAAGGAGCAATTGCGATTATTCGTTTAAGTGGGCCTGATGCGGTACAGATCGCTGATCGGATGTATAAAGGGCCTAAGGAGAAAAAACTTGTATCAGTGGATTCCCATACAATTCATTATGGTCATATTGTGGATTCAAGTACTGATCAAGTAATAGAAGAGGTCATGGTGTCAGTACTTCGAGCGCCAAAAACATTTACGAGAGAAGACGTTATTGAGATTAACTGCCATGGCGGAATTGTAACGGTCAATAAAGTATTGCAGCTTGCTTTAAGAGAAGGAGCAAGATTAGCGGAGCCAGGTGAGTTCACAAAACGTGCTTTCTTAAATGGAAGAATAGATCTTTCGCAAGCAGAGGCTGTCATGGACTTGATTCGGGCAAAGACTGATCGTGCGATGAACGTAGCAATCACTCAAATGGAGGGACGCCTCTCCGGTTTGGTTCAGCGACTGCGCGGCGAGATCCTAGAAACACTGGCGCATATTGAAGTCAATATTGACTACCCTGAGTATGACGATGTTGAAGAAATGACACATCGCGTCTTAGTGGAAAAAGCGACATCGGTCAAAAAAGAAATTGAGTCGCTGCTTTCGACTTCTCAGCAAGGGAAAATCCTTCGAGAGGGCTTATCCACTGTGATTATAGGAAGACCGAATGTTGGAAAGTCTTCCTTGCTGAATAGCCTTGTACAGGAAACAAAGGCGATTGTCACAGATATTCCTGGAACTACGAGAGATGTCATTGAGGAATATGTGAATGTAAGAGGTGTACCTCTTCGTCTAGTCGATACTGCGGGTATACGTGAGACTGAGGACATTGTTGAGCGTATAGGGGTTGAACGATCTAGACAGGTCTTAAAAGAAGCTGACCTGATTTTACTTGTGCTCAATTATAGCGAAGAATTATCAGAAGAAGATATGAAGCTTTTTGAGGCTGTCTCAGGTATGGATATCATCGTGATTGTGAATAAGACAGACCTTGAGCCTAAGCTTGATGTAGAAAAGGTCAAGCAGTTAGCGAAGGATCGTCCGGTCGTCACCACATCATTATTACAAGAAAAGGGCATTGATGAGCTTGAAATGGCGATTCAATCACTGTTCTTCACTGGATCAATTGAAAGTGGAGATTTAACGTATGTAAGTAATACAAGGCATATTGCCCTCCTTCAGGCAGCAAAACAATCAATTGAGGATGCTCTTGAAGGCATTGAAATGGACGTACCGATCGACATTGTTCAAATAGATTTAACACGCTGCTGGGAACAGCTCGGTGAAATTATAGGAGATGCTGTTCATGAAAGCTTGATTGATCAGCTATTCTCTCAATTTTGTTTAGGAAAGTAAAGGGAGGAACATAAGAAATGGGTTATGAAGCTGGCAATTATGACGTCATCGTCGTGGGTGCCGGTCATGCTGGGGTTGAGGCTGCTCTTGCTTCTGCAAGACAGGGCGCCAAAACACTTGTATTGACTATCAACCTCGATATGGTTGCTTTTATGCCATGTAATCCGTCCGTAGGCGGTCCTGCAAAAGGGATTGTCGTTAGAGAAATTGATGCACTGGGCGGAGAAATGGCACGAAATATAGATAAGACGCATATCCAAATGCGCATGCTGAATACGGGGAAAGGACCTGCTGTCCGTGCGTTAAGAGCGCAAGCAGATAAGTTCCAATATCAGCATGAAATGAAAAAAACAATGGAAAATGAACCGAACCTGACAATGCTTCAAGGTATGGTGGATCATTTAATTGTAGAAGATGATGAATGTAAAGGTGTCGTTACCCAAACAGGAGCAAACTATCGTGCGAAGTCTGTTGTATTAACGACTGGGACTTTCTTAAAAGGCCGCATTATTTTAGGGGATCTATCGTATTCAAGTGGTCCTAATAACCAGCAGCCATCAATCAAATTATCGGATCACCTAGCAGAGTTAGGATTCGATTTGGTTCGCTTTAAAACAGGAACACCTCCTCGAGTGAATAGTCACTCGATTGACTATAGTAAAACAGAAATTCAACCAGGTGATGATGTTCCGCGGGCGTTCTCCTATGAAACGGTTGAATATATTACAGACCAACTGCCATGCTGGTTAACATATACGAGTTTAGAAACACATCAAATTATTGATGAGAATCTTCACCGTTCTCCAATGTATTCAGGTATGATTAAAGGAACTGGTCCTAGATACTGCCCTTCCATTGAAGATAAAGTGGTTCGTTTCAATGACAAACCGAGACATCAAATTTTCTTAGAGCCAGAAGGTCGTAATACGCAGGAAGTGTATGTTCAAGGATTATCTACAAGTCTTCCAGAGGATGTACAGCAGCGCATGCTTTCCACCATCCCAGGGCTCGAAAATGTACAAATGATGAGAGCGGGTTATGCCATTGAGTATGATGCAATTGTGCCTACTCAATTGTGGCCTACACTTGAGACGAAGAAAATTTCTGGATTATATACAGCGGGCCAAATTAATGGTACGTCTGGCTATGAGGAAGCAGCAGGTCAAGGAATTATGGCAGGTATTAATGCAGGAAGAAAAGCATTGGGTAAAGAAGAAGTCATTTTAAGCCGATCTGATGCATATATCGGTGTTCTCATTGATGACCTTGTCACAAAGGGAACAAATGAACCTTACCGTCTTTTAACATCCCGTGCAGAGTATCGTTTGCTTCTTCGTCATGACAATGCGGATTTAAGATTAACTGAACTTGGCTATCATATTGGATTAATTTCTCAAGAAAGATTCCAGACATTCCAGCAGAAAAAAGAAGCCATTGAAGCAGAGAAAAAACGTTTATATTCTGTCATCATCAAACCTACAGCAGAGACACAAGAATTTATTCGTACACTTGGTGGAAGTGAGCTGAAGGACGGTATTCGTGCAAGTGATTTGATGAAGCGTCCAGAAATGAACTATGAATCTGTTGTGACGTTAGCTCCTGCTGAAACACCACTTCCTTCTGATGTGTGTGAGCAGGTAGAGATTCAAATTAAATACGAAGGTTATATTGAAAAGTCACTCCAACAAGTTGAAAAGCTGAAAAAGATGGAGAACAAAAAGATTCCTGATCGTATTGATTATGATGCCATCAAAGGAATTGCAACTGAAGCGAAACAAAAGCTGAAAGAAGTCCGACCGCTTTCTGTTGCACAGGCTTCTCGTATTTCAGGCGTTAACCCTGCTGATATTTCTATCCTTTTAGTATATTTAGAGCAGGGACGTATTGCGAAGATAGCAGAATAGAAAGGATGTCGGCATGAACATTGAACAATTTACAGCAGCACTAGAGGAGAAAGGGATGACTCTTTCTCCTGTGCAGCTTGAACAATTTGAAACTTACTTCCGCATGCTTGTAGAATGGAACGAGAAGATGAATTTAACGTCCATTACTGAAAAGGAAGAAGTGTATTTAAAGCATTTTTATGATTCAATTTCAGCAGCATTTTTTATTGATTTTCACAAAGTGACGACGATTTGCGATATTGGAGCTGGTGCTGGTTTCCCAAGCATTCCTCTTAAAATTTGCTTCCCTCATCTACATGTAACCATTGTTGATTCTCTTCAGAAACGAATTACGTTTCTCAATGAGTTAGCAAAAGGGTTAAACTTACAAGATACTACTTTTTATCATGATCGTGCGGAGACGTTTGGACAACGTAAGGAAAAGCGTGAAAGCTATGATCTTGTCACTGCTAGAGCGGTTGCGCGTTTATCCGTCTTGAGCGAACTATGTCTGCCCCTTGTAAAAAAGGAAGGATTGTTTGTTGCATTAAAAGCATCTGCCGCTGATGAAGAAATGCAAGCAGGGAAAAAAGCTGTTACTGTCCTCGGAGGAGAGGTTGTTGAAAAGCATTCCTTTGTTCTTCCTTTAGAAGAAAGCGAACGGAACATCATTGTCATTGAAAAGAAAAAGCAAACACCAAAAAAATATCCTAGAAAACCAGGAACACCTAATAAATCACCAATAGAAGGTTGATCATGTAAAAGGTCGGTTTTTCTTCAATATTTAAGATTTTACAGAAGGAAAAAACATGAGAAAATAGAATTATAAAAAGGTAGTTTTTAAAGGTGGTGTAGGTTCATGAAGCATTCACTCTCACGCTTCTTCGGGCTTGGTGACAAAGAACATCCTGAGCGTGAAACCGAAATAGAGGCAGAGATTGCTGAGCATGATACATTAAAGGAAGAGATACAGGAGCTCCCGGTCGACACAATTATGCCAAACCGTTTTCAGCCACGCACCATTTTTTCAGAAGAAAAGATACATGAGCTGGCCACGACGATTCATACCCATGGCATTATCCAACCTATTGTTGTCAGACCAACAGAAGAAGAAGGTAAATATGAACTGATCGCCGGCGAAAGACGTTGGAGAGCGGTACAGACTCTTCAATGGGAGAAAATCCCCGCTATTATAAAAGACTTTACTGATACGGAAACGGCATCTGTGGCATTGATTGAAAATTTGCAAAGGGAAGAGCTGTCTGCTATTGAAGAGGCTCATGCTTATGCACGCCTTTTAGAGCTTCATGATTTAACACAGGAGGCGCTTGCTCAGCGTTTAGGCAAGGGACAATCAACTGTTGCAAACAAATTAAGACTTTTAAAGTTGCCTGAAGAGGTACAACAGGCCATTTTAGAGAAAAAAATCTCTGAAAGGCATGCACGTTCACTTGTACCCCTAAAGCTTCCAGAATTACAAATCGCGCTATTGCAGGAAATCATCGAAAAGCAGCTGAATGTAAAACAGACTGAAGAGCGTGTAGTGAAAATGCTTGAACAAAAAACAGATCGCAAACCGAAGCCAAAACGTAAGGCGTTTAGTCGTGATACACGAATTGCGATGAATACCATTCGTCAGTCTCTCCATATGGTAGAAGACAGCGGGCTTAAAATAAATACCGAGGAAGAAGAGTTTGAGGAATATATCCAATTAACGATTCGGATTCCTAAATAGAAAAAAGCTGATGAGAGCCACTCGTCAGCTTTTTTTATTGGTTCCACAATATATTTACTTATTATTCATAAATTGGTAGAATATGATTTTCATAGAAGAAAGGAGGTGACATGACTCGATGAAAATGAAAAAGACGAAATTTGTTATTATTTGTTATTTACTATTTTCTTTTTTTCTTTTTACAAATGAAACAACCATATTTGCTGTGAATTCGCCAACGGCTCCTGCAGAAGAAAGCCCGCTGGCCAAAAAAGAACTGAACGTTCTGAAGAAACAAGGTGTTGTTTCTAAGGAGGTCACTTTACAGCAATTAAATCATGAGCATGAGTCTCAGGACGACACAATTGACTTGATTTCAGCTAGCGATGATTTGAAGGACTATGGCTTACAACAAAACAAGCAGGATGAGTTGGTAACGGATGAAAAGCCGCACACCATCAAGCACCTTTTAGGAAAGCCGTATCCTGGTACCGATATTATGCCTAAAAAAGGAGATATATTGGTGACAAGTACTGATGCTTTGAAGGGTATCGTTGGACATGCAGGTATCGTCATTAATGAGAAAAGCTTTGCTTCTATTCCAGGGTTTCGACAGCATCCTCAGCTTGATTCCATTCTTAACTGGTTTCGCTATAATGCCAATACAAAGGTAATTCGAATTAATCAAGAGGAAACAGCAGACCTGGCAGGGGAATGGGCGCACGATTATGTGAAAACTCATCCAAAGGCTCGATACTCCATCACCCTGTCAATTCAATCACTCGATCCGACGTATTGTTCAAAGATTGTGTGGCAGGCCTATGCCAAAACTGGTGACGCTTTGGGACATGCGACATATACCATTAAAACCCCCTACGGATTCTTAAAAAAGAGAAGCTATCATACAGTGACTCCTAAAGTCATTGTGAACGAAGGCCGTAAAATTGGTGGATTACATTTTTGACATGTGCCCCTCACTTTTGATGAAAGTGAGGGTTTTTTATGCTTGTCTTTTCCACCAAAAAGATATATCGATATATTTTTTAATCCGTTTTGGTTCGTCCTTTCATGTACGAAAATAGACATTTGCTGACGAATATATAATGGAGAAACAAAAAAAGCAAACGTTTCATACTTTTTTTGATAGAATAGGAAGTATGAATAAAATGAGAAACTTGTTAAGTTGAAAGTGGGTGACATCGTGGGAAAAATCATAGCGATTACCAACCAGAAGGGCGGCGTCGGGAAGACGACAACTTCTGTTAATTTGAGTGCGTGTTTAGCATACATAGGTAAACGAGTGTTGTTAGTTGATATTGATCCGCAGGGCAATGCCACGAGTGGTATTGGGATTGAGAAGGCCGACGTAGAGAAGTGTGTGTATGATATTTTAGTTGATGATGCAGATGTCCTTGATGTGATTAAGACGACAGAGGTCGAAAATCTTGATGTCATTCCTGCGACGATACAGCTTGCAGGGGCTGAAATAGAGCTTGTGCCTACGATTTCACGTGAAGTGAGATTGAAGAGAGCACTTGAATCTGTTAAGCAAAATTATGATTATATGATTATTGACTGCCCGCCATCACTCGGATTACTGACGATTAATGCGTTAACAGCATCCGATTCCGTTTTAATTCCGGTACAGTGTGAATATTATGCGCTTGAAGGATTGAGCCAATTGTTAAACACAGTTCGTCTCGTGCAGAAACATTTAAATACTGATCTTGCCATTGAAGGTGTCTTGCTGACAATGCTTGATGCACGAACAAATCTTGGGATTCAGGTCATTGAAGAAGTGAAGAAATACTTTAGAGATAAAGTCTATCAGACCGTGATTCCGCGAAATGTGAGACTGAGTGAAGCGCCTAGTCATGGGAAACCGATTATCTTGTATGATCCACGTTCAAGAGGTGCAGATGTCTATTTAGACTTAGCAAAGGAAGTGGATGCGAATGGCTAAAGGTCTTGGAAAGGGTATTAATGCACTATTTAACAATGTAGACTCAAATGAAGAAACGGTCGAAGAAATCAAATTAAAGGATTTGCGTCCGAACCCGTATCAGCCAAGGAAAACGTTTGATGATGATGCATTGGCTGATCTGAAAGAATCAATTCAGCAGCACGGAGTTTTACAGCCGATCATTGTCCGTAAATCGATTAAAGGATATGACATTGTAGCAGGTGAACGTCGTTTCCGTGCAGCACAGCAAGCTGGTCTGACAACGATTCCTGCGATCGTCAGAGAATTTTCAGAAACGCTGATGAGAGAGATTGCCCTTTTAGAAAACCTGCAGCGCGAGGATTTATCTCCATTAGAAGAAGCGGAAGCCTATGCTTCCTTGCTAGATCACCTCAGTGTGACGCAAGAGGAATTAGCGAAGCGATTAGGGAAGAGCAGACCGCATATTGCGAACCATCTTCGTCTTTTGACTTTACCGGATGAAGTACAAAAGCTGATTGAAGATGGAACGTTGTCGATGGGACATGGAAGAACATTGCTTAGCTTGAAAAACAAAAATAAGCTAGCGCCATTGGTAAAGAAAATCGTGGATGAGGGGTTAAACGTACGCCAGGTTGAGAAACTTGTTCAGCAGTTAAACGAAAATGTTCCACGTGAAACAAAGAAAAAAGAAGCACCAAAGGATCGAGTCTTGAAAGAAAGAGAGTCTTTCTTACAAAACTACTTTGGCACTTCAGTGACGATCAAGAAACAGAAGAAAAAAGGAAAAATTGAGATTGAATTTCTCTCCAACGAAGATTTAGAAAGAATCCTCGAATTGCTTTCTACGAGAGAATCATCAGAGTGACCATCTTGATACGAGATGGTCTTTTTTATATTCTGCCGGTGATATTTTGAATAGGAGCGAAAAGGGACCGATTTTTTTCTCTTGTCCAATCCATTTGATCAATGTGAGATAGACTTTCAGAAAGTGTATTGGCCATAGACATGACAAGATGAAGACGTGTGTTTTGGAGAACGAAGTATTCCATAAAACCGCTCACATTGACGATTCCATTAATATGAATATCTCCTACCTCTGGCAGCTCCTTTTGTACACCCGCCCCAGGCTTTAACGGTCCATCTCCAATTTGGAAGGAGCCTACACTTTTCACTCTTCCTAAACAGGCATCAATCGCTACAATAAACGGATGTTTATGAGCTTGTTCAATTTCAGCGAGCTTTTCTTTTAAATTGACCGCATGAACTGGGTCAGAGAGCGTTCCATATACATGAAGCTTTTTCAAATCCAGACCTGAAAGCTTTGTACCAACAAGTGGACCTAGAGAGTCGCCAGTTGAGCGGTCTGTTCCAATACAAACGATGGCAACGGGTCTTTTTCCTGCTTTCTGAAGATGCGAGAATAAAATACTTTTAAGCTGTTGAATGGCATTTGTATCCGTATGGGACACGTATTCTTTCACCCTATTTCTAAAAAAAAGACCGTTCTTGCTATTCATAGGTCTCACTTCCTTGTCATAGTAGTTAGTAACAGTATACGGAAACAAGCTTAATTCTATACCTATGAGGTGATGATTGTGTGGAAGGCTGGTTCAAGGTGGACGCTTTTAATTTTAGGAAGCTTAATAGGAGCGGGGTATGCTTCCGGCCAAGAAATTTGGCAGTTTTTTGGCATTGATAGCGGACTAGCCATTCTACTGTTTACATTGATGTTTATGCTGTCTACCTATGTGGTGTTGAAAATCAGTTATGAGGTACGTGCCGATCACTTTGTGCCAGTGCTAGAGCGGCTTGTCGGTCCATGGCTGGCTAAAGTGTATGACGTTTTAATTGTCCTTTATTTATTCACGACAACGACAGTCATGATTGCCGGTGGCGGGGTGACACTCGAGATGTATCATGTACCATTTTGGATTGGCATCGGTGCATTTTGTCTGTTTTCATTTATGATTTTTTTCTGGGATGTGAAAGGGCTCTTATCTGTGAATGCTTTCATTATACCAATTTTGGTGGCGGGGCTCATCTATGCGTTTGTTTTTTATTATATGAACCATGATCATATGTGGCGGATTGATTTTGGGCAGCAGTACAATTGGCCTGCCAGCATTGTCTTTGCCTCTTTGAATATATTATCTGTGGTGGCAGTGCTGTCTTCGGTTGGGAAAGAAATGAAGGGGCTTGGAGAGGCCAAAGTGGCGAGTATATTAAGCGGCCTGATTTTTGGGGTCATCTCGTACGTGTATAACGAAATACTGGTTGATATTTCTGGGAGTCTATCAGCAGAAGGCATTCCTTTGTTTACAGTATTAGAAGGAGCACCGACATCATTGTTTGTGTTTATGACGGTTGTCCTTTGTCTAGCTATTTATACGACGACAGCTGCAGGTTTATTTGGTCTATCCAGCCGGATGCTCTCTTTTGTCCCCTTGCCTCGCTGGCTGGTTGTGCTTGTGATGCTTCTTTTGATGGCGCCTTTAACATCTCTTGGGTTTGCCGATTTGATTGCTTTCTTGTATCCGATATATAGTTTGCTGAATCTTTATTTGCTTGTCTGTTTAATGCTATATCCGATTTTAAGTAAAAAGATATTTTCCCGCTCTAAAAATTATATTGGTAAAATAAAATAAGCACCTCTCTTTGTCAGAGCGGTGCTTATTTTATCCGAATAGAATCAATGGCGTCTTTGATATCATCATAGACTGGCATTTGCTTGAGACGCTGAAGTCGTTCCTCTAATTCTGAAATGGCTTGTCCCTTTAAATGCTGGGAGATGTGTTGTTTGACAATGGTCGTTTGGTTGATCATGTCTTCGGTTTTAGACAATTGATACTCCAAGTGCACGCGAGTGTTTGCTAATTCGTCATGAAGCCGCATTTTGAGCAGCCGTTTTAGATCCTTTCGCTGTCCTTCTCTGCGTATGGCCTGAATTGCGGCCATTTCTTCGGGGGACTGCGTCTGTGTTTGCGGTGCCGATTGACTTTCAAATACAGACATGGAGCGGCGGGCACTCACATTTTGCAAGAAACGCTGGGCGTCACTAGGAGGTTTATTTTGATTGATCATGCGATGACTCCTTTCTTAATGAATACCCATTTGCATCGCAAGGCGTCTATCTGCCTTGGCGTAGTCATCACCCATTGTGTACATATGTCTTGAAAGGGTAGAAAGTTCTTGTTCGTAATCTCTCAGGGTGTACAAGGCATTCAGCTGTTTTTCGTGTGAATAAAAGGAGGAATGATGTTGTTCCATCCTCACTTCCTCTACTAGTGCTTCCACATCACTAGGACTTAGTAAATCATAGTGACCAAAGCCGACGAGTCCTTTGAGCTCCTGTTTTACATGCTGGACGGCGTCTTTTACACTTTCATCGATCCCATCGATTTTCTCAAATATAGTGTGTACTTCATGTTCAATCACACTTTGGAGATCGTAGGATGAATTTTTCAGTAAATGGGATTTTATGATAATTTCAAGGCCGCTTTGTGCATATGCACGTCCAGAATGGATTTCTTGCAACAGCATGGCTGTAAAACTTGTATTATGATCAAGCTGTTCATCTAAAATACGGGCAGACCCATCTGTGTGAAATGAATACCCATTTACTTTGTAACTCCCAGAAATAAGAGCTAAAAAAGCATTTGTATCAAAGGATTCGTTCCATTCTATATTCATAGACGCAAACGCTGATTTTAAAAAGGTGTCAATTTCTCTTTTTTTGTATGTAACGGGTTCTTGGACGGCGTCTTGCTGCCGTGGCGGTACAGTATACTTGACTTGACCAACCCCATGATCATGACGATTGAGTAAACCTACATAATGACTAGGTTGAATATATTCAGTCAATATCCGTGTGTATTGACCTTGCTGCGCTTTCTGCTGAATCGCAGGCGACAGACTGCTCCATATATTTGGGCTATCAAAGGTGACGGCTTTTTTGACAGCTGGCTGTTCTGTTGCAACATAAGCACAAACAGCACCGGCAAGGGCTTGTCCAGTGAGATAGATACCTGCATTTGGATGCTGCTGACAGACTTGCTCTATGTATTCCTTTCCTTTAAAAAAGACATGATCTTGATTGCCATCAAGGGACTTCCTTTCAATGGGATAGGCATAATCCGTTTTGAGCAATGACTGTGCCGCGGTGTGTACATCTTGTGGCGAGGTCACCGGCATTTGATTTGGCTGCGGACAGTGAAAAGCGACGATGAACTCGTCTGATTGTTCCGGCTGCATCGTTAAACCATATAATTGATGATCGACCTTGAGAAAATCATGGACAGTGAGCGTTTGCTGACCTATTTCTATCGTATGGTGCTGCTGGTAATTGTCTATGTTTCCAGCATGATCGGATATGATTTTATATTCTTTATCAGTTAATCTATCCTTTCGATTGACCATCGTACCTGCTCCCTCACATAACATTTATGCAGATATCATAAATCAAAAAATATGGAAAAACCACAGCGTTCTACCAATAAAAACCTTTTGACCTACAGTGTTTGTGACAATATTGAAAAAAAGCGGAGTTTAAGTAACTATTGGTCACAAATAAAATGATCTAAAAGAAGGGTTTTTTCTATAAAAAAGAATAGGATGAATGATTGAAAGAGGTTCTTTGTTTTGTACATTGCTCTTCATCGCCGTTTTTTTGTACAATAGATTCAATGAAGTGAGCAAGAGAGGTGAAGGCTGATGGCAGACAAAGCGTTTGGGTTACATGACGTCGTTGAAATGAAGAAACCCCATCCATGTGGTGTCAATCGGTGGAAAGTTATTCGATTGGGCATGGATATTCGCATTAAATGTGAAGGCTGCGGGCACAGCGTGATGATCCCAAGAAGAGACTTTGAACGAAAAATGAAGAAAATTCTCGTCAAGCATGAGGAGCCAACTGCTTAAGCAGGCCTCATGCTTTTTTGATGAAATTCGTCTTTTGTATAGAAGAAGCAGGTGTAAATTCGCGTTTTAAAGCACTGATTAATCCTTTTTGGCAATGTTTCTTCTATTGATAATGCATAACGGTTAGCTTGTCTTTTCATGTAAACCTACTTATAATTGCTCTAGGTTCATATTACGCAGTCTAACGAGCACGTTTGATATAGAGGAGATGAAAGAATGGCTTTAACAGCTGGTATTGTTGGCTTACCTAACGTCGGGAAGTCAACGCTATTTAATGCAATTACACAGGCTGGAGCGGAGTCTGCTAACTATCCGTTTTGTACCATTGATCCAAACGTCGGAATTGTAGAAGTTCCAGACGAGCGTTTGCAAAAACTAACAGAATTGGTGCAGCCGAAAAAGACAGTTCCGACTGCTTTTGAATTCACTGATATTGCCGGTATAGTCAAAGGGGCTTCTAAAGGTGAAGGTTTAGGAAATAAATTCCTTTCTCACATTCGTCAAGTAGATGCGATCTGTCACGTGGTGAGAGCTTTTGCAGATGATAACATCACACACGTATCAGGTAAGGTTGACCCTGTGTCAGATATCGAAACCATTAATTTAGAATTAATTTTGGCTGATTTAGAAACAGTTGAAAAGCGTTTGGCTCGTGTGAGTAAGCTTGCAAAACAAAAGGATAAGGAAGCGGTAGCTGAATTTGATATTTTGTCGAAGCTAATGGACGCATTTGAAGCTGGGAAATCGGCAAGATCTGTAGAATTTACAGATGAGCAGCAGAAGCTTGTGAAACAGCTTCATTTACTCACATCTAAACCAGTTCTTTATGTAGCAAATGTTAGTGAGGATGAAGTAGCGGATCATGACGGTAACGAATATGTGCAGCAAATCCGTGAGTTTGCTTCTGGTGAAAATGCTGAAGTCATCGTCGTTTGTGCGAAGATCGAGTCTGAAATTGCAGAGCTTGAAGGAGAAGAGAAGCAGATGTTCCTTGAAGAGCTTGGCATCAAAGAGTCAGGTCTAGATCAGCTGATTCAAGCATCTTATTCACTTCTTGGCTTAGCTACTTATTTCACAGCAGGTGAGCAGGAAGTACGCGCTTGGACGTTTAAAAAAGGAATGAAGGCACCGGAATGTGCTGGAATCATTCATACAGACTTCGAGCGTGGATTTATTCGTGCTGAAACGGTTGCATATGAGGATTTACTTGCTGGCGGAAGCATGTCTGCTGCAAAAGAGGCAGGAAAAGTTCGTCTAGAAGGTAAAGAATATGTAGTGAAAGATGGAGACGTCATTCATTTCCGTTTTAATGTATAGGTTCTTGTCATAGGCCAAGAGATTTGTTATAATATACAATTGTGAGTAATATAATTTATTGCTCCTTGCCCGTTTAGGGCCGCTTAGACCAAAAGGAGGTGCAATCAGATGAGAAAGTACGAAGTTATGTACATCATCCGCCCAACAGTTGACGATGAGGCTAAAAAAGCAGTTATCGAGCGTTTCAATAACGTGTTAACTTCTAACGGTGCGGAGATCACTGGAACAAAGGATTGGGGTAAACGTCGTCTTGCATACGAAATCAACGATTTCCGTGAAGGCTTCTACCAAATCGTAAACGTTCAATCTGACGCTGCAGCAGTTCAAGAATTTGACCGCTTAGCTAAGATCAGTGACGATATCATTCGCCACATTGTTGTTAAAGAAGAAGTATAAATCATTGAAATATATATTTAAAGGTGGTCTTTCAATATGCTAAACCGTGTTGTATTGGTCGGAAGACTAACAAAAGACCCTGAGCTTCGCTACACGCCTAATGGTGCGGCTGTAGCCACGTTTACTCTAGCTGTGAATCGTACGTTTACGAATCAATCTGGAGAGCGTGAAGCCGATTTCATTAACTGTGTTACTTGGAGAAGACAAGCCGAGAACGTGGCTAATTTCTTGAAAAAAGGAAGTCTTGCCGGTGTAGACGGTCGTTTGCAGACAAGAAACTATGAAAATCAGCAAGGACAGCGTGTCTTCGTGACAGAGGTTCAAGCTGAAAGTGTTCAATTTCTTGAGCCTAAGAGCGGCGGTGCTGGTTCAGGTGGATACAGCGGCGGTGGCAATAGCGGAGGCCAGTATTATGGCGGTAGCCAAAACGATCAGAATCCATTCGGAAATGAACCAAATCAAAATCCATATGGCAATCAAAGCAACCAACAAAATCGTAATCAGGGAAATAGCTTCAATGATGACCCATTTGCGAATGATGGTAAACCGATTGACATCTCCGATGATGATTTGCCATTCTAATTGATCTGAAAAATTGACTAAAGGAAAGGTGTGAAAACAAATGGCAGGTGGACGCAGAGGCGGTCGTGCGAAACGTCGTAAGGTATGTTTCTTTACTTCTAACGGTATCACGCACATCGATTACAAAGATGTTGATCTTCTTAGAAAGTTTGTTTCTGAGCGTGGTAAAATTTTACCTCGTCGTGTAACAGGAACTAGCGCTAAGTATCAACGTAAATTGACATTAGCGATTAAAAAATCACGTCAAATGGCATTACTTCCATACGTTACTGGTGAGTAAGTCGTTGACTTAAAAGCGGAGAGCCTCGAGCTCTTCGCTTTTTTTATTTGTCTCACTAAGAATCTCATCCGAATTGGCTAGAGCTGTTTTTGGCGGGCATCCTAGGGGAAGTATGTAAAAGAGAGAGAAAGTGACAGTTTGTTCTATACAAATACGGGGTCAATCTGTCATATTGATAGTCTAGAAAATAATTGCAGTCAGGGCGTGGGAAGATGATTGAATTTAAGAAGGTATCGATGCAATTTTCTGATGAGCGCTATGCCGTTCAATCGGTTGATTTAGAGATTCAGAAAGGTGAATTTTTTGTATTTATTGGACCTAGTGGAAGCGGGAAAACGACGACATTGAAAATGATCAATCGTCTCATTTCTTCTACAGAAGGTGAGATTTACATAAAAGGTCAAAAAATAAATGATTATGATATGTATGAGCTGCGCTGGGATATTGGGTATGTTCTGCAGCAAATTGCCCTTTTTCCTCATATGACCATTGAAGAAAATATCGCCGTGGTACCAGAGCTCAAACAGTGGAGCCGGAATGAGACCAATAAGCGTGTCGATGAATTGATGCAGATGGTTGGGCTTGATCCTGCTATGTATCGACATCGAAAGCCGTCAGAGCTGTCTGGCGGACAACAGCAGCGTGTCGGTGTGGCACGTGCACTTGCAGCTGATCCTGAGATTGTCCTGATGGATGAACCCTTTAGTGCGTTAGATCCACTAACGAGGGAGAAATTGCAGGATGATCTGCTTGATTTGCAGCGCCGTATTCAAAAGACCATTGTCTTCGTGACGCATGATATGCAGGAAGCGATGAGGCTTGGTGATCGAATTTGTATCATGAAGGAAGGGAAAGTGGTGCAGATTGGTCGTCCAGAGGAATTGGTTCAACACCCAGTCAATGCTTTTGTTCAGGAGTTTGTCTCAGGGGCTGCTCGCCATGTGGGACATCAAGCGTTTGAGCTAGAGGCCATGGCTAGACCAATGGCTCATGAGGCTCTTTTAGGCTATGAAGCGATCACAGCACATGCCACGCTGGACGATGTCTTATCCCAATTGGCAAAGCATGAGGAATTGGCTGTGGAAAAGGATGGGGAGCGAATTGGACTAGTGAATCGTCAAGCGGTGATTCAGTTTTTAGCTGATTCTCCTAGAGAGAGGGGCGAGTCACATGAATGATTGGATCAGTGTGTTATTGGACCGAAAAGAACAATTGGGACACGCCTTACTTGAGCATATTCAAATTTCTTTTATTGCTTTATTTTTAGCGATTTTGATTGCCATTCCATTAGGTATCTATTTAACGAGGGTGCCAAAGCTTGCAGAGTGGGTGATTGGGGTGACGGCGGTTTTGCAAACAATTCCGTCGCTCGCGCTGCTTGGCTTGTTGATTCCTCTCGTTGGGATTGGACAAGTGCCTGCCATTATTGCGCTTGTCGTCTATGCCTTACTCCCTATTTTAAGAAATACATATACAGGCATTCAGGAGGTCGACCCTTCCCTGAGAGAAGCGGCGCTTGCCATGGGAATGAATCACCGCAAACGGTTATTAAAGGTGGAGCTGCCTTTGGCCATGCCAGTAATCATGGCAGGTATCAGAACCGGGATGGTTCTCATTGTGGGAACTGCCACTCTTGCCGCACTGATCGGAGCTGGGGGGTTAGGAAGTCTGATTTTGCTGGGAATTGATCGAAATGATATGTCGCTCATTGTCATTGGGGCTATACCAGCTGCCTTACTCGCACTCTTATTTGATGTGGTGCTGCACACTTTTGAGAAAATCTCTTTTAAAAAGACTGTGATCTCTGTGACGGTTTTTACTGTGATTGCAGGAGCAGTTGTCGCGGGCCCATTACTGTTTCAACAAGAAAAGAAAGAAATCACCATCGGTGGAAAGTTAGGATCAGAGCCTGAAATCCTGATCTCGATGTATAAGCTTTTAATTGAACAGGATACGGATATTCAAGTCAATCTTAAGCCTGGTCTTGGCAAGACGTCCTTTGTTTTTCAAGCTTTACGGTCTGGTGATATTGATATTTATCCTGAGTTTACCGGTACTGCGATTTCTGAGTTCCTCAAACAAACAGCGAAAAGCACAGATAAAGAAAAAGTGTATGAGCAAGCGCGGCGTGGTTTGGAATCATCCTTTCAGCTCCGCCTTCTTGAGCCGATGGCTTACAACAATACGTATGCTTTAGCCGTGCCTCAGTCGCTGGCTGATCAATATGATGTATCCAATATTTCAGATCTAGGCAAGATCAAGAATCGCATAAAGGCTGGATTCACCTTAGAATTTTCTGATCGACAGGATGGGTATCTAGGTATTCAAAAGACCTATCAATTTTCCTTTGACGATGTGGTGACGATGGAACCGAAGCTTCGGTATCGAGCGCTTCAAAAAGGAGATATCAATTTAGTCGATGCGTATTCGACAGACAGTGAATTGAGGGAATACAAATTAAAGGTGCTTGATGATGATCAGCATGTTTTCCCGCCATATCAAGGAGCACCGCTGCTAAGACAGGAGACATTAACTGAGTTCCCTGAGATCGGGACCTCTCTCAATAAGCTTGGTGGTCAAATCACAGATGATGAGATGAGAGAAATGAATTATGAAGTAAATGTGAAAGGTAAGGATGCATTTCAGGTTGCGAAAGCCTATTTAAAAAAGAAAAAATTACTGCAATAATCAGGAAGAGCAAGTCTGTTATGTAAAAAGCAGACCTGCTTTTTTAAAAGGGAAAACAAAAACCGTTGACATTTATTTAAAAACATCATATCCTTAATTCGAGATAAATATATTTTTTTGATTTAATATCTCGAATTCGAGATAATATAAAGACGTCAGTAAAGACATAATGAATAGAGGCTTGTACTTCATGATGAGGAGGTCATTAGAAGTGAAGAAAATAGAAGGAATTCACCATATCACAGCAATTGTAGGGCATCCTCAGGAGAACGTTGATTTTTATGCAGGTGTTTTAGGACTTCGTCTCGTGAAGAAGACCGTTAATTTTGATGATCCGGGTACGTACCATTTATATTTTGGAAATGAAGGGGGATCTCCGGGGACGATTATCACGTTTTTCCCATGGCCAGGTGCACAAAAGGGACAAATTGGCGCAGGTCAAGTGGGCGTGACGACATATGTCGTACCGCCAGGCGCTTTCTCTTTCTGGAAGGAACGTCTTGAGCAGTTTGATATTTCTTATGAAATGGTTGAACGTTTTGATGAAGCCTTTCTCTCATTTGAAGATCCACACGGCTTGTTGATTGAGCTAGTAGAACGTGCGGAGGGAAAACAAAATGAGTGGACTTTTAACGGGGTCACACCAGATGTCGCGATAAAAGGATTTGGCGGAGCTGTTTTGTTAACATCACAGCCGGAGCAAACGATGCAGCTGCTAGAACAAACAATGGGTTTTGAACGAGTTGGAGCAGAAGAGGACTATGTGAGATTCCGTTCGTTTGGTGAGATAGGCAATGTGATTGATGTGAACAAGACACCTGTTGCACGCGGACGTATGGGTGTTGGGGTTGTGCATCATATTGCATGGAGAGCGACAGATGATCAGGATCAATTAGATTGGCAAAGACATATTGCGCAAAGCGGGTATCAAGTGACACCTGTGCAAGATCGAAATTACTTCAATGCTATTTATTTTAGAGAGCTTGGCGGCATATTATTTGAAATTGCGACTGATCCTCCAGGGTTTGCACACGATGAATCAGTGGAAACAATGGGTGAAGCATTGAAACTGCCACCGCAATATGAGGCGCAGCGCAGTCAGATTGAACAAATTGTGCTGCCAATAGAAGTGAGAGAGATTAAAGGGAAAGGAGATTCATGATGAAGCATCTTTTTCGAAAAGGAAAGAATGAACAAAGACCTGTTTTGTTATTACTGCATGGTACTGGCGGGACGGAAGAAGATTTATTGCCGCTTGCCGATTTAGTAGATGCTGACGCATCCGTTCTTAGTGTGAGAGGAAATGTGTTGGAAAACGGTATGCCGCGCTTTTTCAGGCGTTTGGCAGAGGGTGTATTTGATGAGCAGGATTTAATTGAGCGTACAGAGGAACTATATACATTTATCGGAGAAGCAGCAGATGAATATGGGTTCGATCGTCACAATGTGGTGGCTATCGGATATTCTAATGGGGCAAACATTGCTGGAAGTCTTTTATTCCATTACGAAGATGCGTTAAAAGGAGCGATCCTGCATCATCCAATGGTTCCAAGACGCGGAGTTTCATTGCCTTCATTGGTGGGGAAACAAGTCTTTATCGCAGCTGGTGAAAATGACCCAATGTGCCGCCCAGAGGAATCACAAGAGCTCGAGCAATTGCTGAAAGGCGCAGGCGCTTCGGTCACACTACATTGGGAAAATCGCGGGCATCAGCTAACGAGAGAAGAAGTCGATGCTGCGGCATTATGGTATCGTCGTCAATTTTAATGAAGGTAGGGAATACAGGTGGGATTTTTACAGAAGCTTTTTGGGCAAACCAAACAAAAGGAGATGGAACAAATGGAAAACGTAAAATTAGCGATTATTTATTATAGTTCAACAGGTACAAACTATCAGATGGCAAAATGGGCTGAAGCTGGAGCGAAAGAAGCTGGCGCCGAAGTGAAAGTATTAAAGGTTGCTGAATTGGCACCAGAAGCAGTTGTAGCATCAAATCCAGCATGGAAAGCACATTTAGACGAAACAAAGGATGTTCCAGAGGTTCAATTAAGTGATTTAGAGTGGGCAGATGCCATCATCTTTAGCATGCCGACACGTTTCGGTAACTTGCCGGCTCAAATGAAGCAATTCTTAGATACAACTGGCGGCTTATGGTTCCAAGGGAAATTGGCAAACAAAGCAGTGAGTGCGATGACCTCTGCACAAAACCCAAATGGCGGGCAGGAACAGACCATTCTTAGCCTTTACACAACGATGTTCCACTGGGGAGCGATTATTGCCGCTCCTGGATACACAGATGACTCATTATACGGTGCAGGGGGCAACCCTTACGGCGTGAGTGTCACTGTTGACCAAAATGGAAAGATCCAAGAGGATGCAGAAGCTGCTGCAAAACATCAGGCAAAACGTACAGTCAATGTGGCAGAATGGATCAAAAAAGGTCAAAACGCTTAATCGATGGATACAAAAAAAATGCAGCCTAGGTGCTGCATTCTTTTTTATTTAATAAGGATCTGAAGGTGTGCTGTTGTTAATCGCTTCGTTCACGGCTTGTGCGGCGCCTGTAGAGCCTATAGGTCCGCTTGGCTGTTCTTGTTTGAAGGCTTTTAAGCCGTCAGCGACACGCTTCCCGTAATCAGGGTCAGCCTTTGTAAAGTTTTCGATCATTTGCTCTTGAATGTCCTTTTGACAGGTCGCAAGGGTGTTGACTAAGTTCTTAATCAGTTCCTCACGTTCCCAATCATTGAAGCGGCGATACGTTTCTCCGGCTTGGCCAAAGTTGTTCGGGCGGTCAATGGCTTCTCGTTTGACGTCACCCTCTACAAAAGGCGTATGATCTTTTCCATCCTGCTTGGCTTCTTTTAATCCGCCGAGGATCGATGGTTCATAATTCACATGAGGGTTTTGCTCTTTGCCTTGATCGACATGGTATTCCATTTGCCCATCTCTTTGATTCGTGGCCACATGCTTTTTCGGTGCATTGATCGGCAGCTGTAAATAGTTTGGCCCCACACGATATCGCTGCGTGTCAGAATAGGAGAAGGTGCGCCCTTGAAGCAACTTATCATCTGAGAAATCCAAACCGTCTACGAGAACGCCAGTCCCAAAGGCGACCTGCTCGACTTCTGCGAAATAATTTTCTGGATTTTTGTTTAACACCATTCGTCCAATCGGTTTCCATGGATAGTCATCCTTGTACCAAAGCTTTGTCGGATCAAGCGGGTCAAAGTCAAGGTGAGGATGGGCATCATCTTCCATGATCTGCGCATATACCTCCCATTCAGGATGATCTCCTTGCTCAATGGCTTCATACAAATCCTGTGTGGCATGATTAAAGTTTTCTCCTTGAATCGCTTGAGCTTGTTCTTGCGTCAGGTTGCGAATGCCTTGCTTCGGTTCAAAGTGATATTTGACCAGCACTGCTTTTCCTTCATGGTTCACCCATTTGTAGGCATGGACACCTGAGCCTTGCATGTGCCGATAGGTTGCGGGGATGCCCCATGGTGAAAAGAGAAATGTCACCATATGCGTCGCTTCAGGTGATTGCGAGACGAAGTCAAAAATACGCTCGCCGTCTTGACGGTTGGTGACAGGATCAGGCTTAAAGGCATGAACCAAATCAGGGAATTTCAAAGCATCTCGGATAAAGAAAATTTTGAGGTTGTTCCCCACGAGATCCCAGTTGCCTTCTTCTGTATAAAATTTAATCGCAAATCCTCTAGGGTCACGCAATGTTTCTGGTGAATGACCGCCGTGAATCACAGAAGAAAAACGAACGAAAACAGGTGTCTTTTTTCCTTTTTCCTGAAATAATTTTGCCCTTGTATAAGTGGAAATGGGTTCGTCACCGAATGTGCCATAGGCTTCAAAATAACCGTGAGCTCCGGCCCCGCGCGCATGGACGACACGTTCAGGAATGCGTTCACGATCAAAATGACTGATTTTCTCTAGGAAATCGTAGTTTTCAAGCGTAGTTGGTCCTCTATTTCCAACGGTTCTCATATTTTGATTGTCTGTTACGGGATGACCTTGCCGATTTGTTAAAGTGTCTTCTGACTCTGAAGATGGTTTAGGGTGTTGTTCTTCTTTCAATTAAATCCCTCCTTCAATATCTCCCTAACAATATGGTCATCATGCTCCCTATTTCATACAAGGATTGATATAATGATTGAAAACTTTCACGAGGAGCGAACCTGATGATTCGATTACACTGCCTTCACGCCCATCCGTCCAATCAGTCATATATAGAAGATGTTTTTGGCGATACCGATATTGCGCTTTATCACACGGTCGATTCATCATTTATAGAACGCGCTACACAAGATCCCACTTTTGATCAACACAAGCAGCAAGCCTATGTCATCAACAAATTGATGCAAGAAGATGAAGCCGATCTCATTCTGCTCACGTGTACACAATACATTGCCGCTTTGGGTGATCAGCAGCATCTTTTTAAACAACCGATTGTTCCGATCGATGAACCGTTATTTGAGCTGATTTGTCAGGGAAAAGGGCCTCTTCAACTTGTGTTTTCAAACCCGGATACAGTGGAAGGGACAATGAAGCGGCTTAAATCATATGCAAAAGAGCACGGCAAACAGATTGATGCAGAAGTTATGGTGATGGAGGATGTCTTTCACCTTTGCCTAAATGGTGATATGCAGGCTTATGAGGAGCAAATCAAAAAGCAGCTCAGAAGATGTATGAAACAAAGCGGAGATATTTGCGTGATGCAGCTATCGATGGTTCATGCGGCACAGCAGATGGAAGAGGAGACAGGCGTTCCGATCATTCATCCGCTTTCTCCACTTAAACAGTTTGTCCATCAAACAATATCTGCTTTGAAAGAGTGAACCTGTCTGGTTCGCTCTTTTTGTATAGAAACGGAAATGGGATGACATGTTAAAAAAATAACCGAGCGCAAACTATTTTCCAAAGGCGCGCGTCTATCCATTGTAAGAAATAACCGATGCGCATTTAAGATAAAGGAGCTCTTTGTAAAATGAAGAAACGAAAGATTGAGGATCAATTTGCTGATTACGTAATGGAGCATAAACACAGTTTTTATCGATTGTCCTATAGTTATGTCAAAAACCCAGAGGATGCGATGGATGTCGTTCAAGAGGCGATTCATAAAGCACTCAAATCTGTTCACCGATTAGAGGATGCAACTAAGATGCATAGCTGGTTTTATAAAATCGTGGTGAACGCTGCCCTAGACTTTTTACGAAAAAAGAAGCGGGTGCAAGTGACAGATGATGACACACTCGAATTCTTGTCAAAGGGTGAGTCAGATGTCTATGAGGATCAAGATGTCAGACGAGCCCTAGAGGATTTGCCTGAGATGTACCGGGTTATCATCATTTTGAGATTCTTTGAAGATTTAAAATTAGAGGACATCGCCCATATTCTCGAAGAAAACGAAAACACCATCAAAACAAGATTATATAAGGCGTTGCGGCTTTTAAAAGTAGAATTATCGCAGGAGGAAATATAAATGGATAAGCATTTGGAAAAGTTAAAAGAGGAATATTTAGAAATCCCAATTCCACCGGAATATGATGCTATGGTTGAACGGACATTGAAACGAAAAAACAAAAAAACTCATTTTCAGCAATGGACCATCGGACTTGTTGCTGCGGCTGCTCTATTTGTCACGACTGTTAATGTCAGTCCACAGGCGGCAAGAGCCATTTCAGAGGTGCCTGTCATTGGCGAGCTGGTGAAAGTCGTGACATTCACAGAATTTAAAAAGAGTGATCAAGGAACGAATATTGACCTTAAAACACCACACGTTTCAGGGCTTGGGGACGGAAAATTACAAGACAGCCTGAATCAAAAATATTTAGCTGAAAACAAAAAGCTGTATCAAGATTTTGAAAAGGAAACAAAGGGTTATAAAAATGGTCATTTAAGTGTAGAGAGCGGATATGAAGTGAGAACGAACAATGACCAAATTCTCTCGTTAGGTCGATACAAGGTGACGACTCAAGCTTCTGCGGCAGAGGAAATGACATATGATACGGTGGATAAGAAAAATCATGTACTGATTACATTACCAAGTTTGTTTAAAGATGATCGGTATATAGATGTCATTAGTGAAAATATTAAAGATCAAATGAAGAAACAGATGAAAGAGGATTCAAATAAGATTTACTGGATTGGCAAGCAAGATATGGCGGATCCATTTAAGAAAATTAAGCCGGATCAAAGCTTCTATATCAATTCAAAAGGCAAACTGGTGATTTCCTTTAATGAATATGATGTGGCACCTGGTTACATGGGTGTAGTTGAATTCACGATTCCAACAAGTGTGCTAAAGGATATTCTTGTCAGCGATATGTACATTCATTAAAAGAAGAAAAAAGACTGCTGAACATGTCAGCAGTCTTGTTGTGTTGATTAAGAAAGTGCGTCTGTTAGTGCAGGTACCACTTGTTTCTTTCTTGATACAACACCTTTTAGTAAAGCGGTGTTGTTTTCAAGTGTGACATTAAATGCTTTTTCTACTTTTTCAGCTTCGGTACCGAGTGCAAGAGCAAGGGAGTCATTTTCTAGGATGTCTGTGATCACAAGAACGAAGAGATCAAGACCTTTCGCTGCGATGACTTCATTGATTTTCGCTTCAATGTCAGCCTGTCTTGCTGTTACTTCCGCGATATCTACTGTATTAACTTGCGCAATTTCCACTTTGCTATTGCCTAGTGCAAATTCTTTTGCATCAATTGTAATTAATTCTTGAACCGTTTTTTGGCTTAGGTCAGCGCCAGCTTTCAGCATGTCTAGGCCGTAAACTTCTGGATCTACCCCTGCAATTTCAGCTAGCTCATGCGCAGCATCAATGTCTTGCTGTGTGCATGTTGGGGATTTGAATAGCAAGGAATCAGAAATGATTGCAGATAAAAGCAAACCAGCGATTTCTTTTTCAATCTTCACTTGGTTCTCTTTGTACATTTTGTTTAAGATTGTTGCTGTACAGCCAACAGGCTCAGCGCGATAGTAAAGAGGTTCACTTGTTTCAAAGTTGGCAATACGGTGATGATCAATAACCTCAGTCACTTGTACTTGATCAATATCGCTTACACTTTGTTGGAATTCGTTATGATCGACAAGAATGACTTGCTTTGTTTCGTTTGCAGCCGTTTCAATGAAACGAGGTGCTTCTTGTTTAAAGAAATCTAATGCGTATTGTGTTTCTCCATTGATTTCTCCAAGTCTGACCGCTTCTGCCTGAACGCCGATTTTGTTTTTCAGATCAGCGTAAGCGATAGCAGAGCAAATCGTGTCTGTGTCAGGGTTTTTGTGTCCGAATACGAGTGTTTTTCCCATGTGAATTCTCCTTCTTACATTTATTGATGATGTTTCTATTCTAACAGCTTTTGACCTTGAATTCAGGGTTTATAGCTAAGAATAATCTAAAAAATTGTAACATGCTGATTGAAAAGTTGCATGTACGAATCTATATTGGTGTTCCACGTGAAACGCTCCTAAGATAGCCTGCATTTTACTTGCGATTTGCCGCTATGGTAAAATAAAGGTTGGGGTAAGACATGGTGTAGCTTACATCGTACGTATACATAGAAGGACACATTGAGCAAGATATAGAAAAAGGATTGGATAGAGGTGAAGGTGTGAAACAAACAAAAGCGTTAGTAGAGGGCGCTATCATGATCAGTATTTTTTCTGTCATGATGCTGTTTTATTTGTATGTGCCGCTATTATCCATTATTTTCTTTCTAGCTGCTCCGATACCGATTATCCTCTATACAATCAGGCACGGCTTGAAAAAAGGAATTGCTGCTGGCGCTATTGGGATAGTGATCAGCTTTTTAATTGGGTCTCTTGCTGGACTCATGAGTGCGCCAATTCTGATTGCTGCCGGATTAGGCATGGGTGTTTTCTACAGCAGAAGGCAGCCTGGGAATGCCATCATTACAGGTGCGCTGATCTATTTATTCAGTTTTCTTATCTCCTTTATTGTCAGTGTTCAGCTTTTTCAAGTCGATATCATGGGTATCGCGAAAGAGTCGGTTGAACAAATGATTCCGATGTTAGAGAGTGTCTTAAAGCAATCCGGCGCTTCTGAGCAGAACATTGCGAAGCAGCTGAAGCAGTTCAGAGAGATGCAGGATGCTGCATTGAGTGCTTTGCCTGTAGCGCTGTTAATTGGTGTCACATTGCTGGCGTTCGTGAATCACTGGTTCGTGCAGCCTCTGATCAAACGGTTTGTCAAAGACATGCCGGTCTTGAAGAAATTTAAGGATATGCGGCTGCCAAAAAGCATGGTATGGTATTATTTACTCACACTGCTTTTGATGCTGATTCAGACGGAAAAAGGCAGCTTTTTATGGCTTGTTCAAACGAGTGCTTTTCAAATTTTATTTATACTGGTGCTTATTCAGGGATTTTCCTTTATCTTCTATTATTGCCACGAAAAAAGCATCTCAAAAGCGGTGCCCATTTTCGCTATCGTGTTAGGGGTTCTCTATCCGCCAGTCGGTGTGATTGTGCGTATTATAGGGATTGCTGACATAGGCTTTGATTTAAGAGAGAAAGTAAAAAACAAATAATTCACTCTGAATGTTGAGGAGTTGATATCAGTGCCAAGCTTCTATAGAAAACCTGTCATCAAGTATCCGATCATCGCTTTGATTGTCCTTGCGGTGGTCACAGTCCTCCTCAACCTTTATTATAATTGGATCATAGGAGCGGTTGGTCTTTTCGTTCTTGCAGGTGTGCTCTACTTCTTAAAGTGGGCAGATACGCAAGTGCAAAAAGAGATTGATTCATATATTTCAACATTATCCTATCGAGTCAAAAAGGTTGGAGAAGAAGCATTAATGGAAATGCCAATTGGTATTATGCTGTTTAATGACCAGTATTATATCGAATGGACAAATCCATTTCTCGCTTCGTGCTTTCATGAAAGCACGCTTGTCGGCAGATCCTTGTATGATACATTCGAGTCCGTTGTGCCTCTTATTAAACAAGAGGTCGAGACAGAAAATGTGACGCTGAATGACCGGAAATTCAAAGTCATTATTAAACGGTCAGAGCGCCTTTTATATTTCTTTGATGTCACGGAACAGGTGCAGATTGAAAGACAGTACGAAAATGAACGAACGGTGTTATCTTATATCTTTTTAGACAATTACGATGATGTCACGCAGGGTCTTGATGATCAGGTGCGCAGCACCATTAATAGTGAAGTGACGTCGCTGTTAAACAATTGGGCACAAGAATATGGCATTTTCCTGAAGCGAATTTCGTCTGAACGATTTATGGCGGTTCTAAATGAGAGCATCTTAGCAGAGCTTGAAGCGTCGAAGTTCTCCATTTTAGACGAGGTCCGTGAGAAAACAGGGGCGCATAGTGCGACACTTACTCTGAGTATCGGGATTGGAGCGTCCGTTCCTTCTTTAAAAGAGCTTGGGGCACTTGCGCAGTCGAGTCTTGATCTTGCCCTCGGACGAGGCGGGGATCAGGTAGCCATTAAGCAGCCAAATGGAAAAGTGAAATTCTACGGCGGGAAAACGAATCCAATGGAGAAACGGACACGTGTACGCGCACGAGTCATTTCTCATGCTTTAAAAGAAATTGTATCTGAAAGCGGAAATGTCATGATCATGGGGCATAAGTTCCCAGACATGGACTCGATCGGTGCATCGATTGGAATTTTAAAGGTCGCCCAGGCCAATGGGAAAGAAGGCTATATTGTCATTGATGCCAACCAAATTGGTGACAGTGTTCAACGCTTGATTAGTGAGATTAAGAATTATGAAGATCTTTGGTCACGTTTTATCACCCCAGAGGAAGCCATGGAGCTTGCAGAGGATGATACATTGCTTGTGGTCGTGGATACACATAAACCGTCTCTCGTCATGGAAGAACGACTGCTCAATAAGATTGAAAATATCGTGGTCATTGACCATCATAGACGCGGCGAAGAGTTTATCCGTGATCCATTACTTGTCTATATGGAGCCGTATGCTTCATCCACAGCAGAGCTTGTGACAGAGCTTCTAGAGTATCAGCCGAAGAAATTGCGTATTAACATGATTGAAGCTACTGCGCTTCTCGCAGGGATCATCGTGGATACGAAGAGTTTCTCGCTGAGAACGGGATCAAGAACGTTTGATGCAGCATCCTATCTTCGTGCGAAGGGGGCAGATCCTGTCCTTGTGCAAAAATTCCTAAAAGAGACAGTTGATCATTACATCAAACGGGCAAAACTCATTCAGCATACAGATTTGTATCAAAATCAAGTGGCGATTGCTTCATTGCCGTCAGACAGCTCGGAGTATTATGATCAAATTACGATTGCCCAGACGGCTGATTCTCTATTGTCAATGAGTGAGGTAGAAGCGTCATTTGCTGTCGCTAGACGAGATGACAACACGGTGTGCATTAGTGCGAGATCATTAGGAGATATCAACGTCCAAATTATCATGGAAGCGTTAGATGGCGGCGGTCATTTGACTAACGCTGCCACCCAAATGTATGGTATAACCATTGAAGAAGCGGTAGAGCAGTTAAAAGCTGCCATTGATGAATATTTCGAAGGAGGGGTTCAAAGATGAAAGTCATCTTTCTAAAAGACGTAAAAGGCAAAGGGAAAAAAGGCGAAGTCAAGAATGTAGCTGACGGATACGCTCACAACTTTCTCATCAAACAAGGGTTAGCGGTTGAAGCAAATCCAACGAACCTAAGCGCATTGGAAGGGCAGAAAAACAAAGAGAAAAAGAATGCCATCCAAGAGCTTGAACAAGCGAAGCAACTAAAAGAGACACTTGAGGCGTTAACAGTGGAGCTCACTGCAAAATCAGGTGAAGGCGGTCGTCTGTTTGGATCGATTACAAGCAAACAAATCGCTGATAAATTGCAAAAAGATCATCAAATCAAATTCGATAAGCGCAAAATCGAGCTGAATGACGCCATCCGTGCATTAGGTTACACAAATGTACCGGTGAAGCTTCATCCAGAGGTACAAGCAACGTTAAAGGTTCATGTGACAGAACAAGCATAAAGCAGAAAAGAACCCGTCTCACGAGGAGGCGGGTTCTTTTTTTATGATGGATCTGAAATATAGACGCTTCGTCCGGCTCGCATACCGGATAAAAACATAAAAAATAGGATGATGATAAAGATGATAATGGATGGCGTCCATGTATGTGTGAGATCAAAAAGGATACCGATCATGAACGGACCAACGGCGGCTAATAAATAACCGAGAGACTGCGCCATTCCGGAAAGGGCAGCGGCTTGCTCCATATTGGTCGTTCGTAACCCGATAAATGTGAGCGCCAGACTGATGCTGGCACCTTGTCCAATACCGATCAATAAAACAGAGATCACGAGAATAGGCGTCGATCCTCCGAGAAGAAGTCCGATCATGCCAAGTAAATACACAAGGACAAGTCCGAAGACAAGCGGTCTTTGTGTTTTTAATTTTTCTGCAAAAACAGGCGTTAAAAAGGTGGATGGCAGACCAGCAAACTGCATAATGGACAGCATCCAGCCGGCTGTCGACAGGTTCATTCCATGTGATGTTAAAATATCAGGAAACCAGGCGATGCTGCTATAGAAAAGGAATGACTGCAACCCCATAAAAAAGGTCACCTGCCATGCGACACGTGAACGCCATATCGGCTGCTCTGTGAGCGAAATGCTTTTGACGGCCGCTGTGTTCTGATGAAGAAGCTGTGGCGCCCAGACCATCATAGCGAGAAGAGCAAGGCCAGCCCATACGAGGAATGATGTATTCCAGCCGCCAGGCATCGTATGACTGAGTGGAACACTGATACCTGATGCAAGTGCCGCAAAGACGGACATCGAGGTCGTATACACGCTCGTCATCAATCCAGCATGTGCAGGAAATTTATGCTTCACGAGCCCCGGTAAGAGCACATTACATATTGCAATCCCGACACCGACAAGCGCGGTTCCAATCATTAAGAAGGTGATCGTGCCAAACGAGCGAATCACAATCCCAAATAAAAGGACAGCAAGCCCAAGCCAAAGGGTTCGTTCATTGCCAAGACGTTTTCCGATTTTAGGTGCAATTGGAGAAAGCAATGCGAATGAGAGCAGTGGTAATGTTGTGAGAAAACCCGCAAGTCCATTTGAAAGCTGTAAATCGGAACGAATGGCGCCGATGAGAGGCCCCACGGACGTAATGGCAGGCCGTAGATTAAATGCAATGAGTAAAATCCCAGCAATCAGCAGGATGGTTTGTCCTTTACTGCGAGGATGTAATGTTGATTGTTCTAGATGTTGTTCCATGAATGTAAACTCCTTTATTTCTTTAAGAAGAACGATCTTTCTTCTGTTCAAGTTCTGCTAGTTTAGCGATTAAGATATGCTGCGGCATATGCATGATTTGTTCAATGGGTACATTGAGTGATGCCGCAAGTTTTTGTGCTGTATCGGCTGAGATTTGTAAAGGTCTCATGAGCAAATCCCTCCTCTTTCAATCTATACGTTCCAATATAACATATCGGCTTTGTGCTATGCTGATAAAAAATTAGAGTTCTCTTTTATAAAACCACTTTATGGCCGATAAGAAATTTTTTTGAAATTGTTTCAGATGATGGCCCTCCCCTTGTTCGATGTGATATTGCAGCTGCCAATCCTGCATCCCTTTCTGTAATAAAAGGTCATGTAGTTGTTTGTTGAATAAAGGCATGTGCTGTTGAGCAGATGTTTTGCCTTTACCTTCTTCACTGCCTACAGATAAATAGACAAGGTGCTCCACACACTGAATGCTTTGTTGTTTAGCAAACGGTAGAAAATCTTGATACCAAAATGACCCAGAGATAGATGCGATGTTTTTAAAAAGGGCAGGGTGCATCAATAGGGTATAAATAGCAAATAGTCCACCTAATGAAGCACCTACGTGACTATGTTGATGACAGGTCTGCTTGACTGGATATTCTCTTTTGATATATGGGAGCAAGTCATTTGCTAAAAATGACATATACGTCTGTGCCTCGCCATTAAAGTCAGGAAACTCAGAACGCAGTGATGACGCCTTCCATGGTGTATATTCATCAAGTCGATTGAAGGGGTGTATGCCGACAATGATGATTGGCGAGATGGTATTGGCTTCGATCATTCTTTCGATCTCTAGCAGGTGTGTTCTAAACAAAGAAGAGCCATCTTGTACAAAGACAGCTGGAACATCAATAGAGGTGTCCTGTGGAAGGTAAATATCAAGCTGACGCCCATTAAACTCGTCATATAGAAACGTTCCGTTCATGTGTATTCTCTCCTCAAGGTTTTCAACTACGCTGAAAAGAAGACAAAGAGCTAAAAATAAAGATCATTTTAGCCCTTTGTCAACAATCTGATCGCGCAAATTGGCGCTTCTTTTTTTAGTTGTTTTTCTCTAACCATTTGACAGCTTTATCAAGGAAGGTTGTTTTGCTTAGTGCTGTTCCTCCTTGAAGCATAGGATCAACGACATTTGCATTGATGTGCCCATTTTTCACAGCTTTTAGGCTTGTCCAAATTTTATTTTGCTCTAAGTCCTTCAATGCGTTTGGATTCGATGAGTTTTCCGCTTTAGAGAACTGAACAAAAATATAGTCAGGATTTAGTTCGCCCAGGCGCTCCATCGAAATCATCGCTTGTGCTTTGGCTTTTTTGATATCACTTGGTGCTGAAAATCCTAAGTCCCCATATAAGGTTGAGTTGAAGTATACGTCTTCTGGATACACGTACAGGTCGCCCTGTCTAATGCGCAAAATGACAGCTGTTTTGTTGTTGCTTTTGTCTTTCAGGGTTTCTTTCGCTTGTTTGAGATCTTTCTGATAATCAGAAATGATGTTTTTGGCTTCTTCACTCTTTCCAGTCAGTGTACCGAGCAATAAAAGATTGCTTTCCCAGTCAGAAGAGACATGGGATACTGGGATCGTCGTTTGGACTTTATCCAGTTTTTTAATTGTTGCAGGCGGGAACTTTGTTGATCCGAGTATCACGTCTGGTTTTAGTTTTAAGATTTTCTCTAGGTTTGGTTCTGTTTTTTCACCGATGCCTTCTGTTTTCGCTGTGATGTCTTTAAATAATTCAGGGAATGTGCCGCCTACGGTAGAAGCACCAATAGGTTGGATACCAAGTAATTTTGCATCTTCCATTGATTCTAGGCTTCCAGCAATGACGATTCGTTTCACTGGTGTTTTGAGCTTGTACGTTTGATCTAAGTAATTGATTTTTGTTTCTGTTGCTTCAGCTGACTTGCTTTTGGCTGTGTTTGAAGCAGGTTTATTTTCTGTAGCACCACAGGCTGCTGTGGTCATCGTCATGATACAAAGGGTAAGCAATGCTAACCATTTTTTCATTTGTTTTCTCCTTTAACTGATAATTGTTCTCAATTAAAGATTGTATTAGGCTTTCGTCCTTTTAGCCATAGACAATTCTCTATCAAATGATGGACTTTTTACGGAAAAAAAGATAAAAGGTCCTGAATGACTCGTTGATGACTGGCTGCTGTGTATTCACGCCAAGGGTCAGAAGCGAGTGGATAGACTGCTTGTTGACTCACAGCCTTGAGATTTTGCCAAGCCTCCTGTTGCTTTAACTTTTGATAAAATGCAATGGTTTTTGGCTCCTTATGCAAGAAGAGGAAGATGGCGTCTGGGTCTAGCTGTTGTATGGAGCGAATGCTGATTTTTTTTTCTATTAGCTGACCATCATTCTGAAAAGCTGGCAGAAGACCAATGTCATGAAAAATCACTTCTGACATGGTGCGATTTACAGACAAGTAGAGCTGATCTTGAAAGATACGAAGAGGCAGGACGGTTTTTGGTGGATGATCAACAAGGCATGCCTTTTTCGCTTGAATGACGATTTCCTCGTAATGAAGCAACCATTCTTCTGCTTCCTTCGCTTCGTTCAGGAACATAGCTGTTTGTCTGAATTGAGCGCGCCAATTCAATTGTGTGAATGGAACAAAGTGAACAGGACAGATGGTTTTCAACACTTGTTTTTCTTCCTCTGTCACATGATCATTGGCAATGATCAGCTCAGGTTTTGTTTCCTTTAATTGCTGTAAATTGGCTTCAGCGTGCTCGTTGATACGATGTGCACTCAGGTGAATCGGAATTTCTTCTGCATGATGCTTAAAATCATGTGCTGTCCATTTAGGATGAAGAGGGGCAGCATATGGGATGATATGAATTGGTGTGAGCTGACCGAGTATGGAATGACCATAGGCTGCAATTTTCCGCTGACGGCTTTTCATATAAGCAGAAGGGGTCATGCCAGTTTTTTTCTTAAAGATGCGGCTAAAGTAATAGGGATCTTGATAGCCGATTTCCAGTGCAATGTCTTTGAGCTTTGCATTGCTTTTTGCCATTAACTGTTTGGCTCTAGCCATCCTTTTCTTGGTGATATAATCAGTGACACTCACATCAAAATGCTTTTTAAATAGCTCACTGTAATGATTGGCGCTGATGCGAGCCATATGAGATAGACTTGTAAGGCTGAGGGGTTCTTCGGAATGTTGATCAATATATTGTTTTGTTTTGAAAAGGGCATGTGCCGTGTCACAAATATCTTCTTTATGCAGTGTGAAAAGCTGCATAATGAGCTGTTGAAAAAGAGTTTGGCTTCTAAAAAAGCTAATGGATTCAGGTCTTTTCCATTCCTCTGTCATTTCAGGCAGTAAAGAATGAATTTGTTCAATCGAGCTAATATCGATAAATTGCCATACATTCAGTAAAGAACGGGCATGTTCAGTTGATACTTCTCCTATGTTTTGATCTTGCAGTGTGTAGAGCTGAAAGCGAAGCAGATAGAGCTCGTGTTTTTGATAAGGCTCTGTTTTCAACATAAATGTTTCCCCAGGCATGATCGTATAGAGTGTCAGATTTTTCAATCGCCATTTTTGATCGTTCAATGTGAGTAAACCGCTGCCGCTTATGCTGAAGAGGAGGCAGAATGTATCTGATAGCTGTTGCTCCGTATGCGGAAGCTCTGCATTATTTATTTTTTCAGTATATGTTAATCGATAGATGAATTGTTCGGCATTTGCCATTGTACGTAATTGATTGTTATTTCCCATAAAACCACCTGATCTCTTAATGATTGATAAACATTCTCAATTAAATTGTAGCAGAAAGGGCTGGAAAGATGGTGATGTTTATTCTGTCAAAAAAGCACCCTGAGTGAGATCAGGGTGCGATGATTTATTCCGTTTTTCCATGTGCTAGGGCAGGTTCTTTTGTTAAGCTTAAAGGCCGTAAGTCCTGCCAGTGTGTCTGGATATAATCGATGCAGGCATTTCTAGTGTCTTCACCAAAGACCTTTTCCCATCCATCTGGCACTGGTGCAAATGATGGCCAAAGTGAATGCTGTCCTTGTTCATTGACAAGCACAAGAAAGACACCGTCTTCACGATCAAAGGGATTTGTCATTTGTCATCTCTCCTTTATTCTTAGTGCTTTTGTTTGACCCGATGCAGTGTGTTGTCTAAGATGACACCAATTTCTGCTAGGGGTTTAGGCTGGCACATGTCTTTGTGCCGGCAATGAATGTCGTGCTGTTCAATTTTTCCGTTGATATAAGGTGCCCATGCTTCGGGATCAATTGGTGTAAACCAATCTGGGATAATGGTAGATCTAAAGAATAATATGTCTCCATGATAAGTTTTTGGCTGATATTCTCCGAGCAATCGAACTGAATTGACATAGGTTTCTTTTAGATTTCTAATGGCATCTTCACTTAAGCTTGCTAGTGCACTGCCATCTTTTTTCAAGATGTCGATGGCACTTTTCATTGTGAGCGGTTCATCTGTTAAGGTATCTGGATCATAACCGCCGAGCGCAAGAAGAGCGATTAGTGCTTCTTCTTCATCAGGTGCTTCTTTAATCGGTAAGAAATGGTTCGGATAGGCATCCAGCATCGCAACGAGTGAGATTTCTTCACCTTGCTGCTGGAGCTGTGTAGCTATTGCCTGTACAACGTTTCCGCCTAGTGACCAGCCAAGAAGATGATAAGGGCCTTTTGGCTGAATCGTTTGGATGTGCTTGATATAATCCGCAGCCATATCATCTAGTGTGCGCGGGTAGTCATCTTTTCTTGCGATTCCTCGTGCCTGTAATCCATAAATAGGGATGTCTTTCTCTAATGTATTCAAGAGACCAGCATAGCACCAGCTAAGACCACCTGCTGGGTGAACACAGAAGAGAGGATATCTTTCTCCATTTGTTCGTAGTGGCAGCAAGATTTCTAGTGCGTTTTCATCGCTTCCTGTTTCTAGTTTCTCTGCCAAACTTGCAACATTTGGTGCTTCAAACAACGTTCCGATGCTTAGTTTGACACCAAGTGCATCACGAATGCGGCTGATTAAACGAACCGCAAGTAAGGAATGCCCGCCAATGTCAAAAAAGCGATCGTCAATGCTGATTTTTGGCAAATCAAGCACCTCTTCAAAGAGATGACATAGGATTTCCTCCTTCGGATTTCTTGGGCCGCGGCCATCCGTTTGCTTTATATGCAATTGAGGTGCCGGCAGTGATTTTTGATCAAGCTTCCCGTTTGTTGTAAGTGGCATGGTATCAATCTGTACATATGCCGCAGGCACCATGTAATCAGGAAGACTGGCTGCGGCAAAATGACGAAGGGTCTCTGTATCGAAACAGTCTTCTTCAGTTGTTACGATATATGCGACTAAGCGTTTGTCACCAGGCTGATCCTCTCGCATAATGACGGCAACTTGTGCAACTGCATCGTGGCGTGCCAGAACGGCTTCGATTTCTCCAAGTTCAATCCTAAACCCGCGTATTTTAATTTGATGATCAGCTCTGCCAATGTAATCAAGTGCCCCTTCTTCTGTCCAGCGTGCGAGGTCACCTGTACGATACATCCTTGTGCCAGGTGCTCCATAAGGGTCGGCAGGGAATCGATCTGAGGTCAGGTCAGGCCTGCTTAGATAACCTCTTGCCAAGCCAGCTCCAGCTACATACATTTCACCTGTCGTCCCAGGGGGAACAGGTTGTAGGTATTCATCTAGTACGTAAACGTGTAGATCAGGAATCGGTTCGCCTATTAAGCTACTGGATTTCTTTGCGATCATGTCTCGATTGAGTATATTGTACGTAACGTGTACGGTGGTTTCTGTAATGCCGTACATGTTAATTAGCTTTGGCTTACAGTCTGGGTGACGGCTGTACCAATCTTCTAATCTGCTAAGCTCTAATGCTTCACCGCCAAAGATGACATAGCGGAGTGATAATGCTTGACCAAGTGTCTGTTGTTCCTTGTCTATCTGCATGAGCTGATAGAAGGCAGAAGGTGTTTGATTAAGCACAGTCACACCTTCCTCGACTAGAAGCTGCAGCATCTCTTCTGGAGAGCGAGAGATGGTATGAGGTACAATGACAAGTCGACCTCCATATAAAAGTGGTCCCCATATTTCCCATACTGAAAAATCAAAGGCATACGAATGAAACATTGTCCAAACATCTTCTTCATCAAAATGGAACCAATGTGCAGTAGATGTCAGAAGACGGATGACATTTTGGTGTGGGATGACCACCCCTTTTGGTTTCCCTGTAGAACCGGATGTATAAATAATATAGGCCGGATGCAGAGAAGATAGTGGCTCAATTCTGTCTATATCAGCCGGATTGTGATTTGGTGTAGTGAGCAATTGATCGCTCGTTTCTTTTTCGTCTAACAAAATCAAATCACAATCAGCAGGGAGATGCACTGCATCTGCTTTTGTTGTGATGCTGCAAACGGGTTTGGCATCTTGTATCATGTATGCCAGCCTGTCTGCTGGATAGTCAGGATCAAGCGGAACATAGGCTGCGCCTGCTTTATGAACGGCTAATAAGCTTACGAGCATATCGATTGATCTAGGCAGGGCAAGTGCAACGAACTGTTCTGGTCCAACGCCTCTTTCTATTAATAAATGAGCAAGACGATTGGCTTTGTTGTTTAACTCTTCATAGGTAAGCTGTTGATTGCCATCCGTTACAGCCACTCGAACAGGGTATTGCTGCGCCGTTTTTTCAAATAAGGCTGGGAGACTAGGTGCTTGGTCTAACTGAGCGAATGTCTTTTTGTCAGGGAGAAATGTTTGTCGTTCTTTATCCGACAAAATGTTCACTTGACCAATCGGCAGGTGTGGGCGCTCAGCTACTTCTGTTAAAAAGCGCTTCATTCTGTCAGCGATTGCTCGAATGGTGCTTTGTTTAAATACATCTGTACTGAATTCAAACAAACCTGTTAATCCTGCTGCTGATCCAGTTTCAGTTCTTTGTTCTGTCAATTCGATGGTCAGATCAAATTTAGCTGACCCTACTGGTTTCACGTAGAGATCTGAGTCAAGTTGTGTCAGCTTCATTTCCGCCTTCGGTGTATTTTGGAAGGCAAGCATGACCTGGAACAATGGATTGCGTGATCTGGATCGGGTTGGATTTAGGATTTCGACTAGCCGTTCAAATGGCAGATCCTGATGCTCATAGGCTGCTAAGTCAACGTCTCGAACTCGCTTCAATAGCTCACTAAAGGTTGGATTACCAGCTGTATTTGTACGTAATACTAGTGTGTTCACAAACAATCCCACAATGTCGTCAAGTGCATCGTCATTCCGTCCAGCAATTGGACTGCCAATTGGGATATCTGTCCCCGCCCCAAGGCGTGTCAGTAATGCTGCAAGTGATGCTTGAAGCACCATGAACAAACTCACTTGATGCTGCTTTGCAAGCTCAAGGAGCAGCTGGTGTAAAGCGGGCTCAATCGTAAAGTCTATCGTAGCACCGTTGAAGCTTCCTTCCTGTGGACGCGGGAAGTCATAGGGAAGCTCCAGTTCTTCTGGCAGGTCATGTAAGGCACCTGTCCAATAGCTTAGTTGCTTGGCAAATAGACTATCCGTCTCTTCTTCACTGCCCAACAGCTTCTGCTGCCAAATAGCATAGTCAGCATATTGAACAGGTTCGGCTGGCAAGGAGAGTGATTTCCCTTGTATACGTGCTTCGTAAGCAGCAGCTAAGTCTCGTGTCAATGGTGCAAGTGACCAGCCGTCACCAGCGATGTGATGCAGCAATAGAAGCAGTACGGATCGATTTGCATCAAGCATGAATAAATCTGCTCGCAGTGCGGGTTCTTCTTCAATCTTAAAGCTATAGCGAATGGCTTCGTTTAACTGATTCTCAATTTGTTGATCGCTTGAAGCTGTGACATGGAGTTCAGGCTGAACACTTTTTGGATGTAAAATGACCTGTCTTGGCATGCCGTTCTTATTTGGAAAAATGGTTCTAAGGGTTTCATGTTTTTCAGTGATATCTGCCAATGCACCAATTAGAGCTTTTTGATCTAGTGTACCTGTCAGCTGAATGACAAGTGGGATATTGTAAGTTGGACTTGGCCCTTCAAGGCAATGAAGGAACCAGAGCCGTTTTTGGGCAAAGGATAACGGAATCTCATCTGGCTTGTTTTCTACCTGAAGCGGCGGCCGAATGTCCTTCGCTTTGTCAATGTGCTGCGCAAGCTCAGCAACTCGAGGTGATTCAAAAATGGTACTCATGCTTAGGTCTGCACCAAGTGTATCGCGTATACGTCTAAGCAGACGAGCGGCGAGTAAGGAATGTCCGCCTAAGTCAAAGAAACTATCATCTATGCCAATTTGAGATAGGCCAAGGGTTTCTGCAAATAAACTACATAACATGTCTTCTTGGGGTGTTCTAGGTGTACGCTCAGAACTAACTAAAGACATATTTGGTGCTGGTAATGCTTTGCGATCGATTTTGCCGTTTGGTGTAAGTGGAAGTTCTGGCAAAACGACAACAGCAGAAGGCACCATGTAATCAGGAAGTGATGCAGCCACAAACTGCCTGAGCTCTGAAGGGTGCAGAGAAGTGCCATCTGTCAGCACAACATACGCACAAAGCAGCTGTTGTCCAGGTTGATCCTCACGAACGATAACAGATGTATGCTTTATGGATGGGTGTTGCATAATCACGGTTTCGATTTCACCTAGTTCAATACGGAAGCCGCGGATTTTAATTTGATGATCGGCACGGCTGATATAATCAATTGAACCATCCTCATGCCATCTGGCTAAATCACCAGTACGATACATTCTCGTGCCTTTTGTACCGAATGGATCAGCCACAAAACGTTCAGCCGTTAAATCATATCGTCCAAGATATCCTCTGGATACTCCTTCACCTGCAATATAAAGTTCACCGATTGATCCTGCTGGGACAGGGTTTAGCCCTTCATCTAAAATGTAAATACTCGTATTCCAAATGGGTTTGCCAATTGGCGGCCCGCTATTCTCTTGATGTGCTGTGACATTTTCCATCGTAGACCAGATCGTCGTTTCTGTAGGTCCGTACAAATTGGTAATGTCGCATTGAAGAGATTGCAATGTGTGCAAAAGGGAAGCAGGGAGTGCTTCTCCTCCAACAAGAACACGCATACCTGTTATCACGTCAGGGTATTCATCTGCCAATACATGCCACAACGTTGGTGTTGCCTGCATGATTGTGACATGATGAGAACGAATCATGTCTGAAAGCTTTGCTGGCTCTTGTATGATTTCTTTTTTTGCCAATAAAAGAGCAGCCCCATGTAAGAGTGGGAGGAACATTTCTAGCCCGGAAATATCAAAGGCAATGGTCGTTACCGCTAAAAGCTGGTCTCCTTGATCTAATAAAAATGAATCTTGCATGGACAATATAAAGTTGATCACATTTCGTTTCGTTACAACAACACCCTTTGGTTTGCCTGTCGATCCTGACGTGTAGAGGATGTAAGCCGGGTGATGTGGAGAGCCTTCGTTCCAGGTCGGATTGAGATGCGGGCTGCCTACGATCTCCTGATAAACAGTTGAATCATCCAGTTGAACGATGTGTGGATGGTCCAAACGGTCTGCTGTCTCTTTGACTGTGAGCAAGCACGCTGGTTTGGCATCATTTAGCATATAGGCGACACGATCGCTAGGGTAATCAGGGTCTAATGGCAGATATGCGGCTCCTGTTTTGACGACGGCCAACAGACTTACGACCATATCGATGGATCGAGGCAGAGCAATTGCGACAAATTGTTCTGGTCCAATGCCATGCCTTTTCAAATAATGAGCTAATTGATTTACCCGTTGATTTAACTCTTCGTAGGTCAAAGTGGTTCCTTCAAACTGTATTGCTTTTGCTTGTGGTGTTTTGCTGACTTGTTTTTCAAATAGTTCCCGTAAAGATTCTTTTGGTAATTCTCGTTTTGTATCATTCCAGTGCTTGAGGATGTTCTCTTTTTCTTTAGACAAAAGAAGGTTGAATTGACTGATTGTCTGATCTTGTTCTAGTCCAGTTATTTCCTCGAGCAATTGAAGAAAACGATGCTGATGAGCGTCAACTGCTTGCTCTTTGTAAACGGCAGGGTTTGCATCAAAGTCGATTTGAAATCCGTTCCCGTCCGCGCGGTCGTATATGTTGATCGATAAATCATCTACGGGTCCTGCTGAAAGATTATGTGCTTGACCAATGCTCTGATCGAACATGAGATCATAATCAAATGGCATGATATTGATCTGTGGGCCGAATAATCGTTGATTTCTTCCGATGAGTTTAAAGTCTCTCCGCATGTCTTCGTGACGATATCTTTGATGAGGCCGAATGGCTTTCAGTTCATCAGATACTTGGCGAACAAGTGCTGAGAGCGTCATTTCTGGTTTGCATGTTAAACGAAGCGGTACTAGGTTCATGACCATTCCGGGTGTTTGCAAGGCGCAAGATCCAAGGCGCATCATAACAGGCAATCCTAAAACAATATCGTGTGCACCAGTCATACGATGCATATATAGAGCGGATGCGGCAAGAATCATTTCATGCCAGGTACAACCGAAAGCTTGAGCAATTTTTTTCATTTTGCTTACCTTTTCGGCATCATAGCTAGCGGTTTTTCGGATAAAATCATCTGAAGTTCTTGGGGCAAGCTCAGCAAGGCTCACAATTTCAGGTTGATCAGCAAAGCGATTTTTCCAAAACGCTCGATCATCTTCATACCGATTGGACTGTTGATAGGTGATCTCCTCTTGGACTACGTCATGTAAGGCTCCAAATGTTTGAGGAGGCACAGGTGTCCCTTTCGATAGGGCTGAATAGACCTCAGCAACACGGCGTGCAATGAGCGAAAAGGCGAATCCATCAATGGCAATGTGATGAATGCGCTGATACCAGATAAATCGGTCGTCAGCAAGTTGAAAAAGTACTTCACGGAATAATACATCTTTCTCTAAAGAGACTGGTGTTGAAAGATCTGCATTCATCCATGCTTTAGCCGCATCAAGCGGCTGTTTTTCATATTGTAAATTGATATATTGAAATGGAATCTCCTTCTTAGATGTAAACCATTGCTTTGGACCGTCAGTATCCTCAACGAAGCGCATATACAAGGAATCTGCTTCTAAGACAGTCTTTCTAATGGCTGCTTCAAAGTGTATGGGGTCAATATAACCTTTAATATCTATATACTCAGCTGTATTGAAAATGGGATTAGATGGATCAAGCTGCTGCGCATACCATATGCCTGATTGGGCACCGGTTAGTGGGAATGAATCGACTGACTGGATCGACAAGAGTCTATACCTCCTTTACATGTAATCGATATTTGGGATAGATGGCTGTTTTTCTGGGAAAAGAAGAGCTCGCCAATGAGTGAGCGTTGGATTTGCTGCAAGCTCAACGAAATTGACTGTCATTCCTTGCTGTCTCCACTTTTCCGCTAGGCTCATCATTCTAATAGAATCAAGCCCAAGGTAGACGAGATTCTCGTCAAGCGGTATTTCATTCGGCTCGATTTCGAGATACTCAGCTACTTGGTGAAGGATGGCCTCAAAAGATAGGTCATCGTCTGCTTCCTGTCCTGTTAAACGACTAATGATTTGGTTTGTCGTTGTGGTGACCGCACAGCGTTCAGCTGCATAGGTCATTGCCATTTTGTGATGCTTAAGTGAAAAGTCAGCAACGGCATCGGCGACAAAAAAGGTTTCAATATCGAGCATGAATGCTTCTGCGGCTGTCAGCATACAGCCAATATGTGCATATACGCCAGTAATGATCAGTTGATCACGCCCGCCTTCTTGAAGAATATCTAAAAAATTGGATTTTTTGAAAGCGCTATAACGCCATTTTGTCAGCATTGTATCTGCTTCAGATGGAGCAAGCTGATCAATGATTTTTGTCAATGCTTCATCATCACCAAGTCCAGGTCCCCAAAAATCTGTTAATAAGGCACGATCCTTCGGGTCTTGGTCACCAGGTTGAGCTGTATAGACGACTGGAATTCCAAGTTCATTGCATGTATTACGTAATTGTTCAATATGTTGAACTAACTCTGTGATTGGTGATGTATCTTGTTGAAATGCATTTAAAAAATATTGCTGCATGTCATGTATCAGCAGAACAGCACGTTTCGGATCCGGTATCCAGTTCACTTTATTTTCGGGTAAATCTTGTGTGCTCGGCATTGGATACCCAGGAATAGTAGGGATTGCCATGGTTTTCACTCCTCTTTTTTTATACGTTGGCAGTATGGATTGCAGCTAATTCTCTTAATGCTTTTTTACTGACTTTGCCTACACCTGTTTGTGGGAACGCATCGATCCATTCAATGCGGTCGGGAATTTTATAGGCAGCGAGCCCGCGTTCTCTTAGAAATGACTTTAATGCGTGTGGTGCTGGCTTGTTGTTTCCTTTCGCAATAACAAAGGCACATGAGCGTTCGCCAAGAAACGGATCTGGCATGGACACCATGGCGGCATCATGAATGTCAGCATGCGCAAGTAAATGGTTTTCGACTTCTTCAGCGGCAACCTTTTCGCCACCACGATTGATTTGATCCTTGTCTCTGCCTTCTACAACAACATTTCCTTCTTTGGTTAATCGCACGATGTCACCTGTTCTGTAAAAGCCATCGGGTGTAAATGCTTTTTTGTTTTGTTCATCAGCTTTATAGTAGCCACGAATCGTATAAGGTCCTCTTGTTAAAAGATGTCCAGCCACTTCATTCGGGACGGGCTTGTCCTCATCATCTACCACTAGTACCTCATCATATTCAGACATCGGGCGTCCTTGTGTATGAATAATGACATGTTCAGGATCATTTAGTCTGGTATAGTTGACCAGACCTTCTGCCATGCCAAAAACTTGCTGTAATTTACACCCAAGGGCAGGCATCACTCGTTTTGCTGCTTCAGCACTTAATTTAGCACCACCGACTTGTAAGACCTCAAGACTCGATAAGTCATCTGATCGATGAGGAGCGGCCTCTAGCCAAATCAATGCGATAGGTGGAACCACAGCGGTAATGGTCGCTCGTTCTTTTTCAATGAGTGGAAAGACTACATCAGGGCTTGATCCAGGTGCAAGAACGACTCTTCCACCTGCGTATAACGTCCCAAGGACTCCAGGCGAGCTTAATGGATAGTTGTGTGCAACTGGAAGTGTAGCTAGATACACACTATCTTGTGTAAGCTCGCACACCTCATTGCTTTTCCAAAGACTATAAATATAGTCATCATGTGTGCGAGGAATGAGCTTTGAAAGGCCTGTGCTGCCTCCAGATAACTGAAGAAACGCAATATCGCTTGCCTCTACATGAATTTGAGGATCAAGTGATGGGTCCTTGCGCAGATCATCCAAGTCAAGGAATTCCTCAGCTTCCCCTGCAACAATGACATGAGGTAATGAGGGAAGCTTTTCTTTCACTTGACGTGCGAGTGATCGATAATCAAAGCTACCATCGATATCTGGTATGACATATGCGTCTGCTTCGGCAAACTCAATAAAATAAGTGATTTCGCTGCTTCTATGAGATGGTAGCGAGAAGACGGGTAAAGCACCGATTCGAAATAAAGCGAAAATGACTTCAAAAAAAGCAGGAATGTTAGGAAGCTGAACGACAACTCGACTTCCCTTTTGAATTCCAAGCTGATGAAAACCGGCGGCAAGACTGCTGACGCGCTCATCAAGTTCTTGGTAGCTCATGTGCGTATCAGCGTATGTAATTGCTGTTTTATTCCCTAACGATGCGGCGCGTTCACGAAGCATGCCGCTAAAGGTTTCCCCACGCCAACAGCCGTTTTCACGGTAGCGTTTTGCAAATTCTTCTGGCCATGTAGGTGGTTGAACAAACATGTTTTGTCATCTCCTATGTATTTTTATAACTGATGGATGCCCATCGCATGAAGCATCGTGTTGAATTTTGCAGATGTTTCGGCTAGCTCTTCTTCTGCCTTTGATCCTTTGACCACTCCTGCACCAGCAAAGAGGCGAAGGGAGTGCCCCTCAGCTTCTGCACAACGAATGGTGACAATCCAATCACCATCACCATTTGCATCTGACCAACCGATCATTCCTGTGAAAAATCCTCGATCGAAGGGTTCAATCGCTTGGATTGCTTCACGAGCATCTGCTGTAGGTGTTCCGCATACTGCGGGTGTTGGATGAAGACTAAGCGCTAAATCAATTGAGGATACACCTGCATCTGCTAATTCACCTTTAACGACAGTAGATAAATGCCACATCGTTTCTGTTTGTATGACGGATGGTGATGCAGGCACATCTAGTGTATGACAGTAAGGAGCAAGCGCTTTAGTGACAGCATCGACAACCACTGCATGCTCGTGTAAATCCTTCGCTGAAGTAAGGAGTTCAGCGTGACGACGCTGGTCTTCTACTGGATCTGAACTGCGTGGCCGAGAACCAGCAAGTGGATTGGAAATAACAGATGAACCAGTTTTTGAAAGAAGCAGCTCAGGGCTTGCCCCAAGCAGTGTGCGCTTTTGGGAAGATTCCGGGTCAGCTACATTTGCAGCAAACGTATAGCCAGTCGTATTATGACGAGCAAGTCGTTCAAGTATTGCTTTCGTATTAATTTCTCGATTTGATTTGAGATAGAGAGATCTAGAGAGTACGATTTTGCTAAGCTCTCCTTTCTCAATTTTAGCTAACCCTTCGTTAACACCATTCATGTAGACATCTGGAGAGGGAACAGGCGTCACCTCATAGGATGGAGCTGCCACTTCCGACTCCTCATCTCCTTGATGAAATTCGAGTGGATCACTAAACTGTACATGGATTGGAACACTTAAACGAACGGGTTGCGCCGGATCAAACGGAACAGCACCAGCAACAATCGGTGTTCGAATACCAGCTTGTTTGGCAGCGTCAAATACGTGAGCTACCCTTGTGGATAGTTCATTTAGCTGATTGGTTTCAATATGCTGGAAAATCCCTTCTGCCAGTATCGTACGTTTAGGGGAAGCAAGGAAAAAAGCGCCTGGCTGATAGTCTTGAATCAACTGTACTTTTTCTTCTGACGACAATAATGAATGTTTCATGAAAAGGCCTCCTTTTTGATGAAATGCTAGATTCCGAGTGTTGCGCCACCATCAATCGTGAGATTCTGCATCGTAATATGACTGGATTGCTCAGATGCAAAGAAGATTACTGCATCAGCGATGTTTTGAGGATCAGCGATTTTTTGTAAAGGAATACCGGTTTTATACGTCTCTAATGAACCTTTAATCACCTGATCTGCTCCTTGATCATCAGACCATAAAGCCCATTGCATAGGTGTTGCGGTAGAGCCAGGAGAGACGACATTGCATCTGATTCCATAGGCTGCTAGCTCTAATCCAAGCGTTTTTGTAAAGGAAGTAGCTGCGGCTTTTGATGCGGCATAGGCAGCCATATTCATTCTAGGGATGGCACCTGCGTTAGAGCTGACGGTCACAATGACCCCTTCTGATCTTTTCATCATGTATTTGGAGACAGCTTGAGATACGTAAAAGACACCATGTGTGTTGACTGCGAAGGTTTGGTGCCAGTCATCTGCACAAAGCTGGTCAATAGAACCGATTCGAAGAATGCCTGCTACATTGACTAGTAAATAAATGGGTCCGAGCTGCTTTTCAATTTGATCGACAATGTGCTGAACAGAAGCTTGATCGGTAATGTCACCTGGATAGGCAAAGGCGCGTATGCCTTCATCATTCATTTGTTGGATGGTGCTTTGCAGCTGATCTTCATTTGCGTCAACTGCTGCAATGATCGCACCTTCTTCGGATAGTCTTTTTGCGACTGCTTGCCCAATACCTTGTCCTGCGCCTGTGATAAGGGCAATCTTTTGAGATAGACCACTATGTTTCATGTGTTCACTACCTTTCTTTCATGTCTGTGGTTGTTAAAGGATCATCATGATAGAGTGCAAAACGGAAAGCGTAATTCATCAGCACCGGTAAAACGGACGTATGTCCTTCTTCAGGGAACTCATGATAGGCCGTATGTAAGCCATATGAGGATAAAGGCAACATACGATTTGCTAGTGACTTTGCATGATCATTCATTTGACATGGATGATGTTTTTCTAGCTCACCTACACCTACAAACAGCCTTACATCCATAGGCACCTGACGTATACGGTTGGTGAATTGGTATTCTTTTTCTAGAAATAATTTTTTATTCCAGTGGATAGAAGGACTGCCCGCAATATATGTCTGATAAGCATCAGGGTGCTCAAATAGTGTGTGTAATACAAAAAGACCGCCAAGAGAATGCCCAAACAGTGTTTGACGACTCAGGTTGATCGGACAGCGTTGCTCGATATAAGGCTTTACAGTCTTTTCTAAAAAAGAAAAGAAAGCAGAGGCCCCGCCATATGTATGGATGGAGAAGTCCTTTCTTTTGCCCCCAATGGAAGCATCAGGGCTGGTAAGAGTGAGATCATAATGCCTGAGCGGATGATAGGGCGCTTCTGTCTGATAGCCAATTCCAATAATGATGGCAGGTACGACACCTGTTTTTTCAGGTCTTCTTGACTGTAAACGAATGGCTTCGACCATTGTGCCAAAAAGTGAATTCCCATCAAGCACGTACATGACTGGAAAACCAGCCGCTGGAGGAGTAGTATTCGGTTTAAATATAAAAAGTCTGTATGGGTGCGCTGTGATATCCAGTTGCTCCGTCCCAGGTATAAAAAAAGGACGGCTTTCTCCGAAAAGTGAATCCTCAGTACCCATTCCTTCAGGGCGTTTGGACATATTTAGAAAATCTCCTTCCTCAAATTCGACCCTCATACAATGATAAAAGCAGGCTTGCGGATATTGGAAGAGTGTAGTAATTGAAGAATGGTTCCTCCAAATGAAAATGATTCTCAACTATCACGCAAGCAAATCAAATGATAATGGTTATCAATTATGAAGTCAAATGTTCATAAAGTTGTGTATTTGATATTTTAATCTTAATATTCAGAAAATAACGGACTAACTCACTAACAAATGATTTGAAATAGGGAATACCGGACCTTGTCATTTAAAAAGAGGAGAAATGTCAAAAGACCTTGACTGCCTTGGAATATTTACTATTTTCTTCTGTTTGATTCAGGAATAAATATAGGCTTTTCTTCTTGAAATAATTTTGAGGAAAAATAAGTCTATAGACCCGCTTGTATTTTTAGGAAAAAAGAGGAGGATTTTTCAAAAAGCTGGTGATCATATCTCACAACTTATTCAATATCATGCGTAGCTGTTTTAAGAGTGGCGAAGTATAGCATCAAAAATGCCACAATTAAAAAAGTAAGGGATGTACCCTTACTTTTTGATCAATTGGTGAACATGTCTGTAAACACCATTAAATTAGAATCCATCTGTGACATCATATTCGTAACGGATATCGGCTTTGACATTGCTCATAGTAGATCTCGCAGTAGCTTTTGCATTGTACTTAAAGCTCCATTTTTGAGCGACTTTTAATTGATCTTCCAGAGAAATACGGTAAGAACCACTTGTTGCAGAGGAAAAAACGGATTCGTTCCAAATCTTGTTTTCATCAGCCATCAGTTTGTGTGTGACATTCCCTTGGTTGGGTGTTTGGGTACTAGTTGTCGTAATCGATTTAACTACAGCACGTTTAGGAACTGTGGAATTATTAGTTAAATCCATTGTAATGACTGAAGAATCAACTCCTAAAAAATTTAAAGAAGAATTCCCCAAGTTGGTAGAAGTCCCCGTAAAATTGAATGTCCCATTACCAGATTTAATACGATCTTGAATGGAAACAGTAAAGTACATATTCCCTGTATATGTACCACGGGTCACTTTCACAAAATAAGTCTCTGAAGTTGATGTAACTTCACCAGTATTAGCAAAAATAAAAGGCGTTACTGAATCAGGATTAATAACTTCGGACCCTGTCCTAAAATATTTAGAATTATACACCTCGATATTCATCCCTGTATATTGCTTATTATAAGAACTTCTGACATAAACTCTTTCACCTTTATTGATCGTAAACTGATAATACGCTTCATTTTCACCTTCAGGTAAGATTGTTGTATCTGGACGACTATTTTTCCAATATCCCATTGAACTTGCTGTGTTAGGACTGTTATTCCCTGTAATAGCTGCTTCCGCAGAATTAGGTGCAAAAAAACTAGTAACAAGCACTAATACCAATGCAGGTAATAAAAAACGTTTGAAGATAGTATTTGTCATATTTTAACCCTCCTTGTAATAATTACTATATCGGATCAAAACTAACAAATTTTAACTGAATTGCCGATATATTTAATAATCACTATTTTTTTAAAAAGGAGAATCAAAATGAATATTAATACGTCATACACGGCAGGTGCTTCAAACAATCAGAACCGAATCGACTATAAAGGTCAATCAGCTATTAAAAGTACAAATGAGGTGATGACCGAAGCTGATAGACGGATGAAAATACTAGATGAAAAATACGAAAAAATAAATGAACAAAATAAACGATTCAAAGATCCTCAAGACCATATATATAATAAGTATAGAAACCCTTATTCTTCTTATTTCAGAAGTGATCTAACAAAACCGGAAAGAGAAGCTGCTTACATTATGGAAATGAGTTGGGCAAGGAATAATAAAGGAGGTCAATATGACTTTAATGACGCCATCTTCCGTAATGAAAAACGGTACGATCCTACCCAAGAAAGCGTAGAGAAAAAAATATTCAATCGGCAAAAGGTCAACGAACAATTGCAAGATTTATTCTCTAAAAACGGTATAACCATTCCTAAAAACACAAATTTAACTTTTACCATTGACCCAAATCATTTCAAATTATTGGTGAGTGGTTCAACAGACGAATCGCTGACCAAACAAATAGAAGACCTATTAAATACAACCAACAATACAAGAGAATTATTTTTCCACATCATGAAAAGCAGATCTGACGATTCTACTCAATTCACGCCTGATTCTCTTGCCAAATTCCACCTTGTTAATCAAATCAAAACGGTCACAGGCTACAATTTAAAAGATTTAAGCATTGTAAACGGTCAATTTGTAACGGATAACGGGAAGAATATTTTTGATATATACAAAGAAGAACTCCTGAAAAATCCATACACAGCAGAAAATGCACGCATTGCCGCTTCACATTACGGAGCACAGTTATTTGATCTAGCCAAAAACGGGTTTGATTCAATTCCCGATTTGGTGCTATCTATTGGTTATCAAAACGGGTCTTTACAAGACATTGGGCAAAAAGAAAATTATGGAGTGAAGAAAACGATAGATTAAAAAAACGCATTCGAACATGCCATGTTGGAGCGTCGATCACATGTGTGAACTACAACAGATAAAAATCCGATACAGAAGGACTCTATAACAATTTATGTTACAGAGTCTTTTCTATTGAAATGCGTTGGTTGGCTGTTCAACGAAACATCCTCATGGTAATTTTGACTATAGTCGATGTTTTTCACTTTTTTATTGATGAAAATGTTAAAATGATGAGTAGCGTATTTTTTTATGAAAGGACGGTGCTTGGCATGACGGAACTTCTCGATGACCGGCTGCCGCCGCAAAATATAGAAGCCGAGCAGGCCGTATTAGGTGCTGTTTTTTTAGAACCATCTGCGCTCACGCTCGCTTCTGAGGTATTAATTCCAGAGGATTTCTATAGAATGTCGCATCAAAAGATTTACAATGCGATGCTTGTACTTGGCGATAGAGGGGAACCGGTCGATCTTGTTACGGTGACTTCTGAACTGGCCAATACAGATTTACTAGAAGAGGTAGGCGGGATTTCGTATTTAACCGATATTGCGAATTCTGTCCCAACTGCCGCAAACATTGAATACTATGCAAAAATTGTAGAAGAGAAATCAATTTTAAGACGTCTGATCCGCACGGCGACAACCATTGCACAGGATGGATACACGCGTGAGGATGAAGTAGAGGATCTGTTGAGTGATGCTGAAAAGACCATTATGGAAGTGGCGCAGCGTAAAAACTCAGGAGCTTTCCAAAACATTAAGGACGTTCTTGTTCAGACATATGATAATATTGAACAGCTTCATAACCGAAAAGGCGATATCACAGGGATTCCAACGGGATTCTCTGAGCTTGACCGGATGACTGCTGGATTCCAGCGAAATGACTTGATTATTGTAGCGGCTCGTCCATCGGTAGGGAAAACAGCCTTCGCATTGAACATTGCACAAAATGTCGCGACGAAGACAGACGAAAGTGTCGCCATCTTTAGTTTAGAGATGGGGGCTGAGCAGCTTGTCATGCGTATGCTTTGTGCAGAGGGAAATATCAATGCACAGAACCTAAGAACCGGTAATCTGACAGAAGAGGACTGGGGCAAGCTGACAATGGCGATGGGCTCGCTATCAAATAGTGGGATTTTCATTGATGATACACCAGGAATCAGAGTAAGTGAAATTCGCTCGAAATGCCGCCGTTTGAAGCAAGAAAACGGTCTTGGCATGATCCTGATTGACTACTTGCAGCTCATTCAAGGAAGCGGACGATCAAGCGATAACCGTCAGCAAGAGGTTTCTGAAATCTCTAGGGCATTGAAATCGCTGGCAAGGGAGCTTGAAGTTCCGGTTATTGCTTTGTCTCAGCTTTCACGCGGAGTAGAGCAGCGTCAGGACAAACGTCCAATGATGTCTGATATTCGTGAATCAGGAAGTATCGAGCAGGATGCCGATATCGTGGCATTCCTTTATCGTGATGATTACTACGACAAAGAATCAGAGAATAAGAACATTATTGAAATCATCATTGCCAAACAGCGTAACGGTCCAGTTGGTACAGTATCACTGGCGTTCGTCAAAGAATATAACAAATTCGTCAATCTGGAAAGAAGGTTTGACGATGCGGGTGTTCCGCCCGGTGCTTAAAGCCCAGCTCAAGAAGCTGGGCTTTTTTTTGATGGATCTACATCGAAAGAATGATTGAAAAACGGTCGAAATGAGGAGGAGAGGGAGAGAGAGAAATCGTATACTAAAAGGAGAAAAGGAGTGATGACTGATGAAATTTCAACAGTTCGAAGCCGCTCAATTACGCATCGCACGTCCAACCGTCAACATGGAAGAGGTTGTTTCTTTTTATGAAAAAGGCTTAGGGCTCAAACGAATAGGTTCATTTGATCAGCATGAAGGATACGATGGTGTGATGCTGGGGCTTCCTCATCAGCATGTTCATTTAGAAATCACCAAACATGAAGAAGAAGAGAGCCTGCCCGTTCCGCATCCAGAACAACTTCTTGTGTTCTATATTCCAGATGCTGAGGAATTTCAGCAAATGAAAGAGAGATTGATCTCATTTGGCGGACGGCAAGTCACCTCTACAAATCCATATTGGGAACGGGGAGGAGCAACCATTGAAGATCCAGATGGGTATCGCATTGTGCTCATGAACACAGATGGAATCACCCCCGTTTAAAAGGAAGACTCCCATGCCCGGGAGTCTTTTCTGTTATGAACGCGGCGTGACACGCAGCTTCAGCTCTTTCAGCCCATACATGCCGCTGTTTGTCATCGGCATATAGGAGAGGAGCTCTAGTGACTCATATCGGTCCAATAAGGCCTTGATGGCAGTACATGCTTCCAAGCGGGCAAGTGGTGCGCCAAGACAGAAATGGATACCGTGCCCGAAACCAATATGAGGATTAGGGTGGCGGTGTATATCGAATTCATGTGCATTTGAAAATTGACGCTCATCCCGGTTGGCAGAAGCAAGAAACACAATCACATTGTCTCCCTTTTTCAGCACTTTTCCCCCAAGCTCTGTGTCTTCTGTGACATAGCGGACGATCGTAGGAGCGGGTGCACGGAAACGGACGGCCTCCTCCACAGCACGCGGGATGAGCTCAGGTGATTGAACGAGCGCTTCATACGCACCCGGCTGTTCTAACAAGCTGAAGATCATATTGGAGATCAGGTTGGTGGTTGTTTCGTTGCCAGCTAAAAGAAGAAGATTACAGAATGGAATTAATTCATCCGCTGACAGTTTGTCTCCATTCTCCTCCGCTTGAATGAGGAGGGAAATCAAATCATCACCGAGGTTGTGACGTTTCCTTTCAATGATGTCTGCAAAAAACGCCATCATATCAGCCTCTCCTTGGTCCCGAATTTTCTGCCATTCAGCGACATCCTCCTCATCTTCACTTTTAGGCATACTGACGAGAATATCAGACCATTCTTTAAAGGATTGTTTATGCTCTGACGGCACACCTAAAAGCTCTGCAATGACAATGACAGGAAGCGGATAAGAGATGGCTTGCACTAGGTCAATCTCGTTTTTTCCTTCTATTTGTGCCATGAGTTCCTCCATCAATTCTTGAATACGCGGCTCCCACAATTTCATGACTCGAGGTGTAAAGGCTTTGCTCACAATGGAGCGGATTCGAGTGTGTTTGGGAGGGTCCATCATCACCATTGTTTTCATCAGTGAATGCTTCCGCTGGTCTTTAGGAGGCTGACTAGAAAAGGTATCTTTATCGATTGTCACACGTTTTGCTTCCTCATAGGTGAATACACTCCATGTTCGGCTGGCTTCGTCAAAATGAACAGGTGATGTCTGACGCATGTTGGCATACCAATCAAATGGGTCATACGGATCTTGCTTGTTTTTTCCTCTTAATAACGCTTTTTGCACGGCAGTTGGTGTTGTTGTTTCCATGATCATCACTCCTTATAGGTTGTCAGATGCTTCCTTTTTTTCATTGTGTTAGATTAAAGTTAATTCATCAGCCTTGAGGATTCAACCAACAGAAAAGCGGAATCTGTTGAAGTTCATAGGAAGGGGAGAATGGCTTGTGGCGGACTGCTACAGAGGGGATAAGCGTGCAACGGAATCGAAGCAGCAATTAAGAAAAGCGTTATTTCAGTTATTAAGAGAAAAAGAGTGGGAGAAGATTTCTGTACAGGATTTGACGAAAGTGGCGGGCATCCACCGCACCACCTTTTATCAGCATTATGAGGATAAATTTGATCTTGCCCAGCAGGTGATGGATGAGATGTTTGATGTGATGAAATGTGCCATTTTTGCTCCTGTACAAGAAGATGATGTGAAAAAAGAGCATGCGGCATATGTGTATATTTTTCGATTTTATCAGCATTTGCAGGAACATGAAGAGGAGTATCAAATTCTTTTGAAACGAGGACGAGAGCTCAATATTCATGAAACGGTTCGTGCTTTTTTTGAAGAAAGCTTTTCTATGGGGTTAGAGGAAATCGCAGGCTCAAAGCCTCATCCACATCTCGTTCCAATCGACATGCAGCAGCAATTCGTCATTTCTGCTTATGTTGGAACAGCAGAATGGTGGTTGAGGACAGGGAGACCGTACTCACCTGATTTTATGGCAAGCTCGATGATTCATTTAATTGAAAATCAATAGAAATTAGGAACCATCAAAATAGTTGTTTTTACTCAAAATCTCCCTTTTTAAGCGCTGAATAAGTGATTAAAGCGCTTTTTCTCATAATTAAAACGAACAAAATTTGATTTCGAGATATTAATGTTCGGATTTCACGTTGACTTTTTCGTTTTGCATTGATAAAATAAATGTGTTTGAAAGAGATAACGTTTTGAAAGGTTAACGGAGGTGCACGATATGTCTTCAGTAGTCGTAGTAGGTACGCAGTGGGGTGACGAAGGGAAAGGGAAAATTACCGATTTCCTTTCAGAAAATGCAGAGGTGATTGCCCGTTATCAAGGGGGGAACAATGCAGGTCACACGATCAAATTTGATGGAGTGACTTACAAGCTACACCTCATTCCGTCCGGTATTTTTTATCAAGAGAAAACTTGTGTCATCGGTAATGGAATGGTGGTTGATCCTAAAGCGTTGGTCACTGAGCTTGCGTATCTTCACGAACGGAATGTGAGTACAGATAACCTCAGAATCAGCAATAGAGCCCATGTGATTCTGCCTTACCATTTAAAATTGGACGAGGTGGAAGAAGAGCGGAAAGGGGCTAACAAGATCGGTACGACGAAAAAAGGAATCGGACCAGCTTATATGGACAAAGCAGCTCGTATCGGTATCCGTGTCGCAGATCTATTAGATCGTGAAGTATTTGAAGAGAAGCTTGCACGTAATCTAGAAGAGAAAAATCGTCTTTTAGAGAAAATGTACGACACAGAAGGCTTCAAGATTGAAGATATTTTAGACGAGTATTATGAATATGGCCAGCAAGTGAAAAAATATGTCGTGGACACATCTGTTGTCTTGAATGACGCACTAGATGAAGGCCGCCGTGTGCTATTTGAAGGAGCACAAGGCGTTATGCTTGATATCGATCAAGGGACATATCCATTTGTCACGTCATCTAACCCAGTGGCTGGAGGAGTGACGATTGGTTCTGGTGTAGGACCAACGAAAATTCAACATGTGGTCGGCGTGTCAAAAGCGTACACAACACGTGTTGGAGATGGCCCATTCCCGACAGAACTCCATGATGAAATTGGCGATCAAATCCGTGAGGTTGGCCGTGAATACGGTACAACAACTGGACGTCCGCGCCGTGTTGGCTGGTTTGACAGTGTCGTTGTCCGTCATGCTCGCCGTGTGAGCGGGATTACAGATCTATCTCTTAACTCAATTGATGTACTGACAGGGATTGAAACATTGAAAATCTGTGTCGCTTATAAATTGAACGGAGAAATCACAGAAGAATTTCCAGCAAGTCTAAATGAACTAGCGAAATGTGAGCCTGTCTACGAGGAAATGCCAGGATGGACAGAGGATATTACAGGCGTGAAGAATTTAAGCGAACTGCCTGAAAATGCCCGTCATTATTTAGAGCGCATTTCACAATTAACAGGTATTCCACTTTCCATTTTCTCAGTCGGACCAGATCGTTCCCAAACGAACGTTGTCCGCAGCGTGTACCGTCCATAATAATAGACTGATCAGACACCAGTAAAATTGCACATTTTACTGGTGTCTTTTTGTTTAAATATTTCTTAATTTCAGTAGAACAGGCTTCCGATCATTACCAAAATATGATAACTGTATAGGGGGAAGGAGCGTTCTAGTGAAAGAAAGAATAAGATTATTAGATATTTTACGAGGTTTTGCCATATTAGGCACATTGGGAACGAACGTCTGGTTTTTTGCGTATGCAGGGGATACCTTTGCGACAGATCAGATTGCAGATGAATATGAACATGGCAGTTTTCTAGAAAGCCTTGTTTCCATGTTCGTCTATGGGAAAATGCTCTCACTGCTCACAATCATGTTCGGTGTAGGGCTAGAGCTGAAATATCAGCAGGCCAAAAGAAAAAACACGCCTTGGCCGGGTACATATTTATGGATTCTTTTATTTTTATTTATCGAAGGCTTTGTCCATTTTGCACTTGTGATGGAATATGATGTGCTCATGAGTTACGCTGTCACCGGTTTGCTTGTGGCATTTATTGTACGAGGAGGGAGCAAGCGCATCAAAAGAGGCATGATCTTCTCTGGAGTCATTCATCTACTTGTTCTGTCCTATCTGATGGTGTTCTCCCTCTCTGAAATGGAGACAGAATCGTATGATCAAAGCAGTGAACCGGCGCTGGAAGAGCAGCTGCCAGAGACATGGATCTCGCAGGTTCAAGAACGATTACAACACTTTTTCATGTACCGTGAAGAAGCGATCTTTATCATTCCAATGAACACATTTCTGTTTTTATTAGGTGTGCGGATGATGAGAGCCGGTGTTTTTTATGCAAATGAACGCGGGCAATCTCTACGGAAAATATTATTCCGAGTCGGTCTGTGGGTGGGGCTGCCGCTGAATGCACTTGTCTTCGTTCCGAACGAACTAGTGGAATTCGTTGTGCGCTATGCGTTTTCGCCATTCCTCTCTCTTTTCTATATCGCTGTCATTGCGAAGCTCCTGGTTCACACGGAATCATGGTTCATGTGGAATTGGTTTGAATATGTAGGGAAAATGGCACTCAGCTGTTACATCCTGCAAAATATCGTCTGCTCGGTTCTTTTTTATAGCTGGGGATTGGGTCTTGGCGGACAAATCAACGCCCCTCTTATCGTATTGGCATGGCTGCTCATTTCTCTTCTGCAAATCGCCGTATCAGCATTTTGTCTAAAGGTTTGGAGAATGGGTCCAATGGAATATATTCGTTCGCGGGCACTTCGCCGAGTGACGATGAAGAAGGCAGCATAAAGGGGAATAGCTACAATGTTTTTTAAAAAAATGACGAAAAGAGAACAAGCGAATTCACATAAAGCAGCTGTACCAGCGTTTGTCTTTTATCTTCTCGCATTAGGAGGGCATGCGCTGTACTCGTATGTCGAATGTGACAGACCACCCGTCACTTTTGTCATTCTCATGGCGGGACTTCTTGTGTTTTTCGCCGCAGACTGGCTGTTTAACAAAAGATAATCATAAAAAAAGAGCCCTCATTACGAGGGTTCTTTCTTATTTCACGCTTTTATATTGGCCTTTTAAGTTTTTGCGGATGTACTGAATGATTTTGCGCAGTTCGTTGGCATGCGGTCTGCCAAACGGACTTGTTTGTCTTTGCTGATAGAGGACTTGGCCCTTTTCGTTTAGTAAGAAATAGGCAGGTTCCCCGTGCACTCCGTGATCTTCATAAGGAGCATCTTCTCCGTGATAGTGGACTTCATATGCTTTTAATGAAGTGAGGTCCTTGTCAGACATGATTGGGAAGGACAGCCCTTCTTTATCCGCAAATTCCTTCAAGTCATCAGAATTATCTGTTGAAATCGCCATTAAGTGGATATCCTTGTCTTGAAAGTATGATTGCTGCTGTTCGAGCTCTTTCAATTCTTCTACACATACTGGGCACCATGAGCCTCTAAAGAAGACGATGAGGTGCCAGCTTTGATGCTCCTCTAAATGTTTGTGAAAATCAATATGTTCACCCTGTACTGTTGGAAGTGAAAAGTTGGGCATTTTATCTCCTAATTTAAATGAACTCATACTGCTTCCTCCTTTTTCAATCACAATGTCACTTGTTTCATGTATAACCATTTTTGAGCGGTCTAAAACGTTTCTATGTGCTTGAATAGGCAGTGGTCATGAAAAGGTGAATCAGAAATGAAGGCGATTGCAAATAGAAGGGCTTTGGCAGGAGATTTCAAATCCGACACTTTTTTTAAAAAAATGTCGAAAAACGTATTGCCATATGTAATTACTCTATGATATTATAAATCTCGTTGTTGCAAAGGTCTCTGAAACTTGTTAGGATGCGATGTTCCAGCTTTTTTAAAGCGATTGGTTTGACGCAATACGGCTTCTTCAGATTCACTTTTCACAAACCGAGAGCCATTAGCTCAGTTGGTAGAGCATCTGACTTTTAATCAGAGGGTCGAAGGTTCGAGTCCTTCATGGCTCACCATGTATTGGCCCGTTGGTCAAGCGGTTAAGACACCGCCCTTTCACGGCGGTAACACGGGTTCGAATCCCGTACGGGTCATTGATTTACTTTAGCGTTAAGCTAATTTTTCCTCACTTGCTTGAAGGAGCACCACGATTGCTTTTTCGGGCAAGTTACTGAGGTCCGGTAGTTCAGTTGGTTAGAATGCCTGCCTGTCACGCAGGAGGTCGCGGGTTCGAGTCCCGTCCGGACCGCCATTTATACATATTCATCTTTTGATGATGGCTCGGTAGCTCAGTTGGTAGAGCAACGGACTGAAAATCCGTGTGTCGGCGGTTCGATTCCGTCCCGAGCCACTTCCAAACGCATCTGCAATCGCAGGTGCGTTTTTATTTTATGAAAAGAAGGCATAAAAAGGGAGAAGCCGGACCTAGGTAGGGCCCGGCTCCATAAGAAGAAGACGTTACATCTATATAGACGATTGGTGACTGGAAAAGTTTCAATAAAAAAGGAAAAAAGCCATCAATTTTTTTGAGAGGTGACTTCCTATTCAACGTTTACTAGAAAAGAAAGCCGTTATTATTTTTATCTTTGCCACGTAAAACGTTATAATAGACAGTGAGCCTTTTTTGCTCAAACGAAAAGGCCTGATGAGAGATGCAAAATGGAATGACATAGATGCTAAAAATGCAGGAGGAAATCACAATGGAAAAAAAGATTCTTGTCGTAGATGATGAAAAACCGATTGCTGATATATTGGAGTTTAACTTAAGAAAAGAGGGCTATGAGGTTCATTGTGCATATGACGGAAATGAAGCCCTTGAAATGGTAGAAGAAATCAAACCGGACATCATTCTGCTCGACATTATGCTGCCGAACAAAGATGGCGTTGAGGTATGCCGTGAAGTGAGAAAAAAATATGACATGCCGATTATCATGCTGACAGCAAAAGACTCTGAAATTGATAAAGTCATCGGTCTTGAGCTTGGCGCAGATGATTATGTGACGAAGCCATTTAGCACGCGCGAGCTGCTTGCCCGTGTGAAAGCGAATTTGAGAAGACAAATTGCTGCGCCGCAGACAGAGGAAGAATCTGAATCAAATGATATTGAGATTGGATCACTTGTCATTTATCCAGATGCATATGTGGTGTCTAAGCGTGAGGAAACAATTGAATTGACGCACCGTGAGTTCGAATTGCTTCATTACTTAGCGAAACATATCGGACAAGTTATGACACGTGAGCACTTGCTGCAAACCGTATGGGGCTACGATTATTTCGGGGATGTGCGTACAGTGGACGTCACAGTCCGCCGTCTTCGTGAGAAAATTGAAGACAATCCTAGCCACCCGAGCTGGATCGTGACACGACGAGGCGTTGGCTACTATTTAAGAAACCCAGAGCAGGACTAAGATTCTTATGAGTAAAGTAGGTTTTTTTCGCTCGATTCACTTCAAATTGACCTTAATTTACGTGCTGCTGATCATTGTCGCCATGCAGATCATTGGCGTGTACTTTGTGAAGCAGCTAGAGCAGTCCTTAATTAATTCCTATGATAATTCCTTGAATCAGCGAATCTACTCGTTATCGTATTACCTAGAACAAGATTCATCGAAAAGCAAGGCAGAATTAAAAGAGGATGCTCAAAAGATATTAAACGACTTTAACAACAAAGATGAGTCTAATGAAATTTCTGAAGTCAGCTATATTGACGAAAGCAGAGAGGTCATTGCCTCTGTGAATAATGGCAGTCAGGAGATTGCCGGGAAGAAAATCACTGATCAAATCATTAGCCGTATTTTTGCGGTCGGCAAAGACTATGAGAAAAAATTCTATGACCCTGAATCAAACAAACGGGTCCGTATTTCTGCGACAGCCGTGAAAAATGAAAACCAAGAAACCGTCGGTGTGATTTATGTTGTGTCTTCGATGGAGAGCGTTTTTAACCAAATGCGAACCATTAACACCATTTTGGCGACTGGCACACTGATCGCACTTGGGACGACCGCACTGCTTGGTATCTTCATCTTTAGAACAATCACTCATCCTATTTCGGATATGAGAAAGCAAGCGATCGAGCTTGCCAAAGGGAATTTTTCCAGGAAAGTCCGAAAGTATGGACATGACGAGATTGGCCAGCTTGCGACAACCTTTAACCATCTGACGAGAGAACTGGAGGAAGCGCAGCTGATGACGGAGGGTGAGCGGAAAAAGCTTTCTTCTGTCATTGCCTATATGACGGATGGCGTCATCGCCACGAATCAAAACGGTGCGATTATTCTATTAAACAGCCCCGCATTAGAGCTGTTAAATGTTTCACGTGAAACAGCTCTAGAGATGCCGATTACGTCCTTACTGGGCCTCGAGGACACGCATACATTTGAAGATTTAGTCGAAAATCAAGATTCCATGCTGATAGAAATTGAACGCGAAGATCAGCTGTCTGTTTTGCGTGTGAATTTCTCAGTCATTCAGAAAGAGCATGGGAAGATTGATGGTTTAATTGCGGTCATTTATGACGTCACAGAGCAGGAGAAAATTGATGCAGAACGCCGTGAATTCGTCGCAAACGTATCACATGAGCTGCGCACACCGCTGACGACGATGCGAAGCTATCTTGAGGCACTGGCTGAAGGGGCAATTGGTGATAAAGAGCTTGCGCCAAGGTTCCTCAGTGTCACGCAAAATGAAACAGAGCGCATGATCCGGCTTGTTAATGACCTGCTGCAGCTGTCTAAGTTCGACAGCAAGGATTATCAATTCAACCGTGAGTGGACGAATTTTATCAGGTTTATCTCATTGGTCATTGATCGTTTTGAAATGACGAAAGAGCAGCATGTCGAGTTTATCCGCAATCTGCCGCAGCGTGAAATATACGTGGAAATTGATCAAGATAAAATCACACAGGTGCTCGATAATATCATTTCAAATGCCATGAAATACTCCCCAGAGGGTGGACATATCACGTTTACCGTTGATCTGGATGAGGAGAATGGCCTTGTGTTATTCAGCGTCAAAGATGAAGGGATCGGTATTCCGAAGAAGGATATGGATAAAATCTTTGAACGTTTTTATCGAGTGGATAAGGCGAGAACAAGAAAGCTTGGCGGAACCGGCCTAGGCCTTGCGATTGCAAAAGAAATGGTTCAGGCTCATGGCGGAGATATTTGGGCTGACAGCATTGAAGGAAAAGGAACAACGGTGACCTTTACCCTTCCGTACAATGAAGAACAAGAGGATGATTGGGATGAAGCGTGAGACCTTTAAAACCATAATATTGACAATCCTAATTGCGATCAGTCTTGTGTTTACGTGGAATATTTGGATGTTCCAGCCCGTCATGCAGGACCAGGCAGATGCCGGCACAAAGGTCGTGGAAACGAAGAAGATTTCAAGCGACGAGCCTAGAAGTCTCATTGATGTCGTGAAGCCGCGCGAGATGTTCATCCATTCAAATGGGGAGCATTTTAAAGTCGATCAAAAGGAACTCTTTCAAAACTTCTGGAATGATGTGAGCCTTTGGGATGTCAAAGAGATTTCGGATGTGTCGGATCAATATTCTGAGCAGAGATTTAAGAATTTCTTCTATGGAAGCGGAGGACAGGGGAAGACATTGGATCTTGTATTCAATGACTCGATTCCGATTGATATTTTCCAAGCGCTGTTTAAATGGCCGAATAAGTCCATTGAATACAACTCGTTTGATCGGATGATTGTGCCGTTCTCCCAGCAGGACAAGGCCAATAAGAAAGTCTATTTGGTTTCATACAGCAAGGAAACGGTGCTTGAGCTGACAATAGAATCCGCTAACTATCGGAATCTAATGGACAGTATCTCAGCCGCTCAAAACGAGATGCCGCGCTACGATCTCTATACATTCTCAGCTAATTCTAAACGAGATTTCCTCCTTCCGAGAAAGCAAAAGCAGCTTGAAGCGAAAATGTTCTTTATCGAAACGATTAAGACAAGCAAATTCAAGGACGCTCTGTTTACGGACCCGAGTCTTGTGGGCGAGGAGTCTAATTTAAATCGGACAGTGTACACAGATGGCACAAGCCGTCTTGAAGCCAATCAAAAAGACCACCGCATCCAATATCAGCACCGCAATATCAATTCCAGCACCGTTTTCCAAACGGGGGATTTGATCAAGCGAAGTGTGAAGTATTTCAATGATACGGGGAGCTTTACCGATGACTATCAATACTTTGGCATCAACAGCAACCAGCAGCTTTCCTTTAATATGTTTATGGATGGTCTGCCGATCGTCAACAGTACAAAGCATCCATTTGGGATGACCTCTCTTGAAGTACAGTGGGCGAATGATGACATCTTGAATTACAAGCGTCCAAACTATATTCTAGGCAACAAAGCGAGTCAGAGTGAACAGGTCAAGCTGATGAACGGGACAGAGCTGAAGGACTTAATCGTCAAGCAGACGAAATATGATGACCTGGAGAAAATTGAACAAATTTTCCCGGCCTATCAAGCTGCTTCAACCGCATCAGATCAAGATCAAGCGATGTTTGTCTGGCTGGAGCCAGTATGGTGCATGAAATATAACGGCAAAACCGTGATACTATCGCATGATTTGTTGACAGAGGGGAGCGAGAATAATGGAGTGGAATAAGACCAAAACGATCTTTATCCTAGCCTTTCTCGTTCTCGATATCTTTCTAGGTTTTCAATACTTTGAAAAACGATCAACCGATCATTTTGCGATTATCGAAAAAACGGATACGCTGGAAGAAATGAAGGCAGATGGGATCAAATATGGCAATCTATCAGATGAAGCGAAGATTGGATACCGCATTACAGCTGAAAAGAAGCAATATACGAAAAAGGATGTCGACGGATTAGCTGATCAAAAGACGAAAAGCACATTCCCGAAAACGGACAAAGATGATCCTGTCACACTGCTTGAGATGACCTTCAATAAACCCGTTGCATTGCCAAAAAAGGATATAAAAACAGCGGCGGCAAACCTCGTAAACCAGCGTTTGCTGGATGGGAAGAATTATAAGCTGTGGAGTATTGATGAAGAGACAGGGAAGATCGTCTTTTTCCAAACGTATAAAGGGAAATACATCTTCCAAGAAGGCCTTGATGACACCGAAACCATCGGGAAAATCACCTTAGATGTAAACGATCAAAACGAGGTCGTGTCGTATCAGCAGTCGATGGTGACGTCGATTAATGAAGTGAGAAAAGAAACCCTTGTCCCAGCGCTTGAAACCGTGAAGGACTTATATACACAAAACATGCTGAGCCAAAACACGACCGTGAAAAAGGTAGAGCTTGGCTACTATACGCAATACCCGGGTGCAAGCACGCAGGTCATGGTGCCTGTATGGCGAGTCGAGCTTGAAGGCGTATCAGTTAGTTCAAAGAAAAAGACAGAAGAAGAATATTTGATCAATGCCATTGATGGCTCAACACTTGATCATATAGAGAAAGATGACAAATCTTCAATGGAGTGAGAGAACATGAGCTTGCAGTTCAGTGTACTAGCGAGCGGAAGTACGGGGAACGCTTTTTATTTAGAAACAGACGAGCATGCCTTTTTAGTGGATGCTGGGTTAAGCGGCAAACAAATGGTCGAGCTGCTTGGTCAAATCGACCGCAAGCCTGAAGATTTGGATGGCATTTTTGTGACACACGAGCACTCAGATCATATTAAAGGGCTCGGTGTCATGGCGAGAAAGTACAAGCTCCCCGTCTATGCAAATGCGAAAACATGGAAGGCGATGGAGTCTCATATCGGGAAGATTGACACAGAGCAAAAATTCCACTTTGATATGGAAACCGTCCAATCCTTTGGCGGTCTCGATGTTGAGTCCTTTGGCGTCTCACATGATGCGGCTGAGCCCATGTTTTACGTGTTCCATTATGGCGGGCGCAAACTTGCCCTAATGACGGATACAGGCTATGTGAGTGACCGTATGAAAGGCATCATTCAGTCAGCCAATACATTTGTATTTGAGAGCAATCATGATGTCGGTATGCTGCAAATGGGCCGATACCCGTGGAGCATTAAGCGCAGAATTTTGAGCGATGTCGGACATGTTTCAAATGAAGATGCCGCTCTTGCGATGACAGATGTCATTGGAGATGCCACCTCACGCATTTACTTGGCTCACTTGAGTCAAGACAACAACATGAAGGATTTAGCCCGTATGGCGGTCCAGCAGACACTTGAGATGAAAGGCTTTGTTGTCGGGGATGGCTTTGATTTATATGATACGGACCCGAAAAAAGCAACCCCGCTTTGCGCCGTATGATTTTTACAATCGTATGATTAAGATAAGAGCTTCTTACCAACACTATATACATCATCTATTCACTGAAAGGAAGGAAACATAGTGGATTATCGCGATGTAGAGTGGAAGCCGAGACGAAGCAGAAAAGGATATTTCCTATCTGGTCTGATCGGTGTATTGGTAGGAGCTTTTTTAATGGGATTCTTTTTCCCCTATGTGTCAGGACAGAGCGGCAGTCCCTTTGGGTGGCAGCAGAACGGAGATGAGCAATCAGCACAGGGCCCTTTAAAGACCGTCAATGTGAACGTCAATGATGCGGTCACGAAAGTCGTATCTAATATGTCGGATACGGTTGTCGGCGTCATTAATATCCAAAAGTCGAGCTTTTGGGAAGAAGGCGGGGAGGCAGGCAGCGGGTCAGGTGTGATTTATAAGAAAAAGGGTGATACCTTTTATATCGTGACCAACCACCATGTCATCAAAGGAGCCAACCAGCTTGAAGTGAGCCTTCAGGATGGGACAAGAATTGGTGCCAATCTTGTTGGAAGCGATCAGCTGATGGATTTAGCGGTTCTCACCGTCAAAAGTGATAAGATCAAGAAGACCGCCGCCTTTGGCAATTCAGATCATGTGAAGCCAGGTGAGCCAGTCATCGCCATTGGAAATCCGTTAGGGCTTGAATTCGCGGGCTCTGTCACACAAGGTGTCATTTCGGGAACGGAACGTGCGATTCCTGTAGACTCGAATGGGGACGGACAGGCGGATTGGAATGCGGAGGTACTGCAAACAGATGCCGCCATCAATCCAGGCAACAGCGGTGGTGCCTTGATCAATATGGACGGAAAAGTGATCGGCATCAACTCAATGAAGATTGCTGAATCAGAGGTAGAAGGCATCGGGCTGTCTATCCCGGCGAATCTAGTCATCCCTGTCATAGAAGATTTAGAGCGCTACGGAGAGGTGAAGCGTCCGTATCTAGGCGTTGGCATGAAATCATTAGCAGATATTGCGAGCTATCACTGGCAGGAAACGTTGAAGCTGCCATCTAAAGTCACATCAGGGGTTGTCGTGATGAGTGTCGAGTCTTTGTCTCCAGCGGGAAAAGCGGGACTAAAAGAGTTGGATGTCGTCACCTCCTTTGATGGCAAGAGTGTACAGAATATCGTAGATCTTCGTAAGTATTTATATCAAAAGAAAGTCGGCGACAAGGTAAAGATGGAGTTTTACCGAAGCGGAAAGAAAAAATCAGTAGAGATCAAACTTTCTCAAACCGACCGATTCGGCGGATGACCAGTTCCTTGATGGGACTGGTTTTTTTTGCATGCTCATCATATGATGGAGGAAAGGGGGCGATGCGATTGGTTACACTACAACCAATGTCACAAACGGATTACGATGTATTGATGGAGAAGGCCATTCAGCGGTACGCAGAAGAAAAGGTACTCGCAGGGACATGGGAAAAGGAAGAATCACTTGCGAACGCAGAAGAGCAATTTGATCGTCTGCTTCCAGAAGGTCTGCAGACAGAGCATCATGAACTATGGAATTTCTTAAATGGGGAAGAAGCGATTGGCTGGGTTTGGCTTTGTTATGACCCGAATCACCCTCAGCAGGAAGGATTCATTTATAACTTTATTTTATTCGAAGCTTATCGAGGAAAAGGCTTTGCAAAGCAGGCTATTGCTGCATTAGAGGGGCAGGCAAAGTCATTAGGAGTGCAGAAACTCTCGCTGCATGTTTTTGCTCACAATCAAATCGCCCGTTCACTGTACGAGAAGACCGGATTTGCAGAAACCGGAATCTATATGAGTAAACCTTTATAAAAAAGAAGAAGTACCGTGCGGATCGCGTACGGTACTTTTTTATGAGGTGCTCATGGCATCCTGAGCCGTGACTCTGTATAAATCGACTTTGCATTTCACGAAAGCGCGGATGATCGATGGGACTTGGGCTTCTGAACGAATCAACAATGAGGTCTCGTCATCACTGATCACAAGATCTGTTCCGACAGTTTGTAAGTACTGCGTGAGAACAGGTTTCACCTCATCATCAATCCACGCATGCTTGAAGGTTGCACGTATGTTTGAGGATGTGATGGTTTTTTCTTGAGGATGAGTATGGGGGGACACTAATTTTCCTTCAGAAATGAATGCCGTTTTGGTACAAATACTATTTGTGAACCTTGGGCGGTCAGCCGTTAAAAAGACGGTTTTCCCTTCATGTTTTAACGTTTCAATGACCTGCTGGATGTGTAAGATCGAATCAGCATCAATATCGGCAAAAGGCTCGTCTAGTAAAATAAATTCGGGCCGATGGGCGATGGCCTGCGCCATTCCGAGCCGCTTCTTCATACCAGGTGTGAAGGTACCGACTTTTTCCTGATGATAGTGATCTAAACCGACAAATTCGAGCAGTTCTTCATAATCACTCGTTTTCTGGCGTGTCCCGGTGATTTTGGATAAGTAGGCAATATGTTCAAGTGCCGTGAGCCCTTCATATAAATCCGTATATTCAGGCAGAACACCGATATGCTGCCTCACCTTTTTTAATGAAGGCATATCCATCATCGTAAACGTACCAGAGGTTGGCCGGGAAATTCCCGTAATGATATTGAAAAACGTCGTCTTACCAGAACCCTTAGGTCCAATGAGTCCGAAGATATCGCCTTGATTGACATCAAGGGTAATGTGATCTATCGCGACTTTTGTCCGATATTTTTTTGTGAGCTCTTTTGTATGCAGCATTTAGACATCCCTCCTTTGAAATAGGAGTGCTGTTCCAATGAGTAAGATAACGGTCAATGCTGTATTCATGAGTACATAGGTCAGCGGTTCACTCAAGCGCGCATAATAATAAGGTGTCATATATTGGAACCAATGAATCAATCGTTCTGAAGAAAGAACAGATATCATACTGACGATCGGGAAAAGAAAGGAAAACAACATCCCAACAAACATTGATTTCTGCGGTGTTGGAAAGAGCATGGACAAAAATAAAGTACATGAGATACCGACACTGATAAAGGTTAAGATTTTTAACGCATCAGAGAACAGAAAACGATGTGAAATTACCATATTCAGTACGTATGTCGTCATAATGCAGCTAAGCCAAAACAGCATCAGCCCAAGATATTTTCCGATAATAATGTTCAAACGGGTTGTTTTACTGACGAGAAAACGAATGGTTTTTAAATGAATTTCGCGGCTCAAAATATCATGAGACAATAAAAAAATAAGGAAGAAACCAAATAACGACATCACCAGTTCATTCCCAATAGAATAAGGATCCTTTGCCTGCTCCCATTTGTCCTGATGAGCAGCAATAAACGGAAGAGTTGAAACAAAAGTAGATAAAATGAAAATAATAACAATTGTTAAAATCGATTTTGTGCTTTTGAAGAGCTGCTTAAACTCATTCATACAGATGGTCCACACACGCTGTACCTCCCTTCATCTTTATTATACAGCTAGAAAGGAAAGACACCATATCTCGCTCTTTAACATTTGTTTAAATTTTATAAAAAGAAGACTCTTCCAGCATCAGTTGACCCACTTTTGAAAATGTTCAGAAAAATATCTTGATTTATCAAAAAACATCATGTATGATAGCTTTAATTCAAGATAGTTAAACAGGCAATGACGAGAGAAAGTACAATCATCAATTTTTCCACAGAGAGCTTCGGCAGCTGAAAAGAAGCAAAAATAATGATTCGAAAAATGGTCTCTGAGCCTCGTGCTGAACATATCTATGATATTAGTAGGACACGACGAGAGTTGGTACTCGTTATCAAAACCACAGTATATGAGCCAGATTGGAGCTTTGTACTTGTAGAGGCTGTTTAGCGCGAGCAAACAGTAAATAAAGGTGGTACCACGAGACAAATACCTCGTCCTTATGATTCAAAGATAAGGATGGGGTATTTTTTATTGTCCACTTTTTTCATACAAATGTTCAAATGTTCCACGTGAAACACCACATCCATTTTTTCAAATGAAAGGGAGATTGACATGAGTGAACATGCATTGGTTTTACAATCAGATTTCGGCATTGATGATGGAGCAGTCAGCGCAATGTACGGAGTGGCAAATACGGTGAGCAGCAGGATCCGCCTTTTTGATTTAACACACAATATACCGCAGTATGACATTTGGGAGGCATCTTACCGCCTGCTCCAAACCGTCACATACTGGCCGGAAGAGACGGTATTCGTTTCCGTTGTTGACCCAGGCGTTGGGTCAGAGAGAAAGAGTCTTGTCGTCAAAACCACAAGCTCGCACTATATCATTACCCCAGATAACGGGACACTCACGCACGTCGCGCAGGATATTGGCATTGTGGAAGCCCGTTATTTAGATGAAACCATTAACCGGCTGCCGAAGTCGGGAAAATCACATACATTCCATGGGAGAGACATTTACGCATATACAGGGGCGAGAATCGCTTCAGGTGTGATTTCTTTTGAAGAGGTGGGGCCAAAGGCGAATATTGATGATATTATTCACCTTCCAGTCGTACAGGCGTATGCGAAAGAAGAAGTCATCACAGGGACGATTGATATTTTAGACGTGAGGTTCGGAAACCTATGGACAAACATTCATCACACGTTATTTGAACAGCTTTCAATTAATTACGGCGATGCAATAGAAGTTACCATTGCCAACGGGCCGAAAAATGTGTATAAAAATATCATGACCTATGGACGATCTTTTGCCGATTTAAAGGTAGGCGAACCACTCGTATATGTCAATTCACTCGACCATTTAGGCGTGGCGATCAATCAAGGGTCATTTGCAAAGGCTTATAACATCGGTACAGGCACAGGCTGGCGCCTTTCGATTCGCAAAGCTCCGCGCATTATATACGAATAAGAGGAGGAAACATCATGGCAGGTAAACAACTTTCAACGAAAACTGTCGTTGCCATCGGAATTGGCGCAGCCGTCTTTGTCATTTTAGGACGCTTCGTCTCCATTCCAACTGGGATTCCGAATACACAAATTGAGACATCATACGCATTCCTTGCATTAATGGCTGTGCTTTTTGGTCCTGTTGCAGGCGCACTGATTGGGTTTATTGGTCATCTCATTAAAGATGCCACCACATTCGGCCCTTGGTGGAGCTGGATTATCGTTTCAGGTGTTGTTGGGTTATTGATTGGCTTCATTTCTAACCGTTTAAAAGTAGAAGAGGGCGACTTTGGCTGGAAGAAGATCACGCTTTTCAACGCCGTACAAGCAGGTGCGCAGGCATTAGGCTGGTTTGTCATTGCTCCTGTACTCGACATTGTGATCTATGCAGAACCTGCGAACAAAGTATTTGTTCAAGGCATCGTGGCAGGGATCTCGAACATCATCACAGTCGGTGTACTAGGAACCATCATCATTGCGGCTTATGCGAAAACGAGAAGCAAAAGCGGCAGTCTATCGAAAGAAACATCATGAAGCAAGGTGGAACACATAAATGAAGAAACCGATGATTCAATTCGAACATTTCGGATTCAAGTATCGCAGTCAGGCAGAACCGACATTGAAAGATATCAACCTGACCATCTATGAAGGGGAAAAAGTCCTCATCGCAGGCCCGTCTGGATCGGGAAAAAGCACGCTAGCCCATTGTATCAATGGGCTAGTTCCTGCGTCTTATAAAGGTTCTATGGAAGGAAGTCTTCACATCGGCGGGAAGAATGCAGAGAAAGAGAACATTTTTTCCCTTTCACAGCTCGTCGGAACGGTGCTGCAGGACCCTGATGGACAATTTATCGGGCTGACCGTTGGAGCAGACATCGCGTTTGCTCTTGAAAATGATCAAGTCACACGCGAAGAAATGAAAACACGTGTCGAAGAAGCGGCAAGATTAACAGAGGTGGACGGCAAGCTGGCATCGTCCGTACATGAGCTGTCAGGCGGTCAAAAACAACGTGTCGCCATTGCGGGCGTACTTGTCAACGATGTCGACATTTTGCTGTTTGATGAACCACTTGCAAGCCTTGATCCGTCTACAGGCAAAGAAGTGATCGACCTTATCGATCGACTGCAAAAAGAAACGAAAAAAACCGTCGTGATGGTCGAGCACCGGTTAGAGGACGTCCTCTTCCGTCATGTCGACCGCATCATCGTCGTCAATGACGGCACGATTGCAGCGGATATGACACCAGATGAATTGCTCGCCTCAAATGTATTAGAAGCGGCATATTTGCGCGAGCCTTTATATGTAAAGGCCATGAAATATGCAGGCATTCCAGTTACACCGGGAGATCAGATAGCTAATTTACAGCATCTCACCTTAAATGACGAGGAAAAAGAGAAAATCGAGCAGTGGATGGAAGCGTCTGAGCCGTCAGTAGAGCAGATTGCATCGCAGGATTTACTAGAGGTGCGTGAGCTGAGCTTTGACTATCCGACAAGACCAAACACGCTGAGCAACATCTCCTTTACCGTCAAAAAAGGAGAAATGATCAGCATCGCTGGAGCCAATGGCGCAGGCAAGACGACATTGTCCAAGGTGCTCTGCGCGTTTGAAAAGCCAACGAAAGGGACAATTCATCTGAATGGCGATGACATCACAGGAGACACAATCAAACAGCGTTCTGAACGAATCGGCGTTGTCATGCAAAACCCAAATCAAATGATTTCAAAACAAATGATCTTTGATGAAGTCGCACTCGGTCTCGTTTTAAGAGGCGTAAAGGAAGACGACATCAAGGAACGGGTGGAGCGGGTTCTAAAAGTATGCGGCTTATATCCATTTCGGAACTGGCCGATTTCAGCCCTCAGCTTCGGACAGAAAAAACGCGTCACCATCGCATCAATTCTTGTATTAGAGCCAGAAATCATCATTTTAGATGAGCCAACCGCAGGACAGGATTTTAAACATTACACAGAGATGATGACGTTTTTAGAGCAATTAAATCAGCAGGGTGTCACGATCTTCATGATCACCCATGATATGCATTTGATGCTCGAATACACGACAAGAACCATTGTCATTTCAGATGGAGAAAAAATCGCAGATGATACCCCAGCCAAAGTGCTGACAGATCAACTGCTTGTCCAAAAGGCGAGCTTAAAGGAAACATCGCTGTACGAACTGGCACTGAAAGCAGACTGGCCAAATCCAAATGAACTCGTGGATCGCTTCATTGAGGTTGACAGAAAGGAACGAATGACATGGCTGTAGACATGCTGTCCTATATCGATCGCCCGTCGCCGATTCATCGGCTGACAGGTGCAACCAAACTCATTTGCTTTATCCTCTGGTCATCCGCAGCGATGCTCACGTATGATACAGGCATTTTAGTCTTTATGCTAGCCGCCAGTATCGTATTCTTTCAGCTATCGAACGTGCGATTTCGTGATATTTCCTTCGTGGTGATTGTCCTGGCGATTTTCCTAGTCATCAACAACATCGCTATTTACATCTTTGCGCCCCAGCAAGGAGTCGCCATCTACGGAGCAAAGCATGAGCTGTTTCATATTGCAGGCTGGTACAACGTCACACTGGAACAGCTTTTCTATCAATTGAATATTACGCTGAAATATGTGACCGTCATGCCAGCAGCGCTTTTGTTTATCGTCACAACGAATCCAAGTGAATTTGCCTCATCGCTCAGCCGAATCGGGGTCAGCTACCGGATTTCCTATGCTGTCGCGATTGCTTTACGCTATATTCCAGATATTCAGCGGGATTTTCGAACGATAGCGATTTCTCAGCAAGCAAGAGGAATTGATTTATCGAAGAATGAAAAACTGGGGAAACGGATTAAAAATGCGCTGTCGATTGTGATGCCGCTGATTTTCTCCAGCTTGGAGCGGATTGAAACGATCAGCAATGCGATGGAGCTGCGCGGATTTGGAAAGCATAAAAAGCGCACATGGTTCACGGCGAAAGACTTTCAAAAAGCAGATTATGCTGCGTTATTGTTTGTTGGTGTGGTACTCATCGTGTCGCTAGTGATTACATTTGTTAGAGGAACAAGATTTTATAATCCATTTTTATAGAAAGAAGCCTTCACAGAAGTGGAGGCTTCTTTGTTTGGTTTGTGGATAAAAGGTGTGGGAAATGGCAAAAGACTATTAACATGTGAATAAATCGGTTATATTGAACAATGAGCGAAACACTTGTGAATAACCAGACAACATATTGGAGGAATCAGAAACTTATGAACAAAACATTATATGCTTGTGCAGAACACATAGAAACCGTATTAGACATGTACATAGATGATCACGAACAGCCACCAGAATTCAGAAAAATCGAACATACACACAGTTTATCCACAACCTGTGAATTGTGCGATGAACCTGCAATATATATAGTGGGGAACGAATGATCGGACACAAAATACACAAATTTTATCCACAATTGTTGATAACTTATATGAATAACTTGTTCTTAAGGTGGGGATGACCTGTGAATATATCAATTATCACAGTAGGAAAATTAAAAGAGAAATATTTAAAACAAGGCATAGCCGAATACACAAAGCGATTACAAGCCTATGCGAAAATCGACATCATTGAGCTCGCAGACGAAAAAGCACCCGAACACCTCAGCGATCAAGACATGAAAATCATCAAAGACAAAGAAGGCGAACGCATCCTAAGCAAAATCAACCCAGACGCCCACGTCATCGCCCTCGCCATCGAAGGAAAAATGAAAAGTTCCGAAGAATTAGCCGATACAATAGATAAGCTGGCAACATACGGAAAAAGCAAGGTATGTTTCGTCATAGGCGGATCCCTCGGATTAAGCGACGCCGTCATGCAGCGTGCGAATGAGAAGCTGTCGTTTTCGAAAATGACGTTCCCGCATCAGTTGATGAGGTTGGTGCTGGTGGAGCAGATTTATCGGGCGTTTCGGATTGTGCGGGGGGAGCCGTACCATAAGTAAGTGAGGAATGAGAAGGGTAAATTTAGCTGAGGGTCAACTAAACAAGCAGCAAATAAGTACTCTAATCCTTTCCTCATCAAACATCTCCATTGCCAGCAGGGAAGAAGCTATAGGGGTTTTCCCACCACCCCGCAAAAAACCGTGATTAAGCCTAAAGCGGCGAGAATGACATAGGAAAATAGAAAGTTTTAAGGGATCTCAAACAATACATGTTGACATATCGTTATTTATCGATATAATGGGGTGTATGGAGCCAATAGAAGTTTTCAAAGCCTTATCCAATGAATCAAGACTGCAAATTTTACAATGGCTAAAGGAACCTGACCGTCATTTTACCCCCCATGAAGGGATTGATATGAATACTACAGGGGTATGTGTTAGTCAAATAACAGATAAATTGAAAATGACACAATCAACAGCATCTCAATACCTTTCAATTCTACTGCGAGCTGGATTAATTACGACAGAGCGTATAGGTAAATACACGTATTATAAAAGAGATGAAAATGCCATAAAAAAAATTGCTCAGATTCTAGAAAAAAATATTTAATAAATGAACTGAATTCATACATCAGAATTCAGTTTCATTTATTAAATACAAATCGACTTATCGTAATATATTTTTTTGTTCATACATATTAACAATTCTAGATATGTAAATACATTATATATAAGGAGTGATCTACATTGTCAAACACTGTAAAGGTATACATTTTAGCTATTGTAAGTTTTTTAGTTGGTACATCAGAGTATATCATCTCTGGTATTTTGGATAATATTTCTGAATCATTAGGAATTACGATAGCTGCAGCCGGCCAGTTAATTACCATTTTTTCTCTTGTGTATGCCATCTTCACCCCAGTATTAATGGCTTTAACATCGGGAATGAATAAACGCAAGTTAATGTTATTTTCACTTAGCATTTTTATTCTAGGTAATATTCTTGCATTCGTCCTTCCTGGGTATAAATTATTTATTGTTTCAAGAATTATTATGGCTCTTGGGGCGGGGATGGTCGTCGTTACTGCATTAACAATTGCTGAAAAAATCGCACCAAAAGGTAAGCAAGGTAACGCTATTGCTACAGTAGTAATGGGATTTACAGCATCATTGATAATTGGAGTCCCACTGGGCAGAATGACTAGTGATTTCTTCGGTTGGAAAGCTGTATTTGGAGGAATAGCCTTACTCGGATTATTAGCAATGGTTATAATTTCTCTTACGATTCCAAAAATCCAAGGGGATAAACCTGTACCTTTAATTCAACAACTCGCTCTTTTTAAAAAACCAAAAGTAGTGTTGGGATTAGCCATCACCTTTTTCTGGCTTGGTGGTTATTCAATTGCCTATACCTACCTATCCCCTTACCTTTTAAATATATCAGGTGTAAGCAACAAATTGCTGAGTGGAGTTCTCCTCGTATTCGGGATTGCTAGTCTAGTTGGGTCAAAGTTTGGTGGATTTAGTACCGACCGATGGGGTGTGAATTTTACTCTGATTAGCGGAATGACATTACATGTCATCATGCTAATATTGCTCTCACTAGTTACGCATTCTTATATTGGAGTATTGCTCATTTTAATATTATGGTCATTTGCTGCATGGTCTTCTGGCCCGACTCAACAATATCACCTAGCTACAATGGAGCCAGAGTCATCAGGTATACTATTAGGTCTCAATCAGTCAATGATGCAATTGGCGATGGCTGCAGGTGCAGCTATTGGAGGTATCTTTGTAGAGAGAGTTTCTCTATCTTCCATTACTTGGGTAGGGGCTTTGGGTGTTGCAATCGCAATCATTGTAACAATATTGGCTTCACGTGCTACTTCGAGTAATGGAATTCGAATTAGTAAACCGCACTTATAATATTGAAGGACAACCGCATCATAAACAGCGGAACGATGGTAAAAAACGTGATTCGATTTAAAATATAATTATAGAAAGGAGGAAGCAACCTATGCACTCAATTAAAAAAATAGGTCAGAATTTTTGGTACATCACACCTATATCGCTTACCGACCGCCCCATTCTAGGTATGGTTGTGGGCAGTAACAAGACATTAATGATTGATGCTGGTAACTCGAAAGAACATGCCAAGTACTTTATCAAAGAAACGTTAAAACATGAGAACTTGACTCCTGATATGGTTGTGCTCACGCATTGGCATTGGGATCATATCTTTGGTCTGCCAGCGCTGCCTGATTCGCTTTCGATTGCTTCTGCAAAGACAAGAAAGGAAATGGAGAAGCTTCTTCCGTTTTCGTGGTCAGATGAAGCAATTGATGAGCGGGTGAGGGAAGGAACGGAGATTGAGTTCTGCGCGAAGGCCATCAAGGAGGAATATCAGGATCACCGAGATATTCAGGTGGTTTTACCGGATGTGACATTTGACCGTCGGATGGAGATCGATCTTGGCGGGGTCACTTGTGTCGTGCAACTTGTTGGGGGCGATCATGCCGCTGACTCAGTCATCGTGTATGTGAAAGAAGAGAAAATCCTTTTTCTTGGTGATTGTATTTATCCGAAAATGTATGCCGAAAAAGTCCATTATTCAATGAAGGAAACATTGCGTCTTTTAGATGAGTTAGATGCTTTTGATGCCGATACGTATATTCCTTCACACCAAAGACCGTGGACAAAGGAGGAGTTTCGTCAGGAAACAGATAAGCTTAGGATGATTGCGAAATACACTGATCTTTGTGGTGGAGATCAGCAGAAAATCACGATAGAATATCAAAATTACGTGAACAGAGAACTGAAAGCAGATGAATTAGAAACCATTGCTTACTTTGTAAATGGTTATTAAATAATTCCTGAAACTAAACAAAAAAGTCTCATTTGAGTGATTTCCCTCAAACGAGACTTTTTTATTTTCTATGGTAAACCTACAACATATTCTGCATCACAAACTGTGACAGACATTTTTTAGCATTAATAATAATGACACAATCCCAAGTTGGCTTAATTTGCAGTTCATCATTCTCATCAATACGGATAATCCCTTTGAATTCAACAGTTTGTTCTAGAAAAACCATCTTCTTTTCTGTATCATCTTTGACTGCTGTTAAATGTTCTGGATAGTGAACCGTCCAGTCAAAAAAAGTGGTTTCCTTCATCATTCCTCCTATTTTCACTCGTACACATTTCCAAAAACTTCTTCTGTTTGTTGAATTGTCAGTGATTTGTTAGTTGAATCGATTGTAATGATACAATCCCAAGTAGGTTTGATTTGTAGTTCATTGTTTTCATCCATCCAGATCACACTGTTTAGTTCAATTGATGGTTCTAAAATGACCAATTTCTTTTCATTATGATCTGTAATTGCGGTTAAATCATGTTGTAAATTGATTGTCCAGTCAAAAAACTTTATTTTTTTCATAGTTCCTCCTTTTATTCACTGATAACATTACTATACTTATCTAGTGATGCTTTTCGTGAGGGAATACCTATTTTCCAAGCCATTCTTACTTCCCTTATTAGCTTTAGCAAAAGGTGTTGTAGCAGAAGAAAAAATTAGTATATGTGATTAAACATATGAATCTCAGTTCCTTTATTCGATTACACACCAAAAAAGTCCCCTCCACTTAATTTCGAGGTGGCTTTTTTGGGTTAAACTTAGGCATTTAACCAAATGTAAATTGAAGATAACTTCTGATGTCATGTTCAGTTGGTAGATGATCGGAATAAGTCTTATATAATGATATTGAAGGGTGTGAAAAACATGATCAATATGAATTTGAAAAAAATGCGAAAAATACACAGGTTTACACAAGAAGAAGTGGCTGAGAAAATTGGTGTTTCAAGGCAAGCTGTTGCGAAATGGGAATCGGGAGAAACTGTGCCGGATATCAACAATTGTAAGGCTTTGGCTGAAATATATGGCGTTGCTTTGGATGATCTCGTGAATAATGTGGATGGTACAGAAGAGGTAGGGGTGAAACCAAAAGGAAAACACATATTTGGACTTGTAAAGGTTGGTGAACGCGGGCAAATTGTCATTCCTAAAAAAGCGAGGGAGATATTCAGCATCAGTCCTGGAGACAGCCTGTTGATTTTGGGTGATGAAGCTCAAGGAATCGCCATTGTAAAAAATGAGGCCTTCCTGCAGTTTGCTGACGATATATATAAGGCACAGGAAGATCAGGAGGATGAGGAATGATTGCTATTCAAACAAAGAATCTAACTAAGAAATTCGAAGAAAAGATTGCAGTCGATTCTCTTAATCTTTCAATTGAACAAGGCGAGCTTTTTACTTTACTTGGAGTGAATGGTGCAGGTAAAACGACAACGATCAAGATGTTGACCTGTCTTAGCATCCCTACTACCGGTGATGCAACGATCCTTGGTAACAGTATTGTTTCTAATCCCTACGCAGTAAAAGAACAGATTAATGTTTCACCACAGGAAACGGCAGTAGCTCCTAATTTATCCGTTAAAGAAAATCTTGAATTAATCGCTCAAATATACGGGTTCCACAATAAAACGGTGGATATAAAAGTGGAGGAAATGCTTCATACGTTTAGTTTGACTGAGGTATCTAAAATGAAGGCTAAAACCTTATCTGGAGGAATGCAAAGAAGACTTAGTATTGCAATGGCACTCATTACAGACCCCAAAATCCTTTTTCTTGATGAACCTACTCTCGGTCTCGATGTCATCGCAAGGCGTGAGCTATGGAGTACTATTGAGAAATTAAAGGGGAGCATGACCATCATTCTCACGACACATTATATGGAGGAAGCAGCAGCCCTTTCGGATCGAATAGGGACGATGGCGAAAGGAAAATTAAAGGCAGTTGGAACAGCAGCTGAATTGATGGAAAGTACCAACACCAAATCACTTGAGGATGCCTTTATTTCATTAGCTACCAATGAGGAGGTCACCAGATGAAGTCACTAGCCTTTGCTACACGTAATCGTAAAGAGATTTTGAGAGATCCTTTAAACTTAGCATTTGGTATAGGCTTCCCGTTAGTTATCTTATTTTTGCTTCATGCTATTCAAGCGAATGTTCCAACTGATTTATTTGTCATTGATAAACTAATTCCTGGCATAGCCGTCTTCGGGCTTTCTTTTATCTCACTATTCTCTGGAATGTTAATAGCTAAAGATCGAAGTACATCATTTTTGATGCGATTGTTTACTACACCTCTTTCTGCCTCAGACTACATTGTAGGGTATATTGTCCCACTCATACCGATAGCAATTGTTCAAGTTATCATTAGCTTTATCGCAGCACTTTTCTTAGGATTACCTTTTAATTCCAGTGTTTTGTTATCCATTCTTGTCCTTTTGCCAACATCTTTACTATTTATCGGCATAGGGCTCTTAGTGGGGAGTATATTTAACGACAAGCAGGTTGGTGGTATTTGTGGAGCACTACTAACGAATATGAGCGCATGGTTAAGTGGTACATGGTTCGATTTGAATTTAGTTGGAGGCTGGTTCAAAGATATTGCGTACGCACTTCCATTTGCTCACGCAGTAGACGCTAGCAGAGCCGCACTTTCTGGAGACTATGCATCAATTTTACTGCATCTTTGGTGGGTAATTGGATATACAGGTGTTATTGTAGCTATCGCCATTTTTGCTTTTAAAAGTAAAATGAATGGGGAAAACTCTTAGTTTGATACAGTTTTTGGTGAAGAAATTTACAGCTGGGTTATCTGGGCCTTTTTCTGTATGATAAACTTTAATGAAGTTGTCATTTAGTAGAGGGAGGTACATATGAAACAGCTTTACATGAAGCAGAAAGTATTTAGTCTGAGCGGCAGGTTTACGGTAAAGGATCAGCAGGAGAACGATGTGTATGTGGTCGAGGGCAGCTTTATGAAGATGCCGAAGACGTTCACCATTCTGAATACAGAACGAGAAGAAATCGCCGTGATTACGAAGAAAATGTTTAGCTTTTTACCAAAGTTTTTAGTAGAAGTTGGTGGGCAAGAGGTATTGACGATCAAAAAAGAGTTTACGTTCTTTAAAGCAAAATATTCAATTGATGCTGCTGGTGTAGAAGTACAAGGCAACTGGTGGGATATGAATTTCCAAGTGCTGCAGAACGGCGAAGTGATCGGTCAGGTGAAGAAGGAATGGTTTACTTGGGGTGACAGCTATAAGGTTGATATTTTGAAAGAAGAGATGGAGCCTGTAATGATTGCGTTGGTTGTTGCGATTGATTGTGTGAAGGCTGATGAAGCAGCGTCTAGGTCTTCGTCGTCGGCAACGACGAATTAAGATCATCATTTTTTAGAAATAGATGAATAACAATGGAGGGTTTAAAAAGTTGGACAACCTAACCCGCATATTAAGATTAAGAGACGCAGAAATATGGGAGTATGAATTTCTCGATAAAAAAGAAATCACCATTTATTTCTCCATTACAGATTTAAATCGAAAAGCAACGACTCACGATAATCCTCTAGCTACCCAAGAAGAACTGGATGAAAGAGATAATTACATTTCAATTGATGTCCATAGTAATCTCGATCTCAAAAAAACGTTTGAAGAAGAAACATTCGATGATTTTATCACCACGATCTCTTCTTTAGTAGAGCATATGCACTATTTTCACAATGCTCATGTTTTTATTAAAACTCATGTTCATGACAAAATGGACTTAACTGATTTTCAGTTAGAGGAAGATGAAGATGTGCATGGTGATGAAAAAGAACAACTAGACACGCATAAACGGTCATTGATTCAGGAAAAATGTTTTCAGTTGGTAGAAAGCCATTTAAATCGAAAGATCAAAGATATATCGAGCAGTAGGTTTTGCCAAGATTTAATGTGAGATTAACATTTGAGATAAGCAAACTGATCACATTCCAATACAAAATATTTCTAACAGTCGTCGAATCCGGCAGTTTTAAAAGCCGAGGAGAAACTTGGGCTGACACAGTCTGGCGTGAGTCATAACATTGTGAAGCTCGTATCCGAATTAGGGATTGTATTGCTGCGGCGGAATCGAAACGGTCTTTCATTAACTGATGAGGTGAGCGGGTGATGCCTCATATTCGGCAAAACATTCATCATGCGACATTTCTTCATACGACAAAAAAGCTTCCTGATTGTCTCAGGAAGCTTTTTCCATCCATCACCCATAATAATTATTCGCTTGAATAAAAAATTGGGACTGCATGTAGTTATAAGTGATTTTCGAGAAGTCGAAGGGCTGGCCGTTTGTGAGATGAAAGACGGTCTCGACGCGGAGAGCGGGATCATCTTGTTTAAGGCCGAGGTGCTTTGCTTCGGTTTCATTCAGTTTTCCTACTTGTAAGTACATATCGGAAAAGCCGACCTTGAGTCCAAGGCCTTCACTGATGAATTTAAAAACAGAATCGGCGGCAATTTCTGTGTTGAGATAGGGAATGATGGTTTTTCGGTAGTAGGATTCTTCTAAACATAAGGTTTCTCCATTGATATAACGAATACGTTTGAGGTAAAAAACATCCTCTTCTTGTTCAATGTTCAAATTAAGCGCAGCTTCCTCGGGCGGTTTGATGGTGTCTAGCATTAAAACCTCTGAAGTCAGTTGAAATTCCTCTAAATCTTTTTTAAACCCTTGGTTGGATAAAAGGCTGATGTAGCCTTTGCGCCTGTGTCTTCGAACAAAGATGCCGCTGCCCCTCACTTGATAGATAATTCCTTTTCTTTCGAGTAAGTCTAATGATTTGATAATGGTGCTTTTGCTCACAGCAAATTGGCTCATGAGGGTTTCGAGTACAGGAAGCTTGTCCCCTTGCTGCAGCTCATGGGTGACAATATATTTTTCAATATCGCTCGCAATTTGTTGATACTTTAACATAGCCATTCCTCTTTGTTTTCACGATTTATTGTCTTTGTATTATAGCACATACCGATTTTCCTTTGATATGCTAATCAAAATTATATATGTATTGATATATTGTACCGGTATAATTATAATATACATATACTAGTAGTGATAAAGGGGGGGTTATATGTCAAAAGTGAGGGATTATCAAAAGCTTGCAGAAGACATCTTAGAGGCAGTTGGCGGAGAAGAAAATGTGGTGAGTGCCGCAAGATGCGCCACGCGTCTGCGTTTGGTACTGAAACGTTCGAATCCAAAGGCCAAGGAAGCAGTCAACGCCATGCCTGGTGTTATTACCGTGGTGGAAAACGGCGGTCAATTTCAGGTCGTCATCGGACAGCATGTTGGTGAAGTATACGAGCATTTTTCCAACCTTGTTCAGCTCCAATCGTCGGATGATGACCAGCCTAATGAAAACAAGGGAACGGTACTGAACCGTGTCATTGCGACCATGTCCGCTGTGTTTGCGCCTTTTGTGTATATTTTGGCTGCAGCTGGTATTTTACAAGGTGCACTTATCCTCATTAATTTGTTATTTCCAAGCTTTTCGAAAACGGGAACATATGAAGTCTTTAGTTTCATTTCATGGGCACCGTTTACGTTTTTGCCAATCTTTATTGCCATCACAGCAGCTAAGCATTTTAAAACGAATATGTATATCGCAGTAGCGTGTACAGCAGCACTTGTCAGTCCAGCTTGGACAGAAATTGCTGGGCGTGTGGCTTCAGGTGAAGGCGTTACCTTTTTAGGCATTGCGTTATCTGAAACTGTTTATACGTCATCTGTTTTGCCTCCGCTGTTCTTGGTATGGATTCTTTCATATGTAGAGAGATTTTTAAATAAACGGATTCACGAGGTAGTAAAACCGTTATTTGTCCCATTTATCTGTATGGTCGTCATGGTTCCGTTAACCATTCTATTAATTGGTCCTCTTTCAACAGCAGGTGCAAATGGGATTGCAAACGGATACAATATCTTAGCAGAAAATGTACCGGCTTTAGCAGGCGCCATTATCGGTGGATTCTGGCAAGTACTTGTCATATTCGGCGTTCACTGGGGCATTACGCCAATGGTGCTCGCCAACTTTGAACAATATGGACGTGACTCCTTCCAGGCATATCAAACCATTGCTGTTATCGCTCAGGTCGGCGCAGTGTTAGGAGTTATTTTAAAAGCAAGAAACCGCGAAACTCGGAAAGTCGGAGTCTCAGCCGGAATCACGGGACTCTTCGGAATTACGGAGCCTGCGATTTACGGTGTTACCTTACGTTTTAAAAAGCCGTTTATTTTCGGATGTATTTCTGGAGCAGCCGGTGCCATCGTTGCCAGCTTCTTCACGCCTTATTACTTTGCGTATGCAGGTTTGCCTGGTCCGCTGACAATTGTGAACGGAATTAGTGCAGATTATCCAACATCGATCATCGGTATCTTAATTGGTGTCGCAATTGCGCTGATCTTACCAGTTGTGCTCATTCAAATGTTTGGTTATGGGGAAGATACAGTGGAGCAGACAGCCGGAACAACAACTGTCAAAGATCAAGATAAAGAAAAAAAGAATGCTTCGATGAACAATGAAGAAACAATCACTGCACCACTTGCAGGAAAAGTGCTCACATTATCTGAAGTACCGGATGCCGTATTTAGCTCCGGGGCGATGGGCAAAGGCTTTGCCATTGAACCGACAGACAATAAGCTGTATGCACCGTTTGACGGCAGTGTTGTCATGCTTGCACCAACAAAGCATGCCATTGGACTTCGTTCAGAATTTGGTGTGGAGTTACTTGTTCACGTAGGAATTGATACGGTTTCTCTAGATGGCTCAGCATTTACACTCAAAATTCAAGAAGGCGACAAGGTGAAAAAGGGTGACTTGTTGATGACATTTGATCAAGAAGCCATTGAAAGCAAAGGATTAAAAACAGTCACACCAGTCATCATCACCAATACACAAGCGTATGAAGATGTGATGGTAGAAGCACAATCGACATGTCAGCCAACGGACGTCATGATTACAATTGTAAAATAGGAGGAATAAATAATGACATTACCAAAAGGTTTTCTATGGGGCGGAGCATTAGCTGCACATCAATTCGAAGGTGGATGGAATGAAGGAGGAAAAGGCCCAAGTGTTGTGGATGTAATGACAGCTGGTGCTCACGGAGTACCGAGACAAATTACTGAGACGATAGAAGACAACAAATTTTATCCGAACCATGAAGCGATCGATTTCTACCATCGTTACAAGGAAGATATCGCGATGTTTGCCGAGATGGGTTTGAAATGCCTGCGTACATCCATCGGCTGGAGCCGAATTTTCCCAAAGGGAGATGAAGCTGAACCGAATGAAGCTGGTTTACAATTCTATGATGATGTATTTGATGAACTGCTCAAGCATGGCATCGAGCCTGTGATTACACTGTCTCACTTTGAGATGCCGCTTCATTTGGCAAGAGAATACGGCGGGTTCCGAAGCCGAAAAGTCGCTGAGTATTTCGCAAAATTCGCAGAAGTGTGCTTCAATCGATACAAGGACAAAGTCACATACTGGATGACATTTAATGAAATCAATAACAAAATGGATGTCAACAACCCACTGTTCCTTTGGACAAATTCAGGGGTATCAGTCAAAGAAGGCGAAAATGCCAAAGAAATCATGTATCAAGCAGGACATCATGAATTACTTGCAAGTGCGTGGGCAGTAGCAAAAGGCAAAGAAATCAATCCTGCTTTTCAAATTGGAGCAATGGTTTCTCACGTACCAATCTATCCATATTCCTCAAATCCAGAGGATGTCATGCTTGCTGAAGAATATATGAGACAACGCTATTTCTTCCCAGATGTACAAGTTCGGGGCTACTATCCGAGCTATGCACTTAAAGAATTCGAACGCGAAGGCTATCATATTCCGTTTGAAGAAGGCGATGAAGAAAGCTTAAGAAAAGGGAAAGTAGATTATCTTGGCTTTAGCTACTACATGTCGACAACGGTTAAAAGTGATGCAGTGTCTGATAACAACGGAGATATTGTCAACGGAGCCCTGCCGCATGGTGTAGACAATCCTTATATCAAATCAAGCGACTGGGGCTGGTCCATTGACCCGACAGGCCTAAGATATACTTTGAATCGTTTTTATGATCGCTATCAAATCCCGCTATTCATTGTAGAAAATGGATTTGGTGCCATAGATCAAGTGGAAGAAGACGGTTCTATTCACGATCCAGAACGTATTCAATATCTCGCTTCTCATATCGAAGCACTGAAAAAAGCCATTGAATACGACGGTGTTGACCTTATTGGCTACACACCTTGGGGCATCATTGATATCGTGTCATTCACAACAGGTGAAATGAAAAAACGCTACGGCATGATCTACGTTGACCGCGACAACGAAGGCAACGGCTCGATGAAGAGACTCAAAAAAGATTCTTTTACTTGGTACCAAAACGTCATTGCCACGAACGGTGAAGAAATGTAACAAAGGAAAAGAGAAGCCCGGATGAGCGAAGTATGTGCTTGTTCGGGTTTTTACGTTCTTTCGGGAAAATTGGTTTGTATATCCTTTTGTTCACTAGATATAAGTCTTATAATTTAGTAAGAAAGAAGAAGATTGGAATGGGAGAGATCGTAAATGACAAAATGGTGGATGGTGCGTGCAGGCGACCAGAATGATTTAATTCCGATTTGGGAAGAGAAAGGATTAGCATCAATCGGGTGGCCTAAATTAGGTAATCCAAAACAATATCAAACAAAGCAAGAGATGAATGCTCGAGCTGATGTCATATACGCCGAGAACAAACCTTTTACGAGAAGAAGCTGGGTTAGTCAGGTATGGAGGTTTAGTAGAGAAATTCAAAAGGGAGATCGAATTATTACATACATAAAAGAAAGCCGTGAATATCGAGTTGGTACGGTGACTGCTCCACATTTTTTTGATGAAGCAGCAGGGGATAAAATGTATCCAAATCATATTCAAGTCAATTGGGAACCAATCGCAGTGAAACGAGATTCTCTCAGCCAATCAGCTAAGAACAGCCTCGGTTCTATATCAACTGTTTTTCGTGTAGATGATTGGGGGAAAGAAATTGAACACCTACTTAAAAACCCTACTTCTATACCAGCATTCGAAGATGAAACAGAAGAAGATGAAATTATTGAAGATTTAGTCAGCAAAGCAACTGTGATGATTGCAGATAAGGTGGATAAACTGGATCCGTGGCAGATGCAAGACTTAGTCGGGGGCTTACTGCAAGCTATGTCATACAATGTTCGTGTGAGTCCAAAAGGTCCTGACGGCGGTGTAGATATATTAGCTTATAAAGATGCATTTGGATTTGAAAAGCCCATTATTAAAGTACAAGTCAAGCATCGGAAAAATTCAGCCAGTGCGCCAGAAGTGCAGCAATTATTAGGAGCAAACCCCATGAATGCAAATAGTTTATTTGTTTCTACTGGTGGATTTACCTCTCATGCAAAAGCTGTTGCGAAGCATAATGAAGTTCATCTATTGGACTTAGAAGAACTCGTCAATCTTATTGTACATTGGTATGAGGATATGCCAACTGAGACAAGATCTTTATTACCTTTGAAAAAAGTGTATGTGCCTGAGTGAATTTTTATTGTCTAAATTTTATTAATGCCTGAATACAAAGAAAAAAGAGAGTAATGGCGACAAAATAGTTCATTGGATTGTGAAAGATCTTGATGTTCAAGGATATTTGAAGAAGAATCCAAAGGCCGAATATCACCATAATTGCAGGAATGATTCTTTTATACACATTGATTTTCCTTTCGGGAGTGTTTGTTTTTAGTTAGCATTGTCTCATATCATTGCAGAGGTTGAAAAGAGATAAAGATATTAATAGGTTCTATTACATGATTTGGTATAATTGATCTATAAAAACGATAAATGGTAGATAAAGTATAGGAGTTGTTGAAATGAATCAAACACTGCAAATGGGAGCCAATACCGTACTAAGTTCTCCAAAGGGGCATGTATCCATCAGCTATGAAGTGTCATCTGCAATTGATATTTCTTTAACGGCGTTTCTTTTAACAGATTCAGATCAGGTTGAAGGAGATCATGGCATTATTTTTTACAATCAACCAGAGAGTGCTTCGGGTGCAGCGTCACTTTTACCAGCAGAGGTATCAGGTCAGTTGAAAAGGCATCAATTGAATTTTGATATGAGCAAAGTGCCTGCTGGAATCACAAAGATGGCTATTACATTAACAGAAGATCAAGGAACGGGCTTTTCTCTAGTGAAGAATTTGCAAGCAGAAATTCGAACAGGTGACGAGGTGTTTTATCTAACACCAGTAAACTTTACAAATGAAAAGGGCATTGTCGTAGTAGAGCTATATATAAGAAATGGTGACACGAAAGCACGCTCAATTTGGCGTGGTTTCGATTCTGGACTGGAAGGTCTATGCAAGCTTTATGGTGTGGAGGTTGAACCTGATGAACAGGATATTTCTACACATCAAATGGCTCCTGAAAAACAACCAATTAAAGACCCTGCTCAAACGAAGACAACTGCTAATGAGAAAGTCGCTGCACCTATCAGTTTAGAGAAAGTTCAGGGTAAAATTAGTCTAGACAAAGGTCATAAACCGATCATAATCGAGAAAACGCCTGAGATCACAGCTACAGTATCCTGGGAGTCCGGCACCGATTATGATATTTATGCATTGGTCTACACAAAGTCAGGAAAGCAAGTAGATGTGGCTATGTTTGGTGCGAAAGGAATTCCTGCTCTCAAAAGTTACGGCAGCGGAGCTGTTGAGCATATGGGAGATGTCGGCAGAGACCATGAATCAATGAAAACAGAAGTTATTAAACTACGGTTAAATGACGATATCCTTGCTGTCGTTCCGGTTGTTTATTCTGCCCAATCAAACGGAACAGGTTCCTTTTATAGATATAGAGTATCTATGAGTATAGATAATCACCAAGGAACGTCTGTGACGATTCATGCCAAACATGCCAATGACAATGATCGTATTTATTCTTGTGTGCCAGGTATACTTCAAAATACAAATGATGGTGTGATCATCCGCCCACTTGAGCTTTACAGCAAACCAAACTCTGAGCGCAGACCTAAATTAAAAATGAAGTCTTCTAATGAAATTGAGGTTTTGATGGATAAAGGACCTGTCAATGATTATAAATAAAACGAATGTATGGCTAGACAGAGCATAGCGCATTGTCTATCTTATTTTTTAGCCCGTTAAATAGTGAGTCTATTCCATTTTTTATGTCAATTAGCCTATTTTTCCGTTTTGGTGGACACGGTAAAATAGACTTTATGATCAATAATGGAGGGAGTGACTTCTTCTGGGCAAGATAATTGATGCAAAAGCACTAACAAGTGCCACGGACACAAGGGCAAAACACTATCAGGAACTCCGTGAACAAATGGTAGATTTAAAAAAGGCACTACAAGGTGTGGCGAATCTCGGTGATGATTTCACTGGAAAAGGCGCCGACAACATTAAAAGCTTTTATAAAGAGCTGGCTGGAAATGTAGACACGTTTATCAGCTTCATTGATAAGCAAAAAGCCTTTCATGAAGGTGTTTCTGGGACACTCGATGATACAAACTTTGGCGGCGATACCTTCGTAGAAGAACACTTTTTAGACAACGCTGTACATATGGGCATCAAAAATGCCAAAAGCATTGTAAAGGATCAAAAAAAGGCACTCAAAACGATTTTTCAAGACATCGACGACCTCATTTCTCTAGAGGTATTTGACAGCAAAACCTTTGATGAAAAAATTGCAAATGCAGAAGATGAACGAAAAAAGACAGTAAAAGACCTAAGAGAGCTTGATCAAAATTTAAAAGATGAATATGCTTTGTCAGAAACGGAGCAGCAAGCTACAATGGCATTGTACGCAGAAATGATGAATGCGACAAATGACGGAAAAGCGATTTCGCCTATGAATTTTGACAAGAAAGCGTATCAAAATAGCGAAATCTACAAGGCAAAAAGCGATATTGAGAAGCAAACGTCTGAATATCTGAAAATCAAAAAAGAACAAGAAGAGGCCCGAGAGATCGCAAAGGAACAAGAAGCCCTCGCCAACCGTCCTTGGTATGAAAAAGCACTCGACTATGGCGGAAATATCGTGAATGAACTGACTGGCGTGAACGATGCAAAACGCGCCGCAACAGGCGTTGATCCGATCACAGGCGAAGAGCTCACCGCAGGTCAGCGAGTCGCCGCAGGCGGCATGGCAGCAGCAGGATATATCCCTATCGTCGGTTGGGCAGGACGCATTTTCAAAGGTGGGAAAGCCGTTTATAAAACGACTCAAGCCACCTCAGCTGCAGTACGAGCAGTCGACATCTACAAGACCTCGCAAAAATCCTTTGATGCCTTAAAAACATCCCAAAAAGGCTTATATGGCCTCACCGCCACCAACGGTTTCAGTGAAGCAATTACAGGTAGAGACATGCTTGGGAATAAGGTCTCGAAAGAACAGCAGGAAGCGAGTATGAATGCGGCGCTGGGAATGCTTTTGCCGTTTGGGGCGAAAGGGTTCAATGGGAAGATGGGGATTAAAGGAGATAAAATTGAACATCCGGTAATAGATAATAAAAGGGTCGGAAGTGCGTTGAAAAAGCCAGATGGTCAACATGGTTTCAATGATATAATTGACAATTACACACCACTGGCTAAAGAGTTTGATTTGGTTGGTGGTGATAAAACAAAGGTTAAGTTATATCAAATAGAAGGTGGAATGAAATACTATAGTTACAAGGACGTTTATAATAAAGATTTACGTATAATTGAAAGAGTGTTTTCGGTAAAAGATCAAAATGGTATTTTTGAGTGGATTGTAGATCCCAATAAGGGGGTTACTCATAGAAGGTTTATTCCAGAAGGTGAAATTACAGGATTACCTAATCAAAATCCTAAAAGATAGGAATGAAGAAAAAATGAAAAGTTCTATAGAGGTCTTAAAAACTTATAATATTCATTATGATTGGAAAACTATATATGTAGGAATTAGGCTAGATTTGATTTCATATAAAGAAATAAGCAAGTATGCTGTGGAATATTTATCTAATCATATTGAATGTGAAAATTCTTTAATCCTAGAATTAGCTTGGGGAGCTGGCGACCCAGATGAAGATTATAGAAAACTTCAAATGGTATTGGTAGAATTATATAATGATTTGATAGAAGAAGAATCCAGCCAATGGGACATTGAAAAAAGGAAATGGAGATATGGTATAACTTCTCACTTAAAAGAAATAAATAAGAATTCAACTGAAGAGTTGTTGGATGAACTTTCTGAAGTATACGCAGATTTTGGATATCCTGAGGATATGGAACCGTTTATTCATTATATGCCTCCTTCAGATGGTTATAATCCGTTGCTATATTCAAAAGAAGAGAATATAAATAGATTAGCATCTCTTTTTGAGGAGTTTTTACAAAAAGAAAAAGCATTTGTTCAATTTGAGCAAATGTAACTACTGATTAAAAGATGCCTAATGAAAATAGAACTTGAATTCGAAAAAGAAGTTACAAACTACTATAAGTGGTTAGATCAAAAAATAAATGAACTTAAACAGTTAAGTGTATATAGTATTAATGGATATTACTTTTTAGATGATGGCGGAATTAAGACTTTTCAACGTTATTGTCAAAATGAACTTATCGAAATTTTTAGCGACCAGTTGAATAATTACCATTTTTATATATTCCTGAGTAAGAAAGTAAGTGATGTACATTCTCGAATAGAGAAATTTCGAAAAGTATGGAAGTCTATTGACTCAGAAATAAATACTTCAGGTTTTGAAAAGGGGCCAGAACTACTTTTAGATGAACATAGAAATCATTTTTATGTCAGTATGGCGAAAGTTCCTCAGCCTGAATTAGATAAAGCATTGCGGATAATGGATAAGTATCAATCGAGTTTCATGATTGCCACTAGAAGGGATTCTATTCTTTCAGAGGAATCTATAAAAGATTTGTTTTACTCAGGTTTGAACAAGGATAGTCACGAAGTAGATTATCAAGCACTTTTTTTGAAATATGGTTTGAATAGTGAAATTATTTTCAGATGGGGCTCTGTTGTAAATGAGGCCGAATTGGCATTGATATTAAATCAAGATCTTACCCAGAAAATACGGCAGCGAATACAAAGCTATTCATAGTATCTTCAAAAGACAATGATCTCTAACATATTAAACAATCCCCACATTCGGGACTGACTCTCATTTTTGAGACAGGGATCATGACACTTTATGAAACAGCCAGTTGTCGAAACTCTTTCGATGGCTTGTTGTTTCATTTCAATTGATGAAAGCAATGCTGTTCCCCATTAAGATACCATTTCTTCATGTTTCCACTTGTGTACTATTCTTAATCCTTATTTTTTGACTGAATCTCTGCTAACTTCAATCGAACGGTCGCTCCTTTTACACTGATTGAATAACTCACTCCTTTTTCATACAAAAACACCTCCAAATTGTTTTATGGTATGCTATACACGAAATTCAACTTAAAGGTTTTTTATATTTGTTCCGATTTATGATTAAAGAAGCATATTCATAAATTAATTGATTATCTAATGAAGGATGTATCTGATAAATACAAGATGGAAAAGGAATATTAAGGTCACCAAAATGAATAATAACCCAAAAACTAAAATCGAAACCTTAAAAAGAAGAAGCAGAAGAAAGCACTTAATGAACGAGTTAAGCTATATGACACTTCCAGAAAACGCATTTTTAGATATCGAAGAAAATCAATTGTTTTGTCAAAAGGTTTTTACTTTCCTTCAATCAAGAGAAGATAAAATTCAAATACACGGAAACCACTATCGAGAGCATGAAATTGAAGCACTTTTAGTAAACGTACATGAAGTTTTCAGCCATTTAAACCAGCTTCTTGAGCAAACGAAATTTTCAAGTGGATACGGGGATTTTATTTTAGTCGCAGAGGATTTTTGTTTTGGGTTATGCATAGAGCGAACGGAATATTTTTATGAGCTAAGTATTTGGGGGCTAGAATAATTAACGATGAATAGAGTTGACACATCTTTTAGGGAGTGGAATTAGCCACTCTTTTTTTCTATCGATGGAGTCATACGCTTGATCGATGATTTTCTCTCAAATTTAAGCAATTCACTATCTTTACCTTTCGCATTCGTATAAAATAAGAGAGTGAAAAATTGAAGAAATGCTTGATACATGAAGGGCATGTAAGCTGTGAGCGGATGAGATGTATGAACGTGAAGGCTGCAAAGCTGTTCTTCCTCACATATGAGATCTTGTAAGCGTAACCATTATTTGTCACTTCATTGCGATGGTGTTGAGGGGTGTGTCAGGATGAGAAATCCGTATGTGAGAACGGCTTCTAGTCTTTATATCAATTATTTTTTATTAGGTATGGTCAATATTATTTTGGCTTCAAATATGCCATTTTTAATCAAACAGTTAGATACCAATAGTGCGGGAATTAGTTATATGATTTCGGCGCTCGGCATTGGCAGGGTGCTCACGTATGGTCTATCGGGCGTGCTGTCAGATCGTTTTGGGCGAAAGCCGGTCATTTTGGTTTCGGGTGTGCTGATGGCGGTGTTTCTCATCGGAATCCCATTGTCTCCGAATTATCAAATTGCGTTTGCGTTTGCGATTTTGGCAGGGGTGGCGAATTCGGCGATGGATGCAGGAACGTATCCAGCGTTAATGGAGGCTTTTCCTCAAAACTCGGGATCTGCGAATGTGATGGTGAAGGCCTTTATCTCGATTGGGGCAACCATTTTGCCACTGGCGATTTTCTTTTTAGCAGAGCATGATTTGTTTTATGGAATGGCATTTTTTGTTCCTGCTCTGATCTATCTTGTGAATGTCTTGATACTGTGGAGCTTGCCATTTCCGAATCATCGCAAGGTGGAGCAAGTCCAGGTAACGGAGCATGACGGACTTCCGCGCTTCTCGACAGAGCCTACGTTTTGGAGAGAAGGGATTGCACTCATTGTGATCAGCTTTACGTCAAATGGGCTGTATGCGTTGCCGCAAATTTGGCTGCCTACTTACGGTGAGACCATATTGGGGATGGCTTCAGGGAGTGCTGTGAAGCTGCTTAGTTACTATAGCATGGGCGGTCTGCTGTCTGTCTTATTGCTCGCATTTCTTTTGCGACGTTTTGTCCGTCCAGTCACTGTGCTGCTGATCTATCCAATCATTACACTTGTCTCCATCTGTGTACTATTGGTCGTGAAATCCCCAGTCATCGGAACTGTCAATGCCTTTGTATTGGGATTCTCAACAGCCGGTGTTTTTCAGCTGACGTTAACGGTGATGGCTGAATTCTTCTGGAAGAACAAAGGAACGATGACAGGGATTATCTCCACAGCCGGCGGGGTGTCGGCTATTGTCATTCCGGTCGTAACAGGTTTAATTGAAAGTCACTCGACCATTTTACAAATCTTTCTGTTCGATGCGGTGGTGGCAGTTGCCGCTATTATCGGTGCACTGTATATTCTGTATCGATACCGTCAAATCATGGTCCATGAATAAAAAAGACGACCTCCGCTCAGGAAGTCGTCTTTCTTTTGTTTAGAAACGGTCATTTTCAAAAAGAATTTGTTTCACTTGATCAACTGGCATATCTTCACCAGTAAAGAGTTTGTAAGCAAGTGCACCTTGCCATAGCATCATGCCAAGACCGTTAATGGTTTTGGCACCAGCTTCCTGTGCTTGCGCAAGGAGCTTTGTTTTTTGCGGGTTATATACGACGTCTGTCACGATTAAATCTTCACGCAGGACATCAAGCGTATCATCGATGATGCTGAGCTGATCTAGTGGTTTCATGCCAAGGCTTGTCCCATTTGCTAAGATTGCACTTTCAGCTACTTCACGGCGGAAAGCGTCTTTGTCTTCAAGTGGGAAAATGTTCGCTTTGACACCAAATGATGTCATTTCGTTGTTGATGTAATTTACATTTTCTTCTGCTTGAACAAAGTATTGATCATTACGAGCAAAAATACTAATTTCACGAATACCTGATTGTGCAAGCTGAATGGCAATCGGTGTTGCAGCTCCGCCAGATCCGACTAGTGTGACCTTTTGTCCAGCTAATTCAACGCCATGTTCAATCAAGTTTCTCACGTAACCAAGACCATCTGTGTTGTAGCCAATCAGTTTGCCATCTTTGTTTACGACGGTGTTACTTGCACGTGTGTATTTTGCAGAATCATCTAGTTCATCTAAGTAGTCTAGCACTTTCATTTTGTTCGGCATAGAAACGTTAAACCCAGCTGCACCCATTGCTTTCATACCGTTGACAGCTGCTTCTAGTTCCTCATTCCCTACTTCAAATGCGAGGTAAGCGTAGTTGATTCCTGTTAGTGTATAGCCAAGGTTATGCATACGTGGTGACAGGCTGTGTCCGATTGGTGTAGCAAGAAGGCCTACTAATTTTGTTTTTCCATCAATATTACGTTCATGTATGTTTGTCATGATTGACATCTCCTTTAATTATCTAAACAATTTTTTCATGCGTCCAAGAACAAAGACCGCTAACAATACGCTAATAACCGCAATGATCATATCGAAAAATAACGTCATTTTAATATCGTACGTGCTGACCAAACCGCTTGTAATGAGCGGCACAAGAATAAACGCTGAGCTTGCCGCAATGTTGACGTATGATGAAGCCGTTGCTTTGTTTGTAGGGAATAATTTCATCATAATACTCATCGCCAGCTGGAAGATCCCTGCTGTAAATAATCCTAAGAAAAAGGTGCTGACAATGACAATGCTATACGTTTCAATTTGAAATAGTGAAAGCATGGCAAGAAATGCTCCAACTGGATAAATGATTGCGACCATAATCGGCGAAATGAATTTATCTAATACAATTGAGAGCAGTAGAACTGACACAAGGGCACCAATACTAAAATAAGAAAGAAGCTGTGTCGCTTGTCCTGCGCCAAGCCCAATCAATTTCAATCCGAGCTGTGGAAGCCACGTTTGCCATACGACAAACAATGCAGTAGACGTGAATCCCATGAGCACGACGGCTAAGCCTTCACCCAACATTTTAGGTTCTTCCTTCATTTGTTCCTGCACTGGAAGGTCATCTTGTGTAGAGACTTGCTTATGGTTCGGGAACGGCATAAAGATCAAGTAAATCCCTACAAGTAAATAAAGAAGTCCTAGCCCAAAGAACGCCCAGCCCCAGAAGATGTCATGTGCAATAAGGAACGCCAAGATAAATGGAAGAACAGTCGCTCCAATTGAAACGGACGCCTTCACTAAAACAGAAGCTGAACTTGCCTTTTTAGGAAACGATTCTGTCAAAGCAGGATATGTTCCCGAATCAAGTAATGAGTTTGCAATCCCGGCTGAAATCGCAAAGATAAATGCCAATGTATAATTCGTTGTCGTTGGAATACCGATTAAGAATAATAAGTAAAGAAAGTTCCCTGTAATAATGACAGGCTTACGTCCCCAGCGGTCTGCTAACCGGCCAGAGAAAAAGAGAGCAATCAGTTTACCAATTCCGATCGCCGATACAAGCAAGCTGATTTTCGTAATATCTACATGGTAGCGTTCAGATAAGCTATCCATATTGGACGCTACAATGATATTGATCATGCCGAGCATGAAGTAATTTAAATACATGCCGAGTGACGATTTAATATAAGGATTTTTCATGTTCCCACTCCTATATTTGCAACCCTTTTAGGGTTAAATCTTTTTATGTCGGTTGTTCTTTTTATGAATGTACAAAAGCCCATCACAACACCCCTTATGTGATTGATGAAAAAATAATGAATATTCATCTGTTCTTCAATTAAGTATATCGTTCTACTAAAATAAAAAAATAAAAACAGCCTTGATTAGAAAGTGAATCTTCATAATTTGATCAGAATCAGAAAAGTCCACTTTTAACTGATGTTGATAAAAACAACGATACACAGAAATAGGTATAACGATATACTAAAAGAAGCAACGAGATAAATATACTCCTGTGTTTAAAATGTGTCAAGTTTATGACTTTGTGATTTAAAAAAAGAAAAATGAAACAAAGAAATGATTGACTTGCTCAATAAAAAAAGAGAATTGCTATACACAATTCTCCTTTTCACGATGAGGTAGAGCTTTCTCTGATATGAAGTTGAGGCTTTAAGATCAATCGCTGCAGCTCTTCATCCTGCTCGTTCATTTTATGATATAAAAGGTTCGCTGCTTTTACCCCGATGGACCGTGGGAATGAAGAGACAGTGGTGAGCGGCGGGTGATACATTTCCGCTTCAGGGATGTTATCGAATCCAACTACATCGATATCTTCACCAGGCTTGATGTCACGTGATGTCAGTCCTTGAATGACCCCAAACGCAACTAAGTCACTAAAACAAAAAATAGCGGTAGGAGGATCGGGCTGATCGATGACTTGGGCGAGTGCTTCTTTCCCGCCTTCACGAGTCGGTTCCATATCAATAATAAGAGATTCATCAATTGTTAGGTTTGCCTTGTCGTGGGCTCTTTTGAACCCTTTCATTCGGTCAATCCAAGTCGAGGAGGACTTGATGCCGCCTAAAAAGGCAATGCGCCGATGTCCCTTTTGAAGAAGATGATGGACCGCCATCCAAGCGCCTTGTTCATAATCAGCACCGACATAGTCACAATGCACATCTGCTAATTCACGATTTGCCAGTACTTTTGGGGTGCGAATTTGATTTAATTGTTTGACCGTCCGAGCAGAGCTTTTCGAAGCTGGGTTTAAAATGATCCCGCCAACTCGGTGCTCTACCATGGTGGAAATGAGCCGTTCCTGCTTATCGACACTGTCAAAGGTTGTCCCAAGTAAAACGGTATAGCCCAGTGATTCAAGTGTGGTTTGCACGCCGATTAAAAACTCAGAAATAAACGTGTTTGAAATATCCGTGACAATCACACCTACAATATTTGAACTTTTTGACCGCATGTTAGCAGCGATGCGGTCATACACGTATCCTAATTCCTCCATAGATTGCAGGACCTTTTTTCGAGTGGCTTCAGAGATTCTTGGGTTGTTTCGAACAACGAGTGAGGCCGTTGAAGTCGATACACCGGCATGACGGGCGACTTCCTGTAATGTGACACGCTGTTTGTTCATTTTTTTCATTTATCTTCACCAACTTCAATGGATTGCCTAACTTGGTTCATGGTCAGGATGGATTTCTCCATCAAACGAGCCGAACATCTTTTGATTTATTATACCTTAATGAGGGGTGTTGATGAAGTGATGTCAGGTAGAGTGACAGAAATCATAAAAGATTTCCATTGACAGCTTTCTTCTAGAGGCGTAAAATATGAAATTATTCAGAAATAGCAACATTTTAAGTAAATAACGAAGGCTATGATTGCTGTGGGTCACACTATGGCAGGAGCAGCTTCTGGAGAGACCGCATGTATGTGCGGCGCCGAAGGGTTCACAATCTCAGGCAAAAGGACAGAAGAGTACGAAATATTGTATTTGTAATGCATGGATGACGCCGTGTATTGCTTTTCTCTATTTTGCTATTCTTTTATGACCGTGAGATTGGAGCGCATCCAATCTCTTTTTTTATGGACTTTTTGAGGGTTCATTATTTCAGTATAAGATCGTGTCGTAGGAGGGCGTTAGCATTGGAACAACAAGAATTAAAACGAGATTTATCAAACCGCCATGTTCAGTTGATTGCAATTGGCGGAACCATTGGAACTGGGCTGTTTTTAGGCTCTGGAAAGGCCATTCAATTGGCAGGTCCATCGATCATTTTTGCTTATTTAATTGTCGGAATGGCGATCTTTTTTGTCATGAGGGCACTTGGTGAATTACTCTTATCGAAGGCGGGCTATCAGTCATTAACCGATATTGCAGAGGACTATCTCGGTCCTTGGGCTTCCTTTGTGACAGGGTGGACGTATTGGTTTTGCTGGATTATGACAGCGATGGCGGATGTCATTGCTGTCGGAGTGTATGTGCAGTACTGGTTTGACATCCCGCAATGGATTCCTGCCATCATTTGTTTGTTGATTTTACTAGGGTTTAATTTATTAACGGTGAAGCTTTTCGGAGAAATGGAATTTTGGTTTGCGTTGATTAAGGTCATTACGATTCTATTACTGATCGGCGTTGGAATTGTCCTTTTAATCATGGGTTTTCAAACAGATGCAGGTCCGGTGACGGTGACGAATCTTTGGTCACACGGCGGATTATTCCCGCATGGTGTCACAGGCTTCTTACTGTCATTCCAGATGGTAATCTTTGCGTATGTGGGAGTGGAACTAGTCGGTGTGTCCGCAGCAGAAACAGCCAATCCGCAAAAAAACATCCCGTCTGCGATTAATAAAATTCCTTTAAGAATTCTATTTTTCTATGTGGGTGCCATCTTTGTTTTACTATGTATCAACCCATGGACTGAGCTCAGTGCATCAGAAAGTCCTTTTGTGAAAACTTTTGGGCTGATTGGGATACCAGTAGCAGCGGGACTTATTAATTTTGTTGTCTTGACGTCTGCGGCTTCAGCTTGTAATAGCGGTATGTTCTCAACAAGCCGAATTTTGTATAATCTCAGTCATCAAAAACAGGGCCCGGCTTCCTTTGGACGTCTGAACAAGCACGCTGTTCCAAGTAATGCACTATTCGTTTCAACGATTGTGGTATCGGTCGGTGCTCTTTTAAGCAAGCTGATTCCCGAACAAGCCTTTGGTATTGTCACAACCATCAGCGCCATTTGTTTCATTTGGGTATGGAGTATTATTTTAATTTGCCATTTGAAATATAAAAAAACACGGCCTGAACTGCATGCGGCATCTACTTTTAAAGCACCGTTCACACCTTTTGTGAACATTTGTGTTCTTGTGCTCTTTGCTGCCATTCTTGTGATCATGCTGTTTGCGGATGCAACACGTCCGGCGCTCTTATTAACACCGGTTTGGTTTGGTTTCTTATTATTGATTTATGCACGAAAGAAACGCCGTGCGTCATAATGGACGGAAAAAAGCACAGCTTTTGCATTAGGCTGTGCTTTTGTTCATTTAACGATTTCTAATCCTGAACATATAATTTGCATTCAAAATGATTAAAACAAGTCCAATCACCATGATTGAGAAGAGCTGAGAGTGATTGGCCCCAAGGGAATACACAATCAAAATAAACATGGCACCGATCAACAGGATATTCATCAATTGATATGTGTGAAACAGTCCGCCAAGCATCACATGCTTTTCACCTTCGTCAGAAATAGCGAGCAGCTTTTTACTATAATCTTTGTCAGATGGGCTTGGTAGGTTGCGATTAGGGTAGACAAGCTTTAGAACGGATATCGCTACATAAGAACTGATAATGGTGACGATAAATAAAGTAACATTGACCAGAATCAGCCAAATAGGCTGCTCGGTTACGATGGCCATACCGATGGCAATAATGGACAAAATGGTACTCACCGTATTGGCTAACGTCAAATCAGTAAAGGTTCGATACTGTTTTGCTTCCAGTTCATCCTCCTCATCACCAGATACCGAAAGTGATACTCTTTTTTTCATACGTGAAATCCCTGAAAAACAATAAATAATCAATAGAATCGTCAATCCGCTGATGACAAGAGTCGCTTCGAATGCAACATCAAGAAGTGTCATCTCAAATTCGGCTGCCAGCAGACAGTAAGCGCCGAGAAAGCCAAGGAGAGCACCTAAGAGCATTTTGTATACAGTTTTCATGTGAGTTCATCCTCCTCGAATAGAAAAATACGTTCAATGGGTTCCTGAAAAATTCGTGAAAGCTTAACAGCGAGCAAGAGAGACGGCATTAATTCATCTCGTTCCATCAAGCTGATGGTCTGACGAGAAACCTTTGCACGCTTTGCAAGCTCAGTTTGGTTCAACCCATCACGCGCACGAAGCTCTTTTAGCCGATTTTTCATTCTGTCACCTCAACTTTGATCGAAATCTTTCTTTGATTGTAAAGCATTGTATTCAATTTGACAAGTATAGTTGTCAAATTGATAAAAATAATTGTCAGAAAGATCATCTTTAATCAAAAGGTGAACCATGATACGCTAAAGGAAAGAGGAACAGAAAACAGGTGATGTCCGTGTTCATTGACCAATTAAAAAATGACTTACATCAATCACAACCGTTATTTATTGGAGAAGAGACAGCGTTCAAAGCTGCGGTCCTTGTCCCTTTGGTGCAAGTAAACGGGGAATGGCATATATTATTTGAGGTGCGATCGCTGACCATGAGAAAACAGCCGGGTGATATTAGCTTCCCTGGTGGCAAACTCGACGGCAGCGAAACAGCACAGGAAGCTGCATTGCGGGAAACATATGAGGAGCTGGGCATTCCGCCAGAATCGGTGGAGATTCTTGGACAGCTCAGTCTTTACATTGCTTCTCCATCCTTCGTGGTCTACCCATATGTCGGGATCATTGATGAACAAAAAGTGAAACACTCCTTCAATCAAGAAGAAGTAGAAGAGACCTTTACCGTGCCTCTATCATGGCTCAGCCAATATGAGCCGTACTTACATCATGTATCCGTTCAGCCAACACCAGGTGAGGATTTCCCTTATGAAAAAATCATGAATGGTGAGAAGTACCGCTGGGGGAGCCGATCGATAGAGGAATGGTTTTATGATTATGAAAACTACACCATTTGGGGATTAACAGCCCGCATATTAAAGCATTTTGTGACCGTTGCAAAAAGAAATTCCTAGAGATTCGCTCTCTAGGAATTTGTTGTTTTCAGCCGTTCTTTCGCTGTTTGTTTTCCTTTACCAATTGGAATAGGAGCTCTCGCTTGGCTCAGTCCGTAGGAAGGCATGTTCATATAGACGGATTCATACGAGCCGGCTTGAATTTGATAGGTTTCATGATAAATGCCCACTGCGTCATTGTTCTGAGCCTTCTGATGGAAGTTCTTCCAAGCCGCCAAATGTTTTTCCATCTTCGCATAGGCAAGGAGGTCATCTGTTGATTTCCAATATTGGATCATCGCTGTCGTGCGTAAGCCAAAGTAATTCTCTGTCCCGAGGAAACCAAGCTCATCTTGATGGGTATACAGCTCTTTGATCATGCCAGGCATCGCCATGAACACAGGCAGCCATTGATGAACTGCCCAGCGTTTGTTAATCCGCATGCCGATAATGAACACAACAATCGAGTCAGAATTCTCTGTTGTAAACCTGCCAGCACGTATGTCTTTTTTCATTCATTTACCCTTCCTTCTTCATCAAATGGGATGTTTCCACGCACCAATCAATTCCCGCTTGAGCCACTCTTTTTCCGTAATCTAAAGTAAACAGCCAATACTTCGCATCCGCTTCATCTGGATAAAGCTCTTGAATGTTTTCTTCAATCGAAACATAGGTCTCATAACGGATACGAAGCTGCCTTTCATAATCCTGTAGAAGCACCAGCTTTTTCTCAAACGAAAGATATTGTCCAAAGAATAACTTTAATAACACTTCATTTCGTTCTGCTGGTAACTGATCGAGGGGCTTTGCCAGCCATTGCCTTAACGTCTTCAGCCCTTTTTCAGTCAAATGATATTCCCGCTTGTCTGAGCGGCCAGACGTAGAAGCGGGTGAAACCTCAGCAAGACCTTCCTCGACTATAAACTTTAAAGCTGGATAAATTTGTCCATAACTAATTTTCCAAAAATGATGCAAGCTCTTATCAATTAATTGCTTCACTTCGTACCCTGACTTACAATCTGTCGTTAAAATACCTAAAATTGCATACGTCGTATCATTGTATTTTTTCATATCAGCACACCTATCCAAAAGATATATCAATTAGATATATAATAAATTTGAAATGAATAAAAAGCAAGAAAATAATAATTGATAGATTTATATTTTTGAAATACAGGAGATAAATCATAAATATGGTAATATATACTTGATGTGTAAAGTGCTTGCGCATCTATTCATAAAAGAATGGAGGGTGTACAAATGAAGTTGAGGAACATAGGAATATTGTTCATGATTGTTGCACTATTGATTGGTGTTGGAAGTTTTGGAGGAAACAAAGCATCTGCTAAAAAAGAATCACTGAATCAATCTTATGCATATGCTTATAAAACAAAGGACAATGTCAGTTGGCTGAAGGTGACTGAAAAGAAAGGCAAGGTCACGGGTTACCTAAACGGTAAGGGTGTTAAGATTGATCCAATTGAACCTTTTATGGTGAAAACAAAATACAAACTAACCGGGAAAACCACCAAAAAAGGATACAAACTTAAAGTCCAACAAAAGAAGAAAACAATCGTATATGACATCTATTTTTCTGGAAAAGATCTCATGGTCAAAAAGCAAGGAGCAAAGAAAAGTAAACGCTATCAAGCTGTTGATGAGAAGAAATTAAAAGAATACAAAAAAGCCATAGATAAGCGCTATGATGAGTACGTCGATACAGCAGAAGACCGTTACTATGAGATCATAGGGAAATACACAGATAATTTAAATAAAGCCTACGGCTATCTGTATACAGCAAAAAACAATTCATATCAAATTTTCCTTGATATCGAAGAAGCCGTTTTTGAAGGGGATTTTTCAGGAGCTATTACAATCTCCAAAGCCACAGGGAAGAAAAGTAAGCCATTGAAAAAAGAAAAATATCAAGCAGTTGGAACCACAGGTTTTAAAAACTTTTGGGTATATCCCACACCAAAAATAAAGTGTGGCTTGTCTAAGATGATAGGGTCATCTGATGTAGAGGCTTCCTATATTGAGTTACCGATTTGGAAAAAGAATGAAAAAATGAAACTGAAAGCTGTGAATAAGAAACAATATCAAAAGCAAGAAGAAGCATTTAAAAATGCCGCAAAGAAAAAAGCAAAGAAAAAATAATGATAATAATTAAGTCAGATAGGACATTTGAGACTATCTGACTTTTTCGATTTAAATTTCCTCTAAAGTAAAATGAGGTCGTTTTGATGACATTAGACTTGTAAAAAAATATTTTTTAAATTCAAAAATATATGTTGACGCTTACATTAACTCAATATATACTAAAATCAAATCCAATATTGATAAATTAGACATGTGACTGGTCATGCAGGCAGGATCTAAAAACGATGAATTTCTTTAATTTGTCGTTTTAGGTCCTTTTTTTATTGCTGAAATATAGGTCTCATGTATGAGAAAAGGGGGAGAAAAAATGGATTACACACAGGTTGCCAAAGACGTTTTACAGCATGTAGGTGGCAAAGAAAACATTGCGCACCTTGAGCACTGTTCAACAAGACTTCGCTTCACACTGATTGATCAGAAGAAGGCAGATGTACCGGCTCTAGAAAAAACGCCAGGTGTCATAGCTGTCAGAATGTCAGGTCAATGCCAAGTGGTCATTGGGAATGACGTCATCGAAGTGTATCAAAAATTAACAAGGTTAATAGGTAGCAGCTCATCAGGGAAAGACGCGCCTTCCAATCAGCCAAAAGAAAAAAGAAAAGCAGGCACAGTTCTGTTAGATTTCATTGTAGGTGTCTTCCAGCCGCTTGTTCCAGCTATCGCAGGCGGAGGGATTTTAAAATCATTTCTTCTCCTTTTCTCTTTATTAGGCTGGATGGATGCAAAGGGCCAAACCTATCAAATATTGAACATGGTAGGGGACGCACCTCTTTACTTCCTCCCTTTACTAGTCGCTGTAACGACTGCCAATAAACTAAAAGTAAACCCACTGGTCGCATTATCAGCAGTCGGTGCGCTCCTTCTTCCGAACATGACGGCTATGCTTACTGAAGGTGCGCAATTGATGACATTCGACGTAAAAAATATAGCTTATGCGTATCAAGTGTTCCCAGCAATCCTTTCTGTATTGCTTTACGCTCAAATGGAAAAATTCTTTACACGATTTTCACCAAAACCAATTCGGATTTTCTTTGTCCCAATGATGTCATTGGTCATTACTGTACCAGTTACGTTACTTCTATTAGGACCGATTGGTTTTACAGCAGGACAAGGTTTTTCATCCATCATTCTTGCAATGTTTAATACAGTAGGCTGGGTAGCTGTCGCAATTTTAGCAGCAGTCCTCCCATTCATGGTCGCATCAGGTATGCACAAAGCAATGGTCCCTTATGCAGTCACAACAATGGGGACCCTTGGGAAAGAAGCGCTTTATTTACCTGCATCACTTGCACATAATATTGCTGAAAGTGGAGCGTGTTTCGCTGTGGCACTACGCACAAAAGACAAGGTACTCAGATCAACAGCCATTTCGGCAGGGATTTCAGCATTTTTTGGCATCACAGAGCCTGCTTTGTATGGTGTGACACTTCAAAATAAGCGGGTCCTTGGAAGTGTCATGATTGGTTCGTTTGTTGGCGGAATCTTCATTGGATTAGTTGGTATACAAGCCTTTGTACTTGTTGGCCCTGGATTAGCAAGTATGTCGATGTTTATCTCAGATGAGCTCCCGCGAAATCTGATGTTTGCTGTCATTGGAGCAGTCATTTCGTTTATTGTCGCCTTTATCGCTGCTTTTGTATTAGGTAAGGATAAAACAGTAGAAGAAAAGACAAATGATCAAGCTGCATTTGCTGAACAAATTGGAGCAGGTGAAACATTCAAAAGCCCTGTGATTGGTCAAATGATCTCTCTATCTGAAGTAAAAGATGATATTTTCTCTTCAAAGGTCATGGGTGAAGGAATTGCCATAGTACCTTCAAAAGGAGCGCTTTATGCACCAGTAGATGGCGAGGTGACCTTGCTGTTCGAAACAAATCACGCACTTGGTATGAAAACGGACCAAGGGGTTGAAGTATTATTCCACATTGGCATCGATACCGTTCAGCTGGAAGGACAGTATTTTCATCCAAAAGTGCAGGCAGGAGAACGTGTTCAAGCAGGAGATTTACTGATTGAATTTGATGTAGAAAAAATCATAGCAGCAGGATATGATCCAGTTACACTTGCTGTAATCACAAATACAGATCAATATGATATAAAGGTACAGCCATTACAAGAGGTCAATCGTCAAGATACATTGATGGTTGTCACACAATTAGGAGGCTAATCATATGACAACAATTAAAGGTTTTCCAAAAGGATTTTTATGGGGCGGCGCCATTGCCGCCAACCAGGCAGAAGGCGCCTGGAATATAGATGGAAAGGGACCATCAGTTGCAGATATTGCAATGTATCGTTCCAATTTAAGTGTAGAAGATTATGAAGGACATCTTGCTGTTACTTCTGAAAATATAGATCGTGCAATAAAGGATCCAGACGATAAAAAGTACCCAAAACGCAGAGGTGTTGATTTCTATCATCACTATAAAGAGGATTTGGCTCTATTTGCTGAAATGGGCTTTAAAACACTTCGCATTTCTATTGCATGGAGCCGGATCTTTCCTACTGGAGAAGAAGCTGAACCGAATGAAAAAGGGCTGCAATTTTATGATCGTGTATTTGCCGAAATGAAAAAACTCAACATAGAACCGATTGTGACACTCTCTCATTATGAAATGCCTTTAGCCCTTAGTGTGAAATATAACGGCTGGGTTGAAAGAAAAGTGGTCGATCTCTTTGTGAAGTTCGCCAATGTTTGTTTCGAACGTTATCAACATGATGTGAAATATTGGCTCACTTTTAATGAAATTGATAGTATACACCGCCACTCATTCATTACTGCAGGAATTATTCCTGATCGTTGCCCAGAAGGAAAAGTAGAAGAGACGGTGTATCAAGCGCTTCATCATCAATTTGTCGCATCTGCTCTTGTAACAGCAGATTGCCATCGTATTATCCCAGGCAGCGAGGTTGGGTGTATGCTGACAAAATTGACAACGTATCCGCATACATGTCATCCGAATGATGTGGAACAAGCCTTGAAACAAAACTTAGAAAACTACTTCTATGCAGATGTTCAGGTGTTTGGCGAATATCCGCCACTGATTACACGTATGCTTGAGAGAAAAAATATTCATATTCATATGGAAGCAGATGATCTAACCATTCTAAAAGAAAACACAGTAGATTTTATCTCATTTAGCTACTATATGTCTTTAACTGAATCAGCCCAAGAAGGATTAGAACAGACAGAAGGGAATACGATTCGTGGAGTCAAAAACCCTTATCTTCCTTCAACTGACTGGGGCTGGCAAATTGATCCGGTTGGTCTGAAAATTTCTTTAATCGAATTGTATGATCGCTATCAAAAACCTCTTATCATTGTCGAGAACGGAATGGGTGCAAAGGATGTAGTTGAAAGTGATGGCTCTATCCATGACGACTATCGTATTAACTATTTTAAAGAGCATTTCCGTCAGATGAGAGAAGCGATTGAAGAAGGCGTCGATCTCTTTGGATATACGAGCTGGGGCTCAATTGATATTATTAGTGCAGGTACATCACAAATGTCAAAACGCTATGGCTTCATTCACGTAGATCAAGATGATGATGGCAACGGAACCTTAAAACGATCTCGAAAAGACTCATTTTATTGGTACCAAAAAGTCATTGAGACAAATGGTGAATCGCTTGATTGAACACCACAATCATGAAAACAGGTGATGACGATGTTTAAAATCAAAAAAGTTTTAAACTCGAGTGTGGTCCTGGCTGAAGATCAGAACCAACAGGAGATGGTTTTGTTTGGCCGAGGGATTGGCTATGGACAGAAACCGGGTCAAATGATAGAAGAGAAAAAAGCGGACCAAGTCTTTATGTCAGTCGATAACATGAGAGCAAAAGAATTTCTTCAACTGTTAGATTCAATGCCTCAAGAGTTTATCGATTTAACTCAGCACATCGTCCAATATGCAGAAAAACGGTTAAATTCAAATCTAAATTCAGGTGTTTATTTTACCTTAATGGATCATTTGAATTTTGCTGTCGAACGACATAAAAAGAATATTAATATTACGAATCGCGTGTACTGGGAAATCAAAAATTACTATACTGAAGAATTTGAAGTAGGGAAGTACGCACTTGAGTTAGTCAATGATACATTGGGCATACAATTACCAAAAGAAGAAGCCGCCAATATCGCCTTTCACTTAATTAATGCATTAGGTGAAGAATCTGATTCGAAAGATGGCATGAAATATGCCAAAATGATCGGGAGTATTGTCAATCTTGTGCGCTATACATTGAATATGAAGATGGACCAAGAGAATATTCATTACAGTCGGTTCATTACACATGTGAAGTTCTTTGTAGAAAGATTTTATGCAAATAAATTACTCTCAGATCAAGAAAATGAGTTGTTTGAACAAATTGCACACTTGTATCCTCAAGCGATGGATGTTGCTTTTAAAATCAAAGATTATATTAAACAGGTGCATAGTATCGTCATTCCTAATGATGAACTTACTTATCTTGCGGTACATATACACCGCCTCATATCTTATCAGCAATTAAAATAATGGTGGAACCACTTGCCTTGTGATCAGGCAAGTGGTTCTTTGCTATGACCAATTTTTATATTAAGTTCCGATAGGTCGTTCTGTTGTACCAGCATTCGTCTCATTTAACGAATTGAAAGACGCTGTTTGTCCGAAAACAACGATGGTTAAAGCGATGATCAATAAACTCATTTTTTTCATTAGAATTCCTCCAGTCAAGTATAGGATGGTTCCCGTGATAGGCTTCCTTTAAAAAGAGATAGGCTTGATGAATGTCACCCAATTCCTCAAAGTGTTTTGCAGCTAGAGCACTTAATTCACAGGCACCTTCAGCATCCTTTAATTCTTTTAGAATGCTGATTTCATCGAAACAGGCTTGAGCTTTTTGAGCCATATCTTCAGTAAAATATAGATGGTAAAGCAAATTCATTTTTGCTGTATAGATGGGGCATTTCTCTGATTCATGTTTTTGGTTGACCAATTCGAAGTAATAGAGAGCTTGTGTTCTTTCATCAATAGAGAGCAGCTCTTTGATTAACATAAACATGGAGTGATGGAAATAGCACGATGAGAGGTAGTTTTCATCACTTAGAGCCTTTTCTAGGGCATCGATACATTTTTTCGATTCTCCAGCTTCGGCATACAGAATACTGATATTATGAAAAAGCTGTGAAGTTAGAAAATGATCATTTAGACTGTCAGCGATGTGTATTGCTTTTTTGTAGTAGTTTTCTGCTCTTATGAAGTCGCCAATGTCCATATAATTAGCAGCGGCGATGACAAAGGCTGTCGCTAGTCTTCTTTCATATCCTTCATGACTTTTGAAAATATCTATAGCATTCTGAATATAGTGAAGAGAAATTAGGCTTTGACGAAGTAGCATATATAAGTTTGCGATTTTCGTATGAAATTCTGCTACTTCTATTTCATCCGGAATGTTTTGCAGTTTTTTCTCGGCAATTTTAAACAGTCCAATGGCTGATGCATAGTCCCTGTTATATGAAGCGTAAAGGGCTTTGTATAGGTAAAAATAGTATTCAATTAAATCGTTTGTTTTAGAGGGGCAATCTAGCTCTGTCTGTTCATTCAGTTTTTTACCTCTCCGTTCATATAACATGAGTTTATACTTGCCTTCTAGCAATGAATAATAAGTCAAGACCTCCTGATTCTCTTCCATTTCTTGAAGTAATTGCTTTAATTCTGTGTACATTGCGTTAGCACTGTGTACATCATGCTTGCGAATCGCAATTCGCCAATCATTTAAACGGTTCCCCACCTGTTCAGCAGAAATGATAGCCATGAAATTTCACCTCTTTAAGATCCTTTCACCTGTTTCACTAAAAAACGATATCACAATTTTTGGAAGAATATAATCATTTCTGCGAGGTGATTGCCAAGAGGTAATAAAAAGGACCTAAGGTCATGTGATGTACGAAATTGTAATGGTGATTGAATGTTTTTACAAATGATTAAAATCTTTTTTTAGTCGTCTAAAAAAGGGATATATACATTGGGTTTTATGATTATGTTCGAAAATATCACTGATATATTCCGAATAAAGTTATTTTATGTAATATATTTGTAATTTGGAAGGTCGATCTGTTAAAGAAAATCAGTTATGATGATGCTAGATCAAATTTGGAATAGAAACTGATAGAAGCAGACAAAAATAAATGCCAATCACAAACACTAGTCTATTAGAAAGGACGTTGATATGAAAAAAAGATTTCAAATCTTAAACTGGCAAATCACAGTGATCATGACGACGCTGTTACTCGTTTTAGTGACTCTGTATATGTCAAAGAGATAGCAAAGAAATAGAGTTGCTGACAGAATCTTGTCAACAAGTAGGCGGCAAAATCATATTAGAAACAACTCGTTTTTCGATGGATTATTCGTTTGAGTGCCAGAAAAAATAGAACAGGCAGCTTTCTGCCTGTTTTTACTCCAATTAAAAACCTAAATTTTGCAGCCATTGATTTAATCTAAATTCTCGATTCTCGGCAGTTGAGCCATCATATCTCCCTAAATGTAAGCTGGCTGTTATTTCTCCGTCATTCATAAACATGATTCTTTCAGAACGAAGAGCAACCTTTGGGTCATGTGTGACAAGCAGTAGTGTTGCTCCTTCAGAATGGATTTCCGAAAATATATTCATCACTTCCTTCGTTGCATTAGAGTTAAGAGCACCTGTTGGTTCATCAGCGAAAAGAATGTCTGGTTCATTCATAAGCGCTCGACAGATAGAGGCTCTCTGAAGCTGACCTCCTGATACTTCTGACAAATATCGATCTGCTAAATGATCAATATCAAGTTTTTCCATTAAATATTTAGCTCGTTCATTCATTTCTTTTCTCGGCTTTTTCTTTGTTAAGTAAGCGGCAGCAATGATGTTGTCAAATAGATTAAGATTTTTTAGTAAGTGGCTGTGTTGAAAGACAAATCCCATATCTGTTAAGCGCAGAGCAGTTAACTGTTTGTCTGTCATTTCTGATAGTAAACGGCCTTTATATTTGATCTCTCCTGTTGAGGCTGTCTCTATCCCGCTAAGCTGATAAAGCAAGGAAGTTTTCCCGCATCCGGAAGGCCCCATAATGGTCACAAATTCCCCAGGCTTTATCGATAAATGGATATCTTTAAGAATGATTTGTTTCTGTCCTTTTAAAGAATCGATTTGCAAAGACAATCGCGTTGTTTCAATCAAGTGTTCCATGTGAAACATCTCCTTATGAAAGTGTATGACGTGTAGTTTGATTAGTAAAAAACGTCTTCAATAACGAAGCGGTTAAAGCTAAGCTGACAATCAACAGTGTGATTGGGTACACAACTGACACCCATTGTGGTGCCAGCCACTGCAGGCTTGATGCCCCTAAGGATGCTCCACCTACACTCATCAAAGCTGGTCCAATCGTATGGGCAGCGATCGTACCAATAAAGGTGCCCAAAGAGATAACGACGATAAAACTTGTGATATATTGTGCTGTTACATCTTTTTTAGAAAATCCAATCATTCTTAACATGTGGTTTCGACTTGAATCTTTCGTTTTTAACATGTGCAGAAACATGAATAGCATCAAACTGGCGGTTCCAAAAGCAGCTAATGTAGACAAAAATGCAACGATTTTTACTAAAGAGGCTGTGCTGCCGATTGTTTGATGAACGTATTCTTTCATATCTGTCACTTTTGCAGGAGATATCCCTTTTTCAAATACTGTCTTTTTCTCCGCAATTTCTACTCCTTGTTTTAGTTGGATTTGAATGGTTTTCCAAAGGGCTGATTGAGAAAATGGCTGTGATATTGCTTTTGCTGTTTTGCCGCCGTTGGTGACATCCTGATAAATGCCAGTCACTGTTTTTTGAATTTCATGCCCGTTTGTTACGAGAGTGATTTTTTCTCCTACCTTTTTCTGGAGTGAATCTGAACTGAGCACTGATAAGGCAATTTCTTTATTCTTTAAAGGCTGTCGCCCTTGTAAATAGGTGAGAGGAAATGCTGAGAGATCACCTGTTTCTAAATAGAGTGTTTCTAATGTATTATCCTTTGATTTTGCCTGAAGAGAAGTTGTTTCATATATAGCTGATGTATGAATGTCCGGATCTTCACGAATCATTGATTCTATTTCATTTGTATTTTCCTCTAGATGATTTCCTTGTCGTATATCAATTCGAAGGTCACTTTGACCAGAGCCAAGATATGTGATGAAATCCGGCGATTGTAAGGTGTGCCATAGCTGAATAGGCAGCAGCATCAAAAATGTACAAAGCGCGATAATACAAGTAATCGTTGTGTACAACTTCTTTCGTGATAACAGATCTTTTAAACCAAGCCAAATATTGACCGGTATGAACCTGTTTTTCTTGAGATGTAGGGGTATTTGTTTTTTATCATTCGTTGAAATGGCGCCGCCTTGAAGTGCTTGAGCGGCTGATACTCGGCCAAACTTTCTTAGGACAGCATTGCTGCAAGAAATGACGATCATTGCTATCACTATAGAAACACAAAGCGGGATGAACCAAGAAGTAAAAGAAGGCTGATTCCCCATGTATCGCTGAATATTGGCCGTAAACATATCACCAAATATAAGCGTTAACCCATATCCTGCTATACACCCTACACAAGCAAGCACGGCATACTTTCCAATGTATAATTGCTTGATTCTTGTTAAAGGAATCCCAAGCACCTTCAGTATTCCAATTTCACGTTCGTCCTCTTCTATAGAAGCCGTCATAGCAAGATGGAGAGAGAGAAGGGCTATACCGATGAGCAGCATGCAAACAAGCAGGAGAATGGCAATCACCATTCCATCTGTCAATGCATTCAGCATACGCAGCAAAGGTAATGTGACAGCTGGACCTTGTTGTGGAAGCTGTGATGACTGGTAGATTGCTTGAAAGGCATCTGCCTTCACGGCATCATGCAGTAAAAATTCAATTAAATATTCCTTTTTATGAAACACTTGATTCATTGCGTCCCAATCCTTGTGATGAAGAAGGAATCTTTTCGAACTAACAAGACTGGGGTTCATTTGTGCATCTCGCAAGAACGCTTTGATGCGGAAAGAGAATTGATTAGACCCTTTCCCAATCAGTAACGTTTCTCCTATCTTGAGATGATACTTTTGTTGAAAATAGATAGGGATAGCCACTTCACCTTTATTGACAGTGAGCTTTTCATTTTGTTCATTTAAAAGAAAATCAAAATGACGATTTTGTTTTACAAATAAATGATCCATCACACCTGCTTTGGCGGGTTTGTTTCCGAACTTGATGTTTGCATGTTCAATTGGAATCATTGGAACGATTTGATGTGCTTTTACCATGGACTGCTTGTTTGAAAATGCTTCAATGTCTTTTTCATTTAGGCTGCCGTCATGCATTTGGACAAAATCTGGTGCCTTGGCTGAATGGAGCAGATTAGAAATGGAACCATTCAGCTGTACTGTCATTTGAGCGGCGTTTGTTGCGAGAAATGATGTCAACATAATACAAATGGTTAAACCGATGGAAATGAGACGGTGGCGGGTTAAGTCTTTCTTTATAAACGTCAGTCTCATGAGGCTGATTCTCCTTCATGTTGAAGCATATTTTTTGTTAAGTAGGCAAGGGCAAACATGAAAGTGCTGACTATTAGCACCGTCACATACATGTTGGCTGAAAACGTATTGAACAAGAATCCATACATCATTTGACCAAGCGGGGCAGCACATTGAGAAACCATTGTCAGGTTTGCCATCACTTTTCCTAATTGACTATTTGGCGTTTTCTTTTGAACATGTGAAATCACAACGATTGAGATCATTGTAAGCAGCATAGCAATTGGAAGACATCCTGCTAGAAAGAGAAAATAAGCTGGATAAGTGCCAAATTGAAGAGCTGTGTTGGATGTTGAGAATGCGACAGGTAGCAAGATGATCGCGATGACGATCAGCCAGCGATATAAAATAGGTATCTGCCAATGCTTTGCTACAAGTCCAACTAGCAGAGCCCCTGCGATCACAGCGAACTCAATCAAGCCCATGCCTATTCCATACATGATGTCACTGCTTTTCATTGTGACCCTTAAAATGATTGGACCACCCACGATAAAAAATGGCGTGAGGATGAAATTTAACATTGCAGCAAGCAGCATGGCTCTTTTTAAAAATGGCTGACTGCCAATATAGGAAAATCCTTGTTTCATATCTTTTACGAGCACTTTGCCCATAGTTTCCGTTAGCGGGCTAGGTGAGAAGGATATGTTTAACCGTAAAAGCATGCATGCTGATAGAAAAAACACGATAGCACTGGCACCTATGATGGATTGACTTCCAATCAGTCCGTACAGAACCCCGCCGATAATAGGAGCGAGAACACCTGAAAGTGCCTGCACGCCATTGACGATTCCGTTTGCTTGTTCTAATTGTTCCTGTTTTACTAACTGTGGAATGCTGGACATCACAGCAGGAGCATAGAACGTACTCATCACACCAAGAAGCACCATGACTGCTCCGATCATATAGAGTGAATCATTTCCTGAGAATAACCAAAAATAAAAAGCCAGAATCATGATGCCGGTGAGAACATCAAATAAAATCATCAAGTTCCTTCTGTTAAACCGGTCAGCGATTGCGCCTGCTAAGGGAGAAAGAAGGAGTGGGACATTGGATAAAGCGAATAGTAAGGCATATAAGTCAACACGCTGGGTCATATCCAGCACGTGTAAAGATAGAACAAACCGAATTAAGGAAGAACCAAAAACGGAAATAATTTGTCCGAGAACGAGGTACATAAAGTGGGATGAACCTCTTTTGGATAACAAAGACATGAGTATCACTCTCCTTTTAGACCGACCGTCAGTCTATAATGTATGCAGGATTGGTATTGAAGTGACCAATCACTGATTCTTTTCATCCAGCTCTCCAGTTAATCGCTTTAGAAGAAAGGAGAAGCTTCCCTTTTCTGCATGTAATGAGGATTCGAGGATATCGATAAAAGCTAAAGCGCGTCGTATACTTTCTTCGGCTGTCCATTGAAAAAGGCCCTCATCAAATATGACCTGTGCAGAAGCAAGAAGGAATTCAACCGTTTCTTGCGGGAACTTTGTTTTGAATGTTCCTTCTTCCACCCCTTGCTGAATGACGTCTGCCAATACGGGTGATAGTTCTTTAATCGCTTTGATTAAGCTTTTTTGGTGCATCTCCGCATTAGAAGGCTGATGGAATTGTTCAATCATCCCCTGTTTATTGCTTCCTTGCTGAGGCGATTGTGCCATGATGATACGAAATAGTTTGTCGACGACTGGAAGGTCTGGCTCAGCCGCAATACGCTTTGCCACGATGATATCTGCTTTGATGATCCTGTCAATAATGGCATCCATCACTTCTTCTTTGGATGAAAAGTAATAATAAAAAGTGCCTTTTGCAATGCCAACAGCTCTCAGAATGTCGATAATCGTTGTTTGCTGATAGCCTTTGGTAGAAAAAAGCTCTTCTGCTGCATTTAAGATGTCATTTTTACGTTCTTCAGGATGTTTAACGGTTCTCATAAAACCATCCTTTCTTTTGACTAGACTATCGGTCGGTCTCTTGATTTGATTAAACACTTTTCAATGTACCTTTGTCAATGCCTCATTTTTAAACATATTGCATTTATTGTGCAATGACACTATGATACATTGAATGAAAACACTTTCAGGAGAGATGCCTCATGCAATTTTTAACCACTGAATTGGCACAAGAAATGGTTGAACGTACGATGCGTATTTTAGATAAAAACATCAATGTGATGAATGCGGATGGTGTCATAATTGGTTCTGGTGAACGAAACAGGATTGGTCAGAAACATGATGGTGCACGACTTGTGCTGACAAGCGGAAACAGTATGGAAATTGACCATGAGGCGTCCTTACGCTTAGAAGGAGTGAGACCTGGAATCAATTTGCCTATTTGCTTTCGTGAACAAGTAGTTGGTGTGATTGGAATTACTGGTGAGCCAGAGGACATTCGGCATCATGCCGAGCTGGTGAAAATGGCAGCTGAGCTTGTGTTAGAGCAGTCTTTTCTGCTTGAACGAATTCAGTGGCGGCAAAGAATAGAGAGTGAAATTGTCAATCAGTTAATTTCTGATTCGGACGTTGGTGATCATCAGCTAAAGAACCGAGCTGCATGGCTGGGAATGGATTTAGATAAGCGCCGAATGGTCATCGTTTTTCAGCCAGTTCCATCCTCGGAAGACGCTGTGCATAAAATGATGCATGCGATTCAATACGATAAGAATGCGGATGATTTGCTTGGCATGACCTTTCGTCATGAATTGGTTCTTTTAAGGCAGCCAATCCCTGATCATCGTTTAAAGCATGTGGCAGGGCAGCTGCAAAGAACAATGGAAAAAGCAGTAGGAGGTCAGGTGCTGGTGGGGATAGGGACTGTCGCCGACGACATAAGCCGACTGCCATTGTCCTTTGAGCACGCAAGAGATTCCTTGCGGTTGGGGAAGGCTCTTCATCCGGAGGAAAGTATTTATTTTTTTAAATCTTATCAGTTGGAAAGGCTATTCCTCACTGCAGGAGCTGTTGAAGAGGAGATTAGATGGACTGACTTTTACAACCCATTAACACAGGAAGCGGAGCTCGCCCAAACATTAAGGATTTACATTGAAGAGGGCGGTGATTTACAAAGAATTGTTGATCGTTTATTTATTCACCGGAATACTTTGCGATATCGTTTAGATAAAATTCAAGCATTGACCGGAAAAAATCCCCGTCATGTGAAACAGTTGATGGAGCTTTATATGGCGCAGTTGATGAGTCAACTATCTTGATTGTGCATATGCACAATGGAATGAAGGGATAAATTAAAAAAATTCATCTAGATTCACAACCCGATTCCCACTAGTAAACGCTTACAATTGGAGAAAGACATTTTGGGGGAGATCGAGGATGAGTGGAGATGTGACAGTAAGTACACTGGGAGCCGTGACGGCGCTTGTGATAGCGATTGTTCTTATTCTAAAAAAAGTATCACCTGCATATGGCATGCTGGCAGGTGCCTTCATAGGCGGCTTGGTAGGCGGTGTAGATATTGTTCAGACCGTCAACGTCATGATGGAAGGCGCTAAGGATATGATTCCGGCTGTCCTCAGAATTATGGCGGCAGGTGTACTAGCTGGCGTTTTGATTGAGTCGGGTGCAGCTTTAACTATCGCCGAGGCTATCGTGAAAAAGCTTGGAGAGGCGAGGGCGTTATTAGCACTCGCACTGGCAACCATGATTTTAACAACAGTGGGCGTTTTTGTAGATGTAGCTGTTATCACGGTAGCACCCATTGCACTTGCCATTGCCAAACGGGCAAAGCTGTCGAAAACGGGGATTCTACTTGCCATGATTGGAGGCGGGAAGGCAGGGAATATCATGTCACCGAATCCGAATGCCATTGCCGCTTCTGATGCTTTTGGTGTACCGCTTACTTCAATGATGGCTGCGGGTGTCATCCCGGCTGTGTTTGGATTGGCTGTTACATATGTGTTAGCCAAAAAGCTTGCAAAAAAAGGGACACCTGTTCTTGAAGAGGAAACTGCGCAAAGCAAAGTTCAAGTGCCAGCTTTTTTTCAAGCACTTGCGGGTCCGCTTGTCACCATTTTATTGTTGGCTTTAAGACCGCTTTTTCAAATCAATATAGACCCAATGATCGCCTTACCGATCGGAGGCATTGTAGGCGCTCTTTTCATGAAAAAAGGGAAGTTTCTCAATGATTATGCGATGTCGGGGCTTCATAAAATGTCGGGTGTAGCGATTATGTTATTGGGGACAGGCACACTAGCAGGAATTGTATCGAATTCTTCCTTAAAAGATGTGTTTATTCAAGCACTCGAAGCATCGGGATTACCTCCGTATTTACTTGCACCAGCTTCAGGGATATTTATGTCAGCCGCCACCGCTTCGACAACAGCAGGAACGGCGGTAGCGAGTGGCGTATTTAGCGGTACATTAATTGGCCTTGGCGTATCTGCTCTTTCAGGAGCAGCCATGATTCATGCTGGGGCAACAGTGCTAGATCATATGCCGCACGGGAGCTTTTTCCATGCCACAGCAGGAAGTGTTCAAATGGACATCAAAGAGCGGTTGAAACTCATGCCTTTTGAATCGTTAATTGGTTTGACATTAACCGTCGTATCAACCATTATATTCGGCGTTTTCCAGTTGTTTGGCTGATGACATTTGATAAGAAACGAGGGGCTTTAGGATGAAAATTGTGATTGCACCAGATTCATTTAAAGAAAGTTTATCTGCATATGAGACAGCATGTGCCATTGAACGAGGATTTCATGCGATTTTGCCAAACGCTGAATATATCAAACTTCCAATGGCAGATGGAGGAGAGGGAACTGTTCAATCGCTAGTTGATGCGACGGGCGGGCACATTGTCAATCAAGTGGTCACAGGCCCGCTTGGGGAGCCTGTTGATGCCTTTTTTGGCATGTTAGGGGACGGTCAGACTGCCGTCATAGAGATGGCCGCAGCCTCTGGGTTACACCTTGTTCCGCAAGAAAAACGCAATCCCTTATTCACGACATCGAGAGGAACAGGGGAATTAATGCTTGCGGCACTGGATCAAGGAGCGAAGCATGTCATCATTGGGCTTGGCGGAAGTGCAACAAATGATGGCGGCGTTGGGATGATGCAAGGATTAGGTGCGGCTTTTCTTGATAATGCAGGACAGGATCTGTCGCCAGGCGGTGGAGCCCTTCATCAATTAGCTTCTATTGATCTATCTGGACTTGACCCAAGACTGCAATCCGTTCGGCTGGAGGCAGCTTGTGATGTGGACAATCCTTTAACGGGTGAAAGAGGAGCATCTGCTGTATTTGGTCCTCAAAAGGGTGCTGATAAAGAAACGGTTCAAGTGTTAGATAAAAACTTAGCTCATTTTGCACAAGTAGCAGAAAAACAGTTCAATGTATTTTTTGAAGGTGTAGCAGGGGCAGGAGCGGCAGGAGGACTTGGTGCGAGTTTATTAGGCTTTTTACACGCCGATTTGCAAAGAGGAATTGATATTGTGCTGAAGGCAGTTCATTTTGATGATGTCATCAAGGAGGCAGACCTTGTCATTACTGGGGAAGGCCGGATTGACCAGCAGACCATTTATGGAAAAACGCCAATTGGTGTAGCCAAAGCAGCAAAGCAGTATAACCTGCCTGTGATCGGTATTGCGGGCTCCCTCTCAAAAGACAGTGCAGTTGTACATGAGCATGGAATTGATGCACTTTTTAGTATCGTTCCAGGTGTAACTTCTCTTTCTGAGGCGATGAGAGATGGGGCTCTTCATGTAGAGAGAACCGCTCGGAATATTGCGGCTGCTATATCAATTGGAAGAAATAAGTAAACGTTGAAAAATGTTTCCTTTTCTATCACAATCCTTTCTATAGAAATGTGGTAAAATTGTATGAAATAAAATAGAAAGTTGGAGGAAACACAAATGTCTAATCTACCGAATTGTCCTACATGCAGTTCAACGTATACTTATGAGGATGGCAGTCTGCTGGTTTGTCCTGAATGTGCGCATGAATGGTCGCTAGAACAAGAAGAAGCGGCAGAGGAGCAGCTTGTTGTCAAAGATGCAAATGGAAATCTGTTAAGTGACGGGGACACGGTCTCTGTCATTAAAGATTTAAAAGTAAAAGGTTCTTCTTCCGTTTTAAAAATAGGGACGAAGGTCAAAGGCATTCGTTTAGTGGAAGGCGATCATAACATTGATTGTAAAATTCCTAGCTTTGGCGCAATGAAGTTAAAATCAGAGTTTGTGAAAAAAGTATAATAACGAAAGGAGGCTGTCAGTAAGAGGCCTCTTTTTATTTCTTTATTTATAGGTGAAAGGAATAATCTTAAACAGAATTCCATACATATATACCTGTTGAAAAAGGTTCATTTTTTAAAAAAATCAAGCCTCTTTTCACATAAAAAATTGCTGTTTTCTTAACCCTACCTTAAAAAAGGCAGATGATTCGCTAAATTTTGCCTAATCCCCTTCACAACTTTTGGGCATTGCTGTACCATATGGAAGTGTTCTTCTATTTTTAACGGATCATGGTGTTTATCAGGAAATAGATGATAGATGATACTTAGACAAAGAAGGAGAGGTAACGTGACGAACGTTTTAGAACTGCATAATGTATCTAGGCATATTCACGGGAAAAAGATCGTTCAAGACTTGAGCTTTTCTGTCCAAGCGGGCGAAGTCTTTGGCTTCTTAGGACCAAACGGCGCAGGGAAAACAACAACCATTCGCATGATGGTCGGTCTTTCTCCAATTACATCTGGCGACATTCTGATTAATGGTCATAGTATTCAATCCTCATATCAACATGCCATCCAAGATGTTGGTGCCATTATTGAAAACCCAGAAATGTATAATCACTTAACAGCCAGACAAAATCTTGTTCACTTTGCCAGAATGAATGGGAAAGTGGATGAAGGGCGAATTGATGAGCTGCTAGAGCTGGTCAGCTTACAGCACGTGAAACATAAGCGTGTCCGTACGTTTTCATTAGGAATGAAGCAGCGTTTAGGCATTGCGCAGGCTCTTATACATAGACCGAAACTGCTGATATTAGATGAGCCGACCAATGGACTTGATCCAGAGGGAATTCGCATGATACGAGATTACTTGAGAAGGCTGGCAAAGGAAGAAGGGCTGGCTGTTATTGTTTCAAGTCACCTCATGTCAGAAATGGAATTGATGTGTGATCGTTTTGCGATTATCCAAAAAGGAAAGCTGATTGCGATTGAGGATCAGCGTACAGAGACGAATCAAGACGAACTGGTCAATTATCGAATGAAGGTCGCATCCGGTGAGCTGGAAGAAGCGCAGAAGCTCATTGGTGTATTTGAGGAAGGCACGACTGTAAGAGAAGAGGAGCAGTATTTATTCTTCTCCTTGCCAGAAGAGAAAATGCCGGAATTGATTCGTCATTTGAGTGACGCGTCCATTCATTTGTACGAAATCAAAATAGAAAAACAAACCTTAGAAGATAAGTTCTTAAGCTTAACAGGTAAAAAGGAGGCAGACGTATGATTCGCCTCATTCAAAACGAGTGGATGAAGATCAGTTATCGTGTTGGAACTTGGATTATGGTTGGACTTCTTGTTTTAGGTATGATTGCTACACTGATCTTTGCACTTAAAACAAATGACGAAGATCAATCATCCGGAGCTTGGAAAGACCAACTAGAAATGATGAATACTGAGAACAAGAAGGAACTCAAAGAAACAGAAAATGGTTTCTTTAAAAGAAGCCTTGAAAAAGAGATCGCTATTAATGATTATCGAATCAAGCATAACTTACCGCCAGCTAATCAGTTTAGTGACAGTGTATGGGATTATGTGAAAACAAACGCCAATTTACTTCAGCTTGTAGGTGTGTTTGTGATCATTATTGCTTCCACCATTGTCTCGGCTGAATACAAGCATGGTACAATTAAATTATTATTGATTCGCCCACCATCAAGGCTAAAGATCCTAATATCTAAATATATTACGGTGCAGCTATATGCTCTTTTACTTGTTGTGGTACTGTTTATCTTGTCATTTATATTGGGTGCCATTTTCTTCGGCCTCAACACTGATTATGTGAATTTGGTCTATCAAAATGGTGAAGTGATTGAACGTTCGCAGTTTGCAAATATGGTCTTTTATTATCTTGCTCATTGTGCAATGTTTGTCGTACTGGGAACACTTTCGTTCGCCATTTCTACAGTATTTAGAAGTGAAGCTATCTCCATCGCTATTAGTGTGTTAGCTTATATTGTGGGTGGATCAATTACAGGTATTTTAATGCTCTTCTTTGATTGGGCAAAATATTTGTTATTTGCAAATGATCCATCTCAATATTTTATGGAAGAGGTTACTCTTATCGAAGGTATGTCTCTAGGATTCTCATTAACAGTCCTAGTCATCTATTGGGCTATTTTCTTGGCGATTGCCTTAATTGTCTTCCAAAAGCGAGAAGTGAAAACAGGCAGTTAATTTAACTTTTTAGGAGGTTTACACATGATTAGACGGAAAGGTGAAAAAATTATGGGGATTATTAGTATTGTCCTCAATGCCATTGGTGTTGGATTTGGAGCATTAATTCTCTCCTTAGGTCCATCATTTTATGATCAAATCAATGAAGTGTTACAAGAGGAAGGAGAAACATTGCCGATTGAAACGCTTCAGGCTTCGGTTAATGCATTTGGTACTCAGTTCATGGTCGTTTCCGCAATTGCGGCTGTGCTATCGATTGTCGGTGTGATTTTCTTGAAAACAGACCGCCGTGCCGTGCTTTCAGGTATTCTTTTCTTGGTGTCTGCTGTGACTCTTTTGATTGGAACAGTCGGCCTTGCATTTGCTCCAATGGTTCTATTGTTTATCATTGGATTGATGTCTCTTATTAGAAAGCCGAAAACAGACATTCACACGAGTGAATATCCTTCATAAATACAAAGAAAAAGACATGCGTCGTTGTACGCATGTCTTTCTTTTTTAAATGATACCGATCAGCATCGCCACGAACAGAAGGATAATACTGAATCCCCACATCCAAAAGAAGGAGTAGCGGATATGTTTCCCCATATCGACTCCCGCAAGACCTATCGCAAGCCAAACGGCTGGAGCGAGTGGACTGACAAAGGTTCCGATGATGTTTCCAATCATCATGGCATACGCAGCGGAAGTGCCCGACACGCCAACCTCAGATGTAATCGATTCGACAATTGGAAGTAGAGCATAATAATAGGCGTCTGTGCTTGTCAGCATATCCAGCGGTACCCCAAACATCCCAACAATGATATGTAAAAATGGAAGCAGGAAAGCAGGTAGAATCTGAATGCTGTCCACAGCAATAGCTTTTAGCATGCCCGTTCCTTCGAGAATTCCTAAAAATGAACCTGCGGAGAAAATAACGGCAGCCATCATGAGTGCACTAGGTGCATGCGCCTTGATTCTCTCCATTTGTACATCCACTTTCGGATAGTTAATTAATAGTGCGAGAGAAAGACCAATCATAAACATATAACTAGCCGGAATCACGTTGAGCACAAGAAGGACAACAACGGCTACAAACAGAATGAAATTCACCCAAATCAAGTGATAACGTTTTAAAGCGGCATCACCTGTCTCGCTAATGGATTGAATAGCCCGGTCCCAATCTGCGCCTTCTAATTGAACAGCAGCGATTTCATTTGCGGCGATTTTGACCCGAATGCGTTTTTCTTCTCTTTTTCCTAAAATAAATGCCATTCCTAATACGAGAACGACCCCAATGAGCTGAATGGGAATGAGCGGCACCCAAAGTTCAGATGGGTCCATATTAAGGACACTCGCTGCCCGTCCTGTGGGGCCAGCCCACGGCACCATATTCGTTAAGCCGGCACTTGTCCCGATCAATAACAGCAATAAGTACGGACTCATATGTAATTTTTTATAAAGTGGAAGCAGTGCAGGTACAGTTAATAAAAATGTAGTCGCTCCTGCTCCGTCTAAATGAGCGATGACTCCTATTAGAGCTGTTCCCATCGCAACCGTGACAACATTTCCCTTTGTCAGTTTAATCAGTGTTTTTATTACAGGTTCAAAGAACCCTGTATCTTGTAAAATACCAAAAAATAAAATGGCGAAGATGAACATGGTCGCCACTGGCAGTACTTTGATAATCCCCTCTTCAAAGAAAGATTGAATGTCATTGATTCCAAATCCTGCGATGAATGCCCCGATTAAAGGCACCATGACCATGGCAACAATTGGACTTGCTTTCCCCCAAATCAGCAATACAACAATCGTTAAAATAATCAATAATCCAACAAACGTTAACATAAGTCCCTCCCCCTACAATAAACCGTTTACATTTTCTTGCTCTTTTTATGACAATGCAGTCCCATATCTGCATTGAAAAAAAGGGTATCAAAAATATGAGTATTAGGCAACCGCTTTCATACCTATACAATGGTAAAAAAGGATGGTGAATCCATTCACGGCGCGGTATCAAACATGTCAAAAAATTTAGATAAAATATAACGATTCAAGGGCATTTCTACAAGCAAATATATTTATATAGGTATTTGGAATCGTTAAAATAAAAGAAGCGTCCAATGAATGAACGCTTCTTTCAAATTATTTTTTCAAGATGACGTACTCGTAAGGGTCAAGCTGAAGCTGGTCTGGCACCTGCTCTTCAGACAGCATATTTTCATAGCTTTCCGCTGAATCTAGTGATATGTTCTGCTGCTCTTCTGTAAAATTCATCATAAATACATAGTCTTGCGTGCCATCTGTTCGTTTTTGTACACTAACTCCCTCTGGAATCACAGATGATAGGACGGGCTGTATACCCATTCCTGCGATGAGATCCTCGTAGAACTCATCATAAAAAATCTGCTCATTTTCGGAAGCCATATAGTATGCTTTTCCATCTCCAAAAGGATGGACAGTAAGGGCTGGCTGTCCTTCGTAGCAGCCATTCTCAAAATGCCCTAACACAGAGGCCGTTTCAGGATGAATGGATTCGCAATATTGCCCGACATGGTAGGTGCGTCCATTCCCTGTGGTTATTAACACATGTTCATCTGGCATCAATGTGTTGATTTCCTCAGCCCATATGCCAAGTACATGACGGAGAGGGCCGGGGAAACCACCGAGGAAACATAGGTCATTTTCGTCGACCATGCCGCTCCAATATGTCGCGATAAAAATACCGCCCTTTTTGACAAAGGCTTCGATTTTTTCTGCGACGCCTGGTTTGATCATGTAGAGCATTGGAGCAACCAGCACACGATAGGATGAGAAATCCTTTTCCATGCCGACAATGTCAACAGGGATGCCTTTTTTCCAAAAGCTTCGATAGTGAGTTTGACAAGCCTCTACATAGCGTTTGTTTGTATTATTTAAGCCTTGTGCATCATCAATGGCCCAGTGGTTTTCCCAATCGTATATGATGGCGACTTCTGGTTGTACGGACGTGCCCGCAATGGGCTGCAGCTGCTCCAATTGTTTCCCTAGATCAGCGACTTCTTGAAACACGCGCGTATGTTCGTGCCCGGAATGATCGACTACGGCGCCATGGAATTTCTCGGAGGCACCTCGGCCTTGGCGCCACTGGAAGTAAAGCACGGAGTCTGATCCGTGGGCAATCGCCTGTATGGCAGAAAGGTGTGCCATTCCTTTGTGTTTGACCTTATTCACTTCATGCCAGTTCACAAGGCTCGGTGTACTCTCCATAACGAGAAATGGCTGACCGTCCTTTAATGAACGATATAAATCGTGAACGAAGGCGACGTTTGACGCTAATTCGGAGGTTGTTTCCCTGCCGCTATGCCATGCTGGATAGCTATCCCATGAAATCACGTCGACCTCTTTTGCAAATTGATGATAATCCAGCCCAAGGAATGGGCGCATATGCGGGTAGTCGCCCATAAAGTTGGTGGTCACTGGGATATGAGGCGTCAATTCCCGCAGCGGTTCAATTTCATTTTGATAAAAATTGATCGTTTGCGCTGTGACAAAGCGTTTCCAGTCTAGGTTCATCCCGTGAATCATGTGCTCCCCGTGCGGTGCAGGTGATTCGATTTGTGACCAGTCACTATACGTGTGGCTCCAAAAACCCGTCCACCATGCTTGATTCAAAACTTCAAGGTCATGATTGTATTTGTCTTTCAAATAGTCCCGAAATGCTTCCTGGCAAAGATCACAATGACATTCGCCGCCGTACTCATTCGAAATGTGCCACATAATCAGTGCTGGATGATCCTTGTAGCGTTCAGCCAGCAGCCGGTTGAGTGTATTCGTTTTTTCTCGATAAACCGGAGAGGTGAAGCAATGATTATGGCGCAGTCCATGTAAATTACGCTGACGGTTCGCTTCGACGCGCAATACCTCTGGATATGCTTGTGACAGCCAAGCAGGTCTTGCCCCGCTTGGCGTTGCGAGAATGGCGTGAGCCCCCTGAGCTGCCAAGCGGTCCATGATGTCATCCAGCCATGCAAAATCATACTGCCCTTCTTTTGGCTCTAGCTTACTCCATGCGAAAATGTTGATGGAGAATGTTTGACAGTGTGCAAGCTTCATTAATCGAAAATCTTCGTCAATGATCTCCGGCATATGGAGCCATTGATCTGGATTATAATCGCCACCATGCAAAAAGCCTTTCACATTTGGGTGAACGAGTGGGTAACGCTTTCCCATTTTGTCACGTCCTATCCTTTTAATTACGGTGTCATTTGTTTAAATACATCAAGAGAAGGCAGTGCTTTTCCGTTGAAATCAAACATCGCTTGATTTTCCCAAGCATTTCCGACTGTACCGGTTGTTTGGATATAAGCCAGCCCGTATTGACTAGACCACGGAGCGCCTTTCGCTGGAATCCAAAGCGGCTCCCAATAAAAGAACCCTTTTCCGCAATTGTTTTTTACTTGTGAAATTTTCTCTGATAGATCTCGTATAAAAGATGCCTGACCTTGAGGTGAAGCCGGGTAGCCGGCTGTTTTGACAGAGTCTTGATTAAATGAATTCTCTAGGTTGTCGCCATTTGCTGTCGTAAACCCATAGGCGGTTTCCACAACAATCACGTCTTTGTGATAGCGGGCACTAATATCATTCATATTAGACGTCAGACCATTAAATCCACCGTCCCAATACGGGTAATAAGATAGACCGATCGTATCGAATGAGATGCCTCGTTTTGTGATTTCATCAAACCACCAGCGGGACGCACCATTGTCCCCTCCGTGTGCAAGGTGAAGCATGATTTTGATGTTAGAATCGACAGAGCGGACAGCATTTGTGCCAGCCTTTAGCAAAGCGGCGAGCCGGTCAAATTCCCCGCCGCCTTCACCCCAGCTCTTTCCATTTGGCCACAGCATGCCTGAGTTCAGTTCATTCCCAACCTGAACCATGTTCGGAAGGGCATTTTGTGCTCTCATCGCTTTGAGTACATCCCCTGTGTAAGTGCCGACCGCTTTTTCTAAATCGCTTTGTGAAAGAGATGCCCAAGCTTTCGGTTTGAACTGTTTACCAGGATCAGTCCAGAAATCACTGTAGTGAAAATCAAGCAGCACTTTCATATTTTGTGCTTTTGCACGTTTCGATAGAGCGATGGCTGTGTTTAAATCATTTGTCCCGCCGTTATAGGCACGGCCTTGGTTGTCGTATGGATGGTTCCACAGTCTAATGCGCACATAGTTGACGCCTTTTTCCTTTAATAGCTTGAGCGGGTCCACCTGTTTTCCGTTCTGGTCGAAGTATCTGCCGCCGCTTCTCTCTACTTCTGCAAGCATAGAGATATCGGCTCCTTTGATGAAATCACCTTGCAGTCCATTGATCGGCTGAACAGAAATCGTATCGGCTTTTGCTTCAGGCAAAATACCTAACCCCATAAAAAAGAAAACGGCAACCGTGACGAGCATCCACTTTTTCATCAAATCTCCCCTTATCCTTTTGTCCCGCCTTGTGTGAGGCCGGATACAAATTGTTTTTGTAAAACAAGAAACAATAAAGCGACTGGAATCGCAATGAGTAAAGCCCCGGCTGCAAAGGTCGTGTAGCTGGCCCCCATTTTGTCTGACACAAGATTGTACAGACCGATCGGGAGCGTATACATTTCGGGTGAGCGGACAATGACACTGGAGATGATGAAATCACCCAGTGGTCCTGTAAAAGAGTTGATGGCGACAACCGCCAAAATCGGCTTAGCAAGCGGCATAATAATTTGGATGAAAATCCGGAAATGCCCTGCGCCGTCCATTCTGGCTGATTCATCGAGATCCTTCGGAATCGCATCAAGATAGCCTTTCATTAAATACGTATTCATCGGAATTTGCCCGCCTGCATAAATCAAAATCAGTGCAAGGTGGCTGTTAATCAGTCCAAGCATTTGAGCCAAAACAAAAATCGCAATCAGCGCTGAAAATTGCGGAATCATTTGCAGCAGCAAAAAGAGCATCAGCCCATTTTTCCGTCCTTTGAAACGGAATCTGGAAAAGGCATAGCCTGTAAAACTGACAAGAATTAACGTTAAGAGCATAGTCGCAATACTGATCTTCATTGAATTCCAATACCATTTTGCATAAAGTGCCCCCTGACCGAAGAAGAGCTCGGTAAAGTGGCTGAACGTTGGATTCATCGGAAACATACTTGTACTCATGAGGCTGTTTCCAGGATTAAAGGAAGCACCGATTGTCCAAAGCAGTGGATATAGAATACAAATGGAGGCAATGAAAAGGATAAAATAAGTAATGCTCAGGCGAATGAGCTTGTTTTGTTTTGATCCCATATCACATCATGTCCTCCTCTTTGAATGAATTCGTTCTCTTAAACTGCCAGAGTGCAATGGCGATGACAAAGATTGAAAGTAAAATCGTGACAGCCGCAGCGAGCGCATATTGAGAAGACTGCATCGTAAGTTTATAAATCCAAGAAACCAAGATGTCCGTTCCTCCAGCGGTTGACCCCGCAACAGGCGGTCCCCCGCCATTAAATAAGTAGATAATATTAAAGTTGTTAAAGTTAAACGTATATTGTGTGATAAGGATGGGTGCAATGGAATAGAGAACAAGCGGTAACGTGATGGACCGGAATTTCTGAAAAAAATTGGCTCCATCGATGGTCGCAGCCTCATATAAATCCTCGGGAATCGCCTGCAAAACGCCTGTTGTCATAATGAAAACAAAAGGAAATCCAAGCCAAGTCTGCATCGCAATGAGGGCAATTTTGCTCCAAAATGGATCTGTCAGCCATGGTTTTGGATCAATCCCTATCGATGCAAAAAGTGTATTGTTAATGGCACCAAAGGTATCATTGAACAGTCCAGCAAACACCAAAATGGTCACAAAGCCCGGAACAGCCCAAGGGAGAATCAAAATGGTTCTAAAAAACCGTTTTCCCTTTAAATCCTTCTGATTGAGCAGAACCGCTAAAAAGATGCCGATGGCACATTGAAGGGTCGACGCAGCCAAAGTCCATACGACGGTCCAGCCAAGTACATCAATGAAGGTGTCTCTCCAAATATCAATGGAAAAGATATTTTGAAAGTTCTTGATTCCTACCCAGTCGATCAGGTTGGCAGGAGGCGAGTGGTATAAATCGTAGTTCGTAAAGGCTAGCGCAAAGCTGAACATAATAGGAAAGACAACAGAAAATAGAAGTAAAAAGAAAGCAGGAGTGCTCATTAAGTAAGGGAAGCCTTGATCGATGAGCTGATGATATTGAGCACGGATGGAATGAAGCGGAACCCCTTGATCCCGTTTCTTTCCATTCATAAAAGCATCACGCATCATGAGTACATAAAAGCCGATACCAAAACCAGCTGTTAACAGCGCAATAATCCCCTTTGCTAAAAGAAAAACAGAGTTGTCACGAGGCAGCATCGTCCCAAGTGTGAACAGCCCCCAGAAGCCAATATTGAATAAATCATAAAATACAATCAAAAAAGAGACGCCAAACAGGAAAAAGAGTGCCCCTTTGCCGTATTGTTTGTTGTATATCTGCCCCATCCCGGGTATAAAGGAGAACATTAGCGCCCGTCTCCGGTGTGTCTTTGATTCCACTGTGTGTGTGCGGTCTAGTTCAAGGTTACCCGTCAAGTCTAACACCTACTTCATATGAAATTAGATCAACTACGGGCAGCTTGATAGACTACCCGCATTTGATGGTTATTTGGAGTGATTTGCTTTAATTTGAGAGTCGATTTGATTGACCGCATCATCAAATGCCTTTTTCACATCTGTACGCCCAGTTGCAATCAGCCCTAATGCGCTGTCAATCGGCTTCCATACCTCTGCCATTTCAGGATTGTTCGGTGTCAGCGTGGCATATTTCGTTTGTTTTGAAACAGCATCCGCATTAGCGTTTTCCGTAATGATTGGATCTTTCATCAGTTTTTTCACTGGTGGAATTTCCTCTGTCAATTCAAAGCGCTTCTTCGAATTTTTTTCGTTCGTGATAAACTCAACAAATTTCTCAGCAAGTTCTTTATTTTTAGAATAAGAGGAGACGTTGTAGCTCTTTACACCTAAGAATGAGCTCATATGTTTTCCGTTAGGGAGTGTTGGCAGCTCGGCCACGCCATAGTCAATACCCGCCTCTTTATATGGACCAAATGACCATGGACCAGAAATGACAGCTGCCGCCTTTTTCTCTGTGAATAAGGAGTTGAGGACATTGATTCCTTGTTCACCAATGATGCCTTTCGGGAAAAGCCCTTCGCTAAAGAATTTTTGAATGTATTCTCCGCCTTGGATGGCGCCATCGTTGTTCAGACCAATATCATTGACATCATAAGAGCCGTCGCTTTTCTGCTTGAAAATATAGCCCCCTGATCCGCCTAACACACTTTGTGCATAGTAAATTTCATCCCATTTCGCAACAAAACCGTATTTCCCGTCTTTTGTCAGCTTTTTCGAAAGATCATACCAGCCATCAAGTGTCGTTGGTGCCTTTTTGACAAGATCTTTGTTATAGAAAAGCACCGTCGTTTCAACGGATTTAGGAAGGCCATACAGCTTGCCGTTTACCGTTTGTGATTGAATGGATTCGTCTGTGAAGGAGTCAATCACTTTTTGATCTGGCTTGATTTCCTGTAATAGCCCCTCAGTGACAGCTGATCCAATTTGATCGTGAGGCATCGTGATGACGTCTGGACCTGTCCCGGCTGCACCATCTAGACGGAGAGCTTCAACTTGGTCGGCATAAGCTTTTTCGACCACTTTGATTTTCACATCATTTTGTTTTTCGAATTCTTTTACAGCGTCTTGAAGCCCATCAGACTTTTTGACATCCTCCCACACTAGCAAGGTCTTTGTACCTGTAGATGCCGGCTGTGTACCGCTTGAATTGTCATCTCCCGGTCCGCAAGCTGAAAGCAGAAGCACAGCAGTACCAACGACTGCTAATAATGTCGCCCATTTTCCCTTTTTCATTGGTAATCCCCTCTCGTTCTATTTTTACAGATAATAAGAAAACGCTTTCTTAATGTGAGAATATCAACTTAAGTAAAAAAAGTAAACATATTTCATTAAATTTATTAAGTAAAATTTTTTACTCATATAGAGAGAAAAGAAGCCCTCCACATTGGACGGGGCTTCTAGTTGTTTATATCGTACTTTTTCGAAAGACAGGTTCTGAAGCAATCAGAACAGTTTTAGGTAATGTTCTGCCGTCCACAAGTCTTTCTAACAGTAAATCGACAGCTGTTTCACAAAGTAAAGACGTGTGGATATGATACGTGGTGAGCGGTGGTGACACATATTGAGACACATGAATATCGTTGATACTAAAGACGCTCACGCGGTTCGGCAGAGAAAATCCGCGCTCGTTTAATGCTTGTAAGCAGCCGATGGCAAGAGGATCACTAGCGACACAAAAAGCGGTGGGCAGGTCATCACCAAGCTCATCAATTGCCTTCATCATCAGCGAATAGCCTTCATCTACTGAGAAATGGTGACCGACATAGACCAATCGCTCATCAAGGACATTGTGAGCCATCAGATATTCACGGAAAGTCGTTTCGCGAATATCTGGAATATGTACATTCGTATTCAGATCAAGGTCTGTGCCGCCAATGAATCCAATAGATGTGTGCTCTTTTTCAATAAAAGAATCGATGATCTTTTCAACAATTCGTTTCAGGTTTGGCTTTACAGAATCAAAACGGTCTTCATCCGGTGACGTATCAATAAAAACGATATGCTGGGTGATTGCATATAATTGATCAAGCTCTGACGTTTTAAATCGGCCGATGGCGATGATCCCTTCTGTAGAAGGATCAATGGAATGAAGCCCATCAGATGGATTGTAAGCGGTGACATTTAAACTCCGAGTATTGGTCAGTTCCTCAATGCCCAGTCGAATGGATTTAAAATAAATATCTTCAAGCTCTTCCTTTTCGGTCATCCAATAGAGAAAGGCGATTTTTTTTAATGAATGTTTGAATGTTTTCTTTTGATAGGACAAAGCTTCTGCGGCGGCGTATACTTTTTCGCGTGTTTGATCCGTGACAGATAGGTTGGGATCTTGGTTTAGTACACGAGATACAGTCGCAATGGATAATCCAGCTTTTTCAGCAATGTCCTTTATTTTAGCTGCCAAATCAGCACCTCCTATAGAAAATATCTCCTCCTAGTATAGAGTCTTTAAAAAAATTAGTAAATATTTTTATTAAATTGTTTTCAGTTAAGCGCTTCTTTACGCACTGGGAAGGAATTAGTAAGATATATATATGAAAGGTTTTGGATTAAGATTTCTGATAGGAGAGGGACCGATGTATTACGATGCACTGAAGACATTTGTGACAGTTGTGGAAGAGAAAAACTTTACAAAAGCAGCCCAAAAGCTGCGGATTTCTCAGCCGAGTGTCAGTCTTCATATTAAGAACTTGGAGCAGGAATTCCAGACCGTTCTGCTGAATCGTTCGCCAAAGCAATTAACGGTTACACCAACTGGGGATATGCTGTACCATCGATCAAAACAAATCATTCGTTTATATGAACAGGCGAAGCAGGATATTTATGAGCATCATCATCTGGCAAGAGGGAAGCTGACAATCGGGGCGAGTTTCACCATTGGAGAGTACGTGCTGCCGCAAATATTGGCAGAGTTTCATCAGCTCTATCCGCATGTTGATATTGAGGTGGTCATTGATAACACAGAGGCGATCGCCAGACATGTCCGCTTATTCCATGTCGACATCGGTTTGATCGAAGGACAGACCAATGACAAAGAACTAACTGTCGAAACTTTTCTAGAAGACGAGCTCTATATCGTGGCGCCATTAGATCACCCCTTTGCTAAGAAAAAGGATGTCACGATTGATCAATTGCAAAACGAAACATGGATCACAAGAGAAGAGGGATCAGGTACCGGAGAATACTTACAGCACGTCCTGAAATCAAATGGACTGAAAGCACGGACCTTTGTGACATTTAGCAGCAATCAAGCGATTAAAGAAGCTGTGATCCACGGAATGGGGCTTTCCGTTTTATCTAAATATGTCCTCCAGCGAGGCAGCATTGGCGGTGAATTGGCTGTCATTTCTGTGAGAGGAATGGATTTCAAACGAAAATTCTCCTATGTCGAGTCACCAATGACAGGGGGAAATAAAAATAAAGAATTGCTCGTTGAATTGTTAAGGAAAGAGAGAAAAGACGCTTCTCCTCAGTAGGAGAAACGTCTTTTTTTATAATCCTTTGATTTTGATTTCATCAACTGGAAGGAAGATTTCACCTGTATCTGTGTATTTCATGGTGACCTGATCGCCTTCTTTTAAATAAATGACAAGAGGTTCTTTTTCAGATGACATGGTGTAGCTTTTCCCATCGTCTAGCAGGAAGGTGACGGTTGTATAATCACCGGTCTTTTCTTTATAGACTCGTTTGACTTTTCCTGTAGCTTCTTTCTTTTCCTGCTTAGATGAACTGTTGACGGTGCCGCCGCCTTTTTGAAGAGCTGTCTTATAGGCTCTCAATGCTTCGTTTGGTGTTGAAGCGTACGCAGCGATTTCAGGATTGGCTGCAGAAACGATAAAGTAGTTTTGCAGGAATCCATTTGAATCGAGAACCGGTGTGAGCCAGCTGGCTTCTCCATAGAAATTATAGAGAATGGGCATGCGCCCTTTCCATTTCTTCTCGATGAATCGTTTTTCAATAATTTGCAGAGCACCTTGAGAATCCATGTAGGACTCTTCAAGATTACCGGTATAGTAAGTCGCTTTTCCTGTCCGGGCATTTGTCAGGGCATACCCAAGCATCGAATCAACGCCCTCTTTCGGACTTGTGAAATCTGTGAAGTAATACATATCTCCTTTTGAATCAAACACTGGACTTACATTGGCTTCTGTTCCTTCATCTGAAGGCAGCTTCACATCTGATTTTCCAAACATACTGTTCCAGAACCCGTGAATATAGTTTCCGAAATAACTGTTTTGCAGACTGACCGATTCTGGTGAAACAGCACCATCAATAAAAGCAGGTACTTGATCTAGAGCATATTTCTTCGTTGCGCCTGTTTTGGCATCAACAACGACTACGCCGGAAGCTTTAAAGCCGTTTCGGGCAGAGATAAAATCGCCATACGTGCGAATGTAATAAGGCTTACCATCATCATTGATTTCCAGCTGGGTGTCGCCGTAGAAAATCAAATCAGGGTACTGAAGCCGGATATGCCGCTCAATTTCTTTGTTGAAATAAGAGGAAGGCGTATAAACCATCTCTGTTTTTACAAACTTTGGATTAGCAGATGAGTCGGTCGCACTTAGTGTAAAGTAACCCGGCGTACTGCCCGAACGAATCCATTTAAAGAAGTCCGAGAATTCCACTGGGGCGATGTACACATACTCACCGTTGACCTTCTGGATTTGCAGGCTGCCAAGCTCATAGTAGCTTGTGTTCGGAACCTGTCCAAACGATTTCTTCATTTTGTTCCGAGCGAATTGAGGCGGTACACTTGCAGGTGTTTCCGTCTCATCAAACGCTTTGATTTCCACTTTTTGTTCCATTTTAGAGACATCAAATTTCTCATTCGCATTGAATAGAAAAGCTGTCGCCATATAAACACCGAGCAGTAATAGAATAAGAAACAGCACGCCTTTGATCTTACGCTCCAATCCAACTGACAAAAAGGCACCTGCTGCTGTCACAACAAGTCCAATCAACCATAGGGATGAAGGGTTGCGATCTAAATTGGAGATGTAATAGAAAACAAAAATACCGACCATGAACAGCAAAGCAAGGCCTGCAATCCACATAAGCGGAACCTGCTGTTCTGTTCCTTTCTTTCTAACGATCAATCTGAGCGGTGTGAGCAAAAGGGTCAAGACAAGACCGATCACAACCGAAAATAACAAAATATATCCCACAAACAGATCTCCTTTCAAATCAATCACTCTTTTAGTATATACGAGTGAGACGGGGAAAAGATTCAGAAGAATCATACAGATAAGGTTTATAAAAAAATGAGTTTAAAAGACACTTATATATCGGAAGGTTAGGTGAAGTTTTCCTTGCGCTATATGATTAGATTATAGTGAATATTTTGTTATGTCATTCAAATATATCATTTTCCTTTTCTAATTATTTTTACTTTAATTGTATCGTTATTCTCACCGTCTGTAACATTCCATATTAATCGAGAGGCTTCTTCAAAAGACAAAAGTGTACAAATTGGTTATAAAGGAGCCGATGCTGTATGGGGTCTTGTCATCCGTACTATTTTTGTAGACTAAAAAAGTTACAGTAAATAATAAAAAATTGTTATCGGAGTTAAAACAGATTGAAGGAGGGACTTGGAAAAAAGTATATAAAGATGGATATAAAGACGGAAAAAAGGTTTCTGTGCATTATTTTCAAAGTAAATCTGGTTTGGTGTATGATGTGAAAAGGTTGGACTGTGAAATGATTTATGAATAAAATAGAACTAAGATATTCTTCACATGAAGATTTAGATAGGATTATTGTTATAAATATCATTGGTATAATCATATCGCTAAAAGAAGGTTTAATCACTATAGAAGAAGCGGAAAAGCTCATGTTCAGTCCACGAACAATCGATGTTTTAAAAAAGAAAGGGATAAATGAAGAACTGATAAATATACTTCATTTGGGAACAGAACTTGAAGATGTAGAAAGTTTAATACCACATGAATTAAGTGATAGTTTAGAAGAAATAAGGGTAAAATGCTTAAGATTTTTGGAAAGAAATATAGAAAATGAAGTTGAAAATAATGTGGTAGATTGTTGAGCTAAAAGTGTATATTATAAAATTTTGAGTAAATCTTTTTTGATTTATTGATCAAAACGATGAATTCATAAAAAGAGAAGTCTGTGCAAACAGGCTTCTTTTTTATAAGATGGGAACATGAGGAAATGTATGCGTTCACATCAATAAGGGAGGAGTGAAGTCATTTGGCTTCTGTTAGTTTAAGTAGTATTGAAAAAATACGAGCAGCAAGCAGGGGATTGCCGCCAAAGCTGAAAGGAATTGCAGAACATATTACGAGTGAGCCCCGCGACATCATCCATTTGTCTATTGTAGAACTTGCGAAAAAGACAGCGAGCTCAGAGGCAACGATTTTTCGTCTTTGTAAAAGGCTTGGATTTGAGGGCTTTCAAGATTTGAAGATTGCTATTGCCCAGGAAATAGACCAAACAAAGCCTAATTATGTAGATGAAGAAATGAGTCTTGATGATGATACAGCGATTTTTATGCAAAAGGTTTTTCAGGCGAATATATCCGCTTTAAAGGATAGCTTTCAATTGTTGAATCCAGAGGATGTAGAAAAGGCCATACAAATCATACATGAAGCGAAACGCTTAGAGTTTTATGGGAGTGGTGGGTCTGGACTCATTGCAACAGACGCTTTTCATAAATTTATGAGGACAGGTATCAACTGTATTGTTCACACAGATTCTCACTTTCAAGCGATGTCTGCTGGTCTCCTTGACCAGCACAGTACAGTGATCGGTATATCTCATTCTGGACGTAATAAAGATTTACTCGATGCGATGAAAACAGCAAATGGAAAAGGAGCCAAAACCATCGGCATTACAAGCTATCAGCGCTCTCCATTGAGTCAGCTTGCAGATGTCACGTTGTATACAGCGACGCAAGAAACGGCTTTTCGAACAGAAGCGATGTCTGCAAGACTTGCTCAGCTGACTGTCATTGACGTTCTATATTTTGCACTTGCTCACTTAAGGCAGCAGGAAACAATAACAAATTTAAAGCAAATGCGAGAAACCATATCACAAAAAAGGATGTAATGATTCCAAAAATAAATTTTTCTGATGATGAAAAATGCTGCCATGGTAACGATTGTGAGCTTTTGGATGAAAATAATTTTCTTTACGGTCGTTGAATGTCGAAAAAAATATTTTTATAATGGGATTTACAGGTATATCAAAAACTACATATGTGATTTCAAATCAATGATTGGGCGTGATACAGATGAAGGGAAACCAGGCGGTAATTGGTTTGGATATTGGAACAACAAGTACAAAGGCGGTTCTGTTTGGACCACAGGGGAAAGTAATAACGAAGCATTCAGTACCTTATGATCTCATTCAGCCCCAGCCAGCATGGGTTGAGCAGGACCCTGAAAAGATATTAGAAGCCGTCATTGCGAGTGTAAGAGGTGCATTGACGACAGCAGCATTTGATGTAGCAAATCTCATCGGCATCGGGATTAGTACTGCGATGCATTCCTTAATTGTGATGGATGAGGATGGCAAGGCGTTAACGAACAGTATCATTTGGGCAGATAACAGAAGTGCAGAACAAGCGAAACGAATCTTATCAGATATGGATGGCTTCCACATTTATAAAAGGACAGGTACACCGATCCATCCAATGTCACCGCTTTCAAAAATACGTTGGATCAAGGAAATGACACCTGATCTCTTCAAGAAGGCAGCGAAATTTATTTCTATCAAAGAATATATTCTTTATCATTTCTTCGGTCAGTATGTCGTCGATTATTCAATCGCTTCAGCAACAGGTCTGTTCCATTTGGAAACGCTTCAATGGGATGAACAGGCGCTTCGTATTGCTGGAATTGAAGCCAGTCAACTGTCTGAACTTGTCCCAACGACGTATCAGCTGAGAGGACTTCAGCCTGAGATTGCACTGCGCATGGGCATTAAAGAAGATACACCATTTGTGATTGGTGCGAATGATGGCGTTCTAGCGAATTTAGGTGTTGGCGCGATTGGAAAAGGAGAGGTGGCTGTTACGATTGGGACAAGCGGTGCGGTCCGTACGGTTGTAGACAAACCAATCACAGATGAGCAATCAAGAACGTTCTGCTATGCGCTGACAGATAAACATTGGGTTGTGGGAGGACCGACCAATAATGGCGGGATCATGCTGAGATGGCTGAAGGATGAATTTGGATCTTCAGAGGTGGAGGTAGCAAAGCGCCTTGGTGTGGACCCTTACGATTTAATGATGGATATTGCGGAAAAGATTCCAGCAGGCTCAGAGGGACTGCTGTTTCTGCCATTTTTATCGGGTGAGCGTGCACCTTATTGGAATCCAAATGCGAGAGGCACCTTCTTTGGGATCGGTCTCCAGCATAAGCGGGAGCATTTTATTAGAGCTGTGTTAGAAGGCGTCATTATGAGTGTTTTCTCGATCGGTGTTGCCTTAAGAGATTTAACCGGTTCTGCAAAGGATGTCAGAGCTTCGGGCGGATTTGCACGATCTCCGCTGTGGCGGCAAATTTTAGCGGATACGATGGGCAGAGAAGTACTTGTTCCAGAAAGTTATGAAGCGTCAGCACTTGGGGCGGCTGTCCTCGCACTTCATAGTTTAGGTCATATGGAAGAGATAGAAGAGGTTCAAGAGTGGATTCGAATCTCTGCCCGTCATGAACCTAATATGAAGAACAATGAAACTTACATAGAGCTGTTTTATTTATATGAGCGTCTCTACGATAAACTGAAGGATGAATTTGATGTCATTAGTGCGCTGCAATTAAAACAAAATCGTTAAACATCAGGGAAAAGGTGGGAGAACATGCTTTTATTCATCGTGATTGCGGCGATTGTCCTTTTACTCATTCTCATTACAATCGCTAAGCTGAATCCATTTGTGAGTTTAATTATTACTTCTATGCTAGTGGGCTTTGCTACTGGAATGGATTTGCAGGAAATCATTCAATCGATTAAAACGGGATTAGGCAATACGTTATCATTGCTGGCCATTGTTCTAGCGCTTGGTACAATGCTTGGGAAAATGATGGCTGAATCAGGGGGAGCAGAGCGGATAGCTCAAACTTTAATCGGCCGGTTTGGGACGAAAAATGTGCATTGGGCAATGATGTTTGTTGCCTTTATCGTGGGGATACCTGTCTTTTTCCAGGTCGGTTTCGTTCTTCTCATTCCTTTACTTTTTACAATTGCCATTGAAACAGGCATCTCGCTCGTGACAATTGGGCTCTCGTTAATTGCTGGCTTGTCTGTCGTGCATGGACTAGTGCCGCCTCATCCAGCGGCAATGGCAGCCGTTGGCATCTATCATGCCAACGTGGGGAAAACCATTTTCTTTTCTATAATTGTCGGATTGCCGACAGCGATTATTGCTGGACCGCTGTATGGTAAGTGGATTGGAAAACGGATACATAAACCAGTTCCGGAGATGCTGAGGAAGCAATTCACTGAACGAAATGAAGATCGAAGGCTCCCCGGCTTTGCGAATACGATGTTTACCATATTGGTGCCGGTGATTCTGATGCTTCTTGCCACATTGGCGGACATTATCTTACCAGAGGACAATATGTGGTTCCAGGTATTCAAGTACATCGGGGATCCAATTACAGCACTGCTGATTGCAACGGTGTATTCTTTCTTCAGTCTTGGCTTTATGCAAGGAATGAGCCGTGACCGAGTGCTTTCATTTAGCAACGAGTGCTTAGGACCAATCGCTTCCATTTTGCTTGTCATTGGAGCAGGCGGGGCTTTCAATAATGTGCTCATTGATTCGGGCGTTGGTGATTATATTGCAGATGTAGCCAAACACTCGCCGATTTCACCGATTTTGCTAAGCTGGCTAATTGCTGCGGTGATTCGTGTAGCAACAGGATCTGCGACGGTCTCTATGATGACGGCAGCAGGTATTGTAGCCCCAATTGCTGCAACTATGCCGGATGTGAGCAGAGAGCTGCTTGTGTTAGCCACAGGAGCGGGTTCGTTAATTTTATCTCACGTCAATGACTCTGGTTTTTGGCTGATCAAGGAGTATTTTGGTATGACCATTAAAGAGACGTTTTTGACATGGACGGCTATGGAGACGATCATTTCCGTTAGTGCTATTGCATTTATTATGATCATTAATATGTTTATATAGCGAACAACAGCCTGGTTCTTTGGAATTGGGCTGTTTTTGCTTGTTGTGATACCACTTTCTTCAGATTGGGGTAAAATAATGATATTGAGATGTGGGAGGCGGACACGATCGAACCATTAAAACATGTGTACCATGAATTATTTATTCAAGAATTAGCGGAGAAACTTGTACAGGCTTCGACTGTATTTGATGCTGAGCAATTCCAGCGGCTCGTGCTTCAAGAGGATTGGCAGCAGCTTGAGTTAAAAGGACGGATGAGAAGAGTCACTGAATCGATGCATGCCTGTCTGCCTGAGGATTATAAGCAGGCAATTGAGGTACTGCGTCAGGCAGCCCCGCATTTTTCAGGGCTTAGTGCGCTCGTATTTCCAGACTATGTCGAGACATATGGCCTTGCACATTGGGATCTCTCGATCAAGGCGCTCGAATTCTTCACGCCTTTTTCCACTTCTGAATTTGCCGTTCGGCCATTTCTGATTCAAGATCAAGAAAAAATGCTGGCGCAAATGCTCGTATGGTCTCAGGATCAAAATGAGCATATACGGAGGCTTGCTAGTGAAGGCTGCAGACCGCGTCTGCCATGGGGCTTATCTGTTCCTTCGCTTAAAAAAAATCCTTCGGTCACACTGCCGATTTTGGAAAATTTGAAGTCTGACTCGGCGCGGTATGTGCAAAAAAGTGTAGCGAACCATCTAAATGATATCTCAGCAATTCAGCCTGATCTAATGAAGCAGACAGTTCAAAACTGGTATGGAACTAACAAACATACGAACTGGATTGTCAAACATGCATCCCGTACTTTACTCAAAAAAGGAGACCCAGATATCATGGCTTTGTTTGGCTATGGAGACGATCCATCCGTTCAGGTAACGGATTTGAAGATAGTACAAGACCCTATTCGGATCGGTGAGAAAATGACTTTTCATTTTACACTTCAGGCCGATAAGCCGCTAAAGCTGCGTGTAGAGTATGCCATAGACTACGTCAAAGCTCGGGGGACCCGCAATCAGAAGGTATTTAAAATTACAGAGTTTGAAACAGGCTCAGCATTACATAGAGAATTCGTCAGGTCACAGTCTTTTCAAAATATGACGACGAGAAAACATTATGAGGGAACCCATACTTTATCGATTATCATCAACGGTATCCGAAAAGCGTCGGTTGATTTTGAAGTAACAGAAGCCAGCAGCTCATGAAAAAAACCCGCCATTAGGCGGGTTTTGGCGTTTAAGCCTTCTTTTTCATTAAGAATGAAGCAATGATGGCTGCGACTAAGAAACCGATGCTGATAATCGAGCTAGGCAAGTTTTCTGGTCTGAATAGAAACATCACAAAACTCACACTTAGTACAAGACCTGCAAATAAAGTCAAATACGGAAACAGCCACACCTTAAAATACGGCTCCTGTGGATATTTCGGGCGAAGTTTCAGATGTGCCATGCAAATGCTAATCCAAATGAGTGAAACAGCAAAACCAGGAATAGCCAGCATATAGCTGAAAATTTGCTCTGGATATAAGTAAGCAAAGAATGTTCCGATGAGAAGAAACAGAACGGTCACCCATAAACTCAAAATGGGTACGCCTCTTTTATTGACCTGTGCCAGCTTTTTCGGACCGCCATCTGATTTAGAGAGAGAATGCATCATTCTCGTCGTTCCATAAATGCCAGAATTGGCCGCAGATAAAACGGCTGTAATTAATACAAAATTAATGAAGTGAGAGGCGCCTTGCATACCGGCTGCTGAAAAGACTTGAACAAATGGGCTGTTATTTGGATCAATTTGATTCCAAGGAATGAGTCCGCAGATGATCAAAATCGGCAAAGTGTAAAATAAGATAATACGCCACATCATACTTTTAACAACACCAGGCAAGACCTTCTCGGCATCCTTTGTTTCTGTAATGGTCAGCCCGATCAATTCAGAGCCCCCGTAAGAGAAGATAACGACTAATAAAGATGCAAAGATCGCACCCCATCCGTTCGGGACGAAGTTTTGATAGTTGGTGAGTGCAGGTGTGCTTTGTTCGTTCGGAATGATCCCAAATAATAGGGCTGCACCAAGAATAATAAACACAATAATAACGAAAATCTTCATTCCAGCGAACCAAAACTCAATTTCACCAAAGTATTTTACATTATTTAAGTTAATTCCGATGACTAAGAGTGAGCAGAGTAAACATAGTGACCATAGCGGCACGTTCGGCATCCAGTATTGAAGCAAACTGCCTGCCGCGATAATCTCAATGACACACACAGTGAGCCACATGAAACAGTAAACCCAGCCGACGACAAATGAAAAACGTTGACCAAGCGCAATCTGTATCAGGTCGCGAAGGTTATTTCCCGGATAGACAATCGCCATTTCAGCTAAGGCTGCCATCACGATGAGCAATAATAATCCGGCAAATACATAGGAAAAGATGACCCCTGGACCTGCTAAACCGATTGTATCGGCACTTCCTTTAAAAATTCCTGTACCAATGACCCCGCCCAATGCAATCATGCGAATGTGACGCGGTGATAAAAGCTTTTTTAATTCTTGTTGTTCCTGATTCGCGCTCATGACGTTCTCCTTTTTTAAAAATGCTTATGTTCCATTTTCTTTTTTCGGGACGTCAGTGTCAATATAAAAAAAGAGATTTTTCAGACAAAAAAGGCGGTTGTTTCTTTCAAATGAGCCGTTTTTTTCCATAAATCCTTTCCATCATCCATCACCAAAATCTGAAACTTCGTGAAAAAATGAACATTTGCCTTAATTATGACATAAACAATTTTCAGTTTTTGTCGATATATCTTTTGTAATACTAAAGTCCTAATAAAGAATTGTTTATAACTGTAAAATATTTCAAAAATGTATGAAGAAGTGAAAGGAGTTATGAAAGATGTTTATGAGAAAAGCGAATGATTCATCGTCGGGAACCCTTTTAAATGAAAGCAGTCAATTAGTAGAACGAATTGAGAAGGGAGACCTTTCAGCAAGAATAGATACTGCTGCATTCTCTTCAAGTCAAACGATTGAAGCAGTAGCCCAAATAAATGAAGCTTTGCAAAAGATGCAGGAAGTAAATGAAGATATTCAAATGCGGATGAATTTAGTGACAAAAGCAATTCAAGTTGGTTTATGGGATATGATCGTTGTCGCTGGAGATCCGGTCAATCCAAAAAATGAGTTCACATGGACGGATGATTTCCGCAAAATGATCGGCTTTCAAAATGAGCACGATTTTCCAAATGTTTTAGACAGCTGGGCATCTCGAATCCATCCGGATGAACAAGAATATACCTTAAATGCATTCTCTTCGCATTTATTGGATCATTCGGGACGTACACCATATGATATCGAATATCGCTTGAAGTTGAAAAACGGAGATTATCGCTGGTTCAAAGCAACTGGCACGACCATTCGTGATCGAAATGGTGTCCCTCTTCGTGTAGCGGGAGCTCTTTTTGATATTCATGATCAGAAATTGAAAGAAGAAGAGCTGCAAGCATTCGTGACGAGATATGACTTGATCAACCGTGCGCTTGTGGAAGCTCCTTGGGACATGGTCGTAGAGGCCGGCGATCCAGTCAATCCGAATAACGAGTTCTGGTGGTCCCCGCAGTTCAGAAAAACGCTTGGTTTTACGGATGAAAAGGATTTCCCGAACGTGTTAAGCAGCTGGAGCGATCGCCTGCATCCTGAGGATCAAGAAAAGGCTCTCCAAGCTTTTGCAGATCATTTAAATGATCACTCTGGACGCACACCATTTGACATTGATTACAGATTGCAGAGCAAAAATGGCGAGTATCGCTGGTATCATGCAGGTGGTGAAACCATTCGTGATGAAAAAGGTGTTCCTCTTCGTGTGGCTGGAACCATTCGTGACATCACGTTAGAGAAAAACAAAGAGAAAACAGCGAATGAAATGGCTTCACAAGTAGAACAGCTTTCAAGTTCGATCAGCGAGATGGTATCAGGCATCAGCTCTGTGACAAACCAAGCGCAAGAGCTTGCTGTCGCACAAGAGCAGTCAACATCTGCTGCCAATCTAGCAAAAAATAGTGCAGATGAGACGAAAAATATTTCTGACTTGATCAAAGAAGTAGCGAACCAAACGAACCTGCTTGGTTTAAATGCTGCGATCGAGGCAGCGAGAGCTGGTGAGCAAGGAAGAGGATTCTCAGTCGTTGCAGATGAAGTGCGTAAGCTGGCGCTTCATAGTGCCAATGCAACGGAGAATATCGAATCTAGTTTAACGGAAATGAAAACGCAAATTGATGAAATTCTTGAAAATATTTCGAACATGACAGCTCTTACGCAAACACAGGCTGCTTTAACAGAGCAAGTAAATGCTTCAGTCGATGAAGTGAACCACATGTCTCAGCGCCTTGTGGCCTATTCAAAGAGTATTTAATCATCAAAAACCGCCCTCTCGCATAGAAGGCGGTTTTTTTGATTAAAATTGATCTGCTGGGAAAACAATACCTGCATCTTTTCTTGCAGCTTCAAGGACTTTCATTACGGAGAGACTTTCATCAAGCCATGCATAGCACTGTTCATAATTTTTTGTTTCAATGATGTGCTGAAAAGCTTCTGTTTCATAAAACAGGCGGTTTGAATTTGTTTGTGCATTGAGTGAGGTCACCTGATCATTCACATGAAGTAACACTTCCTCGCAGCCATTCGCCCCATTTTTCACATGAATGAAGCCTTTTTCTCCTTGAATCAAGGCAAAATTCATGCTGCTTGTATCCTTACTGCCGACACTTGTCGCAATGAAATCATTGTAGGTGAAAGTCAAAACACCAGATGTATCGATGCCATTTGGGTGACGGTTTGCCTGGTAGCGGACCTGTTCTGGTGATCCGAAGAGGTTCATGATGAAATGGACATTATAGATATTAATATCCATCAACGCTCCTCCGGAGAATTCAGGGTTAAAGACATTTGGCGTTTCGCCGGCTAGCAGCTGATTATATTTGCTTGAATATTGACTATAGTTGCATTGAACCAGTTTGATTTTACCTAATTGATGAAGGTGCTTTTTAATCAAATGATAGTTTGGCATATGAACGGTCGTAATGGCTTCAAATAAGAGAAGCTGCTTTTCCTTTGCGAGTGCGATTAAGGCTTCCAGCTCTTTGACATTAGAGGTGAAAGGCTTTTCGCAAATCACATGTTTTCCGTGTTCCAATGCAGCTGCGGCATGCTCGCTATGTAAACGATTCGGTGATGCAATATAAACGGCTTCAATGTTCTGATCTTCTAGCATAGCCGTTAAGTCCGTATAAGTTGTTTTCACACCAAATTGGTCTGCGAGCTTCTTTGCCGTTGCTTCCTTTCTTGAATAGACGGCATGACAAGAAGCGCCTTCAAGCTGTTCAATCGCTTGCAAGAAGCTTTCCACAATCACACCTGTTCCAATGGTTGCAATGTTCATTCTACTCAAAACCCCTTCCACTCGTTTGATATCAAGTAAAGCTGTCTCTAGTATAACTGATGTTTGAATTACACGTGCACTTGAGGCCTGGGCGGAGAGGGGTGCCAGTGGCAAACACCGGCACATTTTTGGCAGCCCTTACAATTAGCTGATGTCCGCTAATGTTTGTTTTGTTAACAATTGAATGGCAGCCTTCCTCTTCTTTAACTCTTGAATGGAGTGTTGAATATCCTCAACTTTTTGTTCGAGCAGCTGTTCAGCTTCTGTTTTTGATTGTTTTTCAAATAGTGATTTGATAATTTCGCGAATTTCTTTGAGTGAGAAATCTAGCTTTCTTGCTTCTGTGATAAAGGAAAGCATGAGTACATATTTTTTATCATATAAACGATAGCCGTTATGTGCTCTCTTTGGTTCGGGGAGCACACCCTCATTTTCGTAAAAACGAATGGTTTCAATATGCACACCAGACAGTTTTGACAATTTACCTCTAGTAAACGTAATCATTCCCTGCACCTCCTTTCTTTGCTATCCATCATACAATTAGATTTGCTAGTTTCAAAATGTTCAGTCGTGAACATTTGTTTTCATTTTCCCATTGGAAAAGGGCACAAACTCTGTTTAAAGCAGGATGAATAGAATACGATATAATAGAGTAGGCAGATGACAATTTTGTTACAGGTGAGAACAAGTAGACAGCGTGATGAAAAAACGATAGGCTAAATTAGGTAAATAGTAATGATATAGCCTGTCATCATATAGATGATGGCTCAAAATAGTGACAGCACGTTTTTTGCTGAGAAAAGGGGACCAGTGAATGTATAAATTAGTTGCAATTGATATGGATGGTACGTTATTAAATGATCAACATATGGTGACAGCTGAGGTGTTTGAGGCCATTCAACAGGCGAAGGCAGAGGGAGTTAAGATTGTATTATGTACAGGACGACCTATTGGTGGAGTGAATCGCTATCTAGATGATCTTCAGCTCAATCAAGAAGGAGACTATGTGATTGCCTACAATGGGGCGCTTGTCCAAAACAGCCATACAAATGAAGTGGTGTCAGAACTGACATTATCCTATGATGATTTGACTTCTTTATATGAGCTGAGCCGTGAGCTCGATACACCGATGCATTATTTCGATTCCGCTCATTTGTACACACCGAATCGTGATATTAGTGAATACACAGTACTTGAATCTTATTTAACAAAGCTGCCGCTTAAATATTTACCTGTTGAAGAGGCAGATCCTTCAATGAGACTTCCGAAGATGATGTATATTGATCAGCCAGAACGGTTGGAAAAGACGATACAAGCCATTCCATCTGAAGTAAAAGACAAGTACATGATGGTGAAAAGCACAGATTTCTTCCTTGAAATACTGCATCCTGAAGTCAGCAAAGGAAACGCCGTGAAGCTTCTAGCGAAAGAGCTGGGAATTGCTCGTGAAGAGGTCATGGCCATTGGTGACAATGGGAACGACGTATCGATGCTGGAATTTGCGGGCTGCGGCGTTGCCATGGGAAATGCCATTGATGATGTCAAAGCAGTAGCGGATGTTGTGACAAAATCCAATAATGAAGCCGGAGTAGCACATGTCCTGCATGAGTTAGTTTTAGGAAAATAAACAAAAAAGCGGTCTACCAGTGAGGTAGCCGCTTTTTTATATGTGAGAGAAAAAGTAAACAAGCATCCGTCTGCTGCTCAAATTTGTCTTTTGCAGCATCGCCTTCACATGATCATGGACGGTATGGGTTGAAATAAATAAAGTACTGGCGATTTCCTTTGTAGACTGTCCCTTTAATAAGCAGTCGAGGACGTTCATCTCTCTTTCTGTCAGCCGGTACGTTTTTGCCGCATAAGGAAGAATATCATTTGTTTGGGCTCTCTTGATGTGAATCATGACAGCCTCTTCCTGCCCGGCTGCCTGCGCTAATCGAAATGCTTGAAGAGAGAGAAACAGCCCCGTAGGCATTCTCGTCATGCTTGCCGCTGTTTGGTCGATACCTCCGTATAAAAGTTTAGCCCCTAATGCTCTGAACGGGCGCGGCATGGTCGCCTTGTCATGGATTTGTTCAAAGGCTTGAAATGTATGAAGCCAATGAAGCCCTGTCTCATTTCCATAAAGAAGATTGTAATCGTGTGAGAGAATGAGGAAACCTTGCTGCTCCGCTGCGTCATCCTCTTCAGTATCTCTTTTCTTGAAAAGTTCATCTCTTAGCTTGGCTGCGAGTCTGGGCGTTTGTTCGAAGACCGCTCGGATATCTTGTTCTTGAAAAGGTTCCTTGTCCTTTAGACGATATAGGCTGGCAATACCCCAGCATTCTCCTTGAATCACAAGGGCTGCCCGCAATTCATCAGACCATCCTTTAGGCAACAAAATGTCTCTGTAGCGATCACTGTTGAGATATTCCCCGCTTTGGACTAAGCTCGCAGCATGAATAGGGCCTTTGGCTAGAGACTCATGTTGATGCACGTCCTTTTTTAAGAACTCATTTTGAAACAGCTGATCATGAATTTCTTCAATCGGTTCATCTGTGAAGGAACCTGTCGAGAGGAGAGTGGCTGGATCAATGGTCGTGATACAGGCGGCATCAAAATCAAGGACGGCAGCAAGCTCGTCCCGAATGTGTTGTCTCAGCTGCTGAAAATGAGTGGCTGGATTGGTCACATGATCTACTCCTCAAAAATCCCCACTTTTAGGGATCGTGTTTTTTGATGTCTCTTTTTACAATAAAGATGTCATACCGTTAGTGTACAGGAAACGATGTAAAGCGGAAAGGAACTGGAGGAGAAGGACATGAAAGGAAACCAGCATTGGCACGATCCCGTAGCTGAATCATACGCAGCCACGATTGCTCATAAAGTACCCGGCTATCAGCTATTGCATGAGTTGACAATAGACGTATTAGAAACTGAAGTAAAGGGAGCGGCTTCTCGCATTTTGACTGTTGGAGCGGGCGGGGGCGAAGAGATCATCAACATGCTTCAAAGAAAAGAAGACTGGCTCATCACAGGAATCGATCCGTCACCTTCTATGCTGGATATGGCGAAACAGCGAGTTGGACAGCTTCAGATGGAGGCGCGTGTTACATGGCATGAGACCGTATTAGATAAGGTTTCTGCTGAACCTGTTTACGATGCAGCGATGAGTTTGCTTGTGATTCATTTTATAGAAAAGCGCCAGCCCTTTTTAGAGGAGATTGCCCGCAGGCTTCAACCAGATGCACCGCTTGTGTTGGCATTTATACAGGGAGAGATGAAGTCCCATACATTTCAACAGGAGCTTTTCATGCTTTCTCTTTTCATGCAGCGGCAGGGTCTAGAAAAAGAAGTGTTTACATCCTTTAAAAACAGGCTGGGACACGCGACACACCCTGTTCCTGAGGAAGAGATAAGAGAGCATTTAATCAAAGCGGGATTTGAAGACATCAGACCTTATTTTCAGGCAGGAATGATCAAAGGGCTTGTTTGCAAGCGAGGTCGAAGAGAGGCGGATGAGAAATGAGATCACAGGTGATGGTGATTGGCGGCTATGGACATGTTGGACAGCAAATATGTCTACAGTTAAGCGAAGTGTATCCCGGGCAAATTGTTGCGGCAGGCAGAAGCTATGAGAAGGCAGAGAAATTTTCACGCCACACAAAAGGGAAGGTTCGTCCTTATCAACTAGATGTCAGTGAGCCGTTATTTTCGGACTGGATGGATAAAACAAAGCTGGTGATCATGTGCCTTGATCAAGAAGAACCGTCATTTGCTGAAGCAGTTCTGCGGTCAGGCATTGATTATATAGATATCTCCGCAAAGGGAACGTACATGGAACAGGTGGCAAAGCTGGATCAGCGGCACATCGGTGCAACGGCTTTGCTCAGTGTCGGGCTTGCGCCTGGCCTTACGAATTTATTGGCAGCGAAAGCAGCATCTATGCTCTCATCAGTGAATCAAATAGATATAGGGATTATGCTTGGGTTGGGTGATCAGCATGGAAAAGCCGCTATTGAATGGACGCTTGATCATGTCCATACTGACTATGTGCTTACTAAGCATCATCAGCGTAAAAGAGTCAAAAGCTTTACTGGAGGTAAACGGATAGACTTTGGTGGAAGTCTTGGAAAGCGGCATGCCTATCAGTTCCCCTTCTCTGATCAGCAGACATTGCCTTCGACGCTCCGCGTGCCTTCTGTGACGACAAGGCTCTGTTTTGATTCCCGCGCGGCAACGCGTGCATTTGCCTTCACAAGGAGTCTCGGAATGACGTCCCTTCTCACTGTGCCGAAAATCAAGAAACGAGCCATTTCCATGATTCAATCTGCTCAAATGGGAACAGATCAATATGCAGTGAAAGTGGAGGCTACAGGAATGGATGGGAACAAGATTCATCAAGCAGCGCTTGGAATAAAAGGACGCGATGAGTCTCAAGCAACAGCTCAAGTCGCCATTGCAGCGGCTCTGCATTTATTGAACAGGCGGTTTCAGACAGGTGTTTTTCATATCGAAGAAGTATTTTCTCTAGCGTATGAGAACGGTGATTTTGCTTTGGTGGATCAAACAACGAAGGAAAAGCGAGTGTTAGCGGTTAGAGCCATCCTTTTGACGGAATAAAAGAAGACTAGCAGAATGCTAGTCTTCTCAGCGTGTAGACAAACCCTCGCATTCGGTGTCAGTCCTGCGTGCCGGTGCTCACGAATGTTAAATTCGCTCCGCTCCGGTACTCGTCCTTCCTAGACTGCAAAGGTTTTCTATCACGCTGAAAAGAAGATCATTTTAGCCCTTTGTCAACAATCTGAGAAGACTAGCAGGATGCTAGTCTTTTTATGATGAAGATGACACATCTCCTTTTTTCTTGATGCTCGCTGTAATGAGCTGTGTCAATGTGTCAGAGCCTTTTGTTGAAAGGTGAACACCATCCGGCTGAAAATAAGAGGGCTGTCCAGTAGCGGCTGAATGCCAATCGACAAGGGTCACATTGGAATATTGATCGGCCACTCGCTGAATGACTGCATTCACATCATTTTCCCAAGACCTTGGGACTCTCGTGTTCACAAGGAAAATGTGCGCCTTTGAAAATTGTTGAATGAATGCTGTCAATGTGCCCTCAGTAAAATAGCCATTCGTGCCAAGCTCAATAATAACAGCGACATCAGATTGATTAAATGAAGCATATTGAGGAGCGATGCTGACGGCTTCGTTCATTTGTCTGCCAACCTTTGCATCGATGGTGATTTGTGCATATGCTTTTTCAAGATTCGGCGCAATGTCCAGCATGACGGAATCACCAATAGCAAGAATTTGGTGAAACTGTTTCTGATCTGCTGCTTTCTTCTCGTGTTTTTCTTTCTTTTTCTTAGCTTTTGGTTCCGCAGAGTCTCCTGCTTTTTTCGGTGCCGTCTTAATTTGTGTCACTTCCTTGGCATGTGGGGACGTATGGGACGAACTGGACATGCCAATGGTAAATAAGATCAAAAGAGCTGCTGCGATTCCAAGGAACACTTTATGAGACGTAGACCATTGTTTGAATCCCTTTTTCCAAATAGACCAAGAGGCAAAATATTGTCTGAAGCCAAGCCGGCGAATTGGTTGTTCGATGAAGCGGTAAGAGGCCTCTGCAATGAGTAAAATGGCCATGATCTGCAATGCGACACGCCCCATAGAAGGCTGTCCAATTTCAATGACAGGGGTGGTCAGCACGATGATGGGATAATGCCACAGATAAATACTATAAGAACGCTTTCCGAGCCAGACGAGCGGCTGATAGGAGAGCCATTTCCCTAAAAGACTTGCAGGGTGGCAGATGCACGCAATTAAAATCGCTGCATTAAGACAGAATAAAAGCATGCCTCCCTGATAGAGGAAGCCGTCAAATTCGTCCACTGCATAAACACATAGAAGAAAAACCGCAAACGAACCAAAACCAGCGATATGTAAAATACGTCTGCCAACAGGAAGTAACTTTTTGCTGGACAGTCTTTGCATGGGCCATACAAATGCCAGGCTGCACCCGATCAGAAGCGCAAATGCACGAGTATCTGTTCCGTAATAAACTCTGCTTGGATCGGTATCTGGTGAATAAAGAATCGCCATCCATAAGGCGGAGACAAGTGCAAGGCCAAAGGTGATCATTGGCAGATGGGATCTATTTTTCACCCATTTTAGTCCTGCAATCAATAGTACCGGCCAAATGATATAAAATTGCTCTTCTATCGCCAAAGACCACAAATTTTTCAGTGGAGATACAGCGTTGAAGCTATCAAAATAAGACAGCTGATGGAAGATGTACCACCAGTTACTGACATAAAAAAAGGACGATAAGGCATCGCCACGAATGGACAATAGTGCATTCGAACCCGCAATCGCACACCAGCTGACGGTTAAAAAAATCATCACGTAAGCAGCTGGAAGAAGCCTTCTGATCCGGCCCATCCAAAATGGTAAAAGCTCTTGATAGCCCAGATCCTGCTTATGTAACAAGATCGTCGTAATCAAGTACCCAGAAATCACAAAAAACAAATCAACGCCAAGAAACCCGCCGCTTGCAGGTCCGATATGTAAGTGATAAGCAATGACTGCCAATACAGCCACAGCCCTCAGCCCATCTAATCCTAATATATAACGTAAACGATTTTCCTTGCTGTTCATGAAAATGAATCCCCCATTTATGTCAAAACGCTTCTTTTTTGTTGTCATTCCAAAAGAACAACGATTCTTTTATTTTATATAAGATTAGACGGATCAGCATCACATTTTGTTGGCGAATTTCTGTCTTTTTTTAAAATTTTTATATAAAGAAAGAATTGATGGCCTGGAAGGCTGCCTTATTTTTATACTCAAAACCAAAATCCCTGTCATAATAAAAGAGAAGGAAAGGGGATGTGTGGAATGAGAACGATTGAAAATGATCAGTTATTGATTCAGGTCAATGAGAGAGGTGCCGAGGTCACAGAGGTGCTTCACAAGGAAAGCGGACGTCACTATATGTGGTCTGGCGATCCTGCTTATTGGGGCAGGGTGTCGCCAGTCTTATTTCCAATTGTCGGACGATTAAAGAATGACCAATACAAGATAGGTGATCAAACCTATGAGCTCGCGCAGCATGGATTTTTGCGGGATGTTGATTTTGATTTATATGAAGAAACGAAACATACGGTGACCTTTCAATATGAATCAAAAGGCCGCCACATCGAGCAGTATCCTTATGAATTTACCGCCCGTATTCGATACGAGCTGTCGGAAAATGGTCTGACGATTTCCTGGGAAATTGATCATGACGGAGATGACACGATGTATTTCTCCATTGGAGGGCACCCCGCATTTCATGTCCCGCTTGTTGAAGGTGAGCGCACAGCAGATTACTACCTGACATTGACCCCTTCCAATGAGTATCTTCCTGTCCAATATGAACTAAAAAATTCACTTGTCAGGGAGAAAGAAAAAGGCATTCAACTTGAACCGATTCAGCTTCGACCAGAGCTTTTTCAGCATGATGCGATGATCTATAGTCATATCAATCGAGTGTCATTGATTTCTCAGGCAGGTCACGGGGTTGAGGTTGATCTCACTGGTTTTCCGTTTGTTGGTATTTGGTCACCTTATAATAAAGAAAAAGGCACAATGGCTCCATTTGTATGTATTGAGCCTTGGTACGGTATTGCCGATGTTGAAGGGGCGAATGGCCAGTACAAGGAAAAGTTCGGTATTCAAACTTTAGAGAAGAATGAAACCTTCCAAGCCGCCTATACGATTTTCTTCAAATGAACATTTGTGCATGATAAGATGAACATTTTGTTATGATAGAAGAAAAAAGGAGGCGTACGAATGGATCGGGAGAAACAACAACTGAGTATTGAAGCGGCAAGGCTTTATTATTTATCGGATTACAGCCAGCAGGAAATTGCCAAACAACTCGACCTGTCGAGACCAACTGTGTCTCGGCTGCTTCAATATGCGAAGGAGAAGGGGTACGTCCAGATAACGGTAATGGACCCATTTGAAGACTTAAATGAGCTATCTTCATTGCTCAAGGAAAAATATGACCTGCTCGAAGCTCATGTGGTGTTTTCGCCCAAAGATGATTATCCAACGATTACCGAATACTTGAGCCAATTTGGTGCCGAGTACTTGCAAGACACAGTGAAAGACGGTGATATCGTTGGTGTGAGCTGGGGAACCACCATGTATCAAATTGCCCAAAAGATGCAACCTAAACAGGTCAAAGGTGTGGAGGTTGTCCAGCTGAAGGGTGGGATCAGCCACTCCCATGTGAATACATATTCTGCGGAAACCATCCAGCTGTTTGCTGAGGCCTTTCAAACAGCACCGCGCTATTTACCGCTTCCTGTTGTATTTGACAGTGCTGCCGTCAAGGAGATGGTTGAGCAGGACAGACATATTCAGCGCATCATTGAAATGGGGAAACAGGCGAATATTGCTGTGTTTACTGTTGGAACGGTAAGAGATGAAGCACTTTTGTTTAGACTTGGTTATTTCTGTGAAGAAGAAAAAGCGCTGCTCAAAGCATCCAGCGTCGGAGACATCTGTTCGCGCTTTTATGATCAGGAAGGGCGCGTTTGCAGTGAAGCGATTAACAACCGCACTATTGGTGTGGAGCTTGATGATTTAAGGACTAAAGAACGCTCCATTCTTGTCGCTGGTGGACATCGCAAGGTTGCTTCTATCCACGGGGCACTAAGAGGAAAATATGCGAACGTATTGATTATTGATCAGCATACAGCAAAGGCTCTTTTAAATGTCACAAAATAGATGAACAAAATTTCATAACTATGTTTACAAATGTTCATCGGTCATATATGATGAAAGTATCATAATTAAAAGGAAGTGTAAGCATGACGATAGCAAAGCTCATTGATCATACAGCACTAAAACCAGATACATCTAGAGCTGCCATTATGCAGTTACTTGAAGAAGCAAAAACTCATCAATTTGCATCCGTTTGTGTGAATCCAACTTGGGTATCTCTTGCAGCGAAGGAACTAGCAGGAACAGGCGTTGATGTATGTACAGTCATCGGTTTCCCGTTAGGCGCAAACACAACAGCAGTGAAAGCATTCGAAACAAATGATGCAATTGAAAACGGTGCAACTGAAGTGGACATGGTCATCAATATCGCGGCATTGAAAGACGGCGAATATGATGCAGTTGAACAAGATATTCGTGCAGTTGTAGACGCAGCAAAAGGCAAAGCCTTAGTGAAAGTCATCATTGAAACTTGTTTATTAACAGATGAAGAGAAAGTCAAAGCTTGTGAGCTTTCAGTAAAAGCTGGCGCTGATTTTGTGAAAACATCGACTGGATTTAGTACAGGCGGTGCAACAGTTGAGGATATCGCATTAATGCGTAAAACAGTTGGACCTGACATTGGTGTAAAAGCATCAGGCGGCGTGAGAACAAAAGAAGACGTTGAAGCCATGACAGCTGCAGGCGCTACCCGCATTGGTGCCAGTGCAGGCGTTTCCATTATCAATGGGGATCAATCAGCTCCTTCGAAAGACTATTAATTCATACGATCCTATGGTAGGATAACATTCGTGACTCATAAATGATGAAAAAGTCATAAGCGGAAGGATCTCACTTCTGGGAATTTCTTCCGCTCTTTGTTTGCGAAATATGGTTTGTTCCATACAAGCGCATTAATGTAAACGAATTCATTCGAGGAGGAAAAACATGAAATACGTGATTGGTATCATCGGTTTGCTGGTGATTCTCGCCATTGCATGGCTGGCTAGTAACGGGAAAAAACGAGTAAAATTCCGTCCAGTAATTGTCATGATTGTACTGCAATTTATTTTAGGTTATATTCTGCTCAATACAGGTGTTGGGAACTTCCTAGTCGGAGGCTTTGCAAAAGGATTCCAAATGCTTCTAGGCTATGCCGGTGAAGGAATCAACTTCGTATTTGGCGGGTTAATGAATGATAATGCGTCAACTTTCTTCATCAACGTCTTACTGCCGATCGTCTTTATTTCGGCATTGATCGGTATCTTGCAGCATTGGCGTATCCTTCCGCTTATCGTACGCGGAATCGGTTATTTGCTTAGCAAAGTAAACGGTATGGGGAAACTAGAATCTTACAACGCAGTAGCGTCTGCGATTTTAGGACAATCAGAAGTGTTTATTTCTATTAAAAAGCAGCTTGGATTGTTACCTCAGCAGCGTCTTTATACATTATGTGCATCTGCGATGTCGACAGTATCGATGTCTATTGTCGGTGCGTACATGCAAATGATTAAACCAGAGTACGTGGTCACAGCACTTGTGCTGAACCTATTTGGTGGATTTATTATCGCGTCTATTATCAATCCATATGAAGTGGCTAAGGACGAAGACATGCTCGAAGTCGTTGAAGAAGAAAAGCAATCCTTCTTTGAAATGCTTGGCGAATATATTATGGATGGTTTCAAAGTAGCGATTGTTGTCGCTGCGATGTTGATTGGATTCGTTGCATTAATTGCGATGATTAATGGAATCTTTACAGCTGTCATCGGTGTTTCTTTCCAAGATGTACTTGGATATGTCTTTGCCCCATTTGCTTTCCTTGTCGGTGTTCCTTGGAGTGAGGCGGTACAGGCAGGAAGTATTATGGCAACGAAAATGGTATCCAACGAATTTGTGGCGATGCTGGCTCTAACTGGAGATGGCTTGCATTTCACAGCTCGTACAGAAGCAATCATTTCTGTATTCCTTGTGTCATTTGCGAACTTCTCATCTATCGGTATCATTGCTGGAGCAGTCAAAGGCTTAAACGAAAAACAAGGGAACGTTGTCGCACGCTTTGGATTAAAGCTGTTATTCGGTGCAACACTTGTCAGCTTCTTAACAGCAGGCGTTGTCGGTTTGATTTACTAATTTAAAAAAAGGAATGGTGAAAACAATGAGAATGGTAGATATCATTGCGAAAAAACGTGACGGAAAAGAATTATCTTCAGAGGAAATTTCTTTCTTTGTCAAAGAATATACGGACGGAACAATTCCTGACTACCAAGCAAGTGCCTTGGCTATGGCAATTTTCTTCCAAGATATGACGGATCAAGAACGTGCAGACTTAACGCTCGCTATGGCGAACTCAGGAGACACGATTGACCTGTCTGCCATTGAGGGCATTAAAGTAGACAAGCACTCAACAGGCGGTGTAGGTGATACAACAACGCTTGTACTCGCTCCTCTTGTGGCTGCACTTGATGTACCTGTTGCGAAAATGTCTGGCCGCGGCCTTGGACATACAGGCGGTACAGTGGACAAGCTTGAAGCGGTAAAAGGCTTCCACGTAGAAATTACAAAAGACGAATTCATCGAGCTCGTGAACCGTCATAAAGTAGCGGTCATTGGGCAATCAGGCAACCTGACACCAGCGGATAAAAAGCTTTATGCCCTTCGTGATGTGACAGGTACCGTTAACTCGATCCCGCTCATTGCAAGCTCTATTATGAGTAAGAAGATTGCTGCTGGTGCAGATGCAATCGTACTAGATGTGAAAACAGGCGCAGGTGCTTTCATGAAAACCCCTGAAGACTCTGAGAAACTTGCAAAAGCAATGGTTCGCATCGGAAACAACGTAGGCAGACAAACGATGGCTGTCATCTCTGATATGTCTCAGCCGCTAGGATTAGCGATTGGAAATTCCCTTGAAGTGAAAGAAGCGATTGATACACTCCGAGGCGAAGGTCCTGAAGACTTAAACGAGCTTGTGCTCACATTAGGAAGTCAAATGGTTGTTCTTGCGAAAAAAGCAGAGACACTTGATGAAGCAAGAGAAAAGCTAATTGAAGTCATGAAAAACGGCAAAGCACTTGAGAAATTCAAGGAATTCTTAGAAAATCAAGGTGGAGACGGCTCGATTGTGGATCAGCCGGAAAAACTGCCGCAAGCCCCTTACCAAATCGAAGTTCCTGCAAAGGAATCAGGTGTGGTTGCTGAAATCGTCGCAGACGAAATCGGTGTTGCAGCGATGATTCTTGGAGCAGGACGTGCAACAAAAGAGGACGAGATCGACCTATCTGTCGGTATCATGCTGAACAAAAAAGTCGGCGATCGTGTTGAAAAAGGAGATTCACTCGTGACACTTCATGCAAATCGTGAAGATGTTGCGAATGTCATGGAAAAAATTTATAACAACATCCGCATCGCAGATCATGCTGATGCACCAACTCTCATTCACACTGTGATCACAGAATAAAGGAAAAAGGACAAAAGTGCTTCGTCGCTTTTGTCCTTTTTTTGTTCATTTCTTTTTCTATTGAGATAAAAAATTTCACTTTATGAAACAAACCACTTGCAATCATCAAATAATGGGTGTATATTAGTTGACGAGTCAATGATTGATATATCAACTAATTGATCTGAATAGAAAAGAGGGGATGGCATTGACTGCATTTTGCTCTGAAAAAGCAGAGGTATTATACCGTTTGCAGTGCGTGAACCGTATGATGGGTGTGAAGTTCGAAGCATGCACGGGCATCAGCCAATCAAGACTAGAGTTGCTATCACTGTTATTCCAAGCCGACGAAATCAGCCAGTCAGATTTGCAGAAAAAAGTGAATATTGACAGTGCGGCTGTGACGCGTCACTTAAAACAGTTAGAAACAAAAGGAATGGTTACGCGCAGAAGAAAGCCAGAAGATAATCGAGTCACACTTGTTCGTCTGACAGAAGAAGGCAGAACGAGAATCGAAGCTTCTAAAAAAGAAAAAGAACGATTTATCTCAGAAATGCTTGAAAACGTAAGTGACGAAGAACGAAAGCTTCTCACTGATGTGCTCATGCGAATACAACAAAACATCGAAAAGATTCAAACAACCTAAAGGAGTGTTTCAACATGGCTGCAACATTAAAAACAAACGATTTTATGGAAATTATGAAAGGGCGCCGCTCCATTCGTAACTATGACCCAGCTGTGAAAATCAGCAAAGAAGAAATGGCAGAGATTTTAGAAGAAGCAACAACGGCACCATCATCAGTGAATGCACAGCCTTGGCGCTTTATGGTCATTGACAGCCCAGAAGGAAAAGAAAAGCTTGCACCACTTGCAAAATTTAACCAAACACAAGTGTCAACATCAGCAGCTGTCATTGCAGTATTTGCAGATATGAAAAGCAATGAATACTTAGATGAAATTTATTCAAAAGCAGTAGAGCATGGCTACATGCCGCAAGAAGTGAAAGAAAGACAAATTGCTGCACTAACTGCACACTTTGAGGTTCTTCCAGAGCAAGTCAATCGCGAAACAATCTTAATTGACGGTGGAATTGTGTCTATGCAGCTTATGCTTGCAGCACGTGCACACGGCTATGATACAAATCCAATCGGCGGATTTGATAAAGAAGTCATCGCTGAAACATTTGGCTGGGATAAAGAACGTTATGTACCAGTGATGCTGTTATCAATTGGGAAAGCTGCTGACGAAGGTTATGCATCTTACCGCTTACCGATTGAACGCATTACAGAGTGGAAATAATATCTTTTCAAAAGGAGACGATCATATGATTATTATTCATGCAGGGATGACCATTCATCCAGAAAAAGAAAACGTATTTCTAGAAGAAATCAACGCATTAATGAAAGCTTCACAAGCGGAAGAAGGCAATGTATCCTACAAGCTGTTCAAGGATACAGAAAAGGAAAATACCTTTTTAATGGTAGAAGTGTGGAAAGATGACGCTGCGGTTCAGAGCCATAATGCAAGTGCACATTTCCAAGCTTTCGTAGCGAAGGCAAAAGAATTCTTAGCCGCTCCACTTGATGTTGTTGCATTTCAAGGCCAGCAGCTTTCATAGTAAAACAACAAACACCCTAGGCGGTTATCGTCTAGGGTTCTTTTATTTTCGACACCTTGTTCCACCCATTTCATTCCCGTATTGTGCATTTTCCACAAAGTTTCTGAAAATAAAATGTTTTTCGACTTAAGTATATTGGAATATGCTAGAATGAGATATTATTTATTACCAAATTAGGGAGGAACTAATATGAAAAAAGGGAAATGGACGAGCATTGCACTAACGGCTGTCCTCAGTTTAGGCACATTGGCAGCTTTCAGCACCCCTCTATCTGCCCACACCACAGAGAAATCAACATCCTCAGATGGCGGTCATTATTCAGGTATTCCATTTGACGCAAGTGTCGTGAATGAAGACCGTCTCATCAAAGCCTTGAAAAAACAAGGAAAGATCAAAAAGAATGCCAATGAGGCAGAAACTCAAAAAGCATTAAAGAAATATCTAAAGAAAAAAGAAGAATCTGCCATGAAACAAAGTGCAAGCACCTTAACAGAAGAGCCTGAATTTCTGAAAGAATACAAACAAGAGGTACATAACAAATTAGCCAACAAGAAAAAGTTAAAGAAGCATAAAGGAAAAGAAGGGAATCATGTAAAACCGGTCAAAAGGGAAAAGTATAAAGGCGATGTTCGCAATGATAAGGTATTGGTTTTATTAGTAGATTTTAAAGATTATAAGCATAATAGTATTAAAAAAGAAGAGACTGATATGTACTATGACAAGTACAATCAACAGCACTATCAAGATATGCTTTTCGGAAAAAATGGCTACATCGGTCCAGATGGTAAACGCAAAGTATCCATGAAGCAATATTATGAAAAGCAGTCCGGCGGTAGTTACACAATCAGTGGAACAGTTGCAGGATGGTATACAGCTAAGCATGAAGCAGCCTATTACGGTGGAAACGTACCAGACGAATCAGGCAGTGACGGCAAACCGCGTGAATTGGTGAAAGAAGCACTCGAAGCAGCAGCAAAAGACCCGAACATTGATCTCGGTGAATATGATCAATGGGACCGCTATGATATAGATGGAGACGGCGTTTATAACGAACCAGACGGCATCATTGACCATCTGATGGTCGTTCATGCTGGCGTAGGTGAAGAAGCTGGCGGCGGACAACTTGGCTCTAATGCGATTTGGTCGCACCGCTGGTCACTTGGTGATGTATTTGAAATTCCAAACACTGAATCTGAAGTCGGGCAAGGCGGAAAATTAGGTGCGTTAGATTACACTATCGAGCCTGAAGATGGCGCGGCAGGCGTGTTCACACATGAATTCGGACATGATCTTGGTCTTCCTGATGAGTACGATACACAGTACACAGGCGGAGGCGAGCCTGTTTCATACTGGTCGATCATGTCAAGCGGAAGCTGGGCAGGTAAAGTCCCTGGAACGGAACCAACAGGCTTTAGTCCATATGCGAAAGAAATGCTTCAAAACTTGCATGGCGGTAACTGGCTTACTGGACAAACCATTGATGGTAAAACATTAAAGAAAAGCAAAACAGTGCTAATTGATGAAGCAGCAACAAAAGGAACGAACCATGATGCGGTTCGAGTGGATTTACCAGATAAAGAGATTGTGGTCACAAAACCTGCTCAAGGACAATATTCGTACTTCAGCGGAACAGGTGACAATTTGAATGCGACCATGACGACAACAGGTATCGATTTGTCGAAGGGGAGCAAAGCAGAGCTTACATTTAAAGCATGGTACGATATCGAAGAAGATTATGATTATGCGTATGTAGAAGTACGTGAAACAGGAACTGATCAGTGGAAGACCATTTCTGGTAACATCACGAATGATCGAAATGAAGCAGGTGCGAACGAAGGCAATGGAATTGACGGAAAATCGGACGGATGGGTAGATGCAGCCTTTGATCTTTCTGCTTATGAAGGGAAGAAAATCGACCTGCAATTCCGCTATACAACCGATGCAGGCTATTCACTGCCAGGCTTATTTGTAGATGATTTAAACATCACAGCAGATGGGACGAAAGTGTGGTCAGATGATGCCGAGGGCACGTCTAAGTTCACCTTTAACGGATTCTCAAAATCTAATGGAAAACAATATGCACCCCAATATTATTTGATAGAGTGGCGCTCTTATGCTGACGTTGATAAAGGCTTAAAGCATATCAAACGTGGGGCAAGCCTCATGAGCTATAATAACGGTTTGGTCGTGTGGTATGTCGATCAATCCTATAGTGATAACTGGGTAGGAAATCACCCAGGGAACGGTTTCCTTGGGGTAGTAGATGCAGATCAGCAAGTATTGAAATGGAGTGACGGCTCCATTGCTGCCACAGGCTTCCAAGTACATGATGCAGCATTTTCTTTGAATCCAAGTACGAAGCTGAATATTGATTATACAGCGACAACAGGCTTAACGTTGGCAGATCGCTATATTCGCCCGACTCGTACATTTAGTGATAAAAAGAATTATGTGAATCCAAATAACCCAGATGCAGGACGTGATGTACCAACATATGGTCTATCCTTTAAAGTCGTTGGACAAAGTAAGGATCGTTCTGTTGGAAAGGTATTAATTTCTAAAAGTAACTAAACAGAAAGCCGGATTTTACCATTGAATCCGGCTTTTTGATATGGTAATAAACTGTTTTTGATGAAAAGGACGGCTTTTTGGTCGAATGTCTGTTCTTTTTTATTTTGATATCCGAATGAAACCATTATATAATAGAGACTGGAAGGTTTTTCTTTCATTCATGGTTCTTTTTTAGCTGTTAAAACAAAGGAAAGGATGAGCGTTACCAATGAGTTGTGTCACTGCTAAGCAATTAAAGGTGATTAGAGGGACGATGCAGACTTTTTGCAGCCATTTGGAGTATGATGGTCACGGTAAGCTTCATATCAATACCATCATGGCTTTTATTAAAAAGGAATTCGGTGTGAGAAAAATGAAAGACATTCCACAAAGCCGGTTTACTGAAGCGCTTGAATTAATACAAGACTTTGATTTATACACGGATAAAATAGAGATTCGTGATCGTCTATCAGAAAGGAATAACTAAATTGAATATTTTAGCAATGATATTAGTAGGAATTGTCGCATTAGAACACATTGTCATTATGTTATTAGAAATGTTTTTTATGGAATCAAAGATGGCAAAGAGATCCTTTAAGCTGCCAGAACACTTGCAAAAGGATCCAAATGTAAAAGTGATGTTTGCCAATCAGGGGCTTTATAACGGGTTTTTAGCTGCAGGACTCATTTGGGGGCTCATTCTCGGATCGAATACTGTTGGATATATGATTCAGCTATTTTTCATTCTTTGTGTGATCATCGCTGCGGTATTTGGCGGTGTGACCTCTAATAAATCAATCATCATCAAGCAAGGAGTACCAGCGCTGCTTGCATTAATTGCGCTTATCCTGGCAATTTAACCATAAATAAAGCCGCCCTAGTGAGGGCGGCTTTTATCTTTTTCGAAGACCCATCAGACGAATAATGGATGTCAGACAAAGAGCAACGGCAACAGCCAAAATAATTTTTCCATACATGACCCCTGTTAGGTTCATCAAAAAGACGGCCAATATGATACAGAGCGTGATGATGATCATCACAATCGAATAGGTTTTCATCTCTTTTCCACTCCTTTTAAAGTCCCCTCACATCCGAGAGGTCTATCCATCTTACCTCATATGATATCACTCAATGACAATTTTACATGAAATTCCCTACCAATAGAATGTGACATATTGATTAGATTTGATGTCATGCCATATTTTTTAGAAAATCGGGTATACCATAAAGAGCTGCATTGAAGTTTAATTGCTTGATATTTAATTGTGCAAAATATAAAATAACCATATGATATATCGAAAGGATGATCAAGATGAGTAAGAAAGTGTTATTAGTATCGACAAGCAGTTCGGAAATGAACGGACATCCAACAGGCTTATGGCTAGAAGAATTGGCAGAGCCATTTCATATTTTTAAAGAAAATGAACTAGATGTCCAAATTGTCTCTATTCAAGGAGGCACTGTGCCTATTGATAAAAATTCCATTCCAGAAGGTGTTCCAGCGCAATATGAAGATGTATATGAATTACTTCAAGACACAAAGGCGCTTACAGATGTGAACCCAGCCGATTATGATGGCATCTTCTTTGCGGGAGGACACGGCCCAATGATCGACTTTGCATCTAATCAACTGGTAGCCGATGCAATCTTAGCCATTTCAGACAAAAATGGTGCAGTCGGAGCTGTTTGTCACGGCGTTTCAGCATTCGTTGATGTGAAGGATCAAAATGGCAAATCTTTTATCGAAGGCAAAAAAATCACAGGCTTCACAAACGAAGAAGAGGAAGCTGTTCAGCTGACATCAAAGGTTCCATTTTTATTGGAAACAAAACTTCGTGAGCAAGGGGCAGCGTTTGAAAAAGGAGATGCCTTTGCACCATTCGCTGTAGTTGACGGGCAAATCATTACTGGACAAAACCCAGGTTCCAGCGCAGAAACAGCACGCCTGTTTGTTAAAACCATTTCATAAAATGATCAAAAACCAGTCGTAATATATGCGGCTGGTTTTTTTGTCATAAAGATGTCCTAAAAAAGACCAAAACAATGAATAGAATAATGGTAAAATATTAACAGGGCAAAAAACCCAATTAAGGAAAAAGGGGATGTTCCTGTGAGAGCATTTTATGTGAAAATCACTGCAGCTTTATTGTCTATTTTACTTGTCACAACAGGTTTATTTTCACCAGCATTAAAAGCAGAAGAAGCACCGAAATCAGATGGGAAATTGTCACCACTGACGGAAAAAGCTATTCAGCAAGTGCAAGAGTCGTTTTTGAAGCAGGATGAAGGAACCGCTATCCAACAGAAGCAACTGAAAAAATCTTTTAAAGTAGATAAGAAAAATGGAATCAGTATCAAACGAAAAGCCGCTAAAGATGGCAAGATGCGTACATCTGCCATTCGCTCCATTGATGGACTAGCAATCAACCAATCTGTTGTCTTATCAGAGGACGACCCAGTTGATTTATGGTTTTTAAGCACATCTTCACCTCAGGCACTCATCAGCCGGATTACCTCTTCAAATCCCGATTATTTCGTTCAATTATTTGTTGTTGATTATGAAACAGGACAAGCGTACCCGACAGACCTGATTCAGCCCGCAGGCAGTCTCCTTGGTTTGACCAACTTACCAGCAGGTGACTACGCATTCGGTATCACAAGCGGTGGAGATTTCGGAGACTCTTACACGTTACAGGTGAATGCAAAAAACCCGCCCAATTTCACAGGGGCTGTGTCCCTATCGTCAACCTTACAATACTTTGTAGCTGAGTATGCAAATGGGGATGTATTTGCAAATGGCGCAAAAGTATACAACAAGCAATCGAAGACAGCAGATTATGAATGGGAGCGTGTATTTTATTTCTCTTATGATGGTAAATACGAACAAAGAACCCACTCAATTTCAAGTGTAAAAGTGAAAAGCATTTCCGCTCCAGTGTCGTACTCAGCGCCTTATGCAAGCTCCTCAGAGGCCATTCTCGTCTACTTAGATGTTGAGACATTGTTTATGTACCATCAATCTTCATATGCAAGCGGTCAATATTACCACGATACCTTTGTAGATACACTTGGCAAGAAAACGCCAAGGTATTTAGATATTGATGATATGACAAATTACGGTGATCATATTTTAGCTGTTGATTTGAAAACAGGAAAGCCAATTGATTTCTTCAGTGTCCTTAATTTTTACTATGCCACAGGGATCGAGAAGCTGCCAACGATCAAAACATTGAATTAAGAAAGGCGGTTGACATCAAATCACCACATGTGTAGAGTAAAGATAATTAAATGATAAAAGTCCACTAGGGGAGTCATGTATGACTGAGACAAGAGGAAATCTTGGACCCTTTGAACCTGATCTAGTTCGTACTAGCGGAGGGAAGTGGAGCTGGACCTTGTCTTATTCATAATTGAATCGATAAGAAGGCCGCTCCATTTGGGGTGGCTTTTTCATTTATTCAACTGAAGAAGAGGAGGCTTTTTTATGACATTTTCAGCGCAATTAAGAAAAGAAACAGAACCATTATTTGAAGCCATTTATCAGCATCCGTTTGTCAGAGGGCTGGCAGCAGGAAAGCTGGAAAAGGAACAGATCATTCATTACGTCAAACAAGATGCAGAATACTTACATGCATTTATTAAAATTTATGCAGCGGCTCTAAGCAGATGTACAGACAAAGAAGATATTGCCTTTTTCCATCAACAAATTGCGTTTGTACTAGATAGTGAGACGCACCCTCATCAAAATCTTTGCCGAGTGGCAGGTGTATCGTATGATGAGCTACAAGGTGCTTCATTGGCTCCGAGTGCTCATCACTATATTCATCACATGCTGCAAGTCGCCCAGGAAGGCACGCTTGGGGAAATCATTGCTGTCCTGCTTCCATGTCCTTGGACATATTGGGAAATTGGAAAACGAATGCTCTCAGACGTGCAGCCTGACCCGTCACATCCGTTTTATGAGTGGATCACGTTTTATGGAGGGTTAACCGACTCTATTACAGTGGAGCTTTGCAAGCGGCTCGATCAGCTGGCGGAAGGAGCAAGTGAGAAGGAAAAGGAAAAAATGAAACAGCACTTTATCTTAAGCTGTCAGCTTGAGTACAAGTTTTGGGAAATGGCGTTTACGGTGGAAGAGTGGCCAGTTCCATTGCAGGTGCATTCATCATGACATGGAAGATGAAAGAAGTCGTCCTTGCTGTCATTTTATCCGTTGCGTGCGGTGTCATCTATTTAGGATGGTCCACACTTTACTTACCAATTACAGCATTAGTTGGCCCAGCAGGAGGCAACATCATGTTTGGCATTTGGGTGATTGCCAGTCCAATCGTCGCGTATATCATCCAAAAGCCGGGAGCTGCCCTGATTGCAGAAACAGCCGCTGCCGCTGTGGAATTACTGACAGGCAGCCACTTTGGTCTTTCAGCCCTGCTGATTGGTGTATGCCAAGGGCTTGGGGCAGAAATCGCCTTTGCTCTTTTTGGTTATAAACGTTATCGCATGTGGACACTGATGCTGTCAGGTGCCTTTGCAGCTGTTGGAGCAATGGCATATAGCCTCGTTGCAAATGGCTTTGGTTATTACACGCCTCAAGTTTTACTCATCACACTGATGACTCAAATCATCAGCGGGATGATACTGGGCGGATGCTTAGCGAAAGTTGTGGTGGACGCATTATCCAAAACCGGTGTACTGAATCAATATGCCATCATGAAAGAAAAACGAAACAAAGGTGAACAGCATGGATTCATTTCTCGCGTGCAATAATCTCACTGTCCGTTTTTATGAACAGCCTCAGCCTGTTTTGCATCAAATCTCTCTTTCCATTCAAAAAGGAGAAAAGGTGCTTATTTTAGGACCAAGCGGAAGCGGTAAATCCACACTCATTTCAGTTCTGGCTGGGATTATTCCAGAACATATGGAAGCTGACATGCAGGGCGAAGTGATATTGCAAAGACATACAGGCGTCATGTTTCAAGATCCTGATTCCCAGTTTTGTATGCACCGCGTCAATGAAGAAATTGCCTTTAGCTTAGAGAACCGTTCCGTCCCTCGTGAAGAGATGGATGACATCATTCAGCAGCTCATGCAAAAAGTCCAACTCGATGTCGATCCGAATACAGACATTCATACATTATCTGGCGGCATGAAGCAGCGATTGGCACTTGCTTGTTTACTAGCGTTAGAGCCAGATGTGCTGTTCTTTGATGAACCGACCGCACAGCTTGACCCAGCAGGCAGAATGGAGGTTTTCCAGCTGCTACAGCAGCTTGCAGGTGAGCAGCGACAAACCATGATTTTTGTAGAGCATGTGCTAGATGGTGTCATCGAATGGATGGACCGGGTGATTTTATTAGACGATCAAGGCAGCATTTTAGCAGAGGGGCCTCCAAAAGATGTGCTCGCGACATATGAAGAAGAAATGAAAGAGGCAGGGATTTGGCGGCCTAAATTATTTCCCGAGAAATGGTCCGCAATTATTCAAGACCCATTTCATCCAATGAGTCAAACGCTTATGCAAACCTTTGAAACAAGAAAAGAGCAGCGTAAAAAAGTGCCGTCGACTGAGCGAGAGACCATCATTCGCACAGAAGATCTTCAATTAAGCTACGGGAAAAAAAGGATTATGAGTGACCTTCAGCTGGATATCAAAGCAGGGGATTGGGTGGCGATAATTGGGGAAAATGGAAGCGGGAAAAGCACATGTCTCAAACATTTAGTCCGTTTAGAGCCAACGAAAAAAGGCAGCATTTTCTTAAAAGAGACACCCCTCAAAAAGTGGTCTGACCGACGACTATATGAAAAAGCAGGCTTTGTGTTTCAAAATCCGGAGCTTCAATTCATACAAGATACAGTGTTCGATGAAATCGCATTTGGTGGAAGACAGCGAAATTGGCCAGAATCCGTTGTGCAAGAAAAAACAGTTCAGCTATTGGAAGAGTTCGGTTTAGAGAAGCATGCAAAAGCGCATCCTTTCACCTTAAGCTTAGGTCAAAAAAGAAGATTGAGTGTGGCCACAATGCTCCTTTTTGATCAGGATGTACTATTGTTAGACGAACCGACTTTCGGGCAGGATGAAAGAACGGCGAAGGAATTAATGAGGCGTTTGAAAGAGCGTCAATGCCAAGGCACCACCATTTTGATGGTCACACATGATATGGACCTCGTCGATAAGTGTGCCGATCAAGTGCTTCTTTTTCACCAAGGAAAGCATGTGTATGATGGCACGCCTTATGATTTATTTTCAAATCAGGAACTTGTCGATGCTTATCAGCTGAGAGCCCCTTTGCATTATCGCTATGTGGCTGAAAGAAAGGACGTGCTGACGATTGCAAAGTAATCACTCCTTTCTTTCCACTGTGAATCCAGTCATCAAATTACTCGCTCATCTGCTCGCGATGTGTTGTCTCATGGCGATATCTGACCCTAAAACAACCTTCATCATCTGGCTGTTTGCACTTGGTATTGGACTTGTCTTAGGCGGATGGAATATGAAGTATCTTTTCACAAGACTTGTCCCTTATCTGCTCTTTTTTATTCTCGTATTTTGGATGATGGCGGCCTTTGGCAAGGGGGATCATACTGTTTGGAAGTGGGCATGGTTTCATATCACAGAGGAGAGTTTGAAAAATGGCCTTACCATTTCTTTCAGAATGCTTGGCTTTGTGACATTCGGTCTCCTTTTTACGTCCACAACAGATTTGACGGCCTTTATGATGAGCTTAATACATCAATGCCGAATGTCCCCAAAATGGGCATATGGGATGCTTGCTGGCTTCCGGTTTATCCCGTTATTTCAAAGTGAATTAAAGCAAATGAAGGCAGCACATAAAATCAGAGGCTATAAGCAAAAAAACAGCTGGAAAGCCTTTATGCGTTATGCACTTCCTCTTTTTACGCAGGGCGTACGAAAATCAGAGCGCTTAGCGATTGCGATGGAAGCACGAGGTTTCACGGGGGCGAGGGAGCGGACGTATTATCATGTCATCAGCACTTCGTGGATCGACTATATGTATCTTTTGCTCATCGGTATCAGTGTCTTGATGTGCATGTCCTTTTTTTAAAAATACCCACATTCTCTTGATAGAATGTGGGCTTTTTATATGTCTTAGGTCATTTGATTGATATTAGTGCACATTACAGGCTGTAATAGACCTTATAACGAACCGATAAAGAGGATGTACTGAGAAAAAGAGAGGATGAACGTGAGCGAATGTCACAGAGAATTGATAACATAATAGACGCTTTACCAATCATTGGACTAGCTATGAGAGAGCAACTAACCTTTTCTGTTTTAGGGAAAGAGAAGGTTCTTTATTATCAGCAACATGGGAACATTGACTTAGGGTTTAAAGCTGGGGACATAGTAGCTCCAGGGTTCGAAAACTTTTCTATGTTGAAAAATGGGAGAGAGCCATCGTTTATCCAAATTCCGAAAGAGGTATACGGGATTCCAATGGATATTGTAGCCGTTCCAATTAAAGATGAGACGGGTCAAGTAGTCGCTGCTTTCTGCGTGGCCTATGACCAGACCAATCAACAACGATTAGATCACATCATGACGGAGAGCAACCAAGCTTCCGAAAAACTAGTCGCAATGGTACAGCAAGTTGCCGCACATTCAGAGGAACTACAAGCGACAAGTGAACAAATTCTACAAAACACGAAAACCACTGTAGAAAATTCCTCTAAAATCAATCAAGTGTCCAATCTTATAAAAGGTATCTCTGATCAAACGAACTTACTTGGACTCAACGCATCAATTGAAGCTGCAAGAGTAGGTGAAGCAGGAGCAGGCTTCGGAGTGGTCGCAACGGAAGTAAGAAAGCTGTCAACTCACGCCAAACAAGCGACGACGGATATTGAAACAGCGCTAAAAGATGTGCAGGGATCGATTAAAGGAATGGAAGAAGAAATAGCACAAATTGTCGCTTCCTCTGAGCATCAAGCAGAGCTTGTAGGCACGTTCACAAAAATTATTGAAGGTCTTCATGAAACAAATGAAACGATGAAATCACTGGCAGAAGACTTAGTGAACTATCAAGTGAAATAAAAAATACCGACCAAAACCTCCAGATGAATCGGAGGTTTTTTTACGTTTTAAGGTGGGCAAGTTGTTCGGATAATGACCGATTTATCGCTGACAGGCAGGGTACACTTCTGTATGATAGAAAAAGAGATACTAGTCTGGTCAGTAGACCTATTCATAAGGAGGAAGACCATCGTGACACAATCAGCGAAGCTGCAAGAAATAATAGCACCTTACCGTACAATGTTAGATCAAACTGAACAACCAATGATTCAATTACAGATGAAACAAGGAAAAACAGGACCATACGACAGCAAAATTGCAGGCGATCCTTACTTCCCAAAAAACGACGAATATCCAGTTGATGGTGAAGGACACCCTATGAAGCTTTTGGCACAAATAAATTTTGGACAGCTGCCGAAGCTGAAGGATTATCCAGAAACAGGACTTTTGCAAGTCTTTATTTCTGTGCATGATGATCTTTATGGGATGAATATTGACCATAAAACAGAGCAAAAAGATTTTCGGATCAAATTTATTGAGGAACCTTTCTTGGCAGAAGAAGAGCTGTTGACTGATTTTTCTTTTGTGAAAATTCCAGACGACTTTTATTTTCCTGTGACGAAGGAAGGCGCAATTACAGGTGAACTGGCAAGCGAAACGGTCAGTGTAGGAGATTTTCGCTTTGAAAAAGTCACAGGTAAGCGAAGCTGGGACCTATTCGAAGATGTAAAAGGCATTGATGGAGATGAAGCTGATGCCCTGCTAGATGAATTTCATGATGCAGCGAGTGGCTTTGGTCACAAATTGGGCGGATATCCAGGCTTTACACAAGAGGACCCGCGTACCTATGAAGACCAGGAACATACCGTTCTGTTATTACAAATCGACTCAGATGATGAAGTAGATCTGTTGTGGGGAGATTGCGGAATCGCCAACTTTTTTATCAAACCAGAAGACCTCAAACGAAAAAATTTCGAGAATGTCGTCTATAATTGGGATTGCTCCTAATTTTGTAAAAAACACTCTTTAAGCACTCTTTTTAGAGTGTTTTTATGTATGTTTTTAGACTTTTTTGCCCCTATTTCGTCATTTTTGAGAGGTAATATGTCATTCTTTCTAGTTGACCGTATCAAAAAAAAATGTAAAATCATCTTAAAGTCCTCTTTTTTGAAGATAATAATAAAATGACATATCAATCTACAATGAGATGCTCGAAAAAGCGGAATGTACTGGGGGGTATCAATTGATCATTTCGAAAGTAATCAATAATAATGTGGTCAGTGCGTATGATGACGAGCAGCATGAGCTGGTCATTATGGGCAGAGGGATCGCTTTTCAAAAGAAAAGTGGAGATCCGATTGACGAAGAACGTATTGAAAAAGTATTTTCCATTCAAAATAAAGATATATCAGAAAAATTCAAAACCCTGCTTTATGATATTCCGATCGAGTATATGCAAGTGTGTGAGGCGATTATTGATCATGCGAGAACAACCCTTAATAAAAATTTGAATGACAGCATCTATGTGACACTGACGGATCATATTACCTTTGCTATTGAACGTCATCAAAAAGGAATGGACATCAAAAATGCTTTGCTCTGGGAAATCAAACGGTTGTACAAAGAAGAGTTCATGTGTGGTGTAGAAGCGATCCGGATTATTCAGGACAAGCTTAACATTCATCTTCCTGAGGATGAAGCCGGTTTTATTGCGATGCATATTGTCAATGCAGAGCTCAATGAAGAAATGCCGAACGTGATTCAAATTACCAAACTCATTCAAGATATTTTAAATATCGTCAAGTATCACTTTCAAATTGATTTAGACGAGGAATCATTAAATTATTTCCGTTTTGTCACGCATTTGAAGTTTTTTGGACAGCGTCTGTTTAACGAAACACAAATGGAAAATCAAAATGAATTCCTGTATGAAGTAGTAAAAGAGAAAAACACCGCGGCTTTTCAATGTGCTGAGAAAATTAATGATTATGTTCAAAAAGAATACAACCGAAGTCTCATAGAAGATGAGATGCTATATTTAACTTTGCATATCGACAGAGTGGTAAAAAGAAAATAAATTCAAAAAGAAAGCGTTGACATCATAAAATTAACATGATAATTTATAACTATAAACGAAATAACCCACAATCTTTTAGGATTGTTACTGGTCAAGCAGGCAAAACCTAAATCATTGCCCCTATCTTTGATAAGGCGTGATTTAGGTTTTTTTATATCTAAAGACTTATAAAAATTAAATAACGATCAATCGCTATGAAGGATTGTTACTGGTTAAGCAGGCAAAACCTAAATATCGATTAATGTCTGAATTGTTATTTCTCGGACATTAATGGATGTTTAGGTTTTTTCTATATCATGATTTAATCAACGATTGGAGGGTAATACAATGAACCACAAACAAACAGCAAAAGAAGTTCTAGAGCTTGTCGGCGGTGAAAAGAACGTCAAGCACGTCACGCATTGTATGACAAGACTTCGCTTCAACTTATACGATGAAGGCAAAGCGGATAAAGAGAAGCTGCAATCAACAGACGGCGTCATGGGTGTGAATCAAAGCGGAGGCCAATATCATGTCATTATTGGCAATGATGTTTCAAATGTCTATCAAGCGATGATTGCTGACTCAGGACTGTCAACAGATGTAAAGTCAGGCGGTACAGAAGAAGCATCAAAACAAAATGTGATATCAAAGCTTTTCGATTTTATCTCTGGTGTCTTCACGCCGATTCTTCCAGCCATCGCTGGAGCCGGTATGATCAAAGGAATATTGGCACTCATGCTTACGTTCCAGTGGATATCAGATAAAAGCAGTACGTATGCAATTTTAACAGCCATCGGAGACGGAGCCTTTTACTTCTTACCGATTCTACTAGCTGTAAGCGTAGCCAAAAAACTTGGCACAAATCAGTATATTGCCGCTGCCATTGCAGCAGCAGCACTGCACCCGCAGTTAACTGCTTTACTGGGCGCGGGAAATACAGAATTTCTAGGCTTGCCAGTGGTTTCTGTTGTGTACTCTTCATCGGTGATTCCAATTCTACTTACCATCTGGCTCGGCTCATATGTTGAAAGATTTGCAGAAAAATATAGTCCGAAATCATTAAAGATCATCCTTGTTCCAACGGTCACACTTCTTGTCGTTGTACCAATTATGCTCATCGCTGTTGGACCGCTTGGTGGGATTATCGGAAATGGTCTTTCAGGTGGAATTGATTTATTGTTTAAACATGCAGGTATTTTGGCCGGACTCTTGATCGGCGGCTTCATGTCACCATTGATCATTACGGGTATGCACTATGCACTACTTCCAATCATGATCAACAACATTACGTTAAACGGTTTTGACTACATTCTCCCAATGATGTTTGTAGCGAATATGGCCCAAGCAGGCGCAGCATTCGGTGTCTTCTTAAGATCAAAAAACAAAACATTCAAATCATTAGCGATGTCTACAAGTATCACAGCATTAATGGGTATTACTGAACCTGCTATGTATGGTGTGAACATGCGATTGAAAAAACCGTTCTTTGCAGCCCTCATTGGTGCAGCAGCAGGCGGCGTGTTCATGTCGATCTTTAAAGTAAAATCATATGTTGTGTCGGGATCAGCAGGTATTCCAGGAATCCCAACATTCGTTGGCCCAACATTTGTCTACTCAATCATCGGTTTAGTGATCGGCTTTGTCGTAGCAACCATCATGACACTTGTTCTAGGGTTCAAAGATGTACCAGTGAAAGATGATACAAAGGCAGACAAACCAGAAGAAAAGAAAGATACAGCAGCACTTCAAAATGAAGTGGTACAAAGCCCGCTTGAAGGTCAACTAAAGCCGCTAAATCAAGTGAATGATGCAACATTCTCTAATGAAATCATGGGTAAAGGTGCAGCCATTGTCCCAACAGTTGGACGTGTTGTAGCACCGTTCAACGGTAAGGTTGAAACCATTTTTCAAACGAAACATGCCATTGGCTTAAAGAGTGACCAAGGCACAGAGCTTCTCATCCATGTTGGAATTGATACAGTGAAGCTTGGCGGAAAGCATTTCACAAGTCATGTGCAGTCAGGTGATCTTGTTCAAGCAGGAGATGTGCTCGTTGAATTTGATATCGAGGGCATTCAGCAAGAAGGCTATGATGTCACGACACCAATTATCGTCACCAATACAAATGATTTCGCACAGGTTGATGCGAAAACAGATGGCACGATTACAGTGAAAGAGACACTGCTCACAGTCAGTGTAGAAGAAAATGAGGAGGGCATTCAACATGAACAAGTTAGAAAAAACATTTCCTAAAGGTTTCTTATGGGGCGGCGCTGTTGCAGGCAACCAAATTGAAGGTGCTTATAATAAAGATGGAAAAGGCTTATCGACAGCTGATGTATCACCGCATGGTATTATGCATCCATTTGATGAATCAATGAAAGATCTTAATTTATATCATGATGCAATCGACTTCTATCATCGCTATAAAGAAGATATTGCACTCTTTGCAGAAATGGGATTCAAGTGCTTCAGACTATCCATTTCTTGGCCGCGTATTTTCCCAAATGGCGACGATGCTGAACCAAATGAAGCAGGCCTTGCTTTTTATGACAGAGTATTTGATGAACTGCATAAACATGGAATTGAACCAGTTGTCACGATTTCTCATTATGAAATGCCGCTTGCACTTGTGAAAAACTACGGCGGTTGGAGAAACCGTAAGCTTGTCGATCTTTATGAAACATATGCGAAAACGTTGTTTACTCGCTATAAAGACAAAGTGAAATATTGGATGACCTTTAATGAAATCAACGTCGTGTTACATGCGCCTTTCACTGGCGGCGGACTTGTATTTGAAGAGGGTGATGACGAGAAAAGCATTCAATATCAAGCAGCGCATCACCAATTTGTTGCAAGTGCTTTAGCTGTCAAAGCAGGACACGAAATCATTCCTGATGCGAAAATCGGCTGTATGATTGCAGCGATGACGACTTATCCGTACAGCTCAAGACCAGAAGATATGTTTGCTGCAATGGATCAGGATCGTAAAACATTGTTCTTCTCAGATGTACAGGCAAGAGGCTACTACCCAGGTTACATGAAACGATACTTCCGCGAAAATGGAATTCATATTGAGATCCAAGATGGTGATGAAGACATCCTAAGAAACCATACAGTGGACTATATTGGCTTCAGCTATTACATGAGCTTTGTGACAAGTACAGATCCAGAGATTCTTGGACAAGTGATTGGTGGTAACCTATTTGAAGGCGTGAAAAACCCTTATCTAGAAGCAAGTGATTGGGGCTGGCAAATTGATCCAAAAGGACTTCGTACAACACTAAACCAGCTATATGACCGTTACCAAAAACCATTGTTTATCGTAGAAAATGGACTGGGAGCTGTCGATCAAGTAGAAGAAGACGGGTCCATTCAAGACGATTACCGAATTGATTACCTCAGAAGCCATTTGCTAGAGGCGAAAGAAGCCATCGCAGACGGAGTAGACCTGATTGGTTATACAAGCTGGGGCCCAATTGACCTTGTCAGCGCATCAACAGCTGAAATGAAAAAACGCTACGGCTTCATTTATGTCGACCGTGATAATGAAGGAAACGGTACATTAGATAGAAAGAAAAAGAAAAGCTTTGATTGGTATAAACAAGTGATTGCTACGAATGGTGAGCATTTATATGCTTAAAAGAAAAAGACAAACCGCTCAATCTACGGTTTGTCTTTTTTTCGTCAAAGAGACTACGAAGTCCACACTTGATCCGCAATCTCAATTACATGACGAAGCTTTTCCCATTGCTGCTCTTCTGTTAACAGATTGCCTTCCTCCGTTGAGGCGAACCCGCATTGTGGACTCAAACAAATTTGATTAATGTCCACGTATTGAGCCGCTTCCTCGATCCGCTTTTTAATCTGTTCAACAGGCTCAAGCTCACCGTATTTTGAAGTGACAAGGCCTAGTACGATTTGTAGGTTAGGGTTCTTCACATAGCGAAGGGGTTCAAAACCGCCAGAACGATCGTCGTCGAACTCTAAAAAGAGACCATCCAGATCTAAGCCGGCAAAAATCGTTTCTGCCGCTGCTTCATAACCGCCTTCAGCTGCCCACGTCGATTTAAAGTTACCACGGCAAATGTGCATGGTGATCACCAAATCCTCTGGACGATCGGCAACCGCTTCATTAATTGTTTTCGCAAATGACTCACGAAGTTCATCTTCTTCTCGGCCAAAGGCTTTGATTTGTTCATGACCTTTTTCAGAAAAGAACACGGCCCATGCGGTATCATCGAGCTGTAGATAACGGCAGCCTGCATCATAAAAAGCACGGATGGCTTTCTTATACGCCTGTGCCACATCATGGTGGAATGCCTCTAGGCTGTCGTATACTCCTTCTTCAAGCTTTCCACGGAAAAAGAGCATATTCGGACTTGGAATCGTCATTTTAGCTGTATGATCACCAGCGATGCTGTGAAGGAATCGATAATCCTCCAGCATTGGATGATCTGTAAAATCAATCTTGCCTGTTACCTTGATGCCACGCGCTTTTGTCGTCGTATTGTGGAATTGAATACCTTGATCCGCTTCAAATCCTTCGACTCCATCTAATCCCTCAAGAAAGTCAAAATGCCACCATGCACGTCTGAATTCTCCATCTGTGACAACCTCTAATCCAATTTCTTTTTGCTTCTCCACAATGCGTGTAATTTCTTCATTTTCAATTTGTCGGAGCTGCTCTGCTGTCAGTGTGCCGTCTGCTTTTTGCTTGCGTGCTTCCTTGATACGTTCTGAACGAAGTAAGCTGCCTACTTGATCTGCGCGAAATGGCGGTTTCGTTGTTTTCTTTCCAATGGTTTGTACTTGTGTCATGCTGAATCCCTTCTTTCTACAGGTTAAAAATCAAATAAAAAAGCTCTTCCTTGGATAAGGAAGAGCATCATATACTGAGAGAACTCTGCCTTATCTTCAAACAAGCATCTGCTTGCCTAAGGAATTAGCACCATTCTGTTCCTAGGAACAGCGGTTGCCGGGTTTCACAGGGCCAGTCCCTCCACCACTCTTAATAAGGTTACCTTTTGATTCAATTTTCTTAATATACACAATTATTCAACCTTTTCGAGAAAAAGTCAATGGTTTTTACTGTTTAATTTTCTACATAAACAAATAACGGTAAACAAACCCGATGTGGAAAAATGAAGAATAATATGGAAATAGCGCTTCTTTTGGTTCTTTTGTCATGGTATACTCAATTGGTAATAGACAAAAATGGGGGTTTTTACTATGACGATGAAAAAAGGCCTAACGATCAGTCTGCTCATTTTTTCGCTGATTGTTTCGTTGTTTGCGCCAGTTGGATCGGCGGATGCCAAACAAGCAAAAAAAGCAAAAGTAAGCACACACTATTATAAAAAGAAAAAAACGTTCAAATATGCACAGGTGAAAAACCTAAGCAAGGCGCATATGAAAACCATCAATCGTGATTTGAAAGAAGATATTTCCTTCTCCTATTCTACGTACTTGTTCTTAAAGGAGGAAGCGAAAAAGGAAGGCTTTGGGAAGATCACGTACGAAAGATCGTTTAAAACGAAATTTAACAATGGGAAGAAGCTCAGTATCTTAAACTATGACTACATGAATGATGGTGGAATGCATGGGGATACGATGGTTTCCAGCATGAACTATGTGTTAACAAAGAAAAAGACAAAGCAGCTGTTCTTGACAGACGTTGTGAAAACAAAGAAAAAACGTACGAAAGTAAGAGATTATATTTATAACTACACAAAGAAACATAAAAGCAAATTCTATGCGAACCTGAAAAAAAGTGACATTGAAATCAACTACAACACGCAGTATTACTTCACGAAAAAGGGAATTGCTGTTGTCTTCCAGCCATATGAAATTTCACCTTATTATGTAGGAATTCCTATGATTCAAGTTCCTGCGAAGGTATATAAATAAAAAGAAAAACGGCCAATGAATCTGGTCGTTTTTTGTTATTTACTCAAACAAAAAGAGCCCCTCATGAGGCTCTCTCTTTAGATTTATACTTGTTTAGGTGCATCATTTAGTGGATGACGGCGTTTTCCGTTGTAGTGGCGGCGCATACGAAAGATTTCAAACTCCGAAAGCTCTGCGCTTTTTCGTTTTGGTGTGCGGTTATCTTTTTTGAAAGAGAATAGTAAGTAGCAGCAAAGTGAAGCGATAATCAATAAAATCATCATATGACATTCCTCCAATTCATCCTATTCTTTAGTGTAGACAGGGTGAGTGATGTTTATAACTGAAAATAAGCAGCAGAATCGGTTTAGTTCTTAAGGTTTAGTCGATCTGCTAATTTAGGTCTAAAATACTGGTTGTTTTTAACTATTATATTTCCAGTTATTGCACTCGTCAAGAAGAATTTTTCTGGTGTTGTCTCTATTAGTACGAAAAAGTGTCATAAAAGTTTCAGAAAATTGTAAACTTTTATTAAAAAACCGTTCCCGAACAGGAACGGTTTTAAACATATCTATGCTTTTTCTTCAAATAAACGTGCGATTTCAACGATGACTTCTGTTGCTTTCACCATGTTCTCGACAGAAATAAATTCATATTTACCGTGGAAGTTTTCCCCGCCAGTAAAGATGTTTGGCGTTGGAAGACCTTTATATGAAAGCTGGGAGCCATCTGTACCGCCGCGGATGGGTTCGATCACAGGTGTCACTGAGCGGTTTTCCATTGCTTCATGGGCAATATCCACAATATGTTTCACCGGCTCAATTTTTTCTCTCATATTATAATATTGATCTTGAATGCTGAGATTTATGCTGTTTTCTCCGTAGATTGCTTTTAAGTCATTTGCTATTTTTTCAAATAGTGCTTTGCGATCGTTAAATTTGTCTTTATCAAAATCACGAATAATATATTGCAGCTCTGCTTCTTCGACTTCTCCTACAAACTTCGTGAGATGGAAAAATCCTTCGTAGCCTTCTGTATATTCCGGAGATTCATCAGAAGGAAGCTTGTTGTGGAAGAGCATCCCAATCTTCGCAGCGCTGACCATTTTGTCTTTTGCTGTCCCTGGGTGGACGTTGTTTCCTTTAATTGATACTTTCGCACCTGCTGCGTTGAAGCTTTCATATTGCAGCTCCCCGAGCGGTCCTCCGTCAATTGTATAAGCATAGGAAGCGCCAAAGGCATCAACATCAAATTTGTGCGGCCCTCTGCCAATTTCTTCATCTGGTGTAAAGGCGACGCGAATTTTTCCATGCTTGATTTCTGGATGCTCAATCAAGTAATGCATAGCGGTCATAATTTCTGCGATACCTGCTTTGTTATCTGCACCAAGCAGGGTCGTGCCATCTGTTGTGATCAGCGTATGTCCTTGATATTTTTGTAAATTTGGAAACTGTGCTGGAGATAAAACGATATGTAGATTTTCATTTAAGGTGATGTCGCCGCCTTGATAGTTTTCATGAAGCTGCGGTTTCACATTCTTGCCGGTGAAGTCAGTGGCTGTGTCGATATGAGCCAGGAAGCCAATGGTCGGCACGTCTTTGTCAGTGTTAGACGGGATCGTTCCCATGACATAGCCGTTTTCATCCATTGTCACTTCTTGAATCCCGATGGACTTCATCTCTTCAACTAGCTGTCTCGCTAGGTTCAACTGTCCTTCAGTAGATGGGCAGCTTTCCTTTTCTGCATCTGACTGCGTATCTACCTTCACATAATTTGTGAAACGCTGAATCATTTCCTTTTTCATCTATACGTCACTCCTTTTGTAGAATACGTCCATTTTATCACGTCTTGAATGCGCTTCATAACAAGAAAGGTTTTCTCTGGCAATTAGAGAGTAAAAAGACCTACTTTCATTAGGTGGTGTGTTGAATGGTTCTTTAGGGTGATTTTTTTGGGTGTCTTTTTATTTATAATGAGGACATATAAAATCATCCATTTGTACGTTAAATTGGGAGAAAGGGGTGCGAAAGTTGGATTCTAGTCAAACGCTGGCACTCGCTCAAAAGTTTCAGGAAGCAGCTGATGAGATTCGGCAGTCAAAGCAGCTGCTGGAGAATCGGCTGAAGGCAGTAGGATCAGGCTGGCAGGGAGAAGCAAGGAATAAATTTGATCAAAGCTTTGAGGAAACAACGTCACGCTATGATCAATTTGAAAAGGACTTGCTTGAAACAAGTCAGGAACTGCGCGACGCAGCGGTCAAAATCGAGGAACGGAAAGCTGAAATTGCCAGAATGGAAGAGCTTGAGCGAAAGAGAAGAGAAGAACGGAGAGAAAGAAATCGAGAAGGGAGATGATGTGATGGCACGTGACATTGTGGTTGATCCAGATCAGCTGACAGGACTGGCGAATGATGTTGTAGGCGAACTGTCTGTCATTGAAACGAAGCACCGCGATTTACATAGTGAACTGGATGGTCTCATTTTAGGCTGTGATCCTCGGTATAGAAGCTGTTTTTCAGGTGTCGGGGATGCATGGGGAGCAGGACAAGCATTGATCAGTAAATTGAGCAGTGATGATATTGCGATTCGTCATGCAAAAGATAAAATGGTCGAAGCAGACGATATTTTACGGAAAATGTACAGCATCTATGATCAATATGGTACACTCACGAGCTTAGCTGGAATTGTGATGATGCAGGCGAAATACTATGGGCTTGGGATGACGACCTTCATTAAAGACAATGGCCGGTATGCAGCGCAGCATTCAAAGCTGCTGCTTGATCTGACCAGCCGGGTAGAAGGAACGAGATTTGACCGGCTAGCAAGGATTTGGCTGAGTAAAAAAGAATTATTAAAACGATCAAACTGGTCGATGGCTGACTTGGTCCATAAGAAATTCACAAAATTTTATCCTGACGATACGGTTGCCTTTACGAATAGCGTTCGTGATTTTACAAAAGGAAGTATCAATTGGAAGGACACGGCTGCTATCAAGTCTGTTCTGAAAAATGGATCAAGATTCGCGAAAGGAAATGCCATCATTGCAACGGTTGTCACTGGTGCAACGGAAACGGTCGGCTGTGGATTGAAAATTGCCGAGAACTATGCAGAATTCGGTGATCAGCCAGAAGTCCTTAAGCGTGAAAATGCGAAGGCTGTTGGAAATGCAGTGAACAATACGGTCTTTATCGCTGGCGGGTCTGTCGCAGGTGCCGTTGTCGGAGGAGCTCTTGGAAGTTTTGCAGGACCGATTGGAACCGTCGTTGGAGGAGCCATTGGTTCCGCAGTCGGTGGATTTATAGGAGAAAAAGTCGCCAAGCTGACATCAGGCTTTGCTGAACAGGTTGCAGTGAAATTAAAGGACCCTATTCATGCGGTCGTGGATAAAGGGAAACAAGCATTCGAGCTGGCGGGTCAAGGTGTGAAAGCAGTCAATGACACCATTGATCAGGCAAATCAGGTGATACATAAAGGGATAGAAAAAACAAAAGAAACCGCTGATTCGCTCATAAAAGGTGCTGGCGATTTCTTTAAGGGTGCATTTTCTTTTGGATAAGGAGAGATCAAGTTGGATCAGCTAAGTCTAAGTATTGAGGAACTCATCTTTAGTTTTTACAGTGAAGGCTATTTTGAACAGGGCATGTCCTTAAAGGAAGCCTATTATCCTGATGTAGAGGACGAACGCCTTGGGTTTTTATTTGAAATTGCGTGCCGCTCTTTGCTCGCAAAAGGTGTACTTGAATTTCGAAACAGACAATACCGTTATAAAGGGGAATACCGTCATTTCATCCAGGCGATGAATGATGCATCTCACACCGTCAAAGCGTCTCGATTTGGGGATGTAGATGAAGAAGTCAGTACCTCCTTTCATACGACACAGACGGGCGTATATGCGCACCACACGCTTTATGATCAACAAGTCCATCAGATTCAAAAACTGAAAGACGATCAGCAGGCAGAGGAACAAGTGACTGCCTTTTTCAACATACAGATGAGTGATCACCCTGCACCTGTCATCACCCTGCAAGCAGAGGAATTTGAAATGCTATTAGAGCAAGCAAGTGAGGCGAAGAATGAGTGGCCTTCCTTCCTTCATCGAGCAGAGAACGAAGAACTCGTGCAGGCATTTGTTTCTGATGTAAAGGCGAGAAAAGGAAAGATGGACTCCCTGATGAAGGTCGTCTACGACAAAAACAATACGCCTGATGTGGAGTCCATGTTATTTGTCATTCCAGGTGAGGAACAGTCGTGGCTTGTGTCGGGAATAAAAGAAAATGAATTTCGCATTGAGACGGCTCATAGAGACGGATTACGTTCTATATTCTAATGGAGAAAAGGAGAATGACGCTTGAATCCAAGTGAAGTAATAGAAGTGAGGAGCAGGACCTTTTTAAGGGTATGGGCATTCTTAGCAACAGGCGGCTTCGGTATCATCGGTATTTGGTTGTTTTCAGAAGCTCTTACATTTGAATCGAATTATACATTGTTTTTATTTTTAGGCGGACTACTAGGCATTGTTTATGGCTGGATCTCTTTCTTGATGATTTTACCGGCTTTTACGAAGAGAGGAAATGTGATTTTTCGCATTCAGCGCGGGAAGAATGGCGCGGTTTTACATCGCGGGCAAGCGATCCCTTTTCAAGACATTCAATCCATCGATATGCGCAGGCATCGGTACAGTGTACGGGGTTTTCTCTTCATGGATGTGTTGATTCGGAAAATAGACGGGAAATTGATCAAGATTCCAGCGTACAGTATTTTAGATGAAGAAGTATTCGAGCAAGCCGTCAAACAAGAGATCTACCCATATTTAAATCAGTCAGCTCAAGAGAACTGGAGACAGCAGCATGGTCAGGTCGAAGAGCAGATCGACTAGGATGTTTTTCCATGATTCCGAAGGATGAGGTGCCACTTTTTCGAAGAAATCGTGTATGATGTCAGTAAAGACTGAACACTCGGAGAGGTGATGAGAGATGGATAAAGAGATGGTAATCGACCTCGTCACAGAACAAATGGCACGGATTCGAAAAGAAAAGAATTATACGCAGGACCGCATGGCTGAGGTACTTGGTCTATCGAAACGGCATTTGCAGCAGGTTGAAAAAAATAGGCTGCGCCTCAACTGGACGCAAACTGCGGCCGTATGTGCATTATTCAGGGATAGTGACATTTTAAAAGGGACACTTGGGGATGATCCGCTTGAGATTCTGGAAGTCGTGGCACATGATGAATTGCATCTATCGGTGGAACGTACGATTGGCGGAAAGGTTTGGTGGCGGACGTCTATCAAAAAAGGCACATTTCGTCTTCAGCAAAATGTGCTTAGTCAGCATTACCGCATCTTAGATGATGAGAATTATCGCTATTATAGTTCGTTTAATAAAGATGAAGCGAAGCGGCGGTTAGAGGAATTAAGTCAGCTGTCTTCTCCTTATTCATAAGCAGCTGATAGGAAAAAGGAAAGAGAGGCACCCGATTGATAGGGGCCTCTCTTTTCTGTGTTTATACTTTTAGAGTGTTTTTCGCCCGAATAAAGGCAACAAGCTGTTTGATTTCTTCATCATTTAGGGGAACGCCGTCGACAAGGATGGTTCCTTCTTTTGCTTCCGTCAGTTCAATTTTGATATCAGAGATTTTGCGTTGTATCTCTGGCTCGTCCGTTCTACCAAGTAAAAAATCAATGGACGTATCATACAAATCAGCCAGCCGCTTCACTGCTTCAAGCGAAGGTCGTCGGTACCCAGATTCGTAACCGGCATAGGTGCTTTTGGCGATACCTAGGCGATCTGCCGTATGCTGGAGAGACCATTTTTTCTTTTTTCTAAGGGTGGTTAAACGATCGAGTATCATTACATGAACGCTCCTTTATATACAACAACAGTATATCATATTTTGACATGGAATGTACGCGTTATGCGTAATAATTTCTTGATTAATTCGCGTTATGTGACTATAATGGCAATGAAGGTACGCGTAAAGCGTATATTATAGAATAGCACAAGCTAGCTTATAATATGTGTGACAAACGAAGTAATTTTATTGAAAGAGGTGGACCTGTTGAAGAAATTATTGCTTTTAACCACTGGTGGGACGATTGCATCTGTAGAGAGTGAAAACGGTTTGGCTCCAGGTGTTAAAGCTGAGGACCTTTTAAGCTATTTAAACGAAATTAATGCAGAGTATACAATGGACACAAAGTCCCTAATGAGTATAGATAGTACAAATATGCAGCCTGAATACTGGGTGGATATTGCAACAGCCATTTATGAAAATTATGATCAATATGACGGTTTTGTTGTCACGCATGGTACAGACACGATGGCCTATACATCAGCAGCTCTTTCTTATATGCTGCAAAATCCGGATAAGCCAATTGTCATTACAGGCTCACAAATCCCGATTACGTTTAAGAAAACAGATGCGAAGAAAAACATCACCGATGCGATTCGCTTTGCATGTGACGGCGTAGGCGGCGTGTATGTTGTCTTTGATGGCAGAGTCATTCAAGGAACACGCGCAATCAAACTAAGAACGAAAAGCTACGATGCATTTGAAAGTATTAACTACCCATATATTGCATCGATTGAAAACCATCAAATTGAATACAATAGCAAAGTAAAAAGATCGTCAATGAAACCGCTTAAATTAGACGCATCCTTAAACACCGACGTTTGTCTCTTGAAATTGCACCCAGGTCTAAAGCCTGAGTTCTTAGATGCAATCAAAGGTGTGTACAAAGGAGTCGTGATCGAAAGCTACGGCAGCGGCGGTATTCCTTTCGAAGGAAGAAACCTTTTAGAGAAAATCAACGAATTGCTCGAAGAAGGCATTTCTGTTGTCATCACAACTCAGTGTCTTGAAGAAGGAGAAGACATGAGCGTGTATGAAGTAGGACGCAAAATCAATCAAGAACTGGTGGCACGTTCACGAAACATGAACACAGAGGCTATCGTGCCGAAACTCATGTGGGCACTAGGTAAAACAACAGACCCAAGAGAAGTGAAAAAGATTATGGAAACGCCAATCGCAGAAGATTTAGTGATTTAACTATTCTATAGAAAGCAGGTCATATCAGATGGTTCAAGCAACTTATCGCTATGAGAAGGATTTTCTTGGTGAAAAAGAAATTCCGGCAGACGTGTATTATGGGGTTCAAACCCTTCGTGCAAAAGAAAATTTTCCAATTACAGGATATCGCATGCATGAGGAACTGATCAGAGCCTTTGCCATCGTGAAAAAAGCAGCAGCTCAAGCCAATATGGAAGTTGGACGTTTATATGAAGGAATTGGCAATGCCATCGTACAAGCCTCTGATGAGGTCATTGAAGGCAAGCTGCATGAGTACTTTATTGTAGACCCAATCCAAGGCGGCGCAGGAACGTCGATGAATATGAATGCCAATGAAGTGATTGGAAACAGAGCATTAGAAATCATGGGACATCAAAAGGGTGAATACATCCATTTAAGCCCAAACACACATGTAAACATGTCACAATCAACGAATGACTCGTTTCCAACAGCGATCCACATTGCTGTATTGAAGCAGTTAGACATTCTGCTTGAGACAATGCAAACGATGCAGGACGTATTCCAAAAGAAAGCGAAAGAATTTGATCATGTGATCAAAATGGGACGTACGCACCTGCAGGATGCTGTTCCAATTCGTTTAGGACAGGAATTTGAGGCATACAGCCGCGTGCTCAGCCGTGACATTAAACGGATCAACCAATCAAAGCAGCATTTATATGAAGTGAATATGGGTGCAACAGCTGTTGGGACAGGCCTAAACGCAGATCCTCGTTATATTGAAATCGTGGTGAAGAAGCTAGCAGATATTTCTGGTCTTCCGCTTGTAGGCGCAGAGCATCTCGTTGATGCTACGCAAAATACAGATGCTTACACAGAAGTGTCCGCCGCATTAAAAGTATGCATGATGAACATGTCTAAGATTGCCAATGACCTTCGCCTAATGGCTTCTGGTCCGCGTGCAGGTCTTGCTGAAATTGCATTGCCAGCTCGTCAGCCGGGTTCATCCATTATGCCAGGGAAAGTCAATCCAGTCATGGCAGAGCTCATTAACCAAATCGCATTCCAGGTCATTGGGAATGACCACACCATCTGTCTTGCCTCTGAAGCAGGCCAGCTTGAGTTAAATGTGATGGAGCCTGTTTTGGTCTTTAACTTACTTCAATCTATTAGTATAATGAATAACGGATTCCGTTCATTCACAGATCATTGCTTAGTGGACATTGAAGCAAATGAAAAACGTTTGAAAGAATATGTAGAAAAAAGCGCAGGCGTGATCACTGCCGTGAATCCTCATTTAGGCTATGAAGCAGCGGCTAGAATCGCAAGGGAAGCCATTTTGACAGGACAATCGATCAGAGATCTTTGCTTGCAAAATGATGTGTTAACAGAAGAAGAACTTGATATTATTTTGAATCCATATGAGATGACAAAGCCTGGTATTGCGGGTGCAGAGCTCCTAGAGCGATAATAATATCAAAAATTTTATTTTATTAATATGTCGAATTGCCTGTGAAATAGAGAAAAACAGGCAATTCACTTTCTTTCGAATTGACACACTTTTTTCACAATATTTTGAAAACGCTTAACGCGTACACAAAGGGAGGAAACACAATGAAATCACCACGTCTGCCGTCTATGTTAGAAGTCGTGTCTGTACTTGGCTTGTTTTTAGCAATTGTTTTATCTTTTACTCTTTATTTCAAATTGGATATTCAACTAGCATTGTTTATCTCATGGTTTATGGTTATCGCATTAGGTATTCGATTGGGGCACTCCTATAAGGATCTTCAAAATGCGATCACAAAAGGGATATCGAATGGTTTAGAAGCCATTTTAATCTTAATTGCAGTAGGTGCACTTGTTGGTACATGGATTGCAGGTGGGGTTGTACCTACGTTAATCTACTACGGTCTAGAGTTTATTCATCCTAATATCTTCTTATTAGCTACACTTGTCATCTGTGCACTCATGTCCATTGCAACAGGAACCTCTTGGGGGACGGTTGGAACGGCAGGGATTGCGATGATCGCAATTGGTGAAGGGCTAGGTATTCCACTTCCGATCGTGGCAGGTGCCGTCTTATCTGGTGCTTATTTTGGAGATAAATTATCCCCATTATCAGATAGTACAGTGCTCGCTTCCTCTCTTTCAAAAGTGGACGTGCTGGCACATGTTCGAGCGATGATGGTTTTATCCATACCAGCCTTTGTCATTACGGCCATTATGTTTACGGTTACAGGCTTTATGTATGGTGGACGCAACATTGATCAAAATAAGGTAGAATTTTTGAAAAATGCCCTGCATGATACATTTACCATTAACATTTGGATGGTCATCCCAGCAGTAGTGGTTGTATTACTGCTCGTATTTAAGAAACCTTCAATGCCTGTTATTGCCATTGGTGCTCTTTTAGGATCTATTTGGGCGATGGCTTTCCAAGGAATGAATCCGGCAGATGCGATTGGTTCAGCATACAATGGCTTCTCTATTAATTCAGATGTAGATTTCTTAAATACGCTGTTAAATCGTGGTGGCATTGTGAATATGCTTGGATCTTTAGTGGTCATTATTCTCGGGCTTGGGTTTGGTGGCGTGCTTGAATATCTAGGCGTTCTAAAAGTGATTGTCGCTACTTTCGAGAAGAAATTATATAATGCAGGAAATGTAACCCTATCTACACTTGTTGTAGCATTCTTTGCAAATATTTTTGGATGTGCAATGTACGTTTCATTAATTCTTACACCGAAAATTATGGAAAAAAGCTACGATAAATTGAAAATAGACAGACGCGTTCTATCTAGAAACGCTGAGGTCGGTGGAACAATGACGTCTGGTATGGTCCCTTGGTCAGATAACGGGATTTATATGGCGGGAATTCTAGGCGTATCCACATTCTCTTATTTACCATTTATGTGGTTGAGCTTTGTTGCCATTGGTCTTGCTATTATTTATGGATATACAGGGAAATTCATCTGGTACGTTAAGAATCCACAAGAATCAGAAGAATCGGCTTCATAAGCCGTTTACAAAAGCCGCCCCTCAACCGGGCGGCTTTTGTTTGTCCTAGGTCTTTATGGCTATATGTGACATGTAACAAATAATCAGGATTTAAGACCCCCTATAAAAGAGGTCTTAAGGGGTGATGAGAAGCAGAATGAAAGCATATTTATCCCATAAAAGGGGCACAAATACCTATTCAAACGTGAGTCTTTGAACCTTATAATAACAATAATGGAAAAAGTGCTATTCACCTTACGCTCGTTTAGAGGAACTCTAAGCAGCGTTTTTATTTTTTGTCAGGAGGAGGAACCCATAATGAGCTTATCGGATATGCTGTCTGCCCTAAACGGTGGCATTACAAGTAAAAAAGCAGAAATCGAAGAGAAAATCGCTCGACTGAAGAAGGCGAAAAGTAAGGTCGAACGTGAACAAGATGCGGCAGAAACAGATCTGAAGCAAATCAAGCAGCCAAAGCTTGGGACCTCTTGGAATGGTGAGCGAAGCAAGGATTTCAAATCAGAGCGGAATGAAGCACATGATGCGCTGCAAACGATTGTGAACGACAAATACCCACGCTACGTGAGCCACATCGAATTCAAAATCAGTACATTAGAAGCTGAACAGGCTGCGTTATCTTTTGCCAGTTCTTTAGCTGGAGACGCCGCACGTCTTGCTGAAAAAGGAGAAGACGCAGTAGAGGACGCCAAACGCTTGATCTCAAAAGCATGGAGCAGCTTGTAAAGCTGCTTTCATGCTGAACAAATCTGGAGGATATCACGATGGGACAAATTAAGTTAAACTACCAAACAGTTATGAATCAACTAGATGAAGTCTCCCAAGCAGTCGAAGCTTTAATGATGAAAAAAGCAGCAGATAAAGCGGGTGAAAACAGCCTTGAATTTGTGACCAAATGGACGGCACGTGAGGCAGAGGTGAACGAAATGGTCTCAAACTTTAAAGAAGCCTTAATTAAAAATGTCCAGGACACGCGCTCGAATGTGAAAACCTTAAAAGAACAGGACGAAGCGATTGCTGTAAAATAATCAGCACAATCGCTTTTATTTATGGATTACATTTGCATGATAAGAAATATAGTTCAATGGAATCATATAAAATTCAGGATGTACGACCTTGTATTATTCCGTTTTTCTTCCAAACGCGTCACTAAAAGGACACCTTTTCCCTATTTAAGACTGAGGCTTTTCACCTTATACTATACTTAATGAAAGCGAAACGATAGAAATGTCAGGATTGGAAAAATCAAGTGAGTCGATAGCTTCCAAGGCTCTGACGCTGTGCTTTCGTATGAGGTCCGATAGAGGTGGATGACATGAGTTTATCCGAGATGCTACACCATCTGCATATGGGAATTGAAAACAGACGTGCAGAATTTGATGAAATGATCTCTCGGTTAAAGACAGCCAAAAGCAATATTCGAACAGAACAAGATCTTGCGCAGTCTGACATAAAGGAAATTAAGAAGCCTGCTCTAGATTCGTCATGGAAAGGTGAGAGAGGAACCGACTTTCATCGCCACCGAAAAGACGCCTACCATGTAATGCACGACATCGTGAACAATGAGTATGAAAAATATATAACCGAGCTTGATCAAAAAATCTTGCACTTTGAATTAAAAAAAATGGAGCTGGCTGTTGCCAGTAATTTTGCCGGAAGAGCCCAGGACGTGATGGAAAAGGGCGAGGATTTTGCAAAGGATGTTAAACATTTGATTGAACGGGGCTGGAAAGCTCTTTAAAATAAAATATAAAACAGCCGTCTCATAAGCGAGCGGCTGTTTTTTTGTTTAGTCACATCCACCACCGCTATCGCCTGAATCTCCCCCGCAGGAGGCATCAGAAGCGTGATGAGTATATGAATCAGTATAGGTACTTGTCGTTGAACTGTGATGTGAAGAACGCTTAGCAGATGTACGTTTATCCTTTGATGTGAACAGGTGGGCAATGATTGCTCCTAAAGAAGCCAATATGATCATAACAACAAACATAAAAGAACCCATGATGCATCCCTCCTCTTGTTTCATCATCGTACGATTGAGCCATATTGAGGTTCCCGATTTGTAAGAAAAACTGGGCAAAGAGTTCTATTTTCGTTTATGATGATAGGCAAAAGTAAATGCCAAGGGAGGAGAGCCCATGCTATCTTTACGTCAGGAGGAGCTCCTGAAACGCTTGATGCAAGCGGAGCAGGAACTGACAAGTGAAGAAATTGCCCGCATGATTGGCGTCACATCACGAACCATCCGAACAGATATGAAAGCGCTTAAATCTATAATAGATGAACATGGAGCCGCACTACATATCAAACGCGGGGCAGGGTATACATTGACCGTCGAGGATTATGGGGCATTTCGTACATTTTTGAAAAAGTCGCTGAGAGAAAGAAACGAAAAAAAGGAACAGGTCATTCCCAATCAGCCTAAAGACCGTGTGGCGTATCTATTGAAAAGGCTGCTTCTGTCTGAAGACTATATCAAATTAGATGGGTTGGCAGAGGAACTATTTGTGAGTGAATCGACAGTGAAGAATGATTTGAAAGCGGTCAGACATTTGTTTTCATTACATGGACTTTCTGTAGCACATCGCCCTAAATATGGATTGCGGCTGACAGGGGATGAAATGAAATTAAGATATTGTATGGCTGAGCATGTGTTTCAGCAAGAGCATGCGAACTCTGCGCTGTTACCTGAAGAAACGTATCAATTGGTTCAGGACATTGTGCGTTCACGTACAAAAGCAAGCGGACTTCATCTGTCAGAGATCGGTTTAAGTAATTTAGTCACCCACATCGCCATTGCATGCAAACGAATTGAAGAGAAAAAACTAGTCATGATGCCAGAAGCGGAATTGAAAGACATTCAAGTGCAGCCTGTTTTTCAAGTGGCTCAACAAATGGCAGAAGATATTCGGCATGTATTAGCTATTGATTTTCCGTTATCTGAAATGGCGTACATTGCGATTCACTTGATGGGAGCCAAGATGATGGCATATGGAGATGACGGCCATACGCTATTTCACCTTCTAGACGAAGATCACTTTCGCTTCACTCACCAATTACTTGCTTATGTAGAGGAGCACATGTCACTTGATATTCAATTTGATAAGGAGTTGATCGTTGGATTAAGTCTTCATTTGCGTTCCGCTATTCATCGTTTTAAGTACGATATGAACATTCGTAACCCCTATTTACCGGACATTAAAAGGCATTATCCCATTGCATTTGAAGCGGGTGTCTATATGGGGAGATGGCTGAAGGAAAAAGAGGGGGTCGAGATCCATGAGGATGAGATTGGGTATTTGGCGCTCCATATCGGTGCTGCAATCGAGCGGACAAAATCACAGCATGTGAGAAAGAGATGTCTTATTGTGTGTGCAACGGGTGTCGCCAGCAGTCAGCTCCTTCTTCATAAGCTGACGGCGGCTTTTAGCGGAAGGCTGGAGATCGCTGGAACTGCAAGTGTTGGGGATCTTCCTTCGTATGATTTGAGAAGCATTGATTTTATTATTAGTACCATTCCGCTTCAGAACACATTGCCGGTGCCAGTGATTGATGTACATACGATTTTAAGTGACGATGATATTGTACGGCTGAAACGTTTTGTGCAGGATCCACAGGATACAGGGGTTTTGCGGTATGTCAGTCCGGCGCTGGCATTTTATCAGCAAGACCTTCAATCAAGAGAAGAGGTTCTTCAATTTTTTGTGAACGTGCTAAAGGAACAACATCGCATCCCGGACGAGTTTGAACAATTATTGCTGGAAAGAGAGCAAGTGTCCCCGACATCGTTCGGTCATTTGGTCGCGATTCCTCATCCGATGAAGCCGGCAACAGATGACACGTTTTGTGCGATCTGCACGTTGAAAAAACCGGTGCTGTGGGGTGAAGATCGAGTACAAGTCGTTTGTTTGTTGAGTATCCAGAAGACGTATCAAAAAGAATTACAGTCGCTTTATCAATTTCTTGTGCGGCTGACAGAGCGGAAGGAAGTGGTGGAACAACTCATCAAGGCCGCTTCATTTGAGGAACTGACGGCGGCGCTTCAAGTATTGGAGCATCCGAATGAAAAAACGGGACACCCATTTCCGCATCTGTGAGGAAAAAGATTAGATGTTAATGAAAGCGCTTTTAAAATAACATCAAAAAGGAGGATGATCACGAGTTTTTGCAAAGGGGGAGACGGATCATGAGCTTCAAGGAGAAAGCGGCAGACGTCATGGGGAATGTGGCTTATCGCATCACGAATCAGAAGTATATTATGGCGATTAAACAGGCATTTGTCACATTGATGCCAATCATCATTACAGGCGCTTTTGCTGTATTGGTGGCAAATATGATCATGAGCCCGGAAACAGGGCTTGCTCATTTTGAGATATTCAGATTTTTAGCGGAGCTTCAGCCAATTATGAAGGCAATCAATTATGCCACGCTGAACTTTTTAACGATTGGGGCTGTGTTCCTCATCGGGATAGAGCTTGGGAAAATCAACGGGCACAAGTCCCTGTTCCCAGGGCTGATGGCATTGATTTCATTTATATCTGTTATTCCAACGACACTTCTTCTTGAAGTTGATGGATCGATGCGTGAGGTTGTAGATGTACTGGCAAGGCAATTTTCTGATCCAAAAAGCTTATTTTTAGGGATGATCATTGCGATCATATCTGTGGAAATCTTTTGTAAGCTGACCGAGGTGAAATGGCTTCAAATCAAGATGCCAGATTCTGTTCCATCGAATGTTGCGACATCTTTTTCGTCACTTTTTCCTTCGATCATTACGATTACGATCATTAGTTCATTCGGCTTTGCATTTCACCGTTTGACAGGCATTTATTTGCATGAAGCAGTGTATAACGTGGTGCAGCGCCCGCTAGAAAGTGTTGTACAGGGTCTGCCGGGGATTTTAACGTTGATGTTTGTGGCGCAATTTTTCTGGGTGATCGGCATCCATGGCAACCAGATGATCAAACCGATCCGGGAGCCGCTCTTATTAGGGTCGATTGCAGTGAATATGACAGCATTTCAAGAGGGAAAAGAGATTCCGAATATCATCACGATGCCATTTTGGGATGTGTATATGAGTATTGGTGGTTCAGGTGTGACCATTGGGCTTTTGATTGCGATTTTTATTGCTGGAAGAAGGGAAGAGATGCGAAGCATTGCCAAGCTCTCATCTGGGCCGGGCCTCTTCAACATCAATGAACCCGTTATTTTTGGATTACCCGTTATGTTAAACCCTGTGATGGCAATCCCATTTATCGTCACACCGCTTGTGACAGGGACGATTGGTTACATTGCGACAGCTACAGGGTTTGCTGGAAAAGCAGTCGTGATGGTGCCGTGGACGACACCGCCGATTGTGAATGCATGGCTGTCAACCGCTGGCAGCATGGGAGCTGTCATTACACAGCTCATCTGTATTGTAGTAGCAGTCTTCATCTATTTGCCATTTGTTCTCTTGTCTAACCGCAAACCAGAAGCGGCACCAGATTCAGAATAAAAGGAGGGGCATGAATGAACATGCAATTTAGGTGGTACGGAGAGGACGATCCTGTTTCACTCGCACATATACGTCAAATTCCAGGCATGAAAGGCATTGTGAGTGCCGTCTATGATGTCCCAGCTGGTGACCTGTGGCCTGAGGAAAGGATTGCTCATGTAAAAGCACAGATTGAGAGACATGAACTTTCCTTTGAGGTCGTGGAAAGTCTTCCTGTCCATGAAGATATTAAACTTGGAAAGCCGAGCAGAGACGTCTATATCAAGCATTATCAAGAAAATATCCGACGATTAGCGAAGCACGGTGTGAAGGTCATTTGTTATAACTTCATGCCTGTCCTCGATTGGACACGAACGCAGCTAGACCTTCCATTAGCTGATCAATCCACGACCCTTGCCTATTTTCAGCATCAACTAGAACACATGGATATAGAGACAGATCCATTTTCGCTGCCAGGATGGGATATCTCTTATACACAGGAGGAAATGAAACAATTGATGACTGATTACAGGAAGCTTGGGGCAGAAAGGCTATTCGAGAACCTGTCTTATTTTCTACAACATATCATTCCGGTGGCAGCGGAAGAAAAGATCAACATGGCACTCCATCCAGATGACCCTCCTTGGGATATATTCGGACTGCCTCGTATTGTCAGTAATGAAAAGCAGTTGGATCGTATTCTTCAAATCGATGGACGCTCTCAACACGGTCTTACCTTTTGCTCTGGTTCACTCGGCTGTCATGCGCAGAACGATATACCGTCACTTGCGCGTAAATATGCGAAAAAAGGACGTATCCACTTTGCTCATTTGCGCAATGTTCTCGTGCATGAAAACGGTGATTTTGAAGAGTCAGCACACCTTTCATCAGCAGGTAGTCTCGATATGGGGGCAATTATGAAGGCTTTGTATGAAGAGGGATTTGCTGGTTATGTCCGTCCGGATCATGGGCGTATGATTTTTGGCGAGACAGGCAGACCTGGCTACGGTTTATATGATCGAGCGCTTGGGGCTATGTATTTGCAAGGAATTTGGGAAGGACTTCACGTTCAATCGAGGAAAGGGAAGGTGGCGACATGAACAGAATCGAGATTCCAAGTGATTTTATCCTAGGTGCAGCGGCTTCTGCTTGGCAAACAGAGGGATGGAAGGGAAAGCAGGTGCATCAGGATTCGTACATTGATTCATGGTATAAGGAAGGATATCACGTGTGGCACGAAGGATATGGTCCGGCTGGTGCGACGAACTTTTACGAGCGCTATCCTGAAGATGTGGCCTTAATGAGAGAGATTGGACTGACACATTATAGGACATCGATCAATTGGTCGAGGTTTCTCATAGATTACGAGAAGGGGATTGTGGATGAGACCTATGCCCGTTACATTGATGACTTGATCAATGGATTAATTGCAGCAGGTGTAGAGCCAATGTTTTGCTTAGAGCATTATGAGCTTCCTGCCGTTTTGCTTGAGAAGTATGGCGGATGGTCATCAAAGCATGTCGTCGAGCTGTTTGTTCTCTATGCGGAAAAAGTGTTTGAGCGCTACGGGGACAGGGTCAAACATTGGTTTAGCTTTAATGAACCAATTGTTGTCCAAACACGTGTTTATCTAGATGCCATCCGTTATCCCTTTGAGCAAAATACGAAAAAATGGATGCAGTGGAACTATCATAAAGCGCTGGCAACAGCAAAAGTGGTGAAGCTGTTTCGGGAGATGGGATTGAAGGAATCGACAGGTGCAAAAATCGGGGTGATTCTCAATCCAGAAGTGACGTATGCAAGATCCTCTGCCCCGCATGATCAAGAAGCGGCACGGATGTATGATTTGTTTTTCAATCGAATGTTCTTAGATCCCTCCATCAAAGGGGAGTATCCAGAGGAATTGCTCGATGTGTTGAAAAAGCATGATATTCTTTTTGATTCGACAGAGGAAGAGCTTCAGGTCATCAAGAATCATACGGTCGATGTCGTCGGGCTCAACTTATACTATCCGCATCGTGTCAAGGCACCGAGTAAGGCGTGGAACGAAGGGACGCCATTTCATCCGTCTTATTATTACGATATGTTTGAGCTGCCAGGGAGAAAAATGAATCCATTCAGAGGCTGGGAAATCTACCCAAACATTGTCTATGATATGGGGATGAGAATAAAAGAAGAATACGGAAATATCGAGTGGTTTGTAGCCGAAAACGGGATGGGTGTAGAAAAGGAAGAACGGTTTAAAAATGAAGACGGTATCATTGATGATCAGTATCGCATTTCATTTATCAGCCAGCATTTGAAGCGGGCACTTCAAGCGAAAGCAGAAGGATCAAATTGCACGGGCTATATGCTGTGGGCTTTTACGGATAATGTCTCACCGATGAATGCCTTTAAAAACCGCTACGGATTAGTCGAAATCCAGCTGGAAAATGAACGGAATCGCCAGTTGAAATCATCAGCGTATTGGTACCAGACATTAATCAAAACAAGGGAACTGAAGGTTGAAACAGAAGTCATCTATCGATAGGAGTGATGGAATATGAAACGAATCATTCTCGCTTGTGCCGCAGGAATGTCGACGTCCATTGTAGTGTCCAAAATGAAGGCTGCTGCAGAAGCTAAAGAGCTGGATTATGATATCTACGCCATACCTGAAGGGGCCATTGCGGATGAATTAGAAGAGCATGGAGAAGATGTGCAGGTGATTTTACTTGGACCGCAAGTAAGCTTTATGAAAAAGGCAGCAGAAAAAACAGCGGCACCTTATCAAATACCTGTCGATGTCATCAATGTGAGATTATACGGAACAGCGAACGGGGAAAAAATACTAGAGCATGCTCTGAAACTAGCAAATGAATCTTAAGTAATTGGAGGAGAAGCAGATGACGGTATTAGAGGAAATGCAGGGAGCAGCCTTTCAAATCATTGCTCATGCAGGCGAGGCAAGAAGTCATTATGTCGAAGCGATTCGTCTAGCAAGAGCAGATGATTTTGAAAAAGCACAGCAGTTGATTGAAAAAGGGGAGGAAGCGTTTCGAAGCATCCACAACCTGCACTTGTCGCTGATCCAAAAAGAGGCGGCAGGTGAGCAGCTTCCCTTTTCTTTACTGCTGATACACGCAGAAGATCAAATGCTCACAACAGAGACCATTCATCTGCTCGCCATCGAAATGATCGAAATGTGTAAAAAAATGAACGCCCTGTCAAAATAGATATCAGCTATTAACCAATTTCTGTTATAATCATTCGGTAGATAGAGAGAAAGCAGGATTGGTGAATGAAAAAAACATGTATGTTGATTGCGGTTGGTCTTTTGGTGCTGCTCATTTCGGGCTGTATGGGAACGAAGGAGCAAACGATAGGAAACCAGCAAGTAGTCAAAGAGGAAAAGGGTCCATTACTAGCAAAAGAAACAGAAGAGATTCAGCAGACAAAAGCAGCAGAGATTGATACACAAAGCTGGATTGAGCAAAAGGAGCCGGTAGAGCTTCCGATTTTGATGTATCACAGCATCTCCAGCGGCAGCTCGCTGCGTGTACCAAAGAGCGAGTTTGCGGCTCATATGAAATGGCTGAAGGGCAACGGCTATGTCACGCTGTCGCCAGAAGAAGCGTACCGCGTCTTCACAACAAATACGAAGCCAAGTGAAAAGTGTGTCCTCATTACATTCGATGATGGATATACCGATAACTATACAAAGGCATTCCCGATTTTAAAGCAGTATAGAATGAAGGCAACGATTTTCATGATTGCGCAATCCATTGGCCGCCCGAACCACTTAACGGATGAACAGATGGATGAAATGATAGCAAATGGGCTTTCGATTGAGAGTCATACAATTCATCATTTAGAGCTCAATCGTTTATCAAAGGAGCAGCAGAAAGAGGAATTAAAAGGATCAAAGGCATTCTTTGATCAACGATTTTCTCAGCATACGAGAATGGTCAGTTATCCTGTTGGGCGCTATAACGAAGACACGCTAAAGCTGGCGAAGCAAGCCGGTTATCAAATGGCTGTCACCACTGAACCAGGACATGCGAAGAAGGAACAGGGCATGATGTCCTTGCACCGTGTTCGCGTGTCACCGGGACTTTCACCCGAAAGCTTTGGGAGGCTAGTAGAAGGGAATGAACGATAAATGTTTCACATGAAACATTTTACGACAAGTTTCACGGTGATGATTGGTGAATCGACATTTGGGTGGTTCAAAGGCGAAACAGAACTTTCATGAAGATGGAAGTTCTGTTTTTTTATCATTCATCAAAAAATTCCATATGAGCTTTTTCTTGCTTGTAATAATCGATTCGATCTTTCATGGTCCCGGTATGAAACTCAAATTTATGTCCATCAGGGTCCGTAAAGTAGATCGACTGATGATCTTTTTCATCTCTCGGACGGCCTGGCAAGATGTTGACGTTCAAATGTTTTAGCTTGTTGTACATGTGATCTACATCCTCTTCATCAATTGAAAAAGCGATGTGCGTGTAAGAGTGCTGAATGTCTTGACGAGGAATGTCTTTTTCCACATTCAGGGCAAGCCATAGCCCGTTCAAATCAAAGTAAGCTGTCTTTTTTCCTTTTACTAATAAAGTGGCGTCAAATACGTTTGTGTAAAAATCAATAGAGGTTTCTAAATCAGAAACAGAAAATAACAAATGATTGATTCCTTTTATCGACATCACATTCACCTCAAAACATATTTGAAAAAAAGCCTGTAGATGGGGTCTACAAGCTTGTTTATTGATAAACAGGATAGCCCGTTATTTTGATATCTTTCCCTAGTGGTTCTACTGAGAGTTGATCCAATTCGATGGCATCACTCATGAGGCGTATGCCTTCGCCTCCAAAAAAGGAAGGGGACAGCCGACCGCCAATGAGTTTAGGTGCCATATAGATGACCAATTTATCTACAAGCTGCTGTTCTAAAAATGAGGCATTGATCTGGCCGCCGCCTTCAATCATGAGGGAGGAGACATTTCTTTCTCCCAGCATTTGAAGTACTTCTTGCAGGGGCACCCGCGTCTCGCTATCTGTTACAAAGACGCTGACGCCGGCTGCTTCTAAAGCGGCTCGTTTTTCCTCATCGGCTTGCTTTGTTGTAAAGATCCATGTAGGTGCCGTCTGATCAGTGACGATCTTTGCTGTCAGCGGTGTTGAGAGCTTAGAGTCTAAAACAATTCGAATCGGATGATTCCCATTTGGAATCCGTGCAGTTAGTGAAGGGTCGTCATGAATAACCGTTTGAGCACCGACCAAAATCGCATCATTGATACTGCGGATATGATGAGCATCATAACGGGATGTCTCAGATGTAATCCATTTGCTGTCAGACGTAGCAGACGCAATTTTTCCGTCTAAGGTAATACCTGCCTTGAGCGTCACGAAAGGTGTTTTTTTCGTAATAAAATGATTAAACACTTCATTCATGAGAATGGATTCCTGTTCAAGTACGCCTGTAATCACTTGGATGCCAGCATCTTGTAAAATGGCGATGCCGCGGCCAGCGACAAGTGGGTTCGGGTCAAGAGCCGCCACAACAACGGTTTCGACGCCTGCTTTCACAAGTGCCTCCGCACAAGGACCTGTACGGCCATGGTGAGAACAAGGCTCGAGGGTCACATAAATGGTGGCTCCTTTTGCCTTGTCTCCAGCCATTTTAAGTGCATGAATTTCAGCATGCGGTTCACCGGCTTTCATGTGAGCACCGACACCAACAATTTCATTCTCTCGCACAATCACAGCCCCGACGAGCGGGTTTGGAGAGGTCTGACCTTTCATTGCCCGTGCATTTTCAAGGGCTAGATTCATATATCGCTCATGATGTGGCAATCGTACGCACCTCTTGCTCCGCCTTCATGTGACCTGAGCGGTTGATTTTTGTCTGCAAGTATTTTTCGTTAAACTCCGAGACATCACCCCAAAGCGGAATGCGTCCAGAAAGAGATAGACCTGCATGGCTGATGGCATCTGTCTTTTTCGGATTATTGGTAATGAGTCTGACCGGCTTTGTACGAAGTGTTTGAAGAACGGCGATGGCTTCTTCATATTGACGCGTGTCATCTTCAAAGCCGAGTGCTTCGTTCGCTTCTACTGTATCGTAGCCGTTTTCTTGAAGAATATAAGCCATGGCTTTACTGAAAAGTCCAATACCGCGGCCTTCATGATTGGCTAAATAGAACAGTGCACCTGCACCATTGTCTTCAATCATCCGCATGGACTGCTTCAATTGGAACCCGCAGTCGCAGCGCTTGCTTCCGAAAATATCACCAGTGTGGCAAATGGAATGCATGCGGATAAGGGCTTCGTCAGCGTGCTCGAACTCCCCATACACTAGAACGCTTGACTGCTGTTGATCGGCAAGCTGGCGGGACGAGAGGCTTTCAATTAAAGCTTCATCTGACAATGGCTCTTTTCCATCGTCTTTTAACCATGAATACCAGTTGAACATCACGGTTCTGCCGTCTAAATTCACTGGCAATTTAATGGGTCCAGTGATATATATATACCCGTCTTCTTGCTGTACTCGTTTGATTTTATCTTTTAAAATGGCTGTTTTAAGATCTGTGTGTTTGTCCATATTCTGCACCTTCTTTTTTGTCTGTTTCTTCAATCTGTAAACGAACGAGAACGCCAAATGGATCAACAAATTCGTTACTTTTCCCTGTTGTTTTCACTTGAGTGCCTGCTTTTGTCATACGCTCGACGACGGACTGTCTGTCTGCTTCTTGTGGGAATACCAGTGTATAGCTTCTAATTCCTGAAAAACGTGGATCAATGGCTCCTTTTCGTCCCCGTCCCCATGCATTAAAGGCAAGGTGATGGTGGTACACACCAGCGGCGATAAACAGGCTTGCTGGTGGAGCCATTCTGATGTGAAAACCGAGCGTATTGACATAAAAGGAATCAGCTTCTTCTGGGTTAAGATGGAAATGTAAGTGTCCCATCACTGTACCAGCGGGAAGTCCTTCCCAAGTTGTATCAGCGGCTTCTTGCAGGAGACCATCTCCATCAAGAGGTGCATTTCCGCCACCTTTCAGTTCTCCATGCTCACCTACCCAAACGTCCTCAGGGCGATCAGCATATATTTCTACGCCAATGCCGTCAGGGTCACTTAAATAAATGGCTTCACTGAAAAAGTGATCGCTTGCTCCAATTAAAGGATAGCCTTTTTTGATCACATGTGCCAGCCATGTGCCCAGGTTTTTTCTGGTAGGTAATAAAACAGCAAAATGATAAAGTCCTGGCTCATGATCAGGCTTCTCCATGAGCTGTGCATCCTCTTTTAACAAAAGAATGGGTTCCTTTGCATTGCTTCCAAGAGTGATGGTGGAATCCGTCTGTTCTACTATTGTAAATCCTAAAATGTCTGTATAAAAAGGTAAAGAACGCTCAAAGCTGGACACATGTAACTCTGTTACACCCAATCTTAGCTCCTCAATTGTCTTCAAGCTCGGTCAGCTCCTTCATGATATATGCATCGGCATGTTCAAATGTTTTTGAAAATCTATAAAAATGAATACCTTGTTACTTAAAGTAACTAAACTATATAATAGTTAGTGACTTATTTCAAGTAATTAATTGTGCTATAATGAAAAAAAAGAGAGAAAAGCGGGAGGGAGTAAGGTATGGCTCAAGTAGATGGCTGTCCAATCACAGATGCCATGGAGATTCTAGGCAAGAAGTGGGTCATTCTCATCATCAATCAGCTTCTGACAGGCCCTAAGCGTTTCTGTCAGCTTGAAAATGAAATGGACATCAGCGGACGATTATTATCAGAAAGGCTGAAGGATTTAGAGGCTGAAGGACTCGTTGAGAAAAACGTATACCCTGACATTCCAGTACGGATTGAATACGAATTAACAGCGCAAGGGAAGAAAATTGAGCCGATTATTCGTGAAATGTATGCTTGGTCTTTAGAACGTAATAACAGCAAAAAAGGGGAACAAGTCTCTTCCTAAACGATTTCGATCAGTCTGTCTGATCGAAATTTTTTTGTGCGATTTTCCAGAAATCTAAGTCAATAGTATGAAAAATGATGTTGACAATAAATTCATTCATCATATAATATCAAGGAGAAGAGGGTTCTTTTCCCTGTAATGGAATGGAGGTTATGCCATGGTATCATGAATGGGACAGATTACCTAAAACACGTTTCAAACCATCATTTAGAAACAGACATCTTTGGCTTTTAGGAAGCAAAGATTTATTTTTTCAACTCAATTGATAATGATTATCATAATCATCTATAAGTGTGATCCAGCGCTTATGAAGGTTATTTTTTTTATTATCTATTGAGAATAATTATCAATATCATTTAGGAGGGTTCACATGAAAGTCATTCGTTCAACATCACACGTATTATTGTTCTTTAGTTTTGTTCTATTATTTGCTCTAGCTCCGGTTAGCTCAGCCTCAGCAGCAGGCTTAGCAGATGGTCAATATTCAGCACAATATGTGGTATGGAAGGCAGATAGCGATTCGACTTCAACAGCGAATACGTATTTTGAAAAACCAGCCAAGCTTGTCGTGAAGAATGGAAAAATAAAAGCACAAGTCACGTTAACGAATAGCTCTTGGATCACAAGCTTTAAAACACTTGATCAAGGTGTCTACAAAGATGCGAAGGTGATCAGTACAAATACAGCTGCAAATAAGAGAACGGTTGAATTCAACATGAACAGCCTGACAGAAGTCGTACCAGCAAAAGTGAGCGTGACTGTACCGGTCATCGGATATACAGGCAATTACGACATCCGTCTCAAGTTTGATGCAGCATCTGTTCAATAGAAAGGGAGGAAATTCGCTTGATGAAAAAAATGATGAGGCTATCAGTCTTCATGGCCGCTTTATTATTGGCACTCATGCTGCCTTTTTCAAACGCACAGGCTGCCACGTTAAAGGATGGTACATACTCCGTCAACTATACTGTGCTGAAGGCTGAAGGAAATGCGGTCTCCATGGCAAATGATTACTGGCTGAAGCCAGCAAAAGTGATTGCAAAAAATGGGAAGCTGACTGTACAAATGACCATTAAAAATAGCAGCTGGGTAACGGAATTTAAAGTGCCGGGAAATGGCAGCTATGTCGATACAACGGTTCTCTCAACCAATAAAAAAGCCAACACAAGGCTTGTTCAGTTCCAAGCTCAGAGCTTGTCTAAGCCAATCAAGTCAAAAATTCATGTCACTGTTAAATCTGCTGATTATGATCATGATTATACCATTCAGCTGAAATTCGATGAGAGCAGCATGAAATCGCTTTCGTCTAAGAGCACAAACAAATCAGCGGGTGCAGCAGAAGATCAGCAGCCATCAAAAGAGTCAACTAAAACATCTGATTCATCCACGACAAAACAAGAAGAGAATCCTCAAACTGGTGATACAAACCAGACAGGGTGGCTCCTTGTGCTTGCTCTATGCTCAGGCGGGTTTTTAGCAAGAAAGTGGATCATCAAGCATTAAGGAAGGAAGTGTCACCATTTGAAACGTCTTTTTCATCTAAAGGCAGCTATTCTGCTCGTTTTATTCAGTTTATTGACTGCGTTTCAGATTCCTCAAGGAACGGCTCAAGCGGCATCATTTGTTGATGGTGAATACACGGCCGGATTCACCATTTTAAAGAATGGCAGCACAGAGGCGTCCATGATGGATACCTATACAGAAAAGCCAGCTAAGCTGATTGTGGAAAATGGCAAGACAACAGCCTATGTCACGCTGAAGCAAAGCAAAGAGATTACAGATTTCAAGGTTGAACAAAATGGTGCTCTTGTCACCACTGAAACCGTCAGTGAGGATGAAACAGCCAATACACGTGTGATCAAATTTGATGTAGCCGACTTATCAGCCAAATTAAACGGCTGGGTGAAAATTTACTGGGATTTAGGCGGCTTTATTTATGACGAAGCGTATGACGTACAGCTTGCATTCGATCAAAGCAGCCTAACACTCGTTACACCTGCAAAGCCAGACGATAACGAAACAAAACCGGATGACCAAAATGGCACAAAGCCAGACGATAACGAAACAAAACCGGATGACCAAAATGGCACAAAGCCAGACGATAATGAAACAAAGCCGGATGATCAAAATGGGACAAAACCAGATGATCATCAGGCAACACCTGGCAATAACAATGGATCAAAACCAGATGATTCTGCGCAAAATCACTTAAAAGATGGCGAGTACCGCATCAATTACAGTGTACTAAAAGGGGATGAGAACGAGGCATCTCGGATGAACCAATACTTCTCACATCCTGCATCCTTAACCATCAAAAATGGAAAACAAACCATTTCCTTTACGGTGAAGGATCATACGTCTGTCGCTTCCTTGAAAACAGAGAAAAACGGATCTTATCAAGAAGTGAAGACTGTCAGCACAGATAAAGCAAAGAACACAAGAGTGGTGTCATTTGATGTCGCTGATCTGAAAAAAGCGGTCAAAGGAAAAGTACACATCGTGGTAGCAGCTGCTAACTATGACCAAACCTACGATATTCGTTTTCAATTCGATGCAAAGAGTATCGCTCCACTTAAGAACGGGCAGGTAGAGGAAGAAACACCGGCTGCACCAGAAACACCAAAACCAAACACACCATCACCAGAAACAAATAACGGCGGAGCTGCTCAAGAGACGGCTAAGCTTAAAGATGGTGTATACAAGCTGCCTTTCTCAATGAAGAAAGCAGACAAGGATGAGCCTTCTCGTATGAACGATTACGTCGTGAGCCCTGCGACATTGGTCGTGAAAAATGGCCGCCATTTCGTTTCATATACAGTGAAGAACAGCTCAGCCATCACATCCTTCCAAGTAGGGACAGGCGGGAAATATGAAGAGACTCTTGTCGCAAAAACAGATCAAAAAGCAGACACACGAGTGATTCAATATGAAGCCAAAAGTTTAAGCACAGCTCAAGCAGCACGCGTAAAAATTGATATTCCGGCTGCGAATTATCATGAGCAGTACGATGTCAAACTTGTCTATGACACAAAAGGAATCACTCTTGGTGAAGGAAGCGGCATTGCTACGGTAATCGGAAACGATGAGAGTATCGGCTTTGTCAAAAATCCAAATGATCGCGATTCTCAAACAAATCAGCTTGAAAATCTAGCGCCAGAGGAAACAGGCGCAGAGCAGATGACATTTACTCCATCAGATGACCAAACCAAGTCTGAGACTGGACAGTTGAATCCGAAAACAGGAGATACCTCTCTTCTTTGGGTGTATATTCTTTTATTCGGCGGGTCATTATTCGTACTCGTAAGAAAGTATCAAACAAGAACAAGGTAGATGGATTAGTTTAAGTGAGATGCGCAATTTCTCTCGGCGCATCCACTCTCTTTTTTCGAAAGGAGGCTTCTGTTTTTGAAGCATCGAATGTTATGTACCCTGATCGCTGCTCTTAGTGTGTGCGTGATCTTATCGGGCTGCTCACAGTCAGCCGAAAGTTCAGCGAAAGGCAAAAAAAGCGCAGAATCAAGTGCGCGCATTGTGGCAACGACTGTAGCTGCTGTGGAGATTATGGATGCTTTAGAGGTGGATCTTGTCGGGGTGCCAACAAGTCAAAAATCCTTGCCAGCTCGTTATAAAGGACTGCCGGAAGTCGGTAATCCAATGAGCCCGGACATGGAAATCATCCAATCACTTCAACCGACAGATGTCCTGTCTGTCACAACCCTTCAATATGATTTAGAGACACCCTTTCAGCAAGCAGGTGTCCCTGCGACATACTTAAATCTCGAGAGCCTTGGTAGCATGGAGAAGGCGATCACGAAGCTCGGAGCTCAGTATGACAGAAAGAAACAAGCCGAGCGCATCGTGTCTGACTTTGAACAAAAAAAGAAAGACATACAAGAGAAGACGAAGGGAAAGCGCAAGCCGTCCGTTCTGATTTTGCTTGGTGTACCGGGCAGTTATTTGGTGGCAACAGAGAATTCATATATTGGTGATCTTGTACGTATCGCAGGCGGAAAGAACATTGTCAAAGGTGAGAAAATGGAGTATTTGGCATCTAATACGGAGTATTTACAAAAAGCCAATCCAGATATCATACTCCGGGCCGCACATGGGATGCCAGATGAAGTTGTCCGCATGTTTGATCAAGAATTTAAAACAAATGACATCTGGAAGCATTTTCATGCGGTCAAGCAAGACCGGGTGTATGACCTCGAAGAAAGCTTATTCGGGACAACGGGCAATTTAAAGGCAGCAGAAGCATTAGATGAACTAACGCGTATGCTCTACCCGTCATAAGCGGCGAATCTTAATGATAAAAGGACGTTCAAGATGAAAAAAACAGGGATTTTATTTCTGATAGTTAGTCTCTTACTGGTGTGCGTGTTTATTTATTCCGCCATTACTGGGAGTATTCATGTCACCCCGATTGAATTATTGGAAGGGCTCATCACCGGTCAACATGCACAGGTAGACATCATTAAAGATTTGAGAATTCCCCGCATGCTCATCGCAATGTTTACAGGGGCCGCCTTATCTGTCTCCGGTGTACTGCTGCAGTCGGTCATGAGAAATCCATTAGCTGATGCCGGCGTCATTGGAATTTCATCAGGAGCCAGCTTCTTTTCTTTAATGGCGATTACAGCGCTTCCTCAATTTTATTTCTACTCTCCTTTATTTTCGGTGTTTGGCGGAGCCATTGCATGTTTCCTCGTGTACGTTCTGTCTTGGAAGGGCGGTTTAAGCCCAATCCGTATGATTTTGGTTGGGATCGCCATCAATGCCATGTTTACTGGAATGGCTGAAGCATTTGTGACCATTTGCAGCTATTTCAATATCACGATCAATCAGTCAGGACAGTCAAATCTCACGATGAAAACGTGGGGAGATGTCCGTTTAATCGGAGTCTATGGCGTCGCCGGTCTTGTCGTAGCACTTTTCTTCAGCAGATGGTGTAACCTCTTGGCTCTTCAGGACAAGACAGCGAAAAATTTAGGGTTGCGTGTGACCAGAATGCGCCTTTTGATTTCCATCACAGCGGTATTACTCGCGGCGGTGACAGCTGCGGTAGCGGGCGTGATTGCCTTTGTCGGTTTGCTCATTCCGCACATTTCAAGAAGGCTTGTTGGCTCGGATCATCGGGTACTCATTCCATTTTCTGCGTTAAGCGGGGCTTTGCTGATTTTGACGGCTGATACGCTCGGCAGGACGCTTGTCGCGCCAAATGAGATTCCTGCTTCTACGATCATGGCCGTGATTGGCGGGCCGTTTCTGATCTTTTTATTAAGAAGGGGGGACCGTCTCCATGGACATTCGTGAGGTGTCATTCTCATATGACCAGCAGAAGGACATCGTTCAATCGGTCACAACACAGATTGAAAAGGGGAAAATCACAACCATTATCGGTCCAAATGGCTCGGGGAAATCCACACTGCTTTCCTTGATGGCGAATAATCATTGTCCAAACAAAGGGCAAATTCACTTAGACGGACAAGCGCTGAATGCATTTAAGCCAAAGGAGCTGGCAAAAAAGCTGGCTGTCGTCCATCAGCAAAATGAAGCGCCGCTTGATTTAACGATCGAACGGGTCGTGGCATTCGGTAGAACGCCGTACCAGACGATACGCGGGGGTGACAAGGAAGAGGATGAGAGAGCGATAGAGTGGGCACTGTCCAGTACAAAACTAACGGAAAAACGAAAGGTGCCGCTCGCCTCACTGTCAGGTGGTGAGCGTCAGCGTGTATGGATTGCGATGGCACTTGCGCAAAAAACACCGATCCTTTTCTTAGATGAACCGACAACCTATTTGGATATCTACTATCAATTTGACATTCTTGAGCTGATCCGTGAGCTCAATGACGTGCATGGACTCACGATTGTCATGGTGCTGCACGACATGAATCAGGCTGTCCGCTACAGTGACGTCATCATTGCGATGAAGGATGGACGAATTATCAGTGAAGGACAGCCAAACGATGTGTTAACAGAAGAGAATGTGCGGCACATTTATGATGTGTCCGTCACGATTAGACAGGATGCAGAAACAGGAATGTACATCGTGCCTGTTGGCATATAAAAGCAGGTGAGACAGTGTGAAAAGAGGAAAACGGGTCTGGCAGCGTATGCTGACGATCGTCTGTTTAGGAGTATTCATTTATAGCGGTACAGCCATTGGCTTAGAACTGTTCGGCTATTATCAAAATCGTCAGGTGCTTGCAAAGGCTCAGACGATGTATGGTCAAGAGCAAGGAATGACTGAAAGCCGGGAACCGGGAACCACCCGTACGTCATTTGATGAGCTGCGGAAGGTGAACAACGACATTGTCGGCTGGATCAATATGAAAGACACGATGATTCAGTACCCAATCGTTCAATCTCGTGATAATGCATTCTACTTAACCCGTAATTACTTAAAAAACGACACCCGGGCAGGCAGTATCTTTATGGATTATCGCAATGACGTCTTGCACGAGAGCCCGAATACTGTGGTGTACGGGCATCGGATGAGAGACGGATCCATGTTCGCTGGACTCACAAACTATTTAAAAAGGGATTTTTTCCATGAGCACCGGACATTTCAGTACGATACGCTGTATCAAAGCTATGAGGCGGAGATTTTTGCCGTGTATGAAACAACGGTGGATTTCGATTATATTCAAACCGATTTTCAAGATCTTGGCGAATATGCGCACTACTTGCAAGCTGTGCGGAAAAAATCAATCTATCAAACGAAGACAGACGTGTCCACAGATGACCTCATCCTCACTCTATCGACCTGTGATCATGTGCTTGCACCTAAAAATGGGCGTCTCGTCGTACAGGCAAAGCTAAAGAAAGTTTACTAGAAAAGGAGAGACAGACGGTTGAAATTTTCACATGTGATCTTAGCTGGACTCGTCTTGATGCTTCTCCTCGGCGGATGCAGTCAGGCAGCACCTGTAGAGAAAGGAAGCGGGCAAGGTGCGCTGAAGATAAAGGATTTTACTGGCAGAACGCTGTCATTTGAAGAATCCCCTCAGCGTATCGTCGCATTATCGACTGGAGACATGAGCATCCTGTATGCATTAGGCGGTGAGGTAGTTGGCCGTCCGGCCGCCGAATTACCAGACAGCTTACAACAGGCAAAGTCCGTCCAAACAATTGGCACAACGCATCAATTTGATGTAGAGCTCATCACAAGCTTAAAGCCCGATGTTGTGCTTGGGAATGAACAATTAAACAGCAAGGACATCTCTACAATAGAAGGAATTGGTTCACAGCTTCTTTTGACAAGTGCCAATTCAGTGAAGGATATTCAGCGTCAAATAACGTTATTCGGGGATTTGCTCGGAAAGCAGCAAAAGGCCAAAGCCCTCAATGAGCAAATCGATCAGAGGAAAAAGCAGGTCAAGCAGCCTCAGAAAAAAGTGAAGACACTCGTTGTATACGGGGCACCTGGCACATATATGGCGGCACTTCCTCAATCCTTAAGCGGAGATTTACTGCACATCGCAGGAGGGACGAACATCGCTGAAAATGAACCGGCACTCGAGAAATTCCCTCAATACGCTCAAATCAATGCAGAAAAGGTCATCGAAGCCGATCCTGATCTTATTCTGCTTATGACTCACAGCAATCCTGAAGATGTGAAAGCGGGCTTTATGAGTGAAATGAAACAGAATGCCGCTTGGCACGATGTGTCAGCTGTGAAAAATGGACACGTCGAGATTCTGCCTAGTGATCTATTTGGGACGAACCCAGGCGCGGAAGTGATGAGAGCGATTGATGAGCTAGAGAAAAGATTGAAGCGATTGTCATCATGAAAATGAATGCAGAGTTAGATTTTCAAAAAAGACAGTCGAGACGAAAATGGCTGATACCCGGACTATTCATCTCGTTAGTTGTAGGCGCATGCTTAGGGCTTGCATTAGGTTCCGTTCAATTATCGCTGCAAGACCTACTCGCCGCTTTGACGGGATCAGGCCAGCCTGTCCATGAGAAAATTGTGATGGATTTACGTCTGCCGCGTGTTTTGATCGGTTTTATTGTCGGAGCCTGTCTCGCAGCATCAGGGGCGATTTTACAAGGAGTCGTCCGAAATCCACTCGCTGACCCTGGCATCATCGGTGTGACTGCTGGCGGCGGATTGGCTGCTGTGCTCAGCATGATTGTGTTTCCGCAATTCACGTATTTGCTGCCAGCTGCTGCTTTCCTTGGCGCTTTATTAGCGGCACTCGTGGTGTATATGCTCTCATTTGATCAAGGTGTTTCACCGCTGAAATTGATTTTGGCGGGAGTGGCAGTCAATGCCCTCCTTGGGGCGGTTATGAATGGGTTTATGGTGCTTTATAGTGAGCGTGTGCAGGCTGTTCTGCCTTTTTTATCCGGAGGATTAAATGGACGGAGCTGGCATCATCTAAGCTTCGTGTCGCCATATGCACTCGCTGGGTTGTGCCTTTGTTTTTTTGCCATCAAGCCGGCAAACCTTCTTTTGCTTGGTGATGAATCGGCGCAGTTACTCGGCCTTAGAGTAGAGCGCACCCGGTTTTTCTTAATTGCGCTGGCGGCGCTTTTAGCTGGTGCAGCTGTAAGTGTGAGCGGCTTAATTGGATTTGTCGGCCTGGTCGTTCCTCATTTTATCCGTCTTTTAATTGGAGATGACTACCGGTACCTGCTGCCGATCTCAATGCTGGGCGGAGGCGTACTTGTGGTTTTTGCAGATACAGCGGCACGGGTATGGTTTACACCGGTTGAACTGCCTGTCGGTATCCTGCTTGCCTGCATCGGTGCACCTTTCTTCCTCTATTTATTAAAAAAGAAAGGGAGGGGTTAAGTTGGAAGTGATAGCTATGGATGACGTGAGTCTCAGTCAAGGAGGCTTTCGGATGTCGTCTATTTCAGCAGCTGTTCCTAAAGGAAGTGTGACAGGAATTATTGGACCAAATGGATCAGGGAAGTCGACTTTTATTAAAGCAGCCGCACGTCTTACATCGATCGAAAGCGGCATGATATACATTCACGATATACCGCAAAAAGAGATGACAGCTCAGGAGATTGCAAAGGAAATCGCCGTTCTCATGCAGACGAGAACAGCCATCCCTTCTATGACCGTGCGGGAGCTGGTCGCACTTGGACGCAGTCCGCATCGTTCGATCTGGAAAAAGAGCTCGAAGACAGATCAAGAAGCGATTGAGTGGGCGCTTGATGTGACCAATAGCCGCATCAATGAAAACAGAATGCTGCATACATTGTCAGGCGGAGAAAGACAAAAGGCGTATATTGCGATGGCGCTCGCTCAGAAGACAGAGACCTTGATTCTGGATGAGCCGACGACTTACCTAGATATTGCACATCAGCTTGATTTACTAGAGCTGCTCAAACAGCTGAATAAGACGCATGGAATCACCATTTTAATGGTTCTTCACGACCTGCAGCAGGCAGCAAAATATTGTGACCGCCTCATTGCGATGAAGGGTGGTCAGGTTTATCAAATAGGGACACCAAACGAAGTATTAACAGAAAGCTTTTTCAAAGAGGTCTTTGGGATTCAGGCTGAGGTTCACTTAGACGGTGAGCATCCGCTCATTATCCCAATCGCTTCAATCCAACAACAAAAGGGAGATGAACAGAAAATGATCATTGTCAACAACCAGGTAAGAGTAGAAAAAGGCAGTGCTGACCACCTCGTCAAGCGTTTTAACAAGCAGGGACAAGTAGAATTCATGGAAGGATTTTTAGGCATGGAAGTATGGGTCACACAGCAGACAACCGATTACGATGAAGTGACCATTCATACCCGCTGGAATCGAAAAGAAGACTTTGTGAACTGGACAAAATCTCAGGCATTTGGTGATGCGCACGCTCATGGGAAAGCGAAACCTGAAGGACTATTAAAAAACAAAATTACGTACTACGAAGTGCAAGTCACTAGACCAGCTTTACAGAAAAAAGCCTAAAAAAGAAACATAGCGCTGCGGTTCATGTGCAGCGCTATGTTTTTGCGTTTTTTACTTTCTGTCACATATCTTTGACAAAGTATTCAAACAACTGACACAATACCATCCAATTTTTAGGTAAAATTTACTTTATTTTTGAAGCGCATGGGTGTAAAGTACAGGTATAAATAACTAACCGAATGAAAAGCAAGAGTAAAATTTCACCGAGTAAACCATTTCAAACAGGCTATTATTTGTGAATCATTGAACAAATAGTGAATATTTTGTGAAGTGGTGAGCATAGATGTTTCGAATCATTCGGCATGTGAAAGTAAGGGAGGATGTAAGGCTGTGAGTGAGCTGTTTTTAGCAAGATTTCAATTTGCTTCAACGACATTATTTCATTTTATTTTTGTACCTATGTCAATAGGTTTGGTGTTTATCGTCGCCTTGATGCAGACCCTTTATGTCGTCAAGAAAAAAGAGATTTATAAAAAAATGGCGAAGTTTTGGGGTCATCTATTCTTACTCAATTTTGCAGTAGGTGTGGTGACAGGGATTTTGCAGGAATTCCAGTTTGGGATGAACTGGTCAGATTATTCAAGGTTTGTCGGTGATGTGTTTGGTGCACCGCTTGCCATTGAAGCGCTGTTGGCCTTTTTCCTTGAATCTACATTTATTGGACTTTGGATATTCGGCTGGGATCGTCTGCCGAAGAAGATTCATTTATTGTGTATTTGGCTTGTTTCTCTTGGTACGATCTTTTCGGCGTTTTGGATTCTACTCGCCAACTCATTTATGCAAGAGCCAGTTGGATTTGTCATTAAAAATGGCCGCGCAGAAATGAATGATTTTGGCGCTCTTGTAACGAATCCGCAGCTTTGGGTTGAATTCCCGCACGTTCTGTTTGGTGCGCTGGCTACAGGTGCATTCTTTATTGCAGGAGTTAGTGCCTATAAAATGATCAAAAAACAAGAAATCGCCTTTTTCAAAAAATCATTCCAGATTGCCATGGTCCTCGCTTTAATTTCTGGCTTAGGTGTGGCGTTCTCTGGACATGATCAAGCGAAGCACTTAATGAAATCACAGCCGATGAAGATGGCAGCAAGTGAAGCCCTTTGGAAGGATAGTGGAGATCCAGCGGCTTGGACACTATTTGCCAATATTGACACAGATAAAAAAGAAAACTCTTCGGAGATCAATATTCCGTTTGCTTTAAGTTACTTGGCTTATCAGAAGTTCAGTGGAGATGTGCCAGGCATGCTGACACTTCAAAAAGAATATGAAGCAAAGTTTGGCCCTGGAGACTACATTCCGCCAGTGAAAACAACCTTCTGGAGCTTTAGAATCATGGTTGGTGCCGGAATGCTGATGATTTTTGCCAGTATGATTGGCTTGTACTTGAGCTTTAGAAAGAAACTCGAAACGAACAAATGGTTTTTACGCTTCATGGTAGGGATGATTGCGTTCCCGTTTATTGCGAACTCAGCTGGCTGGATCATGACTGAAATTGGGCGTCAGCCGTGGACTGTCTTTGGTATGATGACGACGGCTCAATCGATTTCGCCAAACGTATCGTATGGCATGCTGTTATTCTCAGTCATTAGCTTTACGACGATTTATCTGATCCTTGCCATCTTGCTTGCCTACCTATTCATTCGAGAAATTAAAAAAGGTGCACATTCGGAAGAGGATACAGATCAAAAGGATGAAACGGACCTGTCTACAGATCCATTTGATGGAGGCGCATATCATGGCATATCTTAACGAGATTTGGTTTATTCTTGTCGCAGTATTGTTTGTTGGATTTTTCTTCTTAGAGGGATTTGATTTTGGTGTTGGGATGTCCATGCAGCTGCTTGGAAAGGATGCGCACGAGCGCCGCATTTTAATTAATACGATTGGCCCTTTCTGGGATGCGAATGAGGTCTGGCTGATTACAGCTGGGGGCGCTATTTTCGCTGCATTCCCTCACTGGTATGCCACGATGTTCAGTGGATACTATATACCATTTGCGGTTCTCCTCTTAGCGCTCATTGGGCGCGGAGTCGCCTTTGAATTCCGAGGGAAGGTTGAGAAAGCCTCTTGGATCAAAGCATGGGACTGGGTCATCTTCTTTGGCAGTCTGCTGCCGCCGTTTTTACTCGGTGTGCTATTCACAAGTATTTTACGCGGGATGCCAATTGATCAAGACATGAATATGTATGCTGGTTTTACGGATTTTGTGAACCTTTATTCAGTGATTGGCGGGTTAGCTGTGACGGTTCTTTGCCTTCTGCACGGATTGATTTTCGTCACACTACGTACAGAGGGTGATTTAAGAGATCGTGCAAGAAAGCTTGGCAAGCGTGTCCTGCTTATTGCGCTGCCAGTTCTTGTCCTATTTGTCGGTGTATCTATCATGGAAACAGACATTTATACGGTACGCCCGATCATCACCATTCCGTTAACTGTCCTGATTGTGGTTTGTTACGTCGCGGCTCTATTCTTTATGAAAAAAGAACGTGATGGCTGGACATTCTTATTCACAGGTGCAGGCATCATGGTGACAGTGACGATGCTTTTCACTGCATTGTTCCCGCGCGTCATGATTAGCTCAATCAACCATACGTTTGATCTTACCATTCAAAACGCTGCATCCGGATCATATTCACTGACGGTGATGACGATTGTTGCCATTTCTTTGCTGCCCTTTGTGCTTGGGTATCAAATTTGGAGCTATTACGTCTTCCGTAAACGTGTAAGCGGTAAGGAGCCAATGACCTACTAATGGATAAACGTTTGCTTCAATTAAAAGGAATGAGGGGGCTTCTCGCCCTCTTAGGTATTGTGTCACTCATCCAAGGAGCAAGTATTATTTTCCAAGCACAGTGGCTGGCACATGCCATTACTACGCTGTTTGACGGGAAAAGCCTTTCGCAGGCAGCGCCTTATGTCCTGCTGTTTCTTGCTGCCTTTCTGGTGCGGCACGGTCTCACCTTGATTCGGGAGAAGGTCATGTTTACCTACTCTTCCCGAATTGGAGCAGACGTCAGAAAACAGCTGTTAGACCAACTCTTTCGTTTAGGTCCAGCTTTCACAAAGAAAAAAGGTACAGGAAAGCTTGTCACATTAGCGATGGAGGGGATTGCTCAATATCGTCAGTATTTACAGCTATTTTTACCGAAAATGGTGAACATGGCAGTGATACCGGCAATGGTCCTCATCTATGTTTGGACGTTAGACGAAACATCTGCTGTCATTTTAATCGTGACGCTGCCGATTTTAATTATTTTTATGATTTTGCTAGGCCTTGTCGCTCAGCGTAAAGCGGCCAAACAATGGAGATCGTATGAGAAATTATCCAATCATTTTACTGATTCTCTCCGCGGCCTTGAAACGCTTCGTTACTTAGGCATTAGCAAAAAACATTCCCGCAATATCGGGGAAGTGTCAAAGCGATATCGAAAGGCGACCATGAGTACGCTGAAGGTTGCATTTCTTTCATCATTTGCGCTTGATTTCTTTTCCATGCTGTCGATTGCAACTGTCGCTGTCTTTCTTGGCTTGCGATTAATTGATGGAGAGCTTCTGTTATTGCCGGCTCTGACCGCGCTCATGCTGGCACCGGAATATTTCCTGCCAGTACGTGAAGTGGGAAATGATTATCATGCGACGCTAAATGGAAAAGAAGCGTATGAGGCGATGCAGGTCATTTTAGAAGAAAAGGGCTTCCGCGCGCAGGAGACACAATCAGTGCAACTAGATGAGTGGAATGAACAGTCTGCGCTCACCCTGCAAGATGTTAGTGTCCAGCATGACGAACATGCCCCTTATTCGATTCAGGATGTAGACCTCACTGTCAAAGGGAAGAAAAAAATCGGAATCATTGGTGCCAGTGGTTCAGGGAAATCGACGTTAACCGATGTGCTCGGCGGCTTTGTTGAACCGACCTCAGGTCAAATCACGTTAAACGGCAAGCCGCTTGTTCATTTACAGATGAAGGAATGGCAAAAGGAAGTCGTCTATATGCCGCAGCACCCTTATTTATTTCACATGACATTGAGAGAAAACATTCGTTTTTATGAACCGCATGCCACAGATGAAGAAGTGGAAAGAGCTGTCTGTGAAGCTGGCTTATCTCAGCTCGTAGCGCAGCTGCCAAATGGTCTCGATGAGGTCATTGGAGAACAGGGAAGAGGACTAAGCGGCGGACAGGCGCAAAGAATTGCGCTTGCGCGAACGGTGCTGGGCCAGCGGTCAATTATGCTGTTAGATGAACCAACGGCGCATCTCGATATTGAGACAGAGCATGAATTGAAGAAAACAATGCTTCCGCTGTTTGAAGATAAACTTGTGTTCTTAGCGACACATAGGCTTCATTGGATGCCAGACATGGATGAGATCATTGTCATGGATCAAGGAACGATTGCAGAAATGGGTACACATGAATCATTGATGCAAAGAAAAGGCGTGTATTATCAATTAGTACAGGAGCAGATGGGGGCGGTCACACATGGTCAGTAAGGGCTGGTTTATACCTTATATCAAGGAGAATCAAAAGCTGTTTGCGCTGGTTTTATTTCTAGGGGCAATTGCAGTATTCTCTGCTTCTATGCTGATGTTTACGTCAGGATTTCTCATTTCAAAAGCTGCCACAAGACCTGAGAATATACTCATGGTCTACGTCCCAATTGTAGCTGTACGGACCTTTGGTATTTCACGCTCAGCTGCCCGCTATGCAGAAAGACTGGCGAGCCACCAGCTCATTTTGACAATGATTGAAAAAATGCGTGTGCGTCTGTATGACATGGCTGAACGAAGTGCGAAACAGACAAAGCTGGGTACAGGTGAAATGCTTGGACTCTTGTCAGATGATGTCGAGAGACTGCAGGACGCCTATTTAAAAACCATCTTTCCATCCATCGGTGCGCTGCTTTTATATGCCGCATCGATTGGGGCACTTGGTCTATTCTCGTGGCCCTTTGCTGGACTGATGCTGCTTTATATGGCACTTCTCGTATTCGTTTTTCCATACGTCACAGTGCTAGTGAACCGGGCGAGACAAATTCAAATGAAAAAAGGCAGAAATGAACTGTACAGCCATTTAACAGATGCAGTCATGGGCGTTAGTGACTGGCTGTTTAGCGGCAGGCAGAAAGATTTTGTTGATGAATATGAACAGAAAGAAGCGCAGCTGTTAGCGCTTGAAGCAGCCAAGCACCGGTTTATCCGTCTGCGCCAGTTTTTTGCCCAGCTTATGATTGGAGGAGCTGTCGTGTTTGTCGTGTATTGGAGCGGTTCGGTCGTTCAGTCAGGCTCGATGTCACACACACTAATTGCAGCCTTCGTGCTTGTGCTGTTTCCGTTAACAGAAGCCTTTCTTCCACTCTCAGATGCAGCAGGTGATATTCCAGTCTATCAGCATGCTGTCAGCAGATTAAATCATTATGAAAAGCTTTCGTATGAAGGAGAATCAGAGCGCAAGACAGTGGATCATTCAGCTATTTCTCAAGGTGAAGCTGTCTGTTTTGATCAAGTGTCCTTTCGGTATGATTCGCACCAATACGTGCTAAAGCACCTCTCATTTTCACTGAAGCAAGGGGAATCACTTGCTCTCTTAGGAAAAAGTGGTGCAGGAAAATCGACTATTTTGAAATTGTTAGAAGGAGCTGTCGTGCCAAATCAAGGAGCTGTCAGTATCCAGGGAAAACCGGTAGAAAGCCTTCGAGAAACCGTGTCCACCTATGTGTCAGTGCTCAATCAACAGCCGTATTTATTCGATACCTCTGTTTTAAACAATATTCGCTTAGGCTCTCCAGATGCGACAGAAGAGCAAGTAAAAGAAGCGGCGAGACAAGTGCAGCTGCACGATACCATCGAATCCTTGCCAGAAGGTTATCACACCGGTGTGCAGGAGACAGGGGTTCGTTTCTCAGGTGGAGAAAGACAACGGATGGCATTAGCCCGGATTTTGCTGCAAAACACCCCGATTGTTGTATTAGATGAGCCCACCGTCGGACTTGATCCGCGCACAGAGCGTGAGCTGCTTGAAACCATCTTTCGTGTGTTAAAAGGAAAAACGGTCATTTGGATTACCCATCATCTCACTGGCTGTGAGGCATGTGACCGCATTATGTTTATTGAAGATGGACAAATTGAGATGCAGGGGGAGCATCAGGATTTACTGAGAGAAAACCTGCGCTATCAAAAATTGTATGAGATGGATCGTCCATTTTCTAAAATATAAATAAACGAAATAACAAGAACGTTCGGACAGAGATCTCTGCCCGAACGTTTTGTGGTTTTAAGGGTTTACCTTTCCAACACCAGCATTTGATACCACTTCTGATTTGACATTGTTTACGTTAAGCAAAGAGTAGTTATAAGGAGGGTTGTACGTACCTGTTGAAGACGTTGGCAGACTGCCTGTGCTGTTAATAAATGAGTTGTTGATGACATGCCATGTACCGACTTGACGGCTGTCCCAGCTGCCGATCGCATTATTTGTATTTTCAAATACGTTGTGCTCAATTCTCATCTTCGCGCCCATACGAGAGTTGATCGCTGTGGTATGAATGCCTTTATAGTAGTTGTTATACACATGACCTTCCCCGTAGCGCATAGAAGGTACACGAGAATTCAGGTTTTCAAAACGGTTGTTATGGAACGTGATTTTTCGGTTGTAGTTGTCGTTATCAGAGCTGCCCATGAGCATCGTTTTCCAGCTGTCATGTACATAGTTCCATGAGAAGGTAATATAGTCGGAGTCTTTTTTCACATCAAATAATCCATCATAATCATCTTTCCCAGAGTTTAATGTGTTGTACAGCTCATTATGATCGACCCATACGTTTTTAGAAGCGCCTTCGATTCCGATGGCATCCTTGTCACCGATGTTACTGTGATGGATTTTCAGGTTGCGGATAATGACGTTATTGGAACGCCATACTTTGATACCAATTCCATTAAATTCACCTTTCGTGCCTTTGCCGACGATCGAGACATTGTTTGTATCTTTCACATCGATTTTATTGGCAGATGTATTAGAAGGGGCAATCGTCCCGTCGACAACAATTTTTAATTTTTCGTTTGTTCCTTTACTTTTGAGGGCAGCCAATAGTTCATTTCCAGTTTTGACTGTGACGGTTTTACCGCCTTCACCGCCTGTTGTACCGCCATTTAATGTGGAGAATCCTTGTTGATTAAAATTGGCCATAATAGAAGGGCTTTCTGGATACTTGGCTGCCGCTTTTGCCTCCCCATTAGGTGCAAATAATGAAGTCACGAGACCAACCGCTAACACACCAGCTAACATTGGAACTTTTTTCTTCAAAGTCAACATCTCCATTCTATTTCGTTTTAATGTAAACGTTTCCAAAAATAAGCTGCAATTCAACTGCTCCCCCTTTCTTCGCCAGTATCGCCTTTTTCGGAATGTAGGAAGAGCATAGCACGCAAAAAGGTATCATCGGCTAAGAATTGGCGCTGTGTATTCCATGATTTTCTAGGAAACTAAGGCCATGATTATTTTATTTTCATCTAAATGAGACAAGGATCATTGACGATAGGTATTGGGATGACCTAGTGATTATGAGGGAGAGGCTCTTCGCTTGATAGAAAATCAAGATGATTACGAACGCACCATTTTGTTAGGGACGAAAGAATGTCATAATCATTACATAAGAAAAAATTGGATATAAAATGAATCAAATACTGGATCAACAGGGAGAAAAGGAGCCAAGTTAAAAAAATTAAGTCTATTTTGAACGATGTCGTCATCCGTGTCGTCACATGAATAAGAGAAGAAAAGGAAGGAGGGGTGTGTTTGGAGCAGACAGAAGAGACATTATTGATTCAGCGGGCAAAACAGGGAGACGATGCTGCATTTACAGCCCTTTATCGTCATCATTATTCCTTTCTTTACCGTTATATAATGAAGCTCACCCTTCAAGAAGAGCTGGCAGAAGAAATCATGCAAGAAACGATGCTGAAAGCGTACATGAAACTTTCTTCATTTAGAGGAGATTCCTTATTTTCAACATGGCTCATTTCCATTGCATCTAGACAATTTTTAGATCACCAGAAGAAAAGAAAACGTGAACAATTAAGAGAAGGGAAGGCGAATCAAGAGACCATACGCCGCTTCAAATGGGACATTCAGCAAAAGGGCCGCACATGGCATGAGATGTGGGATGCTCTAAACGAATTGAAGGCACAGGAGAGAGCACCGATTATTTTGCACTATTATTATGGCTTTACTTATCCAGAGATTGCTTCAATGCTCGGTATGAGAGAAGGCACTGTGAAGTCGAGGGTTCATCATGGATTAAAGAAAATTCGAAAGGAGTGGTCTCAATGAAGGAAGATCAGTTCACCGAACGTTTAAAGGAAGAGTTACAGCAGCTAGATGAACAAATTGAAGTGAAAGAGCCAAGTGAGCAGGCTGTCATGATGATGCTGAAGCAGGCAAAGGAACAAGAGAAAAGGCGTTTTAAACAAGAAGTACTGGCGTACGTTCTCATCAGTCTGACCATTCTGGCACTATTTGTCGCTGCCATCACCCATTTGCCTATCATCTTCATTCTTCTTCAAGTAGTGAGTGTGCCGCTCTGCGTCGTTGTCGGCATCAAGGAATATCAACACATTAAAGGAGGGTCTTCCTTATGAGTCAGACGGAGATGATCATCTTATTGTGCGCATTGCCGTTATTGTTTGCGCAGGGGTTTCTTTTATTTATGGATGCAAAGAAAAGAGGGCGCTATAAGTGGTTTTGGGGCATTGTCGGTTTAATTAATTTCCCATCGTCTTCTATTTTATATTGGCTTTGTGTCGTGTACCCTGATCGAAAGAAAGATGAGAAGATCCGAAAAGATTGAGCGGACGGCCTATAAAACTTTAGGCCTTTTTTTCGGGTTGAAGATCAACTAGAAATCATTCATGATTCATCTATTTGTTAAAGAGTGCGGGATATATAACGTCTAAATCATCATTTCTAGCACAATAGTCATTCTGCAAGAGATACTTTCTAAAAACGATTGCTGCAGCTGCTTGATCCATCTCAAATCGGCATCATTTTCATCTGTTATCAGTATTGATCAGATTTTACAAATGGTGTTAAATTAATCTCAATATGCGTTAGAAAATCTAACAGGATAAATGTGTGAAGATATACAAAGGAGGCAGAAGAGACATGTTGACCTTAGATCGAGCAGCACAAACAGCACAAAGCTACATCGACCGTGTGTTAGAGGAGGTGGAAAAACGAAATCCTGGTGAGGAGGAATTTCAGCAAGCCGTAAAAGAAATTCTAGAATCACTCGTTCCTGTTTTTGCAAAACACCCAGAGTATGAAAAACAGGGCATTTTAGAACGACTCATTGAGCCTGAGCGGCTTGTGGTATTTCGTGTACCTTGGGTAGATGATGAGGGGAAAGTACAAGTCAATCGGGGGTTCAGGGTTCAATTCAATAGTGCCATCGGTCCTTATAAAGGAGGCATTCGATTCCACCCATCTGTCAATGCAAGCATTATTAAGTTTTTAGGATTTGAACAAATCTTTAAAAACGCACTGACTGGTATGCCGATCGGCGGGGGAAAAGGTGGATCAGATTTTGACCCTAAAGGGAAATCTGATGGAGAAATCATGCGTTTCGTCCAAAGCTTTATGAGTGAACTCAGCCGATATATTGGACCTGATCAAGATGTACCAGCAGGTGATATTGGCGTAGGGGCACGCGAAATTGGCTATATGTTCGGACAGTACAAGAAAATGCGCGGTGCTTATGAGGCGGGTGTGCTCACAGGGAAAAGTCCTGGATTTGGAGGCAGCTTAGCGAGAAAAGAAGCGACAGGCTATGGACTGGTGTACTTTATGGAAGAAATGTTAAAAGCGCATGGACTGCAATTTGAAGGGCATTCAGTTGTTGTGTCTGGATCAGGGAATGTGTCTATTTATGCGATGGAAAAGGTCATGGAGCTAGGCGGTAAGGTCGTTGCTTGCAGTGATTCAAGCGGAGCGATTTATGATCCTCAAGGCATTTCACTTGAGACCGTGAAGCAGCTAAAGGAAGTGAGCAATCAACGGATTGGGGCATACATAGACATTCACCCGCATGCCGAATTGATTGAAGATTGTGAACAAATTTGGTCTGTTCCTTGTGATATTGCGCTTCCATGTGCAACGCAAAATGAAATATCTGAGATGCAAGCGCAGCAGCTCGTGGAAAATGGTGTCATTGCGGTAGGAGAAGGAGCTAATATGCCCTCTACTCTTCAGGCAGTCAAAGTGTTTGAACAGAATGATATTCTATTTGCGCCGGCAAAAGCGGCGAATGCTGGCGGGGTAGGTGTCTCAGCACTGGAAATGGCACAAAATAGTGCAAGAATGTCTTGGACATTTGAAGAAGTAGATGATCAGCTGAAACAAATGATGCAGACGATTTATCGTCGGTGTACAGAGACAGCAGACGAATATGGACACTCTGGAAACTTAATCGTAGGAGCAAATATTGCAGGATTTCGCAAAGTGGCAGATGCGATGATCGCACAAGGCGTGATTTAACTCCTGCTCTCCCGCACCTGTTTATTTCATGACAAGATGGGGAATCGTCCTTGTAAGAATGACAATAAGGAGGCGCGGGAGAAATGAAAAAATGGCTGAAACAAATTGTCAAATGGGCACCAGTGATTTATCCAGTGGTGAGGAAAATATATAAAGAGCGAAAAGCATCTAAAAGTCGTAACGTATCAGCCGGATAATCCGGCTTTTTTTATGCAAGCATTACCGATTGTGTCCTGAACGAAAAAATAATAGATTTGAATGATCCAAGTCATGCCTCACTCCGTTAAGTACATAACAAACGGAAAGAGGAAGAAAAACAGATGAACATGAAAAAAGCGATTTTAACCATTCCACTTAGCGCAGCATTACTATTTCCGGCAGCTCATAGCGCAAGTGCACACGAAGGACATATGCATGGAGAGGCAAAGAAGACATCTTCGTCACAAGAGGTGTCAAACAAAGCAACCGATCTTCGAGCAGCACTAGACCAGTTATTTTCGGAGCATGCCTACTTAGCAGTCATCACAATGCAAAAGGGAATTGACGGTAGCAAAGATTTTAAACAAGCAGCGGCAGCGCTAAATGACAACACAAATGACTTATCGGAAGCCATCGCTTCTGTGTACGGAAAAAAAGCAGGGAAACAATTCAAAGACATTTGGTCAAGTCATATCGGCTACTTTGTTGATTATGTACAAGCAACGGCAAAGAAAGATGAAGCAGGTAAAAAGAAAGCAGTTAAGCAGCTTGACCAATATCGCATGAAACAAGCTGATATGCTCGATCAAGCAACAGACGGCAGATTGAAAGCTAGCGAACTAGAAGAAGGCTTAAAAATGCATGTCAATGAACTGTTAAAAGCGTTTGATAGCTACACTGAAAAGGATTTTGATACGACCTATGAAACGGTTAGAAAATCCATTCATCATATGTTTGAAGTCGGTAAAGGCGTATCGTGGGCGATCACAGATCAATTTCCTGGGAAATTTGATCACAAATCAGTCGACACACCAGCAGCAGACCTTCGTGAAGATTTAAACTACTTGTTCTCAGAGCATTTGGCGCTTGCGGTCGTTGCTATGCAAAAAGGAAATGATGGCAGCAAGGACTTTGATCAAGCAGCGGCAGCTTTGAACGAAAACACAAATGATTTATCAGATGCGCTTGCCTCTGTTTATGGCAAGGATGCAGGAAAACAATTCAAAGACATTTGGTCAAGCCATATCGGTTACTTAGTTGATTATGTCAAAGCGGATGCATCAGGAGACAAAGAAGCGAAAGAAAAAGCGGTGAAAAACTTAGATGCGTATCGAATGAAGCAAGCGGAATTTCTAGATCAAGCGACAAATGGACGTTTGAAGGCAGCAGATTTAGAGGCTGGCTTGAAAATGCATATTGATGAGCTGATCAAAACATATACGTCTTACCATAATGGCGAATATGATCAGCTTTATCCAACAGTGAGAGAAGCGTACGGTCATATGTTCATGGTCGGTCAAGATGTCACAGCAGCAATTGTTGATCAGCATCCTGAAATGTTCAAATCCAAGATGCCTAATGAAATGCCTAAAACAGGTATGGGAGGTACAGCCGGTCCTTTAGGTATGTCATATGAAGCATTTGCGGGAATGATCGCAAGTTTGATCCTAGCCGGCGGTGCAGCGGGTGCGTTCTTCCTTACTCGCCGTAAGACATCAAATTAAGCTCGTATAAAAAGGAAAGGGGAACGTGCACAATCGTGCCGTTCCTTTCTTTAAAAGGAGGCAGACTGACTTGATAAGGTGGTTGTTTGGTCTTCTGATGCTTCTCATCATCACGGGCTGCGCATCACAATCTATGGATGATTCGTCATCCTCTAAAACAACCTCATCTCCTGAAAAAATGACAACAAACCAAGCCGCAAAACAGTCTCATTCACAAGACATGTTAAAAGACGAACCGTCTGGTATTGTCCCGGCTGAAATTGCGATTCCGGCGATTGATGTCAAAGCAAAAGTGGAGAAAACAACTTTATCAAAGGATGGCAGTATGGGCGTCCCAAAAAATACGGACAACACAGCTTGGTTTAAAGATGGTCCAAAGCCAGTAGATAAAGGAAATGCCGTCATGAATGGCCATGTTGATAATAAATGGGGACCTTCTGTTTTTTATCGATTAAAGGAGCTAAAAAAGGGAAACAAGGTAATCGTGACGTCCTCGTCAGGAAAAAAGCGAACTTTTGAAGTGATCAAAGTGCAAAGCTATCCGCGTGAAGAAAAGCCGAATGCGTTTTTCGGGTACGCTTTTACACGGAATCTCAATTTCATTACGTGTACAGGGACATTTGATCATGCAGCAGGGACTCATGAAAAGAGACTGGTTGTCTTTACCCAGCTGATCCCTTCATAAAAAAGGCGATGACACGGAGGTGTAGCGCCTTTTTTGATGGTTTCTGCCAGAGTCCTACAAAAAGATTCATAGGTCATTAGGTATGGTTTGTTGTATAAATAGGGGCGTTTGTCATATAAATGAGTTGGCAATTTTTATTTCTTTTCAGTAGAATATGAGTAATGAAGAGAACTGCAAGCGTATACACCCTGTCCAGACAAGGCAGATTCTCCACCCTTACATAAGGAGGCCGATCTGATGCTGAGTAAAAGACTGGCGCACATCTTAAGTCAGCTCATGGCAGCGGAGACCCCGCTCACAAGCGCTGCGCTTTCTGTCAGCTTACAAGTGACAAGCCGCACCATTCGTACAGACATCAAGGAACTGAACGACCGTCTCGCTCCTTATCAAGCGGCTGTATCAGCTGTTCGAGGAGCTGGCTATGAGCTGTTGATCAACGATGAGAATGCCTTTCGCCGTTTTATGAAAGAGGAGGTCGAACAGGAAGAGCCACTGGCTGTTCTGCCGGAGGAGCGCGTTCGGTTTATTTTAAAGAAGCTGCTTCTCGCAGAGTCTTATGTGAAACTGGAAGACTTACAGGGCCAGCTGTTTATTAGTAAATCGACGATGAGTAACGATATGAAATGGGTCAAACGCAAGCTTGAGCCATTTGATCTGAAGCTGGATGCGAAGCCGAATAAAGGCTGCCGAATCAAAGGATCGGAGATGAAAATTCGTTATTGTATGTCAGAATATTTATTCAATGAACGCCGTTCCTGCCAAACGATGCTGAACACAGCAGTCACCATTTTGCCAAAACATGAATTGGAATTGATTCAGAAAACAATGATTGATTATATCAATGAAGAAAGAATGAATCTATCAGACATTTGCATGAATAATTTAATCGTTCATGTTGCGATTGCCTGCAAACGGATTAGACACGGAAACTATGTATCTGTTTTGCCAGAGGAAATCAATGAGATACCACAGGCAAAGGAATATAAGGTCGCTAAAAAAATGGTGGAATGCCTTGAAGGACTGCTGGACGTCTCTTTTCCACAAGAGGAGATCGTCTATATCGCCATTCATTTATTAGGAACAGCCAAAATGGTACAGTCCTTTTCATCGAGTGGTCAAAAACAAATTGTGGATGATGACACGAGCCGTCTTGTTCAGCTTATGCTCCAAGCCATTGATCAAAAACTGCAGCTTGATTTAGCCGGCGATGCGGAATTAATGATTGGACTGAGTCTGCACTTAAAGCCAGCCATGACCCGGTGTAAATATGGAATGAACTTAAGAAATCCGATGCTTGATGAAATAAAGGCGGGGTATCCACTTGCTTTTGAAGCAGGTATTATCGCCAGCAGGGTCCTAGAAGAAGAGGAGGGGCTGAGTATTCATGAGAATGAAATCGGATATATGGCGCTTCATTTTGGTGCGGCTTTAGAGCGGAGGAAAATGGAGATTCCGCCGAAGCGATGTCTCATTGTCTGTGCATCTGGTGCAGGGAGTGCAAGGCTGCTTCAGGATCGTTTGCGGTCACAATTTGGGTCAAAACTGACCATTTTAGGAACAGCAGAGCTTTATTCGTTTCCGCATGTGTCTTTACATGCCCTGGATTTGATTATTACAACGGTCCCGATTCAGATGGATTTACCGATTCCAGTCATACAAGTAAACACCATTTTAGGAGGCGGCGACTTTTTAAAAATTGAAGAAGCCCTGACGAGTGAAACAAGGGTGACATTGGCCTCTCAATATATGAAAAAGGAATTGGTCTTTACAAAATGCGCCTTTCAAACAAAGGAAGAGGTCATCACCTTTCTCACGGAAAAAATCATCGATATGGGTTTAGCACCAGCAGAGCTTACACCTTCTGTGATGGAAAGAGAAGAGGCTGCTCCTACATCCTTCGGGCATTATACAGCCATTCCGCACCCTATGACGCCGCTGACAGAAGAGACGTTTTGGGCGATATGTACATTAGAAAAACCGATCATATGGGGAGAGAAAAAAGTTCAATTTGTCTGCTTGCTTTGTGTCGAAAAAGAGAATGCCAAAGATTTAAAAGGGATGTACCGTCTGCTGGGCGAGCTTGTGCATAATGTGAAATTCATTCAGCATCTCATCGCCTGTGATACATTTGAAGACATGCTGGATACCATGTATAAAAAGGTCCCTTCGTACAAGAACTAACAGTGTGATCTTAACTTTTTCCGCTTCCTAAAGGAAAAAGTATAGGTGTTTATGAAAGCGGTTTCATAATATGATGAATGTGTAAAGAAAAGCTTCACACTTTCAAAAGGGGGCGTTTACACATGAACATCTTATTGGTTTGTGCAGCAGGTATGTCAACAAGCTTACTAGTAACAAAAATGGAGAAAAGCGCACAAGAACAAGGAAAAGACTATCGTATTTGGGCAGTATCTGGAGATTCAGCAAAAAGTCATATTGATCAAGCCGATGTGCTTTTATTAGGACCACAGGTTCGATATTTATTACCACAAATGAAAAAGCTCGGAGAAGAAAAAGGAATTCCAGTCGACGTCATTAATACCGTGCATTATGGCGTATGTAATGGGGCTGAGGTTTTAAAATCTGCTGAACAGTTAGTGAACGGATAAAGGAGGCGGAAGGGATGAATGGATTCAACCGATTTCTAGAAGAGAAGGTCATGCCGTTTGCAGGGAAGATTGCCGCTCAAAGACATTTACAAGCATTGCGTGACGGAATTGTTTTAACCATGCCTCTCATTATTGTCGGTTCACTGTTTCTCATTTTAGCCAACCTTCCGATCCCAGGATACAGCGATTTTATGGCAAGTATCTTCGGAGCTGAATGGGCCACGAAACTATCCTATCCTGTTAATGCAACCTTTGACATTATGGCACTTGTTGCCACCTTCGGGATTGCCTACAGGCTTGCTGAAAAGTATGCAGTGGATGCCCTATCATCTGGTGCGATCGCTGTTGCAGCTTTCCTTTTGGCGACACCATATCAAGTTCCTTTCACACCTGAAGGCTCAACAGAAGCCATCCTAGTAGGTGGGGGAATTCCAGTCACATTGATGGGCAGTAAAGGGTTATTCGTTGCCATGATTATTGCCATGCTTTCAACTGAAATTTACCGATTCATTGTCCAGCGGAATATCGTCATTAGGATGCCTGATGGTGTACCGCCAGCAGTGAGTAAATCGTTTATCGCACTTATTCCAGGTTTTGTGGTCATCACGCTGATCTGGGTCGTTAGACTTGTGATTGAGATGACACCATTTGAGAGTATTCATAATATCATCACGGTCTTAATTGGCACACCGCTTTCCATTCTTGGTGGAAGCTTAGGCGGAAGTATTGTCGCCATTGGTGTGCAAATGCTCCTCTGGGCATGTGGTATTCACGGAGCAACCATTGTCGGCGGCGTCATGGGCCCAATTTGGCTCGGTGCGATGGATGAGAACCGTCTCGCATTCCAAGCAGGAGAAGTGCTGCCAAATATCTTCACAGCGCAGTTCTTTGAAATCTTCATCAATGTCGGCGGAAGCGGTGCAACGCTTGCTTTAGTGCTGACGATGATCTTACGTGCCAGAAGTAAACAAATGAAACAGCTTGGCCGACTTGCCATTGGGCCAGCCATCTTTAACATCAACGAACCGATCATTTTTGGAATGCCGATTGTCATGAACCCAATGCTTCTCATTCCGTTTATCCTTACGCCAATCATGATGATCATCACCACATATATCGGAATGAGCACAGGACTTGTAGCAAAACCAGCGGGGATTGCTGTTCCATGGACGATGCCGCCCATCATTTCAGGCTATCTCGCCACAGGAGGCAAAATCTCTGGTGCTGTCATGCAGCTGATTAACCTGGCGTTGTCATTCGCTTTATACTACCCATTCTTTAGAATGTGGGATAAGCAGAAATTAAAAGAAGAAAGTGAGCTAGAAACAAAAGCATCAACTGATGAAAATGTCGTCAGCATGTAATAGAGGAAACAAGGGGGATGCGGCCGATGGAAATGGAACAAATTGTGTTTCAACTCATCTTACATGGCGGGAATGGCAGAAGCTCTGCGATGGAGGCCATTACAAGTGCAAAGCAAGGAAACTTTGATGAGGCGAAGCAAAAATTGCAGGAAGCACAAGACGCGTTAAATGAGGCGCATCACGCACAGACAGAGCTGATCCAAGGAGAAATTAGAGGAGAAAAGACCGACATCAGTCTCTTAATGATCCATGCACAGGATCATCTCATGAACGCAATGACCGTCAAGGAACTCGCGGCGGAAATCATCGAGATCCATGAAAAAATGAAGCAACTCGGAGGTGTCAATTCATGAAAGATGGAATCAAAATTGTCACAATAGGCGGAGGATCGAGCTATACGCCTGAGCTTGTCGAAGGGTTTATCAAACGATATCATGAATTGCCTGTAAAGGAATTATGGCTAGTGGATATTGAAGCGGGTCAGGAAAAGTTAAACATCGTGGGCGCTCTCGCGAAACGCATGGTTGAAAAAGCCGGTCTGCCGATTGAGGTACACCTGACGCTTGACCGCCGGGAAGCCCTGAAGGACGCAGATTTCGTGACGACACAATTTCGTGTAGGACTGCTGGAAGCACGGGCAAAAGATGAGAGAATCCCGCTTAAATACGGCGTCATCGGTCAGGAAACGAACGGACCAGGCGGTTTATTTAAAGGTCTTCGGACCATCCCGGTCATTCTAGACATCGTGAAGGATATGGAAGAACTTTGTCCAGATGCATGGCTTGTGAACTTTACAAATCCGGCAGGCATGGTCACAGAAGCTGTGCTGCGCTACACAAATCTAAAAAAAGTAGTCGGTCTATGCAATGTACCAATTGGGATCAAAATGGGGATTGCCAAGGCGCTTGATGTGGATGTTGAGCGAATCGAGGTACAGTTTGCGGGCCTCAATCACATGGTCTATGGGTTAGACGTGTATTTAGACGGGGTCAGCATCATGGATCAAGTGCTCGATGAATTGGGAAATCCGAATAGTCAGTGGTCTATGAAGAACATTGAAGCGAAAAACTGGGAACCTTCTTTTGTGAAAGGCTTAGGGGTGATCCCATGTCCGTATCATCGCTATTACTATAAAACGAAAGATATGCTGGAAGAAGAGCAAAAAGCGGCCCAAGAAAAAGGAACAAGAGCAGAGGTTGTACAGCAAGTCGAGCAAGAATTATTTGAGCTCTATAAAAATCCTGATTTATCGATTAAACCACCGCAGCTCGAAAAAAGAGGCGGGGCGTATTACAGTGATGCGGCATGTAACTTAATCAGCTCCATCTATAATGATAAGCATGACATCCAACCTGTCAATACAGTGAACAGAGGGGCGATTGCCAGCATTCCGGCTGAATCAGCGGTTGAAGTGAACTGTATCATTACGAAGGACGGACCAAAACCAATTGCGACGGGCGATCTGCCTGTAGCTGTGAGAGGGCTCGTTCAACAAATCAAATCATTCGAGCGTGTGGCAGCAGAAGCGGCTGTAACAGGAGATTACGAGACGGCTCTTGTGGCGATGACGATTAATCCGCTTGTCCCATCTGATGAAATTGCAAAGCAAATTTTAGATGAAATGCTCGAAGCGCATCGTGAATATTTACCGCAATTCTTCAAATCAGTCAAAGCGTAAAACAAAATGGCCCCTTTATGGGGTCGTTTTTTATCATTGCCCCATATGGAAATTCGAGAAAGAAGTGTATGATAGAAAAAAACAGCATGTATGGCTTCAAAGAAAGGACGGTTTGAATATGGTTGCAATTGGTTTAATGCTTTACGGCTTTATCGTTCAACCACTGATGAGTTACGGCACAGTGGTCTTGTTTTTGTATGGCATCATTGCTTCATTTATTGGTCTTATTCGTCATAGACAGTATGTGTGGATTTATGTTCTCCGCCTGCTCGTTTGTTTTACCATTCCAGTGACCAACCTGTTGATGTATTTCGCAACGATTGGTGGAGATGAAAGAGACTTTGATTTCCAGCCCATGCCGCTTGTTTATTATCTTGTCTTTATCCTAGAAATCATCATCGTCTTTTTACCAGAGATCTTTTTACTGATCGAAAGAAAGCGGAGCATAAAAAGGAAACAGTGGATATATGCAGGGGCGATTGTGGGGGTATCGGTCTTGTTTTGGTGCACGATTTGATGGGCGGCTGACTGGACATCTAAGTCTATTTCGCCTTTTTGTTGTGTAGCCTCTTTCGTCTAACCTTTACAAAAGTAATGGAAAGAACAAGGATAAAAATCCCGAGAACCTTAAATAGAAACCGGGTGAGGAACGGTGAATCGTCGAAACCTGTAGCTATGATCATCGATCCGATGCAAATACCTAAGAACGCTAGTAAATAAGTAAAAAACATACCATCACTCCTTATACGTATGATTACCATTATAAGGTATATTGGAGGGGTAAATAAACAAAAAAAGAACCCTTCATGACTGAAAGGTTCTTTTACATGCTTATGTCTGCTTAACGACCGAGTCGACTTCTACTGTCCAGCCGAAGATATCTGGCTGTGTTCCTTTTTGAATACCGGTAATGGCCTCATACAATTTCTTCGATACTTCACCTGTTTGACCATCTTGAATCACATATGGCTGATCGTGATAAATTAATTCCCCGACAGGAGAGATGACGGCCGCCGTTCCAGTTCCAAAAATTTCTTCAAGCTCACCTGATTGATGTGCTTCAATTAACTCATCAATCGAAATTTTACGCTCTGTCACTGGAATACCCCAATGTTTTAACAGCTCAAGTACAGAGTTACGGGTGATGCCTTCTAAAATGCTGCCGTTCAATTCAGGCGTCACGATTTCTCCATTGATTTTAAAGAAGATATTCATACTCCCGACTTCTTCAATGTACTTTTTCTCGACTCCATCAAGCCAAAGAACCTGTGAAAAGCCTTTGGTTTCAGCGACTTGCTGTGCCTTGAGGCTTGAGGCGTAGTTTCCAGCTGTTTTGGCATTTCCTGTCCCGCCCTTAACGGCACGGACAAATTCGTTTTCAACTGCAATTTTGACCGGGTGGATGCCTTCTTTATAGTAAGATCCCACTGGAGATAAGATAATCAGCAGCTTATACGTGCTTGACGGCGCAACGCCTAAATACGGCTCAGTGGAAATAATGAATGGACGGATATACAAGGAAGTGCCCTCTGCATCAGGTACCCAATCCTTATCAATGCGAATGAGTTCATTTAAGCCCTCTAAAACCGTTTCTGTATCAATTTGCGGGATACACAGGCGGTCATTGGATCTGTTTAAGCGTTCCATGTTCTTTTCCGGACGGAATAAGAGAATTTTCTGATCCTTAGAAACATAAGCTTTTAAGCCTTCAAAAACAGATTGCCCATAATGGTAGACCATCGAAGCTGGGTCCATTGGAATGGCCTGATAAGGTATAATTCTGGGATCGTACCAGCCTTGATCAATGGAATAATCCATCACAAACATGTGATCTGTGAAGATTTTTCCGAATTCAAGTTGATCAGATTGAGGTTTTGGTTTTTTTGTTGAACTAAGTTCAACGCGGATGGGTTGTTTTGGCATCGTAAATCTCCTTGCTGTTTGATTATTTGAAAATTCTAATAATATGAAATAATTATGATTCTATTCTATACCTTCACAAAATATTAGCAATAGCTTTTCTGGAATTCAGATAAGAAAAATCTGTTAAAGCGCTTTCCTTCTCTCTGCCATCAGTCTGCCTCATGTCACCCCTTTTTAATAAAGAAATAAAATCCAAATGCATTATTAACTGATTAATCTGACAATTTAAAAGCGGATGATTTTCCTGTAAGATATTCTTTCAACCATACACCTTTTGACTAGTACATTGCAAGGGGCATTCTCATATTTTAATCCTCTTTTTTTTAACCGATAAAGGAAGAAGAGAAGTGAAAGGAGCAAACAACAAGATGAAACGAGCGATACTAGGCATTTTACTTATTTTATTCATGACCGTGATCAGCTTCGGCTGTCAAGCGATGACAGAGGAGGCTGGCGCTAAGCAAAGCACAGCCTATTACGTGGCGCCAAACGGAAACGACAAAAACCCGGGAATGAAGCAAAAACCTTTTCGCACGCTGAAAAAAGCGGCAAGTATGGCGAAAGCCGGGGCAACCATTTACATGAGAGGCGGCACATACAAAGAGAAATTGATTGTCCGCCATTCAGGTACAAAGAAAGCACCCGTTATCTTTCAAGCTTACGGAAAAGAAAAACCTGTCATTAGCGGGGCTTCTCTTAAAGGAAATCAAGCAGATGGCGGTCTTGTCACGATCGATCAAAAAAGCTACATCACCCTCAAAGGTCTGACGGTGGGACATCTCAAGACGAATAAGGAAGATGTGACACCAGTCGGTATTTTCATCAAAGGAAGCGGCAAAGGCGTCAAACTGCTCAACAACCGAGTGTATGACATTCAGACGAAACACAAAAATGGGAATGCGCACGGTATTGCGGTCTATGGAACAAAAGCTCCTGCGGCCATTGAAGACATTGAAATCAAAGGAAACACTGTTGAAAAATTAAAGCTTGGCTTCAGTGAAGCGCTTGTGCTAAATGGGAACGTCAACAAGTTCCGTGTGACACATAACACGGTTCGCCACACAGATAATATAGGCATTGATTTAATTGGTTTTGAGAACGTAGCACCTTCTAAAAAGTACGATCAAGTCAGAAATGGTGTCGTATCTAAAAACAAAGTATATGAGATTACGAGTGCAGGGAATCCAGCCTATGGCAAAGACATCTCCGCTGGCGGAATTTATGTTGATGGCGGGAAGGACATTGTGATTGATCATAACATCACACATCACAATGACCTGGGGATTGAAGTCACAAGTGAACATAAAGGAAAAATGGCAGATCGCATTCGCATCGAACACAATCAAGTGTATTTGAACCGTTATACAGGTATTTCAATTGGCGGCTATGATAAAAAGCGAGGCGGAACAACAAATACGACGATCTCACATAATATTTTGTACAAAAATGACACAGCCGGCTTAGAAGGCGGTCAATTGTTGATGCAATATCAAGCCGTGAACAATCGAATCACGAATAATATTATGACAGCGAGTGCGTCGCATTACTTAGTCGTGAATCTTTATGGAGTGAATCAAAAGAATACCTTCCAGAAGAACGTGTATGACGACCGAAAAGGTGCGAAGGCATCACAGTGGGTATGGCGCGGGAAATGGATGGAAGGCTACAAAACGTATCTCTTGAAAAGCGGCCAAGATAAAGGATCAGCACACCTCAATCCACAATTTGTGAATGAGAAAAAATATGACTTTCGCCTGAAGAAATCATCACCTGCTAAGAAAATCATCGGAAGTTAAGCATGTATGAACCACAAATGTATTGTTTTAAATTTTCAAAAAAATCATTGACATTGTTGTCACATCACATTAAAGTAAAGAAGACATTTTAACTAAAACAAAATTTCATAACGGATCTCTTATCAAGAGAGGCAGAGGGACTGGCCCTATGACGCCCGGCAACCGTTTCTACTATAGAAATTGGTGCTAATTCCTGCAAAGCTGTTACAGCTTTGACAGATAAGAGAGGAAGACTTCCCGATACATGTTTCATGCAACGGTGATCAAGCCTCTCTTTCCAGGAGAGGCTTTTTTTCGTCTCTTTTTCAAATGAAAGAAAAGTTTACTGGCGTTTTCCTACTATTTTACCTAGTTTTCCGATGAGAAAAATAAAAACAACTTGAGGAGGAACAGTAATGAAGCGTAAGCATTTTACATCATGTCTTATATTATTAATGGTATTGACGATCCTATTAACGGGCTGCGGCACTGGATCAAGTGCAGGCTCAAAGGCAAATGCGAACGAAAAGGTCTCCTTTGACAATGTACCGAAGCGATTTGCAAAGGGACAGGGAGCAAAAATTAAAGTCATCCGTAAAATCGGAGGAGATGATCATACAGCGCAGTTTTTAGCTGGGACGAAGGCAGAAGGTGAAGCGCTTGGCTTTACGGTAGATGTCTACACCGCAAACGGGGATACAGCGAAATTCCATGATGCGATCTCTCAGGCGCTGGAAGAAAATTATGATGGCTTTATCATCTCTCATGGGGACGACGAGGCGACCGTCGCTGACGTGAAAAAGATCACAGCGAAGGGCATTCCAGTCGTAGCGTTTGATTCGAATCCTAAGCTGAAGGACATCGAAGGGGTCACAGTGACGTCTCAAGATGACGAACAATTAGCGAAAAAATCACTAGACGCACTCGTGTCTGATTTTAAAGGAAAAGCAAATATTGCATACCTCTGGGTAGATGGGTTCCCGCCAATGGTGAGACGAAACAAGGTCTATCAAGAAACGCTCAACCAACATTCAGGGATCAAGGAACTTGACCGCTTTGGCATTGCTTCCTCTGATACGTCTGTTCAGACGCAAAATGCAGTGGCAGCGATGCTGAATAAATATCCAAAGGGTAAACTTGACGCTATTTTTGCCACGTGGGATGCCTTTGCCATTGGCGCAGCAAGAGCGCTAAAGGAAGCAGGAAGAACAGAGGTGAAGATTTACGGGATTGATGTGTCAAATGCTGATCTTCAAGAAATGACAGCGAAAGAAAGTCCATGGAAGTACACAGCAGCGGTTGATCCGAAGCTCATCGGCGCTGTTGACGTGAGAATTCTTGCGAAGAAAATAGCGGGCGAGAAAACACCATCTTCCTATGACCTTGAGGCCTCTCTCATCTCGCAAAATCAGCTTCAACAAGCAGGAAAAGCCATCAATATGGTCAATCTTGCAGACGAAGTGAAGGGATTCGGCTCATCGACTGCTTTTGAAGAAGATTGGATGAAGACCTTGAAGAAGCATTATACAAAATAAACACCGTGCACTCTCTTCCATAGAGGGTGTTTCGTTTTTCAGATGATGATCATGAGAAGGAGGACACCTATGACTTCGCCGCTTGTTTGTATGAAACATATTTCGATTGAATTCCCAGGAGTAAAAGCGTTAGATCAAGTGAATTTTACATTAAAAAAAGGGACGGTTCATGCGCTGATTGGAGCGAATGGTGCTGGGAAGTCCACGTTAATGAAAGTTCTTTCTGGCGCTCATTCGCACTATGAAGGAAGCATCCATATCAATGGTCAGGCGGCATCCATTCAAACCCCAAAGAATGCGGCCTCATATGGTGTGCAGACGGTCCATCAAGAAGTGGATACGGCGCTAGTTCCCTACTTAAGTGTTGGTGAGAATATGATGATGCATCAGATTGAGAAAAAAACATTTGTCGGCTGGAAAGAGCTGCACCGTAAGGCAGCTCAACTATTAAAAGAAATGGACATCGACATCTCCACAAAACGCCTTGTGAGTGATCTGACCCTTGCAGAAAAACAGATGGTGCTCATTGCCAAGGCCGTTTCGATTAAATGCAGCATTTTAATCTTAGATGAACCAACGGCTCCTCTTAGTCATACAGAAACAAGCAAGTTATTCTCAATGATTGATCGGCTGAAACAGAATGGAACGGGCATTGTGTTTATCTCCCATCGCATGCCTGAAATTTTCACCATCTGTGATGAACTGACAGTGATGCGAAATGGAACCGATGTCGCAGCTCACCTCGTTCAAGATACAAATCCGCAGCAGATCATTGAAGAAATGCTAGGTGCGCCATTAGAGGAGCAATTCCCGCTCCGTACACCTTTGAAGGATGCACCCATTGTGCTTGAAGTGAAGCAGCTAAACGACCAGCATAAATTACGCAACATTCATCTTCATGTGAAAAAGGGAGAAATTCTCGGAATTGCTGGCCTTGTCGGTGCTGGAAAAACGGAATTGTGTAAAGCCCTTTTCGGCGCCTCAGAAAAAAAGACGGGAACTGTGCAGCTTCATGGTCAAACCGTTCGCATCACATCGCCTTATCAAGCCGTGAGAGCTGGAATGGCCCTTGTGCCGGAAGAGCGGAGGAAGGAAGGAGTTCTAACAGAAGAGAGCGTGGGGTGGAACTTAACGGCTGCAAGTCTTCGTTCATTCTCACGGGTGTTCAGCTTCTTACATCGTTCGAAGGAAAAGCGGGAAGCAGACGTAATCGTCAAACGGCTTGGTGTCAAAACGCCTTCTCTTGAAGCAAAGGTGAAGCATCTATCCGGTGGAAATCAACAGAAGATTGCCATTGGAAAATGGCTGCTGGCTGAGGCGGATGTCTATCTCTTTGATGAACCAACAAAAGGCGTTGACGTTGGAGCGAAAAAAGATATTTTCACCCTGATTGCAGAGCTTGCCGCCCGCGGGAAATCTGTGATTTATGCGTCAAGTGAGCTGTCGGAGATTGCAGGTATCGCAGACCGAGTCTACGTGCTGTATGATGGCAGCATTGCCCGGGAAATGACTGCGCCAACGACTGAGGAAGAGCTTTTATATCATTCAACAGGAGGACAATCATGAGTGAACGACAAATTCCAGCCCCTGTGCAGCAAATGAAAAAACAGCGGCCATCCTTTCATCTATTTGATTTCTTTTATCGATATGGCACGATCTTAACCATTGTCGTATTGATTGTGGTATTTGCGGCAGCGAATCCAGCGTTTTTGCAATCAGGGAATATCATCAATATTTTACGGTCTATCTCCATTGTGACCATTATTGCGGTGGGCCTTACCATCTCATTGGCAGTAAACGGCTTTGATTTATCAGTCGGATCAGTCGCAACGTTATCGAATGCAATTGTGATTTCTATGTTCGTGTGGTTTTCGCAAAACCCGCTGATTGCGATCCTCTCTGCGCTAGCGGCTGCCCTTATTGTTGGTTTACTCAATGCCTTGATGATTGTCAAAATGAAAATTCCAGATATGCTCATGACATTAGCTATGATGTTTATCATTCAAGGACTGGCTCAAACGTATACGAAAGGGGCGACCATTTCTGAAAACATGGTGCTGCCTGACGGTACATTCTCAACGGGCACAATCCCCGCCTTTTTCAGCAAAATCGGCCAGGTGCCATATATCATTCTCTTAATGGCAGCCATTGTGCTATTTGCACATGTTTTCATGACCTACACAAAGCACGGCCGATTTATGTACATTATTGGAGGGAATAAGGAAGCGGCTCGATTGTCCGGTATTCATGTAAACAAATATAAAATCGCAGCATATCTGCTCTCGGCTTTATTTGCAGCAATCGGTGGTATTGTGCTGGCATCAAGGGTGATGACAGCGGAAATAAATGCTGGCGCACCTTATTTAATGGATGGCGTAGCGGCAGCTTTTATCGGTTTTTCCGTCATGGGAGCAGGAAAGCCAAATGCATTTGGTACGTTTATTGGGGCTGTGCTCATCGGTATTTTGCAAAATGGACTTGTGATGATGTCTGTCCCTTATTACGCGATGGATATTGTGAAAGGCTCTGTACTCGCGCTTGCGCTGGCGTTAACGTATTACAAACAGCGAGGCTGACGACGTATTTTTTAAAACCTTTTGAGTCCTTTCTCCGTCTAGTAAACGGAAAGCGGTGCAGCCGCCGTTTCCCAAAAGGAGATGACAAAAAGAAATGAATATGTCAGCAACTCATGTAGAAGATTTGAAAAACGTCATGGAAGACTGGAAAAATGAATTATTAGTATATAAATTTGCATTAGATGAAATGGATACAAAGTTTTCAATTATCAGCCAGGAATATAATTTAATCCATGGACACAATCCAATAGAGCATACAAAATCACGAATCAAATCCTTTGAAAGCATTGTAAATAAATTAGCAAGAAAAGGATGCGACATCACAACACAATGTGCCAAGGAGTATATCCATGATATCGCAGGTGTCCGTATCATCTGCTCCTTTATTCAAGATATCTATAATATTATGGATGTATTGAGGCAAAGAGAGGATCTAAAAATCCTTGAAGTGAAGGATTACATTCAACATCCAAAACCAAATGGCTACAGAAGTCTTCATTTAATTGTGGAAATCCCTGTGTACTTAACGAATCGTGTGGAGCATGTGAAGGTTGAGATTCAGGTACGGACCATAGCGATGGATTTTTGGGCGAGTCTTGAACATAAAATCTATTATAAACTGCAAAACGATGTCCCTCATCAGCTGACCGATGAATTGAAGGAAGCGGCAGATATCGCCCATTACTTAGATGAAAAAATGCAAAATATTAAACGAGAAATTGATTAGCGCATAGAAAAGAGCAGCTGTTATATTCACAGCTGCTCTTTTTCATTTTTAAGGATTGGTGCCGCGGTCTCTCTTTTGAATGATATCTTGAGATTGTGCAGATTGGCTGTCTTTTTGGATAGAAGCGCCAATGGAAACACCTGTTATCAAGAGTGTCAAAATCGCAGTTGTGATAAACCATTTTTTCATCATACATCACTCCATATTCTTAACAAGTTTTTAAGGACAACGCCTTGTTCCAGAAATAAGTGGATTCTTCTTGAAGTCCAAGATCCGTTAAGTAAGCAGCTGCATCCTGACAGATGGCTTCAAGATCGACAAGGAAATTCATAGATTCTAATTGATCACAATAAGATTTGATTTGCTCCATCATGTTGTCTGGCTGAAGCATAAGTGTTTCTAAAATGGATAATTTAAGTGAAATGTTTCGTTGTTTTAAATTTTCTGCTTTTTGTAGTGAAAGCTGTACATAATAGTGGAATAAACCAGGCTTTTTCAGCTTGAATAGTGCTTTTGTATAGGCATACATGGCAAGTAAGTAGCCGCCTGGAGAAGACGTTTCAAATGTCTCGATCAATAAAGCTTTTTCTAGGAGCGGCACAGCTTCACTGTATTCATTTCTAAGACTTTTAATAAAAGCTGCATTGCAATACGCGTGACCAAGTAAATCTGGGTCTTCCATTTGTTCTAGTGAATGAATCACTTCTTCAAATAATGACTCTGCCTCATCATATTTCGATTGATCAGCATAATTCAAAGCGAGCATCATTTGACAGCTGATTGATTTTTTCACATAACATGGATCTGCGTCATAAATAGATGAAGCCATCTTTAAGTGGTGTATGGAGAGAAGCGTGGACCTTATATTATAGTAAAGACACCCTGTTTTATAATGAAATTCTGCTTTTTCAATGTCATCGTGCACGAGATCTAATTTATCCTCGGCCAATTTTAAAAGGTGAAATGCCGTATCCTGATTGCCTCTGCGCATTTCATACATTCCTTTAAAGAAATAGAAATAGTAACTGAGCATGTCATCTGTACGGATCGCATTTTCATCAACAAAAAGACTATGATCCAACGAAGCTGTATCTTCGATGAGATCCTTAAAACGGTACTCTAGCAATTGATAGTAAAGTAAGACGTCTTGATTCTCTTCCATTCGATCAAACGCTTGAAGAATCTCTTCTTTTAGCTGGATCGCACCTTGTATTTCTCTTTTTTTCATCATGACATACCAGTCATTTAACATATTCGCTACATCAACGGACGACAAAACACCTGTTTCGGCCAATTTATATCCTCCTTTCTTCATCTATCCATCTAGTTCGATTTCCATTCATCTGAATTCACTTTCCATATTCAGTATCTTCTTATATTTTAAGCGCTCTCTTGCAATTTGTAAAACATGTTTTTTGATGTAAATTCAACCAGTTGTGAAAGAAATAGGGACCATCCACCTTTTTGTATGCTTTTACATATTTTTAGGTAAAAAGAGGGTTTTGGAAAAAATATATTACGATATCAATAGAGAGAAGAAGGTAATTCAAGAGTCTGTTTTCGTATGTTAGAAAAAACGGAGATTTTCAAGGTGATGTCTCGTTTTTTTGTAAGATTATCTCACATCATAATTGTGAATCACTCTTCTTTTAGAATAAAATGAGTTATTCGCAAAAAAGTAAAATTTAAAGAGACTATTGATCTAGTATAGTATGGATCTTTGGTATTGATAAAAAATATCACACGCTATAGATTTAGCGTGGTATAGTATTATTGGTATTGCGAATATTTAGACAAAACTGACAATAGGGGGTCGTGTTTTATGAAAAAATCGATGTTACTGATCATGGTACTCATTGTTGTGCTCGTCATGGCAGCCTGTGGATCAAAATCGGACAGCGGTTCGGGAGAAGGCAAAGGCACATATAAAATAGGGATAGATACAACATATCCGCCGTTTGAATTTGAAAAGGGCGGTAAATATGAAGGAATAGACGTTGATCTGATTAACGCAATCGCGAAAGACCAAGACTTCAAAGTGAAACTTGAAGCTATGGACTTCTCAGGCATTATTCCAGCAATGCAGGCAGGCCAGCTTGATGTAGGAATGGGCGGGATGAGTATTACAGATGAACGTAAGAAGAAGGTAGATTTCTCAGATCCATACTTCGACGCTGGACTGACAGTTGTTGTGAAAAAGGACAGCAGCATCAAATCAATTGATGATTTAAAGGGGAAAAAGCTAGCTGTTAAAAATGGGACGACAGGTGCAAAATTTGCATCAGATAACGCAGATAAATATGGGTATGAAGTTGTTCAATTTAATGACAGCCCATCGATGTTCCAGGAAGTTTCAAACGGAAATGCAGATGCCTTAATTGAGGATTATCCTGTCATTACGTATGCAATCGCACAACAAGATTTAAAATTGAAAACAGTTGGAGACCGATTGAATGGAGACCAGTATGGTATTTCTGTGATGAAGGGGAAAAACCAAGACCTATTGAAGAAGATCAATAAAGGTCTAGAGAACCTAAAGAAAAACGGTGAATATGACAAAATTATTGATAAATATTTGAAGTCATAACACAAGCGAGGCGCGCTCCGAGCGCGCTTTCTTTATGTGGCACCGTATGTGAATTAGGGAGGGAGAAACATGGACACGATTATTAATGCATTTCCATATTTAATGGATGGTTTGCAAACCACTTTATATATCTTTGTTGTTGCCATCATTTTAGGATTTATCATCGGTTTAATAGTGGCATTATTCCGTCTGTCACCTTTTAAAATCTTAAATTTCATCGCACTTGTCTTTGTCAATGCCATTCGAGGCACACCATTTATCGTACAGCTATTCTTCATTTACTTTGGTTTGAATACACTTGAATTCATATCGCTTGATCGAGTGCCGGCAGGGATTATTACAGTAGCGATTAATGCAGGGGCTTATTTCTCAGAAATTATTCGTGCAGGGATTCAGTCCATTGATAAAGGACAAACAGAAGCTGCGCGCTCTTTAGGCTTTACAGGGGGACAAAACATGCGCTTTATCGTCCTTCCGCAGGCATTCCGCCGCATGCTTCCAGCGATTACAAACCAAGCCATCATCAGCTTGAAGGACACGTCTCTCTTATCGATTATCGGAATCGCCGATATTATGCAGCGGGGACAAGTACAGGCATCGGCAACATTTGATCCTTTGAATGTCTGGCTCATTGTCGGTATTATTTATTTCGTGATCATTTATTTACTTTCTCTACTGGCTAGCTATGCAGAAAGGAGATTTGATATCAAATGAGTATGATTACGGTGAAAAATTTAAAGAAATCCTTTGGCGATCACGAAGTGTTAAAGGACATTAATGCAGTTATCGAAGAAAAGGAAGTAGTGTGTGTGATTGGTCCTTCTGGATCAGGCAAAAGCACGTTTCTAAGATGTCTCAATAAATTAGAAGATATTACGGCTGGTGAAGTCGTTGTCCACGGACATACGATTACAGATCCAAAGGTGAATATCAATAAAGTACGACAAGAAGTGGGGATGGTGTTTCAGCACTTTAATTTATTTCCTCATAAAACCGTTTTAGAAAACATCACGATTGCACCGATGAAGGTAAAAGGCGCCGACAAGAAGGCGGCAGTCGATAAAGCAATAGACCTGCTTGAAAAGGTCGGCTTAAAAGACAAAGCCAAAAGCTACCCTAACCAATTATCTGGTGGACAAAAACAGCGTGTCGCCATTGCAAGAGCCTTGGCAATGGACCCGAAAGTGTTATTATTCGATGAACCGACCTCTGCTCTTGACCCTGAAGTCGTCGGGGATGTATTAGCAGTTATGAAACAATTAGCCGTCGAAGGCATGACAATGATTGTGGTCACACATGAAATGGGTTTTGCGAGAGAGGTAGGAGACCGCGTGATCTTTATGGATGGCGGATATATTGTCGAAGAAGACAAACCGGAGACTCTCTTTGGAAACCCGCAGCATGAGCGGACAAAATCATTTCTTAGTAAGGTGTTATAAAAAAAGAGTAAGGGCATATGGATGCTCTTACTCTTTTTCTTTTATGGAGCCTAAGAAATATCGCAGTTTATATGATGATAAAGGTAACTGGCCCCATTTCCTAGGAAATATTAGCGCTGGAAGAATTCGATCCATTCTTGGTCTGGGCCTCTGAAAAAGAAGTAGCAGTATCCATTTGGTAACGTCGTAATTTCTTCATCAATTAATTCAATTTGCAGCTTTTGAATACGATTGAATTCAGCATGAATATTGTCTGTTGTAAAGGCAAGATGATGGACCTTTCCTTCAGATGGCAGGTCGCTGCTGTACCCTTGGATGAGCTCAATTTCCGTTTCTGTCTCATCTTTAAAGCCGAGAAATGCAAGTTCAATGACTCCGTTTGTATGAGTGATGCGATCCTTTAATTTCATGCCCACGACCTTTTCATAAAAATCAATGGACTGATCAATATTTGTGACCATAATACCTGTATGATCTAATCGTAATGTCGTCAAAAAAAGAGCCTCCTCTATGGTGTGTTGATATTTTTCTCCTCATCTTATCATAATAGAAGTAACGTATACATTCATATGATAGGATAGAGAGAGTCAATTTAGGATAAGGATGACACAAATGAAAAAAATCTCATTAAAACAAACATTTGCAGAACAAGTGAAAAAGGGATATCCGCTCATTTCCAAAGATGCTGTATCTCATGTAAGCGGTGTGAAAGAAGGCGAGCTGATTGAATGGGTGGATGAGCGAGGCGCCTTTTTAGGAAAAGGATATTATGGTATACAAAATAAAGGAATCGGCTGGGTACTCACATTTGATGCCAACGAAAAAATAGACCAAGCCTTTTTTGTCTCCAAGCTTGAGCAGGCAGCGAAAAGCAGAACGCATTTATTTCGTGATGCGCAGACGACTGCTTTCCGTGTGTTCAACGGAGAGGGAGATGGCATTGGCGGCTTCACGATTGATCATTATGACGGTTTCTATCTCATCCAATGGTATAGCGAAGGAGTTTATACATTCAAGGCGGAAGTATTGGCTGCACTTGAGCACGTATATCCAGACTATAAAGGCATTTATGAAAAGAAACGATTTGATACGTCTGGACAGTATATAGAAGATGATGATTTTGTGAAGGGAGAGAAAGGTGAATTTCCTCTCATCGTGAAAGAAAATGGCATGAACGTAGCGGTTTACTTAAATGATGGTGCGATGACAGGCATTTTTCTTGATCAACGTCATGTGAGAAAAGCGATTCGAGATCGTTATGCAAAAGGAAAGACCGTGCTTAATACATTTTCTTACACAGGCGCATTCTCAGTGGCAGCAGCGCTTGGCGGAGCGAGCCGGACGACAAGTGTAGATGTCGCAAACCGCAGTTTGAAAAAAACAGCTGAACAGTTTGAAATCAACGATATAGATGTGGACGGGCAGGATATGAAAGTCATGGACGTCTTTAAATATTTTCCGTTTGCAGCGAAAAAAGGATGGACTTATGATCTTGTCATCTTAGACCCGCCATCCTTTGCACGCACGAAAAAGCACACATTCAGTGCGGCGAAGGATTATAAGAAGCTATTAAAAGAAGCCATCCAAATCACAGCTGAGAACGGCGTCATTGTGGCATCAACGAATAGCAGTGCATTTGGTATGAAGAAATTCAAAGGATTTATTGCGCAGGCCTTTAAAGAAACAGGGCAAACCTATCGTATCCTTGAAGAATATACACTTCCTGAGGATTTCCGTACAACGAAGAATTATCCTGAAGGAAATTATTTAAAGGTTGTCTTTATACAAGCATAAGAAAAAGCCATTTTCCGATAAAGGAAATGGCTTTTTTATAAGGCAAACGACATGAGGAGAGGCGCTGCACATAATGTAATAATAGCTGAAAGAATCATCGACACACTTGAGATCGTCCCTGAGACGGAGCTCATTTCAAATGCCTTCGATGTTCCTGCCCCGTGTGCACCTGTTCCAAGCAGGACGCCCATGGCAATGTCATTATCAATACGGAAATAACGAATGACCATTGGACCGATGATTGACCCAAACAGTGCGGTTAAAATGACGAATACAGCCGTAACGGACGGCATGCCGCCAATCATTTCTGACACACTCATCGCCACTGGTGTTGTGACCGACCTTGGGACAAGACTTTCAATAAGTCCTGTATCCAAATGAAACAACTTGGCGATAAATGCTGTTGATAGGATCGCAATGACAGAACCGCAAGCCACATTCAAAATAATTTCCACTGCATGCTTCTTCAGAATGTGAAAATACTTATATAAAGGAATGGCAAAAGCAACAGTCGCAGGCTGAAGCATATTCGTGAGCCATTTACCGCCTTGATTGTATGCATCGTAAGGAATGTTGACGATTAACAGCAAGACGACAAGGACAAGCGGCGTTACAAGTAATGGGGAGACATAGACCTTCGGATGCCGTTTATACACCGCTTTTGATCCGAGATATAAAAGAACCGTTAAGATCAGAAATAGTGCGCCAACTAACATAGCTTTTTTCGCTCCTTTCTTTTCGCAATCATTTGCGTCATGATACCAGTCGAGAGCATGACGACAAAGGTACTAAGTAAGACGACAAGGACAATACTTGTGCCAGATTGAGAAAGCAATGTTCCATAATCAATGACACCAACTGCTGACGGGATAAAGAATAGCAGCAGTTCTCCAAGCAGCCATACGGCGCCAAGTTCAATCCATTTTAATTGAATAATCTTAAAATGAAGTAATAAGAAAATGACCAGAATGCCTAAAATCGTGCCCGGAATTCTTAAATGCAAAAAGGCCGTGAGCACATTCATCAATTTCGCAAAAACAAACAAAGCCATAATCTGAAGGACAGCAATCAGCGGCGTTTTGAGCAATTTCACTTTCTGTTCACTCCTTTTCTATATAAATTGTTCACTGTTTCACAAAAACATGACAACGTTCCAATTGATTAGCTTACTTTAAAGTGTACAGCACGTTCAGTTATAGGTAAAATACATATATCGAATAGTTAGTATTCCTTTTGTCTATAGGAAGGGTGAGTCATGTGGACATTAGACATTTAACATATTTCTTAGAAGTGGCGAGGTTAAAAAGCTTCACAAAAGCATCACAATCTCTTTATGTGTCGCAGCCTACCATTTCCAAGATGGTCAAAAATCTCGAGGATGAGCTGGGGGTGCAGTTGTTTTATCGAAATGGCCGGCAGGTTGAAATGACAGATGCTGGACAAACGATGTATATACAGGCGAGTGAAATCACACAATCATTTCAGAATTTAACGAGCGAGCTAAATGATTTAATGAATGTCAAAAAAGGACATATTCGCATCGGGCTGCCGCCGATGATTGGATCGAGTTTTTTCCCGAATGTCATGGGAGAATTCCGCCAGCAGTATCCAGATGTCACATTTCAATTGGTGGAGCACGGCTCTATTAAAGTAGAGGAAGGGGTCGAAGATGGTTCGTTAGATATTGGTGTCATTGTTCTGCCTGCAAATGATAAAATTTTTCATACGTACACCATTATTAAAGAAGACATGAAGCTCGTGACGCATCCATCACATCCGATGGCAGGTCGTGATAAGGTCTATTTAGCTGATTTAAAGGAAGAGTCTTTTATTTTCTTTCGAGAAGATTTTGTTCTGCATAGCCGGATATTGAATGAATGTATGAATGCGGGCTTCCGGCCCAATGTCATTTATGAAACGTCTCAATGGGATTTCATTAGTGAGATGGTAGCCGAGAACTTGGGAATTGGTCTTCTGCCTGAGCGGATCTGCCGTGATCTTGATCCTGAAAAGGTGAAAGTCATTTCCTTAAACACGTCGATCCCGTGGCATTTAGGAGTCATTTGGCGAAAGGATCGCTATTTGTCGTTTGCGGCAAGAGAATGGTTAAAGCATACTAAATCCTATGTGTGGGGAGCAGAGTAAAAGGGAGGACGATACGGATGAAAACAAGCTGCGTGTCTCATTTATTGGAGAGGGTTCGAGCGGAAAATCCACTCGTTCATAATATCACCAATCAAGTCGTGACGAATTTTACAGCGAATGGTCTGCTTGCTTTAGGCGCTTCGCCAGTCATGGCAAATGCCAAAGAAGAAGTGGCTGAAATGGCGCAGTTGGCGGATACACTTGTGCTCAATATCGGCACATTGACAAAGGACACGGTGGAGGCCATGGTTCTGGCTGGACAAGCTGCCAATGAAAATGGTGTACCTGTTCTATTAGATCCTGTCGGCGTCGGTGCGACAACGTTTCGAACGAAAGCGGCAAAACAGCTGTTAGAGCAAGTGAACATGACCGTTGTCAGAGGAAATGCTGCAGAAATGGCTCATTTACTTGGAGTGGATGGCTGGGAGTCAAAAGGCGTTGATGCGAAAGCAGCGAACGGAGATGTATCGGCACTAGCCAAACAAGCGGCAAGGACACTTCAGACTGTTGTGGTGATCACAGGAAAAGTCGATGTGGTGTCAGATGGAGAGGACGTGTTGTCTATTCATAATGGACATGAATGGCTCACCAAGGTGACGGGAACCGGCTGTTTACTGACGTCTGTCATCGGGGCATTTTGTGCAGTGGGTGAACGGCCTATTCATGCGTCAGCAGCTGCATTACTGTTTTATGGCGTCGCAGCTGAAAGGGCAGCTCATTACACTCAGGATAAAGGGCCAGGGACGTTTCAAATGGAATTGTTAAATGCACTCACACACACAACTGGCGATGATGTGGTGACTATGGGGAGAATAGGGGGAATTTCACATGACAAAGGCTGATCAACAGCAAATCAAACAGCAATTATCGGTTTATTTTATTATGGGAACAGCGAATACAAGCAGGCAGCCGCTTGATGTCGTAAAGGAAGCCATTCAAGGCGGGATCACCATGTTCCAATTCCGTGAAAAGGGTGATGGAGCTTTGCAAGGAGAAGAGAAGAAACAATTGGCTCGTCAACTTCAAGTGCTTTGCCAAGAAGCAAATGTTCCTTTTATTGTGAATGATGATGTACAGCTAGCGATGGATCTTGATGCAGACGGCGTTCATGTTGGACAGGAAGACACAAATGCAGAAGACGTCAGACAAAAAATCGGGAATAAAATATTAGGTGTGTCTACGCATAACCTTGATGAAGTGAAACAAGCCATGAAGGACGGCGCAGATTATGTCGGCATGGGCCCAGTTTATCCAACAGAAACGAAAAAGGATACACGCAGTGTCCAAGGAGTATCTTTGATCACTGAAGTACGTCGTCATGGTCTTCATATTCCAATTGTTGGCATCGGGGGTATCACATACGACAATGCTGCACCAGTCATCCAAGCAGGGGCAGATGGTATTAGCATCATTAGCGCCATTAGCCAGAGCACTGATCCAAAAAAAGCAGCAGAAGAATTGAAAGCACTTGTTGCATCAGAAAAAGCATCTCTTTAACCTGTAGGAGACATGGATTGACTCAATTCATGTCTTTTCTGATTTCAGGGAAAATAGACAGGTGAGAAACAATTGTGTACAATTAAATTGTTCGATTATTTTCGAAATGACAGGTAAATAAAGGAGAATGAACAATGGAAGTGCTCGATACGTATTTTCGCCGCTACGATGAAGCAGGAAAAGGACAGGAGCAACTGAATGAATTGCTGGCATTGTTTTCTGACGATGTGATGATTGTCTTAAATGGTGCCGAGAAGCCTGGCATCCAAGCGTTTACACAGTTTTTAAACACATTTTTCCACGTGCATGAAGACATCAAGCATATGTGGGATGGATGGAAAAAAAGAGAAGACGGAAAATATGAAACGAACTGGGCCGTTTGCGGGAAACTTTCGGATGGCCGTGTCTATACAGCTGAAGGAATTGACATTGCAGAACTGGACGACAAAGGAAAGATCGTTTATTTAGAAAACGTACCGAAAAATCCAGAGTTATTTCAGCGCTATTAAAAAGCCGGCAGAGCAGCCGGCTTTTCCTTATGAATCAGTATCCATATGCATGCCTGTATGTGCCTTTACTTGAATTTCCGTAAAGGTATCTTCATCTGCTTTTTCAGAGGAGAATATCGTGCCTAAGTAAGCGGCAAGGAATCCGAGTGGGATCGAGATAATTCCAGGGTTCGACAGCGGGATGAGCGGATCTCCTGTAAAGATGGCTGCTCCCGATGGGTCCCAGACGCTTGGACTGAGCGAGACGATGATCAGTGCGCTCAGCAGTCCTACTAAGCTCCCTGCAATGGCACCCGTAGAATTAAATCGTTTCCAAAAGACAGTGAAGATAATCAATGGTAAATTTGCACTTGCTGCCACGGCGAAGGCAAGTGACACAAGAAAAGCGACGTTTAAGGATTGGGCAAATAATGCAAGAATGATGGAAAGAATGGCCACGCCGATGGAAGCAAAGCGTGCCGCCTTCACCTGTTCCCGTTCACTCGCTTTCCCTTTGCGGATGATCTGACTATAAAAGTCATGGGCAAAGGCAGACGCTGCGGATAAGACGAGACCAGTTACCACTGCCAAAATGGTCGCAAAGGCAATAGCGGAAACAAAGGCAAATAATAAATCACCTCCAAGGGCTTGTGCGAGCAGAGGAGCGGCCATATTTCCTGCTGCATCTGCTGCTGTGATCGCTTCTGTTCCAACAAAGGCAGCAGCACCGAAGCCAAGGAAAACCGTCATTAAATAAAAAATACCGATGATCCACGTAGCGGATAGAACAGATTTACGCGCAGAAATGGCATCCTTTACCGTATAAAACCGAATCAAAATGTGCGGCAAACCTGCTGTCCCAAGCACTAAAGCAAGGTTCAAAGACAGGGTCTCTAAAGGCACATCATATTTATTTCCCGGGTGAAGAAATGCCCCACCAAGCGGGGTCGCTGTTTTCATCTCCTCAAACATCTTCAGCAGACTAAAATCAAACTTTGCAAATACAAGCAGTGAAATAATCAGGGTCCCAAGCATGAGAAGCACAGCCTTTGTGATCTGTACCCAGCTGGTAGCGATCATGCCGCCAAACACGACATAAATGGTCATCAAGACACCTACGACCAGCACAGCAATCCAGTAATCAATGCCAAGAAGCAGTTTGATTAATGCACCTGCCCCAACAAGCTGTGCAATCATATAAAAAGTAGAGACTGTGATTGTGTTAAACGCGGCAACCCCTCGAATGGCAGGACGCTTAAATCGTGCAGCAATCATATCGGCCATCGTATATTTCCCTAGATTTCGAAGCGGTTCGGCCACAACGTAAAGAACGACAAGATACGCCACTAGAAAGCCAATGCTATAGAAAAATCCGTCAAATCCATTTAACGCGATCATTCCAGCGATCCCTAAAAATGATGCGGCAGACATATAGTCCCCGGCGATGGCAAGGCCGTTCTGAAACCCAGTCAAACCTCCGCCTGCCGTGTAAAAATCGCTCGCATTGCTCGTTTTTTTCGCAGCAAAATATGTGATGACCAATGTGAGCCCTACGATCGCTATGAATAAAATAAAAGCGGTCATGCTCATTCGTCATCACCTCTTGATTCAGTTTTTAAAGCGCTTACATATTTGTCAAACTGTGCTGCTTTTCTCGCATAAAGTCCACATAATACCCAAGTCATGACAAATTGTGTGAGGGCGAATAACCAAGCCCATGAGATCGCGCCAATTGCCGGCGTGTTCAAAAAGGTGAAGTAGGATGTAGCAACCGGAAGTGAAAAGTAAAAGAGAAAAAAGAAAATCGTCATCGGTACGATAAATCTGCGTTTTTCCTCGAGAAGTTTTCGAAAATCCTCTGAAGCGGCAACCTTCTTATAATGAACTTTTTTGTCTGCCATTGTTTCCTCCTTTGTACGAATTAGGGACAAGGTACTCCAATGCATATGAGACGATCTGGTTGTTTATGACAGTATATCATAAAAAAGGCACCCGAAAAGGGTGCTTTCTACCGATAATTCGCAAGAAATGTTTGTCTCGCTTTTTCATATGTTTCTGCATCAAAATGATCTCCGCATTTGTGGATACACCAAGGCTCTTCTTGCCTCGCAATTCCAACCTCATAGCCCTGCTGGACGAATTCAAAGGACTGCGAAACATCATAAAAATGAAAGCCATCAAAGAGATCCTCACGCCACTTCACATCATACTGCGTCGCCATGAAAAGACCATCAATCGCCGAAGCGTTGATATAATCTTGTGTTTCCGCCTGTTGTTGACGACCTCTTTCAAACGAAAGCAGCTGATAGGTGTCGTGACGATATTCAATGACTTTCCCCCTGCAATGAGAACTCTCCCACCAAATCCCATTGTCAGGCACGCTTTCTGCACCTATGACCCCAACCATCCCAAGTGATGGATGCTGTAAAAAAAGCGGGATCAACTCAAGCAGCATATGCTGTTTGACAATCAAGGTATCTTGATGAAGATAAATTTTAAACTGAGCTGGATGGGTGATCGCTTCATTATAAGCAGAGGTCATACTGGATGCATGTCTAATCGGCAAAACCTCTACATGATATCCATGGGGAGCAGGAAGTGAAGCGAGCTGCCGAAAGCAAGCCTGAAACATCGATTCATCATTTACACATAAAACAAACAGGATGGTGGGGTTACTCATGAAACTGAACCGCCTCAACCACATACTGATAGGCGGTAGCGGCCTCGTGAAAATCTGAACGAATGCCATGCTTCATGAGTAATTCATGTAAATCACTCATCACGCTTGCATAGGAAGGATGCTGTACGCGAATGGTTTCGAGTTCGCGAATACGAAAGCCTGCTGAATGAAAGAGTGCATGAATTTCGTGAAGGGTGAAGAAACGTAAATGTGTTTGATCCATTAATCCTGCATCTGTATAAGTGAATCTGCCGGCTAGTAATTCTAAAACTGTTGATATGTGACCGATATTCGGAATGGATGACAGGATGACTCCTTCTTTTTTAAGGAAGGGTTTGACCTTCTTTAAAACGGCCCACGGATCCAATAAATGTTCAAGGACATCTCCGAAAATGATGCAGTCAAAGTGTTCATGTTCGTAAGGGAGAGTCATCTGTTCAATATTTCCGCATAGCACATGATCTAGCTCTTGCTCAGCTTCTTTTGCTGCATCCTCAAACGATTCAATTCCATAAATGGTCCGGCCCTTTTGTTTCAGGACTTTTCCAAGTTTGCCTGTGCCGCATCCGATATCCAATAAAGACGTCCATTCCTCACGAATACGGCTGACAATGACCGGGTTCACGCCATGATAATACTGATCCTTTTTTTGGTGATAATAGGAAAGGGAATCTGAACTCACGCTCTACCCACCTTTCTGCTTTCTCATTGTTTTCATGCTTAATATATGGGTGGGGAGCTTGGTTTTATAACGTGAGAATGACAATTTTCATGAATAGCGGCTATAAAGGGATCATATAAAGAACGGGAAACGGACTGTCCTCCTAATATAGAAAGACAGAACCCCATGAGTGGAAGGGATTGGTATGAAGGGGTGTTCAATTACTGTAGCGTATCGTCATGAAAGGATTTTCAAAAGGTCAATTGACAAGTCAGAACTTTTAGCCAAAGCAGTCTGAAAGACAAAGGATAACGGCGTTGATTTACGGTTTGTTTATCATCTTCTGATCACCGTTGGATGTTAAAAAAGCTTGTATTTCTTCGATGCCTAGTCCAATTTTTTTCGCTTCCTGAATCAAATAAACCCACTCTTCGTCAACTCTTCTTTTCACTTGCGTATCCATAATATCCTCCAGTTCAATAAGACATATTCATCTGCAACCAATGACTTGAACAAACCGTCTAGTAACTGTACGTGTGGATGAAAACAGCGCAAAATAGATTTTGTCGAAAAATGATGACATTTAACCTATTTTGTAAAATCTATCACCTACCACGTTCCTAAAAAAATGACTAAAAAACCCATAAATATTGATTTCTTACTTCTAATAATAAACAATTGTAAAGTCAGTTAAAAGATTATAAATTAAAATAATGAAAAAGACCTAAATCATTTGGCTTATATAAACCAATTAGGTTGACATTTGCCATCAAGTAGAACAAATTTCATCTGTGCAGGACGTACATATTGTTCGTTTGGGAAGTTCTTCTCAAGATGGTATTCTAAAAGAAACAGAAACCACCAAGAAGGAATGAAGAAAGACATGTATAGCCTTTTTCAAAAGTATCAAGAAGTTGTCATGTATCTTGTGATGGGTGTGTGTACAACCATTGTCAACATAGTCAGCTTCTACTTATTCGTTGAGATGTTTTCCATGGATTATAAAACAGCTACAGTTGTTTCATGGGTATTTGCTGTTCTCTTTGCTTATATCACCAATAAGAAGTATGTCTTCAAGCAAAAGGCTCGTGATACGAAAAGCCTTATGCGTGAGCTTTCTTCATTTTTTAGTGTTCGTCTCATGTCTCTAGGTGTAGATCTGGGGCTGATGATTTTATTTGTGAGCCAAATGGCGCTCAATGAAACTGTCGCAAAAATTCTTGTCAACTTTGTGATTGTGGTCGTGAATTATGTCGCCAGTAAATGGTTCGTCTTCAAGAAAACAAAAGAAGATGCGATTTAACACATGAAAAAAGATAGGTGATGTGAAATGAGCAGCAGGCCAGACGAATTATATGATGTCATATATCAGCAAACAGAAAAGCAGCATGAACAAGTGCTGAGGCTAGTCAAAGAAATGACCGCACATCCAGAAGCGTTTTCGGAACAAGAAAAGGAAAAGATCAACCGAATGGACATTGCGCTTCAAACGGCAACGGACATTTTAGAAAACTTAATGACACCTGACACGCAAATGACCATTGTTTTAAGACAAGGGAGAATTCATGTTGACCTGACGAAAGCGTAAAAGAAGCAGCCAATTGAGAAAGCGGCTGCTTTTTATTATGCATCGCTTGTTTCCCGCAGTTGCTTTGGAGACATGCCGATTTTCTTTCGAAAGACTTTATTCAAGTAATTCGCATTTCGGTAGCCGCACTGTATGGCGATTTCTTCAATCGAGTATTTTGTTGTTTTCAGTAACGTTTCCGCCTTTTCTAACCGGATATTGGTTAGATAGTGAATAGGTGTGAAGCCAGTGGCCTTTTTGAATTCCCTCGTAAAATGACTTTTGGATAAACGTGCCGCAGCTGCCATATCGTCCGGGCCAATTTCCTCGTGAAAATGATGGCTGGCAAACAAGGCAGCTTGAACGATGGGCTCGGGCCATTTCTCCATTTGTCCCTCAAGCTTTGGCAAATATGAATATAGTTCCATGACAAATTGATAAGCAAGGCTAGACCCCTCAAATGGATTGGTAATCCGTCTTTCACTGGCTTCATCATAAATGTTCTTGAGCAGGCGGATCGGTCTGGAATTTGGATGAAAACGCATGACCTGCTTTCCTTGGTCAATAAATTGGTCAAAGCAAAGATCGCAGGCTTCCCCGTAAAGCGTTAAATAAAGGAATTCCCAATGCTCACTGTCCTCTGGAAAATAATATTGATAGGCACTTGGGCTTTTCACGAGAAAGGCCTGACCCGGCAACACTTTGAAACGTTTCTCTCCGATTTCAATCATGCCATGTCCAGACAGTGTGAGCTGAAAGATGCACTTGCTCTGATCTTTCCGCTCCACGCCATTCCAGCTATATAACGAAGATGATTGTACTTCCCAGCCAACAGACCATATTTGCGCCGGCAATGTCACATCAGAATGGTGAAAACGAAATGCAAATGCTTCCTTCTTCAAATTGGAAACCCTCCTTCACAGCAAAAAACAACCTTTTTCTATTTAGAATCATGTTACACCTCATATCACATCGTACCATTCACAGCAAAAAAAGGGTATTTTTTAACGGTTTTTTTACCATTGAACTGATGCTGCTGGGACAACTAAAATAAAAGTATCAGAAGAGAAAAGGGGGATGGATATGATCGAGACGTTACGCGCGGCATTTCACCAGCAATTTGGAGATGGAGAAGAACTTCGCTATTTTTTTGCCCCAGGAAGAGTGAACTTGATTGGTGAACATACAGATTACAATGGAGGCCATGTGTTTCCATGCGCACTTACTCTCGGAACGTATGCTGCTTGTGCAAAGCGTTCAGATGGCCGCGTGAGAATGTATTCCTTGAACTTTGATAGCGATGGTGTGAAAGAATTCAACCTTTATGAAATCGCTTACGTGGAATCGGACGGCTGGGCGAATTATCCGAAGGGTGTGTTCAATCAGTTTATAGAAGCAGGGATGAAGATAGAAGAAGGCTTTGACATTGTGTACAGCGGCAATATTCCAAATGGCGCAGGTCTGTCTTCCTCTGCCTCCATTGAGCTTGTCACCGCTGTTCTCATCAACGAATGGCATTCATTCAGCGTTTCAAATGCCCGTCTTGCCCTCCTTTCACAGCGTGCAGAAAATGAATTTATTGGCGTCAATTGCGGGATCATGGATCAGTTTTCGATTTCCCTTGGAAAAGAAGATCACGCCATTTTGCTCAATTGTGACACCCTTGCCTTTGAATACAGTCCGTTTCGGCAAGAGGGACTGGCGCTTGTCATCGCCAATACAAATAAAAAGCGGACACTGGCTGATTCCAAATACAATGAGCGCCGGGCAGAGTGTCAATCAGCTTTAAATGATTTTCGGAAAAAAATCGACATCACCCACTTATGTGAGCTCACTGCGGATGAATTTGCAGCACATGCCCACTTGATTGAAGATGACATATGCCGCAAACGGGCAAGACATGTCGTGACGGAAAACGAGCGGACGATGAAAGCAGTAAATTTTCTGAAAGATGATAAAATGGAAGAACTAGGTGGGCTCATGAAGGCTTCTCATCTTTCTTTAAAGAATGATTATGAAGTAACAGGACTTGAACTAGATGCACTGGCTGAAGCAGCTTGGGGGCACCCGGGGACGATTGGCTCCCGTATGACAGGTGCAGGCTTTGGCGGATGCACGATCAGCATTGTGAAAGAAGAGCTGCTGAGTTCATTTATAGAAGAAACTGGTGCGATATATCAAGAGAAAACAGGCATTCAAGCCTCTTTTTACACAGCTGGAATTGGAGGCGGCGCAAGAGAACTCACAAAGGGGGAAGGTTGATGACAATTTTAGTTTGTGGAGGAGCAGGGTACATAGGCAGTCATGCGGTGGCGGCTCTTCTAGCGAAAGGCGAACGAGTAGTGGTAGTGGATAATTTGCAGACAGGCCACAAAGAAGCTGTTTTGGAAGGAGCTGTCTTAGAAGAGGGAGATTTACGGGATCACGTCTTTTTAAGACAGGTTTTCAAAACGCATCAAATAGAAGCGGTCATGCACTTTGCGGCAGATTCACTTGTCGGGGAGAGTGTGACAGACCCGCTTAAGTACTATGACAACAACGTCGGAGGAGCAACCGCTTTACTACAAATAATGAATGAATTTGATGTGAAACACATCGTCTTTTCTTCAACTGCTGCTGCATACGGTGAACCGAAGCGCGTGCCGATTGTTGAAACGGATGAAACGAACCCAACGAATCCTTATGGAGAAACAAAATTAGCGATTGAAAAAATGCTGAAGTGGTCTGAGCAAGCGTATGGAATAGAATACGTGGTGCTTCGGTACTTTAATGTAGCTGGTGCCCATACAGAAGGACTTGTCGGAGAGGATCATCAGCCTGAGACACATCTCATTCCAATTATTCTGCAAGTTGCTTTAGGAAAACGGGATCAGATCATGATTTACGGTGATGATTATGAGACAGAGGACGGCACGTGTATTAGAGATTACATTCATGTGATGGACTTAGTAGAGGCACACATCTTAGCCGTTGATCGGCTGCGTGCTGGAAAAGGCAGTGCTACCTACAACTTAGGGAATGGAACAGGTTTCTCCGTGAAGCAGGTCGTAGAAGCTGTCAGAAAAGTCACGGGGCATGCCATCCCGGCACAAGTGGCAAAAAGACGCGCGGGAGATCCAGCAAAGCTGATTGCTTCTTCTGAAAAAGCGCTGCAAGAATTGGGATGGACACCTCAATATGCTGACCTTCACACGATCATTCAGAGCGCGTGGGATTGGTTTCAGAAGCATCCAGATGGCTACCGAAGTGAATAAAGCGTAACAGGCAAGAGAGGGGACAGAGGGAATGGCGATTGATATTTTTGAAAAATTGGAACAGCTGATTCAATACGGGATCAATAAAGAGCTGATGACATCACTAGATATCGATTATACGAGAAATCGGCTGCTTGAGGTGTTCGGGCTCGATGACGCTGAAGCAAGAACAGTCTCAGGAGAAGGAGACCTTGAAGACATTTTAATGCCGATGCTGGATTGGGCAGTAGAAACAGGCCTTATTCCTGAGGGGACGGATACGTATCGTGATTTACTAGATGCGAAAATCATGGGCTGCTTGGTGGCACCTCCAAGTGTCATCTATGCGAAGTTTGAAGAAAAACGCCAACATGAGGGACCAGAGGCAGCTACAAGCTGGTTCTATGCGATGCAGCAGCATGCCCACTATATTCATACAGGCAGGATCGCCAAAAATGTACAGTGGTTTACACCAACAGACGATGGTGTGCTGGAGATCACCATTAATCTATCAAAACCGGAAAAGGACCCCAAAGCCATCGCTGAAGCCAAGAAGCTCAGTCAAAAGCAATATCCTCTTTGTCTCCTTTGTAAAGAAAACGTTGGCTTCGAGGGGCGGATCAACCATCCAGCGAGACAGAATCACCGGATTATTCCTGTGACACTCTCAGGTGAATCGTGGTTTCTGCAATTTTCACCTTATGTGTATTACAACGAGCACTGCATAGTGTTCAAAGGTAAACATGAGCCAATGAGCATCACCAAAAAAACCTTTGAACGACTGCTTTCCTTCATATCTATATTCCCGCACTATTTTATCGGGTCGAACGCCGACCTTCCGATTGTCGGAGGCAGTATATTAAGTCATGACCATTTTCAGGGCGGTGCACATGAATTTCCGATGGCGAAAGCAGAGATGGAAGAAGTCTTTTCTCTCAAAGCCTTTCCGGATGTGCGAGCTGGCATTGTGAAATGGCCGATGTCTGTGATCCGCCTTCGAAGCAGCGAGCGGCAGCCGCTCGCGGACGCAGCAGACTTTATCTTACATGAGTGGAAATTGTATTCAGATGAAGAGGTGGGGCTGATCGCTCATACAGGAGAGACTCCGCACAATACCATTACACCTATTGCACGGCGCCACGGGGATGACTATGAATTAGATTTAGTGCTGCGTAATAACCGTACAGACAAGCGGCACCCAGACGGCATTTTCCATCCGCACGAAGAAGTCCACCATATTAAAAAAGAGAATATCGGATTAATTGAAGTCATGGGCCTTGCTGTCCTTCCTGGCAGATTAGCAGAGGAGTTAAGCCAATTAAAAGAGGCATTGCTATCCGAAAGTCCTCTTGAAGAAATCAAAGCCCGTCCTGCTATCATGAAACACGAAACATGGGCAAAGCGACTGCTTGAAGAGAACACCTTTACAGAGGACAATACCGAAACCATTTTACAACAAGAAATTGGCTCTATTTTTTCTCGAATTCTCTCACAGGCGGGTGTGTTTAAAAGAACTGAGCAAGGGAAAACAGCTTTTAACCGTTTCATTCAAACACTTCATACAGGCAGGTGATTAGATGATTGAACAAGTAAGAGAGCTAATGGAAGAAAAGCAGCTTGATGGTGTCTTGATTCAAAAGCGAAATAACTTCTCCTGGCTGACAGGCGGAAGAAGGAATCACATTGTGTTAAATACGCCAGAGGGCGTGTGCCAGCTGCTCGTCTTAAAAGACGACCTCGTCCTCATTGTGAATCAAATGGAAGAAAAGCGGATCATTGAAGAGGAAATGGCGTATGTCGATCATCCCTTTCAGGTGGTCACAATGGATTGGTATGAGGATGAGACCCCCTACATTCAAGAACTCACAAAAGGTAAACGAATTGGGGCGGACATTCAAATGGATGGATTCGAATGGATCGAGCCGGATTTGTCACATGTTCGATCGATCCTTACCGCCTCGCAGCTCAGTCAATATGAAATCCTTTGTCATGAAACAGCGGTCATTGTAGAAAGTGTCTGTCAAGAAATCGTGCCAGGGCAGACCGAACACGAAATTGCTTCGCTTGTTGCTCAAAGAGCCATTGCACAAGGGATGACGATAGAAGTCCTGCTTGTGGCAACGGATGACCGGATCCATCAATACCGTCACCCGATTCCAACAGAGAAAGCACTTCAAAAGCACGCGCTTGTTGTCCTCTGTGCAGAACGGCACGGGCTCGTAGCGAATGTCACAAGGTCTGTTTACTTTGGTCAGCTTCCAAAGGAGCTTGAAGAGAACAAAGAGCGGCTTGCACGAATTGATACAGTCATGAATGCCGCCACACGTCCTGGTAAAACATTAGGAGATGTACTGAAAGCAGGTATTGCTCAGTATGAAAAAGAGGGCTTCCCTGATAGCTGGAAAAAGCTTCATCAAGGGGGAAAGACGGGATTTGTATCTAGGGAAATCATTGCCGTTCCCTCATCGAAGGAAGAAATTCAGCTGCATCAAGTGTTTACGTGGAATCCTTCATTGCCTGGACTGAAATCAGAGGATACGATAGTAGTAGAAAAAGAGGGCAACCGCTTTTTAACCTATACAGGCAAGTGGACGTACATGGACATTGAACATGAAGGGGAGATCTATAGACGACCTGACATCTTAGTGAGAGATGAATAAATGCAGAGTGCCGGCGCTGAGCCGGTTTTTTGCTGGAAGTCTTTAGCGAGATTCCACTAATTCAGCATCATTACCAATTCTTACAGCGTATCGCAGAGAATCGATACTTTCTTTTCTTGTGAACTTGCGTTAAAATGAGTAAGGTTTTTGTTAAATGTGGGGATACCTATTTTGAAATTGTTTACCTAGATAAAATTTCATTAAGTTAAATTGAAATTTGACCAAACTTTTTTATTGTGGTAAACCTAAATTTGACAAAGTTCTTGATTGTTTGTCCTTTGCCTTCAACTCTCAACTTTTCAAAATCCTAGAAATTTATTGTGTGTGCAATAATATAAATTTATGTCGAATTTATGACATTTTAATAGAAATCTGTTGAAAAATAAATGAACTTTTGAAAAAAGGGAAGCTAACTCTAACAGATTTTGATAGCATTACAAAGGGAAGAAAAGTTTTCGAAGGCAGATGGCTTTTCACAATTATTCAGCAATTTATATATTATCTTAAGGAAGGATGGTGATCTTCTTGTTCAGAGCCATTAAACCTATGCTTTTATTAGCGATGCTCGTGAGTGTTTTTTTATTAGGAGGTTGCAGCAATATCGCTGTTTTAGATCCTAAAGGACCTGTCGCAGCACAACAAAAAGACTTGATCCTTTTATCCATCGGATTCATGCTCTTTATCGTTGGTGCGGTATTTGTACTGTTTACCATCATTTTGGTTAAATACCGTGAGCGTAAGGACGTTGGAAACGCCTCTTATAACCCAGAACTACACGGGAATACGCTTCTAGAAGTTATCTGGACAGTGATCCCAATATTAATCGTTGCTGCCCTTTCAGTTCCAACTGTAAAAACAATTTACTCTTTGGAAGAGGCACCTCAAGCAACAAGCCATAAAGATCCACTTGTCGTTTATGCTACAGCTGTTGATTGGAAATGGATCTTTAGTTATCCAGAGGAAAATATTGAGACAGTGAACTACTTAAACATTCCAAAAGATCAGCCGGTTTTATTCAAAATCACTTCCGCTGATACAATGGCATCACTATGGATTCCTCAGCTAGGCGGGGAGAAGTATGCGATGGCTGGAATGGAGATGGAACAATATCTTCAAGCTGATCAAGTTGGCACATATGAAGGAAGAAATGCCAACTTCACAGGCGAGGGCTTTGCTCAGCAAAAATTCAAAGTCAATGCGATGACGCAGTCTGACTATGATAAATGGGTAAGCAAAACGAAGAAAGAAGCACCAAAGTTAACGAAGAAAACGTATGACTACTTGATGCTTCCGGATGCTGCAGATGTGCAGACATTCTCATCAACACATTTATCCTTTGCGAAGCATGGAGAGGATTCTGAATACGCACTCCAAGCACGCAAACGTTTAGGTTACCAATCAGTTTCTCCGCATTCCAAAACAGATCCTTTCGAGAATGTGAAGAACTATAAAAGAAAACTAGATAATGAATAAACTGACTAAGGAAAGGAGGAGGCCGTTATGCATTTGAAATGGGATGAGTTTTTTGTAACTGGAGACCCATTAATTCTTGGTGCGCAAATTTCTATCGCTCTTACTTCCATTGCCATCGTGTTTGTTTTAACCTACTTTAAAAAGTGGAAATGGCTCTGGAAAGAATGGCTAACATCAGTTGATCATAAAAAGCTTGGGATCATGTATATCCTTGCTGCTGTGATTATGTTCTTCCGCGGTGGGGTAGACGGACTGATGATGCGCGCGCAGCTGGCGCTTCCTAATAATACGTTTTTAGATTCCAACCACTATAATGAAATTTTCACAACGCATGGTACGATCATGATTCTATTCATGGCGATGCCATTTTTAATTGGTTTAATCAACGTCGTTGTGCCTCTTCAAATTGGTGCACGTGACGTTGCATTCCCTTATTTGAACAACCTTAGCTTCTGGACATTCATGGTTGGAGCGATGCTGTTCAACATTTCCTTCGTCATTGGAGGATCACCAAGTGCAGGCTGGACGAGTTACATGCCGCTCGCCGGAAATGATTTCTCACCAGGACCTGGACAGAACTATTACTTGCTCGGGCTCCAAATTGCAGGTATTGGTACACTTATGACAGGTATTAACTTCATGGTGACCATCTTAAAAATGCGTACAAAAGGTATGACGCTTATGCGTATGCCAATGTTTACATGGACAACATTGATTACGTCTGTCATCATCGTATTCGCATTCCCTGTATTAACAGTTGCTTTAGCACTTATGACATTTGATCGTTTATTCGGTTCTGCATTCTTTACACTCGAAGCAGGCGGTATGCCAATGCTTTGGGCGAACCTTTTCTGGATTTGGGGACATCCTGAGGTATATATCGTCATCCTGCCGGCTTTCGGTATTTTCTCAGAAATCTTTGCGACGTTCTCAAGAAAACAGCTGTTTGGTTACAAAGCGATGGTTGTATCGATTGTGGCAATCTCTGTTCTTAGTTTCCTTGTGTGGGTTCACCACTTCTTTACAATGGGGAACAGTGCAGCGGTTAACTCATTCTTCTCGATTACAACAATGGCGATTTCTGTACCAACAGGTGTGAAAATCTTTAACTGGCTCTTTACGATGTATCGAGGCCGTATCAGCTTTACTTCACCAATGCTTTGGGCACTTGGTTTCATCCCGAACTTCGTTATCGGTGGTGTCACTGGGGTTATGCTTGCGATGGCAGCTGCGGATTACCAGTACCATAACACGTACTTCCTTGTATCCCACTTCCACTATGTATTAATCGCAGGTACTGTTTTTGCTTGTTTTGCTGGCCTTGTTTTCTGGTATCCAAAAATGTTTGGTTACAAGTTAAACGAAAGAATCGGCAAATGGTTCTTCTGGGTATTCATGATCGGATTTAACATCTGTTTCTTCCCGCAGTACTTCTTAGGACTGCAAGGAATGCCAAGACGTATTTATACGTATGGACCAGAAGATGGCTGGACTGCACTAAACTTTATTTCAACAATTGGTGCATTTATGATGGGTATCGGATTCATCATCCTTTGCTACAACATCTACTACAGCTGGAGACACGCGAAACGTGAAGTGTCTGGAGACAGCTGGGGAGATGGACGTACTCTTGACTGGGCGACATCTTCTGCAATTCCGCCGCATTATAACTTTGCAGCACTTCCAGAAGTGACAACACCAGATGCATTCCATCATTGGAAGCAAAACAACGTAGACGTTCATCCTGAAAAAGAATTCAAGAAAATTCACATGCCGCACAATTCAGGCAGACCACTCATCATGTCTGCATTCTTCGGACTTGGTGCATTCGGTCTTGTATTTGAATGGTACTGGATTGGCGTTATTGGCTTAATCGGTGTATTCGCAACAATGATTTTACGCTCATTTGAATATGACGATGGCTATTATATTCCTGTTGAAGAAGTGATTGAAACAGAGAAAAAGAATAAGGAGGCGCAGAAGTAATGGGACATAATGATAGCAGCTATGCAAATGCACCGCTTGAATATCAGTCTGAAACAGGACGTTTAAACATCCTTGGTTTCTGGATATTCCTTGGCGCGGAAATCGTGTTATTCTCAACACTTTTTGCGACCTACTTTGTTCTTCATGGCAGAACAGCTGGCGGCGTTTTACCAGCTGAACTGTTTGATATGAAGCTTGTATTGATCATGACATTCCTGCTATTGGTTAGTTCATTTACATGCGGGATTGCTGTTCATGAAATGCGCCGTGGAAGTACCAAAGGGGTTGTCATTTGGACGATTCTGACACTGCTTCTAGGTGCAGGCTTCGTTGGCTTTGAGATTTTCGAGTTCTTCCATTATGTACATGAGGGTGCGAGCATCCATACAAGTGCGTATTGGTCTGCATTCTTTGTACTCTTAGGAACTCACGGACTACACGTATCCATCGGTATCTTCTGGATTACCGGGGTCTTGTTCCAAATTAAAAAACGTGGATTAACTCCACAAACAGCAGCGAAGATTTTTATCTCAAGTCTATACTGGCATTTCCTTGATGTTGTATGGATTTTCATCTTCACAGCTGTTTACTTGATCGGATTAGGGGGGCTTTTGTGATATGGCTGGAAAAACACATTCCTCAGCAGAGCACGAACACTTCCCTTGGAAACACGTAGTTGGCTTCATCCTATCCATTGTGCTAACAATCTTAGCATTCTGGATTGCCATTGGAGCTGAAATTGGCAGTTCTGCAAAACTATGGATTATCTTTGGTTTTGCCTTCATTCAAGCGTTCTTGCAGCTATTCATGTTTATGCACATGACAGAAAGCGAGAACGGAACTGTTCAAGTCGGAAATACATTGTTTGGTCTGTTTTGTGCGATTATCTTCGTTATCGGATCTGTTTGGATCTTTGCGGCTCACTACAGCCACGGAGAGAACAGCAAAGACGGTTATTCGCCTTCTGCGCCAAAGCAGTCTGAGCATTCAGAGAAATAATAAAAAACCACTCATCCCTCAAAGGTGAGTGGTTTTTATCATGATGTTGATTACGCCTCCAATAGGTGGTGCGTGATTTATCTGGTGCTGCTGAATCTTTTGCGAATGAATGGAAGTCCATAAATGAGAAACGCTGCAATGTGTGCCAAAATGACGTTAATGGCAAAGAATGCGATCATGAAGGTATGTCCTGCTGGAGATAAACTGCTCGTCATGTAAAGACCGAAGAAAATCCACATAATCATAATGGGTGGAATAGAAGCTAGTGCAATTTTTCTGTTTTCAAGCCATAAAAACAGGGGTGTAGCCGTTGCAATACATAGGTACGCAAAGAACATATCCATCGTATCCAACTCCTTTGTAAGTTGATATCCAAATCAAATAAGAGGTCAGGATGCAATTGTGTCTGTTTTTAGGAGATATTGTGAACATTTTGTTACAAGTATTATACCACAATTGACTTTGAAGTAAACTCAATAATTGGAAAATGGGCCTTATTCCGTAGAAAGTGGTTTTTCCTTTTCTCTCCGTACAGCTTATGCTGGCATGATAATTGCTTGTCATATCGCCACATAGGTCATTGAATTTTCCCCTTAAAATCTGTAAAATAATCTTTTTAAAGGACTCATGATCGGTTGAATGGAAAAAGTATAGAGGAATTTTTCCCTATTGTTAGAATGAAAAGTATTTCATTTTTTGAAAAATGATTGGAACCTTTCGGATGTATCTTCCGTCATATTTAAGGTGAGTTGCTTTTGTGAAAATTTCAATCTAATATAAATAAGGGCTTTTATGTTTTGTAATAAGGGTGGTTAGTTCATGAACAAGCAGAATACATCTCCGTACTATCAAGGGGATTTAATTTTTATATTTTTAGCCTTCTTTGCCATCAGTGTCATTGCGATTTATGCTGCGGGTCAATTTGGGCAGTATGGATCTAATGCATGGACCAGACAGATCATTTACTATATGGTCGGAGTTATATGTATTGTAGCCATAAATTACTTTGACTTGGAGCAATTAGAAAAGCTAAGCCTCTATATTTTTATAGGCGGCATTATGCTGTTAATTTTTCTGAAAATCGCTCCTGCACAAATCGGAGGTCATGATTTTGCTCCTACTATAAATGGTGCAAAAAGTTGGTTTGTTCTGCCGGGTGTTGGAACATTTCAGCCTTCAGAGTTTATGAAAATAGGTCTGATCATGATGTTGGCTTCAGTGATTGGCAAAGCAACACCTAAAGGAAGACGACGATTAGAAGATGACATTTATCTACTATTAAAAATTGCTGGAGTTTCCATAGTCCCAGTAGGTTTAATTTTCTTGCAGGATGCTGGTACTGCTGCTGTTTGTATGTTTATTGTAATGGTAATGGTATTTTTATCTGGAGTTAATTGGAAGATAATCTCGTTGATTGGTTCTGTTGTTGTACTCTTAATAATCACGGTTCTATCTGTAGTTTTATTATTTCCGGATTTCGCTAAAGAAAGTCTTGGTGTTAAACAATATCAAATCAATAGGATTACTGCTTGGATTCCAGATAGTTCTGCGAACTCTGAAGATACTAAAATACAAGATGCTACAAGTAGTGACAAGTTTCAGGTTGATAGGGCCATAATGGCCATCGGTGCTGGACAGATTTTTGGGAATGGGGTTAAAAACTTAAAAGTCTATGTCCCAGAAGCACAAACAGATATGATTTTCTCCATTATAGGAGAAGCCTTTGGCTTTGTCGGATGTGCGTTTGTTGTGATCATGTTCTTCTTCTTGATCTACCGGCTTGTCGTGCTGATCGACCGTATCCATCCATATAGCCGGTTTGCGTCATTCTTCTGTGTAGGATATACAGCACTGATTGTGATCCATACGTTCCAGAACATTGGGATGAATATAGGCGTGATGCCTGTAACAGGGATTCCGCTCCTATTTATCAGCTTCGGAGGAAGCTCTGTCTTATCTGTCCTTATTGGATTCGGGATTGCTTATAACGCAAGTGTTCAATTAACGAAATACCAAAGTTATTTATTTAAATAAAACGGGTAAGGGCAGTCTAAGTATAGACTGTCTTTTTTCATGCGAGTTTTAATTTTTGAAAAGCCATATGTCTTTGTCATATGATAGTACAAGTGAAGGAGGTCTTCGAATTGAACAAAACGATAGAAACGATATTAAATCATCGGTCCATCCGTTCGTTTACAGACGAGCGTTTGTCCGAAGAAGAGGTGCTGACACTCATTAAAAGTGCACAGGCTGCTTCGACATCAAGCTATGTACAGGCGTACAGTATTATTGGTGTGACAGATCAAGAGAAGAAGGCCAAGCTTGCTGAACTGGCTGGGAATCAGCCATACGTTGAGAAGAATGGGCATTTCTTTGTCTTCTGTGCAGACTTGAAACGCCATGATGATATTGCAAAAAAAGCAGGGGAAAATCATCAAGAGGCGCTTGAGAATACGGAAGCCTTTCTCATTAGCGTCATTGATACGGCGCTCGCTGCGCAAAATATGAGTGTAGCCGCAGAATCAATGGGACTTGGGATCTGCTATATTGGCGGTCTGCGTAATCAACTGAAAGAAGTGTCTGAATTACTTGAAACGCCATCTTATGTGCTGCCGTTATTTGGTCTGGCTGTCGGACATCCAGCGAGTCAATCGTCACAAAAGGAACGGCTGCCAGTTGAACTCATTTATCATGAAAATGCATATCAGCAAGATGAAGCGCATGTGGATCGTTATTTAAAAGAATACGATGACCGTATTTCATCATATTATGAAGAACGAACAAACGGAGAGAGAAAAGATACTTGGTCTAAGCAGATGCTTCGCGGCTTTAGTCAGCCAAAGCGTGCCTTCCTTGGAGAATTTGTTAAAGAGAAGGGCTTTAATCGAAAATAAATAAGACATCCCCCCTTTCGATTGAGAGAGGGGGATTTCTGTAAGAGGTGCAGCATGATGAAATTAAGTATACTGGATCAATCTCCTTTGATCGGAGATGCAACACCTGCTGAAGCATTGAAGCAAACGGTTGAATTGGCAAAGCAGGCAGAGAAGTGGGGCTATCACCGTTTTTGGGTATCAGAGCATCACTTTTCAAACCGGCTTGCAGGGTCGAGTCCAGAGGTGCTTCTCGGTCATTTATCAGCCGTTACGTCACATATACGTATTGGCTCAGGCGGTGTGATGCTGCCTCACTATAGTGCCTATAAAGTAGCAGAGAACTTCAGGGTTCTCGAAGCACTGGCTCCTGGGAGAATTGATCTTGGGATTGGACGTGCTCCTGGTGGTATGCCCATTTCCTCCATTGCCCTTCATCATGGTGAACGAAAACGACTAGGTGATCAATATCCTGAGCAGGTAGAAGAATTGAAGGTCTATTTACACGACCTAGCGGATGAATTTTACCCGCTGCCCCATTTAACCGCTTCTCCGAAGGTAGAGACTGCACCAGAGGTATGGATGCTTGGTTCCTCTGGAGGGAGTGCAAGACTTGCGGCGAAAGCAGGTGCAGGCTATACGTTTGCTCTATTTATCAATGGCGAAGGCGGAGAAGATTCTGTGGAGCAATACATCAACCGGTTCGAACCTTCAGCATTCGGTGATGAGCCGCGCGTCAGTCTTGCGGTCTTCGTTTTATGTGCTGAAACAGAGGAACAGGCAGAAAAACTGGCAGTCAGCTTAGATTTATCCTTACTCGCCAATGAACAGGGGCAAAACCTCGGGGGCTTTCCTTCATATGAAAAGGCACAAGCTTATTCCTACAGTCCATATGAACAAAAACGAGTGGCTGCCAATCGTCAAAGGATGGTGGTTGGAACGCCATCTTCTGTGAAAAAGCAGCTGACGGCACTAGCGAAAGCGTATCGTACAAATGAAGTAATCGCTGTGACGATCACTCACCACATGCAAGACCGGCTCACATCGTATCGTTTATTAAAAGAAGTCTTTGATGCATAACATATGTAATTCTGTTAACCGTCCACGCAGCCAATAGAGGGGGAAAAGGAGCATCATGATGAAAATAAACGCCAAACTAAGCGGGTAAATGAAGGACACATAGACCGTCAGCTCGCATGCTTGATGAAAAGGACGAGGATGTTTCGCGTGTAAAAGGGTGAAAATACACCAAAGTGATCGTTAGAAAAAAAGCAGTCAAAAAAGAAACGATCCATAGCAATATCAACATCAGTCTCTCTTTCCTCTATATATAATCGAAAAGCCTTGATGAGCTAATCCGCTCATACAAGGCTTTTCTTGTGATTCACGTTTATTCAGGATAAATATCGAAGGGTTCCTTCGTTTGAACAGTGTCTGATTTCCCTTTCAAACTTGCATACGCAAGCATTGTATACTCACCAGGTTCCAGCTTTTGACCTTGATTGATCGTGCCATTCCATTTTACGCGGTGTTCTCCTTTATCAACATGTTGATAAACACCTGCTTCACCTAAATACTCTCCATCTGTCGAGTAGACGAGAAATGCAAGGTTCTCAGCGCCGCCAGGCAGATAGCTGCTAATAACATAGCTTCCAGCACGGTTATCCGGCTCGACGGAAACCGAAGTGACGCGCGGATAATCAGGCTCTTTTACAATCAATAAAGTAGGAATCTCTGTGACCTTTCTGCCATTTTCACGAAGGGTAATGCTGCCTTGGTACGTTCCTTTTTTGGTTTTACCGTATTTCACTTGTACCGCGGAAGTAAAGGACCCAGTGGAATTCCCTTTGACAGTGATTTTTTTCGTTCCGTTTGTGCTGATGCCGCTGCCATTAAATTTGTAATCAATGGTATACGTTTTCGGTGCTTTTGAAAGGTTTTCTACCTTGAATTTCTTCGTTTTGATTTGAACGCCTTTTTCTTTCAAGAAAGTGCCGTAAGAATAGCTGGCATCAGAAACGATAGATGACGCTTGGAGTGATTCGATGATTCGAACACTGCCTGTCCCTTGTGTGTTATGAGGGAATGGGCTGCCATTTGCGTCAAATAGTTTTTCTGCTGTATTCATCATCAGTGCTTTGATCTGTTCAGTTGTGTACGATGGTTTTGCTTGCTTGATGATCGCTGCGACCCCTGCCACATGCGGTGAAGCCATGCTTGTTCCTTGCTTTGAGCCATATCCGTAAGGCTGAGAAGGGTTATGCGTTGGAATCGTACTCACAATGCTGACGCCAGGTGCTGATAAATCAGGCTTAATCATCCACGTATCCACAACTGGTCCGCGAGATGAGAAGTCAGCGACTTGCTCACTAAGTTCTTTGACAAATTGAATGGAGAAAGTCGTTGTATTGTTTCCAGCCTCAATGGCTTTGACAAGCGCCGCTCCTTCAGCTTTTGAAAGCTTAATCGTTGGAAGAGCAAGTCCCGGTACATCGACTGGAATTTCTCCATCGGTGTTGTTATACATCACAACGCCGATTGCACCAGCAGCTTTTGCATTGTCGACTTTATCAACAAAGGCAATGGCTCCTCGTTCGATCACAGCAACCTTTCCTTTCACATCGATGTCTTCAAATGCTTTTTCGTCACCGATACCTGCATGGACGAGTGTGATTTGTTTTTGGTCAAGTGCTTTTAAATCACTCTCTTGGTAGTAGCCCATCACTTTTGCAGTAGAATAGTTCGGGAATTTTACATTGTAAAGGCTGTACGGAAGCTGAGTTGCTCCGACAGAAATGGCATCTCTTGACGTGCCGGGAGAACCGACTGTCCAGCTGTTCGGACCACTGTTTCCATTCGATGTGACAGCGACAACTCCTTCAGACATGGCCCAGTCGAGTGCGATGCTTGTGGCATAATCAGGGTTATTCACACTGTTTCCGAGAGAGAGGTTCATGACATCTGCTCCATCAGTAACAGCGCGGTCGATGCCTGCAAGAACGTTCTCAGTTGTCCCAGACCCGCCTGGTCCAAGTACACGGTACGCAAGAAGTGCGGCATCCTTTGCGACACCTTTAATTTGTCCATTGGCAGCAATTGTCCCTGCGACGTGTGTGCCGTGGTCTGTCGATTCGCCTCTAGGGTCTCCTTTAGGCGTCTCTTGCGGAGAATAATCGTTATCAACAAAATCATAGCCTTTGTATAAACCAAAGTTTCCTTTTAAATCAGGGTGGGTATAGTCTACTCCAGTATCAATGACAGCGACTTTTACCCCTTTTCCAGAGTAGCCGGCATCCCAAGCTTTTGGTGCACCGATAAATGGAGCGCTTTTATCCATAAGAGGGGAGACATCTTCATTTGGAAGCTGAATGCTTTCTTTTTTCACTTCATCTGTTTGATATGTAACATCCGGATAAACGGCTTTTACTCCGTCCACTGCGAGCAGCTTCGGAATTTCGTTTGCAGGAAGTTTCATAGAGAAACCAGAGAAGACTTTTTCATATTCTTGACGAACACTCGCTTTATCAATTTCTTTGAGTGCTGCATTTTTTACTTTTGTTCGAGATTTTTTGAGGGAGGCCTTTGTTTGAGCTTTGCCTTCTTGCTTTGCTTCAACCAAGGATTTTTCCTTTAATTCAACAATGACAGTGGTGTGTTTTCTAGAGTTGACATTGATTTCACCGAAGATTTCTGCTTTTTCCAGTTCCACCTGTTTGTTCGATGGAGCGGCAGCAGCCTGTTGACCTGTAAAGAATGTGGATAAAATAAAAATAGTGGAGAACAATAGAACAGAAGAACGAGAGATGACCTTTTTCATTAATTTTCCCCTTTCTAGCTGTGTTTTTAGGGAGATAGCCTTTCTTTTTGTGGATAAATAGGAAAGATTCACTGCCCGTTATTAAGTATTCAATACGATGAAAACAATTCCTTTACTAAAATGGTCTTATTTTACATAGTTATAAAGAACTATTTTGTTTATAAAGTCTCACTTATGCACAAACTCCTGTTGATAACTCATTTATTTAGATATATATATGGAAAATAAAAAAATCTCATACACAAAATCTAGTAATGGGGTGTTGATATGTGGATAAACCCTGTTGATAAGGTGTGCTTATCTTTTGGATATAGTGTGTATAAAATTTTTATTCAAACACCCTCATACATGATCATCTTCTCCACTTTTCAACAAAACTTCTGAAAACTAGTTTGTTTTTTCACCCAGATTGTGACAAACCTCTCTTTTTTCTCGGGATATGATAGGAGCAGTTGTTTTGCTAGAACTGCTAGATTCTAAGAAAAGCGGAGGGATGTTCAGTGAAGAAATTCAAAAACTGGTTGAGTGTATGGTTTGGTTTCATGATGAATGTGCTTGTGAATCCTGGTGTGATGATGAAGCAGCAACGGTTTCAGGCGGCTGCGGTGGATAATCGTTTCTTTCAAGTTGTGAACGAGAGAGAGCTAGAGAAGCTGGCAGAAGAAAAGAACAAGAAGCGCAGGTCAGAGAAACCGTTTAAGCAAAGTCTGATGATGCTTGATGAGAAGACGACGAGAGAGGCGCGTGCTGGCCCGCTCTTACCTTTACATGGGAGATGAAACAGGGTAAAATCCCACATAAGAAACGTTATCTGGTGGGAGAGGATACCCCTTGAAGATATATAAAATATTGAATAACAATGCAGTGGTTGTAAAGGAAGGTGATCAGGAGAAAATTGTGATGGGGCCTGGAATTGCTTTTCAGAAGGGGAAAAATGACGTCGTTCCCGTTCAAAAAATAGAGAAAATCTTTGTTGTGCGTGAAGAAAATGAGAAATTCAAACAAATTCTTGCGACATTGCCCGAAGCGCATATTGAGGTGGCAGAGCATATCATCAGTTATGCAGAGGGTAAACTGATGATGCCGCTTAGTGATCATATCCATATATCACTGACTGACCATTTATCCTTTGCTATAGAGCGCATTCAAAAGGGCATTGTGCTATATAATAAATTGCTTGGTGAGATCAAAGTCTTATATAAGCAGGAATATGATATTGGAAAGTATGCCATTCGTTATGTAAAGGATCGGCTTGGGGTTGAACTGCCGGACGATGAGGCAGGGTATGTGGCACTCCATATTCATACGGCCAAAATGAATACGGAGTCTATGAAAAAGACCGTGAAATATACAACGATGATCAAAGAAATGATCGAGCATATAGAAAGCTATTTTCAGCATTCAATTGATGAGGATAGTATTTCCTATCAGCGGCTTGTGACACATTTGAGGTATGCATTAGGCAGGTTGGAATCAAATGAGGCATTTCAAATCATGGACGATGACATGCTGAGTTTTATCCAAACAAAGTATGATTTGGCTTACCAGTGTGCACGTGGACTCGCTGATTTGTTAAAAAATGAATATGAACTTCATCTCCCTGAATCGGAGATCGGCTACATCACGCTGCATGTCCAGCGTCTGCAGGATGCCGAATTGGTTTAGTGGATGTGCCTGCATGCAGGCTTTTTTTATGCACACTACTCTTATTAGTGTATATGGGTCAATTGATTCGAAAAAAGAGGTTGACGCACGTCTCACTCTTATACTATGATGAAAGCGTAATCAAAATTTGATATCGTGGGATTGTGACTGCCAGGCAGGCAAGACCTAAAATTTGCGTAACGAGGGGACGTGTATGTCCTTTTATCGTTGGTGAATTTTAGGTCTTTTTTGCTTTAAAAAAGGAGGAGACAACATGGATTATCAAAAAACAGCCAAAGAATTAACAAAACGATTAGGCGGCAAAGAAAATGTCATCAGTGCCACGCATTGTGCAACAAGACTCAGATTGGTGATAAAAGATGAGGAACTGATTGACAAAGAAGCCATTGAGGAACTTGAAGGGGTGAAGGGGGCTTTCTCAAGCTCGGGACAATTCCAAATCATTTTTGGAACGGGGGCAGTCAACAAAGTATATGAACCATTTGCTCGTGAGACTGGTCTTGAGACAGGAGACGAGAAACAAAAGCCTGTCAGCCATGATGAAGCAGTGAAACAAAAAATGAATCCACTTGCACGTTTTGCAAAGACGTTATCAAATATTTTTGTACCGATCATTCCAGCAATTGTTGCAAGCGGTTTATTAATGGGCCTATTAGGCATGATGAAAGCCTTCAAATGGGCTGACCCAAGCTCTGCGATCTTCCAAATGCTTGATATGTTCTCAAGTGCAGCCTTTATCATTTTGCCGATTTTAATTGGGGTCAGTGCAGCGAAAGAGTTTGGTGGAAATTCGTATTTAGGAGCCGTTATTGGGGGGATTATGATTCACCCGAACCTGCTCAACCCGTGGGGGCTGACGGATGCGAAACCAGAGTATATGCATTTATTCAATTTTGATATTGCTCTTCTTGGTTACCAAGGAACAGTCATTCCAGTATTATTGACTGTGTACATCATGTGCATTGTAGAAAAGAATTTAAGAAAAGTGGTTCCGAACAGTATTGATTTACTTGTGACCCCGTTTGTGACGGTGATTGTGACTGGATTTGTGACGTTTATTGCAGTTGGACCGCTTGGAAGAATGCTCGGTACAGGGATTTCGAATGCACTGACATTTATTTATGATCATGCAGGGTTCTTAGCAGGACTCATTTTCGGAGGAGCCTACTCTCTCATTGTGCTCACAGGGGTTCATCATAGCTTCCATGCGATTGAAGCAGGACTGCTGAATGATATTGGGCGTAACTATTTGCTGCCAATTTGGGCCATGTCCAACGTAGCTCAAGGCGGGGCGGGATTGGCTGTCTTTTTCTTAGCGAAACGCGCGAAAACAAAAGAAATCGCACTTCCTGCAGCTTTCTCAGCTTTCCTAGGTATTACCGAGCCTGTCATATTCGGTGTCAACCTCCGCTATCGTAAGCCGTTTATTGCCGCGATGATTGGAGGCGCATTAGGCGGGGCATTTGTTGTCTTCACGAAGGTTGCAGCCAACGCCTATGGTTTAACGGGTATTCCGATGATTGCGATTGCCGCGCCATACGGTGTGCAGAATGTGGTGAATTATGTGATTGGTATGTTAATCGCTGTTGCTGTTTCATTTACTCTCACCATCATCTTTAAAGTAAAAGAAGTAGAAAAATAATCAAGGAGTGGTCACAGTCATGACAACAACTGACGCAGCACTTCGTCAAAAGGTAGCAGACCGTATTCGAAACTATGAGCATTTGGTGAAAAAAGATGTGTACCGTCAGCATTTTCATTTAATGCCGCCAGTTGGTCTTTTAAATGACCCGAATGGGTTGATTCAGTGGAAAGGGGTTTACCACGTTTTTTATCAGTGGCAGCCATTCAAAACGGGACACGGCGCAAAATTTTGGGGCCATTACACATCGACAGATCTAGTGAATTGGCAGCACGAGGAAGCCGCCCTTGCCCCAAGTGATTGGTTTGATCAAAACGGCTGTTATTCTGGCAGCGCAGTCATTGACGATGGACAGATGTATGTGATGTACACTGGAAACGTTCGCGATGAACAAGGAAACCGTGAGACATATCAATGTTTAGCTGTTTCAGAAGATGGCATTCATTTTCAGAAAAAAGGTGTCGTGGCGACGCTGCCAGAAGGATTCACCGCCCATTTTCGTGATCCGAAAGTATGGAAGCGAAATGGCCAGTGGTACATGGTTCTTGGTGCACAAAGCCTGGACCTGAAAGGGAATCTCGTCTTGTTTACCTCTGATACTTTAGACAATTGGACGTTTCAAGGCATGATTGCTGGCAGTGGAAAAAATGGATTAGAGGATTTCGGTTATATGTGGGAATGTCCAGATCTATTTGAATTAGATGGCCGGGATGTATTGATTGTGTCGCCGCAAGGGCTCAAGCCGGATGGCTTAAAATATCATAATACACATCAATCAGGCTATTTTGTTGGGAGATTGGATGATCATACCTATCAATATACGCACGGAGCGTTTGAGGAGCTGGACCGCGGCTTTGACTTCTATGCGCAGCAAACCTTTCTAGACGAATCAGGCAGACGTCTTTTAATCGGATGGATGGGGGTGCCTGATCAAGGAGAAGAGCATCATCCAACGATTTCGTATCAATGGATACACTGCCTCACGATCCCGAGAGAGCTGCGTTTAGATGATAACGGACATCTGATTCAAAAACCAGTCACTGAACTCCAGGCGATGAGAACCAATGAACAAGAGAATGTTTTTCATATCAAACGCTCCGTCCAATCGATTCCTGTAGATGATATTACAAGCGCAGAGGTATTCATTGATCAAATTGACACACAAAAAGGGTTTGAATGCTGTATTCGAGCGGCAGCCCGTATTATTTATGATAAAGATGAAGGGAAACTGACATTAGAGCGAGATCGATTTGAAGATCGATCAAAAGAAGTTCGTGAAGTAGCAATAGAGGAATTACACGATCTTCACATCTTTATCGATGCATCGTCGATTGAGATTTTTGTAAACGGAGGCCGAGAAGTATTTACTGCACGTTACTTTCCTTCCCCGGGAAATAAATCAATCTCGATCAGTGGCAGAAATGAAACAAAGCTGAAACTGAAAACATGGCATTTACAAAGAAAAGCAGATCAATGATCTGCTTTTTCTAGTGAAATCCGCCCGTATCTTAGAGCCTATAACGTGTATATACAAGGGTGGCATGAAGCGGTTCGATGACGTTTTACATATATGATAACAAGTGGAATTATGGTATCATTTTAAAATATATACAGCTGAGGCTGACGTTTATCCAAATGCGGTAGGACAAAAAGGGGTTGTTTACTTGAATTCAAAACAGCAGCCGACGACTAGAAAACGCTTGGAGACAATGGCAGATCATGTTGAAGATAAACGTGAAGAATATAAAGAATTGCTCATTCAAGTCCAATCTATTCTCGGTGAACCTTCTCTAGAGCAGGAAGAATTAAAAGAGAAGCTGTCAGATACGTATAAACAAATGAAAGAATATGCCTTATTTGTTGAATCCATTGAAGCCTTTATTCGAAAAATGGCGAAAGAATCTGATCAGCAAAAGTAGGTATTCCTGTATGGATAAAAGAGTGTACCCAGACGCGGGTATGCTTTTTTTCATGAAATGAAAGGGTGACGTCAATTGAAGATAGAAACGTATATTTATTTGGAGGACAAGAAGAAGTTTGTACCCATTGATGATATTGAAAAGATCAAAACATTCGTTGCTACGAAAGGAGATTTTATGGAACAGGGGTTTACAAACCTTGAAGGAACAATTACGTTCGATCATGGGAAAAAGGGGAAAATAGAGGATTTCGAAAATCCAGATTCTATTGAAGAGTTGTGGCATTATTATAAAAATGTATTAGTAGATTACATGGAAGAAGGGTACGGAAAAATTTATTATCCAAGTTTACCCCTAGAAATACAGTTGGAGAGAAAATCCGATCGAGAAATTATGTTATCACTTGAAAATCAGATATTGGTGGCCGACTTTAAAGAGTTTGTATATCAACTCATTGAATCAGGTCGTCAATTTATCGAGTTTTTAAAAGTGATTACGGGAAGACCTGATGATAGTGATTTACGTGATGAATTTGAGAGAATAGAGAAGGTATACAAGAGCTTGTAAGTACAAACAAAACCCGATTCGCCCATTAACAAGGCGAATCGGGTTTTTCTGTTCTATTTGTCAACACGATGAGCAGAATGCTTTGTTGGTCCGATGTATTCATTTAGCTGGAAAGAGCCTTTGATGGCAGCTGTGATGAATTCTTTTGCTGCATAAATGGCTTCTTTCACGTCTGAGCCGTTTGCCAGTTCAGCTGTGACTGCTGCTGAGAATGTGCAGCCTGCGCCGTGTGTGTATTCTGTGTCGATCTTATCTGTTTCAAGGCGTTCGAAGGTTTGTCCATCATAAAGCAAATCGATCGCTTTATCTTGGCTTAGCTTACCGCCTCCCGTGATGACCACATACTTGGCACCAAGTTCGTGAATGCGTTTTGCCGCTTCTTCCATTTGTTCAATCGTTTTGATCTCACCGATTCCGCTTAATTGACCTGCTTCGAAAAGGTTAGGCGTGATGACGGTTGCCAGTGGTGTGAGTTTTTCGCGCAGTGCTTCAGCGTGCTCTGGGTAAAGGACTTCGTTCGCACCCTTACAAACCATAACAGGATCAATGACGACATTTTTTAGGTCGTATGTTTTGATAGTGTCAGCTGCAAGTTCGATCACGTCGACTGTTGGGAGCATACCCGTTTTCAGTGCATCTACCCCAATGCCTTCTACAATGGTAGAGAGCTGCGCACGAATCGTCGCCGTATCAATTGGAAACACCTGATGATCCCAATGGTTATGAGGGTCCATTGCAACGACAACGGTTAAAGCTGTCATCCCGTAGACGTTTTTTTCTTGAAACGTTTTTAAATCTGCTTGGATACCTGCACCGCCGCTTGAATCCGACCCTGCGATGGTGAGTGCTTTATTCATAGACATAGTTGCTGAACCTCCAATGTGATGTGTAACAGTTACTGTTCTATCCCTTATTATAATCAGCTTTTCCGTTTATCACAATGAAACGACATAAAAAAGCGTTCCACCCTAGGAAGAACGCCTTTCCCCTTACCTTTTACAAATCACCAATTTTCCTTTTTTCAGTTCGTCTAAAAGTGTTAAGGCTAATTCCTGATCCGCGCCAACCGACATCATTTTGGCCATGAGCTCGTCATCCCGGGTGCGGATGACATTGGCGATTTGATCTAAAATCCCTTGATCGACCGCTGTCATGCTTTTGGCATTCGTATGCTCTGTGACGGTATCAGAGCGTTCTGGATCGTACGCAAAAACGAAAATATCATCCTTTGCTGAATGTATTTGTTCAATGGTCTGTTTGGCTTCTTTGCTATTTTCTACTGTGAAGTATTCCATCGTGATCACTCCTTTTCATCAAAAATTCCCATTTTCCCGTCACATCAAACCGCCTTTTATATCATGAGAAGAACGTCATTTTATGTTTTAATGGAAAAAGACGAATTTATTAAAGGAGTAAGCTGAATATGAAGATTTCCTTATTAATTGTGACACATAACCGGCTCAGCGCACTGTGTGAGCTGCTTGAATCCATTACGAGACAAACTGTACAGCCTTTTGAAATTGTGGTTGTGAATGATGCAGGAGAGCGAGTCGACATCATCCAGGAACTCTACTCTGAACTTCCGATCCGCTTGATCCATTTAGATGAGAATGTCCAGCATGTGAATGCTAGAAACGTGGGGGTGCGGGAGCTGACAGGCGATGTCATCATGCTGAGTGACGACGATGATTATTTTACACCTTGTCATATTGAACGTATGAGTAAGGCGCTGGAGGACGCCGATTTTGTCTTTTCTGATGCAGAAATTGTGTCATTTGAAGAAAAAGGCGCGACCCGTTTCCCGGTGTCGAGACGTTTATTTGCTTATACAGCAGCTATTGAGGATATGCGTGTTTTTTCTACCTATGTTCCTTCCGGCAGTATGTACAAACGCTGTATACACGATGAGATTGGCTACTTTGATCCAGCGATGCATCATTATTGGGACTGGGACTTCTTTTTGCGTGTATCACAGCATGCCCGTGTCAAACGAGTGCCAGCTGCCAGCGTGATCTATGCGTTTTTTGACGGCGGTGGGAATCAGTCTAGTGATCTTGGTGAAACAAGGAAGAACTACTTAGATGATCTAAGTGAAAAGCATGAGCTGGGTGACCTGCCGACAGCTAACTTTGCTGTCTTATTAGAAGAACCAGCGATGAAAAAACGAGAATCAGAGAGTGATATTGTGTGGGACGGAAAACCGATGATCTCCAGACTAACGCAGCAGATAGAAGGAGGAGAACCCCAATGAAGCCATTTTTAAATGATAGCTGGTGGGCTGTGATGAAAAGTGAATTTGAACAGCCGTATTATCAGGAATTACGTGAATGGATGAAGGAAGAATATCGCACGCAGACCGTTTTTCCGAAACCGGATGACGTTTATCGTGCGCTTCATTTGACGTCTTATGAAGAGGTCAAAGTGGTGATTTTGGGACAAGACCCTTATCATGGCCCAGGTCAGGCACATGGATTAAGCTTTTCTGTTCAGCCTGGCGTGAAGCATCCGCCCTCATTGAGAAATATTTTTCAGGAGCTAAAGGATGATCTTGGCTGTCCTGTTCCAAATCATGGCTCACTTGTGAGCTGGGCAGAGCAGGGTGTGCTGCTCTTAAACACTGTGCTGACCGTGAGAAAGGGCGAGGCGAACTCGCATAAAGGCAAGGGCTGGGAACGTGTGACAGACCGTGTCATTGATGTGCTGAATGAACGTGATCAGCCCGTCGTTTTTGTGTTATGGGGAAGACATGCTCAAAATAAGAAAGAACGCATTGATCAAAACAAGCATTACATCATTGAGTCACCTCATCCAAGTCCTTTTTCTGCAAGAAACGGCTTTTTTGGCAGTCGTCCGTTTTCAAAGGTAAACGCGTATTTAAAGCAAATGGAGATCGAAGAAATCAACTGGTGTATCCAAGGTATTGAGTGAAAAGAGGACGAGGGGAGAGCCCCTTCGTCTTGTTTATTTTAAAAATTTACGAACCAAGTCGAGTCCGTTTTTCGCATTTGGATAACGGAAGGAAAAATCGAAGCGATAGGTTTGGCGCAGGACGCTTTTTTCATGTGTAAAAGTAAAGAAGCTTTCTTTCCCGTGATATCGTCCCATGCCGCTTTCGCCCACGCCTCCGAATGGCAGGTAAGGAGTAGCGACATGCATGAGCGTGTCATTGATACATCCTCCGCCAAATGAGAGATGGTCTAGGATATAGGCTTCTGTTTCTTTACTTGTTGTAAATAAGTAAAGAGCAAGCGGCTTCGGCCTTGTTTTGATCATATGCGCTGCCTCATGCAGAGAATCAAAGGTCATGACAGGCAGAATCGGTCCGAAAATTTCCTGCTGCATGACGGGATCTTCCCATGTGATGTGGTCTAAAATGGTCGGAGCGATTTTGAGCTCGTGTTCATTGCGCTGTCCACCCGTGACAATCGTTCCATTTGAGAGGAATTGTGAGAGTCTGTCAAAATGACGCTGGCTGACATTTTTCCCAAAGTGCGGATGTGTTTCAGGGTGTTCACCATAAAAGTCCCGGATACAAGCTGTCATTTCCCGCAAAAGGTCCTCTTTAATGGACTCATGAACGAGCAAATAGTCTGGCGCAATGCATGTTTGCCCTGCATTGGTGAATTTGCCGAAAGTGATTCGCTTCGCCGCTAGTTTGATGTCTGCATCAGGCATGACGATGCAAGGGCTTTTTCCGCCAAGCTCAAGTGTGACAGGTGTCAAATGCTTTGCGGCGGCTTCCATGACGATTTTGCCGACTGCCACACTTCCTGTAAAGAAGATATAATCAAAGGGCAGTTTCAGCAGCTCTGTACTGACATCTACACCGCCTTCTACGACAGCTGCATGGTCTTCTTGAAATACACGTTCCACCATTGCGCTGATTATTTGTGAGACTTGCGGCGTCAGCTCAGACGGTTTTAAGATGACGGCATTACCCGCAGCAATAGCTCCGACTAATGGAGAAAGAGCCAATTGGAAAGGATAGTTCCAAGGAGCAATGATGAGCACACTGCCGTAAGGTTCTTTGATGATCATGCTTTTCGATCCGATATGAGTCAGAGGTGTTCGCGCGCGTGTTGGCTTTGCCCATTTGTGAAGGTGCTTGATGGTATGATTGATTTCTTCATATACCATCCCAATCTCTGTTGTATAGGCTTCTTGTTCGGATTTATGTAAATCATGGGCTAAGGCTTGTAAAATATCCTTTTCATGCTGTTTGATTTCTGCTTTTAAGTCTTTAAGGAGGCGGATGCGTTCTTGAACCGGCGGCTTTTGAAAGACTTTTTGTTTCTGAAAAAGAGAAGTGAGTTTGTCCATTATTCAATCCTTTCATAGACGATTTTGTTCCTTTTATTATGTGTGAAGGGCTATGACGGGTCAAATAAGAGAGGCGGGAGCGCACTGCTTTGAAAAAATGAACCCATTTGGTTTGTTCATTTGGTAAAATAATGTTGAAAAGAGACTTTTTTAGATTGGAGGGTCTACCCTTGAATATTCATATATCAAGCCTGCTTCAAAAAATGGAGGAAGCGGTTCAAAAGGCGAAACAAAGTGGAAATGATGAAGAGGTGAAACGTCATGTGGCAGCGATTTCTTCACTATGTGAGGTCATTCTCGATGCACCATCACAAGTGCAAATGCCGCAGTCGCCGGTTATCTCGCCACCTTCTTCGATACAGACACCGTCCGCGCCGCCCGTATCCTCAGATCAAGCCATGCTTGAGAAACTGATGGGTGCGAGTGGTGCGAAGAAATTTCAGCATCAAGAAGAGGGGCAAAAAGAGAAGGATGGGAACGGCGACTCTATTTTTGATTTTTAATGGTCTTGTCACGACAAAGGGAAGGTGATCGGTTTGAAACTATTTTTGGGCGCCATTCAGTGGATGGCATTTTTTATCGCAGCTTCTATTGCCGTACCTATTGCGATTGCACAAGCGTTTGAATTGAACCAAGTGCAGTCAGCGGAGCTGATTCAAAGTACATTCTTTTCACTTGGTCTTGTGGCGATGGTGCAGTGTTTATGCGGCCATATGCTGCCGATCAATGAAAGTCCAGCAGGGCTTTGGTGGGGTGTGTATACCCTTTATGCAGGCATGACAGGAACAATTTTTGCGACGTATCCTGAAACCCTGCAAGCCTTACAGGGGGCTTTAATTTTTAGTGCCGCTTTCTTTTTTATTTTTAGTTTATTTAAAATCATTAATTGGCTCGCGTCTTTATTTACGCCAGTCGTCACAGGCATTTACTTGCTGCTGCTAGTTGTGCAGTTAAGTCAGCCGATCATGAAAGGGCTGATGGGCATCGGCTATCGAGGAAATCAGGTGGACGGGCTTGTCTTTTGCTTATCGATCTTGATTATTATCCTTACCTTCATGATCAGCCGCTCAAAATGGCATTACTTAAGGCAGTTTTCTGTGTTATTTGCCCTTGCAGGAGGCTGGCTGTTATTCGCTCTACTCGGGTTGGCAAAGCCGGTTCGAATTCCAGAAAAAATCATCGAGTTTCCGAAGCTGTTCCCATTCGGCATGCCAGTCTTTGACAGTGGATTGCTTGTCACGTCCTTTTTCATTACGATCTTACTCATTGTGAACATGCTGGCAAGTATTCGAATTGTGGAAAGTTCAGTGAAGGCATTTGGTGAACTGCGTGAGCGGAAGAGAGCTCGGCCGGCTGGTTTTGTCGCAGCATTTGGTCACTTACTGAGCGGATTGATCGGTGCCATTGCGCCTGTACCTATTTCCGGAGCAGCAGGATTTATCCAGACAACGAAAATTCCATCGAGAAAGCCATTTTTCATAGGAAGTCTGCTCATTGTACTCATTAGTTTGTTCCCGCTGCTCATGAGCTTTTTCTCCGCACTGCCATCACCTGTGGGGCTTGCTGTAAACTTTGTGGTGTTCTCCTCGATGATTGGGATTGCGATGTCAGAGTTTGATCAGTATGAGAAAGAAGAAATTCCGCGGATTCGCTTTGTCCTAGGGATTGCCGTTTTAGCAGGTGTAGGGGCGATGTTTGTACCGCAGGGAGCCTTGAAAGGCATGCATCCTGTGCTCATTTCATTATTAAGCAATGGTCTTGTTCTAGGTACACTCATTGCGATCGCGGTCGATCAAGTCCTGTTACGAAAGAAAAAGAAATCCGACAATCTCGTGTCAACGTAAAGGGAAAGTTGATTGTCGTCTGTCACCCGCGCTATGATAAACATAATTGACGAGATAAGGAGAATGACGAATGAAACTATTTTTCATTTTAGGTGCGATTAATGCCATGCTAGCTGTTGGACTCGGAGCCTTCGGTGCGCACGGTCTGGAAGGGAAAATCCCTGAAAAGTATATAGAGATATGGAACAAAGGAGTTCAATATCAGATGTTCCATGCGATTGGATTATTTATTGTCGCCTTTCTTGCAGATAAGCTGTCAGGTGTTTCTCTAGTTCCAACCGCTGGCTGGGTGATGCTTGCAGGCATCCTTTTCTTCTCAGGAAGCCTTTACGTGCTGGCATTGACACAGGTGAAGATTCTAGGTGCCATTACCCCAATTGGCGGAGTGGCGTTTATCGCTTCTTGGATCATGCTTGTCATTGCAGCAGCAAAAAATTTATAAGCCAAAAAACCGATGCTCTGAGAGGGGCACCGGTTTTTTTCTTAATTCCAGTAAGGGGCATAGTTTGGCGGGGCTTGATAATAAGGGATGTAGTGAGACGGAGGGACAGGATGCGTTTGTGCCTCCTCTTCTCTGTGGCAAAATGGTCCGATAAACACACTCGGCTTCACAGGCTGCGTCGCCTGTTTCCACTGTGTTTCGTTCATGCAATACGTATGTGCCATGATGTGAGCAGGGGTGAGGGTGAGAAGGTCTGAGCCTAGGATCACTTCTGGCGTAGATGCGTTAAAAATGGCTAACAAATGAGTTCTGTCTTGAAGGGAAACTTCGTAGTGCCACCAGCCTTGAGGTACGTTTGCCACCTGTCCAGGGGTGATGGTATAGGTGTGCAGTTTTTTTGTAAAAGGATTCAGCATCGAGACAGCAGCAGAACCGGCTATACAATAAACAAGCTCTGCGGCATTTTGATGATAATGAGGCTCTACGACTTTGCTTTTACTCAAATATATATCCAGCAGGGATACTTGATCCAACGAGTTTAATTGTTTTTTTCCTAAAACATTAATCAGGTTATGCTGATCGTATTTCACAAGTGGGCTTTGATTCAGATCGTATGAATATTTAACATTCGGTGATGTATAATCCAGCTCAACAGTCATTGATGTCACCTCTAGGCGTTTGATAAAAACTACTAGGCATCTTATGACCAGCGCCCTAGAGGTGTGTCAAAAACCTAGTCAAAAAAAAGCAAGGGCGCCTGCTCCTTGCTTTTGCTATATGTGGCGTTATCTATCTCGGAGAATACGTGGACATGGAGTATGGATAGTCGTATTGAATTTCCCCATCAAATGTAATGTAATCAAGGTAGATCGTTAATAGTAAGTATCGTGTTCCTGTCTTGTTATCACTAATGATAATGTGGTCACGTCCTGCAGCTTCAATGACGCCTCTAAAAATCTTCGAGTTCCATTCCTTACTTGCCTCAAATGTCATATAAATCGTGGCTACCTTGCCGCGGTTCAATCGTAAAATATTTTCAATATAGGACTGCTCAATAGGCAGCTGTCCGGTGACATTCTGCTGATAAATCGGTCCAGAAGGAATTTGATATGGCTGCCCGCCGCCCTGCGTTCCTTGGCCTCCTTGTGAAGTGCCGGTAGATGGCATTGGCGAAAACCCCTGCTGCATTTGTCCTTGCATTTGACCCTGCATTTGGGGAGGGACTGAATAACCCATCTGCTGCGCAGGATACGGATTTGCTCCATATTGCTGCTGGCGAAAATCTTGACCTTCGAAACCCGAACCTTGCCCAAATTGATTTTTCAATTTCATAACGTTCCTCCTCTTTCCTCATGGTGTTCTAAACAGAAGGCGCTTAAGCACCTGTTGTTTCCATAGCATTCTTTCTCTCTTTCACACTATGAGACAGGAGGATGGAATATGTACATTGAACGAAAAAAAGGAACTGCGGTGCAGTTCCTTAGGCGTGGGCAAACCCTCGCGTTCTTTGTCAGGTCTGCGTTTCGTTGCTCACGAATATGATGCTCAACCTTCCTTACATCATCCAATTTACAGCGTGCTGGACATCAAATAAAAGTGTGATGATGACAAAACATACCGCAAGCGGTGTGATCACAATGAAAAAGGCTTGCCATAATCTGAGCTTCATCACAGCGGCAATGCCTAAAACAGTCATTCCAAATATCCACGTCTTTGCATAAGCATCAATCAGTGTCAAAAGATCGAGATAATACCAAACTTCATAATGCTGATCTAAATAAGGTGAGATTTTGACAAACGTATACGGACCAAGCATTCCAATAGTGAAAATCCAACTGAGTGAAAATAAAGCGGAAGGGAAAAAGATCGTCAGCGTGCAGGCTTTGAGCACATCTCGATACGCCGGTTGACTGCCGAAAAAAAGACGCCCTAACCACTTTAGGATGAGTACACCGAAAAATAGAACCAGATTGCCTGCAAGAATACCATATCCCGCTCCTTGTAACAGAATAAAAGGGAACGGAATATGATTGCCCATATACTCGCTAAAATAACCTTCGTAGACCCAGCCTGTACCAGCGATACTTGCAAGGAGCATCATCAGCCAAATTGGAATAGAGGAACGTTGATATGAGCGAATAATCGTTTTTGTTGCGACGAAAATTTTAAAAAATCGAAAAAAACCTTTTGCTTCCTCTTCTTGGGAGTGATCATTCTTCATAGCTTCCAATGTTCTTTACTCCTTTAATACACATAAATGATTACTTATATTACCAAAAAGTTTGCAATTTTCAAAGGTAGATCGATAAAAAAATACAATTTTATAAAAAATAGGTCATTCTACAGTCTCTTTGAGAGGAGACACATATGATAAACATAGTTTGAAAGAGACCGAGGTGAAAACTTTGACAAAAGTAACTGTCATTATGACGAGCTACAACAAGGCGGCTTACGTCGGCAAATCGATTGAAGCGGTCCTGCAGCAGACGCTGTCAGACTTTGAACTATTTATCATGGATGATGGTTCAAACGAAAAAACCCTTGCTGCGATTGAGCCCTTTCGCAAAGATCCCCGTGTTCATTTTATCCAAAGCGGTGTCAAATCGCTGGAGGAGAGAACAGTGAAAACCCGATACGCCGTCCTGATTAATCAAGCATTAGAACTGGCAAAGGGCGAGTATATTTCCTATGCCACAGATGACAATGTCTATGCCCCGGACCGTTTAGAGAAGCTCACTCATTATCTAGATGCACGACCAGGTGAGGATATTGTCTATTCTGCATCGAAAGTAATCTATTTAAATAGCAAAAAAGAGCCAGTAAAGGAAACGATTCGACCTGCGCAAACGGTGCAATGGAATGCACCCTGTGCCATTGATCATTGCTCAGTCGTTCATCGTGCTTCTATTTTATCAAAGATTCAAGCTGAATTTGGGTCTTACTGGGACGAGAGTCCGCATTTTTATCGAATAGGAGATGCCCGGTTCTTTTTTCGATTAAATCATTTTTATCCGTTCTATCCCTTTGATGAAGTTTTAGATATAAATTACATCACAGAACAGTCGATTCACTATCAGCTGGCAGAAGAAGAGAAAAGTGCCTTTATTCAAGCACTTCCTGAGCAGTCTACCTGCTGGGAGCTCCGCCACATATTAAAACAAAGACATGGGAGGTGACCTGAAGTGTCGCACTATATTCATCATTATTGGCAGGTGTACTTTGAGTATGTGAATCTCATGAAGGATTTGTCCTATAAACAAATTCCTCTTGGGTTGATCAGCAATTTCTATCAATATATCAGTCCTGAAGTGAGGGAACGCATGGAGGAGGAAGCATTCGGTCAAGAATTGACAACCGATTGTCCATTGCCGGAAGAGATTCAGCCATTTTTTGATCAACATAAGCAGCAGATCAAGCGAATTGCTTATCGTCCGGCGAATGGAAAGGTATTGCTTCACTTTGAACATCTGCGTTTTACTGAACAAAATTACACGCGGTTCCATACGAGTCAAACGGTGGTGCTCGCTCGCTGGAAGAAGGCAGATTATTTCGGTTTACCCGTCATCAGCAAGCCGGAATTAGCCGGAGAGGTTAATAAAGAAGCCCATGCTGAATATATTGAAAAAGCAAATGCTCTCCTTAAACCTTACGCAAAGCACCCCGTCTTTGGCAATGTCTTTTTTAGAGAAAAGCTTCGGAAGGACATTGTGCAATTTATTGATGTGATTGACCAGACAGAAGTTCTATTTCAGATGGAGCCAATTGCAGCCGTCATTGTGGGGACGACGGAGGATGCTTACAGCCGCGTACTGGCACTGCAAACAGTGAAACGCCAGCTCACGAGCATCTGTCTTCAGCACGGCGCACTTATGGGAGACGAAGCCTTTTTGCCGATTTTCACGACGTGTCATGGGGTGTTTGGAAAGTATGAAAAGGACTGGTATGTAGACAAAGGCTGTCAGCCGGAACAGGTGGAGATCACAGGTCATCCGAGGTTTGATTTGGTGAAGGATCGAACGCCGCTTCAACAGGAACTCATCTTTCGTAAATTGAACTTCAATCCTGCCAAAAAGACCGTGCTTGTGGCAACGCAGCCGTTCTCAGAAGCCTTCTATGGTGATGTTCTTAAAACGATTGCAAAACGGAAAGACATTCAGTTGATCATGAAGCCGCATCCGTGGGAAATTGCCCGAAACCGATTAAATGAGTATGTGTCCATTGAACGAGCTGGAAATCATGTGAGATTGATTAAAAAAGATATCGACTTATATGACCTGCTGCCATATATGGATATGGTCATTACGCTCACATCAACCGTCGGTCTTGAAGCAATGCTCTTTGAAAAGAGTGTGCTGATCGGGAAAATGACAGAAGGCAGAAGATACCCTTATTACGAGTCGCTTGGCAGCTATCATATGGAAAACCCTGTTGAACTGGCTGAGAAAGCCATTCGTATTTTGTCGGATGATCAAGAGATGAAGCTGGCAAAGCAGCAAGGAGCTCAATTCATTAAACAACATTATCCGCATGCGCGATCGACCGATGTTCTGCTTTCTCTGCTTAAAACAAAAACAGGTGTGGATTTTCAGAGATGAAGATAGGGGTGTGCAAGCGATATGGAAAAAAAGAGAGCGCAATTTCTTCCTTATGCCCTGCCGTTGATTGAGCAGGAAGAAATTGACGAAGTCATTGGAACATTAAAATCCGGCTGGCTGTCAACCGGACCAAAAGTAAGACAGTTTGAAGAAGAGTTTCGGCAGCTGACCGGTGCAAAACATGCGATCGCTGTCAATTCATGTACGGCTGCTTTATTTTTAGCCTTAAAGGCTAGAGGGGTTGGGAATGGGGATGAGGTGATTACAACGCCTCTGACATTCTGCGCAACAGCCAATACGATCATTCATACAGGGGCAGCACCTGTATTTGTCGATATTGACCCAGCGACTCTCAATCTCGATGCAGAGAAACTAGAAGCGGCGATTACACCACATACAAAAGCGATTGTCCCTGTTCATTTTGCTGGTCAATCGTGCGATATGGACCGGATTTTAGCCATTGCCAAAAAGTACGATCTATTTGTGCTCGAGGATGCCGCTCATGCTCTGTATACAACGTACCATGGCCAGCCCATTGGAGCGATTGGTGATGCGACTGCCTTTAGTTTTTATGCGACGAAAAACATAGCGACTGGAGAAGGCGGCATGCTGACGACAAATGATGATGCACTTGCCGCACGAATCAGAAGACTAGCACTCCATGGGATGAGCAAGGGAGCGTGGAATCGTTATGGAGAAAAAGGAACGTGGTACTACGAGGTCGAGGAACCTGGCTATAAAATGAACATGTTTGATGTGCAGGCATCATTAGGGCTTGTCCAGCTAAGTCGTCTGGATGATATGCAGGCACGGAGAGAACAAATTGCGAAAACATACAATCAGGCATTTCAAAAAGAAGCAGGGCTGATCCTGCCGCCTGTCCATCATGAGGGAAGACATGCATGGCATTTGTATGTACTGCAAGTGGATCCAAAAGAAGCATTCATCACACGCGATGAGCTGATTGATCAGCTGCAAAAGGAGTATAAAATCGGCACGAGTGTTCACTTTATCCCTGTTCATTTGCATCCATACTATCAACAAACCTACCACTATTCACCAGAGGATTTCCCTGAGTCACTCGCTTACTACAAGCGGACACTCTCACTGCCTCTTTATCCAAGTATGACCGATGAAGATGTGCAGGATGTCATCACTGCGGTGTTGTCTATTTTAAAAGATCAGAAGGCATCTTCATGAAGGCCGTTCATGCAATAGACGATCAGGTGCTGTCCGCTTGGCTGGAGAAATACGGCCAACAAGCTGAACAAATGAAAGGCTTCAAGCAGTTTGGTCTTGTCAGTGGCGCCCAGCTCAAAGCGGTGCTGTTATTCGACTGGTCAAAATGGGAAAGCGGCATATTTGATCAGCATATTTTTCATGTGAAGTTTGCGGAAGCTGAGTCATCATCTGCTTTTCAAGAATTGATGGAGCGCTTCATCAATTGGATGAGAACAGAAAAATGCGATTTTTTCTTTTTACGTCTTGAAGCGGCTGATCTTGAAAAAAACCGCATCGTCCAAAGGCTGTTACATGTGTACTATGTGGGCGGTCTCACTCGGCTTGAGGCGCCGCCGGTTCACATGGAGGTGCCATTAACAGGTGAAGATGTGGTGATAAGTCTGCCGGATGAAAAGGAATACGATGAGGCGGTTTCACTTGGTCATCAGGCTTTTGTGAAAAGCCGGTATGCACTCGATCCATTTTTAGACCAGAATGTCGTCCAGCATTTCTATCAAGAATGGATGAGAAACAATTTGCTCGGACGTGCAGATATCAATCTCGTGGCAAAGGTGAACGATGAAGTCGTGGGCTTGATACAAGGGATGACCAAGGGCGATGAGATGGCGCTTGAGCTGTTTGCGATTAGACCGGATGTACAAGGAAAAGGGATTGGGAAAAAACTGTTTATCGAGATGATGAAGGTCTCTTATGAGAGAGGGCATCGTTTTATTTCTGCCGGAACACAGCTGCATAACACAACCGCCATTCAGCTTTACGAAAAGATGGGCTTTAGAACAACAAATGCCTTCTTGTATTACCATGTATGGCCGAAAAAAGGAGAGAGATAAGATGGCGCATTTCTATATTGGAGATCGCAAAGTGGGGGATGGTGAGCCTGTTTTTATCATTGCAGAGGCAGGCATTAACCATGATGGAAAGCTGGATCAGGCGCTTGCTTTAATTGATGTGGCAAAAGAAGCAGGTGCCGATGCAGTGAAGTTTCAAATGTTTCAAGCTGATCGGATGTATCAAAAGGAACCGGGTTTATACGAAACAGCCAAGGGAGAAGAGGTATCCATTTTTTCTTTAGTCGAACAAATGGAGCTGCCGCCAGAATGGCTGCCAGCTTTATTGACGCGCTGCGAGGAAAAAGGGCTGATGTTTTTAAGCACAGTGTGTGACGAAGAATCTGCGGATCTATTGAATCAAACCGATCCGCCGGCTTTCAAACTGGCATCCTATGAAATCAATCATTTGCCTCTTTTGCGTCACACGGCTTCTTTTCAAAAGCCCATCATTTTCTCAACAGCCGGAGCCACTATTGCAGATGTTCATGAAGCATATGAGGCGATTACAAGCGAGCAAAACCATCAAGTCGCCATTATGCATTGCGTAGCAAAGTATCCAGCACCTAGAGCTTATACGAATCTTCGTGTGCTTCAAACCTTAGCCTCGGCTTTTCCTGAGGCAGTCATTGGCTTTTCTGATCATAGTGAGCATCCAACTGAAGCCCCTGTTGCCGCTGTGAAGCTTGGGGCAGCCATGATTGAAAAGCATTTCACGGTAGATAAGACGCTGCCTGGGGCCGATCATTCCTTTGCGCTCGATCCAGAGGAATTAAAGGAAATGGTTCAGCATATTCGAGCGGCGGAAAAGGAACGAAATCAATCAGAAGCAGACACTCATTCTGTGTCAGAGGAGCTCCTTGGCAGTTCTTATAAAACGACAGCAGCCATTGAAGGGCAGATTCGTAAATTTGCGTATCGAGGGATTTTTACAACAAAAGGTATTGCAAAGGGCGAGACTTTGACAGCACAAAACATAGCCGTATTACGTCCAGGACAAAAAAGCCAAGGTCTGCATCCGCGGTACATGGAGATTTTACTTGGTGCCAAGGCTGTGAGAGACATCCCAGCCCATACAGGCGTTTCGTGGAAAGATGTGCTCATGCAGGAGTCCGAGCATGATCAATGATGTGCTCTTTGTCATACAAGCTAGAATGGGCTCAACAAGGCTGCCAAAAAAGGTGATGAAACCGATCGGCGGTATGGCACTGATCGATTTCATTGTTGAACGGGTAAAGCAATCAGATCATTACAATCACAAAACCCAGAACCTCATGATTGCCACAACAGTCGAGGCAGAGGATGATCTGTTGGCTCAATATTGTTTATCAAAGGGCTATAAGGTATTTCGCGGTAGTGAGATAGATGTACTGCAGCGATTTGCGCAGATTGTCCGTCATTTTGAACCGCAAACCATTGTCCGTTTAACGGGAGATAATCCATTTATAGATCCAGCGCTTTTGTCGAAAATGGTTGAAGAACATAGACAGAAGAAGGCTGATTACACGTATACGACTGGAACGCCACTCGGTATTTCCGGGGAAATGATCGACGCATCAATTTTACGTGAAATCGACAATTTTCCCCTTACGCAGCCGGAGCGTGAGCATGTCACTCTGTATATCCGAAAGCATCCTGAGCGATTTCAACTGCAATTATTCACACCGCCCAAAGAACTCGCATATCCTGCTTATCGATTCACGATTGATACAGAAGAAGATTATGTATTTGCCACCCGTTTACTTGAGAAAGCTGGTGGATCTATTGCTGTGCCTACGGCTGAGCTTATCTCCATTTGTGAACAAGATCCTGATATTGTTCGGTTGAATCAATTTGTGAGACAGAAGGATGCTGAATGAATAAAAAAATCATGATTGTTGTGTACGGTGGTTTTTTAAGAGGGATGGGGCATGTCGCCAGAATGAGACGGCTGGCAAAAGAATTGTTTCAAGAAGGAAACGACTTATATTTCTATACAAATGAACAGATTTGTGTAGAAATGCTCTCGCATCCAGCTTGGCACGTTCATTTAGTGCAGGAACCAAACGTATTCCTTCAAATGGAGCAGGACATAAAAGAGCTGAATCCTGATCTTCTGCTGATTGATGTGCTTGATTGTGACCTCCAGTTTCTTCGATCGATCAAAGCGTCCTCCGGCTCTGCAAGGCTGGTCTTATTTGAAGAAGAAAGAGCAGAAGCCTGTCAGCTTGCTGATGCTGTCGTGAACGGCATTTATGGTGGTCTGGACGAAAAGCGTCTGCAAGTAAATGGAACGGACTATTTTTATGGAACACCTTATTTATTGTTAGATCACGAGATCAGCAGATTAAAAGACACATATGAGGTTCGAAAAGAATGCAAAAAGGTGGTTATCAGCCTTGGAGGCAGTGATCCAGGCGGATTGTTATCAAAGGCTGTATCAGCACTCTTCGAAGCTGGCCATTTACACATTCTAGCGGTTACAGGAAAAGCCTCTCGCATCGAAGAACAAATCGAGGCTGCGCATATTCAATTCATTCGCCATACGGATCAATTACCTGCCCGTCTTGCAGAAGCCGATCTGGCGATTGTTGCTGGCGGGATGACGTTATATGAGGCAGTTTGTATCGGGGTGCCCAGCATTGTCCTTTCGCAAGTAGACCACCAAGCAGTGACAGCCACTCGTTTTGCGCAAAAGGGAGCCTGCCACCATCTTGGATTAGGTGACCTTGTGGATGAAAAGGATATATGGCGTGCTGCTCGAAGACTATCCGCCAGTTACTTTCTCCGCAGGAGCATTCATCTCAATGGACGGTCACTCATTGATGGAAAAGGAACCGAACGAGTGAAAAACATTCTTATACACCTCATGAATCATCACCAAAAAGAACATAAGGATGTGTAGATGTGAAGGGAGTTATTTTAGCAGGAGGAAAGGGATCACGACTGGCACCTTTAACGAAGATTTTCAATAAACATTTATTGCCGGTTGGTCCATATCCAATGATTTATTGGTCTTTGTTCAAACTGAAAGAAGCAGGGATTTTAGATGTGATGGTCATATCACAAGAAGAACAAATCCCGCTGTTTCAAAAGCTACTTGAAGGCGATCAGGAACTCGGGATGAACATTGTCTATCAGGTACAGCCTGAAGCTTCTGGAATTTCGGACGGTTTATCCTATGCAAAGCCCTTTGTAGAAGAGGAGAAATTTGTGCTGATGCTAGGTGATAATGTATTTGAGGATTCGCTAAGCCCTTTTGTTGAAGTCTTTCAGCAGCAAGAAAGCGGAGCGAAGGTTCTGTTGAAAGAAGTGGCAGATCCAAAGCGGTTTGGCATTGCAGAAATTGATGCCGCTCACCACCGGATTTTATCAATTGAGGAAAAACCGGAGCATCCGCGTTCATCTTACTGCGTCACAGGCATCTATTTTTATGATCAAGAAGTCTTTCAATATATAGAGAAAATCTCGCCGTCAGATCGAGGCGAATTAGAGATTACAGATGTAAACAATCTCTATATCTCAAATAGCCAGCTGACCTATGATATGTTAAAAGGGTGGTGGATTGATGCAGGAACACATGAATCTCTCCACCAAGCATCTACGAAAATGTTTGAAACGATGAAGAAAAAAGAGGGATACGAATGACGAAGTCTTATTTAATTACAGGCGGAGCGGGATTTATTGGACTAAATTTTGTGAAGCTGCTGCTTCAGGAAACCGATGTCCGGCTCACTGTTTTTGACAAGTTAACATATGCCAGTCATCCAGAGGAGATGGATGAATTATTAAAGCTGTCTCATTTTCGTTTTATTCAAGGGGATATCACCCTTCAGCATGAGTTGGATCAAGCATTTGATGAAGTCTATGATGCCATCATTCATTTTGCAGCGGAATCCCATGTTGATCGCAGTATTGAATCGGCTGAGCCCTTTATTCAAACCAATGTGCTCGGCACCTATCGTATGCTGGAGGCAGTCTTAAAAGGAAAGGCGAAAAAACTCATTCATATTTCAACAGACGAAGTATATGGAGATTTGGAGCTGGATGATCCTGCTTTCACAGAACTAACACCACTTTCACCGAATAATCCTTATTCAGCAAGCAAGGCGAGTTCAGATCTGCTTGTGAAATCTTATATCCACACTCACCAATTACCCGCGATGATCACACGATGCAGCAACAACTACGGACCGTATCAGCATGAAGAAAAATTAATACCGACTATTATTAGAAAAGCGATCAATGGTGAAAAGATCCCGATTTATGGAGACGGCCAGCAGATTCGCGATTGGCTGTATGTAGAGGATCATGCGAGAGCTGTAAAGCGGGTCCTTGAAAACGGAACAGCTGGGCAGGTGTACAATATTGGCGGCGGCAACGAGAAAACGAATCTCGATTTGACCCAGACCATTCTGACGCAGCTCGGGATCAGTCATGACCGTATTGCGTTTGTTCAAGATCGAAAAGGGCATGACAGACGGTATGCCATTAATGCCAGTAAGCTGAAACGGGAGCTCGGCTGGACGCAGGAGACGTCATTTGAAGCAGGTATTGAAAAAACGATCAATTGGTATTGTGCCAAATTTGATCAGGGCGAAGAAGGGTGACGGATGAAAGTTTTAATCACCGGTGCAGGCGGGCAACTAGGGAAAGAATTGAGCAGACAGCTCAAGGAAAAAGATATCACCGTCATTGCCTTAACGAGGAGTATGCTCAATATCGCAGACCAGCAAGCAGTCAGACACGCAATGAGACACTTTCAGCCTGATATTGTTGTCAGTGCAGCAGCATATACATCTGTTGATCAATGTGAAACAGAAACGGAAAAGGCGTATCTTGTCAATGGCATTGGCGCCTATTATACAGCGCTGGAGGCAAAGAACGTGGGGGCTGATGTGTTACATGTCAGTACAGATTATGTATTTGACGGGCAAACAGACAGCCCTTACCAAGTCGATGCACAAGCAGATCCTCAAACCATTTATGGAAAAAGTAAAAAGCTTGGTGAGGAATTGATTCATCTCGTGTCAGACGAAGTGAAAATCATCCGTACATCGTGGCTATACGGACATGAGGGACATAACTTTGTGAATACCATTCTTAGGCTCGCAGAAACAAAGGATCATTTGCGCATCGTGAACGATCAAGTAGGATCACCTACTTATACAAAGGATGTCGCAGAGGCGATCATTCATTTGTTTGATCAAAAAGCAGGGATTTATCATGTCAGTAACCGAGACAGCTGTTCCTGGTTTGACTTTGCGTCAGAAATTGTCGCAAAAAGCGGCCTGTCTACAACCATTGAGCCAATTTCCACGGAAGAGTACGGCTTCCAAACGCCTCGTCCAGCCTATTCTGTGTTAGACCTTCAAGCGATTGAAGCCACAGGCTGGCAACCAAGACATTGGAAGGATGCACTTCACGAATATTTGCAGAAAGAAGGGAGATGGCATCAGCATGATTGATGGTGTACAAACGAAAAAACTCATGAAACATTGTGATGATCGCGGCTTTTTTGCAGAGCTCATTCGAGATGATGAGCCGATGCTGAAACGCTTTGGGCAGGCATCGTGGTCGAAAAGCTTTCCAGGAGTGATCAAAGCCTTTCATTATCATGAAAAGCAAGACGATGTTTGGTTTTTCCCAGCAGGTCATGCCCAAGTCGTTTTATACGATTTGCGTGAGGATTCTCCTACAAAGGGTCAAACCGACGTGTATTATATGGGGGAAGACAATCCAATGCTGCTCCTCATCCCAAAGGGTGTCGCACATGGCTACCGGGTACTAGGCGAGACGCCGCTGCAAATTGTGTATTTCACGACAGAGTCTTATGACCCGAAAAACCCAGATGAAAAGAGAATCGCATGGAATGACGAGACGATCGGATTTAATTGGGAAACGACATTTAAATAAAGAACAGAGGCCTTTCGCAGGAGAAAGGTCTTTTTTTGTTGAAATACATTCTATATGTGTCATTTTATGTATGTTTACTAAGTTGAGTAGAAAAGGGATGTGGATGAGTTTGTCTAAAAGAATTGCATTTGTCACAGGGGCAAGTACAGGGATTGGAAAGGCAATCGCCATAAAGCTTGCCGCCCAGGACCATGTAAAAGTCATCATCAATTCTAGAAATCAATCCTCACTAGAAGATGCGCAGCAGCACATTGGGCGTATGGCAGAAACAAAAGAGCCGGTGTCTCTTTTCTGTGGAGATATGTCCCATGAAGGAGTGCGGGCTGAGGCCTTTGCGGCAATAGAAAACGAGTTTGGCAGACTGGATGTGTTGATTAATAACATTCCAGGAGGGAAGCCAGATACTTTTGATTCATGTGAAAGTGAGCAGATGCTGGCAGCATTTTCTCAGAAAGCCATTGCGTACATTGATACGATGAAACGTGCGGCAGCGATGATGAAAAGACATGAATACGGCCGGATCATTCAAATTGTCGGGAACCTCTGGAAGGAACCTGGTGACCAAATGTTTACGAACAGTATGATGAATGCAGCGATTATCAATGCTAGTAAAAATGCAGCCACACAGCTTGCGCCCTCAGGAATCACAGTGAATTGTTTAAACCCAGGATTTATTGCTACAGATCGGTATGAACAATTTATCGGAAACATGATGCGTCAACAGTCATTATCACGCGAAGAAGCTGTAAAAGCTGTTGCGTCAGGAATCCCGATGCAAAGAGTAGGTTCAGCGAGTGAAATGGCTTCATTAGCCGCTTTTATCGCATCAGAGGAAGCCTCCTATGTCACCGGACAGCAAATATCTGTCGATGGTGGTTCGATGAAAAGTATATAAATATGAAAAACCCGCTATATGCGGGTTTTTTGATGAAAGCGAATCGGCAGTATATGGAGCCGATTGATAAAAAGGGCAAGCTGTTCAATTGGCGCCACCATTGAGATGCGGACATGACGTCTTCCATGTGCTCCAAATACACCCCCAGGCGTCACGACGACATCTGCATGCTCGAGTAAATAGTCGGCAAAAGCATGAGAATCCTCGAAATCATCAGGGATCGAAGCCCATAAATAAAAGGCGCCGGCTGGACGTTCAATGGTCCATCCAAGCTGCTTCTCCGCTTGACGGATGAAGAAATTCATTCGTTCAAGGTAGACTTCTTTCAAGGATTGAATATGACAGTCATCACTTTGTAAGGCAATGGTGGCGGCTTGTTGAAATCCGCCATACATACTGACAAACACATGATCTTGGAAGGCGTTTATGGCATGAATGATGTCCTCATTCCCTACAGCAAAAGCGACTCTCCATCCTGCCATATTGAATGTTTTGGATAAAGAATATAATTCCACGCCTACTTTTTTTCCAAGAGGTGCCTTTAGAAAGCTTACTGGTTTTTGCTCATAATGAAATGAACCATAGGCAAAATCATGAATCACATGCAGACCGTGAGCTGAGGCAAATTCCGCAGCCTCTTCAAAAAATGCTTCACTTGCCACAGCACCTGTAGGGTTATTCGGATAATTTAAGAAAAGAACCTTTGCCTTTTTTAACACGTCTGGATCAATTGACGGGAAATTCGGCAAATAGCCATTTTCCTCTTCCAGTCGGATGCAGTATGGCTTTGCGTCCGCCATCAAGATGCCTGAATGATATTCTGGGTATCCAGGATCGGGGACAAGGGCAATGTCCCCTGGATCAAGCAGGCACTGACTCATCACATAAAGGCCTGTTTTTCCCCCATTGAAAAGGGCAATCTCCTTCTGCGGGTCAACCTCAATGCCGAATTCCTTTCTGTAGAAATCTGCAATGGCTTGCTTGAAAAAGTCAAAGCCTCTAAAAGGAGCATATTGCTGAAATTGCAAAGTGCCTGCTGCCTCTTGAAGGGCGCTCACAATATGGGCAGGAGTAGGAAGATCGGGATTTCCCTGACCAAGGTTCACAATGTTCGCTCCGTTTTGTGTTTTATGTGCAATTTTCTCAAATACGGTTCCAAATTTTTGTTCTGGCAGCCGTTCAATCATGTTAGATGGTAAGATCTTCACCACGTTACCCTCTCTTTCTATCCCTTCACTAGTTCATCCATTAACTGAATGGCTGCCTGCTTCTGAATGTTACGGATGGATGCGGCAACATCCTGAGAAGACGAGCCTTTTAATTCAAGAGACACGATGCCATTAAATGCTTCAAATAAAGATAGGTCCACAAAGGTCCCTTTAGGTGGGACGGATTCACTGATGATGACAGTATCTCCAACCAAAGTGTCCTGCTGAATATGCACATGATCAATGGTGATGTGTGTGACCTCAGGCGGAATGTGTCCGCTCTCTTTGAAATGCTGAGGGTATAAATGACAGTCTGCTAAATAATGCGTATGTCCAGAAAGCAGTTCTTTTGGCAAATCAGCCTTTTTTCCATCGACCAATACATCAATCAGCAGCTTGGCCATATCTACCCCAAAGACCTTTTTGATATTCGGAATCATATTCCAGCCAGCAAATCTAGCTGCTGATTCGATTAATCCGGTTTCTCGATTTTTCATGAGCTTGATTTCTGTATGAGTGGCACAGTTTTCAAGACCTAGCCCTTCATTTGCCTTCTTTGCTGCCTCAATGATGAGTTGCTGGGCTTCATTGTCTAGGATCGACGGAGTAATATGAGCCGTTTCTGTAAAACCGATTTGAGGGGTCTTATCATGAATGACAAAAGGGATATATTCACCCTCAACGACTAACCCTTCAACACTGACATAATCAGCGTAGCCGTCCTCTTGATACCAATCCTCGTAAGCACCCTCTAAGTATGTTTCAGCGACAAACGGAGCTTCATACGTCACAGCGTTTGGAACGGGAATGGTTTGCAAATAGGATTGTACGTTTAAAAAGAGATCATCACTGCCGGCTCGGTCATGAAAAAGGGTCACGCCAATGGAGCTTGCTAAATATGTAGGCTTTAAAATAAGCGGTGTCCCGATATGTTCAATGGCTTGCTGGAAATCAGCTAAAGTAGTGACAGGCTGAGTTTTTACTGCTTTGACCCCAGCCGCGTTGAATGCAGCCCTCATTTGACTTTTATCACGCGCTAATTCAGCTGCCTTTACCCCAGCGCCGCGCAGTCCAAGACGCTCAGCGGCTTTTGCCATTGGTGCAATGAATAATTCATTATTGGTGGTGATCGCATCCGCTTTGAAAAAGGAAGCCACACGAACTAGGTCGTCCACCACCTCTTCCTCGGATTTCAGATAATCGTCATGTGCCCAGTAAATAGAATCTGGGTGTTCAAAAGAAGGGTTTGTGTCAAAATAATCTCGATCTTTGATGACGGCAATGGAGTATTTTTCGATTAGCTCAGCGTGTCCCTTTGTAATAGCAAAGGGTCTCGGGATATAAGAAACGATATGATACGATGCAGCCACGCTTTCGTAAAACATATGGGGCGGGCATCCTCCCAGATCAGCAATGACAAGTACGGTTTTTTTACTCAATGAAAGCACTCCTTTTTATCTAGCGGTGTAACCGCCATCTGCTGTGACAACACTTCCAGTCATATAACTGGATAGATCAGAGGCGAGAAACAGCATGACGCCCGCAATTTCTTCGGGTTTTCCGAGACGAAGTAATGGGTTCACCTTTGCTTTTTCTTTTTTGACAACCTCAAGACTTTCTGAATGATTGTCTAAAAAGGATTTTTCATTTAATGGCGTATCAATAATGCCCGGGGCGATACAGTTCACCCTGATTTGATGGGCGGCATAGTCGACCGCCATGGATTTGGTTAGCTGGATGACACCGCCCTTTGTTGCGTTATAGGCAGGGATGTCAGGCCAGCCGACAAGACCCCCGACAGATCCTGTATTGATAATACTTCCGCTTTTCTTTTCAAGCATATGCGGCAATGCATGCTTACTCATAAGAAATACACCCGTCAGGTTGACCTGTACAATGTGGTTCCAATCCTCCAGCGTCATCTCGTGAACGGGGGAGACAATTTCGATGCCTGCATTGTTAATCAAAACATCAATTGTTCCAAAACGGTTCAGCACGAACTGAACGGTTTTTTGACAGTCAGACTCATTCGTAATATCTGTTTTGAAAAACGCAAGATGCTCGTGCGGCAATGATTCGACGAATTGTTTGCCGCTCTGTTCATTGATATCAGCCACTGCTACTTTTGCTCCATGCTCAAGGAAAAGCTTGACTGCGGCAAGCCCAATCCCTGATGCACCTCCTGTAATCAGGACGACTTTTCCGTCGAGGTTCATTTCTTCACCTTAGACGCTTTTGGCTTCAACCGATTATAGCGGGGAGGGAAGAAGAGATTAATAGACTTTGATGCTTCCGGCTTTGGATTTATCGCACCATGATCTTCCTTTGGATCACAGAAATAAGTGGTGCCAAATTCCATTTTCTCTGTAAAGCCTTCAATGGTCATATCATAACCTCCGCTGATGCAAATGCCGATTTGTTCATTGCGGTGTTTATGAAAAGGCATTTCACCGCCATTTCCAGGAATGTTGGCAATCATGAGCTCCATCCAATCCTCAACAAAAAAGGTGACTTCCATGCCAGGGAGTAAATCCCGTGTTTTGAAAATATCTAAGAAATAAGTAGGAGGGGCCGTATATTCCTCACCATCTTTTAATCTCTTAATATCAATGGCGATCGCTTCCTCATCTGTCAGGTTAGATGCGCCGTGAGGGACAAAAGGTGGTGCGATATAGGCTGATTCTAAAGGGGTGAGCAATTGGGTCGATGGGCCGACCGTCATTTGAAGCTCGCCTTTTAATACGATGCCGATTTGTGCTTCGGGATGCTCGTGAGGTTCTATGATCGTGTGAGGAGGGACGTATGAAATTAACACTTCCGTATCACCTCTGACCGTGGAATATTGTGTGACACCATTCTCCCATTCTACTTTTTTGGCTTGAGGAAAATATCGTTCTTGCGTCTTTTGTTCAGTTTGCATATTATATCTCTCCTTTTCCGAATATGGACCAGCTCATTGGGATGCTTTTAAACGTTCGAATGAAGGTGAGGCCGTATGTGGCTCTGGCTACCTCATTAGTTAAAGCGAAATCAAATTCGCCGTCTCTTACTTTTTGTGCGGCAGTACTTGTAGAATTGACCAGCTCAAATTCAGCATTTTGGTGAATGAAATATTGAATCAAATTGACAGGTGCAGGGTGAGAGACAATTTTTAAATGGTGGAGCATTTGTTCTTGAAATGGGAAATCTGGTCTGACAGCCAAACCATACATGGGTGTGTCACATCTGAAAATTTGTAAAAGCTGCAGGTCAGGTCTCATGTAGAAGTGTTTGATTCCTTCGTATGCGTGTGGAACGAGAGTGTATTGGAGTGCGTTAGAGAGAGTATGTTCAATGCAAGTTTCGAACGTGTCGTAAAGGGATAGTTTCGTATGAGTGCCGAGTGTAGTGGTGGAATGAGAGATGAAATGTTTTGCTGCATATTCACTGCTTGTCCCCTCAGGGCCTAGTGTATTGACTGTAAACATCTTAGGTGAAACGATGGGCTCTTCTTTGAAATGAAAAACATCATTCTTTAAGATCATGTTTACCATCCAATCTTTTTCAAATTTTTACTAGATTATAAAAAATAAAATTGGCAATTGTCAACAAAATTTATAAAAAATGTATTTTATGATGATATTAAAAATTGATCTAAAAAACTGCACATACCTAGATGTGCAGTGAATTGAGCTTACGTTTCAAATGTGTTTTTATGTTTCTGCTGTAAGGTTCGTTCACGTTTATAGCTGGCGAAGCTAATGAGAAAACCAACAAGCGTAATGAGTGCACATACAAGCCCTACCGTATGATAGCCGAAATGGACATAGACAGGTCCCATAAGAGCGGAACCAAGCATAACGGCAAGGTTGGACGCAAGACTGTAAAAAGCCATCACTTTGCCTCGGTGGGTTTGGGAGCAGTCACTTAGAACAGTGCTCAAAAGCGTGACGGATAAACTTTGCATGGCACCCCAAATAAATAGGGCAAAAATCAGCAATGTCCATGAGAAAGGAGCATAAGGAAGTAAGGCGAGAACGAGCGTAATGCCGCCCAGCACTAAGAAAAGAGAACGAGTTTTGCCAAACCAGTCAGCTAATTTTCCTGTAAATACACTCATGGAAAAACCGACGCCGTAAGCCATGATCAGAAGTCCTGCCGTCGATTGTCCTCCAGAAAACAAACTTTGCAGATAAGCTCCTAAGAACGAGTACATGCCATAAAATCCAAGCATATTACAAAATGTCACGGTCAAATAGGCGGGGACACGATCAATTTTCAAAGCTCCCCATAAAGAGCCAGTTTTCTCCCTAGCTTGAGGTGTTCCTGTATTCGCTGTGGCGGTTTGTTTGCGTGATTCAAGGATGACGAGCAGCAGGACAACGAGACTCATGATGGCGAAGATCCAAAATGTCCAGCGCCAGTTCAAACTCTGACCGATAAAGGCGCCAATTGGTACACCAAGGACAAGAGAAAGAGACCAGCTCGACACAATGAGTCCCATCACCTTGCCTCGATATTCGTAAGGAACCCGGTCGCCTACAAGAGCATAGGCTGTTGGCACAAATACACCGGTCGCCAGCCCAGAAATGGCACGGCCAGCAAAAAACACTGCCAAATTCGGGGCAGCCGCACACATCACGGTTCCAATCAAAAAGAAAGAAAGCCCGATGATCAAACACAGTTCCCTTGAATACCGGTCCCCTAAAGGAACGAGCAGCGGGGCTCCAACCAGCACAGCTAACCCATAAATGCTGATGGAAAGGGCGAGAATATCAAGAGAGTGCTGAAAGGAGTTTGATAAATCAGGCAGCAGTGGTGAAATCACCAGTTCTTCCGATCCCGCCGCAAAGACGCCAAGTGTGAGCGCGATGGCAAGTGTGATGGGAAACGTTTTAGAAGCCTTGCTGTCTAAAGATTCTTTCATCAGGTGATCCCTCCATACTTGCTTTTTCATTCAATTCCGTTAAAATAAATTCTACCATTATTTAGTTTTATTTTACATTTCGAATCATAAGTATTATCATAAAATACTTTTCAAATGGAACGACTTTCGGATAGGAGAGGTACGAATGAAAATCACCGATGTTGATGTGCATATTTTAAATGAATTGAAAGAAGATGCCCGCTTGTCTATGAGGGAATTGTCCAAACGAGTCAATTTATCCGCACCTGCGGTAGCAGAAAGAGTGCGTAAATTAGAGGATGCAGGGATTATCGAAGGGTATTCGGTTCAGGTCAATTATAAAAAATTAGGGCTTATGATTGACTGCCTGCTGGAAGTCACAGTGCTAAACGGGGAGTATCAACGTTTTGTGGCTTTTATGAATCAGCACCCACGCGCTTTTTTTGCTTATCGAGTGGCAGGACAGTCATGCTTTTTCATTAAGCTGTCAGTCGCTTCTCTTGAAGAAATTGAAGCCTTTATTCAGGCAGTGTCTGGGTTTACAAAAACCGTATCTCATATCGTCTTGTCCGAGCACGCCTTTTCTCATCCAGTACAGGAACGTGTGAAACAAATAGAAGAGCCAGAAATGACCGTGATGAAATAAAAAAGGACCTGACAACGAATGTGAGGATTTGTCTGCACGCTAAAAGGACCTAACTCAGGTCCTTTTTGTTCGTCTATCTGACTGATAGCTCATGATCGTGATGATGAGCCCAATGAAGGTTACAGCTGCAGCAAATAACGGTACAAGCTGTAAATGTGTAAGTTCGATGGCGAGACCGCCAAGCGCTGCACCGCCAGCATTCCCAATATTAAAGGCAGAATGACTAAGCGTCGATGCGAGTGTCGGTGCTTCATGTGCCATGTTCATCGTGCGGTATTGCAAGGTAGGAACAAGAATAAATGAAATGATTCCCCAAACAAAAATGGTCAGCACAGCAGGTACTTTGAATTCGGAAGTGATTGTAAACAATAACAGGACAGCCATCAGCAGGATCAGTGTCACCATAATACTCGGCATCAGCTTCCAATCGGCAAGCTTTCCGCCAACTAAATTTCCAATAGTGACCCCAAGCCCGAAGAGAACAAGGATGAGCGTCACCCCATTTTCCTGAAAACCAGTCACTTGCAGCAGGATCGGGCTGATATACGTAAAGGCGGTAAACACACCTGCAAAACCAAAGATCGTCATTGCAAAAGAAACGAGTACCTGTGGCTTTTTCAAAACAGACACTTCATTTCGAATATCCAGTACTTCTTCCTTCGATTGATTGGGTACTAAGCTGATGATACCGATTAAGGAAATGAGACCAATGACGGCAATGACAAGAAACGACATACGCCAGCCAAATTGATTTCCGATGAAGGTACCAAACGGCACACCCAGTACATTGGCGACCGTCAGTCCTGTAAACATGAAGCTGATCGCACTTGCACTTTTCTCCTTAGGCACAAGCCGCGCAGCCATTATGGCTCCGACGCCAAAGAAGGTTCCATGAGCAAATGACGTCAAAATACGTGAGGCCATTAATAGACCGTAAGTGGTCGATACAGCGGCAACAGCATTTCCCGCCACGAACAGGATCATTAATAGAATGAGAAGACGTTTCCTCGACATTTTCCCAGTTGATAATGTTATAATAGGTCCGCCAACTGCGACACCAAGTGCATATCCAGTAATCAGCTGCCCTGAAGCAGAAATAGATACATGGAGATCATTTGCGACGTTTGGCAAAAGTCCCATAATGACAAATTCAGTCATGCCAATCGAAAACGCACCGAGCGTTAAAGCGAAAATAGCGATGGGGAAGTTTTTCATGATGTGATCACCTTTCTAAAAAAAAATACATAAAAAGGCTTCGGAAAGATCCGAAGCCTTAAGAGTTTATCATACATGAAAATAAGACGCCAGCTGCTCGTTTGCTAATCGGTTTCCGACAAAGAAGGAACCAAATTCGCCGTAGCGTGCACTGACTTCATCAAAGCGCATTTCATAAACCAATTTTTTAAATTGAAGCACATCGTCAGCGAAAAGAGTGACGCCCCACTCATAATCATCAAAACCGACGGAGCCTGTAATGATCTGCTTTACTTTCCCAGCATAGCTCCGGCCAATTAAGCCGTGGCTTCTCATGAGTGATTTACGCTCATCCATGGAGAGCATGTACCAGTTGTCATTGCCAGAACGTCTTTTATCCATTGGATAGAAGCACACGTATTGAGAAGAAGGGAGCTCTGGGTATAGACGCGCACGTACATGCGGGTTCTCGTAAGGATCTCCGCCATCTCCGCCTCCAGCTAAGTAGTTGCTGAGTTCCACAACTGAAACGTACGAATAAGCTGGGATTGTAAACTCTGCTAGTCGTGTTTTATTGAATTCAAGTTCAATTTCACCCAGTTCTTCCATGGTTGGACGCAAAATCATGAGCATAATATCTGCTTTTTGGCCGACAATACTATAGATTGTTTGGCTTCCAGCCTTATCGTGCTCAGCTGTTTTCCATTTTTCTAATAGACCTGTGAACTCATGAAGAATCGCTTGGCGCTCATCACTTGTCAGCAGCTTCCAAGCTGTCCAGTCAAAGGTTCTAAAATCATGCAGTGCATACCAGCCGTCTAGTGTTTGAGCTGCTTCATTGGTTGTATGTTGTTCGCTCATTTATTTCACTCCTATTTACAGTTTTCCATCTGTTCCAACTATAACATAGTTTGTCCAAATGAAGATGTGATCAAAACTTGAACGACGAAAACAGCTTTTATGGAAATTGATTAAATTAGTTTGAAAAATAAGAATTTAATTTGTAAGCGCTATAATGTAAGTTGGTAGTTTGAATTTATGTAGAAGAAGAGTATGCTTAAAAGAGAACGCTTTTTTTGTAAAATCAAGGAGGGTATATAAGTGGCAGATATTTTTTCAACAGTTCAGGAAAAGGTTGCAGGTAAAGGAGTAAAGATCGTTTTTCCTGAGGGAATGGACGAACGCATTCTAACAGCCGTTCAAAAACTAGCAGATGGCAAAGTATTGCAGCCAATTGTTGTAGGTAAAAAACAAGAAGTTGAAGCAAAAGCAAAAGAATTAGGTCTTACACTTGATGGTGTTGACGTGTATGATCCTCATACATATGAAGGTTTTGAAGAGCTTGTACAAGCTTTCGTAGAAAGACGTAAAGGCAAAGCAACAGAAGAGCAGGCAAGAAAAGCATTACTAGATGAAAACTACTTCGGTACAATGCTTGTGTACAAAGGTCTTGCAGACGGACTTGTGAGCGGTGCAGCACACTCAACTGCTGACACAGTGCGCCCAGCACTTCAAATCATTAAAACAAAAGAAGGCGTAAAGAAAACATCTGGCGTCTTCATCATGGCTCGCGGCGAAGAGCAATATGTGTTTGCTGATTGTGCGATCAACATTGCACCAGACAGCCAAGATCTAGCTGAAATTGCGATCGAAAGTGCAAACACAGCCAAAATGTTTGACATCGAACCACGTGTGGCAATGCTTAGCTTCTCTACAAAAGGCTCAGCAAAATCAGACGAAACAGAAAAAGTATCTGAAGCAGTTCGCATTGCAAAAGAAAAGGCACCTGAGCTTGTACTTGATGGAGAATTTCAATTCGATGCAGCTTTCGTTCCTTCAGTAGCAGCGAAAAAAGCGCCAGATTCCGTCATCAAAGGTGATGCGAGCGTATTTGTTTTTCCTAGCCTAGAAGCTGGAAACATCGGCTACAAAATTGCACAGCGCTTAGGTAACTTTGAAGCTGTAGGTCCAATCTTACAAGGCTTAAACCAGCCAGTAAACGATCTTTCAAGAGGCTGTAATGCCGAAGACGTTTACAACCTTGCGCTTATCACAGCAGCTCAAGCACGATAATAGTAACGATCAAAAAAGCTAGTTTCGTTTTCACACGAAGCTAGCTTTTTTTGCGCGTGTGAAATAGGTATAAAAACCCAATACCTATGATTCATTTTTTAGTGAATTCGTTTTCAATCATATGCCTCTTGTGCTAGGAAATGGTAACATAACGGAGGACTATTTGAGGAATAGAGGTGTTTGACGGTGTCTGGAGCTATCATCGGTTATACAACAACCTTGTATTCGTTAAAGGCAGACATATCCATAAAAAAAGAACAAATCATAGAACTGAGCATATGTCGAAAAGAAGTGAAAGAGGCAAAAATGGCCTTGTCAGATGCGAGCAAGAACATCACGCGTCCAGACCTTACTTCACATACATGGTTTGGCCACTTGGCAGATACGTTTGATAGCCTTAGGGAAGAGATGAAATCGGTTAGTCAAGAGATAAAGGATGCACAGCTCACCAATCTATTGAATCGAATTGATGAAAAAATCAATGACTTGACAGCAGATATCCATTCATTAGAACGTGATATTCATACAGTTGAAAGAAAGATAGAAAAAGAGAAGCAAAAACAACTGGAAGAAAAACGAGGAAAATAAAATGAGCAAAGAAATTAAAATAGATGCCAGTGAGGCGAAAAAAGCATTAAAAAATGTAAAACAAGCAGGCGCTCATGTCCATTCAACACTTCCAAAAACTATCAAAGGGAAAAATGAGCTCTCCACCACAGAACAGATAGAAAAGATCAACCAGCAATTGAATGAACTAAGTACATCCTATATAGAGATACTTCAGAAACAGCTTGTACAAACAGAACAAGCCGTTAGCACCATGATTGAAACGGACAAATCGCTTGCTTCTAGTCATAAAAGAAAATAAAGGAGAACGGAATGAAAACCCTTGACGCCTTTGCGCTAATCAATGGAATTGACCAAACACTGAATTCGTTAAAGCAGCAATCACAAAACATCAGCTCACTAGAAAAACAAATCGACCACATCATCTCACTTGATGATGCACTAAAGGGAGAGGCAGGGCAAGCCATTCGAGCATTTTATACAGAATGCCATATTCCTTTCTTGCAATTCTTTCAGGTTGTCATTGAGGAATACAGTTCTGCGCTCAAAAAAACAAAGCAGGCACTTCATGCCCTTGAATCAAATCAACACGGTTTTATTTCACAAACATTTATTGAACACGAACTTGATTCAGGTTTAAAAAAAGCGGAGCGAGCGATTTCTGACATCGTATCAGATGTAAGCCAGGCGATCGGCAGGGTCAGTCATATCGTTCACTTGCCTCATGTAGACGAGTCTGCGTTTCAACAGAGCTCTCAAAAAGCGTGGCTTGAGACATCCAGAACCATTGGACTGCTCCATGCCTTTGACAGAGAACAAACAAGTGCTATGAATGAAACAACAAGTGCATTGCAAACAATGAAACAATACATAAACACCTTAAGCACCATGTTCACCGGCCCAAAAATCGAGATCACCAGCTATCAAAAGGGATCTATTTTCAAAGACACAAAAGAAGAAAAAGTAAGAAGCACGATCAGTGGATTGAATGACAAAATAGACAACCCGAAAGACAATCCGATGATGATCATGCTGAAGAAATTGGGTGAGAAAGAACAGGCAAATGTGAGGACGGTGGTTCATAGAGACACCCTCCGAAACGTCAACAAGCAAGTCAAAGCAAACGATCCATGGCTTACGACATTACAAAAAGAAGTTGTGAGCGGGAAAAGTAAGATTCTTAGAGACATCAGGGTTGTAAATGGTAAACTATATAACGTAAAAGGCATCAAAAAGCTAAAAGAATTCGACATCGCTGATGAAGTAATCACAGATCCGTCGGACATTGATTTTATAGGCGGGAGATACACCGTTTATGCCAATAAACAAATCATTCGAACGTATATCGCAAACGACGAAGTAAGAATAGAAGAAGTCGACAACATCCCAGAAAGCCGCAGCCACGGAAATGCCAAACGCATACTAGACGGTGAAGTCGTCTCAACCGCCGAAAACATCATTTTAGAATACAGCGGCATCTATGACGGATACCGAGCGGTTATTGGTAAAGACCCAGAAACTAGCGAAAATATTAGTAGCACAGATCAAGCCCTATCCGCAGCCTCTATCATCCCATTTATGAAAATCATTAAAGGCGGGAAATATGTCTTTAAGATTGATCAAGGGAAGAATGTGGTAAAGAGGGTTGAGAAGACTGCTAAAGGTGCGGGTGAACTTAATAAGGATTTAGCAAAAGCTTATCTTAGGGATATAGAGGCTAAAACTGGACGTAAGGTTAATAAAGATCAAATTCATCTTATTAAAGAAGCCTTAAGAAACAAAAACTATGAAAAATTGACACCAAAAGAGACTGCTAAGCATAGAAGCAAATTTACATCGAGCTTGAAAGATAAATTAATTGCAGAGTGGGAAGAAAAAACCAAACAAAAGTGGCCAAGATATACAGAAGAAGTACTTGATAAGAATGGAGAGGTTGCTCGGAGGGTTGGTCAACCGTATGATGCTCATCATATCATAGAGAACAACTTTGGTGGCGCCCATGAGTGGTGGAATATTCATCCGGCTAAATATCCTAACGAACATCAATCAGGGATACATGGAAAGGGAGCTCCATCAGGTAAACTATTTCCAAGGAGGTAAAATAGCATATGGCTAATTTTAAATTTATTAATGAACTAGAAAATAAAACTTATAAGGTATCTGAAGATGACATTTTAAAAGCTGAACAAAGAATGGACATAAGTTTTCCAAATGATTTAAGACAATTATATTTAGAAATTGGCTATGGTTTTATTAAAGGTCAAAGTGCTAACTCAATAAATAGAATTATGGGACCAGGGACAGTAGCAGATATTAGATTAAGAGAAGGTGTTTTTGAATTTGATCCAGATTTAGATGGACTTTTTGATGATGAAAATAAACTTATTTTTTTTGAAGTAAACGAAGGTATTTATATTTCATTAGATTTAAAATTAGTTAATAATCCAGTATATTATTTTGATACTCAAATAGCTGAATCGTTAGAGGATTTTTTCAAAAAGTTTCTCAATAATAATGAATATTATCTAGATTTAATTGAGGATTAGACTTAATCGGAATAAATAGTGAAAATCAATTGACCTTGAATGGCTATGACTTGCTTTTCAAGGTTTTTTACTTTATTTTAATCAACTACTTTACGCGAATAATATCATTTTGCATGGCAATAAATAAAGAACTGTTGTCATAGATAGAACTGCTGTCTATTGTTCTAGAAAAAGGTAAAATAGGTCTGATATCTAGAGGAATAAGGAAATATCAAGTTTTGTAGTAGGTAGTAAAACAGGGAAAGGAATGCATATGGAACATAAACAACACAAAAACAAAAAAACATTTAACTGGCTATTAAGTATCAGGTTTTCTTCTTGTCATTGGGACAGCTTTGATGAGAGGAGTTTCATTCTCAGATGCCGAATATCGAGGTTTCCCCATTGATTGGCTAGTTCTACACTCACATCATGCCTTTGAATTTCTGTGGTTAGGTTTTATACTCGATGTGGCTATTTTCTATTTCATATTAAAGTTGCTCCTTCGGATGTATAAAAGTGTCATGAAAAAATTAGCTGCTTAAAATATAGGAGGCTTTCAAAAATGATCAATCTATTTCAAATCCAAAATCTGAACATGAAAGAGCCAGCAAGTGAGATACATATCAAAGAGGCAGAAGCTGAACTAAATTTGATTTTCCCCTATGTCTATAAGACCTTACTAAAACAATCAAATGGATGTTCCATTGGAGGCGACCTGCTTCTATACGGAACTGAGGACATAGTGGAACGCAATGCAACGTGGGAAGTTCATCATTATGCCAGCTGCTATGTAGCCATTGGTGACGATGGCGGCGGGCAAGTATTTCTTATGCGGCAGGAAGAAGAGGAGAAAACAGTGTGGATTGTCGATGCTGGTGTGATAGACCCTCAGCATGCGGAATTGGTGGCTGAAGACTTGTTGAGTTGGGTCAGTGAGGGCTGTTACATAGAAGTTTAGTCTATTAAGGAGATGATCGATTTGCCGTGGAACACATTGATCGCTGCATGCCTCGTGGTTGGGATTCCTGTCGTTTTGATTGCAGCTGTTTATTTCATCGCAAAAAGGAAGAACAAGAAAACCAAAGCATCCAGTTGAAAAACTCTGTGACGTTCCTTGTCATAGAGCTTTTTTCTCTCTCATTCTCCCCCCATGTTATAATAAACACAGTTTATGAACGAGAGGATATGCAGGACATGAAAAATGAACCTATTGAGTTACTGACACAGCCGAAATGGCGAATCATAGATCAATCGAGCCTCGGTCTTTATGTGGACCCGAAGCAATCCTTTGCGATGGATGATACGCTTTGTGCGTCGGTTGGGAAGGGTCTCTCACCAGCGACAGCGCGTTCTTGGGTACATCACAATACGATTGTGCTTGGGATTCAGGATACAAGACTTCCATTTCTGCAAGATGGCGTGAAACTGCTTGAGGAAGAGGGCTATCGCGTCATTGTACGCAATTCAGGCGGCCTTGCTGTGGTGCTGGATGAAGGTGTCTTGAATGTGTCATTAATCTTTGCAGAACAAAAGAAGGGCATTGATATTGACCGCGGGTATGATGCGATGGTGGAATTGGTCCGCCGGATGCTGTCTAAGTATGAGGTGAACATTGAAGCTTATGAGATTGTCGGCTCTTATTGTCCGGGCAGCTACGATCTAAGCATCAATGGAAAGAAATTTGCAGGCATTTCTCAGCGTAGATTACGCGGTGGAGTCGCTGTGCAAATTTATTTGTGTGCAGATGGAAGCGGGCGGGAACGTGCCGACTTGATCCGCCGTTTTTATGACGCCGCCTTAAAAGACAAACGAGAAGAAGTGAAGGCCGTATTTCCTGATATACAGCCAGATACGATGGCGTCTTTATCAGAATTAACTGGAGAACCAATTGATTGCGCGCTTCTTATGCGTCTTTTACTAGAAGAGCTTCAAAAGCTCAGTGATCAGCTGGCAGCGTCAGGACTGAACGCAGAAGAACAACTGGAATTTGAGAAAAACATGACGCGGATGATTGAGCGGAATGAAAAGGTGTTTTCGTAAAAAGAAAGGAAGGGTTCTGGTGAAATCCAAAAACGGCGGTTACCTCTATTTACTATGGCTTCCTGTCATCATGGGAGCCGGCTACGGCATTTCGCTTTTGGTGCCGTTTCTTCAGCCTGTACTGACACTTGGCATCGCAGGTCTTTATCTTTTTATATTTGGTGATTTTCAGGTGAGACAAGTCAGGTATATTTTTATGTTCGTCTTTTTGATTAATGTCCTTTTTAGTGTGATGCTATTTTTGGGCATTTAAAAAAGTGCTTCCCGCAGATGGGGAGCACTTTTTGTTATTCTGCCATTTTTTCGAGGTTGCCGTTCCGGTCCATTTTAAAGGTTGGAGCGGCAGTGTCGTCCTCTTCAAACAAAACTAGTTTTCTTGCACGGTTCATGATTTTGACAAGTGTTTCATAATCTTCTTGAATGGTGAGCTGATCCTTTTCAAGCTTTTTCACTTCCGCTTCTAGCTGCGTGACTTTATGTGAAAGTTCGTTATTTTCTCGTTTTAACCGGCTGTTTTCCATGCGTAAGGCAGATGATTGCTGTCCATCGCCTTCATAGCGGCGCAAGAAATCAATGACATCTTCGATGGTTAAATCCTGTTGCTGCCTAAAAGGGTTGGCTTCTGGCTTTTTCTCTACGACATGAGAAGCCTGTGACAATAAATGTGATAAACTAGCTAACTCTTCATTGTAGCTTTGATCCACAAACTGGAGCTGCTCGGCTGTTTCAGATGCTGGTGCAAACGTTTCTTCCTGCGCTGGTTCCAGCTCCTGTGAGAATTCCTCTTGCGTGACCGTTTCTTCTACTTGCGGCTGATAGAGTAATCGTTTCTTTGCAGGCTGGCCATTGCCGAGTGCGCGCATCCGTTGTTTTCGCTGCTTTTTGGCAAGGGCTAACGCTTTTTCATATTGATGCCTCACAACAGCATTCCATCTAAAACCGCATGCCGCTGAGGTACGGTTCAGCTTGTCTCCTACTTCTTCAAACGCATTCAGCTGTGTGCTGCCCTCTCTGACGTGACGTAAGACGGTTTCTGCCAAAAGGAGATCATCTTCCTCTGACCAAGCATCTTGTCTTTGTTTTGACATGTTTAAACCCCCATATGATTTGATGGTATTAGATTAGCCAAGTTCAAGAAAGTTTATACAAGTTTGCTAAAAGGATAGTGGAAAATACTAGCTTTTATGTAAGCGCGTATCGGCGGTTACAATGCGTCTTGCAAGTCCAGCCGCTTCGATGTACAATGTTGGGTGGTATATTATGACTCTTGGTTGTCCAACTGTTTCATATAGAATGAAGTTCATCATTGAAAGGAAGCGTAAGACCATGGCTAATGAGTTTCGCGTATGTGACGATTGTGATGCGACGAACCTAAAGACGTTGCTGCCTCGACTCAAATCGGTTGACCCTGATGCAAAAATTGAGATTGGCTGTCAATCCTATTGTGGTCCAGGACGAAAAAAGGCTTTTGCGTTTGTAAACAATCGCCCATTATCCGCACCAACAGAAGATGAGTTACTCGAAAAGGTTCAAAAAAAAGTCAAATAAATGTCACTGAATGTGTTCAGTCGACCTAAAAAGAGGTCCGTCCCTGTCAGGTCGGGCTTTTTACGTCCGTGCAATCTTTGAGAACACATTCACCAGCAAATTCAAGGATGTTTTCGGGGAAAGTTACCCGATATAATAGAAACACGTCTTAAAAAAAGAGGGACGAAACGATGGCGTATCCAAAAGGGAAATTATCTGAGGAAAAGGTATTTAAAGATCCTGTGCACCGTTATGTTCACGTACGGGACGCATTAATATGGGATTTAATAGGAACAAGAGAATTTCAGCGCCTGCGACGAATTAAACAGCTAGGAACCACTTACTTGACGTTTCATGGTGCAGAACACAGCCGTTTCAATCATTCACTCGGTGTATACGAGATTGTGAGACGGATTGTGGATGATGTATTCAAAGGTCGGCCGGAATGGGATGAGGGAGAACGCGAGCTGGTACTGAGTGCAGCCTTGCTTCATGACCTCGGACATGGTCCATTTTCTCATTCCTTTGAAAAGGTCTTCCACTTAGACCATGAATCGTTTACAAGAGATATTATTTTAGGGCAAACCGAAGTCAATGAAGTGCTTCGCCGGGTTAGTGATGATTTCCCGAAGCATGTGGCAGAAGTGATTGCCAAAACGTATCAAAACAAGCAGGTGGTCAGTTTGATCTCAAGTCAAATTGATGCCGACCGTATGGACTATTTGCAGCGTGATGCCTACTATACAGGCGTCAGCTACGGCCATTTTGATATGGAACGTATTTTGCGCGTGATGCGTCCGAGAGAAGATCAGATTGTGATGAAGCAGAGCGGGATGCATGCGGTCGAGGATTATATTATGAGCCGCTATCAAATGTACTGGCAAGTTTATTTCCACCCAGTGACACGCAGTGCGGAAGTCATTTTAACGAAAATTCTCCATCGTGCAAAAGAGCTGCATGAAACGGGCTATATTTTCACACATGCCCCTGTTCATTTTTATTCGATCTTTGAGGGGAATGTCACCACAGAGGACTATATTAAGCTGGATGAATCCATTGTCTTATTTTATTTTCAGGCGTGGGAAGACGAAGAAGATCACGTGCTGGCTGATTTGTGCCGCCGTTTTATGAACCGCCGATTGTTCCAATATACAGAGTTTAATCCGAATGAAGAAATGACGAAATATTTCAAGCTGACCGCCTTGTTCAAGGAGGCAGGCATTGATCCTGACTATTATTTAGTCGTCGACTCTTCCTCTGACTTGCCCTACGACTTCTACAGACCAGGGGAGGAAGAAGAGAGACTGCCGATCCACCTTTTGACGCAAAGTGGTCATATTAAAGAGCTGTCGAGACAGTCAGATATTGTTGACGCCATTTCCGGTAAACGAAGAACCGATCATAAACTTTATTTCCCGATGGACTTAATTGTAGATATGTCGGAAAAAGCTGAAGAAAAGAAGGCGATCATGAAGCTGCTTGGATTGGGATAAGGAAGTACTGAAAAAGGAGATGTCGGGAATTTGTTGAAAGAGCATGCAAAGTTGATGAAGGTATTCTCTGAATCAGGGGAAATCGTTGGACGGAAGAAGCTGCAAAAGATGATTTACATAGCAAAAAAGCTAGATTTGCCTTTTTATGAGAAATACGATTTTCATTTTTATGGCCCCTATTCAGAGGAGTTGACACTCAGAATTGAAGAGCTGTGCAACCTTGGATTCTTGGACGAAATGAAGGAAAAAAAGGGCGGATACTATCAATATCGCTATTCGCTGACGGACAATGGGAAAGAGTTTCTCGATCAGTGTGAAGTGGACATGCCTGACCTCAAAGTACTGACGCAGCAGATGAACGAGCAGTCGTCTCGTTTCCTAGAGCTCGTCTCCACAATTTTATACTTTGATGACCTGCCAGAAGATGAGGTAAAGGAAAAGGTCTTCACTATTAAAAGCAAGCAGCGCTATACGGACGAAGAATTTGAGGATGCTCTTGCTTATATTGAACAATTGAAGGAATTGAACTAGTTTCGCAAAAGCCCAGCATTTAGGGCTTTTTTTGTTTTGTAAGACCCAGACCAAAAGCGCTATTTTCCGATGAAATGTGTGCTGAAATATCCGAAAAATTAGTGAATATGACGTATTTCGACTTTTTTTTTGTGTATCCAATTCCCTGTTTTTAACTGAATAGAAGGAAAATGGTGAATTTTCAGTGAATATATAACCTTGTGAAAATCAAAGGAGGGATAGGAATGAAAAAGCGTTCAGTCTTTTTGTCATTTTTATTGGTAGGTAGTTTGTTACCGGGAGTAAGTTCAGCTTCAGCACCAGTCGCGAGTGCTGGTCATGGGCATGATCATGGTCATGCGCCGTTCGAAACACATATTAGTGAGGGGTTGCCAAAGGCAAACGATTTTAAAGATTTGACGAAAGCACCTCCAATTGAACGAGATGTGAAAACAAAGGTATTAGATGAGTCTGGTAAGCAGGTAGGCTCTAGAACCTTTAAGGCGAATACAGGAGATTCTATTTCAACAAAGGCAAGTACAGGCAGTCAGAAAGTAACGGTCTATGCTGTAGCAGATGCGCAGTATCGTGCGAAATATAGTGACTGGCAGACGCGGATTGTCAGCATCATTGAGCAAGCGGACGTGACCTTTAACCGTGATCATGATGTGGACTTTGTCGTACAAGCCGTAGGATCTTGGACGTCTTCAGGATCAAATGCAGAGCAAATTTTATCTAACCTTTCGCGCAGCTTTGATGGCAGAGGATACGATTTTGTCACTGGATTTACAGCAAATCCAAACTTTGATGCGGGCGGAATCGCTTATGTATACAATAGTGCACCGAGCGGAAGTGCATTCGCCGTTAACCTTGATCAAGGAACAGCGAACACCGCAAAAGCGGCTACGCATGAATACGGTCATAACTTTGGCTTACCGCATGACCCTCAAGGCAGCGGCATTGTCTGCTTAATGAACTATGATTATTCCTACACAGTCGATTTCTTTGATGCGGCTCATAAAAATCAAGTGAACCGTAACAAAGCGTGGTACAGATAAAATAAGAGACAAAAGGACAAACACCTATGTGCTTGTCCTTTTTTATGCTTACAGGTCGCTGATGCGTTTTCCTGCTACGGCATAGTGTTCTTTTTTCATTTCTTCAATAATGACAGAGACTTTTTCTGCACCTGCGCCTGTTGTTTCAACAACAGCATCAGTGACTTTCTCCACAAGAGCTCTTTTCTGCTCGTCTGTTCTTCCTTCTAGCATTTGAACGGTGACAATCGGCAATGCGAAAACCTCCTTTTTCCTTTTCGTGCTACGCTTCCCTTTAGTTTAAGGGACTTCTTATAGTATACTGAATGGAGTAAATCATTGTATAGAAAGAAAGAGGGATTCATGCCTTTGGACCAATTTCTTGTGTATCCATTAGAACTTATTCCATATGTCGCTATTACGCTTGTTGTTGCATTTACGATGCACGAGCTGGCGCATGCATATGTTGCGTATCGTTTCGGAGACCCGACAGCTAAGAACCAAGGGAGACTCACGCTAAATCCACTGAAGCATCTCGATATATTCGGGACGATTTTAATCTTTGTCGCTGGGTTTGGCTGGGCGAAACCTGTGCCGGTGAATCGATACCATTTTAGAAAACCGCGCTTAGCAGGAATCTGCGTCTCGATTGCTGGCCCATTAAGTAACTTGGTGTTGGCGTTTCTAGGCTTTTTCGTGTACGTGCTTCTTCAGAAATTTGGCGGGGAGTCGCTCATGCGCTTTGAGCCGGGCGTCGATAATTTTTTCTTAATCTTTATTAACTTGAATGTCATTTTGTTCCTATTTAACCTATTGCCACTTCCGCCGCTGGATGGGTATCGTATTATTGAGGACGTCGTCAGTCCCCGTATCCGGGCGAAAATGACGCAATTCGAACAATATGGGATCATTATTTTTCTCATATTCGTGATTACGCCGCTAGGACAGTTTGTTTTTGGTCCATTGATCGGAATGCGGGATCAAATCATATACTGGTTTAATCTTATTTTGAAACCGCTGCTTTAGGAGGTCTAATGAATGGAAGGTAAAAAAAAGAAACCAATTGGTTTTAACATCATTAAAAAAACAGATGCAACCGACGGACACGGGGGCTTTGGAGCGGGTGCGCTCAGCCTTGATAACATTTCGCCAGTGATCATTGACGTAGAGGAAAAGGAAGCTGTCATTGATATTGGTGCGATGCATGCAAGAAGTGCCGTGGAAAAAGGAATTAAATTCTTGAAAAGCAAAGAAGAGGTGCCGAACGGAAAGCCGTATTGGCTCGTATGGGTGACCATTGACCGCAGAGAAGATGGCCCTTATTATGCGGGTGTGACGGCTTGTGAAATGACCGTCGACCGTTCAATCCGCCGCGGGTATAAGTCGCTTCCAGAGCATGTGAATTTAATGGATAAATCGATGAAGCGAAAAATCGTCGTCAGTCATATGGATGACGTATCGAAAAAGGTGCTGGCTGATTTCTTGAAGAGTCATAATAAAGCACTATGGGAAGCATCCACAGATGAATTAAAAGAAGGATTGTCTGTCTCTGAATAATTGTGAAATTTTTGTGAAGAATGGCGGATCGCTACCAATTCCAGCTGTTTTTTGAGTAAACTGGTGTTAAAGCTAGGACATGGAGAATCCCGAGATGCAGATCTCGGGGTTTTTCATGTCCTTTTTTAACGTTTCAGCCACTTTTCCCACCATTTCTTTGGTTTTTGATCTTGAACCGGATCTTGTTCAGAGGCTTTGTCCTCAGCACCGTAGCAGACACCTGTCGGCTCCGTTCCTTCTATAAAATAGGTGAATACCTTTGATTCACATCCTGGGCCTGCGAGATCGCCGGTTTTTGGATTGATATACACACCTTTTACACCGTCTGGCGGCATGAAGGAGGAGGCTGGCTGCTTCGAGAGGGCTGATTCCATAAAGGATGCCCATATCTTTTTTGCATAGGCTGTTTCTTCGACCGAGTCAATGGTGCGCCCTTTATCATAGCCCGTCCACACACCCGCGACGAGCTGGGGAGAGAAGCCGATCATCCAGCTGTCGGCTCCTGTCGTTCCCGATTTTCCTCCGTATGTTCGCGTTAGATCCTTCATAATGGTGCGGCCAGTGACACTCGTATAGCCGTTTAACTGATCATTGAACATTCCTGACATCATATCGGTGGTAATAAATGCTGCTTTTTCATCTAGGACTTGCTCTCGTTTTTGTTTTTCTTCATAAAGCACGTTGCCTTTTGCGTCCGTTACTTTCGTAATAAAGGTTGGTTTGACGCGTTTTCCGCCGTTGACCAGCATGGCGTAAGCATTGGTCATTTCAATTGGTTTGACAGGGGACGTGCCAAGGGCAAGTGATGGCACTTGATCTAGTTTTTCGTTGATTCCAAATGTTTTGCCAGCACGTACAAGCTGCTCCATTCCTAAAAATAGATGGGTTTTCACGGCATAAATATTATCAGACAGCGCCAAGGCTTGAAGCATGGTAATGCCGTCATTGGCGTAATAGCCATGATAATTGCTTGGTGAATAAGCAGCACCGCTTCCTTGATCATCGAGCTCAAAAACCGTTTCTTCACTGCGCATGACGGTTGCTGGTGTAAACCCATTCTGCAAGGCAATGTAATAGAGGAGAGGTTTCATTGTTGAACCGGGCTGTCTTTTCGCTTGTGTCACCCGATTGAATGGACTTTTCTCATAATCTCTTCCCCCGATGAGGGCGAGTACATGACCTGTTTGGGGATGGATAGCGGTAAAGCCGATTTGGATGTCTGATTTCGAATACATCGTGTTTTTTAACGTCTTCTCTGCGATTTTCTGTAACTCTGGATTTAAAGTCGTTTGGATATGAAGTCCATAGGTTTCAATCTGTTCCTCAGTTAACCCCAAGCTTTGTTTCAACTCACGAATCACATCATCATAAAAATACGGGGCTTGCTTTGCTTGCAGCTGCTTCTGCTGCAAAGGGCGATAGGACAGTTTTTCTTTCGAAGCTTCAGCGGCTGCCTTTTTCGTAATCATGCCGTCATCTTGCATTTGCCTCAGAATCATATTCTTTCTTGCACCGGCTTTCTCTTCATTCACATAAGGCGAATAGAGAGAAGGGCCCTTTGGGATACCGGCAAGTAAGGCAGATTCGGCGAGGGTCAAATTCTTCGCTTTTTTCCCGAAATACAGACGGGACGCCGCTTCCACGCCATACGCTCCGTGACCATAATAAATGGTGTTCAAGTATCCTTCTAAAATCTCATCTTTTGTATAGTTTTGCTCTAAGCGGATCGTGTAAAAGGCTTCATTCCACTTCCGCTTCCACGTTTTATCATGATCTAAATACAGGTTTCGTGCATATTGCTGGGTGATCGTGCTGGCTCCTTGTACCTTAGCCATGGCACGAATATCAGCCACTGCAGCACCCGCCATCCGTTTCACATCAAAACCATGATGCTCATAAAAGGTTTTATCCTCTACAGCTACAGCTGCCTGCCTGATATGAGGGGACATGTCCTTTAATGGCACCCAATATCTCTTTTCTCCAAAGCTGGATTCTCCAAGCTTTGAACCATCGGCTGCATAAATGGTCGTGGATTGGGGAACTTGAACGGAAGGGGCACCTTGCCATTTGGCAAGTAAAAGAATCGTCAAAAAGACAGTGCCTGCAAATAGAAAAGCGAGCAAGCCGATAAAAAAACAGGCTCGAATCGTTTTCACGGTCATGCGGATTTTTTTATTACTCATGATTGTGTCCATGCAAAGCCCCCATTTTGACGGTTTTTTATCAGTATGGAACAAAGAAAACCGTTTTAAACAAATGATTGCAAGAGCGTGCATTAAAATTGAAGAGAACTCATGCGGTTCTTTACAATTTGATATGAATCCACTATACTTTTTTCTTGGACAATCGATATAGTCATAGCCGATAAAGGCGCTAACAATAGATGTTTGTTTATTATTGGATGAGAGGAAGATGGACAATGAGCGAACTTTGGTATACAGAGAAGCAAACGAAGAATTTTGGTATTACATTGAAGGTGAACAAAACCCTTCACACAGAACAAACAGATTTTCAGCATTTAGAAATGGTGGAAACAGAAGAGTTTGGCAATATGCTGTTTTTAGACGGTATGGTGATGACATCTGAGAAAGATGAGTTTGTATACCACGAAATGGTGGCACATGTTCCTCTTTTCACTCATCCAAACCCGGAAAATGTTCTTGTCGTAGGCGGAGGAGACGGCGGTGTCATTCGTGAAATCCTCAAACACCCAAGTGTGAAGAAAGCGACACTTGTTGATATTGATGGAAAAGTCATCGAATACTCGAAGAAATTCCTTCCTTCTATTGCTGGAAAACTAGACGATCCTCGTGTGGATGTCAAAGTCGGAGACGGCTTTATGCACATTGCCGAAGCTGACAACGAATATGATGTCATCATGGTGGACTCAACTGAACCAGTTGGTCCAGCTGTGAATCTGTTCTCTAAAGGATTTTACGCAGGAATCTCAAAAGCACTTAAAGAAGACGGTATTTTCGTGGCACAAACGGACAACCCTTGGTTCACACCTGAGCTGATTACAAATGTACAGCGTGATGTGAAAGAAATTTTCCCAATCACGAAGCTTTACACAGCGAATATTCCAACGTATCCAAGTGGTCTTTGGACATTTACCATCGGTTCAAAAAAATATGATCCACTTGCTGTAGAAGACAGCCGTTTCTTTGATATTGAGACTAAATATTACACAAAAGAATTGCACAAAGCGGCATTCGTTCTGCCGAAATTTGTGAGTGACTTAATCAAATAAATCAAGCGAAGTGGAAATGCGCAAATGACGGTTTGCGCATTTTTTGAAGCGTAAAAGGAGGAATCTTGTTTGAGATTCGACGAGGCTTATTCAGGAAAAGTGTTTATTGGAAGTCATCCGACATGGGAAGATGCAAAAGTCATTTTATACGGTATGCCGATGGACTGGACCGTCAGTTACCGGCCAGGCTCACGTTTTGGCCCAAACCGTATTCGTGAAGTTTCGATTGGTTTAGAGGAATACAGCCCTTATTTAGATCGTGAGCTGCACGAGGTGCCATTCTTTGATGCCGGTGACATTCCGCTTCCTTTTGGAAATGCACAGAAAAGCTTAGATTTAATTGAAGAGTATGTCGACAGCATTTTAGAAAAAGGGAAGTTTCCATTAGGAATGGGCGGCGAGCATCTTGTATCTTGGCCGGTTTTCCGTGCGATGCATAAGAAATACCCTGATTTGGCGATCATCCATATGGACGCACATACGGATCTTCGTGAGGAATACGAGGGTGAGCCGCTGTCTCATTCAACACCGATTCGTAAAGTAGCAGGACTCATTGGACCTGAAAATGTGTTCTCTTTCGGGATTCGTTCTGGAATGAAAGAAGAATTCAAATGGGCAAAAGAAGCGGGCATGCACATTTCTAAATTTGAAGTGCTGGAGCCATTGAAGCAAGTATTGCCAAAGCTGAAGGGGCGTCCAGTTTATGTGACGATCGACATTGATGTATTAGACCCGGCTCATGCACCTGGTACAGGCACGGTGGATGCTGGCGGTATTACATCAAAAGAGCTGCTTGCATCTATTCATGCGATTGCAGGATCTGATGTCCAAGTAGTCGGTGCAGACCTTGTTGAGGTAGCACCTGTATATGATCATTCTGACCAAACAGCGAATACAGCGAGCAAGCTTTTACGCGAAATGCTGCTTGGATTTGTGAAATAAAAAAACCTGTCCAATTTCTAATTGGACAGGTTTTTCAAAAGTAATATCTACCAATTTATACAAACGGCTAGGCCGCCAACACCTGTAATTTCGGCAGCAAGTCCTTTAAAAGCTTCGCCGCCAATTTTCAACTTTTCCTCCCATGATGTAGCACCAGCTAATAGTTTTGCAGTCTCTTTTATTCCACCTAATTCTTTTACGTATTTTTTTACTTTTATAATTTTAGCTGCAGCAAACAAGTTAGAACCTATAAACCAAGCTATTGCTGCTGAACACGCAGCGATCTTAGACCAATCTGGATCAGCAATAATTGGGAAAGCAGTTTTGCTATTAAAATCTACAACTTGTATTAGTGTATTTCCATCAGTTTTATAATAAGTAGGGACATCTTGAGTATTGGCATCCTTTGCCCAAGCTGGACTAAATATAGAAGTGATCATATTTTCTTTGTTAACTACATAAACTTCTCCTGTGTCGAATTCACTACCCAAATACTCCGCTGCAGTTACCAATTTACTACCCCTAGGCAAATTCATTTTAAATCGATATTCTTTAGGAGCTTTTTGATCATTAATCTGTATTAAACTCTTTAGACCGTCATTTGTCGGTTGAACAGCGTAAATTACATTTTCCTTATCATTATTATTATAAACTACAGTTCCATTTGGAGAAATTACACCTTTTTTGATATTTTCGGAAGGCAAAGATATATTAGTTGAGACATCAAGTTGAATAGGTGAATTAGGATCTTTTGGCACTTCATATCCTTTTGTAGTATTTCCATACTTGTAAGTATTATTACTTTTGATTGATTTCAATATCCCGTTTATTCCTGTAATATTTTCTATATCACTAGCGGGGTTCATTTCTTCCTTTGCATGCGTTATTTTAGGGTTAATAATCGTTCCAATTAGAGCTAACGTGATTAGAATAGGGATTGATGAGTACAATTTTCTTTTCATAAAAACTCCTCTTTCTTAAATTAGTATATTCCGTATATAATATTTAACATAAATTCTATTATAAGTAAATGGAGGAATAAAATGTTATCTTCTATATTCATGGTGTTACTCGCTTTATGTGTTTTAGCGGCAGGCTTTATTACACTGAAAAAAGAGTTGGCAACTGATCCACCAGTTTTTGCTTCTAAAAAGGAAGCAAAGGAGGAGTTAGTTGGTTTGTTTCAGGATCGAGGTTTTTTCTATCTTACGGCCATTGCGTTATTTATGCAGGTGGTATTTAAAAAGGGACAAATCGTTCCATTTGATTTTTTTCAAGTGTTTTTGGCGAGTTCGGGAATACAAGCTCTTTTTTATTTAATTAAAAGAAAAGATTTGGGGTTAAAGGCAGTACTTGTTGTGTTAGTCAGTTTTATCTTCCTATTTTTCTAAAGAGCAGTTTATCTGCTCTTTTTTTATGTTAGAAAAAGTTTAATCGCCGTGAAGAAGAGAAATGATGGGATGATAGGCGATCATGAATATGGTATACTATTTTAGTTAAACGGGTCTTAGCAAAGGAAGTGCAAAATGACACAAAACCAAATTTCAATTCATGTCAAGTCAGTGATGAAACCAGAGACGGAGCCGGCTGAAACGATCGAATTCCGCACGACTGGAACGTATCAAGAGAAGGATGACAAAACGTATCTCACTTACCATGAAGAACATGAAATGGGTCAAGTAAAAACCGTTGTGAAAATGAGTGAAAAAGAAATTTTTGTCATGAGATCAGGTGCCATTCAAATGAAGCAGCGCTTTCTCATCGGAGAAACGACCGTCACACATTACACGATGCCCTTCGGTACACTACAGCTTGATGTACACACACATGGCATTGATCTAGATGTGGACAAGGGACTGCTGCACATTACGTACGATATGCTGACAGGGGAAGATCAAAAGCATTTACATACATTATCGATTTCGTATAAGGAGGATTTACGTTCATGAATATCGCAGAACAGGTCAAAGATGCGTTAAAAGAAGAAATCATTGCGGCAGTCGTCAAAGCAGGACTTGCTGATGAAAGCCAGGTACCAGATGTCCTTTTAGAAGTGCCGAAAGACAAAACTCACGGTGATTACTCCACCAACATGGCGATGCAGCTTGCCCGCATTGCGAAAAAAGCACCTCGCCAAATCGCAGAGGACATTGTCAAAGCGTTTGATAAAGGGAAAGCTTCTATTGAAAAAGTGGATATCGCAGGTCCAGGATTCATTAACTTTTATATGAACAATCAGTATTTAACAAAGCTCATCCCAGCTGTCCTTGAAGCAAAAGAGGCATATGGCGAAACGAATACAGGCGGCGGTCAAAAGGTGCAAGTCGAATTCGTCTCAGCCAACCCAACAGGTGACCTTCACCTTGGACATGCCCGCGGAGCAGCTGTAGGTGATTCCCTTTGCAACATCCTTGATAAAGCAGGGTTCGATGTGAGCCGTGAATACTATATCAACGATGCAGGGAATCAAATCAATAATCTCGCTTTATCTGTAGAAGTACGTTACTTTGAGGCACTCGGTCTTGAAAAAGAGATGCCTGAAGACGGCTACAGAGGAGAAGACATCAAAGGCATCGGGCAAAAGCTTGCGTATGAATTTGGTGACCGTTTCGTGCATGAGCCAGAAGAAGAGCGGATGAAGTTCTTCCGTGAATACGGATTAAAATACGAATTAGAGAAATTGCGTGTAGACCTTGAGAATTTCCGTGTTCCATTTGATGTATGGTATTCAGAAACCTCTTTATATGAAAACGGAAAAATCGAACCAGCGCTGGAAACACTTCGTGAAAAAGGCTATGTCTTTGAAGAAGACGGTGCAACATGGCTGCGTTCAACTGATTTTGGTGATGACAAGGACCGTGTGCTGATTAAAAAAGACGGCAGCTTCACTTACCTGCTTCCAGACATCGCATACCATAAAGACAAACTAGACAGAGGCTTTGACCAGCTCATTAACATTTGGGGAGCGGACCATCACGGCTATATCCCCCGAATGAAAGCGGCGATTCAAGCACTTGGATATCCAGCTGGCAAGCTCGAAGTAGAAATCATTCAACTCGTTCACCTTTACAAAAACGGTGAAAAGATGAAAATGAGTAAGCGTACAGGAAAAGCTGTCACCATGCGTGACCTGATTGAAGAAGTAGGCCTAGATGCCACTCGTTATTTCTTTGCGATGAGAAGTGCGGCGACACACATGGACTTTGACCTAGACTTAGCGATTTCTACGTCTAACGAAAACCCTGTGTACTACGCACAATATGCGCATGCGAGAATTTGCAGCATGCTGCGTCAAGGTGAAGAAAAAGGCTACAAGCCGAGCCTTGAAAAAGCAGATTTCTCTCACATTCAATCGGAAAAAGAATACGATCTTCTCAAAATCATTGGCAGCTTCCCAGAAGTTGTAGCAGAAGCAGCTGAAAAGCGCATTCCGCACCGCGTGACGAACTATATTTATGACCTTGCATCAGCCCTTCACAGCTTCTACAATGCCGAGAAGGTTATTGATGTAGAAAACGAAACAAAAACAACAGCACGTCTTTCACTCATGAAAGCAACACAAATCACGCTTGCTAATGCATTAAAACTAATTGGCGTATCTGCACCGGAAAAGATGTAATACAAAAAAGCCCCGCTCTACTATAGGAGTGGGGCTTTTTTATAAGAAAACACCCGCTATCTTCTAAGGACAGCAGGTGTTGAACATTACCCAAGCGTATTAATAATGTTAGAAATAGAATCGAATAATTGACTAAGTACATCAGAAAACATGTTTTTGCCTCCTCTCTTTTCTTTTTACATCTACTTAACGAAGGGGATGGAGGGTTGGATCACTTTTTTCTGAAAAAATTTTATAAAAGATCGTGGCATAGAAAAAAGCACCGTTTATTTGGGTGCTTTTTCGTAATCAATGTAAGGCAAGAGTTCATTGCAATTGAAGCCTCCGATGGCTGTCAAAATACCGTCGACTTCATCATCTGTGAACGCCTCATGCAGATCAGACAAGCGGTGTTCAATGGATAACGAGGAATGAAGATCACATTCAAACGCGTGTTTTCCAAAAGAGACAGTGAAACCTAAGGTCTCTAAACGTTTTTTTGATTGAGAGATTCCATCTTCTGATAAAATGCTGGCACTTCGGCTTGGAGCAATGACACGAATATGATCGCCCTTTTTTAAAGGAGAGGGTGTATGCATAAACAAATCTTCCTTTCCATCACATATTTCTCCATTATATCGGATCAAATGGTCCAAGTCTGTAAAAGCTAGGAGAAAGGCATAGGCCGTGCGTTTCATACAAGCTGTGCAAAGGGTATGGAAGAGAAAAAGACAGAAACGAATGAGGGCGGAGAATGTGAAAAAGAGGAGACTGGAATTTTTATTTTTATATTTTATGATATTCGGGGCATATGTGGTATATTGGTGGCCTGTGCCAGCGTGGAGCATTCAGCTGTACGCGGCAGTTTATATCGCCATTATTTTATTTAGTATCATCTCACTCATGCTAGAAAACCGTACATCACAGCACACGTTGTTATGGATGTATGTGCTGATCTTTTTCCCGATCATTGGCTATATGTTTTATTTGTTCTCAGGACAGCTCTATGTGAAAGGTCATTTATTCAAATCAAAGAGAATGTACAACCGTGAAAAGTTACGCAGAATATCTGAGCTTGAGAGCAAGCCGGATGAATCGCGTCTAACCGAAAATCAGCGGACTTTTTTTCATTACACAGAAAAAGCAACAGGCATGCATGTGAACACAAATAGTGATATGGACATTTTAAAGAATGGGGAGGAGACTTTTCCCCGTATATTTGAAGAATTAAAAAAGGCAAAATCGTTCATCCATATAGAATACTACATGTTCAAATCAGATTTCCTCGGGCACCGGATGATGGAGATTCTGATAGAAAAAGCGAAAGAAGGGGTAGAGGTTCGCTTCATCTATGATGCGGCTGGCAGCATTCGCTTCTCCCGAAAAGATATTAAACGCTTGAAGCAGGAAGGAGTAAAGGTCGCTCCTTTTCTGCCTTTAAAATATGGTTTTTTTAATCAAAAATTCAATTTCCGAAATCACCGCAAAATCGTGATCATTGATGGGAAGACAGGGTTTGTCGGCGGGTTAAATGTCGGAAAAGAATATGTCGGACGTGATGAAAATATCGGTTTTTGGCGTGATACGCATACCATGTTAAAGGGTGAGGCTGTTCAAACCCTTCACTCTGTTTTTATGCTCGACTGGGAGTATGTATCAGATGAAGTATTAATTGATGATCCGAAGTATCATACGCCGCACTCTGTGACGGGAGAGGATGTCATTCAGGTTGTACCGACTGGACCCGATATGAAAGAAAGTATGAGTGATTTATATGATGCACTCATCTCAAATGCGAAACAATTTGTCTGGATTGCGACACCTTATTTTGTCCCAAATGAATCCCTTCGTACAGCATTAAAAATTGCTGCGACAAGAGGAGTGGATGTCCGGGTGATGGTTCCGGAGATCAATGACGGCTTTCTCACACAATACGCCACACGATCCTATTTTTCTGAGCTCCTAAAAGAGGGCATCAAAGTGTATCACTATCAAAAGGGCTTCATGCATCAAAAAGTGATGATCGCAGATGGAGAACTTGCCTCTGTCGGTACCGCAAATGTGGATATGAGAAGCTTTCAGCTCAATTTTGAGGTCAATGTCTTTACAGCCGCGAAAAAGCCCATTGAGCAGCTGATGGCCCATTATGAAGAAGATATGAAAGAATGTGAGCAAATGGGGCCTGTTCATTTTTATAAAAGAGGCTTAAAAGAGCGATTAAAGGAATCATTTGCTCGGTTGTTTTCTGGTGTGCTATGAGGCTTTCCAGTCGAAGAAATCATTTCCTAATCTAGTATTTTGAAGAGGATTCCTCTATAATTGAAAATGGTTATCAATTATAGAGGAAATGAGGTTCTTTTACATATGCTAAAACGCTTTTTCGCCTATTACAGGCCCTATCGAGGTCTGTTCTTTTTAGATTTCTTTTGCGCTGTTGCCGTTGGATTGATGGAACTGGGATTCCCGCTTATCGTGAACTACTTCATTGATACTTTGTTGCCAACAGGGAACTGGACAGTCATTGTCTGGACGGCACTTGCACTGTTTGTCATTTATGCCCTCAGCTCAGTTATGCAATTTATTGTGTCGTATTGGGGGCATATGCTTGGCATTAATATTGAAACAGATATGAGGAAGAAGCTGTTTGATCACTTCCAGCGCCTATCCTTTAAATTCTTTGACAACAACAAAACAGGTAAGCTCATGTCACGGATGACAAACGACCTCATGTACATTGGAGAAGTGGCGCATCATGGTCCTGAAGATTTGTTTATAGCGATTATGACGATTCTCGGTGCCTTTGCAGTCATGCTGATGATTAACTGGCAGCTGGCCATTTTAACCTTTCTCATCATGCCTGTCATCATTTGGCTCGCCCTTCATTTTAATAAGAAGATGACGAAGGCGATTACACAGCTCAATAATGACATTGGAGACTTTCATGCAAGGGTTGAAAACAATATCGGGGGCATTCGACTTGTTCAAGCCTTTGCCAATGAACATTTCGAGAAAAAGCGTTTTGCTGAAAACAACAACCGTTTTCGGAAAGCGAAGCTTCTTTCTTATAAAATTATGTCGGTCAATGGATCGATCAGTTACATTCTCACACGTCTTGTGACACTGTTTGTCCTTCTCGCAGGTACATGGTTTGTCCTGCAAGGTCAATTAACGGCAGGTGGCTTTATCGCGTTTGTTCTGATCACAAATGTTTTATTTAGACCGATTGATAAAATCAACACGGTCATTGAAATGTATCCAAAAGGCATTGCGGGCTTTAAAAGCTATGTCGATTTACTAGAAACAGAGCCGGATGTGAAGGATACAGAGGGAGCACGTGATGTATACGGACTGAAAGGTGAAATTGAATATCGAAACGTGACATTTGGCTACGATGAACACAGCCATGTGCTAAAGGATATCGATTTAAAGATCAAACAAGGAGAAACGGTTGCGTTTGTCGGGCCTTCAGGAGCGGGGAAATCGACCATTTGCAGTCTGCTGCCTCGTTTTTATGATGTGGATGAAGGGGAGATCACGATTGATGGTGTAAGCACAAAGTCTATGACATTGTCTTCTTTAAGGCAGCAGATCGGTATTGTGCAGCAGGATGTCTTTTTATTCTCGGGCACCATTCGTGAAAACATTGCGTACGGCAACCTAGAAGCCAGTGATGCAGAGATTTGGGAGGCTGTAAGAAGTGCGCATTTAGAGGAACTCGTTCAGCGTTTCCCAGAAGGGTTAAATACCGTGATAGGTGAGCGCGGCGTCAAACTGTCAGGTGGTCAAAAGCCGCGTCTGTCGATTGCGCGGATGTTCCTGAAAAACCCGTCCATTCTCATTCTAGATGAAGCCACATCAGCACTTGATACAGAAACAGAAAAAGCCATACAGGATGCACTGAGCGAACTGGCTGTCGGACGGACAACGCTCGTCATTGCCCACCGCCTTGCGACAATTAAACACGCCGACCGTATCATCGTCGTGACAGAGGAAGGCATTCAAGAACAAGGCCGCCACCAAGACTTAATCCAAATGGGCGGCGTATACAGCAGACTGCACGAAGCGCAGTTTGGTCATTAAGAAGAAAGAGAAAGCCCTTTTGATAAAGGGCTTTCAGCGTGTAGACAAACCCTCGCATTCGTTGTCAATCCTGCGCTCTGGTGCTCACGAATGTTCAATTCGCTCCGCTCCAGTGCTCGTCCTTCCTAGACTGCAAAGGTTTTCTATCACGCTGAAAAAAGATAAAGGACTAAAATAAAGATCATTATAGCCCTTTGTCAAAAATCTGAAAGCCCTTTTGATAAAGGGCTTTTTTTGTTAGGATAGAAAAAACTCGTGTAGGAAGGATCTGATGGAATGAAGGGGCTTCGGCGATTACAAAAGGGAGATAAGATCGGTATTTTTTCACCTTCAAGTCCTGCATCAGCGACCTCGCCTCTTAGGTATCAGCGGGCGAAGAAGTGGCTTGAGCAAAAAGGATTCATTGTGGTACCAGGATCATTAACAGGGAAAGAGGATCACTACCGTTCAGGTACAATTCAAGAACGAGCCGATGAGCTGAATGAGCTAATGGCTAGAGAGGACTTGGCGTGTGTCATGTCAATGATTGGCGGGACAAATTCAAATAGTTTGCTGCCTTATCTTGATTTTGAGCTGCTGAATCAACATCCGAAAATCATGATCGGTTATTCAGATGCGACAGCGATTCTTTTAGCCGCCTACGAAAAAACGGGACTGCCTGTATTCTACGGACCGGCGCTTGTCCCATCTTTTGGAGAGTTTGAACCGTTCGCCGCTTATACATATCAGTCGTTCGAAGACATCCTGATGCAGCCTCAAACCATTCCTTATCAGGTCAAAAAACCACCTTTTTGGACGGATGAACGAATCAATTGGGAAGAAAAGACGCGTGATAAAAAGCAGCGTCCAAACGATTGGCTGTGCGTCATAGAGGGACAGGCAGAAGGCAGATTGATCGGCGGGAATCTGAATGCCATGTACGGCATATGGGGAAGTGAGTTCATGCCAGCCATTCAAAACGGAGACGTCCTCCTTATTGAAGATTGCATGAAAACCGCTTCGGTTGTAGAAAAAAACTTCTCTTTATTGAAAGTAAATGGAGTGTTTGAGCGGGTATCAGGTATTCTTTTGGGAAAACATGAGCTGTTTGATGATGAGGGAACGGGAAAAGAACCTTACGAGATTTTACTTGAGGTGCTTGGAGAGACAAAGAGACCGCTCATCGCAGATTTTGACTGTGCCCATACACACCCGATGCTTACGATGCCAATCGGGGCACAAGTGAAAATGGATGCAGCTTCAAAACAAGTTTGGTTGACAAAAGAGTGGATATAACAAAAGAGCGGCCTGAGGGCTGCTCTTTTTTATGAAACCTGCTCTTTTTCAAATGGCTGCAAGAGATCTTGCGCTTTTTTTCCCTCTACGACAATTAAGTAGTCAGACTCTAAATGAGTGAGCCTGAAGGTTTCAAGCTCTACGATGTTCTTGATGTTGCACATTGTTTTTTTAGAATACACATATAGACGATGTTGAGCCTGGTGGCATTTTTGATAAAGAGAAATAAGCTTATGTAAATTCAATGCTTTCGCAGCGATTTGGATTGAATAGATTTGAGACATCTTCATATCCTCCTGTTAATTACTTTCTCACAATAGCTTTGTTACCCCTGTTTGCACAGGGATAAACCTTTCTCTATGATTTCCACTCAAAGGTTCCTCCGCCCGTTCGCTTATTGCCTCTTATCGCAGACAGCTCTTCGACAAGTCGGAGCAGTGCCTGATCCTTTAACTTCGCCTCAATCATAAAATCTACATCACGCCCATACGGTTTTAATGCATGAAAAAGCGGTAAGACAAAGGACATATCTACACCATCTGCATGACTGCGTATGGCTTTTTCTGATTTAGGTGAGGATAAATGGATTTTAGGCGGAATGCCAGTGCTCGTCCAAGTGTCGAACATTCTTGGCAGGATGTCTTCAAGCGCGGCATCGTCATCTTTATTGGCCACGTGATGATGGTAATCAAAAACAAATGGAATACCGTGCTTTTCACATACACCAAGGGTTTCTAACGACGTATACGTTTTGTCATCATTCTCAAGCGTCATTCTCGCCTTGATATGCGCCGGAAGCTTTTGGATATTGTCATCAAAACGTTGAAGCGCCGATTCTTTATCACCGTACGCACCGCCCACATGAATGTTCATATAGCCTTCCTTTTCGAGCTTCATCGCTTCAAGCATTTGATAATGGTACGCCATATCGATCACGGCATTTTCTGTGATTGAAGGCTTTGGGCTAGTAAACAAGGTAAATTGATTAGGGTGAAAGCTCACACGTAGCCCATGCCGTTTCACCAACTCGCCAATTTCAAGAAACTCCTTTTGAAAAGGTGTCACAAAGTCCCAGCGCACATCGGGATGGGTCGCGAGCGGGACGATCGAACTTGAAAAACGGTAAAGCGGGATATCATGGGCAATGGCGAAATAGAGCGTTCTTAATGTATTCACGAGATTGGCTTTCGTTATTCGCAATAAAGCCTCTTCTCTCTCTTCCTTTGAGAGCTTACTGTATCTTGCAAAGGTCAGCGACTTGGCAGGAGAAGCTTCCCACAAGGTGACGGCATTGGATACATAACCAAATCGATAACGCATAGGTCATCTCCTTTATAAAAAGTACGAGAACATGGCGCCAACCCATTCCAGCGGACGTGACAAAAGCGGACGCTGGGTCAATTTCTCCTCTGTCATAAGCTCAGACACTTCCATGTGCTCTCGAATTTTTTCCTCTACGTGTGCAGTAAAGCCGGCATCATCAATGGCCACGTCTACTTCCTCATTTAGAAACAAGCTGCGTTTATCAAAATTTGCCGTGCTAATCATACAGCGTCTCTGGTCAATTAGAATGGCTTTCGCATGATAAAATCCTTTATAAAAACGATACACAAGGCAGCCAGAGGCAATGAGGTCCTTCAAATAATGAAATCCAGCCTCTTTGACAAGTGGATGATCCGCTTTCATTGGGATGATGATTTCAACCGTGACACCTCGCTCTCGTGCATCAAGCAGTGCACTCAGAAGAGGGGCAGATGGAATAAAGTAAGGCGTACAGATGATGATCTGCTTTCTCGCCTGCTGAATATCTTTGAGAAACAAAGCTTCTAAAGAAAAACCAGCAGTCGCGCGTGTTGTGCATTGTAGTGTTCCCGGTTCCAAAGCAGGAAAAACCTCATATTGCAGCTGATGAATGCCAGATGACCGGTATAAATCATTCAAAAACACATGCTGGAGATCTGCGACAACTTGCCCTGTCATGCGCAAATGATAATCTTTCCAAATGCCAAACTGGCCATTTTTTCCAACATATTCATCGCCAATATTAAACCCGCCAATATAGCCAATCTTTCCATCAATCACCGTAATTTTACGATGATTTCTCATGTTTAACCGATAAATCAAAAAAGGGAAACGAGGCTTATTTAAAAAGTAAAATTGGATGCCGCTTTTTTCTAGCATATCAATGGACTTTTGATCAAACGGATAGGACCCTAGTCGATCGGTCAGCAAAAAGACTGAAACCCCTTGTTCCGCTTTGGCTTTCAGTGCTTGTAAGACCCTTTGGCCAATCTTGTCGTTCTTTACAATAAAGAACATCATATGAATAGAAGAAGAGGCCTGTTGAATATCCGCGAGCAGCTGATCAAAAAATGGTTCGCCATCATGATAAAAAGCTGCATCACCGCTTGTTTTATCAAAAGACCGTTCAAAAGCGCGGGTAGAAAAATATTTCTTTCCCATATAAAGGTCTACCATCACGAGAAAACCGATGGCAATGAGTACGAGTAGGATGATCAATGCGATCATGAAGCTTCCTCCTTTTTTGCATATTTCAATAGTGTACCCAAACGTGTAAAAAATATTGACTGAATGCTCATTCATTATTTATGATAGAGGTACAACATAGAAACGGAACAAAGTGGTTTTTGGGGAATGAAAGGGGGAGCAAGATGAATAGCCTTTTAATAATGAACTTGATCGCATTTGCGGCGGTGACCGCTTACGCTGTGTATTTGTTTATTTATCTCATTCGAACACGAGCGGCGTATATTCGTCTTGGTAAAAAAGAAGAATTTCAACAAGACATGAAGAGACGCTTAGAGCGTGTTTGGGTCAATGTGTTTGGGCAAAAGAAGCTGTTAAAGGACAAGAAGAGCGGCATCATTCATGTGCTGTTTTTCTACGGGTTTATTCTTGTACAGTTCGGAGCCCTTGATTTTATTATGAAGGGACTCGTTCCGGGCAGCGGACTCCCTTTAGGTCCGCTTTACGGTGTCTTTACCTTTTTCCAAGAGGTGGTCACACTTCTCATTTTAGTAGCTGTTGTTTGGGCATTCCATAGAAGGTATGTGGAGAAGCTTGTCCGTTTAAAACGAGGCTTTAAATCAGGTCTAGTGCTTTTATTTATTGGCGGCTTGATGCTGACAGTCTTACTGGGGAACGGGATGAACATCATTTGGCATGGACACTCTCTATCACCAACTGAGCCAATCGCCTCCAGTATTGCTTTCTTGCTGGGCGGAATTTCACCTCTTGCAGCAACGGTCGTTTTTTATGTCGCATGGTGGGTGCATCTCCTTATTTTGCTGACATTCTTAGTATATGTCCCGCAGTCAAAGCACGCTCACCTCATTGCAGGACCGGTGAATGTATTTGCCAGCAGATTAGACCCGCCAGGCAAGCTGCAAAAAATTGATTTTGAAGATGAGACACAAGAGACCTTCGGTGTGGGAAAAATTGAAGACTTCCGTCAGTCACAGCTGATCGACCTTTACGCCTGTGTGGAATGCGGGCGCTGCACAAATATGTGCCCGGCAACAGGAACAGGGAAGATGCTGTCTCCAATGGATTTAATTTTAAGGTTAAGAGATCATTTAACAAATAAAGGGGCCGCCATTACATCGAAGACACCATGGGTCCCGCAGCTTGCCTTCAGGCAGACAACAGGAAATCAGCTGGCGCTGCAGGCGAGAGGAGCAGGTGCAGAGGAATCGGCGGCCAGCTCAATGTATCATCCTTCTCTCATTGGTGAGGTCATTACAGAAGAAGAAATTTGGGCATGTACGACGTGCCGAAACTGTGAAGACCAATGCCCTGTCATGAATGAACACGTCGACAAGATTATTGATATGCGCAGATATCTTGTGCTGACCGAAGGGAAAATGGATGCAGATGCACAGCGTGCCATGACAAGCATTGAGCGCCAAGGGAACCCGTGGGGATTGAACCGGAAAGAAAGAGAAAATTGGCGTGAACTGAGAGAAGATGTGCATGTGCCGACAGTAAAAGAGCTGAAAAAAGCAGATCAAACCTTCGATTATTTATTCTGGGTTGGTTCAATGGGGGCATATGACAATCGAAGCCAAAAAATTGCGCTTGCCTTTGCAAAGCTCCTCAACGAAGCAGGGGTCTCCTTTGCCATCCTAGGCAATAAAGAGAAAAACTCAGGCGATACACCAAGAAGACTTGGAAACGAATTTTTATTCCAAGAGCTTGCTGCAAAAAATATTGAAGAATTCCAGAAAAACGGGGTCACAAAGATCGTCACGATTGATCCGCACGCCTACAATTTATTTAAAAATGAGTATCCAGACTTCGGACTTGAGGCAGAAGTGTACCATCATACAGAATTACTGGCAGAGCTAGTGAAAGAAGGGAAAATAACGCCTGTACATGAAGTGAACGAAGTGATTACCTTCCACGACTCTTGCTACCTAGGCAGATATAACGAAGTGTATGATCCGCCGAGAGACATTTTAAAAGCCATCCCTGGTGTGACGCTGAGAGAAATGAAGCGTCATCGTGAAACCGGTATGTGCTGCGGTGCAGGCGGGGGCTTAATGTGGATGGAAGAAGAGACAGGTACCCGGATTAACACTGCCCGAACGGAGCAGGCGTTACAGGTGCAGCCGTCCATCATCAGCTCAGGATGCCCTTATTGCCTCACCATGCTGGGAGATGGCACGAAGGCGAAGGAAGTAGAGGAGCAGGTAGGCACATTTGATGTCGCAGAACTTCTTGAAAAATCAGTGTTTGGTGAGGCTGGAAAGCAGGTTTCGTAAACAAAACAGGCCGATGAATAGGATATTCATCGGCTTATACATGGCGCTGTACATCAGCTGCCTAGATAATATGTAAGCGGTAACAAACGGGAGGGGACATACATGAGTAAGACGGTCATTGTATCTGGAGCAAGAACACCATTTGGAAAACTAGGCGGTGCTTTCAGTGGGTTGACTGCCGCAGAACTAGGCGGAATAGCGATCAAAGCTGCGCTGGAAAGAGTACGGGATTCACATTTTGTGGATGAGGTCATCATGGGAAGTGTTTTGCAGGGAGGACAAGGTCAGATTCCTTCAAGGCAAGCAGCAAGAAATGCTGATCTTCCATGGTCCGTTCCGACGCAAACTATCAATAAAGTCTGTGCATCAGGAATGCGCAGTGTGAGCACAGCAGATCAAATCATTCGAGCTGGAGATGCTGAGGTCATCGTAGCAGGCGGTATGGAGTCCATGTCACACGCACCTTATTTGCTAAAAAAAGCGCGATGGGGCTACAAAATGGGAGATGGTGCGGTACAAGATGCGATGATTTTAGATGGATTAACCTGTTCATTTACAGGCGTTCATATGGGTGAGTATGGGAGCATGGCTGCAAAGGAGCTTGGTATCACGCGGGAAGAGCAAGACCTTTGGGCACTAAGAAGTCATGAACGGGCCATCGAAGCGCAGAAAAACGGCTTTTTTCAACAGGAAATCACCCCAGTCACCGTCAAGACGAAAACGGGAGAGCGGCTGATCACAGAAGATGAATCCCCGCGGCGTGATACGTCATATGAACGACTGTCAAAGCTCATGCCTGTTTTTGATCAAACGGGTACCATTACCGCTGGAAATGCACCAGGTGTCAATGATGGAGCAAGTACGCTTCTTTTAATGAAAGACACATATGCGGAGCAGCATGACGTAAAGCCAATGGCAGTCGTGCTTGGGCATACGCAGGTAGCCGTAGAGGCAAAGGATTTTCCGAAAACACCAGCCTTTGCCATCGAGAAAATTTTACAGAAAACAGGCAAGCGTCTAGAAGATATCGATCTATTTGAAATCAATGAAGCCTTCTCAGCAGTTGCGCTGGCATGTGAAAAAATAACCGGGCTGGACCGGCGGAAAATGAATATCAACGGTGGTGCAGTTGCGCTTGGTCATCCCATTGGGGCAAGCGGAACACGTATCATCTTGACCTTGATTCATGCATTGAAACAAAGAGGCGGAGGCATTGGCATCGCGGCGATTTGCAGTGGAGGCGGTCAAGGAGATGCCATCATGATAAAGGTAGATTAAAAGGGAGGCGTTCATCGTCATGAGTACAGAAGAGACCGTCATGGTCGTTGGAGCAGGTCAAATGGGATCAGGCATTGCCCAAGTTTTTGCTCAGTCAGGCTACACAGTCCTGCTGCATGATGCATCTGAAAAGCAGATTCATCGAGCCATTTCCTCCATGACCAAACAACTGACGAAACGAGCAGAAAAAGGAAAGCTGGCCCATCAGGCAGTCCGAGATATTACGCAGCGGCTTGCCGTTTCCACAGATTTAAAGGACGTGCAGCAGGCTCATTTAGTGATTGAAGCTGTATCTGAACAAATGAGTGTGAAGAAACAAATCTTTGAAACACTTGATCAATTTGCAGAGGCGAAGACGATATTTGCAACAAACACATCTTCCTTGTCAATCACAGAATTAGCAGCTGTTACGGGGAGACCGGAGCAAGTGATTGGCATGCATTTTATGAATCCGGTGCCTGTCATGAAACTGGTTGAGGTCATTCGAGCGCTGCAAACAAGTGACGACACGTATCAAATCGTTTATGAAACAGCAAAGACATTAAATAAAACCCCAATTGAAGTGGAAGACTTCCCAGGGTTTGTATCAAATCGCATATTGATGCCAATGATCAATGAAGCCATTTACACCCTTTATGAAGGCGTGGCAGATGCAGAGAGCATTGACGGGGTCATGACGCTTGGAATGAATCACCCAATGGGGCCGCTTCGTCTCGCTGATTTCATCGGACTAGATACATGTTTATTTATTATGAATACCCTTCATGAAGGACTTGGGGATAGCAAATACCGACCTTGTCCTCTTTTGAAAAAATACGTAAATGCAGGCTGGCTGGGCAAAAAGACAATGAGAGGTTTTTACACATACCACGACCACTCATAGGGGGAGTCAAGATGGATGTTTTGCTTACGGATCAACAGCGTCTCTGGAGAGAACAGGCAGCAGAATTTGCAAGACAGCGTGTATTCCCTGAAGTGGAAGCCATGGAACAAGGTCAGTTCCCAAGAACACTTTTAGCTGAAATGGGACGCCAAGGCTTTCTAGGAATTCCAATACCAGCTTCGTATCAAGGCTTAGGAGCAGATTTTACAACATATATCATTGCGATTCATGAATTATCCAAAGTGAGTGCGACTATCGGTGTCATTGTGTCCGTTCATACATCTGTTGTGACGATGCCTATTTTGGTTTTTGGAACGAATGAGCAAAAAAAATCCTATGTTCCGCTGCTTGCATCCGGGCAGAAACTGGGGGCATTTTGCCTGACTGAACCCAAGGCTGGCTCAGATGCCTCCAGTATTCAGTTAAGAGCGGAGCGGGCAGATGACCACTATGTGTTAAATGGTACGAAAATGTTTATTACAAGCGGCGGGGAAGCAGAACTGTATCTTGTCTTTGCAGTGACAGACCCTGCCTCTGCGAAAAAAAATATATCGGCGTTCATTGTCGAAAAAGATACACCAGGATTTACGATCGGAAAAGATGAGAAAAAGATGGGACTGCACGGGTCAAAAACAGTCACGCTTCATTTTGATGGTGTGCGGATTCCAAAGCAGCAGCTGCTCGGTGCAGAAGGAGAGGGCTTTCACATAGCCATGTCTAGTTTAAATGCGGGGAGAATCGGTATCTCGGCTCAAAGCCTCGGCATTGCAGAAGCCGCTTTAACTGAAGCAGTGACGTATTTAAAGCAGCACCCAGCAGGTCTAGAAACGACCATTCGGCTGGGTGATTTGGCGGCGAAGCTTGAAGCAGCCAAGCTGCTCGTTTATCAAGCGGCTTCTTATAAAGAGGCGAATCGTCCGGTCACAAAGGAAGCATCAATGGCAAAGCTATTTGCGTCTAAAACGGCAGTTGAGATCAGTACAGAAGCGATCCAATTGCTCGGCATGGACGGTTATACGAATCGCTATCAAACAGAACGTTACTTTCGTGATGCGAAAGTTTGTGAAATCTACGAAGGAACAAGTGAAATTCAAAGGCTGGTCATTTGTAAACAGCTAATATGAAACGAGGTGGCTCATGATGCAGTTTCAATTAAGTGATGAACATGAAATGATCCGAAAAATGGTGAGAGATTTTGCGAAAAATGAAGTAGAGCCAACAGCAGCAGAGCGGGACGAGACAGAAACGTATGATCCAGCTATTTTTCGCCAGATGGCGGAGCTCGGTTTAACGGGTATCCCTTGGCCGGAAGAGGTAGGCGGGATCGGCAGTGACTATTTAGCATACGTCATCGCAGTTGAGGAGCTTTCAAGAGTGTGCGCCTCTACAGGTGTCACCCTCTCCGCTCACACCTCTCTCGCCTCGTGGCCCATCTATACTTTCGGAACAGATGAACAAAAGGAGACCTATTTAAAGCCGCTTGCAGAAGGACAGAAGGTAGGGGCATATGCACTCACTGAGAGCGGTTCAGGTTCAGATGCCGGTGGAATGAAGACAACGGCAGTAAAGGCAGGCAGTGAATACGTCCTGAACGGTGCGAAAATCTTTATTACAAATGGCGGCATTGCGGATTATTATATTGTGTTTGCCGTGACAGACCAAGAAGCTGCATCTCGAAATACAACCGCCTTTATTGTAGAAAAAGAGACCCCCGGGTTCTCGGTTGGCAAAAAGGAAAGCAAACTGGGCATCCGCTCATCGCCAACGACTGAAATTCGATTTGAAGATTGCCGGATTCATGAAAGGAACCGGCTCGGACAAGAAGGAGAAGGATTCAAAATAGCCATGATGACGCTCGATGGCGGTAGAAACGGTATTGCTGCTCAGGCTGTTGGGATTGCACAAGGCGCTCTTGATGCGGCGGTCCATTATGCGAAGGAGCGCAAGCAATTTGGCAAACCAATCATACAGCAGCAAGGGATCGCTTTTAAGCTGGCAGATATGGCAACTGCAATTGAAGCCTCCAGGCTGCTTACTTATCAGGCAGCATGGCTTGAAACGAAAGGGTTTCCGTATGGAAAGGAATCAGCTATGTCAAAGCTCTTTGCTGGAGATACAGCCATGAAAGTAACAACAGAAGCCGTTCAAATCTTCGGCGGCTACGGTTATACAAAGGATTACCCAGTCGAACGATACATGCGAGATGCGAAAATCACTCAAATTTATGAAGGCACACAAGAAATCCAGCGCCTAGTCATCTCGCGCAAACTGCTAGATATGTAGAAACCAAGCAAAGACCACCTGACGTGAGGTGGTCTGTTTTGGTGCGATAATCAGTTCTTAAATGTGAAATCATTTCCAATATTGTCCCATGCTACCTTATCAATATGATAAAATGTGCAAAAGTATCAATATGGAGGTTATCATAATGAACACAACATTTATGGGTATTTTAGGATTAGTCACGATGATCATATGGATTATGGTCTCCACAGAGCTTTCAAAGTCTCCAAAAAAGAAGGAAGAAAAAGAAAACAGCCGCAGAAAACTATTTGTCCTCATGCCTGCGGGAATGGTATGTACGATTGCTATCGTTATCTTATTCATTCAGAGAATCCAGTTTTAAAATAGAGATGGACAAACTAAAAGACAAAAAGCATACCGTACACAAAAGCCAGACCAATTTCACGCAGATGGTGCGCCCCATGAGAAAAAATCAAAAATTAACATGATTAAAGGTGGCATAAACTCCTCTAATTTGTTTATAATGAGAGGTATGGTTTGTCGTAAAAATAAGGGATAAACACTTATTATTTCACTGATAAATGGATACATACATGTAATAGAAAGGGAGTGTCTGACCTTGAGTTTGAAAGAATACTCACAGGAGCAGCTCAAGCACATGTCTTTAGTTGAACTTGCATATGAAATTTTCAGAGACAGCAAAACACCGATTACGTTTTCCGAGTTAATAGATGAAATGGTCCGTTTACAAGGGATACAAAAATCTGATCTTGATGATCGACTTGCTCAATTTTATACAGACTTAAATATAGATGGCCGCTTTATTTCGTTAGGTGATCAGAGATGGGGACTTCGCAGCTGGTATCCAGTTGATCAAATCGAAGAAGAAGTTCAGCCAGCTGTGAAAACAAAAGCGAAAAAGAAAAAAACAAAAGCAGCTGTCGTTGAAGAAGACTTCGATGAAATTGAAGAGGAAGAAGAAATCGAAGAGCTTGAAGAAGATCTTGATCTTGTTGAAGACGACGATGATCTCGACCTAGACGATGATGAGGAAATTGACGAAGATATAGAAGACTTCGACGAAGACGATGACGACGAAGATGATGACGGCTTAACAGAAATTGACGAAGACGATTTAGACGATAATAAGGAAGAAAAATAACCCTCACAAACCGGTCCTCAAAACAGGACAAAACCGTCTTGACTTTCGAGAGCGAACTATGTAGTATGTATTTTGGGCTCTCTAAAAAGAGTACGTAAAGATACGTTCATTTACGCTCCCTTTCATTTATTTGAAAGGGAGCTTTCTTATTTTTCAAGAGATTTAGGGATACACTCTAAAAAGGATGAAGCTGTGCATGTCTAGTCATGCAAGGGTAAAAAAGAGAGGAGCATACGAAATGACAAAGTATATTTTTGTAACAGGAGGAGTTGTTTCCTCACTTGGAAAAGGGATCACGGCTGCATCGTTAGGCCGCCTTCTGAAAAATAGAGGGATGGATGTCACCATTCAAAAATTCGATCCATATATCAACGTAGACCCAGGGACGATGAGTCCATATCAGCACGGTGAGGTCTTCGTCACAGATGACGGTGCTGAAACAGACCTTGACTTAGGTCACTACGAGCGCTTCATTGATATTAACTTAAATAAGTACAGCAACGTCACAACGGGTAAAATCTACTCTACTGTTCTGAAGAAAGAGCGCCGAGGCGACTATTTAGGCGGAACCGTACAGGTTATTCCCCATATTACAAATGAAATCAAAGATCGCGTGTACCGTGCCGGAAAAGAAACAGGTGCAGATGTGGTCATTACAGAAATCGGCGGAACAGTAGGAGACATCGAATCCCTTCCTTTCCTTGAAGCGATTCGTCAAATGAAGAGTGACATTGGCCGTGAAAACGTGATGTACATTCATTGTACCCTTGTTCCTTACATCCGAGCAGCAGGTGAACTGAAAACAAAACCAACACAGCATAGTGTAAAAGAACTCCGCAGCCTTGGTATCCAGCCAAACGTTATTGTGGTCAGAACTGAAATGCCAATGACCCAAGACATGAAGGACAAAATTGCGTTATTCTGTGATATTGATACAAAAGCTGTTATCGAATGTCAGGATGCAGACACGCTGTACTCTATTCCGCTTGATTTACAAAAACAAGGACTAGACAAGCTTGTATGTGAACATATGAAACTTGACTGCCAAGATGCAGACATGACGGAGTGGACAGCGCTAGTCGATAAAGTACAAAATCTCTCAAAACAAGTCACAATTGGTCTAGTAGGAAAATATGTTGAACTGCAAGATGCATACATTTCTGTCGTTGAATCACTTCGCCATGCTGGTTATGCATTTGATGCAGACGTTCAAATCAAATGGATCAATGCAGAAGAAGTGACAGCAAAAAATATGGCTGATTTCGCGCAAGATGTAGACGGCATCATCGTTCCTGGAGGCTTCGGAGACCGCGGAGTGGAAGGGAAAATCATTGCTACACAATATGCCCGTGAAAACAAAGTGCCATTCTTCGGAATCTGCTTAGGAATGCAAGTTGCGTCGATCGAATATGCGAGAAACGTACTAGGCCTTGAGGGAGCTCATTCAGCGGAAATTGATCCTGAAACAGCATTCCCAATCATTGACCTTCTCCCAGAACAGAAGGATGTAGATGATCTAGGCGGAACACTTCGTCTTGGTCTGTATCCATGTAAATTAAATGAAGACTCAAAAGCATTTGCTGCATACAATGACGAAGTGGTCTACGAACGCCACCGTCATCGCTATGAGTTTAATAATGAATTCAGACAGCAAATGGAAGCCGCAGGCTTTGTCTTCTCTGGTACAAGCCCAGACGGACGTCTTGTTGAAATTATCGAGCTGAAGGATCATCCTTGGTTCCTTGCTTCTCAGTTCCACCCAGAATTCGTCTCAAGACCGACAAGACCACAGCCATTATTTAGAGATTTCGTTGGTGCTTCACTGCAAGCATCTGAATCAAAATAAATTAAAAACTGCCGAGAATATGATCTTCTCGGCAGTTTTTTTATTCATATTCCTCAACGATTTCTTTCACAGTAAACGATAGAGCGTGGTAGACGTATAAGCATGTCATTAAAGCAGGATAACCGAACCTTGTTCCGTCATCAGCGGGCACAAGCGGTTTCTTGAGCTGAAAATCAATGTGGACATCACAATGCTCTTCAATCATGGACGGCTCCTTTTGTGCTGGACCGACACCAACAATGGGCGTACCTTGAGCGTGCAGCTCTTTTACAAGAGATTGAATCTCCTCGTCTTCTGGGTCTGAATAAAATAGCAGCACCCTGTCACTTGGATGAAGCAAGCTGAGCTCCGTTTGATCAAGCGGCAGTACTTTCGCACCTGGAAATGGCTCCTTGCTTTCAGTTGCCTCTAGGGCTACAGCAGCCAGTTCATTCTTTCCGTGAAAATAAACAGCATGTCCACTGACAACGGCTTGTGCAAGAAGGCGTGCACCATCCTCGATCGCTTCAGCCTGCTTTTCTCCAATACGTGAAAAAATACCTGATAACTGGGTCGTGAAAATTTTTAACAAGACTGATTTCCTCCTTCGGTCAGATCATTTTATAATAGAATATAAAGAGAATATTAGGAAAAATGCTCAGAAAATGTCGTAAAGTAAACTATTATAAATAAAGGAAATGTGAAAATCAAACAGAATTATTTAACAACAGCTCTTTTTATGGCGAAAAATGAAAGCAATGGGGTGTAACAGATGAATGAGAAAATTTTAATTGTCGATGATCAATACGGTATTAGAATATTATTGAATGAAGTGTTTCATAAAGAAGGCTATCAAACCTTCCAAGCAGCCAATGGACTTCAGGCGTTAGATATTGTGAAAAATCATAGACCAAACCTTGTCCTGCTTGATATGAAGATTCCCGGAATGGATGGTATTGAAATTTTAAAACGCATGAAATTAATTGATGAAGACATCCGTGTCATCATTATGACAGCCTATGGCGAATTAGACATGATCCAAGAATCAAAAGAACTCGGTGCATTGACTCACTTTGCGAAACCATTTGATATTGATGAAATCCGAGATGCTGTCAAAGAATACTTGCCGCTCGAAACAAATGGTTAGATGGAAATGATTGAATCGAGTCATTCTGTTGCCGATTTGTCGAATAATTGGTATCCTAGATAAGAAGAAGAAAGCGATCTGACTTTGAAAGTTTACATATGGCGAGAAATTCTGGTCATGCTAGGGTGGAGAGCTTTTTTTAGTAAGCAAATTAGCTACATAGGGAGGATTTTTCATCATGCCTTTAGTTTCAATGACAGAAATGTTGAAAGACGCAAAGGAAAAAGGTTACGCTGTTGGACAGTTTAACTTAAATAATTTAGAATTCACGCAAGCGATTTTACAAGCTGCTGAAGAAGAGAAATCTCCAGTTATCTTAGGAGTATCTGAAGGAGCAGGACGCTACATGGGCGGCTTCAAAACAGTTGTCGCAATGGTTAAAGCGTTAATCGAAGAATATAATGTAACAGTTCCTGTTGCGATTCATTTAGATCACGGTTCAAGCTTTGAATCTTGTGCAAAAGCAATCCATGCAGGATTTACTTCTGTCATGATCGACGCTTCTCACCACCCATTCGATGAGAACGTAGCAACAACTGCGAAAGTAGTTGAGCTTGCACATTTCCACGGTGTATCTGTAGAAGCTGAGCTTGGAACTGTTGGCGGACAAGAAGACGACGTCATCGCTGAGGGCGTTATTTATGCTGATCCAAAAGAATGCCAAGAGCTTGTAGAACGCACTGGCATTGACTGCCTTGCACCTGCACTAGGTTCAGTTCATGGTCCATACAAAGGTGAACCAAACCTTGGTTTCGCTGAAATGGAAGAAATTGGTAAAATGACAGGCCTTCCACTTGTTCTTCATGGCGGAACAGGTATCCCAACTGCTGACATCAAGCGTTCAATTTCACTTGGTACAGCAAAAATAAATGTAAACACTGAAAACCAAATTGCTTCTGCGAAAGCAGTACGCGAAACACTTGCTGCAAAAACAGAAGAGTATGATCCACGTAAATATCTTGGACCAGCTCGTGACGCAATTAAAGCGACTGTTATCGGCAAAATGCGCGAATTTGGTTCTTCTAACCAAGCATAATTTGATGAGAACCGAAAGCCGCCTGAGTCACAGGCGGTTTTCTCCATATCTTGAGAAAGCGCAATCAAAATTTACATTTCAGACAATTTATTGATAGGAGAGTGGCACGGTTATGTTATTTTTCGTAGATACAGCGAATATCGCAGACATCAAAGAGGCGCACGAGCTTGGCATTTTAGCAGGCGTCACAACAAACCCTAGTTTAGTAGCGAAAGAAAAGGACGTATCATTCCACGACCGTCTTCGCGAAATCACTGACGTCGTATCAGGTTCTGTCAGTGCAGAAGTGATTTCCCTTAAAGCAGAGGAAATGATTGAAGAAGGAAAAGAGCTTGCTGCCATCGCACCAAATATCACGGTCAAAGTACCGATGACAACAGATGGCCTTAAAGCTGTCAAAGCGTTAACAGACCTTGGTATTAAAACAAACGTCACTTTGATTTTTAGTGCAAACCAGGCATTGCTTGCAGCTAGAGCTGGTGCAACGTATGTCTCTCCATTCCTCGGCCGCTTAGATGACATTGGCCAAAATGGTCTCGATCTCATCAGCGAAGTGAAAACCATTTTTGATGTTCACGGATTAGATACACAAATCATTGCTGCATCCATTCGTCACCCGCAGCACGTGACAGAAGCTGCGCTTAGAGGTGCTCATATCGGCACAATGCCGCTGAAAGTCATCAAGCAGCTGACAAAACACCCGTTAACGGATGCAGGCATTGAGCAATTTTTAGCAGACTGGAATAAATAAGTGATTGTGGCATGCGGGATTGTCTCCCGTTTGCCGCAGTTTTCCTTAAAAACGCTAAGAAATGTTTTGTGCAAAGAAGAGAACATCACAGCCTCGCAAAGCTTCGATTATTTTTCTTCCGACAAATTTCGTTTAACCTGTATTCTTTCTCTTGATATTGGCTAAATTTTGGACAAGACCTTTTAAAGCGCGACATCCACAAACAGTATAACTCCAACAGTGATCTTCTTTAAGAAGGGAGACAAATATGGAAAAGTTAAACATTGCCGGCGGTGACCCTTTGCGCGGGACCGTACATATTAGTGGTGCGAAAAATAGTGCAGTGGCACTGATTCCTGCCACGATTCTCGCTGATTCTCCAGTAACCATTGAGGGCCTTCCGCATATTTCAGATATTGACACATTACGAGATCTGTTAGAAGAGATTGGCGGAAAGGTTACGTTTGAAAAAGGTGAAATGATCGTCAATCCTTCTTCCATGATCAGTATGCCGCTTCCTAATGGAAAGGTGAAGAAACTGCGTGCATCCTATTATTTAATGGGAGCCATGCTCGGCAGGTTCAAGCAGGCTGTCATCGGACTGCCAGGAGGATGTCACTTAGGACCTAGGCCGATCGATCAGCATATCAAAGGCTTTGAAGCACTTGGTGCCGAGGTGACAAACGAGCAGGGTGCGATTTATTTGCGCGCTGAAAAATTAGTCGGAGCTCGTATTTACCTTGATGTTGTCAGTGTAGGTGCGACCATCAATATCATGCTGGCAGCCGTACTGGCTGAAGGAAAAACGGTGATTGAAAATGCCGCAAAAGAACCCGAAATTATTGATGTAGCGACACTGCTTGCAAGCATGGGAGCCAAAATCAAAGGTGCGGGTACTGATGTGATTCGAATCGAAGGTGTAGAATCTCTTCATGGCTGTAAGCATTCCATCATCCCTGACCGCATAGAAGCAGGCACATTTTTAATTGCTGGTGCTGCGATGGGAGATGAAGTTGTTCTTGATAATGTGATCCCAACTCATTTAGAATCAATTACGGCGAAACTTAGAGAAATGGGGTTCACCATTGAAACGAGCAACGATCAGATGCTGATCGTTGGCAGAAACGAAGGACTCAAGCCTGTCGATATCAAAACCCTTGTGTATCCGGGCTTTCCGACTGACCTTCAGCAGCCGATGACGGCGCTCTTAACAAAGGCGAAAGGCACGAGTGTGGTCACAGATACGATCTACTCAGCCCGCTTTAAGCACATTGACGAATTGCGTCGAATGGGTGCAAACATGAAGGTCGAAGGTAGATCTGCCATTATAACTGGGCAAACGCAGCTTCAAGGAGCAAAGGTCAAAGCAAGTGACCTTCGTGCAGGTGCTTGTCTCGTCGTTGCAGGGTTAATGGCAGACGGTGTGACCGAAATCACAGGGCTTGAACATATAGACAGAGGATATAGTTTGCTTGAGAAGAAGCTTGAAGGCTTGGGTGCAACCATCTGGCGTGAAAAGCTGAATGACCAAGAAATAGAAGAACTTCAAAATTCGTAAGGCTTTGACTGTGAGAGGAGATTTGGACAAAAATGGAAAGAAGTTTATCGATGGAACTAGTACGGGTGACAGAAGCAGCCGCATTAAAATCTGCCCGTTGGATGGGAAGAGGATTAAAAGACGAAGCAGATGATGCTGCAACAAGTGCAATGCGTGATGTATTTGATACCATTCCGATGAAAGGAACAGTGGTCATTGGCGAGGGAGAAATGGACGAAGCACCAATGCTTTATATTGGGGAAAAGCTTGGGAACGGATACGGACCCCGCGTGGATGTTGCTGTTGATCCGTTAGAAGGAACAAATATTGTGGCAAGCGGCGGCTGGAATGCCTTAGCTGTTATTGCGGTTGCAGATCATGGCAACCTGCTGAATGCACCTGATATGTACATGGATAAGATCGCAGTAGGTCCAGAAGCGGTAGGCTGCATCGACATCGAAGCGCCTGTCATTGATAATCTTCGCGCTGTGGCAAAAGCAAAAAACAAAGATATTGAAGATGTCGTTGCAACGATTTTAAACAGAGATCGACATGAGAAAATTATTGCTGAACTGAGAGAAGCAGGAGCAAGAATTAAACTGATCGATGATGGTGACGTTGCAGGAGCTATTAATACAGCATTTGATCACACAGGTGTTGATATTCTATTTGGTTCAGGCGGAGCGCCAGAAGGTGTCCTTTCTGCTGTTGCGTTAAAGGCACTTGGTGGTGAAATCCACGGAAAGCTTCTTCCTCAAAGTGAAGAAGAACTAAGACGCTGTGAGAAAATGGGGCTGGATGTTGGCAAAGTCCTAAGAATGGAAGACCTTGTAAAAGGTGATGATGCCATTTTTGCAGCGACTGGTGTAACAGACGGCGAGCTATTAAAAGGTGTTCAATTCAAAGGCTCTGTTGGAACAACACATAGTGTTGTTATGCGTGCGAAATCGGGTACAGTTCGTTTCGTAGACGGCAGACACAGCTTAAAGAAAAAACCGAATCTTGTCATTCGTCCGTAATCTGAAAGCGGGTATTCATTACCCGCTTTTCATATAGGTGTCAAATGTATATCATTTTCTTTTTAAAGTTGAATATTCTCTGCAAATGAGGTAAAACTAAAGAGTGCTGCGAAATTTTCTGCGAATTTACTTCTTTTAAGCTTCAACAAGTTTAAAACTGCCGCATCATGACGATATACTCATTATCCTTCTCTATGTTGACAAAGCTCAATTTCACATTGTTCCTATCTTTTAAGATAAAACGAGTGGGAGCGTTACCATGAGAGCGAGGTCATTCCAACAAAAACGGAATTAAAAGCTAATCAAATACATTGGTCATGCATTTGTAATGAAATACATTGACTAGAAAAGTGTGGTGTCCATATTGAAAGATGTTTCGATTTCATCTTTGGAAAATATGAAATTAAAAGAGCTGTATGAGTTAGCAAAAAAATACAAAATCTCTTATTACAGCAAACTAACAAAAAAAGAATTAATTTTTGCCATCTTAAAGGCGAACGCTGAGCAAGAGGATCTCTTATTTATGGAAGGGGTTCTTGAAATTATTCAGTCTGAGGGATTTGGTTTCTTAAGACCAATTAACTACTCTCCAAGTTCTGAAGACATTTATATTTCAGCTTCACAAATCAGACGCTTTGATTTACGAAACGGAGATAAGGTGTCTGGAAAGGTACGACCTCCAAAAGAGAATGAACGCTACTATGGCCTCCTTCATGTAGAAGCGGTAAATGGGGACGACCCAGAATCAGCTAAGGAACGTGTTCACTTTCCTGCACTCACGCCGCTATTCCCTGATCGTCAAATGATTCTTGAAACACAGCCTAATCACCTGTCTACTAGAATTATGGATATGATGGCGCCAGTTGGATTTGGGCAGCGTGGTTTAATTGTTGCACCGCCTAAGGCTGGGAAAACCATTTTGCTCAAAGAAATTGCCAACAGCATTTCTGTAAATCACCCAGAGTCAGAGCTGATTGTCCTTTTGATTGACGAACGCCCGGAGGAAGTAACAGATATCGAACGTTCTGTTGCAGGGGATGTTGTTAGTTCAACCTTTGACGAAGTACCGGAAAACCACATTAAAGTAGCAGAGCTTGTATTAGAGCGTGCCATGCGTCTTGTTGAACATAAGAAAGATGTCATCATCTTAATGGACAGCATCACAAGGCTTGCTCGTGCATACAACCTTGTCATCCCGCCAAGCGGCCGAACGCTTTCCGGCGGTATTGATCCAGCGGCTTTCCACCGTCCAAAACGCTTCTTTGGTGCTGCGCGTAACATTGAAGAAGGAGGAAGCTTGACGATTTTAGCCACTGCGCTTGTGGATACGGGATCACGTATGGATGATGTGATTTATGAGGAGTTTAAGGGAACGGGGAACATGGAGCTTCATTTGGACCGATCTCTTGCAGAAAGAAGAATTTTCCCAGCGATCGACATTCGTCGTTCTGGTACGAGAAAAGAAGAACTGCTTGTACCAAAAGAGCATCTTGACCGTCTATGGGCGATGAGAAAATCAATGTCAGATACACCTGACTTTGCTGAGAAGTTCATGCGCAAAATGAGAAAAACAAAGACAAACCAAGAATTTTTCGATATTTTAACGCAAGAATGGAAACAAGCGAACATGTCTGCATCAAGAAGATAGCTTGTTGAAAAAATACATTTGCAATCATAGACTCACACTGTTATAATTTCATCATGTGCGTTTCAGAATTTATTCTGAGATATTAACTCTGTTTCCGAATTGGATTCAGGGCGGAAGGAGATGACAGTAGATGAAAACAGGAATTCATCCTAACTACAAAAAAGCTACAGTCAAATGCGCTTGTGGAAATGAGTTTGAAACTGGATCAGTAAAAGAAGAGGTACGCATCGAGATTTGCTCTGAGTGCCATCCTTTCTATACAGGCCGTCAAAAATTCGCTTCTGCTGATGGACGTGTTGACCGCTTTAACAAAAAATACGGTCTTAAGTAATAATAGATACAATAAACAGGCAGGAATCCGTTCTTGCCTGTTTTTTTACGTGGATTGATGGAACTTTAAAACGGGGGAGAAGACCTTATGTATGTGATGAAACAAAGCGGTTGGCTTGAAGTCATCTGCGGAAGTATGTTTTCTGGAAAGTCGGAAGAATTGATTCGGAGAGCCAAAAGAGCCACCTTTGCCAAACAAGAAGTAAAAATATTCAAACCAGCGATTGATAACCGATATAGTACAAGCTCAGTTGTCTCACATAACGGTTCATCAGTCGATGGGATTGCAGTAGCCTCACCAAAAGACATAATAACGCACATATCAGAAAGAACCGATGTCATTGGCATTGATGAGGTGCAATTTTTTGATGAGACAATCATTGACATTGTCACTCAATTGGCTGATAAAGGTTACCGAGTCATTGTTGCAGGCCTTGATCAAGATTTCAGAGGAGAGCCATTTGGTGTTGTTCCGCATTTAATGGCATGTGCAGAGCTTGTAACAAAACTTCAAGCAGTTTGTTCGGTATGCGGCTCCCCAGCGAGTAGAACACAACGCTTGATCGACGGTAAACCCGCATCCTATGATGATCCCATTATTTTAGTAGGTGCGCAGGAATCATACGAAGCACGATGCAGACATCACCATGAAGTACCAAGACTTGACGTTGGTACAACACTTGACAATTAAAAAAATAGCAAATGCCGCTGTGTTTCGTTTTTCGAGATTTTGGCTGAACACCCATCATTTGTACTTAAATAAATTAAATAACGCTACGAAAAAATTATCTAATTTTCAACGCTTGCGTTTTAGCATAAGCAGGCATAAAATGACTAACTGTAGTGTAAAGCATTTTAACGAAAAGTTCGATTTCTTGTCATAATTTTTTTGATTAAGGATTTTTCTCCTTAATCGTTCTTTAAATTAATAGTTCACTTTATTTATATTTTAGAAAGAGGGTAGTTTTTGATGAACAACGTGAAGAAAACAAAAGAAGGGTACCTCGAAACCACTTTGACAGGTAAAGATGTATTATCGATTCCAACGTTGAACAAAGGCGTTGCTTTCTCTGAAGAAGAAAGACAAGAGCTTGGTCTAGAAGGCTTACTTCCTCCAACTGTTCTCACTTTAGAACAACAAGCGGAGAGAGCGTACAAGCAATTTCTGGCACAACCAGATCGTCTTCGTCAAAACGTATACTTAAGTGATTTGCAAAACCGTAACGAAGTATTGTTCTATAAGCTTCTAACAGACAAGCTTCGTGAAATGCTTCCTGTTGTGTACACACCAACTGTTGGTGAAGCGATTCAAGAATACAGCCATGAATACAGAAGACCTCATGGTGTCTATCTTTCAATCGACAACATTGACGGCATTGAGAAAGCATTTGAAAACTTACATGCAACAGCAGGAGATATTGACCTTATCGTTGCAACTGACTCTGAGAGCATTCTTGGAATTGGTGACTGGGGTGTTGGTGGTATCAACATCGCAATCGGTAAATTAGCTGTTTACACGGCTGCAGCAGGTATTGATCCAAGCCGCGTGATTCCAGTCGTATTAGATGTTGGCACAAACAATGAAAAATTATTGAATGATCCATTATACATCGGAAACCATCACAAACGTGTACAAGGTGAAAAATACGAAGAATTCATTGATGCTTATGTAAAAGCAGCGCTTAAATTCTTCCCGAAAGCCTTACTTCACTGGGAAGACCTTGGAAACAAAAATGCGCGTAACATCATGAAAAAATACAATGATAACATCTTAACGTTCAATGATGATATTCAAGGTACTGGTGCCATTACTTTAGCGGGTGTTCTTGCAGCTGTCAAGAAAACTGGTACTCAATTGAAAGATCACCGTGTTGTCATTTTCGGAGCTGGATCAGCTGGTATCGGAATCGCAGATCAAGTTCGTGACGCAATGGTCCTTGAAGGTCTAACGGAAGAAGAAGCAAACAATGCATTCTGGACATTAGACTACAGAGGTTTGCTAACAGATCAATTTGAAGATGAAGTGCTTGATTTCCAAAAACCATACCTTCGTTCTTCTGCTGAAGTAGAAGGCTGGGCACGCGATGAAAAAGGACAAATCTCATTTGCTGAAACTGTTCGCCAAGCGAAGCCAACAATCCTTATCGGTACATCAGGTCAAGGCGGTGCATTCACTGAACAAATCATTAAAGAAATGGCAGCTCATACAGAGCGTCCAGTGATCATGCCAATGTCTAATCCAACACCACTTGCTGAAGCAGTGCCAGAGGATCTATTCAAATGGACAGACGGCCGTGCACTGATTGCGACAGGAAGCCCGTTCGAAAACGTTGAGTATAACGGAATCGAATATGAAATCGGACAATCAAACAATGCGTTCGTTTTCCCTGGACTTGGTCTTGGTTCGATCGTAACAGAATCAAAAATCATCACAAAAGCCATGTTCGTCGCTTCTGCGAATGCAATTGCTGAAATGGTTGATCATGAGAAACCAGGTGCTGGTCTACTGCCAAGCATTGATAAATTGCAAGAAGTGTCAATCCATGTGGCTGTTGAAGTAGCGAAAGCAGCTATTGAAGATGGTGTCGCAAGAAAAACGCCTGACAACATCGAACAAGCTGTGAAAGATGCAATGTGGATTCCTGAATATAAAAAAATTGTAAGAGCATAATAAAAAGTGTAACGCGGCATTGTTTCGAGTAATCTAAGCAATGCCGCAATAAATAAAATAAGAGACATGTAAAAGATTCAAGGAGGAATAGTAAGATGGACTTTTTAAATATTTTGATCCTCCTAGCACCGATTTTTTTCGTTATCGCGCTGGGTTGGTTCGCAGGGAACTTCGGCAGCTATGACGCTAAATCTGCAAAAGGTGTAAGTACACTTGTTACAAAGTATGCTTTGCCAGCGCACTTTATCGCCAGCATTCTGTCAACACCAAAAGATAAATTCTATAGTCAAATTCCATTTTTCATTGCATTGATTTTCGGAATCGTTGGTTTTTATATCATTATCCTTTTAGTTACGAAATTTGCTTTTAAATATGATTTAACAGATTCATCTGTTTTCTCGTTAAACTCAGCACAACCGACCTTTGCATTTATGGGGATTCCGGTCTTGGGCAGTTTATTTGGGGCTCAAGAAGTTGCAATTCCGATTGCTATTACCGGAATAGTTGTAAATGCATTGCTTGATCCAATTGCCATTATTGTGTCAACTGTCGGTGAAAAAACAAAAGGAAAAGCCAAAGACGGCGAAAGTTTCCTAAAAATGACAACAAAAGCGATTTTGCACGGTTTATCAGAGCCGCTTGCACTTGCACCGCTAGCAAGTATCATTCTTGTACTTTTAGGATTTAAACTTCCTGAAATCGGACATGAAATGTTAGAGGAAATCGGAAGTGTGACATCAGGGGTTGCACTATTCGCAGTCGGTGTCACTGTAGGTATTCGAAAAATTAAACTGAGCTTACCAGCATTTAGTATTGCACTATTAAAAGTAGCTGTACAACCGCTTCTTATGTATCTTATCGCCATTCTTATGGGCCTTTCGGCGGATGAAATTACAAAAGCTGTATTGCTTGTTGCCTTCCCAGGTTCAGCTGTTGCAGCGATGATCGCCACACGATTTGAGAAACAAGAGGCAGAAACTGCATCCGCATTTGTGATCAGTGCCATCATGTCACTCATTACATTACCGATCATTATTGCACTTACCGTATAATATAGTAGAAGGCTGCCTCTTGAGGCAGCCTTTCTTAGCGAAATGAATGAAACAGAGGGAAGAGCACACGCTTTTTTTTGATGTCAGGGTGCGTGATTTCCTTTTTTTCTTCTATTTGAGAGGGTTGTTTTAATCTTTCGGTAAGAAGCTCAAGTTTAGTGGTCAGATCTTCAATTTCTCTCCGGTGCTGGAGCAGCTGGTATGATACACCTTCATCCGCTTTTTTAGCCAGTTTCCGTTCGAGTTCTTGCAGTCGTTTTTCTACATCAGTGCTGCGCAATTGCTGCTGAATGAGCTGATTCACTTGCTTTTCTAATGCTTCAATCCGCTTTGTGGAGGCATCTGATTCTACAGCAGGTGATAACTGTTGAACGGTTTCTGTGTGGATTGGCAGTCGAATGTCTTGAAGAATCACACCCTCACTCATTTGGTGTTTGACTTCTTTGAGCAGCTGTACAATATCTTCATGAAATTCATAATGTCCAAGTTCATTCCGGGCGACAGGGATGTTGAGCTGTTTGACCCAACGCTGAATCGTTTTTGAAGAAACGCCAATTTCTTTTGCAACCTCATTTGTATTCAAACCAAATGCCCTCCCTTTTTTCAATTATAAGTACCATTCTCTTCAAGGAGGAACTGTTCCTTCACGTTAGACAAAACAAGTAACCAATCGCCAAAGATCGTGTTTTCTAGCGAAAAATTGCAGAAAATCAATTGTTTTGGAAATTTTTTTGACTGTCATACCCCGCTATACTATAATTAGACTGTTACGCACAAAACAGAGGTGAAGACCATGTTAGACCGTTTAAAATCAATTGAAGAACGCTATGAAAAGCTAAATGAATATTTAAGTGACCCTGAAGTGGTGAATGACCCTAAGAAGCTTCGTGAATATTCGAAGGAACAATCTGATATTCAAGAAACTGTTGAGGTATATAGACAATATCGTGCGGCATACGACCAGTTGAGCGAAGCGAAAGCAATGCTGGAAGATAAGCTGGATGCCGAGATGCGCGACATGGTCAAAGAAGAAATTTCAGAGCTCACAGAGGAAACGGAACGTTTAGAAGACGAGCTGAAAATCTTGCTGATCCCGAAAGATCCGAATGACAACAAAAACGTTATTGTGGAGGTTCGTGGTGCAGCGGGAGGAGAAGAGGCCGCGCTTTTTGCTGGAAATCTTTACCGTATGTACAGCCGTTATGCTGAAATGCAAGGCTGGAAAACGGAAGTGATGGAAGCGAGTGTCACTGGCACAGGCGGTTATAAGGAGATTATCTTTATGATCAGCGGGAAAGGCGCATACTCCAAACTAAAGTTTGAAAACGGCGCACACCGCGTGCAGCGTGTTCCGGAAACGGAATCAGGCGGACGGATTCATACATCAACAGCGACAGTTGCTGTCTTGCCTGAGGCTGAAGAAGTTGAAATTGATATCCATGAAAAAGACATCCGTGTAGATACTTTCACATCAAGCGGACCTGGCGGACAAAGTGTCAATACGACCATGTCTGCTGTTCGATTAACTCACCTTCCAACAGGTGTGGTTGTATCCTGTCAGGATGAGAAGTCGCAAATCAAAAACAAAGAAAAAGCCATGAAAGTGTTACGTGCGAGAATTTATGATAAATTCCAGCGTGAAGCACAGGCTGAATATGATCAAACGCGTAAATCTGCTGTTGGAACAGGGGATCGTTCAGAGCGTATCCGTACGTACAATTTCCCGCAAAACCGTGTAACGGACCACCGCATCGGATTGACGATTCAAAAGCTTGATCAAATTTTAGAAGGAAAACTTGACGAGGTCATAGATGCATTAATTATGGAAGACCAAGCAAGAAAGCTTCAAAATGCAAAATAATCAGCGAACCATCTTTGAAGCCCTTAAATGGGCTTCTTCTTTGTTAACGGAAGCCGGTAGAGACCAAAACGCAGCAGAGCTCCTTTTGATGCATGTAATGGGCCTAAGCAGAAGTGAACTTCTTGCACGTTTTCATGATCTGCTGCCAGAGGAGCAAGATCGGTTGTTCAGCGAGTTTGTCACGCAGCATAAGAAAGGCGTGCCTGTTCAGCATCTAACGGGTATTGAATTCTTTTACGGCCGTCCCTTCGAGGTGAACAAACATGTTCTCATTCCTCGTCCTGAAACGGAAGAGGTCGTTTTGGCGGCGCTGAATCTGGTGAGTGACGTCTTCCCGCACGATCAGCCGCTCAAAGCAGTGGACGTTGGCACAGGAAGCGGGGCAATTGCGATTACGCTGGCTCTTGAAAAAGAAACATTATCTGTCACAGCAACGGATATTTCACATGAAGCACTTGCCGTAGCAAAGCGGAATCAACAAGCGCTTGGTGCAGACGTTGATTTTTTACAAGGAGATTTACTTGAACCAGTCATGGATCAAGGCATCAAAGTGGATCTGTTTATTTCCAATCCACCTTATATTGCAGCAGAAGAAATGGACAGTTTGTCAGAGGTGGTTACGAAGCATGAGCCAGTGAATGCGCTGACAGATGGACGTGATGGTCTGTGGTTTTACAAGCGTCTCATTCGTGATCTTCACTGTGTACTTCATGAGCAGGCGGTCGTTGTCTTTGAAATTGGACATACGCAAGGGCAAGATGTAAAAGCACATCTCTTGCAGTCATTTCCCGCGGCAGATGTCCGCATCGTCAAGGACATAAACGGGAAAGACCGAGCTGTTTGCGCACACATTCAAAACGGAAAGTCCGGCTGAAAAAAGTCGGACTATTTTATTATGTAAAGATGAAACTTATGGTAAAAGAGAAACGTATATATAGAAGAATGAACATTCTGATCATGATTTTTTTACATAAATTTGTTTTGAAGGAGCGAATGGTGTGAACAGAAGGTATGCGATGGTGTTGGTCATCGTCAGTGTACTATTGATTGTGAGTGCTTGTGGTAAACCGAGCTTTAAAAAAGAAGCAGCAGCATTTGGAGAAAGCTATAAAAAAGCACAATACACAGTGAATCGAACAGATGACCTAACTGACATGAAGGAGAAGCTGAAGTTTTATTTAACTGAGCATGAATATCAAGAATATACACAAGACAGCATGTTCCCGAGCGTGTTAGAAGCAGCAAAGGATCAAGATTGTCAAATTAAGCTGAAGAAAATTACGTTTACGCCTTCAGATGAAAGCGATGACAGAATTGAATTTGACTATGAAATGATGATTCAATTTATTGATCAAAAAGGAAAGGTTAAAAAAGAAATCAAGAAAAAAGGAGCAATGACTGTCATCAAAACAGAATCAGGGTTAAAAATCAGCCGAGATTGGGATGGGAGACTGTACCCTTCCGATTACCAATCCTCACTCCAAAGCCGTTCTTAATGAGACGGCTTTTTTGATTTGACTTATAATCTATTAAAAAAATCATTTTGTCTGTTTATGAGATGGGTTTCCTGGACACAATGTTTGTAGCGAAGAGAAAAAGTGGGGGGAACACATCATGTTTAAAAGTAAAATGATGATTTTTCTTTATATGTTTCTATTATTATGCGGTGCTTTTGCAAACCTTGGAAGGGAGGAGACAGCGGCTGCTTCTGCAAATCAGCCTGTTGTAATACCAGACGAAGCGATCCGTTTACGCATTTTAGCAAATAGTGATCGTTCAGCGGATCAGGATGTGAAAAGAAGCATTCGTGACGAGGTCAATGCCAATATGACAGAGTGGGTTAAAGACCTCACATCCATTGAAGAAGCAAGACGTGTAATTCGGACCAAGCTGCCAGAAATCAATCGTATTGCCAAAGCGAAATTGAAGGAACAGCACATTGATCAATCCGTCTCAGTCAGCTTTCAAAAAGCCTCATTTCCAACAAAGCTATATGGGAATTTCGTCTATCCTGCAGGGGAATATGAAGCCATTTTAATTACACTTGGAGAAGGGGATGGAGCCAATTGGTGGTGTGTGTTATTCCCGCCGCTCTGCTTTATCGATTTTTCAAATGGAGAAGCCATCGCATCGCCAGAGGGGGATGAGGATAACCAAGTGACAGCGCAGCAAACAGATGAGTCTGTTAATGAAGTGGTGAAAGAAGAGAAAGAAGAGACCGGTGAAGTGAAATTCTTTTTATTCGAATGGGTCTCTAGTCTTTTCTCCTAAAAAAGGTATAAATCTGTTTTTGCCTCATAGAGTTGAAGTAAGAGATCAAAAAGAGGTGAAAGCATGTATTATCAATTAAGAATAGCCACAGAAGAAGATGCCCCAGCGATCAATGCTTTTCTTGAAAAGGGACAAGCGAAAGGCGGCGTCACGCTTGCAGAGCGTACGACATTTGTTGTCATGGAAGATGCGGACGGTCAGCTGGCGGGGTGTTTAGGTCTTGAACAGCTTAGTGAACAAGAGGGCTTGCTGCGGTCCCTTGTCATATCAGATAAACTAGGTCAGGGACACATCGTGTCTTTGTTCCAAAGTGTTCAAACGCTCGGAGGAAAAATAGGTGTGGATACTTTTTATGTCGTCGCAAACCACTCCTCCTCACATGACTTTTTGGCATTGATGGGCTTCACGCCATTAGAGGACATTCCAGAAAGCATGTGGGTATCTGCACATGCAAAAGAGATATTGGCGAAAGAACAAGCTGTGGTTCTTCATAAAAAAGGAAGTTAATCACAACATACTGGACTTATACACATACTTATCCACTGTTAAACAAGCGTTATCCACAAATTGTGGACAACGCTTGTTTTATTGATCATCATCTTTTATACTTTCAAAAGGATAATTGAGATATATCAACAGTTTTATCTTTTTTAAAAGGAGTTTGTATGATGTTAAATACAAAAAGGTGGTCTGTGGATTTAGAAAAGAGTTTATCCACATACTATCCACAAATTGAACAGGCAGCTGTGTTATTGCAGCAAAACGAAGTGGTCGCTTTTCCGACTGAGACTGTTTACGGACTAGGGGCAAATGCGAAAGAGACAGAAGCTGTCATGAAAATATATGAAGCGAAAGGGCGTCCAAGTGATAATCCATTGATTGTCCACATTGCGGAGGTTCAGCAGCTTCACGAATTTGCGCAAATAGAAAGTGAAAAAGCAAAGGCGCTGATGGAAGCCTTTTGGCCGGGCGCTTTAACCATTGTTCTTCCATGTAAGCCGGGTGCTTTATCAAAGCAGGTCACAGCAGGTTTATCCACGGTCGGTGTGAGAATGCCTGACCATCCGATTGCGCTTGAGCTCATCCGAGCAGCTGGTCTGCCGATTGCCGCACCAAGTGCCAACCGTTCAGGCAAACCTTCACCGACACAAGCTGACCATGTAGCGAGTGATCTCGATGGAAGAATCGCTGGGATTGTCGATGGCGGTTCAACTGGAATTGGCGTTGAGTCAACGGTTGTATCCTGTGTCGACGAGATTCCAGTGATCTTAAGGCCTGGCGGGATTACAAAAGAAGCTTTAGAAGAGGTAGTTGGAGCGGTCAGTATCGACCCGGGGCTGACAAAAAAGGACGAAGCGCCTGTATCGCCAGGAATGAAATACACACACTATGCACCTGAAGCTCAAATGTATCTTTTTTCTGGAAGTGATGAAGAGATGCAGCATCACATTCAAACATACCAGGCAGAAGGTCTAAAAGTGGGCGTGCTGACAACAGAAGAAAAGAAATCGTTGTTTGCGGCAGATGTTGTTTTCAGCTGTGGATGGAGAGGGAAACCTGAAACGATTGCGGCAAACTTATATCGTGTACTGAGACAATTTGATGAGACAGATGTAGATGTCATTATTTCAGAAGCCTTTTCAGAGCAGGGAGTGGGTTCAGCGATCATGAACCGTCTGCAAAAAGCGGCAGGAGGGCGTACCCTCTCTTCATTCAAATAGTTCTAACCCTTCTTGGACAAACATAGGTTAAAGGAGAATGCGTGTCCAAGGGGGATTTACATGTACGAACTAGCTGGCGAATTGCTGACGCTCAGCATCATGGCTTTTGCACTGGGAATGGATGCTTTTTCGGTTGGACTTGGCATGGGGATGGTTCAGCTGAGGTTCCGCCAGATCATTTATATTGGACTTGTCATTGGGATATTTCATATGTTTATGCCGCTTTTTGGTATGCTGACAGGTCAGCTCCTATCAGGCTGGCTCGGTCTCCTTGCCACCTATATCGGCGGAGCGCTGCTTTTGGTGCTCGGGCTGCAAATGATCGTTGCGTCTATTCGCAAAGAGGATAAACCATTTATCGCACCTGTTGGGGCTGGTCTCGTTCTTTTTGCAACAAGTGTCAGCTTAGACAGTTTTTCCGTTGGTTTAAGTCTCGGAATTTACGGTTCTCACGTGTGGATGACCATTTTATTGTTTGGTTTTTTTAGTATGATCCTCACATGGCTTGGATTATTACTCGGTAAACAGGTTCGATCATGGGTTGGATCATATAGCGGGGCGCTTGGCGGAATCATTTTACTAGCCTTTGGTATCAAATTATTATTTCCGCTCTAGTCAGTCTCCTTACATAACATGTAGAATGAAATGCTATATAATAGAAGAAAAGGAGGGCGAAAGATGAAAATCTTATTTGTTTGTACGGGAAATACATGCAGAAGTCCGATGGCTCAAGCCCTTTTTGCTTCAATTGCATATGATAAAGGTTTAGAGGTCACTGTTAAATCAGCGGGCATTTTTGCCTCAGATGCTGGGAAGGCTTCTCCTCAAGCGGTCGAAGCATTATTTGAGAAAAGCATTCCACTGAATCACTCTTCATCAAAACTGACAGAGGATCTTCTGCGAGAAGCAGATTACGTCTTCACCATGACCATGCAGCATAAACAGTTGATTGTGGAGCAATATGCGCATGCAAAAGACAAGGTCTTCACTCTAAAGGAATTTGCGACAGGAACAGAAGGCGATGTATCCGATCCGTTTGGAGGAAGTCTGTCTGTTTATCAGGAAACACGTGATGAACTTGAAGCATTGCTCTATCAACTGGCTGAGAAATTGAAAAAAGATCAGACATCCTCATAATGGACAACCTGTAAAACCGTTGCGTCAACGGTTTTTCTGCTTTTGTTTGCAAATGACTAGGCAGAGGTTAAAATATAACTGTAAATAAAAAATAAATGTAAGGCATGACAGATCAACTCACCCTTAGGAGGAATTGCCCGATGAAAGTAGCCATTGCATCCGATCACGGCGGAACGAATATTCGTGAAGAAATCAAACAACTGATGGATGAATTGAAGATTGAATACATTGATATGGGTTGTGAATGTGGATCAGGTTCTGTAGACTACCCAGATTATGCTTTTCCTGTAGCTAATATGGTGGCAAACGGAGAAGTCGACCGCGGCATTTTAATTTGCGGGACAGGCATCGGTATGAGCATCTCAGCAAACAAAGTGAAAGGAATTCGCTGTGCGCTGGCGCATGATACATTTAGTGCGAAAGCGACTAGAGAACATAATGATACAAACGTCCTTGCGATGGGAGAGCGAGTCATTGGACCTGGATTAGCACGTGAGATTGCGCACATTTGGCTGACAACAGAATTTACGGCAGGACGACATGCTGTACGGATTGGTAAGATCGCTGATTACGAAGAAAAGCACCTATAAGGAGCGCTTAACATGAACATTGGTCAAGATTGGCTTGAAATGTTAAAAGAGTTTCATCAAATGGTCGAACTGCGTGCTGGGCAAATCTTAGTGATCGGCTGCAGTACATCAGAAGTGGCTGGTGAGCATATTGGGACAGCAGGAAGTGAGCAAATAGCTGCGTCTATCTATCAAGAATTGGATCAGCTAAGACGAGAGACTGGCATTGAGCTCGCTTTCCAGTGCTGTGAGCATCTGAATCGTGCTCTTGTTGTGGAAGAAGAAGTGGCTTTCCGGCTTAACCTAGAGATTGTAGCGGCAGTACCTGTCCGAAAGGCGGGTGGTTCGATGGCGGCTCATGCGTATCAGCACATGGAACATCCTGTGTTAGTTGAATCCATCAAGGCGCATGCTGGAATCGATATCGGTGATACATTAATTGGGATGCATCTAAAGAGAGTCGCTGTACCTGTTCGCCTCAGTCGTCATCAATTAGGACATGCACATGTGACTTTTGCGAAAACGCGTCCGAAGCTGATTGGCGGAGAACGAGCGGTTTATACAAGATCATAGCTTAGACATATTTCTAATATAATGTTGAATGATGAAGACGCTTCACCACTTGAATATTCGGTTTTTCGCAAAAAAAGAAGGCGATTTTCCAAAAAAACTTTTACATTTCACTCAAAAACCGTGTACAATGAGATGGTGAAAACATCGAATGGAAATAGATTGGAGAGGATTTCGCTGATGAAACATTTACCTGAGCAAGACGCACAAGTATTCAAGGCAATTCAACTAGAGCGGAAACGCCAGCAGGACAAAATCGAATTAATTGCATCAGAAAACTTTGTAAGCGAAGCAGTCATGGAAGCACAGGGCTCTGTATTAACAAACAAATATGCAGAGGGCTACCCTGGTAAACGCTACTATGGCGGCTGTGAACATGTAGACGTTGTAGAAGATATCGCACGTGACCGCGCAAAAGAAATTTTTGGCGCTGAGTATGTGAACGTACAGCCTCACTCAGGTGCTCAAGCGAATATGGCCGTATACTTTACCATTCTTGAGCATGGCGATACAGTGCTAGGCATGAACTTATCACATGGCGGGCATTTAACGCATGGAAGCCCTGTCAACTTTAGTGGTGTACAGTACAACTTTGTAGAATATGGTGTCGATAAAGAAACGCAGCATATCGACTACCAAGATGTACTTGAAAAAGCACGTGAACATAAGCCAAAGCTAATTGTAGCGGGTGCAAGTGCATACCCACGTCAAATTGATTTCAAAAAGTTCCGTGAGATTGCGGATGAAGTCGGTGCTTACTTTATGGTCGACATGGCTCACATTGCGGGTCTTGTTGCAGTAGGTCTTCATCCAAATCCAGTTCCTTATGCAGATTTTGTGACAACGACAACTCACAAAACATTGCGTGGACCTCGCGGCGGAATGATCCTATGCCGTGAAGAGTTTGGTAAAAAGATCGACAAATCGATCTTCCCTGGTATTCAAGGTGGACCACTGATGCATGTCATCTCTGCAAAAGCTGTTTCTTTCGGTGAAGTATTGAACGGAGATTTCAAAACTTATGCACAAAACGTTATTGATAATGCAAAGCAGCTAGCTGAAACTCTGTTATCTGAAAATATTCAGCTTGTATCTGGTGGAACGGATAACCATCTTGTTCTCATCGACTTGCGTTCTCTTGGCATCACAGGAAAAATTGCAGAAAATGTTCTTGATGAAATCGGTATTACAGTGAACAAAAATGCGATTCCTTATGATCCAGAAAAACCTTTTGTCACAAGTGGTGTACGTGTTGGTACAGCAGCAGTGACAAGCCGCGGTTTCGATCAAGAGGCGATGAAAGAAGTCGGTTCCATTATTGCGCTTGCTCTAAAACATCATGAAGATGAAGCGAAATTAGAAGAAGCGAAAAAGCGTGTATCTGATCTAACTGCCCGCTTCCCTCTATATAACGAATTAGATTATTAAAAAGCAGACCCATTTGCCTATTATTGGCATGTGGGTTTTTTTTTGTAGGATTTGCGAATCATATTGAAAGATGACGTCTTTTTATGTAGAATTGTAGGAAGTGTGCAAAGTTCACCGGAAGATGACAGAAAAGGAGTTGTAGCAAGCAATGGCAAAGGTTTATGTATTTGATCACCCGCTTATTCAGCACAAACTTACATATATTCGTGACGTTCATACAGGAACAAAAGAATTTAGAGAGCTAGTGGATGAAGTCGCAACATTAATGGCATTTGAAATCACAAGAGACTTACCGCTTGAAGAGGTGGATGTAGAAACACCTGTACAAGTAGCGAAATCAAACGTGATCTCTGGGAAGAAACTCGGTGTTGTGCCAATTTTAAGAGCAGGTCTTGGAATGGTGGACGGGATTTTGAAACTCATTCCAGCTGCTAAAGTGGGACATGTCGGTTTATACCGTGATCCGAAAACATTAAAGCCTGTTGAATATTATGTGAAGCTTCCATCTGATGTGGAAGAGCGTGAATTTATCGTAGTAGATCCAATGCTTGCAACTGGCGGTTCAGCAGTCGAAGCATTGAACAGCTTGAAAAAACGCGGGGCGAAAAACATTCGCTTCATGTGTCTGATTGCTGCCCCTGAAGGTGTAGAAGAAATGCAAAAGCATCATCCTGACGTTGATATCTACATTGCAGCATTAGATGAGAAATTGAACGAAAAAGGCTACATTATCCCAGGCCTTGGTGATGCTGGTGACCGTATGTATGGAACGAAATAACATGTTTTAATAAAAGCCCACATGCAAACGTGCATGTGGGCTTTTTGAAATATATGACAAACGGTTGATATCGTTCTTAGAAAAATCAATGTATACTGAACATTAGCTGTTTTTTTGAATGAATGTCACGTGTCTCCTAAAGTTTGATGAAATTGTGAACATTTTGTGTGCTCTATCACTATAGAAAAGTTTTTTAACTTTCAACGGATTGACACATCATAGACGCTATTGTATGCTAAACGAGGGTATTATGGTAAGGTTTTCATAGCCTATAGCACTCTACTAATCCTCATTGTGAACCCTTTAATTATCAGGGTTTGTATCAGCGAATGAAGCAGCATCCCATAGATCTTTAGATTTCAAGTCTGATTGTGCAATTAGACAGATGGGTGATTGATTTTTTTCGAACAGGACTGCTTATCATAAGCGTCTTCTACGCAGTTTTCATCACCATTTATCACCTTTTTTACAATATTTTTCATCGGGAGTCAGATGAATGAACGATCCAAACGCGATTTTCCGCAGACAGAGTAAATATATGTTCTATCTATTGGCAATTTTTGTGTTTGGCTATGCCATGCCTGGTTTTAAACCACTGTTTCTTGGTTTCATTATCGGCACAATTTTTGCTTTCTTTAATTTATTCCTACTTATACGGAGAATGCACGCTTTTGATCGAGCGGTTAAAAAAGGAAAATCCATTCGTTCAATGGGAAGTACAGCTAGGTGGGCCAACGCAATTCTCGCAGTAGCGATTGCTTGGCGTTACCCTAATGAAGTTCATCTGGCAGGTGTTGTTATAGGATTAATGACAATATATCCTGTCATTATGATAGATTCCTTCATTCAACTTAAACGTTCTACTATGGAAGAGAGGTGAATACTCTTTGGGTCACAGTTCAAAAACTACAGAATTTTTAGGGTTAACGTTCAACTTATCCAATGTTCTCATGATTACGATTGCTAGTATCATCGTTCTTCTCATAGCGGTGCTGACTACTCGTGTTCTGTCTATTCGTCCGACAAAGGCGCAGAACTTCATGGAATGGATTGTTGATTTTGTTCGAAATATCATAGGTAGTTCGATGGACATGAAAACAGGAGCCCCATTTCTAGCGCTTGGCGTTACATTACTCATGTACATATTTGTTTCAAACATGCTTGGACTGCCATTCTCGATTACGGTCGATCACAACTTGTGGTGGAAATCACCAACAGCAGACCCTGCAATCACAATGACACTAGCGATTATGGTCATGGGATTGACACATTACTACGGTGTCAAGGCAAAAGGAGTCAAGGAATATACGAAAGACTACTTTAGACCAATTCCGCTTTTAGTACCATTGAAACTTATTGAAGAATTTGCAAACACGCTAACACTTGGTTTGCGTCTTTATGGAAACATTTTTGCTGGAGAGATTCTTCTTGGTTTGCTTGCAGGACTTGCGACCAATTTCTACACGCAAAACATTGCACTTGGTATCGTTGGTACATTAGGTGCCATCGTGCCGATGATTGTATGGCAGGCATTCAGTTTGTTTGTCGGAACAATCCAAGCATTTATCTTCACCATGCTGACAATGGTGTACATTTCCCATAAAGTCAGCGATGAACACTAAAAAATTGAGAGTCCAAAAAGGACGTTATTTTAAAGGAGGAGCTTTTTAATGAATTTAATAGCAGCAGCAATTGCAATCGGTTTGGGAGCACTAGGAGCAGGTATTGGTAACGGTCTAATCGTATCTAAAACAGTTGAAGGAATCGCTCGTCAGCCAGAAGCTGGTAGAGAACTAAGAACACTTATGTTCATCGGGGTCGCTTTAGTTGAGGCACTTCCAATTATCGCTGTCGTTATCGCATTCTTGGCATTCTTTGGTTAATATGTGAGAAGCGTTCTAATATGAATTTTAATGGCGAAGATCAGATTAGTTCGAAACTTCGCCATTCCTTTATGTTTTGTTTCTTAACATATTATTTAAAGAAGGGAGTTGCCGTACTAAATGTCTCAGTTACCAGTGGTTTTAGGAGCAGGTGGCTTAAGTTTCAACGCCGGGGATATGTTATTCCAGCTTATCGCTATGCTCATCCTGCTTGCACTTTTAAAGAAATTTGCGCTTAAACCTTTATTAGGTATTATGAAGCAGCGTGAAGATTATATAGGAAATGAAATTTCAAGTGCTGAACAAAAGCACGTTCAAGCTGAAAAGCTTCTTGAAGAACAACGTGTCTTATTGAAAGAAGCACGCGAAGAATCACATACACTCATCGAAAATGCGAAAAAGATTGGTGAGAAACAAAAAGAAGAGATCATTCAAGCAGCACGTCAAGAGTCAGAGCGCTTGAAAGAGTCTGCTAGAACTGAAATCGTGAAAGAAAAAGAACAAGCTGTGGCTGCACTGCGCGAGCAGGTTGCATCACTATCTGTACTCATTGCATCTAAAGTGATTGAAAGAGAACTTGATGAGCAAGCACAAGAGAAATTGATTCAAGAGTATCTTAAAGAGGCAGGCGAAAGCCGATGAGCGTGACTATTGTCTCTAAGCGTTACGCTTCTGCTCTTTTTGACATCGTTCTTGCTTCTTCGGCAGTAGACGAAACTGAAAAAGAGCTGAATGAGATCAAAAAAGTTCTAAAGGCTGACCAAGAATTGAATGACTTTCTTGTTCATCCAAAGATTACGGCAGATAAAAAGAAACATTTGATTGCAGAAGCTTTCAAAGGTGTTTCGACACATGTATTGCACACAATGTATTTATTGATTGACCGCGGACGCACGAATATTTTCTCTGAAATGACGTCTGAGTTTGTGAAACTTGCAAACCGCACGAAACAAATAGACGATGCGGTCGTGTATTCAGTGAAACCGCTGAGCGGCGCTGAAATTCAATCTTTATCTGAAGTATTTGCCAAAAAAGCCGGAGTCACATCACTGCGTGTTGAAAATGTGATTGACAAGGATCTAATAGGCGGAGTGAAAATCCGTATCGGAAACCGCATTTATGACGGCAGTGTCAGCGGAAAGCTTTCCCGCATTGAACGTCAGCTTGCAGGCGAAAATCGTTAGAAGGGGTGAAACCTTAGTGAGTATCAAAGCTGAAGAGATTAGCGCGCTGATAAAGCAGCAAATCCAAAACTATCAATCTGAAATTGAAGTAAAAGATGTCGGTACAGTCATTCAAGTAGGGGACGGTATCGCGCGTGTACATGGCCTTGACAACATTATGGCAGGAGAGCTGGTTGAGTTCTCTAATGGTGTAATGGGTATGGCTCAAAACCTTGAGGAGTCTAACGTAGGTATCGTGATTTTAGGACCTTACAAAGATATCCGTGAAGGTGACGATGTAAAACGTACAGGTCGTATCATGGAGGTTCCAGTAGGTGAAGAATTAATCGGACGTATTGTGAACCCACTTGGTCAGCCTGTTGATGGACTAGGTCCAATCTTAACGAGCAAAACTCGTCCAATCGAAAGTGAAGCACCAGGCGTTATGGATCGTAAATCTGTACATGAGCCGCTTCAAACAGGGATTAAAGCAATTGATGCCTTGATTCCAATCGGACGCGGACAGCGTGAATTGATCATTGGTGACCGTCAAACAGGTAAAACATCTGTTGCAATTGATACGATCCTAAACCAAAAAGATCAAGACATGATCTGTATTTATGTAGCGATCGGACAAAAAGAATCAACGGTTCGTGGTGTTGTTGAAACACTTCGTAAGCATGGTGCGCTTGATTACACAATCGTAGTCACAGCTTCTGCATCACAGCCAGCCCCGCTTCTTTACCTTGCTCCTTATGCAGGTGTAACGATGGGTGAGGAATTCATGTATAACGGCAAGCACGTACTTGTTGTATATGATGACCTTTCTAAACAAGCGGCAGCTTACCGTGAGCTTTCATTATTGCTTCGCCGTCCTCCAGGTCGTGAGGCATTCCCTGGTGATGTTTTCTATCTTCACTCTCGTTTATTAGAGCGTGCAGCGAAGCTTAGTGACGAAAAGGGTGGCGGTTCTATCACAGCATTGCCTTTCGTAGAAACGCAAGCTGGCGATATCTCTGCATATATCCCAACAAACGTTATTTCAATCACAGATGGACAGATTTTCTTACAATCTGATCTCTTCTTCTCAGGCGTACGTCCAGCAGTAAACGCAGGATTGTCTGTATCTCGTGTAGGTGGTTCTGCACAAATCAAAGCGATGAAAAAGGTAGCAGGTACACTTCGTCTGGATCTTGCTTCTTATCGTGAGCTTGAAGCATTCGCTCAGTTTGGATCTGATCTAGACCAAGCGACTCAAGCAAAATTAAACCGTGGTGCTAGAACAGTTGAAGTCTTAAAACAAGACTTGAACAAACCGCTTAAAGTTGAAAAACAAGTAGCGATTCTTTATGCACTTACAAGAGGATACTTAGACGATGTCGCGATTGCTGATGTCAAACGTTTTGAAGCTGAGTTATTCATGTACATTGAAGAAAACCATAAAGACTTGTTTGACACCATCTCTCAAACAGGAAACATGCCTGCTGATGAAGAGTGGAATACAGCAATCGAAGGCTTTAAACGTACGTTTGCACCAAGCAACTAATTAGTAATCTTTCCGAGAGAAAAAGATTCTCTTTTTCTCTCTTTTCACGTAAATGAACACGGATTCCTGAAAAAAGGTGGTGAAATCTTTGGCCTCATTACGCGATATAAAGTCAAGGATCACGTCAACGAAAAAATCGAGTCAGATCACAAAAGCGATGCAAATGGTATCAGCTGCGAAACTGAATCGTGCTGAAAACAATGCGAAGTCTTTTGTTCCTTACATGGAGAAAATCCAGGAAGTGGTTGCTGCAATCGCAACTGGAACAAGTGCTAAGCACCCAATGCTTCTTTCAAGACCTGTCAAGAAAACAGGGTATCTCGTCATTACATCTGATCGGGGGCTTGCAGGACCTTTTAACAGCTCGATTTTGCGTGCCGCTTACCAAACCATTCAATCTCGTCATCAATCCGCTGATGAATATGCGGTGATTGTGATTGGTAAAATCGGACGCGACTTCTTCAAAAAGCGCGGTATTCCAGTTATTTCTGAAGTAACAGGGCTTGGAGACGAAGTAGCGTTTGCTGATATTAAAGAATTAGCAAGCAGTACAGTTCAAATGTTCTCTGATGAAGCGTTTGACGAACTTTACATGTTCTACAACCACTTTGTCAGTGCCATTTCACAAGAAGTAACAGAGAAGAAATTATTGCCGCTAACGGACCTTTCGGCCGCAGCGACACCAAATAAACGTTCCGCATCTTATGAGTTTGAGCCTTCTGAAGAAGAAATTCTTGAAGTTCTCCTTCCTCAATATGCAGAGAGTTTGATTTTCGGTGCGCTTCTTGACAGCAAAGCAAGTGAACATGCTGCAAGGATGACAGCAATGAAGAGTGCAACAGACAACGCAAAAGAATTGATCGACAACCTGACACTCTCTTATAACCGTGCTCGTCAAGCAGCGATTACACAAGAGATTACAGAAATTGTCGGCGGAGCAGCTGCCTTAGAATAGAAATAATTGTCAGGAGGGAATGCAATGAAAACAGGACGCATCAGTCAGATCATGGGACCAGTCGTAGACGTTCATTTTGAAGACGGTCACTTGCCTGAGATTTATAATGCGATCAGAGTTTCGCATAAAGCGGAAAGCGAAAGTGAAGTTACTATCGACTTAACTTTAGAAGTAGCACTACATTTAGGTGATAATACAGTCAGAACCATCGCAATGGCATCAACAGACGGTGTGAAGCGCGGTATGGAAGCTGTAGACCTTGGAAAACCAATTTCAGTACCAGTTGGTAACGTAACACTTGGACGTGTATTCAACGTACTGGGAGATAACATTGACTTAGATGAGCCACTTGGTGTGGAAGCCCAAAGAGATCCAATCCACAGACAAGCGCCTTCTTTTGATCAACTTTCTACAGAAGTTGAAATTCTTGAAACGGGTATTAAAGTTGTTGACCTTCTTGCTCCTTACATCAAGGGTGGAAAGATCGGTCTATTCGGTGGAGCCGGTGTAGGTAAAACCGTTCTGATTCAAGAATTGATCAACAACATCGCACAAGAACACGGCGGTATTTCTGTATTCGCTGGTGTTGGAGAGCGTACACGTGAAGGAAACGACCTTTACTACGAAATGAAAGATTCTGGCGTTATCGAAAAAACAGCCATGGTCTTCGGCCAAATGAACGAGCCACCAGGTGCACGTATGCGTGTTGCCCTAACTGGTTTGACAATGGCAGAGCATTTCCGTGATGAACTAGGTCAAGACGTATTGTTCTTCATCGATAACATCTATCGTTTTACCCAAGCAGGTTCTGAAGTATCAGCCCTTCTTGGACGTATGCCTTCAGCGGTAGGTTATCAGCCGACACTTGCAACAGAAATGGGTCAGCTGCAAGAGCGTATCACGTCTACAAACGTAGGATCGGTTACATCGATTCAAGCGATCTATGTACCTGCGGATGACTATACGGATCCAGCTCCAGCAACAACGTTCGCTCACCTTGATGCAACGACAAACCTTGAGCGTAAGCTGACTGAAATGGGTATTTACCCAGCGGTTGATCCTCTTGCTTCAACATCTCGTGCACTTGCACCTGAGATCGTTGGTGAAGAGCACTATGCTATTGCGCGTGAAGTGCAGCAAACATTGCAGCGTTATAAAGAACTACAAGATATCATTGCCATTTTAGGTATGGATGAATTATCTGAGGACGATAAGCTTGTGGTACACAGAGCACGTCGTGTTCAATTCTTCCTATCTCAAAACTTCCACGTAGCAGAGCAGTTCACTGGCCAAAAGGGTTCTTATGTGCCATTGAAAGAAACTGTTAAAGGCTTCAAGGAAATCTTATCTGGTAAATACGATCACCTTCCAGAAGATGCATTCCGCTTAGTTGGACGCATTGAAGAAGTGGTTGAAAAAGCCAAAGAGATGGGTGTAGAGGCCTAATCTGGTCCTTAGGAGGGTAAAAGCATGAAGACCGTTCAAGTCAATATCGTTACTCCCGACGGCCCAGTGTATGAAGCGGATGTGGAAATGGTCAGTGTCAGAGCAGAAAGCGGTGAGCTTGGTATTTTAGCTGGCCACGTTCCAATGGTTGCTCCGCTAAAAATCGGTGCAGTTCGCTTAAAACATAGTGGATCAACTGAATTGGTTGCAGTAAGTGGCGGATTTGTTGAAGTTCGCCCTGAACAAGTAACCATTCTTGCTCAGGCCGCTGAAACATCAGATAAAGTTGATGTCGATCGTGCTAAATCAGCGAAACAGCGTGCTGAAGAGCATTTGAACCACCCGAATGAAAGTGATGTACGCCGGGCGGAACTCGCATTAAAACGGGCGTTAAACCGTTTAAATGTAGCAGGGAAATAAAACAGAAAATCCTTCTTATCATTGTGATAAGAAGGATTTTTTTAGAATGACATGAGAGATTGGTACATCGACACATACGGGTGAGAATCCTGTTTTTCAAGATATAAGTGCTCGCAAAACTGCGTACTATGCCACGTTTTATTGTGCCGGCGCAAACCAAGCGTATATTGATGCGGAGAGTCCATATAAGGCCGCACGACCCAGTCAGCATCTGAATGATGACGGAGGACAACCTCTCCCATATACACACTCATCATCGCTTCTAATGCATCTATTGGCATTTTCCACTCAGCAAACAGCTGCTTGGTAAATGCATCAAAGTATAGTGATTCTAACTGATACAGGCTTTCCTCAGAATAATCCAAAGAAATGTTATGAAAATGACACAATTGCGCTAATTCTTCTAGCTGTGTCTGTCTATAATCAAAGTAGAAAGCAATGGCCTCCCATTCATGATCAAATGAGGGAACCAGTTCTCCGTACAAATCAACAAAGTCAGGAAAAGAATCTTTCAATGTGTTCAGCTCCTTCCACACGCAGTATATCATCTCCTTGGCACCAGGATAAGAGGGGATTTACTCTAAATGTAGCTCTTTTTTCCAAATGATTCATCTTTCCGATTTTCGAGGATATAATGAAAGGGAGTTTTCCTTTACAGAAATAAATAAAAGGAGGATTCAACTGTATGGAAGACGTAGGACAACAAGCCATCGTGAGTATTGTGATCCACCTGTTTTTTATTGCGGTTACATGGTGGGCATTGCTTGCCGTAAATATTGATCCACTGATTAAAAAAGGGAAAATCGTTCAGGCAAGATTGCTGATGATGCTCATTACCATTGCCATCGCATCTGCAGTCAGCAATTTCTTCCTTGATTACTTAAATTTCTCTAGACAAATTCCTTATATGTTCTAACATAAAAGGTTTGGTCACTGCCTTATGCGGGAACGTAAAAAGAAGCGTCAAAAGTATGGTCTTTGATGACTTTTCCACGTATGCATAGACCTCCTTGCGGCAACACTTGTAGCAAGGGGGAATGACAAGTGAGAAAGTATGTAAAAGGTTGGCCATTATTTGCGTTTATTCTTTTTTTTGTTCTGATGATTCAAGGTGTTCGTGCGGAAGAATCTTCTCCGCTCGCCCAAATAGCAGAAGGTCTGAAAAACCAGCAAATTGAAGTAGATGGATGGTCCCTTCACGCCAAAACAAATGTAGACATTTCATCCGAACAATTTTCAAAAAAAGTGCAACGTTTGAAAGACGAACTACGACAGTATGAGTGGACCGAAAAAGAAGAGAAACATGTCACCAAAGTCACAGGAATTTACAAAGATGAAAAAAATGATACTTTATCGAAAATTTTACTCGTGAAGACCGACACAAAATCCAATCAAAAGTCGTATTTATTATATGAGCAAAAAGGTGCTCGCCCACTGAATACCTGGGAGCATACATATGATCAGTTCGTACGTCATGCAAAAAGCATATTACAAGAGAAATTTGTAATTTTTACTTGTCTCGATGGTCATGTAAATGGTATGATGGATGTTGTTTTGCAAAAAAAAGCTGAAACGTTAGCAAATGAATTTCAAGCAAAACCAGTTGAGTATCTCGTTGAGTCTAATTTTGTGTCGCTTTCCGCTTACACAGATAAGTGGGAACAGTTCATTATGACTTCAAATGATAAAATGAATGTTCAAATTGCCATCAGAAGTTCGGAAATGAACGAAAATCATACGATTACGGTTGGCACACCAATCGTAACGACTGAATATTAATATAGAGAATTTGGGACGCGGAGGGGAAGACCTTGGAAAAAATCATCGTCCGCGGCGGTCAAAAGTTAAACGGCACAGTTAAAGTAGAAGGCGCAAAAAATGCCGTTTTACCAGTTATCGCTGCATCTTTGTTAGCAAGTACAGAAAAAAGCGTAATTTGTGATGTACCTACGCTCTCCGATGTATATACAATCAATGAAGTGTTACGTCATTTAGGAGCAGAAGTACATTTTGAAAATAACGAAGTATCAGTGGATGCATCTCATGCACTAGAAACTGAGGCTCCGTTTGAGTATGTCCGTAAAATGCGAGCGTCTGTGCTCGTCATGGGACCACTTTTAGCAAGAACAGGTCATGCAAGAGTTGCATTACCTGGAGGCTGTGCGATTGGTTCAAGACCAATTGACCAGCATTTAAAAGGCTTTGAAGCAATGGGAGCTAAAATTCAAGTAGGAAATGGTTTCATCGAGGCTGAAGTAAAAGGCCGTTTAAAAGGTGCGAAAATCTATTTGGATTTCCCAAGTGTCGGTGCAACTGAAAACATCATCATGGCAGCAGCATTAGCTGAAGGAACAACGATTTTAGAAAACGTAGCAAAAGAACCTGAAATTGTTGATTTGGCAAACTACATCAATGCCATGGGCGGTAAGGTTCGCGGAGCTGGTACTGGTACAATCAAAATCGAAGGTGTGGAAACACTTCACGGTGCAAAACACAACATCATCCCTGACAGAATTGAAGCAGGTACTTTCATGGTGGCAGCAGCTATTACAGAAGGAAATGTTCTTGTAAAGGGCGCAGTGCCAGAGCACATGACATCACTTGTAGCAAAAATGGAAGAAATGGGTATTCAGATCATTGAAGAAGAAGAAGGTTTAAGAGTCATTGGACCATCTGAGCTCAAGCCAATCGATCTAAAAACAATGCCACATCCTGGTTTCCCAACGGATATGCAATCTCAGATGATGGCGCTATTGCTTCGTGCGAACGGAACAAGCATGATTACAGAAACGGTGTTTGAAAACCGCTTTATGCATGCTGAAGAATTCCGCCGCATGAATGGCGATATTAAAATTGAGGGTCGCTCTGTGATTATCAACGGGCCGGTTCAACTTCAAGGTGCTGAAGTATCAGCGACTGATTTAAGAGCAGGAGCAGCACTTGTACTTGCTGGATTAGTAGCAGAAGGTCATACACGTGTCACTGAGTTGAAGCATATCGATCGTGGTTATGTGAACTTCCACCAGAAGCTTGCAGCAATCGGTGCAGATATTGAAAGAGTAAACGATGAAACAGCAGATGTGACACAAGAACAAGTTGTATCAGATCTGAACGCGTAATCATAAAGAAATCAGTGTGTCCATGGGGCATGCTGATTTTTTTTAGAATCATAGAATGCTTTATTTTTAAAGCTTATCATTAGTGTATCCAACCATCTTAAATTTTATTCATAAAGACGAACAGTAAAATCAGTTGATAAACAGCCTCATATCTTCATCAAAAGACTTGTCCACTGAATGAAAGAAGCTGTCATATTAGCTTGTCCCCGCCCATAGGATAAAAGAGATTCAATGACAAATGGGGGCAGCCAAATATGAAACCAATGATATGGACAATCGCAGGAATATGCATCATTATTTTAATGATTCCAACTTTACTTGTGTTGCCGACGTTTCAAGGGAAACCGGAGGTAAGCCAGCATGTATCAGCGGAGCCATCAGTTAAAAAAGAAGTGAAGGATACAGTCAAATTGAAGCAATCACCCGTCGCTATCCCCGTCTATCGTTCAGCTCATCAGCAGGTAGAAAACATCCCCTTAGAAGAGTATGTGATCGGTGTCGTAGCGTCTGAAATGCCAGCTGATTTTGAAATGGAAGCACTCAAGGCACAGGCACTCGCTGCAAGAACGTATATCGTCAGACAAATGATCATCGATAAGACCGTCAAATCACCAAAGGGCTCTCTTGTAGATGACACCCAAATGTTCCAAGTTTATAAAAACAAGCAGGAACTCAAGAAAATTTGGGGGAGAGCGTACAATTGGAAGTTAAAAAAAGTCACAGAAGCTGTCGCCAGCACACAAGGAAAAGTGCTGACTTATGACGAGAAACCAATTGATGCCTCATTCTTTTCAACAAGTAACGGAAAAACGGAAAATGCTGAAGCTTATTGGAAAAACGAAATCCCATATTTGAAAAGTGTCTCAAGTAAATGGGACGAAAAATCCCCAAAATTTCAAAACAAGAAAACCATCCCAGTTAGTGAATTTCAGCAAAAATTAGGTGTGACGCTCACTCAGCAGGTTCAGGTAGGACAGATAGTAGAACGGACGCCAGGAAATCAAGTAGCGAAAGCCGTAATAAACGGTAAAACACTGACAGGCAGAGACATTCGAGAGTCACTAGGACTTCATTCAGCGGACTTTACATGGGAACGACAGGGCCAGCAAATTATCATTACGACAAAAGGGTATGGCCATGGGGTTGGAATGAGTCAGTATGGTGCGCACTATATGGCACAGTCAGGCAAAAAAGTAGAGGCTATCGTGAAACATTATTATAAAGGGGTTCAAATTGAATCAGCTGAACGTTTTCTCAACACGTATATGGCTAAAAAATAAAGCAAAGGTGCCTCAGAAATGGGGCATCTTTTTTTGTGTTCCAAGAGGTTTGAACAGAATGTGTCAATTTGCGACTTAAGACGCACCTCAGGAAATCTTAAACATTTACGTCCCGACAAGAACCGATGGCCGATACAAAGCCCCTCGAAAGAAGGAGAAAACAAAAGAAAAAATGATGTGTTAGGTGAATATATCTAGACAACTGACAGATTTTTAGTGATTTTGATGAAAGAGAAAAAGGGACCGAGTCCTATACCATTCCAAGACAGAATATTTTACGATTAAGATGTTTCAATTAAATACATAAGGAGGAAGGAAAAATGATGTTGAAAAAAGTATTTACACTCGTAACCTTAGCTGTATTGACATTATCTATGTCAATCTCTTCACCAGTATTTGCAAAAGCATCTACAGTCAAAAAACATAACAAAGATGTAAGAGTTACTATCTTACTTGATGCAAGTGGAAGCATGGCAAGAAAAGTAGAGGGAGAACGCAAATTTGACCTCGCAAAACAAGAGGTATTTAAATTTGCTCAGTCACTTCCAAAAGACGCTAAAATTCGTATGAGCTTGTTTGGCTCTGAAGGAAACAACAAAAATTCAGGTAAAGCTCAATCATGTGAAGTCATTAGAGGCGTTTATGGCGTACAGCCTTACGAAAAAGAAAGCTTTGAAAACTCTTTAAACGGACTTGGACCAAATGGCTGGACACCGATTGCTCGTGCTCTTGAAAATGCAAAGCAAACGGATGAACAGCTTAATGGTGGAACAAAACATATTGTGTACCTAATCACTGATGGTGAAGAAACTTGTGGCGGAGATCCAGTAAAAGTAGCAAAAGAATTGCATAACTCAAAAGGATCGACTGTTGTTAATGTGATCGGATTAGACTTTAACGATGGCTATGAAGGTCAATTGAAGCAAGTAGCCAAAGCGGGTAAAGGCCAATACTACCAAGCAAGCACTGGTAAAGAAATGGGTTCTATCTTGTCGGCAGAATCATTAAAACTACACGAATAACTTGTTGAACAAAAGGGAAACGATTGATGTATGCTTTCGTTTCTCTTTTTCTGTACAAATGTAAAAAGGGAGGTTTTTATGAATGAAACGAAATATTGTATTAACCATTTTGGCTAGTCTTGTCCTGCTTCTTTCTTCACCAGCTCATGCTGTGACAAAACAGGAGCCTGCTCATGTGGTGATATTACTTGATTTAAGCGGCAGCATGGCACAATCAGTTGAAGGCGAAAAGAAAATCGATATCGCCAAACGTTCTATTCAAAGCTTCGCAAGTATTTTATCAGAAGATACACAAGTCCTGCTACGTGTGTTTGGTCATGAAGGAACCAATAAAAATGCAGGAAAAGCAGTTTCTTGTGGAAGCTCTGAAGCCGTTTACGGATTTGGATCATATGAGCCATCAACATTTCAGCAAGCACTGAATGTGTATAAGCCGACCGGCTGGACACCACTTGCAAAAGCATTAACAGATACGAAACAAGATTTTGAAGATCACCAGGCTGAAGGAAAAAATATTGTCTATGTCGTCAGTGATGGTAAAGAAACTTGTGGAGGAAGTCCTTCACAAGCAGCAAAGGAATTACATGAAGACGGAATTGACACCATCGTCAATATCATCGGCTTTGACGTGAATGAAAAAGAAGCAAAAAGTCTAAAGTCTGTTGCCAAAGCGGGTGGTGGACAATATCAACCGGCTGCGAATGCCGAAGAATTGAATCACATTCTACAAAATGAAGCGAACACTTTTGGTCAGTAGGATGTGAATGGGAGCTGGGGATTGTTTTCCCCAGCTGTTTTTTAGTTGAAGATCAATTCAAAGTGGTTTCTAATTCATCAATTCGTTTCTCCACGTAGTGCTGATCTTTTCTTGCATGAAAGGTTTCGGCTTTTTCTAATATGGCCGCCGTATTATATTCGGGAATCTGTGAGTAGCTCTCATACACACCCTTTGGAATTAAAACGTTCCCTTCAGGCCAATAAACAGCGATATTGCCACGTTTCAACTCCCCGAATTGAGCCACTCCTTGATAGGACCCATATTGATTAAACAAAACAACTGGATCACCTTCTTGGACATAAAGTTCTTTTGCATCTGCGTCATTCATCAAGATAGAATGACGCTTTCCACCATTAAACGCATCCTTTTCACTATAGATCATGGAGTTGAATTGCTTTCCTCTTCTTGTCGTGATATTAAAATGTCCCTCGGTTTTTCGGTATTGAGGCAGCTGGGCAGGAAGAAGATGTCCTTTGCCGTCCGGTGTTGGACACTCCCCGTCTTCACATAGCCAGGCACCTCCCCATTGAAAAACGTCTCCTTTATGACGCAAATGCTGTATGCCGTCATAGTTTCGATTTGCGACCGCAATCTCACGGCGAATGTCTTCAGCCGTTTCGAAATGAATCAGCTCAGCATCTTCTGGCCGGACTCTTTTTGCAAGATCAATATAAATGTCCCATTCTGCTCTGGCTTCCTCAATACGAGGTCCTTCAATTTCTGGACTGAAATATACCATGCGTTCCGTACTAGTTGATGTACCACCTCCTGGCTGTTCATACCTTGTCATAGCAGGCAGAACAATTACCGTCTCTTCTGCCTCTACAAGTGTAGAGGTATTCAAAATGATATCTTGATGGACACGGAGTTCAAGCTCAGATAAAGCTTTTTCGATCGCATCTGGATTTGGCATCGTTTCTAAAAAGTTTCCGCCGCTCGTAAACAGCATTTTGAGTTTTTGCGGATGTTCTTTTGGGAGAGCCATTTTCTCAAAGGATTGCCCAATGGTGTCACCATGCCATTTCGGAATGTCAAACCCCCAAATTTTTTCGATTCTTTCAATATTCTCTTCATCAAAATCACTGCCCGGCAAAACGAATGGATCAGCACCCATTTCACCAGAACCTTGAACGCCGCTATGCCCCCGAATTGGCATGACACCACAATGTTTCCTGCCAATAAATCCACGTAACATAGCAAGGTTGGCGACCTGTGATATATTATCAGTTGCAAAGCGGTGCTGGGTAAGACCCATACTCCAAATAAAAACGCCTGAATTGGCATTGGCAAGGAGGATCGCAAATTCCTTCATTCTTTCTTTTGATAAGCCTGATGATGCTTCTAGGTCCTCCCACTTCAACTGTGCGACATGCTGCTTTAAATCCTGTATGCCGGTAGTATGGGCTTGAATAAATTCATGATCAAGAGCGGAATGAGGAGCATGCTGCTCCATGTCAAACCAATGTTTGATGACGCCGTTCATAAACGCAATATCGCCGCCTATATTGACTTGATAGAAATCATCCGCGATTTTTGTGCCGAATAGAGCACTTTCTGGAATAGAGGGAACCCAGTACTTTTCCATGGCAGGCTCTTTGTACGGATTGATGACAATAATTTTGGTTCCTTTCTTTTTCGCCGCATACATATATTTAGTGGAAACGGGCTGATTGTTTGCTGCGACAGATCCCCAAAAAATTAAGACATCCGTTCCGATCCAATCGTTGTAATTACAGCTGGAGGCTCCTATACCAAGGGATCGTTTAAGAGCGGTTTTGCTCGGTGAATGACATATGCGAGACGCATTATCAATATGATTTGTCCCGATAAAGCGAGCTGCCTTCGCAGCGGTATAATAGACTTCATTTGTAATTCCTCTAGCCGTTAAATAGAAAGCGAGCTGCCGTTTATCAATTGATTTGATTTTAGCTGCGATTTGATCTAATGCATCATCCCAGGAAATACGCGTAAAGGCATTGTCACCTTTTTTTCGAATCAGTGGATAAGGAATACGGCCAAGTTTGCGAAGAGAGGTGCTGTCCATTTGTTTGAGCTGTTGAATATCTTCGAACCATTTTGGATCAATAGCTGGCATTGTATTAAGACGAAGTACATTTAGTCTTGTGGTGCATATATGAGGTCCTGCGAGCGTTTGGTCATATAACCCTGAAACACCCAGGGCACAGCCATCACACACGCCCTGCGTTAAAATACGATATGCATAGGGGAGATTATCCTTGTTTTCCCATGCCACTTTCATCGTATCTCGAATGTGTTTCGGTTTTACTTTTCCAAGCCCCATAGGCGCAAAAGAGGCCCATAGCTTTGGTGAGGGTTTTTTATTAAGCTTAATAGGCCCCTTATGTTTTGTTCTCCCCATGATATCATCACCCTCCTATTACTTTATAAAGCGTTTTCATATCTAAAAATTACCTTTAGATTGTGATTCTGTCAAATTCAAATTAAGGTCGGGCTGAGACAGAAGAAGTAGCAGTAAGGTTTGTTTCTCTAAGCTGTTGAATATCTTTCCGTATGAGAAGAGATATGATAAAAGCAATGAAAAATAAGCCAGAGAACACCATCAGACTTTGCGTGTAGTTACCTGTTATATCTCGAATAAAGGATGAAAATAAAGGTCCAGCTAAACCAGCAGCGGCCCAGGCAGTCAGAATATAACCGTGTATGGCACCAAGTTGTTTCGTGCCAAATAAATCCCCAATATAGGCTGGAATTGAAGCAAACCCTCCTCCATAGCACGTATAAATGATCGCCATCACGATTGAAAAGACGAACGGTTCTTTTAAATAGGGGAGTAAAGGAAAGGCAATGAGCTGGATACTAAAGAAGATTGTATACGTATTCGGCCTTCCGATATAATCTGAGAAGGATGCCCAGCCAATCCGCCCTAAACCATTAAAAGCACCTAAAATACCAACAAGGGTAGCTGCAGCACCTGCAGTGAATCCAACACTTTCTTGAGCAAGAGGCGATGCAACTGAAATAATGGCAATTCCGCATGTGATATTAATAAAGAGCATGAGCCACAAATAATAAAAACGTCTTGTTTTGATCGCTTCATTTGCTGTAAGCTGTGATAAATCCTGAGGGATTTTTCTTTGATTTGTTTTTAACACGTCAAACTGTTTGACGTCTTCAGATGTTGGTGGTGATAAATAAAGAGATGAGATCACCATGATCATAAAATAGGAAATTCCAAGAATGTAAAAGGTATTTGCGATGTCCACTTTTTCAATGAGATATTGGATAATTGGGCTGCAAATAAGAGAAGCAAATCCAAAACCCATAATAGCTAAGCCGGTTGCAAGTCCTCTTCGGTCCGGAAACCATTTCACTAAAGTTGATACAGGTGCAATGTAACCTACCCCTAATCCTATCCCAGCGAGTACACCATAAAATAAATAGAGGAGAGGGAGTGAGGACATGTGGACAGCGAACCCTGATCCTGTCATTCCGATACCGAAGAAAATGGCTGAGAAAAGCCCCGATGCTCTTGGACCATACCTTTCAACGAAATGCCCCATGAAAGCAGCAGATAATCCTAAAAATAAAATAGCAATACTGAAGGTCAAGCTTATTTCTGTCAATGACCACTGAAAAGCTTGATGTAAAGGATTCGTAAAAACACTCCAAGCATAAACAGACCCAATAGATAAATGAATTCCTACAGCACTTGTTGCAATGAGCCAGCGATTTTTCGATTTGTTCATTTTGTTCCCCCCATATAAAGCAATCAAAAAGTTTGATAAGATAGGAATATGTTACAATTTTATGACTTTTTAAAATAATATCATAATTTGATTGGATCATATAACTAAATTTGTGCTGAAAGGAAGATCATACAATGAATCCTTCTGTTAAAAAGAAACGAGTCATACACCAATACAGTGAAGGCCAATTTACTTGCAAAACAGATGAAGTTGTAGAAGAATTCCCTTTAACTGTGATCGTGAATGGAGAGGAATTTGTGACACTTGTTTGTTCACCAGATCATTTGAAAGAATTGGTTATCGGTTTTTTAGCTTCAGAAGGAGTCATTCGATTTGAAAATGAGATTAAAAGGTTTACAATAGATGAAAGTATGGGCTTTGCATATGTTGATTTAGTTCACCCAAACGGATTTCAGTCATCAGATTTTACAAAGCGAGTGATTGGTTCTTGTTGTGGGAAAGGGAGACACTTTTATTTTCTCCAAGATGTGAAAACGGCAAAAACAGCCATTGATCGAATCAACATTTCTGCTGAAACCTGTATGCATCTAATGAAGTGTTTACAAGAAGAAAGCCAATTATTTCAACATACTGGTGGTGTGCATAATGCTGGACTGTGTGACACAGAGAAGCTATTCATCACTAGAACTGATATAGGAAGACATAATGCTTTAGATAAAATCTATGGATACTGTTTACTTCATCGAATTCCACTTAGAGATAAAATCCTTGTGTTTAGCGGCCGGATATCGTCAGAAGTTTTATTGAAGGCAGCAAAACTAGGAGTGTCGATCGTCATCTCAAAATCAGCACCTACTGAGCTGGCGCTTAATATGGCAGAAGAATTAAATATCACGACAGTTGGATTCGTCAGAGGAAAATCTTTTAATATCTACACTCACCATCAGCGTATTACAGAATAGGAGGCAAAGTATGGACAGTATATTGGATAAGAGACATCGACCATTGCGCGATTTAAGAATATCAGTAACAGATCGCTGTAACTTTAGATGTACGTACTGTATGCCTGCTGAAATTTTTGGACCAGATTATCCTTTTTTGAATAAAGAAGAACTGCTTAGTTTCGAAGAAATTGAACAGCTTGCTACCCTTTTTGCAAAGGACTTAGGTGTGGTGAAAATACGCATCACGGGTGGTGAACCTTTAATGCGAAAAGATTTGCCTATCTTAATAGAAAAGCTCTCAAAAATTCCAGGAATCGAAGACATTGCTATGACAACCAATGGAACGCTTTTACCTTTATATGCTGATAAGTTAAAGAAAGCAGGTCTTCAGAGAGTCACCATTAGTATGGATTCATTAAATCCTGACCGTTTTATGCAAATGAACGGAAGGAATATTTCTATCCAAAAAGTGTTTGATGGGATTGAGGCTGCAAAAAAAGCTGAACTTGCTATTAAGATCAATATGGTTGTTCAAAAAGGTGTGAATGATCAGGATGTTTTACCAATGGCAGCTTACTTTAAAAAAGAAGGACATGTTCTCAGATTTATCGAGTTTATGGATGTTGGAAATACGAACAAATGGAATCTAGAGCATGTCATGACAAAGAAAGAGATCATTGGTCTAATTGATTCAACATTTCCTATCAAACCAGAACCTCCTCAATATCCAGGTGAAGTAGCCAACCGATTCTTTTATAAAGATGGTTCAGGAGAGATAGGCATTATTTCTTCTGTTTCAGATGCTTTTTGTGGAACATGTAACAGAGCGAGGCTTTCTGCTCGCGGTGAATTGTTTACATGTCTTTTTGCCTCGTCGGGTTTTGATCTGAAACGGATGATTCGCTCGGCTAAAGATAATGAAGATATAAAGAATATATTGAAGGAACTATGGTCGAATAGACATGATCAATATTCAGCCGAGAGAGAACAGAAGAAAGATCAGAAAAAAGTTGAAATGTCATACATCGGTGGGTAGTGACAACAAAGTATCATGATCATGTATTTTTGAAAAGAAGAGAAAAAGTCATAATCATTGTTGACAATCTTTTTTTGAAATAGGTCTATTCATCTTATGTATCCAGTCATTATAAAAAACCAGCAGAAACTCTGCTGGTTTTTAAAATGTTATTTTGTAGCTCAAAAAGGTTTAGATATGCCTGGAAAATAGAATTTTAAACATTTTTTGCTACTTTACTTTTATGAGAGCTGTGATAAGATCAACTCAATCTTTACCAGCTCGATTTTTTTACTCCTGGGATGTGGCCCTTATAGGCAAGCTCACGAAAAGCAATTCTAGACATTTTAAATTTTCGTAAGTAACCTCTAGGGCGGCCGGTTAATTCACAGCGGTTTTTTAAGCGGGTAGGGGAAGAGTCTCTAGGTAATTTCCGTAAAGCTTCATAGTCACCTTTTTCTTTTAACTCTTTTCTTAATTCTGCATATTTCAATACAAGCTGCTGCCGCTTTTTTTCTTTAGCAATCTTAGATTTCTTTGCCACTTAAAACCCTCCTTTTTTAGTGTTGGATTTTCCATTGAAAGGGGTCTTCAAATGTAGTCCAATCTTGATCAAATTCTTCAGGTGTGAGTAAGCATTGATCTAGTGTGCGAATGATATCTGCTTTAGGCAAATCTACGCCGATAAACACAAGTTTTGTATGCCGATCACCAAATTCTGCGTCCCACTCGTCAAGAAGCTCTGGTTCTTGCTTTAATATCCGTGCCTTATCTTGCTCAGGCAAGGCAGCAATCCAGTATGCAATTGGTTCAATCGCAACAGATTTTCCGGCCTGTGAAATTAAAATGGTTAAATCATGATGTGTGGCAAGCCATGTAAATCCTTTAGCGCGAACTATTTGCTCCGGCATCTGATCTAACCAATTATTTAACCTGCCGGTATGAAAGGGGAGTCTTCTTTCATAAACAAAAGATGAGATTTGGTATTCTTCTGTTTCCGGCGTATGCTGAGAATGCCCGGCGTTGATTTCTTTGATCCAGCCAGCAGAAGCACTGGATTTTTCAAAGTCAAATAAACCAGTATTCAAAATGTCACTTGGCTGTACTTTACCTTTTGAGGTTCTGATGATAGATGCTTCTGGTTGAAGTGTGGTCAGCACGCGCTCAAGTCGATCTAATTCTGAGTTTGATACTAGATCACATTTATTTATAATCAGTACGTCACAAAATTCAATTTGATCAATAAGTAAATCGGAAATTTCTCGTTCGTCATCATCGGAAACGGCTTGTTTACGGTCTAATAAACTTTCTCCTGACTGGAAGTCGGTCCAGAAACGATTCGCATCTACAACAGTGACCATCGTGTCTAACCGGCAAAAGCGTGTCAAATCTATTCCCATTTCTTCATCAATATAAGAGAAAGTTTGCGCGACTGGAATTGGTTCACTAATACCTGTTGACTCAATGACAATATAATCAATATGACCAGTTTTACACAGGCGCTCTACTTCGATTAACAAATCTTCTCTTAATGTGCAGCAAATACAACCATTAGACAATTCAACTAGTTTCTCATCTGATCGAGAGAGCTCACCGCCTTGTTTGACTAGTTCTGCATCAATGTTAATTTCGCTCATGTCATTGACAATTACAGCTACTTTTAACCCTTTACGATTTTGTAGGACATGATTTAATATTGTTGTTTTTCCTGCTCCTAAAAAACCGCTTAATACTGTAACAGGTATTCGCTTATTCATTTCTTTCTGTCCTTTTAACCATACTCATTTTGATTTCCGCCTCACTTAAAAAGTAATGATTACGATTTAAAATCTAAAAAATTATTTTGTTTCTCTATGAAGGGTATATTTCTTTAGCCGAGGAGAATATTTTTTTAACTCCAGTCGGTCCGGGTTCGTTCTTTTATTCTTTGTTGTGATATAGTTTCTGTCACCCGTTTCAGTACAGGCTAAGGTAATTTTTACGCGCATCAGTAATAGGATCCTCCTTTAATTCGTAATGTTTACGATTTGTATTTTAAAATGATCAAGGCGGAATGTCAAGCTTAGTAGGATGAATAATGCCAAATGATCAAACAAAAGGGGTATCGAATGTTCATTGATACCCCTCTCCATTAATAAAAGTCACCAAGCTCTTGTTCGTATTCACCTTCGTATTGCTGGACGTCACTAGGAATTTCTTGAAGAAAGGCTAGGCCACCTAATATCAGCATCAAGATAATGGCGATGAATGAGAGAATGACTGTGACAATACTTGATATGGCAAATAGCGTCTGCATTTTCATCATCTTAGCATATTGTTCTAATAACTCTTCATAAGAAGTATCAGGAGCTTGAATTAATTGTTCAGCTGCGTTTACAGATTTTTGTACATGGATTCCCATCATAATGAGGAAGACGCCAAGGGCAGCAGGAAGAACAAGCCAAAAACCAATAAGAATAGCTAGGCCGCCTGAAATATAGAGAAATATACTACCAACTTTTCCCCACTTTGTGATCGAATGAAGAGATTGAATGATTTTCTCAGTTTGTTGCAATGGTGTTCACTCCTTTATGTATTCACTCTTTATCATACTTGAGCAAGTAGTACTTTAGGAAGAGTGAATGTAGAGCAATTAAAAAATATTTCTATCTTCACTTTACTATTTATGGATAAATAAATTATCTTCAAATAAGAAAAAAGTAACATTTACTATAAGTTTTAACGACAGTTTATGTCATAAATAAGATTAGTAGTTAAAAATAATTAGTAAATTTATCAAAATATGTTGTTAGTTGTCTTTTAATTGGTTATTATTGTGTTGTATTACCATAAAAATTGGAAGGTGGAATTCATATGTTAGATCGTTTCTTAAACAAAATGACCAATGTTCAACCTGCAGCTTCAAGATGTATTTTACAAAAATTAGTCACTTCATGTAAATCAGCGCCAACTTGTTTCCTTCAAGGTGTTGGAACTTTCCGTTACTACGTGGATCGTGATACAGGTGAGATATGTACTAGCCAAGAACGCGTTAGATGTGGCTGCTAAATTCAAGGATTTTATTTAATAGGATGTGAACGCATGAGCATATCTTCAATTTCATTTTTAACAAATGCTGTGCAGACGTCAAACAGTCGTCAAGCGGGTCAAACATCAAATTCTTTTTTAAACCAAGCTGCGAAAATTGTTCAAGGCGACCATTCTCCAGAAGAGAGAAAGGCATTATTTCAACAACTGACTCTAGTTCAGCAAGGAAAAGATTTAGAGCTTCATGTGTCTAAATTAAAGGAACTAGAGAAAGAGGTTCAAAAAGAATCGTCTTCTTCGTCTGTTACTGTGAATCAGCATGGTGACCAAGTAGACATTTCAAATGAGGCTCGCAGTGAGTTTGAACAAGCTGAGGAACAAGCGACAGCTTCAAGTGGAGCGAGTGAAATCGCAGCAAGGGAAAAGGATCAGGATGTTCAGGCAGATCCACACCAATAAAAAAACGAGGCGTGTGTTTGTTGTCTTCACATGCCTCATTTATGTTTATTTTGCAGAAATCCTTGAATAAAGACCATCCGGAAAAGGGGCTGCATATGAGATTGTTTCATCTTCTTCTACCAAGATGTAATATGGAAACTCTTCAATATGAAAGGCGCCTATCATTTGTTCGTCCACTGAGATAATTTGCATGTTGGTTTGGTTATCACGATATAATTCTTGATCCTCTTCTTGCCCATTCTTTAGCAAAATACTAAAAGAAATGTCTAATTGACGCTGCCTTTTCGTTTCTAGGAATTGTTCCAGTGATGGGATGCAGTGCGGACATGCTGTGTCAGTGAATATAAGCAGCTGTTGCTTGTGATTGGTTTGCAGCAAATCATTCATTTGAATAGGTGATGGTTTTTCAATTAGCGGATGAACAAGTTTTTGTCCGACATGCTGGATCGGTAAGATGATTAATTCCATCTGGTGTTTTAAATAGATGTTGATTCCGATCGTCAATAAAAGACTGCAAAGAATAAGAGTGAGCTGTAAAAGTAAGATTGAATTCATCGTTATCGTCCTCTCAGAATGAAGTTACGCAGAGCTATCATAATATAAATATCAAAAATATGTCAATTATACTAAATGGTGTAAGGTGGAGCGTTTGATGAGTACAGTGAACCATTGTTTATATGCAATCTCCTATACTTGGAAAAGAAGTCGATCATATCTGCTGTTAACTCTATTGATCCAAGTGATCGTTGGTTTTATGCCTTTGGCTAGTGTCTGGATTATTCAAACATTGATTAATGAAATTATTTTATTCATGACTTCTTCAGGAGACATTCAAAAGGTCTTAAGGTTATTTGGGTTGCAAATGGTCATTGTGGTTTTAGGATATGGGCTTCAATTCATTCTTCAACTTAGTCAGCAAAAAGCGACAAATATGATTGGTTTGCATTTGAAGGGTGAATTGCTTCAAAAGGCAATCAGGCTGCCATATATTACATTTGAACATCCGTCTTTTTATAATGAAAGTCAACGTGTGATGAACAGTCATCAGCATGTTCTGAGTATGGTTAGAAGTATTTTTACAATCATGAGCGCATTGATTACTGTTGTATCACTTCTCATTTATATGATCGGTATCCATTGGGGTTTGGCGGTCATTCTGATCTTATTTACCCTGCCTGTCTTGTGGATTGAGCTCTTCTTTGGAGGCGCGCGGTATCAATTAAACCGTATGTTAACGGCCAATGATCGAAGAGAAATGTATGTGTCCGACCTTGTTGCACAGCGAGATTCATTGAAGGAAATCCGTTTATATGGAATAGGACATTATCTTCTTCAAAAATGGAAAGGTCATTATGTAAAAAGTGCTGATGAAAAATATAAATTACTAAAACGTCAGGTTCGCTGGGAGATGGCAGGCGGATTGCTTATGACATTTGCCTATGTGTGCTGCGGTCTTTTTATTGTCTTTCTTATCTTTCAAAAGAAATTAGCAGCGGGTACGTTTGTCGCTGTGCTCCAAGCTGTGCAAAATATTCAAAGTGGTTTTCAAGACTTAACGAGGGAATGTTCTAGTTTATATGAAACGAGTCTCTATATTGATGAAATGAGAACTTTTCAAAAGAGAGAAGAAGAAATTGATGAACAGACAGAGAAAGGGGCATCGCTTCGGAGGATTGAGTGTATTCGGTCCATTACGCTAGAAAACCTTTCTTTTACCTATCCGAATATGAAAACGCCTGCTATTGAGCATATACATTTTCATATCAATAAAGGTGAACGCATTGCATTGGTGGGGGATAACGGATCAGGTAAGACGACCTTGATTAAATGTTTGACCGGTTTATATGATCCAGACAAGCCGAATATGCAAAAGGTCAATGGTGAGTCTATTTCGACCATTTATAAAAAATCATATCATGCGAGAATGGCTGTCCTTTTTCAAGATTTTATGAAGTACGAATTCACTGTGAAAGAAAACATTGGATTTGGCGGTATCGACGAAATAGATGAGGAAGAGCGCATGGTGACAGCTGCGCGGCAAGCAGGCATAGAGAAAAGAATTCATCAAATGGAAGAAACATACGATGCGCAGCTTGGCCGGTTTTTTGAAGAAGGTCATGAACTGTCTGGTGGACAATGGCAAAAGCTTGCGATGGCGAGAACCTTCTTTAGAGAAAGTGATTTTATCATTTTAGATGAACCGACTTCTGCTCTTGATCCGCTATCGGAGATTTCACTCATTCGAAAGCTATTCGATCATACGCAAGATCAAGGGGTCTTGTTTATCACACACCGTATGGGAGCGGCCCGCTTAGCAGACCGCATTATCGTGATGAAAGATGGTGCTTTCGTTGAAGAGGGGAACCATGAAGAGCTGATGGCGCTAGGTGGAGAGTACAAAAGGCTTTATGAGGCACAATCTCAACTATTTCAACAAAAGGAGATGGCGTAAGGTGAGTGTCTTTTATTTTATAGGTGTCTATTTCTTAGGAATCATTTTTGCAGGTGCATGGCTTGATAAAGTGAGAAAACAAACGGCGCATATGCAACAGATGAATGCTTATCGGCTGCTGCCTTCTGCGCTCACGGCGCCAATGTTTTATTTGTTTTTGACTATTGAATTGGCTTGTACTGGTCTATTGTTCGTATGGAACATGTCTCTTGTACCTGCGATTGGTCTTACAGCACTTTTATGTACCTATACTGGAGCGGTCACTTTCAATTTATTGAGAGGACATCGTAACATTTCATGCGGCTGTGGAGGTTTACTTGAAAATGACCGTCTTCACTGGGGAATTGTGATTCGTAATGTGTCAATGCTGGCTCTTGTGATTGGCTTGTTTTATGTGCATTCCTATGTAGAAACAATTCCATGGCAATTTCACATTATTTGTTTTCTGATTGCAGTGGCTGTCTGTTTCATTATAGCGGTGGGAAAAGACATCATGATGTTCAAAAGAAAGTGGAATCAATTTGAATCATTTATAGAAGGAGACCAAGTGAAATGACAGATATTCTACTGATTATTGTGTTATTCATTGTCATTGCTCAGCTGGCTGTGGTGTTTTTGCTTGCCCGCTTTATCGGAAAATTTATGAATAAAATCAAAACCCTTGATGGGATTGAATTAAAGGAAGCGGATGTTGGTGATGCGGCGCCGTTATTTCGAAGCTATACACATTTAGGGGATAAGGTCATTTTAAAGGAATATTTGCAGAGCGGAAGAGCCGTGATGCTGTTATTTGTGAACTCTACTTGTATGACATGCAAAAGCATTTTGTCTGATATGAAGCAGCACATCTCTAGCGACGATACTCAATTCATTTTGATCAATGGAGATGAACAAGGAGATGATGCATCGCTTCTTCAATTGCTGCCTGATCAAGCTGTGTATGTGCGCTCTTCGCAAATCATGGAGCTGTATGGGGTAACTGTTGTTCCGCAAGCGATTCTGATGGATGAACATGGCATCATCCTGCAAAGAAAATCTCTTCAAAATGCGAAACAGTTTGAACAGCTGTTACATGCTTCATAAAAAAGCGTCTCTTTGTTGGAGAGACGCTCGTTTTATAATTCTTTTCCTAGAATATCTAAATCGTACCTGCTGCCGTCCATTTCTGCGATACGTGGCAGGTGACCCCATGTCTCAAAGCCGTGCTTTTTAAATAATCGAATGCTGGCTTCGTTGTGCCCGAAAATAAAGGCAAGTAACGTTCGAATGCCTAATGAAGGTGCCAACTCAATAGCCTCTTGTAAGAAAAGTGACCCTAAGCCTTTCCCTCGATCGTCTTGGTTTAAGTAAATACTCATTTCAACGGTCCCGTTGTATGCAGGTCTTCCGTAAAACGTTTCAAAGCTGAGCCAGCCGTAGATATGTCCATCCTCATCTGTTTTCACATAGAGAGGTCTTTTCTCTGAATGATTCAAAAACCATTGCCGGCGGTCTTCAACTGAAACTGGTTCTGTGTCGGCGGTTACTTCTCTTGAAGCAATGGTTGAATTGTAAATATCAACGATCGCTTTGAGATCATCTTCTGTTGCTATGCGGTTGAAAGTTTTCACAATAAAGTCCCCCATCTTTTTTTCATGCATCATACATATTATTGGTGCGATTGCGCAAAATAAAAAGAAAAATGATTTCGTGTGTATATATTTTTTGAAAAGTGTTCAGAATGTTGCTGAGGTGATGAAAAATGAGAGAGGAAGAAAAGAAACGTACTTCCAAAATCACAAAAGTTCAGCAATTTTTCCGTAAGCGCTGGGTATTCCCTGCTATTTACTTGGTCAGCGCAGCGGTCGTGTTAACAGCTGTTCTTTGGTACCAAGCTGTATCAAAAGATGTGAAAGACCAACTATCTGATGGAAATCAAACAGGGCAAGAACAGCGTGATGATGCCGTTGAAGTTGGAAAGCCAATTGAAAATGTTGCAATGCCGGTCCAGAATTCTGATAATGTTTCTGTCGTGAAAAAGTTCTATGAAGCAGATGCTGATCAAAAAGAAAAAGAAGCAGCACTTGTAAACTATAATAACACCTATACCTTGAGCAAAGGTATTGATCTTGCAGATAAAGATGGCAAAGTGTTTGATGTCACAGCTGCTCTTAGTGGAACAGTGGTTCAAGCGAAAAAAGATCCAGTTCTCGGTCACGTCGTTGAAATTGAACATGAAGATGGATTATCGACTGTTTATCAATCGTTGTCACAAGTGAGTGTCAAAGAAGGCGATGAAGTTAAGCAGAATGATGTCATCGGTGCTTCTGGTAAAAATCTTTATGGTGCTGAAAGCGGCAACCATGTGCATTTTGAAATTCGTATGGAAGGTTTAGCGCTTAATCCACTTAGCTTCATTGACAAGCCTGTTTCGACTATTGAAAAGGCCGCGCAAGAAGTGACGGAAGAAGCAAAAGAACCTGCTCAGCCAAAAGCTGATGAAAAAACGAAGGAACCTGCTGCTGAAGATAAGGCCAAAGAGCCTGCTGAAGAAAAATCTGAAGAAAAGTCTGATGAGAAGGGGAAATCCTCTGATCAAGAAAAGTCTTCTGATTCCTCTAAAGACAGCAGTCAATCTGAAGAAACAAAACAATCTTAAAGCCTTGCAACCTCTGTGTATGAATTATGCAGAGGTTTTTTTCTGTTTTAAAAAAATCCCCCGCACTTGGCGGAGGATGGTTTATAGGGCGGCAGGCCCTTCTTCACCTGTCCGAATGTTGATTGTATTTTCTATCTCATATATAAAAATTTTCCCATCCCCTGGTTCGCCTGTACGAAGTACCTTTTGAGCTGTTTCAACGACCAGTTCGACAGGTACTTTGCTTAGGACGATTTCAATCTTTAATCGTTCGTACACATTGCTTTCCTTTTTGACGCCGCGGTATAGCTCTGTATGTCCCTTTTGTAGGCCGCAGCCGTGCACATTCGAAAAGGTAATTGAGGTGACACCAATCTTTCCAAGCTCCACCTTTAATGTTTCAAAATTGGCTGGACGTGTGACAATCTCCACTTTATACATTTTGCTCATCGAGACACCCCTTTTTCTTTAATCTTGATAGGCTTTTTCACCGTGCATGGTTAAATCAAGGCCCACTGATTCTTCTTCTTCGGTTGCACGAATCTTGAAGAAGAGATTGACCACTTTGATGATCACGTATGTCACAACGGCTACAAAGGCGTAGGTGGCAACAATAGCGACTACTTGCTTCCAAAGTAAGCTGGCATCTCCGTAAAATAAGCCATTGGCTCCGCCGTCATTGACAGAGGTTGTTGCGAAAAGTCCAGTTGCAATACCTCCCCAAGTCCCGCCAATTCCGTGAAGCCCGAATGCATCCAGTGCATCATCATAGCCAAATTTGGCTTTGAGTGAGAAGACTCCCCAGAAACACACGATCCCGCCGATGATTCCGATGATAATAGAAGCAAATGGAGTGACAAAACCTGCGGCAGGTGTAATCGCGACAAGACCTGCGATGGCTCCAGAAATCGCGCCGAGCATAGTAGGCTTTTTGTTGATCATCCACTCTACTAACAGCCAGCCGATGATTCCTGCAGCAGCAGCTGTATTGGTGTTAATAAAGGCATACATCGCGACACTGTCTAATGTAAGGGCACTTCCAACGTTAAAGCCAAACCATCCAAACCAAATGACAGCTCCGCCAAGAAGGGTGTAGATCAAATTATGAGGAGAAGAGTTTGCTGCTTCTTTACGCTTCCCGAGCACAATCGCCACGACTAGACCCGCAACACCAGATGAAATGTGAACCACGTTTCCTCCAGCGAAGTCAAGTGCACCCATTTCGCCAATCCAACCGCCGCCCCATACCCAGTGTGCGACTGGCGCGTATACAAATGTGACCCAAAGGAGTGTAAACACGACGACCGCTGAGTAGCGAATTCGTTCAGCAAAGGCACCTGAGATGATGGCTGTTGTTAAGACGGCAAAGGTCATTTGGAACATCATGAACAATGAATGTGGAATGGTCTCACTGTAGGAACCAGGTTCAAAGCCAACGCCTTTTAGTCCAATCCAGTCTAAGCCTCCGATCCATGCATTGCCTGGCGCAAAAGCCAAGGAATAGCCAAACATGATCCATACGATGGAGACGATTGCTAGTGAAGTTAAGCTGTGCATGGTTGTACTTAAGACGTTTTTACTTCTCACGAGTCCTCCGTAGAATAAGGCTAAACCCGGTGTCATTAACCACACGAGTAGTGCGCAGAAGAACATAAATACTGTATCACCCATTTGCATGCTGCATTCCCCCTGAATCATTCAGAATTAATTGATTTCTTAATTCTTCATTATAGAGAGAAAAGTCATATATAACATAACCATGTAAGTTAATCTTACATGGTTTTTGGTTATATTCAATATAAATGGATGAAAAGTTCGTAAAAAAAGAGAAAAAACGTGCATTGAGCACGAAAAATAAAGGGCGTTTGACCTATAAAATGGAGCTGAGAAACAGCTTGGTTCGTTCCTCTTGAGGAGAATCGAACAATTCTGATGGGGTGCCTTCTTCGACGATGCGGCCTTCGTGCATATAGACGACACGATCGGCGACTTCTTTCGCAAAGCCCATTTCATGTGTGACAATGACCATCGTCATGCCTTCTTTTGCGAGACTTTTCATTGTTTGCAGTACCTCGCCTACAAGCTCTGGATCGAGGGCAGACGTAGGTTCGTCAAATAACATGACATCTGGCTTCATGGCGAGAGCTCTTGCAATGGCCACACGCTGCTTTTGACCACCTGATAATTTAGAAGGATATACGTTGGCCTTATCCGCAAGTCCGACCTTTTCCAACAGGACGTTGGCTTCTGATACAGCTTGAGCCTTTTTTGTTTTTCTCACCATGACAGGCGCTTCGATGATGTTTTCAAGCACAGTTTTATGCGGGAAGAGATTAAAATGCTGAAACACCATGCCTATTTTTTGCCTCATCACGTTTAATTGATCTCGTTTTGGATGTACTGGATTCCCATCAATGATGATCTGGCCATCATTTTTTATTTCTAAAAAGTTCATACAGCGGAGCAGGGTGCTTTTTCCAGAGCCACTGGCACCAATTAAGACGACCACATCATTTTCATAAACGGTGAGATCGATATCCTTTAAAACATGCAGCTCTCCGAAGTATTTATTGAGTTTTTCAACACGAATGAGTTCCTTTGATTCTGTCATGCTTCTCCTCCTAATGGTCACTGACCGATAGTTTCTTCTCAAAGGTTTGGACAGCGAATGTTAACAGCAGGACAAGAACTAAGTAATAGACGGCTACAACAAGTAAATAGGTCATATTGTCAAAGCTGTTGGAGCCTTGGGTCGTGGCGACGTTAAATAGTTCATTGACGCTAATAAAGGCGGCGAGTGATGAATCTTTTAAGCCGATAATGAACTGGTTGCCAAGAGGGGGGAGTGCGCGCCGCATTGCTTGCGGGAGAATGATGCGTCTCATTGTTAGGAAACGTCCCATGCCAAGAGAGCGTCCTGCCTCTTTTTGCCCCTGATCGATCGATTGGATGGCGCCTCTGAAAATTTCTGCTATATATGCTCCATTATGAAAGGCGAGCGCAATGGAAGCAGCCCAGAAGTCTGGGATATTTAATTCGGTCAGTCCAAAATATAGGATGAAAATTTGAACAATCAGTGGTGTTCCGCGTACAAGGAAGATATAGGCGTTGGCGATATAACCGAAGACAGCCACGCGTGATATTTTCAATAAAGCAAAGAAGAGTCCGATGAACATGCCGATGAAGATGCTGATCACAGTGAGCTGTAAGGTGAGCAGCATTCCTTCTAAAAAAATACCTCTAGAATCAATCAGCGTCTGAAAAAAATGTGATAGAGTAGGCAAAACAATCATCTCCATTTGAAGAAAGTGCGCCTAAGAAAGGCGCACAATCGTGGTTTTAATTTTGTTTGACCGTGATGTCTTCGTCAAAGTATTTCTCGCTAATTTGTCTTAATGTTCCGTCTTTTTTTAGTGCGTCAATCGCATTGTTGATCTCTTCTATGAGCTGTTTATTTTCTTTTGAGACAGCGATTGCCTGCTCACTTTGTCCGAGTCTTTCCTGTGCTTCGATTTTTAATTTTTTCTTCATGGCTTCTGCACCTGTGGCGAAATCCGTCACGACTGCATCGTGTTTTCCATTGGCTAGTGCTTCTAAAGCGACTACATCACTGTCGTAATATTTTGGTTCCTGCCCGCTATGTTCCTTTGCAATATCAGCGTAGGACGAGCCTTTTGATACAGCGATTTCTTTGTCTTTTAAATCATCAGCATGTTGAATGTCTGCTCCAGGTCTTGTGAAAATTTGCGGACCAGAGTAGTAATAGGGCTTAGATAAAAGGACGTGTTTTTTTCGTTCCTCATTGATGGTATGACTTGCAACTGCCGCATCAAATTTTCCTGCTTTCACACCTTCGACGATGCCTGCGAATTTATATTTTTTCTGTATAGGCTCGAGGCCTAGTTTGTCACTAATCGCATTGCCTACATCGATATCAAAGCCTGACATCTGATTTCCATCCATGTAACTGAACGGGTGAAATTCACCTGATGCTGCAAATATAAATTTTCCATCCTCCAAAATTGGCGACCCTTTCGCTGTAGAATTACGTTTATCTCCGTTCCCATTTGTTTCATTTGAACCACACGAAGACAGAAGTAATACTGCAACCGAGAAAAGGGCTGGGACCCAAAACCGTCTTTTTTTAATAATAAGCTTCTCCTCCTTTTCAGCCGTTCTCCATATAAGGAGAAAGTAGGCTTTTAAATATGTGTAGCATCTTACCATTTGTTCCTCATATTCTCAATTTTATATGTGTTTTTCCAACACTCGCCCTTTTTAAAATGTATGTCTTGCTTTTCTGAGAGAGAACTTGAATTGATTAGGGTAAAAAAGGGAAATCAATCTCATAATAACGGAAGGATTGGCAAAAAACATGCCAGATCACAAAAAGGGGGTCGGTGTATGAACAAATGGAGAGACAGCCGAAAGGTTTTTTTAACTGCTATTGCCTTTGGAACGATGTTAAATCCGCTGAATTCCTCGATGATTTCTTTGGCCTTGCATCAAATTCAGCATGAATTCGGTTTGTCATTTACGACTGTATCTTGGCTTATTTCGTCTTTTTATTTAGCCAGTGCGGTGACTCAGCCGGTGAGCGGCCGGATTGGGGATCATGTGATGAGCCGGAGAACATTATTTTTATTCGGGCTAGGTCTTGTGGCGGTCTCAGCCATCTGTGCGCCGTTTGCCCCAACGTTTGCAGTGCTGATTGTGATCCGGCTGCTGCAGGCGATTGGGAGCAGTGCCATTTATCCTTCTGGTGTCGGACTCATTCGGGATCATATTCAGGAAAAGCAGGCTTCGGCGTTAGCGGTATTGTCCATTTTTGCTTCGGCGATGACGGCACTTGGACCGACTCTTGGCGGCTTTTTGATGACAATCGGCGGCTGGCCGGCTATCTTTTTAGTGAACCTGCCTTTTATTTTGATCAGCTTCTTTCTTGGGCTAACTTTGTTTCCAAAGGAGCAGAAAAAGAGAAAGCTTCGTATAGGTGAAACGGTACGGAAGCTCGATTTGCCAGGGATGCTTCTTTTTACAGTTTGTATTGTCCTTCTGCTTTCGTTTTTATTATCACTAGGTGATGGGATTCAATATGTACAGGGGATTCTTTGTCTCGTGAGTGCAGGCGCTTTTATCTGGTGGGAGTATCAGGTGGATGAACCGTTTATTCAAATTCGAATGTTCAGACAGGAGCAGCGGCTGTCACTTGTGTATGTGCAATTTATCATTTTAAATATATTTTTCTATTGTCTTTTCTTTGGTTTGCCGAGCTATTTCCAGGATGAATTAGGCTGGCGTGTGGAAATGACGGGTCTTTTTATGCTGTGCATGTCTGGGGTGAGCATCATTGTGTCGCCGCTGACAGGAAAGTGGGTGGACCGCGGGGATGAACGCCATCCGGTATTAGCCAGTGCGGTATTGATGCTGGCTGGAGCATCTGCGATGACCTTCTTTTTTATTCCGGCACCATTATGGGGAAAAGGGGTGGTTCTAGCGCTGCTTGGACTGAGTTACGGGATTGGGAATGTTGCGCTGCAAGCGGCGATGCTCAAGGCAAGTCCTCAGCATATGATTGGCACGTCCTCCGGGCTTTTTCAAACATGCCGTTACCTTGGTTCCATTCTGTCGTCTGCTGTCCTCGGTATGCTGTTTGGGGATGAAATTGCTGGTCCTCATTTTGAGCAGTTAGGCTGGACGTTGATCATGATTTCCTTTACCGGCATCGGTGTCAGTCTTTATTTTTCGAACAAGGTCAGAGGAGGACAGCCAATAAAAAAAGCGGCGCGATAAGTGGAAGAAGATTCTTCATCACGTTATCGCAAGCCGCTTAAGAGTTAGACAGGTCAGAGCCCTGATCCTTTTGCTTCCTTCTGAATATTTTCCCTACAATTGTCTCATAGAAAGTGACAATGCGGTCAATTGGAGAGTCAAAGAACTTCCATAATTTATTCATGATAAAGACAACCACGATCGATACGACTAAGCTGCCTAAGACATCTAATGGATAATGGTGACCGACCCAAATGCGGGAGAATCCTGTGAGTAATCCAAAGACGAGCAAGATGTTGCCAAGCTTTTTATTACGAGATCTAATGGCAAGTGAAAGAGCCAGTGCACCTGTTGTATGGTCACTTGGGAAGGAAGCGTCTGCTGAGTGCGGAATGAGTGTGTCGACTTTATGCGCCACAAACGGCCGCTCTTCATAATGAAACAGTGTAATCGCAAAATTGACGATGAGTGCCGCGATGCCCGTTACACCGGAAAAGAAGACATGCTTCTTAAATTTGTGATTACCTAAAAACCAGCAAATCAATAAGACAAGGGCATACACAAGAATGGCCTTTTTCGTAATGAAAATCATGGCTTGATCTAAAAACTCAGAATGATGAGCCATCCCGTGTATGACTTTAAACAATTCGTAATTCAAAACATCACCTATACCTTTGCTTAATGCCAACTATTTTTCAAATAATCGTCTATTTGAAATATCCTATATTTTAGCATGTTTCCGATGAAGTTTAAAATAGTATCCTATTCTGATAGGGAGACCTTCTGTGCTTTTGCTTCTTGTGGCTTTCGTTCGCTCCAATAAAAAACAATCATACTTAGCAAGACAACAATACCTGCAATGAGATATACATTTGAAAAGTCTGTGAAGCTGACAAGAAGACCAAATACAAATGAGCCAGCAGCAATACCCGTATCATATAGGGTAAAGAAAGTAGCCGTCGCGTAGCCTGTACGGTGAGCTGGTGAGTGCTGAATGGCAAGTGTTTGTAAACATGGCACTAGAGATCCATATCCAAGACCAATGACAGCACCTGATAGAAGAAGCATTGTCGCTGAATGTGTAGCTGTCAGCATCCATAAACCAATCGCAAAAAGAGCAATGGAAGGATAGATCACAATGTGAGGTCCTACTCGGTCAAAAAGTCTGCCTGTAAATGGACGTGATCCAAGCATCGCTGCCGCAAACACAATAAAGAAATAACTGCTTGCACCCATCAAGTGAAGGGAATTGGCATAGACTGAAATAAATGAAATGATCGGCGAATAACAGAAGGAAATAATGATGCCGACTGCCGCTGTTTTTAATGCGCCTTTTTCAAACAGGTGAGAAAAAGTAAATCGGAAGACGACGCTTCCCCCGTTTTCAGGCTCCGGCTGTCTAATCAGCATCGTAAAAGCAGCCCCGATGGTAACGATAATGGAAAAGAGAAGGAATAAAGAATGGAATCCTACTTTTCCTACTTGATTCAGTGCGATAAATGGACCGATGACAACAGCAAGGTTCATCGACATGACAAAGTAGCCGAGTCCTTCCCCGCGTTTATGTTTCGGGATCATATCCGCCGCAATGGCACTGGCTACTGTCGTCAAAATGCTAAAAAAGATTCCCTGCATGAAACGCAGCATGAGAAGCGTATGGAATTGATCAATCGGAATGTATAAATAAGTGAGTAAGGCAAATGCCGTTGATGAGAAAATCGCCATCCGTTTTTTGCCGAATTTCTCAATAATGGCTCCAGAAAACGGTCTTGTCACAATAGCAGACAATAAGAAGACCGTCACAAGGAGGCCGCCCTGTGATTCTGTTCCATTTAGTTCATCCATTGTGTAAATGGGCAGCAATGTCAAAAGGGCATAAAAAGAGGTGAACGTAAATAAATTCACCAGGACAATCATGATAAAGTCTCTCGTCCAAATGCGTTCGTTCATGATGTATGTCACTTCCTATTCAGTTGATAATTTGTGTAAAAGTGTATGGAGGAGTTGTTTTTCTTCGTAGGTGAAATCTGATAGACATTCTTCTTCAAATTGTTCCATCGTGCGTTTGATTTCTTCAAATCGGGCCTTAGCATCATCTGTCATCACGATCAGATTTTCACGTTTATCTTTTCCTTGTACACGTTTCACCCAGCCATTTGCTTCTAGACGGGTGACGGTTCGGGTAATGGTTGGGGCTTCGACGTTCAAATATGTCCAAATGTCTTTTTGGGTTTTCGGGCCGAATGTATCCAAACAAAAAAGTACAGTCCATTGGGACATGTACAAGTCATAAGCAGCAAGCGCTTCGTTCGCCTTTTTAGACATCAGTCGTGCGCCTTGATGTATTTGATGTAAACACTCTCTATTTAACGTATCCATATGCTCACCTTTATTAAATATTTAGCTAGGTAAATAAAATCACCTTTTCTATTTTACGTGCTTGACCCATCCTTGTAAAGTAAAAATTTTCGCCACTCGAAATGATTGCATTTTCTGATAAATCCCTTGTCCCATCTTCATTTTTAGCATATTCCCTATGCAATGCTAATACACTGTTACAAACCTGACAAAGAGAGTGTTTGAGGTGAGGGATCGTGTTTGGCATTTACTACCTAATGGATGAGAAATTAAGACGAACAAGCGCTGCTGAAAATGGATAATATTTATACGGATCTCATTTCACACTTCTCACATCCATTTTAGGGAGGTCGAGTGGTGTGCACGATTACATCAAAGAGCGAACAATCAAGATAGGAAAGTATATCGTGGAGACAAAGAAAACCGTTCGTGTAATTGCGAAAGAATTTGGAGTCTCTAAAAGTACTGTACACAAGGATCTAACAGAAAGACTGCCAGAAATTAATCCAGATCTGGCTAATGAAGTGAAGGAGATACTGGATTATCATAAATCAATCCGCCACTTGCGAGGAGGAGAAGCCACTAAATTAAAGTATAAAAAAGAAGAAATTTTAGAAGGCGAGCCTGTGAAACAGTAAGCTTAGTTCTTTGTTCATAAACATGACATATATATCTTCCTCATATCGGTAGTTTCTAACCACAAATTTTGTAAAGACTTTTGTAAAGAAATATCTTTTTTTCTGCAAATTATGATAGAATATATAATTAGGGCAGAATGTGGTATTTGCTATGGAAACAGATTTTCAAGGAGGATATATATAGATGTTTGCTAGGGATATTGGAATTGATCTTGGTACTGCCAATGTACTGATTCATGTCAAAGGAAAAGGAATTGTGTTAAATGAACCATCTGTTGTAGCTCTTGACAAAAACAGCGGGAAAGTTTTGGCTGTTGGAGAAGAGGCTAGACGTATGGTTGGACGTACGCCTGGGAATATTGTTGCGATTCGTCCATTAAAAGATGGCGTAATCGCTGATTTTGAAGTAACTGAAGCGATGCTCAAGCATTTTATTAATTCATTAAATGTGAAAGGGCTGTTCTCTAAGCCGCGTATGCTCATCTGCTGCCCGACAAACATTACATCTGTTGAGCAGAAGGCGATCAAAGAAGCTGCTGAAAAAAGCGGTGGTAAGCATGTATTTCTTGAAGAAGAGCCAAAAGTAGCAGCTATCGGTGCTGGTATGGATATTTTTCAGCCGAGTGGAAACATGGTCGTAGATATTGGAGGCGGAACGACAGATATCGCTGTCATCTCAATGGGTGACATTGTAACCGCCTCTTCTATTAAAATGGCTGGAGACAAATTTGATCTGGAAATTCTCAACTACATTAAAAAAGAGTACAAGCTGTTGATCGGTGAGCGCACGGCTGAGGATATTAAGATCCAAGTTGCAACGGTATTCCCAGACGCACGTCACGAAGAGATTTCAATTCGTGGACGAGACATGGTGACAGGATTACCAAGAACGATTACCGTCACAAGCAAAGAAGTAGAAGAAGCATTGCGTGAATCTGTATCTGCGATTGTTCAGGCTGCGAAGCAAGTTCTTGAGAGAACACCGCCTGAATTATCAGCTGATATTATTGATCGCGGCGTCATTATTACAGGTGGCGGAGCTCTTCTAAACGGGCTTGATCAATTGCTTGCAGAAGAGCTGAAAGTACCAGTTTTCGTTGCCGAGAATCCAATGGATTGTGTAGCTGTTGGTACTGGCGTCATGCTTGATAATATGGACAAGCTGCCAAAGCGTAAACTCAGCTAATGATGTCCCTCATTCTTTTTCGAAAGAATGGGGGATTTTTATTAAAGAACCCTGCAAATATGCCGATATATTTCATAGAAGATTGTGTTTAGGTCATGTGAAAGAATTTTAATGAGGTGAGCACGTGTTAAAAGGACTATACACCGCAACATCTGCCATGATCGCTCAAGAGCGGCGGACAGAAATGCTTTCAAATAATATCGCAAATGCGAATACGCCAGGTTATAAAGCGGATGAGGGGACCATGCGGGCATTTCCGGAAATGCTGCTAAGCCGAATGGAATCAGGACGTTTCCAAACATCCTCAGGCAAAGGTTTTAGTGTTCCGCAGCAAACGCCGATTGGCGGCATTAATACGGGGACATATATGCAGGAACTGATCCCTCAATTTACACAGGGAACTTTAAAAACAACAGATCAAACAACGGATGTCGCACTAGTCGAAAATAATGTGCCGATCAACCCGGAGACCAATCAGAAATCAGCGCTCTTTTATGCGGTTAATACACCAGAAGGCGTTCGTTATACGAAAAGCAGCTCCATTACATTGAATGCACAAAATCAGTTGACCATTGGTGGCCGTGCCCTTCTTTCCGTGACAGGTCAGCCGATTACGGTTCAGAGTGAGAATTTCAAAGTGAATGCAGATGGAACTGTGAGTGAAAATGGACAAAATCTCGGGCAAATCGATGTACGTGTTGCGATGGATACAAGGAACTTAGCGAGAGAAGGAAATGATTTATACCGTACAGCTGATAACCAGCCACTGCCAAGTGCAGTCAATAATGGTCAAATGTCCTATACGTTAAGTCAAGGTGTATCGGAGCTGTCGAACGTGGATGTGACGAAATCATATACAGAAATGACAACTGCCTATCGAGCATTTGAAACAAACCAAAAAGTGGTTCAGGCGTATGATAAAAGCTTAGAAAAAGCAGTAAATGAAATTGGCAGAGTGTACTAATCAAGGAATGAAAAAGAAAGGAGGATTCTCATGCTTAGAACGATGATCAATGCAGCTGTATCGATGAACGAAGTGCAAAAGCAGCTTGATATGATCAGCAATAACATTGCGAACAGTGAAACAACAGGGTACCGCGCGAAAAATACCCGCTTCTCAGAGCTGATCAGACAACAGTTCAATCAGGTAGATGAAAAAAATGAGCAGGTGGCAAACAGTCGTCTGACACCTGATGGGCTAAGGCTTGGAACGGGTACTATGGTCAATGCGTCCATTAACTCGATGCAAGGTTCTATTAAAGAAACAGGACGTGATCTTGATGTTGCATTTGGAGCGCCATCTCAGTATATGCAGGTCAACGCCGGCGGTAATATCCGTTATACAAGAGATGGTTCTCTTTACTTACAGCCAGGCAATAATCGTAACCAAGTGCAGCTTGTCACTAGCGAAGGCTATCCGATTCTTGATGAAAACGGAAATGAAATCGTCTTAAATGCGAATTTCCGTGATATTTCAATTGATAAAAATGGACGTCTTACGGCTATTTCAAGAGATAATCAACCGAATCAGCAGGTGAATCTAGGTGTTGTACAAGTCAATAACTCTTCAGCACTCGTCTCTGAAGGAGATAATTTGTTCTCAGTTGACGGTACTTATCAAGGCGCATTAACGGCACTAAATGGAGCAAACCGCCAAGCGATTCAGCTTCAGCAAGGTGCACTTGAAACGTCGAATGTGGACATGTCTAAAGAATTAACAGATCTCATGACAACACAGCGCTCCTATCAGATGAACTCAAGAACGATTACAATGGGTGATCAGATGCTGGGATTAGTGAATACAATTCGATAATGAGCAGGCTGACATCAGCCTCTCATGATAAAAAAGGCGGCTCGCTCAAAGTCGCCCTTTTTTTTATAAAAATCTGAGACATCGGCAAGCAGATCCTCAAGATCAATCCAAGCTTCTTTTCGTTCAAGACATGTGACGAGCCTTGCGATCTGCTCATCTGCCTTTGGCGTTTGGCTGTAGAGAAGAAATAAGATTTGGAACTTGATTCTTAAAATATCAAACTGAGAAGCAACGGCCTCTTTTAATCCTTTTTGAATATACTTCATTCCTTCATCGGTTAAATTTTCTTTATAACAGGAACGCACCGTTTCGTAGAGGCACGATACATAGGAGTGTGCTGCCTTCCGGTATGCTGGGAGACGAAGTGCTTTTTTAAAGTATTCCAGCGCTTTCTTGTGACGATTTTGTCTCGACTGAATAAAGCCAGCGTCATAATAAACGATACCGAGCAATTCTTGATCATCAATGATGTTCACGTATTCGATGATCTCAATAAAAATAGCTTCTGCTTCCTCATATTTTTTTTGATCGCTATAATTAAGGCCGAGCACAATTTTACAACGATAGAGGCTATGATCATCCCCATGCTTTGCAAAGATATCCATGGCTTTTTGAATATGACGAATTGATAACAACGAATAGCGGTTGTTATAATAAACACCACTTGTACGGAAATGGAACTCTGCTTCCTCCAGCTCATCGTTAAGGAATGACAGGCGTTCTTCCGCCTTTTCGAGATAGTAGATCGCATCATTTTGATCGCTGTTTAAAGCTTCGTAGAGCCCTAGAAAGAAGTAAAAGTAATAGGCCAGTTCTTCGTTCATATCATCTTTGTGCTGCATTAGTTCATGTTTGATTTTTTCTAGGTCCTCTGTCTGATTCATCCAGAGCTGATGGCGAAAAAGCATCAGCTGATAATGTAAATAGAGTTCCTGTTTTTTTGATATTTTACGTTTATGCTTTAATAGAGTTGTTTTGATTTCTTCAGCCTTCGAAAAATGTCGATGCTTCAGCATTGTATACCACGAATGGAGAAGTTTTTTAATGGATTTATCACTCATAAAATTCATTTTTACCCTCTTATTCAATCAATGATGTAATATATATTACCATATTTGTGAAAAAACAATGAGTGTAGTGTGGATTATATTTGATGACAATAGGTAATGATATATTCTATTTTTTACCATATATGCAGAGCGGACGTTGAAAAATACGAGCATTCATAATATACTTCTATAGGAATCAAATGAAGATCATCGATATAGAAAAAAGGAGAGATCAAGATATGCTTGATGCTCAGCAAATTCAAGACATTATTCCACACCGTTATCCATTCTTATTGGTCGACCGTATTTTAGAGGTTGAGGGAGAGAAAAGAGCGGTTGGGATTAAAAATGTCACAGTGAACGAAGAATTTTTTAATGGTCATTTCCCAGGATACCCAGTCATGCCGGGTGTGCTTATTGTAGAAGCACTTGCACAGGTGTTCGGGGTGATTATGTTAGGTAAAGAAGAAAACAAAGGAAAAATTGGTTTGTTTGCAGGAATTGACGGCTGCCGTTTCAAAAGACAGGTGAAGCCTGGCGATCAGCTTCGTTTAGAGGTAGAAGTGACGCGTCTCCGAGGTCCGGTTGCAAAAGGAAAAGCAGTAGCTACAGTAGATGGCGAAGTTGCATGTGAAGCAGAACTAACATTTTCTATCGGTCCTAAAGTATCATGATTTGCCTGGCGGTTCATCAAGGATGAATCGCTTTTTATATGGAAACGCCCAGCCTGAACGGATCAGGACTTGCATTTTTGACAAAAAAACGTCATATTAGACAAAAAAAGATGAAGGTGATAAAAGATGCTGAAAGAATTTAGAGAATTTGCAGTCAAGGGAAATGTCATTGACTTGGCTGTAGGTGTCATCATTGGGGGAGCATTTGGCAAAATTGTCACTTCTCTTGTGAATGATTTGATCATGCCGCTCGTCGGTATTATTATTGGGGGACATGATTTTAGCAGTCTATCTATTAAGATTGGATCTGCTCAAATTTTATATGGGAGCTTCATTCAAACAGTGATTGATTTCTTGATTATCTCGTTTTCCATTTTTATCTTTATTCGTTATTTGAATAAATTAAAACGGAAAAAGGTAGAGGAAGAAGAGGTTGTAGAAACGCCGGATCAAACGGAAGTTTTACTAACTGAAATTAGAGATCTATTGAAAAATCAAAGCCAATCGAAAGATGTGCAATAGAAAAAGAGCGGCTAATCCCGCTCTTTTTTATGTGTTTTGTTTAAATGCATCCAGCAGTTTTTCTCCGGAAAGCCCCTCTTTGACGAGGTCTTTTAGTACTTCTTCGGTTTCTGTTCTGTAACGGTTTGTAATCATTTTACCATCGAGCAGCACAGAAATGTTTTCTTCTAAAGCAACAATGTTTTTGACTTGGACAGATAGATGAACAGGGCGGTTGTTTTCTTTTGTGATCGTCACAAGAATCTTCACTTCAGTGTGCTGCTGAAAAAGCACCTCAAACACCTGTCTATGTTTCTTTGGAATGAGTGCCTCGATCATCCAGTGATTTTCACCATCTTCTTTATTAATGATTAAACCGTCACGAAGGGGAATGCTGGACATTTTATCTTGCTTTGGATCAAGTTCGATTTTTAAATCAATCAGCCTAAAGGTTTTCATATTTATCACCTCACAAGCGTTCATTATTCGTAAGTATTATTATAGCATACAACATCTGTATAAATGAAACCGCTGCCTGCTTAGAACGAGCTGTATATGAGTGAAAGGAGATGTTTTATGGAGTCCTATCAATTGCGAAACATACATATTGGCGAGGAGAAGGCAAAGAGCACAATGCGCGTTTATTCGTGGGGAGACATTCTTTCATTTTGTGATGTGTACATGGAAGAAGGCGAGTCACTCACGTTTCAATACGTCACCGAGGATCAAATGGACTGCTTTGAATTTCAATTGTCGATTCATGACGGGCAGCTTTGTTTTTATTGGTTTGCGTGGGACGGTTCTGATTATATTCACATGCCTTCTAGTAATTGGATTCATTCAGACGTTTTTTATCAATTTATGAAAAATAAGTTTTTCATCAAACAAAACAAGATGATGTTTTATACTCAAGCAGTAAAAAACAGAAATTAAAGAGGAAATAGAGAATTTGAGAGATCATTTTGTCATTTTCATGTTTTGTCACATACGACCTTTCTCAGTAGACTAAGGGCAGTTGAAAGGAAAGGAGGTACGGTCTGAAACAAAAGGTAACGTCTAGCATCTGACAGCCCCCCTCTAGCTAAAGCTGATAGACGCTGCCTTGTGCATAAGAACACTGCGTAATAGAACCATAGCTTCTTTGTATAGGTCATGTGTCCCCTGTAAATCCCCTTGTGTGTATCCGGTCATGTAGCTTGGCCGGGTACCCTTTTATTCACTGATAAACCGATCACCTCTTGCAAATAGTGGATACTCATTTCATAATGATGATGGATTTTATCAGCGGTATGATAGCCGAAAATGGAGACAAAAAGGAGAGAACGATGACAAACATTCAATTGATCGCAACGGATTTAGACGGAACTTTATTGAACAGTGAACACAAAGTGAGTCGGGAAAATGAGCAGGCATTAAAGGAAGCAGCGGCGAATGGAATGGAAGTTGTCGTTTCAACAGGAAGAGCGTATTTTGATGTGAGGTCTATTTTTGATCAGCTTGGTATGAATACATGGGTGATTAGTGCCAATGGAGCTGTGATTCATGATCCGGCTGGACAAGTGTACCATTCAGCTGTTTTACACGAAGAAAAGGCCAAACATATATTGTCATGGCTTGAAGAACGTGACTATTATTATGAAGTTTTTACAAACGAAGCCATTTTCACACCGAATCACGGCAGAGAGCTTCTTGCGATTGAAATGGACCGCTTAAAAAGTGCTAATCCAAAAACGGATCGAAATATTTTAAAACAAGCGGCAGAAGTTCAATACAGTCAGTCAGGTTTTTCTTATATTGATACATATAAAGAATTGTTCCGTGAGGATCGAAAGCTTTCATTCTACAATATCTTAGGTTTCTCTTTCTTTGAAGACAGATTGAAGGCAGGATGGGATATGTTTGGTGATGATTCAGATGTCACAATGGTTAGTTCAGCCGATCATAACTTTGAAATTGGTTCAAAGGAAGCATCTAAAGGGCAGGCATTAACAAGGCTGGCAGAACGACTTGGTATTCCTTTAAGCCAGACAGCGGCTGTAGGAGACAGTTTAAATGACGAATCGATGCTTCTAGCAGCTGGTGTTGGGGTTGCGATGGGCAATGCGAGACAGGATATGAAGGAAATCGCTGATCATGTCACGTTAACAAATGATGAACATGGTGTGGCGCATATGATTCGACACCTTTTGAAATAGATGAATCGGATGACGTTGTATAAATCACATAGGATAAAGCGCATTCTACAAAAGAGGAATTCAGAACTACTTCTATTTACACCTGATGTGGAACATCATATAATTTAATTATGAACATAACCCGCTTGTAAGAAATTAAGGAGAGTAAACGAATGGCGCTGGAATCTTATAAGTCCGAAAATCTGCATTTAATCAAGGAAGCCTTAGATTATACTCAGGTTGGCCTGACGGTGACGGACCCGTCTTTACCTGATAATCCTTTAATATATGTGAACAAGGGCTTTTTAGATATGACAGGCTATCAAGAACCCGAGGTATTGGGGAAGAATTGTCGTTTCCTTCAAGGAAATGAAACCGAGCAAATCGCTCTCAATCAAATTAGAACAGCTATTGAGAACAAAGAGGCTGTCACTGTTCAGCTGAAAAATTATAAAAAATCTGGACAGATGTTTTGGAATGAGTTAAGTGTGGCTCCTCTTTGGATTGACGAAAATGAAGGAAAACGTCTTTATTTCGTTGGTCTGCAAAAAGATGTCACGAAAGAGAAGGAACAGCAGGAGCTTCTTGAGCAATCGATTGATGAAGTGCTGAATATTTCTGTTCCAATTGTTCCTGTGAAAGATGGTATTTCTGTGTTACCGATCATTGGTACGTTAACAGCGCCAAGATTTCATAAAATTATCTCAACAGTCTCCACCTATATCTCTCAATCCAAGGACGATTATTTTATTGTCGATCTGTCTGGTTTATTAGAAGTGGATTCATTTGTGGCAGATGCAATTTTTAAGCTGAACGATTTAATTTTAATGACTGGTACTGAACTCATTGTGACAGGAATTAAACCGAATCTTGCGATGAAAATGGGAGAAATGAGAGAGGACTTCCGTGAATTGAATACGTATATGAACGTGAAATCTGCATTGAAAAAGCTGCACATTTAACCTATGTTCATATGAAATGAAAAAAGAGGACTTTTCATCATGTTTGAGAAAAGTCCTCTTTTTGCTGGGATTAAGATGATTGAGCGGCCGCACTTAATGTGAATAAATCTTCTAGTTCGTTCGTCGATAGCTCAGTAATCCAACTTTCACTTTGGATAATTTGATCATTTAACGTTTGTTTTGTTTCGAGCATTTGATCGATTTTTTCCTCAATCGTGCCCGTTGTGATCATCTTATGGACGTGAACAAATCGTTTTTGTCCGATCCGATAAGCACGGTCTGTCGCTTGGTTTTCCACAGCAGGATTCCACCATCTGTCGTAGTGAATGACATGGTTTGCGGCAGTTAGGTTAAGTCCTGTTCCTCCTGCTTTTAAAGAGAGAATTAAGATGTTGAATTCTTTCTTCTGGAAGCGATCCACCATTTTATCCCGCTCCTGTTTTGACAGGCTGCCATTTAAAAATTGAACTGGTTCTCCAAACATCTTTTCCGCCAGCTGCTTGATCATGTTCCCCATTCCAATATACTGCGTAAAGATGAGGCAGCTTTCTCCTTGCTCATGTATTGCTTTTAACAGCTCTGCGAGTTTATCCATTTTTAATGAACGTTTCAGCAGTTTCACATCTGTTCCACTCTCTTTTAAATAGAGAGCCGGGTGATCGCAAATCTGTTTGAGTCTGCCAAGCATACTTAAAATAATGGCTTTCCGCTGCATTCCTGTTAACGAAGCCATGTGTTCGAATGTATCCTTCACGAGCTGTTCATATAAAGAAGCCTGCTCAGCGGATAGCGGAATGAATTCTTTTTCTTCGAGTTTCTCAGGCAGGTTCAGGGCGACCTCTTCATCTTGCTTTGTTCTTCTTAATAGGAAGGGCTTTATCAGCTGCTGCAGCTGTTCAATTCTTTTTTCATCGCGGTCTTTTTCAATCGGCAGGACGAACTTCTTATGAAAGCTCGTCAGGCTGCCGAGATATCCTTTGTTGACGAAGTCGAAAATGGACCAAAGCTCTGTCAAACGGTTTTCCATAGGTGTCCCGCTAAGGGCAATATGATGCTGCCCTTTGAGCTGTCTGATCGCTCTCGATTGTTTCGTATGGGCGTTTTTGATGTTTTGGGCTTCGTCTAAACAAATCGTATCCCACTTTGCTGACGTTAATTCATCACGATCAGAATGTGAGAGTCCATAAGACGTCAGGACAATATCTGTTGACTCGTATGCCTTTGTAAAGTGTTCCCCTTGAGGGCGCGATGGCCCGTAATGCAGAGCGACATTCAAATGTGGTGCGAAGGTTTCAAGCTCTCGCTGCCAGTTTCCTAAAACAGAGGTCGGCGCAATGATGAGAGATGGAGCGGCATTTTGCTTCTGCTCTTTCAGATATGTGAAATACGCAATCATTTGAATCGTTTTTCCAAGGCCCATATCATCTGCTAAACAAGCCCCGAATCCATGAGATCTTAAAAATAACAGCCAGTTGACACCATGCTGCTGATACGGCCTTAGTGTGCCTTTGAAGGACTCACTCATTTCGTAGGAAGGCAGCTCATGCGTATCATTTAACTGATGGACAAGCCCTCTTAATTGAGACGAAAGTTCAAATTGAATATGTGCAAATGCTGAGCTGTCTAGCAGTTCTGGTATCGATTCAGAGGATGCTTCTTGATCTGCCAGCTCGCGTGACAAAATATCAGACATGTGCAGCCCTTCATTTTCGGCGCGCTCCATCCATTTTTTCATTTGCTGGATGAAGGTTGGATCGATTTTGATCCATTGCCCTCGAATGTTGACAAGGCGCCGTTTACTTTGGACAAGCTCGTTGAACTCATCTTCTGTCAGCTCGATGCCGTTTGTAGCAAAGCGCCAATTAAAGTCCATCAAGGCATCCATTCCGACATGCGACTCGCCTCGCGGGGTAGAGGAAATCCTTGCTTTTAGCATCATGGTGCTTTCTTTGACGATTTGCCACCACGATGGGAGCAGGATCTCAATGCCCATATTCACAAGTGTTTCACTTGCTTCAGACAGGAAGAGCCATGCTTCATCTTCTGACATGAGCGTGGTGCCAGATGTGAAAGAGAGCCAAGGTACAATTTGACTGAATCGCTCCAGCTCTCTTGAGATTTTATCTTGATACGGATGCCAAGACCTTTTCAATGAACGGATACCCTCAAAAAAGTGAAGGTCGCTGTTTTTCTTATCACGCAAAAACAATTCGATTTTCCAATCATCTCCGTCGAAATCCGGTTCATTTAAGCGCAAGCCGACAGTGAAAGGCGTCTCGTCATCAATCCAGCCAATCGTCTCCAAGAAATCCTGCTCATCTAAAAAATGTCCTTGGAAGGATGAGAGCGCAGGCGATTGTGCTGTCATGCGGTTCCATTTGTGCTGCAAGGCATCATCATATTGAATGTAATCCTGTACGGCAAAGGAGAACCAATCAGCCGTATAGCCATCTAATAGTCCTTCTTTGTCTTTAAACCGAAGCACACCTTCTGTCCACGCCTCGTAATCGGGAACGAAATCTTCGTCCTCGATGAATTCGTAAATGGTGGAGGCTGTCTTCATCAGTGGTTCCGTTTCATCCGTTAATGTCACATGACTAAAGGTATTAAATGAATTTTTTCCTAGCAATTCAACGGTCATCCAAGGGCTTAACAGGAAGGCAGGTGTGCCAATAAAGCTCACATCTTCTAAAAATGTTCCGTAAAAAGACGATTCGTGCCATTGGAAAAGCTGCCTCTTCATTTCATTAAGTGGAACAGGGTGTCCGTCCTCTGCTTGCGCTGAAATGGTGAAAGAGAAATCTTCTGTTTGTTCTGCATGAATGACAATTTGTTTATGGCGTGTCATCAATTAATTTTCCTTTCTTCATTTCCTCTTGGAACGCACGCAGCCGTTTCGTTGAATCCTGCAGCTGCTTTACATATCTTTCCCAAATTGCGGTTTTTTTCGTTTTATGATAAAGCGTGCGCAGTTTTTTTAGCATTTTCACAGATTCTCGATAAGCACTTCGATTCTTTTGATCGAGAAGCAGTGAGATTTCACGGTGGTACGATGGAATGAGCGCTTCAGGCTCCTCTTTTGCAATTTGTTTGATCAGATCCTTCTCCAGTTCACTGATGGAGAAACCAACAAGGCTGTGAATCTCAATCCATTCTGCATAACGCTGCTGTGCATATAATAGCTGACTATATTCAGTAAACGCATAGGGCATGCAGATTTGGAGGTAGCGTTCATATAAATGATGATCCTTCGTCTGCTTAAAGTATGCGTCTAAATAAAAGAAGAAATCACTGACGGCTCCTCGCAGTTCTCTATAGGAAAGGTCGAGCTGGCAATATTCCTCTAAAATATAGGTAATCTCATGATACCAGAGCTTGAGCCGCTTCCAGTCCTTGCGGTTTGTGAGATCCTTCAGCCAATTGAGCACATTTGGCAGCATATCTGCATTGAGCAGCTGTAATTGCTGAAAGAGGCTTTCGTCTTCTTTCTGTAAATAATCCATGTGCATCAGCCCGATGGTACGTTCAACCGTTTGTTCTTGCTGCTGAGCGTTCTTCAGTAATTCTGTTTCTTTTTTAACCCATTTCCCTCTATTTAATATGGTGCCCCAAATCTCCATAAAGACCGCTACTCGTTCATGCTGGAAAGGTCCGTTTATTTGAAGAAGTGCCCGAACGGCAGTTGGTGTGTTTTCAAGAAACGGATCGAGGGAAAAGGAAAGAGCGTATGTCTTCAAGTGATCCACTGAATCGAAAATGGTGTTCATGAGCTGTTCTACATATGGATTCATGGAATAAAAGTCCTTCTCGGCATCAAGCCGGCCGAGGTCGATCAATTCATGAATCCTTAACCACACATCGATTGAGGTATGAATCGCATACAAACTCTTGAATTCAGGTGAATGAGGTGCGTGTTTTTTTAGGATTGATAAATAGCCGTAATACAAATGCTGCGGTGTTTGCTGGTGCTTTGGTGTCCGTTTCAGCCAGAGGGTAAATTCCTCTTGGAAAAAATTCATCCAGCTTTGGAGTGATTGTTCGTCTGGGCGCTTCACTTGGAAGTGCTGGCGAATCAATTCTTTGCTGCGTTGTAATTCATCCTTTTCTGACCAATTTTCTGTAAATCCGGTCACACTCTCTACTTGAGCGTATAGCGAAAAGAAGACAGCGAGAATGTGTTTACAAAGTCCATCTGCCGGACATGAGCAGCTGCTTCTCACAGGAAACAGCACATGAAGGTGGACTCTTGCTGCCACGACATCATGTACATAAGCTGACCATTCCGTATCAGATTCTTGCTTGAGACGATATACACTGTCCTGTCTATAAGTAATCAATGCTTTTTTGATGAGTTGTTTGTTTTCATCTGTTGCAGGAAGAAGTTCTTTGATCTGTTCGGCTGTTTGTTTGATTTCTTCTTCGTTGATGTTGTGCTGAAGCATTTGATCCGCTCCTAACCAAGTAAAAGATTCCAATTCTTTTATTATAGCTCAATGGTGATTTATAAAAAAGTTTTTCATGAAAATGGTCATAAATTTCAAAAGCTGTCGAATGATGTATTAGAGTATTGCATAAACCAACCATACAGCATATAATAATGAAATTAGTGGAATCGAAAGGATACAGACATGGACAATAAGGGTTTAAATCAAGAAGAGTTTTTAAAAATTTTGATGTACGCTCATGATATTGGTGAGAATTCAAATGATGTCACCACAAAAGAAATGCTTGAAAATCTGATTGCTCATATTCGAAATGGTCTTGTTTCATAAAAGTGACCCCCTGCTAGTGATGGCAGGGGGTTTTTGTATGCTTTTATGAATGGAACGAAAGCTCTCGGCATACGATGTCATTACAAGCATAAGGCGTATGGGGAGCTGATGGTGTCATGAATATTGCAATTGCAGGCTGTGGATATGTGGGGCTGGTCACAGGTGTGTGTTTAGCGGAGGCAGGGCACAATGTGGCGTGTATTGATATTGACCGGAAAAAGGTCATGCAGCTGAAACAAGGACATCCACCAATGTATGAGCCAGGATTAAAAGAACTGCTGAAACGCAATCTTGAGCAAGGACGAATTCAATTTTACATAAATGGAGCGGCAGCCTACCCGCGGGCTGATGTGTTAATGATTGCGGTCGGCACCCCGCAGCAGGCAGACGGCCAAGCTGATTTACAGTATGTGTTTCAGGCTGCAAAGGAGATGGGCACAAAAGCGAAATCAGGTGCGATTCTTGTGGTGAAAAGTACGGTGCCTGTCGGAACGGGTGATCAAATCGAACAGATGATACATCAAGAATTAGGACGGAATGAGCCGTTATCTATTGCATCTAACCCAGAATTTTTACGGGAAGGCTCTGCCATTTCAGATACTTTGAGGGCAGATCGGCTTGTCATTGGGGCTGAAACAAAAGCCGTATTAGACCAGCTAGAGGAGATGTATGCTGATTTCCACCTGCCAGTGGTCAAAACAGACCGAAAAAGTGCCGAAATGATCAAGTATGCATCAAATGCTTTTCTTGCGACTAAAATCAGCTTTATGAATGAGATTGCTTCCATTTGTGAAAAAACAGGTGCTGATGTTGAATGGGTTGCGCGGGGAATGGGGCTCGATCAGCGGATCGGTTCTTCGTTTCTCAAGGCGGGAATTGGCTACGGAGGTTCTTGTTTTCCAAAAGATACAAATGCACTTGTCCAAATCGCAGGACATGTGTCCCACGATTTTGAACTGCTAAAGGCTGTGATTAAAGTAAACAATGAGCAGCGAGCCGGTTTTATCCAAAGTATTCAGGAGAGACTGGGGGCAAATCTTGAAGGGAAGCGAATTGCACTTCTTGGCCTTGCCTTTAAACCGAATACAGACGATATGAGGGAGGCGCCGTCGGTTCCGATTGCTCATGCACTCCATCAATTAGGTGCGGAGCTTGTAGCTTATGATCCTGTTGCCGCACGCCATGCCCCTCGTGAACTGCCGGATCAAGTCTTGTTTGCTCAAACGATTGAAGAAGCGATAAAGGATGTCCATGCAGTTTGTATATTAACAGAGTGGACGGAGATTCAGACGTTTCCGCTCACGTCCTACAAGGAATGGATGAGACAGCCGCTTATTTTTGATGGGCGAAACTGTCACACGCTTGAAGCGGCAGAACAAGCAGGGGTCGAGTATCATTCGATTGGGCGCAGACCAATTTCTCCAATTTATATGTAAAAGAAAACCGATAACAGGTCATGTTATCGGTTTTTTTAATGCGGCAGAATGAATCCGCCATATAAAAAGGCAGCCACAATGAGAAAGGCGGGGTGCATTTTGAATTTGGTCATAAAGAAAAAGGAGATCGCGGCAATGGCGAATGATTGCGTCCAGCCGATGGCTTTCACTGCATCTCCGCCGATTTCCCATGTTAATAAAAGCATCATCATCGCAATGACGGGCTGTACGGATAAGGTCATGCCTTTTACGACAGGGGATTGGCGAAAGCGGTCAATCAGCTTGAGCAATAAAATCAATCCAATGGCTGATGGCAGTACAGTTGCAAGCAATGCCACGATAAAGCCCGGCCAGCCCATGACGTCATAGCCGACATATGCCGCGATCTTCGTAGCAATTGGTCCTGGCAGTGCATTGGCTAATGCAAGCATATTGGAGAACCCTTCGTTCGTCATCCAATGAAAATGATTGACGATTTCTTCATAATTGAGCGGGATGGATGCAGGTCCTCCGCCATATCCTAATAGATTGGACAAGAAGAATGCCCAGAATAAAAAGAGAATCAGCATCATGAAGACACTCCTTTCTCTTTATTTGTTCGATTCCAGCGTTGTTTCAGTTTGAAATGAAAGGCGCCATAGAATAAAAAGATGATGACAATGATTCCTGGATGAATGGACAGCACCTGCAGTCCGATAAAGGCAAGAAGGAATAGAGCGATACCGAAGATCGTTCCGAAGCCTTTCAGCGTTTTTTGTCCAAACTCATATGCCATGATGCCTAGCAGAACGGCAATAACTGGTGTTACGGCGCCAATCATATTTTGAATGATTTGTGAGGAGCTTAAGACGCTGACAAGTGTGACGAGTGCCACCATGGCGAGACATGTTGGTAAAATATGAGCAGCTGTTGCGACAATTGCGCCGGATACGCCCTTCAATTGATAGCCGAGATATGCCGACATTTTGGTTGCGATCGGACCTGGTAATGCATTGGCAATGGCGAGTGTTTCTCCAAACTCGTCATCATTGATCCAGTGATATTTCACCACCGCCTCATGGCGAATGAGCGGTATGACGGAAGGACCTCCGCCAAAACCGAGAATACCGGTTCGCACCATAGCGATGATGAGTTCGATATATGATTGCAAGTGCTTCAACTCCTGTCTACAATTTCATGCCCATTCGGCTTTTGTATCGTTTAATGAGCATTTGGCAGTCCACACTCACGACGCCTCCTAGCGGGTATAGCTTTTTTGTCAGGAATGCCTCCATTTCCTGTTCATTTTGAAAAATGCCATGCATATGCAGCTTGCTTGGCCCTGTCATGTGATAAAGGCTTGTGACAGCTGTTTCCTGCTCAAGCTGAAGGGCTACTGCTTCTAAAAATTTCGGTTCCACTTCTACATTAAAGAAGACAGAGACGTGAATGCCGATCTTAGCAGGGTTAATCACAGTGGTGAATCGTTCAATGACGCCTGTTTCAATCAGCTGCTGAATGCGGGCTTGCACAGCTACACGTGAAAGACCGACTTGTTTCCCGAGATCTGTATAGGACATACGCCCGTCCTCGTGTAATAGAGATAAAATTTGTTTATCCCTTTCATCTAATGTTAGGTTCGGAATGCTATAGTCGTTTGACACCGTATAACCACCTTTCTTCTGTTGGTATTTTATCATATTTCATTACGAATAGAATGAATGAATTTCAATTTACTAGCGAAATGAAATATCATGGAGTGATAAATAATCTTTTTGCATAAAAAGACACCCCGGAATCAACGGGGTGTCTTCATTTTATTGATCTGGGCTGCTTTCCGCACTGGCAATTTGTTGTGCAAGGTCAGCTCGATCAATGTCTGCTTGGAAGAATTCCTGCGTATTTGGCAAGTGTAAATTCATATGACGTTTTTGAGAAATGCGGATGGTCACTTGATCAACGGTGTAATCAAATACGTGTCCGCCGACACTCCGATCGTCATCAATGAAATGAAGATGATATCCACTCACCGCAATACCATGTGCGTATTGCGGTGTACGGAAACCAGCGATCGTTCCTTGAATATCCTCGAAATCGAAGATGGGCTGTGACTTGACTGCTTCCACCATCGGAACGTAAGGTTTTTTCTGTTTTTCGACCGTACGTGTTTGAACCTTTTTGAATGATCCATCAATGCGGATCGCATAAAAAACATTCTTACTAGGTAAAATGCGGTCAATTTCTTCTTCTAGCTCTTTGGACGTCATGGCTGCATCAATTCGATGAACGATATCTGTTTCAAAGAATGCTAGAGAGCAGAATGGTGAATAGTCTTGATCGGTAACCGGTGTCGCTGTTCCATCCGAGCGCAGTCGATAAAATGCGCCGTCAAAGCCGATCAGCTCTCCATCTAATTGATTGAATGTACCAATGCCGAAATCACCGTGCTTGGGAATATGTGCAAGGGAGAAATCTCCATCATATACGGCTTCCAGCAAAGAGGTCATCGTCGATACTTGATAAACCTCTTGCTGTTTGTCATGTTGTCTTGTGTCGTTCTGTTGATTCATTGGGTGCATCATACCCATATCCGCTCACTCCTTTGATGTAATGTATGGACATCTTATCTGACGTTCAATGTGTGTTTTTCACGAAAGACTTCTGGCCATTTTTGACTGGCGAGGTCTGGGTTGTCTTGATAGTCAATCGGAATATCAATAATAACGGGTCCTTCTATGTTTATACCCTTTTGAAGGACAGTTGAAAGCTCTTCAGGTGAGTTAACCCGTAATCCAGTCGCTCCAAAGCTTTCCGCATATTTCACTAAGTCGATCTGTCCGAATTCAACGCAGGATGTGCGGTCATATTTCATTTTCTGCTGAAACGCCACCATGTCGTATGTGCTGTCATTCCAAACAAGGTGAACGAGATTTGTTTTCATGCGGACGGCTGTTTCAAGCTCCATTGCAGAGAAGAGAAAACCGCCATCACCTGAGACCGAAATGATCTTTTCATCTGGATTCAGTATGGAAGCCGCAATTGCCCATGGTAAGGCGACGCCTAATGTTTGCATTCCGTTGCTCACCAGGAATGTGTTCGGCTCATAGACGCGGAAGTGACGCGACATCCAAATCGCGTGAGATCCGATATCACACGTGACCTTCGTGTCATCAGGAATCAGGCGTCTTAATGTATGAATGACATTCAGCGGGTGAGATAGATGACTGTCTCTTTCTGGTGCTTTTTCAATGTCGCTTAACAGCTCCTGTAATTCAGTGACTAAATCAATTTGTTCTTTGCATAGAGAAAGTGGAACACTGTCATGGGCTAGATGTTTAACGGTTTCAGCTATATTGCCTACAAGCTCAAGCGCTGGCTCATAAAAATGATCAATATCTGCCTGCATGTCATCCACATGGATGATCTGGCGCTGCTGCGGCTGAATATTCCAATGCTTCGGATCATATTCGATTGGATCAAAGCCGATGGTCAAAAGGACATCTGCTTGTTCAATGAGTAGATCCCCCGGCTGATTCCGGAATAAGCCGATTCTGCCTACATATTGAGACTCAAGCTCTCTTGAGAGAACGCCGGCTCCTTGGTACGTTTCGACAAATGGAATCCCAAGTGTTTTCAATAATGTTCTAGTGGCGTTTGCAGCAGCTGGACGACTTGCTTTCATTCCCACAATCGCAACAGGTAAGTGTGCATTTTGAATTTTGGCGATGGCCGAACTGATGAGAGCATCCGGTGCAGGACCTAGTTCTGGAGAAGGGTGAGCAGACACTGGTGTTTGTGTGGTGTGTTCTGTCACGACATCTTGTGGAAAGCTGATAAATGCTGCTCCAGCCTGCCCCTTTTGTGCCGCGCGAAAAGCATTTGTTAAGGCTTCAGGTATATTATGAACGTCTTGTACTTCAACACTGTATTTTGTGACTGGTTTGAATAATGCCGCATTGTCGAGTGATTGATGTGTTCGTTTCAGCCGATCCGCACGAATGACGTTTCCAGCGATTGCGACAACAGGGTCACCTTCTGTATTGGCTGTTAATAGACCTGTTGCTAAATTAGATGCGCCAGGACCTGATGTGACAAGACAAACACCTGGTTTGCCGGTTAAGCGGCCGACAGCGGCTGCCATAAAGGCTGCATTTTGTTCGTGTCTGCATAGGACAAGTTCTGGACCTCTGTCTTTTAATACATCAAATACGGCATCAATTTTTGCACCTGGAATCGCAAAAACATGGGTCACACCTTGAGCAATCAGCGTATCGACAATCAATTCTGCTCCTCGTCTTGTTAGGGGTTGTGCTTGAGAATTCATTTACCCCGCACTCCTTTCGGCAAGTAAAATTTTTTATGAAAATATATTTTCATGATATGATTTACTATACATTTCAAAAAGAAAATTTTCCAATATATGTTTAACGCGGTTTTAATATGTTTCACGAATAAGTGTGCGAGGAGTGAAAGGATGGAACTGAGACATTTGCAGTATTTTGTCACAGTAGCGGAGGAGCTGCATTTTGGCAGAGCAGCCGCACGGTTGAATATGACACAGCCTCCACTTAGTCAGCAAATTAAGCAGTTTGAAGAAGAATTGGGGTTTCCTTTGTTTCACCGGTCGAAGCGAGTGGTGGAGTTAACAGCTGCTGGAAAGGTCTTTTTACATGAGGTGCGTGGTGTGCTGCATCAGCTTGATAAAGCCGTTGATCATGCCCGGCATACAGCAAGAGGAGAGCTGGGGAAAATCATCATAGGGTTTGTTGGAACAGCGACGTATGATATTCTGCCGCCAGTTGTACGCGAATTCAGAGCGCTGTATCCCTCTGTCAGTATTGAGCTGAAGCAGCTTTCTGTTCCGCAGCAGCTAGGGGCGCTTTTAAATGGGGAGATTGATATCGGTTTTTTACATCCTACATCTCCGCATGAAGAACTTGTCAGCCGTTTGATGAAGCAAAGTGAATGTATTTTTGCGATTCCGAAAAATCATCCGCTGGCGAAAAAAGAGGCGGTCACGATCGAAGATATCCGTCATGAACCGATCATTTCTTTATCAAAGGAATCATGGCCGTCCCTTTATCAACACTTTGTCCTGCTATGTGAAAAGTACGGATTTTCTCCGAATATTGTGCAGGAAGCAGCGGAATATCAAATGGTTATTGGCCTTGTCACAGCTGGTATCGGTATTGCGGTCATTCCAAAATCAGCCCGGCGTTTATTTAATCTAGATGTTGTGTATCGGTCCATTGAAGGTGAACAGCTTCTGGCGGAATGGACGATTTCCTATAGACGAGAGAATCATAATCCTGCTTTATTTCATCTTGTCCACCATATCCTGCATCGCACCGAGCCGGAATCAGAGGCATAGAAAAAGGGGTATGGTATGATGTCGTTACACTAAAAGGAGGCGTGTCTGAATTGATTACGTTGCAAATGGATCAGCTGTCACGAAAAGAAGCATATAAATTATTATCTGGCTCTATAGTTCCAAGACCGATTGCGTTTATGACAAGTCTGTCTAAAGACGATGTTGTCAATGCCGCACCATTTAGTTTCTTTAATGTCATCAGCGGACATCCGCCGCTCATCGCAGTTTCCATCGGACGGCGTCAAGGAGAGATGAAAGATACAGCAAAACATATCATCGACAGGGAAGAATTTGTTGTCCATGTGAGTGATGAAGCGATGATTGAAGATATTAATGAAACAGCTGCTACTTTGCCAGAGGAAGAGAGTGAGCTGAATCGCACCGGTCTTCATCAAGTGAAGAGCAGTGTGGTCTCAGTGCCGGGAATCAAGGAAGCACGCATTCGCTTTGAATGTCAGCTGGAAAAACATCTGACCTTTCAAAATGATGAAGGGGAGATCACAGTCGATCATATCATTGGCCGGGTTGTGTGTGCGCATTTAGATGAGGCTGTTTATGATGCGGAAAAAGGATATGTTTCTTCTCATGAATTGAAGCCAATCGCACGTTTAGCGGGAAATGATTATGCCCATTTAGGGACGTCATTTGTGCTGAAAAGACCAGAATAATAGGAAAAACCCCCGAGGGAAATCGGGGGTTTTATGTTTTATTTCCAATAAATATCAGATAGGCAATTGAAGTACATAATTAGAGTCTAGTCCTGTGAAAATAAAGGAAGTTATTATCTGAACACTTAAGCAACTTTAGAAAAGTTCAATGAAGATACATTGAAAATATTTACAGTAACAAATGCAGGATATAAAAGGCACAATTGATTGTTAAAGGTCTTAAAAACACCGACTAATAAATTTTATACCTGTCATCCTATTGACCAACAAATATTCAATATTCCCAGGTTTACTAATTTAGATTATATATACTTTAAAAGATAATAATGTTAATTAAGGGTTTTTTTTAATATGCACATATGGTATTATAAATTCTAGTATTGATAGTAAACAAAATTTTATAGAAAAGGTGTTGGAAAAGTTGAAAAAATCAAGTGTATTTTCAGTAGTGATGTTAGTATTATTTTCTTTTGTAATGGTTGTCCCGACATTTGCTAAAACTAATTCATATAGTTTTACGATGGAAAAGAGAGCTGTGAATGGATCTGATTTAGGGAAATATTATACTTTAAGTAAAGGATCAGCTAAAATTTCAGGAAGTCAATGGCAATCTAAAAAATTACCAAATGCAAAGGGACCTAATTTAGTATATTATGAACTAAGAAACAAGACTACAGGAAACAGTTTTGGTACAGTTACTTCTAGGCCTAATGCGAATGGAAGTAGCAATAACGTCTCCGGTACATTTAAAGGTCTTGGTGGAGGAAATAAATACTATTTGTTTGTATATAAAATAGAAATAGACGGAAGGCATTTAAAAGGTTCTGGGAAAGTATACAATTAATAAAACAGAAGAGAATTTATTTATAAATTCTCTTCTGTTTTGTTTACTAGGAGAGCTACTTTATGATTATATTTTTTGAAGGCTGGATACTCTATAGTTTTTTATTTATATATATGGTTTTTGCAGTCTTACTCAAACTTAAGTATAAAAAAAGTTATACATATTTATTGTTCTTTTCGACTATGACTTTCTATGTATATCATGTTATAAATTTAACTCAATTCCCAATTACTATAGATGATACTCAAAGAGAAAACTTTCAAGAAGTATTCGGTGGAAAAAATAATGTTTTAGTAGAAATGAATTTAATTCCTTTTAGTGAAGGTTTTAGTTTAGCCAATTTTTATAATGTATTCATGACAATACCTTTAGGCTTTGGGTTACCATTTTTAATTAAGGCAACATTTAAAAAGATATTTTCAGTAGGTTTGTTAGTTGGCATACTATTTGAAAGTTTTCAATTGATTGTTGGGTTGTATGCGGGTTATTCCTTTAGAGTGGTAGATATTGATGATATAATTTATAATCTTTTAGGTACATTAATTGGATATGTATTCGTGTTTAAACTATTTATAATGTTTTTCAAACTAATATTGAGTAAATTTGAAATAGATTTTAATCCAATTATTAGTCATATTTATGATGCAGGCCAGCCATTAAAAAATAAAGTTGCAGATAAATAAACACAAATCCCCCCGAGAGCTATCGGGGGTTTTGTGTTTATTTTTTCTGTTCTAGTTTCAGTGGAGCTGCGATGTTCTTTTCTACTTTTTTCCCTTTTAGGACGTCGTTTGCAGCGCCGACTGCCATTTTTCCGATCAGCTCTGGCTGCTGGGCGACTGTGGCAGATAGTTTTCCTGCTTTGATCGAGTTGAGTGCATCTTCGTTTCCGTCAAAGCCAACGACGAGAATGTCTTTTCCAGAGCTTTGAATCGCCTCTAGAGCGCCAAGTGCCATTTCATCATTATGGGCAAAAACGGCTTTGATGTCAGGGTTTCCTTGAAGGAGGTTTTCCATGACATTCAGTCCTTTTGTCCGGTCGAAGTCAGCCGCTTGTTTGGCTGTCACTTTTAGATCTTTATCCGCTATTTGATGGAATCCTTTTCCGCGCTCACGTGTAGCCGAAGCGCCTGGTACACCTTCTAGTTCAGCGACTTTTGCTCCTTTACCGACCTTGTCGATGATAAAGTTAGCTGCCATTTCGCCGCCTTTGACGTTATCTGAGGCGACCAGTGCTTCTACCTTACCGCTTTCTGCTGAACGGTCTAATGTGATGACAGGAATATCTGAAGCATTCGCTGATTCGACAGCGGTTGAGATAGCAGATGAATCCGCTGGGTTGATGAGTAATGCGTCGACTCCTTGCTGAATTAAATCTTCTACGTCACTGGTTTGTTTAGCTGAATCATTTTGTGCATCTGCAATGACCACTTCGATGCCGAGCTTTTTCGCTTCTTTCGTCACACCATTTTTGAGAGAAACGAAAAATGGATTATTTAAGGTCGAGATCGAGAGCCCGATTTTGATGTCTTTTTTCTTTCCATCTTTTGTTGATTTGGCCCACTCTGGCGGTTCTAGCGAGCAGGCAGAAAGCATGAATAATGAGAGAGTCAGAATGAGAATGAGATATTTTTTCATAGCAGCTGCCTCCTTAAGCAGATTTCTTTCTGTCTAGTAGGACTGCAATCAAGATGACAATCCCTTTCACAACAGATTGATAGAATGATGATACACCAAGTAAGTTCATACCATTGTTCAAGACACCGATGATGAGCACCCCGATCAGTGTGCCGACAATTCGCCCTCTTCCGCCAGACAGGCTTGTCCCGCCAAGTACAACAGCAGCAATCGCATCAAGCTCATAGGATGTGCCAGCTGTTGGCTGAGCTGAGTTTAGGCGAGAGGTCAAAATGGCACCCGCTAAAGCAGACATGAAACCTGCCAATGAATAGATCATAATTTTTACGCGTGGTACTTTGATTCCTGAAATAAGCGCAGCTTTTTCATTTCCGCCGATGGCATACGTTCTTCTGCCGAAAGGTGTTTTATGAAGAAGCACCCAAAGTACGATAAAGGTGAGAAGCATCGTGATTGCTGGAACAGGAATGCCTAAGAAATACCCGCGGCCGAATAACTGAAAGGCATAGTTAGAACCGAGTCCTGTAATCGGGTTTCCGTCTGTATAAACAAGTGTTAATCCTCTGAAAATGGTCATCGTGGCAAGTGTTGCGATAAAAGGAGCCATTTTTCCTTTTGTGATTAAAAGACCGTTGACCATCCCAAGAATAGCGCCGATGATACTGCCAACGATAATAGCTAAAATCGGGTCCATACCAGACACGATAAATCCGGCAGTCAGCGCACTAGAAAGTGCTAAAATGGCACCGACAGACAAATCAATTCCTCCGGTTAAAATAACAAACGTCATTCCAAAGGCAATGAGGGCATTAATGGAGATTTGTCTCAGTAAGTTTAAGATGTTTAATGGCTCTAAAAAGGCTGGGTTTAAAATAGAAACAATGGCGACAAGGATGATGAGTCCTAAGAATGGCCCAAGCTTTTGCATGATGTTGTCAAATCGTCCATTTGAAGTAAGTGGTTTCATGTTACTTCCCTCCTGTAGCTAGTGTCATAATTCGTTCTTGTGTTGCGTCTGCTTTATTTAATTCTCCGCTGATGGTTCCTTCATGAATGACAAGCACTCGATCGCTCATCCCTAGAATTTCTGGGAGCTCAGAGGAGACCATTAAAATGGCAACACCTCGATCAGTCAGTTCATTCATTAACTGGTAGATTTCTCGTTTCGCTCCGACATCGACACCTCTTGTCGGTTCATCTAAAATTAAGACCTTCGGCTGGATGCCGATCCATTTGGCGATGACGACTTTTTGCTGATTTCCACCAGAGAGATTTCGAGCAGAGATTTCAGAGGAAGCCGTTTTAATCGTCAGTCTTTTGATGAGCAGGTCGACAAAATCCTGTTCGTTTTTCTTATCAATCAGTCCTTTTGGAGAGAAGCTTTCTAAGTTTGGCAGACCAATGTTTTCTCGGATGGATGCATCCAGCATGAGTCCTTCATCTTTGCGATCCTCTGTGATAAAGCCGATGCCGAGCTTGACGGCATCACTTGGTTTTTTAATGACAGCCTTTTTCCCATGGACCCAGATTTCACCTTGATCAAGAGGATCAAGACCAAACAGCGACCGCATCATTTCGGTTCTGCCAGCGCCCATTAAGCCTGCAACACCGACGATTTCTCCAGCTTTGACTGAGAAACTGATATCATGAAATTGTCCTTTTCTTGTCGCTTGCTTCACCTCAAGGACAATATCTCCTAGAGAAGGCGATCTCTCAGGGTATCGATCTGTTAATTCGCGGCCGACCATTTTTTTGACGACCTCATGGAAATTCGTTTCAGGTATGGCTTTCGTATCGACTGTTTTCCCATCGCGCATGATGGTAATCCGGTCACAGATCGCAAAGATTTCCTCCATACGGTGAGAAATATAGACAATGGATACGCCTTCTTTTTTGAGAGATTCAATGACCTGAAAGAGCTTTTCAATCTCACGGTCTGTTAAAGCTGCTGTTGGCTCATCCATGATGATCACCTTCGCATCAGTCATTAATGCCTTTGCAATCTCAATCATCTGTTTTTGTCCAACAGAGCAGCTGCCTGCCTCTTGATCAAGCGAGAGGTTCACAGACAATCGGTCCAGCTGGCTTTGGGCAAGAACCTTCATTTTCTTTGTGTCTAGCAATCCAAACTTCGTATAGATTTCTTTCCCGATGAATAGGTTTTCCAAGACGGTCATATCCGGCCATATGTTGAGCTCCTGATGAATAAAGGCGATGCCGTGTTGTTCCGCTTCCTTCGGATTTTTGAAAGCGGTTTCTTTTCCATCGATTTGAATCGTTCCTTGATCTAATGAATAAAGACCTGTGAGCAGGTTCATTAAAGTTGATTTTCCTGCGCCATTTTCGCCCATGAGCGCGTGGACCTCACCTGTGACGAGGTCAAAGGAGACCCCGGAAAGAACGTTGTTTTTTCCAAAGGCCTTATGGATGTTATGCATCTCAATGTTCATATCTGGCTCCTCCTTTTAAAAGATGACACCGGCATGAAGAATGCAGTTTGCGTATGGGGTGGCTTCACCCGTGCGAATGACTGCTTTTGCCTGTTTGGTCATGTTTTTGAACGTCTCGTGGTCTACATCATGTAATGGCTGTGAGAACGCTCTCTTTAGAAATAGATGATCTCGCTCATTGGCTTCTTTGATTTCACTAGCCACAGTAATGTGTTCAACCGCCATTTCCTGAAGAAGGAGGGAGGTGACCTCCTGAAAGGACGGTGTGCCGATTGATAACGCCAGGTCGATTTTGACTGGACCTTCTGGAATAGGAAGACCGCAGTCTGCGATGACGATTGTATCTGTATGACCAAGGTCAGCAAGTACCTTGGCGATATGACTGTTTAAGATGCCGTTTTTTTTCATTTCTTTTTCTCCAGTTCTTCTCTTGTTGGCATGCCGCCTTGTGCACCGAACTTTGTGACAGACATTGATGCTGCAAGGTTGGCATAGGCAAGTGCGTCATAGAGAGATTTGCCCTCTGTTAAGGCTACAGCCAAGGCTCCGTTAAAGGTATCGCCTGCTCCTGTTGTATCAACTGCTTCAACAGGAAAGCCTGGAACTAGCACTTCTTTCAATCCGTCAAAAAATCGAACCCCATTTTTCCCTTCTGTGATGAGTAATTTGTTAGGGTATTGACGCAAGGCGTCTTCAATTGGGAGTCCATCAAACATGAGAACAGCTTCGTGCTCATTCGGTGTAATATAGGCAGCCTGGTCTAAAACCTGCTGCGATACTTTGCGGGCAGGTGCAGGGTTTAAAATCACAGGGATTTCTTTGTCGCTGCAAATGGCGCAGACAGCTTCGACTGTTTCTTCAGGTATTTCCTGCTGAATGAGAACTATCCCAATATCATCTATTGTAGAAAGTGCCTCTCTAACATAGTCAGGAGTGACCTCGTCATTTGCCCCTTTGACCACGACAATGCTGTTATCACCTTCTGCTAAAATGATATGAGCGGTGCCGCTTTCCATTTCGGTAACCGGTTTCATATATGAGGTGCGGACCCCTTGATCTTGTAGATTGCTGACAATATCCTGACCATAAGCGTCATCACCGACCCGGCCGACCAAGTATACATCTGCACCGAGTCTGGCACTTGCGACTGCTTGATTGGCGCCTTTTCCGCCTGGGACGGTTTTAAATGATTCGCCTAAAACTGTTTCACCGGCATTTGGCCGTTTATCCGATGTGACGACTAAATCCATAGAACAGCTTCCTACTACGACAATATGACTCATTGTGAATCCACCTTTCTTGTGGTCTCTCGTTCAATAAAAGAGACGGGCATTTGGATAACTGGTTGATCTATAGGTTGTTTCTGAATCGCTTTGATTAACAGCTGTGCCGCTTCTTTCCCCATCTCATAGGCAGGCTGCCTAATCGTAGATAAGGAAGGGAAGAGCAGCTCGCTTTGCGGAATATCATCAAACCCAATGATTTGAACATCATCTGGAATGGCTTTTCCGATCCGAAGCGCTTCGTGTATGACCGCTGTTGCGACGATGTCATTGCTGGCAATGATGCCATCTGTTTCAGGGTACAGCTGGAAAAGAGCCTTGGCGCTCTTGCGGGCTTCTTGAAAGGAAAATGAAGCATTAGACATCACATGAAAGTCGACTCCTTTTTCCGTCAGTACATCGAGTGCGCCCTTGAATCGCTGCCTCGCTGTTTGAAGGTGGGCAGGTCCTTTTAGCAGTGTGATCTGCCGGCTGCCGCGTCTGATTAATTCCATTGCGGCCATTTTCCCGCCAGCTGCAGCATCTGCAAACACAGAAGGTGCATGTGGAACGGTTCGATCTAAGAACACAACCGGTAATTCTTCATCATTGTATATATCTGATTCAGGTTCGTTTGTGACAGCGATGACACCGACCACTTGATTTTGTTTAAAGGTTTGTAAATAGGCCATTTCCTTCTCTCGATCTTCATCACTGTTTCCGAATAATAACCGAAAACCATGCGCATGAATTTCGTCCTCAACGCCTCTAGCGAGCTGAGGGAAGAAGGGATTCGTAATATCAGGTAAAATCAAACCGATTAAGCGTGATTCTCTTTTGAAAAGGGATCTAGCCACTTCATTGGGAAAGTAGTTCAGCTCCTGCATCGCTTGTGTCACGCGGGTTTTCGTATCTGTATGGACATATCCAGTATCGTTAAGCACGCGTGAAACAGTGGCAACAGACACTTGTGCAGCTTTTGCAACATCTTTAATTGTAGCCAATGGAGTGCCTCCCTTCGTGAATGTGTAACCGTTTACACAGATAGATTATCATGAAAGCATTAAAATGACAATCTTAAAAAAATAAAAAAATAAAAAAATAAAAGAAAGATGCTATCTTCCTTTTATTAACTAGTAATCCCTGTTTCTGTAATGTTCACTTTGATTTTTGGGATGATTTTTACATTTGGATAATCAGTTTTCCAATTCATTTTTACATATTCATCATAATTTTTAACGCGATACTTTCTTCCAAGACTTAACACGTCGGAGTTTGATTTCTGCAAAACAGAGATTACTTTTTCTGCTTCCTTTGTGAAAATAGCTGATAATCGTTTGTTTAGTTCATCGATCTTTTTCGTACTATCTAAATTGTCTTTCGGATATTCAACGACAGCTGTTTTGAATTCGAAATCTAGCCCAATTGTCACGTTTCGATGATCAGAATTGAGAATGCGAATATCTCGTTTTAAGTCGGTGACTTGGATGGTAATATAGTTATTTCCCTTCAACTCCATATCATTTCTGATCTTTTTAGTGAAATTTGCATATTTCCCGATTTTATTATTCATGAGATTGAGAAGCATGGCATCTTGACCATAAAGCTCACCAGTTTTTTTCTCATTATCGAATAAAGCCACACCTGCTACTTTGATTAGTTGTTTAGACTGATCAAATACAATTAAAGGCAGGGTAAAGTCTTCTCCTGTTTGGAGCATCTTTGAGCGTATGCTTTGAATATTTCCAGCGGTCACTTGTGAACCTTTTGATGCAGTTGTAATGAGATTGTTTAAATAGTCACTGACAATGAGCTGTTCTTTTAGTAATTTGTTGATCACATCAATACTTGAACCGCCTTTCACAACGGCTAAATTGGCAAGCAAAGGACTTTTCGGATCGCGATAGAACATGTCTAAGTAGGGAAGAAGTTGATTTTGAGAGAATTCATCACCGATCAGTAAAATCCTCATTTTTGACATATCAATCTTTTGGTCAACCATTCGGCCGAAGTCTGTTCCCGCTTTACGTAAAGTTGGAGCATTGGTTGTCAGTACAGTGGTTGAATAAGTACTTGAACTTCCTTGCTGCATACTTTGAGACTGTTGTACTTTTCGGTAGGTAATCGATACTTTTGCGTTATCATCTTCCCCTTGATCAATGGCGGAAGTAAGGACAAGGGAGATGTTTTTTAATAGGTTTTGATCCCAGCAGCCAGGCATCATGGTGAGAGACACGCACATGAGGAGAGTCAGGACATATTTATGACGCATGTGATTTCACCTTCTTTTTACGTTGTTTGATAAAGATAATGATCGCCATGAATGCTGGAAGTGTGTAAATGAACGAATACTGAGCAATCGTTGTAAAATCATTGAAACGCTGAATGCGAAAGTTATCGACTGCCAAAAAACAGCTAGACGCATATATCAGAATGGCGAAACAATAAACATATTTTTTGTGATCCTTTTTCTTCAGTAAACTGGAAATGCCATTTGCACAAAAGTACAGATAGTTACTCAATGTGGCAAGAATTATAAACACCCAGAAGCTAAGAAAAATTAAATCTGTCCGCTCAATGATACCGAAGGAAATGGTTTTTAATAAGTAAAGAACAGGGTTGGGAATCACATCAAGCTCAATTGGACTAAAAAACATAAAACAAATCAATGTAATAAATAGGTAGTAAAGCGTCGTGCATATATTTGAAATGGTCATGATTTTATACCGTTCCTTAATAGTGCCTTTCATAAAGGGAGAAAGAATAAGGATCATCTCAAATCCATTCATCGATAGGACGACGTCCTTCAGCCCAAGCTGAAACTGAGAAATGTCTGTTTGAAAAAAAGGCATCAGATAATCGATATTGGTCCCTTTTAATGAATAGAACATCAGCAAGGAAAGCAAAAGGAGAAGGGGAGTTAAGATAAAGTTAAACCTGACAATAGCTGTAATTTGCTCCTTCGCAATATAAACAATGGAAGTAATGAGTAATAGATTGATGACCCAGTTTGGCGTCAGCGGCAGAACCCACATACCAATAATTCTGGTGAAAATGGATAAAACGACAATACAGACGGAGGCAAAATACAGTATATACAGTGCAATCAGTAATTTCCCAATCCATTGACCAAATACATCAATTAATGCTTGGAAGAATGATGTTTCTGGATATTTATGAATGATGTAAATGAAAATGGTATTGATGATTTGGATAAAAAAACAGGCGACAATGATCGCCATCCAGCCATCGTGTCCCATGTCTTTCATCAAAAAGTGGGGGAGCGATAAAATACCGACACCAATTTGAGATTGAATGAGAAAAAAGACAGCTTGAGGTGGAGATATTTTATTTTTCATTTTTCTTTTTCCATCCTCTCAAATGTTCAATTTGCTTTTTCTTTTGCGGATTTAAATAAACAGGGCGATTTTTGTACATCCACATTGGGAGGCGAATTACAGTATCTTTTAAATCCTGCCAGTTAAATGGAGCAACAGGTGATAAGTATGGCACCCCTAGTGATTCAAGGCGGCATAAATTCATGAGAATGATGGATAATCCAAATGAAATGCCAATAAAACCAAACATTGATGCCATGAACATGAGCGGGAAACGCAGCATCCTAATCGTGGCCGTCATTTCAAATGACGGAAGTACAAATGAAGCGACAGCGGTCACAGCGACTACAATGACAAGAACATTTGAGATGAGTCCTGCTTGTACAACAGCATCCCCAATGACCAAACCACCTACGATACCAATGGTTTGACCAATTGGTCTAGGCAGACGCACCCCTGCCTCACGAATGAGTTCAATGGTAATTTCCATCAGCATCGCTTCAATCAATGGAGGAAAGGGAATTCCAATAATAGAGTTCTTCATCGTAATAGCTAGTTCATCTGGGACAACCTCATAATGAAACCCAATAACAGCAATATAAAAAGATGGCAATATGACTGCGATGATACAGGCAAGATATCGAAGCATACGGATAAACGTTGCTGGTATCCAGCGGCTATTATAATCATCTGGTGATTGAAAGAAGCTAAAGAAGGTGACAGGAAGAATGATGGCCATCGGACTGCCATCCATCATCACCACAATTCGCCCTTCAAGGATTGCAGATCTCACCTTATCAGGGCGCTCTGTATCAATAAGCTGCGGGAAAATAGAAAATGAATCATCCTCAATCGCCTCAACAATAGAGCCAGGACTTAGCAGCGTGTCTACTTTAATAGAAGAAATCCGTTTGTTTACCTCTTCTACCTTTTCTTGATTAGCGATATCAGATATATAAACAGTCGCAAGCTTTGTTTTTGATTTTGTACCGATCTTATGATACTGAATGGCGAGCTTTCGATCATTTAAATGCGAACGCAGTAAGTAGATGTTGGTATCAAGACTTTCAACAAATCCGTCATGTGCTCCAGCAATAATACTTTCAGATGAAGGTTCAGAAATAGAGCGCAGCGGCGGCTGACCGACAGAAAACAATTTGATCTGTGAGGAATTTTCATCAAGAAACGCAATGCTTCCAGCAATAATACTGTCAGTGATCAGCGTCAAGTCACCTGTTTCGAGTGTGCTGAGAGATTTCGTATATTCCTGCTTTCCAGGAGGACCTAACAAGTTGCCGATAATGAAATCATTTAGTTTGCCTTCATCTACTCTTGTTTTAATAAAAAACAGGACAGATTTCGTTTCATTCACCATTAACTCTCGGTATTCAAAATCCCCGCTTTGCTGAAATGTCTTTTTCAGAATCCGGATTTTTTCCTCGAAGCTGCCTGATAAAAAATGCAAGCGTGTTTGCTCATTGGAGTTTGGCATCTTTAGCCTCCTCTCACAGTTTTTTTAACCATAGTGTAAGCGGAGAAGCTGATTTTATTCGTCATCTTTGGGGAAAGCATGACATGAATTGACAACTTTCAACTAAAATCATATTAAAAATGTTAAGAAATGATGAATCTTGATAAAAACAAATGAATAATGTTTCATTGTTTAGGTCATAAGGAGCGAATATCGTAAAAAGCAGGTATTTCGAAATGATCAATAGTTTACATCTTATCCCAATTTTTTGTGACCCATAAATAAGCATATGACTTGATTTTTTTAGAGGTGACCTTTGTCATAGGTCAACGCGTAGCATTCTGACCGATGAGAATGACTTTCTAACCTGTTCCTTCAAAAATCGAAAACATTCCAAAACACGCACTATTCATTTAAAGCGCTGATATGACTGATGTTATAGAGTTTAAAGGGCTATAAAACATTGATTCAAAATACATCTTAATAATTGTCAAAAAATTTAGGGAGAAAAGGACAAAAGATTTTCCGATGCTTGATGGTAACGCTTTCTCTTGATTGAAGCCGAAATTCATACCGATTTTTGTCCGCCTTTTGGCCTTTTCATTTAAAGAAGAGCTAGGCAAATCCGCCTTCTGATTAGAGGAATTTGGCATACGAGGAAGTGAAAGATTATGTTACATAATACCGATTGTGATTTTATGCTGAACCTATATACTGTTGATTGAATTTACATATCACACTCATAAAAAAAGGAGATGTAGATAAGCGATGTGGTTAATCGTTATAGCCTGTGTCATCATGTTAGGGATTGGCTTTATTGAAAAGAAGCGTCACCAGAAAAATATCGATGCCTTGCCGGTGCGCGTCAATATTAATGGTATTCGCGGAAAGTCTACCGTTACAAGATTGACAACCGGTATCTTAATGGAGGCAGGTTATAAAACTGTCGGCAAAACAACGGGAACAGATGCAAGAATGATTTATTGGGATACGCCAGAGGAGAAACCGATTAAAAGGAAACCGCAAGGACCGAATATCGGTGAGCAGAAGGAAGTTATGAGAGAAACCGTTGAAAGAGGAGCAAATGCCATCGTCAGTGAATGTATGGCAGTAAATCCAGATTACCAAATTATCTTTCAGGAAGAGCTGCTTCAAGCGAATATTGGCGTGATCGTAAACGTTCTTGAAGATCATATGGACGTAATGGGGCCGACACTTGATGAAATAGCAGAAGCCTTTACAGCGACAATTCCTTACAATGGACACTTGGTTATTACGGATAGTGAATATACGGAATTCTTTAAAGAGATTGCGAAAAAACGCAACACAGAAGTCATTGTTGCAGATAATTCCAAGATTTCTGATGAGTATTTACGGAAATTTGAGTACATGGTCTTCCCAGATAATGCCTCACTTGCACTTGGTGTTGCACAGGCATTAGGAATTGATGAAGATACGGCATTCAGAGGAATGTTAAATGCGCCACCTGATCCAGGAGCGATGAGAATTCTTCCATTAATGGACGCGAAAACACCTGGACACTTTGTAAATGGTTTTGCGGCAAATGACGCATCATCTACATTGAACATTTGGAAGCGTGTGAAAGAGATTGGATATCCAACAGATGAACCGATTATTATCATGAACTGCCGTGCGGATCGTGTAGATAGAACGATCCAGTTTGCGGAGGATGTACTTCCTTATATTGAAGCAAGTGATCTTGTCTTGATTGGTGAAACAACAGATCCAATTGTGAAGGCATATGAGGATGGGAAAATTCCGGCTGACCACTTACACAACCTTGAATATCAATCTACAGAAGAAATTATGAATATGCTTGAGAAAAAGCTTCATAATCGAGTGGTTTATGGAGTCGGCAATATTCATGGTGCCGCTGAACCGTTAATCGAAAAAATTCAAGAATACAAAATTAAGCAGCTTGTCAGCTAGGAGGAAATATAGAAAATGTTCGGATCAGATCTTTATATCTCGTTAATTTTAGGTGTTCTACTTAGTTTAATCTTTGCAGAAAAAACAGGAATCGTACCAGCTGGACTTGTTGTCCCAGGTTATCTGGCGCTTGTATTTAACCAGCCAGTCTTTATTTTAGTTGTCTTATCTGTCAGCTTGCTTACGTATGTCATCGTTCGCTTTGGTCTATCGAAATTTATGATTTTATACGGACGCAGAAAGTTTGCTGCGATGCTAATTACAGGGATCGCCTTAAAGCTTGTATTTGATTTCTTCTATCCAGTGGTTCCATTTGAAATAGCAGAATTCCGCGGAATCGGTATTATCGTTCCTGGATTGATTGCAAATACGATTCAAAAGCAAGGTCTTACGATTACCCTTGGAAGCACGTTACTTCTAAGTGGTGCAACATTTGCCATCATGTATGTTTACTATCTATTTTAAGATAAGGTGTGTCCAATGATGAATAAAAAATTGAGCTTTCAGGAAAAGCTGCTGAAAATCACAAAGAACCAAAAGAAAAAGACGAATAAACACGTACTGATTGCTTTACCGATTGTCATTGCTTGTACATTTCTATTTACGTTTATCGGGAAAGCACAAGTGCCAACTGTACAAAAGAATCCAGAAAACATCCTGACCGCTTCGTTTGTCGGTGACATTATGTTCGGAAGAAACGTAGAGAAAGTAACAGACCGTTATGGAAAACAGCATCTCTTTCGTTACGCCAAGCCATATTTTGATGTGTCAGATTATGTGACTGGTAACTTTGAGCATCCAGTCGCATCAGATAAAGAACAAGCGGCACAAAAGAATATTCATTTGAAAACAGACGAAGATTCTGTCAAAGCATTGAAGGATTTGAATTTCTCTGTATTAAACTTTGCGAATAACCATGCGGCAGACTATGGTGAAAAAGGGCTGAACAACACGATTGATGCCTTTGAACATGCTGGCATGGATTATACAGGCGCAGGCCGTAACCTTCAGGATGCGAAGCAGAACATTTCGTACAAAGAAGTAAATGGTGTCAAAATCGCTACACTTGGTTTTACTGATGTGTATGGGAAAGATTTTAAAGCAACGAATCGCCAGGCGGGTATCTTGCCAGCCGATCCATCTATCTTTATTCCGATGATCTCGCAGGCTGCTGAAAAGGCAGATATCGTCGTTGTTCATGCTCACTGGGGACAGGAGTACAACAATGAGGTAAACGATAGACAAAGAGAATTGGCAAGAGCGATGTCAAAAGCTGGTGCTGATATCATTATCGGTGCTCATCCGCACGTTCTTGAGCCAATGGAAGTCTATAACGGTACGGCGATCTTCTATAGCTTAGGGAACTTTATTTTTGACCAAGGCTGGTCAAGAACACGTGATTCTGCACTTGTTCAGTATCATCTGAATGAAGATGGAAAAGCGACATTTGAAGTTGTCCCAATGTACATCAAGGAAGCAACACCTGCTCCGGTTAAAGCAGGATCTTTTGAATCAAAATCCATTATCCGTATGCTGACAAATGGTACGAATGCGGATTGGAAAGAAAAAGACGGACACATTTTCTTTGAAGTAGATCACGCTGATAAAGTTAAACACTTAAAAGAAAACGGAGGGAAAGAGAAGAAATGAAATTCCTAAAAGCAAGCTGGCCGTTTGTTGCGTTAATTTTAGTCTTTGTCTTTATGTCTGCTTTTAAATTTAGTGACAGCCTCACAGATCATGAAAAACAAAAGATCTCGGTTGAAATGCAGAAAATCGAACAGCAAAAGCAGTCAAAAACGGAAGCAAGTAAATAATTTTAAAGAGCATAGAGGGCGCGCATTGCGTGCTCTTTTTTGTCGAAAAAAGGTGTAAAATGAAAGGTGTCATGCCGAAACTATAGAAGAAAGGAGGGGAAAGATCATGAAATGGAAAGAAATATTGATTGGTGGGTGTGCGCTCGTAGGGCTGATGTTCATGTCTCAATCAGAAGTATCTGCTCAAACAGCGTCTCCTTTGGAGCAAGCGGAAAAGCTGATCGGAACACCTTATCATAAAGGAGGAACCGATCCAAAAACGGGCTTTGACGCATCTGGATTGATTCAATATGTGTACAAGACATCAGGAGCATTTGATTTGCCGCGGAAGGTGATCGACCAGTATCAGATTGGGGAAAAGGTATCATGGGACAAAGCGCAGCCCGGTGACCTTGTATATTTCCGCAGCCTTGAAGAAACAAAGGATATCCCGACACATGTGGCGTTGTACGCTGGTAACGATCAGATCATCCACATCACGCTCAGTCAAGGTGTGGTGAAAACAGATGTCAGCAAAAGCAAATACTGGACAGACCGATTTTATGCAGTCAAACGACTGCCCGGTACACCGGAAATCTCTGATGACCGTCTTGTGAAAGATGCGATGAAATATTTAGGTATTCCTTATGTATTTGGTGCAGCAGACCCTAAGGTTGGCTTTGATTGTTCAGGCTTTTTACAATATTTATTTGAAAAATCACTAGGGATTTATTTACCTCGAAGTGCTGAACAGCAGTGGATGGTTGGAGAAAAAGTGGCATTAGCGGATATACGTCCAGGGGATTTTGTCTTTTTTAGCAACACATATAAGCGAGGTATTTCTCATGTAGGGATGTATATTGGGGGCGATCGTTTTATTCATGCGAGCCGTTCGGAAAGTGTCACGATTTCTTATTTGTCTGAATCGTATTGGCGCGAGAAATGGACAGGTGCGAAACGATTAACGGACCTGAAATTATCAAAAGAAGATCCGGTTGTATCAAAAGCGGCAACGTATATTGGGGAAGTCCCTTATGTCAAAGGCGGGACGAATCCAGAAGAGGGATTTGACACAGCAGGGTTCACACAATACGTGTATCGAGAAGTGCTTGGTATTGATCTGCCTCGCTATGCGTCAGGTCAAGTCAAGACAGGTACGCCTGTGAAACGTTCGGAGCTGAAGCCAGGAGATCTCGTTTTCTTTAGTGGAACGTCATTGGTGCCGGCGATTTATGCAGGGTCAAATCAAGTCATTCATGTGACCGTCTCAAATGGTGTCGTGCTTACGAATATGAAAACAAGTACGTACTGGAAGGATAAGTATGAGACGGCTGTTAGAATCAAAAAATAAAGAAAAAGCCCGATCCACGCTCGTATCGGACTTCTAGACTTCTCTCTAGGCGCTGATCAGACTAGCGTCTTTTTTTCGTGTAATTGATTTTGTAAAAGCAGATCAATAAAGTAAGCAACACCGTCTTCATGATTGCCTTTTGTGATGTAGGTGCTCTTTTCTTTAATAACATCTACGGCATTTCCCATTGCAATGCGGTGGCTTGCTTCCTCAAACATGGATAGATCGTTGGGGCTGTCGCCAATCGCATAAATATGTGAGCGGTCTACGCCATAATGAGCTGCGAGCTTTTTGAGAGCATGTCCTTTCCCAGACTCTTTTGGCAGTACCTCAATGATATGTTTTCCAGAAGAGGTCAATGAAAGCTCAGGCATTTCCGCTAGAAGATTTCGTGCTTCCTGTAGTTTGTTCATATCAAATGAGAAGCAGAGTAATTTATAGGTCGCTTCATTCGACTCAAAAATCTGGCGAATATCATCTACTGGTTTGATGCCAAATTGTTTGAATTGAGTCATCGCTCCTTCCCATAAATCAGCTACATCCTCATTTGGGTTCGCACTTTTGATGACATCAAATTCTGCTTTCAGCTTCTCTTTTCCATCAAAAGGAGAGAGGAGCGCATCGTCCGTATAGACCTCAAAGTAAATGTTTCGTTCTACTAATGCCTTAGCCGCTTGTTTTCCTGCTTCTTGGTCAAGTGTGATACGGCTGAAAAGTTCGTATCCTTCGGTATGAACGGTTCCGCCGTTTGCTGCAATAATGGGGATGTCCAAATCGCCAAGCAGTTCCTTTACATCAAAAGTCGCCCGCCCTGTACAGATGGTGACAATATATCCCGCTTCCTTCGCACGAATCAATGCCTCCCGGTTTTGAACAGATATTTCACTTTTTGTATTTAAAAGTGTACCGTCTAAATCAATCGCAATCATTTTTTTCATCGCTGTCAAATCCTCCTTCATGCATGCAATAGCCTTTTTAAAGTATGTACGATTTCCTTCATTCTCATGAGCAATGGGATGCTTGTTCCTCTCTATCAAGGCTAAACAAAAATGATCGAATGATCAAGGGAATAAGCCAAAGGGTTAAAATCTACATCATCGTCTACACGCTGAAAAGAAGACAAAGAGCTAAAATAAAAACCATTTTAGCCCTTTGTCAACAAACAGAAAGCGCCCCCTTAGGGACGCTTTCTGTTTATGATAATTCAAGCTGTTTCTTCAATTCAGTCTTCACTTCGTTTAGCTGGTTTTGATCCAATTGGTAATAATAAACCCCGTTTGGCTGGTAATCAGAGCCTTTAAGCTGAATGGTATCGACCGATTTCAATGACGTCAGAAGCGGGAAAAGCCCGACTAGCTCTTTCATTGAAAGATTGGTTGAGACATTCTCACCAAGTGTATCAATGATATTGTCATATGATGGAATAGATGTTAACGATTTTGATTTATCAAAAATGGCTTTTAATACTTCCATTTGACGCTGCCCGCGCATTAAATCACTATCTGCTTTTCTTGTTCTCACATATGCGAGAGCTTGATCACCGTCTAGTGTATGAGTTCCTGTTTGAAGCTGTACCTTGCCCTTTGTATCTTTTAGAACCTGTTTGACCACATATTCATCCTTGACGTTAATAGAGACTCCGTTTAGTTCATTGACGATCTCTTTAAATGCTTTGAAATTACTTTGGATCACAAAATCAACCGGAATATCTAGTAAATCTTCGACTGTACTCAAGGTTAAATCTGCACCGCCAAATGCGTGTGCATGTGTAATTTTGTCATAGCCATGCCCTGGAATATTCACATATGAGTCCCTTGGAATGCTTAATAATTTCACGGTTTTATTTGTACGATTGACTGTTGCTAAGACCATTGCGTCGCTTCGTGCCTGTTTCACTGTTTCGCCCGGTCTGCTGTCAATGCCAAGCAGCAAGACAGAAAAGCTGTCTTTCCCAGGATCGAATGCTTCAATCCTTTTGACAGATTGAGCGCCGCGATCTAAAGATACTTGCGCTTTTTTGGCAGCGCTTGTCACTTTATAGTAGGCATAGCCTGTGACAGAAGCGGTTGTCAGTAAAAGAATACCGACTATAAATAGAGTGACTTTCACCCATGGCTTTAAACGCTTTTTTCCTTTGCGTTTGCTTCTTGATTGATCCATATATTTTAAACCCTCGCTATGATTTTTATAGTAAAGATGTCCTTCTTTTTGCTTACAAACTAAAACAAATATACCTTAAAACGGGATATAGTGCGACATTTTTTTCACTAACGCTTAATTGACGTTTTCTTATCTTAAAAAGTTTCAATGATACGCAAATGAAATATATTTGTCATAAAACATCGAAATGTTTGAAATGACAGGAAGTGAGGAAAATGATTTTCCAAAGAGAAACATCCAGTACATACAGAACAAAAGAGGGGTTATGAACATGAAAAATCGGAATGGATGGCTTTATTTCTTCGGCGCACTTGGCGGCGCCTTATATGGCTATGATACAGGTGTCATTTCTGGCGCCATCTTATTTATGAAAGAGGATTTAGGGTTAAACGCGTTTACAGAGGGACTTGTTGTCAGCTCGATTTTAATCGGGGCGATGCTCGGTTCCTCTCTTTCTGGAAAGCTGACAGACCAATTCGGGCGGAAAAAAGCCATCATCGCCGCAGCGATTTTGTTTATTATCGGCGGATTTGGTACAGCCCTTGCTCCGAATACGGAAGTGATGGTCTTATTCCGAATTGTACTAGGGCTTGCTGTCGGTTGCTCGACAACGATTGTTCCCTTATATTTATCTGAACTTGCTCCAAAGGAATCTCGAGGTGCACTGTCCTCATTAAACCAGCTCATGATCACATTTGGTATTCTTCTCGCCTATATTGTGAACTACGCTTTAGCGGATGCAGAGGCATGGCGCCTGATGCTTGGAATTGCGGTCGTGCCTTCTGTGCTTTTATTATGTGGGATTTTGTTTATGCCGGAAAGTCCCCGCTGGCTGTTTGTCCATGGACAGGCAGACCGTGCGAAAGAGATATTATCTAAACTCAGAAAGAGTAAGCAAGAAGTTGAAGAAGAAATTTCAGATATTCAACAGGCAGAAAGTGAAGAAAAAGGCGGTTTTAAGGAATTATTTGAGCCATGGGTACGCCCAGCATTAATTGCTGGTGTCGGTCTTGCCTTTCTGCAGCAGTTTATCGGAACCAATACAATTATTTACTATGCACCAAAAACATTCACAAGCGTTGGCTTTGGTAATTCAGCGGCAATTTTAGGAACCGTCGGAATTGGGGCAGTGAATGTCGTCATGACGTTTGTGGCGATTAAAATCATTGACCGTGTAGGGCGTAAAGCGCTGCTCTTATTTGGAAATGCTGGCATGGTCCTAAGTTTAATTGTCCTGTCAGTGGTCAATCGATTTTTCGAGGGGTCAACAGCTGCAGGATGGACAACCATTATTTGTTTAGGACTCTTCATCGTCATCTTTGCTGTCAGCTGGGGTCCAGTCGTTTGGGTGATGCTTCCGGAGCTGTTCCCGGTACATGTAAGAGGAATCGGTACAGGCGTCTCTACTTTCCTCCTTCATACAGGGAATTTAATCATCTCGCTTACATTCCCAGCTCTATTAAGCGCGATGGGTATCAGTAATCTTTTTCTCATTTACGCGGTCATCGGCGTAGGCGCCTTCTTGTTTGTGAAATATATGGTGACTGAAACGAAAGGGAAAAGTCTTGAAGAAATTGAAGAAGATTTAAAAAAGAGGAACCGTGCCGTCACAGGTGAGGAAGGAAAAACGGTGTGAACAACGACCAGCTGCCCGCATACAGCTGGTTTTTCTTTGTTAAACAAACGTTTAATCAAGAAAGGACAATCTCTCATCTTCTGAACGTGCTGCATATGACATACATATGGAACAGGCGAGCGAAAGGTGGAAATGAGATGAAAGGGAAAACGAGCATTGTCATGCTGACGTACAATGAACTGCATTTAACGAAAAAATGTATCGACAGCATCAAGCACCATACCCGAAGTGACCAATATGAACTCATCATCGTTGATAATGCGTCAACCGACGGTACGAAGGAATATGTGAGAGAACTGAAAGATGTGATTTTCATTGAAAACACAGAGAATCAAGGCTATGCAAAGGGATGTAATCAAGGAGCGAAAAAAGCGACAGGAGATAGCATTCTCTTTTTAAATAACGACACGATCGTAACGGAAAACTGGCTTTCTCCATTAAAAGAGGCGTTATTTGCATCAGAACGTATTGGGATGGTAGGACCAGTCTCCAATTATGTGAGCGGTCCTCAAATGGTCGAGCCATCGTATACAGATGTGAAGGAGCTCTCAGTATTTGCGAAGAATTATACGGCTGCGAAAAAAGGTCAGAGAACTTATGTACATCGACTTGTGGGGTTTTGTCTGCTTGTGAAAAGAGAGCTCATTGAAGAGGTGGGGTTATTTGATGAGCGGTTCGTGTATGGATCTTTTGAGGATGACGATCTTTGTTTGAGATCCTTGCTAAAGGGATATCAGCTGCAAATCGTCCACGATTCATTTGTGCATCATCACGGTCATGCAACCTTTCGTGCGAATCAAGAAACGAACATCTCTACACTGTTTGCTGAGAACAGGCTTCGGTTTTTAGATAAATGGGGCATTGATCTCAATCTGATGACCCCCCATCCGTACTTTGCGGCTTTGCTGCCTGAAGACGCTGTATGTGTGCTTGATGTGGGATGCGGTGCAGGGGCCACAGGGCTTGAACTAATGAATCGGCAGTCTGTTGAAATGTACGGGGTAGAGAAAGATCCATTAAAAGCAGCCATTGCAAAGGCATATTATGAAGAAGTCATCGAGGCAAAAGCAGATGAATACCCGTGGTTAGAGAAAAAAGCTTTTTTTGATGCGATTATTTTTTCTGATGTTTTAGAGCATGTGTCAGATCCTTGGCACATCATTGAACAAGCGCACGCATCTTTAAAACCGGGCGGTGTGGTCATTTGCTGCCTGCCAAACATGATGCATGCGGAGGTGCTTCTCCCGTTAATGACAGGGGATTTTACGTATCAAGATGCAGGGATTTTAGACCGAGGCCACCTGAGGTTCTTCACACTAAACACGATGCGTGCACTTTTCCCAGACTATTTGTTTGAACGGGTGATCGAGCAGCGGATCAATGTTCAGATTGATCAAAACGTCCAATTGTTTTTTGACGAGGTGGCGAGAGTAGGAGCGTCACTTGGCTTTCAAACAAAAGCGTTGTCTGATCAAGTGACTCTATATCAGCTTTTAATTGTCGTGCGTAAAAAAGGCGGCTCCCCTTCGGGATAACCGCCTTTTGCATTACCATTTGAAGCTTTTTGTTGCGCCTTCTGCCCCAAAGTTTAAAATGCTGACTTTGACATCATATTCGATATCCGCTTCTTGAAAGAGCGTATCCCACTCGTTTCGATGCTTTTCCCAATAGTCAGGGTATTTAATACGGAAATGCTTGCTTAAAAAGATAGGATCAACGCCTACTTCATTTTGCATATGACTCACTGCTTTTTGAATGTGTCCTTTAATTTTCTTAGAGAAAATCTGCTCAAATCGTTTGATGTACTGCTCATCGTATGAATTTTCAGGAGGGTATTGATCCTCTGATAATTTTCCATTTGTTTGTATGCAAATTTTAAAGGAAATTTTCCCATTGTTCAGATAGGGTTCAACCTTGGTTTTTGATTTCTTAATTTCATACGTGATCGGAAAGTCTTTGTAGGTGGCAGGTACAACACCGCCTGAGATTCGGTCCATCACCCAGTTTAAAGATTGGACATCCTTCGAAGGGATGAAGCCAATCAGTTTTCGTGTTTTTCCATCTATAATTCCTGCCCCATCATAAATAAGTTCACCGTTTATCGCATCTACACTTTGTACAAGGAAGCTAATGCCCATCTGAAAGTAATCGGACGCCCGGCCAATACGTGTTGGCAGCAAAATTTTCCCATTAAAGCTTCGGTTTTTAGATGTTTCAAAGATATTCTCAACCGGAACCTTTTGCTGAGATTTCAATTTTTGGTTGATCACTTTTGACGCATCATTTCGTGACACGAGAAGATAGCTGCTTCGCCTAACCTCATCATCTCGTATAAAGTGATTGAGCGTTCCTTGAATATCGTGATGCTCTGCCTGATTTTTGCCGAACAAGAAGATTTTCAGATGATCACTATAGATCGGCGGGTCCTTTAAGGCGACATTACTGACAGCCTCCAGCACATTTTTCCCTTTTGAGACGACATTCACATAGCCAGGAGAATCGGCTTCTTGTGTTCCGCCTGTTTTCGGTACAAGGTTTTGGTAGGTCAGCTTAACTCCATTCTCATCTTCCTCATCAATACCAACACCGCGTACAAACGATAGTTTTTCAATATCCTTTAAATCCCAGCACCCTGATGATAAAAGGATAAGACAGCAGGATAAAAAGATGAACAATACACGCCTTCCTCTCATGCAGAACGACCTCCCCATTTTTTACGTATCATCAGCAGAACAGCTGTAATAAAAGGAATGGCTAAAACCGCGAACAATGCGTAGCCGAGTAAAGTAGAGTAGTAAAAAACTTCATTGATATTTCTCGGAAATAAAGAGAGGGCAGAGGTAATCAAAAACAGCAGCCAAAGCAGTCTCGTTACATTGGTCGTCTTAAAGACCGTGTGGCACCCTTTAATGGCAAATTGGAAAAAGCCAAGCATGCAAATGAACTGCTGGCACGTCCAGATCGTCAGTAAAAAAATATCAAACCGTTCAATGAAGACCCCTTCAAGTTCTAGTGCTTGAATGAGGGAGACAGTGGGCCAGGTGAGGGATTTCGTTTCTCCAACGGTCATGGAACCAATCACAATAAAGAGCGTGAGAGAATAGATAAGTGAGGTAATTCCGACCCCGATCGCAGCGGCCCATTTCGCCTTCGACCATTTGTCTTTATAAATGAGTGGTACAACAAACAAAATGACCTCAAAGCCTGTAAATTGAATAAATGTTTGAGAGAACAAATTACTGAAATCTTTAAACCCGTTCGCCATCACCGGGCGTAAGTAATCAAAATCGAATATTTTCAAACTAAACAGCATGAGCCCAATATAAATGATCATCGTCATCGGATATATGTATGTCACCATTTTCACTATTGGAAAGATACCACTTTTCAAATGATAGATCGCCACAAGAAGAAAAATCATCACAATCACTGCCATAGGAGTCGATTCCAGCAGGAAAAATTGGACCACTTCCCCGAGGACACGCGCTTCAAAGCCGACAATGCCTAGTAAATAAGCGATCAGCATTAAATTAAAGATCGTGCCAAAGAATGCACCGGCTCCTTTTTTATTTGACTCAAAAATGGTGTCCGGCGCATTTTTTTCAGCAATCCATCCTAACAAAAAAGCAACGAAAGCAAAGATGACTCCCTGTATTAATACAATGATCCAGCCATCAGGGAACCCTGAATTGGCAGAACTGCGTGGAATGGTTAAAATTCCAGCGCCTATCATTGTAGAGCTGCACAGAATGGTGACTTGTAACAATGATAGCTTCTCAGCTCTGTACATCGTTTAATCTCCTTGTCTTTTGAGATTTTTTATTTTTGCTGTTTTCGGTCTCGATTTAAATAGCCCAATTGGTAAACGTACGTACGTATCCTTTAAATCTGAAAACGGTGAAGATAAAACAGGTGTGAAATAGTCAAAACCAAAGGTCTTTAATTGCATCAGGTGACAAAGCACAAATAAATAACACATGATCAAGCCGTATAACCCAAGCATCGCTGAACTGAAAATGGCCATAAAGCGCAAGATGCGCAGCGGGAAACTAAAGTCATACGAAGGGGCAGTGAAATCGGCCAATGCGGTCAGCGACACGATAATCACCATTAACGCACTGACGATATTGGCTTGGACAGCCGCCTGACCAATGATGACGCCGCCAATGAGCCCAATCGTCTGCCCGATGGCTCTAGGAAGCCGAAGTCCAGCTTCTCGCAGCAGCTCAATCGTAAAAGACATAAGAATCGCCTCGACAACAGGAGGAAACGGAACATTCTGCCTGCTGCCTGCAATGGTGAGTGCCATTCGTGTTGGTAATAAACCGGGGTGATATGAGACAAGAGCGATGTAGAGCCCTGGTAAAAAAATCGTTAACAGTACGGCAAAATAACGGAGTAGGCGCAAAAGAGTCGCACTTGTCCATCTTTGGTAATAATCCTCCGGTGATTGCATCAAGGCTGTAAGTGTCATAGGCATGATGAGGGCAAAAGGTGTGCCGTCGAGCAAAATGGAGACTTTGCCTTCAAGCACGGATGCGATCACCCTGTCTGGACGTTCTGTATTTTGAATCTGCGGAAAAATGGAGATATGGCTGTCCTCAATCAGCTGTTCAATATAGCCGGTTTCAGGGATGTCATCCATTTTGATTTCGGTCATGCGTGATAAAATATCTTCTACTAATTTGGGATCAACAATATCACGAACGTACACAAGGGCAGCAGACTTTTTATTGCGAGTACCTACATTTATCTTTTGAATGACAAGGTTAGGGTCGTTTGCCCGCTCACGGATTAAAGCTGTGTTTTTTTCAAGATTTTCAATAAAACCGATCCGCGGCCCTCTTACAAGGACTTCCGATTGCGGCTCTTCTACTTCTCTAAATTGAAAAAGGTTCGTTTGGAGCGCAAGTGCTTGTGTTGCCCCATTTACAAATAAAATAGCCCTGCCGTTATATAACTGCTCGATGGCAAGGTTCATATCTTCCAGCACGTCATTTTGAATTCCAAAGAACGTTTTAGACAGGGACGGAAGCGTAGTAGAATCAACCTCGGTGATGTCCAGTTCCTTTTGCATGGGTGAAATGATTTGCTTGGAAAGCATCTCAAATTCTGTGAGTCCTTCAACGTACATGAGACATGCAGAGATAGCAGAAGGGCCAAATGAAAATGAGTGGAACACGATATCATCACTTTTCCCGGCAAAGCTTTTGACACGCTTGATGACGGACGCTATATCTTGTTCAATACGACTTTTCATAATACCTCACCCTCATGTCATGTTTTTTATAGAGTGACTCGATAGGAGGAGAATTATGCAAATAGAAAAAAGAGAATCCCTGCAAATAGGAATTCTCTCGTGTGTTTATCTGGCAAGCCAGCCGCCATCAACAGCTAAAATATGACCGTTCATATAATCAGAGGCTGGTGAGCTAAGGAAAACAGCAGCGCCGGCTAGATCCTCGGGCTTACCCCAGCGCCCGGCGGGGATTCGTTTGAGTATCTCTTCATTTCGATTTCCATCGTCTCGAATGGCTTGCGTGTTATTGGTCGCAATGTAACCAGGAGCGATCGCATTCACTTGTATATGCTGGTTCGCCCATTCGTTTGCAAAGGCCTTCGTCAGCCCTGCGACTGCGTGTTTACTTGCTGTATAAGCGGGGACAAAGACGCCGCCTTGAAACGAAAGAAGGGAGGCGATATTGACAATTTTCCCTTGCCTGTTTTTCAGCATCTGCTGTCCAACCCTTTGGGTGAGGAAAAAGAGACTATTGATATTCACATCCATGACCGTATGCCAATCTTCCTCTGAATAATGAGCGGCCTGCTCTCTTTTAATGGTGCCAGCATTATTGATTAAAATATCGATCGTATGCTTTTGTAACATGGCATCGACAGCCTGCTTTGCAGTTTGAGGGTCGGAAAAGTCAACCTGAACCGCATGAAATGAGCGGCCCGCCTGCTCGACTAGCGCTTTCGTTTCCTCAAGCGGTGTGTGGTGGTATGTGCCGATAATATCTGCGCCTGATCTGGCAAGCGCCACAGCAATGCCCTGCCCAATGCCGGTTCCAGGACCTGTCACAAGGGCTGTTTTGCCTTCAAGAGAAAAGAGGGACGCTACATAGGATGCTGACGTCATCACATTACCTCAGCTGGTCCATTGGGACAAAGTCCATATCTTTGAACGTATAGTTCTCGCCTGCCATCGCCCAAATAAATGAATAATTCGCTGTACCTGATCCTGAATGAATGGACCAGGCAGGAGAAATGACCGCTTCCTCATTGGCGACAACGAGATGTCTTGTTTCAGATGGCTCTCCCATAAAATGAAAGACACGAGCATCCTCTTCGATATCAAGATATAAGTACACTTCCATACGCCGATCATGAATATGAGCGGGCATCGTGTTCCATGTGTTATTTGTTTCCAGCTGAGTGATTCCCATCATGAGCTGACAGCTTTGGATACCGTTTGCGTGGATGACTTGATACAGGTTTCGTACGTTTGAAGCAGACGCTTCCCCTAAGTGATTTGGTGTTAATTCAGCGATGGCTGCTTTTTGTGTAGGGTACGCTTGATGAGCCGTGGCTGATACAAGATAGAACTTGGCCTCTTCGCCTGATGAACTAGCAAACTGTACATCTTCGTGTCCAAGCCCAATATATAAGAAATCTTTATGCTCCAGCACAAAAGCCTCACCATCGACAGTAACCGTTCCTTGTCCGCCGACATTCACAATGCCGATCTCTCGTCTTTCAAGGAAATATTCCGTACGTAAAAAGTCTCCGGCATCTAATTTGAGCGGCTCTGCTGCCGGCATGACTCCGCCAATCACCACGCGATCCTCATGCGAATAGTAGAGCTTTAATTCACCACTGACGAATAGCGTAGGAATATGAAAATGACGACGAAGTTCCTCTGTTGTAAAACGTTTGACCTGCTCAGGGTGTACAGCATAACGATTTTCCATTTGAGATAAGCCTCCCTTTCCATCTGAAACAAAATATTGATGTTTTATTTGGTATCGGTTTCAAGGAAAATTCTAGAGGAAAAAGAGAACGCCGTCAACCGTTATTTTGAAATCGTTTTCTTTTTATTTATTTAGATGATTTTTTGCCCTCTTCATGCAAAAAAATCTTCTGGAATGCATGAAATTATGATATGCTCTTTTTAAGTTATTTGAAATCGGTTTCGAAACAAATGAGAAGATATCGATTGTGGGAGTTTTTTGAATGAAAGAGAAAAAGCAAACGAAAGTCACCATCAACGAAGTGGCCGCTTATGCAGGTGTTTCAAAATCAACTGTATCTAGATATATCAATGGCAGAACAAATGAAATTTCTGCTGATAAGGTAAAAAAAATCAAGAAAGCCATTGAGGAACTCCATTATCGTCCGAGTCAGCTCGCTCAAGGATTGAAAGTAAGAAAAAGCAAGGTCATTGGGTTTATTGTAGCCGACATTACGAATCCATTCTCTGTAGCGACACTTCGCGGTGTCGAAGAAATTTGTGATGAATATGGATACAGCATCATGGTGTGCAACACAGATAACCGTCCAGAAAAAGAACGAGAAATGCTCCTCAAGCTGAATGCGCATTATATTGAAGGGCTCATCATCAATACGACAGGCCAGAACAATGACATTCTGCAGGATTTTAAGAAAAACGGTGTACCGATTGTCCTTGTTGACCGGAAGTTACCTGAACTAAAAGTCGACACAGTGACAACGAATAACCGTGATATCACGATCCGGCTGCTTCAACAAATGTATGAGAAAGGCTATGAGCACATCGCCTTCTTTACTGAGCCGGTCGATGGAATCAGTCCTCGTGAAGAACGAAAAGAAGCATATGAACAGACAGCTATGAGTAAACATAAGCCGTCCATTATTGCAGAAATTGATTTGAAGAAAAAGGAGCAATTGCGAGAAGAGCTTGTCCGTTTTGTACAACTAAACCAACAGAAAAAAGCGATTTTAGCAGCCAATGGATTACTCATGCTGAAGCTGATAAGTGAACTTGTAGAGCTTGGGATAAAGATTCCAGAGGAGATAGGCATTGCAGGGTTTGATGATACAGAATGGTATAAGCTGATTGGGCCTGGAATTACAACGGTTGCCCAGCCATCTCATGAAATGGGGAAAGCCGCAATGCAAAAAATCAAGACACGGCTTGAAGGGGATGAAAGTGCGCCCCAAACCATTCAGCTTGATGGAGAAATCATCGTAAGAAAATCTTTATAAACGATAGAAGAGAAGAGTATACATACGTGCATGCTCTCTCTTTTTCAGCTGATTTGAAACCGGTACCAAGAGAGGGGAGAAATGAGTGAAAGCATTGGATGCGGTCACATTTGGGGAATCAATGGCGATGTTTTACGCAAAAGAAGCCGGAGAGCTTCATCAAGTGCAGACATTTCAAAAGGCGCTTGCTGGTGCCGAAAGTAACGTGGCAGTCGGTTTGGCAAGGCTTGGCTTTGATGTGGGATGGATGAGCAAAGTCGGAGCAGATTCACTTGGCACATTTATTTTAGAAGAGCTTCAAAAAGAAGGGGTCGATACAAGTGCAGTGATCCGTTCAAATGATGGGTCTCAAACAGGGATTTTACTTAAATCAAAAGTGATGGATGGAGACCCTGACGTCACGTATTATCGTAAAGGCTCTGCTGCGAGCACAATGAGTCCAAGCGACTTTCCCGCCAGCTATTTCAAACAGGCAGGACACCTCCATATGACAGGCATTCCGCCTGCATTATCCAGTGAAATGAGAGCGTTTTCTTTTTGTGCTCTTCAAAAAATGAAAGAAGCAGGCAAAACCATTTCATTTGATCCAAACCTTCGGCTGCAGCTATGGGAAGAGGAGGAAGATATGATCCATACGGTGAATCAAATGGCTTTTCAAGTGGATTGGTTTTTTCCGGGGCTTGCAGAAGGGCAAAGGCTCACAGGCTGTCACGAGCCGGAAGAGATTGCCGATGTTTATTTGCAAAAAGGCGTCAAGCTTGTGGTCATAAAGCTCGGTGCAGAAGGTGCCTTTTATAAAAGTGCAGCCAGCCAGGGGATTGTGAGTGGATTTTATGTGCCAGATGTCGTTGATACAGTCGGTGCCGGTGATGGATTTGCCGTGGGGGTCATCAGCGGCTTATTGGACGGTTTATCATATGAAAAATCTGTGACAAGAGGCAATGCTGTAGGAGCTCTTGCGGTGATGTCTCCTGGCGATAAAGACGGACTGCCTACTCGGGAAGAGCTTCAGGCTTTTATGAAAGAAGCCAAACGATATCACAGACGAGAATATATGAAGGGAGATGAAGGATATGGGCAAGTCAGCAAGTTTGAGCGTTAAAGAGCAGCTCGCGGCTTGTAAGCTGATCGCAGTGGTGAGAGCGGGGAGTGAAGCAGAAGGCATTGAGACCATTGAGCGTTTAAAGAAAAAAGGCGTTCGAGCCATTGAAGTGACGTATACCACGCCTAATGCTGAACACATCATCGCGTCCTTTCAGCATGAGCAAGATCTGATTGTAGGAGCAGGCACAATCACAACCCTTGAGCAGGCACAATCAGCCATTGACGCAGGCTCACAATTTATTGTCAGTCCAGGATATCTCCCTGTGATCGGAGAGCATCTCTCATTTCACGACACACTCTATGTACCAGGTGTCCTCACCCCAAGTGAAATCATGCAGGCAAAAGCAGATGGCTACTGCTTGCTCAAGCTTTTTCCAAGCGGTTCCTTCGGTTTATCCTATATGAAAAACTTACAAGGTCCGTTTCCAGAGATTGAATTTATTCCAACGGGCGGTATTCATCCAGCCGATGTGCCAAAATGGCTGAAAGCAGGCGCAGTGGCAGTAGGAGTCGGAAGTCAGCTTGAAAGCAGTACAGCAGAAGAGTTACAAGCGGTACTTTCTTCATAAATAGTTGATATCAAAAGAACAACTGGCGGTTGGATGCCGGTTGTTTGTTCGTTTATCTGACATAACAGCAGGTGAATGCTGACTCTTCACGTACAATGATCGTGAAGGAGTGATAGACATGTACATTCAACAAGATACACTCACGGATGGACAAATAGAGCAGCTGATTACCGCTCATATAGAAGAAATGAAAGAGCATTCCCCGCCAGAAAGCATTCATGCCCTTCCGTTAGCTGATTTGAAAAAGCAAGATGTCACAGTGTGGAGTGTGCGGGAAGGAGAGGAGCTTCTTGGCTGCGGAGCGTTAAAGGAGCTGTCAAGTGATCACGGCGAAATCAAATCAATGAGGACCGCAGCTCTCCATATGCGAAAAGGTGTAGCAAGGTATATGCTGAACCATCTTCTCCAAGAGGCGAAAAGGCGCGGATATTCACGTGTCAGCTTAGAGACAGGTGCGATGTCTTTCTTTGAGCCAGCAAGAAAACTATATGAGAGTGTTGGTTTTTATATTTGCCCGCCTTTCGATTCATATCAAGAAGATCCAAACAGTTTATTTATGACAAAGGAATTATAGAGGTCGAGAGAGTATGCTTATAAGCAGCTCTTTTTTTATGCGCAATATTTGAAAGGGGGAGGATGTGGTGAAAAGATTAAAGTGGATCGGGATGGGCGCCTTTCTCACTTTTTGTGTCGTATCTGTTATTTTTTTAACATTATTAGGTCAAGATTTATTTAAAATTGAAAGCGCTTCCGAAAAAGCGTCATCAACCTATCAATATCACTTTGTCCTTGTACCGGAGGAACTTGATAATGAATATTGGCAGCTGGTACAAAGGGGAGCTGCTGATGCGGCAGCCGTTCATCGCGTGTATCTAGAATATTTGGGTCCGAAGCAAGCAGATATAGACGATCATCTGAAAACCATTGATATGGCGATCGCAGGGCATGTCGATGGCATTATGACGCAGGGACTTGATGCGAAAAAATACAAACCGCTTTTTCAGAAGGCGAGGGAAAAAGGCATTGATGTTGTCACCGTCGATACGGATGCAGAGGGGAGCAAGCGTCAAGTGTATGTAGGCACGGACAATTATTATTCAGGCTTTATCGCAGGACAGGCACTCATCGCAGATACAAAAGGCGAACAGTATGTAGGAATTGTCACAGGCAGGCTTGATGCCGTTCATCAAAAGCAGCGTGTCAAAGGATTTCGAGATGCCGTCGCCGCTGAAAAACGTATTCATATTGCTGGAATAGAAGAATCAGCCATTACGAAGTCAGGGGCCTCCGGTGCCGCGTATAAACTATTAAACGATCATGCGAAGCTCACCGCATTTTACGGCACGAGTGCATTAGATGGTGCAGGCATCATTCAAGCAACAGCACAATATCGATCGTCCACAGATTTTTATGTGCTCGCATTTGACACATTGCCAGATACGATTCAGGCGCTCGATGATGGAAAGATTGATGCAGTGGTTGTTCAGCATCCTTATGAAATGGGCTATCAAGCAGTGGAATCGCTTGTACGTTTGCAGAAAGGTGAAAAAGAAGAACCACTCCAGTACACAGGAACGAGTGTGATTCGGCGCGAGGATCTGCCTCTGCAGCAAACAGACAGAAAGCAGGGTGTGCAGCCATGAGAAGGATTCGAAGTAAGCTGTTATTGGCATTTTTAATCCTTGTGCTCCTTGGCAACGTGGCCGCTTTTTTCGTCTATTGGAGCAGCTCGAACATCACATCAGAATATAGCAGAAGCTTTCGTTCCTTTCTCCTGCTCAATGATATATCGACAGAGGCAAAAACGATGTATGAAAAGGTCAATGCGTATGCGATTGAAAAGGATCGGCAGTTTGCCAAAGAATATCTGGCCTCAAAACAGAAAATGAAATCCTATGATCAGGCATTGCGAAAGGATGCCGGGCTTCATGCGGCGATTCCTTCTATTGAAAAATACCAATATATGATGCGGACGCTCATCAATGAAAGTGATGCGACCATGACACATGTAAAAGAAGGGAAAATCAAAGAATATGCAGCAAGTGTAAAGGAGGTGAGAACCGTCTCCTCCTACATACAAGAGCAAACGATGACCCTGCTTGATGATGAATTGTCTGAGTATCAAGTACTCTATCAATCTCTGCAAAAAAGACACCAAACCTATGCACTCTTTACCTTATGTTTGTTTACGCTGTCCATTGGGGTCGCATTATGGATGGCGTATATGATTGCTGGAGGGATATCAAGGCCGATCGTCCATCTGTCTCGAAGCGTAAAGGAAGTATCAGAAGGGAATTTTGATGGAGCGGACTTGCATGTCACCTCAAAGGATGAAATTTCTGTATTAAATGAGGCCTTTCAGCGAATGCGTCAAGAGATGAAAATGATGATTGAAGAGATGAAACAAAAGGCAGCCTTAGATCAAAAAATCAAAGACATGAAGCTGAAAACGCTGCAAAACCAAATGAATCCACATTTTTTATTTAATACATTAAACATCGTCTCACGCATGGCTTACTTAGAATCAGCGGATGCCACATCGAGGTTGATCCAATCCGTTTCCACGTTGATGCGGTATTCGCTGTCAGCTCTCAGTGCATCTGTTACGTTGGAGCAAGAAGTAAAAGTGGTCAAAGAATATTTTCATATACAAGAAACAAGATTTGCCGATCGTATTACATGCAAAACGACCATAGATGAATCATGTTTATCTGTACATATCCCAAGTCTCACCTTACAGCCGCTTGTCGAAAATGCCTTTATTCATGGCGTTGAACCAAAGGAGGAAGACGGGCTTGTCGAACTCTCGATCTATCAAGAAGGCGGCTATGTGATGATTCGGATTCGGGACAATGGGATGGGGATCAATGAACAAGAGATAAGGAGATTGCTATCAGAAAAAGAAGAGGAAAGTCCAAACACCTTAAGTAAAGGGCACTCGACAGGGATCGGTCTTCGAAATGTGATGTCAAGGCTGCATTTGTTTTACGGGGTAAAAGATGCCCTGCAAATTGACTCAAAGCCAAACGAAGGCACCACCATTCAATTGGCTATTCCGATGAAGGAGGGATCGGCATGCTGAACGTGCTGATTGTGGATGATGAAAAAATAGAACGACTAGCGATGCGGAAATTCATGACCGATTGGCTTCCAGAGTGTCATATATCAGGAGAAGCTGAAAATGGAAAGAAGGCGGTTGAATTCGTGCGAACTGAGCCCGTTCATCTTGTGCTCATGGATATTCAGATGCCTGGAATGGACGGATTGACAGCGATCAAGCAGATCAAAGCGAGCAGTCCTCATACAAAATTCATTATGCTGACAGCGTACGATACGTTCGATTATGCCAAGCAAGCGATGCAGGAAGGGGTGAAGCAATATCTCGTTAAACCGGCTGACAAAGATGAAACCATCGCCGCCATTCGAACGGTTGCGGCAGAGATTCAGCAGGAGGCGTCTCAGCGGCAGGCGGTGGCGGCCGGTCAGCAGTCAAAGTGGCTCGAAGCTCATGTCATAAATGGTCAGTCTTATACCTCCATGGAGTTTCAACAAATGTTTCACGAATATGAAGCAGGTCTTGTCATCGCTGTTCAGCGGACAATCGGGGATCAGCTGTTGATTGATTTACAGACATCTCCCCTTTTTCATACGGTACCGATTCAGGTGAGTGGTGAGCTGTTTACATGTCTCATTTATCGCCACCAAGCGCCTGGTCAGTTAAAGGCAGATGTGCTGCATGCGATTCGAACTGCCACAACAAACGATCAGCCTTCACCTGTCGTTGGCATGGGACACCCGGTCTCAAACCCGCTTTATCTTCAGAAAAGTGCAGCAGAGGCGAAGCTTTCCTATTATCAGCGGAAAAAGAGTCCCGGCGTTGTTCGTTATGGTTTTTACCAAACAGAAGAACAGTCCCATCCATTGATCCATCTGCCGGAGCTTGCAGACGATATGATGCAGGCACTGGAAGAAGGGAGAAGAGAGGATGCGCTGGCTTTATTCGATGCCTTTGAACTGGAGGGAGCGACCATTTCACAACTAAAAGAGCTGCTGATTTTATTTAAATCACGGCTCCGAGCAGACTGGCCAATATTAACGATCAGCACCGCAGCTGAATGCCGTGAGTGCTGTGAACATTTATTTGATGTGTATGAAGCGAGAACCCAGACCGTGAATGACATTGAGCGGGCAAAACGCTACATCAAAACGCATTTTTGTGAACAGATCACGCTTGAGCAGACTGCCGCCTATGTTGATTTAAGTCCAACCTATTTCACAAAGCGCTTTAAAGACGAGACAGGGCTGACATTTAAAGAGTATGTGACAACCTGCCGGCTGGATAAAATCAAAAAACTTCTCAAAGACAGCTCGCTTAGTTTAAAAGAAATTACCTATCAGGCAGGATATACAGACCCCAATTACGTCAGCCGTGTGTTTAAGAAGATGGTCGGCTGTTCACCGAAGGAATATCGAAAACAAACCGTAAAAAAGTGAAGAATTTCATAAAAAAGTGAAGAAGTTTGCTGAAAAAAAGCGAGGATCTGCCATTATACTTATTTTGATAACGCTTACAAAATAGGGATGGGGGATCAATCATGAAGTTCAAATTAGGTTTTACGCTGTTAGCGCTCTGTATGCTTATCGTCACTGCCTGTAGTTCATCGACCAACTCAGATGCAAAAAAAGAGGGCGGAGCAGAGAAACTAGACATTTTCTCTTGGTGGACTGGAGCAGGTGAGGAGGACGGACTGAAAGCACTCATTCAATTGTTTGAAGAGAAAAATAAAGACATCCCAATTGAAAATGCAGCCGTCGCAGGTGGTGCTGGTACAAATGCAAAGGCTGTTCTGACTAGCCGGATGCAAGGGAATGACCCGCCAGCTACGTTCCAAGTACATGGCGGAGCGGAGCTGAATGAGAGCTGGGTCGCAGCAGGCAAAATGGAGCCGCTGGATGATCTATATGAAAAAGAAGGCTGGAAGGACAAATTTCCGGAATCACTCATCGACCTTGTCAGCAAAGATGGGAAAATCTATTCAGTACCAGTGAATATTCACCGAGGCAATGTGCTTTGGTATAACAAGAAGGTATTTGATGATGCAGGCTTAGAGCCGCCAACGACCTTTGATGAATTTTTCAAAACAGCAGATGCCTTAAAGAAAAAAGGCATTACACCGCTTGCACTTGGTGATAAAGAGCCTTGGGCAGCGACGCATTTGTTTGAGAGTGTGCTGCTCGGCGTTTTAGGCGCTGACGGATATCAAAAACTTTGGGCTGGCGACATGAAAATGGATGACGCAAAAGTGAAGGAAGCGGCAGACATCTTTGGACGTATGCTTGAATATGTCAATGATGACCACAGCTCACGTAACTGGCAGGATGCCTCGCAGCTCGTGGCAAAAGGAGAAGCAGCAATGAATGTCATGGGCGACTGGGCGAAGGGGTACTTTGTGAATGATCTCGATCTGAAGGTGAATGAAGACTTTGGATACGCGGCGACTCCTGGAACAGAGGGAAGCTTTATGGTGATCACCGATACATTCGGACTGCCAAAGGGCGTGAAACAGCCAGAAAACGTGAAGAAATTCTTATCTGTTTTAGGATCTGTCGAAGGACAGGATGCATTTAATCCGCTGAAGGGGTCGATACCGGCACGTGTAGATGCAGATGTCTCAAAATATGATGAATACGGAAAATCGGCGATGAAAGCATTTAAAGAATCAAAGCTGGCGCCGTCTCTCGCACATGGTTCAGCTGCTGAAGAAGGGTTTGTGACAAAAGCGAATCAAGCCGTAAATATCTTCGTCACGCAAAAAGACAGCAGCCAGTTTGTTTCATCTTTAAAAGATTCAATGAAATAAAGACGAGGAGGCGGCGGCTAAGCACCGCCTCTTTTTTGAAAAGGAGTGTAGCTTCATGCGCATGGACACATCGCCGATCACAAAAGCAGCAACACCTAAAGTCAAACGTGTTCGGAAAAAATGGAATGGGGATCAGCTGCTTGCGCTGCTATTTTTAGCCCCGTCGGCTGTTTTATTATTCATCTTTGTTTACGGCTTTATTGGCTGGACAGGGTATGTGTCATTATCAAAATGGACCTCGCTTGTTCCGAATTTCTCTTTTGCAGGTCTTCAAAACTATATCATGCTGTTTCAAGATTTCCGCTTTCAGTCAGATCTTCGAAATACGGTCTTTTTTACTCTATTCTTTATTGGAGCCGTCATTGCCTCTGGACTTGCACTTGCGATTTTACTAGATCAGAAGATCAAGGGTGAATCTCTATTTCGGAATTTATTTTTCTTTCCGATGGCCCTTTCCTTCGTTGTGACAGGGGTCGTCTGGCAATGGGTTTTAAACCCGTCCACTGGGGTGAATCTGTTTTTAAAAACGCTTGGTATTCAGCCTAAGTGGTACACGGATACGAACATTTTAGCCGGATTTGTCTGGGGGAAAATTGAGTTTGGTGTCCCTGCCGCAATGATTGCAGTCGTGATTGCAGCTGTTTGGCAGATGACTGGCTTCTCTCTAGCGATGTATTTGGCGGGTTTGAGAGGAATTCCAGAGGAAGTAAGAGAGGCTGCTAGAATGGATGGCGCAACTGAATGGCAGATTTACCGGAAGATTATTTTTCCTCTATTAAAACCGATTACTGCAAGTGTCATTATCATCATGGCTCATATTTCGTTAAAGATTTTCGATTTGATTTACTCGATGACAGGACCGGGTGCAAACTTTGTCACAGATGTTCCTGGCGTTTACATGTTTGAAATGACCTTTAGAGGAAACCATTATGCAGGCGGTGCCGCCATTGCGATTGTTATGCTGATCTCTGTTGCGGTCTTTATCGTGCCGTATCTCCTGTCGAGCCGGAAGGGGGCGTCATCATGACAGCTAGATGGTTTGTCCGTCCAGTCCTTTATGCTTTATTGATTTTGTGCAGTCTTTTTTTTCTGATGCCAGTCTATGTCATGCTCGTCACAAGCTTGAAGCCATTAGGTGAAGTGACCCTTGAGAAAATGTGGGCGCTGCCATCAACACTCGATTTTTCAAGCTATCAAATCGCATTTGAAAAGCTAGCGCCCAATTTAATGAATTCACTTTATCTTGTCATTCCGGCTACCTTATTGTCAGCTGTACTAGGAGCGATGAATGGCTATGTCCTATCAAAATGGCGTTTCAAAGGGTCAGAAGTGGTCTTTACGCTGATGCTGTTTGGGATGTTTATTCCATATCAAAGTATCCTCATACCACTCATTCAATTTTTGCGTGAAATCGGATTGTATAATTCGATTCCAGGTCTGGTGCTTGTCCATGTCGTATATGGACTCCCGATCACAACGCTCATGTTCCGAAACTTCTATGTGGGCATCCCTGATGAAATGATTGAATCGGCAAAAATGGATGGCGCAGGGTTTATCGGGATTTTCAGACATATGATTCTTCCGCTTTCGATCACAGGGTTTGTTGTGGTCGCCATTTGGCAGTTCACAAATGTGTGGAATGAGTTCTTATTTGCAGTCACGATGACCACTGCGGAGCATCAGCCGGTGATGGTCGCCTTGCAAAATCTATCAGGCAGTCAAATTGTGCAATGGAACGTCCAAATGGCAGGGGCGATATTGGCCGCACTGCCGACACTTTTGGTCTATATTCTGCTCGGAAAATACTTTGTCAAAGGGCTTCTCGCAGGCTCTGTCAAAGGATGAAATATTTTTGTGTTATCGTTTTCATTTGGTGTACTGAAAGGATTGACTTCTCTTTAGATAGCGTCATAATAAAAGTTGAGACTTGCTAGTTTTCATCAAGCTTGGCAAGGATTATCAAAGGGTAGCAAAGGGAGGAGTCATCCTGAATGAAGCAGTCACCAATTTTTTTACTGCCTGAATTGAAGGAGAGAATATGGGGAGGTACAGCCTTAAGGGATCAATTTGGCTATGATATTCCTTCTGATCAAACGGGAGAATGCTGGGCAATTTCTGCTCATCCAAACGGACCAAGTGTCGTGCAAGACGGTCCATATAAAGGGAAAACGCTGATCGAACTATGGGACAATCACAGAGAATTGTTCGGGGGAATAGAAGGCGATCGATTCCCGCTGTTAACCAAAATTTTAGATGCAAACCAAGACTTGTCCGTTCAAGTTCATCCGGATGATGATTATGCGGAAAGACATGAAAATGGCGAGCTTGGAAAAACAGAGTGCTGGTATATCATTGACTGCAAAGAAGGAGCAGAAATGATCTATGGGCACAATGCAAGAACAAGAACTGAGCTTGTGACCATGATGAACAGTGGAGATTGGGAAGGTCTTTTGCGTCGTGTGAAGATTAAGCCTGGTGATTTTTATTATGTGCCAAGCGGAACCATTCATGCGCTCTGCGAAGGAACGCTTGTCCTTGAAACGCAGCAAAGCTCAGATACAACCTATCGGGTATATGATTATGAACGAAAAGATCAGGATGGCAATGAACGTGAACTTCATTTTGTGCAAGCCATTGATGTCACAACGGTTCCTCATGTAGACGGTTATACAGATGAATCAGTTGAAACACGCCGTGGGCTGACCATTCGAACTTTTGTTGAAGCAGAGTATTTCTCTGTGTATAAATGGGAAATTGATCAAACAGTAGAGCTTTCGCAAGAATATCCGTTTTTGCTGTGCAGTGTAATTCATGGAGAAGGGTCTTTAACGCATGATGGACATACATATCCACTGCCTAAAGGAACTCATTTTATCCTGCCGGCTGAAACAGGGAGCTTCTCAATTGAAGGAACTTGTGAACTGATTGTGTCGCATATATAAAGGAAAAGAGGACTTCGAAGGGGTCCTCTATTTTTCTATTGCATAAATGACTTGAAAGAGTACTTGTTTTTGTCGATAAAGAGATTAGTAGACTATTATGCAAAGTTAAGAGAGGGACAGGGAACGTGAAAAAAACCATCAAGATTATGTTACTCGCAGCTGCCTTTGGTATGACAGTACAGACGGGCAAAGAAGCGCAAGCAGCCTCCTATGTCGATCAATCCATTTATACGATGAACACCTCAAAGGTATTTACAGCAGAATCAGAAGTGAAAAAAGCAGTGGAAACATTGAAGAAGGACAAAAAGTGGACAGCCACTTATCAAACCTCAGGAAACACGTCGACCTATCAGCTCACTGCCTCAGGATATGAGTCGCAAACAGCAGCGAGTGCAAGTGCAGCTGCATTAAAAAAAGAGACGGGCATGAGCGGTACGGTGTCTCCAGTAGGTGACCGCCTTCCTTTACAAAAAGTCGTATCTGACCCAGTCAATGATGAAGCTCAGGCAAAAAAGCTCTCGCTCGAGCTAACGAAAACATCAGGGCTCAATAGCACCTATGAAGTTATCAATCAAAGCAGACCTTTTTATCAGGTCATATCAGGAACCATTGATTCTGAAACGAAAGTCAAAAATATTCAAACCGAATTACAAAAGCAGGCCGGTGTCACCAGTACATACCAAACTGAAAACAAAGCTGGCACTGTGTATCAGCTGATTTCAGGCGGTATCGTTGGACAAAGTAAAGCGAATACCATCCTGCAAGGCTTTCAAAAGGAGTCTGGTTTAAAAGCAGTGCTTCAAACGGTGACAGCAGGCAAGCCATATTACATCGTCACATCAGCTGCACAAGCCAGCCAGTCAAAAGCACAGACGCTCCTTACCCAGCTGCAAAGAGAAGCAAAGATCAGCGGGAAGATTCAAAAGACAGGCGCTTTAAAAAATGTTTATCGCTTGGAATCAGGCTATTTCAAAGACAACAAACAAGCATCCTCAGCTGCGGCTCAGATCAAGAAACAAACCGGCGCTGCAGGGACTGTGCAGCGAGTGGGAAAAACAAAAAATTATATCGTGAAACTCAATCAACTGAACGATACAGCATACGGAAAAACGGTAGCCTTTTTCAAGAAAAAGAAATGGCGCTACACATCCAAAAAGATCTCTTCTACACAGCCATATCAAGTAGTGACTGGAAACCTATTAGGAGATGTTCAAGCGAAAAAAGCAGCGGCTTTCTTCCAAAAGAAAAAGGTATATACGACAACGAAAAAAACAGGTAAGGTATCTGACAGCACGTATCGACTTGTCGTCAATCAATCAGCAGACCAAGCGAAAATGAATAAAGGTGCCGCATATTTAAAAACGCAGAAGGTGACAAGCAGCATCACAACAGGTAAGGGACAAGCTGTCAGCAAAACGTATAGTCTCAAGACAACACCTGTATATGAGCAAAGTAAAGTCAAACAGGCTCAAGAGATTATCAAGAAAAATGGCGTTGCCAGCAGTACAAAAACGCTGACAGAAGCGGTTAAGCAATACCGGATCACGACAGAGCCGACGGTGAATCAGACAAAACTGAATCAAGCGCTAAGCTATTTAACGAAACAAAAAATGAAAGCAGCTGCACAAAAAACAGGTACAACTGATTATGGTCAATATCAGATTAAAACTGGTGTTATTTCCACAGCTGCATTGCGCAACCAAGGCCTGGCATTTTTCAAAAAACGGAATGAACCAGCTGCTTATAAAACAACAACGAAACCAACCTACAAAATCAACATTACGCAGCAATTCACAGGATTACCAACTGTAAATGCGGCGATTGCCTTTGTGAAAAGCCAATATGGCTGGACAGCCACAGCTGTAAAAATCAAAAATGGCCCAATGGTCATGCAAACGAACTACAACCTCACTGTCAATGAGATGGTGAACAAGCAAATGAAGGTGTCACCACAGACAGACGGTGCAGCCTATGTCTATGCAGCATATGTAGACCCGGCGACGTCAACTGTGAATACAGACGGCTTAAATGTTCGTTCTACACCTGATTCGAGCTCTGCGAGCAACATCGTGGCGCAGTTGAACAAAGGAACAAAAGTAAGACAGCTTGGGAAAGAAGGAAACTGGATCAAGATCAGCTTGGGCTGGAGAAATGCAAGTTCAGCAGAGGTGCAAAAATATGTAGACCCAGCCAATATTGCTGAGGGCACTCAATCTTATTTTCAATTTCTGAAACTCTCTGAAGCTGCGAATCTCAATCCGGCAGAAGTCAATTCCAAGATTCTAGCAGGCAAAGGGATTCTTGCAGGTAAAGGACAAGCCTTTATTACGGCAGCGAAAACGTATCATATCAACGAAATTTATCTCATTTCTCATGCGTTGCTTGAAACGGGTAACGGAAGTTCGATTTTAGCGAATGGTACGATGTTTAATGGGAAGAAAGTATATAACATGTATGGCATTGGCGCATACGACAGCAATCCGAATTACCTCGGTGCAAAGTATGCGTATGAACAGCAATGGTTCACGCCAGAGGCAGCGATTATTGGCGGGGCAAAATTCATTGGCAACAGCTATATTAATCACGCCACATACAAGCAAGATACGATTTATAAAATGCGCTGGTCTAGTGCAGCGACTCATCAATATGCAACAGATATTGGCTGGGCTTATAAGCAAGTCACTCGTATGTATAGCTTGTATAACTTACTTGATAACTATACGCTGTATTACGACATCCCGGTTTATAACAAATAAAAAAACGTCCGTGCTTCCTAATGAGAAGCCGGACGTTTTTTGTGTAAGAGCTGCTGTTCAATAAATGATAGGAGCTGCTGACTAGACTCGCCCTTTGAATATTGGTTCCATTCCTCAGCGAAGGTTTTGATTCGTTCTCTGTGATCTGATTCGTTTAGATGAAGCAGCTCCTTCAAGAGCATGTCTTGAGTGACGCAAGCCTTTCCAGGAATGATGTCCTCATACCGATCGACTAAGCCGCGTTTCGCTCGATAAGTGTCTAAGTCATAAGTGAAGAACAAAACAGGCTTTTCAAGCAGCGCATATTCAAACACAATCGACGAATAATCTGTCATCAGTACATCGCAAGTACAAAGCAATGGATAGAGCGGCTGATCGGACACATCAAATATCCATTCACCGTCTGTTTCCGCCTTTGCTAAATGTTTGACCGAAGGATGAAGCTTGACGAGCAGAATATAGTCTCCATTTAGCTCTGTTTGCAATTGCTCTTTTGAAAAAGGCAGGACAAGATCGTCCATTGCAAAGTCTCGATAGGTCGGTGCATAAAGCAGGAGCTTTTTCCCTTTAGGAAAATCATTCGGCCTCAAGGAAGGCAGGCACTGATCATAGTACACATCCGTCATCGGTACACCTGTTGGTAAAAAACGTTCATCATTGACCCCAAACGAAGACTTAAAAATCTCGCGCATGTGATCTGAGCCTGTAACGATATAATCGAAAGACGCATAGACTCGTTTGAAGCGTTTGATATCACGGGGACTTCGTTCCGAATTTGATGCATCTTCAAGACCGAATTTTTTCAACGCCCCATTGGCATGCCATACTTGAATACATGTGGTAGAAGGGCGTTTTCTGAGTACACTTGTCATGAGAAAGTAATTATCTGTCACGACAACCTTGCTTTTAAACATCGTATAAATACATTGAATGAGATGGAGAGGATTTTTTTCATGAAAATAGCGAAATGACAGATGAGACCCGTCCTTTTCTATCGCAGAAGCATGCTTCGTATAGAGGACAGTAAGCTTCATCGTCATGTTCGCCTGTTGTTGATAAGTATCAATGAGAGCAGCTGCATTCTCTTGAAATGAAACAAGCAGCGTCACCTGGTTTTCACGCGGTTTCACGCCGCTCATCAGCCATCCAATTAAAGAAACGAAAGCTGCATAGCATGAAATGATCATTGAGCGTATATTCATCATTGGTCAGTCTCTCACAGCTGCTTCGTCTGATCCTTTACTTGCTCAGGATAGTAACGTTTTTTCCCTTTGTTTTCTTTCAATACGGCAAAAGCGTATTTAGGAATGTTCAGCATTCGTTTCCATCTCCACGGATTCACAATCAGTCTGTACAGCCATTCTGTATTTGTCTTAATCATCCATCGTGGTGCACGCTTCACCGTTCCGCTAAATACATCAAAGCTTCCGCCTAAACCGATGCAAACAGCCTGCGGGAATAAATGACGGTATTCATAAATAAAGTTCTCCTGATTTGGATAACCTAAAGCAACGAACACCATATCTGCTTTCGAGCGGGCGATTTGCTTCGCTACGAAACGTTTATCGGCTTGATAGCCGTCACAGCTGCCCGCGATGACCACATTTGGATATTCCGTATCAATTCGCTGTTTAACAGCCTCAAGCACTTCTTTTTTCGCCCCATATAAAAAGATACTTTTAGACTGCTTGTTTGCTAGATCAAGCATAGACATGAAGACATCAAAGCCAGCAATTCTTGACTTCAGCGGACTTTGTGTCAAACGTGACATCAAGACGACGCCTACACCATCCGGCAGAACATAATCCGCAGAAGAGACGACTTGATGGTACACATGATCCTTCATAACAGCATAGCCAATCTCTGGATTGACAGTCGCAATCATGGCGCCTCTTCTTTGAGAAATATGATGGTGATTCATATAGCTGATAAATTCATCTAGGTCGCCGTTTACATAAGAAAGGTTAGAGACCACTTCTGTTTGCATTGTATAGACCTCCTTTTTCATCTTGTTATCTATGAACGTTCATTGTAAATTCATTCTTCGTCTACTCATCATTTTATCACAGATGCTCCATGAAATATTAACAATAACTTTACAAACCTTTAAATTTCATGACATTTTCATCAATTCATAAGGAGGATGCTGCGAGAAACATTGATTCTTCGGACTTTCCCTTCTCCGCCCAATAAATTGGAAATAGTTTGTCTTTACATCTGCTTAACGTTTGATGGGCGCTGTGATATAATGAGGTTCCGAAGAGCGAAAAAATACGAACGATGATAATAGGATTACGGATAAACATTACTGCATGAAAGCAGTTGAATAAGGAATGAAGAAAGGAGTTCATGTTTGCAATGAAGAAAGTTATTACTTACGGTACATTTGATTTATTACACTGGGGGCACATTAAGCTGCTCGAACGTGCAAAGCAGCTTGGAGATTACTTAGTGGTGGCCATTTCGACAGATGAGTTTAACTTACAAAAATCAAAAAAGGCTTATCATAGCTACGAGCATCGAAAGCTGATTCTTGAAACGATTCGTTATGTAGACGAAGTCATTCCAGAAAACAGCTGGGATCAAAAAGTCCGTGACGTGCAGGAGCACGATATTGATGTGTTTGTCATGGGAGATGACTGGGAAGGTAAATTCGATTTCTTAAAAGAGCATTGCGAAGTCGTGTACTTGAAGAGAACAGAAGGCATCTCGACAACACAAATTAAGGAAGAAATTGCTGGACTTTAATAGATCGAAAAAAAGTACTTCTTATCTTTTGGTGAGAAGTACTTTTTCATGTAAAATACAATGAGCAAGTTATCATTATTTTTAAGGAGAGCTTCCTTTGTTTCAAAATTGGATGAAGAAAAAAGTTGAACACACATTGGATCAACCTCAACAACATGAAACAATGACATCAGTTGACATGCCTGATATGGACTACTACTTTATCATGGGTGATGTACCAAAACAGGATGAGAGCTCAACGAAGTCTTTAAAAGCGAGATTAAAGCCATTGGCTGACAAACATAAACGTAATGCCATTTTAACTTTGAATTATGATGCAAATGTGAAAGAACATATTCATAGCATGGAGGAGACCTTTCTTCGCCAAGTTGACATCTTGAATGTATTTGAACACTATATTCTACCAGAAAGCGGAAGTAAAAGACGTTACTCGGAATTTATCATCGGTACATCATTTCATTCGATCAATGAAGCAGTGATGCCAGTAGATGAATCAATGATACAGGTGACGAGATATGAACTGCCTTCTTCCCCTATTTGTTATATTGATCAATATAATGAAGAGCAGCAATTAGTGAAGAGGGAAGAATACAATTGGCAGGGCGTTTTGTGCAGAGTACAAAGCTTTGTTCCTCATACAGGTGCTCTATACTTGGAGGAACTAATCAATGACGATGGCGGCATTTATATGGAGATCATCTACTCAGGAGATGCAAAAAAGAATCCAGTTCGGCATATTAATTGGTATAAACAGGAATTCAAACTTTTACAAAGAAAACGGATATAAAGCAACTATGGTTATCCAGTATTCAAACACAAAATGACCGTTTGAAACTAATGATCACAGAAGACCGGGATCAGGACCGCCACCTGTTTAAAATCGATCAGCCTGAAACAACGTATTACGCTGCATTTGTACATGACGCACATTATGAAGAAGATCCTCATCAACTCTATTCTCATTACGGAGAATTATTTAAACGAATAAGAAAACAGCAAGTGGATGCCGTCTTCTTTGGAGATACTAAGCATAAGGTAGATGTTGAGAAGGTATTGGGAGAACAAACCTATTTTTATCTTGTGCCTTCTGATGAAATGTCTCTTTGGAATACAGCACTTCATCATATGCTCGAAAATCGTGAGCGAAAAGATGAACTGAGAAGGATCGTGGACCGTACGAAATGGGTTTTGCGTGATCTAAGCTCTGAACATCATGTTCTTCATCTTCAGCTTGAGTTGAAGGACGAAATGAGCCATGCGGATCATGTGCAAATCGATTTCGCAGGATATGATCGAGGCAATGGAGCTGAAATCATATCTCAAACAATCGATGAAAACCATCAAGTCAGCTTTCCAATTGGTCATTTTCAAACAAAGAAAAACATTGAAACCAACCAAACAAAATACGTTGATTTTTACATTCGTTTTAAAACAGAAGAACTTCAGGAAGTTTTGCAGCGTCTAGAAGTAGAGGGAGAGCTGCTCACCAATAAACCATCGTCAATCGATGGGTGGTCGTATCAAACGAAACAAGGAAACTATTCTTGGAAAGTGAAATAACGTGACAACACAACGGTAAGATTTCTGAACAGAGGAGATTAACGATTAATGATTGAAGAGGGAATTCATAAGAAGAGTGTCGTTGAAGGGTTAAAAAATCATCATGAGAAACTAGAAATGCTTATTCGCATCGACGATGACATGCCATTAAAAGATAGAGAATTTTATTTGTTTATGAGGGAAAGGGTATCAAAACAAGAGCTTTTCCTTCCGCTTGTTCATCAAGAAGAGAATCTATTCAAGTTCGTATTGAGTGAATCATCGCTGCCGCTTGCATTAGAGCAGGGCCAGACATATAACCTGTATGTCACAGACTATCTCAGCGCAAACAAAGAAGAGGATGAAGACGAGCTTGAGGACTCAGCCTATGATTCTGATACAGAAGAAGAGGAAGACGAATTAAAAGAAACGGATAACGCCGAAGTAGAAGAGAAGACGCCATACTATAAACGTCGTTTAAAAATGGAAATAGACAAGCCAGAGCTGACTTTTTTAGAAAATAAAGATGCGATGCTGTATGTCATCCCGTATCGTACGGATAAAGGGAATGCATCGTTTAAAATCAAGCGTGAGCTAAAGGTTGTGAAGTTCAATCATATCGAGCTCAACAAAGAATGTACGTTATCTTTAACTGGGTATACAGGCGTTCTCAGTGCAGAGCATCCTTATGAGATCAAAGAAGTAAAGCTTCTATTGAAGAGAAATGGTGAAGAACCAATTGAGCATCGCTTTCCGGTAAATATGACCCCAATAAAAGATGAAGTGGTCAAATACCGTGATGATCAACAAGTACCACAGCTTTATCAATTTCTAGCAGAAGTTCCTTTAAAGGAATTGACCTATTCGTTAAACAACCGCCTTGTATATCGCTTCTATCTTGAATTTATTTGTGATGTAGATGGAGTAGAGGAGACGTTAACGACCGCTTCTTTAGTGCTTGGAGATCGCTCGAACAAACTCAAAGGACTTGTTCAAATTCATAAACGAAACGATGTACCGATTCGATATGAGGTGTATCGAAAGAAAAAAAGACAAACGCTTGGCATTCGAATTAATGATTATACAATGAAAACACGAGCGAAGTACTACGTCAAAAGCAAGTGGAAGAAGTTCAAAAAGAAAATCGGCAAAATAAAAAAAGTCCGTAACCGCCTTGTAACAAGGACCTTCCAAACGACCTTTCAGCTGGCAAGTAAGCTGTCTGTGAAAAAGAAAACGGTTGTTTTTGAAAGCTTTAATGGAAAACAATTCAGCTGTAATCCGCGTGGGATCTATGAGTATATGAAAGAAAATCATCCTGAATATACGTTGATCTGGAGTGTGAAAAAAGGGCATGAAGCACCGTTCAAGGAAAAGGACATCTACTATATCAACCGTCTATCATTGAAATGGATTTTTGCGATGGCAAGAGCCGAGTATTGGGTCGTCAACAGCCGTTTGCCGCTATGGATTCCAAAACCAGAGCATACAACATACTTGCAGACATGGCACGGTACGCCGTTAAAACGACTTGCGATGGATATGGACGAGGTGCATATGCCTGGAACAAACACGAAGAAATACAAAAAGAATTTCACGAAAGAAGCATCGAATTGGGACTATCTCATTTCTCCAAATGCTTACTCGACTGAAATCTTTACACGTGCATTCCAATTTCAAAAGACCATGATTGAGTCAGGATATCCGAGAAATGACTTCCTTCATAATCAAAACAATGAAGAAACGATGAGAGTACTCAAACAAAAAATGAACTTGCCGCTTGATAAAAAATTGATCTTATACGCACCGACATGGAGAGACGATCAATTTTATAAAAAAGGGCAGTACAAATTTGATTTAGACCTTGATCTGCATGAGCTAAGAGCCGCTATCGGAGACGAATATATCATCATTTTGCGTATGCACTATCTAGTCGCTGAAAACTTTGATTTAGGACCATATGAAGGCTTTGCCTATGACTTCTCTCATTACGAAGACATTAGAGACCTGTATATGATATCTGATCTGCTCATCACTGACTACTCATCTGTGTTCTTTGATTATGCAAACCTTAAACGTCCGATGCTGTTCTATGTGCCAGACATCGAAACATATCGTGACAAGCTGAGAGGCTTCTACTTCGACTTTGAACAAGAAGCACCTGGACCTCTTGTGAAAGAAACAGCCAGCGTCATTGACTGGGTAAGAGAAACAGAACAGCCAACCTTTACACTACCGGCTTCATTCGCACCGTTTTATGAAAAATTCTGCTATCTAGAGAGCGGGGAGTCTTCGAAGCGTGTGGCGGAAGTAGTGTTTTCTGAAAAATAGTTTAAAAAGTACCGTTCTTCGCCTTTTGAACGGTACTTTTTTGTGTTTTTCATACCATTGTACACATATTTAAAAGTTATGGTAAAAATAAAAAAACATAGAAATTTAACATTAAACATGCTAAATTTAGATAAGATTATCCGGTAATGTAAATTTGCTGAAAATAATATAGAGGTGCTTCAATGTACAAACTTTATCATAATTTCTTAGAAATTCTTAATTTAGATGAACACAAGTTAGTTTTATATATTGATAACATAGAGAAATTGTGCACTTATGAATTTAAAGAGCTAAATGTAAATGAATCAAAGTGGATTTGCGAAATTAATGTAAAGGATCAGATGATTTTTGAATCCACAATAGACAATTCTAATGAAATGATCTATCTCTATGCTAAGGATCATAACTTATATATTGTCAAAGAAAGCTCAGACATGATCCAGCCAGATCAAGTACTTCCCATTGAAATTAATAATCAATTTGATGATATCTATGTCAAGCAATTAGGGTTAGATCGCTATGGCTTATACAGCGGCGAAGAGGAACTGTTATTATTTTCAGGGCTGCTGAATGTAGATGAGATCAATCGGAATTATAAAATAGATTTGCCCATTAAAAAGGTAGGTAGACGATTTGTGGATATCTCCTTTATTAAATACAGTGCTTTCCACTTTGTTATTACCTATGATTGTCAGAATAAGGAACTAAATGTAAGGAAAATTTTGTTTGATGTGATGCAGGAACATAAAGATATTGAAGTGACTGTGAATAATCGTAATCAAATCAAAATTTTAAATAAAGTGACGGATCAAAAGAAAATCGTCAACTTTAGACTCGTTCCTAGATATCAGCCGCTTAAAGTTTTTGGTAAAGATACCTTGGAGCAGTTCAAAGATGACAATATTCTCAATATCTTGGTGATTAATAAACAAAGATATTACATCTATGTCAGAACGAATGGCGTTTACTTAGTAAGAGGAAACCCATATCTCGTTACAAAACATACGTCGAGATTACGCATCTTTAGTTTGTTTAATAGTTTTTATGTTTATGGAAGATTGACGCATTATGCGTATAATTCAGATCAAAAATATGAATATCTTTACATTAGAAATTCTGAGCACCAGCTGGCGAAATTTATAAGACCATTTAGGAAGATTAAATTCTTGAAAAGATACGGTTTCTTTAAAATTTCGTTAAATGATCTTGATTTAGACAGCAGAATCCACAATAACTTGTTCGTAGGAAATGATCACCGAATTATCCATAGTTTAAGGTTGAAAAAAAAGGATAAAAAGGTCAAAACATATATCACGAAAAAGAATGGGGACAAGCTTCAAGTACTAAGAACAAATCTATTTGGGAATGTGACATCGACCATTATTCCTTATTCACAGGAATATTCTTTATTTAGTAAAGTGAAAATAAAAATAGCGAGTATCCTATCATCATTCTATAAAGACAAAAATTATGGTGTGAATTTGTTTTTTGAGAAAAAGAGTGATAAAGCAGATGAATCAGCTATTAGAGTGTATAACTACGTACAAGACAATTGTCAAACAGGCTCAAAAAATTACTTTATTCTTAATAAGAAATCAAGCGCATATCCAGCATTGAAAGCGAAATATGGAAAGGGGATCATACCGAAATATAGTCTCAGACATTATTTAAGTATCTTTAATGCCAGTTATTTTATATCAAGTGAATTATCTAACCATGTTCTGAATGATAGATTATATATTGATCATCTCAGAGAGAGAATCATGAGTGTTCCACTCGTCTTTTTACAGCATGGAATTATGTTTGCTAAACCGGTTGATAATCCAATGGCCTTTGGATTCCATAAAGACAAGAACCAATATAATATTTATAAATCAGTCATCAGCTCTGAACTAGAGGCTGGTGAATTCTACAAAATGAAATATGATCGTGAGGATTTGATTTTGACAGGGCTAGCAACCTTTGATCATGCCAAATTAGTAGACGGTGCAGATAAGATCGCCTTTATGCCAACTTACCGATATTGGGAAGAGGGTCTTATTTATACGAATAGAATTGAAGAAACATCTTACTATAAAGTTCTGATCAAAATCATCAAAAGCTTTGAAGAAGCAGGTCTTCTTGATCGTCTGTTAATTGTACCGCATAACAAATTTTCGCAGTACGTTTATCAAAACCTGCCTCAGTATAAACATCTTATTTCTGATAACCCATCGGAAGCGCTAAAAGTGTCAAAAGTGTTTATCACTGATTATTCTTCTGCTATTTATGATGCACAATATAGAGGTGCCTATCCTATTTTTTATTGGGAAGAAAAAGATTACTTGATTAGACAGTATAAGGCGATTCCTCCTGTAAACGATGAAAATGCACCAGGACCGATAGCATATAATACACAAGAGCTGATTCGGATTGTTAAACATGCGATCGATCGTCAGTATGTTGTGGAAGATGAATATAAAGAAAAATATCTGAAAATCAACAGCTTTAACGATAATCAGAATACGAAAAGAATTACGGATTTCTTAAAAGAACATCAAATTATCTAATATGTTAGGACCCCCTGAATCAACGATTGAAAGGATTCAGGGGTTTTTTGTCTTCTAGTTTGACGTGCATGACTTTTGTTATAAGGTGAAATGTGCATCGTTATCTGTTACAATTATGAGCGGTGCTTTTTAAAAAAGTAATCCCAAAAACTTATATCTAAGGAAGATTAGAATGAACGCAATGTTGACGATATTAAAGGAGCAAATTAGCTCATTTCCGCTGATTATGCGACTTGCTGTTTATGAAACAAAATCAAAATATCAGATGAATTATTTAGGTGTTTTATGGCAGTTTTTAAATCCATTGATTCAAATGCTGGCTTACTGGTTTGTTTTTGGTCTGGGAATTCGCGGAGGACAGCCAATTGTCATTGGAGGGATGGAAGTTCCATTTATCATCTGGATGCTTGCCGGATTAATCCCTTGGTTCTTCATTAGTCCGACGATACTTGATGGATCAAACAGTGTGTTTAAACGCATTAATATGGTATCGAAAATGAACTTTCCGATTAGTGCGCTGCCGTCTGTAGTGATAATGTCCAACTTGTTCAGCTACTTTGTCATGATGGGTGTCTATCTGATTGTGCTCATTTCCTATGGCATATATCCTGATGCGCACTGGCTGCAATATATATACTATCTTATTTGTATGATCGCGTTTATGTTTTCGTTTAGTTTGTTTAATTCCACGATTAGCGTACTCGTGAGAGACTATCAATTTCTTTTACAATCAGTGACACGTTTACTTTTCTTTTTGCTGCCGATTTTTTGGAATATCTCAGAGAAGCTCACTGGAGACAAAGCTTGGATCGGGGATATATTAAGATTGAATCCTCTTTTCTACATTATTGATGGTTTTAGAAATAGCTTGTTAAAGGGAGAATGGTTCTTCCATGATGTGAAATATACGCTTTATTTTTGGCTGATCACGCTTCTTCTTTTAACAGTCGGTTCATTGCTTCATATGAAATTTAGGGATAAATTTGTCGATTTTCTTTAAAAAGTAAGGAGATTATACGATGAAACTAAAAGTTTCGTTTCGAAACGTATCCAAGCAATACGTCCTATATAAAAAACAGTCAGATAAGATTAAAGGGCTGTTTTTTCCTAATAAAAATGAAAAAGGTTTCTTTGCTGTTCGTGATGTGTCCTTTGATGTATATGAAGGCGAGACGATTGGTTTTGTAGGGATCAACGGATCTGGAAAATCAACGATGTCAAACCTTCTAGCGAAAATCATTCCACCGACAAGTGGTGAAATTGATATGGACGGACAGCCTTCGTTAATTGCCATTGCGGCAGGGCTGAACAACCAATTAAGCGGGAAGGACAACATTCGCCTCAAGTGCTTAATGATGGGGCTGACGAATAAAGAGATAGACGAGCTTTATGAAAAAATCGTAGAGTTTGCGGATATTGGTGACTTTATTGATCAGCCTGTAAAGAGCTACTCAAGCGGAATGAAATCACGCCTTGGCTTCGCCATTTCAGCGCATATCGATCCAGATATCTTGATTATTGATGAAGCATTGTCTGTTGGTGACCAAACCTTCTATCAAAAATGCGTGGATCGAATCACAGAATTCAAAGAACAAGGGAAGACGATCTTTTTTGTCAGCCATTCCATTAGCCAAATTCAAAAAATCTGTGACCGGGTGGCTTGGATGCATTATGGTGAGCTTCGTATGTTTGATGATACGAAGAAGGTCGTGAAAGAGTATAAGGAGTTTGTTGAATGGTTTAACAAGCTTTCTAAAAAAGAAAAAAAAGAATATCAATTGAAACACAAAGAAGGGCGTAAAGGCGTACAAAAAAAGACAGAAAAGATGTCTCGATATGATGAGAACGGAAAACGACGTTCATTTTTTGGACCAGCCTTTCAAGTGACGATAATAGCTGTTTTAACTATTTTACTTGCCTTATCGATGTTTTCGGATCGCCCGCTTCGTACACTGGCGACGTTTGGCGCCATCCCATCAGATAAGACAGAATCGCTTCAGTCAAAGAACCCGCTATCGAAAGGGGCGCCTGATATGAAAAAGGTGGATCGACAGGCAATTGTCACGGCAGATCCACTCACGGTGTACAAAGATCAAGCCATGAAAAAGAAGGCAGATGTCACTTTGCCATTTGGACAAGAGGTACAAGCTGTCGCTGAAAATAAACAAACCGTTCAAATCAAAACAGCATCAGAGACGTATTTTGTCAAAGCTGATGGGCTTCAACATGCAGAAGAATTAAAGTCATTATCCATTGGACCAGGTCAGTTCAATTCCTATGTATCGCCCGCATCTGCAGGCTCGTATGAGTATTTACTTTCTTTCCTTGGAAAAGAAGAATCTGTGCTTAAGCAAAGAATGCAAACGCTGAGCTCGATCAAAAGTAATCAAGGCGGAATGATTGAACGATTGACCACAGAGAAAGCCGACTATGTCATTCAAAATGGTCAAGCGAATACGATGGTATTCCGTGAGATCATGTCAATCTCTCCTTCAACACTTGGGCTGACAGAACAGAACGTTTGGATGAATGAGAAACAAACGAAATTCGCAGTGAAGGGCGAAAACAACTTGTTTGTCATTGATAATGAACAGCATACACTGACGATTTCAGTGATCAAATAAAAAGCTGCCGATCCCGGCAGCTTTTTTTAATTCACTTCTTCTTTTTCGAGAAGCTGTTTCATAAATGGAATGAGTTTCTTTTTCAGATCCTCATCTTGAAGGGCGAACTCTAGAGTCGTCTCGATGAAGCCTTGCTTTTCACCGACATCGTATCGTTTTCCTTCGAAATCATAGGCGAATACGCGCTGAATGTCATTCAGCTTTTGGATGGCATCTGTCAGTTGAATTTCTCCGCCTGCACCAATTTCTTGCTGATCAAGGTACATAAAGATCTCTGGTGTGAAAATGTATCGCCCTAAGATGGCGAGATTGGATGGTGCTGTTCCTTGCGGCGGCTTTTCAACAAAGTTTTTCACTTGGTAGCGGCGTCCTTCTTGTGTCAGAGGGTCGATGATTCCGTAGCGATGCGTATCGCTGTCTGCCACCTGCTGAACACCGATCACAGAGGAAAGCGTTTTTTCGTATTCATCCATCAGCTGGCGAAGTCCAGGTGTTTCGGCTTGAACAATGTCATCACCTAATAAAACGGCGAAAGGTTCATCACCGATAAAGTTGCGTGCGCACCAAACGGCGTGTCCAAGTCCTTTAGGTTCCTTTTGACGTATGTAATGAATGTCAGCAATGTTAGAGGATTTTCTCACCTTTTCTAAAAGCTCGCTCTTCCCTTTTTCCTCCAGGTTGCGCTCTAGCTCTGGTGCAAAATCAAAATGATCCTCAATGGCTCTTTTCCCTTTTCCAGTGACGATAATAATGTCTTCAATTCCTGATTCAACAGCTTCTTCAATAATATATTGAATGGTTGGTTTATCAACGATTGGCAGCATTTCTTTAGGCATAGCTTTTGTTGCAGGGAGGAAACGTGTCCCAAGACCTGCTGCTGGTATAATGGCTTTACGTACTTTTTTCAATGAACTTTGCACCTTCCTTACATAGATAACCGATTTAATCATTCAATGTTTGTTCTTGGTCGTCTGTTTAAAGTGTAACTTACAAATCATAGGAAAGACAAATGATTTCACTAAAATGAATTTTAGATAATTCATATTTTATATGTTAAATGTAAAGGAAAGAGAAATTTAACGTTAATTCAATGTAAATTTCTTTTTTTATATCATTAAATTTATCCTCCAAATTGTGTATAATTGAAAGTACTATACTAGGAAAGAGGATTAAACAAGTGAAAAAACTAAATGTAATGACTATTTTCGGTACTAGACCTGAAGCGATCAAAATGGCACCACTTGTCCTTGAATTAAATAAACATCCACAGATAAATTCAATTGTCACTGTAACAGCCCAGCATAGAGAAATGCTTGATCAAGTTCTTGAGGCTTTTTCGATTACGCCAGATCATGATTTAAACATCATGAAGCAGCGCCAGACATTATCTGAAATTACATCAAATGCACTGTTAAAGCTAGATCAATTATTCCTAGAAGAAAAACCTGATATTGTCCTTGTCCATGGTGACACAACAACAACCTTTGCAGGAAGCTTGGCTGCATTTTATCACCAAATTTCAGTCGGTCACGTCGAAGCTGGATTGAGAACACACAATAAGTACTCGCCGTTCCCAGAGGAATTGAACCGTCAAATGACAGGCACTATTGCCGATATTCATTTTGCACCTACAGACGAAGCGAAGCAGAATCTTTTAATTGAAAATAAAAAAGAAGAGACCATTTGTGTGACAGGGAATACAGCGATTGACGCCCTGCAAACAACGGTTACTGAGCAGTATCAGCACCCTATTTTAGAGAAAATAGGCACGGATAAAATGATCTTGTTAACGGCCCATCGCAGAGAGAATCTCGGACAGCCGATGAAAAACATGTTTAGAGCCATTAGACGTGTTGTAGAAGAGTTTGAAGATGTTCAGGTCGTTTATCCTGTTCACTTAAACCCTGCTGTACGTGATGCAGCTCAGACAGAATTTAGCGGTCTCGATCGGGTACACTTAATTGAACCGCTTGAAGTCGTTGATTTCCATAACTTTGCTGCCGCTTCGCACTTTATCTTAACGGATTCTGGCGGTGTACAAGAGGAGGCGCCTTCTCTAGGGAAGCCAGTATTAGTGCTGCGTGATACAACAGAACGTCCAGAAGGCGTGAAAGCCGGCACGCTTAAGCTTGCAGGTACAGATGAAGAGACCATTTACAAAATGGCAAAAGAGCTGCTAGTAGATCAGAAAGAGTATGACAATATGTCGAAGGCGTCTAACCCTTATGGTGACGGACAAGCCTCGAGACGAATTGTCGAAGAGCTCCTCCATCGATTTGGATTAAGTGAAGAAAAACCTGCCCCATTCAAATCATAAAAAAAGAAGACTACAGTCATGTAGTCTTCTCAGGCTGTCGAGAAAATCTCGACAGCTTTATTTTTTCCTTAAACTTTCCATCTCCTCATTTTATAATAGAGAAAAACCCACTTAAGGAAGGTGTTTTTCTCATGTTCCACACTAGAAATTCTTCTCAGCACGAAGCCGAATTTGTATTGCTAGATCAACTGGTCGAAGAGGATCACCTGCTTCGTAAAATTGATCAGTACATTGATTTTTCATTTATCGTAGATAAAGTAAAACCGTATTATAGTGAGAATAAAGGTCGCCCTTCTCTTGATCCACTTATTTTGTTCAAAATGATGTTTATCGGATACCTGTACGGTATCCGTTCTGAAAGACAACTTGAAAAAGAAATTTACTATAACATGGCGTATAGATGGTTTTTAGGTTTGAACATCAATGACCCCGTTCCTCATCACTCGACCATTAGCTGGAATCGTCGTACTCGATTCAAAGATACAACGATTTTTCAAGATATTTTTGATGAAATTGTGCTTCAAGCCATCAATCATGATATGGTAGGAGGCCGCGTTCTTTTTACTGATTCAACTCATCTTAAAGCCAATGCCAATAAACATAAATATACGAGAAAAACGATTGAACAAGATACCCAGAACTATATAAATGAATTAGAAGAAGCGATCAAGAAGATCGGGTGGCACACGGAAAAAAGCCCTTAAAGGTAAAAGAGGAGGTGAAAACGAAAAAAGACATTCGTCAAAGTATGACTGACCCTGAGAGTGGCTATCTTTATCGTGAAAATAAACCGGAAGGCTTTTTCTACCTAGACCACCGTACAACGGATATGAAGTACAATATCATCACGGATGCCCATGTCACGTCCGGCAATATCCATGATTCTATTCCGTATCTTGATCGATTGGATCACCAAATCGCCCGATTTGGTTTTCAAGTAGAAGCTGTTGCCCTTGATTCTGGTTATTTGACAACCTCAATCTGTAAAGGTTTATCGGATCGCCATATTTTTGGTGTCATCGCACATAGACGCTTTCATCCAACAAGAGGATTATTTGAGAAGTGGAAATTTCAGTATGATTCTGAATCTGATCACTACATATGCCCAAATGGCGAGAAGCTATTATATACGACAACTGATCGAAAAGGTTATAGGTTCTACAAATCAGACCCTAAAAAATGCGTATCGTGTCCTTTCCTTGAGAGCTGTACAAGATCGAAAAATCATCAAAAAGTGATCTCAAGACATGTATGGGAGGAACACAAAGAAAAGATCAGACAAAATCGTCTGTCTGCCTCTGGAAAAGAGCTATATAAAAAAAGAAAAGAAAAAATAGAGCGAAGCTTTGCAGATTCAAAACAACTGCACGGGCTTCGCTACTGCCGGTTGAGGGGAAAACAAAACGTGAGTGAGCAAGTTCTCCTCACAGCTGCGTGCCAGAACATGAAGAAGATTGCCACACACCTAGCGAAGCTAGGCTAGGTGTGTGGGAGGCCTTTTTCATTAAATCCCATCCATCATAATTACGATGAAAATAAAAAAGATTGTAGAAAAACATGAGTTTCTCTACAATCTGAGAAGACTACAGTCATGTAGTCTTCTTTTTTACTGCTCCAAACTTTCCTTCAATTCCTTCTTCACTTTAGCCAAACTATTATCATCAAGCTGATAATAATAGATGTTATTGATGCGTGCACCTGTTCCTTTCAGCTCGTGCTGCTCCACACGCTGTCTTGCATCACGGTAGTCATTCATCATCGTCCACATATCATCAAATGACATGTTGGTTTTCATATTGTTTTCCACGACTTTGAACATATCGCCGAACTTCGTAATAGATGAAATGTTTGCCCCTTTTGCAATGATGCCTTCAATGACTTGGCGCTGCCTTTGCTGACGTCCAAAGTCACCCTTTGGATCTTGCTTTCTCATTCTTGTGTAGGCAAGGGCTTGATCACCATTTAGATTAATTTCTCCTGTACCAAATGAATGGCCGTCATAGCTGAAAGCAAATGTGCTGTTAACTGTAATGCCGCCTAGTGTATCGACAATATCCTTAAAGCTTTCCATATTGACTTTCACAAAGTAATCAACAGGTACATCAAGCAATTCCTCTACTGTATCTGCTGCCATTTGTGTGCCGCCGAATGCATAGGAGTGGTTGATTTTATCCATTGTGCCTTTTCCGACAATTTTTGTATACGTATCACGCGGGATACTCACCATCTCGGTCGTTTTGGTTTTTGGGTTAACGGTCATGTATATTAATGTATCCGCACGGCCTCGGTCATTTTTTCTTTCGTCAACACCCATGACTAAAATAGAAATCGGGTCTTTCTTATTTAAATCGACATCTTTGTCACGCTTATCTGACTTCTTTAAATTCTCCTGAATGCCTGCCACGGTTGATGCTGCTGTATTCCAAAGATGATATGCATATCCGCCAGTTGCTAATACGAATAAGCCAATAATCGATAAAACAATCCAAAGAACCTTTTTTTTCTTTCGTTTTCTTTCAGCTCTCATAATGTCCCTCACCTTTTCTATGATTCTTCCATGATTATAGGTTTACGAATCTTGATAAACAAGTTATTTTTTTACTCTGAACCTAGATATAGACGTTGTAACAAAAAAAAGGTTTCAAAAAACCTTAAATTTACCTTAAAATATTAAGTTATAAGACGATACAAAGACATGAGGTGAAAAAAATGAAGAAAATCGTCGTTTTACCGTTCTTAATACTACTACTTGGTATCGTGCTCACAGCATGTGGAACGGCTGAGCAGTCCTCGGGAGAAAACAAGACAAGCAGTTCAACTCCTCAGGTGCTGGAAGAAAAAGCTGAATTTATTGGAATGGCTGATGCACATACAGTCGAAGTGAAAAAAGTGAATACGACCTTAAGCTATGAATTTACGGATAATTTTAAAGATGTGTTAAATGAATTCAAACCAGGAGACACAGTAGAAATCTCTTACTTTATCAATGACAGTGGTCAAAAGGAAATTCAAAAGATTGAAAAACAGAAGTAAAAAAGATGGGCGGGATGAACAAAATTGAAGAAAACAGGCGTTACACTTATTGTTCTCATGACACTGACTCTACTAGTCGCACCCTTTCAGTCTGCCATGGCTAGCTCGACAATTTCAGTGAAATTGTCTAATTATATCGGAAATAAAAAAACGATGGATCTATCCACAGCTGGAGAATACAAGCTGTCAGGATCGAATGTGGCTGTCACGAAAAGATATGATGGCAAAAATCGATACGAAGTTGCTAATAGCATCGCGTCTGCCGGCTGGAAGAATCCATCAACTGTTGTCATTGTGAGCCGTGATGCATTTGATCACGCCATTTCTGTATCACCGTTAGCTTACAAACTAGGCGCACCCATTTTGTATACGAACATTGAAAGACTGACAAAAACAACTGAAAACCAGCTGAAGAAAATGAAGCCGGATAACATCCTGATCATCGGTAACACGAAAAGTATTTCCACAGCTGCTGAGAAATCTATTAAAAAGTATGGCAAAGTCAGACGTATTAGTGGAAAAGACAAGTTTGAAATCTCTCAAAAAATCGCTAAAGAAATGGGTAACTATAAGCAAGCTGTCGTTGTCGGCGGAAACTCATTTATGAATGGGATTGCGATTGCATCCTATGCATCGAGAAAGGGATATCCAATCCTGTTAACAAAAAAAGATTCCATTCCGTCTTACAAGCTGCCAAGTAAAGTCATCATCATCGGCAGTACGAAAAGTACGGGACAAAAAGTAGAGAATCAAATTAAAAAAACATCACAGGTGACAAGAATCAGTGGTGCCAATCGCTATGAACTATCTGTGAATATTATTAAGAAATTAAATATCAATGCAGATAAAGTTTATTTGGCAAAAGCCTCTAGCTATATTTATGCTATGCCGCTGTCTCAATTGGCTGCAAAGTCTAACAGTACCGTTGTGTATGTGAAACCAGATTCTGTCACAGCGTCACTAAAAGCACTGCTGAAACAAAAGGGTACATATGCTTATCACCTTGCTGGTAGCACAAGTGCGATTAAAGATAGCTTGAAAAACTCATTAGCTAAACAAGTCTATCTGAAAAAAAATCAAAACTACCAATTGAATATTTCTAACGGAAAAATTTCATTAAAAGGCATAAAGACGTATAACACAGTAAGAGTTGTTCCTGAGAAATATTCAACGAAAAATGTCCTTCAAATTGCAGGGAAGCCGTACTTAGGCAGCGTCAACTTTGCAATTGAATCAGGCTATATCAGGCCGACTCTCGAAAATATTCCATTTGAAGACTATCTAAAAGGCGTAGTACCAAATGAAATGCCTGCAAGCTGGCATGTTGAAGCGCTAAAAGCACAGGCAGTTGCCGCTAGAACGTATTCAGTGAAAAGTATTGGAAAAGTCGTACCTGATACAACTGCCTTCCAAGTATATGGAGGATATAACTGGTACACGAATTCGACAAAAGCTGTCGATGCCACAAAAGGGAAGGTACTGAAATACAACAATCAGCTCATTTCAGCAACCTATTATTCTAGTAATGGCGGTTATACAGAGGCAAGTGAAGAAGTGTGGGCAAATGCACTGCCGTACTTAGTGGCCAAAAAGGATACAAAAGATCCGGTCAATGCATGGACACTAAAACTCTCTAAAAAACAACTAGGCACAACATTGACTGCTAGCACAGCAGCATCTCAGTGGTCTAAGACAAAAGAGACAAATGCAGCGGACCTTGCTGGTCTCAAATCATGGCTGCTCAAAAACAAAGAAACAGCTGCATCTGATATGAAGATTGCATCCATCTCAAGCCTGACATTCTCAGGAAAAACAAAAGGCCAGCGTGCGAAGACGGTATCGATCAAGCTGACATATCATCTGAAAAATAAAACAGGCACGTATGCAGTAAACAAAAGCACAACGGCAAGTATGAAGATGACCGAGTTTAGATCCGTCATGGGCGCAACAAAGGTGAAAAGCACATTTGCGTCTGTCAAAAACAATACAAATGACTTTACGATTTCAGGAAAAGGATATGGTCACGGCATTGGCATGAGCCAATACGGAGCCAAAGCTAGAGCAGAATCTGGAAACTCATATTCTTCCATACTTTCGTTCTACTATCCAGGTACAAAACTAACAAACTATTAAAGGGTTAAAGGAGGACATAGATGATGCGCTCAATCATGAAAACAGCCATCCTCAGCCTTATCGCCATTTTCGTTATTGTTCCGACAGCTTCAGCAGATAATTCCGTCTCACGAATTGATGGCGGGAGCAGATATGCTGTAGCAGCAAACGTAGCGAAAAAGGGATGGGGAACTGCAAGTACAGTCGTTTTAGTAGGGAAAACTGCGTATGCAGATGCAACAGCAGGGATTCCACTTGCACACCAAAAAAATGGACCAGTTCTTTATACAAACAGTAAGAGTCTTTCGGGTGATACGAAAAAAGCCCTAAAGGCTTTAAAAACAAAGACAGTTATCGTTTTAGGCAGTACATCAAGTGTGTCAAACAACGTAGTCAACGAAGTGAAGAAAATGGGCATCTCTACACAACGTATTTCAGGGAAAAATCGATATGAGCTATCTGCAAATATCGCGAAAAAAATGAAAAAGCCAGCAGGCGTCGTTGTCGTTGAAGGTTCCTTCTATGCTCATGGGATTGCAATTGCACCGGTAGCAGCACAAAAAGGATTCCCGATTCTCTACACAGATAAAAAGGGACTTCGTTCTGAAATCGCTTCTGTTGCAAAAGCAAGCAATGTCAAACAAACCATTGTAGTCGGCGGAGAAAATTACGTCACAAAAGCAGCTTATAATCAATTGAAATCTCCAACACGAATCAAAGGCTCCACTCGTTATGACGTTGCCGCTAATATTGTGAAAAAGTATAATATGAGCACGTATAATACCTATGTAGGAAGAGGATTTGGCTATGCCACTTCATCTTCTGCTGCAGGGATCGCAGCGAAGCAAAACAAAGCATTGCTTCTAACGAATGAAAAGACATTACCAAAAGTAACAAGAGCAACAATCAGCAGTAAAAAAATCACCAAATTTACTGTCGTAGGCAGTACAAATACGGTGACACCAACTGTTGTGAATCAATTAAAAAATCCTGTCGTCGGGAAAAAAGTATTCATTGATCCAGGTCATGGTGCACATGATTCAGGAGCTGTAGGCTACGGTTTATATGAAAAGAACTTGAATTTAGATGTAGCAAAACGTTTAAATACGAAATTAAACAACGCTGGTGCACTTGTTACCATGTCAAGAACATCAGACACATTTGACAGTCTTCAAACACGAGTGAGCAAAGGTGCGAATGCGAAAGCAGATATCTTCATTAGTGTCCATGCCAACTCAAATGATAACAGCAGTGCAAACGGAACAGAAACGTATTATGACAAAACCTATGCGTCTGCAAACAGCTTGAAGCTTGCGCAAAACATTCAGCCTAAAATGGTCAGTGCACTTGGTACAAGAGACCGTGGTGTGAAAACAGCTGGATTCTACGTGATTAAATATTCTAAAATGCCGAGTGTTCTTTTAGAAACTGGTTTTGTGTCCAGTCCAGTTGATTCAAACATCTTGAAATCTGCTACGTATAAAGATCGTTTAGCGTCAGGCATTTCAAGCGGTGTGTCAGGTTACTTTAGATAAGAAAATACAAACATGAGGGGTGCCTCAGATACTCCTCTTAGGCTGCTCGAGAACGTCTCTCGGCAGCCTTTTTTCAAAAGTCTATGAAGTGATCGGGTAATCAATAATGTGTCAAGTTAAAAATACATTTCATTTTTGGTTATCTTTGTTATAATTGAAACATAGAAGGTGAATGGTTTACGCATGAATCTTCAAGCGACAGCAAATCGACAAATCATGAAGAGGTGACGATCTTGAAAAAATTAATCACAATGCCGTTTCTAGTATTGCTTCTAGGTGTAGTACTTACAGCATGCGGCACAACAAATCAATCAAGCGACAACAATAAGGATGACAGCAAAAAGGAAACAACCGAAGCGGCTGATCAAAAGAAAGAAAATGCTTCAGAGGAAAAAACAGAAGATCAGTCATCTAATGAAAAAGCAGATGATCAAAGCAAAGAAACAGCTGCTCAAAAAGAAGAGCAAGCTGGTCAATCTGATGAAGCGGCAAAAGACAGCTCAAGTAAAGAAATCACAAAAGAAGAACCTGCTAAGGATCAATCAAAAGCTGATTCTAAAACAAAGAAAGAATCAACAACAAATAAGAAAAATGAAGTCACCAAAGAAGGCACATATGTCGGTTTGGCTGATGGACATACCATTGCTGTGAACATTGATGGCAAAGAAGTAGCTATTCAGTTCGGAAATGCGTTTTCTAAACAAGTGAACAGCTTAAAAGAAGAATCAAAAGTGAAAGTAACCTATACAAAAGATGCAAACGGAACCCTTCGATTAAAAACCATCGAATCCGTCAAAGCAAAATAAAGAAAAGACCCAAAGACCCGCAGAATTGCGGGTCTTTTTTACGTTGAAAAGGGCATAACTTTATATAAGTGCACATTCTTAACACAGTTTTACAAGACTTAACAGCGCATTTACATTTGCTTAATGTTGCTCTGATAAACTGACTTTCATAGAACATCTCTTTACACAACAACTACTTTAGATGGTGAGGTGCAGGTCAGTGAGTGCAGAGAAAGCGATGAATCTTTATAGAGAATATGAAGTGAGACGAAACCACTCTTTTGCCTTAACAGAACATATGGTTCGTTATTTATTTGCAAAACGTTTCATAGATTTAATGTTCTCGTTCATCGGATTGATGTTGAGTACGCCGATCATTTTGCTGTTTGCTCTCTTGATTAAGCTGGAAACACCGGGACCAGCCTTTTATATGCAGGAGAGGGTAGGGAAAGACGGTGTTTACTTTAAATTATGGAAGCTCAGATCGATGAGAACCGACGCTGAAAGCGGAGGAGCGAAATGGGCACAAAAAAATGACCCGCGTATCACCAAAGTGGGAGCCTTCATTCGTAAAACAAGAATCGATGAACTCCCGCAATTTATCAACGTGTTAAAAGGAGAAATGAGTATCGTAGGTCCGCGGCCGGAAAGACCGATGTTTACCGCAGAATTTAATCGGACGATTCCAGGTTTTACGAAAAGATTAGCAGTAAAGCCGGGACTGACAGGTCTTGCTCAAGTAAATGGAGGATATGAAATGAGTCCGAGTGAAAAATTAACACACGACTTACAGTATATTCAAAACTTGACATTTTCTCTCGACACGAAGATTATGGTAAAAACGTTAAAAGTCATCATGACGGGTGACGGAGCCAGATAAGTAAAGTAGGGAAGAGAAATGGCAAGTATGAAAAAACGCATACTAGGCGGGGCAAAATGGACAAGCTTGTCCGCATTCATCATTACGATTATCCAAATCGCACAGTTCGCTTTTTTAGGGAACGTGATGTCACTGAAGGAGTTTGGACTCGTTGGCATGATCACAACTGTCACAATATTTACGCAGATTTTACTTGATCTAGGGATTGGGGCAGCGATCATCCAAAAGGAACAAACAACAGAACGTCAATTATCTACATTATATTGGATCAATTTGCTCACTGGAATTGTCTTATTCTGTTTACTCATTCTAGTAAGCCCAATGATTGCCGCCTTTTATAACCGGCCAGAGCTGGAGGGTTTGCTCAAACTATTATCCATCATGTTTCTGATTGCACCAATTGGCCAGCAATACCAATACATGATGCAAAAGGACTTAGCCTTTAAAACATTAAGTACCATTGAAGCCATTGCAACCATGATATCGCTGTTTGTTTTACTCGTTCTGGCCTTTTTCATCAATCCGATTGTGGCCTATGTCATTTCTCAAGTGCTGCTGCAATCAGGAAAAGGGCTTATGTATGCCGCAGCTTATTGGAAGAAGTGGCGCCCAGCACCTGTTTTTGCATTAGGGGAAGTGAAAGAATTTTTCTCATTTGGTGCATTCCAGCTCGCATCCAGACTGGTCAATCGAGCAGGATCGAACATAGACATGATTTTAATCGGCCGGTTTCTTGGAGCAGAAGCATTAGGTATTTACAGCTTGGCGTATCAAATTGTAACGATCCCGGTGCTGAAGATTAACCCAATCGTGACGAGAGTGGCTTTCCCTGTTTTCGCAAAAAGTCAGCGTGATCACTCCATGCTGCGAGAGGGCTTCCTCAGTATGACGAATATGCTCGCATTAATTAGTTTTCCATTATTAATCGGTCTTGCTGCCGTATCAGATAGCTTTATAGAAGTAGTGTTTGGAGAGAAATGGCTCGTAGCCGTTCCGGTTCTTAACATTTTGTGCATTGTCGGCCTTCTGCGTGTGCTGATGAATCCAAACGGTTCAATACTTCTTGCCAAAGGGAGAGCGGACTTAGCCTTTTATTGGGATACGGGGATGCTCATCGTGTATGGATGCGCCTTATATGCAGGTGTCAGCACAGGCAGTCTGCTCACAGTAGCTTGGGTTTACTCAGGTGTCAGTCTGCTCAACTTTATTGTCGGCAGGTGGCTCATGGCGTATGTCATTCAGCTTGATATGAAGGTGTATTTAAAATCACTTGGAAAGCCTGCTGTCATGACGCTGTTGATGGCCGCCTGTGCGGTTTTCTTGCATCAAGGCATGAAGCTGACGTCAGCGGATATTTTACTTCAATTAGGATTGACGATTTGTGTCAGTGCTGCACTGTATGGCTTGCTGTTCATCAAAATGTATCCGCAGGTGGCAGGTAAATTATTGAGAAGAGGTCGTTCGTCATGAAGGTGCTATGGCTGACAAGTGTATATCCTAGTGAAAAACATCCAAGTGAAGGCGTATTCCATGAAACGCAAGTGCAGGAGCTGCTCAAACAAGGAATACAAGTGACTGTCATTTGTCCCAATCCAGTAAATTTACCGGTTTTGCGGATGCTGAAGGCGGCCTATCGGCAGAAAAAAGATATGCCCGAACAGGAAGTAAGAAACGGAGTGACAGTATACAGGCCGCCCTATACAGCGATCCCTGGACAGCTGAAATGGGCACAGCCGAGTAAACGAATAGCGGCTTCTGTTCTAGGCGCCATGCAGCGTTATCAGCTGTCACCAGATTTTATCCATGCGCACTTTGCGATGCCGTCTGGCGGAGCGGCGGCTGTGATTCAGAAAGAAACGCAAATTCCTTATCTTTTGACCTTACATGGCAGTGATGTGAACGTGTATCCAGGCTATAGCAAAGGGGCACATGCAGCCTTTGAAACGGCGGTGAAACAGGCATCTGCTGTTCTGACGGTGAGCGAGGAGCTTGCTAAAAAGACAAATGACATGACAAAGGTGGAAGCGCAATGTCTCCCGCTCGGTATTCCGCTTCAGTCATTTTCTAAAACGGAAGAAGATCAACAAGGCATCAGGAAAAAGTTAGGCTTACCCCTTCACGACAAGCTCGTTGTCTTCGTCGGGCGATTAGTCAAAGAGAAGGGCTTACTTGAATTAGCTGATGCTGTCAGCGGCATGGAGGGTGTGAAAGCAGTCTTTGTTGGAAAAGGCCCCCTTGCAAAGGGGGTGGAAGAACGGGCTGGAGCATCCATTGTACTCCCAGGACAGGTGCCGAATGAGCAGGTGAAAGACTACTTAATGGCAGCTGATCTGTTTGCACTTCCTTCCTATAGTGAAGGAATGCCTACCGTCGTCCTAGAGGCGCTTGCTTTAAAAGTACCTGTCATTGCGACACGAGTCGGTGGTCTTCCATCTTTATTTTCTAGCTATCAACACCTGCTCGTTGATCCGCGTTCGACGAATCAGTTAAAAGAGGCCATTCACGCCTATCTTTATGAAAACAGATGGAATGAGCAAGTGAAGAACGATCTTCATCAAATCGTTCATACAGAATATTCATCAGCAAATAATGCGAAGCATCTCATACAGCAATATGAAAAGGTGCTTAATCAATCAATATCCATCGTTTAAACAAGATGAAATGTGCAAAGAATGATAGATAGATAAACAGCTTGGAACGGACAATATGCTTTTACTGAGAGGATGAAAAATGTTGAAGAAAATTGCTGTGATTGGAACAGGGTATGTCGGGTTAGTATCGGGTACTTGTTTTGCTGATATCGGAAATCGTGTCATCTGCTGTGACATCGATGAATCAAAAATCAACAGCTTAAAAAGTGGTGTCGTTCCCATTTATGAACCGGGTTTAAAGGAATTGATTGAAAAGAATACGGAGGAAGGAAGACTGTTTTTTACAACCAATATTCCTGCCGCTATCAGGGAATCAGAGATTATCTATATTGCTGTAGGGACACCGATGACAGCACAGGGGGAAGCAGATTTAACGTTCGTGAAAGCCGTCGCTCAAACAATTGGTGAACATCTAAATGGCTATAAAATCATCGTCAATAAAAGCACAGTGCCCGTTGGAACAGGCCGGCTCGTTCAAGCCATTGTCGAAAAAGCATCCCGCAGTAAATATCCTTTTGATGTCGTATCCAATCCAGAGTTCCTCAGAGAAGGCTCTGCAATCCAAGACACGATGAATATGGAGCGGGCAGTAATAGGCTCGACAAGCACCCATGCGTCAACCATCATCAAAAGATTGCATGATCCGTTTCAAACAGAGGTTGTGGAGACCAACTTAGAAAGTGCTGAAATGATTAAGTATGCTGCAAATGCCATGCTTGCCACAAAAATCTCATTCATCAATGACATTGCAAATATTTGCGAGCGGGTGGGCGCTGATGTTGAAAAAGTCAGCGAAGGAGTTGGATTAGACAGCCGCATCGGGCATAAATTTTTAAAAGCGGGCATTGGATTTGGGGGTTCTTGTTTCCCGAAAGACACGATGGCTCTTCTCAAAATTGCCGAAACAGCCGGCTACCGGTTCAAGCTGATCGAGTCCGTGATTGAAACGAACAATCACCAAAGAGCTCACCTTGTCAGCAAACTGATGAGTGTATTCGGTGATATTAGAGGAAAAACCATCTCTGTCTTAGGTCTCGCATTCAAGCCGAATACAAATGATATGCGTTCTGCGCCTGCATTAGACATTATCCCCATGCTGAGAGAGCTGGGTGCTTTTGTGAAGGCCTATGATCCGATTGCTTATGTAGAAGCAGAACGAGAGCTTGGCCCGCAGGCTGTCTTCAGTAATGACCTGTATGAAACAGTAAAAGATACGGATGCTTGTCTCATCCTAACAGAATGGGATGACGTACAGAAGATGGATAAAGATCAGATCAAGCAGCTGCTTCGTTCACCGATTGTAATTGATGGAAGGAATTTGTTTGATCCAGCAGAAATGAAAGAGAGAGGATTTATTTACCAGTCTATCGGCCGCCCGGGCGTATGGGAAGCAGAATTGGTATCAAAGGCACAATAACAGGGGGAGCTTGGATGAAGAAAGTATTGGTTACTGGGGGAAGCGGATTTATTGGATCACACACGGTAGAGGCTTTACTAGAAAAAGGCTACGAGCCCATCGTTCTTGATAACTTTTCAACTGGATCTCGGGAAAATATTGCCCATCTTTCCGTTCAATGCATTGAGGCAGATGTCACAAAATCAGAAACGGTTGATTTGATCAAACAAATGAGACCGGATTATATCATTCACCTTGCAGCACAGGTGAGTGTAGCCGTTTCCGTTCAGAATTTCGTTTATGACGAAGAAGTGAATATTAAAGGATCTCTGCATGTAATCAAAGCGGCTTCAGAGGCTGGTGTCAAGAAAGTGGTATTTGCCTCATCAGCAGCTGTCTATGGAGATCCAGTGTATCTGCCAGTAGACACCGCTCACCGGCTAAAGCCTGGTTCGCCTTATGGGTTATCGAAACTCACAGTAGAGCGATACTTAGAAATGGCAAAATCACTGTATGATGTGGACTATTGTATTCTTCGGTACAGCAATGTTTATGGTCCGCGACAAGACGCACTTGGCGAAGGCGGAGTTGTCTCTATTTTCTCTGATAAGTTTGCAAAAGATGAGGCTCCTTTCATTTTCGGAGACGGGGAACAAACAAGAGATTTCATTTATGTAGGTGATCTAGCAGCAGCGAATGTTGCGGCTTTAACAGCTCAATCAAACGTTTGTTTAAATATTTCATGTGGTGATTCGATCACTGTGAATGAGCTGTTTCAAACGATGAAGCGGGTGACGAGATCGCATCTTGAACCAATTTACAAGCCGCAGCGTGCAGGAGATATTGTGCATAGTACATTGGCAAATGAGGAAACGAAACAAGTCTTAGCATGGGAGCCTGTTGTGAGTTTACAGGAAGGTTTGGCTCGTACCATTTCCTACTATGAACAGGAAGTCAAGGCTTAATCCCTCAAATCGGATGGGTTGCTTAGGAGGAAAATGGGTATGAGTGTGAAACAAACAGCATGGCAAATCATGATTGGATGTATTTTGTTTGCAGCAGGGATCGGGCTTGTACAAATGGCAACCGCCCAGCCCGTCGGGTTAAAGAAGATGGTGGCTGTTCCGGTTATACTTTTGATCCTGTCGGCTGCTCTCGTGTTGATGAAGCTATACATGAATGGTGAGCAAATCTTCATGTCAGCCATCTATCTTTTGATTGCATTGACTTTTCTCAACAACGCTTTCTTTTCTATTAGTGCCGGATTCTTTAGTCTTTTTCTCTACCGTATTATGCTTATCGCCGTCTTTGCTTTATTCATATGGCGGATGAGAGATAAGGGGACGTACATATCGCAGTGGCAGCAGATTCGTGTCAAAGGAATTCTTGGTTTTTTCGCTGCATGGTTTCTTTACGGGCTCATCTCACTGCTTTGGGCTCATTCGGTCACAGACGGCCTGAAATATATGTCCCTGCTTGCAATGGGGATGGGGTTTGTCTTTCTTGTCGTCATGTTCATTCAGCGAATGGATCAAGTGGTGACCTTTTATAGCATTTGGCTGGTCATGACTGTGTTTGTGATGGGGATTGGGTTCTATAATCACTTTACATTGAACCATTTACCGAATACCTCATTGTATCTAGGACCAGCGTATAAACAGCACTATCCTACATCTGTCTTTTTTAATCAAAATGACTTTGCGACGTTTTTATCGATTAGTTTCTTTTTATATCTAGCGTGCATGCGTCAAATGAAAAACGGTTATATCAAAGCGTTTGGATTATTAGGGGCAATCGCCGCACTGTATCTCATATTGTTAACCGAATCCCGAGCCAGTCTGCTTGGCATATTTGCAGGAGTGGCGCTCTATGTGTGGCTGCTGCTGCCGCGATTTCTCAAAAAGTGGTCAATCATTGCAGCAGGCGGACTTGTTGTTATCTGTATCGCTGTCTTTTCAGCCAAGATTTATTCGGTCTTTTATGACTTGTTTCTCGCTTCTCAGGTCGCGCATTCTTTTAGTGAACCACTCCCGTCTAACATCGCGAGAGCGAATTTGATCAAAAATGCTTGGCACTTCTTTACGAATTCATACGGATTCGGGGTTGGAGCGGGGAATGTGTCTTACTACTTAGCTCACTTTTCGATCTTTGATACAGACCAGGTCGTAGAAGTGCACAATTGGCTGCTGGAATTGATGACGAACTTTGGGTTAGCGGTCATGCTGGGCTATATCTCAGTATACGCCTATCTCATGTTCACACTGTACAAACAATACCAATGGGCTGACACAAGATCTGCAAAAATGATCATTGAAGGGTTGTTTGCAGCCATGCTGAGCTTTCTCGTTTCAAGTATCAGTCCTAGCTCCGTCTCGAATTTATATTTCCACTGGGTATTTTTAGGACTGGTGATCGCAGCGGTGAATATGTTGAAAAACAAACAACGACTCAAGCTGTGGTAAACCGTGTGTGATGCTACGTGTGTATGGCTACACTAGTGAAAGAGCAAATACGTCAATGTTGGGAGAATGAACATGTCTGGTTTCATATCTAGGATAGGGAAGCGAATCAAAAAGTACATCGTATGGCTCATCCTGCTGCCTGTCATATTAGGCGCCTTTGGTTTCTTTTTTGCTAAAGGAACTACGCAGCAGTCCAGTTACACAGCTGCTGTTACCCTCACTCTTGGTAAATATGATGATGGGGTGTATAACAATATGGCAGAAGTGACATCTCTATTAAAAAGCGATGCATTTCTAAACGAAGCACTCAGTGATGTCAAAGAAGAAGAAAGGCAGGATGTGAAAACCCGTCTCATCCTTACCAATCAATCAGATACACAATTACAGCTGTCTTTCACAGATGCCGATAAGGATCGCGCTTTGGCTGTCGTGAAGCAGGTGTCGGAGACATTTCTTAAGCAAGACAAAGCATTATTTACAAAAAGGCAGCAGGTGATTGAAAGTAGATTAGCTGCTCTTGAAGACGAATCTGTCAGCAATGATTCCAAAGTCGATAAAGAACGATTCTTATATGAATTGGAGTCGACAAAGCTTGGAATGAAGCAGGCAAAGATTGTCGATCCTGCACAAGTACTTGATGAGGGCAATAAAGGCATGTCAGCCAAAAAACGTGCACTGCTTGGGCTTGTCATTGGCTTTAGCATCTCGCTCATGTTTGTGGTCTTACCCGAAGTGTTCAAAGAATCTTAATGATGAACTGGAGATGAGTCTTAGGTGAACAATCAACCGTTAGTATCCATCATTACACCGGCGTATAATGCGGAACGTTATTTAACGGATACAGTTCATTCCGTCCTTGCCCAAACCTATTCCAATTGGGAGCTGATCATTGCAGATGATTGTTCTACAGATGGAACGAGAAAGCTATTAGGGGATTTAAGTCAAGCGGACGACAGAATCAACGTCATTTATTTAGAGGAAAATGGGGGAGCCGCCATTGCTAGAAACGCAGCCATCAACCAGGCAAAAGGGCGCTTTATTGCTTTTTTAGACAGCGATGATAAGTGGAAAGAGACGAAGCTTGAAAAACAGGTAGACTTCATGCTGACAAATGATTATGCCTTTACATTTACGGCATATGACATCATTGCAGAAAATGGAGAACCGTTAGAAAAAACCGTCACTGCGCCAGCGAAATTAGATTATAATGAAGCCTTGAAAAATACCATTATCGGCTGTTTAACGGTCATGCTTGATCTTAAAAAGGTAGGACATGTGGAAATGCCGAACATTCGCACAAGGCAGGATTTAGCTACATGGCTGTCTATATTAAAAAGAGGATTTACAGCCTATGGTATGAGCGAACCGCTCAGTGAATATCGCATCGTTGGGAACTCCATCTCTAGTAACAAGTGGAAAGCAGCGAAAAAAACGTGGTTTGTCTACAGAGAAATTGAGCAGCTTCATTTTGTCAAAGCGTCCTGGTGTTTTATGCACTATGCGACAAATGCTGTGAAGAAGCGCTTATAAACAGAAGGGAAAAAAGGTGATAAAGGTGAAAGCAGACTCGATCATACATGTTGTCGTAGCGACGGGAGAATGGGGACAGGACGGACTGAGGTACAGACGGCATCGGCTGGCCGAATTTCTAGCATCTGATCCAGAAACAAAAGAGGTCATCTGGGTATGCCCGTCATCATCTCGTCATACAGCTCCCTTTCAGCCCATAACAGATCGAATGAAGCAATTGACCATTCCTGATGTGCTCAAGAGTAAATTATTTCGCTTTGGCCGATATCAAGACATGTTCTATATTCATAAATTGTCCCCTCTTCTTGAACATTTGCGGCAGGAGGAAAAGAAGGGGATTGCTGTTTGTTTATGGTATACGTTTCCGGGCTTTCCGCTCTTATCTTCCTTATTTGAATGGAAACACATTGTCTATGATTGCAGTGACCTGTGGGGAGAGCCGATAAGCGGCAAACACAACATTCTTTCTTATATGAGGCAGCGTGTCATTGTCAAAGCAGAAAATCGAATCATTAAATACGCACACAGCATTACATGCTCTTCTCAATATTTACACGATCAAATCAAAAAACGTCTTATGGGAGAACCGAAAGATGTGTTTACTGTGGAAAATGGCGTCGAGTACGATGTATTTGCGAAAAGCAATCTTCCGTGTAAAGAAGATGTGCTGGAAGGAAGAGAAGGAACCGTGCTTGGTTTTATCGGAGGAATCAAGCCAAAGCTCGATTTTGACATGATGGCTGAAGCTGCTCGCATGCGGCCTGATTGGACATTTTTATTTGTCGGTCCGGATGGAACGAATGGAGATCCATCTTTTCAGCATGCACTCAAACGGCCAAATGTGATTTGGACAGGAGCTGTTGCACCAGAAGAAGTACCTGCTTATATGAAGCTGATTGATGTAGGCATGATGCCATACAAACAATCCCCTTACAATCAAGCGGTGTTCCCTCTCAAGCTCTATGAATTTTTAGCAGCTGGAATACCGGTTGTCGGTTTAAATCTCCCATCAACGGAAAGGCTAAAAGAGAAGGATGTGTATGAATATTTAGAGGGCGATGATCCTGCGCTCTTCGTAGAAGCCTGCCTGAAAGTGATCAGCAAAAAAGACGACACGACCTATAGACATCTAAGACAAAGCCGTGCGAAGAAAAAAGATTGGCACGCGCTGTTCACAAACATGGTGGAACTAACGAATATTAAAGAAAACGCATAATTCATTCGGGATTGTGCGTTTTTATTTGTTTCTTCTTCACCGGGGGAGCTTGTGATCATCCTCTATTCAATTGTATAATGGAAAGAGCGGCCAATATACAAAATACAGATTTCAATTTAGAAGGAGACTGACCTATGGATTACGAACGCGCCTTATTAGCGTTTTTTGTCTCTCTGGCTACAGTTTTAATTGTGACACCAATCGTCAAAAAGTTTGCAATTAAGATTGGTGCAGTGGACCAGCCGAATAAACGAAAAGTTCATGATAAAGTAATGCCTCGAATGGGTGGTTTGGCAATTTTTATTGGGGTAGCGGCTGGAGCATTAGCAGGCGGGCTGTTTCTACATAATAAAATTACAGCAATTTCAGTTGGTGCCGTACTCATCGTCATTTTAGGTATATTTGATGATAAATATAATTTAAGTGCAAAATTTAAATTTCTCGTACAAGTTCTTGTTGCTTGTTTGATTGTGAGCACGGGCTTAAAAATGGACTTTTTCTCTGTTCCTTTTTTAACAGATCGAATTGAGTTAGGCTGGATGGCATATCCCCTCACCGTGCTATGGATTGTCGGCATCACAAATGCCATAAATTTAATTGACGGCCTTGATGGACTAGCTGCCGGTATTTCTGTCATCGGTTTATCAACGATTGCAGTGATGGCATTTTCTGCTGATAAGATTCTGATTCTTTCTTTATCTCTTGTCGTCATTGGCAGTACGATCGGCTTTCTCTTTTACAACTTTCATCCGGCGAAGATTTTTATGGGGGATACCGGTTCGCTATTTTTAGGGTATATGATCTCGGTGCTGTCACTTTTAGGGTTATACAAAAGTGTCACTTTGTTTAGTGTTGTTGTTCCTGTGATCATTCTAGGTGTTCCTATATTTGATACGACCTTTGCAATCATTAGACGCATATTAAACAAACAGCCGATTTCAGCGCCAGACAAATCTCATATTCATCATAGACTAATGGCCTTTGGCTTGTCCCATCGCATGGCGGTCATCGTCATTTACATGATTGGCTTAGTCTTTAGCTTAAGTGCGATTTTGCTGACAAGCGCGACCATTTGGTTATCGCTCATCATTATCTTTTTACTGGTAATGTTTATGCAAGTGATTGCGGAAGTCACGGGTTTGGTCAACGAAGAGTTCAAACCATTTACGAAATTCTATAAACGAATGGTCAAAAGACAATAAAAAACAGCCCGTTCCTAGGAACTGGGCTGTTTTTATTATTGTCCTGGTGTGCTGGTCGAAGGATTAGCTGTATCACTTGACCCTGTTTCACCAGAGGGTGGATTGGTTTGTGAATCTGTTTCAGTCGAAGATTCAGCAGGAAGCTTTAAATGCGTCCGTAATTCATTTTGTACGTTAGCTAGATTGGTTTGATCTGGCTCAAAGTAATACGTTCGATTTGGTCCTAAATAAAGATCTGACCCTTTAATAGAAAGTGTTTCTGTGTCGTTTCCTTTAAATCCGCTGTAGATTTGCTGAAGTGCAAGACCTTCTGTGATACGGAAGTTGGTCGTAATGTGATCACTTACTTCTTTAGCGATATTATCGACGTTCGCAATGTTATTTGCCTTCGACATTTGATCAATCATTGCGCGTAAAATTTGTTTCTGACGATCATTACGTCCGAAATCACCGCGTGGATCTTGTTTTCTCATTCGAGCGTAAGCAAGTGCTTCTTCCCCGTTTAAATGCATATTGCCTTTTTTGAAGTAAATCTTTTTCGATTTTTTCACATCACTTTTTTCATTGAAGTCAAATGGAACATCGATATCAATTCCGCCGACTTCATCAATGACATCCTTGAATCCGTCAAAATCAACGGTTGCATATTTATCAATCGGAATATGCAAGAATTGTTCGACAGTTTCAATCGTCTCGTCTTTTCCACCTTTAGCAAATGCTGCATTGATCTTTTCTTTATTTCCTGTCGTGTCACTTGCAAGCTGTACGCGTGTGTCACGAGGGATACTAACCATTTTCATCGTTTTGTCTTGAGGGTTAATCGTTGCGACAATGAGTGAATCTGAACGGCCATGATCACCATCTGTGGCATAATCCTCAATTCCGACAAATAGTACAGAGAAAGGTTTCTTCTTAATATCAATGACCGCATCACGAAGCTTCGATTTCTCTCCTCGGTCTAGCTCATCATATGTTTTGTCAGCAGCCTGGAGTGTATTGACTATTTTATATACTGCAAATCCGCCCATGCAGATGATAAGAAGCAAAAATAAGACCAGGATACGTTTGAAAATTTTCTTCTTCTTACTCTTTTTCTTTCGTACACGCACTCTTACTCGTTGTGCCATTCATCTGTCTCCTTTATCGGACCAATGTCCTTTTCTAAATAAATCAGTTCGCCTTCTTTTGTAACACTCTTTCCATTTGTCAGCTCAGTCATCCATTCAATGAACTGCTCTGTTTGTGTTTCTTCTACATACGTCTCAAAAATAACATCTTCTGCATAATGAATTTCTTTTAGCTGAAAAGATGAGGCTCTAAGCTCATTCTCTACCTTTCCAAGCCATGTATAATCTATTGTTGTGTGCATCGTACGCATTAAACAGCGTTCTACCATACCAACATGGTTGATGGCTTCTGATACAGATTTTCCGTAGGCACGAATCAATCCACCGGCGCCTAGCTTAATACCGCCGAAATAACGAGTGACCACTACGACTGTATCTTTCAGCTTCCGTTTTTTTAACACTTCAAGCATTGGCACACCTGCTGTACCGCTTGGTTCACCATCATCATTCGCTTTTTGAATCAGGTCATGTTCTCCAATGAGATAGGCAGAACAATTATGTGTGGCATTCCAATGTTGTTTTTTAATGGATTGTATAAATGCTTGTGCTTCTTCTTCTGAGACAGCACGCTGTATATGACAAATAAAACGTGATTTTTCAATGACGATCTCATGCTCGCCACGACTTTTTACTGTAAGATAGCGATTCAGCAAAAGACTTACCCTCCTGACAAGCAAATTGTAAGACTAGAGAAAATTTGCATTGGTTTTAGAATTTTACAGCGTATTTTGTTATGATGATAGGGGCGGAAAAAGGGTCGTCATAAAAACTTCATGATTTATACGCATTCTTTCATTATAATTCGACATAAAATGCAGATCAATGACATTTATAATAAAAAAAGATGACATCACTGTTACGGGAGGGAAAAGCCATGACAACACCTAAAATGGATCCGAAATTATTGGATTCAATCATCATGAAAATGCTAAGTACAGTTGATGGCAGCAAGGACGAAGTATTTAGGATAGGCGAACAGTCCCGTCAACAATATGAAAGCCTAGTAGAAGAGCTGAAGCAAATCAAGCAGCAAGTAAACGAAGTAATTGATTTTGGGGATAAACTCGAAGTCCATACGAGACATGCTAGAAATCGCTTATCTGAGGTCAGCAGAAACTTCAACAAATTTAGCGAAGAAGAAATACGGGAGGCCTACGAAAAAGCACATAATCTGCAAGTGGAACTCACCATGATCCAGCAGCGCGAAAAGCAGCTGAGAGAAAGAAGAGACGATCTGGAAAGACGATTGTTAAGCCTGCAAGACGTCATTGAACGCTCTGAAACGCTTGTGAGTCAGATCACAGTTGTTCTCAACTATCTCAATCAGGACTTACGCCAAGTTGGCGTGTTACTTGAAGATGCTCAGGCAAAACAAGATTTTGGACTAAGAATTATTGAAGCCCAAGAAGAAGAACGCAAAAGGGTGTCCCGGGAAATTCATGACGGTCCGGCCCAGATGCTGGCAAACGTGATGATGCGTTCCGAATTAATTGAACGGATTTTCAGAGACCGTGGGACAGAAGAAGGCTTTAAAGAAATTAGAAGTCTCAGACAGAATGTGCGAAATGCTCTGTACGAAGTGAGAAGAATCATTTATGATTTAAGACCAATGGCTTTAGATGATTTGGGTCTCATTCCGACGCTAAGAAAATATTTAAACACAATCGAAGAGTATGATGGAAAAACCAAGATTACGTTCCAATGCCTAGGGGATACAGAAAGCGAAAGAATTGCTTCTCAATTTGAAGTGGCACTGTTTAGACTAGCCCAAGAAGCTGTCACAAATTCACTAAAGCATTCCGAAGCTGAAGAAATCTCTGTAAAAGTAGAAGTGACGAAAGACTTTGTCACGTTAATTATCAAAGACGATGGAAAAGGCTTTGATATGAAAGATGTGAAAACAAACAAAAACAAATCCTTCGGTTTACTTGGCATGAAAGAACGCGTAGACTTACTGGAAGGTAAAATGACCATAGACTCAAAAATAGGTCTAGGGACATTCATCATGATTCGCGTGCCATTAACATTGCAAAATAAAATTGTAAAATAGAGACAAAAGACATATTGACCATAAAGTTCAGGTGTAGAACAATAAACATGGGGAGGCGTAGCTTGTGACTAAAGTAAATATTGTAATTATTGATGATCACCAATTATTCCGTGAAGGTGTCAAACGGATTTTAGATTTTGAACCTACTTTTGAAGTAGTTGCAGAAGGAGACGACGGTGACGAAGCTGCACGTATCGTAGAACACTATCATCCGGATGTTGTCATTATGGACATTAATATGCCGAATGTAAATGGTGTAGAGGCTACAAAGCAGCTAGTTGAGCTTTATCCCGAATCAAAAGTCATTATTCTATCTATTCATGACGATGAAAACTATGTGACACATGCATTGAAAACAGGGGCAAGAGGCTACCTGTTAAAAGAAATGGATGCAGACACGCTCATTGAAGCAGTGAAAGTCGTAGCTGACGGAGGATCTTATTTACATCCGAAAGTTACTCATAACTTAGTAAATGAATTCCGACGCCTAGCGACTAGTGGCGTTTCAGCACATCCGCAGCACGAGGTATATCCTGAAATTCGCAGACCACTTCATATCTTAACGAGACGTGAGTGCGAAGTTCTTCAAATGTTAGCTGACGGAAAGAGCAATAGAGGAATTGGTGAGTCGCTCTTTATTAGTGAGAAAACAGTCAAAAACCACGTGAGTAACATTTTACAAAAAATGAATGTAAACGACCGTACACAAGCTGTTGTTGTAGCAATTAAAAACGGCTGGGTAGAAATGAGATAATGTTCCGGACAAGTACTCCTTTTTCGCCTGTTTTTGGTTCTCTCACATGTTAACTGGAGAGAAATGATAGGTAGATAAGGAGTCTTTTTCGGATATAACGGGCTTGCCTATTGATTAGGCAGGCTTTTTTGATTACTATTATAAATCTAATGAATAACAATGATCATTCTTTGAAAATAAAAAAGAGCAACTTAACGGATAAGGAAGGTATTTAAGAATGAAAATAGCCGTTGTAACAGACAGTACTGCTTATATACCACAAGAGCTGCGTGATAAACATCATATCCATATGATCCCTCTTAATGTCATTTTTGGCAGCGAATCATACCGTGAAGAAATAGAAATGGATTGGAAGACATATTATGAAGAAGTCAAAAAGCATAAAGACCTTCCAACCACCTCTCAGCCTGCTTTCGGAGAGTTAATAGAATTATATGAAAAACTAAGTGAAACATACGATGCCGTGATTAGTATTCACCTTTCAAGCGGAATTAGTGGAACATATAATAGTGCAGCCTCAGCAAATGACCTAGTTGACGGGATTGATATTTATCCGTTTGATACAGAAACTAGCTGTATGGCGCAAGGTTTTTATGCGATAGAAGCTGCTGAAAAAATCCAAGGTGGTGCTTCTCTAGAAGAAGTGTTAGCCCATCTCAATTATCTGAAAGAGAATCAGAGAGCTTATTTTATGGTAGACGATTTAACTCATTTACAAAGAGGCGGCAGATTAAATGGTGCTCAGGCTTTTATTGGGAGCCTCTTAAAGGTAAAGCCTATACTGCATTTTGACAACAAGCTAATTGTCCCTTTTGAGAAGATTCGTACACGGAAAAAAGCCATTTCACGTATTTTTGAATTATTTGACGAAGATGCATCACGTGGTGTCCCGATGAGAGCAACACTGATACATGGTAATAGAGAAGAAGAAGCAGACGACTTAATTGCGCACTTATCAGAAAAGTATCCTCATGTTGAATTTTATAAAAGCTACTTTGGTGCCGTGATTGGCACTCATCTAGGCGAAGGCTCTATAGCTCTTGGCTGGGTGATTAGATAAATCTTAAAAAACCTCTTTTCTAATAGAAAAGGGGTTTTGTTTTTCTATTTTAGCTGTTGGACGAAAGGTCATGTCTTTGCGCATAATAGGCAAACATCAGTTGAAAGGTGTTTGGTGAAATTGAACATGGACAAAGCAATGGAACTAAGGCAGCAACTGCAGTCACGCCACCTGCTTACCGCTGAAACAAGATGCTCACAGTCCGATTTGGATTGGCTGGAGGAGAAAGGGTTCGTCATCCGAACACCTGCTATTGAGAGGAAAGCAAATGGTCTTACTTGCTGTAGATGTGGTGTATCAAAAAAGCGGTACTTTGCCCACACTCCGTGTGACATGTGTCAAAAAGATTGTGTGTACTGTAGATCATGCATCATGATGGGGAAAACAACGGAATGTGGCTTTCTTTATGAATGGACGGGTCCACAAATGGAAGAAACATGTCATACGGAATTAACATGGCAGGGAAACCTGTCTAAAGGACAAAAAAGAGCGTCCGAAAAATTGATCGAAGCGATAAAAAACAAATCTGACCTACTCATCTGGGCAGTTTGCGGGGCAGGGAAAACAGAGGTGCTCTTTTACGGAATTGAATATGCCTTACATCAAGGAATGAGTGTCTGCATTGCGACACCTAGAACAGATGTTGTCCTTGAACTAGAGCCGCGGCTTAAAAAAGCATTTCAAGGAATGAAAATAGCTGTTCTTTATGGAGGAAGCCCTCAAAGGTTCCAAATAGCACCGCTAGTGATCGCCACAACTCATCAGTTGATGAGATACAAACATGCATTTGATGTGCTTATTATAGATGAAGTCGACGCCTTTCCTTATTCAATCGATGAACGTCTCCAATTTGCTGTTTTAAAGGCAATGAGAAAGAAAGGGGTTAGGGTTTATTTAAGTGCGACGCCCTCTAAGAAAATGAAAAGAGATGTATCTCGTGGACAACTAGAAGCCATAAAAATTCCTCTGCGCTTTCACAAACAACCGTTACCTGTCCCGTCCTTTCAATGGATTGGACATTGGAAGAAGAAATTAAAAAAGAACCAGCTCCCACCTAAAGTAATGAATTGGATGCAGAAACATATCACAAAGAAGAGAAGGATTTTACTTTTTGTTCCTTCTATTTCGACCATGAAGAAGGTAACGAAGGTTCTTAGAGAACACCGCTTAAATGTAGAAGGGGTGTCTGCTGATGATCCAGACAGGAAACAAAAGGTCCAGCACTTCAGAGATTATAAATACGATGTACTAGTTACAACCACCATTCTAGAAAGAGGCGTAACCATTCCAAATGTTCAAGTGGGGGTACTAGGTGCGGAATCTACTATCTTTACAGAGAGTGCACTTGTTCAGATTTCTGGTAGAGCAGGTAGACATCCCGATTTTTTTAAAGGAGATGTTATCTTTTTTCATTTTGGTTTAACGAGAAGTATGAAACAAGCAAAGAAGCATATCGTAAAAATGAATGATACAGCTGCAAAAGAGTTTTCTGAAAAATAATGTGGGTGCAACTAAATTTCATGGTACATTTATATTCACAATACACAAATGGCAGGAGAGACAAATATGCTACTCAATGCAAAAGAAATACTACTCAAGGAAATCTTCTATCAATATCTCAACCAATTAAACATGATTTGTCACTGTGAAAAGTGTATAGAAGATGTATTAGCGATTTCACTAAATCAAGTGAAGCCTCAGTATATAACAGATATCGATAAAATATCTTACAGTAAATCCGAGATGGTGGATAAACAGAAGAATACGGCCATGCTGGTCATTCTGACAGAAGCTGCTTCAAAGGTCACCACATTTCCAAGATGCGAAAATCGTCTGCCGATAAATAAGGATAACAATTGATCTGCCTAATTTGTGAGGGGCATTTTGTCGCTGCTTTTACATGGAAATCATTACTTCTATTAAATGATGATCATCTATGTATAGCATGTAAGCATCACCTAGAAAAAATTCAACGCCCGATTTGTCCAGCTTGTGGGAGAGCACAGTCGAATGATCAATTATGTCAAGACTGTTCCAGGTGGAAAGAACGCCCTGATTCTACTACAGTACTTGTGAAAAATAGGTCTGTTTATGCTTACAACGATTTGATGAAAGATGTCCTTTCCCGCTTTAAATTTCGAGGTGATACAGCTTTAGCTGAGCTTTTTAAACAAGATGTCCAAGCAGTATTTAAGCGCTCCTTTTCAATTAAAGAACCTGTGCTGATCCCGATTCCTTTAAGTAAAGAAAGGCTAAAGGAAAGAGGGTTTAATCAGTCAGTCATACTTGCTTCCTTGATTGGTCAGCCGATCCTGCAGCCGCTTGTGAAAATACATCAAAGCAAGCAGTCTAAGAAAAAGAAAAATGAACGTTTAGATCAAAAAAGAATGTTTCAAATCAAGCAGACAGATACGATCGTTCAAAGGGATGTTATCTTAATTGACGACATCTATACAACGGGGGCCACCATTTATGATGCGGCAAGAATTTTAAAAGAAGCAGGTGTCAAAAGTGTTTCCTCTTTTACGTTGATCCGTAGTTAAAATTCAGGATAATTAACCGATAATAAGAAGAGAAAATAACGTAAGGGGTTTTGGTTATGAATCAATTGGCAAACTGTCCACAATGTAATCAGCTGTTTTTAAAAACCACCATCCAAACGGTTTGTAACAAATGCTTCGAAGAAGAAGAACGTTCTTTTGATATCGTTTATAAATTCTTGCGAAAGCAAAGTAATAGACAATCAACCATTGCTGAAATAGTAGATGCAACAGAAGTTGATGAAGAATTAATCTTGAAATTTATCCGTTTGAAAAGACTTCAAATTAGTCAATTTCCGAATATCAACTATCCTTGTGAAAGATGTGGCCAACCGATCAGAAAAAACAAGCTGTGCAGCCAATGTGAACAGGATATTCATTCGCAAATGAGTCAAATGAATCAAGAAGAAGAGCGTAAAAGGGAGATTGAATCTAGGAAAAAAGACACCTATTATGCCATTAATCCTAAAAACGATTGATTCCCTAAACTAAGTTGCAGTTTGGTCGATAAAATGGATAGAATCAAGACAGACTGTAACGGAAAGCGAGAGGAATCCCGTGAAAATTAATCGATATGGAACACAACCAGTAAATCCTTACAAGAAAACATATGAGAAACAAACGTTGCAATCAAATCAAGCAAAATCAACTGATAAAGTCGAAATTTCTAAAAAGGCAATCGAAATGCAAAAGGTGCCGAATATCATGAAAGAACGCCAAGATAAAATAGACCAAATTAAAAAAAGCATTGAAGCCGGAACATATCAAGTAGATACAAAAGGCATTGCTGATAAAATGCTGAATTTTTATAAACAACAATAACAAAAGGGAGTAGCGTGAATGTCAGTTAAAATAATCATTGAAGAGCTGCATCGTCTCTATGGATTGCATGAACAGCTTTTGAAGCTGTCGAAGGATAAAACAGAAATGCTGAAAAGCAATGAGATTGATGCTCTTTCAGAGGTTCTGAATTTAGAGCAAAAATATATTCAAGCCATTTCTCAATTAGAAGAAAAACGAATTGAAGCCACAGTTCAATTTTTACAAAGTGATGAACCGCCAACCATCACCGCGTGTATCGAAAAGGCTGAAGGTTCGGATCAAGAAGAGCTCATTTCATTATATGACAAATTAAATGACATCATGGTGGAACTGAAAGATGTAAATGAACTGAACAAACAGCTCATTCAGCAGTCGCTTCAATTTATTTCACTGACATTCGATCTCGTTAACCCTAATAAAGAAAATATGAATTACGGACAAAATGGTCTTGAGAGTTCAAAGCCTAAACAGCAGAGGGCTTTGTTTGATTCAAAGGCGTAAACAAGGAGGATACCAATGGGTTCTACATTCATGGGTCTAGAAACGGCAAAAAGAGGAATCACAGCCCAGCGTGCAGGGCTTTATGTCACATCAAACAACGTGTCCAATGCAAATACGGATGGCTACTCAAGACAAAGAGTTACCTTTAAAGCAGATAATCCTTATCCAGTCATTTCTGTTTATGACGGCAAGAATTATGGTCAAATGGGGACAGGTGTTCAAGTTGGAACCGTGGAAAGAATTCGAGACAGCTTTTTAGATCTGCAATTCAGAGATCATAACAATAACTTGTCTTACTACTCAACAAAATCTGATGCCCTTTCGCAAATGGAGGGAGTTATGAATGATTTGACGGATGAAGGCTTAAACAGAGCTTTTGATAACCTTTGGAAATCATTACAGGTCCTATCTGAAACAAAAAATGCCGATACAGCGTCTGCGCGTACAGTTGTTAAAACAAGTGCACAGGCTTTAGTAGATCAATTCCGTCTACTTAATTCGTCTTTAACAACGATACAAAAGAATTTAAAAACAGAACTCGATTCAACAGCCAAAAATGTGAACACGATTTTATCTCAAATAGATGAAGTGAACAAACAAATTGCAGCAGTTGAACCAAACGGGTATCTTCCAAATGATCTATATGATACGCGTGATGCGTTGGTAGATCAATTATCCTCACTTGTTGATATTAAAGTGAGCTATAATCCATCTGGCGGGAATGCACTCAAAATTGCTGAAGGAACTGTCAACATCGAAATTATCGGTGCAAATGGACAATCTGCTGGAACGATTTTGAATGGCATTACGAGCGAAAAATCTGAACTGCAAATCTCCTATGATAACACAACGGGACTTGTTAACTCACTTCAATTCGGAACAACAACCATTGCAGCAGATCAGCTTCAAGTGAATGGTAAAGTAAAAGCACTTGTTGAGGCTTATGGCTACATGTCAAATGGTGCTGAAAAAGGCATGTATCCAGACATGCTTGCAGAGCTGGATGAAGTAGCACAAGTATTTATGGATACATTTAACGATGTGCATAAGCAGGGGTACACGTTAAATGGCACAAGTGGACAAGACTTCTTTGATATTGAGAATAACAATGAATTGAATAAAGGCTTAGCAGCTCGTATCAAAGTGAGTGATGTCATTTTAGCATCAACAGATAATATTGCAGCATCTCTCAATCAAACACAAGGTGACGGTTCGAATGCTACGAAATTAGCTGGTATTCAAGACTTAAAGGTACCAATCGGCGGCAATACAACGACGATCCAGGATTACTACCAAAATGTCATTGCTGAGATGGGGATCCAAGGGAAAAAGAACATGACGCTAGAAAGCAGTTCAGCCGCTCTTGTCAATTCAGCCAATGAACGTAGGATGTCGACGAGTGCTGTTTCCATTGATGAAGAAATGACGAATATGATCCAATTTCAGCATGCATATAATGCAGCTGCGAGAGTTGTGACATTACAGGATGAAATATTGGATAAAGTAATAAACGGCATGGGTGTCGTAGGAAGGTAGGTATAACTGATGCGAGTCACACAAGGTATGATTTCTCAAAACTCACTTCGTAATATTAGTAAAAGTTATGAAAAACTTTCTAAAATAAATGAGCAGGCACAAACAGGGAGACGTTTCACAAAAACGTCTGATGATCCCGTTGCAGCAGTAAAAAGCCTTCAATATAGCACAGCAATGTTTCGAAATGAACAATATCAAAAAAACTTAAATGAAGCACAGAACTGGATTGATACATCTGAAACAAGTGTCACTGAAATCATTGATATTATGTCAAATGTACGAGATAAAGTGCTTGATGCGGCTAATGGAACAAAGCAGCCAGAAGATTTAGCAGCTGTCGGAGTAGAAATTGGCCAGATGAAGAAACAAATCATTGACGCGATGAACACTCAGATGTTAGGTAAGTTCGTATTTAATGGAACAAATACAAATGTCAAACCAGTTGTTGAGAACGCAGATGGTACGTTTACGTTTAACTTTGAAAACTATACAGATGCAAATTCTGTTAAGTCGAACATTTCTGATGGTATCACTTTAAATGTGAACTCAAATCCAATTTCAGCGTTTGGTGGACAGTCTGCCAGCGGTCAAAATGTCATTGAAATGCTGACGGATTTAGAAAACTCATTGAAAAATGGAACGTTCGCAAATTCTGATGATGCGTTAGGAAGTATCGATCAGTTTAAAGAAGTGATGAGTGCTGAGCGCTCGGACCTAGGAGCCCGTTCAAATCGTGTTGACTTAGTAGGCAGTCGCTTGACTTCACAATTCGAAGTACTGAAAAATGCCAAATCAGATAATGAAGATGTAGAAAGTGAAAAAGCAATTATTGATCTTCTTCAACAAGAGGTTGTGAATAGAGCTGCTTTAGCAACGACGGCTAAAGTTATTCAGCCATCCCTTGTCGATTTCTTAAGATAATAAAAAGCATCCGTTGGGTGCTTTTTTGCATCATGGAGGTGTACCTATATGCAAATCCCTAGATTGTTAATGCAACAAACCTATGCAAAGCTGCAAATGTCGACAACTCCTTCTCGGCAAGAAGTAGAGCAGCCAAGAGCAGACCTTGAGATTCAGCAGCCCAGAGCCGTCATGAATATGACAAGGACACCGTCAAAATTAACCATAGATCAAACCGAAGCATTTGCCGATATGGATATCAAGTCGATTTTTAGACGATCTGAGGAATGGGCAGCTGAGGGGAAACGTGCTGTTGGAGAGGGAATGGGCCGAAGAGCGGAAGAAGGCAGTGAACTCATCAAGATCGAGAATGGTGGGAATGCAATTGCCGAGTTTGCCAAAATCAATGGCACCCCTCCAGCCAAACAATTCACCATTGGTGTGATCCCTTCATTCTTTAGTGTCAAAATTCACTATCAGCCATCTGAGCTTCAAATTGATGTGGAGCCTCAAAAAGCTATTATAGAGGCAACGCCTCATAAACCAATCGTTAACTACCAGCCAGGTAAGGTCAATATTGATATGTTACAATACCCAGATTTAAAAATAGAAGTTGACGAAACGGGCCAAAATGGTGATAAGGTATAGTTAAGAAAAATGAAAAAGGTCGTGAATTATGATCATTCAAACAAAATACCATGGTGAAATGACAATCAAAGAGGAGCAAATCATCAACTTCTCTAATGGAATACCAGGATTTCTAGATCAACAACAGTTTGTCATTTTACCTTTATCAGAAGAGTCTCCATTTTTAGTTCTTCAATCATTGAAAAACGCAGAGTTAGGCTTTATTGTCAGCAGTCCGTTTTTATTCTTCAATCAATATGAATTCGATCTAGACGAAACGGTCGTAGATATTCTAGAAGTAGAAGATGCCAATGATGTGGAAGTCATGGTGATCTTAACAATGGAATCTTCTATTGAAAAAACGACAGCCAATTTAAGAGCGCCTATTATTGTGAACCGGAAAAACATGAAAGCCAAGCAGGTGATTTTGCATGATTCAGCCTATCATACAAAACATTTGTTAGAGGTGGCATCCTCATGTTAGTTCTCTCGCGTAAATTAAACCAGTCGATTCAAATTGGCGATGATATTGAAGTCAAGATTATTTCAATCGAAGGCGATCAAGTGAAAATCGGGATTGAGGCTCCTAAGCACATTGATATTCATAGAAAAGAAGTGTACCTGTCTATTCAAGAAGAGAACAGTCGTGCTGCGAGTTTATCTGTAGATCTCCTCTCTCAATTATCCTCACAAAAAAAGTGAGGATTTTTTTATCTGATTCAGCTATCCTTCTCCACGTTTCTGTGTGGATGTTCACCATCTATATGAAACTTTAACAAATCGGTCCATCTATATTTAATTTGAAAATTCAAAGCCGATATAAAAGGTAGATTAAAGCACAGGAGCTGAATAACTATGTCTGTTGGTAAGGTGACATCGCTAGAGCCAATTATCGATGCATTTCAAACCCGTGTTTCTAATAACCAGAATGACAATGTAAACTCTAATTTACAAGCAAATGGCAAGGTCGTTTCAAAAGAAGAAATTGAAAAAACGCTTCAAGGAGCAAACAAGCTGATTGAACCCACTCAATTTCATCTGCAATTTGAATTACATGAAAAACTCAATGAATATTATGTCAAAGTCGTAGATAACCAAACAGAAGAAGTCATTAGAGAAATTCCTTCCAAGGAATGGCTTGATTTCTATGCGGCAATGACAGAAATTGTCGGTTTATTTGTAGATAAAAGAATGTAAGTGAAGGGAGAACATAAAAAATGGTCAATCGAATTACTGGATTTTCAAATGTGTTTGATATTGATGAAATCGTATCAAAGCTAATGAAAACTGAGCAAGCACCACTTGATAAAATGACACGCCAGAAACAAACACTTGAATGGCAAAGAGACAGCTATCGCGAGGTGAACTCGAAAGTCAAAGAATTAGATGATTTGATCAACAGTTTAAACTTAACGCGTCCAAGTACATATGGCGCAAAAAAGGTGACAAGCTCAAATGAATCTGCTGTCACAGCAACTGGCTCAACTAATGCTACTTCTGGCTCAATCAATGTCACCCAATTAGCGACAGCTTCCGTCTTCAAATCATCTGGTACATCTGGATTTACACCAACAAATGGCACGTTTACATTCGAAGTGACGACACCAGATTCGACAAAACCGAAAACGGTGACGATCAATACTTCTGATACCGATACAATTGATGACATCGTGAAAAAGCTGAACAACTCGCAATTAGGTGTGACGGCTTACAAAGGACAGATCTTTGACGGATCAAACTATGTCGATACGGTCGCTCTCACTTCACGGACAACGGGAGAAGGTGTCAGTATTAAAGCAGCTGATGGTAATTCAGCTTCATTCTTCACTCAATTAGGCTTCCAAGTGGATGGAGATAACAAATTAGTTGCGACCACTCAAGGGCAAAAAGCACAATACGAGATTAATGGTCTGAAAATGGAAAATAACAACAATACATTTGAGCAAGCTGGTATTACGTACGAGCTTAAAGGGACAACCGATAAGCCTGTCAGCTTAAACGTTTCAACAGATGTCGATACAATCTTTGATAAAATTAAACAATTTGTTGATAAATACAATGAACTTGTTGAGCAGGTCAATGGCAAAGTCAATGAAAAAAGAAATAGGGACTATCATCCTTTAACAGCTGAAGAGAAAAAAGCAATGTCTGACAAAGAAGTGGAGCTATGGGAAACGACAGCGAAGTCTGGCTTGCTGAGAAGTGATTCCATTTTACGAGGTGGTGCCTCTAAAATAAGAAGTGATTTTTATGCTGATATTACGACAAGTGATGGGAATAGAATTCACATGACACAAATCGGAATTACCACTTCAGATAAATATAAAGATGGCGGAAAGCTTGTCATTGATGAACCGAAACTAAGAAAAGCCATTGAAGAAGACCCGCAGAAGGTCAGTCAAATGTTTATCTCAGGTTCGTTAAATGTGGATTCAAAAGATCAAGATAAAGCGCAGCAGCAATATCAAGAACAAGGAATCATTTATCGTGTCAAAAATTCCTTATCAGCCTTCACGAAGAGCATTCAAACAAAGGCTGGCAGCACAACGATGGAATTAAAGGAATACGGACTTGGTAAGGACCTTGATTCTTTAACAAAACGAATGAGTACGTTCCAAGACCGTTTGAAACTTGTTGAAGCTCGTTACTATACAAAGTTTAATGCCATGGATAGCGCGATTCAAAAGCTAAACAACCAATCTGGCTATCTTTCTCAACTGCTTGGACAATAATTGGAGGTTTATAACATATGGCAATAAAGAACCCTTATGCCGCCTATCAGAAAAATTCTATTGAGACTGCAACACCTGCTGAGTTGACGCTTATGCTTTATGAAGGCTGCTTAAAGTTCATTAGACTAGCGAAGTATGCCATTCAAAAAGAGGATGCAGAAACGAGAAATGTGAACCTGAAAAAGGCTCAAAACATCATTCAAGAATTAAATGGCACCTTAAATCGTTCTTATGACGTATCAAAGAGTATGGCAAGTATGTATGATTACATTTATCGCAGACTGATTGAAGCCAATCTTCAAAATGACGAAGAGATGTTGAATGAAGTAGAGCAATACGTAACTGATTTTCGTGATGCATGGAAGGAAGTTATTCAAACCGATCGAAAAGGGCGCCATCACTCTATCGGGGGATCTCTATGAGTATTGTGGACCAGCTGCATGACCAAACATTAAAAATGGCAGCCGAAATAGCGGCAAATCCGCAAAGTGACACCTTGGTTGAAGACTTTGATGCCTTTTTGATTGAGAGAGACGAATTAATGAGAGATATTCAGCATGAGCTGACGGATCAAGAAAAAGAGAAAATCAAAGAAATCATCCAAACAGATCAACAGATGGCGAAGCAATTAACTGTGATCCAAAATGGGATAAGAGCAGATATTCAAGCCATTCAAAGAAAGAAAACAAAACAGCTGAATTATCAAAATCCATACCAGCCTATGACGAGTGACGGCGTATATTACGATAAACGGAAATAATTAGGTGAGACCTGTGGCGTATCGTTCAGATGACTATATTTTATTAACCACATATTATGAACTTCTATATACGATAGAAGAGAGTCTAAAATATTTAGATGAAATTGAGAAGGATTTTGCTAAAACTGAAGGGGATCGGATCTTTAATGATCTGATCCATGCCTTCTTTCATTTAGAGACAACGCATCCCCTTCTGCTTTCAATTATAGAAAATGAGCACTTTGCCAAAACGATTCGTTCGTTTGATCAAATTTTTTTAAGTTTTGATATACTAGCTTTCTATACATTCCCTTCAATACACTTCCAATCATTCCTTACATCATATTTTATGCCTGAATATAGAAAGTGGATGGATGAAATACATGCCTGTATGAGGCCGTATGTCATTCATTAATTTTTGTTCAATTCAGACCATTCGGAGGAAATTATGAGACTAAAAAATCAATTTTTGTTTGGGCTTATTGTCATATGTGTATTGTTTGTCAGTATTTTAGGATTCTCAAGCTTTATCTATTACAAAACAGATCAATCCTACAAGACGCTTCTCAGTAAAGAAGTGAAGCTTTATCAGACCTCACTGGAATTAGAGGCGCTTTTGCAAAAGCAGGAAGCACAAATCAAAACCTATGTTGTCGTGCAAGATGCTGAAAATTTACAGAAAATTGAGCAAACATATGAAGAGATTAATAAGAAAACAACGGAAGCTACAAAAATGAGCTCTGTCAAACAAGCAAAAAATCTATTAGATCAAATCTCAGAAAAGAATTATCTCTACTACACCTCAACGAACCGACTATTTAATTCATTGAATATGCAAAATCAAAAAGAATTCAACACCCGCCTCAGTCAAGAATTACAGCCTATCGAACAAGAAATACATACCTTTACAAAAGAATTTGCTCAAACCCAGTTGAAGCAACGTGACCAGAAAATCAATCAGCTCAATCAAGACAGTAACCAATTACTATTCACACTCATTCTAGTTAGTGCGGTCATTATTGTTGGCTTTTTGGTGATTGGGACAAGATTCGTTTATCGTATGACAAAGCCGATTGTTTCTGTCACAAATGCCGCGAGAAGGATGGCAGATGGTGATCTTACACTTGAAGAGATTGAAGTGACCTCTAAAAATGAGATTGGCCAACTTGGTACCGCTTTTAATCAAATGACGACTCATTTACGTCAGCTCATTTTACAGGTGCAAAATGGATCAAGACAATTAGCTGATTCTGCTGCTCAGTTTGAGGAAACCATTCATGAAACCATATCGGCTAGCGAGCAGACATCTAGTTCGATTGAACAGGTCGGTGAAGCTTCACGTGAACAATCAGACGCGGTCGGAAAAGTAGCTTCTGCGATTCAAGAAGTCTCGACTGGTATGCAAAATGCAGCTGAACACACATCCGATGTTTCGGGTCACTCAATTTCAGTGACTGAAAAGGCTGAAGAGGGTGCAGCGCTTATTCAGCAATTCGTAAAACAAATGAGCTCTATCAAAGCGTCTGTGAACGAGCACCATTCCACAATGGCTCATGTACAAGCCCAGTTTACTGGCATTGAAGATTTGTTAGGTCATATCCATGCCATTGCTGACCAAACGAATTTGCTTGCTTTAAATGCAGCTATTGAAGCGGCAAGAGCAGGAGAACATGGAAGAGGCTTTGCGGTTGTAGCAGATGAAGTGAGGAAACTGGCGGAAGAATCTAGTCAGCTGACAGATCAAATTAGTCAATTACTCGCGAACGTGAACAAAGATACTGAAAAATCATCACACTCATTGACAAAGGTTGAGCAGGATGTAGCAGAAGGTGTGAAAGTATCGCAATTGTCTGAACAGAGCTTTCATGAAATCTTGGAATCTATTCGTGATATTTCGATGAAAGCAGAGGAACTTTCAGCCACTGCAGAGCAAATTTCAGCTAGTACAGAGGAAATATCTCAGACGGTTGGGGTCATTGAAGAAGGAGCCAAACGCAATTCAGAAGAGACGGAGTACATGTCTGCGGCTGTTGAAGAATCATTGGCGGCAAATGAAGAGATGAAAGCAGCGGCGGAAGATTTAAAAACCTTATCTCATTCGCTGAAAACATCCATTTCATCTTTCACGATTTAAACGTGAGCTGGTCTTTTTCAAGAATGAGCCGAATATATATTCATCACCTATCAAGCAACAGTTGAAGCACCGCAAAATTCGACAAATTTCAATGAATATTCACATTTTTTTTACGTTTGAGCAGGAGAAAAGGAGGGAAAAGTAGAAATAGGTTTACATATCCTTAATTTTAAAGGAGGCGTTCTTTACATGAATTACAATGTCAGAGGAGAAAACATCGACGTAACACCTGCACTAAGAGATCATGTCGAGAAAAAAATTGGAAAGCTGGAGCGTTATTTTGAAACAGACGTAGATGCTTCAGTCAACGTGAACTTGAAGTTTTACAATGATCAAGAATCTAAAGTTGAGGTTACCATTCCAATGACTGATCTAGCACTTCGAGCTGAGGTGCATAATGAAGATATGTACAATGCAGTAGACCTAGCAGCCAGTAAATTAGAACGTCAAATTCGAAAGCACAAAACAAAAGTAAACCGTAAATTCCGCGAGCAAGGTGCCAAAAAACACTTATTTGCTGGAGGAAATGGGACGCCTGATGTAGCTGTTCAAGATGACGAAGAAATTGATGAAACAGAAATCGTCAGACAAAAACGATTCAATTTAAAACCGATGGATAGCGAAGAGGCCATTCTTCAAATGAACATGTTAGGTCATAGTTTCTTCGTCTTCACAAATGCTGAGACAAATTTGACCAATGTGGTCTATCGCCGAAATGATGGAAAATATGGACTCATTGAGCCAAACGCTTAATCTGATCTAAAAACAACCTAAAAAAAGTAAACCCGTTCCCTTCATAAGGGACGGGTTTTTTGTGCGAAATCATTGCAAATTCTTTGGAAATGAAGGAAGGTATGGTATGATAAATGCAGGTAAATATGGACCTGTCAATCTTTTGGACATGCCGAAAAATTGCATGAAATAGAGGAGCGTTATTATATGCTTGGAATCTTAAACAAAGTGTTTGATCCTACGAAACGTACGATCAGCAAATATGAAAAAAAAGCAAATGAAATCGAAGCTCTCGCACAAGATTTCGAGAAATTATCTGACGAGGCTTTACGAAATAAAACGATTGAATTTAAAGAAAAACTTGAAAAAGGACAATCCGTGGATGACCTGTTGGTTGAAGCATTTGCAACGGTTCGCGAGGCATCACGCCGCGTGACAGGAATGTTCCCGTTTAAGGTGCAGCTCATGGGGGGGATCGCGCTTCATGAAGGCAACATCTCTGAGATGAAAACAGGTGAAGGTAAAACGTTGACATCAACAATGCCTGTTTATTTAAATGCTCTTTCTGGAAAAGGCGTCCACATTGTGACAGTCAACGAATATTTGGCAAGCCGTGATGCAGAGGAAATGGGCAAGATTTTTGAATTTCTTGGCTTAACGGTTGGCTTAAACTTAAACAGCTTAGACAAAGATGAAAAAAGAGAAGCGTATGCCGCTGATATCACGTATTCAACAAACAATGAACTGGGCTTTGACTATTTACGAGATAACATGGTGCTTTACAAAGAGCAAATGGTTCAAAGACCGCTTCATTATGCCGTGATCGATGAGGTTGACTCCATCTTAATTGATGAAGCGAGAACACCTCTTATCATTTCTGGACAAGCTGCGAAATCTACAAAGCTTTACGTACAAGCCAATGCATTTGTTCGTACATTAAAAATAGAAGATGATTTCACATATGATATTAAAACAAAAAGTGTACAGCTGACAGAAAGCGGAATGACGAAGGCGGAAAAAGCATTCGGCATCGAGAACTTATTTGATGTTAAGCATGTTGCGCTGAACCATCACATCGCTCAGGCGCTGAAGGCACATGTTGCGATGCAAAAAGATGTGGATTATGTCGTTGAAGAAGGCCAAGTCGTTATTGTTGACTCTTTCACAGGACGTTTAATGAAAGGACGCCGTTATAGTGAAGGTCTGCATCAAGCTATTGAGGCAAAAGAAGGTCTCGAAGTGCAGAACGAAAGTATGACCCTTGCAACGATTACGTTCCAGAACTACTTCCGTATGTATGAAAAGCTATCTGGTATGACTGGTACAGCGAAAACGGAAGAAGAAGAATTCCGTAACATTTACAACATGCAGGTTGTGACAATCCCGACCAATCAACCAGTGGTTCGTGATGACAGACCTGATTTAATTTACCGCACAATGGAAGGTAAATTTAAAGCAGTGGCTGAGGATGTTGCGCAGCGCTATATGACAGGGCAGCCAGTTCTTGTCGGAACAGTAGCGGTTGAGACATCTGAGCTTATTTCTAAGCTGCTTAAAAATAAAGGGATTCCTCATCAAGTGTTAAATGCGAAAAACCATGAGCGTGAGGCACAAATTATTGAAGAGGCTGGTCAAAAAGGAGCCGTCACCATTGCGACAAACATGGCAGGTCGTGGTACGGACATCAAGCTTGGCGAAGGCGTCAAAGAGCTTGGCGGTCTAGCTGTAATTGGGACAGAGCGTCATGAATCACGACGTATTGATAACCAGCTTCGCGGACGTTCTGGTCGTCAAGGAGACCCAGGGATTACTCAATTCTATCTCTCCATGGAAGATGAATTGATGCGCCGATTTGGTGCAGAGCGCACGATGGCGATGCTTGACCGCTTTGGCATGGATGACTCTACACCTATCCAAAGTAAAATGGTGTCTAAAGCCGTTGAATCATCTCAAAAACGCGTCGAGGGGAACAACTTTGATTCCCGTAAACAGCTTCTGCAATATGACGATGTACTTCGTCAGCAGCGTGAAGTGATTTACAAACAACGCTTTGAAGTCATCGATTCTGATAACTTAAAATCGATTGTCATCAATATGATTCAATCTTCAATTGAGCGGGCTGTTGGTTCTTATACGCCGAAAGAAGAGCTTCCTGAAGAATGGAAACTAGATGGGCTTGTTGAATTAATCAACACGAACTATTTAGATGAAGGAGCTATTTCGGTCAAAGATATTTATGGCAAAGAAGCAGATGAAATCACCTCCTTCATCATGGATCGTATTAAAGAAAAATACGATGCAAAAGAAGAAACATATGGCGATGAACAAATGCGAGAATTTGAAAAAGTCATCGTTCTTCGTGCGGTGGATTCAAAGTGGATGGATCATATCGATGCAATGGATCAGCTGCGCCAAGGGATTCATTTACGCGCGTATGCACAAACGAATCCGCTTCGTGAGTATCAAATGGAAGGATTTGCGATGTTTGAGCATATGGTTGCTTCAATCGAAGATGATGTAGCCAAATATGTCTTAAAATCAGAAATTCAAAACAACCTAGAACGTGAAGAAGTCGTTCAAGGTCAAACAACAGCTCATCAGCCTCAAGAGGGTGATGAGGAGAAGACAGTGAAAAAGAAGCCGGTACGTAAAGTCGTAGACATTGGACGAAACTCACCATGTCACTGCGGTAGCGGCAAGAAATATAAAAATTGTCATGGGAAGACAGAATAAGTAATGGAAAGAGGTGAAAACCTCTTTCTATTCACGTCAGCCCCCATACATCTATGAGGTGAAGGATATGGAATTAGTAGAAATTAGACAAGAGCTTGAAAATATGGCTAGCAGGCTAGCTGATTTTAGGGGGTCTCTTTGACCTCGAAACAAAAGAAGCCAAAATTGCAGAACTTGAAGCGACAATGTCAGAAGCTGATTTTTGGAATGATCAGCAAAAGGCACAAGGCGTCATCAATGAAGCCAATGCACTAAAGGATAATGTGAATGCATACCATGAGCTCAGTGAATCTCATGAAGAGCTGCAAATGACACATGACCTATTAAAGGAAGATTATGACGAGGAGCTTCATGCAGAGCTTGAAAAAGAGCTGAAGAACTTAACCAAGCAGTTTAACGAGTTTGAGCTGCAGCTTCTCTTAAGTGAACCATATGATAAAAACAATGCCATTCTTGAGCTTCACCCGGGCGCAGGCGGTACTGAATCACAGGACTGGGGTTCTATGCTTCTGAGAATGTATACTCGCTGGGCAGAGCGCAGAGGCTTTAAGGTTGAAACGCTTGATTATCTTCCAGGCGATGAGGCAGGAATTAAGTCTGTGACATTGCTCATCAAAGGGCATAACGCATACGGGTACTTAAAAGCAGAAAAAGGTGTCCATCGTTTGGTTCGTATTTCTCCTTTTGATTCATCTGGCCGCAGGCATACGTCCTTCGTTTCCTGTGATGTCATGCCAGAGTTCAATGAAGAAATTGATATTGATATTCGGACAGAAGATATCAAGGTAGATACGTATCGTGCAAGCGGCGCAGGTGGACAGCACGTCAATACGACTGACTCTGCCGTTCGTATCACACACATACCAACCAATGTTGTGGTCACATGCCAAACAGAAAGGTCACAAATCAAAAACAGAGAACGTGCGATGAAAATGCTGAAATCGAAACTTTATCAAAGACGGATCGAAGAACAGCAGGCTGAATTGGATGAAATTAGAGGAGAGCAGAAAGAAATTGGCTGGGGAAGCCAAATTCGCTCTTATGTATTCCATCCGTATTCTCTTGTGAAAGACCATCGAACCAATACGGAGATGGGAAATGTTCAAGCGGTCATGGATGGAGATTTAGATTCATTTATCGATGCTTACTTACGTTCGAAATTATCATAAAAACTCGGCTTCTTGCTGGGTTTTTTTAATTGTGAGAGAATATAATGAATATAAAGGAATACATACGCCATACTGACTCTATATCCTTTGTATGATGAAATTAGCAAATAAAGGGGGAAATATTTTGGGATTAACACCATTACAAGAGACGTGGGATTTAGATGCCTTTTTTAAAGGAGGCAGTTCTTCACCAGAATTTAAAACATACCTGCAACACATTCAGCAGCTATTAAATGAATTACGACAAAAGGTCGATGCCTTTTCAAAAGAAGATACACACATTGAAAGCAGGTTAACGTCTGTCCTTGACACGTATGAAACGACATATAAAAAACTGTCTCAAGCAGGTTCATTTGTTTCCTGTCTTCAATCTCAAAATACAAAGGATATGAAGGCTGGCAGTCTTCGAGGTACGATTGCCAAGCTGGAAGCTGATTTAGGTACCATTCTTGCGCTGTTTGATCAAGCGCTTGCTGCCATCTCTCCTAGCAAATGGGAAGATCTCATGAATTCAGAAGCCTTTTCAGATGTGCGCTACATATTAAATGAACGAAGAGAGCGCGTGAAGGATCAATTGCCTGTTGAACAAGAAACATTGATACAAAAATTAGCTGTAGATGGCTACCATGCGTGGGATGAGCTTTATTCTAGCTTGGTGAATAAGATTATGATTCCATTTGAACAAGATGGTGTAACGCAGATGATCTCTGTCGGCCAAGCGGAAAATGCGATGGATGATTCAGATCGTGAAGTCAGAAAGGCCGTATATCATAACTTAGAGCACGCATGGACGCAGGATGAACATCTATTTGCAAGCACCCTAAACCATCTGGCAGGTTTTCGTTTACAAGTATATGAAGCAAGAAGCTGGGATCATATTTTAAAAGAGCCGCTTGATATTTGCCGCATGAAACAAGAAACCCTTGATGCAATGTGGTCTGTGATTGATGAACATAAGCAGCCATTCATTGACTACTTACATCGAAAAGCTGACATGCTTGGAGTGGATAAGCTAAGCTGGTTTGATGTTGGGGCTCCTATTGGCAGTGAGACCAAGATCTATCCGTATCAAGAAGCAGCTGCTTTTATTGTGAAACATTTCGCTGGATTTGGAGAAGAGCTTGCTGCCTTTACAGAAAAAGCCTTTAATGAACGCTGGGTAGAAGCTGAAGATCGTCCAAACAAACGAGTAGGCGGATTTTGTACAAATTTCCCTGACAGCGGGGAGTCACGCATTTTTATGACCTTCTCAGGAAGTCCATCCAATGTGGCGACACTCGCGCATGAGCTTGGTCATTCGTTCCATCAGGAAGTGATGCAGGATGTTCGCATTCTTAATCGCAAATATGCGATGAATGTAGCTGAAACGGCGTCGACATTCGCAGAAATGATTGTGGCTGATGCTTCATTAAAAGAAGCGGCAAATGAAGAGGAGCGTCTCAGCTTGTTAGAGGATAAGCTGCAGCGGAGTGTAGCATTTTTCATGAATATTCAATCTCGTTTCTTATTTGAACAGCGTTTTTATGAAGAGCGTAAACAAGGAGAAGTGCCGGCGGATCGGTTGAATGAGCTGATGGTAGAAGCGCAGAAGGAAGCCTTCGGTGACTCTTTAGATGAATACCATCCACATTTCTGGGCGTCTAAGCTGCATTTCCATATCACAGGTGTACCGTTTTATAATTTCCCATACACATTTGGCTACATGTTCTCGCTAGGGATTTATTCAAAAGCCTTGCAGGCTGGTACTTCGTTTGAAGAGAAGTACATTGCATTACTAAAGGATACAGCTTCAATGACAGTAGAAGATTTGGCCTATAAGCACTTAGGCGTCGATCTTACCCAAAAAGACTTTTGGGAGGAAGCCATTGGTTTAGCTGTAGCAGACGCTGAAGAGTTTTTAGAAGCGACGAAAAAGTAAAAATGAAAAGCTCCTATTACGGGAGCTTTTTTGCTGGTTTTAGCCATTCAAGCATGGTCTGAATGATATCCTTTTGCTGCGTGAGGGCTGGAATGTCCGCAGGCTGATCACCTTTTTGTTTGCCGTACATGCCAAACTGAGCATGGTTCCCGCCTTTTATTTCATGGTAAACGGTTTGAGACGGCAGATTTGTTTTCGATTTCTTGATTTTCTCTTGTGTCGCAAGCCCATCCTTTTCACCTGATATAGAGAGTACGTTCAAGGACGATGATTTCAAGTTATCTGATGCTGGATAAGACGCAAGGAAAAAGAGACCGTCGAGCTTGCGCTGGTTTTTTTCTGCAAACATAGCGGCAGCTGTTCCGCCTAGTGAATGACCGCCAATATACCAGTGTTTGATCGTTTGATGAACTTTCATAATATCGTGTGCTTTGTTTGTATTAAAAATCGCAAACGAAAATGGCATGTCAGGGATAAAGACAGAATAACCTTTTTTCATCAGTTCATTCCCGATATTGGCGTACGAAAGTGGTTCTACCTTTGCCCCGGGATAGAGAATAATACCAGTATCGCTTTTTGCTGATGCAAATGTATACACATCGTTTTTATGTTCCACTTGCTCGATGTTCACTTGCTTTTTTAATGCGGCGGATGGTCCGTATGTAAAGCGGCTCCATGTATAGAAAGCACCAAAAGCCAAGATGATCAGTGCAAGTAATGTCATGCCTGTTATCTTCAGTATTTTCTTCATCGCATGTCCCTTCTTTCTCATGTACATATTAAATATACCATCATTTGCTCCTATGCCAAACGGCAAGTACGCTGATCCGTTTGTGTGATAAAGTATTAATCCATTAGCACTGCATTTGGCTGTTATTTACATTCGTTTTAGGAGGGCTTAAAATAGGTGTGCATTCAGAAGTAACGGAGGAAGAAAGACATGAAGCAGGGACATTCACAATTATGGATTGAAGCGAAAAATTACTTGTTCATTTTAATCGGATCAGCCATTGTGGCGATTGGATTTAATACGTTATTATTACCGAATCAGATTGCTGCAGGTGGAGTGAGCGGTATTAGTACGATTATGCAGTCATTCGGCTTTGAGGCGGCGTATGTGCAATGGGGACTCAATATTCCGCTGTTTATCGCTGGTTTTTATTTATTAGGCGGGACATTTGGCGTGAAAACGCTCGTTGGCTCTATTTTTTTACCTTCGATGGTGTTTGTCACAAGACATATTGCACCTGTGACACATGAAGCGCTCTTAGCAGCCATTTTTGGCGGAGTGGTGATTGGGATCGGAATAGGGCTCGTGTTCCTTGGAAATGGATCAACAGGTGGAACGGCGCTCGCTGCCAAAATCATCAATAAATATACAGGCCTCACGCTTGGCACCTGTTTAGCGATGATGGATGGCCTAATTGTCCTGGCTGCGATGACTGTTTTTGGGATTGAAGAGGGACTGTACGCTGTCATTGGTGTGTTTATTTCAAGTAAAACGATTGATGTTGTACAGGCCGGCTTCAGTCATTCGAAAATGGCGATGATCATTACAGGGCATGAGGATGAGGTCAGGCAGGCAGTATTTGATCAAATTGACCGTGGTGTCACAAAGATCTCAGCAGTCGGTGGATATACCGACCATGACCGTCCAATTCTGATGTGTGTCGTTGGGCAGTCACAATTCACAAAGTTGAAACAAGTGGTGAAAGCAATCGATGCATCAGCATTTGTCATCGTAATGGATGCAAAAGAGGTGCTTGGTGAGGGTTTTAAAAGGGCGTAAACAAGGATATAATAGCGTTGACCAAATGATTGTAAGGGAGGGAAATTGATGAAAAAAAGCGGATTAATGATGCTGTTTGCAGTGATGCTTCTTGTTCTTGCGGCTTGTGGAGGAAATTCAGGCAGCAGTGACAAAGAAGGCAGCAAAAGTGCTTCAACTGTGAGCAGTGGTGAGGAAATTTATCAGCAAAACTGTATTGGCTGTCATGGGAAAGACCTATCTGGTGGAGGCGGACCAAGCCTGAAAGAAGTAGGGAAGAAATATAATGAAAGCCAAATCGCAGATATTGCACAGAATGGTAAAGGCTCTATGCCAAGCGGAATGGTAGATGAGAAGCAAGCAAAAGAAGTGGCAAAATGGCTTGCAGAGAAAAAATAAAACCTTTGTCTAATCGACAAGGTTTTTTTGTTTTTATATGTAGAAAAAGATTTTTGAATAGTATGAAAACGTATTATATTAAATTTTATTAAAAAAATAAGGGTAGAAAGACATGTTTATCGGTTTTAATTGTTCCTTTTACCTTTTAACTATAAGTTTTGAAATATAAATGTAATACCATTGCGTCGATTCATGACGTATAATTGGAGTTGTTGAAATTTAGACGATTCATTTTTTTCATCTTTTTGGATGAAAAGGACATAAATTGCTTGTACGTATCGAAGGGTATGTGCGTGACCATACATAACGTTTTTTGACGATAAGTGTCAAAACATCATGATAAGCTGTTAGTCAGCAATAAGAAAAGATTAGGTGATTACATGATTGAAATGAAGGAAGTCTACAAGATCTATCCTAACGGTGTAAAGGCGATCAATGGAATCAATGTCTCTATCCACCCAGGAGAGTTTGTGTATGTTGTTGGTCCCAGTGGTGCTGGTAAATCCACTTTCATCAAAATGATGTATCGTGAAGAGAAGCCAACCAAAGGGAAAATCTTAATTAATAGCAGAGATTTAGCCTCAATTAAGGAAAAAGAAATTCCTTACGTAAGAAGAGAAATTGGCGTAGTATTCCAAGATTTCAAACTACTTCCAACCCTCACGGTGTTTGAGAATGTGGCATTTGCTCTTGAAGTCATTGGGGAACAGCCTCATATCATTAAGAAAAAGGTGCTGGATGTACTTGATTTGGTACAGCTCAAGCACAAAGCACGACAATTTCCTGACCAGCTGTCTGGCGGTGAACAGCAGCGTGTATCTATCGCTCGCTCGATCGTGAATAGTCCTGAGGTTGTCATTGCAGATGAGCCGACAGGAAACCTTGATCCAGACACATCTTTGGAAATCATGAAGACACTCGAAGAGATTAATAACCGCGGAACAACAGTCGTCATGGCGACACACAACAAAGAAATTGTAAACAGCATGAAGAAACGTGTCATCGCAATCGAAGATGGAATGATTGTGCGTGACGAAGCAAGAGGGGAGTACGGCATTTATGATTAAAACTCTCTCGCGGCATTTACGTGAGAGCTTCCGTTCACTTGGAAGAAACACGTGGATGACATTTGCATCAATTAGTGCGGTCACTGTCACATTGATTTTAGTTGGGGTTTTTCTTGTGATTATGCTCAACTTGAATAACATGGCATCGAACGCTGAAAAAGAAGTAGAAGTAAAAGTGTTAATCGAATTAACGGCGAATCAAAAGCAGCAGGATGAATTAAAAGCAGAAATTGAGAAGATTCCTGAAATCAGTGATGTGAAGTACTCATCTAAAGATGACGAACTAAAAGCGCTGATTAAAAGCTTTGGTGAAAATGGACAATCCATGGGACTTGTTGATCAAGAAAACCCATTAAACGATGCGTTTATTGTGAAAACATCAGATCCACACGATACACCAAAAGTAGCGAAGAAATTAGAAAACTTAAAGGGTACGTATAAAGTAACCTATGGAAAAGAAGAAGTCAGCCGACTCTTTAATGTGGTCGGAGTGGCGCGAAATGTAGGTATTGCGCTCATTATTGGGCTTTTATTTACAGCCATGTTCTTGATCTCTAATACGATCAAAATTACGATTTTTGCTAGACGTAAAGAAATCGAGATTATGAAACTCGTAGGTGCAACGAACTGGTTTATCCGCTGGCCATTCTTTATTGAAGGATTACTGCTTGGTGTATTTGGTTCCATTATACCAATCGCTCTATTGCTTGGCACATATCAATATGCAGTGGGCTGGGTGGCACCGAGAGTACAAGGCTCATTTATTTCCATGCTTCCATATAACCCGTTTGTCTATCAAGTTTCACTGGTCCTTCTATTGATCGGTGCAATCATTGGTGTATGGGGAAGCTTGACGTCCATCCGTAAATTCTTAAAAGTATAAATCTATTTTTGATGGCAGCACTCGAGAATTTGATAGAAGGTGTGACCGGTTGAACCGATTCATCCGGTCGACTCTTTATGCAGGCAGTTGTCATAGGAGGGGAATATCGTTTTGAAAAGAAAGCTGATGATGGCTGGAATGGCAGCGTTTATTGGAACAACGTGGCTATACATTCCAGGGAACGAGAATCGTGCATTCGCATACGAAGACCTAGATCAAAAACGTCAACAAATCGAAGAGAAAACATCAAAGACTGAATCAACTTTGAAGAAAAAGAAATCAGAGCTGGCTAAGCTTGAAAAGAAAGAATCCAAGCTCAAAAAAGAAATTGAAAAGATTGACCACAAGGTAAGTGCTGCAACTGAAAAAGTCGCTGAAAAAGAAAAAGAAGTCAAACAAACGAAGCAAGAGATCAAGAAACTAAAAAAAGACATTCAAGTCATCAATGATCGAATTGAAAAAAGAAAAGCTATATTCAAAGATCGAATTCGTTCGATGCAAAAAAGCGGCGGTACGATCAACTATTTAGATGTGCTGCTGGGTGCTCGCAGCTTTAGTGATTTTGTCGGTCGTGTTGGAGCTGTCACAACCATTGTCGAAGCAGACAAAGACATGATTACAGAACATGAAAATGATTTAAAGCTGGTGGAGCAAAAAGAAGCAGAGCTAAATAATCAGCTAAATGGACTTGAAACATCTCTGAAAGAGCTAGAAGAGCTGAAAAAGGATTTGTCTAAACAGCAAAAAGAAAAAGAGAAAATCTTAGGGGATGTCACAGATAAAAAGAACCATGCCCATGATGAATTAGGCAAACTTGAAAATGAACAAGAAATTCTAGCGAACCAAAAAGCGGCTGTGAAGTCTGAGGAAGCACGCCGCCAAAAGGAAGAAGCGAAGAGAGCAGAACAAGCAGCTGCTGAAAAAAGTGCACCTGCACCTCAAAGCGGCGGCTCGGATCAAGTATCTGATACACCAGCAAGCAGCTCCGGCTTTATTAAACCAGCTGCTGGCCGATTCTCATCTGGCTTTGGCGGACGTTCAGGCGGACAGCACTACGGTTTAGATATTGCAGCAAAAGGCACAGTATCTGTCGTCGCAGCTGCAGCTGGAACAGTCACGAACTCAAGCTACTCATCGAGCTACGGGAATGTGATATTCATTACGCATAATATCAATGGACAGACCTATCAAACGGTATATGCCCACCTGTCTACAAGAAGTGTGTCCACAGGGCAGAGAGTCGAGCAAGGACAATTCCTTGGATATATGGGGAATACAGGCCAATCACATGGTCAGCATCTCCACTTTGAAATTCATAAAGGATTATGGAATGGCGCTAAATCAAATGCAGTCAATCCAGCGCAATATATCCGCTAATCAAAAAGCCGATAACATCATGTTATCGGCCTTTTTTATTCTAAATGAAATTAAAATAACAGCAGTAAACCGGCAATAATAGGTGTTAACAGTACAGCCGATTTCAATAAGAGCTTCGGTGCAAGGCGTGTGAATTTTGCGCCAATAAATGCCCCTAATACTGTTCCAATTAAAATTTGAATCAGCAAGATAAAATCAACATAGCCCTCTGTAATGTATCCAATTCCACCACCGATGGAAATTGGAATAATGACAAGCATTGTCGTGCCAACTGCCTGTCGAATGGAAAGTCTCAGTAAAATCAAAAGTCCTACTTGAATAAATGGTGCAGACCCGATACCAAACATACCTGACAGCAATCCGGATACAAGTCCTAAAATAATACCCCTTATGAGCAGCTGACGTGAAGAAAGCGGCTGATGCTCAGTGTCTTCCTTAAGAACAAATAATTTGATCATCATAAACACAGCGGATAAAAAGAGCATTCCAGCTGTTAAATAGTGCAGACTTTCTTCTGGAATAAAAGGAGCAACCTTAGCTCCTGCAAAAGAAGCAACACAAGCCAAAGCTCCGACAATCAAACCAGATTTCAGCTGAATATTCCCTTCCCGGTAGTGGCTGTATGCACCTGATAACGTCGTAAATGCCATTGCGGCTAAAGACGTCCCGAGTGCGGTATGGATAGGGATATCAAAAATTAACGTAAGCAATGCGATGACAAAACCAGCCCCGCCTGCTCCTACAAATCCTAATAAAATTCCTAATAAAAGCATCGTCAATATAATATACATAGCGAAGACTCCTTCTCGATCATAACAAAATAAAAATTACACCTAATGAAATGATTAGTCAAGCCTTCGCGGGAGAATGTCTTTACATGAAATCCCTTCTTCTGGCATATAATAACTCAGGTCATCAGGAAGAGTTGAAGAAGGAGGCCAAATATGAAAAAACAAATCGCATCTATTATGGCAAGTGTCGTTCTATTAATAAGTGCAGGGGTGATGACGCATAAAGAAGGAACTCATGCAGAGTCACCGCAAGCAGCTGCTGCAATGGCTGGACAAGCTCAATCAAGTGATAAGGCGAAAGAGAATGGGATGGAGAAAATCGAGAAAGCCTATGACCTGATATCGAATGAATATGTAGAGGAAGTGGATCGCCAAAAGCTGCTTGAAGGCGCCATTCAAGGAATGCTTTCAACTTTAAATGATCCGTATTCAGTATACATGGACAAGCAAACCGCCAAGCAATTTTCTGATTCGCTTGATTCTTCTTTTGAGGGAATTGGGGCAGAAGTGGGAATGGATGAAGGAAAAATCATTATCGTCTCTGCCTTTAAAAAATCCCCTGCGGCAAAAGCAGGTCTAAAGCCGAAAGATGAAATCATCAGCATTGATGGTGAGCCAATGAAAGATAAAAGCTTAAACGATGCTGTACTGAAAATCAGAGGAAAAAAGGGAACATCTGTCGCTCTGAAAATCAGACGAAACGGGATTGAAAAAGAGTTAACATTCCATATCAAACGAGAAGAAATTCCGCTTGAAACCGTAACTTCTTCTGTGAAAGAGGTAAATGGTCATAAAACGGGCTATATCGCGATCTCTAGCTTTTCTGAAGATACTGCGAAGGATTTCACGTCAAGCCTGAAACAGCTCGAGAAAAAGGGCATAGAAGGTCTTGTGCTGGATGTGAGAGGGAACCCTGGCGGCTATCTGCAAAGTGTAGAAGACATTTTGAAGCATTTTATTACGAAGGATCAGCCTTATATTCAAATTGCAGAACGGAACGGCGACAGGAAACGATATTTTTCAAAACGGAAAGAACAGAAGCCTTACCCAGTTAATGTCTTAATCGATAAAGGCAGTGCATCCGCTTCTGAAATACTTGCTGGTGCTATGAAAGAAGCCGGAAAATATGAAGTCGTCGGTGATGTCTCCTTTGGGAAAGGCACTGTGCAGCAGGCGGTTCCAATGGGTGACGGCAGTAACATTAAATTAACGCTGTATAAATGGCTCACGCCAAAAGGGAATTGGATTCACAAAAAAGGTGTCGTACCGACAATTGCGATTCATCAGCCAGATTACTTTACCGTAGGCCCACTTCAACTGAAAGAACCGCTTCAGCTGGATATGAACAATGAAGAAGTGAGACAAGCACAGACGCTGTTAAAGGGATTGTCATTTGACCCCGGCAGAGTAGACGGCTACTTTGATGAAGAAACGAAAAAGGCGGTGCTAGCCTTCCAAAGCACATACAATCTCGATAAATCAGGTGTGATTGATCTGAAGACAGCAAAAATGATGAACAAAATGGTGGATGAAGTGAAATCCTATGAGAAAAATGATCTTCAACTGCAGACTGCACTAAAAGCACTATATCTTAAAAAATAAAGAGGCGAATAAATGCCTCTTTTTTTTGGTTCATAAGTGTCACGAACATGTAATAGTTTATTCTTAAAAATAAATTATATCGAGAAATATATTCATTTATTTTACAAAAAACATAACATTCCTTCGATTTTACCCGATAACATATTTATATAAGAGACTTTCTGTTGATTTAAACATGTCATGAAAATGAAACTTTTGAAAGTTGTATGTTACATAAATAATTCTTACAATATAAAGTAGCACTCATTTTAAATATTTTATTTTTTGCGGATATTCAGCTTGAGCATTAAGCTGTACCGAGGTTTGCGCTTTTCTTAAAAGAACTAGTAAATGGGGGTACACAATTGAAAAGGGCAAGTATTGTGAGAGAGAAAAAATATTACGAGTTGGTAGAGGAGCTTAAGAGTCGTACGAAAGATGTGACGTTTTCCGCTACAAAGGCATTAAGTCTGCTCATGCTGTTAAGCAGGTACTTGGTCAATTACACAACGGTAGAATCAGTCGACGAAATCGATGAAGACTGTGCTGAGATATACTTCAATTATTTAATGGATAATCATAAGAGACTTGGTATAAACTTAACCGACATCAAGAGGTCGATGCAGCTGCTCGGCGGCATACTAGATGTAGATGTCAATCACTACTTAAAAGATTTTTCACTGTCGAATGTCACACTTTGGATGAATCAGGAGAAATAAACCTGGTGTCAAGCATCGATTTATTTGATAGAATAAGAGAAAATGCTTGACTTGGGCGGTGAACGATAATGAGCTCGGAGTGGATGGGAGCTGGATTAAAAGCGGTCGGTCTGTTTTTAATCCACCCTCTTTTTTATTTCATGATATTAATCAGCCTGTTACATGGCTACATCCGCGTAAAGCGGGAGAGAAAAGCGTTTCAAACAAGAATAGAAGATGTATACGATGAACTTAAATTTACATATTCAAAGGGATGGATTCTAGGGATTTGCCTATCCATCATTTCAGTAGGCTTAGGGATTGCCCTCCCGCCTGGATTCATCGTGCTGATTGCAGCGATGACCATCGTTTGCTCTTTATTCTTTAAGGCGAGTGCGCTTTCGTCTGCATACACACTCGGTTTCAGTTTTATTGCGGCACTTGGACTGATGTTTTTCCAAGTGAGCCATTCTTGGCTGCCGCAGCTCTCAATGATGAATGCATCAGCCGTTGTTATTTTGCTAGGTCTTTTATTAATGACCGAGGGGATTCTAGCCTATCGAACGGCACATTTACGAACATCGCCTGCAATGGTGATGAGTGCGAGAGGACTTTTGATTGGCCAGCAGCGGGCAAACCGCCTGTGGCTTTTACCGCTTGTTTTGCTGATGCCGGCAGGTGAATTTACTTCTTCTCTGCCATGGTGGCCGGTGCTTCAAGTACACGATCAAAGCTTTTCATTTATTTTGATTCCATACATCATCGGTTTCGGGCAGCGGATTCAAGGATCACTGCCAATTGTGAGCATTCAAATTACGGCACGGCGTATTCTTATGCTTGGACTCGCTGTTGCTTTACTAGGTGCTGCAAGTATTTGGTTTGAGCCGATTGCATGGGGAGCTGTATTGATAGCGATTGTCGGAAGAGCTTTCCTCTCATGGAAACAGAGAGTCAATGACAATGCGGCTCCATTCTACTTCTCTAAGCGTAATCAAGGGCTGATGGTGCTGGGAATCATTCCGAATACACCTGCAGCTGATTTAAAGCTTGAGATCGGAGAAGTCATTACAAAGGTGAATGGAATTGAAGTCAAAACCGTTTCGGAATTTTACGAAGCCCTTCAAACCAATCGTGCTCTGACAAAGCTTGAGATCATTGGCTTGAATGGTCAGACAAGGTTTGAGAAACGCGCTTCTTACGAAGGGGAGCATCATCAGCTTGGCATCCTGTTTGTGAAGGATGATCCACAGCAAGAATCAACGGCGATTTCATCATAAAAAAAAGCTGCTAGAGATGGCAGCTTTTTTCTTTTGGGCGAGCTTCTTTTCCATAGGATTCGCCCCATTCACGCATAGCGAAGATGATGGGTTTTAAAGTATCTCCAAGAGAAGTGAGTGAATATTCGACACGAGGAGGGACCTCCTCATAGACTTTTCTGTGAACAACGCCGTCTTGTTCTAGCTCGCGCAATTGCAGCGTGAGAACACGCTGAGAAATCCTTGGCAGAAGCCGGCGTAATTCGTTGTATCGTTTTGGACCGCAAGTCAAATGATAAAGGATCACTCCTTTCCATTTTCCTCCTATTACACTCGTTGTGGTTGAAACGGGACAGCCATGATTGACAATACTGACTGGATTGGATGGTGCACTCATCTTTACACTCCTTTCTAAGACGAAATGGGTGATAAACGAACATGATTGTACCTAACGAACAAAAATGTGCGTACTTGAATCAATGGAAGCTTTTCTTTTACCATAGAGATATCACATCACACATTCGGGCTGTTTGTTTTATTATCATAACAATTTCTATATGGGAATGGAAAGAAATTGGATTGATGAAACTTCTCACCCTAATCGTTCACTAGAAAGGATGAATACCATGCGAGACAAAGAGCAATTAAAAAAAGAAATCATTGAGGCGTATGAATTCCGTCATGCGACAAAAGAGTTTGACCCGACGAAAAAGATTCCAGAAGATGACTTTGCGTTCATTTTAGAAACAGGAAGACTCTCCCCAAGCTCTGTCGGATTTGAGCCTTGGAAATTTCTCGTCGTTCAAAATGAAGCATTTAGAGAGAAATTAAAAGAATATACATGGGGTGCGCAAAAGCAGCTTCCAACTGCCAGCCATTTTGTGATCATTTTGGCAAGAACAGACGCCCGGTATGATTCAGCATATGCAGAATACATCAACAAGGAAATCAAGGGAATGACAGACGAAACGTTTGAAATGGTAAAAGAACGCTACAAAGAATTCCAAGAGAATGATCTTCATTTGATGGAAAATGACCGTACGCTCTTCGATTGGGCTTCCAAACAAACGTATATTGCCCTTGGAAATATGATGACAGCCGCGGCACAAATCGGCATTGATTCATGCCCTGTTGAGGGATTCAGCTACGATGAGATTCATCGTATTCTTAAGGAAGAAGAATTACTTGAAGGTGGTCAGTACGACATCTCTGTCATGGCAGCCTTTGGGTATCGAGTCATTGAGCCAAAGCGCGGCAAAACGCGTCGTCCGATGGATGAAGTAGCCGTTTGGATTCGTTAAAAGAAAATGTCTGAAAAAGGCTGTTGACAATTGCGTGGTTAGTCAGTATATTTAAAAAATAAAATCTTTGATAAATAGACAAATTGACTATAAAACGCTTTGACTTGAGAATAGTAAATGAATATCCGTTTTCTAAGAGAGCTGCGGGGTGGTGCAACGCAGTAAAACGAATCATTGAACTCGCTCAAGGAGCGGCAAGACTGAATGAATAGTAAGTCTTTACGTGTGACCTCCGTTATCGGGTTTCAAGTTGGATTCAGCTATGTCTGAATCAATAAGAGTGGTAACGCGGTTGCAAGGTCAGTCGTCTCTTCAAGGAGATGACTGGCCTTTTTATATGCTTTTATCTTATATTTGTCTGAAGATTCAAATTTAAAGGAGCTATAGAAAATGGAAAAGGAACATGTGCAGTTAAAACGAACAATGACGTCAAGGCATATCATGATGCTCGCACTTGGCGGTGCCATCGGTGCTGGTCTGTTTAAAGGAAGCAGTTCTGCCATTGATATCGCTGGTCCTGCTGTCATTTTGGCATATATGATTGGTGGTCTTATTTTATTATTTATTATGCAAGGACTTGCCGAAATGACGGTTGCACGACCTGGCGCTAGAACATTTCGTGATTTAATTGAACCTGTGTTAGGCAAATACCCCGCCTATTTCTTAGACTGGATCTATTGGAAAATGTGGGTGCTGAACATTGCAGCAGAAGCGATCGTGTCTGCAATCTTTATTCAGTACTGGTTCCCGCAAGTACCAATATGGACACTTGTGTTAATCATTTCACTTGTTGTGACATTGATCAATGTTTGTTCAGTCAAAATGTTTGCTGAGACAGAATACTGGTTAGCCTCTATAAAAATTGCTGTCATTCTTTTATTTATTATCATTGGGTTAACGATGCTGTTTGTCTCATTCGGACAGCATGCAGCACCGGGATTATCCAACTTAACCGACCACGGGGGATTTTTCCCGAATGGAACGGGCGGCTTAATTGCGGCAATGCTGGTGGTCGTGTATTCATATGGGGGAACTGAAATGATTGGGGTCACATTAGCAGAAACAAAAAACCCTGAAAAAGTCATCCCAAAGGCCATTCAAAGTACATTTGTACGAATCATCGGTTTTTATGTACTTCCGTTCTTCATCATCGTCAGCTTGATTCCTTGGAATCAAGTAAACAATGAGCAAGTGAGTCCATTCGTCACGGTGTTTGCAACGATTGGTGTGCCATATGCAAGTGATATCATGAACGGGATTATTTTACTAGCGATCTTGTCTTCTATGAACTCTGGTCTGTATGCTTCTTCAAGGGTACTATTTACACAGGCGATGGATGGCCGTGTATGGAAGGGTTTTTCTAAGCTGTCGAAACAGCAGGTGCCAGTCAGAGCGATTCTAGTATGTACATCTACTTTGTATGCAGCCGTATTAATCTCTCTTTTTGTAGGAAGTCAAACCTTTAATTATTTAATGGGATCTTTAAGCTACACAGTCTTATTCATCTGGTTTATTATTGCTGTCGGGCATCTAAAGTCTCGAAGCGTAACAGCACCAGGAGGATATCGCGTCAAGCTGTATCCTTTCACGACATGGTTTTCTGTCATTGCGATCATTGCCATTTTTATTGGCGTAGTATCAACAACTCCGATCGTCCAAACCTTGGTCACAATGGGTATCTATCTCATCATCACTCTTTCTTTCTTCATCAATAGAAAGCGGTTTGAAACAGTTGTTTAATTTAAAAGCGTGCAGGACTTTTGAAGAAGGTCTGGCACGCTTTTTTAATGTAGTTTTATTGTTTGAACTGAAGCAATCGACTCTCCTTTTGAAAGGAATTGATGCATAAAAGTAGATGATCAAAAAGGGGCTGAAAATAGCTGTTCGAATTTAGACGACTGATGCGTATATATGGATCAAGCGAATGACCCTACCTTTAAAATCGAATTTGTTATGTCGTAGGCAGGTCTTCATCGATCGGAGTATTTGGCAGCTGAATGATGGCTGTCGTACTGCATCCTGGCTCAGATTGAATATCGAACGTGCCATGATGTTTTTTCATGATTTGATAGACAATGGCTAGTCCAAGACCGGAGCCGCCATCTTTTCTCGTACGTGCCTTATTTACTCGGTAAAATCGCTCAGAAACATGTGGAAGGTCTTCTTTTGGAATGCCGTTGCCCTCATCTGTCACTCTCAATTCAGCCATATGCTGGTGAACTAGTAATTCAATCGAGATCGATTTTCCAGAGGGAGTGTAATGAATGGCATTGTCCAGTAAATTACGAACCACTTGTTGCAGCCGATCGCTATCGCCATACACAATACAATCCTCATCAAGTGTTCGTTTCAGATAAATGCCTTTTTGATTAGCGATAAATGCCATTTGATCAAGAACGTCATGAATCAGCTGTGCAAAGACAATTGGCTCCATCGTTAGTGGATAAGAATCACCTTCTAGCTGCGCAAGGTCTAAAAGATCGTGCACAAGCCGGCTTAAACGTGCGGCCTCATCCTGGATGATGTGCATTCCTTTTTTTTGATCAATGATCCCTTCTTCAATTCCTTCAGCATATCCTTTCATATAACTTAGCGGAGTCCGAAGTTCGTGAGAGACATTCGCAAGAAATTCCCTGCGGTGCTGCTCAACTTTTTCAAGGGTAGAAGACAGTTTGTTAAAGGAGCGGCTCAGCTGGTTTAACTCATCTCCATTTTTGGTCACTGCCATACGTTTTGAAAAATCACCAGATTCCATTTCCATAGCAATTTCTTTCATTTGATTAATTGTCCGCACGACTTTATTGGAGCTTTTATATCCGATAAAGAAAATCAGGAGCAGGATCAATAAAATGGATATGCCAAGTGTCAATCTGATTTGGACAAAGGGTTCATACACATCCGATAAGGGCATGGATAGAAAAATTGCCCCCGATAGCTCATCTTTGCTTGAGAAAACAGGGATGGCGATGCCAAGAATATCTTGATGAAACTGTGAGTGTTCTCTAATCAGCACGACGGTTTCCCCTTGAAGGAGCTTTTGGCGTTCCTTGAACGTAATGAGATTATCATTTGTGTTCGTATCAAAAGGAAGACCACTTGAAAGCTCCATTGGGTCATCTGTAAAAATAATGTTCGCCTGACTTGAGTCGTTTGCCCATTTTATTCTATCGGTAAAATACGTATCTTTCCCGTGTTTATGATAGATTTGTGCCAGCTTTTTACCTTGTAAACTTAAGGAATCGATCTGTTTATCAATATATAAGTGCTGGTATAAGTAATAGGTAAGGGCAAGAGCTGAGGCAGCAACGATTCCGGTCACTACAAGGATTAAGAAGAGCACTTTCTTTTTAATCGATAAAGGCTTCATTCTTCCTCCTCAAACTTATAGCCGACACCCCAAACGGTTTTAATATGCCGTTCCGCTCCCTTTAATTTCAGTCGCAGCGTTTTGATATGTGTATCGACTGTTCGTAAAGAGCCGCTCGTGGAATGTGATTCCCACAATTTTTGATAGAGCTGTTCTCGTGAAAACACTTGGCCTTGATTGAGTAAAAGAAACATGAGTAAATCGAATTCTCTTCTAGTTAAATTAATGGGTTCCTGATGGATATAGACTTGTCTGCCATCCTGATCAATCTCCATGTTGCCAATCTGTATTCGGCTGCGCTTTAGCGAAAGACCTCTAATTCGTCTCAAGGTTGTTTCAATTCTTGCTGCAAGCTCACGTAGACTGAAAGGCTTCATGATGTAGTCATCCGCACCAATTTCTAGACCTCTAATTCGATCCTCCTCATTACTTCTAGCTGTTAAGAATAAAATGGGGATTTGAGATGTTTGCCGAATACGCTGGCAGACTTCAAATCCATCCATATCAGGCATCATGATATCCAGTACAACAAGGTCAACGGGTTCCTTTTCAAGCTGGCGTAAGGCATCCATTCCATTATTAGCTGTGATGATGTGAAAGCCTTGTCTCTTTAAAAAGGATCCGATTAACTCAAGCATATCGAACTCATCGTCTACGATTAAAATATGCATTTGTTCTTTCATTTCTTTTCCTCCAACACGATAGCATAAGGTCCTGATGGGACATTCAGTCGATTTTTCATCATGAATGTATGTTTATCGATAATTGATACTGAATTGTCATCTAAGTTACTCACATATATTGATGTGGTATCAGCGGTGATATAATTCGGGTTTTGACCAGTTTCAACAGAAGCAAGCTGCTTATTTGTCTCTGTATCTACTTTGTACAGCGTATGATCTCCATGACAAAGTACATATAAAGTAGAAGAATTTTTCTCTGAAAAGAATGCAACGGGCATAACGCCTAGTTTCATTTCTCGCTGCTTTTTACCTGTTTTTGGGTCGTAAGAAAAAATGCTTTTATTTAAGGTACCTTGTTTACCGTGTCCACCGACCCAAATGGACTTTCCATCAAAATGAATACCAGAAGGCCGTTCAAGTACAGAGAACGTACGTATATGTTTTTGCTTCTCAATATCTATGACGGAGACAGTATGACTTTCTGCATTTAAAACAAATAAAGTACCTGAAGAAGAAAATGTCATAGAAGAAGGTAACTTTCCGGTCTTCACAGTTGCTTTTATTTTTTTACGCTGCGTATCAATAAAATAAACGACATTTTTCTGTGTATCCGCTGCAATTAAGGTGTGAGAAGCTGCATCATATGTAAGAGAAGTCAGCCCTTTATTCACATCCATATAATCTGTTGCTGTACCTTTTTTTAAATTAATTTCGATAAGCGATTCTCCTTCTTTACTTGTTGCAATGATGACGTCTTTGTTGATTTGGATAAGGTCAGTGAGCGGATGTTTTAAATCAACGGAAGAGATCATTTTATTCTTTTGTAAATCAACTATTGAAAAGGAAGCTTTTTTTAATTGAGAGATGACCGCGATCGATTGAGAGCTGCCAGGTGGATTAAATTGCTGGTCTTTGCCACAGCCTGACAGGAATAATATTAGAGCTGATAAACAGATCAAAACATATTTTGCACGTTCCATTCTTCCGCTCCTTTGCGTCCTATATTTTCAAAAAGCATACCACAAAAATTGTGAAAAAAAATCGAAGTTATCAGTACTGGAAGAGATGAAAAACAGCTTTTAGGTGGGTGAACGGGGACAATTTCGATCGAAAGTTCCTTTTTTGTCTAGTCATATGGCTTTTTTTCATCTTTAAAAAAGGATTTTCAATATTTGATTACTGTACCCGCTCTAGCTTACAGTGATACAAATGATGAAAACTCCCCCGCTCTAAATCAACATAGAGCGCAGGGAGTCATTAGGCGGAATGCCCCGATGATGGAGAGGTGGAACTTGTTTTGACGCGTTGAGATAAAAGGAAACCAAGGATTCCTGCGCCCATTAATACAATAAATAAAGATTGGAAACCACTCATGATACCAATCAATGTCGATGAAATGATACTGCCAAAGTATCGAAAGGTAGAGAAAATACCAGATGCCGAACCAGATAAGCTTTGATCAACAGCAGTTAAAGAAGCCATCTGCATACTGGTCATACCAATCCCTGATGAAATTCCACCTGCGATTAGTGTCACGATTAGCAGTGGTAAGGAGGGGTACTGACTCAATGTAATTAACATGATGCCTGATAAAGTGAGGCAGAGAAATGAAAAGCGAATCATTTTTTTCGCGCCTTTTTTCGGATGAAGTCTAGCCCCTAGCAAACCGCTAAGAGACATACAAAGCGAAAATACCGATAGAATCATACCGCCTTGTGTATGAGAAAGGGCAAGTTGTTGTTCCATAAACAGCGGCATAATAAGAAGGATGGCGTACATGACAAAATTACTTAGCATGATCGACAGATTCGCATTTGTAAATGAACTGTTTTTAAATAGGGACAAATCGATGATCGGATTCTTTACTTTCCGTACATGTTTAAAGAATAAAGGAATCACAATCAATGCTAAAATGCCATAAATTAAATATTCATTTAGTAACTGGCTTTTTGTGCATAGAATGATTGTGGCAATTCCGATGGTTAAATAAAATGAACCGATGATATCTACCCTTGCTTGTAGGCGTGTATGCTTTATGTTTGGAATGAGTAAAATACCGGTGACAAGTGTAAGAAACAGAAATGGGATATTCACTAAGAATATGGAATGCCAATCAAAACTCTGAATGAGAATCGATCCAATAAAAGGCCCAAGTGCAGCACCAATACCAGCACCAAATCCAAAGTAACCCATTGTTTTAGACAGTTTTTCGGGTGATACTGTTGCACGAATCAATGCAATGCTATTCGGTGTTAAAATAGCCCCGCCAGCTGCTTGAATGGATCGAAAGATGATGAGAAATGCTAGGTTAGGTGCTAAAGCACAGCCAATCGAGCCGATTAAAAAGAGTGTCACTCCGGTTAAATACATGCGGCGGTGTCCGTATATATCTCCTAACTTACCAGCGATAGGCTGAGTGACCGCCATGACAATAAGATAAATCGTGACAACCCAAGTAATGTTTGAAATGGATTGATCATAATAAGTTGATATGGATGATAGAGCGACTGCGATCATCGTTGAGTTGACCGGAACTAGTATAGCTCCAAGTAACAAAGAATAGATGATCAAGCTCTCTTTTTGTAACCTCAATGTGTATACCACCTTTTGTAAAAAAGAAGAATTCCACCCTTTAAACGGGAGAAATTCCTCTCATGAAAATGTGTGTGTATGTCTCAATAAAATCATCTTTTTGTGTTAAAACGAGTTGGAAGTCTTGCTCTAGCTGCTGAATAAAAAAACCGAAATACGTACTAATGAAAATGTCTGCATAAATGTCTTCTTTTCCTTTTAAGACATGATGCTGAGCACTCATCTTTTTGAAATATTGTATCAGCATTTCCCTTAGTTCTTGAGGATAAATTTTTTCATGACTGGTCAAATCTTTAAACATAGCTGGTTCTCGCATGCTGATATAAATAAATTCTTTTTTTGAAGTTAAATCTTCAAGGAAATAGGAACCGAGAAACTTTAAATCGGTGTATAAATCGCCTTTAAATTCTGCTTCTAAGGTTTTCGTCGGTGTCGATTTCATTTTCATAATGGCAGTAATGACGCCGCGTTTGTTTTTAAAGTTGCGGAAAATAGTCGCTTCACTGACATTCGCTTTTGTGGCTATTTCTTTGGTTGTGGTTTTTTGATAGCCCTTTTCAGTTAATAAATCCATTGTTGCGCGAATGATTCGTTGATTTGTAGATTTTAACAAGCATACTCACCTCAGGTTATGAATGTGTTTGCAACAAAGTAAGTATACCGATAAAACCTATGACCGCCAATATGACCCAAAACGATAAAGCTAGACACGTGAATGCTGTTTTAATATCTGAATGCGTCCATTGCTACCATCTACTGTCACAAGGTCACCGGATTGAAGTGTTTCAGTCGCTATTCGGGTACCTAGGACAGCTGGCATCATATACTCTCTAGCGATAATAGCTGAATGAGACAAAATGCCGCCAGCATCGGTTATGACTGCTTTTGCATCTCTAAATAAGCTCGTCCATAAAGGTGTGGTTGTTTTGCAAACTAAAATATCATCCTTTTGAAATTGTGAGAATTCCTCAGCACATGTAATGACTTTTACTCTTCCAGAAACAATACCGCTAGATGCGCCAATTCCATAGATCATATCGTTTGTGTTATTTTCATTTTCTCTTAATGAACCGAGCATTCTTTCCACTTGCTGCAATTCAGCTTCAGTGGGGGTGCCCATATAAGCTGGTGGTTGAATGGCTTCATTTTCTTTCATTTCAATTTTTCTTTGTGCGATGACCGTGTCGAATGTTGTAGACGTTGTGAGCGCTGTGTGTACCTCCTCATCGTAGAGATACCATAGATCTTCTTGATGGGGAATCGCTCCTTTTTGTACAAGAAGTTCACCAATTTTTAATAGATATACCCTGGCTTTAGCATCTAACATGGCATCAATGTAGAAGTGATGATCATCACGGATATTAGCGGCCTGTAGGGCAAATTGATAAAGTGTCTCAAATTTTGTTTTAAACGCTTCATCCTTCACTTGGCTCATAAAATGTTCATATGTCTCTTGTCTTTTGATGACGGCTTGTACAAATTCTTCATCAAAATCACATTGGGACTGAATGTTGTTTCTGATGATATCTAAAATAAACTCAGGGTTTTCCACCCATGTCTCTTCCGTAAGGTCATGACTTTTAACAGATCGCCAGCCATAGACTTGAAGAAATTCCTCTAATTCCAAAATGAAGTGTCTGCCTTTTTCCGAGTGATTGAGTGCATCAAGCAGCTCTGGGTTCTTTTCATTGTTCATAAATGCTTGATGAAGTTCAGGATCTTGAAGGACACTCTTTGCAAAATCAGAAAGCTTCTTGTCTGTTTCAAGAGATTTGTTCATCACGCCTATCAACATCTCATGCAGCAGGACCACTTGTGTTTGATCACCAGTATATGTCACAAGCATGTCTTCGATCATAGCCGATAGAATAACTTGTGGTATGACAATATCAAAATGATCATCGTAGGCTTGTATATAAAAAGCCTTTAATTCTTCGAAGCCGATGATGGCTTCTTCAATGGTCATAGGTTCCTTCATTTGGCGATCGAGTTTTTCGTAAAAGGGAAAGAAATTTTTCTCTAAAATCTCATACATACGTTCACTTAAATGCGGAAATAACTCAAATATGCGCTCATCAAAAACTGGAGGAGCTTCTGCACTCGCTTCAGGCAGTGACGGTGCTGAGTACAGGTGGCCTCTATAAAGCTTGATATTTTTAATATTCAGATCAGGTACTTGATATTTTTCACCATTTTTCTTCATTCCGCTTTTTAATGCTGGGATGATCAGACTTGAGAAGAGAGGACTTGTTGGGCCCGGCATATGATCGTCCATTGAGATCCAGAAATCCTGCAGCTCATCTGGCTGCATTTGAAAAGAAACACCTGCTGTTTCATCTGCTGCTTTTGGGAGAGCTGCGGTAATCGGCCTGGCTTGAAGTAAATAAAATGTGCCATTTGTTATTCCAAATTCGATATCGACTCCATGTCCATAAAGTGCTTCTACTTGTTTGGTGATTTGCGTCATTTCTTCTAATTGATCATCATTCAGGCAAAATTGCCCAGCCATTTCCTCCGTTACTGCTTGTTCTATGACACCCTCTTGATAAGGAACAATTTGCAGCTCTTTCGTTCCAAGTGATTTTTCAATAGAAAGTGTCTCTTTGTTTACAATAAATGTGTCTGGTGTCACAAGCCCGGAGACGATTGCTTCTCCTAGTCCGTAGCTTGCTGTCAGCATCATTTCATTTGTTTTTCCCGATACGGGATTCTCACTAAAGATGACTCCGGAGACGTCAGAATGGATCAATCCTTGCACGACAACAGCCATGAGCGGCATCTCTTCCCCGTTTTCATCCATCTCTTCCTTATATTCTGTCACTCTCGCTGCAAAATAAGAAGACCAGCATTCTTTGACAGCCTGTAGGAATTCTTCATTTGTTTTGATATTTAAATAGGTCTCGTACTGTCCTGCAAATGAGGCGCCTTCGAGATCTTCAGCAACAGAAGAGGATCGAACTGCAACTGAGGGATAAGTCTTCCGCAATGATTGAAAGGACGAAAGGAGTTCTGCTTCCATTTGAGAAGGAAACGATGCTTCTTTGATTTTGTGAGCAAGGTTTTGTTCAGTTGGATGCAGGTTGTGATATGAAAGAAAGCTGGAAAAGCTGTTGGTTTTGATAATAAATCCATCTGGGACTGGCAGTCCGTGATTGTTTAATTTAATTAAATTCAAGCCTTTTGCCCCTGCGAGTGCTGCGGATTCTTCAGCCGCATGAAATAAAACTGAATACATGGGAATGCCCCCTTATCCAAATAGCCAATGGTTTGTATGTCTCTCTATAGTTTTTAAAATGATAGTGCGCACTATCATTTTAATCATAGGATTTATTGGATGTTACTGTCAAAGACGGAAAGACCTATCTTTACAAAGGGGACATTCTCACTAATTTCCTTCCATATCTATATCAAAAGTCTCCGAACAGAAAGAAAAATAGGTGAAATTGAAAACTGTGAATTGTTCAATATGCCAATCTTTACTATAATCAAGGAAGTAGACCAAGAAGAGGGAGGGTTTTTGTGATTACAAAAGCCATATTTGCACTTGTTTTTCCTTTCCTGCTCGTTATTTTATTTTCAAAGGTTACTTATAATCATTATGTGGGCATTGCATTAACAGCAGCGCTTTTATTTGCCTCGTACATGAAGGGCTATACAGAAACCTACTTTATTGTGGGATTAGATATAATTTCTTTAGTAGCTGGGGCATTATATATGGCTAAAAAAGAAATTGAAAAAAGAGAAAAGGCTGAAAAACATCATTGATGTCATCATTAAGAGCGTGATAGGCCGAAAGGTGACGTTTTTTAAGCTGTGCTTACGAATTCTAGTGAGTGCAGCTTTCTTTTTGTGCTCTTTTTCTGCTCATCGAATATCTCTCACCAAAATGTTCCATACTGAAAGGAAGGTTTTCGTAAGAGGGTTATTTGCCATTGAAGAGAGGGTATGACTGTATTGGAAATAAAAATCAAGCAAGAGCCGAACTTTAGTTCGTATTTTTGTGTTCTTTTATGATAATATATTCATTAGATAGATTTCGTAACGAAACGGAGGCTTTGATGTGAGTGACCGCTTTGAATTAGTTTCTAACTATCAGCCCCAAGGAGATCAGCCGAAGGCGATTGAAAAGCTTGTTGAGGGGATCCATCAGGGGAAACAGCATCAAACGCTGTTAGGTGCTACAGGTACGGGAAAGACCTTTACTGTATCCAACCTGATCAAAGAAGTGAACAAACCGACACTTGTCATTGCGCATAACAAGACACTTGCCGGTCAGCTATACAGCGAGTTCAAGGAATTCTTTCCGAATAATGCTGTCGAATATTTTGTGAGTTACTATGATTATTACCAGCCAGAGGCGTATGTGCCTCAGACTGATACATTTATTGAAAAGGATGCCAGCATCAATGATGAGATTGATAAGCTGAGACACTCCGCTACGTCCTCGTTATTTGAGCGGAGAGATGTCATCATCATTGCCAGTGTGTCCTGTATTTATGGCTTAGGTTCGCCAGAGGAATACCGAGAGCTTGTGCTGTCTTTACGTACTGAAATGGAGATTGAACGCAATCAGCTTCTTCGTAAGCTGGTGGACATTCAGTATTCTCGTAATGATATAGATTTTCAGCGCGGAACCTTCAGAGTACGAGGAGACGTCGTTGAAATTTTTCCTGCTTCACGTGATGAGCATTGTATCAGAGTGGAGTTTTTCGGTGATGAAATTGAACGTATTCGTGAAGTGGATGCATTGACTGGAGAAATACTCGGTGATCGTGAACATGTGGCTATTTTCCCAGCATCTCACTTCGTCACAAGAGAAGAAAAAATGGAAAAAGCAATTATTAATATTGAACAAGAGCTTGAGGAGCAGCTCGAAAAGCTTCGAGATAATGGAAAATTGCTAGAAGCGCAGCGCCTTGAGCAGCGGACAAGATATGACCTTGAGATGATGAGAGAAATGGGCTTTTGTTCAGGAATCGAGAACTACTCAAGGCATCTGACCTTGCGCCCTCCTGGTTCAACACCTTACACATTGCTTGATTATTTCCCAGATGATTTTATGATTGTTGTCGATGAGTCACACGTGACGATCCCGCAAATCCGCGCGATGTACAACGGGGACCAAGCAAGAAAGCAAGTGTTGGTTGATCACGGATTCCGTCTGCCTTCAGCACTTGATAACAGACCGCTCACCTTTGATGAGTTTGAAAAGCATATCAACCATATTGTGCATGTATCTGCCACTCCTGGTCCTTATGAGCTTGAGAAAACCCCAGAGGTTGTAGAACAAATTATTCGTCCAACAGGTTTACTTGATCCAATCATTGAAGTGCGTCCGATTGAAGGTCAAATTGATGACTTAATTGGAGAAATTCATGCGCGGATTGAGAAAAATGAGCGTGTGCTCGTGACTACGCTGACGAAGAAAATGTCTGAGGATCTCACAGATTACTTAAAAGAGATCGGAATCAAGGTCAATTATCTGCATTCAGAAATTAAAACCCTTGAGCGGATTGAGATTATTCGAGATTTACGTCTCGGAAAATATGATGTGCTTGTGGGAATCAACCTTCTTCGTGAAGGACTGGATATTCCAGAGGTGTCGCTCGTGACGATTTTAGATGCGGATAAAGAAGGCTTTTTACGCTCTGAAAGATCCCTCATCCAGACGATTGGCCGTGCAGCGAGAAATTCAGAAGGCCGGGTCATTATGTATGCAGATAAAATGACCAAATCAATGGATATTGCGATTCAAGAAACGAAGCGCAGACGAGAGCAGCAAGAGGCGTATAATGAGAAATTTGGGATTACTCCGCAAACCATCCATAAGAAAATCAGAGATGCCATTAAGGCAACAAAGATACATGAGGAATCGGAAGAATATGAAACAAATGCAGCACCAAAGCTGTCAAAAATGAGCAAAAAAGAACGAGAAAAAGTGATCGAAAAGGTCGAGATGGAAATGAAAGATGCAGCAAAAGCGCTTGATTTTGAAAAAGCAGCAGAATTAAGAGATCTATTGCTAGAGCTAAAAGCGGAAGGATGATTGCCTGATGGCTATGGAACGAATAGAGGTGAAAGGTGCTAGAGCCCACAACCTTAAAAATATTGATGTGAATATCCCGCGTGACCAGCTAGTGGTCATCACGGGTTTATCTGGTTCAGGAAAATCGTCTCTTGCCTTTGATACCATTTATGCAGAGGGTCAGCGCCGATACGTTGAATCTCTTTCAGCGTATGCGCGCCAATTTCTCGGTCAAATGGATAAACCGGATGTAGATGCCATTGAAGGTCTTTCTCCGGCGATTAGTATTGACCAGAAGACGACGAGCCGGAACCCTAGATCAACGGTTGGAACCGTTACTGAAATCTATGATTATTTACGTCTCTTGTATGCTCGAGTCGGGAAACCTATTTGTCCGATACATGGGATTGAAATTACGTCCCAAACGATTGAGCAGATGACAGATCGTATTTTAGAATATCCAGAAAGAACGAAATTGCAAGTGCTTGCTCCGGTTGTATCTGGCCGCAAAGGAACACATGTCAAAGTACTTGATCAAATTCGAAAGCAGGGCTATGTTCGAGTAAGAGTCGACGGAGAGATGGAAGATCTGTCAGAAGAGATCGAGCTTGAAAAGAACAAGAAGCATTCCATTGAAGTCGTGATTGACCGAATCGTGGTGAAGGAAGGCGTTGCGGCTCGGCTGTCTGACTCCCTTGAAACGGCGCTGCGACTAGGTGAAGGCCGTGTGATGATTGACGTGATTGGACAAGAAGAGCTGTTATTCAGTGAACATCATGCTTGTCCGCACTGCGGATTCTCTATTGGTGAGCTTGAGCCGAGAATGTTTTCATTTAATAGTCCTTTCGGTGCCTGCCCGAGCTGTGACGGGCTTGGCTCTAAACTAGAAGTTGACCCTGAGCTCGTCATCCCTAATAAGGATTTGACGTTACGACAGCATGCTATTGCCCCATGGGAGCCGCAAAGCTCACAATACTATCCTCAGCTTCTTGAGGCAGTATGTACACATTACGGCATCGACATGGACATTCCAGTGAAGGATATACCGTCGCATTTATTCGATAAAATTTTATATGGCAGCGGCTCTGAACGGATTTATTTTAAATATGAAAATGATTTTGGTCAGGTACGTGAAAATGAAATTGAATTTGAAGGCGTTCTTCGTAACATTGAGAGACGCTATAAGGAAACCAGCTCTGATTATATTCGTGAGCAAATGGAAAAATATATGGCTAATCAGCCATGTCCGACATGTAAAGGATATCGTCTGAAAAAAGAAACGCTTGCGGTTCTGATCAATGGCAAACATATCGGAGAAATCACAGACTTGTCTGTCTCTGATGCCCTTGATTTATATGGAAAAATTGAGCTGTCTGAGAAAGATTTGCAGATTGCCCAGCTCATTTTACGTGAAATCAAAGAGCGCTTGTCCTTCTTAAATAATGTGGGATTAGATTACCTCACATTGAGCCGGTCAGCGGGCACACTATCCGGCGGAGAGGCGCAGCGGATTCGTCTGGCGACTCAAATCGGGTCAAGGCTGACAGGTGTTCTTTATATATTAGATGAACCATCCATTGGTCTGCATCAGCGTGATAATGACCGGTTGATCGGGACATTGAAAAACATGCGTGACATCGGGAACACCCTCATTGTCGTAGAGCATGATGAGGATACGATGCTGGCCGCTGATTATTTGATTGATATTGGACCTGGAGCAGGAGTTCATGGAGGAGAAGTGATTTCAGCTGGGACGCCGGAAGAAGTCATGAAGGACAAGAAATCTTTAACAGGACAATATTTATCGGGTGAGAAATTTATTCCGCTGCCGATCGAAAGAAGAAAGCCTGACGGCCGCTACATTGAGATCAAAGGTGCAAAAGAAAACAACCTGAAAAACGTCAATGCGAAGTTTCCTCTAGGCGTCTTTACAGCTGTGACCGGTGTGTCCGGCTCAGGGAAAAGTACGCTTGTGAATGAAATTCTATTAAAATCACTTGCGCAAAAACTGCACAGAGCGAAGGCGAAGCCAGGACAGCACAAAGAGATCAAAGGAATGGATCACTTAGATAAGGTGATTGATATTGATCAATCTCCAATCGGCCGTACGCCGAGATCCAATCCAGCTACGTATACAGGCGTATTTGATGATGTGCGGGATGTGTTTGCACAAACCAATGAAGCAAAGGTACGAGGCTATAAAAAAGGCAGATTCAGCTTTAACGTCAAAGGCGGACGCTGTGAGGCGTGTCGTGGAGATGGCATCATTAAAATCGAAATGCACTTTTTACCTGATGTGTATGTGCCTTGTGAGGTGTGCCACGGGAAACGTTATAACCGCGAGACACTTGAGGTCACATATAAAGGGAAAAACATTGCCGATGTCCTTGAAATGACTGTGGAGGACGCACTCCAATTTTTCGAGAATATCCCGAAAATTAAGCGGAAGCTTCAAACGATTTTTGATGTTGGGCTAGGATACATTACACTTGGACAGCCTGCTACGACATTGTCCGGGGGAGAGGCGCAGCGTGTGAAATTAGCATCTGAGCTTCACCGCCGTTCAAACGGAAGGTCTCTTTATATTTTAGACGAGCCGACAACAGGTCTGCATGTGGATGATATTGCCCGTTTATTAAAAGTGCTTCAGCGTTTGGTAGAAAACGGAGATACGGTGCTAGTGATTGAGCATAACCTTGATATTATCAAGGCTGCTGATTACCTCGTTGATCTCGGACCAGAGGGCGGTGCAGGCGGCGGAACGATCATTGCATCTGGGACTCCTGAGCAGATTGCAAAAGAAGAAGCTTCTTACACTGGTCGATACTTGAAGCCTATTTTAGAACGTGACCGTGAACGAATGAAACAGTTGGTCAAAGAAACAGAAAGTGTAACTTCATCATAAAAAAACCTCGTTAAGAGGGGTTTCAGATTGTTGACAAAGGGCTAAAATGATGTTTATTTTAGCCCTTTGTCTTCTTTTCAGTGTGATAGAAAACCTTTGAAGTCTAGGAAGGATGAGCACTGGCGCGGAGCGAATTTGACATTCGGGAGCACCAGCGCGCAGTCCTGACAAAGAATGCGAGGGTTTGCCTACACGCTGAAACCCCTCGTTAAGAGGGGTTTTCTTTTATTGCGCATCTTCCTTTGGCATTAAATGACTGAGTTGCGTTAAATCCTTTAAAATATGTGTGCTGCTGCTGTCGAGCAGTACTTTTAAATAACGGATATCACCATACTTTGGATGAGACGGATGAATGGTCTCAAGCTCCCTGATCATATCGCTGTTCATGCTTTTCTGTTTCTGTATAAGGTCTAAAAGCGTTTGAGCCGTGTGGTTAGTATTATGATGATCTGTCAAAATAATTACCCCCTATAATGATAATCACCATCTTTTCAACATATTTTAAAGGGTAATCCGTGAAGAATCTATACTTAGGTGCAAAAAGATATAATTTGTGTCTAAGGTCATATGTAATTCGAATGATTTTGAAACTTTTGATACGCAATAAACGTATGAGTTAGAAAGGAATTTTCATCATGAAGGAGCGAATATATGAATAGAGATCAGTCGATCATTGCATCTATTTGTTATTTTAGTGTATTTTTTATGCCGTTTATTGTACCGATCGTGGCATATTTTGTAGTTGATCAAAAGGAAACGAAACGGCACGCGATGCGGGCATTGTGGTCACACCTTTTGCCAGTTGCAGCGTGCGTGATACTGGTTTTTGGATCTATCCCATTTTTATTGGCGACACAGGCAAGTGACTCACTTATTCCAGTGATCACGATGCTCATCTTGTCCTTTTTAGTCGCCATTGGCTTTTTGATCTCTGTCATTTGGAATATCATTCAAGGTATTAAAGTACTTCAATCCATCAAATCGTAGGAGGGCTTTGTATGAATGAAAAAGAACGCATTTTAAAATTAGTAGAAGACGGGACATTATCGGCAAAAGAAGCGATTACGCTGCTTGAAAAACTAGAAGAAAGTCAGTCTGTTTCATTAGAAAAGTCTACAGCTGATCACACCTTTCATGAAGAAAAAGCTGGCACAGAGAGCAAAGGAAATGGTACTGAAAATCTTGGTGCAAAGCTGTTTGGCTGGTTAGATTCTGCGGTGAAAAAGGTGAAAGACGTAGATCTTGATTTAAACTTTGGACAGTCGGTCGACGTTGAGCACATTTTTCAGTTCAAAGACGCCACGCTCTCTCATTTAGATATTCAATTGTCGAACGGCAGTCTCAATGTGATGCCTTGGGACGATGGGGATATTCGTGCAGAGTGCCATGCGAAAATCTACCGTGCAGAGGACGGAGAGCAGGCAAGACAGCAATTTCTCAATCAATTGGACTGCGGCCTGGAAGGGGATAAATTTTTTATACGGACCGAAAAGAAGACGATGAAAGTCAATGTCACTTTATATGTACCTCGTATCCAATACGATAAAATCAAGGTTAAACTGTTTAATGGTCCGATTCGCGGGGAAAAGCTAAAGACAAAAGAACTTGCTGCGAAAACCACCAATGGTGTTGTCTCTTTTGCCTCGTTACAGGCAGAAAAGGTCGGAATTGAAACAGCAAACGGACAAATTAAACTGGCGGATCACGAGTGTGGTATGATTGAAGTAGAAACCATCAATGGGCTCATTGACCTGCGCGGGAAAAGTGAATCAATTGATGCCCAAAGCTTTAACGGAAACATTGCTGTTCAGCTGTCGGATGAAAAGTGCCGTTCCATTTATGCGAAAACGACAACAGGCAGTGTGGACGTCCAGATCCCGCGTGCGTGTGCAGTGACCGCTGAACTGAAAAGCAATCTTGGGTCTATTTCTCATGATTTGCTTGATGCAGAGATGATTAAAGAGAAAAATGAAACATTACAAAAAGAGAAAATGATCAAAGCCAATCAACAGGCAGTGAACAGTATATCCATTTTTGCAGAAACAAAAACAGGTTCAATTCAAGTAAAGCACCAATCAGACAAGGAGTGATTCTACATGAAGAAGCTTTATCGTTCAGCAACAGATAAAAAAATAGCGGGTGTTGTTGGTGGACTTGCCGAATACTTAAGTGTCGATGCATCCCTGCTTCGCATTTTAACAGTCATCATCGGATTTTTGACAGCATTTATGCCTATCTTCCTGGTCTACTTCATCTGGTATTTTGTTGTTCCGGAAGAAGGCACTAAATAAATGCTTAGATGGATCGTCAGTATTTTAGTAAATGCATTACTTTTAATCGTCATTGCTGGATATTTTGATTCAGGCATTCTGCCAGGGCTCGGAAGCGTATATATTGAAGGGTTTGGGGCAGCCATTGTCGCAAGTATCATTTTATCCTTGCTCAATATTTTAGTGAAGCCGTTTTTGATCATTTTAACGCTTCCAGTAACCGTCCTTTCACTAGGATTGTTCTTGTTTGTGATTAATGCCATCACATTGATGATGACATCGAGCTTTATGGGTGATAGTTTTAACATTGATGGGTTTGGAACGGCCATTTGGATGGCTGTCATTTTATCCATTTTCCATCTGTTGATACAAAAAGGAATTGTGGAGCCGTTAGCGAAAAAAAGCTAACGGTTTTTTTGTACCATTTTGTATCGTTTCTCCGTTTCATCTGACATAAAAACTTCCTTCAGGAGACACAATATCCGAAGGAGGCGGTGCACGATGGTGAACGTGAGCAGACAAATCATGCTTTTATGTTTTTTTATCATTCTTTTTTGTTTCAATCAGCCTGCTTCAGCAGGGCCTTTTATTCAAACACAAGTCAATATACCGGACAAGCCTTTTTCTCCTTTTATCTTTGATCGATTTCATGTGGATGTCCGTCCAGTTCTAGGGGAAAAAAGCCGTGATCTCCAGTTTCGTGCGTCTATTACGGATCCGGAACAAATTTTGTCTGCGAACTTGTACTATAAACAAAGTGATGAACTGGGGTACCGTTTGCTTCCAATGGAACGGTTACCAGGTATGAAGCCAGAATTTACAGCGAAAATTCCGCCAGATCAATTATGGAATTCAACCGTTCGTTACTATACAGAGTTTCTTACGCAAAAGTCCGTGATCAAAACGGCAGAACAATCTGTACACTTAAATGGATTTGAAGAGGATCTTTCTCGCATTCCGGACTTAGTCATCACGGAAATTGTCGTCAATTCAAAGAATCGCAAAGGCAAAGATGCATTTGAATTTATCGAGGTGTATAACACGACACATGAGCCAATCTCTCTTAAACATTATCAACTTCGCTACCGCAATCCTGCACAAGGAACTGAAATGGATGATGTGTATTCCTTTCACGCAAATCCAGTCACCATTTCACCTGGAAAACCTTATGTTTTCTGGCTGAGGAAAAAAGGGCAGGAGCATTTAACTGTAGCGGACTTCAATGCCATGTACAAAAGTCTATTAAAAGAGGGAGAGCATGTATCTGTCATCGAGAGCAAAGGGCTGTCCAACTCTAAATCTCGTCTTGTTTCAATCACAACAAATATAGGGGAGGAGATTTCTTCAGCAGCATTTCGTTTGAAGCCATCATGGTTTAGTGAGCATAAATCTTTGCTGTTTAAATATCCAATGGACGGTACTTCGCAAATGAAGCTGATCTCGAAAATTGAAGAAGAGCCTACGCCTGGAAAAGTGCTAAAAGCACAAATTCCATCTGAGAAAAAAGAAATGTCTCAAGATATCCATAAACCTGTGATTGAAGATATGACAGTGAGGAAACCAGTGAAACCAACTGAAAGCATAGAGATTAAAGCGGATGTACAGGATGATCAGGCCGTCAAAACCGTCAAGCTTCGCTATCGAACAAATCGGAAAGATGATTTCAAGGAAATACTGCTTCAAAAAGATCATAACGACCGGTTATTTCATCATATTATTTACTCACCTGAGTTGATTGGTAAAGAACAATTGGAATATCAGCTTGAAGCGTCAGACGGCGAAAATACAGCAATGACGATGAAAAAAATGATTGATGTGGAGCAGGTTAGCAAAGCCCACGGTCTTCGATTCAATGTAGAAGAAGGAGATACGGTTTCAGGATTATTTCCATTAAAGGCAACGTCTGATCGGAAAAAAAGCATTGAATTATTGATAGATGGAAAGCGGAATCAGCAAGTATTTTCTGCCCTTGAAGCAGATCCATATATCGCATTTGATGTCAAAGGGACAAATTTATATTTTAAAAATGGTGTGTCCATAGGTAAGCACTTACTTTCTATTTTTGATGATTCGACAAAAGTGTATCGTACCTATACAATGCCAATACCAGAAGCAGAGATGAAAAAAGCAGGTCTCCAAACGATCTCCTTCCATGCTGGAACGAAGTCTTCTCCAGTAGATCGGCTGCCTGGAGAGAATCACGATGATTTTGAATTAAAAAACGTCCGGATGATCCTGTCGAATGGAACACAAATTCCTCCAATCAATGCAAAGCCGCAAAAAGAATGGAAAATGGGAGACAGCGGTAACGCCAAAAAGGTAAGAACATTTCAATTTGAAATTCCAAAAGAAGCTTATGTTTCAACCTATATGAAGTGGGACACAAGAAGGCTGAAAGAGGGGCCGCATTTGATTGAGGCCAAAACCTCAGACGAGCATGCATCTGTACATGTGAATGTCGATAACACAGGTCCGAAAATCAAGACCAATGTTCAAACAAAGGATCCATATAAAGGAGCCTTTACGTTAAAAGCAAAGGTAACGGATCGTTGGAGTGACATAGAGGAGATGAAGGCATATGTAGATGGCAAGCCAATTTCCTTGCCATATCAGACGTCCTCTAGCGAATTAAACCCGGGTGAGCACACGTTGACAATTAAAGCAAAAGATGCCGCAGGGAACATGTCGACGTTGAAAAAAGAATTCAAAACGGTACATGAACACCCTGAGACACCAGAACGAGTAGCAGATAAGACGAAAATGAAATCGTCTAAGCAAACTGTGCTCACCAAGGATCCAACGAATGATAAGCTGGATTACTCCTTTTACCGTGCCTATCAATATACATCGCTGCATCCATCAATGAAGATTTTGAAATATGCAGCGGAGACAGAACCGCCAAAAAGCTTTAACGAAAAAGGAGAAATGATCTTTTCTAATCAAGAAAGGAATCGCATTGCATTTGCTGATGGTAAGTCAGTTGAAACGAAGGATTTACATCGTTTTCCTTATCATCGTTTTCAAATCAAGGTTCATCAAGATGTACGTGAAAAGGATGTCGTCGAAGCGATGTGGAAAGGGAGTTCATTGTCAGGGAGAAGGGTGACCATGTATGCATGGAATCATCAGCAAGAAAAGTGGGATAAAATCACTCATCATTTTGCTGAAGATCAAAAAGAATTTTACCTGAAAGGACTGCTGTCAGTAAGACAGTACATGAAGAATCATACGTTTGATTTGCTTGTACAGGATGAAATCAGCAAAGCGCAAAAGCCATATAAGATGGTTTGGATGTCTGACACACAATATTATGCAAAGAGCTATCCTCATATCTTTAAACAAATGGTCGAGTGGATCCGAGACCAGAGGGAGAAGTTAAACATTCAATATGTGTTCCATACAGGTGACATTGTGGATGATTCAAAGGATAAACAATGGCATCGTGCCGATACGTTTATGCGTGTGTTAGATGAGCATCAGATTCCATACGGTGTTTTAGCAGGAAATCATGATGTTCGACATAAGGACGGCTTATATGCGGAATATGGGAAATATTTCGGGGAGAAACGCTTTGCAAATAAACCTTACTATGGTGAATCCTATCAAAACAATCGAGGTCATTATGATCTCATCTCTGCCGGTGGCAATGATTATATGATGGTATACATGGGCTGGGGGATTAAGCAAGATGAAATTGATTGGTTAAACCGTGTGATTTCTGAGCATCCAGATCGCATCGTCATTTTAAATTTCCATGAGTATTTGTTGGTGAGTGGCAACCGCAGCCCGATTGGCGACCTCATCTTCCATCAGGTGGTGAAACGCCATCCCAATATTGTGGCAGTATTTAGCGGCCATTATCACGGAGCAAGCAGGAAAGTAGATGAGCTTGACGATGACCAGGATGGCAAAGTAGACCGGAAAGTATATCAAATACTCGCTGATTATCAGTCAGGACCTGAAGGTGGACAAGGGTTTATGAGGCTGATAACAGCCGATCAAGAAAAAAACCAGCTTCATTTTACGACGTACTCACCTTATATGAATCAAGAGCATTTCTATGATCCTAAAACGTATGGAGATCAGGATGAATTTTCAATTGATGTGGATTTGACGCCGAAAATGAAATCTGTCAAAACCAATTATTTTGAACTTAATGTCTACACAAATGTCCTGATAGGAGAGGCACGCGGTGTAAAAAGCGGCAAAAAAGCAAGCTTTGAGTGGAAAGGCTTAAGGCCAAATGAAGACTATTATTGGTACACTGTAGCAAAAGATCGTTTTCAAGGAAAAGCAATTTCGCCTATATGGAAAATTCATACAAAAGATGATCGTGAAGCAACATTTCTTAGGAAATAAAAAACAGTGCTCCTCCTTTTATGAGGGCACTGTTTATCTTTCCATTGTATGAATGAGCTTGTAACGATCCCCTCTATACACGGAGAGAACATACTCAAATGGAATGTCATTCTGAAAATAAGTCGTTCTTGCGATTGAGAGCACGGGATCGCCTGTTGAAATAGACAGCACGTGTGCTTCTTCCTTTGAAGCTACATTCGCTTCAAGCTCTTGTTTTGCATGAGCAATTGCAAGGCCTGTTTGAGTCTCTATATATTCATATATAGAGCCAGTTAAATGTTCCTTTGTTAAATCTCCTGCAAATGCTTCAGGGATATAGCTCGTTTCAATCGCCATCGGTTCATCATTTGCAAGGCGTATCCGTTTGAGTTCAAAGATAGCATCGCTATTTGACAGTTGTAAGACAGGCAGTAAGTGCTCTGGACATACGGTTTTTTTAAAGTCAATGAGCTGGCTTGAAGCTTTAAGCCCACGCTGGCGCATATCCTCTGTAAAGCTTGTTAAGCCTTGAAGCGGCTGTTCAAATTTTTTTCGGCTAACAAAGGTGCCTTTTCCTTTTTGTCGATACAAATATCCTTCGTTCACAAGGTTCGATAAGGCTTGTCTGACAGTCATTCGACTTATACCAAAGCGTTCGGCATATTCTCTTTCAGAAGGAATGAGTGTATCAGGTGCTAATGTTCCATCCTCAATCTGTTTTTTCAAGTTCTCCATAATCTGATGGTACATCGGAATAGGTGACTGCTTATCAATAAACATGTGAAAATCCTCTCGTGTTTAGCTTTAGCGTAGTGAACCAGCTTCTCGATCAATCAAAATTGTCACATCTTCATGAAGTTTCAGAGCAGATGCTGGGAAGTCTGGATGTATCTCAGTCTGTTCTAAATATTGTATCACTTTCGCTTTTGATTTTCCTGATGCAAGAAGGAGAATCTTTTTACTTGAAAGAATGCTTGCAATGCCCATGGTAATGGCATGTGTAGGCACCTTATCAATAGAAGAAAAGTATCTTGCATTGGCCTGCCGGGTGTTTTCATCTAGTTGCACGACATGAGTCTTTGAGTTAAACGGGGTACCGGGCTCGTTAAACCCGATATGTCCATTTTGACCGATTCCAAGAAGCTGAAGGTCGATGCCGCCTATATCTTGAATGAGCTGATCATATCTTAAGCATTCTTTTTCTAAATCAGGTGCAGCGCCATTTGGAAGGAAATACTGATCCTGAGGGAGATCAATATGATCAAATAAATGACGTTTCATGTAGGTCATATAACTATTTTCATGATCTGGATCAAGTCCTGCATATTCATCTAAATTGACTGTTTTTGTTTGTTTGAAAGACAATTGGTGTGCTTGATGAAGGTGAATTAACTCTTGATATGTATCAAGAGGTGTACCGCCCGTTGCTAGGCCAAGTACTGCATCTGGTTTAGAAGCGATTGTGCGTGCGATAAGGGCTGCTGCTTCTTTTCCTAATTGTTCTTTATCTTCAAATTCGATGATCTTCATTAGTGATTGGCCTCCTTTTTCTCAAAGACGATTTGTCCACGGCAGATCGTCATCATTAGTTCGCCAGACTCATCCCAAATCACAAGGTCTGCTTGTTTTCCAACTTCGATAGAACCGAGCTGCTGGTCAAGTCCTAGCTGAATGGCTGCATTGGTTGAGGTCATCTTCGCTATCTCTGTCCATTCACAATGTGTAATCTGTTTCATCCGTTTGACGCCATCTTTCATTCTCAGAATCGATCCTGCAAGTGTACCATCTGAGAGTAATGCTTTTTCGCCGCTGACTGTGACTGTTTGACCGCCAAATTCGTACGTCCCATTCCCGAGTCCTTTTGCGCGCATCGAATCTGTAATCATGATCAAACGATCACTTCCTTTTGCTAAATATGCAAGCTTAATGGAAAGTGGATGGGAGTGTATTCCATCCGTAATCAGCTCGGTATGAAGATTCTCGTTCGTAAGAGCAGCCCCCACAGCATTTGGTTCACGATGCTGAAACGAACTCAGTGCATTATAAAGATGCGTGACATGGCGTGCACCATGCTTTGCTGCTAATTCAATCATGTCGTGACGAGCATTCGTATGTCCAATAGAAGGAATGATGTTTTTTTCTTGCAACAGAGAAAGAAAAGCAAAGTCAGGGTCTTCCTCAGGTGCAAACGTGACAATTCGAATAAGCTGTTGAGAAGCATCCAGCCATTTTTCAAAAAGAGGGAGATCGGGCTGCTTTATCCATTGAACAGGCTGTGCCCCTGCTTTATCTTTAGAAATAAAAGGACCTTCAAGATGGATACCTAAACATTGTGCCTGAACTCCTGCTTGTTCTTCATTATAATGTTTCCACTGAGAGACATTTTTGAGTGCTTGCTCTATCTCATGATGGTTTTGAGTGATGGTTGTTGCTAAAAAACTTGTCGTTCCTTCTGATGGTAAGTTGTTAGCGAGTGTATTCATGGCTTCTGATGTCGCATCCATCATGTCTGCTCCATATCCGCCATGGATGTGAATATCAATCATTCCGGGAAGTAAATAAAAGTTTTCCCGGGAAATATATACTTTTTCATAATTTCCTGTCGGTGGTGATGTTGAAATATAGTCAATCTTGCCGTCGCGTAAACCGACAAAACTGTTTGCAATCATTTCAGTCTTTGTCACAATATGAATATTGGAGAGCAATAAAGAGCTGCTCATGATTGTGCCCCCTTTAGTCATTGTCTTTGACTTAGTTTACCCTTTTTAAGTATAGTTGTCTATACCAGTGAAACAGATGAAACAGGATCAGGATAAAATACTGTTTTGGGATCATGATTGAAAGTGATAAAATAGAGCTGTATTTCTGAATCGCCTGTGATAAAAGGAGGAAGAAGCGTGCCGAAAGTTCGTACGAAGGACATAATGGAACAATTTCATCTTGAACTGGTAAGTGGGGAAGAAGGGATTAATCGTCCCATTACAATCAGTGATCTTTCCAGACCAGGTATTGAAATGGCTGGTTATTTTACATATTACCCAAAAGAAAGAGTTCAACTTTTAGGGAAAACAGAGCTTTCTTTTTTTGAACAACTCCCAGAACGCGAACGAAAGCAGAGAATGATGTCTCTTTGTACAGATATTACCCCTGCAATTATTTTGTCACGAGATCGTGAAGTGCCGAAGGAATTAATTGAAGCTTCAAATGAAAATGGCGTCCCTGTGTTACGATCAAGCCTAAAAACGACAAGACTTTCGAGTCGGTTGACCAACTTTTTAGAAAGTAAGCTTGCACCAACGACCGCCATTCATGGCGTGCTCGTAGATGTATATGGTGTAGGTGTATTGTTAATTGGAAAAAGCGGAGTAGGAAAAAGTGAAACAGCCTTAGAACTAGTGAAGAGGGGACACAGGCTGGTCGCAGACGATTGCGTGGAAATCCGTCAAGAGGATCAGGATACGTTAGTTGGAAGCGCACCAGAGCTGATTGAACATCTTTTAGAAATCCGTGGATTAGGCATCATTAATGTGATGACCTTATTTGGAGCCGGTGCTGTCAGAAGCTATAAGAGAATTACGATTGTAATGAACCTTGAGCTTTGGGAACAAGGCAAACAGTACGATCGTTTAGGACTTGAAGAAGAAAAAATGCGAATCATCGATACAGATGTACCGAAGCTGACCATCCCTGTCCGGCCAGGAAGAAACTTAGCGGTCATCATTGAGGTGGCTGCGATGAACTTCAGGTTAAAACGCATGGGACATAATGCGGCGGAACAATTTACAAGTAAACTTGCCGATGTCATTGAAGACAATGGCCAGGATGAATAGGAGTTGTCTATATGAACGAAGCGATTCAGCCAATTGATCCGATTGCTTTTCAGCTCGGACCTCTTTCGGTTCATTGGTATGGTGTGATCATTGGGGTCGGAGCCTTGCTGGGACTCTGGCTTGCACTGAGAGAATGTGAGAAGAGAGGAATCAATAAAGATACGTTTATTGACTTAATCTTATTTGCCATTCCAATAGCCATTATTAGTGCACGAATTTATTATGTATCCTTCGAATGGGATTACTATCAGCAGCATCCAAATGAAATCATTAAGATTTGGAATGGCGGAATTGCTATTCACGGCGGGCTGATAGGTGCTGTGCTGACAGCGATCGTCTTTACAAAAGTGAAAAAGGTATCCTTTTGGAAAATAGCCGATGTAGCAGCACCTAGTATTTTACTAGGGCAGGCGATTGGTCGCTGGGGGAACTTTATTAATCAGGAAGCGCATGGTGAGGCGGTTTCAAGAGCCTTTTTAGAGAATTTGCATCTGCCAGAGTTTATCATTAATCAAATGTATATTGATGGGACCTATTATCACCCAACGTTCTTATACGAATCATTATGGAATCTTGCCGGTGTTGTGATCTTGATTTTATTACGCAGAACATCGCTGCGCAGAGGCGAAATCTTCTTGTCTTATTTAATCTGGTATTCAATCGGTCGTTTCTTCATTGAAGGGATGAGAACGGACAGCTTGATGCTGACAGAACATCTACGAATCGCTCAAATGATTTCGATTGCCATTTTTGCAGTGGCTGTTCTGCTGATGTTCTTTAGAAGAATGAAAGGATACGCATCGATTCCGTATAAAGAGAACAACTCATCGAATTAAGCAGGGGGGATCAGAAGAGATGGGAGAGACATGGAAAAACGGCTTAAAAGCAGGGCTATCGACAACTTGGACACTTGGAAAAGTCATCTTTCCGGTTACCATTCTCGTCAGTATCTTGCAGCATACGCCTGTTATGGATTGGATCATACAATTCATACGGCCATTTATGGGGTTGTTTGGTCTTTCAGGAGAAGCGGCCATTCCGCTTGTATTAGGAAATGTGCTGAACTTGTATGCAGGCATAGCAGCCATTCTGACACTAGATCTTCCTGTGAAGGAAGTGTTCATTTTGGCCGTGATGCTGTCCTTTTGCCATAACCTGATCATCGAATCGACAGTGGCAGCAAAGGTTGGACTCAGAGTGTCTGTCATTTTGCTGGTCAGAATCAGCCTTGCTGTTATTTCGGCTATTGTCATTCATCTCGTTTGGCAGGGAGGCCAGGAGCCGGCACAATATGGACTGCTGACGGCAGCTCAGACGGCTGATGTGCCTTCCAGCTGGTACATGATTGTCCTTCTCGCTTTACAAAAAGCCGTACTCGGTGTGCTCCAGCTCGCCTGTATCGTCATCCCTCTCATGATCATCATTCAATTCATGAGAGATTTAGGATGGCTCCATACGCTGTCTAAGTGGCTGTCTCCATTTACGAGAATGCTTGGAATGAAAGAAAATACGTCGATGACAATGGTAGCTGGATTAACCATCGGTCTGGCATACGGAGCCGGCGTGATGATGAAGGCAGTGGAAGAGGACGGCGTGAGTAAAAAGGATTTAACCCTTGCCTTTATTTTCCTTGTTGCCTGCCATGCAGTGGTCGAAGATACGCTGATATTTATTCCACTTGGGATTCCTGTGTGGCCGCTTCTTGTCATCCGTCTGATATCTGCTATTTTATTAACAGCTGCCATTAGCTATATTTGGCGGAAGCGGGAGCTTGCAGCTGTTAGAAAGGAAGCCATATGAACGAATCAACTATTAACACCGTGCTATTTGATTTAGATGGCACATTAATCAATACGAATGAATTAATTATTGCTTCATTTCAACATACGCTTGATCATTATTATCCTGGTCAGTACAGCCGTGAAGAGATCCTTCATTTCATTGGTCCATCATTGTTTGATACATTCTCTGCGATGGACCCTGAGCTAACGGATGATATGATTCAGATGTATCGAACGTTTAATCATCAACAGCATGATCTGCTTGTGACTGAATATGAGACTGTTTTAGATACATTAAAAGAGCTGCAGGATCGAGGATTTAAACTTGGGATAGTCACAACAAAGATACGTGATACGGTTTTAATGGGTTTGAAGCTGACAGGTTTAGAGCCATTCTTTGAGGTGATTGTGACGCTCGATGATGTCCAAAATGAGAAGCCGCTTCCAGAACCTGTCCAGCTGGCATTATCCAAGCTTGGCAGTGATCCGTATGAAGCGGTGATGGTCGGCGATAATTATCACGATATTTTGTCTGGTCAAGCGGCAGGGACAAAAACAGCAGGTGTTGCTTGGACGATTAAGGGAGAAGAGGCCCTTTTAAAGCATCGCCCTGATTTCATGCTGAAGAAAATGAGTGATCTCCTGGCGATTGTTGGAGCTGATTGAGTTGAGAAAAACAGATCGTTATCCTGTAAAAGGGGTCAATTCGTTACGACAAGTCTATCGGACGGTTCCCTTTTTCAAAGTGGTGAAAAACTTTATTTTCATTCAAATAGCACGGTACACGCCTTTTATGGGAATGAAAAATTGGATATACCGAACCTTTCTTCGTATGAAGGTCGGCGAGGATACAGCGTTTGCCTTAATGGTCATGGTGGATCTCATGTTTCCTGAGAAAATCACGGTCGGTCGAAATAGTGTGATTGGCTATAACACGACCATCTTGTCCCATGAGTATTTGATTAAAGAATACAGACTTGGGGAAGTCTATATTGGTGATGAAGTCTTAATTGGAGCCAATTCAACCATTTTACCTGGTGTAACCATTGGGGATGGGGCGATCGTATCGGCTGGTACACTTGTTCATAAGGATGTTCCAGCAGGCTCATTTGTTGGAGGAAATCCAATGCGCATGATTTATACGAAAGAAGAAATGAAAGCACGTCAATCTACGTCTGCTGAGTAGCTCGGCAGACTTTTTTGTTGACAATATGTTATGGTGTAACTATAATGATTACAACAGAGGTGAGAAAACATGAAAATCAGCAGCAGATTCACTGTCGCTGTCCATATTCTGGCCTTGCTATCACTTGAAAAAGGATCATTACAGACATCGGAGGATATCGCGGGAAGTGTGAATACAAACCCAGTGGTCATCCGCCGCATTATGAGTAAATTAAAAAAAGCAGGCCTAATCTCAACGAGTCTTGGCAAAGGTGGTTCTCAGCTGAACCGCAGTGAAGACGACATCACGCTGCTTGATGTGTATAAAGCGGTTGAAGTGGTGGATGAGGGAGAGTTGTTTCAAATCCATGAAAGCCCAAATCCTGACTGTCCGATCGGTGCGAATATCCAGGCTGTGCTTGAGTTAATCTTGTGCCGCGCTCAAAGTGCGATGGAGCAAGTGCTTGCTGAGATCAAATTAAGTGAACTAACGCAGGTGTTAATCAAAAAAATTGGATGATTATTCAATTTTTTTTACCTCTGTTGTAACTATACTGGTTACACCTTTATTTATCAAATAAAATCATTTTACAGGAGGAATTCATATGAAGATTGGTATTATTGGCGCTACAGGTAAAGCAGGACAGGAAATTGTAAAAGAGGCTCAATCTAGAGGACATGAAGTGACAGCCATCGTTCGAGATGCACAAAAGGTGACTGATTCATCCGTAGCTGTTATCGAGAAGGATGTGTTTCATTTACAAGCAGAAGACATCAAAGGCTTTGATGTCATCGTCAATGCATTTGGTGCACCTGCTGGACAAGAGCACCTTCACGTAGAGGCTGGGAAAAAGCTTATTGATATTTTGAAAGAGGTACCCGATACGCGTTTAATCGTTGTGGGCGGAGCAGGCAGTCTATTTGTTGATGAGGCTCAAACAACAAGACTTGTTGATACACCAGAATTTCCAAAGGAGTATGTGGCGACTGCTTCACAGCAAGGTGAAAACCTAAAAGATCTTCAACAGACCGAAGGATTAAAATGGACTTTCCTCAGCCCTGCTGCATTCTTTGACCCAGCAGGCAAACGCACAGGTTCTTATGTGAAAGGGAAAGACCAGCTGATTGTCAATTCTAAAGGTGACAGCTATGTGAGCTATGCCGACTACGCCATTGCCCTTGTCGATGAAATTGAGCAGGCTGCCCATGTTGGAGAACGTTTTACCGTTGTATCTGAAGCAGAATAAGTCGTTTCACTGCTGCTAAAAACCATGAGTGAGAAGTCTAACGAATTATCTCTCATTTTTACTAAAAAAAGGTTGAATACTTCATTGTAGGCGGAGGAGTAATGACAGCTGCAAAGCTTGAAGACCGCCTGAAGGAAATACTAGAAAGATCATCATGAAAAAACATCCTCTATACGGCTAGAGGATGTTTTTTTCATGTTTTCAATGAGAAAGGTGTTCTACGCTTTAATGATAATCGCCTGCCGGCCCATCTGTTCCCAAGAATCCTCAAACTGATCGCGATCGACTTTTTGATTCTTTTCTCCGTATGGGTTATTTAGGTAGACATGTTCCTTGTCATAGCCCGTGATGACCACGCTATGCATATTAAAGCTCACATCTATTTTGCCATTTGGTGTATTCCATGTTTCGATGTTATCTATTTTGTCGAAGGTGGATGTGGTAATCACCCAAACAGGATACCCTTTTTCAAGTGATTGATAGATGGCTTTTTTGACAGGTTTTCCGCTTAAGTCGACGACTTGAGTGCCCGCATATTTTTTCGCAAGCTGATAAATAGGCTCATGGTAAACACCAAGACCTGGTCCATTCTCCATATCGCCTACAAACCCGTCATGCGGGTCTCCTTTTAAGCCATTTTCATAATTGAGCGGAACACGTTTGATTTCATTTGCCAATGCGTCTTTCGTCACTTGCTCATAGCCGCTGTAATGAAGAAGCATCGCTAAGCTTGTGACTTCGCATCCATTATAAAGCTTTGGGGCATCCATTTGATTGTAGAGGATGACGTCCATGGCTTTTTTACTTCCTTTTAAAGAAGAATATGTGTTGTCTGTTTTTTTTGTTGATCGTGTTTCTTCAGCTGCGAGTGCCGTATCGTTTTCTTTTTCTTTGGCTGCTTCGTGTGGTGAAGCTGCCTTCTTGACTTGGTCGATTTGTGTCACGTATATAAAGCCGAAATAAACAAGGCATGCGCACAACAAAGTTAAGATTAATGTCTGGATGAACTTCACTGTAATCTCCTGTGTTATTCAATATTTTTAAGTATTATAGCACGTTCTTTTATCAAACATGCAGAAAAGGGAAAGGTGTCACTTGAATGTAATAATTCCACAAATTTTTCATGAAAATAGAGAGAAAATAAAAATGATTGATTTAATTACTTTATTTTGTTAGCATATTATCATATTAGCGAACTAAAGGATTCGGAATTTTTTGTTTTAATGTGTTGGAGGTGCAGAAGAGCATGTTTATGTTTGAGAAACCATATGGTATGCGGGATTCATTACCAGGATTGTATGAGACGAAGAAAAAAGTGAGACATTCATTAACAGAGGTCATGAATGGCTGGGGTTACCGTTTGATGGAGACACCAACGCTTGAATTTTACGATACAGTCGGTGTTCAATCGGCGATTACAGATACACAGCTCTTTAAGCTTTTAGATCAGAACGGGCAAACCCTTGTACTCAGACCTGATATGACGGGACCTATTGCGAGAGTGGCGGCTTCAAAGCTTCATGAACAGGCGTATCCGCTTCGCGTTGGGTATGCGGCCAATGTGTTCCGGGCGCAGGAAAGAGAAGGCGGAAGGCCATCAGAATTTGAGCAGGTCGGAATTGAGTTGATTGGTGATGGGTCGATTAGTGCAGATGCTGAAGTGATCGCGCTTGTCGTATTTGCATTAAAAAATGCCGGGCTAAAGTCCTTCAAAATCGCGATCGGGCATGTCGCTTTAGCAGAGACGTTATTTGTAGATGTATTGGGAAATACAGAGCGTGCAAACGTCCTCCGCCGATTCTTATATGAAAAGAATTATGTAGGATACCGCCAGCATGTGAAGCAATTGCCACTCTCCTCCATCGATAAAACGAGGCTGTTACAGCTTTTAGAGTTAAGAGGCGGCCAGGAAGTCACAGAGCGGGCAAAGGAAATCGTCGTTTCACAAGAGGGAAAAGAGGTGCTCACACAGTTAAAATCGCTTTGGGAGACACTTGAAGATTACGGCTGTACAGAATATATCCGTTTAGATTTAAGCATGGTGAGTCATATGAGCTACTACACGGGCATTTTGTTTGAAGTATTTGCAGATCATGTTGGGTCAGTCATCGGAAGTGGCGGCAGATATGACCAATTGCTGGCTCATTTTGATGCACCTGCACCAGCTACAGGATTCGGACTTCGATTAGACCGTCTGCTTGAAGCGCTTGATGCAAAAGAAATCAATGAGCCGCAGGAGGCAGTGATTTTTAGTAAAGAACAACGGCTGGAGGCTTTTGCTTTTGCAGAAAAGGAGCGGTCAAAAGGGAAAAAGATCGTCCTGCAAGACTTAGCAGGGATTGAAAATATTGACGCGATGACCAAGGCATTTGAGCAGGTGACTTATTTTATCGGCGCTAGAAAGGGAGAGTCAAATGGGTAAAGTGTTGACGATGGCGATGCCAAAGGGCCGGATATTTGAAGAAGCAGCTGGGTTGTTGAGACAGGCGGGATATCAGCTGCCAGAGGAATTCGAGGATTCAAGAAAGTTAATCATTGATGTACCGGAAGAAAACCTCCGCTTTATTTTAGCGAAGCCAATGGATGTGACAACTTATGTCGAGCACGGTGTAGCGGATGTTGGCATTGCAGGGAAGGATGTCATGCTCGAAGAAGCTCGTGATGTGTACGAAGTGCTCGATTTAAACATCAGCAAATGCCATTTAGCGGTTGCCGGATTACCGGGAGCCAGCTGGGGCGGTGTCGCGCCGCGTGTGGCAACAAAGTACCCAAATGTCGCATCTTCCTATTTTAGAGAACAAGGGGAGCAGGTGGAGATCATTAAGCTGAATGGTTCCATTGAATTAGCACCGCTCATCGGACTCGCCGATCGTATTGTTGACATTGTCTCTACAGGTCAAACACTCAAGGAAAATGGACTTGTTGAAACGGAGCATATTTGTGATATTACGTCACGGTTTATTGTCAATCCTGTGAGCTATCGGATGAAGGATGCGGTGATCGATGAAATGGCGCAGCGCCTTGCAAGAATCATTGAAGGGGAGGAAACATCATGAACATCACCTACATACAAGAAGGTGAGACAGAGACACTCTCACTCAAGCGGACTTTAGATACAGGCACGGAAGAGCAGCGCCTGGCTGTTCAGCGGATTATACAAGAAGTGAGGCTAAATGGTGATCAAGCGGTACAATCTTTTACAAAGCAATTTGATGGAGTGCTGCTTGAAGATCCGCTTGTCACAGAGGAGGAAATGACAAAAGCCTCCGAACGCATGGACCCAGCCATGATTCAGGTGATCCAAACGGCTATCCGTCATATTCGCACATACCATGAGCGTCAGCTGACATCCTCTTGGTTTTATCACCAGCAGGATGGCTCGATGCTTGGACAAAAGGTGACACCGCTCGATGCAGTCGGTGTGTATGTCCCCGGCGGAACAGCTGCTTATCCCTCATCTGTTTTAATGAATGTGATTCCGGCGCTTGTCGCTGGTGTTGAACGAATTGTCCTTGTCACACCTCCAGGGAAAGATGGCCATCTCTCAGACGCTGTACTGGCTGCTGCAAAGGAGCTCGGTATTTCTGAGATGTATAAAATGGGCGGTGCGCAGGCGATTGCGGCACTTGCCTATGGAACAGAAAGCATCCAGTCTGTTGATAAAATCACAGGTCCAGGCAACATATATGTAGCGCTGGCAAAGCGGGAAGTATTTGGCCAGGTAGACATTGATATGATTGCCGGTCCAAGTGAAATTGCTGTTCTAGCAGACGATACAGCAATGGCACGTGAGGTGGCGGCCGATTTACTTTCGCAGGCAGAGCATGATGCACTGGCATCTAGTATTTTGGTGACACCGTCTAAGACACTTGCTGAAAACGTGCAGGCTGAGATGAAAACGCAGCTGGATACCTTGCCAAGAAAATCAATCGCCGCACAATCCATACAAAATCATGGCCGTATATACGTGACAGATTCCATGGATCGTGCAGTAGACGTCGTCAACCAGTTAGCGCCAGAGCATTTAGAAGTGCTGACAGCATATCCAGAATCACTTCTTGGTCAAATCAAGCATGCAGGGGCGATTTTTTTAGGGCGTTATAGCCCTGAGCCGGTGGGAGATTATTTTGCAGGACCAAATCACGTGCTGCCAACCAACGGAACGTCTAGATTCTCCAGCCCGCTTGGTGTGACCGATTTTCAAAAGAAAACGAGCATTATTTCATATAGTCAAGAAGCGTTTGAGACACACAGGGATAGCATTGCGGCTTTTGCCAGATTAGAAGGGCTCGAAGCGCATGCAAGGTCGATTGAATCGAGAAAGCGGGAGGAATCGTCATGAGACAGGCGGAAACAGCGAGACAAACAAATGAAACGAATATTTCGTTAGCGTTAGAGATTGATGGGGAAGGAAAAGCAGATATTCAAACAGATGTCCCTTTTATGACACACATGCTTGATTTATTTACGAAGCATGGACACTTTAATTTGACCGTCGATGCGAAAGGAGATACGGATGTTGATGATCACCACACAACAGAAGATATCGGCATCGTGCTTGGGCAAATGTTTAAGGAAGCGTTAGGTGATAAAAAGGGAATTAAGCGGTATGGCTCCAGCTTTGTTCCGATGGATGAAACGCTTGCCCAGGTCGTGGTCGACTTAAGCAATCGCCCTCATTTGGAAATGAGAGCGGCCTTTCCAAGTCAAAAGGTCGGTACCTTTGATACAGAGCTTGTGCATGAGTTTCTTTGGAAGTTTGCGCTAGAAGCTCGTATAAATCTTCATGTGATTGTTCACTACGGAACCAATACGCACCATATGATTGAAGCCATTTTTAAAGCGATGGCACGTGCCCTAGATGAGGCAACAACCATTGATCCACGTGTGAAAGGGATTCCTTCGACAAAGGGGATGCTCTAATGATCGGAGTCATTGATTACGGAATGGGAAATTTGTTCAGCGTATCAAAAGCACTGGAACGAGCAGGTGCCAGTTATATCGTCTCCTCTGATGTGGAGGAGCTCAAAAAGGCAGATGCTTATATTTTGCCTGGGGTCGGTTCGTTTCGTGATGCGATGCAGCTGTTAAAACAGACAGGACTTGAAGAGTTTATCCACCAAGTTGTGCAGGAAGGAAAGCTGCTATTTGGTATTTGTCTTGGGATGCAGCTGTTATTTGAAGAAAGTGAAGAGGCAGGACGTACGAAAGGTTTGGGGCTGTTAAAAGGGCGTGTCGTTCTTTTAAAGGATCGCGACCAGGATGGGCAAAGGCTGAAGGTGCCTCATCTGGGGTGGAATGAGCTCACATTTCATCAGCCCTCCCCATTGTTTGATGGTGTACCGGAAGGATTTGCGTACTTTGTTCACTCTTATTATGTAAGTGATATGAATCCAAAAGAGCAATTAGCAAGTGCGGATTATGGCGTTCAAGTACCAGCAGTTGTCGGCAAGGGGAATGTGCTTGGCGCACAGTTTCACCCTGAAAAAAGCAGTACAACGGGAATGGCGCTGCTCAAACAATTTATTCAATTAGCAAACGAACAGAGGGTGAACAAATGAGTGAATTTACATTGTATCCAGCGATTGATATGAGAAATGGCAAATGTGTACGGCTTGTGCAAGGAAATTATGATCAAGAAACCATTTATGGAGATTCGCCGCTTGATATGGCTGCGCGGTTTGCAAATGAAGGAGCAAAGTGGATTCATCTCGTTGACTTAGATGGTGCGAAAGCAGGGAATCGCGTCAATCATGAGCATGTACTGGCGATTGCTTCATCCTTAGATGTGAATGTACAAATTGGCGGCGGCATTCGGACAGAAGAAGACGTTGCCTTTTATATAAACAAAGGTGTAGCTAGAGTCATCCTTGGCAGCTCCGCTGTTTCTAATCCCGCCTTTGTGAAAAAAATGCTGGCGCAATATGGGGAGAAAATAGCGATTGGGATCGATGCGCGAAATGGCTTTGTATCGACTGAGGGGTGGCTTGAAACGTCGAAAGTGAAGGCGGAGGAACTCGGCAAAGAATTGGCAAAGGAAGGCGCGGAGGTCTTTATTTTCACGGATATTCAAATGGATGGCATGCTGTCTGGACCCAATGTGGAAAGTACAGTTCGCTTAGCGGAAGCTACCGGCAAACAAGTCATTGCTTCAGGTGGTGTAAGCGCGCTAGCTGATCTTCAAAAGCTGTCAGCACAAAAACAGTCAGGTGTTTCTGGTGCGATCATTGGAAAGGCCCTTTACACGAAGCGGTTTACTTTAGCTGAAGCAATTGAAGGGCTTGACCGCGTATGATGACAAAACGAATCATCCCATGTCTCGATGTGAAGGAAGGGCGTGTGGTCAAAGGGGTGCAATTCCTCGGCTTAAAGGATGCTGGTGATCCGGTAGAATTAGCGCAGATGTATGATGAGGAAGGTGCGGATGAACTTGTCTTTCTTGATATTTCTGCCTCTCATGAAGGCCGGAAAACGATGGTGGATGTGGTCAAGCAAGTGGCGTCCACTCTTGCCATCCCTTTTACGGTAGGCGGCGGAATTAACCACCTTGATGACATGAAGCGCTTATTAAGAGCGGGTGCAGACAAAGTATCTGTGAACACAGCGGCAGTTTTAAGACCAGAACTGATTTCAGAAGGCGCCGATTTCTTTGGTTCCCAGTGCATCGTCGTCGCAATAGATGCAAAGTACGATGAAGAGAAAAAAGAGTACATGGTCTACACACACGGAGGGCGCCGTCAAACGGATATAGAGGTCAGCGATTGGGCAAAAGAAGCCGTGCTGAGGGGAGCAGGAGAGATTTTACTGACAAGTATGGATGCCGACGGTGAGAAAACAGGCTTTGATCATCGATTAACAAAGCTTGTGTCAGAAGCCGTCACCGTGCCTGTCATTGCCTCGGGAGGCGCTGGCAATGCCCAGCATATGCTGGAGGCATTTACAAAAGGAGAAGCTGATGCAGCATTAGCAGCCTCCATTTTCCATTATAAAGAGACTTCAATTCAAGAGGTAAAAACATACTTGAGAGAACACGGGGTGAAGGTCAGATGAAACAGGCAAACGAATTATCCTTTAATGAGGCAGGCCTGATACCTGCAATTGTACAGGATGCTCAAAGTAAGGAAGTATTGACATTGGCGTATATGAATCAAGAATCCTATGAAAAAACACTGGAGACAGGGGAAACATGGTTTTACAGCCGATCGAGAAACGAGCTTTGGCACAAAGGCGCCACATCTGGACATACTCAGCGAGTCACATCCATTCGATATGACTGTGACAAAGATGCTCTGCTTGTTCTTGTCACACCAAGTGGACCAGCCTGCCATACTGGCAGCTATAGCTGCTTTTCGGAAGAAGGCGTGAAGATTCAAACGGAAGAGCAGGATCGTTTTGCGATTTTAAATGAACTTGAACAGGTGATTGCAAAACGTCAGACAGAAATGCCAGAAGGCGCTTATACAACCTATCTATTTGAAAAAGGGGTCGATAAAATCCTAAAAAAGGTAGGGGAAGAAGCGTCAGAGGTCATCATTGCAGCGAAAAACCGGGATCAAGAAGAATTGAAATGGGAAACAGCCGATCTCCTGTATCATCTGCTTGTATTATTACGTGAACAGCAATTGCCGCTTGATGAGGTATTAAAAGTATTAAAAAAGCGTCATCAAGGTGAGTGAAAAGCCGGGGGCACCTCTGGCTTTTTGTTTTTGAGTGAAAAACAAATCCTTCCTTTTCTTTTGTTCTATGTGACGACTCGTGAAGTATGTTATACTACACACGGTACACTGTTCGAAATGGAGGGTATCGGTGAGTAAATACACTTCTCAAAATAATCACACACAAGTCGTCCAGCTATTCCAAGATGGGCATTACTTTTTTCATAAAGGTCTAAAAGCTTATAGAGAAAGAAATCTATCTAAAGCGAGTAAGCTGATACAGCGGGCTATCGTACTTGAGCCTGAAAATGTAGAAATGCTATCACAGCTTGCCATTATTTATACTGAAATGGGTCATTACCAACAATCAAATGAACTGCTTGATTTCATACTTGAACATATCGATGAAAACATGTCTGAGTGTCACTATTTTAAAGCCAATAATTATGCGAATCTAGGACTCTTTCAAGAGGCATATAAGTCAGCTACTGCCTATGCTTCATTGGAAGAGAACGGGGAATTTGCAGATGAAAATGCCGATCTCCTCGACCTGCTCGATATGAGCGACGAAGAGGACGAAGATTTTCCTTACGATCAGGATGACCTGATTGTCAAGCAGGATCAAGCGAATCACTTGCTAGAAAGCGGCAGGCTTGATGAAGCCATTGAAATGCTGGAACAGATGATTGTTGAGTATCCAGAATTTTGGTCAGCGTATAATAATCTCGCTTTGGCCTATTTTTATTCTGGTCAAATCCATCAGGCGAAAGAGATGTTGAACCGGGTTCTTCATGAAAATCCGGGTAATCTGCATGCCCTTTGCAACCAGCTTGTCTTCTATCATTATGAAAAAGAAGAAGAAAAGGTCAATACGTTAGCGAAGCAATTAACGCACGTGTATCCAATATTAAGTGAACAGCGTTATAAGCTTGGCGCAACATTTGCCCTAGTTGGAGAATTTGAATGGGCCTTTAAATGGCTTTATTCTTTGTACAAAACAGGCTTTCAGGGAGATAGTACATTTTTATACTGGCTCGCAAGCGCAGCTTATTATACAGGCCACAAAACGCTTGCACAGACGGTTTGGAATAAGATGGTCGAAGAAGATATCGATGCAGATGAAATCAAGCCGTGGCAGGATAAACCCGAGGAGACTGAGCCAATGGTCTCCATTGAGGAGCGGCTGACTGCGTACTATGTGAGCAAACAAAAAGGGGAACGTGACGTTCTTCAATCTGTCCTTGATGCACACGCAGCGAAAACAGCCTTCGAACAGCAATTCATCGAACTGCTCTTATACGAAGATGAAATGGAAGAACGGTCGTTTTCAGAAGATGCGGTTTTCGCAAAACAGGCGGCATCCAGCTTGGAAGAAGCTGTTCAGCCTGACAGCCATATGCCTTATTTTTGGTTATTCCATATTATTCAGCAGGCACGTGCTTCTGGCGTAGATAAGAAAAATGCGCCTGCATGGGCAGCAGCATCTTATTATTTATGGATGAAGGAGCAAGAAGAATCAGCTGTGAGCAAAAAAGAGATTGCAGCCTCTTTTCAAATCAGCGTTCAAACACTGTCTAAATATGAACAAGTCATTTGTGCGTTAATCGATTAAATAGGTAAATAGATTCAGCAGATTGCAGCATGGCCGAAAAGGTCATGCTTTTTTCTTGGATAAAAAGGTGGGATTTGCAAGGATTTGGCGAAGTATGACAATCACGACATGTTTTTGAAACATAAATGTAATAAAAATATTAGCTCATTTTGTCGATGTCTCATGTATAATGAAAATCGTGGATTAAAACAAAGACATATATTTAGATATTTTACTATACATAATGAAACACCTAGTGATAGAAACAATCTGGTCAACATCTGACTGATCAATCAGGAAGAAAGACATAGATAGCACAGATTGGCCGCAGAGAATTTGCTGCTTTCTCATGTCGCTTGGAAATTGTCAAAGGAGGAACTATTCGTGAAAAAGTTTATTACTTTCGGTTTAGCTTCGGTCATCGGAGCGAGCGGTTTATTTATCCCATTTACTCATGAAGCAAACGCACAGAACTTTGAACAAAAGAAACAAGAGCTGGACAGCAAGCAATCTGAGGTCAACAAAAACCTTCAAAAGAAAAAAGATGAGCTTTCAAAGCTTGAAGCAAAACAAGAGGCACTTGCACTAAAGCTAAAAGAAATTGACGAGAAAGCTTTAAAAACAAGTGATCAAATCGAAGAAAAACAAAAAGAAAATGAACAAACAAAAAAAGAAATCAAAGCACTGAAACAAGAAATTGCTGATACTGAAAAACGTATTGAAGATAGAAACAAATTCTTGAAAAAGCGTGTACGTGCGCTTCAAGAAAGCGGCGGTTCTACGAAATACATAGATGTATTACTAGGAGCGAAAAGCTTTAGCGATTTCATCAGCCGTGCAGGTGCAGTATCTACACTCATCAACGCAGACAGCGAAATCATTAAAGAGCAAGAAAAAGACAAAGCTGAGCTTCAAAAGTCTGAAAACGAATTAAACACAAAGCTTGAAGATGTTCAAAAGACACTTGCAAAGCTTGAAACGCTTCAAACAGACTTGAATAAACAGCTTGATGAAAAAGACAAGCTATTCAAGCAAGTGAAAAAGCAAAAGGGAAGTGCATCTTCTGAAATCAGCGAGTTAAACAGTGAGGCTAACAGCATTGCATCTGAAAAAGACGCAACAATCGCTGCTCAAAAACAAGCTGAAAAAGAAGCGAGAGAAGCAGCTCAAAAAGCAAAAGAAGAAAAAGCACAAAGACAACAGCAGCGTCAAGCGAGTGTTCAAGCGGAAGACAACAGCTCAACTAACGACAGCAGCCCGTCTTCAAATAACAGTAACAGTGGATCTTCAAATAATAATAACAACAGCAGTTCACCAAGCAAGAAGCCATCTTCTGGCGGTGGATCACCTGTCAGCAGTAACGTAGGCGGAATCGAAGGTGCAATCAGCACAGGTTCTACCATCGTTGGACAATCTCCGTATAAATGGGGCGGCGGCAGATCACAAGCCGATATTGATGCACGTCGTTTTGACTGTTCTTCATTCGTTCGCTGGGCATTCGCATCAGCAGGCATCAACCTTGGACCAGTTGGCGGTACAACAACAGATACGCTTGTAGGTAAAGGAAGAGCTGTAAGTGCATCTGACATGAAACGCGGAGACCTTGTGTTCTTTGATACGTATAAAGTAAATGGACACGTTGGTATTTACTTAGGAAACGGTACATTCTTGAACGATAACAGCTCTCGCGGTGTTTCAGTTGACTCTATGAGCAATGTTTACTGGAAAAAAGCATTCAATGGCGTTGTGAGAAGAGTCGTTGAATAAATCGTTACTTACTATATAACCGTAAACAGGCTTCCTTAAACAGCAGTTTAAGGAAGCTTTTTCTTTTTTTGAAGATATGAGCAAATGATTCGCTTATTATCCGCAGATTTAATAGGATATGGGTAAGGAATAAAAGTAAGAGTGGAATTGATGCTCTCTGTCATGAATGGAAGCATCACCCAAGGGCATTCTAATAAGAAATGCTAGCAGCAATTGAAGAGGGAGTGACAGTTGTGTCAGAAGAAAAAATCTACGATACGATCATCATTGGAGCGGGACCTGCCGGAATGACAGCCGCTGTTTATACATCACGGGGAAATCTTTCAACATTGATGATTGAAAGAGGGATTCCAGGCGGTCAAATGGCAAATACGGAAGATGTCGAGAACTATCCTGGCTTTGAAAGCATTTTAGGGCCAGAACTTTCAAATAAAATGTTTGAGCATGCGAAGAAATTCGGTGCTGAGTATGCATATGGCGATATCAAAGAAATCGTAGACGGTGAAGAGTACAAAATCGTCAAAGCCGGTTCAAAAGAATACAAAGGACGCTCTGTCATTATTGCGGCAGGTGCTGAATACAAAAAAATCGGTGCACCAGGTGAAAAAGAACTTGGCGGCCGGGGCGTCTCTTACTGTGCAGTATGTGACGGTGCTTTCTTTAAAAACAAAGAGCTCGTGGTCATTGGCGGTGGAGACTCTGCGGTAGAAGAGGGTGTATACCTCACACGCTTTGCGTCAAAAGTAACGATCGTTCATAGACGCGATAAACTTCGTGCACAAAGCATTTTACAAGCGCGTGCTTTTGATAATGAAAAAATCGACTTCATGTGGAACAAAACCGTTAAACAAATTAATGAAGAAAACGGTAAAGTCGGCAGTGTGACCTTGATTGATACGGTGACTGGTGAAGAAGAAGACTTTAAAACAGACGGCGTCTTTATCTATATCGGGATGCTCCCACTATCTAAACCATTTGAAAATCTCGGCATTACAAATGAAGAAGGATATATCGAGACAAACGAAAGAATGGAAACAAGAGTGGAAGGCATTTTCGCCGCTGGTGACATTCGTGAAAAAACACTCCGTCAAATTGTGACAGCAACAGGTGATGGAAGTATTGCCGCACAAAGCGCACAGCATTATGTAGAAGAGCTTGCTGAAAAGCTGAAAGCAGCGAAATAAATGGCTGTCGTAAATCCTTAATATAGCGTCATGGGCTTTTAACTGGAATGTAACACGGGTGAAATAATTATCCGTTATGATAAAACTAGTAATTGACCCCCTTTTATAAGGAATACATGTTTGGCACGGATGAGAATCCGTGTCCTTTTTTTTGCTTAAAATCAGAAATTCATGAGATGTTCACAAATGACGCATGGAGAACCATTAGATGCTGTAAAATAAAGAGTAGAGAAATTGCCCGCCACCTCTTTCAGACGAAATCCGGTCTGTTTTCGGTGAAGAAGGGGCATGTTCATTGTGAGAGTCAGGATGAACCTGTATAATAAGTTAAAGACATAAAAGAGTAGGTGACAGCTGATGCAACGAGTAACCAATTGTGTGCTGCATCACGAAGATCAAGTTCTCTTGCTGCAAAAGCCAAGACGGGGCTGGTGGGTAGCGCCGGGCGGCAAAATGGAAAGCGGAGAATCGGTCAAGGATTCAGTCGTTCGAGAGTATAGAGAAGAAACAGGAATTTATATTTTAAATCCACAGTTAAAAGGTGTTTTTACCTTTATCATAAAAGAAGGCGATCAAATCGTTCAAGAGTGGATGATGTTCACCTTTATGGCAGATTCATTTACTGGAAAAAACGTGACAGAGTCAGAGGAAGGCATTTTAAAGTGGCATGAAGTAAAGGATGTGCCTCATTTACCGATGGCACCAGGAGATTCTCATATTCTTGATTTCATGCTAAAGGGAAAAGGACTTCTGCACGGTACTTTTACGTATACACCTGATTTTGAATTGATTGCTTATCGGTTAGATCCTCAAGGAGACTAATACATGAACCGTTTTCATAAAGAAGGAGAGGAAGCAGGCATGAATACGAACAAACAAGAAGATATTCAGCTTGTGATTATTACAGGAATGTCAGGTGCGGGGAAAACCGTTGCCATTCAAAGCTTTGAAGACTTAGGTTACTTCTGTGTAGATAACTTGCCGCCATCACTTTTACCGAAGTTCCTAGAGCTCATGAAGGAATCGAATTCTAAGATGAGCAAGGTCGCCCTTGTGATGGATTTACGCGGACGAGAATTCTTTGACAGCTTAATTGCAGCTTTAGATGAAATGAGTGATCTTGGCTGGATCACACCAAGAATATTATTTCTAGATTCAAACGATAAGGTGCTTGTCTCAAGATACAAAGAAACGAGACGTTCGCATCCCCTTGCGACAACAGGTTTGCCCCTCGAAGGAATCGCAATGGAACGCGACCTGTTAGAAGAGTTAAAAGGCCGGGCACAAATGATTTTTGATACATCGGATTTAAAACCAAAACAGCTTCGAGAAAAAATTGTCGCGCACTTTGCCACGAACCAAGGGCAGGTGTTTACAGTGAATGTGATGTCCTTCGGTTTTAAATACGGTCTGCCGATTGATGCTGATCTTGTATTTGATGTGAGATTTCTGCCGAATCCTTACTATATTGAGAGCATGCGTCCACAGACTGGAAACGATGAAGAAGTGCGCTCCTATGTAATGAAATGGAGCGAGACACAAAAATTCACAGAGAAATTAATTGACCTTCTCAGCTTTATGCTTCCGTCCTATAAACGAGAAGGAAAAAGCCAGCTTGTGATCGCTATTGGCTGTACAGGCGGACAGCACCGATCAGTGACGCTAGCTAACTACTTATCGGAGTATTTTAAAAATGACTACTACACTCATGTCACTCACCGGGACATTGAAAAGAGAAGCAGAAAATAGATGACGACACTTCCAAAGGTGGTCATTCTTGGTGGGGGCACTGGCTTATCTGTTTTGCTCAGAGGGCTAAAAACAAAGCCAGTGGACATTACCGCTATTGTAACGGTTGCTGATGACGGAGGCAGCTCAGGCAGACTGCGGCATGATTTGAATATTCCGCCTCCAGGCGATATTCGAAATGTCCTTGCAGCTCTCTCTGATGTTGAACCGCTTGTAGAAGACTTATTTCAGCACCGTTTTAACAAAGGGAATGACTTAACAGGCCACTCTCTTGGCAACCTCATTCTTGCGGCCATGACAAATATAACCGGTGATTTTTTTCATGCCGTCACAGAAATGAGCAAGGTCTTAAATGTGAGAGGAAAAGTCTTGCCAGCAGCGAATTCAAGTGTTGTTCTTCATGCTGAATTAGAAAACGGGCAAGTGGTGACAGGAGAATCAAAAATCCCAACCTACGGTGAGCGAATTAAACGAGTGTTCCTCACACCCGATACGATTGAACCGCTCCCAGAATCGATTCAAGTCATTCGTGAAGCTGATTTGATCGTCATTGGGCCAGGCAGCTTGTATACGAGTATCCTGCCAAACTTGCTTGTACCGCATATTGGCGAAGAAGTGATTCGCTCGAAGGCGAAAAAAGTGTATATTTGCAATGTCATGACGCAGCCAGGGGAAACGCTTTCCTACAGTGCAGCTGATCATGTGCAGGCATTAAATGATCATATGGTTCGTCCATTTATCGATACCATTTTTGTGAACAATAAAGAAATTCCAGAAGAGATCAAAGCAAAATATGCAGAAGAACAGGCACAGCCTGTACAGTTCGACACAGATGTACTCAAGGCAATGGGACTGGAAGTCATCCCTGGGGAAATCATTACATATGACCAGCATGTGATTCGTCACGACACGCTGAAAGTAGCCTCGCTGCTTGTCGACCTGCTGCATAAGAAAAAATAGGAATGGGGGTGGCAAGGATGTCATTTGCATCCGAAACAAAAAAAGAGCTGACTAATCTGGACGTGAAGGACTGCTGCACAAAAGCAGAGCTTTCTGCCCTCATCCGTATGAACGGTTCATTATCTTTCTCTAATCGAAAATTAATTCTAGATATACAGACAGAGAACGCAGCCATCGCAAGACGGATTTATACGCTGCTGAAAAAGAAATATGATGTCACAGTCGAGCTGCTCGTTCGTAAGAAAATGAGATTAAAAAAGAATAATGTGTATATTGTCAGACTGGTAGAACGAGCGAAAACCATTTTAGAGGATTTGAAAATATTAGGTGAGCAATTTGTATTTGAGCGCAATATTTCAGAAGAGCTTGTAAAGAAAAGATGCTGCAAGCGCTCCTATATGAGAGGTGCTTTTTTAGCAGGCGGTTCTGTGAATAATCCAGAAACGTCTTCCTATCACCTTGAGATTTTTTCACTATATAAAGAACACAATGATGCCCTTTGTGAGCTGATGAATCAATTTCAACTCAACAGTAAAACACTTGAGCGTAAAAAAGGATACATCACGTATATGAAAGAAGCCGAAAAAATTACCGAATTCTTAAGCGTTGTAGGTGCGCATAATTCACTTCTTCGCTTCGAAGACGTTCGGATCGTCCGTGATATGCGAAATTCCGTGAACCGGCTCGTCAATTGTGAAACAGCAAACTTGAATAAAACGATTGGTGCATCACTGCGCCAGGTCGAGAACATTCAATTCATTGATGAAAAAATTGGACTTGATGCCCTGCCGGATAAGCTGCGTGAAATTGCAAAACTGCGAGTCGACTATCAAGAGGTCACGCTAAAGGAACTGGGAGAAATGGTGGAAAGCGGCAAGATCAGCAAATCAGGCATTAACCACCGCTTAAGAAAGCTAGATCAAATTGCAGAACAATTACGAAACGGACAAGCTGTTACACTCAAATAGGAGAATGAAAAAGGGAGGCAGATCATATGGTGGAAAAAACGGTCACCATCCAGTTAAAAACAGGCTTGCAGGCACGTCCCGCTGCTTTGTTCGTACAAGAAGCTAATCGCTTTGGGGCTGAAATTTTTCTAGAGAAGGACGGAAAAAAAGTCAATGCGAAGAGCATTATGGGTCTCATGAGCCTTGCGATCAGCTCTGGGGTCACTGTCACACTGATAGCAGATGGTGCGGATGAACAAGAAGCCATTGATGCGTTAACGGATTTTATCAATCAAGAAAACTGAGTCTCTTCACAGACTCAGTTTTTTTAGAAGGGAATGAATATGATGCAATCAGCATTTTTACAGAAGATCGGATACGAAGGCCAGTCCATCACCTTTGGTGACCTGCCTGCATTATTAAAAAAGATGGCCTACACCTTTCCATTTGAAAATAGATCTGTGCTGAACAAACAATCCTATGCCTTGAATCAAGAGGGGTTGAAGCAGCATCTTCTTGAAGGAGAAAGAGGAGGTCTTTGCTACGATCTCAATCCTCTCTTATATTATGTGTTAAAAGAGGCAGGGCTTGCTGTACAGCTCGTTCAAGGGACCGTGTATAACAAAGAAGCGTGCACATGGGCAATTGATGGCACGCACGTAGCCATGACGTTGAACCATCACAACGAACGCTTCCTTATTGATGCGGGATTTGGTGTGAATTTACCTCTTCAGCCTGTACCTTTTACAGAAGAATGGGTGGAAGGAGCGTCTATTCGGTTTCGAGTCAAAGAAGAGGACACCGAAAAAGGAACGCATCTGCTCCAATTAGATAAGGGGGAAGGCGCTGAAACAGGCTATGCTTTCACATTGGAAGAGGTGAGCGAGCCTACTTTGGTCCAAATGAGACATGAGATTTATGAAAATGAAGCCTCTCCTTTTAACAAAAGACCGCTTGCGTCAAAACTCACACCAACAGGACGTGTAGTCGTCACCGAGGATCATGTCACCACACATGAACATGAAGAAGTGTCGAAAAAACCGCTGCCTCTGCCTTTTGAGGAATACGTGAAAACTCTTTTGCCGTAAGCAGCATCAAAAAAACAGCCCTAGGTCAAATGGGGCTGTTTTTTGATTGATTATCGAATACGTGTGAAAGTTGCATAATGGTCTGTTGTTTTGTAAATGAGCCAGTCACTTGAATACACGAGGCGGTCAGCATTTCGGAAGCCAGAGACGTAGTTGATATCTGCCTCACGCCATGTTCGGCCGCTTGCTGAAGGAAGACGTCCCTCCCGGTTAGAGAAAACATCTCCACCGATGCTTTTACCTGGGGCAACCTCTGCTAGATTTCCCTTTGATGCCACCCATCCAAGAGCACTTGCTTGTGATTTTGTGATGTAGTTATCAGGCAATCGTTTGTAGCGAATTAAATAATCTGCTACACCATCAAACGTATTAATGACGGCAAGGGTATGAACATCTGATGTAAGTTGAATAGTAGCTGTTTCATTTGTGACGGTCTGTGTAAGAGGTGTTTCGGCATAGGCTTGCTGCGGAATAAAACCAGAAAACAGAATAGCAGCGATCAGAGCAAACATAGTAAAAACCGAACTGATTTTTTTCATCTTCATCCTCCTATTAAGGAAATCGGATGCTGTCCTCTTGATGCTTGTCTACCTCATATTATAGCACCCGAACATGAAGGAAATGTAAAGAAACAGGTTCTTTGCTAAAATGAGGCTTTTTTCCTGATAACCTTCTGATGAAATAAATAAAAAGACGCAGCTCCGAATCCTGCGTCTTTTCCGATTAAGATGAAGCAAGCTCCTTCACAATATCAACAGGGGCTTTGCCATCAATTCCATGAATCACATTATGAATGGCTCGTTTCAGCATAAGATCCCGTGTTGTTTCAGTAGCAGAACCGATGTGAGGAGCAAGTGTGACATTGTTCATTTCTTTGAAAGGATGATTCTCCTGAAGCGGTTCCTGCTCAAACACATCAAGACCTGCGCCTTTGATCCATCCCTCCTGAAGCGCTTGAATGAGGCTTTTTTCATCCACTGTTTTCCCGCGTGAGATGTTTACAAATAAAGCCGTTTGCTTCATTAACTTCAATTCCCGTTCTCCAATCATATGATACGTTTCATTGGTCAGCGGTGTAATCAACACAATGATATCGGCTTGCTTTAGCAGGTCATCAAGTGTGCAATATAAAGCGCCATATGCTGATTCAGCCTTTTCATTCCGGCTGCGGTTATGATACAGGACATTCATATCAAAACCATGTGCGGCTCGTTTGGCTACTTGCTCTCCGATTCGTCCCATGCCAATAATGCCAAGCGTTTGATGATGGACATCGATGCCAAAGATATCTTCTTCCTGTACAAATTTCGTCCATTTCCCCTCGCGGATAAAACGATCAAGCTCGGCAATTCTTCGCGCAGAGGAAAGAATGAGTGAAAATGCAAGGTCAGCAACAGTATGATCGAGTGTATAAGGCGTGTGCGTTCCGATTACGCCTCTTTGCCTCATCGCTTCTATATCGAAGTTGTCATAGCCAACAGAGTTATTGCTCACTACTTTGAGTTTTGGTGCGTGATCTAATAGCTCTTGATCGATTTTCGTTCCAGACGTTAAAAGACCATCAGCATGCTGCAGTTTTTGAAACAAAATACCTTTTGGAATGGGGTCTTTGGATTGCCACACCTCGTATGTACAATGTTCCTTTAGTATTTCCTCAAAAGAGGCAGGTAATGGTTTGGCGACAAAAATGTGTGGTGTCACAGTCTACTCGCTCCTTTCACATGATTATCTTGCTCCTTTTATTATAAAGCAACCATTTCGGCTGAACACGTTTGAAGGTTATCTGCTCAATATTTAATATACTAAAATAACGGAAAAGAGAGACATTTTCTTAGTGAAAAAGTATATTCATATGCCATCTGATTCATTTTTTACAAAGATAAGAGTCAGCTAATGGGTGATGTGACATATGAAAAAGCCTGATTTTTTGAGAGATTATCTGACAAACTGGAAAATAGATCGAGATTTTTTGATAGAAAAATGATTATATTTGAAACGTATTAAACGGGAAGGTCGTTTTCTACTAAACCATTTCATCGTCTTTTGGCGATCAGAGAACGATAGATTGAAAGGAAGACCGCGTCTCTCTTACGATGAAGCGGAAAATAGAGAAAATGATGACTTTTTTTCTCATCGTTTTCTCATTTTTTTCTTTTTTTTCTATCATTTTTCTTCTCTATGCTTGAGAACACACGAAAGAAAAGGGGGACAGGCAGGGACTTACGTGACTTAAAAAAAGATGGGAGATGGCAAGATGGGATCAAAATTAGAACAGATTCTTCAGCACAATTCAGAGTTCGTACAAGAGAGACATTATGAGCCTTACAAAGCGGGGAAATTTCCCGAAAAGAAACTGGTCATATTAACTTGTATGGATACACGTCTTTTGGAATTATTGCCGCAATCCATGGGGCTGCGCAACGGTGATGCCAAGATCATTAAAAATGCGGGCGCCATTGTAACTCATCCGTTCGGCAGTGTGATGAGGAGTATTCTACTAGCCATCTATGAGCTAAAGGCAGAAGAGGTATGCATTGTAGGACATCATGAATGCGGAATGGCAGGTCTTGCGGCAGATCCTTTACTTGAAAAGGCGAAAGCACGCGGCATTGAAGAGAAATGTTTGAGCATTGTGAAAAACTCAGGAGTTGATTTAAAGGGGTGGCTGACAGGCTTTGATTCGGTTGAAGAGAGCGTGTCCCAAAGTGTGAAATTGGTCAAAGAGCATCCATTGATGCCAAGTGATGTGGCTGTTCATGGACTAGTCATTCATCCAGCAACGGGAAAGCTGGATGTTGTTGTGAAAGATAAACAGATTGACGCGCAGTATACCTAAATCATCTACACATACTTGAAGGAGGCCAACACATACCATGCGTTTTTATGGAAGATTTGAAGGATATGATTCATCAAAGTTTAGACGCGATTTAATCGCTGGGCTTGTCGTGGGCGTTGTGGCAATTCCTTTAGGCATGGCTTTTGCCATTGCATCTGGTGTCGGACCAGAATATGGATTATACACAGTCATCGTTGCCGGCATTTTGATTTCATTGTTTGGTGGTTCAAAGTATCAGATCGGCGGGCCGACTGGGGCGTTTGTTCCGATTTTATTTGGTATCGTCAGCCAGTATGGTATCGAAAACCTACTCATAGCCGGTTTTATGGCAGGCTGTATGCTTGTATTATTCGGAATATTCAAACTAGGGAAGCTCATGAAATTTATTCCTCGTCCGGTTATCATCGGCTTTACTGCTGGCATTGCTGTCATTATTTTTTCAGGGCAGATTGCCAACTTCCTCGGATTAAAGGGTGTTGAAAAGCATGAAAGCTTTTTCCTCAATATGAGAGAAATTGTGGTCCATCTCGGTACCGCAAACAGTCTTGCCATCATCACAGCCGTTATTGGGCTCATCGTGATTGTGGCGGCTCAAAAATACATTCCCAAAATACCTGGTGCTCTATTAGGTCTATTGGCTTCAACGTTTCTAGCTGTTCTCTTTTTCCAAGGACAAGTTGAAACGATCGGCTCGGCATATGGGGAAATTCCTCGTCAGCTGCCAAGCTTCGCTTTTCCTGAATTAACAATTGAAAAAATGATATACCTCCTGCCTCCAGCGATTGTCATTGCACTTTTAGGCGGAGTGGAGTCAATCTTGTCAGCTATGGTTGCTGATAATATGAAAGGCTCAAAGCATGACAGCAATAAGGAGCTTGTCGGACAAGGGATCGCCAATATGGCGGCACCGCTGTTCGGAGGAATTCCGGCGACTGGGGCGATTGCCCGTACGGCAACAAACATCAAAAATGGCGGAGCAAGCCCGATTTCTGGTGTGGTACATGGCGTCGTCGTGCTGCTCATCTTAATGCTATTTGCGCCATATGCGTCGATGATTCCACTTGCTGCGATGGCACCGATTTTAATGTTTGTTGCTTGGAATATGAGTGAGAAAAAAGAGTTTATCAATATTGTAAAAGTGAAAAATGCGGATTCACTTGTACTTGTTGTGACCTTCCTGCTGACGGTCATCGGTGATTTGATTATTGGCGTCACCGCAGGTCTCATTTTAGCATTTATCGCTTTTATCAAAAAAATGAGCCAGACGACCAGCATTCATACTAATGTTGCGGTTCCCCAAATGGAAACGGCAGCTGCTTTAGAAAAACAGACAGACCAGCGAGGTATCAGTATGTACTCCATTGAAGGGCCGCTGTTTTTCGGAACAACAGATTCATTGGAAAATTCGATTTTGGACCATGTTCAGACAAAGCCGAAAACGCTCATTCTGCTCATGAATAAAGTCAATTATATGGACACATCAGCAGAAGCGGTTCTGATGAATATCTCCAATCGTTTAAAGCATCATAATGGAAAGCTGATGATTGTCGGACTTCAATCACAGCCTAAAGAGCTTTTGCGTCGAACGGGTCTTTTTCATCATATTGGAAAGCAGCATTTCTTTGAACGAACAGATGATATCTCGCCACAGCAGTTATAAGGTGGAAAAAAAGCACGTGACAATGTGGTCACGTGCTTTTCACTTGCTCTATTTCTTCTGAAAAACGCTTTGTGAGTTTCTGTTGATGAGAGGAGAAGACCTCTTCTACTGTGACATCATAGAGATTGGCTAAAATAAGTAGATTCGCTAACACATCACCCATTTCTTCAACGAGTTCTTTCTTCAACTCGGATGATTTTTGTCTTTGCTCATCAGGCCGGTCACGTCCGATCTCTATTGCTCTAACAGCACGAGCGAGTTCTCCCGTTTCTTCCATGAGGAAGCCTAACCGGATAAACGGCCCGTATTTTGTCCAATTTCTCATTTCATAAAAATCCTTGATCCACTTCTCCATCTCCGTTGTTTGCATTTTCTTTATACAGCTCCTTATATGGTGTTTGCCTTTTGATTTTACACTATATATAGATAGATCGGCTGTTTTTTTACAATTAATTATAGTAGAATGAGTGGGGAGAAGAAATCATAGAGAGAGATGGAGCTGTTCTGATGAAAACGATTTGTGTGTTTGCTGGTTCGAATCCAGGCGTGAAGGACGTCTACAAACAAAAGGCTGTAGAGCTGGGGACTTATATGGCAGAGCAAGACATCCGTCTTGTATACGGCGGTTCACGAATTGGATTAATGGGTGCCATTGCAGATGAGGTTTTAAGACAAGGCGGGCAAGTGATTGGGGTCATGCCTAAAGGGCTTTTTAGAGGAGAAGTTGTGCATCAAGAGCTGACAGAATTAATCGAGGTAACAGGAATGCATGAACGAAAAGCGAAAATGAGCGAGCTGGCTGATGGATTTATTGCGATGCCCGGCGGCTTTGGTACATATGAAGAATTATTTGAGGTGCTATGCTGGGCACAAATCGGCATCCACCAAAAGCCAATCGGCTTGTATCAAGTGAATGAGTATTTCAATCCGCTCATTGACATGGTGAAGTTTAGTGTACAGGAAGGTTTTTCGAATGAATCACACCTTCAATTGTTACATGCTTCCAGCGAACCGGAGGAATTAATCACGCAGATGGCTTCTTATCAAACACCATCTCTTCAGCAGAAATGGACAGAGTTGTCTTAAAGCGTTTTTGAATCACAAAAAACCGTCTGTTCAAGGAGCAGACGGTTTGTTTTGTCATATTATTTTTGTTCTTCTGAATTACGGGTCAAGACTTTGTCAATAAGTCCGTATTCAAGTGCTTCTTCCGCTGTTTTGAAGTTGTCACGATCTGTATCGCGCTCAATCACTTCAATTGGCTGACCAGTACGTTCAGCAAGTACTTGGTTCAGTTTATCGCGTAAAGAAAGGATTCGTTTTGCCGCAATTTCAATTTCTGTTGCTTGACCTTGGGCACCACCTAGTGGTTGGTGAATCATGACTTCACTGTTTGGAAGGGCATAACGCTTACCTTTTTCACCAGCAGCAAGCAGGAACGCACCCATAGATGCAGCCATACCAATACAAATGGTTGATACCTTTGGTTTAATAAATTGCATCGTATCGTAAATGGCCATACCAGCTGTGATCGAACCGCCAGGGCTGTTAATGTAGATAGAAATATCTTTTTCTGGATCTTCAGCTTCTAAGAAAAGCAGCTGTGACACGATGGAGTTGGCAACATTGTCATCGATCGCAGAACCAAGCATGATAATACGGTCTTTTAAAAGACGAGAATAAATGTCGTAAGCTCTTTCCCCACGATTTGTTTGCTCAATGACTGTAGGTATTAAATTCATAATGTTCCTCCTTCACCTTTTAGGTAAGTATGTAATTCAATGATACATTTTTGGTCAATAAAGGTCAAACAAAACGCTGACCTAAATTCAAATACCCCTATCCATTTTCCCCAAACTCATTCCACTTCAAACCATCATATTAGTCTATGTATCCAAAAGAAGAAAATACATGTTCAGGACTGATGATTAATCATTGCTTTCTTGCAGCATTTCCCTTATAATTTGATATGCTGACGTTCAAAAACATATCGTGCGCTCGTAGCTCAGTTGGATAGAGCGGTGGTTTCCGGTACCACGTCTGCCGGGGGTTCGAATCCCTCCGAGCGCGTACTTGATCTTGTTCACGACCGATAAAGGTCCAATGAAACCCTCTCCTTTGAGAGGGTTTTCAGATTGTTGACAAAGGGCTAAAATGATCTTTATTTTAGCCCTTTGTCTTCTTTTCAGCATGATAGAAAACCTTTGAAGTCTAGGAAGGACGAGCACCGAAGCGGAGCGAATTTAACATTCGTGAGCATCGGCGCACAGGACTGACACCGAATGCGAGGGTTTGTCTACACGCTGAAACCCTCTCCTTTGAGAGGGTTTTTTCGTTTACACATATATATCCTTCACTTTTAAAATTTTTCATTTATGACTAGCCATTTATGCTATAATTAATAATCATTCTCAATTAAAGGTGGTTTCACTAGTGAAAAAAATGATTTGGCTGGTCAGTCTGCTGGCATTATTATTAGTGGCATGCGGGCAGAAAGAGAATAAAGAGCAAGCAGCAAGTACACGTACATATACAACTGAAACGGGTGAAAAGATCACCATTCCCGCCAAGCCGAAGCGTGTTGTTGTGTTAACAGCGCAGCTTGGAAATTTTAAAAAGTTAGGTGTGACACCTGTTGGCATGACAGATGTTTACCCAGAATCGTCGTTTTTAGATGAATCAGGTGTGAAGCGTGTACCGATCGAAAATGTGGAGGCGATTGCCAAGCTAAAGCCTGATTTGATCATTGCATATTCCCAAAACGAACAGATTGAAAAGTATAAAAAGATTGCCAAAACGATCACGTTTACGACAAGTGAACACAGCTTCAAAGAGATGCATATTGAAATCGGAAAGATTCTTGGAAAAGAAGCGTTAGCGAAAAAACAAATACAAGAAATGGACGAGCAGCTGAAGAAAGACGGCAAAGAGGTCAAAGCAAAAATTGGTGATGACAAGACGTTCTCCATTATGGACGTGCAGCCAAAGCAAGTTTACTTATTTGGTACAGACTTTGGCCGCGGCGGGGAAGTCATCTATCAAGGCTATGGGTTCAGCTTGCCTGAAAAGGCAGAAAAAGCTCTTCCGAAAGAAGGCTATCTTGGTATTTCATTAGAAGAGATGAACCAGTATACAGGTGACTATTTACTTGTCCCCACAAAGGATGGAAAAGCACCGAATCTTGATATCACAAACAGCGGTGTATGGAAAAAGAATCGAGCGGTGAAGCAGGGACATGTTCTTTATTATTCAATCAACGAATTTATCTATGCAGATCCGATCTCAATTGAAAAACAGTCTGCTGCGTTTAAACAAATGCTGCTCAAAAAATAATAGAAAAAAGACAAAGCACATAACATGGGGCTTTGTCTTTTTTCTTCTTGTCATCTCTTAAAATACTGGCCATAAGACTCATTTCTTCCCTTTACAGGCGTATTTGTTGAGCCTGCTGGCTGTATATGATTAACATGGAAGAGAATTGACAATGAGGAGGGATTTCTTGTGGCGAAGATTTTATTGATTACATTTCCAGCTGAAGGGCATGTGAACCCTATGTTAGGGATCATCAAAGCATGGGCGGATCGAGGAGATGAAGTACATGCGGTCACAACTGTACATTATGAGCAGCGAATCAAACGCTTAGGAGCTCACGTACATAAACATCCAGACTATATTCGTACATTACATGTGGATGAAGGAAATCTCGATTCCATGCAGCCGTTCTTTCATGCCATGCTGCAAACATCATTTGATATTTTAGAGGTGGTGGAAACACTTTCTCAGCAGCATTCATTTGATTTTGTCTATTTTGATATGTTTGGGGCAGGGGAGCTTGTTCGAGATTACTTACAAATTCCAGGGATCGGCTCAAACCCATCTTTTGTGCTGCAAGAGGCGCATTTTGATACACCGCTATACAGAAAGGATGAGAAAGCCGGTCATCTGTTAGAAAACATACAAGAGCGTTTTGGCGTTCAGCCAACGCGTTTGATGCAATTCATGAAAAACCGCGGAGAGCTCAATATCGTGTATACAAGTGAATATTTCCAGCCGTCTGTCGATGCAGTGAACGACTCGTTTGTTTTCATTGGACCGAGCTTTCTAAAAAGGGCAGATCAGCATGATTTCCCGCTGGAAGCACTTGAGCAAGAAAAAGTCGTCTTTATTTCGATGGGCACCGTACTTGGGGATACAGAAGCATTTTTTAATATGTGTATTGATGCCTTTGCCGACTTTGACGGAAAAGTGGTGCTCGCAACAGGTGAAAAAGTGGATCGGTCTCTCTTGAAAGAGGCGCCGTCTCATTTTCTGATAGAACCTTATGTACCGCAGCTTGAAGTGCTTGAGCTGACAGATGTGTTTGTGACCCATGGCGGAATGAACAGTGTCAATGAAGGCATTCATTATCACGTTCCGATGGTCGTCATTCCGGTCGACAAAGATCAGCCGATGGTCGCACAAAGACTGACAGAGCTATCTGCTGCCCGTGCACTTGATAAAGATCAGCTGACAGCAAAGCAGCTAAGAGAAACCGTGGAATCTGTTCTGGGAAGTGACACGTACCGTGCTGGGATTGAAAAAATTGAAGAAAGCTTCCAAACAGCAGGTAGAACAGAAAAAGCATTGCGGGTGATCGATCAATTGTTGCAAACGAAACAGACTCAATCGTGAGTCTGTTTTTTTGATAAAAAAAGAGATTGTATTCCCCATTTCTGTATGATATTATTCAATTCGTAATCATTTCGATTAATAATCGTAATGATTACGATAATATAAATTTGGGGGAAGTACATATGAGTGATCAGCCTGTTTACATAAAGAAAAAGCAATCCTATGTAACATACACCTTGATGCTGTTTTCAGTCATGGCATGTTTTTTATTGGCATCATGCTCTGATAATAAAGCATTTTCCAGCATGAATGACAGAGAAGAAGATGAGCTGGTGTATGCAAGTACAAAAGATATAAGGGACATCAATCCCCATTTATATGGTGGAGAGATGGCCGCTCAAAATATGGTGTTTGAATCGCTTGTCGTCAATACCGAGAAAGGCGTTCAGCCTGCCTTAGCGAAAAGCTGGGATATTTCAAAAGATGGAAGGACCTACACCTTTCACCTTCGAAAAGGCGTGACTTTTTCAGATGGCGAGCCTTTTAATGCAAAGGCAGTGAAAATGAACATGGACGCTGTCGTCAAAAATATTGAAAAGAACGCTTGGCTTAATCTCGTATCCGAAATCAAATCCACAAAGGCGGTGGATGACGATACATTTGTTCTTACGTTAAAGGAGCCTTATTACCCTACGTTAGAAGAACTGGGCTTAACACGCCCCTTCCGTTTTATTTCTCCAAAAAGCTTCATTGATGGAACGACAGCAAAAGGAGTTCAAAGCTATGCAGGCACAGGTCCTTATGTGCTAAAGGAACATAAAAAAAATCAATATGCCGTTTTTAAAGCGAATGACCACTACTGGGGGAAAAAGCCAAAAATTTCAACAGTAAAGTGGAAAGTCATGCCGGATCACCAAACGATTTTACTTGCCCTGCAAAAAGGAGAGATTGATCTCTTATTTGGAGCAGATGGCGACATGATCGACGGAGACTCATTCCAGGCTTTAAAGGAAGCAGGTCAATACGGTGTGACCGTGAGTCCTCCTGTTGGTTCAAGATCGATCGTCATCAATTCAAACCAGCCAATGACAAAAGATCCGAAAGTCAGAGAAGCGTTTCAATATGCCATTCAAAAAGAGATGATCACAAAAGGCATTTTAAATGGAACGGAACAGGTGGCACATACGCTGCTTGCCCCGTCCGTTCCTTACGCAGATATCCCGCTGAAAAAGAAAACCTATCAAAAAGAGAAAGCAGAGGCATTACTGGATGAGGCAGGCTGGAAGCTGAAAGAAGACGGCTACCGCTATCAAAATGGCAAAAGGCTGAGTGTCGCCATTTACTATAATTCCGATAATGCAGGTGAAAGAACGATAAGTGAATCCATTCAACAAGATTTCAAGCAAGTGGGGATCAAGCTGGATATTAGAGGAGAAGAAAAACAGGCGTTTTTAGATCGCCAAAAAACAGGGAAATTCGATCTGATGTACTCGCTATCGTGGGGACTTCCTTATGATCCACAAACCTATGTTTCTTCGTTCCGCGTAGCATCGCATGCTGATTATCAAGCCCAGTTAGGATTGAAGAAGAAAAAGTGGCTGGACGAGACGATTACGAAAGTATTGGTAGAACCAGATGAGCAAAAGCGGAAACAAATGTATCGAGACATCTTGATGTATATCCATGATGAAAATGTCTACATCCCAATTTCTTATTCTGTGACAAAGGCTGTTTATAATAAGCGCCTGAAAGGCATAGGTTTTCATGTGTCACAGTATGAAATTCCCTTTGACCGTATGTATTTTTCTTCATAAAGCGGAGGCAGAAAGATGACACGCTATCTCTTAAAACGAATATTACTGCTTTTCCCACTCATGATCTTTATCACCTTCTTTGCTTTTGTACTGCTGACGATGCGGGCAAGTGATCCAGCTGAGGTCGCTTTGCGGGTGAATCAAGTCACTCCAACAGAAGACATGATTGAATCGATGCGGCAGGAGCTAGGCTTAGATCAGCCATTTCTTATACGATATGCCACATGGCTTAAAGATGGATTAACAGGTGATTTTGGCAGGAGTTATGTTACACAAGAGCCAGTTTTTGATCTCATCATGGAGGCGCTGCCTGCCACATTGCAGCTTGCAGGAGCAGCGCTCTTTTTCATCATTGTATTGAGTTTGTTATTCGGAGTGATCTGTGCATATGCTGCTCATACATGGGTAGACCGAGTACTGAGAGCCTTTGTGTTTATCGCTGCTTCAATGCCTAGTTTTTGGTTAGGGATTTTGTTTATTTGGCTTTTTTCTGTCAAATTCAATTGGGTCAATACGAGTGGAATGGAAGGATTCAAATCAATTCTTCTACCAGCTGTCACACTATCACTTGGGTACTTATCAACCTATGTGAGACTGATCCGCAATCAAATCCTGAAATTTCAGCACGAGCCCTTTGTTTTTTATGCAAGAGCTCGCGGTTTAAAGGAACGGGCTGTTCAACTGAAAGTGATGAGACATGCACTTCAATTAGCTGTGACAGCACTTGGCATGTCTATCCCAAAACTCATTGCTGGCACAGTTATTATTGAAAATCTTTTTGCTTGGCCAGGGGTTGGCCGGTTGTGTGTAACAGCTATTTTCCATGCCGATTTCCCTATGATTCAAGCCTATTTATTTGTGATGGGGTTCCTTTTTGTTGTGTGTAACCTCATGGCTGATGTTGTGCAAATGACCATGAATCCGCAGTTGCGAAAGGAGGTCTGAGAATGATGATAGGATGGCATCAATTAAGAAAAGACCGTATGGCGGTTGTTTCTATCTGGCTGTTAGCACTTGTCGCTTTAGCAGGACTGTTTGCACCAGTGTTAGCACCACATGATCCAACAGAAACGAACATTCTTCAAAAATATGCCGGCATCAGCCTGACTTATCCGCTCGGAACGGATCAGCTCGGGAGATGCGTATTGTCACGGCTTTTATATGGCATTCGGACTACGATGCTTGCGGCCATGCTGACGATGTGTATCACGATGCTCATTGGCAGCACACTTGGACTCATGGCGGGCTTCTTCCGAGGAAAAGTGGATGGCGTGTTGATGAGACTGTGTGATGTTATGCTCTCCTTCCCAGCAGAAGTGATGATTCTAGCTGTTGTGGGGATACTGGGGCCTGGATTATTCAATATTATTTTGGCGAATGTCCTAGCGAAATGGGCCTGGTATACAAGAATGATTCGTTCGTCCGTTCTGCAGTATGCGAATGAACCATCTGTTCAGTATGTAAAAGTGTCTGGCGGCTCCCCATTTTACATACTGAGGAAGCATTTATTTCCTCGCATTTCAGGAGAAATTGCTGTCTTTGCGACACTTGATGCGGGCTGGGTCATCTTAAATATATCTGCTCTGTCTTTTCTTGGGTTAGGCGTGAGCGCACCTACACCGGAATGGGGGATGATGCTCAACGAAGCGAAGAATGTCATGGTGACACATCCAGCCCATATGCTTGTGCCTGGCCTTGCCATCTTATTTGTGGTCATGGCGCTGAACTTTTTAGGAGACAGCCTTCAGCAGGCCACGACCCCTGCCATGCATCACAACAATCAAAAGGGAGGGAGACCATTTGCCTTTCATCGACGTAAAAAATCTGTCCGTACATGATCCAGTGCAGCAAAAGGATTTAGTGGCGAACATAACGTTCTCCCTACAGCAACAACGTTGTTTAGCTGTTATTGGAGAAAGTGGAAGCGGAAAATCAACCGTCGCAAAAGCGTTAATTGGCTTGATTCCTTCTTCGCTAGAAGTGGAGGGAGCGATCATGTTTGACGGCGAAACATTGACAACTCAGACAGCTGAGCAGTGGCGAGGCAAACGAATTGGCTTCATCTCACAAGATGCGATGAATGCGTTCAATCCCATCGAAACCATTGGTCATCAAATGATGGAAACGTTCCAGCGTCATTTGGGCTTACAAGGAAAAGAAGGGAAAGCACATGCTATCGCAGGACTTGAGCGTGTTCATTTAAAAAATCCAAATGAATTGTTGAAGCAATATCCTTATGAATTATCTGGCGGTATGCTTCAGCGAGTGATGATTGCGATCACGATGATGCTTTCTCCTAATGTGATCATTGCCGATGAGCCAACGGCGTCGCTTGATGCATATAATCGGCGTGAAGTCATCATGCAATTACAGAGGCTGAAAGAAGAAACAGGCGCGGCCTTGATCATCATTTCGCATGATTTAGGCGTCGTTCAGGCGATCGCTGACGAGGTGTTGGTGGTGCATCAAGGCGAGATGCTTGAGCATCGCCCAGCTGATAAGGTATTCACATCGCCTGAGCATCCTCAAACGAAGCATTTACTTGAGACGAGGCGCCGATTATCTGTGCCTCTTGAAGCACTGCGGCAGCAGCAGAGAGTGAGGGCATTTCCATGTTGATTACAGCTGATAGCCTCATCAAGCATGGAGAGAAGAAAGGTTTCTTCTCTCGACAAATGCAGTCAAAACCACGCATATCAAACGTCTCGTTTGAAATCGAAAAAGGACAATGTGCCGGGTTAGTCGGTGAAAGCGGCAGCGGCAAAAGTACATTGGCAAGAATTCTGCTCGGTTTAGAAAAAATAGATGGCGGCAAGGTACAGATTGATGGAAAGCCAGCTGACACATGGCGAAAGATGAACCGAGGAAAAATGAGTGTTGTCTTTCAGGATTATCGATCTTCTGTTCACCCCTCCTTTACGGTGAAAGAAATCGTTGCTGAGCCTATGCGATTGTTAAAGCAGGAAAAAAATGTGGATCAGAAGGTTTTATCGTTGCTTGAACAAGTCAGACTACCCTCTTCTTTGCTGTATCAATATGCACATCAGCTAAGCGGCGGTCAGCTCCAGCGAGTGTGCATTGCACGAGCCATATCAACGCATCCAGCCATTCTCATACTAGACGAAGTCCTGAGCTCACTGGATGTCTCTGTTCAGGTGCAACTATTGGAGCTGCTCGAGACATTAAAACAAGAGCTAGACATGACCATCCTTATGATTACTCATGATATAGAAGCGGCGGTGTATCTATGTGATCGTCTCCTTTTTTTACATGAAGGAAGCATAGTGGAAGAATGCAAAAAGGATGAACTGCTTGATGCGGTCCACCCATTTACGCTGAAATTAATGGACTCACTTATGCCATTTCAGCTTGACAAAAAATAACCAATCTTTTATCGTATACGTAACAAACGACGGAAGGGTGACCCAATGCAATGAAGTACTAATCCTATGACCTGTAAGCAAAATGAAAAAACGAAGGCAGTGAGCAAACGATTGGTTTGCCATGTTTGCTGCGTTTTCATTTTTTAGCTTCGGAATAGGATGGTACAGCTTGGGAATCAAAGAATGAGGTGATTGATACGGGGGATGTGTGTGTTCAGATAGGAACGCGGCACGTCATCCTGGATTGATCTGCTTATTTTTGTACACCATTTTGCCTCCTATTCTGAGAATGGGAGGCTTTTTCATGTCTCCTGATACGAAAGGAGAGGGTTGGATGTTATTAAAAGCCAATCAGTTAAAGATTTTTCGAAAAGATCGATTGTTATTTGATATTGAGGAGCTTGCCATCCATCAAGATGACCGCATCGGCCTTGTTGGAACAAATGGCAGCGGGAAAACGACTTTATTGCATGTGCTGGCGGGGCAAGAGAAACCAGACAGTGGCACGTTTGCTGCCACAACAACTTGTACACTGCTTCCTCAGCTGAAACAAGCGGATGGCACACAGAGCGGTGGTGAGATGACCCAGACTTATATTGAAAGAGCGTTAAACCGTCCTTCTGCCCTTTTATTAGCAGATGAACCGACGACTCATTTAGATACAGAGCACATTGAGTGGCTGGAAGAGAAGCTGCATCATTATCAAGGGGCCCTCATTGTCGTTTCACATGATCGTGCTTTTTTAGATGCGGTATGTACGGAGATTTGGGAGCTGGATCATGGACGGCTTAATCAATACAAAGGCAACTACTCGCAATTTGCACAGCAAAAAGAGCTGGCGCATCGTCAGCAGGTGGAAGCGTACGAAGCTTATACACAAAAGAAAAAACAGTTAGAGCATGCGCTTGAAAAGAAAAAGAAAAAAGCCGACAAAGCAACAAAGCCATCCCAAAAGCTGAAATCCTCAGGGCCAAAAATTGCAAAGCCCTACTATGCAAATAAGCAAAAAAAGCTGCAAAAAACAGCCAAATCCATTGAGACAAGGATGGAGAAATTAGAAAAGGTTGAGAAAGTAAAAGACATTCAGCCCATTCAAATGACTCAGCATACAATGAAGGAAGTAGCGAGCCGTACTATTTTGCGAGTGAAAAATGTAGATGGCAAGGCGGGCGATCAATTGCTTTGGAAGCAGGCAAATGTGGAAGTGAGAGGCGGGGACAAAGTCGCCATTATCGGCAAGAATGGGAGCGGGAAAACGACATTTCTCCGAATGCTGGTGAATGGGCATCCCGGAGTGTCTCGCTCAGAAGCTGTCAAGCTCGGCTATTTTCGTCAGGATCTTTCAGGATTGAAGGTAGATGAATCGATTTTACAAAATGCGCTGAAAGAGGCTGTTCAAGATGAGACAGTGGTACGAACGGTTTTAGCGAGACTCGGATTTCGAGGGGATGATGTGCATAAACCTGTTAGGGTGTTAAGCGGGGGAGAACGGGTGAAGACCATGCTTGCGTCCTTGCTTGTCAGCGATGCCAATGTCCTCATGCTGGATGAACCGACGAACTTTCTAGATCTGTCGGCAGTTGAAGCGCTCGAAGGTCTATTGAAGGATTACCCGGGTACCGTTGTGTTTGTATCCCATGATCGCAGACTGATTGAGAAGGTGGCCACTCGTATTTTCCATGTTCACGAAAAACGAATTGAAGCATTTGACGGCACATATGAAGCGTATAAACAAAAGGACGACAAACCAGCTGTTACACAAAGAGAAGAGGAGCTTCTTTTAATTGATATGCAGCTGTCTGAAGTGCTCAGCCGTTTAAGTATTGAGCCGTCTCAGGAGCTGGAAGAGACATTTCAAGCATTATTGAAACAAAAGAAGTCTTTGGAGTCATAAAGAAAACCCCTGTGTTTACTGCACAGGGGCTTGTTCATGCCGTTCTTTTGTTAATTGTTCAAGTTCACTTACCGTGACCAGCTGATAGCCTTGTTTGGTGAGCTCATGGATGATCTTCACTGCTGCTTGAGCTGAGCTGTCATAAATATCGTGCATTAACACTGTTCTGCCATCTGCTGCATGTGAGAGAACGTGGTTTGTGATCTGCTGACTGTTGCGAATTTTCCAATCCTCTGGATCAACATCCCATAAAGAGACCTTCATCCCAACCGCTTGATTGATGTCTTGATTTGTTCCACCATATGGCGGTCTAAAGTGCGTAGGTGTATACCCGCTCGCTTTCTCAATCAACTGCTGGGTGTCCTTCACTTGTTTCACCGCCTCCTTTAAAGGCAGTCTTGTTAATAAAGGATGACTGTAAGAATGGTTTCCGATTTCATTCCCGCCTTTTAGAATATCTGCAAGCATACTAGGATAATACTGCACCCTGCTGCCTAATACGAAAAAGGTCGCATGTCCTTTATTTGCCTTTAATGCATCTAAAATTTTTGATGTTGTCGCTGGGTTCGGACCATCATCAAATGTGAGGGCGATGGCTTTTTTATTAGGGTCAAGCTTTGATTTTTGCGGCAGCTTGACGGCTTTTCTTTTCGGATTTGGTTCTTTCATTTCATTTTGGTTATTGGTTTTATTCATATATTCTGGCTTTAATATATCTTTCAGCAGCGTCTTTTTAATCGCGAGTGTTTGCGGACCAAGATCCTTGTCGGCTACTTGAGATGCTGGGAAATAAAATTCTACATATTTCTCTTTCAAGGCAAATTGACTGAAGTTTTGAGCAGTAGGGGCTGTTCCTTTCTGAAGGAGAGTCTGATCCTTAGATAAGGTTTTGTCCTTTAGAAGCTCTGAATATGTAATGTAGGATAATTTCTTCAAAAAGTTGGTTTTAGGCAGAAATAAATCTTTTGTGTCAAGAAAGGTTTTTTTCTGAAAATCATAGTTGATCGTGAGATGATTGGTGATCCCATTTTGCTGACCTGTATAGGTATAAGTCGTAAAGCGAATAGCAGCAGACTGCTTCGCATAATGCACCATATCATAATCAATATTCAGTTCAAAGCGTTTGTTTTCATCGATGTCCTTGGCTTCACTAAAAGTCTTTTTGAAATGCTCTAATGCTGAATTGGCGTAGCTTTGAATCTTGTCATCTAGCTGTTTTTGATGAAAAAGAGGATAGTTGACTGCATATCTCATAAATTTCCCGTCATTTACGAGAGTAACGATTTCGACATTTTTATAGTTCGTATCCTGCTTTACATTTTTCTTCTCTGTACCGCTTGCTTGTTGATTTTGAAAGAAAGCAACGACTCCAATGATGATCGCAAGTGCAAATAGGCTGATACTCCATTTTCCCTTTAATGACACAACGTTCAAATCTCCTCTCATGACGGGCCATTCTTTATCAGTTTGACATCTGTTTGTAATATTTTTATAATATTTGACTTACTTTTGTAATTTTAGAGGATGTTCAGGCGGAATGTCAACTATTTTCCTATTAAACTATGAGAAAAAATGATAGGCCATTCCAAACGAGCAAAAGACACCTCATTTTGCTGCCACGCACATACCTTCATTAATTAAAAAATAGGGCGTACATTGATTTTTCAGAGGCAGACGGCTATAATTTTGATGATTATGATTCTCATTTTCAAACTGACTTTTAATGAAGAAAAGGATGACACCGATTTTGCAGGATAAGCGAACACCTCAACAAAAACGATCATCACATATTCTGTTCTTTTTGATATTTTTTCTCGCCGTCATTGGTTTGGCGGCTGCCATGTTTTTGGCTGTGTCATATGGTGCCAAAACATTGTCTCTGCAAACGGTTTGGACAGCTGTATTTGACTATCAGTCAGATGTCACAGAGCAGCAGATCATCCATGAATTAAGACTTCCTCGTGTTTTAGGAGCAGCTCTTGTCGGAGCGGCATTTGCCGTAGCAGGTGCGCTCATGCAGGGCATCACAAGAAACCCGCTGGCAGATGCGGGGATTCTGGGCATTAATGGCGGTGCGATGTTTGTGGTCGCTCTCTGTTTTGCCTTTTTCCCAGAAATGCCTTATTCGGCACTTATGTTTTTTTCCTTTATTGGTGCAGTGCTTAGTACGCTGCTGATCTTTGCGATTGGGGCGGCTGGTGGCGTTTTGACACCGCTGCGTTTAACTGTAGCAGGAGCCGTTGTGGCTGCATTGCTTCATGCGCTTAGCTCTGGGATCGCGATTTATTTTGACTTGAGTCAGGACCTTGCGTTTTGGTATGCAGGCGGTGTGGCTGGTGTGAAATGGCCGCAGCTGACGATTCTTGCCCCAGTCATTCTGATAGTGATCGTATGGGCGATGCTATTAGGGCGTTCGCTGTCGCTGCTGTCGCTCGGTGAAGATGTAGCGGCAAATTTAGGGGTGAAAACACGACAAGTGCGAATACTAGGAATGGCAGCTGCCGTATTATTAGCAGGGGTTTCTGTATCAGCAGTCGGATCGATTGGATTTGTCGGTCTTGTCATCCCGCATATCGCAAGAAAGCTGGTTGGTGTAAACTATCGTTTCGTCATTCCGATGTCGGCGATATTAGGCGCGGTGCTGCTAGTCTTTGCTGACCTTGCCAGCCGCACCGTTAATCCGCCCCGAGAGCTTGCCATTGGCGTGATGGTGGCACTTGTCGGTGTTCCTTTCTTCTTATATATTGCCAGAAAAGAAGGGAGGAACCTGTCATGAGAGAGAAACAGCGGGCTCTTGTCGTGACAGTCGTTTTGCTTTGTTTGACTGCGGCTGTTGTGCTGTATAGCTTAAATACCGGCACGCTGAAACTAAGTCCTCTTGTGGTCGTCAAAACGTTATTCGGCTTTGGGGATTTTCAAAGTGAAACGGTGCTGTTTGACTATCGTCTGCCTCGAATCGTGGTGACGATGCTGGCGGGAATTGGTCTTGGCATTGCGGGCGGCATTTTGCAGAGCTTATCTCGTAACCCGCTGGCCGATCCAGGAATTATTGGACTGAATGCAGGAGCAGCATTTGGCTTAATCGTGTTTGTGACGTATTTCCATGCACTAGAAGGCAATCCATCTCTTCTTATTCCGCTCTTTACATTTGGCGGAGGGCTTCTTGCGGCAGCGGTCATCGTGCTTCTGGCGTATGACCGGCAGGAAGGGCTTGTTCCCATCCGGCTGATCCTAGTAGGAATTGCGGTTGCGGCGGGATTCAGTGCTTTGACGTTATATTTGTCATTGAAGCTGGATGAAGATACTTACACATTTGCTTCAAGATGGCTTGTCGGTAATGTCTGGGGGAGAGACTGGATTCATGTGTTAGCGCTTCTGCCTTGGATTGTATGCCTTGTGCCGCTTACGCTGATGCAGTCAAGCACGCTCAATGCATTGACATTAGGAGATGCTGTCGCCTCAAGTGTAGGTGTACGTGTCCAGCGTCAGCGTCTCCTTTTGCTGACCTTGGCTGTTGGTTTGGCGAGTGCAAGTGTTTCGATGACAGGCGGTATTGGTTTTATTGGTCTTGTCGCCCCGCATTTGGCAAGGCGGCTTGTCGGCTCACTCCATCAGTATTTTTTACCGGTTAGTGCGCTGCTTGGCTTGTTGATTTTGGTCAGTGCCGATACAATCGGACGTTCCATCTTTGCCCCAAATTCCATACCAGCGGGTGTGGTTGTGGCTTTTATTGGGGCACCTTATTTTCTCTATTTATTAACAAAAACGAAATAAACGTGAAAGAGGAACTCATCATGAAAAAATTACTTGTGCTTGTTTTAACGTTCTGTTTCATTATGCTTGCCGCTTGTGGTCAACAGGAAACAAAGAATACAACAACTCAAAATGATCATGGAACACCAAAAATTGCTTCCTTGTCTATCCATTTAACCAATGACTTATTAGCACTCGGTATCAAGCCGGCAGGATCTGTTGTAGGAGGGGACTTAAAAGATTTCCTTCCACATGCGAAAAAGCAGCTGAGTGGTACGAAGAAGCTGGGCATCGCAGCCGATCCCGATATGGAGTCACTGCTTGCATTACAACCAGATGTCATTTATGTCGATGAAGAACTAGCTGGACAAGACTTATCGAAATATAAGAAAATCGCCAAAACGGAAGTGTTTAATTTAAATGACGGCACTTGGCGTGATCATTTGAAAAAAATCGGCAAGCTCGTCAATAAAGAAAAAGAAGCCGATCAATATATTCAGGATTACAATCAAGAAGCAAAAGAAGTCAAATCGCTCATCAAACAAAAGATTGGAAACGGGAAAGTAATGGCGATCCGTGTGACGGCAAAGGAGCTTCGAGTATTTAGCATGAAGCGCCCAATGGGTCCTATTTTATACGAGGATTTAGGTCTGACACCTGTCGATGGTGTGAAGAAACTGGACAGCAAGCGGCCATTTGAAGTGATTTCTCAAGAGGTTCTTCCTGACTATGATGCAGATGCTATCTTTGTCGTCGTGAATCGTGATGATAAAGCGCAGCAGGCATTCAAGCAATTAGAAAAGACTCCGATTTGGAAGGGTCTAAAAGCCGTGAAGATAAATCAAGTCTATCCGATTGCCGATCAGCCATGGCTCGATTACTCAGCACTAGGCAATAAAATGGCATTGGATGAAGCAAAAGAGATGTTTTCTACATCAAAATAAAATGAAATCAGGCATCATTCCTTATATGGGAATGATGTCTCTTTTTTTGATCTGGTCTTCTATTCATTCGGTTTTTGCATACATATGAGAGAGAACGAGCAGTACCGCCCGTGAAGGGGAAGAAAGGGAGGGGATACAGTTGAAGGTTCAAAAAATTAGTGCAGGTACAATCGCAAGGCTTGTGCTGCTTTTGCTCGCGCTTGTCAACAGTGCTCTAACCGCTGCGGGAAAAAGCCCAATTCCTATTGATGAAGAAGGTATTCAGCAATTTATCACGTTAGCCTTTCTTGGGATTACATCACTATGGGCCTATTGGAAAAACAATGATATAACGAAAAAAGCACGAACAAAAAAAGAAGAATAAGAGAAAAAAGAGCCTTTTCATGATAAAAGGCTCTTTTTCAGCGAAGCGTCAAACGCCTCTCCCCGCAATTTGACTCTTCCTGAAAGGCTTACGCCCGTCGTTCTCCCATGTTGGCGAGGAATGCTTTTACTTCCTCAATGCTTAAGCCGATAGCTTTCGCCTCACTCATCAGACGCTTCCACTCTGATATATTCGAATCAGTCAGCTTTCTATGAGTGACATGTAACGTCTTTTCTTCCTGCTCCTTTCGGTACGTTTGGAGCAGCTGATAGAGTTCTTCTTTCGGCATGCCGGATTGGACGGCATTGACGATATGCTCCCGCCATTCGTGTTCACCACCCTCAGAGTAATGAAACATCATCGTTTCTGCATCAAACAGCTCTTGTAAATCAATTTCTAGTGAAGAGGATACCTTTTTTAAAAACTGGACAGATGGATTTCTGTGGACACCACGCTCAATTTTACTCAAATACGACTTAGAGACATGGGCATCTTCAGCCAGCTGCTGAATGGAGTATCCTTTCCTCTTTCGGTAAATGCGTATCACCTTTCCTATCATTCTTATCAATGATCTCCCTTCTCCCTGGCGAATCGTACTGCGACCTTTTCGTTCATTATAAGAAATAAATTGTTCTTTATAAAATTCAAAAACGTAAGAAACAGGAAGTAAACAAAAGAAAACGAACGATTTCGTTCTTTAAAAAGAACTATAAGACCTATTATGACATTTTTCTTTGCGGGTATTATCTTTTATAATCCAATCATTAACAAAAAGAAACCATATATAACCTTTTTATGATGAAATCGGGAGGTATCTATGAATGAGAATATAGGTTTTAAGCAGCTGTTTTCTGTCATTAAAGAGAAAATGGCCCTTCTGATCCTGATTGTCCTGATCGTAACGGGCACTTCAGCCTACTATCAGTTCTATGTCTCGACTCCTGTATATCAGGCAACCACTCAAATTCTTGTTCATAAACGCAGCAATGACGCACAAGCAAACTTAAACGATATTCAGATGAACCTTCAATATACACGTACCTTTCAAGTTTTATTAAAAAGTCCGATCGTCATTGAAAAAGTAAAAGAAACACTCAACCTCACAGAATCAGCTGAAGGATTAAAACACAAAATTGCCACAAGTACAGAAAATGAGTCTGAGGTCATCAATATTTCTGTACAAGATGAGGATCGCGCAAAGGCAGTCGCCATTGCGAATACCGCAACAGAGGTGCTGCAAGAAGAAATCAAAAAAACCATGAATATGGATCGCATTAATGTTTTGTCTGAAGCCAAGCTGTCCAATACGATTCTCATGAATTCCAGAAAATTCGTTCATATCGTTCTGGCACTAGGTGCCTCTTTATTAGGGGGGATGACACTCATTTTCTTAATGAATTTACTCGATGATACTGTAAAACGAACACATCAAATAAGAGAAGAGATCGGATTGCCGTCGCTCGGAAGTGTCTATCAGATGCAGGCAGACAGGAGGGCAAAAAAAGACAAGCAGTCCGTCATAACGGGAGGACAGAACATTGATCTTTAAGAGGAAGAAAAGAGAAAAGAGAGATTTATCCTGTATTTCTGTATTAAATCCTCACTCTGTCATTGCAGAACAATTCCGTACAATCCGAACTAACATCGAATTCACATCAATCCAAACAAGGCTGAAATCCATATTGGTGACATCCTCCTTGCCGAAGGAAGGGAAATCATTTACGGCTGCAAACCTAGCAGCTGTTTTTGCACAGCAGAAAAAGCGGGTGCTGCTGATGGATGCTGATTTGCGAAAGCCGTCTGTTCATGAATATTTTGACCTGAGTCATCACACGGGCTTGACCAATGTACTATTAAATAATTGCAGCTTGGAGGAAGCTATTTTGCCTACACCCATTGAGCATTTAGAGCTGCTTCCGAGCGGAACCATTCCGCCGAATCCAGCTGAGCTGCTCTCCTCTTCTGTCATGAAGCAGCTGTTTTATGAAATTGAACAGCAATATGACATGGTGATTGTTGATTCCGCGCCGCTTCTGCCAGTGGCCGATGCAAAGATCCTGGCGAACCGGACCGATGGGAGCATTCTTGTTGTCTTAAGCGGCAAAACAAAGATAGCGGCTGTGAAGAAATCAAAAGAAGTGTTAGAAGGAACAACAGGTAAACTGCTTGGGGCTATGCTAAATGGCAAGAAAGAGAAAAAGGGAAGGCTGTATATGTATTAACAAGATTGATAGGTGATGTCTCCTAATCTTTAACAATGGAGGCACTCGATCCTGCTGTGGGCATGACAAATGCCTTAGATGCTCGTCATCAATAGTGGGGTGTGAGGACGGGTTTGATGCCCATTTTACGTAAGAATAGTGATGTTGAAAAAGGGGGAGGAGCGTTGACTTACGCCCAAAGATTATCAATCATCGTGGCACTAGATTCATATCTCATCTTAGTTGCTGTCTTTTTTGGCTTTCAATTTGTCCAAGAAGCGGCGTTAACTGTTTATACATTTGAAATGCTCGTCATTTCTTCGCTCAGTCTGCTCATTGGGCACCATTTGTTTTCGTATATTTTTCACGTGTACAAGCAAGTATGGGCTTATACAGGGGTAAGAGAGCTATTTTCTTTAATGAAGACCTTTGTGTGTTCTTTTTTATTTTCAATGGCAATGCTGTACCTTTTCGTGCAGACATGGCCCTTTCGGTTTTTGTTCATTGTGTGGCTTTTCCACGTATTATTCATCGGTGCATCTCGAATGGCCTCCCGGCTATTTCATGATGGTGCAAAGCGGCTGCAGGTAGAAAAGGAGCGGGCCTTAATCATTGGCGCCGGATCAGCCGGGACCATCATCGTTCGTCAGCTTCAGCAATCGAGTGATGTACATATTGAACCAGTCGCCTTCATAGATGATGACAAGACGAAGCATAAGCTTGAAATCATGGGACTGCCTGTTCTAGGGGGAAAAGAACAGATTCAAACAGCTGTTGTGATGATGGATATTCAAAAGATCATCATCGCCATTCCGTCCAAAAGCAGCCATACCTTAAAAGGGCTGTATAAGGAATGCGTAGCGACTGGGGTCAAAACGCAGATCATGCCAGAGATGGAGCAGATTTTAAAAGGAACTCATGCGCTGAATCAATTACGGGATGTACAGCCAGAGGATTTACTCGGAAGAGAACCGATTCAATTAGATTCAAGCCGTCTATCTGTCCATTTAAAGGGGAAAACGATTATGGTCACAGGGGCAGGCGGATCGATTGGGTCAGAAATCTGTCGTCAAATTTGTGTGTTTGCTCCTCAAGCGATTGTGCTTGTGGGACACGGGGAATTTAGCATTCATTCTATTTTACTAGAGCTGAAAGAAATTTATGGGGACACCATCAGTCTCTATCCACAAATTGCAGATATCCAAGATAAACAGAAAATGAGTGAAATCGTTGGTCAGTTTCAGCCGGATATGATTTATCATGCCGCGGCACATAAGCATGTCCCGCTCATGGAGATCAGTCCAAAAGAAGCAGTGAAAAACAATATTATCGGGACAAAAAATGTCGCAGAAGCTGCACATGAGCACGGCATTGAAACATTCGTCCTCATTTCCTCTGACAAAGCGGTCAATCCTGCCAATGTGATGGGCGCCACAAAGCGGTTTGCTGAAATGCTGATCATGCAAATGGGGGCAGGCAGTGAAACAAAATTTGTAGCGGTTCGATTTGGAAATGTACTCGGAAGCAGGGGAAGCGTCATTCCAATTTTTAAGAAACAGATCGAACAAGGCGGGCCGGTCACGGTCACGCACCCAGCGATGACAAGGTATTTTATGACCATTCCAGAAGCATCAAGGCTTGTCATTCAGGCGGGTGCATTGGCAGAAGGAAGACAGATTTTTGTATTAGATATGGGGGAGCCAGTGAAAATTGTTGACCTCGCAGAAAACCTCATTCACCTCTCAGGCTATACCACAGACCAGATTCCGATCACGTTCACAGGCATTCGTCCTGGGGAGAAAATGTATGAAGAATTACTCAACCAGCATGAAAAAGCACAGGAACAAATTTTTCCGAAAATTCATATCGGCCATGCGCTGGATGGTGATCCATATGTGCTGAACCGCTTTATCCATGAATTTGACATGATGAGTGAAGAGCAAATGAGAGAAGCATTGTTTGCTGCCATCGAATCGCATGATTTGTTGTCTGAACAGATGACCAGAGGGGAGGAAGCGCTTGCCAATGAAGAAAAAAGTCTTGTTTTGCGCAACGGTTGATTATCATTTTAAGGCATTTCACCTTCCATATTTCCGGTGGTTTCAGGAACAAGGATGGGAAGTGCATACAGCAGCAAATGGTCAGCTGGAGCTGCCCTATGTGGATCAAGCGCACTCAATTCCGATTCAGCGCTCCCCTTTTCATGTGCACAACCGGTTTGCGTATGTGGAGTTGAAGAAGCTGTTAGCGAAAGAGCACTACGACTTCATCCATTGTCACACACCAATGGGAAGTGTCATTGGCAGACTTGCAGCCAAAAGCGCGCGCAAAAAAGGGACGAAGGTTCTTTACACAGCACATGGCTTTCACTTTTGGCAGGGGGCGCCGCTTCAAAACTGGCTGCTCTATTATCCAATTGAGCGATGGCTCGCCCGCCATACAGACGCTCTGATCACCATTAATGGAGAGGATTTTAAAAGAGCAGATCGTCTATCAAAAGAGCGGGCATCTGTCTATTATGTTCCCGGTATGGGGGTGGATATTAAGCGATTTGCCCCAGTTGATGAAAAAGAGAAGCAGCGTCTTCGTGCAGTCTATGGCTTTTCTTCAGAAGATTTTATTGTGCTGTGTGCTGGTGAATTAAATGCGAATAAAAACCAAGGGATGCTCATCAAAGCATGTGCCCAGCTATATAGGAAAATATCAAATGTGAAGATCGTGTTTGCCGGGGAAGGCACAATGAGGCCGATGTATGAAAAGCTGGTTTGCGGGCTCCATCTTGAAAAGCATGTCCACTTTGCTGGTTTTTGCAAACAAATTGAGGAATGGATGCATATGAGTGATGTATGTGTGTCGACTAGTCTGAGAGAAGGCCTCGGCATGAATCTGCTTGAAGCGATGTCTGCGGAAAAACCAGTCATTGCAACGGAGAATAGAGGACACTGTGAGCTGATCAGACACGGCGTCAATGGTTTTCTAGTCAAACCGCATGATGTGAATGATTTGGCTGAATATTTGCACCAGCTCTATCACAAAAGGGATCAGCTGCCCCTCATGGGAAAAGCAGGACGCTCCTTAGCGCATGCATTTGCACAGGAGCAGACGGTGAGTGCTATGGAAGAAATTTATACAACCTATATGGATCAAGCAGAGAAGGTGATGTGAGCATGCGTAAGCCAAAGGTGTCTATCATCATGGGCGTCTACAATTGCCAAGACACAGTAGAAGAAAGTATTGAATCCATTCTTCATCAAACATATGACAATTGGGAGCTCATCATATGTGATGACGCATCAACAGACGGCACCTATGAAAAAGTGCTGTCTTATACAAAACGAGACCCTGAAAGAATTCGCCTTATCCGCAATGAGCATAATCAAAGGCTTGCTGCCAGTCTGAATCGCTGTCTAGCTGAAGCAAGGGGAGACTTGATTGCACGGCAGGATGGCGACGATGTATCAGTATCAGTTCGTTTAGAAAAACAGGTTCATTTCCTAGAAACACATCCTGAATATGATGTGGTCGGTACGGCGATGACGGTGTTTGATGAATCGGGTACAAAAGGTGTACGTGCACTTATTTCAGAGCCTGATCGGAAGGTGCTGGCAAAAGGGACTCCTTTTTGTCATGGAACCATTATGATGAGGGCTGCTGCATACAAGGCTTTACATGGGTATCGCTCTGTGAAAACAACAAGGCGGATGGAAGATATCGATCTGTGGATCCGTTTTTTTGCTGCGGGGAGAAAAGGCTTTAATTTACAAGAGCCGTTATACCTTGTGAGAGAGGATGAAGCGGCCTTTCAGCGCCGTAAGTTTCAATATTCGATGGATAATGCCTGGCTCATTTTAAAAGCATGCTGGTTATTAAAATTGTCGCCGGTTCATTATCTGTTTGCAATAAAGCCGGTGGTTCGCGCCTGTTTATCACCGAAGATCATGAAATTTTATCACCGGCGGAAGCTGGAGGCGTCTTTGTTGAAAAGGAGGACGATTCGGGATGAGTGAGCCAAAGCGTGTACTCCATATTGTGGGCGGGATGAACCGCGGCGGGGCTGAAACGATGATCATGAACATCTATCGTGCACTCGATAGAAATGTCCTTCAATTTGACTTCATTACCCACCGAAAGGATGTCTGTGATTATGATGAGGAAATTCAGAGGCTCGGGGGACGTATCTTCTACGTCCCAAGTATCGGGGCATCCTCTCCTTTGGCATTTGTGAAAACATTGACAAAGACAATCAAACGAACAGGACCGTATCAGGCAGTGCATGCCCATACGGATTTTCAAACAGGCTTCTCCGCACTTGCTGCGAAACTGGCGGGTGTGAAGGTGCGTATTTGTCATTCTCATAATACAGCTTGGAAACAGTCGCCAAATTGGGTAGACCATATGATGCTCAAAGGGTTTCGCCAGCTGATCTTTGCATTTTCTACACAGCTTGTTGCATGCGGTGAGGATGCCGGTTCCTTTTTATTTGGGCAGAAAAAAATGAAGAATGGACAAGTTGAGGTGCTGCCGAATGGGATTGATTTATCCCTTTTCTTTCAGCCTGATCCAGAAGAAAAGGTGAAGATCAAAAAGCAGCAGGGTCTTCACGAAAAGAGCATGATTATCGGTCATATTGGCCGGTTTCATGAACAAAAAAATCACGTTTTTTTTATGGAACTGGCACAGACCTTAAAGAAGCAGGGGGTCTCATTTCAACTTGTCCTTATAGGGGATGGACCGCTGAGACAGGTGGTTGAATCATATGCGGAGAAGGCAGGCTTGTTAGACGACATTATTTTTACAGGCGTCGTATCAGATGTTCCGCAATATATGAAAGCATTTGATGTATTTGTGATGCCGTCCTTGTTTGAAGGACTTCCGCTTGTATTAGTGGAAGCACAGGCATCTGGATTGCCTTGTGTGATTTCAGATCATATTACAGAGGAAGTGGATTTAGGCTGCGGTCTTGTGAAAAGAATGTCGCTGCGGGATTCTGCGCATGAATGGATGAAGGCGGTGCTTGAAGAATATCATGCAGAGCCTCCTCTTCAAGAGACCATTACGTCCCAGCTTGAACAAAGAGGATTTGATGTCAAACAGAACATCACACGTGTGATGAATGGATATGGACTGTAAGGAAGGAATGGCAGATGGCGGTTTATTTGGTGAACATGATTTTGGTCTATTTATGGTCGAGCTTTGCCGCATTTTACGGCAGGCGTGATGATACCATTCAAAGCGGATGGCGGCCTAACAAGATTCTGGTGTTATTTCCGTTTTTGTTTCTTTGTATTGTCGCTGGTATTCGGTACAAAGTAGGAACCGATTTTGTCACATATGGACAGATGTATGAGTTCTCCGTCAATTATGAAAAGCCTTGGCATATATTCGGATTTGGTGTGGACAAGGCGGCCACTGACCCAGGATTTACGTTTATTTTATGGATGCTCAATCAACTGTCCCGTGATCCGCAAATCATGTATATCTCGGTTGGGGCGATCACCTATTTTTTTATCATCAAGACGCTCATTCAATATGGCCGTCCCTTTGAGCTGAGTATGCTGCTTTTTCTCGGCACTTTTCATTATTACGCTTCGTTTAATGGCATGCGTCAGTATATGGTGGCTGCGGTTCTTTTTTATGCTATCCGTCTTGTGATCAATGGTCAGTGGAAATTGTATTTTCCGCTTGTCCTCGTATGTTCATTGTTTCATTCATCGGCTCTCATCATGATTCCTGTGTATTTTATCGTGAGAACAAAAGCATGGTCTTGGATGATGTTGGTCTTATGCATGATTTTCTTAGGGTTAACTGCTCTTTATGACCGCTTTGTTTCCGTGTTTGTCGTGATGCTGCAAGGCAGTTCATATGGGCATTACGAGGAATGGCTCACAACGAATACGAATGGAATGAATGTGACAAAAATTGGTGTGTTGGTTTTGCCGCTTTTACTTGCTTTCCTTTATCGAAAACGACTTCGTGAGCTGACGCCTGAGAGTGATTACATTGTGAATTTTTGTTTGCTCGGTTTCTTGTTTGGCATCCTTGCTACAAAGGATGTCATTTATGCAAGATTTCATATCTATTTTGGCTTGTATCAGCTTATTTTACTGCCATATTTCACACGTATTTTTGATCAGCGGTCTAATGTCTTTATCTATGTAGGGATTGCTGTTTGCTATATTCTGTACAGCATCATGCTGATGCCGTTCGATTCATCTGTTTTACCGTACAGGACGATATTTACAAAGTAGATTTGGAGAAAGGTGGGGCATGTTGTAATGCCAGCTATCAGTCTATTGGTCGCAGTCTACAATACGAGTCAATATGTGGAGCAATGCCTTCAATCAATTGCAGATCAAAGTTTTTCAGATATAGAAGTGATTCTCGTGAATGATGGATCGACGGATCACAGCGGAGAATGTCTTGAAGCGTTTGCTGCGCAAGATCAGCGCTTTCGGGTCATTCATCAAACCAATCAAGGGTTAGGCGCTGTGAGGAACCGGGGCATCGAAGAAGCAAAAGGGACGTATATCGCCTTTATTGATTCAGATGATATTCTCGCGCCTCATTACTGTGAAGCCTTGTATGAAAAAGCTGAAATGACCGGCGCAGATCTTGTTGTCAGTGAGTACTGGATTCAATTTGAACAGTCAAAGCGAACCATACCAACGACGCTGTTAGCCGAGCGATCAGCCGAAAAGACGAGTTTAATTGAAGCGTTATTGCACGGAGACATCACGGGGTTTTCATGGAATAAGCTGTATCGGCGTGCCTTTATCGAAGAACATCACATTCGATTTCCGCTGCGGGGGGAACTTGAGAACATAGAAGATCAATATGTGACGCTGCGCTGTTTTTCTTTATCACGCAGCATCGCCTTTGTTCATGAACCTCTTTATTACTACAGGGTTCATCTGTCATCTATTGTGCAGCGATATCAGAAGCAGTATTTTCATCATGGACTGACCTTTTATCATGCGCAGCGCTTGTTTTTGAAAGAATATGATGACATCTCTCTGTATGAGAAGGCACTTGATTTTTTTATTGTCAATCATACTCTTCATTGTATGCTCAACGAATGGAAGAGCCAAAATGCCCTCTCTATTCGGGAAAAGCTTGATCACATGCGGGAAATGGTGACACACGAGGCCTTTCTGCATGCCGTCAAACAAGTGGAACCATCGAAGCTCACCGCTCGAAAGCGAATGATTTTATTCCTTGCTAAGTGCCGGCTGGTTTATCCGCTTTCTGCCGCCGCTTCAAGCTATCAAAAATGGATCGAATATCAAACAAGGAAATAGGGGTGATGAGATTGACATTGCAGCAATTGAAGGCGCACGCCGCAGAGTGGCTGCTTTTAAAGGTTAAATATCCGCTTGAGTATCGACTGAGCCGCCAAAGCCTGCCAGAGCTGAGTCATCAGAAGAAAATCATTCTCACGCTGCTGCCAGGGCATGATAATTTAGGGGATCATGCGATTGCCTATGCGAGTTATTGTTTTTTAAAAGAGCACTTTCCCGCCTACGACATCATGGAAGTGGACATGAAAGAGATTTATCGCCTCGCCCGTCCGTTAAAGCGTATGCGGCACCCAGAAGACATCGTCTGTATCATCGGTGGGGGCAATATGGGGGACTTATACCGTTATGAAGAATGGACGAGACAATTTATCATGAAGACCTTCAAGTCCTATCCGGTGATTCAACTGCCGGCCACTGCCCATTTTACAGAAACAAAGAGAGGAAAAAGAGAGGAACGCCGCGCCATTCAAACATACAAACATCATCCAAGGCTGCTTCTCATGGCAAGAGATCAAACAACCTATACTTGGATGAAGCAGCACTTCCCTGATCAAGATGTGTGGAAACAGCCTGATATGGTGCTGACATTAGACGAAACATCAAAGGAACAAAAACGTGAAGGGATTCTGCTTTGTCTGCGTGAGGATAAGGAAGCGTATCTCACCAAGGAGAGCCGGCAGCAGCTGCAGCAGCATATTCAAGAGACGTATGATCAAGTCGGTTTCATCACAACGACAATTGGCAAACGAGTTGATCGAACGACTCGCTTAGATGAATTATCTGCCTTATGGACAGAGTTAAGAAAGGCGCAGGTCGTCGTGACAGATCGGCTTCATGGCATGATCTTTTGTGCGATTACGCATACACCATGTGTTGTCCTCAGGTCGTTTGATCATAAGGTGATGGAAGGGTATGAATGGGTGGCTCATCTTCCGTTTTTGACGCTATTAAAAGAACCGAATGAGGCGGCTGTGAAAGAGGCGATTCATCAGCTGATGAAAACGAGCGGACAAAAGGGAGAGGAAGCTGGATGAAAGCTTTTAAACGCTGCGTGAAAACAAAATGAATCGAGCGTTTCTTTACAATGCCAGTGCAAACTTCATGACGTTTGTCTTGATGATGCTTATGTCTGTTTGTTTAACACCGTACATCGTTCATACACTTGGAGTGGAAGCATTCGGCTTAATCCATCTGACGCAAAATATGATCAACTATTTATCGGTTATTACGGCTTCATTAAGTGCTGTTGTGGTGCGCTTTTTTTCTGTGGCGGCTCATAAAGGAGAAATGGAGAAGGCGCAGCGCTATCTCTCATCTTATTTCGTTAGTTCCATTTTTTTATCGATCAGTCTTTTTCTGTTTTGTCTGTTCATGTCCCGTCAGCTGGTAGAGTGGCTTCATGTGCCTGATTATCTCGCAAAAGACACACAGACCGCTTTTATATTAGGGGGTCTTTTATTTATGCTCAATTTTGTCATGTCCGGCATTGGGGCTGCGCCGTTTTATGCGAATAAGTTATATGTATCAAGTGTTGGTCAGGCCATTCAGATGTTTTTGAGGGCATTTATGATTGTGATGCTGTTTACATGGACGGCACCAGCCATCTGGCATATTCCGCTTGCGGCCGTCATAGGAAGCTTGGCGGCTATGGGAATCGGTATCTATTATTTTAAAAAACTCATTCCTTGGTTTTCGTTTAAGTGGCGGCACGTCTCATTATCTTCTAGTCTCACACTTGTTCGATCAGGGGTCTGGCATTCTTTTGAGCAAATGGGAATTTTGTTGTTTTTACAAATTGACTTATTGATGACCAACCTGCTCATTGGAGCGGAAGCGACGGGACAGTATGCGGCGATTTTACAGTTCCCATTATTATTACGCACACTCGCAGGGACACTGGCGGTTGTATTTGCCCCAACGATCACGAAATTTTACTCGAATCAAGACAAAGAAGGTCTCATCCAATATGCAGCCAGTGCCATTAAATGGAGCGGCTTATTTGTCGCGTTCCCAGCCGCTCTACTAGGAGGGCTCGCCGGTCCGCTCATGCTTTTATGGCTTGGACCTGCCTTTGAAGAGCTGAAATGGCTTCTCATGATACATGCAGCTTATTTATGTTTGACCTTGATGTTTTTACCGCTGACATATGTGCCGACCGCTTTTAATCGATTGAAAGTTCCAGCTGTGGTCACGCTCATATTAGGAGTATCCAATGTGCTTTTTGCCTATGGATTGACTCATATGCTTCAGCTTGGCTTATATGGCATTGCATCAGCAGGAGCGATAGTTTTATTGATGAAAAATATCGTGTTTCTGCCATTTTATACGGCCCGCATCACGAATCAGAAACGCACCATCTTTTACAAACATACATTGGTTCCACTTGCAGGAGCGCTCATGATTTGGGGCGTCTGTGCAGGGATTCAAGCGATTTATGACGTGACCTCATGGTGGGAGCTGTTTTGTATTGGTGGTCTTTGTTTCATTCTCTATATGGGCTACTTGTATCAATTTGCAGGAACAAAACGAGAGCGGCAGCAGCTGGTGCATAAGGTAAAACAAGCTGTTTCCCGCTAGTGAGATAAGGAGATTTAATGATGAAAAGAATGTTAGATGTGATGGTGGCATTGACGCTGCTCATCGCAGGCAGTCTTCTTTTTCTTCTGATTTATGGACTGATTCGGTGGAAAATTGGGACGCCTGTGTTGTTTCGGCAGAAGCGGCCTGGTCTGTATGGCCGGCCATTTATGCTGTATAAATTTCGGACGATGACCGATGAACGCGACGAGCACGGGGGGCTCCTGCCAGATCATCTTCGATTAACAAAAACCGGCGCCTTGATTCGCAAGCTCAGTCTTGATGAATTGCCGCAATTAGTCAATGTCCTAAAAGGAGAGCTCAGTCTCGTTGGACCAAGGCCTCTTCTGATGGAGTATCTGCCGATGTATACAGAGGAGCAAGCAAGGCGCCATCTTGTAAAGCCTGGCATTACTGGATGGGCACAGGTGAATGGAAGGAACACGATCTCCTGGGAGGAGAAATTCACCTATGACCTCTGGTATGTCGAGCATCAATCATTTTGGCTTGATATGAAAATTTTATGGATGACCTTGCTGAAAGTCATCAAAACAGAGGGGGTGCAGCAGCCGCATCATGCCACAGCTGAAAAATTCAAAGGAACCGATATGTAAAGAGCAGCCCATAGGTTTAATTGGGGCTGGCGGGCATAGCAAAGTCATTCAGGATATGATTGTTGCACATCCCGATTACTCATTATGTGCCGTATTAGATGATCAATTTGAAGAGGAGGTCACTCAAAGCGGCATCTTGTATGGACCGATCTCCATGAGTCAACAGCTGAGAGAGACAATGCCTCATATGAAATGGCTGATTGCTATTGGGCAAAATGAGATGAGACAGCTAGTAAAGGAACGCCTCTCATTTGAAAACAAGGCGTTTGCCACGCTCATCCATCCAGAGGCGGTCATAAGTCCATCAGCGGTCATTGGAGGGGGAACTGTCGTGATGGCAAGGGCAGTAGTTCAAGCAGATGCAGCAATCGGTGAACATGCGATTATCAACACAGGATCTATCGTAGAGCATGACTGTATACTCGAATCGTTTGTGCACCTATCACCAGGAGCAGTGTTAACTGGCTGTGTGTCTGTACGAATGGGTACCCATATTGGGGCAGGTGCTGTTGTGATACCCGGGATATCGATCGGAAGCTGGACAATCATTGGCGCAGGAGCCGCAGTAACAAAAGATATATACGATCAGAAAGTCGCTGTAGGCATTCCTGCAATAGAAATCAAAGATCGGAGAGAAGGTGGGAAATGATGCAAGAAAGGAAACGAATTTACTTATCGCCTCCGCATATGAGCGGAAAAGAGTATCTGAAAATAGAGGAAGCCTTCAAGAGCAACTGGATTGCGCCGCTTGGACCTCTGGTGAATGAATTTGAGCAGGCAGTCGCGGGCTATGCAGGAGTGAAGACAGGAGCGGCTTTATCTTCAGGAACAGCAGCGATTCACCTCGCCTTAAAGCTTATTGGTGTTCAAAAAGGGGACGTTGTCTTTTGTTCAACCCTCACATTTGTTGCAACTGCAAATCCGATTTTATATGAACAAGCGACGCCCGTTTTTATTGATTCTGAAAGAGATACATGGAATATGTGCCCGCTTGCTTTAGAGAAAGCCTTTGTGGAATCAAAACGACTTGGAAAAAGACCCCGTGCTGTTATTGTCGTGCATTTATATGGACAAAGCGCAAAAATGGACGAGATTCTGGCGTTGTGTGAAGCATATGATGTACCAGTCATTGAGGATGCGGCTGAATCGTTAGGTGCTCTATATAAAGGGAAAAAAAGCGGCTCAATGGGCAGGTTCGGTGTCTATTCGTTTAATGGAAATAAAATCATTACAACATCAGGTGGCGGTATGCTTGTGAGTGATGATGAAGCTGCGATCGAACGCTGCCGCTTTCTCGCTTCACAGGCTAGAGAACGCGCCATGCATTATGAGCATCAAGAGATAGGATACAACTATCGCATGAGCAACCTGCTAGCAGGTGTCGGGATTGCTCAGATGGAAATATTGGATGAGCGTGTTGAGCAAAAACGCCGCATTTTCAAGCGTTATCAGGAAGCGTTATCTGAAGTAGAGGGTCTTTATTTGATGCCAGAATATCAAGACACTAAGTCCAACCGCTGGCTGACCACATTGACCATTGATCGAGATAAGCAAATGTATCCAGTGGACATCATTGCTGCACTAGAAAAAGAACAGATCGAAGCAAGGCGTGTATGGAAGCCGCTGCACCAGCAGCCGCTCTTTCGTGATTGTCCTTTTTATTCAGCAGCGAAAGGCACTCCCGTATCTGAGTTGTTATTTGAAACAGGGCTTTGTCTCCCCTCTGGAACAAGTATGACAGAAGCTGAACAGGATCGTATCATTGACACACTTCGTAATGCCCTGCGAGAAAAAACATTCACCTCTTCACAGGCTGCTCATTCGTAAGCAGCCTGTCTCTCTTTCTATCAAATTCATCAATTAATGGAATAAATAGGTATATGTATTGTCAATTCGTTTTAAATATGATATTGACAAAGGGGTCCTTCCTCCTTAAAATGAAAATGATTATCAGCGTCAATTAGGAGGAACATCTTATGTCTATTTGGAGTCATTTTTTTCCGAAAATTAAAATAAATACAGTATTACCTTTCCTGCTGATCTTTTTATTAGTAGGCTGCTCTCAAGCAAACAATGGAGCAGGTGGAAACAAGGATCATCCTGACATGATCACGATGGCTTGGCCGAGAGATATTGGCGAAATGAATCCGCACGTATACAACCCATCACAATTGTTTGCACAATCAATGATTTATGAGCCATTGGTCAGCTATCAAAAGAATGGAAAGCTAAAACCTGAATTAGCGAAATCATGGGATGTTTCAAAGGATGGCAAGGTGTATACTTTTCATTTAAGAGACAATGTGACGTTCTCAGATGGATCTGATTTTAATGCAAACATTGTGAAAAAGAACTTTGATTCCATCTTAAAAAACAAGGATATACATAGCTGGTTAGGTGTTATAAAAAAAATCAAAAAGACAGAAGCAGTAGACAAGAAAACGTTTAAACTCACATTAACAGAGCCATATTATCCAACTGTTCAAGAATTAGCAGTTGTCCGCCCGGTTCGTTTCTTAGGCGAAGCAGGCTTCCCTAAAAACGGAGATACGTCAAAAGGAATTGAAAAACCAGTGGGGACAGGCCCTTGGGTATTAAAAACATACCAAAAAGATGACTATGCCATTTTCGAACGAAATGACCATTATTGGGGAGAAAAACCAAAGGTTAAAGAAATCAAAGTCAAGGTGATCCCAGATGCGGAAACGAGAGTCATGGCATTTGAAAAAGGCAATGTAGATGTCCTTTACGGAGAAGGAACCATTAGCCTTGATGCCTACAAACAGCTAGAGGCGAGCGGCAAGTATGAAACAAAAATGTCAGAGCCTGTAGCAACGAGACAGCTTGTCATGAACACAAAAGTGGATCAGCTGTCAGATGAGAAAGTGCGTCATGCCCTTCAATATGCTATTAATAAGAAATCAATGGTAGAAGGTGTCACCTCTGGCTTAGAGGATGAAGCAGATCACATATTGCCGACCAACATGCCTTACACATCTGATATTAAGGTGAAGTCTTTCCAGTATGATGTAGACAAAGCGAAAGCATTGCTGGATGAAGCAGGCTGGACACTTCCAAAAGGAAAAACCGTTCGTGAAAAAGATGGAAAAGCGCTTGAATTTAGTATGATGTATGACTCAGCAGAATCGATTCAAAAAGCGATGGCTGAGACGCTTCAAGCAGAATGGGGAGCCATTGGCGTTGGCGTCAAACTTGAAGGTGTGGAGCTGGCAACACAAGTGCAGCGCTTTAAAGCCAACAAATTTGATATGAACTTCTTTAGCAACTACGGAGCGCCTTATGATCCGCATACATTTATGAACGTCGTCTCATCAGATGGTTTTGGATTCAAAGAAGCCATCTCAGCCTATCCAAATAAGGACAAGCTGATCAAAGAAATGAGCGAAATTCCATCAACAACCAATGAAAACAAACGAAAAGCACTTTATTCGTCTGTGTTATCTTCATTACAGGATCAAGGGGCGATTGTGCCAATCTCTTATTTTAAAAAGACAGCCGTTTATCAAAAAAATGTGAAGGACTTTGAGTTCCCAGCAAATCGCGATGAACATCCATTCACAGGCATTAAGCTGAAGTAATAGAAGGAAGGTAAGGAAATGGGCCGCTATATCGTCAAACGCATGCTATCAATCATCCCTGTATTTTTATTAGCCACACTTTTTACGACTGGTATGATTCACCTTTCACCAGTTGACCCGGCTGAGGCATATTTAGCAGCGGCTCATATCCAGCCTACGGATGAAATTTTAGCGCAAAAACGAAGTGAATTTGGTTTAGACCAACCGTTTTATATGCAGTATCTTCACACCATTGAAAAAGTCATTCACCTTGATTTTGGCCAGTCGTATATGTCGAACCAGCCTGTGCTCAATGAGGTGATCTATAGAATACCAGCGACGATTCAATTGGCGCTGACTAGTCTGCTGATAGCTATTTGTGTCAGCATTCCGCTCGGCTTTTTCAGCGGCATGAGGAAAAATGGCGTCGTTGATCATATGAGCCGGCTTATTTCTTTTTTAGGAGCATCTATCCCGACGTTTGTCTTGGGGTATTTGCTCATCTTCTTTTTTTCAGTGAAGCTCGATCTTTTACCAGTTGAAGGGGTCGGAACATGGGAGCATCTCATCCTGCCGTCGATCACACTGGCCGTCCCTTTAATTGCTACGTATACAAGGCTATTACGATCAAGTGTGAGTGAGGCGCTTCAAGAGCCTTTTGTTCAATATGCGAGAATCAGAGGATTAAAGGAACGGTCGATCATGTTCAAGCATGTATTGAGAATCGCTATATCGCCAATGCTGACAGGGCTTGGGGTGAATCTTGGCAAGCTGCTGACAGGAACCATTATCGTAGAGGCGGTTTTTTCATGGCCGGGGTTTGGGCGCTTCTTTATTGAAGCGATCTTTAACCGGGATCTGCCGGTCATTCAATTCTATGTCCTCATGGCAGCATGTATCTTTATCTTGAGCAGCTTGATTGTGGACTTGCTCCAGCTGATCATTGACCCCCGTATTTCCAGAAAGGAAGGCCGCCACCCATGATGACAAAAGGAAAATATCTCTTCTCTCATCAAAAGATGATCTCGATCTGTGTGGTGCTCCTTGGTCTATTGCTGATTGTGACAGTATGTGCACCGTGGATCGCTCCACATGATCCGGCGGCTGTCAATCTAGCGATGAAGCTAAAGGGGTCTTCGTGGGAGTATCCTCTTGGGACAGATCAATTAGGCCGATGCAATTTATCTCGAATTTTATATGGTGCACGTGTTTCACTAGGCTGTGCGTTATTAATCTTTCTCTCTTCTTTATTGATTGGGTTAATCGTTGGTTTGTTGTCAGGTTATAAAGGCGGCTGGATCGATCACGTCTTGATGAGAATCTGTGACGGGATCATGGCATTCCCGAACCTGGTGCTGATTCTTGGATTAGTCGGCATCTTCGGTCCTGGACTTTCTCAAGTAGTGCTTGCCTTGATGCTGGTACAATGGGTATACTATGCTCGCGTCTTTCGAGGAATGGTGCTGAGTTTAAAAGAACAGAACTTTATTGCTGCCGCAAAAATCAGCGGGACGTCCCACTGGAACATCATGAGAAAGCATATGATTCCAAATGTCCTGCCGCCACTCGCGGTCATAGGTACACTCGAAATGGGCTGGGCGATTATGGACATTTCTGCGATGTCCTTTCTCGGATTAGGCGTTCAGCCTCCTATGCCTGAATGGGGAGCGATGATCCATGAAGGGAAGTCGTACATTCAAACGAATCCTCAGTTGATGCTGTACCCAGGTCTTGTGATCATGGCTGTCGTGGTCCTCTTTAATTTACTAGGAGAGGCCCTCTCAGAGAAATATGGTATCAAACGCCGTGTGTAAAGGAATGATCGATGTGCAAGAGTCCATTTTACAAATAGAGAACCTGCATGTGCAGACGAAAACGCCTCATGGGACAACCTCTCTTATTCAGGACGTATCGTTTGAAGTAGGGCGTGGTCAAATCGTTGGATTAATAGGTGAGAGCGGCTGCGGGAAAACGGTGACAAGTATGTCGATCTTACATATGCTTGACCGGAAAACAACGGAAGTCACTGGCAGCATCACATTACAAGGACGAGAATTGATCGGTATGAGTGAAAAGGATATGCGCTCTATTCGGGGCAAAGACATCTCATATATTATGCAAAATCCAATGAACAGCTTTACACCAGTATGGTCGATCGGTCATCAGCTGATTGAAACCATCCGCCGGCATACCGCTGTCAGTAAAAGGCAGGCACAAGCGAAGGCAATGGATGCGTTAGCGCAGATGAATCTGCCGCAGCCAGATAAGCTGTTAAACAAGTATCCCTTTGAACTAAGTGGCGGTATGCTGCAGCGTGTCATGATTGCCATGGCTGCCTGCATGCACCCGCCTCTTCTCATAGCAGATGAACCAACAACTGCTTTAGATGTACACACGCAGAAGCTGGTGCTTGAGCACCTAAACCAAATTCGTCATGAGTATGGAACTGCCATTTTGCTCATTACTCACGATCTTGGCGTCATTGCAGAAATGGCAGATCAGGTTGTCGTCATGAGACAAGGAGAAATGGTTGAAAAGGCAGAAGTGCTTGAGCTTTTTGAAAACCCCAAGCATGATTATACAAAGAAACTATTAGCAGCTCGTCCATCCATCCCAGCTGTTTGCCCGATTTGAGGTGAGAAGGCCCTTGCATTTATTAGAAGTGAAAGCAGTTAGTCATTCATACAACAGCCGGTCGTTTCTGATGAGAAAAAAAGGCGCAGACCAAGTCTTAAGCGGCGTCAATTTAATCATTGAAGAAGGCACATGCCTCGGATTGCTGGGGCAAAGCGGCGCAGGGAAAAGTACACTAGGCCGCATCATACTTGGTCTAGAGAAACCAAGAGCCGGTCAGGTCCTTTTTGAAGGGCAGGATATATATTGTGCAGATCAGCGAACACGCAAACATTATCGCCGGCATGTGCAAGCGGTGTTTCAAGATTCATATTCGGCGGTGAATCCAAGGTGGACAGTCGAACAAATTTTATCCGAGCCGCTTGAAAACTATGAAGCTATGAGCCGACAAGAACGCAAAAACGTGTTGATTCACTGGCTGGAAAGAGTCGGGCTCAGTGAAAAGGACTTGTCTAAATATCCGCATCAATTCAGCGGCGGCCAGCTGCAAAGGATCAACATCGCAAGAGCCTTATTGCTGCAGCCAAAGCTCGTCGTACTGGATGAATCCGTCAGCAGCTTAGACATGGTTACACAGGCTGTCATTTTAGATTTATTAGTAGAATTAAAGAAGGAACTGGGTGTCGCTTACTTATTTATTACACATGATATGACGGCAGCCTATCATGTAAGTGATCAATTGGCGATATTGGATCAAGGTGAACTTGTTGCTCAATTTCAATCAAAGGATGATTTCTTTTCATCAGAAGAGACAGCGGTGCAGAAAATGAGAGATGCAATGCTCGCAGACCATCCTTTGTCCCGAACAATTGGCAGACCGGTTCGGTAAATCTTCATTTCATCAACGCCTCTTTTAGAAGAGGCTATTTTTCATGAAAGGCAGGTGGCATCGTGAACCATCGAGCGTATTTAGCTTTGGCCATTCCTTTAACCATCTCAACGATGACCACTCCATTACTTGGAGCTGTTGATACAGCAGTTGTCGGTCAGCTCGCCAATCCCGCTTATATTGGAGGCGTCGCGGTTGGCAGTCTCATTTTCAGTACACTATATTGGCTCTTTGGTTTTTTGCGGGTGAGTACATCTGCTTTTGCCGCCCAGGCAAACGGGGCGCAGAGTGAGGAGCAGGGCGTACTTGCTTTTCTAAGACCTTTTTTAATCGCCATCATTGTCGGCCTTTGTTTTATTGCCCTGCAATGGCCAATTATTCAATCTGCTTTTCTAGTGATTTCTCCCGCTGCGGATGTCCGGCAATTTGCAGCAGATTATTTTCATATTCGTATTTGGGGTGCCCCGTTTACCTTGATGAATTATGTGATATTAGGGTGGCTGATGGGAATGGCAAAAATGAAAGAAGCCCTCTCTTTACAAATCTTGATCAATGTCATGAATATGGTCCTTGCCCTTCTGCTTGTTCATGTGTTTTCGTTTGCAGTCAAAGGGGTGGCGGCTGCGACATTGATATCTGAATTAACCGCCTTTGTGCTAGGCGCATGGATCATCATGAAGCATTCAAAAAACGGGTTCCAGATGCCTTCTCTTAAGAAAATCATGGATACACAGGCAGTTCAGAAAATGTTTCATGTGAATAAAGATTTGTTTATTCGGACGATTTGTCTGCTAGTGGTGATTAACATGTTTACAGCAAAAGGTGCTTCTTTTGGAACAGAGATGCTGGCGGCCAATGCCATCTTATTTCAAATTCACTACATCATGGCTTATTTGTTCGATGGTTTTGCCAATGCATCCAGCATCCTTGTGGGCAGATCAGTTGGTGCAAATGACCGTACCCTTTATGAAAGAACTTTAACTCTTTCGAGACAGTGGGCACTTGTCATGGCATGCGCCATTGCGTCGGTTTATTTTCTCTTAAAAGAGCCGATCTTGAGCTTGTTTACAAATCTTCCCCGGCTTCTTGATGTGACATTAGGCTATGCAGACTGGCTCGTTCTCTATCCGTTTGCCGCTTGTTTCGGTTTGGTCATATACGGCGTATTTACAGGTGCGACAGAAATTGCCCCTGTCAGAAATTCGATGCTGTTTGCGATGATCTTGTTTATCGTTGTTCAAGCAGCGGTCACGCCTATTTGGCACAATCACGGACTATGGTTTGCCTTTATCATCTATACTGTCGGACGGTCTGGGTTTTTGATGATGTACAAATCAAGGCTGGATCAGAAGCTTTTCGCAAATGAAAAGCACCCTTTGCCATCATGACAAAGGGTGCTCTTTTTCGTTCATTCATTCGCTTTCTTTTTTCACTTTTTGATATGCTTCATCAAGATGCTGAATACGCTTCAAGACCACAGCGTTTTTGGTCAGCTGGTCTTGTACAAGCGTGGACACCACTGAGCGGTAATAGGCATTCATGGCATGAATCTTGTCTTCATTTTGATTCATGGCGATGTGCTGTTTCAAGTTGTCAACAAAGTATGGAACGGAAAAAAGTTCAGACATGGGAATCACTCCTATTTCGTATATACGGTCCGTCAATCTTCATGTAAAATGATGAGAGGGAGGGGAGACAATGAGCCTTAATCTGCAGCAAGAACAAGTATTAAAGCAGGTGCTCACACAAGAACTCAGGCAGGCCATTACGCTGCTCCAGCTGAATAGCGCTGAGCTTGGCGAGTATCTTGACCAGTTAGCGCTTGAGAACCCTCTGATTGAGCGGAAAGACACGGACAGCTATCAACCAGTTTATCATAAAAAATCTCAAGATCGAATGACAGAGCCGTATCGAACGCATCAAAAAGAAAGCCTGCAAATGTATTTAAAGAAACAAGCTATTGATTTGAATCTAAGTGAAAAGAATCAAAGGATCTTTGACTTTATGATCGAGTCCATTGATTCCAATGGCTATTTAAATGAACCGGTTGACGAGATGGCAGCTGTCTTAGAGGTGCCAGCTGAAGAAGTAGAAGCCGTCCTTCATCAGCTTCAATCGCTAGAGCCTGCCGGTATTGGCGCAAGATCATTACAAGAATGCATTCTGCTTCAGCTGAGAAGAAAAAAGGAGCGCTGGTATGAAGCCGAGCTGATCATCGACGAGCACTTCTTTCTCTTTGCAAGAAAGGCTTGGAAGGAAATCGCGGCGAAAACAGGCGTTTCAATGAAAACACTTCAAGCGGTACAAGATGAGGTGTCGCAGCTGGAACCAAGACCGGGCATACATTTCTCATATGAAGAGGACCCTGTGTATATAGAGCCAGATGTGACGATTACTGTCGTGCAGGACCACATCACATTTGAGCTGAATCAGCGCGCTTTTCCAGACGTTGAAATGAATGAAGGATACTTCGCCATGATTCAAGACCAGAAGCGGCATGAAGCATATGTGTATCTAAAGGAAAAAGAGCAGCAATACAATTGGCTTGTCCAAGCGCTGAAGCAAAGAAAACAAACGATGACCCATGTCGTTCGTGAGATTATCTTCCATCAGACAGATTTTTTCCTTACAGGGAAACATAAAATGAAACCGCTTACGATGAAGCGGATCGCAGATATATTGCAAGTGCATGAGTCAACAGTCAGCCGAACGGTGAAAGGGAAAATGGTGCAAACCCCTTATGGTCTCATGGAAATGAAACAATTTTTCCAAGCAAAACTAGAAGGACCTTCGCTGGAAGAGGCGTCCAGCTACACAGTCAAGACGCACATCGCAGAGCTGATCCAAACGGAAAATAAGAAAAAACCGTATTCGGATCAGCAAATGATGACGCAGCTTCAGCAAACCTTTGGTATCCGTGTGTCGCGCAGAACCATTGCGAAATATCGTGAACAAATGAATCTTCCATCATCTACACTGCGGAAGCGCTATGATTGAAAAGAAGTACTTGCCAGAAACAAGGCAGGTGCTTCTTTTTTGTTGAAAGCAAGGCACACAGAAGATTTTTTGGAAATTAAATCGGGGAGACGTCTGAACGGAAATTTTGGGGTAAAGTATAAGATAGGGCATGAGCCGATAAGGATAGACAACAGTGATGAGGTGAGACCAATTGAAATATAAACAAATCAAAACCAAAAAAATATATGAAGAAATTGCGGATGCATTAATCGAATTCATTCGTACAGGTGAGCTTCTTCCGGGGGAAAAATTAGATTCGGTTCAAGCGCTCTCAGAAAGCTTTCAAGTCAGCCGTTCCGCTGTAAGAGAGGCGCTGTCTGCTCTCAAAGCGATCGGATTAATAGAGATGAAGCAAGGGGAAGGCACATATGTGAAGCAGTTCGATCCTGAACAGCTCGCATTTTCTTTATCTCCTGCATTTTTAATGAAGCAGCATGATGTCAGGCAGCTCCTTGAAGTGAGAACCATCATTGAAACAGGTGCTGTTAAAAAGGCGGCGCTGCTTCGGACGGACGATGACCTTCATCAGCTGCGTGATGCACTCGAACAAATGAAGCTGGCAGAAGCACATGAAGAAATTGGTGAAGAGGCAGATCTCACCTTCCATCTCGCCTTAGCCAAAGCCTCGAAGAATGATGTATTAAAGGTGTTAGTGAATCAAGTCTCAACCTTGTTAGTAGAAACGATGCGGGAAACGAGAAAAGTCGTATTATTCTCAACGAAAGCCTCCATTCGGCAGCTTTACGAAGAACATGAACAAATTTACAAAGCCGTCATGGCAAGGCAGCCAGAAGAAGCAGAGAAAGCGATGCTTACGCATTTGAAAAATGTAGAAAATCTGCTGGGTGATGTGCTGCAAGAACCAGCAGAACAGTCAGATACACAATAAGCTGTGCCGAATGATGGCACAGCTCTATTATTGACGAGAAATATGTAGCTTTTTCATTCGATATTGCAGACTTTGCCTGCTCATGCCCAATAACTTTGCAGTCTGTGAAATATTATCGTCCATTTTTTCTAAGTAATGGACGATGTATTGTTTTTCGAATCGCTCCATTTGGGTTTGGAAATCAGTCGTCTGTTCTGGGCTTGTATAGACAAAGGTGTCAGCAGCTGCGGTTTGCTGCAGAGAATTTGTTTGCAATTGCGCCTTAGGAGGGCCTTCCCCGTGCTTAAATCTAAAATGATAGGGTAGGTGATGCATGCTTAAGTCGTCTTCATCCATCATCATATTCATCCCCGCCTCAATCACATGCTCCAGTTCTCTTACATTGCCTGGCCAATGATACGCTTGGAAAAGGGCAAGTACCTCTTCGTCAGCCGTCTTCACCTTCATTTGAAACAGCTCATTATATTTTTGAATAAAATGATTCACAAACGTAGGAATGTCCTCTTTTCGCTCAGAAAGCGGCGGGATAAATAAGGTGACAATACCGAGCCGATAAAATAAATCCTTGCGCATGCGTCCACCTGCGATCGCATCCACAGGGTCCTCATTCATATTGGCAATGACTCTTACATCAACAGCGATTTCTTTTGTGCTGCCTAGCCTTCTCACGCGTTTCTCCTGTAAGACGCGCAGCAGTTTTGCTTGAAGAGGAGGATTTAATGAGTTGATCTCATCTAAAAGCAATGTTCCTCCTTGCGCCTGTTCAAATAAACCAGGCTGATCAGTTGCTCCCGTAAAAGCCCCTTTTTGTGTACCAAAGAGCAGACTTTCAATCAGATTATCAGGCAGTGCCGCACAATTTTGGGTAATAAATGGTCCAGATGACCGGCTGCTGCCGTTATGAATGCTTTGAGCAAACAGTTCTTTCCCAGTCCCTGTTTCGCCAACAATGAGCACATAGGAAGAGGTGCGTGTCGCTCGTTTCGCATGTTCAATCACCTCTAAAAATGCAGGGCTTTGTCCAATAATGGAATCAAAGGTAAAGCGTGTGCTTCCTTTTTTCTTCATATTGTGATGAATCAGCCGTTCCAGCTTGGTCACATCATTTGAAATTTCAACTGCCCCTTGAATGAGGCCGTCTCGAACGAGCGGGTATGTATGGTTAATCGTTGTGATTTCTTTTCCGTTGTAATTATGATACGTCTGCTTGGCATGAACGGTTTGTTTCCCGGTACGAAGCGCTTGGACAAGTGTACTGTGCATCTCATCTTGAAAGGTGAAGAAGTCGAGTACATTTTTATGGAGAACATCAGAGCGTTTTAAAGACTCAATCTCCATCATTTTTTTATTATAAACAACCGTATGGCCATTCTCGTCAATTGCATGAACCCCGACATCAATTAAATCGAGCATTTGTTTATATAAATCAATCTCATTTTCAAGCTTTGCGGCATGCAGATCTTTTTTCACTTGTGCCACCTCCTGACGTTACCTCTATTTTACATGAAAAATTTTGCGGTTTCCTCTAAAAAATTTGGCATGCGCAAAGAAATTTTGCGTAAATAATGAGGTAGACCCTCATGATCAAGCGGTCAGAAAGTTGGCACGATCCTTGCATAACATATGGATGAAGATGAACCCAATTGAAAGAAGCTACCTTACAGAAGGAGGAATAGATGATGACACAGACAAATGAATTGATTCAACAAACAGAACAATATGGAGCGGCAAACTATCATCCGCTGCCAATTGTGATTTCAGAGGCTGAGGGAGTGTGGGTGACAGACCCTGAAGGCAATCGATATATGGATATGCTCAGTGCGTATTCCGCAGTGAACCAAGGACATCGCCATCCCCGCATTATTGAAGCGCTCAAAAAACAGGCAGACCGTGTGACACTCACCTCGAGAGCTTTTCATAATGATCAGCTTGGTCCTTGGTATGAAAAAATTTGCAAACTGACGAATAAAGACATGGCACTGCCAATGAATACTGGTGCTGAGGCTGTAGAAACCGCTGTAAAAGCAGCAAGACGCTGGGGCTATGATGTTAAGGGAATCGAAGAGAATCGTGCAGAAATCATTGCGTGTGTTGGCAATTTCCATGGGAGAACGATGACGGCTGTGTCTCTTTCCTCTGAAGCAGAATACCAAAGAGGCTTCGGTCCAATGCTTCCCGGAATCAAACTGATTCCTTACGGAGATATTGAAGCGTTACGTGAAGCTATCACACCACAGACAGCGGCTTTCCTCATAGAACCGATTCAAGGAGAAGCGGGAATTGTCATGCCGCCAGAAGGCTTCTTGAAAGATGCCAAGGCGCTTTGTGAGAAAGAACATGTGCTGTTCATTGCGGATGAGATTCAAGTGGGGTTAGCACGAACAGGTAAGATGTTTGCGTGTGACTGGGAAGACATTGAGCCAGATATGCTGATCCTCGGGAAAGCTTTAGGCGGCGGCGTCTTTCCAATCTCGTGTGTCGTAGCAAACCGCGATATATTAGGCGTGTTTAACCCTGGTTCTCATGGGTCTACCTTCGGAGGAAATCCTCTTGCGTGTGCGGTGTCGCTTGCTGCACTGGATGTTTTAATCGACGAAAAGCTTGCAGCACGTTCCATGGAGCTTGGCGAATACTTCAAAGACAAACTATCACGCATTCAAAGCCCTGTGATTAAGGAAGTGCGCGGCCGCGGATTATTTATAGGAATGGAGCTGACAGAGGCAGCTAGACCTTATTGTGAAAAGCTGAAGCAAGCAGGATTGTTATGTAAAGAAACACATGAGACAGTTATCCGTTTTGCACCGCCGCTGACCATTTCAAAAGAAGATTTAGACTGGGCAATTGGTCATATTGAAGCACTGTTTCAAGCCTAAATGCCAAAGGGGGAGGAACCTTCACTTTCTCCCTTTCTTTTTCAACGAACAGCGAATTTTGTCAAAGGATGATGAATAGAAGAAGGAAAGTGGGGAAGTGGATTTGAAGCAAGAACAGCATAATGAACTAGAGCGTTCCATGAAAAGCAGACATCTCTTTATGATTGCCTTAGGCGGCGTCATCGGTACGGGCCTTTTCCTTGGATCAGGATTGATTATCCATCAGGCAGGACCTGGCGGAGCCATTCTATCGTTTATCATTGGCGGACTGTTAATGTATTTGGTCATGCTGTGTCTTGGAGAATTAGCAGTGGCGATGCCGACAGCCGGGTCCTTTCAGGAGTATGCAACCAAATATATAGGTCCATCCACAGGCTTTATGATCGGCTGGCTGTATTGGTTTAGCTGGGCGTGTACGATTGGACTGGAGTTTACGTCAGCAGGCATATTGCTCCAAAGGTGGTTCCCAGATATCCCGGTTTGGCTCTGGTGCCTAGCATTTAGCGTGATATTATTTGCCGTGAATGCCATCTCAGCTCGCAGCTTCGCTGAAACAGAATTTTGGTTTTCAGCCATTAAGGTTGCAGCCATCCTATTGTTTATTATCATCGGAATTGGCGCAATTTTCGGAATGATTCATTTAAAAGGCGGAGAACCAGCCCCTTTATTTCGTCATTTGACGGATCATGGCGGACTATTTCCTAATGGTGTTTTTGCTATTTTATTAACCATGGTCACGGTCAATTTCTCCTTTCAAGGAACAGAACTTGTAGGGATTGCAGCAGGTGAGAGTGAAAGCCCTGAAAAAACATTGCCTCGATCGATACGGAATATTATTTGGAGAACGATGGTCTTTTTCGTTTTATCAATTGCGGTTCTTGCCGCGCTTCTTCCATGGCAGACAGCAGGCACTGTTGACAGTCCGTTTGTGGTCGTGCTGGACAAGGTCGGCATCCCATATGCTGCAGATATCATGAATTTTATTATCATCACAGCTGTCTTATCTGTAGCAAACTCTGGATTATATGCATCATCACGTATGCTTTGGTCGCTTTCAAAGGACGGGAAAGGACCTGGCTTTACGAAAAAGCTGTCCAAGCGTAAAATCCCGATCAATGCATTATTGGTGACAATGGGTGTATCCGCTTTATCCCTGCTCACAAGTGTTGTGGCACCAAAAACGGTGTATGTGTGGCTCATTTCGATTTCCGGAATGGTTCTAGTTGTGGTGTGGATGTCCATTTGTTTGTCTCAGTATTTCTTTAGAAAACAATTCATAATAGCGGGTGGAGATGTAAAGGATCTCGTCTTCCGTACACCGCTCTATCCATTTGTGCCATTGGCAGGCTTCATCGCATTTGGCATCGTTCTCATCAGCCTATTCTTTATTGAGGATCAGCGGATTGGCCTTTATTGCGGCGTTCCGTTCATGGCTGTCTGCTACATCATTTATTATTTCAAAATCAAACCGAAGGAAGAGGCAAAGCGTTTCGCCGAAGAGGAAGGAACCATCCCAAAAACATAAAAGACCAACTATATCAACAAAATGTGCATGCGGATCTCACACGCATGCACATTTTCAATGGTGAATTCATTGAATATAGAAGAAAATAAATATTTTGAAAAGAAATATCATAGCAAGAACCTTGATGACAAGCAGGTTATCGGTGAAAATGTGTCTATTTTTTGTCTAAATGTGTTTGTAAGAGTTGAAAATGCAAGATTATCCTGTTAAAATAATTAAAGAAAGCAGGGATTGATTTTTTTTGGCTGTGGCGGGACGTTTTTTGTCACAGTGGGACGTTTTTAGTCCAGCGTGAAAAGAAAGGGTCGTTAGCCATGAATCGTTTATTGGAAGCTCAAAAAAAATTATTGCCAGATCTTCTCATCGTTATGCAAAAACGCTACGACATTTTGCAATACATCAGGTTAGCTGAACCAATCGGCCGCAGAAGCCTTGCGACGAGCCTAGGTCTCAGTGAGCGCATCTTAAGAGCTGAAGTTCAGTTTCTAAAAGAACAAAACCTGCTGGATGTCAAAACGAGCGGCATGATGCTGACGAGTGAAGGCCACGCTTTGCTTGAAATGCTTGAAGGAATGATGAAGGACGTTTTAGGTTTAACCTTTTTGGAAAATACATTAAAGAGGAAGTTAGGCCTAGAAGAAGTCATCATCGTTTCTGGTGACAGTGACGAATCCCCGTGGGTGAAGCAAGAAATGGGAAGAGCTGCTGTCCAATGTATGAAAAAAAGGTTTACTGGAAATAATATCGTCGCCGTCACTGGCGGAACGACGATGGAAGCCGTTGCCGAAATGATGACCCCTGATGCCAAAAACAGAGACATGATGTTTGTCCCTGCGAGAGGCGGTCTTGGGGAGAATGTAAAAAATCAGGCAAACACCATTTGTGCCCACATGGCTGAAAAAGCTTCCGGTACTTACAAACTGCTGTTTGTTCCAGGGCAGCTGTCAGAAGGTGCTTACTCTTCTATTATTGAAGAGCCGTCAGTCAAAGAAGTGCTTCACACGATTAAATCATCCACGATGCTCATTCATGGGATCGGTGAAGCAAAAACAATGGCGATGAGACGAAATACACCAGCTGAAGATTTAAAAAAGATTGATGAGCATGACGCAGTGACAGAGGCCTTTGGCTATTACTTTAATCGTGATGGTGAGGTCGTCCACAAAGTGCACTCCGTCGGCATGCAGCTAGATGATTTAGAAAGCATTCCACACATCATTGCTGTTGCAGGTGGATCATCAAAGGCAGGGGCCATTGAAGCTTATTTCAAAAAACCCCGCCGAACGGTTCTCGTCACAGACGAAGGAGCCGCAAAAGAGTTATTAAGGGAGTCAATTGATCCCTCAATATAAAACATTGTTACCTATAAAAGGAGGAAACATCATGGCAGTAAAAGTCGGTATTAACGGATTTGGACGTATTGGACGTAACGTATTTCGTGCAGCATTAAACAATCCTGAAGTTGAGGTAGTAGCGGTTAACGATCTAACAGACGCTAACATGCTTGCACACCTTTTACAATATGACTCTGTTCACGGAAAACTAGATGCAGAGGTTTCTGTAGACGGTACAAACTTAGTAGTGAACGGTAAAACAATCGAAGTATCAGCTGAGCGTGACCCTGCGAAATTAAGCTGGGGTAAACAAGGCGTAGAAATCGTTGTTGAATCTACTGGATTCTTCACAAAACGTGCAGACGCTGCAAAACACTTAGAAGCTGGCGCTAAAAAAGTCATCATCTCTGCTCCTGCTAACGAAGAAGATATCACAATCGTTATGGGTGTAAACGAAGACAAATACGATGCAGCTAGCCACGATGTCATCTCTAATGCATCTTGTACAACAAACTGCTTAGCTCCATTTGCAAAAGTACTTAACGATAAATTTGGTATCAAACGCGGTATGATGACAACTGTTCACTCATACACAAATGACCAACAAATTCTTGATCTTCCGCACAAAGACTACCGTCGTGCTCGTGCAGCTGCGGAAAACATCATCCCAACTTCTACAGGTGCTGCGAAAGCTGTTTCACTTGTATTGCCTGAACTTAAAGGTAAATTAAACGGTGGCGCTATGCGTGTTCCAACACCTAACGTTTCTTTAGTTGACCTTGTGGCTGAATTAAACCAAGATGTAACAGCTGAAGATGTAAATGCAGCACTTAAAGAAGCAGCTGAAGGAGAACTTAATGGAATCCTTGGCTACAGCGAAGAGCCATTAGTATCTGGTGACTACAATGGTAATGCAAACTCTTCAACAATCGATGCTCTTTCTACAATGGTGATGGAAGGCAGCATGGTGAAAGTCATTTCTTGGTACGATAACGAGAGTGGATATTCTCACCGCGTTGTTGACCTTGCAGCTTACATTGCAAAACAAGGTCTTTAATTTGTCACACTGAAGGAACTCACTTGGTTCTTTCCTAGAGACACGATATAATGAAGACGGACAAGGGAAGGGGAAGCATCCCTTTCCCTTTTTCTCTGTTTTTATCCGTTCTGCACGATTTCTCGTTTTGATGAGGGCAAAATGGGAAAAGGATAAAGAGAGACTTGTCCAATGCGTAAGGAAACCAGAATAAAGGAGGATCTCCTGACGAGCATGAATAAGAAATCAGTAAAAGACATTGACGTAAAAGGTAAAGTTGTGTTCTGCCGCGTAGATTTTAACGTTCCAATGAAAGACGGAGAAGTGACGGATGATACTCGTATTCGCGCAGCATTACCAACGATTGAGTATTTAACAGGACAAGGCGCAAAGGTACTGCTAGCTAGTCATTTGGGTCGTCCGAAGGGTCAAGTTACTGAAGAATTGCGTCTGACACCTGTAGCAAAACGTCTGCAAGAGCTTCTTGGACAAGAAGTGAAAAAAGCGGATGAAGCTTACGGTGACAACGTGAAAAAGCAAATCTCTGACTTAAAAGAAGGAGATGTGCTAGTGCTTGAAAACGTTCGTTTCTATCCTGGTGAAGAAAAGAACGATCCTGAACTATCAAAAGCATTTGCTGATTTAGCCGATGTGTATGTCAATGATGCGTTCGGTGCTGCACACCGTGCACATGCATCCACTGCTGGTATTGCAGCATATCTTCCGGCTGTTTCGGGCTTCCTCATGCAAAAAGAGCTTGAGGTTCTAGGAAAAGCCATTTCAAACCCTGATCGCCCATTTACAGCGATTATTGGTGGCGCAAAAGTAAAGGATAAAATCGGTGTGATTGAAAGTCTTCTTGATAAAGTGGACAACCTCATCATCGGCGGCGGACTTGCTTACACATTTGTGAAAGCACTAGGCCACGAAGTAGGAAAATCTTTATTAGAAGAAGACAAAGTCGATTTAGCGAAATCCTTTATGGACCGTGCAAAAGAAAAAGGCGTGAACTTCCTGATTCCAACAGATGTTCTGGTAGCCGACGACTTTTCAAATGATGCGAATACAAGCATTGTGCCAATCTCTGAAATTCCAAGTGATCTAGAAGCACTTGATATTGGAACAGAGACAAGAGAGAAGTACGCTGATGTTATTAAAAACAGCAAACTTGTTGTTTGGAACGGACCAATGGGTGTATTTGAAATCGACGCATTCGCTAAAGGAACAAAAGCAATCGCAGAAGCACTGGCAGAAGCAAAAGATACATATTCTGTCATTGGCGGTGGAGATTCAGCAGCAGCTGTTGAGAAATTTGGTCTTGCTGATCAGATGAGCCATATTTCTACAGGCGGCGGCGCTTCACTTGAATTTATGGAAGGCAAAGAGCTTCCAGGTGTTACTGCATTAAACGATAAATAAGACCAAAACTGCTATAAGGAAGTGTCAATCATGAGAAAACCAATTATAGCTGGGAACTGGAAAATGAACAAAACACTTGGCGAAGCAGTTAGTTTCGTTGAAGAAGTCAAGTCATCCATTCCATCTCCTGACAAAGTGGAAGCAATTGTCTGTGCGCCAGCACTTTTCCTTGAAAAGCTAAACAGCCTTTCTAACGGAACAGACCTTAAAATTGGTGCACAAAACATGCACTTTGAAGAAAATGGTGCATTCACTGGTGAAATCAGCCCTGCTGCGCTAAAAGATCTTGGCATCGGCTACTCAGTGATCGGTCATTCAGAGCGCCGTGAATTCTTCGCTGAAACAGATGAAACAGTGAACAAAAAAGCACATGCTGCATTCAAGCATGGGATCGTTCCAATTATCTGCGTAGGTGAAACGCTTGAAGAGCGTGAAGCTGGCAAAACAAATGAACTTGTCGCTGATCAAGTGAAGAAAGCACTAGCTGGTTTAACGACTCAGCAAGTCGCTGAATCTGTCATTGCATATGAGCCAATCTGGGCGATCGGTACAGGGAAATCTTCTACAGCGAAAGATGCAAACGACGTTTGCGCGCATATCCGTCAAACCGTTGCAAGCGAATATGGTCAAGAAGCGGCAGACAGCCTTCGCATTCAATATGGCGGAAGCGTGAAGCCGGCGAATATTAAAGAATATATGGCAGAATCCGATATTGACGGTGCTTTGGTAGGCGGCGCAAGCTTAGAACCTCAGTCTTTCGTTCAATTATTGGAGGAAGGTCAATATGAGTAAGAAACCAGCTGCATTAATCATCTTAGATGGATTCGGTTTAAGAGGCGAAACAGTCGGTAACGCTGTTGCCCAAGCAAAGAAACCGAACTTCGACCGCTACTGGAATGAATTCCCGCATCAAACCTTAACGGCTTCAGGTGAGGCAGTAGGCCTCCCGCAAGGTCAAATGGGGAACTCTGAAGTTGGGCATTTGAACATCGGTGCAGGACGCATTGTGTATCAAAGCTTAACAAGAGTGAATGTTGCCATTCGTGAAGGGGAATTTGAGAAAAACGAAACGTTCCTAGAGGCAATGACTTATGCAAAAGAGAACGACAAGGCCCTTCATTTATTCGGTCTCTTGTCAGACGGCGGTGTGCACAGCCACATCCAGCATCTCTTTGCCCTGCTGAAGCTGGCGAAAAAAGAAGGCTTAACAAAGGTATACATTCATGGCTTCTTAGACGGACGTGATGTTGGTCAAAAGACAGCCAAAGTGTACTTAAAACAGCTTGAAGAACAAATCAAAGAAATCGGTGTCGGAGAAGTGGCAACACTTTCTGGACGCTATTACTCAATGGACCGTGACAAACGCTGGGATCGTGTGGAGAAAGCATATCGCGCGATGGCGTATGGTGAAGGCCCAAGTTATCCAAACATTTATGATGTCGTTGATGACTCCTATGAAAATGGAATCTACGATGAATTCGTTATTCCATCTGTCATCACGAGAGAAAATGGTGAGCCAGTTGCAAAAGTAAACGACGGAGACTCTGTGATTTTCTATAACTTCCGTCCAGACCGTGCGATCCAAATTTCGAACACCTTCACAAATGAAGATTTCCGCTCATTTGACCGCGGGGAAGCACATCCGAAGGATTTACACTTCGTCTGCTTTACACACTTCAGTGAAACGGTTGATGGCTATGTTGCCTTCAAACCAGTGAATTTGGATAACACAGTAGGAGAAGTGCTAGCGCAAAATGGATTGAAACAGCTGCGGATTGCTGAAACAGAGAAATATCCTCATGTGACGTTCTTTATGAGCGGTGGACGTGAAGAAGAATTTCCTGGTGAAGACCGCATCTTGATCAATTCGCCAGATGTGGCAACCTATGACCTCAAGCCAGAAATGAGCGCTTATGAGGTAAAGGATGCACTTGTTGCAGACATCAATGCTGACAAGCATGATGCGATCATCCTGAACTTTGCTAACCCGGATATGGTTGGTCATTCAGGTATGCTCGAGCCAACAATCAAAGCCATTGAAGCAGTAGATGAGTGCTTAGGAGCTGTTGTCGACGCAATCCTAGCAAAAGGCGGACATGCCATCATCACGGCAGACCACGGTAACGCAGACGTGCTGATTACCGAAGAAGGAAAGCCGCATACTGCACATACGACAAACCCTGTTCCAGTCATCGTAACGAAAAAAGATGCAACGCTTAGAGAAGGCGGCATTCTAGCCGATCTATCTCCAACGCTTTTAGACTTACTTGGTCTTGAAAAACCAAAAGAGATGACAGGAACATCATTGATTCAGAAATAACAAATTGATTCAAAAGGAGAGAAATAACGATGCCATACATTGTTGACGTATATGCACGCGAAGTATTAGACTCTCGCGGTAATCCAACAGTTGAAGTAGAAGTTTACACAGAATCTGGCGGCTTTGGCCGTGCATTAGTACCAAGTGGTGCTTCTACTGGTGAATATGAAGCAGTAGAACTACGTGACGGAGACAAAGACCGTTACCTTGGAAAAGGTGTTCTGACAGCTGTAAACAACGTAAATGAAATCATTGCACCAGAACTTTTAGGCTTTGATGTAACAGAACAAGTAGCGATTGACAAAATGTTAATCGAACTTGATGGAACAGAAAACAAAGGGAAATTAGGCGCAAACGCAATCCTTGGCGTATCTATCGCTGTAGCACGTGCGGCTGCTGATTTCTTACAAATTCCACTTTACCAATACCTTGGTGGATTCAACTCCAAAACGCTTCCAGTGCCAATGATGAACATCGTCAACGGCGGAGAGCATGCGGATAACAACGTAGACATTCAAGAATTCATGATTATGCCTGTAGGTGCACCGAACTTCCGTGAAGCACTTCGCATGGGCGCACAAATCTTCCATAGCCTGAAATCTGTATTAAGTGCAAAAGGCTTAAACACAGCTGTAGGTGACGAAGGCGGATTCGCTCCAAACCTTGGTTCTAACGAAGAAGCACTTCAAACAATCGTAGAAGCGATTGAAAAAGCTGGTTTCAAACCAGGTGAAGAAGTGAAACTTGCAATGGATGCTGCATCTTCTGAGTTCTACAACAAAGAAGACGGTAAATATCATTTATCAGGCGAAGGTGTTGTGAAAACATCTGCTGAAATGGTTGACTGGTATGAAGATATGGTATCGAAATACCCTATCATCTCTATCGAAGACGGCCTTGATGAAAACGACTGGGAAGGTCACAAACTATTAACTGAACGCCTTGGCAGCAAGGTTCAGCTAGTAGGAGATGACTTATTCGTTACAAACACGAAGAAGCTTTCTGAAGGTATTAAAAATGGTGTCGGTAACTCTATCCTGATCAAAGTAAACCAAATCGGTACATTAACTGAAACATTTGATGCAATCGAAATGGCAAAACGTGCAGGATACACAGCAGTCATCTCTCACCGCTCTGGTGAAACAGAAGACAGCACAATTGCAGACATCGCTGTTGCAACAAACGCTGGACAAATCAAAACAGGTGCTCCGTCTCGTACGGACCGTGTGGCGAAATACAACCAATTACTTCGCATCGAAGATCAATTGGCTGAAACAGCACAATATCACGGCATTGCAACATTCTATAACTTGAATAAATAATGCCAGCTACTCGCTGCGTCCCGCTCTTTCATGAGAGCGGGACGCAGCGTTTTTTTTTGTTGAGCGAAATCCGATAGCTAATTCATTTGTCTTATCCTATTTTTGTAAAAAATCCTCCTTCAGTTAGAGAAGAAGTCAAAATCCCCTCCATTTATAAGCACTAAATCATGAAAAATCGACTAAAAATATGATCTGAAATGAACTTATGCTTTCTGTAAGGGGGTGGTATCATTTTACATATATTAGGGGGTGATGAGATGCTGAATCCTTTTAGCCTTCGTTTTCCAGTAGGTGTGTATATGTATGTCCTTCACCTATTGGCGGCATATGATGAAAGGAAGCAACGAATTCTGACTTCTAAGAATGTACAGAAAAATGCATTTTGGATTTATGTCCTTGCCGCTATATTGGGCATTATTTCACTTGGAGCATTGATTTGGGCATGTAAGACCTTTGGAAAGGGCTCCAAATTTTTAGGAGAGTTCAAATTATTAGGCATGTACGTTAAAATCCAATGCGGGTTCTAACAGGGATGAGAACAGATGCAAGGTCATCTGTTCCATCTGAAACAAACGGAGGGATATGATGCTGACATTACAATTACAAGAAAAAACGTATAGCCGCACCTTCTCTCTCCGCAATATTCAAATGAACGTGGAGAAAGGCCGGACGATGCTTCTTTTAGGGCATAATGGTGCAGGAAAGACAACGATGATCCAAGCCATGTTTGGGCTGACGCCATTTACTGGGTACGTTTCCTTACATGGCGAACAGCTGAACCTTCAATCCTCAGCTCATATTTCCCTTTTGAAAAAACATGTTTCCTATATTCCTGACGATCATGCGTTGTTCGATTATTTAACACCGAGGGAATACTTTCAATTACTTCAGCTGCCAAATGAGCAAGATGTCACACGAGAAGAGACATTCACCGATTTGTTTGAGCTGAGTCCATATATGGATCAGCCAATCGCTCAGCTGTCCCATGGCAATCAAAAGAAAACACAGATCATTTCGCAGCTCCTCAGACCATGTGATTATTATGTGTTCGACGAGCCAACAAACGGACTTGATCCAGATATGATGATCATCTTAAAAAAGGTGCTCATGAAGCTGAGAGATCAAGGCGCTGGCATTCTTATATCAACTCATCATTTGAGCTTTGGTGATACATTATATGACCATCTCATGATCTTAAGAAATGGTGACGTCAAGCTGAATATGTCCCGCCAAGAAACGACTCAGACATTTCCTCATCAGGCACTTGAAGAGATTTATAAAGAAGTGAATCGAGATTACTATATGCAGGTGGAGAGGTTACTCAATGATTTGGACACGACACGTTCTTCATAAACTAGAATGGGGCATGCTGACAACGAAAGGAAAACAGCTTGGAAAAAAATATCCTTTACAGCTTCTCGCAGCTGCCGTTTTTCTCTTACTGATCTATGCGATATACGTCGTCATTAGCCTGCGCTTTTTCATGCAGGCAGGTGAAAACGAGCCAGCTGCGCTATACCTCCAATTTGTCAAAATGTCGCTCTTACTATTAGGGGCAGGTATTGTGTTATCCCGCAATAAATTGAAGCGCCAAGAATATCAATTCTACTTTTTAAACAGTGCGATTCAGAGTGTGCCATTTATCCTTTGCGTGTATTTCTTTCCAGTGCTCTTTTGCTTCCTCATGGCTGGACTGCTTTTTTTACCGATTGTATTAGGTCTTTTGATCACGGGTGTCACCCCATCTCTGTATTGGATCATCGTTGTTTGCATCACTTGCTGCATATTGGCGCTGTATACGCTCGCTTCTTGGATGCTGCTGCGGATCGGTGTGAGCCATTTCGTATCAAAAACAAAAGAGCATTTGCTGCTTCAAACGATCGGCTTTGGGGCGCTTCATGTACTAATATTTCTCCTTTTTCAAAAAGCGGTGGAGATGATCCATGTATGGCCGGCTGTCTATCTGTTGTTACTTGTCATCATCCTAAGCGCTGGATGGCTATGGGTGAAGGGTTTAGCAGCTTGCTATGTTCATCAGATGTTTTTGCAGCTGAAAACAGAGGTGAAGTCGTTTTCCTACCAGAAAATCAGAACGCACTCTTCCTTTCTGACACATCTGCGGCAGGAATTGGTCTATTTCAGCCGATCAGCTGTTTTTAAAGAGCAAGGCATTTTGTTTCTCTTTCTCATTTGTTTGACGGTGGGGCTGCCATTTGTTTTTACACCGGCAGAAACTGGCTGGCTGTATGCCTTTATTGTGCAGTTTGCGTTAAAGGAAATATTGATCATGCTTCCGCTGATGATTGGCAGGGAATATCATATCAATCAAAGGGCCATCTTTATGTTAAATACATCAAAGGGCGCTTATTTAATGTCGAGAATGTTATTTTATTACACCATTAATCTGCTGACATATTTTGTGTATATTGGGCTTGCCTATTTGGTGATCGGTATTGAAAGTGAAGGTCATGGATTGGCGAGTTTGTCCATTTTATTGATTACCGCCATGGCGGCCTGTACAGGGTTTGTCGTGAAAATCAGTGATTTTAATAAGCTGTTTGTGATCGTGTTGATGATTGCTGTATTCAGCTTTATCGATATGCTTTTATTAGAATGGCTTTCATATGATGTGTCTCTTCTCGCCACCGCTTATCTGCTTGGTTCACTTGCCTTTTTCAGTTGTATATATGCTGCGATGTTAAAAAGGCCTGTATTGCGATGATGGGGCTTGTCATTAGTTTACTAGCTGTTGTGCTAATTCACGAACTCGGTCATATGCTGATGATCATGGTGTGTAACAAACTCGAAAAAAGGCAGCTCTTTGATTTTGTGGTAACGATTGATTGGAAGCAAGTGGCGATCGTCCATGAGACATTTGACCGGCCGAGCTTTAATCTGATGGTGGCACTTGCGGGTCCGCTGTTTCCGGTGCTCTGCTCGAGTGTGCTTTTTTTGATGTGGAAGCATCCGGTGAGTCATCAGCTGCTGTTTTTTTCTTTACTGAACACTGTGATGCTGCATCCAGCTTGCCCAGACGGGAAAAATATCACAGCCAGTTTAAAAGAGATGAAGGAGAGAAAAAGATGATCAAAGTATTTCATTCGTTTTCTAGCGGCTTAACACTTGCAATGCTGTATATATTTGCTGTGTTTATGACCCCTGTCTTTTTAATGCTGCTAGAAGTCAATCATGTTGAATCAAGTCCGACACTGTTTGGCATGCCATTTTATATCATGAAAATTGAAGAGTATCAATTCAGCTCAGAGGCGACGCTTTTTGGATGCGTTGTCTGCTTTTTAGCTGGCGCTGTGCTCTACTTTTTCATTCAATATGTGATTCAAGCTGTGAAAAAGCGAAGAGCATAAAAAAAGCAGGCTGAGCAAATAGTCAGTCTGCTTGAAAAGTGAGAGACAGCCGTACCATATCCATACATTGAATCCCGTTTTCATAAATCGGTTCATCATAATGCTTAAGGAAGAAATTGCGATCGATCGAAGTCAGGCGGAAGCCGCATTTTTGATAAAGTGCGAGCTGCTGAATACTCGAGTTGCCTGTGCCGATTTCAATCGTATGGAAACCAGCGGCTTTCGCTTCAGCGATCGCATGGCGGATCAGCTGCTTCCCAATTCCCCTTCCTTGCCATGACTCCTTCACAGCAACATTCATGATTTCGACTGTATGCTGAGATAGCGATGATAGAACATAAACACCAATCACATCCTCTTCATGAAAGGCGGCATAACAAGAGCCGGATTGCACATAAGCGAGAACCTTTTCCTTTGAAGGGTCAGCTAATAGTAAAAGATCCATAGGGAGAGATTGATCACGAGACAATGGCCGAATTTGTATCACATTTTTTCATCCTTTCTATTCTTTCATATACCCTTGTTTCACGCCCCAATCATATTGGTCCTGTACCCACCTGAGAGGGAGGGTGATGAGTGACATTCGGGTCTTTTTTGTCAGTTGGTTTTCTTATAGCCTGTGCGGTCTGCTTATTCGCTTGAGCAGCAGTTTTTGCTGCTGCCAGCTCTTTTTGAAGCTGGTCGACTTTCACCTCAAGCGCTTTACGCTGTTTGACCTCTTTTTCATAGGCTTTCTTTTCTTTTTTGAGCTTTTTTGTGACGGTGGCTATTTGCTTTTTTTGTTCATCGTTTTCATGTTTCATATCCGTTTGATCTGATTTTAACTGGGAAAGCTGCTGATCGTTCGTTCTGCTTTCTTGCTGATGTTTTTCTTTTGCTGCTTTGTTAGTCTGCTGCCAAACAATCCAGCCAGCTGCGCCTAACACCGCAACAGACAGAAGAATGATCGTAATGGTTTTTTCAAGTGTGAACCCCTTTCTTTAAACCTCTATTACCATCGGTTAAAGATAAACAGGTTTTAACATCAAAGGGAATATTCACATCAGATTGGCAGACACTATGAAAAAAGGAGGGTGTCTGTTGATTGCCTTTATGATTCATGTTGTAGTCTCATTATTTGCTGTATCAAACCCCATTGGAAACGTGCCTCTTTTCATCACCTTAACAGAAGGCTATACAGAGAAAGAACGCGCTCAGACAGCCAAAAAAGCCATCGTGGTCTCTTTCATTATTTTGATTGCCTTTCTATTGGCAGGCAGGCTCATATTCAAATTGTTTGGGATCGATATTCATGCACTCCGCATCGCCGGAGGTATTTTTATTTTTGGTATCGCTTACAATTTGCTGAATGCAAAAGAATCACACGTCCAAAATCCTCATTCGGAGGAAAAGGCAGAAAGCAAAGAGAAGGCAGATATCTCCGTTACGCCGCTGGCAATCCCGATCATCGCTGGGCCCGGTACAATCGCTACAGTAATGAGTTTAACCCCGGGAAGTCAAGGGATGCTCCACATGTTTTCGATTCTAATCGGCATTATCATTGTTCTTGCCATGACGTATTATGCCTTTCATTATTCCAGTTTCATTATGCGGAAAATGGGGAAAACAGAGATGAATGTTGTGACGCGTTTGATGGGATTAATTCTTGCTGTAGTGGCAGTTGAGATGATCGGCGCAGGCTTAAAAGGGATGTTTCCGATGTTTATGTCATAAGTGTATATAAAAAAGCTGTTTTTTTTCTACAATGATGTAAAATAAAACAGCTTTTTTTAAGGTTTCGGCACATGCTTAAATACTTCTTCACTTTCAAAGAATTCAATTAAGCGGCTAATCCAATCATAGTAATCAAGACTTTCCTTGATTTCTGAAAGAAGCAGATTGATTTTATCCTCTGTTTCTTCAGGTAAGTCGTCCTGTTCAAGCAGCTCTTGCAATTCCTTGCACGTTTTCTTATGTGCTTTACGGTTTTTGCTGACAACTCGGGACCAATTGGCTGCAAACAATGAAATAAACGTTTGGTATTGATCTTGCTCAACTTCATAAAGATCTTTACGTATTCCTTTTTCATAAACCTTTTCCGCAATATTCAAATCGAGCATTTCTCGAACGACTTGACTCATCCTCGTTTTGCTCATGCCGGTCGCCTCTGATAGCTCTTCCAGCGTCATTGGTTTACGGTTCATGTGAATGATACCAAGCACTCTACCCACTGTAGAAGAAAGACCAAAGGCATTCATGTTCTCCGCAGCTTTTTCAATATAATGATCCTGTGCTTTTTGAATGGCGCCTAACGCTTGCTTGTCCACTCCCCGCTTCATCCCTTCACGACTGACAATTTGTAACACAATATATCATATACCTGTTTGTTGATGAAAACAATAAATATTGAGTAATTGCTAGTAATTTGAAGGAAAAAGGAGAGATCTCTAGATATTACAGCGTTAACTGAAAATTTTATATAAATCTTATGCAATACAAACACATCATAAACTTTTTATTTTATAAAGTTTGCACTATAATGAATAAGGTGTAAATTTTCTGAATATATAGATCCAACTAATTGGAGGTGTCTCATTTGCTGAAACTAGAGAATGTATCTAAGACGTATAAAGGCGGAAAAAAAGCTGTCAAAAATATTGATTTAGAAATAGCAAAAGGAGAATTTATTTGTTTTATTGGACCGAGTGGCTGTGGTAAGACAACAACCATGAAGATGATCAACCGACTCATTGAACCTTCCTCAGGAAACATTTTCATCGAGGGAGAAAATATTATGAAAAAAGATCCAGTTCAATTAAGAAGAGAAATCGGTTATGTGATTCAGCAAATTGGACTGTTCCCCCATATGACCATCGCGCAAAACATCTCACTTGTGCCGAAGCTCTTAAAATGGCCGGAAGAAAAACGGAAGGAACGAGCTCGCGAACTGCTGAAGCTCGTCGACATGGGCCCGGAATTTTTAGAGCGCTATCCTCATGAACTCAGTGGAGGACAGCAGCAGCGCATCGGAGTTCTTCGCGCACTGGCAGCAGAACCCCCTCTGATCCTCATGGATGAACCATTTGGTGCACTTGATCCAATTACACGAGATACATTGCAGGAAGAATTTAAGAAACTGCAAAAAACGTTAAATAAAACCATCGTATTCGTCACACATGACATGGATGAAGCCATTAAACTCGCTGACCGAATTGTGATTTTAAAAGATGGAGAGATTGTCCAAGTAGGCACACCTGAAGATATTTTGCGTAACCCCGCCAACGAGTTCGTAGAAGAATTCATCGGAAAAGAACGCCTGCTTCAATCAAATCCGAATATGGAACGTGTAGAACAAATGATGAACACGTCACCAGTCACCATTACAGTCGAACAAACGTTGACTGATGCCATCTACATCATGAGAGAAAAGCGGGTCGATTCCTTGCTTGTAGTAGATGAACATCATGTGCTAAAAGGCTATATCGATATTGAAACAATCGATGCGAACCGCAGAAAAGCAGCTTTCGTTGGTGAGATCTTAAATACAGAGTTCTATACTGTACAAGAAGGCGCACTTCTAAGAGACACCGTTCGGAAAATCTTAATACGCGGTATTAAATATGTACCGGTTGTGGATGCCAAAGGGCATTTAAAAGGCATTGTAACACGGGCAAGTCTTGTAGATGTTGTGTACGACTCTATTTGGGGAGACGATACGCCGGCGTCTGCCATTGAAATGAACTAAGGGAGGTGGACACATGGATCAAATCATCGATTTTCTAGAGAAAAATGGTGGGGAACTCCTCACAAAAATGTGGGAGCATTTATATATTTCCTTAATTGCCGTCGTGCTAGGAATTATCGTTGCCGTTCCTTTAGGCGTCGTTCTCACACGAATGAAACGAGGCGCAGGTTTTGTCATCGGTGTCGTGAATATCTTTCAAACACTCCCTAGTTTAGCGATTCTTGCATTTTTTATTCCTATTTTGGGGGTGGGGAAAATACCTGCAATCGTTGCGCTCTTTTTCTATTCGGTATTGCCTATTTTGAGAAATACGTATGCCGGCGTCCAAGGTGTAAACAAAAACTTGCTTGAATCCGGTAAAGGGATCGGTATGACCACATGGGAGCAAATTCGTCTTGTTGAGCTCCCGCTTGCTGTACCGATCATTATGGCAGGCGTCCGAACGTCAACGATTTATTTAATCGGCTGGACAACACTTGCTGCTTTTATCGGTGGGGGAGGTCTTGGTGACTACATTTTAATTGGACTTCAGTTATATCAGCCGGAATACATTATTGCGGGTGCCATCCCAGTCACTATTTTAGCGGTCATCATTGACTTTACATTGATGAAGCTGGAGAAAAAAGTAACACCAGAAGGCTTAAAAGGATTGAAGGAAGTTTCATAAGGAGTTGGCTTATGTGAAGAATCGAAAAACAAGATGGATCAGTGCACTGCTTGCCGGATGCTTGCTATTGATAAGCGGCTGTTCACTTCCTGGACTAGCCGGCTCCTCAGGCAATACGCTGCGAATTGGAGCACAAAACTTTACCGAATCAGAAATTATGGCCTACATGGTTAGCGATATCATCGAACATTACACAGATAAAAAGACAACCATTGTGAAAAACCTAGGCTCTAATACCGTACAGCAGAAAGCAATGGAAAACGGAGATATCGACATTTCTGCCACAAGGTATACAGGGACAGATTTGACAAGTACGCTTGGAATGGATGCGGAAAAAGACCCGGAGCGTGCGATGGAGATCGTCCAAAAAGAATTTAAGAAACGCTATGATTACAAATGGTTTGATTCCTATGGCTTTGATAATACGTATGCCTTTGCCGTGACGCAAAAGATGGCGAAGGAAAACAAGTTAGAAACCGTCTCTGACTTGAAAAAGAATGCGAAAAATTACCGGTTCGGTGTCGATAATATTTGGCTCAAAAAGAAAGGCGACGGTTACGAAGGATTCGTGAAAACATACGGAATTGAATTTGGAAGCACGTATCCAATGCAGATTGGTTTAGTCTATGATGCATTAAAAAATGAAAAAATGGATATTGTGCTTGCCTATTCAACAGATGGACGAATTAAAGCCTATGACCTCAAAATTTTAAAAGATGATAAGCGGTTTTTCCCGCCATATGATGCATCGCCAGTTGTCCCGGAAAAAGTCCTAAAAGAGAACCCAGGGCTTGATAAGGTGATCAACAGGCTGATCGGAAAAATCGATACAGAGCAAATGCAAGAGCTTAACTATCAAGTCGACGGGGAGCTTCAAGAACCAGCCACCGTTGCGAAAAATTTCCTAAAAAAGCACAATTACTTTGAGTAAGATGGGGAGTTGTCACGGCTGATGGACACACTGCAGCAATTATGGACGTATTATCAGCAGAACGGTTCATATGTGTTAGAAGAATTTTATCGGCATTTTCTCATGTCAGCGTATGGGGTGCTGTTTGCGGCGATTGTCGGAATTCCAGTAGGCATCTTTGTGGCGCATTACCGTAAGCTGAGCAATTGGATCTTCGCCATTACCAATGTTATACAAACCATACCGGCGTTAGCGATGCTTTCCGTGCTGATGCTTGTATTAGGACTTGGCGCAAATACAGTCATCTTATCACTCTTTCTGTATTCGCTTCTGCCGATCATCCGCAACACGTATACAGGGATTGTCAGCATTGAACATGCTTATTTAGAATCGGGTAAAGCGATGGGCATGACGAAATGGCAAGTGCTGAGAATGGTTGAATTACCGCTTGCTTTATCGGTCATTATGGCTGGTTTAAGAACCGCCCTTGTCATCGCCATCGGCATTACAGCGATTGGGACATTTGTTGGTGCGGGAGGTCTAGGTGATATCATCATCAGAGGATCAAACGCCACAAACGGAACAGCCATCATTTTAGCAGGTGCTATTCCAACTGCGCTCATGGCCATTATCGCTGACCTAGTCATGGGCTGGCTCGAACGCTATTTAAGCCCAACGAACAAGAAAAAAGAAAGAAAAGCATTAGCTGCAAAAAACATCACATCTGCTTAAGCGGTTAAAAAGACAAAACCTCCCTTACATCTGTAAGGGAGGTTGTTTTATGATGATCAGGCGGGTTCACATGCAGGTATTTTATGATTCAAGCGTGATCCATTCAGAGGACCACTTCGAAATTTCCTCAAAAACGGGTGCAAGGGAACGCCCCATATCAGTTAAAGAATACTCAATGCGCACGGGTGTTTCAGCAAAAACCTCCCGTTTTACAATGCCTGCTGCTTCCAGCTCTTTTAATCTCTCAGATAATACTCTTCCGCTTAAATTTGTCAGAGCGGCCTCAATTTCACTAAAGCGCTGCGGACCTGAGAGAAGCTGAAAAACAATCAGTGCGACCCAGCGTTTACTCAATAACTCAACTGCTTTTTCAAACCGCGGGCACATGTCAGATTGATTCATCTTTCTTCACTCCAATCTGAACTCATTATACCGTAAATCTGTCATAAATCAGCTCGAAAAGCTTGTCAATGCTCAAAACATTCTATGATGACGAACGGCTGTTTAACATAAATAACAGATAGCGGTTAAGATCCTCTATTTCTTTTTTCGAAAGAGTTGACCAAATGTCTCCATCAAATATTTCGAGATCACCAAGTTCATATTGCGCTGCAGCTTCCTTTATTTTGGATAATGCCATTTCCTCTTCCTTCAACTGATGGACAGAAGAGGCTTCCTCAATATAGCCCGCAGCCTGCATCATTTCCTCATAAGGGACCTTTAATGCACCGGCTAGTTTTTTAATCGTAGGAGGCTTTGGAATACCGCGTTTCCCGTTTTCAATACGAGAAATACCAGCAGCGCTGACCTCTGAATACATCGCTAATTGGTTCACTGACAGCTTCTTTTCCTCACGTAATGCTCTTAAATATGCACCAAAGTTCATCAAGGCAAAACCTCACATGGTTATAGATTAGATATGTCTATTTTACCTGATTTGTTGACTATTGGCAACAAGTATACCATGAAAATATTGACATTAGTTAATAGTGGATGTACATTAGGTTTATGCCCCGCTATTTGTTCGCCTTTTTTTGGTTGATGAGCGTGAGAAAGTATTCATTCAGCTGGCTGATGTCTTGTGCGGAGAGCCTTTCCCATTTGTCCCCATCAAAAATGGGAAGATGTTCTACATCCTTTTGAAGCGCCGTTTGATAGATTTTCAACATGGATTCATATTTTGGTTTCATTTCATGAACTTGCTCCTGTTCAATATGACCGGCAAGCAGCATTAAATCCTCATAAGGCACCTTCAAGGCATGTGCTAATTTTTTGATAGTCAAAGGTTTTGGCACACCGCGCTTTCCATTTTCAATACGAGAAATACCAGCAGCGCTTACACCTGAATACATGGCGAGTTGATTGACAGACATTTTTCTATTTTCTCTTAAAATGCGTAATTGTTCACCAAAGTGATTCATGACATCGAACCTCACATTTCAGTATATGACTTATTTTAGTATGATCATTGACCAAAGGAAATAGCAGAGGGGTAAAAGTGTTGACTTAAGTTAACGGTCTGTTTCAAGTGAGCACCTGCACGTTGTACATATTGATTCCATAGGAGGTTGTAATGATGGTCGAAAAGATTCAGATCAGGCGGGCTTTTGTCATGCAGTATATGATCGAAAACGATATGTCTTTAAATCAGCTCGCTGATGAAATTGGCATTTCTCCTGCCACACTCAGCAGGGTATTAAATGGTCATCGGAAACCAGGCCAGCTTGTCATTGGCAAAATGATTCATTACTTTGATAAAAAATTTGAAGATCTATTTTACTATGAAGATATTGACAAAAGTCAATGAATGAAATGATCAAGGAGGCAATGTCGTTGAAAAGAACTGGGATGGTCAGACATATTGATTCACTAGGCAGAATTGTTCTGCCTTCAGAAATGCGCAAGGTACTCAATATTAAAGAAGAGCAGCTGTTAGAAATTTTCATTGAAGATCAAACCATTATGCTAAAAAAATATGATGCAGATAAGAGCTGCCTGTTAACTGGACAAGTGACGAAGTACAACAAAAGCTATGGAAATGGGAAAGTGATGCTGAGTCCTGAAGGAGCTGAACGTTTGTTAGTAGAATTAAAACAGCTATTGAAAGAAGAAGCAACCCGTTAAAAACGTGTTTTTAACCGAAAATTGCATATAAAAAATGCTGCATACTACTCTTTGGAATGAAATTGAATCAAAATAACGAATAAAGTCGACAATATAGAGGGAATCTTTATTTTGATGTTTCGTGACATGCACCTTGTTTTCATGTAAAATAAAGTTATGTGTACCAGTTTGTCTGGAGGTGTTTTCATGCACGCATTTGTTATCACATTACTCGTAATTGTCAGTATCGCACTTATCATCGTTGTATTGTTACAATCAAGTAAAAGTGCTGGACTGTCAGGCGCTATTTCAGGTGGAGCCGAGCAGCTTTTCGGTAAGCAAAAAGCGAGAGGCCTTGACTTGATACTTCACCGATTAACGGTTATTTTGTCAGTGCTTTTCTTCATCTTAACACTTGCATTGGCATATCTAGGCGTGTAAGGCGCGAGTAACAGAAGGTCTGATCTTTTTTCAGACCTTTTTTTATTATCAGCACTCTTTTGTGTTTGTTTCATACATACAAGTGGAAAATATAAACCATATCGGAAGGAAAGGAAGTCACATCATGAAAGTTGTTACACCAAAACCATTTACGTTTAAAGGTGGAGAAAAGGCGGTGCTTCTTCTTCACGGTTTTACTGGGAATACAGCCGATGTTCGAATGCTAGGCCGTTATTTGAACGAAAGAGGGTATACATGCCATGCACCTCAATATAAAGGACACGGTGTGCCGCCAGAAGAGCTTGTCCAATCTGGCCCGGCTGACTGGTGGAAAGATGTAGAAGAGGGCTATCAATTCTTAAAAGATGAAGGCTATGAGGAAATTGCGGTTTGCGGACTATCCCTCGGAGGAGTTTTTTCATTGAAATTAGGTTACACTGTACCTGTAAAGGGAATTGTACCTATGTGTGCACCTATGTACATAAAAAGTGAAGAAGTCATGTACCAGGGTGTACTAGAATATGCCCGTAACTATAAGAAATTCGAGGGTAAGTCAGAGGAGCAGATTGAACAGGAAATGGAAGAGTTCAAGAAAACGCCAATGGGTACACTGAGGAGCCTGCAAGAACTGATTGCAGATGTCAGAAACAATGTCGACATGATTTATTCACCTACTTTTGTTGTTCAGGCACGTCATGATCATATGATTAATACAGACAGTGCGAATATCATTTATAACGAAGTAGAGACAGATCAAAAGCATTTGAAATGGTATGAAGAATCAGGCCATGTGATCACGCTTGATAAAGAGCGCGAGAAGGTTCATCAGGATGTATATGCATTCTTAGAATCACTTAATTGGTCAATTTAAATATATAGGGGGTTAGAGTGTGCAAAAAGAAGAATTTATGGATGAATTACTCGCTTTTATGAAAGATGAAGCTTATAAACCGTTAACCGTTCAAGAGCTGGAAGTGATGATGGAGATTACCAATCCTGATGATTATAAAGAGCTCGTCAAAGCACTTGTGATGCTGGAAGATCAAGGACTCATCGTTCGCACGCGCAGCGATCGCTACGGTGTACCAGAAAAAATGAACTTGGTAAAAGGAAAGCTGTCTGCTCATGCAAAAGGCTTTGCATTTGTGACACCAGAAGAGTTTGGACAGGATGATATTTTCATTCCGCCTAATGAGCTAGGCACAGCGATGAATGGTGATACGGTCATGGTTCGTGTCAGCCACAAATCAAACGGCACAAAAAAAGAAGGAACTGTCATCCGAATTCTGGAGCGTAATACTCAGACGGTTGTCGGTACCTACACAGAAACGAAAAGCTTTGGCTTTGTCATTCCTGATGATAAAAAAATCACAACCGATATCTTCATCCCGAAATCCGCTAAAAATGGAGCGGTCGAAGGGCATAAAGTGGTCGTGACGCTGACAAGCTACCCAGAAGGAAGAATGAGTGCAGAGGGCGAAGTGACTGAAATCCTCGGTCATAAAAATGACCCTGGCATTGATATTTTATCGATCATTCATAAACACGGCCTGCCAGGTGAGTTCCCAGAAGAAGCGCTTCAGCAGGCAGTAGACACACCTGAAACGATTGATCAAAAAGACCTGGAAGGCAGACGTGACTTGCGCAACGAAACGATTGTAACAATTGACGGAGCAGATGCGAAGGACTTAGATGATGCCGTTACGGTGCAAAAGCTGGGTGATGGCAAATATAAGCTAGGGGTGCATATTGCAGATGTCTCTCATTATGTCACAGAGAACTCCCCGATTGATCAGGAAGCTTATGAGCGTGGAACGAGTGTGTATCTCGTAGACCGCGTCATTCCGATGATCCCGCACCGCCTGTCAAACGGTATTTGCTCATTGAATCCGAAGGTCGATCGTCTCACCCTGTCTTGTGAAATGGTCATCGATCGAAATGGGAAGGTCGTCAAACATGAGATTTTCCAAAGTGTGATCAAAACGACGGAAAGAATGACCTATTCTGATGTGAATAAGATTTTAGTCGACCAAGACGAAGAGCTTTTAGACAAATATGAGCCGCTTGTGCCAATGTTCCAAGAGATGGAGAAGCTTGCAGAGATTCTTCGCGACAAACGAATGGAGCGCGGGGCAGTAGACTTTGACTTCAAGGAAGCAAAAGTGCTTGTAGATGATGAAGGAGCGGCGAAAGACGTTGTCGTTCGTGAGCGATCTGTCGCAGAGAAATTAATTGAAGAATTCATGCTTGTTGCAAACGAAACGGTTGCAGAGCATTTCCACTGGTTGAATGTACCTTTCATATATCGAATTCACGAAGAACCAAATCCTGAGAAGCTTCAGCGCTTTTTAGAGTTCGTGACAACGTTTGGTTACATTGTGAAAGGAACGTCGACAAACATCCACCCGCGTGCACTTCAAAGTGTACTTGATGCTGTGAGGGATCAACCAGAAGAAGTTGTGATACAAACCGTGATGCTTCGTTCGATGAAACAGGCGAAGTATGATCCAGAAAGCATCGGCCATTTTGGGTTATCAACGGAATTCTATACGCACTTTACATCACCGATCCGCCGTTATCCGGATTTAATCGTGCATAGACTGATCAGAACCTATTTGATTCAGAAAAAGACAGACGAAGCAACCCTAGAAAAGTGGGGCCAGCTGCTGCCTGAAATCGCAGATCATGCGTCTACAATGGAGCGCCGTTCAGTCGATGCAGAGCGTGAAACAGATGACCTCAAGAAGGCAGAATTTATGCTTGATAAAATCGGTGAAGAGTTTGATGGCATGATTAGTTCCGTGACGAACTTCGGACTATTTGTTGAACTGCCGAATACAATTGAAGGTCTTGTCCATGTCAGCTACATGACAGACGACTATTATCGCTTTGATGAACAGCACTTTGCCATGATCGGTGAGCGGACAGGAAATGTATATCGCATCGGTGACGAAATCACTGTCAAAGTGGTTAGTGTCAATAAAGATGAGCACTCCATTGATTTTGAAATCGTTGGCATGAAAGGCACCCGCCGTAAATCGCCAAAAGATTTTAAGTTCAAAAAACGGACAGATTCACCAGCGAAAAAAGGACGCGGAGGTCAAAATGCCTCTGGGGATAAACCAAAGGAAGATAAAGGCGGAAGTGACTGGTTCACAGGCAGTAAGAAGAAAAAAAAGAAAAAACGCGTATTTGATAACGCGCCAAAACAAAAGCGCAAAAAGAAAAAGTAACGTGCCAAAAAGCAAATAGGGCGTCACGCTCTATTTGCTTTTTGACCATATGGCGTCTGCATTGTCGAAAGCTGGATTGTTTGATAAAATAATCCGTACGATTTGGACCGTGTTTGCAAAAGGAGGGTGTACGCCAATGCCAAAGGGAGAGGGAAAGGTTGTTTCCCAAAACAAAAAAGCAAATCATGACTATTTTATAGAAGAAACGTATGAAGCCGGCCTTGTGTTACAAGGAACTGAAATCAAATCGATTCGTGCAGGAAAAGTGAATTTAAAAGATTCCTTTGCCAAAATCGAGCGAGGAGAAGTGTTTCTTCACAACATGCACGTGAGCCCATACGAGCAGGGGAACCGTTATAACCATGATCCGCTGAGAACGAGAAAGCTGCTGCTTCATCGCAAGCAAATCAGTAAATTGATTGGTGCGACAAAGGAAGAAGGCTACTCACTCGTGCCTCTGAAACTCTATTTAAAAAATGGCTTTGCCAAAGTGCTGATCGGAATTGGTAAAGGGAAAAAGAAATATGATAAACGTGAAGATCTGAAGAAAAAAGATGCAAAACGTGAAATCGAGCGTGCCTTCCGTGATCGTCAAAAGCAATTCTAGCCTGATGCAGATGGCTTGCTGAGAGCGGAAGCATTATGCTACAATATGTTATGCAGTAAACAATCATTGCTTTTCTTACAGAAACCACCAGTTGTTTCAAGCGAAGAGATTGTTATAATAGTTATATACGGAAGCAGTTAAGCTGAACGTTTCCATCCCGTATATCCCTTTTACAAGGGGACGTTACGGATTCGACAGGGATGGTTCGAGCTTAGGCTGCGAGCCGAGAGGCGATCTCGTTAACACGCACTTAAATGTAACTGGCAAAACTAAAAGTTTTAACCAAAACTTAGCACTAGCTGCCTAATAAGTGCAGCGAGCTCTTCCTGACATCGCCTATGTGTCTGTGAGGAGCCCAATGAAGTAGGCTACGCTTACGTTTCCGTCTGAGGACGTAAGAAGAGATCCATCAGACTAGCTCTCCAAGCGCCCGTCAGCAGGCATGCGGATGAGTGAACACGAAATATGTTGACTACGCTCGTAGACGCTTAAGTAATCGATGTCTCTGGACGTGGGTTCGACTCCCACCGTCTCCATCAAAACTTTTAGAATGCAGTCGGGTATCAAGGGTTTGAAAGCCCTTGATACGGGTTTGGCATCATTTTAGAAGTTCCAAAACTCTATCATTATTTTTAAAAGGCGCTATTTTTTGAGCGTCTTTTTTTATGCCCTTTAATAGATCCATCACTTGATTTGACAGACTTTGTGAAGCGTATGTCGGAGCAGAATCTAATGGTGCAGTTTATAGAGGAGCAAAAAATGATAAATATTTAATTACTTCGCTAAAAACATCCTTAATCATTGTGGTGTATTGAGATTCCTTAATTGTTCAGGGCTTTATGTTGGTCGCTCAATTAATGGTTTGCACAATGCAGCTCTCTTAAAGCCTCCTTAATAGATTAATTTGTCACTCAAACATTGAGCACTTTAATTATGTATAATATGATATCTTTATTGCCAAATAGAAATTTTATTTAACAAAATGTATGTTTATGGATCTTATTAGATTTAAGGTTTGGCCAAGAAACATCATTATTCTATAAGTTGAGGTGAAAGAGATGTCAGTCATTATATCAACAGACGATTTAGAGCATGTTTGTCCTAATTGTAATGGGACAAGTCATATTTCTATTAAGAACGAAGAAAAAATATGCCCAAAATGTGATGGGAAAGGTGTTATCCTAACTGCTTTAGGCCAAACATTACTTCATTTTATGAAGAAGCATATACGCAATTAATTCAAAGAGATTCTGTACAAAGACAAGAACAAAGTTGAACCAACTGTTTGTTTAATAATGGAATATTGTTCAAGTCTCTTTTTATAGTTTACCCTGCGGAAACAGGTAAATGGTATTTTTTTGTTAATTATTCTGTTGAGATAAGCATTTTTCTGTTTACCTTTTTTTAGACAGAAAAACAAGATTATTAACTGCGTTTTTTGAAAATTTAAACAGGGTAAATACATAAAAAAGAAAATAATTTTTAGGAGGACGAAATGTTAGAAGTAAAAAACATACCGAAAATAGAAGAATGTTTCGAAAGTTCTATCAATCCTTATGTTAAAAAAGTACATGAAGACACAGTTAATTGGGCTAAAATTAATAATTTAATGAATGATTCAAACATAAAAAGATATGAAAGACAAAAAATTTCATACTTGGCAGGACGTTCTCAACCTTATGACTCTTACGACAGTGTAAGATTGTCTTCTGATTATCTTTTATTGTTTTGTATATTGGATGATTATAGCGACAATTTGAACAATCAAAAGTTATATGATATATATTCTAAAAAGATAATTGAAATTCTTAATGAAAGAGCATTTTATGATGATGATACTTTTTTATATGCGTGGCATGATTGGTGGAAACGTCTTAGTATAGGAATGCCTGATGAATGGAAAAAAAGAATTATTCAAAGTATTCAAAATTGTTTTAATTCTATTAAATGGGAAATTAAAAATGAAAAAGAAAAGTGCATACCAACTCTAGAAGAGTACGTCAATCATAGGATGCATAGTGGAAGTGTTTTTGTCTGTTTTGATCTAATAGAAAGAGGAGGTAGAAGTTTTATTCCTGCTTCTAGTCGTAGTATTTTACTGAGAGATTTAATTAACTCTATCAATAAAATAGTAAATTGGACAAATGATTTATTATCTTTTAAAAAAGAATTTGAGAATGATGAAATTCATAATTTGGTTATCATTCTGCAAAAACAAGAAAATTGTTCAATAGAGACAGCTTTAGATAGAGCAAAGGAAATGTTAAACATAGAAATTAATACATTCATTGAACTTAAAAATAAAGTCTTTATCAGTAATGAGCCTTTTGATAGTGGTATGATTAAATTCATATCTAGGTTGGAGAATGGTGTTCGAGGACATTATGAATGGAGTATGAAGACTAAAAGGTTCTAATTTATTATTCTTAAATGATAACTGCTACCCTTATAGTGCTATTAAATAAAAATATATACTGTATATTTATGATGACTATTACCCCTCATTATATATGTGGCTCCGCTTTATAAAAAGAGGTTATATTATGTTTAATATGAGGGAGGTTTTGTACGACTAATATATGAAAACGTTTTAGAACCAATGCTTCATGATAAGGAACAGGGTCGTGGATATTTATTGATGTTGTTTGCATTTCTTTAAGTTGGGGTGAATCGGTTTAAAAGAACGTGGCTTCTACCACTAGATCAATTGGCATAGCATAGAATATTGATGTTTTTAGGTTTGAGCATCAATGACCCCGTTCCTTATCATTTGGCATCGCCTTACTCGATTTAAAGATACAACGATTTTCCAGGACATTTTCAATGAAATTATTCTTCAAGCCATTAATCGGAATAATCTAGCAATACAAAATCGGCTTTGTGTTGAGAAGGATTTCTAGAGTGGAATATGAGAACAACACCTTGCTTTAACGAGAAATTTCTCTATTATAAAATGGATGGAATTAAGAAGAAAATAAGACTGACGAGATTTTCTCGGAAAACTTAAAGATGCCGATAGCCAGCATCTTTTTTTAATGTATTGGTCAACTTATGTTCCCCGAAACAACTGTAAAAATCGAATTAACAAAGGACAAACAACTATAATAGCAATGATGAGTAAGAGCTGATTAGATAAGAGTTCCACAAACGTTGTTTGAATCACATAAACTGCAATCAGTAGTAAATAACTCACCAAAAATATCAACCCAGAACTTCTCTTCTCAAATGGCTTCTCTAAGAGAATCAGCATAAATAGCCCCGCCATAATAATCAAAAAAGTCATATACTTTGTAAGCCTCCTCGTCATTGATCCCCGATTTCCACATTGTACAGATATTTCACCTACCGCAACATACTTCTCCCTCAAATTAAGCAAAAAGTAGTGAAAATATAAGGGATCACGAACAGATAACGACCGAAACTTTACAAAAAACCTCCAACCAAATCAAATTCACACCTTCCCATTTGCGACGTCCTCATATATAGTAAGATTAGACTAGTTCTAAATAACTGAAATTGGGGCGTTTACATGGATTCGATTGTTTTACATTTTATTGTGATCATGAGTGTTTCTGGCATTCTGTCCGTGATATTATCAATCATTGCTCATGCGAACCGCCGCCGGTATATTGGCTGTCAATTGTTTATGTACATGTCTGGAGCAACTGCGATTTATATCTTTGGGCACACGTTTGAATTATTGGCAAGTACACCTGGACAGATCATGTTCTGGGTTTGTTTTCAATACATAGGTCTTCCGTTCATCGCACCATTCAGTCTGATGATTGTGCTGCAATTTACGGGATTCCATCAATATTTCACAAAGCGCCGCGTGCTTCTCATCTTACTGATTCCAACTCTCACCACCATTATGGTGTTCACCAACTCTTTTCATTCACTCTTTTATCGTAGCATCACGATGAATCCAGTAGACGGTTTTTTATTGGCTGATTTTACGATTGGCTATTGGTATATCATTCATGGCGTCTATACATTTGGCTGTTCGATGCTCGCTATTTTTATGCTGGTTTGGTTTTTACGTGTCACAAAAAAAGAATATTTAAAGCAGATCCTCATTTTGCTAGTGGGAATGTTACTGCCAATCACGACATCTTTTATCTATTTATTAGGCGTTACGCCTCTTCATATTGACCCGGTCCCTGTGGTGATGTTTTTAACCAATGCACTCTACTTATGGGCGATTATGTCGTTCCAGCTCTTTAAGCTCTCTCCCATTGCAATGGAGCGTGTGTTTGAGCATATGTCTGAAGGGGTTCTCATTTTAGATCGATACCGGACACTCATAGATTACAACCCCGCTGCTGCATCGATCATTCCAGCACTTTCTAATAAAAAGGGCATTGGCTATAAAATTGACGATATTTTCTCAGGGATCATCAAAGATACCGCGTTCATTCAGTGGCTGCGTTCTCCGCAGGATCATTCGCAATATGATTTAATGTGGAAAAAGGAAGAAGATCAGTCCAGCTATTATCACCTGACCGCTTCATCGTTATTTAATAGAAGAGGAGAGATCGAGGGCAGGCAAATTGTGATCAGTGATGTAACAGAGCAGCGTTTGCTGCAGGAAGAGCTGGAGCGTCGTGCGTATATTGATGGGTTGACGAATATCTTCAATCGTTCTTCTTTTATTGAACGAACGCAGATGATCTTGGAAGAGGATGCGCAGGATACGGCGATCTTGCTGTTTGATATTGATTTCTTTAAACAAATCAATGACACGCATGGACATCATATTGGAGACGAGGCGCTGCGTCATGTTGTCACCATTTGTCAGCAGCATTTACAGATGGACGATTTATTCGGACGATATGGCGGAGAAGAGTTTGCTATTTGTCTGCCGCATCATTCATTTGAAGAGGCATGTCATATTGCGGAGCGAATGAGACATTCGTTTGAGACGAGTTTCTTTGAGACTGATGAGGAAAAAGTGCGAGTGACAGCGAGCTTTGGAATCGCTCATACAGCTTATGATCAAAATGTATTAGAAACTCTTCTATTTGAAGCGGACCAAGCCTTGTATATGTCAAAACGCCAAGGGCGCAACCGGATTTATGCGTCAACTGGAGCGGACTATATGCTGTATGAAGAGCATGATCTACCGCCAGCTTCTCATTGACTGTTGTCCTGACATTCGATATGATAAACATAACATTTGAACGGTTTCCTAAAGGGGAGTAGCTTTTACGGTTTGGTCGTCATTACAGAAACTCACGTTGTTTCTCGGCCATTCCGGCATGAACATGTTAGCCAGACCTTTGCCTATCACACATGAGGCAAAGGTCTGGCTTTTTTAAGGTCTTATTGCATCTGTGTGATGGGGGAGCGGGACAAATGATGTTTTCAATACCGCAGATGAAAGGATGATCGATCTTGAAAAAATATGTGATCTCTTTGTTATTTTCGGGCACGCTTGTATTAAGTGGATGCTCCGGTTTGCTTGACCAAGTAAGTGATACAACGACATATGTCACAGAGGCAAATGAGTATGTGACGGACATTCAGCAATTTACGGAGGACTTTCCACAGCTCGCAGAAGAAGCTGTAAAAAACGCCGCCAAAAAAGCAGAATTAACCCAGCAGCTTGAATCATTGAAAGCAGACATTCAAGAATTTAATGAACTGACAGCACCAAAAATAGCAGAAGACCTGCATGTGCAGATCATTGAAAAAAATAAGGTGCTGTCAGAGGAAATTCAAACGTATTTACAGCAATTGAAAGCGGACAACATCGACGTTGCTGCTATGCTTGAGGACCAGCAAGGGTTGATCAAGCAGCTTCAGCAGTCCGTCAATCTATTGCAGGACATTGAACAATTAACAAACTAAGGCAAACACTAGAGAGTGTGTTCAGCATATCTTTGCCTTTTCCGGTGAAGATATGCTTTAATTTAAATAAAAACAAGTCTTATTAGAAAAAAGGTGATTACATGACAGAACATGAAGAAAGACATATGGCTTCGCCTAGAGCCGAGAAGGATAAAGATCAATTGATCAATCGGTTGAAACGAGTGGAAGGACAAGTGCGCGGGATTCAGCAAATGATTGAAAACGATCGTTACTGTATAGATGTTGTCAATCAAATCTCCGCTGTCAATGCGGCTTTGAAAAAAGTTAGTCTTCAATTGATGGAAAAGCATACACATCACTGCGTAGCGGATGCCATTAAGAGCGGCAACGGGGATGAAGCCATTGAAGAGTTAATGAACGTCTTTACGAAACTGGCAAAATCGTAGCACATTAAGAATTATTTATGTTTACATCGATACCCTACTAGGGTATAGTAAGTTGTAGTAAATGATTGAAGGAGGCGATGAGAAGTGGAACAAGCAACACTTCAAGTGCAGGGCATGTCTTGTGGACATTGCGTGAAAGCAGTCGAAGGAAATGTAGGAGAATTAACAGGTGTTGAATCGGTGAAAGTCCATTTAGACAAGGGACAGGTGGATGTTTCATTTCATCCTGATCAAGTCACGTTACACCGAATCTCTGATGTGATTGAAGAACAGGGATATGATGTCGTATAAATGATATACGTGCTGCATGTGTCAGCGCGTATTTTTTTCAAAAAAAGATACCCCTATGGAGTATGTGGAGAGGTGAGATCAATGAAAAAGGAAATCGACTTTCAAATTACGGGGATGACCTGTGCTGCCTGTGCAGGCCGCATCGAAAAGGGATTGAACAGGCTGGAAGGTGTGGAGGATGCCAATGTGAATTTGGCGCTGGAAACATCTCATATTGTGTATGAAACAGAACAACTAACACCAGATGATCTGAAGCAAAAAATTCAATCCTTTGGCTACGGTGTGGTGATGGAGCAAGCAGAGTTTGATATAGAGGGAATGACGTGTGCGGCTTGTGCCAACCGAATCGAGAAAAAAATTAACCGGATGGATGGTGTTGATCACGGATCTGTGAACTTTGCGCTTGAGACACTTCAGGTCACGTATCACCCTGGCCAAACGTCTACAAGTGATATAAAGGAGGCGGTTCAGTCCATTGGATATTCTTTAATTGAACCAGCTGCAGACGAAGCAGAAGAAGGAAAGAAAGATCATCGCCAAGCAGCAATAGAGAAGCAGACGGCACGCTTTTTATTTTCAATGATCCTGTCACTGCCGCTTCTTTGGGCAATGGTCAGCCATTTTTCCTTCACGTCTTTTATTTGGCTGCCAGAAGCGTTCATGAATCCATGGGTTCAGCTGGCTTTAGCAGCGCCGGTTCAGTTCATTGTCGGCTGGCCCTTCTATGTAGGAGCATATAAAGCTTTACGTAATAAAAGTGCCAACATGGATGTTCTTGTCGCACTTGGGACATCAGCTGCGTTTTTCTATAGTTTATACGAAAGCATTCAGTCAGCGGTTCAAGGCACACGTGAGGCAGCCCTCTATTATGAAACAAGTGCTGTGCTTATTACGTTGATCGTGCTCGGAAAATTAATGGAAGCAAGAGCAAAAGGGAGATCATCAGAAGCGATTCAAAAGCTGATGGGCCTACAAGCGAAAGAAGCGGTCATCGAGCGAGATGGAAAAGAGATGACCGTGCCTATTTCCGAAGTAAAAGTGAATGATCTTGTGTTTGTCAAACCGGGTGAGAAAGTGCCGGTAGATGGAGAGATCGTGGAGGGAACAACCGCAATTGATGAGTCCATGATTACGGGAGAAAGTCTGCCTGTTGATAAAACGGCTGGTGATGCGGTCATCGGGGCAACCATCAATAAAAATGGGTTTGTGAAAGTGAAAGCGACAAAGGTTGGGAAAGAGACCGCCCTTTCACAGATTATCAGAGTCGTAGAACAAGCACAGGGCTCAAAAGCACCGATTCAAAGGATGGCAGATCAAATATCAGGGATATTTGTTCCTATCGTTGTAGGAATTGCTGTGCTCACGTTCCTGATATGGTTTTTCCTTATTGACCCAGGAAATGTGACGTCAGCCCTTGAAACGTTTATCGCAGTCATCGTCATCGCATGTCCGTGTGCGCTCGGTCTTGCCACACCAACCTCTATAATGGCTGGCAGCGGCCGTGCAGCTGAATCAGGCATTTTGTTTAAAGGCGGGGAGCATTTAGAAGTGACCCAATCACTTGACACAGTGGTTTTAGATAAAACAGGGACTGTGACAAAAGGGGAGCCGAGTCTGACAGATGTGATGGTATCTGACAATTGGACAGAAGATACGCTGCTTCAGCTAGCAGGATCGGCAGAACAGCAGTCGGAACACCCGCTTGCCAGAGCGATCACAGACGGAATGAAGGAACAAGGTCTTGAAGCGGTCGAGATCGAAGCCTTCCAAGCAGACCCAGGCCATGGAATTGAAGCAAAGGCCGCAGGACACAAGCTTTTGATTGGAACGCGTAAGCTATTACAGAAACATCATATCCCATATGATCAAGTCGAAGCATCCGTCACACTACTGGAGCAGCAAGGGAAAACAGCTATGCTTGTCGCGATTGACGGCGAAGTCGCCGGCATTGTCGCAGTGGCAGATACGATCAAATCATCCTCACCTCAAGCTATCAAGCGTCTGAAAGAGCAAGGGATTCACGTTGTGATGATGACAGGTGATAACAAGCTGACGGCAGACGCGATTGCGAAACAGGCGGGCATTGATCATGTCATTGCGGAAGTCCTGCCTGAGGAAAAGGCTGCTCACATTGCGGCGCTTCAGGAACAAGGAAAGAAAGTCGCCATGGTCGGAGATGGCATCAATGATGCCCCGGCTCTTGCGACAGCGAATATTGGGATGGCAGTTGGAACAGGGACAGATGTTGCCATGGAAGCAGCAGATATCACGCTCATGACAGGAGACCTCCATGCCATTGCAGATGCGCTTGAATTTAGTAAAAAAACAATGAGAAACATCAAGCAAAATCTATTTTGGGCGCTTGCTTATAACTGCATTGGGATACCGATAGCTGCTTTTGGTCTTCTTGCGCCATGGCTTGCAGGAGCAGCAATGGCCTTTAGCTCCGTGTCGGTTGTATTGAATGCGCTCAGATTGCAGCGTTTGAAACCGGTTAGAGAGGGAGTGGCACAATGAAGCTGAATGTCAAATGGATTTGGACGATTAGTGCATTGTTCTATGTTGCTCTTGTTCTTATTGGATATGCTATGTATGATGAATTTTATCCAAAGCAAGAACCGCCAAGTGAACATATGCAAGATCATTGAGACTTCGCCAAAAGCGAAGTCTTTTTTTAACAATTTTGTGGAAAAACCCACCTTTTAAAAGATTTTTCATAAAAAATTCACTTCTTTTTGTTCCTTTTTGTCGTTTTTTGTAGGTTCATCGTTAAGATGCGATTAAGCAACAAAGAAAGCGTTATCAAAAAAAGGGGGTTCACGTATGAAAAAGTTAGGGTTAGCTTCTCAAATACTCATTGCACTTGTTCTGGGTGTTATCGTGGGAGCGCTGTTTTATCAAAATGAAACCGTTATTAATGTGTTAACGCCGATTGGCGATATATTCATCCATTTAATTAAAATGATCGTTCTTCCAATTGTTATTGCTGCGTTGATTGTAGCAGTAGCTGGTGTAGGGGATATGAAAACCATCGGAAGACTCGGCGGAAAAACCATTCTTTACTTCGAAATTGTGACAACGATTGCATTAGCAGTGGGACTGCTTGCAGCAAACGTCTTCCATCCTGGTACAGGAATTGACATGAGCAACATGGAAAAAGGCGATATCTCTAAATATGAAGAGACATCGAAAGCTTCTTCCGAAAAAGCGAGTTTCTCTGAAACCATTGTGCATCTAGTGCCAACAAACGTTTTCCAATCCATTGCAGAAGGTGATCTATTACCAACGATCTTCTTTACAGTCTTATTCGGATTAGGAATTGCGGCAGTAGGAGACAAAGGGAAACCAGTATTAGGATTCTTTGAGGGTATACTCGAAGCCATGTTCTGGGTGACCAATAAAGTGATGAAGTTTGCACCATTTGGTGTATTCGCGCTCATCAGTGTGACGGTGATCAAATTCGGGGTCGGAGCGCTTCTCCCGCTAGGTAAACTGGTACTTGTCGTTTACGGTACAATGGCATTCTTCGTTATTGTCGTACTTGGCATTATCGCAAAATTAGCTGGAACAAGCGTCTTTACACTATTTAGAGTGCTAAAAGAAGAAATCATTCTTGCATTCTCAACAGCAAGTTCAGAAGCTGTACTGCCTAGACTTATGGATAAAATGGAGAAGTTCGGCTGCCCGAAAGCGATCACGTCGTTCGTTATCCCAACAGGCTACACCTTTAACCTAGATGGAAGTGCCATCTATCAATCCATTGCCGCCATATTTGTTGCACAAATGTACGGCATGCCGCTTTCCATCTATGAGCAAATTACGTTACTATTAATCTTGATGCTGACATCTAAAGGAATGGCTGGTGTACCAGGTGCATCAATCGTTGTTGTCATCACAACACTTGGTGCAATGGGACTGCCGCTTGAAGGACTTGCCTTCATCGTTGGGATCGACCGTATACTTGACATGGTTCGTACAACTGTTAACGTATTTGGTAACTCACTTGCAGCCATTGTCATGTCTAAGTGGGAAAAAGTTTTTGATCAAGAGAAATCGAAGAAGTATATTGAGGAATTAAAACAACAAACAAAAGCAGCGTAAAAGGAGATCTTTTCAAATGACGAAGCTACAGGACAAGCAAGTTCGAATCGAACGAGACTTTCTAGGTGAAAAGGAAGTAGACACTCAAGCGTATTATGGAATTCAAACATTACGTGCAGTAGAGAACTTTCCAATTACTGGCTACCATGTTCATGAGGAACTCATCAAAGCATTAGGGATTGTCAAAAAGGCAGCCGCACTTGCAAATATGGATACAAAGCGACTATATTCTGGTCTTGGAGAAAAAATTGTTCAAGCCGCAGATGAGGTTATTGAAGGAAAATGGAACAACCAATTTATTGTCGATCCAATTCAAGGCGGGGCTGGCACTTCAATGAATATGAATGCCAATGAAGTCATTGCAAATAGAGCGCTTGAACTACTAGGAAAGGAAAAAGGCGCTTATACTGAGCTAAGTCCAAACACGCATGTGAACATGTCGCAGTCAACAAACGACGTTTTCCCAACAGCGATTCATATTTCAACATTGAATATGATTGAAAAACTACTTTATACGATGGAAAACATGCATCAAGTCATGACGGAAAAAGCGCAGGAATTCGATCATGTCATTAAAATGGGGCGTACGCATCTTCAGGACGCTGTTCCAATCAGACTTGGTCAAGAGTTTAGTGCTTATGCAAAGGTTCTTGCTCGTGATATTAAACGTATCAAGCAGTCTAGACAGCATTTATATGAAGTTAATATGGGAGCAACAGCAGTCGGAACTGGCTTAAATGCTGATCCTAAATATATTCGCCAAGTGGTTGGCTATCTATCTGACATTAGCGGATTACCGTTAGTTGGAGCAGAAGACTTAGTCGATGCCACGCAAAATACGGATGCTTATACAGAAGTATCAGCTGCACTGAAAGTATGTATGATGAATATGTCCAAAATGGCGAATGATATTCGCTTGATGGCATCAGGTCCAAGAGCAGGCTTTGGTGAGCTTCACTTGCCGCCGAGACAGCCAGGTTCATCCATCATGCCAGGGAAAGTCAACCCAGTGATGCCTGAGGTCATGAACCAAGTGGCATTCCAAGTCATCGGAAATGACCACACGATCTGTCTTGCATCAGAGGCTGGTCAGCTTGAACTGAACGTCATGGAACCAGTTTTAATATTCAACTTACTGCAATCTCTCAGCATGATGAAAAATGTATTCGAATCCTTCGTGGACAACTGCCTGCGTGATCTAAAAGCAGATGAAACAAGATTAAAAGAATATGTAGAAAGAAGTGCTGGTGTCATGACAGCGGTGAATCCGCATATTGGTTATGAAGCTGCTGCACGAATTGCAAGAGAAGCGATTCTTACAGGCGCATCTGTACGTGAGCTTTGTCTGCAAAATGATGTGTTAACAGAAGAAGAGCTTGACGTCATCTTGAATCCTTTTGAAATGACCAAACCAGGTATTGCTGGCGCATCACTTTTAGAAAAGGATCGTTTAGAAGATTAAGCGGCATCATGAGAAGCGCACACCGACAAAGTTCCGGTGTGCGCTTTTTCATGGATGTTTGTTTTTCTCAAGCTCACATAGTATACTATCGTCAATTATTAGGGATGTGACTGCGTTTGAATCTACTAAAAAAATGGCTGAATACAGAGCCTTATTTAATTGTGATGCTCATTGTACTGACACCGATTGGCGGAGAGTTTAAATTTTATCCATTTGAGGACAGCTTTCGGGTCAGCTTTGGAACCGTTGTCTTTTTCTTTATCCTGCTTCAAATGAAAAAATTCCCGGCATGGGCAAGCGGTATTATTGCAGGGGTATCTGTTTTTGCGTTTCGCGTGCTTCTTGATACAGCCGTCACAGGTCATCTTCCGCTGGAAGAGGCGGTTTCATTAAGATTTCCTTCCCTGCTTTATTATGTCGTCTATGGCACGCTCTTTTATTTATTACAGGTCAGACGTTTCCGCGATCAGCCTTGGCTGATTGGTGCGACAGGCATCATCATGGAACTGTGTGCGAGCGTTGTTGAGATGATTGCACTTCGTGGCACCATCGATGAAATTTTAACGATGCGGACGCTGTTTCAACTTTTTGTTTTGGCGATTTTCAGAAGCTTTTTCGTGTTGGCTTGTTATACAATGATTCGATTATATGAAGAGCAGGCGAGAGAGCGTCAAATGAAAAAGGAAAAGGAACATCTGCTGATGCTTCTGTCTAACCTTTACACGGAATCTACATATTTTCATAAAACACTTGCACATGCTGAGCACATTACAGCGAAATCCTATCAATTGTATCAATCCCTGCACCACGCAAAGGATACAGAATCATTGGATTTGAAAAAGCTCGGAAAAACAGCCCTGCAAATTGCAGGAGAGGTACATGAGATCAAAAAGGATAACCAGCGGATTTTTTCTGCATTATCAAAGCTGATTCATGAAGAAAATTTCCAGGCTTATGCAAGTCCTGCCCATATTGCTGGGCTTGTGATTCGTATCCATGAAAATTACGCAGAATCTCTTAAAAAAAACATTGTCTTTCATTATGATGAAGATGGGCAGCATCCCGCCTATCACGTGTATACCATTCTATCTTTGTTAAATAATATCGTTTCCAATGCTGTCGAAGCCATTCCAGTGGATGGAGAGGTGTCACTCACTATTTCACAGAAAGAGAACCAGGTGATCTTTCAAATCAGTGACAACGGGCCTGGCATTAAAGAGCGTAATCATCATGTGATTTTTAAACCCGGTTTTACTTTAAAATACGACCAGGCTGGGAATCCATCAAGCGGTATCGGGCTTTCCTATGTGAAGGATACAGCGGAGAAACTTGGCGGAAGTGTTGAGATGAAGAGTATCCCAAATAAACAAACGATTTTCACGTTAACGATACCAGTGGATCAAGTCAGTAGAAAAGAGGGGATTGGGAGATGAGATTTTTTATTGTTGATGATGATGAAGCCGTGCGTTCTTCACTGGCTCAGCTCATTGAAGATGAAGAGCTTGGCATTGTCGCAGGGGAAGCAGAGGATGGCGCAGAGTTAACGGCAAGCTACTTAAATGATTTGCACATTGATATCTTATGTATTGATCTATTGATGCCGGAAAGAGACGGTCTTGAAACGATTCGAGCCATTAAGGATGAGTTTCATGGGAAATACTTAATGCTGTCGCAGGTAGAAACAAAGGAATTAATCGGCCAGGCGTATACGCTTGGTGTTGAGTATTATGTGACAAAGCCAATCAATCGTGTAGAGGTCTTAAGCGTGCTCCATCTCATGATTGAACGTCTTCATTTAGAGCATTCAATTGAAAACATTCAGCACTCACTCAAATCCGTCATGCAGTTTCAGCAGCGCGGTCAGACGAAAACGAAGCAGCGGGGGAAAAGTCTTGCAGAGGCAGGTCAGTTCTTGCTGGCGGAGCTTGGGATTGTCGGTGAGAAGGGGTCTAAAGATTTATTAGATATGATTCTCTTCACAGATCAGTATGTAGCGCTGCATACCGATCATCACGATTCCTTTCCTTCTTTAAAGATCATTTTTACCGGAATCACGGAGGATAAATTAAATGAGCCGTACACAACAGCAGACATTGCAAGAGAAGCGAAGGCAGCGGAACAGCGGGTAAGACGTGCGATCAACCAATCTTTGAAACACATCGCATCACTTGGGTTAACTGATTTTTCTCATCCAACGTTTGAAAATTACGCATCTAAATTCTTTGATTTCACCATCGTGCGAAAGAAAATGAGTGAATTAACAAAAGAGACGAGCGGTAGAGAAGAACATACTCGTATCAATGTGAAGAAATTTGTGCAGGTGCTCTACTACGAAGCAAAACGTATTTTTATGGAAGATTAAAAAAAGACATGCTCCCTCATGAGGGAGACATGTCTTTTTTGGTGATCGATTGCAGATGCATCTGCAGCACGGAGCGTAAGAGCTCAGGCGGTAAACGATGAGGCTGCAAGATTCCATTCAAGGCAAGCCCGTTGATGACCGCATAAAGCCGCTCAGTTTCGACTAAAAGATCGATATGATCAAGCAAAAGCCCATCCTCTTTTAATTTCATTAAACAATATTGGGTCATTTGGAGAAGCTCGTCATACATCTTTGCATTGAGCGGCTGTAAATCTGGTTCAGTCAGCGACTTGACTGTAAAAGCCTGCCACACCTCCATTTCAAATCTTCGTTCTTCATCAAGTGGAAGAACCTGCTCCAATAACGCGAGGACATTTTCTTCCGTTGAACCATTAAGCTGAAGTCCTGTAATACGCTCTTTGACTCTTTCCTGAATCAATGTCATAGAGAAAAGAAATAACTCTTGCTGTGTGGAAAAATAATGACGCATAGAGCCCGCTGAAATACCAGCTTCTACCGCTACTTTTCGTACAGAAGCGTTTTCCAATCCATCCTGTTTAATCACTCTCATGGCAGCTTGAGCGACTTTTTGTTTTTGTTTATGGTGATCGACGATTTTTGGCATACATTGATTTTAGCACAGCTATTGTTTTTTTAACACAGTTGTGTTATTTTTCATTTAATACAATTGTGTTAAAAAGGATGTGGTGAAAATTGGTCGGGTTATTGATTGTGGCATGTGAAATTGGTTTTTGGCTGTTTATTCTGGCGGGTTTAACACTGCGTTATGTATTTAGACAGAAAAAGTGGGGCGCCTTCTTTCTGGTCTGTACGCCGATTTTGGATCTAATCCTTCTTGCGGCTACTTATATGGATTTAAGGCAAGGGGCTGTGGCGAGTGTCATCCACGGGCTTGCGGCTGTTTATATTGGGGTGAGTCTCGCCTTTGGACATCAAATGGTGAAATGGGCAGATGCTCGGTTTGCTTATCGATTTGCAGGAGGCCCTAAGCCGAAGGGAAGACCTAAGTACGGGAAGGAACGGTCAGTGTATGAAATGGTCAGCTGGACGCGGCATTTCGTCTCTTATGTCATCGGAGCTGGTCTGCTATTTGGTTTATCCTATCTCATACAAGCACCAGAACGAACGGAATCACTGATGCAGCTCGCCGGTGTGTGGGGGATGGTCTTAGCCATTGATTTCGTCATTAGCATTAGCTATGTGATCTGGCCGAAAAAGCATCCTCAAAATATAGCCAGCTAACAAAAAAGACAGGCGAAATCACTCTGCCTGTCTTTTCTTATGATGAAAGCCCTTTGTAAATGGTGTCAATATTCCATTTCATCATCTTATAGTAGCTGTCCCCATCTTCACCTTTCTTTCCAATAGAGTCAGTGAATACTTTTCCTTTAATCGGAACCCCGGTTTCCTCAGATAAGCTTTCAAGGCTGCGTTGATCGACACTTGTTTCAAGAAAGAGCGCAGGAACTTGATGATCTTTGACAAAATGAATGATGCGCTTCATTTGTCCAGGTGTTCCTTCACTTTCTGTGTTGATCTCCCAAATGTAGCCTGCTTTCAGTCCATAGGCATCTGCAAAATACTTGAATGCTCCCTCACTTGTCACAAGGAGCTTTTTGTCTTTTGGCAGCTGATCAAACTTGTCTTTTGCTTCATCGTGAAGCGCTTGAAGCTTTTTGATATAGGCTTCTGTATTTTTTTCGTAATCCTCTTGATGCTCAGGGTCCGCTTCAATAAGCGCATCCCGGGCATTTTGAGCATAAAGAATCCCATTTTCGACATTCAGCCAGGCGTGGGGGTCCTGCTGGCTTTCGAGTCCTTTTGAAGATAAATGCTTTACTTTGACGCCTTTACTTAGTTCGGCTACAGGTGCATCATCCCCGTCCTTGCCACTCGATTCGAGCAGCTTTTGAAACCAGCCGTTTCCTGTCTCAAGGTTTAAGCCATTATATAGAACAAGGTCTGCATCCGTTGTATGCTGAACATCCTTTGGCAGTGGGTCGAATTCATGTGGGTCTGTACCAATGGGAACAATGCTGTGAATAGAGACGTGCTCTCCGCCTACTTCCTTCACAATGTCATAAAGAATGGAGTAGGTCGTGACGACTTTTAATGTGCCGTCATCTTTGCCGGAATTATTTTGCTTAGTAGAACAGCCTGCGATGATCATAAGGGCAATGAATACTGCGATCAAACGGATTGCAAATACCTTCTTCATATATGTCCTCCTTTTACATAGACGCTTCCTTTTTTAGCTGCGTTCGTTTTCGTTTAGATTTTAATGATCTCCATAGAATTCCTTGCTTTGGTGAAAAGATAAAGGCACTCCCGAATAAAATGGTCGCGACCAGCACGATAGAAGCGCCAGACGACAAGTTATACGTAAAACTAAGCCCAAGTCCCACGACGGCAGAAACTGCCCCGAAAAATGCAGATAAATAAATCATGATCCATAGCCGGTCTGTTAAGAGATAAGCAGTGGCTGCCGGCGTAATAAGCATGGCAACGACAAGAATAATCCCAACAGTTTGCAGTGACGCAACGGTCACAAGGGTCAACAAGGTCATGAGAAAATAATGGATCATTCGATTCGGTAAACCGTAAACCGAAGAAATGACCGGATCAAATGAACTAATGAGCAGTTCTTTGTAGAAAACGATAACAGCCAGCAGGATAAAAATGCCGATGCCAAGCGTAATCCACATATCAGATGACCGAACAGCTAGGACGTTTCCAAACAAGATATGATATAAATCACTGGAACTTTTCAAAAATGTGATTAAAATGATCCCGATTGAGAAAAAGGCGGTGAAGACAATGCCGATGGCAGAGTCATTTTTAATGCGGCTGTTTTGACTCACGTATCCGATCCCAATTGCTGTTAACACTCCAGTTAAAACGGCCCCGAAGAAAAAGTTAATTCCCAGCATATAAGAGATGGCGACACCTGGCAGCACTGCATGCGAAATGGCGTCTCCCATCAGGGCCATGCCCCGTAAAATGATAAAGCAGCCAATGACCCCGCAAATAATGCCTACCATCACGGATGTAAATAACGCTTTTTGTAAAAACGCATATTCAAAGAGTCCGGTTAAAAATTCCATTACACGTCTCCTCCTGCTGATTTTAAGAATGGTAGCTGCGTTTCATATGCCTCCAGCATGACCTCTGGGCGAAGGATGTCGTGTACAGGTCCAGCTTTGATGAGTTTTTTATTTAACAGAACGAGGTGGCTGAAGTAATCATCGGCTTTACTTAAATCATGATGGACAACCAAAATGGTTTTTCCTTCATCCCGTAATTCTTGCAAAATGCGAACCATCGTTTCTTCACTGGCCATATCAATCCCAACAAACGGTTCATCCAAACAGAAGAGCTGTGCGTTTTGCGCAAGTGCTCTTGCAAGGAAGACACGCTGCTGCTGACCGCCGGATAACTCACCAATCTGTCTTTTGGCAAAGTCCTGCATGCCGACCTTTTCTAAACAGTGGTACGCATATGCCCGGTCTTCTTTTTTCGGACGTTTCATCAGGCCAAGCTTCGGATATGTTCCAAGTAGCACGGTATCCAGCACATGAATAGGAAACGTCCAGTCTAGATCATTTCTCTGTGGTACATAGGCGATCTGTTTTCTGACTTGTTTAAAGGGCTGTTCAAAAAAGCGAATATCCCCTTGGTCTTTTTCAATTAAATCCAAACATGCCTTGAGTAAAGTCGATTTACCGGCACCATTTGGACCTATGATTCCTGTCATCGTTCCTTCCTGTATGGAAAGAGAGATGTTCTCTAATGCATCCTGCCCGTGATATGAGACATGAAGACGGTCGATTGTTAAAGCATTTGGCATGTCTTGCGGCCCCTTTCAATCATCATTGCACTTCCTAAAGATATATGCATACATTAAATAATTTTGACTAAAGGATGAAATGATTCTCTAATGCTAATTTGTTTCCTTAGAGAAACTTTTATTTCATTCTAAGTGTATGTCCTTCTTTTGTAAAGAGAAAAGCTGCACTTTTTCTGTCAGAGGTCAAACGATCGTTTTTATGTTATGCGGGGAGCGGGGGACATGAGCTTGGATTATTGAAAATCCATGTGGCAGTATTGGGCATAAAAAAACCAAACATTTGCTTATAAATGATTGACAGCTGATCAGAACTCCTCATATAATAAAGATAATTCAATATATGAATATGTGCTCATATATAATATCCACAGCAGCTGATAGGTTTGATTGAATCAGGGAAGGCTACTTATATAGAAAAAGGTGAGAACATGAAAAAGATGAAGGATGAATACGTATTAAGCGGTCTTGATTGCGGCAACTGTGCACGTAAAATAGAAACAGGTGTCAGCAAAATGGATGGAGTGGAAGCTTGCTCTGTTAACTTTGCGACAGGCACATTGACTGTTACGCATGCAGATAAGCAAGAAACGATGACAAAGCGTATTGAAAAAACTGTTCAGTCCATTGAACCTCATGTGAGTGTATCACCGAAAGAAGAAGGACATCATCACGATCATGATCACGGGACGAAAAATTTAAAAACGATTGTGCTGAAATTAATTGGCGGTGCAGTCATTGGAACAGCTGCTTACTTTATACCTGAAGATGGTGTATTAAAGTTCATTATGTTCTTCGCAGCATATTTACTAGTCGGCGGTGATGTGGTTTTTAAAGCGCTGAAAAATATTGTGCGAGGTCAAGTCTTTGATGAGAACTTTTTAATGACGATTGCAACGGTTGGTGCTTTTGTCATTCAGCAATACCCTGAAGCGCTGGCTGTCATGCTCTTTTACCAAATTGGAGAGCTCTTCCAAGGGGCGGCAGTGAACCGTTCAAGACGTTCAATAAGTGAATTAATGAATATACGTCCAGAATACGCGAATCTAAAAGTCGGAAATGAAACGAAAAAAGTAAATCCAGAAGAAGTAAAAGCCGGTGACCGTATTGTCGTGAAGCCTGGTGAAAAAATTCCGCTGGATGGGCTCGTTATCGAAGGCTTCTCGCTTGTTGATACATCCGCATTAACAGGGGAGTCGGTGCCGCGGGATGTAGAAGCGGGAAAAGAAGTTCTTGCAGGATTTGTGAATCAAAACGGTATACTTGAAATTGAAGTGCAAAAAGAGTTAAGCGAATCGGCAGTGACGAAAATTTTAGATTTGGTTGAGAATGCAAGCAGCCGAAAAGCACAGACAGAAAATTTCATCACAAAGTTTGCAAAATATTATACACCGGCTGTCGTGGTGCTCGCCTTATTGCTTGCCTTTGTGCCGCCACTTCTTATTCCATCAGCACAATTGTCTGATTGGGTGTACCGGGCACTTGTCTTTCTCGTGATCTCTTGTCCTTGTGCTCTTGTTGTGTCCATTCCATTAGGGTTTTTCGGGGGAATTGGGGCAGCGTCTAAACGAGGCATCCTTGTCAAAGGCAGTAACTATTTAGAAGCATTGAATTCTGTGAAATATGCGGTATTTGATAAGACAGGCACGCTTACAAAAGGAAACTTTACAGTGACCAATATTGCCACAGCCAGTGACAAGTGGTCAGAAGAAGAGCTGCTTTCTTTTGCAGCACTAGCAGAAGCCCATTCCTCTCACCCCATTGCAGAATCAATTAAAGCGGCGTACAGCTCACCGCTTGATGAAAGCCAGATTGAAGCATATGAGGATATCGCGGGACATGGAATTAAAGCGACCATCAGCGGTTCTCACGTCTTAGCGGGAAATCACCGCCTGATGGAGCGAGAAGGCATTGCGTATGAAAAAGAAAAAAGAAGTGGAACTGTTGTATACATGGCGATTAACGGTGAGTTTGCCGGATCGATCTTGATTGCAGATGAATTGAAGGATGATGCAATCGAGGCCGTTTCTGCTCTAAAAGCGTCTGGTATTCAAACCGTCATGCTCACTGGTGATGCTAAGCAAGTCGGAACTGCGGTCGCCAAGCAAATTGGCATCGACGAAGTACATGCAGAATTATTGCCGCAGGATAAAGTAACGAAATTAGAAGAAATTGATCAGAAAAAAGCGCCTCAAGAAAAGCTATTATTTGTTGGGGACGGCATTAATGATACACCGGTATTAGCAAGAGCGGACATAGGAATTGCAATGGGCGGGCTTGGTTCGGATGCAGCTGTCGAAGCAGCTGATATCGTCATCATGACGGACCAGCCATCAAAGGTAGCAGAAGCCATCGCTGTCGCAAAACGAACAAGAAGGATTGTATGGCAGAATATCGCATTTGCCCTTGGTGTCAAAGGCATTTTCCTATTACTCGGTGCATTCGGTATTGCGACCATGTGGGAAGCCGTCTTCTCGGATGTCGGTGTCACCGTACTCGCTGTTTTAAATGCCATGAGGGTCATGAAATAAAATTGTAAGGAAAATTTCATGAATACCATCTTTCATAATCGACCCCCTCTTGTTAAAATAGAAGAAGTTGGATAATGGCATTTTTCTAAGCTATTATCCTTTTTCTTTTTTAAGGAATGAAAAAGATAAGGTAGGTGCTTATGTGAGTAAGAAAAATAATCAATCTTCATCCATTAAATTTGCTGTCATTTTAACCATCATCGCAGCTCTTCTCATCGGTCTATTTGTTGTGATTGGGAACAAGAACAGCCAAGAAGCACAAACAGTTGACAGTAAGCCTTCGATTAAAGGACAGCCTGTCATAGGGGACAAAAACGCAGCGGTGCAAGTCGTTGAGTTTGGGGACTACAAATGTCCGTCATGTAAATCATTTGAAACAGACATTTTCCCAAAGCTGAAAGCAGACTACATAGATAAAGGCGATGTATCCTTTTCATTTATTAATTTACCACTGCCTGTTCATGGAGATGGCGCAGTGTTAGCAGCACTAGCTTCTGAAGAAGTGTGGAAAGAAGATCCAAAAAACTTCTGGGCATTCCATGAAGCTGTCTATCAAGCACAGCCAGATAGTGAAGCAGAATGGGTTACGCCTGCTAAGCTGACTGAACTAGCGAAAAAGACAACAAAAATTGATACGGACAAACTCAAAGATAACTTATCAAAGAAAACGTATCAGCCGCAGCTGAACACAGACGATCAGCTTGTGAACAAATATAAAGTGAATTCAACACCAACGATTTTGATTAACAATAAACAAGTTCAAAACTTTTATGACTATGATGAAATCAAAGAATTAATTGATCAAGAGCTCAAAGGGAAAAAATCATGAAGAATAAGCTCATTTACTTATACAGTGCTTGGATTGTCTCTATCGTTGCGACGATGAGCAGCCTGTATTTAAGTGAAATAAAGAAGTTTATCCCATGCGATATGTGCTGGTTTCAGCGCATTTTCATGTACCCGCTCGTGCTCTTACTTGGAATTGCTACGTTCCGGGGCGATGTCAAAGTGAAGTATTACGTACTCCCTTTGGCTGTGATCGGTGCTGGCTTTTCCATCTATCATTATATGGAACAAAAGATCCCGGGCTTTGCGTCGATTCGTCCTTGCTTAAGCGGCATTCCTTGTTCCGTTGATTATCTGAACTGGTTTGGTTTTATTACCATTCCACTATTGGCTCTCATTGCATTTATTCTTATCATCCTCAGTATGCTGCTGTTAAATGCAAAAGAAGATTGAGAGATAGCCTGCTTTTAAGCGGGCTATTTTTTATTTTTGCAAAAAGATAAAATTTAAAGAAAATTTGTATTGCTTTTCGCTTATGTCAGATATACATTAAGGGAGTAGTGTTAGATGATCAGATCATGTAAGGAGATAAGCGGAAAATGGCATGGGAAGTCTTAAGTATCATTGGTATTATCGCATTCGCCATTAGTGGTGCGATAGTAGCAATGGAGGAAGAGTACGATATTCTTGGTGTGTACATTTTAGGGATTGTGACAGCATTTGGCGGTGGAGCGATTCGAAATCTATTAATCGGTCTTCCGGTGTCTGCTTTATGGTCACAGGGCAAAATGTTTACCATTGCTCTTGTATCCATTACGATTGTGTTTCTTTTTCCAAAGCTTTTGCTCAAGCACTGGAGCACATGGGGGAATTTCTCGGATGCGATTGGTTTAGCAGCGTTTGCGATTCAAGGTGCATTATTTGCTGTGCAAAGAGAGCTTCCGCTCAGTGCGGTCATTGTGGCAGCCATTTTGACTGGAAGTGGAGGCGGAATTGTGCGTGATTTATTGGCAGGGCGAAAGCCGCTTGTGCTAAAAGCGGAGATTTACGCAGTTTGGGCAGCACTTGGCGGCTTACTCGTAGGACTCGGTTTAGCACAAGGAGAGATTGCTTTGTATTTGCTGTTTCTCATCCTTGTCGTATGCAGGGTTTGTTCCTACCTATTCAAATGGCGGCTTCCCGCTAGGTCTTATTTTCTAAATAAAGGGTAAAACGAGAAAAGAGCGGTTTCGCTCTTTTTTTTGTGTTTGATACGAGCTGGATGTCAGCAGGTAATGGAGTTTTCGTGTAAAATAAAAGCAGGGTCTTTTTGTTCATCATTGGAACAATACATGGGATGAAAATTTTGTCAGCTGGCTGAATATCTGGATTCAGCTTTTTTTGCCTAGATGGATTGTTATGTGTTGGTTTCACATTTTGCGGAATACTAAAGAAGCACCTATGATCGGACGGATGAATCAACATGGAATGAACACATCTTTGCATGTAAGCAAAACTTGACGAAAAAATTGAAATAGGAGGGACACGTACTAGTGGAGATTTTTTTGGCAGTGCTCGTATTACTAGCACTCATCGCATCATCTAATATTATCAATCGTTTTGTCCCCTTTATTCCAGTCCCGTTAATTCAAGTGGGCTTAGGAATATTGGTGGCGGCTTTTCCTTCAGGTTTACATATTTCTTTAAATCCCGAACTATTCTTCGTTTTATTCATTGCGCCGCTGTTATTTAATGACGGGAAGCGTACCCCAAGGGACGAGCTGTGGAAATTAAGAGCGCCGATTCTTCTGTTAGCCCTAGGGTTAGTATTTGCGACAGTCATTGTAGCAGGATATACCATCCATTGGATGATCCCAAGCATTCCGCTTCCAGCCGCATTTGCGCTTGCAGCGATTTTATCACCGACAGATGTGGTAGCAGTCAGTGCTCTTTCCAGCCGTGTGAACATGCCAAAGGGCATCATGAGACTGCTGGAAGGCGAGGGATTGATGAACGATGCATCAGGACTTGTCGCTTTTAAATTTGCTATTGCTGCAACGGTGACTGGCGCTTTTTCGATTGCTGAGGCATCCTTTAGCTTTGTCCTGATTGCCGCAGGCGGTCTATTGACTGGATTTATTCTATCCTTTTTTATCATTCGTTTCCGCTATTTCCTCCGCCGTCTAGGAATGGACGATGTCACGATGCACATCATCCTGCAAATCCTTACACCATTTGTGATCTATTTAGCAGCGGAAGAAATCGGTGTGTCCGGAATTTTAGCGGTTGTAGCGGGTGGTGTGACACATGCCATTGAGCAGGATCGAATGGAAGCAAATTTAGCCAAACTGCAAATTGCTTCATCAAACACATGGAATATTATTTTATTTATTTTAAACGGACTTGTTTTCGTTATCCTTGGATTGCAGATTCCTGATGTATCGACGGTCATTTTCCAGGATGAAGCCTTTAATAATATGCAGGTCATCAGTTACATCTTAATCATCACGCTGTGTCTTATGATCCTGAGGTTCTTATGGGTATGGCTGTTCTGGGCAGGGAATTGGAGTGCAACGAAAAAGCAAAATGTGAAAAAACCGAAGCTTCGCGCCTCGATGCTCATGACATTCTCTGGTGTTCGTGGGGCTGTGACATTAGCCGGTGCCTTCTCCATCCCATTTACACTTGCGGACGGATCACCGTTTCCTGAACGGCATTTGATTATTTTCCTCGCAGCAGGCGTCATCTTATGTACACTCATTTTAGCTAGTGTGTTACTGCCTCTTTTATCTGAGAAAAAAGACAAGCAAATTGCTGTGGATTTGGATACAAAGATTCAGCATGCGAAACGGAAGCTGCTAAGAAGTGCCATTAAAACCTTAAGAGAAGGAATGAATGAAGACAATAGGGAAGTGTCTCTTGCACTCATCAATGATTACCGAATGAAGCTGCGCAATATCCAGCGTGAACCGTATCAATTCGGGATGAGAAAACAAGAGAGAAAGATCAGGCTGCACGGAATCAAAGCTGAGCAGATGAAGCTGCAACAGCTCATTGAGGAAGAGAAAATCGATAAAGAAGAAGCCTATGAGCTGCAAGAAAGATTTCATGAGCTAGAAATGCTGTATTCAAACTCCTTCAAAATCCGTTTTTCAAAAGTGAAGTTTCTGCGCTTGCTTCAATGGCTCCAATTATGGCGGCCGAATCAGCACGTTTCCAGCGGCATTTTAGAAAACGAGGGCTCGTACAAACAAATCCGTAAGAAAACGGCTGAGGCTGCTGTGGACTCGATCAAACAGCATATGACCGATGAAAATAAACAAACGTGTCATCAAGTGATTGGTTTTTACAACCAAGTCATTTATCGATGTGAACACGGTCCAAGCTTCTTTCAGCAAAAAGACCGTTCATTTGACCGGAAGAAAAAAGAGCTTAACTTCCAAGCTGTACAGACAATACGAAATGAAATTCAAACTCTGTATGAAGATGGTGAAATCAATCGTGACATTGCCCATCATTTAAGGGAGTATATCAATGACATGGAAGCTGTTCTCCTGACCAATACGTAATGTTGTGATCTTCTCCCCTATGTTTTATGATGAAGAAAGAGAACAAGCAGGGGGAGATCAATGATGGCGTATTATGGAGCAATTGAAGCTGGCGGTACAAAGTTTTGTTGTGCAATCGGCAATGAGCATGGGGACATTCTCGAGGAAATGACGATTCCAACAGAGCACCCAGAAAAAACATTACAAAAGCTCATTCCATTTTTCGAGCAGCATGACATTGAAGCATTAGGGGTCGGCTCCTTTGGACCAATCTGTGTTCAAAAAGACGATCCTTCTTACGGTTATATCATGAACACGCCGAAAGTAGAGTGGAAGCATTACCCGTTCATTCCAGAACTAGAGAAGCAATTACGGGTCCCAGTATCCTTTACAACAGATGTTAATGCGGCAGCCTTAGGTGAATTAACAAAAGGAGCAGCCAAAGGGCTGAAAAGCTGTATGTATATCACGGTCGGTACGGGTATCGGTGCTGGCGCTGTTGTAAAAAACGAACTTCTTCACGGTCATTCGCACCCAGAGATGGGGCACATCCTTGTCAGGCAGCATGAATCAGACCCGTTTGAAGGAGTCTGCCCAGCGCATGGGACGTGTTTAGAAGGACTGGCAGCTGGCCCAGCGATTGAGAAAAGGTGGGGGAAATCTGCCAAAGAGCTCACGGAGGAAGAATCAGTTTGGGCACTTGAAGCTGATTATTTGGCTCAGGCGCTGATGCAGTACTCGCTCATTTTAAGCCCAGAGCGCATCATGATGGGCGGGGGTGTCATGAAGCAAAAGCAGCTGTTTCCACTGATTCGAGAGAAGCTTGCTGCTTATCTCAATGATTATGTAGACCTGCCGCCGCTTGATACATACATTGTCTCTCCTGGACTTGAGGACAAGGCCGGCATGACAGGTGCTTTGCTGTTAGCCATCGAAGCGAAGAAAAACGCCTGATAATAGAGTTTTAATGGACAACGTGAGATAATGAAAAAGATGGAATCTATGAAAAAGGTGGTTGTTAAAATGGTCAAAAGCTTGAATGATACCGTAACACTGAATAACGGAGTGGAAATGCCTTGGTTTGGTTTAGGTGTATTCAAAGTGGAGGACGGCAATCAAGTGGTAGATGCCGTAAAAGCAGCCATACGAAACGGATACCGCAGTATTGATACGGCTGCCGTTTATAAAAATGAGACAGGCGTAGGCAAAGCGATTAAAGAATCTGGCGTGAAACGAGAAGACTTGTTCATTACGTCTAAAGTATGGAACACGGATCAAGGCTATGACAAAGCGCTGGCTGCGTTTGACGCAAGCTTGAATCGATTAGGTCTTGATTACTTAGACCTCTATTTGATTCATTGGCCTGGCCCAAATGCAGATACATTTAAAGACACATGGCGTGCGCTTGAGACGCTTTACAAGGATGGGAAAGTGAGAGCCATTGGCGTCAGCAACTTCTACATTCAGCATTTAGAAGAGCTGTTAAAAGATGCTGAGGTTGTTCCAGCCGTGAACCAAGTTGAATTTCATCCGAAACTGACACTTGTCGAACTGCGTCAATACGCAAAAGAAAAAGGTATTCAAATTGAAGCGTGGTCTCCGCTGATGCAAGGAAAGCTATTAGATCATGACGTATTGAAGGACATTGCTGCACGCTACAACAAATCTGTTGCGCAAGTCATCTTGCGCTGGGATCTGCAAAGCGGCGTCGTGACGATTCCTAAATCAATCAACGAAGAACGCATTAAACAAAATGCAGATATTTTTGATTTCGAACTATCCAAAGAAGACATGGAAAAAATCGATGCGTTAAACAATAACGAGCGCGTCGGCTCGAATCCAGAGACGATGACGGTTGGGTTTGAATAAATGAAAAAAATCCTCTTTCTCATATGAGAAAGGGGATTTTTTATGTACTGCTTCTGCGCACAGCCAAAAGCATAATAAAAGATAAGATCACAATACAAATCGTCCAGGCCCAAGCAAGCTCCATGCGTCCAGAATCAATCGCCACATAGATAGCGGTTGGGAGTGTTTGGGTTTTCCCTGGGATATTGCCGGCAAACATTAAGGTCGCTCCGAATTCTCCAAGGGCTCTTGCAAAGCTAAGGATGCTGCCTGACAAGAGGGATGGCAGGGCAAGAGGTACCGTAATATAGGCAAAGACTTGGAATGAATGAGCACCATCAACTTTTGCAGCCCCTTCAATATCTGACTCAATTGTAGAAAAGCCCGCCTTTGCTGATTGATACATGAGCGGAAATGCCACGACTGTCGAAGCAATGACCGCCGCCCACCATGTGAAAATGACCGGCTGATGGAAGATCCATTCAATCGCACCCCCTATTACACTATGTTTTCCGAATACGACGAGCAATAAAAAGCCAACGACTGTTGGCGGGAGAACGAGCGGCATCATCAGGAACGTTTCCACAATCATTTTCCCTTTAAAAGTTGTTCGCGTCATCCAAAAGCCGACCGTTGTGCCAAAAACAGTGGCCAACAGTCCGCTGACGATGGCCACTTGAATGGACAGCCAAATGGGTGGTAGAAATTCTTCAGTCAGCATAGCCATTACGACACTTGAAAGCCGTATTTCTTAAAAATGGATTTGGCTTTATCAGATTGAAGGAATTGAAAAAAGACCTTGGCTTCCGTTAGATATTCTGTCCCTTTTACAATCCCTACTGGATACATAATCGGGGAGTGCATGTCCGGATTTGCCTCAGCTGCAATCTTTACTTTTTTGGAAACGAGGGCGTCTGTTTTATACACAACACCTGCTTCTACATTTCCTGTTTCGACGTAGCTTAGGACTTGCCGCACATCCTTGCCGTAGACAGCATTCTTTTTCACTTGGTCCCATATGTTCAGTTGTGTGAAGATCTCTTTGCCATATGTACCAGCAGGAACCGATTCAGGTGTGCCAAGAGCAATCTTTCCTTTTACGTGCCGGACGTCTTGAAAGCTTTTAATAGAGGAAGAGCCATCTTTTGGCACAATAAGGACTAGCTCGTTTTGTATAGCGTCCTTGATATAATCTTGATCAATGTCTCCAGATTGAACAAGTTCATCGAAGGGCTCCTCAGCTGCTGAGAAAAAAAGATCCGCTTTTGCTCCTTGAGCGATTTGCTGCTTCAATGCGCCGGATGACCCGAAGTTATTCGTTAATGACACATTCGGATGTTGCTTGTGAAAGGAGGCTTCAATTTCCTTTAGTGCATCCTGAAGACTTGCCGCTGCTGAAATCACAAGCTCTGTTTTTTTATTCGAATTAGATGGCATCATCTCTGTTTGGCATCCACTCAGGAGCAAACATATGGAGATGAATGCTAAGAATGTATACTTCATGTTCACACCTCTTATCATTCAATATCATGTGGTTCCCTTTATTATAAGCAAACTTATTTGAGCATTCATAGGCTTTCAGTAAAAAGAGAAAAGAAAAAGCCGCCAAATGGCGACTTTCAGCGTGAAGATAAAAGGGATCGTTTTATCCTGTTTACTTCTGATAAAAACGCAGCAAATTCCCATTGATCACTTTGTCTGATAAGGAAAGCTCTTTATTGGCTTTTTCGATATAAGGCTGACACACCTCATCCTGTTCAACAGGTTCTTTTGTTTTTTGATCATAGCAGGTGTTCTTTGTATAGAGATAATCATCTGTAATAAAGTTCCCGTTTCTCAGTACAGCGAAAGGCGTACGTTCATTTGAAAATAAATCATTGCCGAATTGAATGGCATCCTTCGTTTCAATCCCAAGTAAGTGAAGAAGTGTCGGCTTTACGTCCATTTGACCAGCTGTTTCAGAAATGGTCTGCGGTGCTTGATCCGTGACACCTGGAATGTAAATCAAAAAGGGTACCCGCTGCAGTTTGACCGCATCAAACGGTGTGATTTCCTCTTTATTGAGCAGCTGTGCCATTGCCTCATGATGTGCCTCTGAGATGCCATAGTGGTCACCCATGAGGACAAACATCGTATTGTTATACAATCCTTCTTCTTTCATACGGTCAAAAAACATTTTAACCGCTTCATCTTGATAGCGGACGGTCGTCACATAGCGGTTTAAAATGGTACTGGACGAATCATATTCATCAATAAACTGATCCTTCGGGTCAATTTCAAATGGAAAATGATTGGTCAGTGTAATGAATGTGCTGTAATAAGGCTGCTTCAACTTTTTTAAATGATCAATGGATTGATCAAAGAAGTCGATATCTTTTAAGCCCCAGCCAGTTGAATTCCGTTCATTGACATGATATGAATCGACATCATAAAAACGATCAATTCCAAGCGATTCATACATCACATCACGATTCCAAAACGTTTTATTATTCGCATGAAATTGGACGGATTGATAGTTTTCCTTTTTCAACTGCTTGTATAACGTGTCATATTCGTTGTCACTCGCTGTGAAAAAGACAGCGCCGCTGCTAGAAGGGTAGAGGGAATTAGCGACAATAAACTCTGAATCCGACGTCTTCCCCTGCTCTGTCTGCTGATAAAATTCATCAAAATAAAAACTCTTTTTAGCCAGTTGATTTAAAAAGGGAGTGATGGATTGTCCATTCACCTTTTGATTCATGACAAATTGCTGCGTCGATTCAAGTGAAATGAACACAACGTTCTTGCCTTTAGCAAGTCCAAAATACTCTTCGTTTGGTGCGCTGTAATCAGCCTTTGTGTAGTTTGCTACAGTAGAAAGCGTATCTTCATCTGCAAAGGCCTTTTGTCCAATGCGTGCCGTTTGGGCAGCACCGTCATACAGATGAAATTGGAAAAGCCCGAGGTTTCTGACAATGACTTCACGATCATAAGAGCTTGTCAGAAATCGAGGGTGATCCATCATAGCTGAGCTGACATGAAACAATAAGAAGCTGCAGCAGACCGCATAATACGTTTTGATCGTCTTGAATGACGCTTTTGGGGCTAATGGTTTGCGCTTGAGCAGCCATGCCAGTACCACAAAATCAATGAGCATCAGCACAAAGAGCGGGTGGAATAATTCCGTCATACTGCTGCCCATATCTCCCATGTTCTTCGCTTGGAATAACACGGGAATGGTAATGAAATCAATATAAAAACCATAAAAGATCGTATTCGAGATGAGAATCGCCGTTAGAATAAAATTTGCGGTCAATAAAAAAACCTTTTGGTTGGTTTCATTTAAAAAAAGAGCAATCCCAAACAAAGGGAGCAAAAAGCTAAGTGGATTGATCAAAAGCAGCCATTCATGAAACAGATTGGCCGTTCGTATGTGAAATCCGAATTGATAAATGATGTATGTTTTCATCCACATGAAAAGGATGGAATACACTAAAAACCAGTGATTTTTGAAAAACGCTTTCATTTATGTATCTCCTCACCATTCTGTATTCAGCTGCAAGGCAAAAACACTTATCTTAAACCTACTAAAAAAATGAGGAATGATCAATTCATATCCTGTCTTTTTCGCAAAACTCTTTTTTTATTCTGTTAGAACTGGATTGGGATAGATATGCCGCAGATGACGGCGATGTAATAGCAGGTGATGACGGTGAGAGCAGCTAGTACGACTTGTTCTCCTGTGCTGCCTGTTTTGACATAGAAGGGGAGACGCACTTTAATGGAAGCTGGAAATAAAAATTTAATGCCGTTCACTGTTCCTGCATCAAGGATAAGGTGGCTCGCCATTCCAACGAGTAAACCGGTACTTAAGCTGTCATTTGGAATGTATGTTGTCGCGAGAAAATAAATGATCAGCAGAAATAATAAACTGTGTGTAAACGTGCGATGACCGAACACGCTGCTGATTAGTGTCGAGAGCAGCGGAAATTTTCTGCCGATTTTACTTTTTGTATGGCAAAGATCGGGGATCAGAGCACCTGCTGATCCAGCTGCAGCCATGATGACTGGGTCGAGTCCGTAGTAGTAGGCGACGGCCGCTGAGGCGGCGATTCCGCCCATAATGTGTGTTTTTCCTGTCATGATGCGTACTCCTGTTCTATCTTTTGTTCAAGTACTCACTATATCAAGGGTGAATTCATTCAGCAAGGCTTATTTCTAAAGAAAAAGAGGACAAAAGGGTTGGCTGATTGGAAAAACATTCTATAATAAGGGGGAAGTCATGTTGATACTAACGATAAGGATGCGATTCGGATGAGTAATGCAGACATTTTAAAAGAAATTGTTCTCGTACATTATGAAGTCAGCCGTAAATTAAACCGCAAGTTACTTGAGTTAGAAAAAGACATCACGCCACCGCAGATATATGCTCTTTCTATTTTGATACAAGGCAAAGTATCACATGCCGAAGAGCTGAAACAAAGACTCTCCTTAAACCCAGGTGCAGCCTCCATTGCACTCAATAAATTATGTGAGCAGGGCTATATTCAGAGAGAACGTGACAAAGACGACCCCACGCTAGTCCGGTTAGAAGCTACGGAAAAAGGGGTAGCGATTTATGAAAAGCATACACGTCTTTTCGGAAAGGTGATTCAGCATATGATGTCAGACTTCACAAAGGAAGACTTAAAGACCTTTTTGACGTATTTGCAAAAAATGAGACAGACCTTTCATGATGATTGAGCCTTTCCACCTTGTATAATGAGGCGCACTGTAGCACAAATTAAACAGGCAACCGCATTTTATGAAAAGGGAGGAAACAGCGATGTCATTTTTCCAAAAGGATAAAAAGGCGAAAAGCGAGCAAGACCACAAGCAGGTTGATCAGCTGTTAGAAGAAGCAAGCAAAGAGCTAGCAGGCGATCCGCTTCAGGAAGCTGTACAAAAGAAGAAAAACAACGATCAATAAGCAGGTAATAGGCAGAGTAATGATCCTCTGCCTTTTTTCTATGTTTTTCCCTTTGACAGATGTGAGAATGTTTGATAACCTTCGTGTAGTAAAAATGAATAGAAATCCTCACGCTATGTCTCAGTGAGGTAGAGGTTGCGCGGATGATGAGTCACTCATGGGAGAGATGGAATCGAAGATCATGAGAAAAAAGGCATCAGCGCCGAAGTGTAGAGAGAGCTCCAACTTTCTTTATGCTGGGTCTGCATTGAATAAATGCAGGACTGCCACGTCTTTGAAGCGTGGAGGGCTATCCGGAGATCAAGGTGTATGTTTTGAAAAGCATGGACTGTTGTTCAGGCTTTTTTTTATGTTCTGAGTATCTAAGATAAGGGTATGCTGTTAAGAAAGTGACCCATGATGAACATAAAGAATACAAGTCATTGCTTCACAAATATATCAATGAAGATACTGCCGGGTCTGGTCCGAAGTGAATATAACGGAGGTACGGAAATGGAACAGACAAAAAAATGGGGTTTTTGGTTATTGACGGCTTTTGTCGTCGGAAATATGGTAGGGTCAGGCATCTTTATGCTGCCAAGTACACTTGCCCAGCATGCCAGTCCTTTAGGTGTGACGATGGCATGGCTTGTCACAGGTGGCGGTGTGCTGATGATTGCACTTGTTTTTGGGCATTTGTCCATTCATAAGCCGCAGCTGACGGCTGGACCACAAAGTTATGCAAGAGCACTTTTTAACGATCCGAAAAAAGGGAAAGCGGCCGGTTTTACAATGGTTTGGGGATATTGGGTGGCAAGCTGGATTAGTAATGTCGCAATTATTACGAGTCTTGCCGGTTATTTAACGACATTTTTCCCTATTCTCACCGTGAAGACGGAGATTTTCACCTTTGGAAAAGAAGCGATCACACTTGGTCAGCTGACAACCTTTATTGTATGTACCATTCTTCTCTGGGGAACACATACTATCTTAATTACAAGCTTAAGTGCTGCAAGTAAGTTAAACTTTATTACGACCTTTTCAAAGGTACTTGGATTCGTCCTTTTTATTGTTGCGGGATTATTTGCATTCCAAACGGCATTATTTGAACATTATTACTTCCCAGTTGCAGCAGAAGGCGAAGGAGTGCTGGGACTTGGAGGCCAAATTCATCATGCGGCCATTTCCACACTATGGGCATTTATTGGCATCGAATCAGCTGTGATTTTATCAGGGAGAGCATCCTCGCAGCGCGATGTGAAACGTGCAACGATTACAGGTCTTTTAATCGCACTTTCCATCTACATGATTATTACATTGATTACAATGGGCGTCCTGCCGCATGATCAGTTGCAAGGCTCAGATAAACCATTCGTTGACGTGCTTCAGCTCATTATTGGACCGGCTGGCGGAATAGTCATGGCACTGCTTGCGATCATTTGTTTATTTGGCTCGATGCTTGGCTGGATCTTACTTGGTTCAGAAGTACCGTATCAAGCAGCAAAGGCTGGCGATTTCCCAGCAGTATTTGCAAAAACAAACAAAAAAGGCAGTCCTGTTTTTGCTTTGACGGTTACAAATATCATGTCACAACTGTTTATTTTCTCCGTGATGTCCCGTACGATTAATGAAGCTTTTACCTTTTTAACGACATCAGCGACACTTGCGTATCTCATTCCGTATATTGTGTCTTCGATCTATAGTTTTAAGGTCATCATGCAAGGTGACACGTATGATCTTCAAAAAGGGAAGCGAACAAGAGACGGAATCATTGCGCTTGTTGCGATGGGGTATTCCGCTTGGGTCATTATTTCAGGCACAGCTGATTTGAAAACATTTGGACTTGGCATCGGTCTGTTCTTAGTAGGTATTTTGCTTTATCCATTCATGTCAAAAGGATTCGCCAAAGGAACAGAATAATTTTAACGTTTCTCCAGAAATGGAGAAACGTTTTTTTATGATGCGGATGTTAATCGGTCCACAATAAACTCAAGCTGTCCTTCTAGTGACACTGGGTCATTAAAGAAGTACCCGACAGGATCGATTTCAAATACGTGTTTATTTTGTACAGCAGGCAGTGATGTCCAAATGCTGCTTTCATACACTTGGTCTCCTTTACTTTTTGAACCACTCCATGGACTAGTGAAAATATAGTCGCCTGCGTATTCTGGCAGCTTTTCAAGGGAAATGTTTGCATAGCCGACACCGCTGTCGATAGCGTCTTTTTTAACTGCCTTTGGCGCACGTAATTTCAGCTCGTCATAAATAATTTCGCCTCCGCGCGCAAAGGTGTTTCCAAAGATATAAATACCTTTATCAAAAGGCGACACGATTGAAACGGTTTTGCTGCCGACCGCTTTTGTTACTTTAGGCTTTACCTCAGCTATTTTTGTATCCCATTTTGTGATCCATTCTGCTGCTTTTTTCGGTGTACCTGTCATTTTACCGAATTCTTTTAGCTGATCTTTAAAGGAATATTGATTGTATTTAATTGCAACGGTTGGAGCAATTTTTTTGTATTGATCAAATTTCTCGTCTTCTCCCCAAGCGATAATCATATCTGGCTTCAAAGCCGCTACCTTTTCGACAGAAGGGGTTGGTCCAAGGTTTTTGACACCATCCGTTTTTCCCTTATAGAAAGGGTTTTTAAAGATGGGTGCAGTTGCAGCAATTGGCGTCTTGCCAAGTGTCACGAGGTCTCCATAGTAGCTTTCCGCCAGAAGCACAATTCGTTTCGGATCTTTAGGGAGTTTGACCTCACCTTTGACATCCTGATAGGTGATTGTGTCATTCTGGTTGGCGCCAGATTTTTTATTTGAAGTGCTGCCGCAAGCAGCTGTAAAAAGCATAAGAACGGCTAAGAAAATCAAAAGAAATCCCGATCGTTTTTTCACAAAGATTCTCTCCTATTCACTTTCTTTTGATAATGATTCTCAATTTCAATTATATCGTAACATGATGGGATGAAAAATGCATCGGCTATTTTAGGACCTAAAGAAAAATGGTAAGTTTCTCCCGGTTTTTTGATGAAAATAAAGAAAATGTTCAGAACAATGATTTCAAAAAGAAAAGAAAATGATATACTAGACTTCGAGATTGATAATCATTATCACTAATGAGGAATAGATATGAACGGAAAGGAAGAGACTGGTTTTGGGCTCACAATCGAATAAACAGCTGCCAGCCAAGGACGATGTAATGGATATTGTCACGAAACCCTTTGGAACAGCAGCTGTTGTCATCATAGGAATTATCGCTTTAGCATTTGGTCTTTTTTTATCGGTATCATTAGGAGCAGCAAATATTCATCTTCACACGGTATGGGAAGCCATTTTTCAATTTGATCCACAACAAACTTCACATCAAATCATTCGGGAATTGAGGCTGCCGCGTACAGTTGGGGCTGCACTCGTCGGTGCCTTTTTAGCTGTATCTGGTGCCATCATGCAAGGGATGACAAGAAATGCGCTTGCGTCTCCTGAAATTATGGGTGTGACAAATGGCTCTGCATTTGCGATTGCGATAGCATTTGCATTTTTCCCAGGCCAATCTTCTTTCACATTAATTCTTTGGTCATTTGCTGGAGCCGCACTCGGTGCATCTATTGTGTTTGGTGTCGGTACTCTGTCTAAAGGAGGACTGACCCCAGTGAAGCTCGCACTAGCGGGTACGGCGGTTGGAGCACTTTTAAGCTCCATCTCTTCAGCAATTGCCATCCGGTTTGATGTCGCTCAGGACATGAGCTTTTGGTATGCGGGCGGCGTTGCAGGTGTGAATTGGAGCAACATTCAGGTCATTATTCCAGTCGCTATTGCAGGACTTTTGATTGCGATGATCCTTGCTCGCTCGATCACTGTACTGAGCTTAGGTGATGAATTGGCTAAAGGGCTCGGGCAGTATACGAAAACGGTCAAGGTGCTAGGAATATTGGTCGTAATTCTTTTAACCGGTGCTGCTGTGTCGGTGGCAGGCTCAATTGGTTTTATCGGGCTTGTCATTCCCCATGTCACTAGATTCTTGGTCGGAGTTGACTATCGATGGATTATCCCTTGCTCAGCTATTTTAGGTGCCATTTTGTTAATTTATGCAGACATTGCTGCAAGGCTAGTCAATGCTCCATTTGAAACGCCAGTCGGTGCCATTACTGCGATTATAGGCGTTCCTTTCTTCTTATATTTAGCTAGACGTGAAAGGAGCGGAATTTAAATGGAAATGGTGCAGCAGGCAAAGAAAAAGAAATATAAACGAACGATGCTGATGATCTTTTTAGCCATCGTCGCGGTATTTTTGATTAGTTTAAATACCGGAGAAATTCGTATTTCTCCGATAGATACATTGAAAACATTTTTTGGATTCGGAAGTGAAATGGATGAGCTTGTGCTGTTCGAATTCAGACTTCCAAGAATGATCATCGCTTTACTTGTTGGTGCTTCCATCGCTGTATCAGGAGCTATCTGGCAAGGTGTTTCTCAAAACGGCTTGGCTGATCCCGGTATTCTTGGTGTGAATGCGGGCGCAGGATTTGCCGTTGTGCTCTTTATCTTTGCATTCCAAGGCACGATGTCGAACTTAGGTAATTTGACGATTTTTGTACTGCCGCTTTTCGCATTTGCAGGTGCAGGCTTTGCTGCATTTCTCATCTATGTGTTAGCGTGGAAAAAAGGCATCACACCTGTTCGATTGATTTTAACGGGAATTGGCGTTAATGCTGCGTTTTCAGCAGCAATTGTGGTCATTCAATTAAAAATGAGCCCAAATGATTTTAACCAAGCCATCGTGTGGTTATCAGGAAGCATTTGGGGCTCAAGCTGGACGTATGTCCTGTCTGTTCTTCCATGGATGCTCATTTTCCTTGTGTTAGCGCTTGTGAGAGCACGCTACTTAAATATCATGAATTTAGGTGACCAGCTGTCCTATGGCTTAGGGATTTCGGTTCATAAAGAAAGAAGCTTTCTGATGCTGATTGCCGTTGCATTAGCAGGTGCAAGTGTCGCTGTTGCAGGTAGTATCTCGTTCCTAGGGTTAGCCGCACCGCACTTGGCGAGAAAGCTTGTTGGGCCAAAACATCAAGGAATGATACCGGCCTCCGCGTTGATTGGCGCACTGTTATTATTACTGGCAGATACACTTGGCCGCGTCATACTTGCACCATCAGAGGTGCCAGTTGGCCTTGTCGTTTCTGCTTTAGGCGCACCTTACTTCATTTACTTATTGATGAAAACGAACTAATGAGGAAGGAGAAAAACATATGAAATCGCTCGAAACAGAAAAGCTTTGTATCGGTTATCAGGACCGTTTGATTGTAGATGATTTAAATATCAGTATCCCAAAAGGCAAGGTGACAACACTGATCGGGCCGAATGGATGCGGGAAATCAACGATTTTAAAAACAATGTCCCGGATCATGAAGTCCCATCAAGGCGCTGTTTACTTAAATGGCCAGGCTATTCATCAAACGCCTACAAAAGAAATTTCAAAACAAATGGCGATCTTACCGCAAACGCCCGAAGCACCAAGCGGACTGACAGTGTATGAGCTTGTGTCATATGGACGTTTCCCGCATCAAAATGGATTTGGTCGCTTATCAAATGAAGATAAACGAATCATCAGATGGGCACTTGAGGAAACGGGCATGATCGCTTTTCATGACCGGCCAATTGAAGCACTTTCCGGTGGACAGCGTCAGCGTGTATGGATTGCGATGGCACTTGCCCAGGAAACAGAACTGCTTCTATTAGATGAGCCAACGACGTATTTGGATCTTGCACATCAGCTCGAGATTCTTCAGCTGTTAGAACGGTTAAACAGAGAGCAGGGACGAACTGTGTTGATGGTCATTCATGATTTGAATCATGCGGCACGTTTTTCTCATTACATGATTGCCCTCAATCAAGGAAAAGTCATCAAAGATGGGACGCCTCATGAGGTCATGACCAAAGAGGTGCTTGGTCAGGTATTCCACATTGATGCAGAAATTGTACTTGATCCTAGAACAAATAAGCCGATCTGTTTAACATATGACTTAATGAATCATGAAAGAAAGCTAGAAGCTGTGAATGGATAATAGAAGTAAAAGGAACTCGGTGGAATAGCCGAGTTTTTTTGCGTCTCTGAAACTTCCTAGTACTGCCATTTTCTCCAGTTGATATTTTTTCGCTTTTATGCAGAAAAGAGGTACTTTTTTACTTTAGACAATGGTAATATACGGTTAGAGATCATAGCTAGAAAGGAAAGAGATGCGTGGAAACAGCAAAAATATTGATTGCAGATGACGAAGAAGCAATTGTAAAAATGGTTGAACGCGTATTAAAAAAAGAAGGATTCAAGCATATTTATAAAGCCTACCATGCAGATGAAGCATTAGATGTTGTCAAAAACGAGGACATCCACCTCTTACTTCTAGATGTGATGATGCCTGGTAAGTCTGGCTTTGATGTTCTTCCTGAAATGAGAAAATATACGAAAGCACCCATTTTCTATTTAACTGCAAGAACGTCTGATGTAGATAAACTGACCGGCTTTGCGCAGGGGGCAGATGATTACATTACAAAGCCATTTAATCCGCTAGAGCTTGTGGCTAGAATTAAGGCTCACTTAAACCGAACATATATCTCCTTACAGGAAGAGCAAGAAGAGGCTCAAAACCAATATGAATATGCCCATTTCTCATATCATCCTCATTCAGCCGAACTGAAAGTGAGAGGAGAGATGACGGCATGCTCAGCTCAGCTTCTATCCTTGCTGAAGTACTTTTGTGATCATCCGAATGTGGTTCTTTCAAAAGATCAAATCTATGAGAAAGTATGGGGCGTCCCGTCGTATGGTGATAACAACACCGTCATGGTTCATATTCGAAAGCTGAGAGAAAAGATCGAGTTAGATCCGAGTCAGCCTGAATATATTGTGACCATCCGTGGTATGGGATATAAATTTATTCCGCACCCTGTGAAGGTTCTTAATTAATTCATGAATTTACGAACAAAACTTTTCTTTCACTTTGTCGGACAGATGTTTATCGTCATTGCGATTCTGCTGATCGGGAATACGTTTACTGAGAATCTATATTATAAAAAATACTATGAGAATATGACCGAAACTGGTTTAACAAAGGCTGATGGGGACACACTCATGAGCTGGCTCTATTTTAACGAGGATGGCAAAATGGAAGCCGAAGATCAACTCAAGCAAGCAGTGAAAAAACGTGACGGCTGGCTGCAAGTGATTGATTCAAAAAAACATAACGTATATAGCTATCACCTTCCTAAAAATATTCCGACATCCTATCAAAAGGATGAAATGATCAAGATCTTTGAAAAAAGACAATTTAAAGATTACAAGATGTACTTCTGGCCAATTGAGATTGATCAAGAAAGCTTTATCGTGTTATATGGGTTCAAAACGAACAGCACAAAGGTAGCCAATTATCTTAAGCAGCATGAGAAAAATCTGGCTGCACTTTCTCAATATTCGCTTGAAACGATAGAGTTCTTGAAAAGAATGAATGGATCGGTACACCTGTTTAATGAAGAAGGAAAATACTTAAAAGGCATTCGAGCCAAAAACGATTTGAAACATAACGTAACAGATGTTGAATTGCTTAAGTACCAATCGAAGCCTTGGGAGTTTAGAAGTGACCTATCTTATATCAGAGTGAATAAAAGTCTATATTTGATCGTTTCGGTACCAAACAAAGTATATAGCCCAGACGAATTGTATGATAAAGAGACAGATGCTTTAAATCAATATAGAACCATCTTGATTGCAGGTCTTGCACTCACTATTATTATCGTCATGACATTATGGTACTCGTATCGCTATGGTCTGCCGATCTATCACATTATCCGCTGGCTGATTTTCTTATCTAGAAATAAATTGCAGGAACCAACAAATAGAAAAGGAATTCCAATCAGTAAAAATAAAAAAGGTCGTATTAAGCGGGAATACCGATTATTTGAGGATATCCTAAAAACAATGGATCAGCTCACGCTTACATTAAAAGAGAATGAAGCAAACCGAAGAAAAATTCAAACCACAAGGGAAGAATGGATTGCAGGATTGTCGCATGATTTGAAAACACCTCTTAGTACGATTTACGGTTATGGGCTCATGCTTGAATCTGATCAATATCAATGGTCCAAGGAAGAAGTCATGGAAATGGGACAGGTGATTCGTGAGAAATCAGAATACATGTCGACCTTGATTGAGGATTTAAACCTCACGTACCGATTGAAAAATGGGGCCTTGCCTATTAATCGAAAGCCGGTCGAGCTGGGTGAATTTTTAGCCTCTATTATGGACGAGTTTTCAAGAAGCTCCTTTTCTGAGGATTTTTCATCCTCTAATGAAGATCAAACAAACGGTGTCATGTTTGAGATCGACAAAGCCTGGTTCAGACGAGTGATTGAGAACCTGCTGGCGAATGCAGTCAAGCATAACCAAAAAGGCACTCATATTACAGCTGTTTTATCTGAAACAAATGAAGAAGTTCGGATCGAAATGAAAGACAACGGATGCGGAATGGCACAAGAAACGGTAGATCACTTATTTAACCGCTACTACAGAGGGACAAATACAAATGACCCAACGAATGGAACAGGACTTGGGCTGGCAATAGCAAAAGAGCTTGTTTTGCTGCATGACGGTGATATTCAAGTGGAAAGCGAACTAGGTGCTGGAACAACTATTGCGATTATCCTAAAAAAATCACCTTCTGTAAAATAGGCAAAAAACGATTTCCCTTTCTTAAGGAGATCGTTTTTTCCTGTTTTAGGATTGAAATCAACTTTGTAAACGATTACAATTAAATTGTTAACGTGAACAAATTATTTTTCATACGATAAGAGGGATGGGGGAGTTTGATGAGAGCCTTTTTAGATGAGCAGTTTTTACTAAACAGTCCAACGGCGGAAAAGCTATACCATGAGTTTGCAAAGGACCTTCCAATTATAGATTACCATTGTCATTTAAGTCCTAAAGACATCTATGAAAATAAAACCTTCCAAAATATCACCGAAGCATGGCTTTATGGAGATCATTACAAATGGCGTGCCATGAGAGCAAATGGCATCCCTGAAACGCACATTACGGGGGATGCATCAGATCATGAGAAATTTTTGGCGTGGGCGAAGACCGTACCCATGACCATTGGAAATCCACTCTATCACTGGACTCATCTAGAGCTGAGACGATATTTTGAAGCCGAAGACCTATTAAACGAAAAAAACGCAGACATTATTTGGCGGAAAGTCAATGAAAAGCTGCAAGGAGAGGGATTTGGTGCGAGGGACTTCATTGTGAAATCAAACGTTGAAACCGTTGTGACAACAGATGATCCGGTCGATTCGCTTCACTATCATCAAAAACTGCGGGAAGAGGAATTCTCTGTACAAGTGCTCCCAGGGTTTCGACCTGATAAAGCACTCGATATAGCGAATGATCTGTTTGCAAAATATGTTCACGAGCTGGCAGAGGTTTCAGCTACTCCAATACAATCCTACCAAGACTTCTTAAAAGCACTCCGTGCAAGAATTGATTTCTTCCATGAACACGGCTGTTTGATCTCAGATCATGCTATAAATGAAATGACATATGAAGAAACGACAGAAGAAGAAGTGGAGACCATCTTTCATAAAAGAATGTCTGGTCATCCATTGACGGAAGAAGAGAAGATCAAGTTTAAAACAGAGACATTCATTATGCTAGGTCAGGCATACTGTGAGCGTGGCTGGGCGATGCAGCTTCATATCAATGCGCTTAGAAACAACAATACAAAAATGTTTGAGCGGCTCGGACCAGATACGGGGTATGATGCGATGAATGATGAGGACATTGCAAAGCCGCTTTGCCGAATATTAGATCGTTTAGAACAAGAAGATGCTTTGCCAAACACCATTCTCTATTCCTTGAATCCTAGGGACAATGTGGTGATATCAACATTGGCTGGAAGCTTTCAAGACGGGAAGACACCGGGGAAGATGCAGCACGGCACAGCCTGGTGGTTTAATGATACGAAGCAAGGAATGACAGAGCAGATGATGGCTCTTTCCAGTATTGGACTGATCAGCCGTTTCATCGGGATGCTGACTGATTCACGAAGCTTTTTGTCGTATACAAGGCATGAATATTTCCGAAGACTGCTTTGTGATATCATCGGAGATTGGGTAGAAAAAGGAGAAGTCCCCTATGACCTTGAGCTGTTAGGGGGGATCGTGAAAGGAATCAGCTATGAAAATGCCAAGCAATATTTTCAATTTGACCGGGCAAAGCAGCTCCAGCATCAAAGTAAAATCACATGAGGAAAAAGGTAAGAAAATGAAAGCGGTTTTATGATAAGATGGAAAAAAATCATAAAAGGCGGAATAGCATGACAGTCACAATTAAAGACATAGCAAAATTGGCAAACGTCTCTCATACTACGGTATCAAGGGCTTTGAATAATAGTCCTTTTATTAAAGAGAAGACAAAACAAAAGATTTTGTCGATTGCAAAACAGCTGAATTATTCACCGAATGTCCATGCCAGAGGCCTTGTATCACAAAAATCGTTTACAATCGGTCTGTTTTTTACGAGTTTAACAGAAGGCACATCTTCAAGCTTCTTTGTAGATGCGTTAAAGGGCGTCAATAGCGTGATGACTGAGCATTATAATCTGTTTGTAAGGGGAATTGACGACTTTCACGATTACACAACCATTCATAAACAGCGCTACGATGGCATTTTGCTTATGAGTCAAAGCGAGCACGATGAAGCGTTTATCCATCATGTCAAGAAACAGGGCATTCCAATCATTGTGCTGAATCGCCGTGTAGAAAGTAATGAAGTGATGAATATATTAGCAGATGATAGTCAAGGAGCATATCAGGCAGCGCACTATTTCATTCAGCAAGGCCATCATCAAATCGCCATCATTGAAGGAAAAGAAGGCTTTAAATCGACTCAGGAGAGAAAAGCCGGCTTTCTCCAAGCGTTAATTGATCACCATATTCCTATGAAGAAAGAATATATGATCACAGGTGACTACCACATGAAAAGCGGCTATGAATCAATGGAATCCCTGCTGACCCTTGATCATCCGCCAACAGCGCTTTTTTGCTCTAACGATGACATGGCCATTGGTGCGATGAATGCTTTATATGCAAAAGGCAAGACGTGTCCAGGTGATATCTCTATTATCGGTTTTGATGATATAGCATTCTCATCCTACACCACGCCTGCACTGACAACGGTAAAAAAGCCTATCGAAAAAATGTGTGCACTTGGAGCAGAAGCCATCCTATCAGTCATAAACGGTGAAGAGCAGGAAGAAGATCATATGGAAAAAATCTATGTCCACACAGAGCTGATGATCAGAGATTCAGTCAAAAAGGTGCAGTAATCAGCACCTTTTAAAGATAAATGTTCACGTGTGCATATCACGAAGAGAGGGGAATCCATTTGAAACGTTTATCAAAAGCCATGTACCCTGTGCCTGAATATCCGGAAACGATTTTACAGATTGGTGAAGGGAATTTTATGCGAGGATTTATTAATTGGCACATCCAGAAGCTGAACGACTGCACAGATTTTAAAGGAAGAGCTGTTGTTGTTCCTCCGCGAAAAGGATCCGTTGCGGCTTTAAATGAACAAGATGGCTTATATACTTTATGTATACAGGGCTATCATGACCAGCAAGAAATGAATGAGCGCATGATCATTCAATCGATCAGCAGAGGAATCAGTACGTATACGGATTACGATGGTTTTTTATACGTAGCTGAAAACCCCGATCTCCGCTTTGTCTTCTCAAACACGACAGAGGCAGGACTTATGCTCAGAAAGGAGGATCGCTTGGAGGATCGACCGCAAGCCAGTTTTCCAGGAAAGCTGACGGCGTTCTTATATCACCGGTTTAAAGCATTTACTGGAGATGAACAAAAAGGGCTGATCATCCTTCCATGTGAACTGGTCGAACATAACGGTGACCGCTTGAAGGAATATGTGATAGACATGGCAGCTGAGTGGAACCTGCCGCCTGCGTTTATCACATGGATCAAGGAAGCCAACACGTTTTGTAATACGCTTGTGGATCGGATTGTTCCTGGGTTTTCTAAGGAAGCAGCTGAAATTGTCCAAAAGGAAGATGGGTATATCGACGAGTTGCTTGTCACGGCAGAATATTATCACCTCTTTGTTATTGAAGCACCTGCCTTCGTACAAAAAGAGCTTCCCTTTCAAAAAGCAGGATTAAATGTCCTTTTTGTAGAAGATATTGCGCCTTATCGCATGAGCAAGGTACGAATTTTAAATGGTGCACATACAGCAATGGTGCCAATCGCTTACTCATGTGGTATAGAAACTGTAAAAGAAGCTGTGGATGACAAGCATGTTGGTCCGTTCATCCGGCGTATGCTGGAGGAGGAAGTACTGCCAGGGCTTGAGCTCTCTCAAGATGAGCTTCTTCTTTATACACAATCGGTTTGGGATCGTTTTTGCAATCCATTTGTGAAGCATCAATTGCTCGATATTGCGCTCAATGGTATATCCAAGTTCCGAACCCGAGTTCTTCCGTCATTGCTTGATTATGTTGAGCAAAAGAAACAGCTGCCAATGAAACTCGTGTTTTCACTTAGCAGTCTCATTTATTTTTACAGAGCATATGCAGAAAGGATAAAGGATGATGAGACTGTAATGGCATTCATGAAGGAAGCCTGGGAAGGGGAGAACCAATCCAATGAAGCGATCGCAGCCAGGATTCTATCATGTGAGCCATTATGGGGGAGAAATTTAACGGATGTAGATGATTTGAGTCACGCTGTAGCTGATCAGCTTACCTTCATACAGGAGCAAGGGATGAGAGCGGCTGTTCAACGAATGCTGCATCATCAATATGAAAGTCAGGGGGAGAAGGCATGAAAGATTTTATTGTGATTCACCCTTCAGATAATGTCGGTATTGCTTTAAAAGTGCTTGAGCAAGGGGATGAGCTGCGCCATCAAGGACACTCTGTTGTCTTAAAAGAGAACGTTCCCAAAGGTCATAAGTTTGCTTTGGCTGATATCAAGCAAAGAGAGAATATCATGAAATATGGCTACCCCATTGGGCATGCAACGACTGCCATTTCTGCTGGAGAATGGGTGCATACGCATAATATCAAAACCAATCTATCAGGAAAGCTCGATTACGAATACGAGCCTTCATTCACAGACAACCCCTATGAAAAAACGAATCTTACATTTAAAGGATATAAACGAAAAAATGGGGAAAGCGGGATTCGCAATGAGCTTTGGATTGTCCCAACCGTTGGATGCGTGAATGGCATTGCCGATCAAATCATCCAAATATTCACCGCTGAAATGGGCGGAAACATCCATCCGTTTGAAACAGCTCTCGTATTAAAGCACAATTATGGATGCTCCCAGCTTGGGGACGATCATGAAAATACAAAAACCATTTTACAAAATGCCGTGAAGCATCCTAACGCTGGAGGGGTGCTCGTCCTTGGACTTGGTTGTGAAAATAATGATATTGAAGATTTTCAGTCCACATTAGGTGAATATGACCGTGAGAGAGTGAAATTTTTAAGAAGCCAAGAAGTAGGAGATGAGATTGAGACGGGAGTCGCTTTACTCAAGGAAATTTATGATGCGGCGAAAGAAGATCACCGTGAAGAGATCCCGTTATCTGAGCTGAAAATCGGCTTGAAGTGCGGAGGATCAGATGGATTCTCCGGCATTACCGCAAATCCGCTTTTAGGAAGGCTGTCCGATTTTATTGTTGCTCAAGGCGGCACGACAGTGTTAACAGAAGTGCCCGAGATGTTTGGAGCTGAAACGATTTTAATGGAGAGAGCGGAATCAGAAGCGACTTTCGACAATATTGTGCAAATGATCAATGACTTTAAACAATACTTCATGGATCATCGACAGCCAGTATATGAAAATCCTTCCCCAGGAAATAAAGCTGGTGGAATTTCGACATTAGAGGATAAATCTCTCGGCTGTACACAAAAAGCAGGGACTTCTGAAATTCAAGATGTATTGAGATACGGGGAATTGCTGAAGCGAAAGGGCCTGAATTTATTAAGTGCGCCAGGTAATGATTTGGTTGCTTCATCCGCACTTGCTGCTTCCGGCTGTCAGTTGGTCCTTTTTACAACAGGCAGAGGGACACCATTTGGTACGTTTGTCCCTACAATGAAAGTCTCGACGAATACAGCCTTATATGAAACAAAAAAGCACTGGATTGACTTTAATGCGGGAGAACTGCTTGAAGATGTACCAGAAGATGTTGTATTAGAAAAATTCATTTCAACTGTCATTGATGTGGCGAGCGGAAAGCTATTAAATCATGAAAAAAACAATTTTAGAGAGCTGGCTATTTTCAAAACAGGTGTCACACTTTAAGGCGACTGGGGGATGAGAACGTGTTTAAAATGCGGGATTTGATGTATATCACAGCAGGAACGGTACTCACAGGAATCGGACTCACGCGTTTAGCAAGGCAAGAGAAGAAAGACAAAAAAGCAAACGGAATCGATCAAGTGTTAAAGCAGATAAAAGCGCCGCTGTTCCCTGATCGTGAATTTAATGTGGTTCATTATGGTGCAGATGGGAAAGGGATAGAGCTTTCAACAGATGCTATCCAGTCTGCGATTGATGATGCGCACCGTTTGAAAGGGGGACGTGTGCTGATTCCAGAAGGGACGTTTGTGACAGGTGCTCTAGAATTGAAGAGTCATGTAGAGCTGCATTTGCATGAGAAAGCCTATGTGGCATTCAGCCAAGATCCAAAGGATTATCTGCCGATTGTACTGACAAGATATGAAGGGATTGAGCTTTATAATTATTCACCTCTCATTTATGCACACCATGCAGAAAATATCGCCATCACAGGAGCTGGAACGCTTGATGGCAGAGGGGATGAACATCATTGGTGGCCTTGGAAGTATGGCACGAATGGCCAGCCGTCTCAGGACCGGGATCGGCAGCTTCTATTTGAAATGGCTGAAAAGAGGATACCAGTAGAAGAAAGAGTGTTTGGAGAAGGCCATTATTTAAGGTCAAGCTTTATCCAGCCCTACCAATGCCAGCAAGTTCTCATTGAAGGAGTGACAGTGAAGGATTCACCGATGTGGCAAATTCATCCTGTGCTAAGTGAAAATGTCATCGTCCGTGGAGTCCATATCATCGGGCATGGACCAAATACAGATGGTGTTAATCCGGAGTCTTGCCGGAATGTGCTCATTGAAGATTGTTATTTTGATAATGGAGACGATTGTATTGCCATCAAATCTGGCAGAAACGAGGACGGGCGGAGAATAGGGGTTTCATCTGAAAACATTGTCATTCGTAGAAATGAGATGCGTGATGGACACGGCGGAGTGACGATCGGGAGTGAAATCTCTGGCGGGGTCAGGTATGTATATGCAGAGAATAATGTAATGGATAGTCCGAACCTTGACCGGGCACTGCGTATTAAAACCAACTCTGTCAGAGGCGGTACCATTGAACATATTTACTTTAAAAACAACACAGTCAAAAGCTTAAAGCATGAAGTGGTCTGTATCGACATGATGTATGAGGAAGGGGATGCGGGTCCACATCGTCCTGTTGTGCGTCATATTGAAGTAGAAGGACTGAAAAGCAGCGGCGGACGATATGGTGTGAAAATAGCCGCCTACTCACATTCCCCCGTTACACACTTCAATATGAAAAATTGTGTCATAGATCATGTGACGTATCCACTTTCTTTGGAGCATGCAGTATCTCCTTCTTTTCAGAAAGTCGTCATCAATGGGGAACAAATCAATTGATAGATGAGTGAAAAACAGTCTTTTCGGAGGCTGTTTTTCTTTTAGTAAGAACGAAAAAGACGCTTTTAGAAATCACATATACAACCTATCTGCACTGTAGTATAATATTCCCGAAATTAGAAAAGAATTGACGGAAGAGATGACGTCAAGCAGTACATAAACCAGGGGGTTCATTCATGAAAAAGTTAACGGCCATTTGGCTATCGCTATTGCTTGTGATGGGTGTTTTAGCAGGATGTGCAGGTGCTGAGACAGATCATAAAGCAAAGAGTTCACAAAATAACGAAACAGCGGCTGCGGCATTTCCTGTCTCGATTAAAGATGCAGCTGGTAAAACAGTCGAAATCAAAGAGCAGCCTAAGCGTATTGTTTCATTAATTCCAAGTAATACAGAGGTTGCCTATGCGCTTGGTCTTGGCGATAAAATGGTTGGACGATCGGATTTTGACAATTATCCAAAGGAAGTTGAAAAGGTAGAGAAGATTGGCGGACTTGAATTCAATGTCGAGAAGGTCATTTCCTTAAAGCCTGATCTAGTATTAGCTCATGCATCGCAGATGGGATCAAAAGATGGATTTAAACAGCTTGAAGATGCAGGAATTCAAGTACTGACTGTAAATGATGCCACCTCCTTTAAGGATGTGTACAAATCGATCAATATGATCGGTGAAGCAACAGGTGTAAAAGAAGCATCAACAAAGCTTGTAGATGAGATGAAAACAAAATTGAATGACATCAAGAAACAAGCAGAGGCGATCTCCAAAGACGAACAAAAAACAGTCTTTGTCGAAGTATCAGGTGCGCCTGAAATCTATACAACAGGTACAAATACATTTATGGACGAAATGCTTTCTGTTATCCATGCGAAAAATGCTGCTGGCGATCAAACTGGCTGGGTGCAAATGACAGAAGAAGCGATTATCAAACGAAATCCTGATGTGATCGTCACAATTGATGGTTCCAGCTTAGCTGATCTGAAAAAGAGAGACGGCTGGAATGCGATCAAAGCAGTGAAGGAAAAACAAGTCTTTCAATTGAATACGGATCTCGCATCAAGACCGGGACCGCGATTGGTTGAAGGAGTCGAGGCTCTTGCGAAAAGCATCTATCCTGACACGTTCAAATAAATTCATCATCGCATACACACTAAGTGTTTTACTTCTTGTGGTGAGCATTGGAATGGGAATCTCCTTTGGAAGCTTAGGGATTCCCATTCCTTCTATTCTCCGTATATTTGTTCATGAACTATTCGGGGTGCAGATTGGCACAATAGATTCAATTGATCGCAATATTATGATGAATATCCGGCTGCCGAGAGTGATATTAGCGGCACTAGTCGGAGCAGCGCTGGCGTTATCAGGTGCAGCCTTTCAAGGTTTATTAAAAAATCCCCTTGCTGACCCATATACGCTGGGTGTATCTCAAGGGGCATCAGTTGGAGCCGTCGCCACACTATTTTTCAGCTTGCAGCTCCCTTTGCTCGGCAGTTTCACACTGCCTTTTTTCAGTATGGCAACAGCGCTTGTGACCCTATGTCTCGTCCTCTTTTTTGCGCGTCTTGTTCATCGGGGGATGAGCATCTCTTCTTTAATTTTAACAGGGGTGATTTTCAGCTCTTTTTTGGGTGCGCTTATATCATTGATGATTGCTTTAACAGGTGATGATCTAAAAGAGATTATTCATTGGCTACTCGGCAGTGTGTCCATGAGGGGCTGGCGCTATATTGCGCTTTTCCTTCCTTTCTTTCTTGTCGGGACCTTTGCATTAATGCTGATGGGACGAGATTTGAATGTCATGACGTATGGCGAGGAGAAGGCAAAGCTATTAGGTGTTCATGTGAGAAGGAGCAAATATATAGTGCTGCTTGCTGGCTCGATTCTGACTGGTAGTGCGGTAGCGGTGTCAGGGACGATCGGATTTGTGGGACTTGTGATTCCGCATTTTATTCGCCTCTTAGCCATCACAGACCACCGGCACCTCCTGCCTTTGTCTATGCTGAACGGCGCTTCCTTTCTCGTTTTAGCAGATGTGTTATCCCGTACGATCATTGAACCGACTGAATTACCGATTGGCATCATTACTGCGTTAATTGGTGCCCCTGTATTCGGCATCATCCTCATCCGTAAATATAGAGGAGGGACGCATCTATGATTCAAGTGAAGGAAATCAGAGGTGGATATGGAGAGAAAGAGGTCATACGTGGCATCAGCCTTGAGGTAAAGCAAGGAGAATTTCTCGGTATACTTGGTCCAAATGGGAGCGGTAAGTCGACCTTGCTTAAAATGATTTCTGGGATGCTGGCACCTGACAGTGGCGAGGTACGCCTGAGCGGCCAACTGGTTCAATCCTACCGTCCAAAGGCGCTTGCGCAAAAAATGGCTGTTCTACCGCAGAAAACGGACCAAGCCTTCTCATTTACAGTGGAAGAAACGGTTCAATTCGGTCGTTACCCATATCAAAAAGGATGGCTGCAATCTGTTACGCGAGAAGATATGCAGGTCGTAAACAAAGTAATGGAACAAACGGATGTTGCACAATTTAAGGATCAATCCATTCATGAGTTGAGCGGGGGAGAACAGCAGCGTGTGTACTTGGCACAGGCATTAGCCCAGCAGCCTGAATATTTATTGCTGGATGAACCAACCAGTTTTCTTGATTTGGCCTATCAAAAAGACTTGCTTGATTTAATTAAAGAAGAGACCACTTCCTCTAGGCTGACGGTGATCGGCGTGTTTCATGATGTGAACATCGCCAGTTTATATTGTGACCGGCTGCTGCTGCTTGATGAAGGAAAGACGGAAATGATAGGACTGCCGCATCACGTCTTGACGCCTGAGCGAATCAACCGTGTGTATGAAACAGAGGTAACGCCGCTCCAACACCCGCGAAGAGCAAACCCTCAGCTGATCATTGAGCCTGCGGGGGCTTCTATAGCATCAAATACAAAGTTAGCGGATGGCTGGAAAACGTATGGCTCAGAAGGAATGACGTTTTCCCTCAAACAGCCGCTCCGCGTCCTTTCCTCACATCAGAAAAGGGGCGGCTTCTTTTGGAAAAGATCTCTCAGAACAGGAACTGAGATACTTCGTGACGAGCTGGATGATTGTGAAGGAATATTGTTTTACGACCAACCGAGTGGACCAAACCAATTTGCTGCTGAAGACACAGAAAACGACATGGTGCTTTACGGCATGCGTCATCAAGAAGAGCTGACCATTTGGCTTGTACTGAAAGAATCTTTATCAGACGGATCGTCTGTTCAGCTCATGGGGCAGCTTGCCCACATGATTAAACAGGAGACGAGCATGTCCATTCATCATCTTTGTATCGCTGCTGCCAATATGAAAGAAACAGAAGATGATAAGCATTTACACGAAAGATTAAGGCAGAAAGTGCACCGTCTTCTTTATACACTGAATGCCATTCAAAAGTGAACCAAGGGGTTCGCTTTTTTTGTTTATGATGCGATGAAAATCACAGTGCTTTAGTTAAACAAATACATCATTTCCACTTCAGGTTATACTAAAAGGACAAAGCAATAGACTAGGAGGAAAACCGATGAAACTTTATACAAAAACAGGGGATCAAGGTCAAACAGGCTTGATCGGCGGGAGAGCCGATAAGGATGATGTGAGAGTAGAGGCATACGGCACGTTAGATGAGGCGAATAGCTTCATTGGACTCGCACATGCAAATTTACGTCAGCATGGCGAATTGTTTCAAGACATTTTGTCAGAGCTGATTGTGATACAGCACGAGCTCTTTGACTGCGGCGGTGATTTGGCAGCAGTCAAACCACGGAAAGAAGGCAAATTAACTGATGCTTCTGTAGCAGTCCTTGAACAAAGAATGGATGTCTATGTAGAAGAAGCCACGCCTCTCACAAAGTTTATTTTGCCGGGCGGCCAGGAAGGCGCTGCTCTCTTACATGTGGCGCGGACAGTCGTCAGAAGAGCAGAGAGGCATATTGTGACGCTTGCGAAGCAGGAGGAGATTCCAGCGGTTACACTCACCTATGTGAACCGTCTATCCGACTATTTATTTGCAGCCGCACGAGTCGTGAATCATCGGCTCGGTGAAGCTGATGTTAAATATGAACGAAGCGCAGACGTGTTTCGGTCTACACGCTGAAAAGAAGACAAAGGGCTAAAATAAAGATCATTTTAGCCCTTTGTCAACAATCTGAAGCACTCTTCGAATGAGAAGAGTGCTTTTTTATTAGGTTCTATCGCTTAGTCTGAGCGAAGTTACGACTCTGGTCGCAATGAAAGATCAATCTGCGACACGTTTTGCCAGCTCTCTTTTTTGACTAAAGTAAAAGCAAGGAGCAAGAAAGGAGGCATGAAGATGAAAATAACAAGTAAAACCATCATCGGTTCGATTTTAATGTTTGTCGGTCTATCCATCTTCTTCGGTGGTTCACTAGGAGGGCTGATCCCGATTCTGATTGGGGCGTGGCTCATCTATGTAGGTGTAAAGAAATATGAGAAAGGCAGTAAAACGTTCGGTGTCATTCTAGCGGTCATTGGTGTACTGCTCGTTGTGCAATCTTTGCCATTTATCCTTGGAATCGCATTGGCTGGGGGGCTTCTCTACTTCGGCTGGACGATGATCAATGGTGAACAGGCAAAAGAATCATCAACCAGATCATATATGGAGCCAAACACGGCACCGAAAATGGAAGAACCTATTCACACGTCATTTGATCAAGAATGGGAAGACTTTTTAAAGAAAAAATAAGAGGAGGAATATCAAATGGTATTCAGAAGAGTAAGAGATATGTTTGTTGCAACGGTCAATGAAGGCTTAGATAAATTGGAGAATCCGCGTGTCATGCTGAATCAGTACGTTCGTGATATGGAGGACGATATTGCCAAAGCGAAACATGCGATCATCAAACAGCAAACGATTCAACAAGGCTTCCTGCACAAAGCAGAAGAGACAGAAGCATTTGCTGATAAAAGAAAGAAGCAGGCTGAGCTGGCATTTCATGCAGGAGAAGAGGAACTTGCACGAAAAGCGCTCACAGAAATGAAGTATTTTGAAGAAAAGCATCAGGAATATCAGGAAGCTTATCAGCAATCTGTGAAACAATTGAAAGAGCTGAAAGAGCAATTGCAGCAGTTAGAAACGAAGCTGCGTGATATTAAAGACAAGAAGCAGGCTCTGATTGCAAGAGCAAATGCTGCACAGGCAAAGCAGCATATGAACGAATCCATGAACAAAGTAGACAGTGAAAGTGCATATAAGGAATTTCTTCGAATGGAGAACCGTATCGAAGAAATGGAGACAAAAGCGGGCAGCTATGCACAATTTGCCGATCAAGGAGCATATGCTCATCTAGACTATGCGGATGAGGTTGAAAAAGAATGGCAGAAGCTCAAGCTGGAGAAGAAGCCTGAGCAGCAAGCAAACTAAGGAATCGATGTCAGATCGGAAGAAAAGCAGGATTTTTCTTCCGATATTTGATTTCTTTCTGTTTCGCTTTTACTTATAATGAAAAGGTCAGAAGATAAAAGGATGGTACGAATGAAGCGGTTAATCGGTCTAATTTGTATACTTGTAGGTGTCTTTTTAATGATTGGGATGCTTTTCAAAAATGAAGATCTCTTTCATTTGAGTTTCTCCCGTGAAAAAGCAGTCACAACAGCTTCAGCGAAAAAAGATGAAATTGATCAATTAGATATCTCTCTTTCTGGGTTTCGCGTGAAGGTAAAGCCTGAAAATCGTTCCGATATTTCCGTGATTGTCGTTAATGGGAAAGGGAAAATGTATGCGGACCAAACAGGCAGTACATTCAACGTCCGTGCTGAAAATAAAGGATTCTTGTTTTTCTCCTCATTTGAAAAAGGAGAACTCTTAGTCAAAATTCCAACAGATTATCATAAAAATGTGAAGATTACGGGTGGAAGCGGGGTCAGCGAGATGGATGGCGAAGGGAAGCTGTCTCTTCAAGATGTGACGCTCAAATCAACAAGCGGAAACCTCAAAGCCGAGAATTTCTCAGCAAAAAATGTAGAAATCAAAGCGACATCGGGCAGACTCTCCGTGTCTCACATCGATGCGAAAAATAGTGATATTGGGGCAACCTCGGGACGTGCCGATATTAAAGATGTCAAAGGGGAGCTGCAACTAGGCATGACAAGCGGTAGATTAACGGCAAGTTTTGATACCATTGCGTCACCTGTCTCCTTTCATATGACATCAGGCAGTGCCAAATTTAATTTACCGGATGAAGGAGATTTCAATGTCCGGGTGAAAAAAACAAGTGGAAGTGTCGATCACTCCTATCACTTTGATCAAGCGGATAGTGAAGGACGAGGCTTTACAGGCACGCGGGGAAAAGGAACACACTTAGTCGATATTGAAATGACAAGTGGAAACTTAAAGCTGCGGTAATGAATGGAAGAAAGGAAGGAGGCGAGTCAACTGCGTTTTTCAAGGAATCAAATTTTAGGCATCATTGTCGTGATTTTTGGTATTAATCTATTTCTCAAAATTATTGGGATCGGAGCCGATTTGTTTTGGCCTGTGTTTTTTGCGCTGGCTGGCTATTGGCTGCACTCAAGATCCAAACGTTGGCTCGGTTCAGTTTCCTATATTTTTGCCGGCTTTCTCTTTTTAAAATTTCTGCTCAATATTACATTTAGTCTCACAGGATATTTATTTGCGGCCTTTTTGATATATGCCGGCTATCGCTTATTGAAGAATAAACCCGTTTTTGATGTCGATAAAAAGGAAGCATCGGACGATGGAAAGCCTTCGCTGAAAGTCAATCTTGAAAAAGAGGGCGACCAAAAGAAAACAAAGAGCCAGACAAAGCCGCGCAAAGAGCATGACTTTTTTATCGGTGAGGTCAGGCTGATGAAAAAGCCGTTTCAATTAAGTGATTTGACGATTTCAGGGTTTATCGGGGATGTCAAAATCGACTTATCAAAGGCCATTATCGCAGAAGAAGAGAGCACGATCGTGATTAGCGGGCTCATCGGAGATGTGGATATTTACGTACCGCAGGATATTGAAGTATGTGTGAGTGCTTCAGCTGCAATTGGTGATATGAAAATTATCGATGAAAAAAGAAGCGGATTCGGCAGTAAAGTGTATGTGATGACCAACAATTACGATGAGAGCAAACGAAAAGTGAAAATCTCCATCTCTTTACTGATTGGAGATGTGGATGTGAGATACTTATGAGGAAACTCCATCTAGGTATCCAGTGGCAATCTATTCGTCTTGGAGTAGGGATCTCGCTTGGTGTTGTCATCATGACGATGCTGCCCATGTTTTTTTATTATCAGCTTGATCCGATGATTCTCCTCTCTACCCGCTGGTTCGGCATTCCGTTTTTTTGTATTTTACTGATCATTAGTCTTGTCATTGGGGTTTCTGCCTCGCATGTATTTGGCTATCAGCATAAGAAGCGTCTCGATCAGCTTGTAGAGTCGATTTTAAAGTTTGAAAATGGGAACTTTGCATACAGACTGCCGTCTCTTGGCGACGATGAAATTGGCTTAGCGGCAGATCAATTAAATGAAATGGCGAAACGAGTTGAAGGGCAAGTAGCTTCTTTGCAAAAGCTCTCGAATGAACGGGCTGAATGGCAGGTGCAAATGAAGAAATCCGTCGTTTCAGAAGAACGTCAGCGTCTAGCACGAGAACTGCATGATGCGGTTAGCCAGCAGTTGTTTGCGATTTCGATGATGACCTCTGCGATTCTTGAAGGCATGAAGGAAAGGGATGAAAAGATTTTAAAGCAAATGCGCCTAGTCGAACGAATGGCTGGCGATGCACAAAATGAAATGCGTGCGCTTTTGCTTCATCTAAGACCGATCACCCTTGAAGGAAAAGACTTGAAAAAAGGCTTGATTGAACTCCTAAATGAATTTCAAGCAAAGCAGCCGATTGATATTGATTGGGAAATAGAAGATGATGTTCCGCTGTCTAAAGGAGTAGAGGATCACCTCTTCCGAATTGTACAGGAAGCCCTGTCAAATGTGTTCAGGCATGCAAAGGCGACAAAGGTGACGGTACGTCTGCTCATTCGAAATCGGCAGGTGCAGCTGAAGATTATCGACAATGGGATCGGTTTTCAAACAGATCATGTGAAGACAGCTTCCTACGGACTTGAATCGATTCGTGAAAGAACAAGTGAAGTAGGCGGTGTCGCAGAGATTATGTCATTTGAGGGAAAAGGAACTCAAATCGATGTGAAGGTCCCCATTTTTGATGAAGGAAAAGGAGAGAACGTTCGATGATTCGAGTACTTTTAATCGACGATCACGAAATGGTGAGAATGGGGCTTGCTGCCTTTTTAGAGGCGCAGGCTGATATTGAAGTCATTGGTGAAGCGTCAGATGGACAAAAAGGTGTAGAGCTTGCGGTTGAATTAAAGCCAGATGTGATTTTAATGGATCTTGTCATGGAAGGAATGGATGGCATTGAAGCAACGAAAAGAATTTGTAAGGAAATTGAAGATGCTCGAATTATCGTTCTGACGAGCTTTATTGACGATGATAAAGTCTATCCAGTGATTGAGGCAGGTGCTTTAAGCTATTTATTAAAAACATCCAAGGCAGGAGAAATTGCGGATGCCATTCGGTCTGCAAGTATCGGCGAACCAAGACTTGAATCAAAAGTGGCTGGAAAGGTCATGAATAAACTCCGTCATTCCTCAAATGGATCGATCCTTCATGATGCATTAACAGCAAGAGAAATGGAAATCTTGAAGCTGATTGCGGATGGAAAGTCGAATAAGGTCATTGCCGAGGAACTATTTATTACAGTTAAAACAGTGAAGACACACATTACCAACATTCTTTCCAAACTCGATGTAGAAGACCGGACGCAAGCGGCTGTGTATGCGCATCGTCATAAGCTGATTCAATAAAATAAAAAAACAGCTTTCAAATGAAAGCTGCTAGAACATGCGTAAAATTAGTCCTTCTGTCCTGTGATCGGACGTTCGGATAGTTGATGGAGCTCAGGAACTGGAAAAGCCTCCTGCTCCTCGGCCGATTTGTCTTCTAGGGCTTTCTTCATCTCGGATAATAGCTGTACGCTCTCCTTTGCCACTGCTGCTTTTTTCTCCTGCAAACCAATGATCTGTGAAAGTCCGACGAATAAACCGCCTCCAATAAGAAGGAGCGCAGGGGTTTGTCCATAATAAATCACAATCAAAAATGTGCTCGAAAAGCTGTCGGCTTCAATGAAGAAATCTTCTTTTGATTGCATGAATACAACGACTAACAGGAGTATTCCTAGAATCAAAAATAGAATGCCGGCCGAAAGTAAAGCTCGTTTCATGATTGACACCCTTTTTTTCTTACCATTTTAACATACTCTATCAGGATTGTGTTGCGCCCTTAGTCCCGAAGTCACGGATTTTCACATTTGCTTTGTAACGAATATCTGATTCACTAAAAATCTCATCCCAATGTTTTGCTTCTTTTCGAAAGTCCTTTGGGTAGGCAATACTCGCCTTTTGATAAAACCCGCAAATATCTGCTTTAATCTCATGCTGTAATTCTCCGATGAAATCCTTTACGTTTTTCTCTAATCGACGCTTGACAACGCCTTCAATTTCTCTGAGATACTTTTCATTAAAAGCGTTTTCGCGTTCATTCCAATCCTCAGACAATCGCCCATCAAGATCCACTGACACATCAAATTGATATTTTCCACTGGCTGATTTATGGGTTTTGATATGGTGCTTGATTTTGAAAATCTCAAAAGAGTAGAGGCTGTGATCATATTCAAATTGTATGACTCCGCCTTCTCCGTCCCCAGTTAACAAATTGTATGACTCCACTGCTGACGGAGAGATATTGGCTAGAAATCGTCTATTCTTAATAATAGAGGCACCGTCGATCATTAATTTTCCTTGATCGACGCTGACTTTCGGAAGAGCAAAGGATACATTGTTTTGCATGGCAGAAGAAATATCTCCTAATGAGACCGTCTTGAACATGGAAATGGTCGTTTTTCTGTTTTCTGAAAGATCGTATAAGGTCGAAGAGGCTGGCTGTCCGTCGTCATTGATTTTCAGCATGTCCCCAGGTTTCTCAGAGGTCATAAAGACGAGGCTGCCTCTCCGCGTTTCATTGTCTCGAATGAATTGATTAATGACGAGGTCAAAATTATTCTCATTGATGAGCTCCTCAGAAAATAAATACACCCTTAGCTGCTGCGCAAAAATGCGGTGGCTTTTCAGCGCCGTTGTGCGGAAAATTTGATGCATAGAATCCCCGCTTGTTTCAATGATTTTCGTAGGGTCTTTGATGCTTGCTTCCTGATCGATCTTTTGAGGAACGAGGACTTGCATAGACAGCTTTAATTTATGTCCTTGGTCCCCTTTATCTACTGCAAACCCAATCGCCATGTTGAGCTCCTCAATATTTGTACTATCCCAGCAACCACTTAATAGAACCAGCATCAAAAGAGCACAAGCTGCCTTCTTTTTCATGCTGTTTTCCGCCTCCTTTTGAAAAAAACGATTATAAATAAGAGAAACGGGAGAATGCCGAACAGCAGGAAAAAGAGGTTGTTCACATAGGTTAAATAATCTCGCACTGTATCGACATCCTTTGGGAAAATCGCTGCAAAGTAAATGACAATTCCCATTAGAGCGACGACTACCTTTTTAGGAAACTTGGTCAGTCTGGATACCCCGATTGCGGCAAAAAATGTATATCCGACAAAGCTTGTATACAGCTGAACCAGCCAAACGATAAGCAAAAATGATTCAATTCGTTCAATAAAAATCCCCTGAATATCAAACGATTGGAATAAGGCAATGGTCGGCCAAGTCAAAGTCGCCGTTTCTTTGACCGTCAGCGCACCTATCACAAGAATATAAGTGAAAATATAAATAATCGCAGGAATCAAAAAGCCGACTGTTCCATAAGCAAAAGTGTGTTTTTGCGTGTTCATATAAGCAGGCATAAACAGCATCATTTCAATGCCGACAAACGATATGGCTGATGCATTAAAGGAATTGAAGACAGGGGAGAACCCCTCTCCTAAAACGGGCCGGAGGTTATCTAACTTAAATTCTTGCAAGCTAAGTCCGTAAGCGACAAATAAGATGATGAGCGTCACAATCAAAATAAAAGGAAAAAGCCTGGCTAAATCACCAATCCCGCCAATCACAAGATAAAAACCAACTATAATAAAGCTGATCATTGTCACCGCTACAGGCGTGTTTTGAAGCAAAAAGAATTTCACCATTTCCGACATCGCTCGTACTTCATAGCTGGCGACGCCAAGAAAATAAATAATAATCAAGAGGTTGGCAAGAGCGCCAATCCATTTTCCAAGCCCCTCGTTCGTATAATCATAATAAGAGGAGAAGGGGACTTTTTTCATCATGAGGACATTTGCAAAAATAAACACAATGTAAATGACACTCATGAGTAAGAGTGCAATCCAGCCGTCAGGTGTAGCCGCAGCCTGAGCCATTGATCTTGGCAGAATCATCATACTTGCGCCTAGTGTTGTATTGGCAATAATGGCACTTGCCTGATAGCTGGTAATCGACTCTTTATGATTGACCATGTCGTTCTCCTTTCTGTTGATTTTTTAAAGGCAATCGAATAATGGAATTGTCTTCGTTTTTATAGCTGAACACAAAATCTGGTGAGAAATAAGGCGTGCCAAAACTTTTTTGCCGCGTGAGATGAGTAAGGAGTACAAGCATAAACAGCACAATCCCATATAAACCAAAGGTAGCCGCAGTAAACATGGACACAAAGCGGAGCACGCGAAAGGACATGCCCATCCCATATTGAGGAACAGTAAAGGATGCAAGTGCAATGACACTAACGATAATCACCATAATCGAGCTGACAATATGTGCCTGAACGGCAGCCTGTCCAATGACAACCCCGCCAACAAGTCCGATCGTTTGACCGAGCGGATTTGGCAGCCTTAAGCCAGCTTCCCGCAGCAGCTCAATGGTCATCTCCATGATGAGTGCCTCGACAATGGGTGAAAAGGGGACATTTTCCCTTGTGCTCGAGATTGTAATAGCCAAAGTGGTTGGCAAAAGACCTTGATGAAACGACACAAGCGCAATATAAATGGCTGATAGAAATAACGTCAGAAAGATCGAGGTAAACCGCAGCAAACGAATAAGAGAGGCGGCGATCCATCTTTCATAATAATCATCGGGTGATTGCATAATTGTCGCAAGGGATGCAGGTACAATTAACACAAAAGGTGAATGATCGACAAAGATGGCGACCCGGCCATTATTTAAAGCAGATGCCACTTTATCCGGCCGTTCTGTGTTTTGAATTTGCGGGAAAGGAGAATACACATTGTCTTCAATGAGCTCCTCAAGAACACCAGAGTCCTGTATATCATCAATGGTGACTTGCTTGAGCCGTTTTTTGACTTCCTTTAAAACAGGCACTTGAACGATACCGTCGATGTACATGATGGTCACCTGAGTGTATTTCTGTAGACCAATCTTCATATCGACGGTTTTGAGATCAGGATTTTTCAAGCGCTGTCTTACAAGCGCTAAATTCGTATTTAAATCTTCAATAAAGCCAATTTTTGGTCCTCTCACGACTGTTTCAGAGGTAGCATCCCCTAAACTGCGTTTCTTCGTTCCATGCGTTTCTAAAATATACGCATGCTGAAATCCATTAATGAGCACCACGCAATGCCCTTCAAAAATCGCATCGACCAATTGTTCAGAGGTCTTCACCGAACGTGTAGTCATCATCGATAAATTGGATTCCAGCTTCTCTTTTGTGAGAGACGTATGATCTTGGAGAAGCAGCTTCAAAAAGGTTTGAATCTCCATCTTTTCGTTCATTTCTTTTATGTATAAATAGTAAACAACTTGCCCGTGAGGCAGCGTTTTTTTCTCATGAACCAAATCGTCCATTTCCTTTAATTGCGGGAGAATGACGGAGAGATTATCGTATAAGTGCTCTTTCAATGGAGTCTGATTCAAAAGGATCACCCGCCTCAATAACTTTTTCTTAGCATTACCTGCTTGAAAAAACAATATTCTGTGTTACATTATTTTGTGGTAAAAGAAAGAATGAGGGTTTTGGAGGAAACAAGATGGCGCAAATTCGTTTAGCAGGAACAAAAGAGGAGATTGACCGTATTCTACAGTCGTTTGACAAGCATTATGAAGTGACATATACATCAAAGGATTACGGAAAAACGAACCCAAAATACAAATATTCGAAAGATGTCCGCGTTTATATTGAACTAAAATTAAAATAAAGATAAAATTTTAATTGAAAACGCTTAAAGGATTTTGGTTTTTTGTATAGAATAGAGTTGAGTGATGAGAAGCTATGGAGGGATACATAATGACGGAATTTAGAATCGAAAAAGATACAATGGGCGAAATCAAGGTGCCAAAGGACAAGTTCTGGGGTGCACAAACACAACGAAGCAAAGAAAATTTCAAAATCGGTTCTGAGAAAATGCCAAAGGAAGTTGTGAATGCGTTTGCAATTTTGAAACGTAGCACAGCGATTGCCAACGAACGTCTTGGCAACCTTGAGAGCGAAAAAGCAGAAGCAATTGCTGCTGTATGTGATGACATCATCAGCGGAAAGTATGACGAGCATTTCCCGCTTGTTGTATGGCAGACAGGCAGTGGAACACAAAGTAACATGAATATGAACGAAGTTGTTGCAAATAGAGCAACTGCTTACTTGAAAGATAAAAATAGTGAGTTCAGCATTCATCCGAATGATGATGTCAACCGCAGCCAAAGCTCAAACGACACATTCCCAACTGCTATGCACGTGGCAGCTGTTTTAGCTGTGTATAAAAAATTATTGCCGGCGATTGATCAATTAAGAGCCACTCTTGATGAGAAAGCAAAAGCGTATCAAGAGATTGTTAAAATCGGCCGTACGCACTTGCAAGACGCAACACCACTGACAGTAGGTCAAGAGATTAGCGGCTGGGTGTACATGCTGGATCGTTCAAAAGAAATGATCCTAGAATCAACTGAAAAAATGAGAGAGCTTGCGATTGGCGGAACAGCTGTTGGTACAGGGATTAACGCACATCCTGAGTTCGGACAATATGTCGCTGAGGAAATCAGCCAACTGACAGGTCAAACATTCAATTCTTCACCAAACAAATTCCATGCGCTGACAAGCCATGATGAAATTACGTATGCACACGGTGCCCTAAAAGCACTTGCAGCTGATTTAATGAAAATTGCCAATGATGTGAGATGGCTGGCAAGTGGTCCGCGCTGCGGAATTGGTGAATTGATCATTCCTGAAAATGAACCAGGAAGCTCCATTATGCCAGGTAAAGTCAACCCAACTCAAAGTGAAGCTTTAACAATGATTGCAGCACAAATCATGGGGAATGATGCAACAATCGGTTTTGCCGCTAGCCAAGGAAACTTTGAGCTGAACGTATTTAAGCCGGTCATCATTTATAACTTCTTACAATCAGTTGAATTACTTGCTGACGGCATGAACTCATTCCATGACAAGTGTGCAGTTGGAATCGAACCAAACCTAGAAACAATCGAGAAAAACTTGAACAATTCATTGATGCTTGTGACGGCACTCAACCCGCACATCGGATATGAAAATGCAGCGAAAATTGCAAAGCTTGCTCACAAAGAAGGTTTAACATTAAAAGAAGCAGCACTTCAATTAGAGCTGCTAACAGAAGAGCAGTTTGAAGAGTTTGTGAAACCAGAAGAAATGGTGACACCGAAAGCAAAATAAGAAACCAGGGGCAGCAGCCCCTGGTTTTTTTCATTGAACGTGATGTGAACAAAATGAATACCCAGGGAACTGCCCTGGGTGTTACAAATGATCCTCTTTCAAAATGCGCAAAAGTGATTCAGAGTTGGTTTGGAGCGGTGCGTATAATTTTAATTGATACAGCATGCCTTTTACGATGACTTGTCTTGGTTTTTGTTTGTTTAATTCATTTTCTAAAATGCCAAGCGCTTCAAATAAATCTGGCTCATCTTTCACTTCATAGTGTGCTTCAGCCTGCTCTCTTAATTCTTTTAAAAGAGATTCTGTCAGCGGGTCGAATGACCGTTCGTAAATAGGACCAAACCAATCGCTCGCTTGATCTACAGAGATGAGCGGAAAATCATTTCGCTCCATCATACCGCCCATCAAATCATCGATACGGTGAATCATCGTTGCAGCTAGCTCCTCAGCCTCCAGCTGAAAATCATATAAAATCGCAAGCTCGAAATAAACGTGGCTCATGCCCTCAATCGTCAAACAAAGATCAGCCATATAAGGAATCGCTGCATCTCCATATACCTGCTTAATGTTATCAATGTGAAGCTGAATGGTGGCAAGTCTGATTTGTTTTGCGAGCAGCTGCGTTTCTTCATTCATTGGCAGTGCTCGATCGCTCAGCTGCATTTTAATAAAATCCTTTTGCTGTAAAATATTATCGTAGTAGACAGTGAGCTGCTTTCGGTAGGCTTCCTTTGGTGTGCCGCCCTCTGTTTGAACCTCGTGAATCCGGGTAAATACCTTATCATAATAGTAGTGCAAGATTGAAATGAGCAGTGCTTCCTTTGATTTGAAATAAAGATAAAAAGCACCCTTTGACATGTGGCATTCATCCGCAATTTCCTGAACAGACGTTGTATTGTAGCCTTTGCTGGCAAACAATTTCATGCCGGCCTCAATGATCATTTTTTCTTTCTTTTTCAATATGAATGTCATCCTTTCTTACCGAGAGACAAATGTCTTAGGAAACGTGCGCAAAGAGATGTGACTTATCGGTCATAAACGACGAAAGTTTTCAAAAATTAATCAGATTGTAACTTGTTTTTTACAGTGTAATTCTTTATATTATAAAGTAAGGTGACCAACTGGTCAAAAAATGTGAAAGGATGATGTTCCATGAGAGAAATCGATGATATGATGAGACGCTTGCGAACAAAAGGAATACAAGTAGAAAAAGTCAAAATGCCGAAAGAGACAACCATTGAAAAGAAATGGATGTATCAAGCTGGCAAGAAAATCAAAGCCACATACCGTGATTTCAATGGGTATTCATTCATCTAAAAAAGACTGCGGTCAAAAACCTACAGTCTCTTCTTTGGAACCGTGATCGTATAACGTACACCTAGATCATCATTTTCAATTGATATAGACGCTTGATGCATGGAGAGAATTTTTTTGACAATGCTTAATCCAATACCGAATTCGCCCTTTTTTCCCTTACTAAAAGGTTCGTATAGGTTGGATAGCATATGTTCTTCAATGGGAGGACCGTCGTTACGAATGACAATGCGTATTTGATCCTCTTCCTGTTTCATTTGGATATCAATTTTACTTTTTGCGTAGCGGAGTTGATTTTCTAGTACATTCTCAAATAATTTGCTCCATTGTTCTGGATCGCCTTCAAGAGCAGCCTCATCATCTAAGTCCACGTTCCACTGCAATTCATTTTTCGACCAGCGTATTCGGTCGACCACTTCCAGCATCGTATTACTGAGTAGGAAGGAAGCATGTGCGGGGTGTTGTTTTGATAAATAATCAAGCTTTGTTAAGTACAGCAAATCCTTGATTTTCTTCTCAAGTTTTTCCGCTTCACCTTCAATGACTTCCACCGTTTGTTCAAGATCTCCCTTAGGAAAAATACCATCTTTAATCGACTGCGTATAGCCGCGGATGACCATGACAGGCGTCTTTAAGTCATGTGATATATTTTGCAAAAGAGTCCGTTCTGTTTCATCCTTTTGAATGAGCTTTTGTCTCATTTCTTCAATGGTATGACCAAGCTTCCCGATCTCATCTTGCCGGTCAACGATGACAGGGTCGTCCCAGTCCTCTTGCGCAATCCGCTTCACGTGCTTTTCAAACGCAACGATTGGACGGGATAAGTAGCGGGCAAGCCAAATCGATGGAATCCAGCTTAATAAAATAACGGTGCCAAGGATAAATATCAGCTGTTTAAACAGCGTAAAGGACAGGTCGTCTCGATAAGAGTCTGGTGCATAGGACAGAAGAATATATTGTGTATTGTCTGTTGATACTTTTTTGATGACAAAAAAGATGTGCTGGCCATTCACCTCTTCAGAATAGCGTTTCGTTGCACTTTTTTGTTTTTTCACAAAGGCTTGGATTTTCTCAATAAAGGCGTGCGGGAAAAACTGCGCCATTTGGTTTAATTCATCTGACGGAATCAGAATGTGCTGCACCGAGCGGTTTTCCGGTGTCGACTTTGGCGAGCCGTCTCGGTTCAACGGATATTCTGTGAGCACCTGCTGTTCATTTTCGATATTTTTATAAATTTCATTCGTGAAAAAGTTTCGTAATGTATTGGAAAATAGGATGATCAGGACAATCGAGATCGTGAGCAAAATACCAGAGATGACGACCCAAATTTGAAAAGCGAGCGGTTTGTTCTTCATCCTTTTAGCATCCTATAGCCAAATCCATAGATGGTCTCGACCTTTAAGTCGGGCATTTTTTTGCGTAGCCGTCTGACAAGGTCGTCGACCACACGATCTGTTCCGAAGTAATCGTGTCCCCAAATTTTGACGAGGATATCTTCACGAGAAAAAGCATGTCCCTGATGATGTGTAAATAAAAGCAGCAAGTCAAATTCCTTAGAAGTTAAGTTAATCAGCTGATCTCCTTCATACACCTCTCTTACATCCTCATGAATGACATAGGAGGAGACGGGTGTGACGCTTTTCTGCTGCGGAGTATCGCTATTTTTGTACACAAGCTCAAGCAGCTTTTGCACCCGAATGATCAGCTCGCGCGGAAGAAATGGCTTCGCAATATAATCACTGCTTCCCAGCTCTAAGCCGAGGACACGGTCGATATCTGCATCGCGTGCCGAAATGAAAATGACCGGTATGTCAGGTGATGCGGCTTTGATTTCTTTAATGAGTGTGTAGCCATCTGTATCAGGCAGCATGATATCTAAAATCCATAGATGCGGCGGCTTGTTCATTGCCCGGCGTGCCGCTTCTCCGGTTAAAAAAGAGGAGACATTCCAATTTTCACTTTCTAAATATTTGGTTAAAAGTTCGTTTAAGTTTTGTTCATCTTCCACTAAATAAATGGTGTACGACAAAGTCTTCCACATCCTCTCAACGTCATTATAACGGGATACAAAGGCGGCATGTCAACAATCACATGCTTTTTTCACAATTTCACATATTCTTCTCATCATTATCCCATAATGTTTGTTTATGATAAGCTCAAGGGAAAAAAGGGCATAGACAAAAGGTAGATAAATAGGTGCTTTTCACGAATGTGCGCACCTTGCTTTTTTTCTATCAATAAGTATTATATAATTTGACATATTGTCATGAAGTATCTTCAATGATATTGCCATTAAGAGGACATGAGTCCTATCTAAACATATGAATCAAGCAAGTCATGAACACGATGTAAAGGAGTGCAAGCGATGGATTTCCGAAGAGAAGATGAAGAGAAGAAGATGAATCATCAAGAAGATGTGCATCAAGAGAATGAGAAACAAATAGACGAACCAGAAAAAGAAAAGGAACTCGTTTATCAACCTCATGAAAACGAAGCATCTGCCACTCAGGAGAGTGTGACCAACCATTCTCCTCAAATGGAGGATGACCGTGCGTCGAAAAAGGAGAAAAAGCGGAAAGCGGCATGGCTCAGTCCGATCCTTGGAGGGATTATTGGCGGAGGCCTTGTGCTTGGCATTACACCGCTTTTGCCGCAGTCACAGGACACAGCTGCAAACACACAAACGCAAACAGCTTCAAGTGAGCCGGCAGCTTCTGATAATTTCTCAACAAAACAAATCACCAATGCCACGAATGTCGCTGATATGGTAGAAGATTTAGAGCCAACCATTGTAGGAGTCTCAAACTATCAATCTACACAAAATTCGTTTGGCCTTAGCGGTGACTCAACAGAAGCTGAAGCTGGAACGGGTTCTGGTGTCGTCTTTAAAAAAGATGGCAAAAAAGCGTACATTATTACAAATAACCACGTAGTCGAGGGTGCCAATAAACTGAAGGTCACACTTTATGATGGGAAAACAAAAGACGCAAAGCTGGTCGGCAATGATGTGATGACAGATTTAGCTGTTGTTGAAATCAATGCAGACGGCATTGATAAAGTGGCGAGCTTTGGTGATTCTTCTAAGCTCCGTGCTGGAGACAAAGTGATCGCAATTGGGAACCCGCTCGGTGCACAGTTCTCTGGTACTGTGACAGAAGGGATTATTAGTGGTCTTGATCGTACAGTTGAAGCGAACACATCATCTGGTACGGTGGAAATGAATGTACTGCAAACAGATGCAGCGATTAACCCCGGGAACAGCGGGGGACCGCTTATCAATACAGATGGTCAAGTGATTGGCATCAACAGTTTAAAAATTAGCGAAAGCGGTGTGGAATCACTTGGCTTTGCGATTCCAAGTAACGATGTCAAACCGATTGTAGATGAGCTGTTGAAAAATGGAAAGGTTGAACGTCCTTACCTTGGCGTACAAATGATTGACCTTGAGCAAGTGCCTGAAACGTATCAAGAAAATACGCTCGGCTTATTTGATAAACAAATCGGCAAAGGGATTTATGTAAAAGATGTATCAAAAGGATCACCTGCACAAAAAGCAGGCTTGAAATCTGGAGATGTCATCATCAAATTCAAAGGGAAAAACGTGGTAAACAGCTCTCAGCTGAAAGAAATTTTGTACAAAGAAACAAAAGTCGGCGATAAAACGACAATGACTGTCATTCGTGAAGGGAAAAATAAAAATCTAGACATTACCCTTGGACAGTCTGAAACCGAATAAATAAAAAAACAGGTGGACGTTAAAGGTCTACCTGTTTTTTTATGCTTATTTTTTTGAAGAGAGTGTACGTAATATGATCTTTTCCCACATGCTCCAAGGCAAGAGCTGCTTTGCTGTGAATGAAAGTCGCACCCCTTTCCCAATCGGATATCTCAACTTTTTCAGCCGTTTCTTCTCGGCTAATCGAATCACAAGCTCTGCGACTTCACGCGGGTCACCGTAGTTGGTTTTCTGGGCATTGATATAAACCATCATCTTTTGATAGATGCTTGTGTATTTCGATCCTTCCCCTGGCTGCAACATGTGCTCGTTCATAGACGTGTTCCAAATATTTGTTTGGAAAGAGCCTGGCTCGATCAAGGCTGCCTGTATACCGAACGAGGCCAGTTCAATGCGCAAGCTCTCTGTATAGCCCTCCAAAGCAAACTTGGAGGATACATATGGAGAAAGCGCGGGCATTCCCATTAATCCGCTGATGCTGCTCATATTGAATATCTTTGCACCATTTGTCATAAACGGAAGGACGGCTTGTGTCATTTCCATGACTCCGAAGACGTTTACATCAAATTGCTGGCGGTACGTGTCAACAGGAACCTCTTCAGCAAAACCCGCATATGCTGTTCCCGCATTGTTGACAAGCAAGGTAATGAGGGCGTAAGCATGTAGCTTTTTCTGAAATGCTTGAATCGACTGCGTATCTGTCACATCTAATGCTTCAATATGTATCGCTTCGGATAAAGAGGCTTGCTTGATCTCTTCGGCAAGCTTTTTCGCATTGGCTTCCTGCCTGACCCCTGCAATCACTGTATAGCCTTGTTTGGCGAGACCTATCGTGATGAGCTTGCCAAAGCCGCTATTGGCGCCAGTTACAATGGCTGTTCTTTTCATCATCTCGTTCTCCTTTTTGTTTCAATCTACCATAGTCCGCTGTTTTATTGAATAACGAAAAGCAGGATGGAGAAGAATAAAAAGCGATGATAAGAAATAGGAGGAAGCACATGATGTGTTGGAAGAAGGCGGGACAAATAGGAGTGCTGCTTTTTATGCTGTCTGGCTGCCAATCAATCGAACCGCTGCAGCAAACAAAGGAAGCAGAAGCAGAGAGTCTCTCAGCGGTTCAAATGAAGGAACTTCCATTTGAGCATCTCCACCTGCATGTTCAATACGGGCAGAAAAGCGAATTATACGAAGCCACCTATCGTCAGGCGAAAGGCAAAGAAGAAGCACTTATCCGTGATCATATGAACGGTGTCCGCTATGAAGGTGAAGAAGCATTACGCGAGATGAAGATGAAGCTAAATGATATGTCTATTCCTAGTGAGAAGATCAATGATGCGTATGTAAATGAGCTATTAGCCGCTTTTAATCTAGACGATGATTATCAGCGGATTCAGGTCGATATTAAGCTTGAAGATGGGACCAAACGTACATTCCAAAAGAAGAAGTAAAACGAGACTTTCTCATTTTTTAATTGAAAATGATTTTCAAGATCACTTAAATCTGATACACTAAATTGAGATAAGTGATCTTTTCCGTCTATACATAGACGATATTTCATATAAAAATTTGCATGAGAAAAGGAGCGTTTGAGCGGAATGAGTGCCATTTCTACTGAAGGTTTAAGCTTAGGCTACGGAGAAACAATGATCATAGATGAACTAAATGTATCAATCCCTAAGGGTGAAATCACAGTATTTATTGGCAGCAATGGATGCGGTAAATCCACGCTACTTCGCTCTTTGGCCCGTCTCATGAAGCCAATGGGTGGTTCTGTCCTGCTTGAAGGTCATTCCATTGCCAAATTACCAACAAAGGAAGTAGCGAAACAGCTCGCCATTCTTCCGCAAGGACCAGAAGCGCCAGAAGGATTGACGGTGCATCAATTAGTGAAGCAAGGCAGATATCCTTATCAAAATTGGCTGAAGCAGTGGTCGAAGCAAGACGAGGAAGCGGTGAATCGCGCACTGAAGTCAACAAAGATGGAAGACCTCGCTGATCGAACGGTCGATTCATTATCAGGTGGACAAAGGCAGCGTGCATGGATTGCGATGACGTTAGCACAGGAGACGGATATTATCTTGTTAGATGAGCCGACGACGTATTTAGACATGACGCATCAAATTGAAATTCTAGACCTTCTGTTTGACTTAAATGAAAAAGAGCAGCGCACGATTGTCATGGTTCTTCATGACCTGAATCTCGCATGCAGATATGCTCATCACCTTGTGGCGATTAAAGACAAGACGATTTATGCAGAAGGAAGACCAGAAACAGTCATTAATTGTGATCTTGTGAAAAATGTCTTTGATATGAACTGCCAAGTGACGACAGATCCTTTATTCGGGACACCATTATGTATTCCGCACGGTAGAGGACGCTGTATTGTACAGCAAGCGCAAGCGGAGACATTTCTTGCTGCAAGATAATCGTATGTCAAAAGCCTGACATCTGTTACGCACAGAGTCAGGCTTTTTTCTTAAAAAGGGAGCGGAAACTCAATGGGAAATGAATTAGATGAAAAGCTTGAGGGCTTGCTTGATAAATATACAGAGCTGCTGCTTGGTGAATCAACAGACGCACTGAAACAAGATGTGAAACAGTGGGTGATCTATTCTCATATTGCAAAAAGCATGCCGCCTCTAGCCAAGCACTTTAATGAAACGTATCCAGAAGCGAAGGAAGAAATCAAAGAAACAATTCAGCGGATCAAACAAATGAACGAAGCTCATCGAGCCAATCAAGACCGTTAAAAAACTGCCAGCACTACACTGGCAGTTTTTCTTTATGACATCTGTGATGGTCCGTATGGAGATTGATCTGTCAGTGTTTGCTGGAATTTCTGGTGTGCCTGCTGGAGCTTTTGCTGTTCAGCGGCTTCAACAGAATACCAGCCATATCGGAACATGACATCATATAAATGTCTTTGTGTTTTCTGAGTTTCTAGCGCAATTCGCTGAATATCTTGGTAAAGAGATTCATGACTGAATTCATTGAGCGCTGTGTTGTAACCGCTTGTCATATATTTTTCAGTCGACAAAAGGTCTGTGACAAAATCGCGATCATTCATGTTTGTTGTCGTGGGAACCGGAGTTTGTGGATTCCCGATTTTTTGTTGGTTTTGTTGTTCCATGTTTTTTCCTCCTATTGCATAAAGCCAGTAGACTGGCCTTGCCCTGAGCTGCCTAAATGCTGAAGAATTTGTGTGTAATGCTGATGATGCATTTGGCCCACTTGATTTAATTCTTGTTTCAAAGTCTGGTCTTGGCAGTGCTCGGCCATAAAGTGAGCCTTTTTCATAGCGATCAAGTTCCAATTCAGCATATCCTCTAAGTACAAGGAATCCTTCACTGAAATGACTTGCGGGGGCATATTCATTTGCTGATTGTTCAAGCTGTGTTCCTCCTTACGATTTTGTTTCCTTACTGATTCTTTTTATATTGCTGATTTTGACTGGTCTTTTTACCGCCTAGGTCTGCTTCCTGTGATGGACCTGCGTTTCCTTTTACACTTGCAGCACTTACGCCTGCTTTCGATGGGTTTTTCTTCAAACGAGACATGTGGACATCACCTCCATTCTTACAATGCCCTCTCATCTTTAATTCATACGCCGCAAAGTAAGGCACATGAGAATGTGTAAATTTTTGAAATCCGCTCTTGAACTGTTTCGGAAAATCTTTTAAGATAAAGAAAGAGGCATTGCTTTTTTTTGGACAAAAAATGAATGACTGTTCATTCAAAATGTTTAGGGGGATATTTATGGGCAAACATATTCGCAAGGCGGCTGTCATTGGTTCAGGTGTCATGGGCTCAGGCATTGCTGCGCATCTAGCCAATATCGGGATACCAGTAACATTGCTAGATATTGTGCCAAACGAACTGACAAAGGAAGAAACGGCGAAAAAGAGAACGCTTGATCACCCTAGTGTTCGGAATAGATTAAGTCAAGAAGCGATGAAAAAATTGTTAAAGCAAAAGCCAGCACCTCTTACATCAGCAAAAAACCTATCATACATCACACCGGGAAATCTCACAGATCACCTTTCCTTATTACATGATGCTGACTGGATCATTGAAGTCGTCACTGAAAAACTCAGCATCAAACAACACGTATTCTCTCTCATCGACGAACACCGCAAAGAAGGCAGCATCGTATCAAGTAACACATCCGGTATTTCGGTTGAAAAAATGGCAGAAGGCCGATCAGATGATTTTAAACGCCACTTTTTAGGCACACATTTTTTTAACCCAGCTCGTTATTTAAAGCTTTTAGAAATCATTCCTATTCAAGAAACAGATCCAGAAGTACTTGCATTCATGAAAACGTTTGGTGAGGATGTACTTGGCAAAGGCGTCGTTGAAGCGAAAGATACGCCGAACTTTATTGCCAATCGTATTGGTACTTATGGACTCCTTGTGACAGTGCGTGAAATGCTTGAAAACAAATACACCATTGGAGAGGTGGACTCGGTCACAGGACCCCTCATTGGAAGACCGAAAAGTGCGACCTTCCGTACACTTGATGTCGTAGGGCTCGACACGTTTTCCCATGTAGCCCGCAACGTATATGACCAAGTAGAAGGAAAGGAAAAAGATATTTTCCAGCTGCCTGAGTTTATTGAAACAATGCTTGAAAAAGGATGGATTGGCAGCAAGGCAGGGCAAGGATTTTATCAAAAAAATGGAAAGGGCATTTTAGAACTTGATCCTGTGACGCTCACGTATGGAGAACGAACGAAGCTTAAAGATCCAGGCATTGAGATGGCGAAGCAGCAAAAAGGGACGAAAGCGAAATTGAAAGCGCTTATTTATCAAGATGGCCGTGCAGGACAATTGCTTTGGAACATGACGGCACCTGTGCTCCTTTATTCAGCTCAGTTAAAAGGTGAAATTGCGGATGATATTCAGTCCATCGATAACGCAATGAAATGGGGATTTGGCTGGCAGCACGGTCCATTTGAGCTCTGGGATGCAATCGGTGTGAAAAAAGCAGCTGAGCGCATGGAAGCAGAAGGTCACAGCATCCCGCAGTGGGTGCAAGACATGCTGTCAGAAGGACACGACACATTCTATCAAGTGAATGCTGATGGAGAGCGTGCGTTTTATCACAATGGGGCTTATGAACAGGAAAAAGGAAACGAAAAGAATATTTCTTTAGCGAAATTGAAAAAGAAGCAGGGCGTGATTTTTAAAAATTCTGGTGCGAGCTTAATTGATATCGATGATGATGTCGCCTTGCTCGAATTTCACTCCAAAAGCAATGCCATTGGACTAGATGTCATTGACATGATCAATCGCGCTGTCGATGAGGTGGAACAGAATTATAGAGGGCTTGTCATCGGAAACCAAGGGAAGAACTTCTGTGTTGGTGCCAACCTTGCTCTGATTTTAATGGAAGCTCAGGACGATAATTTCTTTGAAATTGACTTTGTGATCCGCCGCTTCCAGCAGGCAATGATGAAGGTGAAATATAGCGACCGTCCAGTCGTTGCTGCACCGTTTGGCATGACACTCGGAGGCGGAACAGAGGTTTGTCTGCCGGCAGCAGCTATTCAAGCGTCCAGTGAAGCATACATGGGTCTTGTTGAAGCGGGAGTTGGACTGATTCCGGGCGGTGGTGGAAACAAAGAATTATACCTTCGCCATCTGCAAGGATCAGCTAAGCCGACGCAGACCGCTATACAAGATGCCACGCTGAAAACATTTGAAACGATTGCAATGGCTAAAGTATCCACTTCGGCTGAGGAAGCGCGGGATATGAACATGCTCCGCGTGAGTGACCGAATCAGTATGAACGGGGACCACCTGATCTATGATGCGAAACAACTCGTGCTCTCTCTTGATGAAGCGGGTTATCGTGCACCGCTCAAGCAGAAGGTGCCCGTCATGGGAGAAACAGGCTATGCAGCAATGATATTGGCTGCTGAAAATATGAGACTGTCTGGATACATTTCAGAGCATGACATGACCATTGTCAAAAAATTAGCTCTTGTCATTTCCGGCGGGAAACTGCCATTTGGAACAGAGGTAGAGGAGCAATACTTATTAGAGCTTGAAAGGGAAGCCTTTTTAAGTCTTGTAGGAGAAGTGAAATCACAGGCACGCATGCAGCACATGCTCGTCAAAGGAAAACCTTTACGTAACTAAGGGGGAGTCAAAATGAGAGAAGCAGTCATTGTCGCTGGCGCGAGAACACCAGTAGGGAAGGCGAAAAAAGGATCGTTAAAACATGTTCGGCCTGATGATATGGGCGCATTGTGTGTAAAAGAAACATTAAAGCGTGCCGGTAATTACGACGGACAGATAGATGATTTGATCATCGGGTGTGCAACACCAGAAGCAGAGCAGGGGTTAAATGTGGCTCGGAATATTGGGGCGTTAGCAGGGCTTCCGTATACAGTACCTGCCATCACCATCAACCGCTACTGCTCATCTGGTCTTCAGTCAATCGCTTATGCGGGTGAACGGATTATGCTCGGCCAGGCAGAAACGATCTTAGCCGGAGGAGTCGAATCGATGTCACAGGTGCCGATGATGGGTCATTCCATTCGTCCGAATGCTCAATTGGCAGAGCAAGCGCCTGAATATTATATGAGCATGGGCCACACGGCAGAGCAAGTGGCGCAAAAGTATCAGGTCACACGTCAAGATCAGGACGCCTTTGCGGTAAGAAGTCATCAAAAGGCAGCCAAAGCATTGCAGGAAGGGAAATTTTCAGATGAAATCGTATCCGTTGATGTAACAGAGCGGCGGGTAGGGGAGCAATATCAATTAGAAGAGCATTCATTCACCTTCTCACAGGATGAAGGCGTGAGAGCGGGCACAACGGAGGAGATTCTTTCCACTTTGCGTCCGGCTTTCTCAACAAAAGGCACGGTGACTGCAGGGAACTCTTCTCAAACAAGTGACGGCGCTGCGTGTGTGATGATGATGGACCGTGAGAAAGCATCCTCACTCTCCCTTCAGCCGCTCGCCAAGTTCCGGGCGTTTGCTGTTGGCGGTGTACCGCCTGAGGTGATGGGAATCGGTCCGATTGAAGCCATTCCGCGTGCGCTGAAAATCGCTGGACTTGAGCTGAAGGATATCGGGCTGTTTGAATTAAACGAAGCGTTTGCCTCTCAGGCAATTCAAGTCATTCGTCATTTAGGGATCGATGAAGAGAAAGTGAATGTCAATGGCGGGGCAATCGCGCTAGGGCATCCGCTCGGCTGTACAGGAACGAAACTTACACTGTCACTCATTCATGAAATGAAACGGCGAAACGAGCAATTTGGCATCGTCACAATGTGTATCGGCGGGGGCATGGGAGCAGCAGGAATTTTTGAATTGATCTAAAGGGGGAAATCAGGATGAAAGCAATGGAAGATGTAAAAAAGGGTGGAAGCTTCTTAATTGATGAGACGAATTATGAGCATATCTTTACACCAGAGGATTTCTCTGATGAGCATCAAATGATTGGAAAGACAACAGAGGATTATATTTTACAAGACGTTGTTCCGTATATAGATCAAATTGAACATCATGAATTCGAGCATTCCGTCAGGCTTCTCAAAAAGGCTGGAGAGCTTGGACTTCTAGGAGCTGATGTGCCTGAAGAATTCGGCGGACTCGGATTAGATAAAATCAGTTCAGCCATCATTACCGAGAAATTCTCCAGAGCAGGGAGTTTCTCACTTTCCTATGGCGCCCATGTAGGCATTGGATCTCTGCCAATCGTGCTGTTTGGAAATCAAGCGCAAAAGGAAGCATACCTGCCTGGACTCGCTTCTGGAGAAACGATTGCGGCGTACGCCCTAACTGAGCCAGGATCAGGCTCTGACGCTCTTGGAGCAAAAACGACGGCAGTCCTGAATGAAGCTGGAACCCATTATGTGCTTAATGGGGAAAAACAATGGATTACAAACTCCGCATTTGCCGACGTCTTTGTCGTATATGCGAAGATTGATGGTGAACACTTCTCTGCTTTTATCGTAGAAAAGGATTTTCCAGGTGTCAAAACTGGACCTGAAGAGAAAAAGATGGGCATTAAAGGGTCCTCGACGAGAACGTTAATTCTTGAAGATGCTCAAGTGCCGAAGGAGAATTTACTAGGTGAAGCTGGCAGAGGTCATGTCATTGCCTTTAACATTTTGAATATCGGACGCTACAAGCTGGCTGTCGGGACAATTGGTGCGTCAAAACGTGTCATTCAATTATCGGCAGAATATGCAAACCAGCGTAAGCAGTTCCAAACACCAATTTCTCGATTCAGCTTAATTGGTGAAAAAGCAGCCAACATGTCGGCAAAGCTCTATGCGATGGAAAGTGCTGTTTACCGCACAGTCGGATTATTTGAACAGCGCATGGGTCTATTAAGTGAGGAAGAGCAAAAGGACGGCAAACAAATTGCCCAGTCCATTGCAGAATATGCGATTGAATGCTCTCTTTGTAAAGTGCTTGGCTCTGAAACTTTAGATTATATTGCAGATGAAGGCGTGCAGATTCACGGCGGATATGGATTCATGCAAGAATACGAGGTCGAAAGAGCCTATCGTGACTCGCGGATTAACCGTATTTTTGAAGGGACAAACGAAATCAACCGTCTGCTTGTACCAGGCACATTCCTGAAGAAAGCGATGAAAGGGGAGCTTCCGCTGCTTCAAAAAGCGCAAACCTTACAGGAAGAGCTCATGATGATGATGCCGGAAGAGCCGGGTGATCAGCCGCTTGATCAAGAAAAATATTTACTCGCCCATGCGAAAAAGACCGCCCTTATGGTATCTGGTATGGCAGCGATGAAGTATGGAAAAGCTTTAGACAAAGAGCAAGAAATCCTTGTGAACATAGCGGATATCGTCAATGAAATTTTTGCTGCTGAATCGGCGATTCTGCGTACCGAAAAGGCAATCGCTTCATCAGGGCTAGAAAAGAACGCTCAAAAGCTTGCCTACACACAAATTTTCACGCAGGAAGCCTTCTTAAAAATTGAAGCCCATGCAAAAGAATCCTTGATCGCGATGGAAGAAGGAGATTCACTCCGCATGAGTCTGTCAGCTCTTCGCAAACTGACAAGATTCACCCCGATCAATGTCATCGCCAAAAAGCGCGAAGTGGCGAAACGAATCTTTGAAGCAGAGAAATATATCGTATAAGGACAGCTTAAAAGGTGCGGAGTGATATCCGCACCTTTTTGTAAGCATACATTTAGGTTTTTAAAATATTTTGTGATAAAATGTTCTCACAATTTGCAGGAGGTGAAAATGGTGGCTTTAGATTTTTATGAATACCCATCTTGCGGTACATGCCGAAAAGCAAAAAAATGGCTGGAAGAACACAATAAAGACATCAACAGCATACATATCGTCGAAGAGACGCCTGATAAAGAAACATTAAAAGCCCTTTACGAAAAAAGCGGCTTAGAGCTGAAGAAGTTCTTTAATACAAGCGGACAGAAATACCGGGAGCTACAGCTGAAAGATCAACTTCCTGCAATGTCAGAGGACGAGCAGCTAGAATTACTCGCGTCTAACGGAATGCTGATCAAGCGTCCGATTACAACAGACGGTAAACGAGTCACAGTTGGATTTAATGAAGATACATTTAAAAGCGTCTGGAAATGATGTAACTTTCATTCAGATTGTGGTATCTTCAATATAGATTGAAAGAAAAGACTGGAGGGGTATTGAATGAGCACACCAAAAGATTTACGTTATTCAGAAGAACATGAATGGGTCAAAGTAGAAGGGGATAAGGTGCGTATCGGTATTACGCATTTTGCTCAATCTGAGCTAGGCGATATCGTGTTCGTTGAGCTTCCTGAAGTAGGAGACAAAATCACAGCGGACGAGCCTTTCGGAAGTGTAGAATCAGTGAAAACAGTTTCTGAGCTTTACGCACCGATCAATGGCACAATCGTCGAAGTGAACGATGAGCTGGATGACAGCCCTGAATTCGTCAACGACTCTCCATACGAAAAAGCATGGATGATCGTGGTAGAGCCAGCTGATGCATCTGAAATCGAGAACTTGATGACCGCTGAGCAATATGAAGAAATGACAAAAGAAGACTAATTCACGTGAAATTGGACACTCTACCTTTATGGGGGTGTCCAATTTGTCTTTTCAAAAAGAACAGGTGGATATAACAGATCATGTCACTGGACGATTCAAAGAAAGCGGCATGGTGCTGTATCATCAAAATGAAGAGATTGGCACGATGATTAGTGAAAACCAATATGAGTTAAAATCAGGTTATTCCTATGATCAAAATCGTTTTTATCGTCTGACGGATACATTGACCCACGGGACAGAAAAATATGTAGACTGTGATGATGAAAATGGCTGGTGCTAATCACAGATGAGGCTGCAGTGAGCATAAGCTGCAGTCTTTTTAGTGCAAGTGCCCAATCTTTACAACCTCGATGAAAGATTGTAATCTAAGGGAGAAGTGAACAATGTCAAAAGGGCCGGGTGATCGTGTTGAATGTAGAGGTAGAAAAGGTCATCATTGTAGAAGGTAAAACAGACAAACAAAAGCTAAAAGAAGTCATAAGTGAACCTGTTACCATCATTTGCACCAATGGCACGATCAGTACATCGAAGCTGGATCAGCTCGTAGACGAATTATTGGGGAAAGACGTTTACATATTAGCAGACAGTGACGATGCAGGCGACAAACTGCGGAAGCAATTTCGAAAAGAATTCCCTGAAGCACTTCATCTTTTTGTCGACAGAACATACCGCGAAGTGGCCGCTTCACCGTCAGCCCACATTGCATCTATCCTATTAGCTGCAAACATTGATGTTCATTCGAAATATTTATGAGGGTGGACGTATATGAAAGAGATTGAAGAACACGAATTCAAGGAAATAAAGGACGATTTATTTCTTTTATATTTATATACACCGTTTTGCGGGACATGTCAGCTGGCAAAGAAAATGCTGACAGTCGTAGACACCATGCAGCCGGATGTACCATTTTATGAAAACAATTTAAACTACTCACCAGGCTTTGCAAAAGCTTTTGAGATCGAAAGCGTTCCTTGCTTTCTACTGTTTAAAAAAGGTGAGCTGGTGCAAAAAGGCTATGCCTTTCACTCCGTTCCATATCTTCATGAAATGATTGAAACCGCTAAATAAAGCGGTTTTTTGTCATATTTCAAGCAATTCGTCTGAAAATTTGTCGAGTTATTTATAAAGGACAAGCCAATGTTTGTAGAGAAATGTTATGTATAACCAAATGACAGGGAGGTTATACATGTGGAAAATGTGAAAACCCATGGGAACACAGGGCAGCGTTTATTATTAAAACCGCTGCTCTCATCATCATCCTTGAAGATTACATTTGAGGCGGAAACTGACTCTTGTACATTGATTGTGGATGAGCGTGGTGAAGTGAAGAAACTACCTGCAATTGAGTTATCGGATCTCATCTTTTATGGTGAGAGAAAAGAAATACTTCAATTATTAGATGGAGATATGTCCTTACAGCAGTTAATTAGCAGAGGACAAGTAAAAGTAAAAGGGTCATTCCGTGCGCTCTTAAGACTAGAGGCTGTGCTTTGGCTGACGAACGGTTTTTTTCGAAAAATGATAACGTAGTCGTTTACTTGGAAATTAGCGATTTACAGCGTTGACATATCTCGGGTAGCATGATATTCTACGTTAGTAAAAACATGAACATCACATAAAACAACATATTTTCTCTTATTAAGAGAGGTGGAGGGACGTGCCCTATGAAACCCGGCAACCGTCAGCATAGCTGAAATTGGTGCCAATTCACTCAAAGCCGCAATGCTTTGAAAGATGAGAGAAAGGCGTATTGAACATAAAAGGCCTTTCTGCTTGCGTTGCAGTTAGGTCTTTTTTACTGACCTGGTGTCAGGCTAGAGGCATGACAGCAGGAAGAATAAATAACGTATGTGATGGCAACCTATAGATTCAGCAAGAAAGCAGGTGAACAGACTGTGATCCATTTACAGAATGTATCAAAAACGTACCACTCTAAAAGCGGAAATGTTGATGCCGTGAAAGAAGTTAACTTGGATATCGATAAAGGTGAAATATTCGGAATTATCGGGTATAGCGGTGCCGGAAAAAGCTCGCTTATTCGCCTATTAAACGGTCTGGAGCTGCCAACAGCAGGAATTGTTGAAGTGGCAGGCAACCGGATCAATGAAGTATCGAATGCGAAACTTCGGAAAGCAAGACAAGAAATCAGTATGATCTTCCAGCACTTCAACCTACTTTGGTCAAGAACGGTGAGACAAAATATTATGTTCCCGCTTGAGATCGCAGGTGTAAAGGCATCAAAACGGAGAGAACGTGCGAATGAACTGATTAAATTAGTCGGTTTAGAAGGAAAAGAAAATGCGTATCCGTCTCAGCTAAGCGGCGGACAAAAGCAGCGTGTGGGGATTGCGAGAGCATTAGCAAATGATCCAAAGGTTCTTCTTTGTGACGAAGCGACGTCTGCGCTTGATCCGCAAACAACCGATTCCATCCTTGAGCTTTTGGCGGATATCAATAAACGACTAGGGCTCACGATTGTGCTGATTACACACGAAATGCACGTCATTCGCAAAATTTGTCATCGCGTGGCGGTCATGGAGAATGGACGTATTGTCGAAGAAGGCGAAGTATTACGTGTCTTCAGACAGCCAAAGGAAGAAATGACGAAGCGATTTGTAAAGCAGCTTGCTGAACCAGAGGAAGCGAAAGAAACAATCGAGCACGTCTTAGAGCGAGTAAAAGAAGGTCAGGTCGTACGGTTGTCCTTTATTGGCGATTCTGCCGAGCAGCCGCTGATCACTGAAATCATTCGATCCTTCAAGGTCGATGTGAACATCCTTCAAGGGAAGATTTCTCAAACGCAGGAAGGCGCGTTTGGAACACTCTTTATCCATATTAATGGAGAAGAGACCGAGGTAGAAAAAGCCATCGCCTATATACAAAGCAAACAGGTTGAAATCGAGGTGATGACACATGTTTGAGAAATGGTTTCCGAACGTTGATTTAGATGTCATTTGGAATGCAACGGGTGAAACGGTGTACATGACACTCATTTCACTAGCATTTGCTTTTATTATTGGTATCATCCTTGGGCTATTGCTCTTTCTGACTAGTAAAGGCGGTCTTTGGGAAAATAAACCGATCAACACCGTCATCGGTGCAGTCGTCAACATTTTTAGATCGATTCCTTTTATCATTTTAATCATTCTATTATTAGGGTTTACAAAACTTATTATGGGCACAATTCTAGGTCCCAATGCAGCCCTCCCTGCCCTTGTCATAGGGTCAGCTCCATTCTATGCACGCCTTGTCGAAATTGCACTGCGTGAAGTAGACAAAGGAGTCATTGAAGCAGCACGATCAATGGGAGCGAAAACGTCGACCATCATTTTCAAAGTATTGCTACCAGAATCATTGCCAGCCCTCATTTCAGGTATTACCGTAACAGCGATTGCTCTAATTGGCTCAACTGCGATTGCAGGTGCAATTGGAGCAGGCGGACTTGGTGACCTTGCTTATGTAGAGGGATACCAATCTGGTAATACAGATGTCACACTTGTTGCCACTGTGTTTATTCTCATCATCGTCTTTATTATTCAAATAATCGGTGATTTGATTACAAATAAAATTGATAAACGTTAAGGGAGGATTTATTCATGAAGAAATTGATTTTAAGTGCACTATTTCTAGCATTTGCAGGCATTTTAGCTGCATGCGGTTCATCTAATAACGCAAGTGATAGCAAAACCATTACGGTTGCGGCTTCAAAAACACCACATGCCGAGATTCTTGAAGAAGCAAAACCACTTCTAAAAGAAAAAGGCTACGATCTCAAAGTGAAAGTACTTAGTGATTATAAAATGTACAACAAAGCGTTAGCTGAAAAAGAAGTGGATGCAAACTTTTTCCAACATATCCCTTACTTGAACGAAGAGAACAAATCAAACAAAGATTATAACCTAGTAAGTGCTGGTGCGGTTCACCTTGAGCCTTTCGGTATCTACTCTAAGAAATACAAATCAGTAAAAGATATTCCAAATGGCGGCACCATCATCATGACAAACAACGTAGCTGAGCAAGGACGTATGCTTGCTCTATTACAAAATGCCGGTGTCATTAAGCTTGATCCAAAGGTTGATACAATCAACTCAACGGTCAAGAACATCAAAGAAAACCCAAAGAACCTAAAGTTCAAAAAAATCGCTCCTGAACTAACAGCGAAAGCTTATGAAAACAGTGAAGGTGATGCTGTGTTTATCAACGTCAACTATGCGATTCAAAATAAATTGAATCCGAAAAAAGATTCAATTGAACTTGAGCAAACAAAGAACAACCCGTATGCAAACATCGTGGCTGTTCGCAAAGGTGAAGAAAAATCAGAGAAGATCAAGACATTAATGGAAGTTCTTCACTCTGATAAAATTAAAGAATTCATCGACAAAAAATACGACGGTGCAGTTCTACCGGTATCTGAATAACAACGATTCAACCTCGCTTTCATCAAAGCGAGGTTTTTTGTGTATTTTTTCAAATCTCGCTCATAATAAAAACGAACAAATGACCTGAAGGGATGGAATAAAGATGAATGAACAGCATATGAGCGGATCTATGCAGCAATCACTGACGGATTATAAAACGGCAATGGGTGAATTTCAGAAGAAAATGCCGGTGTTTGGGAAGAAATTCAATGAATTTACGGAGCAATGCTTTCAGAGCGATTCATTAACGCAAAAGGAAAAGCAAATGATTGCCCTTGGCATCAGTATTCATGCACAGGATGAATACTGCATGATTTATCATACAAAGGGAGCGCTCGATCAAGGCGCGACAGAAGAGAATTTGCTGGAGGTTGTCAGCGTGGCGGCAGCATTTGGCGGCGGGGCAGCACTGAGTCAAGGGATTACTGTCGTTCAGCAATGTATAGATGAATTTGGAGGACAGACGCATTAAGGGAAGGATAAGACGGTATTTTTCCATATCAGGGAGTTGAGTCGTTCTCAGCCGATTGTGAGAGAAAATATGCCAGCATAGAACGTCATATCCCTTTTGAGTGAAGCCGCATGTCTTTGATATAATAAAGCTACACTCAAAGAAGGGAATGGTTTATTATTTGTTCGGACCATAGTACACTGGGATTGGATTATACCGCCGAGATGGAAAAGGCCATGCATAAAGCTCATGGCATGAGCTATGCAGAGTACGAAAGAGACCATGACTTACGGATGAAAGTGGAATATAAACGAGAGCAGTCCTATCGAGATGAGAAAAGACAGCTCGCAAAAATGAATATACGAGGCTATTAAATAGCTCAGGGACGGGGAGAACAGTTTCCCGTCCTTTCTTTATGAAAACAGTCTTTTCGACATAAATCCTTTTATCTACCGGCTTTTTTTGTTAGAATTTTGAGAGCATCCTCTCACGTATATCGTGAATGTGTTGTATTCACTTTTAATTTGTTATAAAATTAGAATGAGAATAAATTGAGAATAATGATTATTTTGGAGGTATCGATATATGACTGCTTCGACATTAACAATTAAGGACTTGCACGTTGAGATTGAAGGGAAAGAAATCTTAAAGGGTGTAAACCTCGAGATAAAAGGTGGAGAATTCCACGCAGTAATGGGACCAAACGGTACAGGTAAATCAACTTTATCTGCTGCAATTATGGGACACCCTAAATATGAAGTAACAAAAGGCAGCATTTTGCTAGATGGCGAAGATGTACTTGAAATGGAAGTAGATGAGCGCGCTCAAGCAGGTCTTTTCCTTGCGATGCAATACCCATCTGAAATTAGTGGTGTCACAAATGCGGACTTCCTTCGTTCTGCTATTAACGCTCGCAGAGAAGAAGGCGATGAAATCTCTCTGATGAAATTCATCCGCAAAATGGACGAAAACATGGAGTTCCTTGAAATGGACCCAGACATGGCGCAGCGCTACCTAAACGAAGGTTTTTCAGGCGGGGAGAAAAAACGCAATGAAATTCTTCAATTAATGATGATTGAACCAAAAATTGCGATTCTTGACGAAATCGATTCTGGTCTTGATATCGATGCGTTGAAAGTGGTTTCTAAAGGAATTAACAGAATGCGCGGCGAAAGCTTCGGCTGCTTAATGATCACTCACTATCAGCGTCTACTGAACTACATCACACCAGATCACGTTCATGTCATGATGCAAGGACGTATCGTGAAATCTGGCGGACCAGAGCTCGCGCAGCGTTTAGAAGCAGAAGGCTATGACTGGATTAAAAAAGAGTTAGGGATTGAAGACGAAACTGTTGGTCAAGAAGCGTAAGCGTTAGGAGGATTATTGATGACATTAGAAACGAAATTATCAGTAGATCAAGATTATGTCAAAAGCTTCTCCGAGAAGCATCAGGAACCGGCATGGATGAGCTCCCTTCGCTTACAGGCTCTTGAAAAAGCAGAAGACCTTCCAATGCCAAAGCCTGACAAAACGAATATTTCTAAATGGAATTTAACCAATTTCAAACAGCATACAGTCGAAAGTGCGCCATTTGGATCATTAGAAGAGCTTCCTGAAGAAGTGAAATCTCTCATTGATTTAGAGGACACGGATAAGACAGTCTACATTCAGCGTGATCAAACGCCAGCATACTTGTCTCTTTCAACGGAAGCGAAAGACAAAGGCGTGATCTTCACTGACCTTCATACAGCGCTTCGCGAACATGGAGATCTAGTGCAGAAATACTTCATGACAGATGCAGTAAAAGTAGATGAGCATAAACTAACAGCTTTACATGCTGCTTTAGTCAATGGCGGAGCTTTCCTCTATGTACCGAAAAATGTAGAACTTGAAGCACCAATTCAAGCCGTCTACCTGCATGAAAATGACGACACGACTTTGTTCAACCATGTCATCGTCGTAGCAGACGACCATAGTGCTGTGACATATGTAGAAAACTACATCAGTACGGCAAAGCCGGAAGAAGCGATCTTCAATATCGTGTCTGAAGTGTTCACGGGAGCTAATGCCCGGGTCACTTACGGTGCAGTAGATAACCTTGCAGAGGGCGTCACAGTCTATGTGAACAGACGCGGTATGGCAAATGGCCGTGACAGTAAAATCGAATGGGCGCTTGGCCTGATGAATGATGGAGACGTCGTGTCTGAAAACATCACAAAGCTCATGGGCGACGGTACATTCGGTGATACAAAATCAGTTGTTGTCGGCCGGGGCAATCAAACAGAAAACTTTACAACAAGCATCATCCACTTCGGTAAAAACTCTGAAGGGTATATCTTGAAGCATGGTGTGATGAAGGATCAAGCATCCTCTATCTTTAACGGAATTGGTAAAATCGAGCATGGTGCAACGAAGTCAAATGCAGAGCAGGAATCACGAGTTCTCATGCTGAGTGAGAAAGCACGCGGTGACGCAAACCCAATTCTATTAATTGATGAAGATGATGTCACAGCAGGGCATGCTGCTTCTGTTGGACGTGTCGATCCAATTCAATTGTATTACCTCATGAGCCGCGGGATATCCAAAGAAGATGCAGAAAGACTTGTGATTTATGGCTTCTTAAATCCAGTCGTCAAAGAACTGCCGATTGAAGGAGTTAAAAAGCAGCTCGTTTCTGTGATTGAAAGGAAAGTAAAATAATGAATATCAAAGACGTTCGTGAGCAGTTTCCAATCCTTCATCAGCAAGTGAACGGACATGATTTGGTGTATTTGGACAGTGCAGCGACTTCTCAAAAACCAAGAGTGGTCATTGATGCAATGAATGAGTATTACCGGTCTTACAACTCGAACGTCCACAGGGGTGTTCATACCCTTGGCACAAAAGCAACGGACGCATACGAGGGTGCGAGAGAGAAAGTTCGTGCATTCATCCGTGCTTCATCTGTCCAGGAGATTATTTTTACTAGAGGCACAACAACTGCACTAAACACAGTGGCGATCAGCTATGCAAGAGCAAACCTCAAAGAAGGCGATGAGATTGTCATTACGCACATGGAGCATCATGCGAATATCATCCCTTGGCAGCAAGCAGCAAAAGCAACTGGCGCCACATTGAAATACATTCCGTTACAGGAAGACGGCACGCTATCGCTTGAAGATGTGAAGCAAACGGTCACACATCAAACGAAAATCGTCGCTGTCACACATGTCTCAAACGTATTAGGAACCATCAACCCGATTAAAGAGATCGCTAAAATTGCCCATGATCATGGGGCAATCATTGTCGTCGATGGTGCGCAAAGCACGCCGCACATGCAAATTGATGTTCAGGATCTAGATTGTGACTTTTTCGCATTCTCTGGGCATAAAATGTGTGGACCGACTGGCATCGGTGTACTTTACGGGAAGAAGGACCTTTTGAATAATATGGAGCCTGCTGAGTTTGGCGGTGAAATGATCGACTTTGTGGATCTGTATGATTCTACTTGGAAAGAGCTGCCGTGGAAATTTGAAGCGGGAACACCGATTATTGCCGGAGCAGTTGGACTAGGAAAAGCGATTGATTTCTTAAATGACATTGGTATGGAAGAAGTCAGCCGTTACGAGCATCAGCTTGCCACTTATGCGCTTGAGCGCTTTAAGGAGTTTGATGGTGCGACTGTTTATGGACCGCAGCACCGAGCTGGACTTGTGACGTTTAACTTAGACGACGTCCATCCGCATGATGCGTCTACTGTTCTGGATACGGAAGGTGTCGCCATTCGTGCTGGACACCACTGTGCACAGCCGCTCATGAAATGGCTTGGTGTATCAGCGACTGCAAGAGCAAGCTTCTATCTGTACAATACAGAAGAAGAGATTGACGAGCTCATCGCAGCGCTCCGTAAGACAAAGGAGTATTTTACGAATGTCTTTTAATGTAAACTTAGACACACTGTACAGACAAGTGATTATGGATCATTATAAAAATCCGAGAAACAAAGGTGTGTTAAACGACAGTATTGTCGTCGATATGAACAACCCAACGTGTGGTGACCGCATTCGTCTCACGATGAAAATCGAAGACGAAAAAGTCATTGATGCGAAATTTGAAGGAGAAGGATGCTCTATTTCGATGGCATCTGCCTCTATGATGACGCAGGCGATTAAAGGGAAAGATATTGAAACAGCTTTGAAAATGTCTCAGATTTTCTCCGATATGATGCTAGGAAAAGAATACGACGATTCCATTGATCTTGGAGACATTGAGGCGCTGCAGGGAGTGGCAAAATTCCCAGCCCGCATCAAATGTGCAACATTATCCTGGAAGGCGCTTGAAAAAGGCGCATCTGCCGAAGATAACGGCAAATCATAAGATTGGAGTGAAAATGGATGGCTAAAAAAATGCCAGATGTTGGTGAATATAAATACGGCTTTTCTGATAAAGACGTTTCCATTTTCCGTTCAGAGCGCGGACTGACAAAAGAGATCGTTGAAGAAATTTCTCGTATGAAAGAAGAGCCTCAGTGGATGCTCGACTTCCGTTTGAAATCTCTTGAGCACTTTTACAACATGCCGATGCCACAATGGGGCGGAGATTTAAATGCATTAAACTTTGATGAAATTACGTACTACGTAAAGCCATCAGAGCGCTCTGAGCGTTCTTGGGATGAAGTACCAGAAGAAATCAAACAAACCTTTGATAAGCTTGGTATCCCAGAAGCAGAGCAAAAGTATTTAGCAGGTGTATCTGCTCAGTATGAATCTGAAGTTGTGTATCACAATATGAAGCAGGACCTTGAAGATCTAGGAATTGTGTTTAAAGATACAGACAGCGCATTAAAAGAGAACGAAGACATCTTCCGTGAGCACTGGGCAAAAGTCATTCCTCCGACTGACAACAAATTTGCTGCGCTTAACTCGGCTGTATGGTCTGGTGGTTCATTTATCTACGTACCAAAGGGCGTAAAAGTAGATACACCACTTCAAGCATACTTCCGTATCAACTCTGAGAACATGGGTCAGTTCGAGCGTACACTGATCATTGTTGATGAAGGCGCACATGTGCATTACGTAGAAGGCTGTACAGCACCAGTTTACACAACAAACTCACTTCACAGTGCGGTTGTTGAAATCGTCGTTAAAAAGGGCGGCTACTGCCGTTATACAACGATTCAAAACTGGGCAAACAACGTCTTCAACCTTGTGACGAAACGTACAGTATGTGAAGAAAATGCGACAATGGAATGGATTGATGGAAACATCGGTTCTAAGCTGACAATGAAATACCCAGCGGTCATCCTAAAAGGTGAAGGTGCTCGAGGTATGACATTAAGTATTGCCCTAGCAGGTAAAGGTCAGCACCAAGATGCAGGTGCGAAAATGATTCACCTTGCACCAAACACATCTTCAACGATCGTATCGAAATCGATTTCCAAACAAGGCGGTAAAGTCACATACCGCGGAATCGTTCACTTCGGACGTAAAGCTGAGGGTGCACGCTCAAACATCGAGTGTGACACACTCATCATGGATAACAAATCAACATCTGATACGATCCCTTACAATGAAATCTTAAACGACAACATTTCATTAGAGCACGAAGCGAAGGTATCAAAAGTATCAGAAGAACAGCTATTCTACTTGATGAGCCGCGGAATTTCTGAAGAAGAAGCAACAGAAATGATCGTCATGGGCTTCATCGAGCCATTCACAAAAGAACTGCCAATGGAATACGCCGTTGAAATGAACCGTTTGATTAAGTTTGAGATGGAAGGGTCTATTGGATAACCTTTATATATCAAAGGGTTGAGGGGTTTTACACCATGCCAACTTGGTGCCAAGTAAAATTACCTTTTAGTGTAGGAGGCGAACTTTTGAAGTTCGTCTTCTTCTATTTTCTCGGTTACATCAACATAAGTATCAGCTGTTGTTTTGATGGTCTTATGCCCCAAACGATTTGATACATATTTCAAGTTTGCACCGGATTCAATTAGCAGAACTGCATGGGTGTGTCTAAAGCCGTGGATGCCTTTATAATCAACACCGGCTTTTTTGCAGTAGTCTTGCATGGTTTCACGAATAGTAGAAGGTGTTAAATAATGCCCGTTGAAATTTTGAAAGATAATACTATCTTCATTTTTACGGAACCTTGGTTTGCCTGAAAGTAATTCATTTTGAACTTCTTTAATTCACGTACTAAATCATTATCAATTTTGATGGTACGATATTATGAGGGATTTTTTAATGTTGTCAATTTGACATTGTTATTATCATCACGACTTGTTTGTTTGTCTATCGTTATTTTATTGCCATTAATATCTTCCCACCTTAAGGCTAATGCTTCACTTATCCTCAAACCAGTTTTGCTTAAAAAGAGCATGAGCGTATAATAAAGCTGATAATCTGGAAAGCGCTGATGTTTATATGATTTCATAAAATCCAGTAACTGATTTAACTCTTCAAGGCTGAAATATTTCACTTTTTCCTTTTTCAGTGCCACAGAGTCTTTAACAGGAACCTTTAATTTATCATCAGGGTTCTTTTCAAGTACCTCAAGTTCATGAACCGCATAATGTAAGATACTTTTCATAACTGAAAGGTATTTCAACCTTGGTAATAGCAAGAGAAAAGCAAGCTATCTTATTGAACAATTGTGATTATGCATTGAGTCAACCTTATAGGGGTGGGCATTTTTTTATTAAATTATAAGACCTATTAACAGTTTGGTCTTTATAGTAAAATAGAAATAAACGCTATTTAGAAATAGGAGATTAAAACATGGCAGAGATCAATTCAAAACATTTATATCAAGCTTTATGGAGTTCAGCTGACATTTTACGTTCCAAAATGGACGCAAGCGAATATAAAAGCTATTTATTGGGCTTAGTCTTTTACAAATATTTATCGGATAAGATGCTTATTCATGCTGCATCATTACTTGAAGAACCAACAACCGACCTAGAAGTCGCACAAAAAGTCTACGTAGCAGCGTACCAAGATGAAGATGTGAAAGATGATTTACTTGGTGAATTACAATACGACTTTTCATACACGCTTGAACCTAACTTAACCTTCACAGCACTTGTTCAAGCGATCCATAAAGGGCGATTCCAACTAGAAGATTTAGCACAAGGTTTCCGCAATATTGAGCAATCAAGCGAAATATTTGAAAATTTATTTGAAGATGTCGATCTATACTCGAAAAAACTAGGTTCAACACCTCAGAAACAAAATCAAACGATTGCAGAAGTGATGAAAGAATTATCCGTATTGAACGTTGCAGGACATGACGGTGACATGCTAGGTGATGCCTATGAATATTTAATCGGTCAGTTTGCATCGGATTCAGGTAAGAAAGCAGGCGAATTTTACACGCCGCAAGCCATTTCAACGCTTATGACAAGAATCGTCTTACATAGCAAAGAAAATCAAAAAGGTTTTTCAGTGTATGATCCAACAATGGGATCGGGTTCACTTCTATTAAACGTTAAAAAATTCTCTAATGAAGCCGGAACGATTTCATACTTCGGACAAGAGTTAAATACTTCTACATATAACTTGGCTCGTATGAACATGATTTTGCATGGTGTAGATACTGCCAACCAACATTTGAACAATGCAGATACATTAGATGAAGACTGGCCTACTGATGAACCAACGAATTTTGATGGTGTATTAATGAATCCACCTTATTCGGCTAACTGGACTGCAGACAAGGGTTTCTTAGATGACCCACGCTTTTCAATGTATGGTGTATTAGCGCCGAAATCGAAAGCAGACTTTGCTTTCTTACTACATGGGTTCTATCACTTGAAAGATAGTGGTGTTATGGCGATTGTGTTGCCACATGGCGTTTTATTCAGAGGGAGTGCAGAAGGTAAGATTCGTAAAATATTATTAGATAATGGCGCAATTGATACGGTGATTGGACTACCATCGAACATTTTCTTTAATACTTCTATCCCAACGACGGTCATCATCTTAAAGAAAAATCGTTCAACAAAAGATGTGTTGTTTATTGACGCATCAAACGATTTTGAAAAAGGTAAAAATCAAAATATCTTAGCAGATGAGCATATCGACAAAATACTTGAAACATATATTCAACGTAAAAATATTGAAAAATACGCACATGTCGCTTCTTTCGATGAAATCGTTGAAAATGATTACAACTTAAATATCCCTCGCTATGTGGACACATTTGAAGAAGAAGAAGAAATTTCACTTGTCGAGCTATCAGGTGCAATTTACCAAACACAGCAAGAACTCCGACAAGCCGAACAAAATCTATTTGCGAAGTTGAATGAATTGGAAGGTACGAACGATGAGGCTCAAAAAGAACTTCAACACTTTATTCAAGCATTTAGATTAGGTGGTGGAAAGAATGAGTAAGAATGTTCCAGAAGTGAGATTTGATGGATTTATTGGAGAGTGGGAAGAAAAATTATTAGGTAATGAGGTAGAATTTTATTCTGGCTTAACTTATTCTCCTGAAGATATAGTCACTAAAAATGGAACATTAGTGCTTCGTTCCTCCAATGTTAAAAATGGGGAAATTAAAGACGCTGATAACGTTTATGTTAATCCTTCTAAGGTGAATTCACAGAAGATAAAGCAAGGAGATGTTATTGTTGTTGTTCGTAATGGTTCTCGACAATTAATAGGAAAACACGCAACAGTAAAGAAAAATTTAGACAATACAGTAATAGGTGCATTCATGATAGGGATTCGATCAGAGAATTCCAATTTTACGAATGCTTTATTAGACACAACTCAATTTGCTATTGAAATTAATAAAAATCTAGGAGCAACGATAAATCAAATTACAACTGGAAATTTTAAAAAAATGAAATTTTTCTTTCCAAGTAATAAAGAACAACAAAAAATCGGCACATTCTTTAAGCAATTAGACGATACGATCGCTTTGCAACGACAATTAGTGGAACAACAACAACAATACAAAAAAGCGATGTTGCAAAAAATGTTCCCACAAAAAGGCGAACGTGTGCCGAAAGTTCGTTTTGATGGGTTTAGTGGGGATTGGGAAGAACGAAGGGCTGAAAATATATTTAAACCTATTTCAGACAAAAATCATGAAGAACTACCAGTTTTATCAGCAACACAAACTAAAGGGATGGTTTATCGAGATGAAGTTGGAATAGATATTAAATTCGATGAAAAAAGTAAAAAATCATATAAACGAGTTATTCCAAATCAATTTGTTATTCATTTACGTTCGTTTCAAGGCGGGTTTGCTTTTTCTGATAAAGAAGGAATAACATCTCCGGCATATACAATCTTAGATTTTAAAACTAAAGATCAAAACAATCCAATGTTTTGGAAAGAAATCTTACGAAGTCGATCATTTATTAAAAGATTAGAGACGGTCACATATGGTATTCGTGATGGTAGAAGTATCAGTTATAGTGATTTTTCAACTTTAAAATTCCTTGTTCCATCTCTCGAAGAACAACAAAAAATCGGCACATTCTTCAAGCAACTGGACGATATAATCACCCTTCACGAGAAAAAGCTCGAAGATTACCAACACCTGAAAAAGGCGTTATTGCAGCGCATGTTCGTTTAACATTTTATATATGAAAATGAGGTGAGCGTTTGGTTCGTTCTTTTGTACCTGAATCAGAGTTAGAAGATATTTTAATTCAACAATTAATACGTGGTGAATCCCAATGGACGTATCGTGAAGATTTACACACGGAAGATGAGTTGTGGCAAAACTTTAAAAATAAGCTTGAAAACAACAATAAAGATGTTCTGAACGAGGTTCCTTTGACAGAACAAGAATTCCGGCAAATTAAAGAACAGCTTCATTTTGTGAATTTTTACGAAGCGGCAAAATGGCTGGCTGGCGAGAATGGTATTGCTAAAGTCCAAGTGCAGCGAGAAGATGCAACACTTGGTACGATTCGTTTGAAAGTAATAAATCGTGCTGATATAGCAGGCGGTATGTCCTCTTATGAAGTGATTAATCAATATCAAAGCAATAAACGTACAAAAGAAGATCAAGAACGTCGCTTTGATGTAACCCTATTAATCAATGGGTTGCCGATGATTCATATTGAATTGAAGAATCGAAAGCACTCGTACATGGAAGGTTTTCGTCAAATCAAAAAGTATTTAAAAGAGGATAAATTTACAGGTGTTTTCTCGACTGTACAAATGTTTGTTGTATCGAATGGAACAGATACTCGTTATATTGCGACTGCTCGTGACGAGAAATTGAACGAACAGTTTTTAAGTAAATGGGTGGATCGTGAAAATCAGCCGGTCAATAATTACTTAGATTTTGCTAAAGATGTTCTCTCTATTCCGCAGGCACATAAAATGGTTACACAATATACGGTCATTGATAGTGCGAAAAAGGCATTGATTTTACTTCGTCCTTATCAAATTCATGCAATAGAAGCAGTGAAGGAAGCTTCAAGGAGACAAGAATCTGGCTATGTATGGCACACAACCGGTTCAGGAAAAACATTAACATCGTATAAAGTAGCACGCAATTTACTGCAAATTCCGTCCTTACAAAAAACGATCTTTATTGTGGATCGTGTCGACTTAGACCAACAAACAACGGGTTCATTTGAATCGTATGCAGAACATGATGTGATTGAGATCGATGAAACGGACAATGTGAATGATTTAATTAAGAAGTTACTGTCCCAAGATCGAAATGTTGTTGTGACAACGATTCAAAAGCTTAATCATGTTATGAAGCGATTTGAAGGAAAAGACGATACAAAGAAATCGAATATGCTCCGCCAATTGAAAATAGCATTTGTAGTCGATGAGTGTCACCGTGCGGTTTCACCTCAAAAACAGCAAGAAATTAAAGAGTTCTTTTTCCGCTCGTTATGGTACGGCTTCACTGGTACACCTATTTTTGCGGAAAATGCGAAGCAGGCTGTAGGCAACCTCCCTCGCACAACAGAGGGGCAATACGGACGACGATTACATGAATATACGGTCAAAGAAGCCATTTACGATAAAGCGGTGCTAGGATTCCAAATTGAATACAAGAGTACCTTTTCAGAAGAAGAACTTGACGAAGCATTGATTCAGTTAGACAGTGAAATTGAATTAGACGACCTCACACTTGCGGATAAAGAAGCACGTTTACCAAAACGAGTTTATGAACATGAACGCCATATGCTAGAGGTCATTCAATCAATCGTCAATAAATCCCGCAACAAACTCGGTTTTCAAAATGGTGTGGGTAAGACGTATAATGCGATTCTAACGACTTCTTCAATCGCTCAAGCACAACGCTATTATGACTTGTTTAAACGTGTAAAAGCAGGCGAAACAACCGTTCAGATTAGCGAGAAAACAAAACGTACTCTACCTGACTTCCCGAAAGTTGCGATCACTTATTCGATTTCCGAGAATGAAGAATCCTCTATCGAAAATCAAGAGAAGATGAAGGAAGCCCTTCTTGAGTACAATGAGGCCTTTAACACGAGCTACACATTGGAAACGATGCGTTCATACAATCGAAACGTCAATGACCGTTTGGCACGTAAAAAAGAGAAGTTCTTACCTAGATCGGAACAGTTGGATATTATCATTGTTGTGGATCGTTTATTAACCGGGTTTGATGCACCTTGTTTATCGACATTGTTCATTGACCGTCCTGCAATGAAACCTCATGATTTAATTCAAGCATTTTCACGTACTAATCGTCTTTTCGATAAGTCGAAAAAATATGGGCAAGTAGTGACATTCCAAACACCCACGATTTTTGAAGAAAAAGTGAAGCAAGCGCTTTTCCTTTATTCAAATGGTGGCGAAAATGAAGTTGTTGCTCCAACGTGGGAGGAAGCACACGAGGCGTTTCTTACAGCAATTGAGGAATTACGTGAAATAGCCCCAACGCCCGAAGGAATAGACATAGAGAGCTTAAAACCAGCACAATTAAAGAAATTTGCGAAAGCATATCAAGCTTTAGATAAGGCATTTGCTAATATTCAGGTATATACCGAGTATAGTGATGCACAGCTCGGTTCAGACTATCCAATCCAACTTGACGAAATAGAAGAGTATCATGGCAAGTACGTCAATGTATTAGAGAAGCTTCGGAAGGAAAAAGAAGATAAAGACGATGTGGACGTTAATATAGAGTATGAGCTGGAATCTGTAAAAACAGAAGAAATCAATTACGAATATATTTTACTTCTAATCCAATCCTTTTTACCGAATTCGCAAAATGAAAAAGCGAAACAACCGCCCACCGAAAAGACAGCGGAAGAAATTAATCAGTATCTAGCAAGGTTGAAAAAAGGAAATCCAACACTTGCTGGATTAATGGAAACTTTATGGGCGAGCATTCAAGAAAATCCGGAAGCTTATCGTGATCAACATGTATCCTCTTTATTAGAACAAATGATTCAGCAAACGATTAAGACACTCGTTGATGACTTTGCGAAAACTTGGTGGGTACAGAATGATGAATTAGCATTTATGGTAGCTAATTATAATCCAGCTCTTACTAAACAAAATGGGGAAGCCGAATTAAAAGAAACAAGTGATTACGAAGGTTATAAAGAGCATACAGACAATCCCGTAAAGCGTTTAACCTATTGGAAAACTGTCAAACAAGCTTTCGAAGAAATGATGCTACATGATATTTTACCATTGCAGAAGAGATAGTTAAAACAAGGTTAGATTCAAAAAATGAGCAAATGAAAGAGCACCCACAGGATTGTAAGTTCTCTTTTCACCCTCATTCTTCCGTGCCAAGTCCATGCAAAGTTGAGATTATAATCCATTTTAAACCATTTTAAGAAATGGCGTTATATCAAAGGTTTGAGCGGCATTGTTATAAATCAATTCGTGCCATTTCGAGCAACATTAATCAAGTTCGAAATGGAAGGTTCTATCGGTTAATAAAAAAAGGACCAAAAACGTGATATCAAACGTTTTTGGTCTTTTTGTTTTTGAAAAAATACAACTTACATCCCGCTAGGTGAGTAAAACTCATCAAAGGCTTTAGACAAATCGTCAGCTGCAGATGTCAAGATCGTTTCTTCCTCTAAAATCGCTGTTCCTTGTGCTCGGACAATATGAAATTGTTGAAAGCCCATCAAGTTTTGGAATATTTCTTTTAGGTAGTAATGTGAAAATTCCAGAGGTGTATATCGATCGTTATTTGTGAAAATTGAGCCGCTTGCTTGAAGCAAAAGTACACGATAATCGTCAGTCATCAGACCAACTGAACCATCTTCTGTATATTTAAACGTTTCTCTAGCAATAAAAATATTATCTATATAATCTTTCATTCGTGAAGTCACATTGAAATTATGAACAGGTGACACAATCACAATTCGATGATGTGCTTTGAATTGAGCCAATAAAGCAGAAGAAGCAGCAGCAATTTTTTCTTCCGTAGCTGTTAATGTTTGTTCAGATGCTTGCTTATCCCAAATACGTAGCAGCTGTTCTTTTTCGATACGAGGAATTTCAGTTCCATATAAATGTAAAATCGTTGGTTCCTCATGAGGAAACCTTTCTTTAAACTGTTCTAAAAATAGTGTTTGCAGTTTGTTTGAATAACTTTCTCGATGAGTGAAATCAGGGTGCGCGTTAATGATTAATGTTTGCATATACATGCTCCTTTTCTTTTGATAAACTGAGTATAAAATATAAAGGTGACAAAACATGTCACCTTTTTCAAAAGGAAAGTCAAATGAAAAAATCAGAACGATTAAACCAAGAGCTCATTTTTTTAAGTGATAAATACTCATTTCAATTAAAAGATTTAGAAACTGAATTTGGCATATCTAAACGTACGGCTTTGAGAGATATGGAAGAGCTAGAGTCCATGGGCTTAGCTTTTTATGTTGAAAATGGAAGACATGGAGGATATCGACTGGTGAATCAATCTCCATTGGTTCCTATTTATTTCAATACCGATGAAGTTCAAGCTATTTTTTTCGCGCTTAAAGCGCTAGACCTGGTGTCAGCAACACCATTTAAAAAATTCCTACTCACAAATTCGGCAAAAGCTGTTTGCCACAATGTCTGATGAGAGAAAACAAATGATCTCAGAGACTTTGGATGTGATTCATTACTATAATGTCGCACCAGTTAGTGAACAAAATCATTTGGAATTGATTTTACAGGCCCTGATGGAAGATCGAATCGTGAAGATGACTTACACTCAAAATGAAAATAAAAGGATCAGGCTGCAATTTCTTGAGTTGTTTTATCGAAATGGGATTTGGTTCACCAAAGCATATGATGTTCGAAATAAAAAGTGGGGCATCTATAGATGTGACTTTATGAAGGACGTGATGATTGAAGAAGAAATCAGAGACACCTTTACGAAGGAAGAATTAAAAGAACTGCAGCTCGAGTACGAAAAAACTTATCATGATATCTCATTTAAATGTCGATTAACGGAACAAGGAAAAGAAAAGTTTTTGAAGAATCATTATCCGAATATGAGATTGGAGATCGTTGATGATACTCCTTATATTATGGGAGGGTACAACGAAGAAGAATTATCGTATATGACTCACTATTTGATCTCATTTGGGAAACATGTGAAAATTGAATACCCAGATGAATTAAAAAAGAGTTATTTGACTCAATTGCAAGAAATGATTGATCAGTATTGAAAGTGAACGAATTGTCTCTGAATCACAAAAAACTTCACATATTAAAAAAGGCGAACTGTAGCCATTCGCCTTTTTCTTTTACTTCGCCGCATGAAATGTATTGTTTTTCGGTTGATCATGTACCTTTCCATACGTCAGCTGACGCCAAATAAATTCCATCGGTCCATACTTAAACCGTTTTAACCATAATGTACTGAAAAGCACAAGGAAGGCATACACGCCAATAGCCATGAAGAACGTACCAGCCGGCTGAAGATGATCGACAAGCCCAGCTCCATATTTCAGAAACAGCATTGTCCCAATGATGGAGTGAAGCAAATAACAGGTCAGTGACATCCGTCCGACTTTGGTAAAGATCATCAAAGCACCTCGCAGCTGAGGAACATGCAGAAACAGCATCGCAAGTGTACTCATATAGAACATACTGCCCGTTAATCCACCGTTTTGTTCAAGGGCAGAGGCCATGTCCATCCACAGTGTATTTTCAACAGGATTGACCGCTGCTATGATCGTACTGCTCTGTGTAATCATAAACGCGATAGTGAAAATGATCCAAATGCGATTCCAAATCGCTTTTTTTGCCTCCATGTTTTTGAAAAACTCCATTTTCACAAAATACACACCAAGCAAAAACATGAGGAACATAGAATAGATGATAGAAAATGAACCAGAAGCCATTGTGACCATATCTGTCCACCGGTCACCAATAGATGCTAGATAAGTCAGGCTGTTGTGGCTGGCCAGCTCGAAATCAGCAAAAACCGGCTTGCCTGATGATACTGTGTTAATGATATTGAACAGCATCGCGAAAAAAGGAGTGAGCAATTGTATGACAAAGAGTGTGATCAGCCAGTATAGGATGGTTTTAGCTCTACGTTTGTAAAAGAAAAGTAACAAAAAGCCAGCGGCAGCATAATGGGTTAAAATATCACCAATCCAAACAAAGGTGACATGCAGAAGGCCAATTCCTAAGAGAATGGTTAACCTGCGTGCAAACAGCTTGTTTGGGCTGTCCACCTTCTGAGCAGCTCGATCCATAAAAATCATAAAACCAACCCCGAATAGGAAGGAAAACAGCGTAATGAATTTCCCTGAGGCAAACCAATTCACCAAGTTGTGAAAAACATCATTTGCTTCCATATCGAACCCCTTCGCCGAATCCACGATCAAAAAGTAATTGACCAGAATAATCCCCATTAAGGCAAATCCCCGTACGATGTCTAAGAAATGAACCCGATCCCGCAGACTCATCGGTTGTCCGTGTGCTACTTTGTTTGCATTCATATCCATGCTCCTTTTCTTGTTATGATAAATGTCATTCGGATCAATTCATCGATCCTTACAATGAATCAATATACGTCCCAATTCTTAACAATTTATGAAGATCCAATTTTTTGAAAATAAATGTGACGAATTGATGGCAGAGGGTCAAATTCATAAACTGTTAAGATTTATGCTGTATCTTTTCACATAGCTAGATGATATATAGTAAAGACATAAAAGAAAGTACATCACGTATCATGAGGTGAGAGAGATATGAACCATCGAATATTAGTCGTAGAAGATGATCAGGATATTGGAGACCTTTTGCAGGAATCCCTTACACGTGCTGGATATGAGGTGCTGAGAGCGATGAATGGCGAGCAAGCATTGAAGCTTGTGAACGATTCGCTCGATTTGGTGATTTTGGATGTGATGATGCCAGGTATATCAGGTATCGAAACGTGCCAGCAGATGAGAGCGTCTTCTAACGTCCCGATTCTATTTCTGACAGCCAAATCAAGTACATTCGATAAAACCGAAGGCTTACTTGCCGGCGGGGATGATTATATGACAAAACCTTTTTCAGAAGAGGAGCTCCATGCTAGAGTCATTGCACAATTACGCAGGTATACCGTCTATCAGGAAAAGAAGGAGCAGGAAGAAACTTTTCTTGTTGGGGGCAAGCTGAGGGTGAGCGAAGAATTTAATGAAGTGTGGAAAGAAAGTCAGCAAATCAAGCTGTCTGATTTAGAATATCGAATGTTGAAGCTGCTCATGAGCAGGCGAAACAAAATCTTTTCAGCCCAAAATATTTATGAGAGCGTGTGGGGACAGCCTTATTTCTATTGTTCCAACAATACGGTGATGGTGCATATTCGAAAGCTGCGTGCCAAAATTGAAGATGATCCAGCTCGCCCTGTATATATCAAAACGGAATGGGGAAGAGGATACCGATTTGGCACATCGTAAATATACACTAGCCAAAAAGCTGGCACTGCTGATTTTGACAGCTGCGGTCGTGAGCGGACTTGTCTTTTTGACGCTGCAAAAGATCACCAATGACCTGATTGATGGATACTTGAGTTCGGACGAGTATTACGAGGAGGAGTCAGCCAGGTATATTCAAAAATTCAGCCGCTATGTGTCTGAGAATGAGCTGTCTTCAACAGATCGAAAAGCGTTTGGTGAGTGGGTGAAAAAAGAGGATTACATTAATTTGACCATCTTCAAGGATGAAGTGCTTCAATATGACTCCATCTATTCCGCTGCTGATGAATCGGCGTACGGAAAAGAAAAGGTGACCCAGTACGCTGAGCATCATTCGTATCCGGTTCAGTTTAGCGACGGTAAAGGCCGGGTCATGGTGGATGGTTTCTATTCATTTCGTTATCACGATCTTGCCTTTACACTCGAGCTGCTCGGGGCGACGCTTATTTTTCTCATCATTGTTCTTCTTGGCATCCGTAAAAGTTTATGCTATCTGCAAACGATTCACCAAGAGATTCATATTCTTGAAGGCGGTGAGCTGGACCATGAGATGACGGTGAAAGGGCACGATGAATTAGCCATGATTGCCAAAAGTATTGAGGATCTGCGAAAAGCTTTTCTGGACAAGCTTCAAGCCATCGACGAGCTGCAAGAAGAGAGCCGCAGTCTGGTTACTGAAATGTCACACGATATGAGGACACCGCTGACGTCGCTGATGATGAATTTGGAGTTTGCGAAAAAAGAGGAGGCTGGAGCGGATACCCGCAAAGATCAATATATAGCAAGTGCTTATGAGAAAGCACTGCAATTGAAAAATCTGTCTGATAATCTGTTTGCCTATTTTCTACTTGATAAAGAACATGAACCTGAGCTTGAGACCGTTGCAGTCAAAGAGGTCATTTACGATCTCTTATCAGATCAGGTGGCGATCTTGCATCAAGAGAAATTCAAAGTACACCTGTTAGGAGAGCTGCCCGACAGCTATATCAACGTGAATGTCGAGGAGCTTGGCCGAGTGTTTGATAATTTGATGTCCAACTTACTTAAATACGCCGATCCCAAAAAAGACATCAATCTCACGTTTTTATCCGATCAAGAAATCTTTGAGATTCACGTCAGCAATGCGATAAAAGAGACAGATGACACGCAGGAAAGCACTAGACTTGGTGAACGAAGCATAAAACGAATGATGTCCCGCATGCACGGGCAGTTTGAAAGGATGGAAAGGAACGCTGTATACTACATCGTGCTGCGATTCTGGCACATCAAAATATAGACCACAAATGAATAATATGGAATGGAGAGACTACCCAATGAAACGATTCAACAACTTCCAAAAGGTACCCGATCTCTTGCAAGGCCTTCTGAATATCTGTCTGTTCTTTCTAGCCATTGCTTTAAGCGTCCTCTTAATTAGTGAAACTTGGTATATTGTCCAATTCGTCTACAAGACTTTGTTTAACAAAGGAGAAAGCTATTATGGGATGCTTGGAGAACTGCTGATCTTCTTTATGTATTTTGAGTTTATAGCCTTAATTATTAAATACTTTAAATCAAACTTTCATTTTCCGCTTCGCTACTTTATTTATATCGGCATCACAGCTGTCATCCGATTGATTATCATCGATCATGAAGAGGCTGTATCGACGTTCTGGTGGGCGCTGGCCATTCTTGCGATGACTTGTGCACTCTTTATCGCCAATAAACGACATACCGCGCAGGAGCATGAAGAAGTGAAGTGAGGGAAGAAGACGAACGATTGCTGTTCGTCTTTTTTAGGTTGATAGAGAAAGTCTGATTATGAACAATAAGTCGTCATTAATGGAGTAGAGTACGAAAAAGGAATTCAATGTAAATGATTATCCAGAGGAACATAAGAGAGGCCAATCATTCCAATAATGAGAACAACTAGTCAACACTCTCCCTTTTTCTTAAAAATTTACATTGACACCATCCTTTTCTATGATAAAATCATAGTGTGATAATGAGAATCGTTATCAAACGATATGACTACATATAGAATGGATAGGTGAGGTACATGTTCAAAAAATCTTTTTGGTCGTTGCTAGTTGTGCTCTCCATCGTTTTACTTGCAGCTTGCGGGAACAATAGCAGTGAAGGCAAGTCAGCTAGTAAAGAAGAAACAAGAACCGTTGAAAGCGCTATCGGTTCAACTGAAATAAAAGGATCGCCTAAACGTGTGGTGACGCTGTACCAAGGAGCAACCGATGCAGCAGTCGCTATGGGCATTAAACCAGTGGGTGTTGTTGAATCATGGCTTGAAGCACCTACGTATAAATATTTAAGAGATGACTTAAAGGATGTTAAAATTGTTGGGCAGGAAACACAGCCAAACTTAGAGGAAATTGAAAAGCTTAACCCAGATTTGATCATTGCATCAAAAATCCGCCACGAGCAAATTTTTGATCAGCTGCAAGAAATCGCTCCAACTGTTGCAACAGAAACAGTGTTCACATTTAAAGATACAGTGAAATTAATGGGTGAAGCGTTAAATCAGCAAGACAAATCAAAAGAATTGCTGACGAAGTGGGATGACCGCGTCGCTGACTTCATAGAAAAAGCGAAAAAAGACATCAAAAACTGGCCAATGAGTGTGTCTGTGGTGAACTTCCGTGCAGATCATGCTAGAATCTATCAAACTGGATTCGCAGGGTCGATTTTAACAGAGCTAGGCTTTGAAGGACCTAAGAATGTCAAAGATAAAAAGCAAGACATCATTACACTTACAGACAAAGAGAGCATTCCACAAATGGATGCAGATGTGATCTATTACTTCATGGATGATCAGGATAAAGCGGTTGAAAAAGCATATAAAGAGTGGACAAGTCATCCTTTATGGAAGCAGCTTGACGCAGTGAAAGCGAAACAAGTGCATAAAGTTGATGAAATCACTTGGAACATGGCAGGCGGTATCACTGCTGCAAACATGATGCTTGATGATATTTATGATCGTCTCGGAATTGATAAATAAGGATAGCAGAGGAGAAAATGTGAAAAACCATTTTCTCCTTTTTCCATAACAGATTGAAAGCGGGAATCAGATGAGAAGTTTATTAAAAAAGGATTCGAGCAAGGCGCTGCTGTTTGCTGGATTCGTCGTATTGATGTTGGTCTTTTTTATGCTCAGCATTTCTCTTGGGCAAACCTCGATTTCCCTCAAAGCCACCATCCATGCGTTTCTTCATTTTGATGAATCGGATCCAAACAGTGTCATTGTCATGACATCCAGATTATCAAGAGCTTTAATCGCAACGGTTGTTGGATCAAGTCTAGCCATTTCAGGCGCACTGATGCAGGCATTAACAAGAAATCCGCTTGCGGCGCCAGATTTGTTAGGCATTAATGCAGGTGGACTATTTTTTATCGTCATTTCGATTGTTTTCTTTTCAACAGAGTCATTAACAGGCTATATGTGGACAGCCTTTTTAGGTGCTGCGATTGCAGGGATGCTCGTTTTTCTCTTGGGCTCCATTGGAAGAGATGGATTGACACCGGTCAAAATTGTCCTTGCAGGTGCGGCGATATCTGCACTGTTTGCGTCCTTTACACAAGGTCTTTTAATCGTGAATGAACAGTCGATTCAAAGCATCCTGTTCTGGATGGCGGGTTCAGTGTCTGGAAGAAGCATTGATATGCTGCTGCCTGTTTTGCCTTATATTTTAGGGGCAACAGTTGTGGCGCTGCTTCTTGGACGCTCCATCAATGTCCTTTTGTCAGGAGATGATATTGCGAAGGGACTTGGCCAGCGTACGCTGGTGCTGAAAATCACGATGGGAGTTCTCGTCGTCTTTTTAGCGGGTGGTTCCGTCGCTGTTGCAGGATCGATTGGTTTTGTTGGTTTTCTAGTGCCGCATATTGTGAAAAAGCTTGTCGGACCTGACCACCGCTGGGTACTTCCGTATTGTGCCGTTGTGGGGGCGTCGCTTTTACTTGTCGCAGACCTTGCGGCTCGTTTTCTGATCATGCCGCAGGAAGTGCCGATTGGTGTCATGACGGCGGTAGCAGGAGCGCCTCTATTTGTTTATCTCGTGCGCAAGGGGTTGAAGACAGGTGGCTAAAACATATACAGTGCGTTCAAAGGGCGGACGCATTTCATTTCAATTTTCAAAGCGGACGTTTTTGATTTTACTTTTATTGACGGCCGTTGCTTTTGGATTATTTATTCTCAGTCTCTGTATGGGCAGCCGGTTTATTCAGCCGATGGATGTGCTGCTTCATTTAATCGGTCAGGGAGAGGGAAACACCTTTGTGCTCAATACGCTGAGGATTCCAAGAACACTGCTGGCTGTCTTAGTGGGGGCCGCGCTTGCGGTATCAGGGCTTATTTTGCAAGGATTAATCCGCAATCCGCTTGCATCGCCTGACATCATTGGGATTACGAGTGGTGCTTCGTTTGGGGCGATTATGTTTATTGTCTTTTGGATGGGCACTGTGCCTATTGCGTATCAATCCTTATGGGCGATTGCAGGGGCTTTTGCCGTATCGTGCCTGATTTATTTGCTTTCATGGAAAAAAGGAGTCAAGCCGATCACACTTGTCTTAATGGGAATTGGGATTTCTGCCATTATGAAGGCGTGTGTGACGTTTACTCTTGTTCTTAGTGATACGATGACGACGACAAAGTCATATATTTGGCTGACGGGCAGTTTATATGGTTCTACGATGAAGGACGTCACGTCGATGCTTCCTTGGGTCATGATCATTTTACCGATTGTCATGGTGTTAGCAAGAACGATGAATGTGAAGGAGCTTGGAGATGATCTCGCAACAGGTCTCGGGGTAAAAGTGCAGGCAAAACGGTTATTCTTTCTGCTGATGAGTGTGACATTAGCGGGGATTGCCGTTGCCTTTGCAGGCGGCATTGAATTTGTTGGACTGATGGCGCCGCATGTCGCACGGATGATCATCGGCCGCTCCTTCATTGCGCTGGTCCCGGCATCTGCGCTTGTTGGGAGTATTCTCGTGATGCTGGCAGATTTAGTAGCTAGAACGGCTTTTCTACCGTTAGATGTACCAGCAGGTGTATTCACGGCTGCAATTGGTGCACCGTTCTTTATTTATTTGTTATACCAGCAGCGAAATCGATAAACGAAAGATGGAGGTTTTGATATGAGGCCAGAGTGGGTTGAGAGAGAATTACTTGATTTCGGGGTACACATCACAAATGGACCAATGACATCTGACCGCACACTTGCTGCGCTTTTTTCAGAAGCATCTGTCCTGCGTTTATTAGAGGCTGAAAAGGAAGCCATGCATGCACCGAATGTGGCGGTAGCAGCGTCGATGTTTTCAAAGCGTTATGCCTACTTAGCCGTCAGTTCCTCTTTGTACATGATGACGCTGTATGACGGTGTCTATCAGTTTCCACCGGAGGCATGTGCCTTTAGAGGGGATCGGAAAATTGAAATTGATGAGACGTTATGTTCGTTTGTTCCACTAGAAGGAGATCGGCATGAATGGAGAGAGCAGGCTGTGCATGCGCTGTTTACGGAGTGTGTTACACCTCTTTTAGACGTGCTGAAGCGCACTTCAAGACTTCCGTATTCCATTTTGTGGGAAAATGTAGCGGTTCGTATCAATTCTCTTTATCGCAGCATGATGCGGGAAGCCGAAGAGTCTGCGGTGAAGCAGCGCGTGCGGGAGGATTATCTGTATCTGAAGCAAGCGGCTGGTGATGTATTCGGAGCAAAACAAAATCCATTTCATCACAGCTTAAACTTAGATGACAGTTTACTAGAAACATCCAACCGAAAGACCTGCTGTATGTATTATAAGCTCGAGAAAAAATCGGAGAGTCTCGATTATTGTCTTGTCTGTCCGCTTGAAAAAAAGAAAGGCACTGCTTGTTCATAGCAGTGCCTTTCTTTTTTATTCCCAAATCGCACTTGCCCATTCTGGGTGATCGATAAAGGGATTGCGGTTGTTCTGATACGTTTCATAAATGATCTCGTTGCGGTTCCGTTCGATTTGATCGACTGGATCTTGTTTGTGCCACTTGAGAAGTACGGACATTTTGCCATGGAGAGGGGCGCTTCCATTATTCACTTTGTCGTTTAATTCTAAATCTGGAAAGCGGTCATCGCCCTCGTACCGCACCGCCATATAAAAGAGCATTCTTGCCACATCCCCTTTCACCCGGCTATGAGGTTCGAATGAGTCGCTATCGTAGAAATTACCCGGTGCTCCCTTGTATTCATTTCCGCCCAGATCAAAATCTAAATTTCCTCGTGTGCTATTCGTTTGTACGTCTGTTGCCCGCAGATGATGGAGATCTGTACCGGGGCCCTGGCTTGTCCCAAAGTTGCCGTGTGACTTAGCCCAGACATGCTCCCGGTTCCACTGGCCAACATTTCCGCCATTCGCTTGCTTTGAGCGAGAGACACCGCTATAGAGCAAGAGCACATTGCTTGGATTCTTTGGGTCTTCATCTGTTTTCTTTAAGGCATCCCAAACCTGGCTGTAGGATAGCTGCTTATGATCATCAATAATATCGTGTAAAGCTTTCTTTAGAGCGGGTCCTGATTTGCCATTAGCAGATTGATAATAGGAATCGATTTGACTTGTAGCGGCTGTTTTCGCTTGTTGTGCAGATGTTTCGTTTTGAAGCTGTAACGGGGAAAATGTGATGGTTTGGCTCGGTTCATTCAGAGTAAAGCTTTGAGCATTCGCAGCTGGAGGCAGCGGGGCGGCTAACGTGCCGAATATCATGATTCCGGCAGCCACAGTTCCAAATAAGGTTCTCTTCATTCGATTTCCTCCTTAATAGGGAATGTATTCTCTTTATTTCTATCATATTGTCAGAAAGAAATAAATGGATTTATCGTAAATTTCATGTAATGAATTCGTAGGAAAAGAGATTGCTATTTTAACAGCATTACTGTATAAGTGGGCATATAGGATGGCAGCAAGGGAAAGGATGGATAACGTGAAAGAACTGCAAATACCTTCAAGAACGATTATGACACCAGGACCTGTTGAAGTAGACCCGAGAGTGCTCCGTGTGATGAGTACCCCAATTCTCGGTCAATTTGATCCAGCATTTACACATATCATGAATGAAACGATGACCTTATTGCGGTCGCTTTTCCAAACAGAAAATGAATGGGCTTTTCCGATTGACGGCACGTCTCGTTCAGGGCTTGAAGCTGTGCTTGCCAGTGTCATTGAGCCGGGAGATTCGATGCTTGTGCCTGTCTTTGGCCGCTTCGGTCATCTGCTCATTGAAATAGGACAGCGCTATGGTGCTGAGGTACATACAATGGAATGTGAATGGGGAACGGTTTTTGATCCTAGCGATATCATTCAGGAAATGAAGCAGGTCAAGCCTAGAATCGTCGCGATGGTCCATGGTGAAACATCCACGGGGCGGTTGCAGCCGCTTGAGCAAATTGGTGAAGCGTGCCGAGAACTCGATGCACTGTTCATTGTAGACGCTGTAGCAACCATTGGCGGTACCCAGGTGAAAGTGGACGAATGGAAGATTGATGCGGCGATTGGCGGTACGCAGAAGTGCTTGTCTGTTCCATCAGGCATGTCACCTATCACGTATAATGACCGGGTTGCAGCTGTCGTTGAATCGAGAAAGAAAGTGGAAAAGGGAATTGCGACACAGGATGAATTGCAGGAGCAAATGGATATTTCTCCAATTAAAAGCAATTACTTTGATCTCAGCCAGCTCCAGGATTATTGGAGCCCTAGACGATTAAATCATCATACAGAAGCGACAACGATGCTCTATGCACTTCGTGAAGGGGTTCGTGTTGTGCTGGAAGAAGGACTGTCTGAGCGTTTTCAAAGGCACGCATATCACGAGAAAGCCTTGATGAAAGGTCTTGAAGCGATGGGACTTGAATTGTTCGGTGATCCACATTGTAAAATGCCAGTTGTGACATGTATTGAGATTCCAAGTGGTATTGATGGAGAAGCGGTACGTGCTGATCTGCTTAAGCATTTTGGCATTGAAATCGCAAGCTCCTTTGGACCGCTAGCCGGACGTATATGGAGAATTGGCACAATGGGCTATAGCTGCAGAAAAGAAAACGTGCTGTTTGTGTTAGCAGGACTGGAAGCGATTCTAATCAAACACGGTGCATCCATCCATTGCGGAGCAGGGCTTCAGGCGGCTCTTTCTATCTATGAACAAGGTGAATAAAGTCATACGGATACTCGCTATTTGCGGGTATTTTTTATTTGGAAAAGAAAACTAATTTTTGAAAAACTAGACTTATAGACAGTGATATCGCTATACTGAAGAAGTTCTGAGTTTTTGACATCATTTTCATTTATTTTGCAGAAAGAGGTTTTTTGATATGAAGAAAATGGGCAGATTATACATTTTGATGCTCAATATTTTTATTGCCATGCTTGGCTTTGGCCTCATTGTCCCTGTCATGCCAAGTTATATTGAAGCCTTTGGCGCAACAGGAAAAACACTCGGTTTTCTTGTCGCTGCAACAGGTCTTACACAATTTGCTTTATCGCCGGTTGCAGGCGCACTGACCGATCGATTTGGACGTAGAAAATTGATCATTGCCGGGATTGCCGGCTTTACCATTGCCCAGTTTATTTTTGCATTTGCTGATCAGCTGTGGATGCTGTTTGTATCACGTTTTTTAGGCGGTGCGGCCGGAGCTTTACTCATGCCAGCCATGTTTGCATACATTGCTGATATCACAAGTGAGAAGGACCGAGGGAAAGGAATGGGGCTATTTAGTGCAGCAATGACGTTAGGCTTTGTTATTGGACCAGGCGTAGGCGGCTATTTGGTCGAGTATGGGATCGCTTTTCCTTTTCTCATCGCAGGTTCCTTTGCAGCTCTTTCTACCCTGTTATCCATCCTGTTTTTACCTGAAACTTTAACAAAGGAAAAGCAGGAAGAAGCGCGGTTAAACAAAGACATTCATTTCAACCCTTTTGTACAAATGATGCAAGCTTTAAAGACATCCTACGGTTTTTTGTTTATATTGGCGTTTGTCCTCAATTTTGGCATCATTCACTTTGAATCGATTTTCGGCTTATATGTAGACCAAAAACATGGATTTACACCGAAGGATATTGCGTTTGTGATTACGGTTGCGGGTCTTGCTGGCGTGCTTGTCCAAGGTGCGTTGGTGAATGCCTGTGTGAAACGATTTGGTGAAATGCCAGTCGTGCGTTATGCACTGCTAGGAGCGGCTTTGATGCTCATCGTCTGCCGTGTTGCACCGTCCTTTTGGCTGATCTTTGCAGGCTCTATTTTATTTTTGTCGGCTACATCATTTGTTCGTCCAGCCCTCAATACATTGCTGTCCAAAATGGCAGGTAATCAGCAAGGAGTAGCTGGCGGCCTTAATACATCCTTTATGAGCCTTGCCAATATTGTCGGACCGAGCCTTGCTGGGATTTTATTTGATGTGAATATTGAGTTTCCTTTTATGCTCGGAACATTGGTGCTTTGCATAAGCTTCATTGCATCCATCGTGTGGGGGAAAAAAGTGCAGCATACTTCTGCAATTTCTTAAAATTTGTTTATAAAAAAACCGATCAGCACAGATTGATCGGTTTTTTTATAATGGTCACCACCTTTTATATGTAACGACAGGTGATTTTTCTTTATGAAGCGCACGAATCATGGCATCATCTACATGTAAATGCTCTTTCACTAATTGAGGAGGGGATAAGGCCATCCACTGATTCAACGAAATATCTGCAAAGCGATTTTTGCCTCCTCGTGTATCACTTTTCTCCTCCAAACTATATGAAGCTTCGGAAGAAAACATTCAATCAGGATGGGGTGAGAGAAGCATCTGAATACGTAATGCTAAGCGCAGCCTTAATGTGGCTTCAGGGTCTTTTAAGCTGATCCGAAGCAGCTCCTCACACTTCTCCAATCGATAAATGACCGTGTTGCGATGAATAGACAAACGTTTCGCTGTTTCTGAAATGTGGCAATGCGTTTCTAAATAGACAGATAAGGTGTGGAGGAGGTTTTGACCAGCTTCATATAACGGGTGAAGGTGCATCTGGTGAAACGTGACTAAATCCTTTCTTGGAATAAGCTTCAATAAATCTGGCACATCCTTTGCCTGATAGAACTGAATATATTCCGCCTGCGACGAGAGATGTCCGGCTTGAAGAGCCTCTAATGCTTCACTGTAGCCCTCAGACAGATGGGTGGTGCGACAACTAGTCAAGCTCACGCCAAAGGAAATGGTGTGATTCGCTTGTATGCTAACGAGCATCTGCAACTGTTTCAAAAAAGAGAGGAGTCTGCCACTCATCTTTGACCAACTGCCTGTCTCTTCCATTAATACAATGCCCATATCACCTTTGACAAACAGAAAGGAAGGAAAAGGAGAGCTTGGAAGTGCGCTGTCAAGTAGATCAACGACTTGATCTAACATCAGTTGCTGGTTCAAAAAATGAGTGGTCTCATGACAATGATCAAGCTGACAGATCATACATAGATAGCTGTTTTCTATGTTTAATCCAAACGTCTTCGCAATGTATGCAGCGTCTTGCTGAGAATACGATGCACCCTCTATCCATCTGCGAAACCCTTCATTTCTGGCACGCTTGGCCGTTTGCTGGGCAGTATATTGTCTCATTCGCGCAATTGAGATTTCGTTTACTGCTTGTGCAATGAAGACTTGCAGTGTTTCATCCAGCGGAGGAATGAAGGAAGGGATGACCACATACTCACATGTTTGTTCGGTTAGATCAATCGGAAAGACGGAAAAGGTTTGCTTCGCATATATCATCGAAAAATAATGGGGTGTCCTTCTTTGGAAAAAGGGGAGAATGCGAATCCAATCTGGGCTCGTGATCATGGTGTGCGAGTTGCAGAGAATACGTCCATGCTGGTTACACAAATAGACAGGCTTGTGAATCCTTTCGGCGATTTTTTGCAATGCTTCAAACTGGTTATCGTCTATGTTCATATCCACTAAGTCTCCTTTATTGAGAACTAAAGCTCTTGGTGAAGATGAATAAATAAATGGACAATCACTGTTAACTTCTCTGATATGCAATTTATGTTATCAGCTCAAATCATTTTAGATAGAAAGTTGTCAACTAATATCACAAACAAACAGAGCGTCAGGACAAAATCACGTACCGTCAGTCATCTTCATTCAGAATTACGGGCAAATATGATATGTTGTAGACAGAAGAATTTCTTTCAGAAATATGGGTATCACAAGAGAAAAAGGCTTTCATGTGAGGAAGCCGTCTATACATGAGAGTGGCAAGAGGTGAGAAACATGATTTATATCGGATTAACTGGCTGGGGAGACCATGACAGTCTTTATCCGCCGAAAATCGGCAGCGCTCAAAAGCTGTTTCACTATTCGTCAACGTTTCCCATTGTGGAGCTGGATGCCAGCTTTTATGCGGTTCAGCCTGAGCGTAATCATGAAAAGTGGATCAAGGATACGCCAGATACCTTTCAATTTGTCGTGAAAGCATATCAAGGAATGACCGGGCATCAGAGGGGCGAAATTCCGTTTGCTTCGAAGGAAGAGATGTTTGACGCATTTATTCTTTCATTAACTCCGCTCATTCGAGAAGGGAAACTTGCCATGGTTTTGTTTCAATTTCCACCATGGTTTGATTGCAAAAAAGAGCACGTCCACTATTTAAGATGGTGTAAAGAGAAGATGGGTGACATTCCATGTGCCCTCGAATTCCGTAACCGCACATGGTTCTCAGATGAATTTTATGAGCAGACCTTGTCCTTTATGGAAAAAGAAGGATGGATTCATTCTGTTTGTGATGAGCCGCAAGTTGGAGAAGGCTCCATTCCGCCAGTCATACAAGCTACGCACCGTGATAAAACATTGGTCCGTTTTCACGGAAGAAATAAACAGGGCTGGCTTCACCCAGCAGACCATGAGAATTGGCGTGAAGTGCGATACTTATATTTATATAATGAAGCTGAATTAAAAGAGTGGAAAAAGAATCTCGACATTCTGCATCAGCAATCAAAAGATGTCTATGTCGTGTTTAATAATAACTCCGGCGGAGATGCAGCGGCGAATGGCCAGCAGATGATTGATTTGCTGGATATTACGTATTCAAGCCTTTCTCCGAAGCAGTTAGATTTATTTAGTTAATTGAGAGCTGCGGCTTTCAACCTGAATGACGGTTCAGTGACAACTTGAGGGAGAGATCAACATGCTGCAGAAGCTATGGTTATATCATACAAACGACTTGCACAGCCACTTTGAGAACTGGCCAAAAATCGCAGCTTATATTGAGGAAAAGCGTCAAGTTCACGATCAGATGCTCTTGTTTGATATTGGCGACCATATGGACCGAGTGAACCTTGTGTCAGAAGCTGATTATGGAAAGGTAAACGTCAAGCTTCTCAATCAACTTGGCTATGATGGGGTCACGATTGGAAATAATGAAGGCATTACGCTGCCTCATGATCAACTCGATCAATTGTACGAGCATGCACAATTTCCAGTGGTTCTGTCTAATTTATTTGAGAAAGGCAAAAGGCCATCGTGGGCAAAGCCCTATCATATGATCCAAATGGAAAACGGACTGAAAATATGTCTCTTAGGCGTGACCATTGCGTATACACCCGTCTATGAAAAGCTGGGCTGGGACATTACAGATCCGTTTGACAGCATACGGGACATACTGCAGGAAGTGAAGGGACAGGCAGATGTCATTGTACTCTTATCCCATCTTGGTATCATCCATGATCGGGAGGTCGCCCGTGATTTTCCTGACATCGACATCATCCTAGGCTCACACACGCATCATTTGTTAGAGCAGGGTGAAATGGACAATGGGGTGCTGCTTGCATGCGCTGAAAAGTATGGGCACTATATTGGCTGTGTCGAGCTGACAATTGACATAGCGCGCAAAGAGCTGATCGAGAAAAAAGCAACGGTGCAGTCAGTGGATCAGCTGATCAGTGAATCAGATGAAGCCATCACTACCTTACAGCAAGCAGAAAGAAGAGCCAAAGCCCTCATGCAGGAAAAAGTAACAGCGATTGAGTCAAGGTTAGAAACGAAGTGGTTTGATGAATCCCCGCTTCCGCAGCTCTTAACAGATGCCATTAAAGATTGGTGCGGGGCAGATATCGGCATGATGAATGCAGGTATGGTGCTTGATTCATTAGAGGCAGGAATCGTGACAAGAGAAGAAGTCCACCGAATCTGCCCGCATCCCATTAATCCCATTCGGGTGACGCTTACCGGTCAACAGCTCATCGAAACCGTTCGGCGTGCCTGTGAAGAAAAAATGGAACAGCTGCGCATCAAGGGCTTCGGCTTTAGAGGTGAGCTGATGGGGAAAATGCTGTATAGCGGCCTCACCTATACAGTAGAAGAAGGCGAAACCAAACGGGTAAAGGATGTCTTTGTACATGATCAATTGATCAAAAAGGACGCTTCCTATACGGTTGGCACAGTCGATATGTATACATTAGGCTCTCTATTTCCTCATATCCGTGACCATGAACACATTGAATATTTCATGCCGGAATTTCTACGTGATGTGCTTACTTGGTGCCTGAAGGAAACCACATGAAATCCGCTTTAGCCTAACAACACTCGCCCTCTTGTCACATAGATTGTGATGAGAGGAGTGAAGGGATTTGGTGAATTTAACACCTATTAAAATTGATGGACATTCCTTTACAGCCGTCACCGTCAAACTGCCGAAGACGAATTTTATGGCGGTAACAAATGAACATGGGTATATTATGTGCGGTGCACTGGATGTCGGGCTCTTAAATGAAAAACTTGCAGATAGAGGAATTATCGCAGGGAGAGCAGTTGGTGTGAGAACCATTGAGCAATTGCTTGATGCCCCTTTAGAATCTGTGACATACGCCGCAGAAGCGCTAGGCATTACAGCTGGAACCAATGGAAGAGACGCATTATTAAAAATGGTGAAATAAAATGGATAGATGATTCCTATCCCCCCGCCTGTCTGCATACACTTGTAGTGGAGAAGGGGGGATTTTTTATTGAGAATGAACCGCCGTTATCGCCCCTATAAAAAGGGCCCTTTGCCATTTCGATACGTCATGCTGCTTGCAATCTTATTCTTTGTACTCTCAACCGTCATTAGTCTATTTTTTATTAACCGTTCAATTAAACCAACCCTTATTCACATTGCGGAACTAGAAACAGAGCGTATCGCCAATCATCTGATCCAATATTCTGTTCAAGACTTTGCAGACGATCAGGAGAATATGAAGGATATGGTGGTCATGAATACAAGTGAGAACGGAAAAGTAACGACCATCGATTTTAATGCGCAGGCAACATCGAAAGCAATGGCTGACCTGTCACGTCATCTTCAAAAAAATTTAGAGGACATTGAAAAGGGGAACTTTCAAAAAGAGGCAAAAGAAGCGTTAAAGGATCAAACAGATGGACATGACGGCATTATATATAACATTCCGCTTGGGCAAGCGTCCGGAAATGCACTCATCGCCAATCTAGGGCCAAAAGTGCCTGTACGCTTTAGTGTCATTGGTGACCCGCATACGGACGTTGAAAAAAACATTAAGCCTTATGGCATCAACAATGCCTTGATTGATATTAGTGTTCTGATCGAGGTCAAGGTGAGAGTCATCATCCCGTTTGCATCTGAAACAATCGTGGTCAAGAACTCAGTTCCCGTCTCCATACAAGCCGTTCAAGGGGACGTACCAGATTATTACAATGGCAGCGGAACAAACTCAGGCGCTCCATCGATTGTTCTCCCAGAGAAAAAGGAGAAGAAAGAATAATGAAAAACAGCCCAAGGAATGATTGGGCTGTTTTCTATTTGCGTTTCCGCTCAGCTCTTTCCCACGCCCTTAAATGAGGGTATGGATCAAATGACCATTCAGTTCTGCCGTTGTCTTTATACATGCCATAGTGAAGATGCGGCGGAAATTTTCCTGCTGTGCCTGGGGGGCCATAACCGGAGCTTCCGACAGATCCAATGACCTGTCCGGGTTCAACAATTTGACCTGTTTTGAGTCCTTTTGCAAAGCCATTTAAATGAGCGAAGTAATGATAATGATTATGAATATCTCGAATACCAATCCGCCAGCCGCCAAAGCGGTTCCAGCCTTTCATTTCAATCACGCCATACGATGTCGCACGAACGGGAAGTCCATAATGGGCAAATAAATCCGTGCCCTCATGAATTCTTCTGCCGCCAAACCCTCTCGCATCTCCCCATGTACTCCGGTAGCTGTAGTCAGCTCCGACCGGAAGAGGGAAGGCATGCTTTCCGAGGTCAAGATGGCCGTAGTGCTGAAATAGCTTCATAAAAGATGAAATAATTCCAACGGTTTGATCTCGTCCATAATAGTCCCATAAAGCAATTTTTAATTGATCAATGCTGCTGCCGTAGTGAAGCAAGTATTGAGCAAACGTGAATAATACATCCTCATCGTCATCGCTGTTCGCTTTTCCATCCCCGTTTCCATCAAGTCCAATTCCGTCAAACACTTTAATGCTTAAAGGAGAGGTATCCTGCTGATTCGGGTTTTCAGGGCCGATCCACATTTCCCGGGGAATGTAGATACTAATGACGCCTTTTTGTTTCGGTAAATCTCTTCTGCTTTTTCGAATATTCTGCTCATACTGATCAACCGCAGCAAGTACATACCATGGAACCTGTGTCGTGATGGCGACTTTTTCGTAAAGTGCCATTCGCTGCTTCAGTACATCTGGCTGCTTGCCTTCCCCTTGTGCATGAACAGGTAAAGGGAGCATTGAAAGAGCGATCATGATGGCTAAAACCACTTTCACAAACGTCCATCTCCTTTCATCAAGCATCGTCTTCTACCGTTTAGTGTGGTTAGATCACCCTATTTCATAAGAAGAAAATGTTAGTAATTTTCTTCTGATTTTTTTAGGAGGCTTTTGGGTATTTTTGCAGCTCATTCCCTTGTTGTTCAATCTGTACTATGTTAAAGTGTCTAAAGAAAAGGCTTTAGGCCGAAGATTCAATTTTTTGCAGCTTCTTAGCTGCATCCATCGTATATAGCAGGAAGATTTTTGTAGATGCACCTTTAACGAATTCATATGGAGATGATGGAATTGGCAAAGAAGGAAGAGCACGTAAGAAAACCGGACTGGCTTAAAATTAAGCTGAATACGAATGAAAACTATACCGGTTTGAAAAAAATGATGCGGGAAAACAACCTGAATACCGTTTGTGAAGAAGCAAAATGTCCGAATATTCATGAATGCTGGGCAGTGAGAAGAACGGCTACATTTATGATTCTTGGATCTGTTTGTACGCGCGCATGCCGTTTCTGTGCGGTGAAAACTGGACTCCCAACTGAGCTTGACCTGCAAGAGCCAGAACGCGTGGCAGATTCAGTGGCTTTGATGAACTTAAAGCATGCTGTCATAACAGCGGTTGCAAGGGATGACCAAAAGGATGGCGGAGCAGGTGTGTTTGCTGAAACCGTTCGTGCCATTAGAAGAAAAAGCCCATTTACGACAATTGAAGTTCTCCCTTCAGACATGGGCGGCAATTACGATAATTTGAAGACGTTAATGGACACACGTCCTGACATTTTAAATCACAATATTGAAACAGTTCGCAGATTAACGCCAAGGGTTCGTGCGCGTGCTACATATGATCGTTCATTAGAATTCTTGCGCCGCGCAAAAGAAATGCAGCCCGACATTCCAACGAAATCAAGCATTATGATTGGACTAGGTGAAACGAAGGAAGAAATCATTGAAGTCATGGATGATCTTCTTGCGAGCAACGTGGATATTATGGCAATTGGTCAGTATTTACAACCTTCGAAAAAGCATTTGAAAGTTCAAAAATACTACCATCCGGATGAGTTTGCAGAGCTGAAGGAAATTGCGATGTCAAAAGGCTTTAGCCATTGTGAAGCTGGGCCGCTTGTGCGCTCTTCCTACCATGCAGATGAACAAGTAAACGAAGCGTCTAAAAAGCGTCAGGCGCAAGCATAACAAAGAAAACGCCAGAGCTCTCTGGCGTTTTTTCTCATATTAATTTTGGCCGTAAGGGGCGTTTCTTCTCATGGTACGGTCGGAATTCGTCATACCATTTGCATCTTCTTTCGTAGAAATATCTCCACCTTGAGGGGAATATTTCATTTGTTGAATCGTTTTGGTTAAAATTTGATCAAAATCACGTGAATTGGTTTGAAGACGTGAAAAATTGGCAATGGATTGAAAGTGCTCTGGATTATCAGAGACGTATACATGATAATAACGAGGGAGTACAGAAACCGCCGTTTTCTTTACTTGATCGGCAGATTCATCCCGGTTTTTGTTTCCTGTTCGATATACAATCAGTGCATCCTCATCTGTCACAAGTGTGGCTGCATCTTTGATGTTTGGGAGCTGCACAGTTAAACTTGTAATGACGTGGGCAAGATGCTCGCGATTTAAAGCAGGTGTTCTTTCTTTCTGATCCGTTACTTGCTGTCGCTGATAACGAACATATCCTGCTCTGTTTGTGTCTGCTTCTGGCATGTTGGAATTATTTCCTTCATGACGACCCGATAGACGGATGGTTTTACTTGAAGAATCTTCATCCACTTGCCGGTTCATACCTGATTGAAAGCCGCACCCGCCTAAAAGCATGCTGAGGAGAATCGCGGCTGTCAGTTGTTTCTTCATAAATGTGACCTCCTTTTTTCTTTAGCTTCGGCTAAAACGGAAAAAACATGCTTTAGCAATTGATGGAGTTCTTCCAATGAATTATCATTAAAGATGGATCGTTTAAAAAGAGGTGAGAAGATGATCGTCATTCAGAATGCTACTTTTGATCTTGTAAGAGATATTAAAGACGGTTTTGATGAAGAAGCGTTTAAAGCAAGGTACTCAGATATTTTAAATAAGTATGATTATATTGTGGGGGACTGGGGCTACAATCAGCTGAGACTGAAGGGGTTCTTTGATGACCAAAACCAAAAGGCCACATTTGATACAAAAATCAGCACACTCGATGAATACATTTATGAATACTGTAATTTTGGCTGTGCCTATTTTGTCTTAAAACGAATCAGAAAATAACGCAAAGGGGAGCGTCATGATGTATTTCGTAGACAGAAAAAAAATTGAAGAGACATTGCGTTTTTTCGAGGAGCAATATGAGTTGATGCGCAGTCATCAAACATGGACAAGTCCACTAGAGAAAAAAGCGCTGGAACGAATTGTTCATTTGCTTGTCGAATGTATTCTTGATACGGGAAATGATATGATTGATGGCTTTATTATGCGTGATCCAGGAAGCTATGATGACATCATGGATATTCTTGTTGATGAAAAGGTTGTACCCGAAGAGGAAGGCAGTCAGCTGAAAAAGCTTGTCTCGTGCCGCAAAACACTTGTGCAGCAATACCAGGAAGTGGTTCATCACGACTTGCTGCAGGTGATCAGCGAGGTTGAGCATGCGCTAGAGGTTTTCCCAAGCCGCATCCGTACCTACTTGGAGCAGGAGCTTGGCCCAGTATCAGCGTTTAAATAATCCATTGGAGTTGTGAGCATCATGAAATACAAAGGCTACTTAATTGATTTAGACGGAACAATGTATAAAGGAACAGAAAAGATCGAAGAAGCAGGTCAATTTGTTCAAAAGTTAAATGAGCTAAACATTCCTTACTTGTTTGTCACGAATAACTCGTCACGCACGCCGAAGCAGGTAGCAGAAAAGCTTGTTTCATTCGATATTCCAGCAACTGAAGAACAAGTCTTTACAACAAGTATGGCGACAGCCAATTATATTGCCGAGCAAAAGAAAGACGCGTCTGTTTACGTCATCGGTGAAGAAGGAATCAAGCAGGCCATTGAAGAAAAAGGGCTAATGTTCGGTCAGGAAGACGCTGATTTCGTTGTTGTTGGAATTGACCGAGACATTACATATGAAAAATTCGCAGTAGGTGCGATTGCCATCCGTCAAGGCGCACAATTTGTCTCAACAAATGGAGACATCGCCATACCAACAGAAAGAGGGCTTCTGCCAGGGAACGGCTCATTAACATCTGTGCTGACCGTCACCACTACGGTCCAGCCAACGTTTATCGGGAAGCCAGAATCCATCATCATGGAACAAGCGATGAGGGTGCTCGGGACCGATCTGTCTGAGACGCTTATGGTGGGTGATAACTATGATACGGATATTATGGCAGGGATGAATGCAGGAATGGACACATTACTCGTTCATACAGGCGTGACAACAAAAGAACTGCTTCAGAAGTATGACAAACAGCCAACCTATGTTATTGATTCATTAACCGAGTGGATTGAGCGATTATCATAAAAAAAAGAGGACAAGCGTTACGCGCGCGTCCTCTTTTTTGCTTTATTCCGCATTTCTCGTACTATGTGCAAGCCTGCTTGATGCTGCAGCAGCAATGGCGCCGACAATGTCATCTAAAAAGGTGTGGCACTCGCCTGTGGATTTATCATTGAGTTTCCCGAGAATCCCTGGTTTTTCTTTATCGATATATCCGTAATTCGTAAAGCCGATCGAACCATAAATATTGACGATAGCAAAGGATAGAATTTCATCAACACCATACAGGCTTTCGTCTGTTTCTAAAATGGACTGAAGCGGCTCGGTTAGCTTTTTTTGCTCGGCTAGTACGTCTAGTTCGACGCCTGTTAATATCGCATTTTGGACTTCTCGTTTTGCGATGACACGCTCCACATTGTGGATGCATTCTGACATGTCTAAGCCAGGATGATATTTTTCCTGTAAAAAGTAGACAAGGTCTGCTATATCTTGAATGGATACGCCTCGTTCTTGTAAACGGCGTCTTGCTGTTTTTTCTACTTCGTTCATCTCATGATGATGCGGCATATATTCCTCACCCAATCCTCGTAATTTGGTCCACAACGTGTAAAAAGCTTCGGATAGTAAATAGTATTCATAAATCCCTCAACCTGCGACTACGATATGATAAGAGACGATCATATGAACGCAGGTGAAAACATGAAAGAAACCATTTATCACACATTTGGTATTGATGTGCGTCAATTTATGCCATATGGCAGTTATCAGAGCTTTCAAACGTCGGAGGCTCTCTTTATCATTGTTCCTGTGTCTCATTTGCGAGAAGAAGAACTCACAGAGCTGTATCATATCAGTCAGTATTTACTGAATGCCGGAGACCCATACGTCGCTGTGTTTGAATTAACAAATGAAGAGAAGCCCACCTTTACTCATGGAAAGGAGCTGTATGCTTTATTAAAGGCAGCACCGCCGATCTCAAGCAGATCGTTTCAGCAGGCATCAGAGCTGGCGGCCTTTCATGTCAGGGGAAGAGGATTTCCATATGAGGTATCTGAAACAAAACGTGTGGGAGCCTGGAAGGAATTGTGGGCAAAACGGTTAGATCAGCTTGAAGGCTTTTGGATGCAGCAAATGCACCAAAAACCACTGGAACGATTTGAAAAAAAATTCATCGAATCCTTTCCGTATTATCTTGGATTAACGGAAAACGCCATTCAATATTTAGTGGATACTGAGCTGGATGATGAACCGAGGGAATGTGACTCGGGCACTGTCTGCCACCAGCGTTTTTCGCGGAGGACTTGGCCGCATGAGCAGCCGCTTCGTTTACCTGTAGATTGGGTCTTTGATCATCCAACCCGAGATATTGCCGAATACTTAAGAGAAACCTTTGTGCAGCATAAGGAAGATTTAATTGAAGAAGGCTTCTCCTTTCTTCATCAATATGAGCAGGTGACACCTCTTTCTTCCTTTTCTAAGCGTTTGTTATACAGCCGCTTGTTGTTCCCGCTTCATTATTTTGAAATTGTGGAAGGCTACTACATGTCAGGAGAAAATGAAAAATCATATTATGAAGAGCGGTTAGATTACGTCCTAAATGATGCCAATCGCTATGAATACTTTCTGAAGGTCTTTCAAGAAATGAGTGCCATGCGAAGCGGCGAGAGCCCGATACCGGCAGTTGGCTGGATCACAGGTCCACGGATTTGAAGTTTCAGTGAACAGATGAAACGTCTCTTTTCTCTTGAGGCGTTTTTCGTTATGCTTAAAGAAATCAATCAAAGGAGTGTTCTTCTTGCCGAAACCTTATGTCTATATCACAAGAAAGCTGGATGAAGCATCACTTACACCATTAAAAGAAGTCGCTCATATTGAGATGTGGCCGAGCGAGGATGAGCCATGTCCAAGAGAAGAATTAGAAAAACAAGCAGCTCAAGCGGATGCGCTTCTCACCATGCTGTCAGATCAAGTAGATGAAGCCCTTTTATCAAAAACTCCAAATGTTAAGGTGATCGCAAACCTTGCTGTTGGCTATGACAATATTGATCTTGAGGCGGCTGAAAAGCGCAATATCACTATTTGTCATACACCGGATGTATTAACAGAATCCACGGCTGATTTAGCCTTTGCCCTTCTGATGGCGTCAGCTAGACGGATTGTCGAGGCGAGTGATTGGATTAAGGAAGGAAATTGGACAGGCTGGGGGCCTCTTCTTCTTGCCGGCGCTGATATTCATCACAAAACCCTTGGAATTGTTGGCATGGGCAGCATCGGAACAGCGCTTGCCAAGCGGGCAGCAGGCTTTGACATGAAGGTGCTGTACCATAACCGGTCAAGAAAGCCAGAGGCAGAAGCGCAGCTCGGCGTGACTTATGCGCCATTTGAGGAACTGCTTACGCAGTCTGATTTCATCGTCTGTCTGACCCCTTTAACCCCGGAAACAAAAGACATGTTTAATGAAAAAGCATTTGATCTGATGAAGAACTCAGCCTATTTTATTAATGTATCAAGAGGACAGACTGTGGATGAGGATGCTTTATATGAGGCGGTCACGACAGGAAAAATTGCCGGAGCCGGTCTGGATGTATTTAGACAGGAGCCTGTCAGCCCGTCTCATCCGTTAACAACATTATCTAACGTCACGGTTCTCCCTCATATTGGAAGTGCAAGTGTCGAAACGAGAAAAACGATGATGCGTTTGTGTGCTGAAAATATTGCGCTTATCTTACAAGGTCAGCAAGCCAAAACGCCGGTTCGTTCATCATATAAGGCTCCCTGAGTTTCGGGAGCTTTTCTGACAAAAATATTTTGAAAATATAGAATCTTGATATAAATAGCTGTTAAGCGGTTTCATTCTGACAATCTCTTATTTTATTACCTTGTCAAAATGAGGATACCCCTTTATAATGTGTGTACATTGAATGTCTGTGTTAGGTTAACAAATGTCTTTTTAGAGAGGACATTGACGGAGAAAGGTGGAATTTCAGGTGAAGGCAATTCGAGTTGGACTATTAGGATTAGGAACAGTGGGGAGCGGTGTCGTCAAGATTATCCAAGATCACCAGGATAAATTAATGCACCAGATCGGCTGTCCGGTATTAATACAAAAAGTGCTTGTGAGCAATCCCGATAAAAAGAGAGATGTGGATGTGGCAAGAGAGGTCTTCACAACTGAAGTATACGATGTGATTAGAGATCCAGAGGTCGACGTCATTATTGAAGTGATGGGCGGCATTGAAGAGACAAAACAATATTTAATAGATGCGTTAAATGAGAAGAAGCATGTCATTACAGCCAATAAAGATTTAATGGCGCTTTACGGAACAGAGCTTTTACATGTTGCGAAAGAAAATGGCTGTGATCTTTATTATGAAGCAAGTGTCGCCGGAGGAATTCCGATTCTGCGTACGCTGGAGGAAGGATTGGCCTCTGACCGAATTACGAAGATGATGGGGATTGTGAACGGTACAACGAATTTTATTTTAACGAAAATGAACGTCGATAAAAGCGCATATGAAGATGTCTTAAAAGAAGCGCAGGATCTTGGCTTTGCAGAAGCAGACCCGACAGCTGATGTAGAAGGACTTGATGCAGCAAGGAAAATGGCGATTCTTGCAAGACTCGGTTTTTCCATGAATGTGGAATTAGAGGATGTGAAGGTCAGAGGCATCTCTGACGTTTCTGATGAAGACATTAATTTCAGTAAACGATTTGGCTACACAATGAAGCTGATCGGAATTGCCCAGCGGGACGGAGAGAAAGTGGAAGTCAGTGTCCAGCCAACCTTACTCCCTGATCACCATCCGCTATCATCGGTCAACAATGAATTCAATGCGGTGTATGTCTATGGAAGTGCTGTAGGAGAAACGATGTTTTACGGCCCTGGAGCAGGAAGTCTCCCAACGGCAACAGCTGTTGTATCAGACTTAGTCGCAGTGATGAAAAACATGCGCCTTGGCGTGAACGGAAGCGGATTTATCGCACCGCAGTTTGAGAAAAAGATCAAATCGCCATCGGAAGTATTTGCTCAGCAATTCTTAAGAATTCATGTCAGAGATCAAGTCGGGGCATTCTCCCGCATTACATCTATTTTTTCTGAAAGAGGCATCAGCTTTGAAAAGATCCTTCAGCTTCCTGTGAAAGGGCATGATGAGCTGGCTGAAATTGTGATTATTACACACCGGACCTCAGAAGAAGATTTCTCAAATATCCTGCAAAAATTAAACGATCTCGACGTGGTGGTTCAAGTGAAGAGCACGTACCGAGTAGAAGGGAACGGTTTAAGCTGATGAAGTGGAATGGACTTATTGAGGAATTCCAAGAATTCTTACCAGTAAACGAATCAACACCAAAACTAACATTAAATGAAGGGAATACACCGCTGATCCACCTTGCCAAACTTTCGGAAAAGCTGGGGATTGAGCTTCATGTGAAAACAGAAGGCGTCAATCCAACAGGCTCTTTCAAGGATCGTGGAATGGTCATGGCTGTTGCAAAGGCAAAAGAAGAAGGCAATGATACGATCATGTGTGCTTCGACAGGGAATACCTCTGCGGCGGCAGCGGCTTATGCAGCCCGTGCTGATATGAAATGTATCGTCATCATTCCAGACGGGAAAATTGCCTTCGGGAAGCTTGCACAGGCTGTGATGTACGGAGCAGAGATCATTGCGATTGACGGCAACTTTGATGATGCGCTGAAAATCGTCCGCAGCATCTGTGAAAAAGCGCCGATTGCTCTTGTTAACTCTGTCAATCCGTACCGAATTGAAGGACAAAAAACTGCGGCATTTGAAATCTGTGAGCAGCTAGGCTCGGCCCCGGACGTACTGGCGATTCCTGTTGGAAATGCAGGGAACATCACCGCCTACTGGAAAGGCTTCAAGGAATACCATGAGAAAAAAGGAACTGGACTGCCAGTCATGCGCGGCTTTGAAGCAGAAGGTGCAGCAGCAATCGTACGAAATGAAGTGATTGAACAGCCAGAAACAGTGGCAACTGCCATCCGTATCGGAAATCCAGCGAGCTGGAAGCAAGCTGTGGCAGCCGCAGATGAATCAAACGGAAAGATTGATGAAGTGACTGACGAGGAAATTCTTCATGCATATCAATTGATTGCACGTGAAGAAGGCGTGTTTGCAGAACCGGGCTCTTGTGCGTCTATCGCAGGTGTGCTAAAGCAGGTGAAATCCGGAGAAATCAAGCCAGGCAGTAAAGTTGTTGCGGTATTAACAGGCAACGGATTGAAAGATCCGAATACGGCAATTGATATTTCACAAATCAAGCCGGTCACACTCGATGCAGATGAAGATCAAATTCTTGAACACTTAGAAAAGGCCGCGCGCGTATGAGTAAAGCCTCCATGCTTTTTACAATCACAGTACCGGGAAGCACTGCCAATTTAGGACCAGGCTTTGATTCAGTTGGAATGGCGCTCAGCCGCTATTTAAAGCTATCGGTCTATGACCATGATAGCTGGCTGTTTGAAGCAGAAACAGATGTCGTGTCCGGGATTCCATCAGGCACCGACAACCTAATTTATCAAACAGCCAAAAAGGTCGCAGATCACTTTGGAAAAACACTCCCGCCTGTTTATGTCAAAGTGTGGAGTGATATTCCATTGGCACGGGGGCTGGGAAGCAGTGCTGCTGCAATTGTGGCAGCCATTGAGCTGGCCAATCAGCTTCTCGAATTAAATATGACAGATGATCAAAAGCTCTTTTTTGCAAGTGAGGTAGAAGGTCATCCAGATAATGCGGGTGCTTCTTTATTCGGCGGTTTACTGATTGGTCTTCATGAAGAAGACAAGACACATGCCGTCAAAGTGCAGCATGTGGATATAGATGTTGTCGTCGTGATTCCTTTTTATGAAGTGCTGACAAAGGATGCCCGTGATGTCCTGCCAGAGGATCTTTCCTATAAACATGCTGTCAGTGCGAGTGCTGTGAGCAACGTGCTTGTAGCGGCATTAATGACGCAGAACTGGCCGCTTGTTGGAGAAATGATGAATAAGGATTTATTTCATCAGCCTTACCGCACAATGCTCGTCCCAGAGCTGTCGAAGGTAGAGCATGTCGCTTCGCTAAAAGGAGCGTATGGAACGGCATTAAGCGGTGCTGGACCGACGATCTTAACCTTAGTTGAAAAAGGGAAGGGAGAAGCGCTGAAAAAGCAGCTTGCCCAAAACTTCCCGCATTGCGAAGTAGATTTGCTGACGGTACCGGTAGAAGGTGTTGTCGTGGAGCATGATCCTGTCAATCAAGTAAAGAACGTGCTGTAAAAATGCACGTTCCCAGCGTGTAGACAAACCCTCGCATTCGGTGTCAGTCCTGCGTGCTGGTGCTCACGAATGTCAAATTCGCTCCGTGCCAGTACTCGTCCTTCCTAGACTGCAAAGGTTTTCTATCACGCTGAAAAGAAGAAAAAGAGCTAAAATAAAGATCATTTTAGCCCTTTTTCAATAATCTGAGAACGTGCTGTAAATCTGCACGTTCTTTTTTTATCTTTGTTTTTATAGGAAGAAGCAGGGATTATTATTTAGAGGATCGAACTATTTTTTATGCGTAAAAGGGGGAGATACATTCATGAAGAAATTGATGACGGCAGAAGATTTAACGAAGATTGTTTCTGTTTCTCATCCGGTTTATTCACCAGATGGAAAAAAAGCGGTTTTTACAAAAGTCACGGTGAATGAGAAAAAAGATGATTACAACATCCATTTATGGGTTCGAGATGAAGAGACAGAGGAGCTGTCACAATGGACATTTGAGGATGGAAAGCATCATCAGCCAGTGTGGTCAAAAGACAGCAGGCAGCTTGCTTTTATTTTGCAAAAGCCAAAGGAAGTTCCTCAGCTGGCACTGATTCAGAGCCAGGGAGGCGGTGTGCGCACCTTAACGGCGATTCCATACGGGGTATCTCATCCTGTCTTTTCACCAGATGGAGCTTTCATTTATGCGGCTGTGTCACTGAAACAATCAGAATCTGTTCATGATGAAAAAAAGGAAGAGCGAGATGATTTCGCTCCTGCGGTATATGATGATTTGACCTATAAAGCTGATGGCAGAGGTTATTTAGATGGGCGTTTCACGCAGATCATTCAAGTGGATACCCACTCAGGAGAGGTAGAGGCTGTCACGAGCGGGCATCATCATCATGTGAGTCACACGGTCTCTCCGTGCGGGAAATGGCTTGCCTATATTCAATCAAATCCTCAGACGCCTTACATAAGTGACGTATGCCTCCTGTCATTAGAGGACAGTACGACAAAGAAAATCACACAATCAGCTGGCGCTTATTCCACCGTGTCTTTTTCTCCAAATGGAGAGAGCCTCGTGTATATCGGACATGAGCGCGAATTTCAAAATGCTACCTTCCCAGCATTATGGCTGTATGATCTGAAGGAAGAAAAAGTAGTTCAGCTGTCAGAAATGCTCGATATGTATGTGGGCAACTGTATGGCAGGAGATAGCGTCATGGGCGAAGCCAATCAGCTTCCGCAGTGGACAAAGGATAGCCAGGGGTTTTATGCGCTTGTTTCTGATCAAGGCAGTACAGGGATTTATTATTTCTCCGTTGAAGGCTTAGCCTATCCAGTTCGATTAGAGGCAGAACATATTACAAACTTCAGCCTTCATCCAGATGAATCCAAATTGCTGTTCAGCCGGCTTACGCACGTTTCACCAAGTGAGCTGTATGAGCTGACATTAGGGGAGGCGGATCTAAAGCAAATCACGTTCGAGCATGACACCTTTCTTAAGGAGCATGTCCTATCGGTACCAGAGCCATTTTCGTTTCAGTCAAAAGAAGGTGATGAGGTGCATGGCTGGTTTATGAAGCCTTCCCAAATGGAAGACGGGAAGAAATATCCTCTCATTTTAGAGATTCATGGTGGACCGCATGCGATGTATGGTTATACGTATTTTCATGAATTTCAAATGCTCGCTGCTGAAGGCTATGCCATCGTATATATCAATCCTCATGGCAGTCATGGATACGGACAGATGTTTAGCGACCGTGTGAGAGGAAGCTATGGTGGCGTTGATTATAAGGATGTCATACAGGCTGTTGATCATGTGCTCAAAGCCTATGATTTACTTGATGAAACGAGGCTCGGAGTAACAGGCGGCAGCTATGGAGGTTTTATGACCAACTGGATTGTCGGGCAAACCGACCGCTTTCGCGCAGCCGTCACACAGCGGTCCATTTCAAACTGGATTAGCTTTTATGGCATTAGTGACATCGGTTATTACTTCACAAGATGGCAGATTGATGGGGATATTTATGATTCGGCCGATAAGCTATGGGATCGTTCGCCGCTAAAGTATGTGAAGCAGGTGAAGACGCCGCTTCTCATCTTGCACAGCGATGAAGACTATCGCTGCCCAGTTGATCAAGCAGAACAGCTTTTTGTAGCACTGAAGGAGCTTGGGAAAGACACAAGGCTCGTCAAATTCCCGAAGGCATCTCATGATTTATCCAGAAGCGGCCATCCGGGGCAGCGTATTCAAAGACTGACCTTTATGAAGGACTGGTTTAGAGAGAAGTTAAGTTAATAATGAAAAAAACGACCCGAATTCGGGTCGTTTTCATGTCATATATGAATTAGAAAACCTGTTCAACTTCTACAACGCCAGGCACTTCTTCTAATAATGCGCGTTCAATACCGGCTTTCAATGTAATGGTTGAACTTGGGCAGCTGCCGCATGCACCAAGAAGACGTAATTTCACAATGCCATCTTCAATGTCTACAAGCTCACAGTCTCCACCATCACGTAATAGAAATGGACGAAGTTTGTCCAGTACTTCCTGTACTTGGTCTTTCATTTCGACTTCAGTCATTAGATATAATCGCTCCTTTCACAACATATCACCATTATATTCATCTGGACGATAAAAATCTATTGATTGGTTTCAAAGTTTCCTTCTCATTATAGCACAATCTCATCTTGAAACAAAAAGTGATTTTGACTTTTTTCATACAGAAAATTCAGCTAAAATAAAGAAAGAATAGGGGGCTTGCCAAATGAATCAAACCGTTGATCTTTATGTATATGGAAGAGATGTACTGTGCGCTAGCTGCGTGAATCTGCCTTCTTCAAAAGACACATTTGAGTGGTTAGATGCAGCGTTAAAACGAAAATATCCGAATCAGCCGTTTCGCATCACATATATTGATATTGAGCACCCGCCAGAAAACGAACGCCAAAAAGAATTATCTGAACGAATTCTTGATGATGAATTCTTTTATCCGCTTGTTTTAGTGGAGAATCAAATTGTTGGAGAGGGCAATCCAAAATTAAAAGACATTTATCAAGAAATGGAGAAATACGGATACAAGGAGAGCAGTGAATAAACTGTTCTTTTTTTGAGAAAACAAACAGAATAAGCGTTCCTTTTTAGGTTGAAAAAGAACGTTTGTTCGATTATAATCAAATGAAAGGAGCGTGAGCATTATGAATTATTTACTGAAACAATCTCTTCATCAGCAATTACCAATTGAGATGATTTATATGAAGAAAAACGGAGAGTGCACGAAGCGTAAAATCATTGTCCACCGTCAAACAGACCAGCTTATCCAAGCGTATTGTTTATCGAAAAAGACGATGAGAACTTTTCGTAAAGACAGCATCCTTGCCCTTGCTCCGATCAAATTGACCCGTTCATCGGCACATGCCGTTTCATAGAAAAAAAGCTCCCTCGTCATGAAGGAGCTTTGAGAAAAAATTCACATGATGTTAGCCATTGTGATGCTTGTACATCCAAAGGAGTCCGGATTTTAGAAGTCTTGGTACACGGCCAATAAGTGGACGATCTGCTACTAAGCCAAAGCCGGCTTTTTTCCCTAAAGATCCTAAGACACCTTTTAGCTTAAACTGAGGATAAGCCTCAGGAAGCGGCTCGTTTTTCCAGCGTTTTTGCAGAGATTGGACAATTTGTTCTGCCTGCGCCTCGGCAAGCTGTGCACTTGGGGCATGCGGCAAGCTTGCGCAATCACCCACGACATAGACATGCTCATTTCCAGGGAGATTGTGATGAGGTGTTAATACGACGCGGCCTTGTGCGTCTTTTTCAACATCCATCTCCCGTACCACTTTGCTTGGCTGAATGCCTGCTGTCCATACGATGACCTCTGCTTCAATGGCGTCATCATGGTTGTAAACAACACTTTCTTCAACCTTCGTAATATTGGCACAGTTAATGATCTTTACGTCATTTTCTTCAAACCACTTTTGCACATATAAACTTAATCTTTTTGGGAAGCTTGATAGAATCAGCTCTCCTCGGTCAAAAAGAATAATGTTTAAATCAGCACGGCTTTCTCTTAATTCACTGGCTAGCTCTACCCCGCTAAGTCCAGCACCGACGATACCAACCGTTGCACCTGCACCCAAATTGTTTAATTTGTTATACGTATGTCTTGACTGATCAATGGTTTGAATACTGTATGTATGTTCTTTCGCACCAGGGACATTATGATACTTGTCCTCACAGCCGAGTCCAATCACCGTGTCGTCATAAGGAATGGGTTCACGGTCGCTGAATAAGATCTGTTTGTTTTCAATATCAATTTTTTCTACTTCCCCATATTGAATATCCAGCTTCGGATGCTCTGGAAAAGATACTCGGATGTGATGATCAGAGATTGTTCCAGCAGCGAGTGCATAATATTCTGTTTTTAAACAGTGGTAAGGATTTCGATCAACTAATGTGATAGTAACATCATCAGGTAATTGATTTGGCAATAAGCGGTGGAGAACCCGCATATTCCCGTAACCTCCGCCGATCAAGACTAAATTTTTCATGACGATTCTCCTTTTCCCCGTAGACATTGAAAAACACTTATACTAAAAAACTTTAAGTTAAAATACCAAATAAAATTATATCGAATTTACTGTGAAACCACAATAATTGTTTCAAAATAACCTACATATTCATTAGTTAGTCCTAAATAGTAAAACATTTTACGAGGAATAGGCGTAACGATACAGATGAAGCTCATGTTTTGACTAATAGAAGGAATTTCGGTAGGATGGTAAGGCAATGTGAGGTGAAGCAAAGTGTTCCCACTGATCGAATTTTGTGTAAGTAATCTTGCACAAGGGTCTCAAGAAGCAAAAGAGAAGCTTGATAAAGACCCAAACCTAGACGTTATGGAATACGGCTGTTTAAGCTATTGCGGCAAATGTATGGACTCCCCATTTGCACTTGTGAATGGAGAATTTGTTTCAGGAGAAAATGCAGAGCAGCTAGTCGAGCGTATTTATGCTTTTATAGAGGAAAATGAGATGTTTTAAATGCACCACATGGGTCATGGGGTGCATTTTTTTCACACTTTAAGCTTCCATTTTTAAGGAGAATTAATAGAAAGCGCATCCAATATGTTATGCTAATAAAATATCATCAAAATGAAGCATCACACGAGAGAAAAAGAGGCATATGCATAATAAAAGCCCTTTGCCATGGCAGCAAAGAGCTTCTATGTATGAAAAACGGGGGATGATAAGATTGTCTCCTGAATCGACTCCTTTTATACTATAAAGAAACAACATTTTTGGAGGAAGCTCATGACATCATTTCAATTCACGAAAATGCACGGATTAGGAAATAATTATATATACGTCAATCAGATGAAGGAACAGCTTCCAGAAGAGCAGCTATCAGAGATAGCGATCCGCGTTTCTTCTGTTTATACAGGAATCGGTTCAGACGGAATGATCCTTATTTGCCCATCAGATGTTGCACCTGTGAAAATGCGCATTTTCAACAATGATGGATCAGAGGGTAAAAACTGCGGCAACGGTCTGCGCTGCGTCGCAAAGTATGTGTATGAGCATCAAATCGTAACAGACACAACGTTCCAGATTGAGACATTGTCAGGACTTGTTGAAGCGACCGTTCATGTACAAGATGATTACGTTCATTTAGTGACAGTAGATATGGGAAAACCTCGTTTTGAAAAAGAAGCGATGCCGATGCTTGGTGAACCAGCCAGCACAACGATTAATGAAACGCTTGATTTTGGCACGACAACCTTAAATGGAACGGCTTTTTCAATGGGAAATCCGCACATCGTTTTTTATTTAGAGGACATTGAAAAGGCACCGCTTGATACAATTGGGCCAATCATCGAAAAACACGACATGTTCCCAGAAGGCGTCAATGTAGAATTTGTAGAAGTGGTCAGTGAAACAGAACTGCATTTTCGTGTGTGGGAAAGAGGGTCTGGCATTACTCAAGCCTGCGGAACGGGAGCTTGCGCTGCGGCTGTATCCACGATTGTGAATGGACAGGCGAAAAAAGAAACGGACATGACGGTTCACTTAGCAGGCGGAGATCTCATCATTTGCTGGAAAGACAACGACCATGTGCTCATGACAGGGCCTGCTGAAACGATTTGTGACGGCACATTTTATCTGTAAACCATTTATTTGAGAAAAGGCACCATCACGTTTATAATTGAAAAGAAACATCCAGTCAAAAGGAGGGATGATCATGAGTACACCAGTAACCATTACAGAAGCTGCTGCACTGCAGATTAAAGATATGATGAAAGAACATGAAGAAGAAAATGCGTTCCTGCGAGTGGGCGTAAAAGGCGGCGGATGCAGCGGTCTTTCATACGGCATGGGCTTTGACCATGAAGTTTCAGAGAAAGACACGCAGTTCGAACAGCAAGGCATCCAGGTCCTTGTCGACTCCGAAAGCCTTGATATCATGAACGGCACCATCATTGATTTCAAACAATCACTAATGGGCGGCGGTTTCACCATCGACAATCCGAACGCCATTGCTTCATGCGGATGCGGTTCTTCTTTCAGAACAGCAACGAATACCGGTACGCCGGAAGAGTGTTAACAACTGATCATGGATTAAGATAAGCCTTCTTGTTCGTTTGTTTTTGTAAACAACACGATCGAGGAGGCTTTTTTGATGAGGAAAATCAACCAAAAAAAGACACTCATTCAGTGTCTCTTTCTCATATTGCTTCTTCTATTTTCAACAGTTCTTTATCCAGGACATCCACCAACTCTTGGGTGCTAAACACTTTATTGCCATCTTCCACATGGACTTCAATCACAATTTTAATATTTGTGAGTTTTTCATGGTACCTCACTTCAAAAGTGCCCATTTTTTTCGTTTCATTGTTTTTATTCATTTTTTGAACTTTGGAGAGTATCTGTTTGATTTCTTCATCACTCAAACCAGAATCTAAAATTGAAGTGGGCACATGCTTTAAAAAAGGTCCTAGTTGATCAACATCAATATTCAATCCTGCTGCGAACTGAGCATAATGTTTGTTATAGTCTTTTGCAAACAGTTCTACTGAGCCACTAATCATCAGTAATAAGCTCAAACTGATCAATAAACGCTTTAACATCTTTCTACCTATCCTTCATATGATCTTCTTTATTTCCTATATCGGTTGATCAGATGAAACCTTCATTGATGCCATTATCTCTTCAACAATTTATAAATCGCTCAATTTTGTTACAGCTTGCTCTCACAACTGGCTATTTCCACTTGAAAAGAGTATCATGAGAACCAAACATAAACTGTAGGTAGAAAAGAGGTTGCTGAGGTTTGAGTGAACAAATCAATTGCAGGAACTGTCATGAACTGATTCCGTATCGTTCCAAAACGTGTCCAGCTTGCGGGATTGAGAAGCCGCTTCCGAAAAAGGAACGTGTGAAGGATCGGGTGATTTTGGTTGTGGCAGGGATTGTTGTGGTGCTGCTTGCTGCAATGGTACTTGGAATGGCGAATGCCTATATTGGGGTTTTTAAATAAACGAAAAAGGAGTTCCGCTAGTGGGAACTCCTTTTTTTGATCCGCTTTTATTTGTTTTCAAATAAGCTTGTGGAATGAAGAGGCTGTACACGGGCTTTCGGGTCCATGTAGGCTTTCGCATTGTTGACAGCCGTTGGTGCTTCACCAAATCCGCTTGCAATCAATTTGACCTTTCCTTCATACGTACAGATGTCTCCTGCCGCATAGAAGCCTTCAATGTTTGTTTCCATTGTGGATTTCACGACGATCGAGTTCTTTTCGATTTCAAGACCCCATTGTTTAATTGGACCAAGGGAGGAAACAAAACCGAAGTTGACGATCACGTCGTCTACATCAAGCACTTGTTTTTTGTCGCCTTTGACTTCTTCGAGCACAATCTGTTCAATGCGGTCTTCACCAATGAGCTCAGTTGGCACAAATGGCGTCACTACATTGACTTTCGAATTGTGCAGGTTTTCTACACTGTGCTCATGGGCGCGGAATTTATCGCGGCGGTGAATAATGGATACTTCTTTTGCGATAGGTTCAAGCATTAGTGCCCAGTCTACTGCAGAGTCTCCGCCGCCAAGAACGGCCACACGTCTGCCAGCAAATTGGTTCAGATCATTAATGAAGTAATGCAGGTTGCTTCCTTCAAATGATTCTGCTGCACCTAGCTCAAGCTTTCTCGGTTGGAATGCACCGTTACCAGCTGTAATGATGATCGTTTTAGAATAATGAATCTCTTGATTTGTCACAAGTTTAAAGATACCATCTGCCTGCTTTTCAACTGTTTCAACTGCTTGCTCTAAGCAAATGGTTTGATCAAATTTATCCATTTGTTCCTTTAAGTTATCAACTAATTCTTGTGCGCGGATTTTTGGAAAACCAGCCACATCATAAATGTATTTTTCAGGGTAAAGAGCGGATAGTTGACCGCCGAGCTGAGGAAGGCTTTCAATGATTTTCACACTTGCCTGTCTCATGCCTCCGTAAAACGCAGTAAACAATCCAACTGGGCCGCCCCCGATAACGGTAATGTCATATACCTTAGAATCTTCTTGCATTCCTTTAATCCTCCCAAATGAAAATTGTTATCACTATATCATATCATACCACATATCGTCGTTTGACTTGTTTTGAAAAACTTGTCGTTTTTTGATGCCGAAGCTTTGAAAAAGAGGAAAAAGCGAGAAAGACCGTTTATCATAAGGATTTTCAGTTTAAAGCCTTGAAAATTGGAGCAGAACTCGCTATTATTGTTAAGGGAACTAAATATTAATTTTTTATGAATTTTTGTCGGATACGGTCAAATGCTTTCGTTTTATGTAGGTGAAAGTTCAGATTTTCACATACTTATTTTTTTGTTTAAATTTCATAAAATGCCGGAAAGCGGTTGAGAATAGCAATATGTAATTCTTTATCCGTTTTACAGCAAATTTAAAAAAGGTGGATGTGATTCCAGTGAATAAACCGAAAATCGTTGTATTAGGTGCAGGTTATGGCGGATTAATGACTGTAACAAGATTAACAAAACAGCTTGGCACAAATGATGCGGACATTACTCTTGTGAACAAGCATAATTATCATTACGAAACAACATGGTTACATGAAGCAAGCGCAGGTACACTTCATCATGACCGCTGTCGTTATCAAATCAAAGATGTGATTAACAGTTCCCGTGTCAACTTTGTACAAGCAACAGTTGAAAGCATTAATAAGGAAGCAAAGAAAGTTGTGACATCAGATGGCGAACTTTCTTACGACTACCTTGTTGTTGCACTTGGTGCTGTTCCTGAAACATTTGGTATTGCAGGACTGAAAGAATATGCATTCTCAATCTCTAATATCAACTCTGCTCGTCAGCTTCGTGAGCACATTGAGCTTCAATTTGCGACGTATAATACGGAAGCAGAAAAACGTCCAGAGCGCTTGACAATCGTTGTCGGCGGTGCAGGCTTCACAGGTATTGAGTTCCTTGGTGAGCTTGGAAACCGTGTGCCTGAGCTTTGCAAAGAGTATGATATTGATCAAAAAGACGTACGTATCATCTGTGTAGAAGCTGCACCAACAGCTCTTCCAGGATTCGATCCTGAATTGATCGACTATGCAATGAACTACCTTCAAGGTAAAGGTGTTGAGTTCAAAATTGGTACAGCGATCAAAGAATGTACGCCTGAAGGCATCATTGTTGGAAAAGACGATGATACAGAAGAAATCAAAGCTGAAACTGTTGTTTGGGCTGCTGGTGTACGCGGTAACCCAATCGTTGAAGAAGCTGGATTTGAAAACATGCGCGGCCGCGTAAAAGTGTCTCCAGATCTTCGTGTACCAGAAAATGATGATGTATTCATCATCGGTGACTGTTCATTGATCATCAATGAAGAAATCAACCGTCCATACCCACCAACTGCACAAATCGCGATGCAGCAAGGTGAAACAGTAGCGAAAAACCTTGCAGCACTAGTTAAAGGTGGTTCTCTTGAAAGCTTTAAGCCAGACATCAAAGGAACAGTTGCTTCTCTTGGTGAACACGACGCTGTAGGTGTTGCGTTTGGTAAAAAACTTCAAGGAACAAAAGCTTCTGCAATGAAGAAAATCATCGACAACCGTTCTTTATTCATGGTTGGCGGCCCAGGACTTGTTCTGAAAAAAGGAAAATTCAAGTTCTTCTAAACCTTAATAGACAAAAACGTGTATCCTCGTGATACACGTTTTTTTTATGACGTATGGCATATTTTCTTACTTGGTCATCGGCAGCAAAGTATGTTATGATGAATTATCAGAAAATTTAGATTAGGGGAGTGAGCAATATGAATGCACAAACAAAAGAAAAAAAATCCACCTGTCAATATTGTTCGGGGAAAGGGTATTTTCAGCTATTGCTCGGCGGATCTGAAACATGTGAGGAATGTAAAGGGACAGGAAAGAAGCTTTAATCCATCTGCTTTTTCCATTGATTGACTTCATCTCTATTTCCAAGTTAAACTAATGATGGGATATTTGGGGGTGGAGATGAAGTGATCAGTTTACCAGTCGTTATCATTTCAGTTATTTTATTTTTCGTGTTATTCTTCGGCATTGGCTTTTTGCTCAATATGCTGCTCAGAATGTCATGGATTATGGCTATTTTATATCCAATTGTATGCCTTTTCATTATCAATAATCAAAAGATGATCGCTTATGTCAGAGAACCGGGCATTGCTTTTTCAGGGATAGGAGAACGCATTGTCTCTCTCGCTGCGGCAGATATCATTATCTTGTTAAGCGGTCTGATTGGTGCAATTGCATCAGGTTTTGTCATCAATGCACTTCGAAAAAGAGGGTATCAAATGTTTTAACTCACTTGTAGACATGCAAGTGGGTTTTTTTGTTTCTCCTTTGCATAGTTTCCATTTTGTTTGGAAACAAATAGATGGGTAGAGGAGTGACAAATAAAGATGAAAACATGGATGAAACGATTGTTCATGACAGCCCTTTTCATGCTTGCTCTCTTGACAAGCTTTACGGGCATATCTGGAGTTGAACCAAGTGATTTAGCTGTCTGGGTGAAAGAGACTGATCCTGTTAAGCAAGTATCTTCTTTTTTCCAACAGCAAAAAAGGGAAACGATGGCACTCAAAAGTGATGACTTGCGGGCTGTTTCTCTCGAAGAAGCGTTTAATTGGAACGATTACCCGAAGCAAAAGGTTGTCGCCACAGGTTATACAGCAGGTGTGGAATCAACAGGTAAAACGAAGGAACACCATGCATATGGCATTACATATTCAGGCGTCAAAGTGAAACGTGACTTATATTCAACTGTGGCAGCAGACCCATCAGTCTTTCCGATTGGAACCGTGCTGTTTATCCCAAACTATGGCTACGGAGTGGTCGCAGATACGGGAAAAGCCATTAAAGGTCATAAGCTTGATTTATACTATGAAACCGTAGATGATGTGTATAGAGAATGGGGTAAAAAAGTGCTTGATGTGTATATCATCAAAAAGGGCGAAGGGACGTTAACGGAAAAAGACTTAAACCAGCTCAATGAAGCAGAATCAATGCAAGTGTTCCGTCAGCAGTTTCAAGCCAATAAAGAATAAAAAAGCTTTGGACAAGTTTTAGGTCCAAAGCTTTTTTCGCTTCTACATGAAGTAATAATCTAAGATGAGTGTCAGTAAGATGCCTGTTAAGCCGCCAAAGAAGACTTCAATCGGCTTATGACCAAGAAGCTCTTTTAATTTCTTTTGCTTTTCTTTTTCTTCCGCACTCGGGAAATTCTTTGCTTCAGAAACAAATCGGTTAAAATCTGTCACCAGCTTGTTAAGTACAGTCGCCTGTTCTCCTGCCTGTCTGCGCACACCTGTCGCATCGAACATGGTAATAATGGCAAAGATGGCGGAAATGGCAAAGATAGATGTATCTAGCCCGTGCTCTAAAGCCACTGCTGTTGAGAGTGCTGTTACGGCTGCGGAGTGTGAACTTGGCATTCCGCCTGTGCTTGTAATGAGCGACCAATCTAGTCGTCTAGAAATGATAAATTGAATCGGTACTTTTACAAATTGAGCAAAAAAGATGGCTGCAAGGCTGGCAAGCAGCGGAAAATTCGTCAGTACGCTCATGAACAAGAAACATCCTCTCTGTAAGAAAAAATATGGTGCGAAATGATGGACTGTGTACCCTAGTAAGATGAAAAAATGATAGCAGTATCAAATGCTGCCAAGTCCATGTTCAATTATAACATTAAAGAAAGTAGATGTGGAACGAGGAGAATGCAGGCGGGCTGCACAAGTTTTCATCGCTTTTTTCATGATGCCCTTCCGCGTGTGAAAATATAAATGTTCATTAAGTAAAGACAGACTGGCAATGATCGTATAGGCAAGTAAATTTTGATATAATAGAAGTTCCAATGTGAAAAATGGAGTTCATTGAAGGAGCGTGTGATAAATATGTTTTTCTCGACAAATGAATTGCAGCATAAAGATACACTGGTGATCGGACTTTTTCAAAAGAGCCAATTATCAGGAAAAGCAAAAGAAATGGATGAATTACTTGAAGGAAGAATCACTGAATTATTAAAAGAAGGCGATATTTCATCTAAACGAAATCAGCTTTCGAAGTTTTTCCCATCCCCTGAGACAGGCATCAAACGCATTTATTTTGTCGGACTTGGGAAGGAATCAGATTACACGTTTGAAGAGGCAAAAGAAGGGTTTGCCCATTTATTTAAAAAGCTCCATCAAGATAAAAAGCAAGCGGTTTCGGTCTTGCTGGACACGTTTATTGGAAAGGATCTGCCTGCCCAAGATGCAGCCCATGCCCTTTCTGAAAGCTGCCTTTTAGCTACATATGAATTACAAGATTTTAAACATAAAACAAATGAACCGGATCGCTTTATCGAGTTTGTTTATGCGACGACGGAGCATGATACAGCTGAAATTCAGGCGAGTCTGAAAGTGGGCGAGGTCTACGGACAGTCCGTCAATTCGGCTCGTACTCTTGTGAATATGCCGCCGAACATGCTCACATCCTCTGATCTGGCTTCGTACGCGGCAGAGCTTGCGTATAAATACGAATTTGAGATTGAAATTTTAGATAAAGAACAGATGGAAGAGCTCGGAATGGGCGGTATTTTAGCCGTCAATAGAGGCTCAACCGAACCGCCAAAGCTCATCGTATTGAAATATCAAGGCAAGGAAGAATGGACAGACGTCATCGGGCTTGTCGGTAAAGGTATCACGTATGATACTGGTGGCTATTCTTTAAAGCCAAGAGCCAGTATGGTTGGGATGAAAACAGATATGGGCGGTTCAGCCTCTGTTTTAGGCGCCATGGAAATCATCGGTGAACTGCGCCCAGAGCAAAATGTCATTGCTGTCATTGCCTCGACAGACAATATGATCTCAGCTGACGCCATGAAACCGGATGACGTCATTGTGTCACTTAGCGGTAAAACAATCGAAGTGCTGAACACGGATGCAGAAGGCCGTCTTGTTTTAGCAGATGGGGTGACATATGCGAAGCAGCACGGTGCCTCTGTCCTTGTAGACGTGGCGACATTAACAGGCGGGGTCATTGTGGCACTTGGAAATGAGACAACAGGCGTCATGACGAATAACGATGAACTATATGCTCAGTTTAAAGAGGCATCAGAAGAATGCGGTGAAATGATTTGGCAGCTGCCAATCACTGAAAAAGATAAAAAGCGCGTACGAAACAGCAAAATGGCGGATCTCAATAACTCACCAGGCCGCGATGGTCATGCGATCATGGCAGGAGCATTCATTGGTGAATTCGCTGAGGATACGCCTTGGGTTCACTTAGATATTGCAGGAACAGCAACAACAGAAAAGCCTTCATGCTTTGGGCCAACAGGGGCGACAGGTGTGATGGTACGGTCATTGGCCACATTTGTGGAACGATTTGAAGGAAAGAAATAAAGGATCAGGCTCTGCCAAATGGCGGAGCTTTTTTTATGTAGGACATACGCCATTTGACGAAGAAAATTTTCTATGGTAACATACGTTGGTACTTTAATTATCTACTACATTAGTAAACTAAAGGATTTCGGGGGTTTCACCATGAATGCAGTTGTTTTAGCGGTTGTTTTAATGTTGATATTAAGCTTGCTGCGGGTCAATGTCGTGATTGCGCTGGCACTCGGTGCTTTAGCTGGCGGACTTGCAGGTGGGTTAGGCCTGGGAGGAACAGTGGAAGCCTTTACTGACGGGCTCGGAGGAAATGCGACAGTTGCCATTAGCTATGCACTTTTAGGGGCATTTGCTGCGGCGCTGACAAAAACGGGTCTTCCAGATGCCATGGTTGAAGGAGCGGTGAAGCTTCTAGGAAAAGAAGGCGACTCAAGAAGAAAAACATTATCAAAAGTACTGATCATTCTTGTGATTTTGATCGTATCTTGTTTTTCACAAAACGTCGTTCCTGTTCACATTGCCTTTATTCCGGTCTTAATTCCGCCATTATTAAAAGTGTTTAACGAGCTTCAAATTGACCGCAGACTGCTAGCGTGTGTCATGACCTTCGGACTCACTGCACCATATATTTTACTTCCAGTCGGTTTTGGACAGATTTTCCACGGAATGCTCCGTGATAATATGAAGGATGCAGGTCTAGCTGTGAATTTAGCAGATATTCCATATGCAATGCTGATCCCTGTTGGGGGGATGGTGCTAGGATTGATCGTCTCCCTTTTCGTGTATCGTAAGCCAAAAGTATATGAGGATCGCGACATTACAGATGTAGAGAAATCAGCGTATACGAAAAAAAGTCTATTCTTTGCTGGTCTTGCCATCCTCGTGTCATTGATTGTCCAGCTTTATCTGTCTCAAAGCCTTGGCGTGGAAGGTATGATCTTCGGTGCACTTGCAGGACTGCTTGTCTTGTTTGTGACCGGAATGATGAAACGCGATGAAGCAGATCAACTGATTACATCTGGAATGAATATGATGGCATTTATCGGTTTTGTCATGCTTGTTGCGGCTGGATTTGCCAACGTTTTAACCAAAACAGGAGACATTGAAACGCTTGTTAAAGCATCTTCACAATTTATCGGCAACAGCCAGAGCCTCGCGGCAATTTTAATGCTGCTTGTGGGTCTGCTTGTTACAATGGGGATCGGATCATCATTTGCAACGATTCCAATTATTACGACCATCTTTGTTCCACTTTGTTTACACCTAGGGTTTAGCCCAATGGCGACAATTGCAATTATCGGTTCAGCTGCGGCTGTTGGGGATGCAGGTTCTCCTGCAAGTGACAGTACGCTTGGACCGACATCTGGATTGAATATGGATGGACAGCATCACCACATTTGGGGTACTTGTGTTCCAACATTCGTATTTTATAATGTACCGCTTGTCCTGTTCGGCTGGATTGCGGCAATTATTCTTTAACATAAAAAGCTTGTAGAAAAACGTTGTTTTTTCTATAAGCTTTTTTGTGATGTTTTCTCCATTTTTTTGCTGTCCAAAGGTGAAAAAATAATTAGGACAAAAGTATGAATTAAATGAATCTTTCTTCCTCTTTCTTACGTATATATGCTGATAAAAATGAAAAGGGGAAGATGAGAGATGTCATTTTTTAAAAAGCTAGCGGCAAGTGCTGGGATTGGTGCAGCGAAGGTAGATACCATTTTGGAGAAAAACGCTTATTATCCAGGTCAAGAGGTAAGGGGAACTGTCCATGCAAAGGGCGGGAAAATCTCTCAGGACATCCGCTATATCGATGTCAAGATTCAAACGCAATATGTGATTGTGCAAGATGATGAAGAGCGTAGAAAATATGTGAACATCTATTCTTTACGGGTGACGGATTCTTTCATCATCCAGCCTGGCGAAAAGCATGAATTTCCGTTTTCATTTATTCTTCCTATTGATACCCCGATGACTATCGGAAAAGTAGAAATTGCAGTGATGACAGACCTTGATATCCAAGGCGGAATCGATAAATCTGACTATGACCGTATTTTTGTTGAAGCACATCCTTGGGTGAAAAATATACTGGAAGCCACTAGAAATCTAGGCTTCCACTTGAACGAAGCGGTCTGTGAACAAGCACCTTACTTCCAGCGTCGTCTGCCATTTGTTCAAGAATTTGAGTTTATTCCGACATCAGACTACTATCGCTATATGCTTGATGAGTTAGAGCTGATTTTTCTGATAGATGAGAATGGATTAGACGTTATTTTCGAAGTCGACCGCAGAGCAAGAGGCCTGCGAGGGTGGCTGGAGGAAATGTATAATGACGGAGAACAGCTTGTACGCTACCGCTTCAGTCAATCAGATCTTGAAGATGTAGAAGCGCTTGAAGGAATGCTAGAAGAAATCATAGATCAATACGCTGAGTAATGATGAAAAAAAAGCTTGAATGAAGACAGGCTCTTTTTTCTATGATCCACTTGAAGATGATGTCTGCACTTATGACGCAGCTTGTTGTTTTCGAAAGGATGTGGCTTTTGATACAGAGCGATAAATTTTAGGTGCCAGCATCGCAAGTAATATGGTCAATGCGTAGTCTTTCACCATAAACCAGATCATAAAGAACCATGTGGTTTGATAGGAAATGGGTGCATTCAGCCACACATTTAATGCGAGGTACGTATAAGTCGTTCCGATCACATACATGACGGTCGTACCTGCAATAGCTGCAAGCAAAAAGCGGCCAAAGCCAGGATTTTTTCTTTTTTCTAAAATGAATCCAGCTAGCCAGGCAGCAGGAATATACGATAATACAAAACCACCGCTTTTGCCTAAAATAACCCCAAAGCCCGCTGAGAACTGTGCGAATACAGGTGCACCAGCAATTCCAACTAAGGCATATACAATCATAGCCAATGCGCCAAGCCGTCTGCCGAGCAAGAGACCAGCAAGTACACAAAAAAACGGCTGCATTGTAAGTGGAATTCCGCCGACCTGCAAAAACGGCACAATGGATGTGATATTGGCTCCAATAGCCATGAGTGCAGCAAACATTCCGACTAGCACAAAATCAGCGGTTCTTGTTTTCTGTTGCATGATGTTTCCCCCTGTCTTATCTTACAAATAGATTAAGGGGATGAGAAGTATTTGTCAACCTGTTTTTATTATTGGTTAACAAAAAACCCACCCATGAAAAGGGCGGGTCTGTATTAAGCTTCTGTCATAGAAGACGCATCGATCGCTTGATGAACAGGCACATAATCATAGCCGAGATCACGAGCGACGGCTTCATATGTGATATGTCCGTTCATGACATTGACACCTTCTGCGATGGCTTTGTTTTCTTGAATGGCTTTTGCAGCGCTTTTATTAGCAATTTGCAGTGCGTAGGGAACGGTGACATTCGTTAAAGCAACAGTTGATGTCCGTGGAACTGCTCCAGGCATATTGGCAACTGCATAATGTAAAATACCGTGTTTTTCATAAGTAGGCTGATCATGTGTTGTGATATGATCTATTGTTTCGACAATGCCGCCTTGGTCAATCGCTACGTCTACTATGACGGAACCAGGCTTCATTTGCTTCACCATTTCTTCCGTCACAAGCGTTGGTGCTTTGGCACCTGGGATCAGCACCGCACAAATGAGAAGGTCTGCCTCACTGACTGAATCAGCAATGTTTACTGGGTTAGACATTAACGTTTTCATTTGATGACCAAATTGATCGTCCAGCTGACGCAAGCGTTCTGCGTTTACGTCAATAAGAGTGACATCTGCGCCAAGCCCAATCGCCATTTTCGCTGCGTTTGTTCCAACAACACCGCCGCCTATAATTGTGACTTTCCCTCTTGATACCCCTGGTACGCCTGCGAGCAAGATGCCTTTACCGCCTTTTGGCTTTTCTAAAAATTGTGCACCGATTTGAGCGGACATTCTGCCCGCCACTTCAGACATAGGTGTTAAGAGAGGGAGTGATGTTCCGTCCGTTACTGTTTCATAAGCAATAGCTGTGACGCCTTTTTGTTTTAAAGCTTCAGCCAAGGAGGGCTCTGCGGCAAGATGCAGGTACGTAAATAAGATGAGTCCTTCTCTGAAATATGAATATTCCTCAGGTAATGGTTCTTTTACCTTCATGATCATATCAGAAGATGCCCACACATCTTTCGCTTGATCAAGAATTTCTGCACCAACAGACACATAATCGTCATCAGTGAATCCGCTTCCAAAACCAGCGTTTGTTTCAATTAAAATCTGATGTCCAGCTGAAAGTAATTGAGAAGCTGCTCCTGGTGTTAATGCCACTCGGTTTTCATTGTTCTTAATCTCTTTCGGAATGCCGATGATCATGTTTATTCCTCCCATGCTTATCTATTCATATTGTATGTCTAGTGTATCCTGAATGTTTAAAAAATGCTTCGGTTGAAATAAAAAATAAAAAAACGCCTCTTTGTGAAATTTCACAAATGGACGTTTTTTAGCTTCATATCAAGGTATATGGTCATTTTCTCATTCATGTTTTTTAAATCTATTTCTGCAATGTCTGTAATACGTTTTAATCTGTAATTCAATGTATTGATGTGGATGTTTAATTGCTTTGCGGCAATATTGGCATTGCTGTCACAGTCAATAAATCGTTCAAGGGTTTCGACTAGGTTGGAATGATGCCTCAGGTCGTAATCTTCCAGCTTTGATAAAGAATAACTGGAGTAAGATGAGCCCCTTCGTTTTTCAGCGAGGACATCTAAATATTGATAAATACCAAGTTCAGAAAAACTGTGTAAACGTTCGGTTTCAACAGGAAAGCGCTCTTTTGTTTTTAATACAGCCAGTGCTTCTTTATAGGAAGGCTGAATATAAGAGATGTTATCGTAAATTCCACCAATCGCTGCTTGAACGTGATGGATATGATACCGGTCAGACAGCTGCTGCAGCATGCCGCTTGTGAATTGTTTAATATCGTGCAGCGGGTGTTCCGTTTTGGGTGAGACAAGAATAATGAATTCGTGAAAATCAACAGTTGTTAACAGCACTTGGACTTGCTGCGTTGTTTCAAGCAGGTAAGATAGCTTTTTTTCTGTGTCTTCTGTGAGTTCGTCACGAAGGCGGAAGATGATGATGGCATACGTGTCTGGACATCTGATGCCAAGTCTTAAAAATAGGTCTAGCATCTCATCCTTTTCATGAATATGACCTGTGAGCATCTTCCAGAAAAGCTCCTGATTGCGTTCTTCTGTTTTCGTTTTGCGAATTTGTAAGTTAAGTAATTTGTTTTTAACAGCATGTGCTGCCATCTTCAGAAGGTCCATTTCTTCTTCTGAAAAAGGCTGTGTGGACTCAATCGCCCAGATAAAACCGAGTACTTCTTTGTCCTTCCAGATTGAAATGGCAACCCTGCTAGATAAACCCACCTCTGCAATTTGAGGGACACGAAGCGGTTCGTCTGTTTTAAGGAGTGTAGGAATGATACCGTCCTTCCAAAGCCGATTAATGACTTTTTCCGGTACACGGCGGGAGATAATGGTTGAAGTTCTGGCGGGATCAGTAAAATCATTATGAGTGCTATAGGCCAACAATCGATGATGCGTATCTTCTATAGTAATAGGGCAATTGAGCACATCACTAATTTGGTCTGCCACATCCTCTAAACGATCAAGACTATACTTGAATGGATCTGTCTTTTTTGTCATAAAAACCCCTGCTTTTTCGAATATTTCACGTACTTACATTATGAAGAGAAAGAGGTACGTAAATCAATAACAAAATGCCATAAATTTAAAAAAAGAGAAAGCCCAGAGAAGCAAGCACATCGATGCTGAATGAAGGCGAAAAAGAAATAGTACAATAATAACGTAGTAAAAAATCAATAGGCGGAAAGATTCAGTGAAGTGTGTCTACACTTATTAAGAATATATGACCAAAAAAATGTTAAATACTAGATAAAAAGCGAAAAAACAGTAATTCTATAGACTCATTTTGTAAAATAAAAACAGATTTGTTTGACTGTGTATCATTTCTGTTTTTATAATAATAACGTCAAAAAATAAGTGGATTAGCCCATTATATGGCGGCTATGCACGGGAGGTAATGAGGAATATGTCAGGAATTATTCGCGTAACCCCAGAAGAACTAAGAGCGACCGCTAAGCAATATGGTGTTGAAAGTCAAGAAGTGTTAAACCAAGTTGATCGTCTAAATAGAATGATCTCTGATTTAAAAGGAATGTGGGAAGGTGCTTCTAGTGAAGCATTTGCTGATCAATACGAGCAGTTAAAGCCTTCATTCATCAAAATGTCTGATCTACTAACAGATGTCAGCAATCAGCTTGATCAAACGGCAAATACACTTGAAAGCACTGACCAAGACATCGCAAGCCAAATCCGCGGCTAATCAAAGGGATTTCCTTTCTAAGTGTGAAAAGCAGAAAAAGCGCCGAGTGTGTCAATGGATGCCGGCGCTCTTTCTATTTTGTGAGGTGGAAATTTGTGTATATCGATATTACCATCGACTTAAAAAATTATGATGGCAGTGTGTTTGATTTGAGACTATCAAATTATTTACATATTAAACAAGTCATCCATATCGCCTGGCAGGCAAAACAAATCTCACTTCCTAAGCGAGAAGGCGGCTGGGTGCGAGTAGTCAATAAGAAAGCTGTGTTTTCAGGCGAATATAAGCTGTCAGACTGTGGAATCACCACAGGAGACAGGCTGGAAATACTATGAAAGGACTTTTGTAAATGGCAGATAAAAAGAGTTCCTATTTAGAAGAACAATTAGAAGCAGTTATGAAAAAAGAGGGTGGCGCCTACAGCTTCATTTTTCAAAGAGAGACAATTAAACTCTTAGACGGTTTAGAAGCGGCACCGATCAAAGACATCAATCCTTCATTCAAAAAAGAGATTCAATTAACTGAAGATGAGGTCATCATTTCTATTCAACCGCCTCCTGCCTATCAGGAATTTCGTTTCATCCATGCAAAGGATGAAAAAAGCAAATGGATTTTTTCATACCAGCTTGTCGATGCAGTTTGCAAACACGACGTGAAGCGGCTGCATCCTATTGTTTCTCCTGAAAACATTGTTTTTCATCAAGGCTTAGCTCCTGCATTTTTGCATTACGGGGTCAAAGAAAGCATCCCGCCATATGAAACGGATGACCATCGTTTATTAAAAGAAGTCAAAGCCGTCATTCTTCGAGTGGTGGACCATGAATATCAGTTTCAGGAATATGTGGCATACAGTGAGACGCTGAAATTATCTGAACTGGCAAAAGAAATCGTTGAAACGCAGTCGCTGGAAGAATTGTCTGCCCTCACTCAGCAAAAAATCGAAGCGATTGAAACGAAAGAGAAAACGCTATTAACCATTCCGAAAAAGAAATGGAAGATCGAACGATATATCGGGCTAGGTCTGCTTGTCCTATTAATCCCTGCTTTGGTGTACACCATATACACCTTCTTTTTTGCGATGCCGAAACACGAAGCGTATGTCGAGGCAAACAAATATTATCTCAACAAACAGTACAGCCAAGTGGTGGATACGTTAGAAAAATATTCAGCCAATCAAATGCCGGTCTCTCTTCAATATGAACTGGCCATTTCGTATGTACAAACGAATCAAGGCAACCTGTTACTCGATCAGCATAAAAAAGAAATCACAGATACATACACATTACAGACTGATCCTCAATATTTCCTTTTCTGGATTCATATTGGACAAGGCAATAGCAAGGAAGCACTTGATATTGCACGTGTACTTGGAGACGACCGGTACATATTCACGGCACTCGTCGCCTACCGCAATGACATTCAAAACGATGACAGTCTTACTGCAGAAGAAAAACAAAAACAGCTAGACCCGATTATTAAGGAAATGGCGAAATATGAAGAAAAAGAAACAACGGAGACAAGCACCAACGACTCCTCGGGCGCAAGCCAAACAGATGAAACAGCTGAACAAAAAGAGCAGTCAAAAGCCGATCAAGAGAAAAAAGAGAAAGAATCTGAAGCGAAAAAGAAAACCTCTCAGACGAAAAAAGATGAGAAAAAATAATTCTTTCGATACAACTGACAGTTGCTGCTGTCCCATGAGGAGGTGGAGCGTTTGAGTCTTCTTTGGGTTTTTTATGAGGAGGATTATCAAACCGTCCGTTTAGACGAGCAGTTCAATCGAGAAGCTGTGATTGGACCTGAAATAGAGCATACGGTGACAATCCCTACACTTTCGTTTGATGAAGGGGTCATCCGTTTATCTCCCGATGAACCGAATGATGGCTTTTCCATTTATCAGGGTGAAGGGAAGAAAGGCACATTACTTCTACATGAACCATATAAACTTGGATCACTTACACTTATGTTAATGGAAGCACATCATGACCAACACATTTATTACCTAGGAAATAGAGTCGAGCTGTCTTTTTCACGTGAGAACAAAGATGAGATCGATGTGTGGAAAGAACAAGCGCATTCCATGTTTCAAGATGCGAGCCAGTTTACTTTGGAGAAGATCGAAGGAACTTGGTATGTCATGCCTCAGGACGAGACGATTTATGTGAACGGGAAAAAAATCCATGGTCCAGAGAAGGTTTATACTGGAGATGAACTGTTCTGGAACTTTCTAACGGTGACATTGAAAGATGATGATTTATTGCAGGTGACTGCATATGAACCATTTCAAACACGTTTGGAAAAAACAAGAGCACCAAGCACAGAAACAAAACAAAAATATCCTTTATATAGACGAACACCTCGTTTAATTTATGACCTGCCAGATGACCGGGTATCCTTTAGCTTTCCTTCGCAGGAGAGTGAAAATAACAGCAGAGGGCTTTGGCTTGTTGTCCTTCCGCCGCTTGTGATGCTTCTTGTGATGGGGATTGTCGCTCTTGTCCAGCCACGCGGGATCTTTATCGTCGTGTCGATGGCGATGTTTATCATGACATTAATCACATCGTCCGTTCAATACTTTAAAGAGAAATCACAACGCAAAAGACGGGAAGAGAAACGGCAGCGAGTCTATTCTCTATACTTAGAAAATAAACGAAAAGAGCTGCAAGAGCTCTACGACCGCCAGCAATATATTTTGACGTATCATTATCCGTCATTTGAACAAATGAAGTACTTAACGTCAGAAATTAGCGGCCGAATTTGGGAAAAAACACTTGTGAGTGACGATTTCTTGCAGCTGCGTCTTGGGACGGGTGCAGTCCCATCAAGCTATGAATTATCGATGAGCGGCGGCGATATGGCCAATCGTGACATGGATGACTTAATGGAACAAACGCAGCACATGCAAAAGGTCTATCGTGAAGTGAAGGATGTACCCATTACATTTGGTCTTGCAGATGGCCCAACAGGCTTGATTGGAAAGCCAGCGATTGTGAAAAAGGAGCTTCATCAGCTTGTTGGACAGCTTGCTTTCTCGCACAGCTATCACGATTTGAGATTTGTCTTTATCTTTCATGAGCAGGAGTATGAGAATTGGGAATGGATGAAATGGCTTCCGCATTTCCAGCTGCCTCATACATACGGCAAAGGGTTTATTTACAACGAACAAACACGCGATCAGCTGTTGTCCTCGATTTATGAAATTTTACGTGAACGTGATTTAGAAGAAGAAAAAGAGAAAAAAATCTTTACGCCTCACTTTGTGTTTATCGTGACAAATCACGAGCTTATTGCTGAACATGTGATTTTAGAATATTTAGAAGGCAGCCGGACAGACCTTGGCATCTCAATTATTTTTGCTGCTGAAACAAAGGAAAGCTTAGCTGAAAATATCTCGACGCTTGTCCGTTATATTAACGAAGAAGAAGGAGATATTCTCATTCAGCACAAGAAAGCCGTCCGAATTCCATTTCAGCTTGATACACATGAGCGCGGGGACAATGAGCTGTTTGCCAGAACGCTGAGAACATTAGATCATCAAGTTGGCATGACCAATTCGATTCCTGAAACGGTCTCCTTCCTTGACCTTTTTCATGCCAAACAGGTAGACGAGATTGGTATTCGTGAAAAATGGCTCACATCAGAAACGGCCAAATCACTATCTGTGCCAATCGGTTATAAAGGGAAAAATGACATTGTGGATCTGAATCTGCATGAAAAAGCACACGGTCCGCACGGCCTGTTGGCGGGAACAACAGGATCAGGGAAAAGTGAATTTTTACAGACGTACATTTTATCGCTCGCTGTACACTTTCACCCGCATGAAGTCGCTTTCCTGCTGATTGACTATAAAGGAGGCGGAATGGCGCAGCCGTTCCGAAATATTCCTCATTTACTTGGCACCATCACCAATATTGAAGGCAGCAAAAACTTTAGTGAAAGAGCGCTTGCCTCAATTAAAAGTGAATTGAAGAAAAGACAACGGTTGTTTGATCAATATCATGTGAATCACATCAATGATTATACGAAGCTCTATAAGGAGAAAAAGGCTGAACAGGCAATGCCTCATTTATTCTTAATCTCTGATGAGTTTGCTGAATTAAAAAGTGAAGAGCCGGACTTTATCAGGGAGCTTGTCAGTGCTGCACGTATCGGCCGAAGCCTCGGGGTCCATCTCATTTTGGCTACCCAAAAGCCAGGCGGGGTCATCGATGATCAGATTTGGAGTAACTCCCGCTTTAAGGTCGCACTAAAAGTACAAGATGCGTCAGACAGTAAGGAAATATTGAAAAATAGTGATGCGGCGTCCATTACCGTTACAGGCCGCGGCTACTTACAAGTGGGAAACAATGAAATTTATGAATTGTTCCAATCAGCTTGGAGCGGTGCGCCATATATGGAAGATGGCTACGGATCAGAAGATGACATTGCCATTGTGACAGATACTGGACTCATTCCGTTATCAGGGGTAAGTACAGAGCCGGCAGTGAAGAAAGAGACAGTATCGGAGATTTCTGCTGTTGTGGATGAAATTGAACGTATGCAGCAGGAGCTTGGGATTGAGAAGCTTCCAAGTCCATGGCTTCCACCGCTTGAAGAACGGATTCCAAAAACACGTTATGCGTCGAGTGAAGAGCATGTCTTCCATTTTGCGCTTGTCGATGAGCCAGATCAGCAAAGCCAGCATCCACTTTCTTATCAAATGATGGAAGATGGGAACATTGGCATCTTCGGTTCCTCCGGCTACGGCAAATCACTTGCTGCGACAACACTGCTCATGAGCTTTGCGGAGAGATATTCACCTGAAGAATGGCATGCGTATATTTATGACTTCGGAAACGGGACATTGCTTCCGTTAGCCAAGCTGCCGCACACGGCGGATTATTTCTTAATGGATCAAATGAGAAAGATTCAAAAGTCAATGACGCGTTTGCGGGAAGAGGTTGAATACCGCAAGCGGTTATTCAGGCAGCAAGAAATGAGTCATATCAAAATGTACAACGCCTTAAATGAGAAAAAGCTCCCGTTCATTTTCATCGTGATCGACAACTTTGACATTGTCAAAGACGAAATGCATGAACTTGAATCTGAATTTATCCAGCTGAGCCGTGATGGACAATCATTAGGAATTTACTTCTTGATTACAGCGACTCGGGTAAACGCAGTCCGCCAATCTCTTATGAATAACCTGAAAACAAAGGTTGTTCATTACTTAATGGATCAAGGAGAGGCGTATTCGATTATTGGCAGACCGAAATTCAGCTTAGAACCGATTCCAGGACGAGTCATTATCAATAAAGAAGAGCTTTACTTTGCGCAAATGTTCCTGCCAGTTGAAGGAGAGAACGATCTCGAACTGTTTGAGCATTTGAAAGAAGAGATACAGCTTCTTCATGATCGCTTTGAATCAGCTGAAAAACCAAAGCCTGTGCCAATGCTTCCTGATAAACTGACCATTTGGGAGCTGGAGAGTCGTTTAGAAGAACAAAAACAGCCGTATGACATTCCAGTCGGACTAGATGAGGAATCTGTTGCACCTGTTTACTTTGACTTGAAAAAGAATAAACACTGCCTCATCATCGGTCAAACGCAGCGAGGGAAAACAAATGTGACAAAACTGATTCTTGATCAGCTTTTAGCAGCAAGACCTGAGAAGCTGGCCGTGTTTGATTCGATTGATCGGGGTCTTTCCCATTATGCAAAGGAAGAGAATATCGATTACCTTGAAACAAAAGATGATATCACTGAATGGGCAGAGGAAATAGACCGTTTATTCAAGGTGCGGGAAGAGATGTACGTCGAAGCTGTACGCAGGGGAGAGACCGATCAGTTGTCGTTCCCTCAAATTGTGCTTGTGATTGATGGCATTACGCGTTTTCAGCAGACGATCGATCCGCGTCTTCAAGATCAATTGGCTGATTTCATGAAGTCATATGCACACCTAGGCTTTAGCCTGATCGCATCAGGGAATCATACCGAATTCAGTAAAGGCTATGATGCACTCACAAACGAAATTAAACAAGTTCGTCATGCCATGTTACTCATGAAAAAATCAGAGCAAAACATCATACCGCTTCCATATGCAAGACAAGAACCAGATATTCAGCCAGGGTTCGGGTATTTGGTTGAAAACGGGAAAGAGAAGAAAATCCAGGTTCCTTTATGTGCGGTAGAAAGGAAGAGTGTTCAATGACAGAGCAGCAAAAAAGCTCCATCAAAATCGTATCGACCATGATATTGATTCTTGTTCTGCCGGTTTTATTTTTCCACCTCATTGGAGATGACCCGGCAAAACAGAAAAAGAATGCCACACGTAATATTGCTGTGGTCAATGAAGATATGGGAGCGAGCGAAAGTGAAAACACCGCTCGTTTCGGACAGGATGTCGTGGCAGCATTATCAGAGCGTCCAGATTATACATGGACCGTAGTGAATCGCAGTGCGGCGGAAAATGGACTGAAAAACAGAAAGTATGACGCTGTCCTCTATATTCCGTCTGATTTCTCTAAAAATGTGCTCAGCTATGATAAAGACCACCCTGAAAAGGCATCCATTCAATTTTCTATTCAAGACCAGCTCAATTCAGTCAATAAAGAGAAAGTGCAAAGAGAGCTGGAAAATGCGCAAAAGAAAATGAATGAACAGATGTCAACGTTATACTGGAGTTTTGTATCACAGGAAATCGGCAATGTTAGAGAAGAGTTTGAGCATATTGTCGGCAAAGAAGTCGAATTCCAAAACACAATGTATAATTTCTATAAGCCGAACTCAAACAAACTATCAGATGCCGTTCAGCAGCAGAAGAAACAAATAGAAGAATTAAAAAATGCGATGACCGACTCACAGAAGCAGTATAAAGGCGGTTTGAGTACAACAGAAGAAGCTAAGAACCAGTTAAAGGACTTTGTGAAAGCAGTCGATCAATACCAGCAGTATCAAGACAAACAAAAGGACCTCTTGATCAAAGCGCAATCGACAAGCAAAAAACAAATCCAGCAAGGGCTTAAACAGCTCGCTGATATTCAAAACCAAAATGCCCGTAGCTTTAGTGATCAAATGGGCGGGCTCAAAACAGACATCAACGGGGTACAAAGTCAGCTAAACACAACGGACAGCGCCATCCAATCTGTTCAAAAGTTGAGAGAAGACGCTATTCCTAAGCAATCAACGGGATTAACGGAACTTGTGAAGACGTCTCAGAAGGAACTGATTAAAAACTATGAAAAGCAGTACCTGGAATACTATAAAAATAAGATGGAAGCCTTGCAAAATAATTTAAAAGAAAAAAGGGAGCAGATTTTAGCTGAAACTGAAAAGCCAGAGGACTCCAGTAAGGATGGACCATCAGATCAAGATAATGAAAACCCTGAAGAGATTGGGATTAATTTAGATGAAGAGACAAATGAACTCTCGCAAATTTCAACAGAAATGAACGATCTCGCGGATCAATTAGCAGATCAGGAGACGCCGCCTACTACTGAAAATGGCAAAGAAGGTGGAGAGGGCGAAAATCCTGTTCAGCCAGATTCCGGCAGCACGAATTCATCTAAGGATGACCTTAAAGCACTCTCTACTCGTTTAGAAGAAGTGAAAAAGAAGATTCAAGAAAAAGCTGCCGCTCATAATGACGAATTGAAAGACAAAGTGAGTCAGATGAGTAAGGAGCTTAAGGACCTTTCTGATAAAATAGGTAAACTTGAAAAAAAGTTTCTATGGTTACAAGATCGATATAACGTCATTCCGAATGAAATCCAAAATCAAGAATCATCCATTGTAAGTAAAGTAAAAGAGCTGAAGCGCAGAAACTCACCAATTGGTGGAGCCTTTGCTGATGATCTTTTTGAGGAAAAGTTTGATACAAAATCAACAGACACTAAAAAATTAATGGAGTATTCCAATCAACTCTCCCAACTAGATATGATGCTTGATGATTTTTACGAATCAACAAATAACTCTTCTCTACTAGACACAAAAGAAGAGAAAATCCAGTCCATCCTCTCCATCAAAAAAGAGGAAACAGAAAACTGGGATACGCTCAAAAAACAAATGCTGACGTCAAACGATGATGTGTCTACTTTTATTGATGAGATGCAGAAGTTTTCAGATGGCTATGCAGAATACATTTCGACTCAGCAGGCAAGCATGGAACAGGAATTAAATACAATCTCTGAAAGTGCGGACAATGTTGCGGAGCAAATGGCTGATCAAGGAGATGCAGTGTATACGGCAGACCTTGCAGGCAGTTCAATTGTTGTCAGTGCACAGGATTCAATTGGTCAGGAAGTGCTTCGTCTTTCTGAAAATATGAGTTCGTTAACCGACCGCCAAAAAGGGGTGGCGGATTATACGAATAACATTGAAGAGAGTGTGACAACAGTTCAAGAAAAAGCGGATACGCTGAATGAAAACTGGAGCAAGAATGTCAACTCTACGAAGCTTGTTCAGCAAGATTTGAAGGGTATTTTAGGAAACACATTGAGTGATCAAGGCAACAGCAACTATGTGTATAACCACTTAGCCAATCCGCTGAAAATCAGCGGTGATGTGCCGGAAGAAAAAACGCAGACGGTACCGCCAGTGGTCATTTTGGTCATTGTGATGATCAGCAGTTTGTTAATTGGCTTTTTCAGCTCGTATTATGCGGCAGCTCCGATGCTGGTGAAAGGTGCACTGTTTGGCATCTTAAATCTATTAGTCGGACTCATGATCAGCTTGTTTGGACTGAACATTTACAAGCTTGCAGATGATCAAGCGATTCAGTGGTCCATTTTCACGATTTTACTATTAGTGGCTTGTTCCGCCTTTATTCGCACGGCGTTCCTTTTCGGCTCTATTGCCGGATGGATGGCAGCAACGGCGCTTATTTTCTTCTTTGTCGCACCATTAATTGATTTGGTGATGCCGAATTTCCATTTCACAAATCCAGTGACAGACGTGTACCTGTCCATCCAATATGGAAATGGAGATCACTTTGGAATGGGTGTTATAGGATTAGTGATTTTAACTGTCCTCTTCATGGCCATCCCGCTTGTGACAAAGCTATGGAAAGATAAAACGGAGGAACGTGATGTGACTCATGAGGCTTAATCTGTTCGTGAAAGGGGGGGCACTTGGTGTCATGTCCCTTTTTCTCCTCATTCCTGCTGCTTTCGCTGCTGGTGAAGATACGGATACAAATGTCAAGCCGAATGAATATCAGGAAAAAGAACTCAATATTAACTCAAGTATATTGAGGGATCAAACGAAATACGAACAAAGCAAAAAGACATCAACAGTCAAAACAGACATTCATTTTGCTGAACCGCCTAAAACTCCGGGAGGGTCTCTTTCTCCGCAGCTTTTCAGTGATCTAAAAGAGAACCCGCCCAAAACATCAGCTCACATGATGGAAGAGATGAATATCTCTTTTCGTGATGCCGCTGTATCAGCACCTTCTGGCGATGATCACAAGAAGCAGACATCAGCACTGCTTCCGATCATCTTTGGTTTCTTAATCGTCTTTGGCATTGTCGTGATGTTCATTCTGATTCCTAAGGTGAATGTGAAGGCTGAAAAGAAATAGCCTGTCTCTTTGAAAAGAGGCAGGCTTTTCTTATGCAGATTGCTTGATGTCATACCGTTCCACTACGTAAAATAGTGTTATCAAGGGAGGAGATTGTCATTCGAATTTCAATCGTTACAGGCGGATCAAAAGGATTTGGTCTAGCACTTGTGAACCGGCTGCTTTCACGCGGGGACCATGTGTATACGGCAGCAAGAAGTGCATCGCCGATTTACCATCCGGAGCTCACACATACACAGGTCGACCTGACAGATGAGAAAGCAGCAGCCAAATGGCTTCAAGATAGTCTCACGCCGCAAACACTGGCAGCTGCTGATGACATCTTATTCGTCAATAATGCAGGCATGGTGACACCTATCAAACGTGTGGGGCAAGGCGGACAGGATACGCTTCATCAGCATTATACGTTGAATCTTGTCATCCCTGTTTTGCTGAGCCATGTTTTTACCAAGCAGACTCAATCATATAGCGGAAAGAAAACGATCGTTCACCTTTCTTCTGGAGCGGCGAAAAACCCTTATAAAGGCTGGAGTGCGTATTGCAGCTCAAAGGCAGGACTTGATATGTTTATGAGGACTTTGCATGAGGAACAGCAGGACGAGGCGTATCCAATCAACACGTTTTCATTTTCCCCCGGCACCATTGATACAGATATGCAGGGGGAGATTCGGAAGTCATCAAAACAGGACTTCGAACAAATTGACCGTTTTCAGCAATTATATGAAACAGGCACGCTGAAGAGTCCAGATGAAGTCGCAGGTATTTTGCTCGATCTTTTAGCGGATGATCCAGCTGGCGGATGCGTATACGATGCACGTGAGTATGTGAAAAAGCAGTCATAACGACTGTAGCAGCGTGAAGACAAACCCTCGCATTCGGTGTCAGTCCTGCATGCCGGTGCTCACGAATCTCAAATTCGCTCCGCGCCAGCTAGACTTCAAGGGTTTTCATATCACACTGTAAAGAAGAAAAAAGCAGTCATCACGACTGCTTTTTTTCGTCTTGTACAAGCAAAACCAGTTGATTTGACATAAGCTAATCTTGAGACTCATAGAAAATATAACAGAACATTTGAGTTTCTTTTCAGAATATGTTAGGATGCTAAAAATATAGATAAGGAGGGGTTTCCATGAGAAAGGTTACATTAATGGATGTTTACACCCATCCAGTTGCTCAAAAGTATTTAAATCGTTCAGGAAAAGCCCATGCGATTGCTTGTGCTTATCACGCATTCAAGCTGGCGATGCAGGCGGGAATTAACCCAGATCTGGCTGTGAAAGCAGCACTCTTGCATGATATCGGCCACTATGAATGGTATACAGCCGGCGGAGAATGGGATTACGAGACATATAGAAGAAATGATATTCATGCCATTAAAGGTGCAGAGCGGGCACACAAACTGCTCATACGGCTCGGGGAGGAACCAAAAGCAGCCAAAGATATTGCACTTGCGATTCTGCTTCATACGGATTCATATTTGCCAGAGGGCGACCTCCATAAGGACACACTCCAGCAAATTGTGAAGAAAGCAGATGAAATGGATGAAGAGCCTGGCGGACACCACCATTACAGACAAATAGACGAATCATTGGCAATGAAAAAGATTGCCGATTTGGATCAGAAAGTGCAGCAGGCACTCCAGCCCATGAAACGCTCTGTTTAGTATGGAATGTCTCCATGAATCGTTCCGTGCTGATCGACATACAACGTGCGAATAACGGTACGGTTAAACGCAGATGTTCCTGACGTAGTGAGTCCGGTGTAATGCACCGTGACGGAATAAGCACCTTCTTTTTTCAATTGAATGGCTGATGAGGTACTTGTTTTCAGTGGATGATCCTTTTGTGCATCTTTAAAGTAATTGGTTTCCACTGATTTGCTTAACCGTTTAATCAGACCGCTTGAATGGGTCGATGCATCCCCTGACTTCGATGCAGCTGCTTTAATTTCTTCATTTAATGGTGAATCAAAGGATACAAGCAGCAGATAAGGAGCCTTTTTTCCTGAATTCGATCGAATCGTCCATTTTCCAGGAACGGGCTTATTGATTTGCACATGGTGTGAATATGCGCCTTCATATGGGAAAGATGCTTCCGATGTCTTAAGGTTTGTTAAGACGTCTCCATTTGGGGCGATGATTTCTGGCCGCGTCTCCTGCCTTTCATTTAACCACTGAATCGATAAGCCATTCGTTCCTTCCTCTACATAGAACGCTTCTGTTTTATCCTTTTCACTTTCTCCACCTTTCACATAAACATCTGTATTCAGCTCAGCAGAAACGGGCTCTTGTTCCTCTTTATTTTCATTTTCAGCGCTTGCGACATTTGCCAGAAGCTGATGCTGGAACACAGGAAACATACTTGTGCCGTTTTTGATTGAATGATGATCCCATTTTCCTGTTAAAATATTGTTTGCATACGATAGTCTTGTGCTGTTTACCGTGACGGCGCCATCATTTGCACCAAAGCTCTTTAAATACATGCCGCCTAAATACAGCACACCGCCAAATGTTCCCCATTCCGAGCCAGAGTAGGTGACATATTTATTGGGAAACGCCTCCAGCTGGTCGGTTTCACTTCGAAAAGCCGCCATCAGACCGGTTTGCAAAGAATAAAGCGCGTCGCTTTTTTGTCCAAGAATTTGCGCGAGCCAGCTTCCGCCCTTGCTATACGCTAGATCCGCAAGCGGTGTCCCGTTATGAGGAGAGCCGAGAGTAATGACCTTTTCCACATAGGGATGGGCTTTGAAATACACCAGTGCGGACTGTGTATCGACCCCGCCTTTACTATGACCAATCACAATGAGTTTTCTACCAAACGCATCATAAATTTCTTTGAGCTTTTCTGCTAATAGTTTGCCGTTCTTTTTCATGTCCTGATCTGGATGCAAATCTATGAATGCGCTTTCGTATCCGTTCAGAACAGCCTGCTTTGCCATATCGTTTCGATCGGACCAAGTGGAGGAGGAGCTGTTAATGCCATGAACAAAAACAAGTGGTGGTTTTGACTCGTCTTTTTGAACGGGCTCTTCTCCTTTAAACCACTTCCCCGGCGTCCCAGGTGGATCTCCAATTGTGCCTGCATACGCATAACTTGCAGAGGATAGAAAGAGCATGACAGCAACAATACAGATGAGTTTTTTCAAGACAATTCACCTCTTCGAATGATTTAAATTGTTGGCAGCACCAATCTATTATACTTCTAAAAAATGTAAAAACGCACTATTTGTAAAAATATGGTATTAATGTTGTGGGTTTGCCCTGAGTGACATTCACATGGGTTCATGCATACGCTGTGGGTAAATACACAAGTAAAGGGGCAGGTAGGATGGCACAACAAGGAAGTCCACAGCTTGTTTCATTAGTTGATCCATATGTTTATCAAACATTGCAGAAAGTGGTCGGTATGAGATTAATTGTGCAAACAGTGAAAGATACGGTGCGTGGGAAATTGAAGGAAGTTATGCCGGATCATATTGTGATTGAAGCGGGGGCGAAATCAGTTTTTTATGTGCGGATCCAGCAAATCGTGTCGGTGATGCCTGATCACAGTGAAAGAGTGTAACAAGCAGACGCATAGATGTCTGCTTTTTTTTCATGCTTATAGAATGTATATCTGGAAAAAGTGCATGATATACCAATTGTTCTTTTTTTTTCAAAAAATGAGGTTCTAAAACAAGAAGCAGTTGACAGAAGGTGGGTTGAATAGTAGTTTTTTAATAAGATCAATACGTAACAGGAGGAGCATCTTTGTTAAAATCTAAAGTTCATTTTTGGACATTCCAAATATTACTTGTTTTACTCATTGTCTATGTATCAACAAAGGTTTCGTTTTTATTTCAGCCGATTATTTTATTTGCATCAACTCTGTTTGTCCCCATCTTACTGGCGGGTATTCTCTTTTTCATCTTTAATCCAATTGTTCGATTTTTGTCCAAGAAAATTCCTAGGACACTCGCTATCCTGATCATTTATCTTCTGTTCATTGGACTCATCACGTTCATCGTCAATGCTGCTGGACCGGTGATTGTCTCGCAGGTCGGTGGACTTGTCAAAAGCTTCCCTGGTTATGTGACGGACATGCAGAAGTTTATCAATGACTTTTCGCATTCTAAAACATTTACTTGGATGATGAACCAAGATTATGTGTCTGTCTCAAAATTTGAACAGACGATCGTTTCGACATTAAAAGATTTGCCGGAAAATATCGCTTCAAGTATGTCTGCTGTGTTTGGCGTGATTGCCAATATCGCCTTAGCCGTCATCACAGTTCCGTTCATTTTGTTTTATATGCTGAAAGACGGGCATAAGTTTCCGGACAAGCTCGTTCAATTTTTGCCAATGCCTTACCGTAAGGAAGGATTGAAGATTTTTAAAGAATTAAACGACACACTTGCGGCTTACATACAGGGGCAGATTGTTGTCTGTTTATTTGTTGGAGTGGCTTGTTTTATCGGATACTTATTAATTGGTGTGAAATATGCGCTTATTCTTGGCATTATCATTGCGGTCACAAATGTGATTCCGTACCTTGGACCATATCTTGGCGCGGCACCAGCTGTGCTGATTGCCTTTCTTGATTCGCCTGGAAAAGCAGTGGTGACAGTGATTGTGATTCTTGTCGTTCAGCAAATTGACGGAAATGTCATTTCTCCATTGATCATTGGGAAACGCCTTAACACACACCCTTTGACCATTATCCTGCTGTTAATTGGTGCAGGAAGCTTTGGGGGAATCCTTGGCATGATCTTTGCAGTCCCTGTCTATGCACTGCTCAAAGCGATCACCCTAAATATTGTCAGATTGGTTCAGCTGCGTCAGCGGTCTCGTAAAGAACAGCATTTAAACGTATAGGGCAGATGCACATCTTTTCCCTTTTTGCATAAGATGGTTGACATAAGCAGATAGGGGGAGATTCTGATGCCTGCAATCGTTGGACCTATTCATATCGAGTCATTAGGAGGAAACGGTGCAGCTACTTTCGGTGATGTACTGGCCATTGCCCCTTTGGCTGTAAACCACTCCACTGGCGGGGCGGGAGCCTTTAATTCAGGTGATTATATGTCTCTTACAAGTGATCCTAATGCGACGATGCTTTGGGACTTCACATTGTTTGACCAGCCTCAATCATTTAATGCATAGAAAGACAGCTGGTGATCAAATATCAGCTGTCTTTTTTTATTTGTGATACACGTATTGTTGAGCTGGGCAAATGATGTGGATAGAAAAGGTGGTGGACAATGCCAGCGATTGTTGGACCTATTCATATAGATCGTGTGTACGGAAATGGGGCGGCACATTTCGGCGGTGTTTTTCCCATTTCGCCAAAAAGTGTTGATTACTCCGCCGGTGGTTCAGGTACCTATCATGCAGGGGACCTCGTCCAATTTTTTAACAGTCCAAACGTCACATTTGTTTGGGATTTAAATCTTATTAGTCAGCAAAAGAGCTTCAATGCGTAGCCAGCTTTGAAAGGGATTTCCTTTTCAGAAGCTGTCTTTTTTTATGGTACAATGGATATGGATGTAAGAAGAAAAAAGAGGTGTGAACAGAGTCAAATGAAAATTAGAAAAGCACACATCACAAGCCGGCAACCAAAGACCTACAATGTATATTTACATGAAAATAAAAAAGAATATAAAACGCTTGTTGCCGTACCTGACATTGAATGGAGTATATCCATTGCGTACGAGGACGAAAAAGAGCAGCTGATCCATACGCTCGAGCAATCCTTAATGGAAAGAGCAGAAACAGACGAAGCCCGTGAGCTTGCACTAAAGATTGTGCACTGGGTCACAGAAATGTAAATTTTAAAACCAGGAGTGAAAACAGCGATGAAAGAAGAATCCGTAGACTTTTATTTGCAGCAAGGAATATTTGGACATGCTGAAACAAAACCCGATGAACGAAGAATGTTTCTCGGTTCATTAAGGGAACGAGCGCTTCTCGCCCTGACAAAGGGACAGGTATTACGAAATAAACCGTATCAAGAGGTCGAACAAGTATTAAAGTCCAACCGTCAGGCCACTGTTCTTTTAAATGGTGAGTTGTCCTATGCATCTTATTCTCAATATGTGAAAATGGCTAATGCCGCTGGATGTTCCTTTAAAGTGGTGAATCATTATGAGGCGCATTCTCCTTTTGGTCTTGTGATAGAGCTATCAAATGCGGTCAATCAAGAGCACATCTATATAGAAGATGAGCTGTTTCAGAAGGCTTTTTCTCACGAATCTGTTGAATAGGTTTCCCTAGTGAAATGAATAGGCTATAATGAGTCAAAAGAGCATATGGGAGAGATGCGGATGGGCAAAGCATTGGTTTGTATTGATTATACCGTTGATTTTGTTGCAGACGATGGAAAATTGACATGCGGAAAGCCTGGACAGGCGATTGAGCCTAAGATCACAGAGATCACTTCTTCGTTTATTGATGAAGGACACTTTGTCGTCTTTGCAGTCGATCATCATGAAGAGCAAGACCCTTATCATCCAGAGACAAAGTTATTTCCGCCCCATAATATTCGCGGGACAAAGGGAATTGAACTTTATGGCAAACTAAGTTCACTATTTCACACGTCAAAACATTTAAAACATGTCTACTATATGGAAAAAACAAGATACTCTGCTTTTGCAGGCACTCAATTAGAAATGAAACTGCGCGAACGCGGCATCACTGAACTTCATTTAGCCGGCGTATGTACCGATATTTGTGTACTTCATACAGCTGTTGATGCGTACAATAAAGGCTTCGAACTTGTGATTCACCAGAATGCTGTAGCGAGTTTTAATGAAGCGGGGCACGAGTGGGCACTTTCTCACTTTGAGCAGTCGCTTGGTGCGAAAGTGGTTAAGTAAGGGAAGGAGAATGGAAGTTGGAGCATCGGTTTATTGACGACAGTTTATCACTACATACAGATCTTTATCAAATTAACATGGCAGAAACGTATTGGAGAGACGGCATTCATGAGAAGAAGGCAGTTTTTGAACTCTTCTTCAGAAAGCTTCCATTTGACAATGGCTTCGCTGTATTTGCTGGTTTAGAGAAAGCGATTGAATATTTATCGGACTTCTCCTTCACCGAAAGTGATCTAGCGTATTTAAAAGATGAACTCGGTTATAAAAGCGATTTCATTGATTATTTAAGCGGGTTGTCCTTTACAGGAACACTTCATTCAATGCGTGAAGGCGAAATTGTCTTTGCAAATGAACCGATTATGCGCATCGAGGCAACGCTTGTAGAAGCGCAGCTAATCGAAACAGCCTTGCTGAATATCGTGAATTTCCAAACACTGATCGCAACAAAGGCGGCTCGGATTAAAGGAATCATTGAAGATGAGACAGCACTAGAATTCGGAACAAGACGTGCGCATGAAATGGATGCAGCGATGTGGGGAGCAAGAGCGGCACTCATCGGCGGCTTCCAGGCGACAAGTAATGTTCGTGCTGGGAAGCGCTTCAACATTCCAGTGTCAGGAACTCATGCCCATGCGCTTGTACAAGCATACCGCGATGAATATACGGCATTTAAAAAATATGCTGAAACCCATACAGACTGTGTCTTTTTAGTCGATACGTATGATACCGTGAGATCCGGTATTCCGAATGCCATTAAGGTAGCGAAAGAATTCGGAGACAAAATCAACTTTATTGGTGTCAGACTTGATAGCGGTGACCTTGCATACTTGTCTAAAAAAGCTAGAACGATGCTGGATGATGCAGGATTCCATGATGCAAAAGTCATTGCATCGAGCGATCTTGATGAACATACCATCATGAATTTAAAAGCACAGGGTGCCAAAATTGATGTGTGGGGTGTTGGGACAAAGCTGATCACAGCATTTGATCAGCCAGCTCTTGGTGCAGTGTATAAACTCGTATCTATTGAAGAAAATGGAAAAATGAACGATACCATTAAAATTTCGTCTAACCCAGAGAAAGTGACAACACCAGGACGTAAACGTGTGTACCGCATCATCAATCAATTGAATCATCATTCTGAGGGTGACTACATTGCGCTCGAAGAGGAAGATGTTCATAGTGAGGATAAACTGAAAATGTTCCACCCTGTGCATACATTTATCAGCAAATTTGTTACAAACTTTGTGGCTAAGGATCTTCATGTCCCTATTTTCGAACAAGGAAAACTTGTATATGACAATCCGGATATTCAAACGATTCAAGCCTATGTGCAGGATAGCCTCGGACTTTTCTGGGAGGAATATAAACGAATCAGCAAACCAGAAGAATATCCAGTCGATTTGAGTCAAAAATGCTGGGATAACAAGATGCAGTTTATCCATGACGTGAAAAATAAAATTAAAAAAGAGCTTTATGAAAGCTAATTGGAAGAAAAGGAGATCATCAAGCCGGGTGATCTCTTTTTTTATTTTTTGACCGATTCAAAGTGAACCATAAGCACAATCATTTGGTATACTGAAAGCACATCTTGTTTGTCATTGCATAAAGGAGGATTGGAGCAGTTGAGGGTGTTTGTTGCGAGACAGCCTATTTTTAACAGAAAAGAACAAGTCGTATCATATGAGCTGCTTTATAGAGATAGTGAAACCAATACATATAGCGCTGAAGACGGTGACCAAGCGACAACGGACCTCATTATAAATAGCTTTTTAAATATCGGTATCGAAACATTGACAGAGGGCAAACGATGCTACATTAATTTCACCGAAAGCTTACTTTCGTCTGATCTGCTCACCTATTTTGATCCGCATCAGCTTGTGATCGAGATATTAGAAAATGTACCGATTACCCCGGCACTTATTATGAGATGTAAGCAGTTAAAAAAATGGGGATATACGATTGCACTTGATGATTTTTTTCTAAGCGGAACACATTTTAGTGACAAGTTGCTTGACGAACTCCTCTATTGCATTGATATTTTAAAAATTGACTTTCTGAAGACCACATCGGAAGAACGAAGAAATATTCTACATACGTATAAAAAATATCGACTTCGCTTCCTTGCAGAAAAGGTGGAAACGCGAAGAGAGTATGAAGAAGCGCTAGAAGCCGGCTTCCATTTGTTTCAAGGGTATTTCTTTAGCGAGCCTCGTGTCATATCAGGACGAGCATTATCGACCAGCTTCCATGCGTACCACCAGCTCTTAAATGAGCTGAGCAAGGAACAGCCGAATATCCAGGTCGTGACCCATTTTATTGAAAGTGACCTTTCGCTGTCATATCAATTATTAAAAATGCTGAATTCAGGCGGCATGAGACGTCTTTATCAAATCAAAAGTATCCGGCAGGCGATTATCCTGCTTGGGTTTAATGAAATTCGGCGCTGGATCTTTATTCTTTCATTTAAAGAACTGAATGTCCAAGCCAACTCAAGCCAAAAAGAAATTATCAAAATGTCATTCATTCGGGCGAAAACGTGTGAACTGATTGCGAGTCGTACTGAACGAGAGCACCCAGCCTCTTATATGCTGACAGGTATGTTTTCTCTCATTGATACGCTTGTCAGGGCAGATATTACAGAACTTGTGAAAGAGCTGCCGCTTTCTGATGAAGTTGGCGAGGCACTGCTTGGCTATGAAAATGATTATTCATTTGTGCTAGATGTAGCCAAACGGATTGAACGAAATGAATGGGATGATGAGATGTTAAATGGGGAACTCCCGAAGCAAGAAGCCTACGGCTGTTATATAGAAGCCATTGAATGGTGTCATAAAATGTTTGAATCTTAAGAAAAGCCGCTCACGTCAGAGCGGCTTTTTTTGTTATGCCCACTGTAAAAGAAGAAAAAGTCTGCTAGAGGCGAGAGACAAGTAGATACGAATGCCTTCTGGACTAAAGCGGATGTCAATGCCACTTTTCACACCGATTTGCTTCAGCATTCGGATGACACTTGTCGAATCAGAGCGCTCAGCAGCCTCCATGATGCGCTGTGCAAATGAAAGCGAGCTGGAAATCTGCTGTGTAATGAGTGAAGCATCAGCAACAAGTCGGGCTGATTCTTTTGCGGCTCGTTGAAACGAGTGGGCATCTACTGGAGGAAAAGTCATAGGTGTGCGCGGGGATGCATGGCTCATTGCGGGGACCTGCAAAGCAGGATAAGGAACATAGTAAAACATATGGTCACCTCTTCTCTCATTGACGTGAAATTGGACGGATATCTGTTTTAAATGTATGTAGAAAATCAGAATAAAGAATCAAAATGATCTTTCTATCTTTATAAATCCAACATAAAAATAGGTACTTTTGCGGTCAATTTCGGTGAATGTCGCCAAAAAATTGCGGTGTCCACAATAGGGTCTGTCGTCTGACCTATAACACGCAAAACCGAGGATATGGAAGGGATCATACGTTCTGATGTGAGAAAAGTGTGACGAATGATGCCTATTCTTGTCGCAAAAATGACGCAGTTCCTTTGAAATTGAGATAAAAGTATGATTTGAAAAGTCAGAAAATGATGAAAAAAGACCTATTGAATTTTGCGGTATCACGCACACATTTTGTGCATACTTTTCGGTGAAAAAATACTCAATTACATTTACACTGTTAGTAGCAGATCAAATACTTATGACCCAATCACCATACACAAATACATTGATCTTCCAAAAAAGGAGAGTGGAATCGATGGAAAAGTATGAAATCGAAGAACTTAAACAATTATTATGGAAACTTGAAAACGAAATTAGAGAAACAACGGCTTCTCTTCATAACATTAACAAAAGCATTGATCAATACGACAAATATGAATATGTGAAAATTTCTTAAAGACTTGATAATCATCAAGTCTTTTTTTTATCCAAATACATACAAAAAAAGGATATATTATTATATAATTGTTAAATAGTGATGTCAGTGGACATTTGCTCATGTCTTTTTAGTAAAATAAAAGGCGGAAGGGTGAGGTACAAGAGCGAGTATGCTAAACTATCTAGAGAATACAAAAATCAAGCAGAATATGTCTGATTTTATTCAACATGCAGTCAGGCAGAAGGATTTACAACAACTGCTTCTAGAATTTACAGATAGAAAGAATGAATTTCCCTTTGGGCAATTGGCTTACAAGCATTATGAGGCATTTGGCGGACAAGACAAGCAAGCGATTACACAATTGTCAGCAGGGATTGAACTTCTCATCTTATCAGCCGATATATTAGATGATATTGAAGATCAGGACAATGATTCGTATCCTTGGATGAACGTCGACCAAGGAGTGGCCATCAATGCTTCTACGTATTTGTATACGCTGAGTACCCAATTCATCATATCAATAGGTGAAAATGATTCTCAACTAATTGAGAAACTGTTCCAACTCATCAAATGGTCAATGGAAGGACAACATGAGGATTTGCGTCATATGCATGAAACAGAAGAAGAGTGTGTAGAGGTGTTAAGGAAAAAATCAGGATCATTAACAGCTCTTTCTAGTGTACTGGGTGTTTATTTAGCGACGAGAAAAATCAACTCAACTGTGGAATCATATTCAATATGTTATGGTGTTGCTGAACAGATCAGTAACGATTTTTTTGCGTTATTTTCGAAAACAAACGGAGATTTTCTAAAAAAACAAACGCTGGCATTTAGCTATTTACAAAGAGGTTTTAACGATGCCAGTCAAGAGCTTCTTACGTTCTTTTCCGGTCGTTTAGATGAGTCAGAACAAAAGTCATTTCAGCTGAAGCAGAAATTACTTGAAGCTGGTTTGACTCAGTACATGGTATCAATGAGAGAGATTATGCTGTTAAAAATGAGGCAAGGGATTGAACAACTTGATTTACCTAAAACAAATAAGGAACAATTGTATGCATTTATGACAAAGGAGGGCAATGATTGAACATTCAAAATATCATTGCATATCTAATAAAAAACCCAGGTGTGGTCGATGAATTGATATCTGGAAATGCAAGCTTAATTCATGCTGATGCACAAACAACTGCAGCCATTATACAGGGGGTAAAAAAAGAATACATGAATGCAAAATACATCTGGGAGTATTAATTTAAAGTTCAAACCTGTATGATGATTTAATGATCTTTCTTAAGGATGTTTTAAAAATGAAGCTTACCTATACAAAATTGTCCACGTTTCTTGTATTTTTATCTTTTTTATTTGTGATCTATATTTCATATATCTATGTATTTGATATTTTTAATGGTGCACGTGTAGAAAAGAATGAAAACGGTCAAACGGAAGTTGTTGACGTTGAATATCTTTCTTTAGCTTATTCGTCGGGGTTAAAAGAAGGAGATATTATACTAAAGATAAACGGACAATCTAATTTAATTCAAGACCACATGATCAATGGTAAGCTTAGAAATGTACAAAGAATTGATATACAAAGAGGCAACCAAATCATATCACTTAAAAATAAGACGTTGATTGGTCGCGAAAGCTTATTTGTCTATTTAATCCCTCTTCTTCTATATTCAATATGCTTATTCTGTATCTTTTTTATTATTAAAATTAACAAAGAACCGCAACGAAAATCTGCATTTTTATTAATTTTATTCTTATTGTCAATTTGTATTGGGTATCTGAGTGCAGGTACGTCAGGAATTGGTGATAGATTTAGCCATTATGTTCTCTTATTGTGTTTATCAAGTGTGTCTATCTTATATATTCATTTTATCTATCAATATTTCAAGGAATTTGATGTGCATTTAACGAATCCAAAGCTCATCAGGTACTTATATTTGATCCCTATTTTTAACCTTGCCGTACATAGCGGGGTTTCGGTGTCATCTGAATTGAGAAAATATGTTCCTAGTATCAGTTTGCTGTTTTTTTTCGGAACAGTTTTAGTAGCTCTTTATTTAATAGTCAGAGGAATGAAGAAATATAAAAAAACAGCACATGGTTCAGTTTTAAAGTTTTTTGCCATTATGAATGTTTTGTCGTTCAGTCCATTCATTCTCTTTTTTGTTATTCCCTATGTGTTTTTTGATAAGTATTTGATTGATCCTTTTATTCTGACATCAATCGTTTTGTTAATTCCTTTTTCTCTCGTCTACCAATTCATGACGAACAAACTTTACAATATGGATTTTTTGATTAGCAGACTGAGGTACTATGGCTTTCTAGCCATCACACCGACCATTTTTGTTGTTGTCACGTTTTATATTCTGCAAAAACCAGAAGATTTGAAGTACACACTGAAGCTCGCATTAATCACCTACGCGCTCATGCTGGCTGTTTTCTATTTCAAAGAAATTCTAGATTTCCGTTTTCGTCTGAAGCGTTTTTCAGAGAAGCATAATTACCAGGACAGCGTGTTTAAATTTACGCAGCTTATTCGTGAGGCGTCATCACTTCATCAAGTGCTGTATCATTTGAAATACACCATTTTAGAAGTGCTTGTTGTTAATAAAGCCTTTGTGCTTGAAGTGAAGCCAGATGGACAGATTGAAGAGATTGATGAATCTTCAGGTGATAGCAATCTATGGAAAGAGTATGTGGATCAATTTCAGGATATTTTAGGGGAAGTCGGGAAAATCATTGAGCTTGATAAAGGGTTTATGATGAAAATTGGCGAGCGGGGCGGTCACTCGTTTATGATTTGCTGTTTATCCAATTTACAGACACCGAAATTGACGCGTGATGAGATTTCTTGGCTGAAAACATTGGCTTTTTATACAAGTGTCAGTTTAGAAAATGTCGTCAAGATCGAAGAATTGATGGAGCATCTTGAAGATTTGAAGCAGCGTGAAGCGAATCCTGCTTGGCTGAAAAAAGTCATGTTTGCGATGGAAGAAAAACAGCGCTCCGATTTAGCGAGGGATCTTCATGATTCCGTGCTGCAGGATTTGATATCGCTGAAAAGACAGTCAGAGATGTTTTTAACGAATTTCCAAAACGATCAATGCCCAACGTCTATTGAACAATCGCTTATCTCATGGAATGAACAAATGTCTAAGGTGATTCAAACCACGAGAGAAACATGTCATGAACTTCGGCCGCAGCTGCTGTACGATTTAGGTTTAGTCAAGGCGATGTCGAAGCTGACTTCTCAAATTCAGGAGGAAGCACCGTTTCATATCCGGCTGAATACAACACGCTTTGATAAAGAACTGGACATTGATATTGATTCACAGCTGAATATTTACCGAATTGTTCAGGAGCTGTTATCCAATGCCCTGAAGCACTCCCAAGCCACTCAAGTGTTAGTGATGCTGATTTGTATTAAAGATCAGGTTGTTCTTCACTACGAGGATGATGGAGTCGGTTTTGATGCAAGCCATCTTGATCAGCACACCATGAGCATGGGCCTCTCGGGAATCAGAGAACGAGTCAAGGCGTTAAATGGGAAGCTTCACATTCACACAGCCCCAGAAAAAGGACTGAAGGTGAAAATTGAAATGGAATTGTAACGATTTATTAAGGAATAAGACTTGGCATCTGCCAAGTCTTTTATATAAAATGGAAGTGAGTGATTTAAAGGGAGGAAGACATGAAGAAGATATTGGTCATTGATGATCATCCGGCTGTCATGGAAGGGACAAAAAGCATATTAGAATCAGATCAGCAGCTATCAGTCGATTGTTTAAGTCCTGATGCAGAAGCCGCCTTTTTAAAGACGCATGACTTTTCCATCTATGATGTGATTTTGATGGATTTAAATCTCGGGGATATCAATGGAATGGACATTGCGAAACAAATTCTAGAAACCAACCAACAAGTGAAAATTATCATTTATACAGGGTATGAAGTAGATGATTATTTTGAAGAGGCCATTCGGGCTGGATTGCACGGGGCAATTAGTAAAACAGAGACAAAAGACAAAATTATTGAATACATACACCGCACATTGCAAGGAGAAGTTGTCATTCAGCTATCCTATTTAAAGAAATTAATTTCACAGCAGCAAGAAAAGCCAGAACAGGCGCAGCAGACCGATCATGAGCTGTTAACAGAGCGAGAGTGTTTGATCCTCAGAGAAGTGGAAAAAGGATACACGAACCAAGAGATTGCCGATGTGCTTCATTTGAGCAAACGCTCGATTGAATACAGCTTGACGTCCATCTTTAATAAGCTGAATGTTGGCTCTCGAACCGAAGCGGTGTTAATTGCAAAATCTGAAAGTGTGCTGTAAACGTGTGAAGGGAGAGAACCCTGATGGAAGTGAGTGGATCAAATACACTGCTTGAGGCACTTGGGATTGAGATTGTAGAGTGTAATAAGTCACGATGCGTGGCGACAATGCCAGTCGATCACAGAACAAAACAGCCATTTGGACTGCTGCACGGAGGAGCATCTGCTGCTCTAGCAGAAACAGTGGCAAGCATGGGGGCTGCGGCTCATTTAGACTTAACTCAGCAAGTTTGCTCAGGGATTGAAATCAATGCCAACCATTTAAAATCTGTACGTGATGGAGTAGTGACAGCGACGGCTGTTCCTGTACATGTAGGGCGCCGTACAATGGTATTTCAAATTGATATTAAAGATGATCGGGACCGGCACATCTGTACGTCAAGATGCACACTTGCTATCATTGATCGCATATAAAAAAGCTCCCGGTGCAGCGGAAGCTTTTTTTAGGTTGGATTGATCCATAAAATGTTTTTTTTATAGAAATAAAAGAAGGACCTCACATGTGAGGTCCTTCTTTCGGTTTATAAGTACGAGTCTTCTTTTCGTTTAATCACGAAGTTACGAAAACCACCATAATCATCTTGTACACTTCGTTTGTCCATCTTGACTCCAGTATTGTAGGCGGCTCTTCCGATCAAGTGTGCGCCGACCGGAGCTGTTAAAAAGATAAAGACAATCCCAAGTAGAATCTTCGCAGAAATAATGCCTGCAAGAAACCATTCGTGAAAGAATACCCCAACTAATATGAGGACAACACCAAGTGTCGATGCTTTTGATGCAGCATGCATTCGTGTATAAACATCTGGCAGGCGAAGAACGCCAATGGCTGAAATGAGACAAAGGATGGCGCCAAGCAGGATAAAGAAAATGACAATAGCTTTAGCGATGACGATCATTTTCAATCACTTCCCCTTTCTCAAGGAATTTGGAAAAAGCGACAGTGCCGATAAAGGCAAGGATACCGAGCAGTAAAATAATTTCAAAGAACGTTGTCGTTTTCAGCAAAATGGAAACGATGGCTGTCATCCCAATTAAATTGATTCCTATCGCATCAAGTGCACTTACACGATCAGGAATAGAGGGACCTTTGATAACCCGTATAACAAAAAGAAGGGTGGACAGTGCAAGAATGCCAAGTGACATTTGTAATATGAGCTCCATTACTTACCACTCACCTCCTGAATCGCTTTTTCAAATGAAACCCGGATATCGTGAATGGCTTTTTCTGCATCTTCAATATCCATCGCATGAATGTACAAAATTGAACGATCATCAGAAATATCAATGACGAGTGTACCTGGTGTCAATGTAATCATGTTAGCCAGTATGGTGATTTCCCAATCCGTTTTCAAGTCCGTACGAAAGGCGAAAATACCGGGCTTAATTGTGAGCTTTGGAGATAATACGGTCTTTAATACACTTAAATTGGCAAGAAGCAGCTCCCGAATAAAAATCAATACGAGCTTGAAAATCGCAAAAAGGGCATAGCCGTAAAAACGCTGCGGGAAAAATCGCCGAAACATAAAAATGGCGACCATCCCTAGTACAAAGCCTGATACAAAGTCTGCGGCTCTGTAAGTATCATTCATAAACATCCATGTAAAGGCGAGGAGAGCGTTTAGTAATATTTGAAAGGCCATGTTTATCTACTCCTTCAGCACAGCTTGAATATATTTTTCTGGTGTTGATAGCATTTCCGCTGCTTGATTGATATAAGGGGCAATGAACTCTGTCCCTAACCCAATGGCAAGCGACAAGATCACAAGCAGTACGCCAGGGTACACCATTCCTTTAATCGACGGTTTCCTTCTTCGCATATCTTGTTCCTCGCCCCAAAATGCGAGCATGAAGATTCTCATAATCGAATAAAGGACAAGAAGGCTGGACAGTAAGACAAGGATAGAAAAGGTCATGTGTCCAGCAGAAAAACCACCTTCTACAATCTTTAGCTTTCCAACAAAGCCACTCAGCGGCGGAATTCCTGCCAGTGATAAAGCCGAAATGAAAAACATCCACCCTAGTAAAGGCTGAGATTGAATCAGCCCGCCCATCTTTTTCAAGTGGTTTGTGCCAGCGTACACGAAGAGTGCACCTGCCAGCATAAATAAAGCGCCTTTAATCACCATGTCATGAATGAGATAATAAATGGCCCCTTGGAGTGAGGCAGGTGTATTGGCAGCAATCCCAAACAAAATGACCCCCACGGCTGTGACAATGTTATAGATCACGATCTTTTGCACATCAGAATAAGCAATAGAGCCAATCACACCGAATATCACTGTTAGAGCGGCAAACCAAGCCATGAGTGTATGTGTAAACCCTGTATCATGTATAAAAATTAACGTAAAGACTCTGGCAATCGCATATAAACCAACCTTTGTCAGCAGTGCGCCAAATAGAGCAGAAATAGCCGCTGGCGGTGCATGATATGATCCTGGCAGCCAGAAATAAAGCGGGAAGATCCCAGCTTTTAAGCCAAATACAATGAGGAACAGAATGGAAATGACAGTGATTAATCCTGTTTGCCCTGATTCAGCGATCTTCACACTTAAATCAGCCATATTCAGTGTACCAGTGACTGCATATAAACAAGCGACACCGACGATAAATAAAGCCGATGAGATGATGTTAAACACAATGTATTTGAGTGATTCACGAAGCTGAGGCTTTGAACCGCCTAACACAATGAGCATGTAAGACGCCATTAGCAGTAACTCAAAAAATACAAACAGGTTGAAAATATCGCCTGTTAAAAAGGCCCCACTTACGCCAGCTAACAAAAACTGAACGCCAGAGTAATAGAACAGCCGCTCCTTTTCCTTCCCAATCGTTTGAAAGGAGAAAAGAACTGTCACTAGCCCAACGACGGAAGCGGTCAGCACAAGGAGCGCAGCAAACTGATCGGCCACAAGGGCAATCCCAAATGGTGCTTTCCAGCCTCCTAAATAGAGGGTTTGAATCCCATTTGTAAAAATGGTTTGGACTAAATACACATTACAGACAATGGCTGAGAGCGAAGCAAACACACTAAAGCCTCTTGACAGCATGATGTTCTTATTCATAAAGATCAATAGTGTAGCAGCTAATAATGGAATTAAAATAGGCAGGATCACGAGATTATTCATGCTGATCATTTCCTCTCATTTGATCCATGTCATCTGTTCGCAGCTCTTGGAAGGCACGGAAGGCCATGACAAGTAAAAAGGATGTCACACCAAAAGCAATGACAATGGCTGTTAAAATTAATGCTTGTGGTAATGGATCTACATAGGATGTGAGCCCCTCTTTTAAAATAGGAGGAGCTCCTTTTTTTAAGCCGCCCATTGTTAAAAGAAGCAAATGGACGCCGTGACTCAAAACAGCAGTACCGACGATGACCCGCAGAAGGCTTTTTGAAAGCATTAAATAGGTCGCCGCCATAAAAATTATACCGACGATAATAGACATTAGAAATTCCATTATTCCTTCTCTCCAATCGTTTGAATAATGGTCATGGTGACACCGACAACAACCAAATACACACCGATATCAAACAGTACGGCTGTCGCCAGTTCTGTTTTCCCTAAAAACGGCAGTTGGAAATAATCAAATGCATGGGATAGAAAAGGTGCACCGAATAGAAATGATCCCATACCCGTCAGGATCGCGACGAGCAGCCCGGTCGCTGCAACATAAATAAAGTTAAAGGGCAGAATACGTCTCACTGTTTTCAGATCATAGGCTAAAAGCAGAAGAACGACAGCCCCAGCACTCATCAGGCCGCCAATGAACCCCCCGCCAGGATTGTTATGTCCCGCAAGAAATAAGTGAAGGGAAAAAAGCAGGATGATGAATGCTGTGATTTTTGTTGTGACTTGTAAGAGCATATCATTCGTATCAATCTTCCTCATCGCCGCACGCCTCTCTTCCGTTTTCCTTGTGCCTTTAATAATCCATAAATACCGAGTGCCGCAATGGCAAGTACGGTAATTTCAAAGAGTGTATCAAAGCCCCTAAAATCAACAAGGATGACATTGACAATGTTGTCTCCGCCTGCAAGCTTGTAGCTGTTTTCAATAAAGTAAGACGCAATCGTATCAAGTGACTGATTGCTTGTTGAAGCGAAAGCAAGGCATGTCACAATGACACCAACACCTACTGAAATAATGAGATTGGTCATTTTAAATTTCCTTGTTTTTTGCTTCATGCTCAGCTTTGGCAAGTGATAGAAGCAAAGTAAAAACAGTGCCACAGAAATTGTTTCAATAATTAACTGGGTGAGGGCAAGGTCAGGTGCCCTGAAAATAACAAAAAATAGTGACAGCGTATACCCCATGACACCTAGCCCGATAATGGCTGTTAAGCGAGAACGAGCAAACACAGTCGTGAGGGTTGCTGCTATCATCACTAATGACAGAATGACCTCGTACGTGCCGATTGGAGCAGCATGCTCCATATTAAATGAGAAGGCATTCTGATAAAACATGACACTCCCAAGCACGATAATCATGAACCCAAACACATAGACAAGGTAATCACGAAGGAAACCGGTCATATAACTGTTCGTCAGGCGATAGGAGCCTTTTTCTAAGCCGATCAGTGAACGGTCATATAAGGAGTTAAATGACCATTTCTCCTTAAATATGTTGTACATTGGACGCCATTTCGACAACGTCAAATATCCGATAATCCCTAAAGCTACAACACCTATTGTCATATAAAGCTCTGGCTGAAAGCCGTGCCATGCTTCAATTTTGACAACAAACCGTTTTCCTGGATCAATCGCATCGGGAATAATGGCTGCAATCGCAGGTTCAATGACAGAATAAGCTAGAATATTTGGGAAGAAGAAAAAGGTGACCACAAGTGCAGCAAGGATAATTGGCGGGATGAGCATACCAATCGGTGCTTCATGCGGCTTTTTTTCTAATTGATTTAACTGAAGATTGCCTCTAAATGTTTTAAAGAGAAGCATCATACTGTAAATGAACGTAAAGACACTAGCGAGCCAAGCAATCGCTGGGAAAATAGCGCCCCATGTCGAAATATCTGTAAAGTTAATCTCAGAAATACGTAGCATACTTGTGAAAAACAGCTCTTTACTTAAGAAGCCGTTAAATGGCGGGAGTCCAGCCATTGAGAATGTACCGATTAACGTAATCGTAAAGGTAATCGGCATGATGGTCATTAAACCGCCTAATTTCCGAATGTCACGAGTGCCTGTTTCGTGATCAATGATACCAGCCGCCATAAAGAGACTGCCTTTAAACGTGGCATGATTAATTAAATGGAAGATCGCAGCGAGAACGGCCGCGCCGAAAAAGGCGGGGTTGTTTTCATGGATTGCAGCTGCTCCTACACCCAGCATAAGCATAATCATCCCGAGCTGACTAACGGTAGAAAAGGCAAGAATGGCTTTTAAATCGTTTTGACGAACGGCGTGGAATGATCCCCAAAATAATGTCACAAGTCCAACGATGGATATGGTCCAAAACCACACCTCTGAAATAGCAAAGATTGGACTGAAGCGGGCAACAAGATAAATACCAGCTTTCACCATCGTAGCAGAATGCAGATAACTGCTCACAGGGGTAGGTGCTTCCATTGCATCAGGCAGCCAGATATAAAATGGGAACTGCGCTGATTTCGTAAAGGCACCAAGTAAGATCAGAATCATGGCAGGGATAAAGTAAGGTGATGCCATAATGAGCTGAAGCTGATTGACTGCTTCACGAATACTGAATGAATCAGTTATCAGGTAGATGAGGATGAAGCCACCAAGCATAGCTAATCCGCCAAAAACAGTAATAAGCAGTGATTTGGTTGCTCCATATCTAGAGCGTTCCCGCTTATACCAATACCCAATTAAGAGGAAGGAAGAAATACTTGTCAGCTCCCAAAACAAGTAAAGAACCACCATGTTGTCAGATAGAACGACACCGAGCATAGCGGTCATAAACATTAACAAATACGTATAGAAAGAGCCAAGCTGTTCTTTTTCTTTTGATAAGTAGAAAATACTGTACAAGACGACAAGTGCGCCAATACCTGTAATCAATAGCGCAAATAACAAACTAAGACCGTCTACATACACAGTGAAATTCATTCCTAGAGAAGGAATCCATTCGACCTGTGAAAATAACGTTCGTCCATTTGATGTCATCGTAATCATCTGGACAAAATAGCTAAATAATAGAATAGGCAAGATAAGAACAAACCACCCTGTATGTATACGCTTTACGTATTTAAAAAGAAAAGGCACAACAAACGCAAGCAAAAAAGGCGATAGGATGGCGAAGTGAATAAGCTGCAAGAAAATAAACCTCCTTCAATCAATATAAATTCACGTTCTAAAGAACTGGTAAATAAAATTATAGCGTAAATACAGACATAGTGCATTGGTTTGAACTGATTTACAGTAAACTGTATTTGTTTTGAGTTCTTTTGACCACAAAAAATATTTTATCAAAAATGAAACTCATTGTATATTGTTTTGTATTTCGTACATGCTTTTCTTAAAGGAGCTGATTACATGAAACTAAAAGCGGGCATCAGCTTAAGCATATTCTGCACGATTTTAGGAGGAGCATTCTTCATAGAACGAAATGATCAAAAAAGGTGGCAGGCGGAAAGTGAATGGCCGTTGTTTTCAGAACATCTTCTCTATATGACCTATCAAGAGGCAAGACAATATCCATTCCAGCCAAGAGAATATATACGCGTGGTCTCTGCCGAAGAATAAAACCCTTATAGGAGAAAAGAAATATAAAAAAAGCATGTGCCCGTAATAGAGCCCATGCTTTTTATTGTTTGATTAAGTAAACATTCTAAGTAAGATTGTTGCGCAGATCACAGTTGCTGCTCCGCCAAGACGTGTAGATACTTGTGCGAAAGGCATCAGACCCATTCTTCCAGAAGCTGAAAGGATCGCAACGTCACCAGTACCGCCAAGTCCGCTGTGACAGCCTGTCACAATCGCAGATTCTACTGGGTACATGTTCATCAATTTCCCAACGAAGTAACCTGAACCAACCATTCCAAGAACGACAGCGATACATACACAAACAAATGGAATAGAAATCACTGTTGCAACATCATCAAGTGGAATGTATAGAATCCCTAGACCGACCATAAGCGGCCATGTAAAGCTTCTTGATACAAACTTGTAGAACTGCTGTGAGCCATCTTGCAGATGCTGAGGCATCACGTTTAAGTATTTGATTAAAGCGGCAAGAACAATCATTAAGATTGGACCTGGAATATGAACAAAGCTTTCTAACAAACCACCAAAAATGAACGTTGTACAAGCAACGAGTACACCAGCACCCATTAACCCGAAATCAACTTTTGGATCCATATCAGGCTGTTCAAAAATTTCATTTGCCTCTTTTGATTTTACAAGACGGCCATTCCCGTTTAGTTCAGGACGTTTTTCACCAAGCTTCTTCATTGCGCCAGCACAGATAATGGCAATGACGTTCCCAATGACGGCAGCAGGAATTAATTGAGAAATTAATGACTCTGCTGATACACCAAGAATTTGTGAATAAGCAATAGATAATGGCAAAATTCCTTCACCAACACCACCGGCAATAATCGGAACAATAATAAAGAAGAACGAATGATGCGGTGTGTAACCAACTAAAAGACCAACAAGAATTCCAGCAGTCACAGCTGCAATTGTACCTGCAACAAGAGGAACAAACATACGAATAAGGCCTTGTACTAAAACAGTTCGCTGCATCCCAAGAATACTACCTACTACAAGAGCAGAAATATAGAAGTAAAGGAAGTTCGACGTTTTCATAAGAGACGTAACCGCTTCCAACGAGTTCGGATTCAGAACATGAAAAAAGACCAGGAACGATGGTACGAATAAAGAAAGAATCGCCGGTCCACCAATATCTTTTAAGATCGGAATACGTTGTCCTATATCTCCAAGGAAAATCCCCAAAATCATAATAACAGCGAAACCACCAAGCATATTTGCTGGAATTTTATTAAAATAAGCGGCAGTTAAAATAATCGCTGCAAGTACTAAATACACAGGTAAGTCAATAACACCAATTTTCCAAGACATGATCTTACGGAAAACGCTTTTATTATTGTCAGAATCGTCTGTAATCGATTTCAATTGTTGTGTATTAGCCACATAAACACCCCCAAATGCTATTTGACTCAATTGTAGAAGATTCTGTGACACTCATCTATTTATTAAACTAAATTAAGTGTAATAAAAGTAAAATAAACAGGAGTTTTTATGTTTTTATCATACAAAAATCCCCTGAAGGTAGTTTGTCCTTCAGAGGATTGATCATACATCGTATTTATCGTTTTCCTTTTAAATAAGGGGTCCCAAGTGCTTTCGGTGCATCTGCCCGGCCGATGAAGCCAGTGAGTGCTAGGATGGTAAGCACATATGGTGCAATAAGCATATACACGTTCGGTATATCTTGGAAGAGCGGCAGGAGAGAGCCAATGATGCTTAAACTTTGAGCAAATCCAAAGAATAAAGCAGCGCCCATTGCGCCGAATGGGTGCCATTTACCGAAGACAAGCGCAGCTAGTGCGATGAAGCCTTGTCCAGTAATGGTAGCATGTGAGAAATCAAGTGCGATGGTCGACGCATAAACAGCTCCGCCAAGACCACCAAACAGTCCACTAATAAAGACGCCGATATAGCGCATCCGGTACACTTTGATTCCCATTGTATCAGCAGCCATTGGATGTTCTCCGACTGCACGAAGACGAAGACCAAACGGCATTTTAAATAAAACAAACCAAGCAACAACCGCAAGCGCTAATGCCAGTATGGACGTATAATAAACATCTTTAAAGAATATATCGCCAATTATCGGAATGTCACTTAAAAGGGGAATATCACCTTTATAGAAAGGCTCTGTAATTTTATCTGTTTGTGCTTTCCCGTAAATGAGTTTCACGACAAACAGTGTAGCGCCAAGTGCCAGCATGTTAATAGCAACACCACTGACCGTTTGATCAGCCCGGAATGTAATGGTCGCAACTGCATGAATCAAAGAGAACAATCCGCCAATTGCCATACCGACGAGGAGCCCAAGCCACGGGGTCAAGGCCCCAAACGTATCAGCATAAAATAAGTTAAAGATAATACTAGAAAATGCTCCGACGACCATCAAACCTTCAAGACCGATATTCACAACACCTGATCTTTCTGAAAAGACGCCTCCAAGAGCGGTTAAAATAAGTGGTGCAGCATAGACAAGTGTTGCTGGGACGATGATTTCAAGAATTTGCAGAAATCCCACTTATTTTCCCCCCTTTTTCTTCATTTGGTTCATCACAAGACGGATAATATAGCTTGAGGCGACGAAAAGAATAATGATCGCTATGACAATATCAACGACCTCAGTCGGTACGCCAGATTCAAGCGGCATATTTAAAGCACCGACCTTCAATCCACCAAGCAGCAGCGCAGCAAGAACAACACCAACAGCAGTATTTCCACCTAATAAAGCGACGGCGATTCCATCAAAACCTACACCGGTAAAAGAGCCTTTAATTGAAGCATATTCAAATGTACCAAGACCTTCCATTGCGCCTGCAAGACCTGCAAAAGCACCTGAAATGAGCATCGCATAAATGATATTGCGGCGAACGTTCATACCGGCATAATGGGAGGCCTGCTGGTTCATTCCAACAGCCCGCAATTCAAAGCCTTTAGAGGTTTTTTGAATAATGACCCACATCACGACCGCAGCAATAATGGCAACAAAAATACCATTATGCATCCGGGAGAAATCGGTGATTTGTTCAAAGAAACCAGAGCGAAGCGAGGCAGTGGCATCGATTTTTTCTGTTTTATCTTTATTATTTGTTAAGACATTTGAGATCAGATAATTTGTAACATGAAGGGCAATGTAGTTCATCATGATCGTGACAATCACTTCATGAACATAAAAACGAGCCTTTAAAAACCCAGGAATAAAGCCCCATAATGCACCAGCAGCAGCTGCGGTGATGAGGGCAAGCGGCAGATGGATATACATAGGTGCATGGACAGTTGTACCGATCCATACAGCAGCTACCCAGCCAATCAGCATTTGACCTTCTACACCGATATTAAAGAGACCAGTCCGAAATGCAAAAGCAACAGCAAGTCCTGATAAAATGTAAGGTGTAACTTGTCTGATGGTTTCTCCCATATAATAGGTTTCACCGAAGACGCCATTCCAAAGGGCGCCATAGCCTTCGATGACACTATAACCGCTTGCCAGCATAATAATGGCCCCAACAAAAAGACCAAGTACAATGGCTATAAGCGGAATTAGCAGATTTGTTAAGCGATTAGACATTTGCTTCGTTCCCCACTTCCTGTTGCGTACTTCCAGCCATTAATAGACCAAGCTCTTGCTCTGTTGTTTCTTTTGGATCAACGGTGGCAATAATGCTGCCTTCGAAAATAACAGCGATTTTATCACTGACATTGATAATTTCATCAAGCTCAAAGGAGATGAGCAGGACGGCTTTCCCTGAGTCCCTTTGCTCAATCAGACGCTTATGAACAAATTCAATTGCACCAACATCAAGTCCTCGTGTCGGCTGAGCGGCAATTAATAAATCAGGATTGCGGTCAACTTCTCGGCCAATAATGGCTTTTTGCTGGTTCCCGCCTGACAGGGCGCGTGCCTCTGTATATTCACTCGGTGTTCTTACGTCATACTCCGCAATGATTCGTTTTGCTTTTTGGTAAATATTTTTCATATTCATCAAGCCAAATTTTGAGTATGGGCGCTGATAATACGTTTGTAAGGAAATATTTTCTCCAATTGAAAAATCAAGCACCAGTCCGTGTTTATGACGGTCTTGAGGAATATGTCCAATTCCAGATTCGGTCACCTTCCGAGGCGGAAGGTTTTGAATGGCTTTCCCGTTTAGCATGATCGTGCCAGACTCTGATTTTTTTAGACCAGTAATGGCTTCAATTAATTCAGATTGACCATTGCCATCTACTCCAGCAATTCCGACAATTTCGCCAGCCTTCACTGAGAGGTTGAGATGTTTGACTGCCTCAATTCCTCGCGCGTCTTTTACCGTAAGGTCTTGAATTTGAAGCACTTCCTCAGCAGGGGAGGCGTCTTTTTTGTCTGTTTTAAATGAAACTTCACGACCGACCATGAGGCTCGCAAGTTCATCTTTATTTGTGCTTTCCACATCAAGTGTACGAATGCCTTGGCCTTTTCGGATAATGGTCACACGGTGACAGGCATCCATAATTTCTTTCAGCTTATGGGTAATTAAAATAATGGATTTGCCTTCATTGATTAAGTTTTTCATAATTTGTATGAGTTCTTTGATTTCTTGAGGTGTTAAGACGGCTGTTGGTTCGTCGAAGATCAAAATGTCAGCGCCGCGGTAAAGTGTTTTTAAGATTTCTGCACGCTGCTGCATGCCGACAGAGATGTCAGATACTTTTGCGGCAGGGTCTATTTTTAAACCATAGCGGTCAGAAAGCTCTTGTACTTGCTGTATGGCTTGTTCTTTGTCGATCTTTCCAAACTTCTTAGGCTCTTTTCCTAAGATGATGTTTTCAGCGACGGTGAATGTATCGACAAGCATAAAGTGTTGATGCACCATACCGATGCCTAAATCACTTGCATCATTTGGGCTAGAAATGGTTACAGGTTTTCCGTGAACCTTGATTTCACCTTTTTCAGGCTGGTAAAGACCGAAAAGCACGTTCATAAGCGTTGATTTTCCAGCGCCGTTTTCACCAAGCAGCGCATGAATTTCGCCCTTTTTCAGCTGCAGCGTAATGTTGTCGTTTGCTACAATGCCAGGGAATTCTTTGCGTATATTCAACATTTCAATGACATAATCCACAGGTTTAACCGCTCCTTTTTTAGGGTGCTGATGAAGATAAAAACTAGCAAAAGAAAAGCTGCAAAACGAGGCTGCAGCTTTTCTTTTACCACCTTTTACGAATAAAGAGGAGGTAAAGGAGAGGCAAGGGGATAAGGCGCGCTTATCCCGATGCTCAAATTAAGCTTTAAAATCTTTTAGTTCATCACGTGTTGCAGGGATTTTGACTTCACCCTTGATGATTTTTTGTTTCCATTCTTCTACTTTCTTCAATACATCTTTGTCAAGGTTGTCCTGAGATGGAGAAATGTCAACAGCGCCTTCTTTCAGACCGTATGTGATCACTTCGCCGCCAGGGAATTTACCTTCTTTTGCTTTCGTCGTTAAGTCTTGTACCGCTGTGTCTACTTTCTTAATCATAGAAGTAAGAGTGACACTTTGTTTTGTTCCAGGTACTTTTCCTTCGTCATACTGGTCTTTATCTACACCAATAACCCAAACTTTACGGTTAGGATCAGCTTTTTTCAGGTTTTTTGCTTCTGTGAAGACACCAGTTCCAGTACCGCCAGCTGCGTGATAAATGATGTCGACGCCAGATTTGTACATGCTTTCAGCTGTTGCTTTACCGATGTCTGCTTTATCGAATGCACCAGCATATTTCACTTCCACTTTTGCTTTCGGGTTAGCTGCTTCAACGCCTGCGCGGAATCCAACTTCGAATTTTCTGATTAATTCAGAGTCAACGCCGCCAACAAAACCGATTTTGTTCGATTTTGTAGAAAGAGCAGCCGCAACACCTACAAGGAATGATCCTTCATTTTCGTTAAACATAATGCTGGCTACGTTGTCTTTTTTCACAACTGCATCAACAATACCAAAGTGATTATTTTTACGTTGATCTGCGATTTCACTAATAGAATCTTGCATTAAGAAACCAATTCCATAAATCAGGTCGAATTTCTCACGAGCAAGTGTGTTTAAGTTCGTTGTATAGTCAGCGTCTGATTTAGATTGTAAGTAATCAAAGCCGTTTTTACCTTTTTTTAAATTGTTGTCTTTCCCAAAAGCTTGTAAACCTTCCCAAGCTGATTGGTTAAACGATTTGTCATCGACACCACCGACATCAGTTACCATTGCAACAGTGAATTGATCTTTATCTTTTTTGCTTTCACCGCTGTTTGAGCCAGAGTTGCCGCATGCTCCAAGGATGGTTCCTGCTGCTACGACTAAGGACAATGCTAGTCCAATTTTGCGCTTCTTCAAAACATAACCCCCTATAAAATTTAAAAGTTTCAGAAAAGTCTCGCGAAAAAAGACCGTTCTACCTCTTCTCACCCTTCTGAATAGGGTATTTTATCCTGCTTTCTCCTGAAACTTATGGAGGGAAGGAGAGAAGATGTAAGACATCAGACTTATATCTCGTTGAACTAATCAATCATAATTTATCATTTCCAATCGAATAAATAAATAGAAATTTGTTTTATTTTTAAAAAAATGTTAAAAGGCTAAATTCGATGTCTTTTTATCTGCTGAAATATGATATAATGCCGCTTTTGTGATGTGCTCTACTACAGTGGAACCGCTGATATCAAGGGGTTTGTGACATCGTGTGCCATAAAAAAACATCAGGCCTCTGTAAAAGGTCAGATGTGTCAAATTATAGATATTGCTGAATCAAATTCATATTTGTTGTACTGAGTTTATATTGGAAAACAGGACGTCCAATTGTCCCGTATGCCATTTCGACATCAACTACTTCGATGTCCTCAAGGAATTTCAAGTATTTTCTAATGGAGACTTGAGAGATTTCTGTATGATTCGCTAGGTCTTCGGTCGTGAAAGCTTGATGACCGAATGATTGAATACTTGTCCAGATGAGTTTGAGTGTGCTTTTGGTCAGGCCTTTTGGCAGAAGGACTTTTTCTGTCTCTGCTTTTTTATGAAAGAGCTTCGCATCTAAATCATTTTGCGAGATGCTGTTCATCGTTTGGTACAAGGCGTGTTTACGTTTATACTCTGAGAGCGCTGATTGGAAACGTTCAAACTCAAATGGCTTGATTAAATAATCAACGGCCCCGTTTCGCATCGTTTGCTGGATCACGTCGACTTCATTGGCAGCTGAAATGACAATGACATCAACAGAATGATTTTGCTTGCGTATTTCTGATAATAGGACCAGTCCATTTTGTCCAGGCATATAAATATCGAGCAGTACAAGGTGAATGGCTTCTGTTTTTAAGATGTCCAGTGCCTGCTGAAAAGAGGTGGCAATCCCTTTTAATTCAAAGCCGTCGATTTGGGTCAGGTAGCGTTTGTTCAGCTCCCCAACCATTGGGTCATCTTCTACTATTAACACATTAATCATGTGAATCCTCCTTTTGTTTATACGGAATGCGGAGACTAAAGGTCGTTCCTTCTCCTTTTTCACTCGTGACAATCAGGTGTCCGTTCAATTTTTTGATGCTTTGGTCAACAAAGTAGAGACCGAATCCTCTGTCTTCTCCTTTAGTTGAAAAGCCTTGATCAAACATGATGTCTTGTTCATCTTTTGTGAGACCAACACCTGTGTCCGTAATCTCAATATGAAGCTGCTCCTGGACGTATCGGAATGAGATTGAGATGTTTTTCGTCTCAGTATGAGAAACAGCATCGAGTGCGTTATTTAACAGGTTGCCAATCACGGTAATGAGATCATGCGTCACTGCTGGGTCCTCTGAATTTGGGACTTGTGTGCTGCATATGACTTCTAAGGTCGCGCCTTGTTCCCTGATGTAGCTTTGTTTTCCTAGTAAAAATCCTGCTAAAACAGAGTTTTTCACATGGTTGATGATTTCATTTGTTTCCGTTTGCTGATATATCGCAATATCTTTGATATAGGTGCCAAGGTCATCGTAGTTTTTGAGCTGAACCAATCCTAAAATGACATGAAGCTTGTTCATAAATTCATGTGACTGGGCACGGAGGGCATTTGCATACATTTTGACCCCGCTCAGCTGCTCAGCCAAGTGTTTGACTTCTGTTTTGTCACGGAAGGTGGCGATTGCCCCGACAATCTCGCCTTTTACCGTAATCGGGACCTCGTTAAAGACAAGCTCCAGTCCGTTCATTCTCACGTCGCGGTCAAGCAGCGGCTTGCGTGTTTCAATGACTTGCTTTAAACCGCTTGAAGGGAGGAGAGCCTGAACATCTTGTTCTCTAGGGTCAACCATAATGCCCATATTATGAAAGAGCCGTTTGGCTTCAGCATTGGCTAGCTTGATTTTACCGTGCTGATCGACGGCAAGAATCCCTTCTTTTGTTGATTCTAGCATGGCGCTTCGTTCTTTTAATAGTGTGGCGATCTCATCTGGCTCTAGTCCAAACATAATCTTCTTCACTTTTCGTGCCACAATGAGTGCTCCGATGATACCAGAAAGAAGACTGAGCGATATGACGAAGTAGAGCGGAAGTAAGCTTTGATGAATAATCAAGTCAATTTCCTTTAACGTAATCCCTACTGCCACAGCCCCGAGCTGCTTTCCATCTTGATCATAAACAGGAACAAAAGCACGCATGGATCTGCCAAGTGTTCCAGAAGCCGTACTAATATGTTCTTTACCCTGTAATGCTGGTTTTTCATCACCGCCAGCAAACCGCTTCCCGATCTTCTGCGGATTTGGATGGGTTTTTCGAATACCGTTCATATCCATCACGACAACGAATTCGGTTTTGGTGATTCGCTGAACACTTGTTGTATATTGACGCAATGCTGAATATGATCGATTTTCTTCTAATGATTTCGCTGTGATCGGAGCCTCTGCGACCATTTTGGCAGTGGAGAGGGCGATGTCACGTTCCTGCTGATGAATGTTCTTAGCTGTTTCCGACCAGATCGTAAAGAATGTGATACAAAGGGAGATCAGGACAACGATACAAACAAAAATCGTCAGCCGTGTTTGCAGTCTTAATGTTTTTTTCACGAGTATACCCCTAACGCACGATTTTTTCGTAATAGTAATACTTTAACGGGAAAATGTAAGTTTGTGAAGGAATGTACGTGCAAAATCACAAATTTGATTTTGCTGCCAGTTTACTTTGAAAGCATCTTGTCAATCCGTTTTAAGTGAGCCATAATAAATGTGAGCTTATGAGAAAGGATCTATTTATGAAAAATACATATTTGACTGGATATTTTCCGCTGATTTCGATTTTACTATTCAGCTCTGCTTTTTCGATTTTCACAGTAGGTATCACGACTGATTTCTTGACTCAAGCAGGTATTTTAAAAGGAATGCTGGAATTTTTCTCGGAACAGGGCATCAGGCTTGCTCTTTTTGCTGCTTTTGCACTTGTTTATTTTATGATTTTATCTGCCTTGAAACTGATTGCAGATACGGTGTTAGAGCTGGCACTACTCTTTTTCGCGAAAGATCCTGAAGGGGAGAACTTAAAGAAAATTCGGATTGCATCCGTTGTTTATTTATTTGCCAGCTTGCTTGCATTTCTGTTGACGCAGCAGCTGATTCTGCTTGTCGGACTGTTTGTTTTAGCAAGTCTTGTCTATTTTATCTGGGTTGTGGTTCGCATTTATCAATCGCTTTCCATGCTGAATTTAATTGGATTTATGATTTTTATTCTTCTGTTTTGGGCAACGTTTTTAATCGGCATTTTGTACTTATTTATTAAGCTTTATAACAGTGTTATGGCGAGTCTGCCTTCTTAAACAGACAAAGAAAGCATCCTCCACCATCGGAGGATGCTCAGCGTGTAGACAAACCCTCGCATTCGGTGTCAGGGCTGCGTTCCGGTGCTCACGAATGTTCAATTCGCTCCGCTCCGGTACTCGTCCTTCCTAGACTGCAAAGGTTTTCAGGTCACGCTGAAAAGAAGACAAAGGGCTAAAATAAAAATCATTTTAGCCCTTTGTCAACAATGTGAGCATCCTCCAACATCGGAGGATGCTTTTTTATGAAAGAAACCGTTTTTGAATATCGGGTGTAGGCATCATACAAGATGTTTTTTGACCAAACCATTTGTAGCGATTTTTCGCCATCCGCTCATAAAACCAATCACGGATAGGGCGGGGAATGGCAATGAGTAAATAACTCCATTTGTAGATCCCTTTTAAATGCCGCGTGGCTTTTAAGATGCCTGTCGACTTCGTATAAAGGGTGCCTTTTTCAATATAAATGAATGAATTGAACTCATCTAAAGGCAAACCGTTTTCTTTTAAAATGCGCTGCCCTGTATCTGATTGTAATGAAGCAAACATCATTCGCTCATCTGGATCACGCTTAATCACAAACTGAACAGCACCGCTGCACACGTTGCAGACACCGTCAAATAAAATTAAATGGGGTGGATGTGTTGAATGCATCGCAATCAAACCTCCTGTTTATCTGGCGTATTGCATCGTATTTTTCCAAATACGTAAGTGCGGGCTGGAGCTGTAAATCGATTCAACCGTTCCTCTATCTCTTCCAACCCATACACCCATTGTATATTGATCTGTCAGTCCAACAAACCAAATGTCTTTGTAGTCATTGGATGTCCCTGTTTTACCACCAATGTAAGGGGAACTGAAATTCGCTTTTTTCCCTGTTCCGCTTTTTACAACGGAGGCAAGCAGTTTACGCATTGTGTCATTTGTACGCTGAGAATACACTTGCTTCGGTGACTCTTTCCACTTGTAAAGGGTCTTACCGTTTAAGTCTGTTACCTTTGTGATCGAATGACTTTGTGTGTAACTGCCTTGATTGCCAAAGACGGTATACGCATCTGTTATTTCTAGCGGCGAGAACCCCTTCGTAAATCCGCCAAGTGCAGAAGGAAGGCGATAATCATCCGCTACGATATGTTCGAATGAGAATTTCTCTAAATAGCTGAAGCCTTTTTTGACACCGACTGTATCCAGCATTCGGATCGCAGGTGTATTGTAAGAGTTCTTAAAGGCTGTTTCAAGTGTGACAGTTCCATACGTTTTATGATTATAGTTCTGCGGACAGTATCCGCTGCTGCAAAACTTGCCGGCACTGATTTTGCTTGAAGCTGTTGCACCGGTTTGGTCGATGTAAGGACCATAGTCTAAAAGCGGCTTAATTGCAGAACCAGGCTGTCTTTGCGCTTGATAGGCGTAGTTGAAATCAAACTTCTTATAGTTTTTTCCGCCAGCAAGTGCGACAATTTGATGCGTTTCATGATTAATGACCGCTGATCCGCCTTCTACACCTTGGTAAGGGAGTTGCGCATTGAGCTGATAGACGGCTCGTTGCTGTAAGGAAGGATCAAGTGCCGTATAAATTTTGATACCATCCTGAAGCAGGGCACTAACTTTTTCAGATAATTCTTTTTGAATGGCTTTTTTTGCTCCATCTGTTTTGGCTTTCTTCAAGCGGTTTGTAAAGCCTTCCTGATCTGACACAAGATCGGTGAATTCCTCATTGGTATATGTCACATAGTCAGGGTAAAGGTTTTTCTTTTCACTTAAGGACAGGCTGATTTTTTCTTTGACGGCTTTTTTGTATTGCTTTTTGGTGATGACACCGTCTTTCTTTAAAATACCAAGCAGTCGTTCTTGGCGTTTCTTCGTGTGCTTGAATTGTTTCAATGGGTCATACAGTGTTGGGTTGTTTGGAATCGCAGAGATAAATGCCATCTGTGCAAGCGTTAAAGAACTAAGCGGCTTATCAAAATAGTAATTAGCCGCAGAACCGACACCGTAAACACCATTACTGAAATAAATCGTATTTAAATAGCTTTCGAGAATTTCATCTTTCGAGAATTTCCGCTCTAATTCATAGGAATAGAGAAGCTCTGTAAACTTTCGGGTGAACGAACGTTCATGGCTTAAATATAAGTTACGGGATAATTGCTGTGTGATCGTACTCGCTCCTTGGCTGATGCCATGGTTTTTGACATTTGAGGCAAGGGCACGAACAACCCCCATAAAGTCAATGCCTTTATGGTCATAAAAGTTCCGGTCCTCTGAGCGGAGGAACAGCTCCTTCACAGAATCAGGAATTTTATCATACGTCACGAACACTCGGTTTTCATCGTTTGATACGATCTCGGAGATGAGAGAACCATCCCGATCATACATATAACTGTTTTGGGAAAAATCTATCTTTTCCAGCTTGATTTTTTGATCAAGCACTTCGTTAACAGGCTTGACACTTGCAGCTTCTTCCTTTGATAGATAAAAAGTCAGAACAAATAATGGAATGAGGGCAGCAAGTAATAACCAACCAATGATTGCACGAAACATGAGGTCACTCACTTTCTTCAATTTTCTAGCCATATCGTACCATTCTTTTGCGAATACGAGAAGGTTATTTTTAGAAAAGAATGGGCTTGAAGTCTAGTGAATAAGGCTTCTACACAAGAAAAAAGAGTACCTGATGCTGGATCAGACACTCCTTTCTTTTGTCTTCGCATGCGAGCGGACCGCCCATAAAAATAACGCGCCAAACAGAAAAATTCCGGCGGTGACATAAAAGACAGCTGGAATCCCGTAATGACTCGCCACAATGCCGCCAATCACCGGACCGACGACATTCCCAAGAAAGCGGAAGCTGACATTGTATCCGAGCACTTCCCCTTGCATAGAGGCAGGTGCTTTGATCCGAATATACGCCGTCGTACACGGAATAATCCCGCCAAGTGCCATCCCATATAGAAAACGGAAAAGTACTAACATCACATAGGAATCCGCCATCGCTTGCGGGATGAATAAAATAGAGGAGAGGATGAGAAGGGCAAGCAGCACCTTGTCGTGACCAATTCGATCTCCGAGATCTCCCCATTTTCGTGTAAAGAGCAGATTGCCAAGTCCAGTTGCAGAGAACGCAAGACCCGCATAAAATGCGAGATTAACAGGACCGTGTAAATCATGAATGTATAAAGCCAAAAGTGGCTGAATGCTAAAGTTCCCTACTTGTGTAATAAACGTTAAAAGCATCGTGACCACAAGCAAAGGCTGTTTGAAAATATGAACGAGCACATCCTTCCGTGAGTAAGAAACGCGCTTTGCTTCTTTTGAACGGATGGGCTGTTCTTTCACTCCGAAAATAATCACAATAGCTGACACATAAATGACAGTCGCTGTGAGGAAAAACGTATAAATAAATCCGACGCTGTCTGCCATGAAGCCGCCCATTAATGGACCAAACAACCCCCCGGCGACATTACTCATCTGCATCGTTCCAAGGGTTTTACCTGCAGTTGCCTTTTCCGTCTGTGCAGAGATCAGTGCCATTGAAGTCGAGATAAAGCCTGTGACAAGCCCCATGAAGAGCCGCAGTGCGAATAGCTGATAAACGGTTTGCACAAGCCCCATTAATAGAATACTTGTTGCAATCCCAATTCCGTTAATGAGCAAAATCTTTTTATAGCCATGACGGTCACCAATCCGTCCCCAAATCGGAGAAATCAGAAAGGCCGTTAAAAACGTGACCCCAAAGACATAGCCGCTCCACCTTTGGACAAATTCATTTGAATAGCTGCTATCAAGAGATTCTATGTAAAGTGATAAAAAAGGGACGATCATTGTAATGCTGGCAGATACAAAAAAGTTCACAAACCACATGATGTACAAGTTTTTCTTCCTGTTTGTGATAGAGACCACCTTCTTTATTTATTTCGTGTTCCTTAATAATTATAAAGGAAAATAAACGATCTTTCATCTGATGATAGGTTGGGCATAGTGAATCTGCATTATTTTCAAGAAAATGAAGTGATTTCAAGGTCCGTCTTAATATAATGATATCAGGATGAAAAACTGACGAGAAAGTGAGGTGAGACCGGTGGAACAGAAGGCGGTGCTTGTGGTCGATTTTGAATTTACGATGCCTGATGGAAAGTATCATCCACAAAATTTTTTTCCTGAAATTATTGAAGCTGGGGTAGTGAAAGCGGCAAGTGAAACGATTATAGACACGTTCTCTAGCTACGTCAAACCGAAAAAGTTCCCGAAGCTGACGAAGCGCTGTAAATCGTTCCTCGGCATTACGCAGCAGGATGTAGAGAGCGGAATTTCCTTTGAGGCGTTTATCGAGAAGCTCGTGTCGCTTGATGGGGGAGAGGATTGTGAGATTATTACATGGGGCAATATGGACATGAAGGTGCTGAAGCAAAACTGTATGCTGAATCACATTGCCTTTCCTTTTAAGGGGAAGCTGAGGGACCTTGCCTTTGAGTATAAAACCTTTTTTGGTGATCGTACACTGACAGGGCTTCGCAAAGCGGCAAAGGAATACGGCAGTGAAGGAGCTGGTAAGCATCATAAAGCACTTGATGATGCTATGACGACTTATCAGCTGCTAACCCTTTTTGAAAAAGACAGAGCTTATGTGGAAAATCCGCAAACAACCAAAATTGGTGAGCTGATCGATTTCTCACACTTTTTTGATTCGGCTGATTAGCGGGCGTCTTCTGGAAAATAATCTTTTTCGAGAGAAGATAGGCACGCTCTTGATTTTTCAGCCCATTTGGAATCATCCGCATGGAGCGTTTGTTTTAATTTATCTACAGCTTCTTTTAGTGATACTTGATAATCTGGTATACCGCCATCATAAGGCTTCACCATATGATGAGGGATATTCGTCTGTTCACGATAGGCCAAAGCCCGTCTCTCTTGGAAAAAAGGCACGTCTGCTTCTTTTGGGTGATGCAGGTCGCCTTGAGTGGGATGTGTCAGAACGGCTTTTACTTGAACGAGATAGGTCGATGGTTTCACTGCTGTCACTTCCCCAACGTAAACACCTGTTTTGTAAAATCCTTTCACAACTTGTCCAATTTGAATGTCTGTCATGTGAAATTCCTCCATTTCCTTCTCGCAGGAAGGTATTTCATTTCTTTTAGCCAATATAGTGAAGTAAACGAGCAAAAGGGGGAATGGCGAATGCTGTCGTTCATCGCACTCTTTCTAATGTATTTTCCTGAAGATAAAAGGGAGTACATCCCAGCGGCAATCACCACGGTGATTTTCTTCATTGCTGCTTTTATTTGCTTTCGTCTGATCGTTCGTGCGTCTAAGAAGCAGGAGCGGATAGATGAAAAAAGGACAAAAAAAATGGATTGATCATTTTTTTCTTGTATCTTCAGGAAACTTCACGGTGACGGTTGTACCAGACTGCAGCGAGCTTTTGAAACGAATGGTTCCATGGTGATTTTCAATGATAGAAAATGTCACTGTCAGGCCAAGTCCAGTCCCTTTATTTTTCAGGGTGTAATATGGTTCGCCAAGCTTTTTCATTTGGCTTTCTGTCATTCCTACACCGTTATCCACGAAACAAAGGCATATTTTATGATTTTCTTTTGAAGCAAAAAGTTCAATTTCCCCTTCGTGTTCTGGGGCTGCTTCAATCGCATTTTTGATTAAATTAATCATGACTTGCTTGATCTTCGTTTCATCACCTTGAATGTATAAGTCTGGTTCAATGGATTGATGAATCGTGACTGATTTGAAATTGGCATAGGATGTCATCAGTGATGCACATTCCTCTAGTAACTTAGATAGATTGAGAGATTCAATTTGATAATAGTTTTGTTTCGCAATGTCAAGATAACTCGTGATAATATCCTGCGCCCGGTCTAACTCTGACAGAACGAGATTTTTATAATCTTTATTGGTTGACGGCTCTTTTGTATTGTCACTAGAAAAGAGCAATTGGATAAAGCCTCTCACCACTGTCAGCGGATTGCGTACTTCATGGGCAACGCTTGCAGCGAGTTCACTTACAATGGTCAGCTTTTCTGACTGGACGAGCTGTGTTCTCATTTGCGCATTTTCTTTGACGAATTCAATGGAATAGATACTTAGCACAAGAAAGAATATGTAGTAAAGGGTTGAGAAAAATAACTCAAGTAACTTTTGCTGCATAATAAAGGCTGGGCTGTATTCCATTAAGCTGACCGCAAACAGTCCAAAGTAAATAAAGAATCCTTTGGATAAACCGATAAGCACTCCATACATCAGCTTTTTCAGCTTCGAATATTGACGCCATTTCCGGTAGAACAGAAATGGGATGAAAAAGTAAATCGGAACAACAATGAGTCCAACCCATAAGAAGGAGCCATACATCACGAATTTGACCATGGAACTTATCAAGATGGCGATGATCCCAGCAGTGTACCCTCCGTATAAAATGGCAAGTACAAGAGGGATGGATTGAAGCCCAGTCTGCAAATCTAAAATCGAACCAACTGGATATATAATACATAGTGCTGAAGAGATGGATGCGAATACTGTGATGAGCAGTTTATTCGTTTTTGGGAAATGAGCAGGGGTCCGGCTTAGCCATAGCGCATGATATAAAAAGATTGGAAATAGAATAAAAGATACATGGAGCAGAAAATCCTTGAACATTTCCATTTAAATGCTCTCCTCGTAAATAATTGTAATTCCTCTCATTATATCATCTCATGTACAAAGTAGATATGATAAAAGGAGGGTTTTTTTCTTTAAAAAGAACACCCGTTAGGATGTTCTTTCGATCGTATAGAGCTTATGTGACTGATTGCGTGAACGCTTGATGAAGGCGTTTCAATCCTTCTTTGACTGTTGAAGCAGGACAGCCTAGATTCATCCGAATAAAGCCGTCTCCTTCGTGTCCGTACACGTGACCAAGCTCTAGGATCACTTTGCCCTTTTTCAGCAGATTCCGTTTCAATTCCGCTTGACTGAATTGATAATCCCGAATGTCCAGCCACAATAAATAAGAAGCATCTGGTTTCATATAACGCATATTTGGAAGGTGTTCGTCAATATAGTCCATCGCCATTTTTATATTGTTTTCGAGATAAAGAACAAGTGCATCGAGCCACTCATCCCCGTGGCGGTATGCTGCTTCCATCGCAGGAATCGCAAATGCATTCAGTTTGGCTAGTCCGTTTCTTTGCAATTCATTGGTGAAAAGGGTTCTTTTTTCTTCATCGGAAATGATAATGGCAGATGCTTGGAGGCCAGCTAAATTAAATGTTTTACTTGGTGCAATACACGTCACTGTGATATGTGCTATGTCGTCAGAAAGACTAGCAAATGGCACATGCGGCTTTCCGTATAGCATCAAATCAGAATGAATCTCATCTGAAACGACTGTGACACCATGCTTGACACATAAGTCTCCTACTCGTTTTAATTCCTCTTTTGACCACGCTCTTCCGGACGGATTATGCGGATGACAAAGGAACATGAGCTTCGCTTCTGGTCTGCTCAGTTTTTTCTCTAAATCATCAAAATCCATAAGATAGCGGTTGTTTTCTATTTTTAAAGGGTTGGTTGAGACTGTACGTCCATTTCGCTCAATCATTTGATAAAAAGGCGTATACACTGGTGACTGTATGACCACTTCGTCATTCGGTGCTGTAAAGGCTTGGACAGCAAAACTAAGTGCCGTGACAATCCCTGGTGTGAAGGTGACGGCTTCTGTCTGAATCGACCACCCGTGTCTTCTTTTGAGCCATTCGGCTACTGCCTGCTGCGTATCCTGGTCTTGAAAGGCATAGCCAAATACGCCATGATTCAATCGCTCTTTCAATGCATCAAGGACGACCTGCGGCGCTTTAAAATCCATATCTGCCACCCACATCGGCAGTGCATCTGTTGTCAGGAACAAAGACTCTGCTTGGTCCCATTTCACTGATTTTGAACCTTTACGTATGATCTGTTCGTCGAAATTCATGAAACCCACCTCTAGCCGTTTTTCAACCATTGTTGGTTGTGCTAAAATAAACATCACAAAATTTATTATAAGCGGTGATACCGATGAAAGATAGTCAAGCTGTAGAAGAGATGATTCAACTTATTAAGACATGGGACCCTTTTCAATATGGAGAGGACTTTTATGAAACGGAGCCTGCTGACGTCATCAGTGCATTATACGACGCAGAAGACTCTTTATCTTTAGCAAAAGACATTCAAGCCATTTATCATCACTCATTTGAGCAGCTCCTGCCTTTCGAAAGCTGTCAACATATAGCGAATCAGCTTTTCGTCATACGAGACAGCAGCTCCTGCACACGCTAAGACAGGCTGAAATGTCCGATTTGATCAGACACAAAGACCGGATTTTCCTCAGGAACGAGGTGCCCGGTTTTTTTTAATGCATGCAAGGTCGAGTTTGGCAGATCCTTGTGCAGTCTTTCTCCTATTTGAATGGGAACGATCCGATCTTCCTCACCCCAAATGAGCAGCACTGGTGTCTCCATTTTCTTTAGGACATCCGAGGTCAAATCGCCTTCCCGGTGCCGAATCAAGCGGAAAATTCCTCGGAAAATTTGATCATCAGAAAAAGGCTTTAAATATCCGTCCACCATCTCTTGATCAATAATGGAATGATCATGTACAACAGCGGTTAAATTTTTCATTATGCCTTGCTTCAAGAGCTTTCTTTTGAGATAGAGATAAAAATAAGGAATATATGTGCTGTAAACAAGCGATCTCTTTGATTTATTTAAATACCCTGAGCTGCACAAAAGTACCGCCTTTTCAAATAGGTCTGGCCGTTCAGATGCAGCGTATAAAGCAATTTGGCCGCCCATCGAATGACCCACTAGGATCGCATGCTGAATCTGCAAGTAACCAGCTAGCTCAATAATGATCTTTCCCATGTTGCGATAGCTGTAAATAAACGTATTCGACTTCTCGGACTGTCCAAATGGCGGCAGATCGATTGCAATTAAATTGAAGTCTTGTTTCAGAAGCGGGATGAGCTTTCGGTAGCTGAAGGTAGAAGAGAAGAGTCCGTGAATTAAGATCAATGTTTTCTTCCCCTTATTTGGATAGTGCTCATAATAGATATCTAAACCGAATTTACTTTTCATATAAGCTGGCTGAACAAAGTCCACACTCATCACTCCGATACTTGATACTCTCTCTGTTAGGTGACTGTATTGTACCCTAAAAAGTGGATTTTAAGCTATGGTTAGCATCTTTTCCCTGCTTAGCATAATGGGAAAAACGTGCTATAATGTTCAGAAGATTTTTTAAAACTAGCTTTTTACAATCTGAGGTGTGAAATCAAATGAAACTAACAGAAAAAGAAACTGAAATATTAGAGATTTTAGATGAAAACAGCCGCGCCGATTTAAATACAATTGCAAAAATGGCAGGCGTGACAACAGAAGAAGCAGAAGCGATTATTCAAAAACTAGAAGATCAAAAAGTCATTATTGATTATTCAACCATGATTGACTGGCGTAAAGTAGATGGTCACGAAGGCGTCACAGCAATGATTGATGTCAAAGTGACACCAAAAAGAGGCGTCGGATTTGATGAAATTGCTGAACGTATTTATCGCTTTCAGGAAGTGGAGTCTGTCTATCTCATGTCAGGTGTTTATGATCTATCTGTTGTGATCCGCGGAAGATCTATGTCTGATATTGCCCGCTTCGTGTCTGAAAAATTATCGACACTTGATTCCGTGGTTTCAACAACTACCCACTTTATTTTAAAGAGATATAAACATGATGGGAAAGTGTTTGAAACAGGAGACGATGACAAAAGAATCGTGGTGTCACCTTAAATGAAAAAGTCTTATTTATCTGAAACGGTACAAAGCATTCAGCCGTCAGGTATTCGGAAATTCTTTGATTTGGCAGCCACAATGGAAGGGGTCATTTCCCTCGGTGTCGGCGAGCCAGATTTCGTGACAGCTTGGAATGTCAGAGAAGCAAGTATTATGTCATTAGAACAAGGGCTTACTTCTTATACGGCGAACGCAGGGTTGTTATCTTTGCGAAAAGAACTGAGCCACTATTTATATAAGCGGTTTCACATTGACTACAGTCCTGAAGAAGAACTTATTATCACAGTTGGCGGAAGCCAGGCACTTGATTTGGCCTTTCGTGCGATTTTAAACAGCGGGGATGAAGTGATCATTCCAGAGCCTTGTTTCGTAGCATATGGGGCCCTTACGACACTTGCAGGCGGAGTACCTGTTTATTTAAGTACCTCGGCTGAAAAAGATTTCAAAGCAGACTCGGCGGATCTGCGCACGAAGCTGACGCCTAAGACAAAAGCGATCCTGCTCTGCTCACCATCAAATCCAACTGGCTCTGTCTATTCAAAGGAAGAGCTTGAAGATATTGCTCAATTTGCAAAAGAGCATGACCTTCTCATTATCACGGATGAGATTTACGCAGAGCTGACGTACGATGAAGCTTTTACAAGCGTGGCGGCAATTCAAGATATGAAGGAAAGAACGATCCTGATTTCAGGCTTTTCAAAAGGGTTTGCCATGACAGGCTGGCGCTTAGGATATGTGGCAGCACCACCTGTACTGCGCGATGCTATGCTGAAAATACACCAATATTCTATGATGTGTGCGCCCGCTATGGCACAATATGCAGCAGAAGAAGCTTTGAAAAATGGACTTGAAGATGTAGAGAAAATGAAGAAAAGCTACAGAAGGCGCCGTAATTTGTTTGTCGGCTCCTTGAATGAACTGGGGCTGACATGCCACCAGCCAAACGGCGCATTTTACGCTTTCCCGTCCATTAAAACGACTGGCATGACGTCAGAACAATTTGCCGAGGAGCTGCTCCTGAGTGAAAAAGTAGCCGTTGTCCCTGGTAATGTCTTCGGGCCGAGTGGTGAAGGTCATATTCGCTGTTCATATGCTTCGTCTCTTGACCATCTTCAGGAATCACTTTCAAGAATCCAGCGCTTTTTGCAGGAACGACAAGTGAAAGAAGTAGCACCTGTCATCATAAAATAAAAAAAGGCATCAATCCATTAGGACTCATGCCTCTCAAATTAGGGGGGAATACTAGAAAGCATTCTTGTTTTCAGGTATTCCCCCTTTTGAACTGATCTAAACCCAATTAAAAAATATTTTGCGTAACTGACCGTTCTATGATATAGTTTTTAATTGCGTATAAACGAATATTAAAACATTTATTTAGGAGTTGTTATCATGGCGACAAAGTTTGAAGTAGGCAGTGTTTACACTGGTAAAGTAACAGGATTACAAGCGTATGGTGCGTTTGTTGCATTAGATGAAGAAACTCAAGGACTTGTGCATATTTCTGAAGTAACACATGGCTTTGTAAAAGACATCAACGAGCACCTTTCAATTGGAGACGAAGTACAAGTAAAAGTTCTTTCTGTTGATGAAAAAGCAGGTAAAATCAGCCTTTCTATCCGTGCTACACAAGATGCACCTGAAAGAAAAGAAAGCAAACCAAAGAAACAAAGACCACAGCAAGTGAAAGAAGAAGCTGCTGCACCACAAGGTTTCAATACACTTAAAGATAAACTTGAAGAGTGGATTGAGCAATCTAACCGTAAAGATCTTATCAAGAAATAAAAAAAGCACCGCTTCAAACGGTGCCTTAGGCTGCCTCGTATAGGCGGCCTTTTTTATGTCTTTTTGTTTAGCGAACCTCTGGATTTGGCTCGTCACGGCGAACAGCTTCTTCGCTTGGCTTGAACAATAGACCAAGGTTAACAAGACCTGCAATTCCAACAAGACCATAAATAATACGTGATAATGCAGAGCCTTGTCCGCCAAAGATCGCTGCTACTAAGTCAAATTGAAAAAAGCCGATTAGTCCCCAGTTAATAGCACCGATAATCGTGAGCACGAGGGCAATACGCTGAATAGCACTCATCGTGATTCCTCCTTTCGCTACAGCATCAATACATTTATATTTTGCAGATTTTTAGCCAAACTATGCGTAAGAAAATGGATTAAAGCAAATTACTTTACTTTTGGAATGATTGAGGCGCATAATGTAGCGCGAGGAGGAGATCAAATGGATCGATTTACTTATTGGAACCCAACGAAATTAATGTTTGGAAAGGGAGAAGTATCAGCCCTTTCAGATGAACTCAAACACTACGGAAAAAACGTATTACTTGTATATGGTGGAGGCAGTATTAAACGAAACGGCCTTTATGACCAAGTTGTCAGCATCCTAAAAGAATCAGGAGCTGCAATCACTGAACTTGCTGGTGTTGAGCCAAACCCGCGCTTAACAACAGTAAGAAAAGGGGTTGAGCTTTGCAAAGAGAACAACGTTGATTTTATTTTGGCAGTCGGCGGCGGCAGTGTCATTGATGCAACGAAAGCGATCGCAGCTGGAGCGAAGTACGATGGAGATGCTTGGGATATCGTGACGCGTAAGCATGTCCCAATGGAAGCTATTCCGTTCGGTACTGTGTTAACACTTGCTGCAACAGGTTCTGAAATGAACTCTGGATCAGTGATCACAAACTGGGAAACAAATGAGAAATATGGCTGGGGAAGTCCAGCAGTCTTCCCTAAATTCTCTATTCTTGATCCAGTGAACACATTCACTGTGCCAAAAAACCATACGATTTATGGCATGGTTGACATGATGTCACATGTGTTAGAGCAATATTTCCATCACACGGAAAATACACCTTATCAAGACCGTATGTGTGAAGGGCTTCTTCGTACGGTCATTGAAACAGCACCGAAGCTGATCAACGATCTAGAGAACTATGAGCTGCGTGAAACCATCTTATTCACTGGCACCATTGCGCTCAATGGTATGCTGTCAATGGGGGCACGCGGTGATTGGGCTTCTCATAACATTGAGCATGCGGTATCTGCTGTTTATGATATCCCTCATGCCGGCGGACTTGCGATCTTGTTCCCGAACTGGATGAAGCATGTCATTCAGGAAAACCCAGGCCGCTTTAAACAATTAGCGGTACGTGTATTCGATGTGGACCCTGCGGGCAAAACAGACGAAGAAGTGGGCTTAGAAGGAATCGACAAATTGTCAGCTTTCTGGACAAGTCTTGGTGCACCAAGCCGTTTAGCGGACTATGATATCAACGATGAGAAAATTGATTTAATTGCAGACCGTGCAATGGCACGCGGTGAATTTGGTCAATTTAAAAAGCTAAACAAAGAAGATGTTCTAGCCATTTTGAATGCTTCTTTATAATCGAACAACCAAAAGATAGCTGCTTTCGAGCAGTTATTTTTTTTTGAGTTCGACGTGTACATATGTTAAAGTAGTCTTTCATGTTTTTGGATATATACGCTGTAAGGAGATGTATTAACAGATGGAAAATTTTATTTACTATAATCCAACGAAATTAATGTTTGGAAAAGGACAACTAGAAGGACTAAAGAGCGAACTCGCTCGTTATGGAAAACGAGTGTTACTTGTATATGGTGGAGGCAGCATTAAGAAAAATGGTCTTTATGACAATGTGATCAGCGCGTTAAATGAAGCAGAAGCTGAAGTATTTGAGCTGTCAGGTGTTGAACCAAACCCGCGCCTTACCACAGTGGAAAAGGGAATCGACATCTGCCAAAATGAAAAAATTGATTTCTTATTAGCTGTTGGCGGCGGCAGTGTGATTGACTGTACAAAAGCGATTGCAGCCGGAGCAGAGTATGACGGAGATGTGTGGGACATTATCTCTAAGAAAACAACCGCTCAAAAAGCATTGCCATTTGGCACAGTACTGACACTTGCAGCAACCGGTTCAGAAATGAATCCAGACTCTGTCATCACAAACTGGGAAACAAATGAAAAATATGTGTGGGGCAGTTCAGTCACTCATCCTGCTTTTTCCATTCTAGACCCTGAGCATACATATTCTGTGCCAGAAAACCAGACGGTGTACGGCATGGTCGATATGATGAGCCACGTCTTCGAGCAATACTTCCATAATGTAAAAAACACGCCGCTACAGGATCGAATGTGTTTTGCTGTTCTTCAAACAGTCATCGAGACAGCACCAAAACTGCTTGAAGACTTACAAAACTATGAGCACCGTGAAACGATCCTTTATGCAGGAACGATCGCTTTAAATGGCACGCTGCAAATGGGCTACTTTGGAGACTGGGCGTCCCATACGATTGAGCATGCGGTATCGGCTGTCTATGACATTCCGCATGCAGGCGGACTTGCCATCCTCTTCCCAAATTGGATGCGTCATACACTCGATCACAATGTGGAACGCTTTAAAAACCTCATGCTGAACATGTTTGACATCGAGACAGAAGGAAAATCAGATCGTGATATCGCATTAGAAGGCATCGACAAGCTGTCAGCCTTCTGGACAAGCCTCGGTGCACCAAGTCGTTTAGCGGATTATGACATTGGTGAAGATCAGCTGGACAAAATTGCCGACATTGCGGCGAAAGAAATGGAATACGGTGGTTTTGGTAACTTTATGAAACTTGGTCGTGATGACATTCTTTCTATTTTGAAAGCTTCTTTATAATCCTGCTTGCCGTTTCTCATAGAGAGAAACGGCTTTTTGCTATGCCAGTGACGATCACTTGATTTCAATAGCTAGTTCCGCTAAAGTGAAAGGGACAGAACTAACGTAATGGAGGGCTTACAAGCGATGACACATATTCAATTTGACTACTCGAAAGCGTTACCTTTCTTTCAAGAACATGAGCTTACATATTTAAAAGATTTTGTGAAGGTGGCCCATCATAATATTCATGAACAAACGGGTGCAGGCAATGATTATTTAGGCTGGGTTGACTTACCGAAGCAATATGATCGCGAAGAATTTGCCCGCATTAAAAAAAGTGCAGATAAAATTAAGTCTGACTCTGATGTCTTGCTTGTTGTCGGAATCGGCGGCTCTTATCTCGGCGCACGTGCGGCGATTGAATTTTTGAACCACTCTTTCTATAACACGCTGCCAAAAGGCAAACGCAAGACGCCGCAAATCATCTTTATTGGAAACAACATCAGTTCTTCTTATTTAACAGATGTGATGGATCTATTGGAAGATGCAGATTTCTCTATTAACGTCATTTCAAAATCTGGAACAACAACAGAGCCAGCGATTGCGTTCCGCATCTTTAAAAAGCTCCTCATTGAAAAATACGGTGCTGAAGAAGCGAAAAAACGTATTTATGCGACAACTGACAAGGCACGCGGTGCACTGAAAACATTAGCAACTGAAGAAGGCTACGAATCATTTATCATCCCTGATGATGTAGGTGGACGCTATTCTGTATTAACAGCAGTTGGTCTATTGCCAATCGCTGTGAGCGGTGCAGACATTGATCAGATGATGGAAGGCGCGGCAAAAGCAAGCGAAGACTTCGCTTCATCTGAGCTTTCTGAGAATGCGGCATACCAATATGCTGTCGTCCGTAATGTCCTTTACAATAAAGGCAGAACGATTGAAATGCTGATTAACTATGAGCCAGGCCTGCAATACTTTGCAGAATGGTGGAAGCAATTATTCGGTGAAAGTGAAGGAAAAGATGAAAAAGGAATTTATCCTTCATCTGCGAACTTCTCAACAGATCTTCATTCACTTGGTCAATATGTTCAAGAAGGAAGAAGAGACTTGTTTGAAACAATCGTCAATGTAGACAAACCTCGCCATGAGCTTGTCATTGAAGCAGAAGAACAAGACCTTGATGGCTTGAACTATCTAGCAGGAAAAACGGTTGATTTCGTTAATAAAAAAGCATTTGAAGGAACGATGCTTGCTCATACAGATGGAAAAGTACCGAATCTTATCGTCACAATTCCTGAGATGGATGCTTATACATTCGGATACCTCGTTTACTTCTTTGAGAAAGCATGTGCGATGTCTGGATATCTACTAGGCGTCAATCCATTCGACCAGCCTGGAGTAGAAGCTTATAAAGTGAATATGTTTGCTTTATTAGGAAAACCAGGCTTCGAAGAGAAAAAAGCCGAGCTTGAAAGCCGTCTAAAACAATCGTAAGAATGAAAAAGCACACCTTTTGATAAGGGGTGTGCCTTTTTTGTTTTCTCATGGTTCCTGTGCAAGCTTCCTCATGCTCTGTACATAGAATAATGAGTAGAGGAGAGTGAAACATGAGAACGAATCATATTTACATTCACGATATTTCTGGTCATGCAATCGTCAACTTTGGCAATGTCGGACGTATTTGTTCTATGAGTGCTGTCAAAGATACTGAATGTGCTGGCAGTGTGAACGAGACGAATCAATTATCCAATCAAAGCTTATTTGATGCTGCTTTTACAAACAATGTACAAATCACGAGGGGCAATGTATGAATTCCTCTCTTTAACGAACCCTATTATACAAAAAGGAGGGTTTCGTATGATTCATGTACCATCCAGGCTGCCTGGTGAAAGCTTTTCACTTTACCATTTAGAAGAGACCATGAAGCCGCTCGGTTATGTCATTAATGGCAACTGGGATTATGATCACGGGTACTTTGATTATAAAATTGATAACCGTGATGGCTATACTTTTCTCAGAGTTCCTTTTACAGCCGAAAAAGGCCAGCTGGATCAGCCAGGCGTTGTGGTGAAAATGGGAGATCCATTTCTCTTAAAGCATGTATATCAAGATAAGTTAGATGATCATGCGATGGTTGGAAATGTGGGGGCATCCTTTAATCAATTCCAAGAACCAAAAGAGAAAGATGGAGATGTATCAAAAGCTTATACTGAGATTGGCTTTTCACTCGTCAAGGAATTAGAAGACGCACTGCTTTAAAGGCTGATCAGTTCATCCTCTGGATGAAGCTCATATCCAAAGGGAGGATTCATCATGGGTCCTTCTTTTTTTTGTACACCGACAATGATCACATGATGCTCTAAAAAGTGATGGAGCACTGTTAAGAATGTTTCTCCGGCTAACGAAGCTGGAACCGGTATGATGGTGACGTGTTTATGCAAGGTCATATGTCTTTTTTTCTTTAAGGCTTTGAACTGTTCCTTTAGAAGAAAATGTTCGACCATTAAATGATTGACTGCGTCAGAGGTATGAATGACTTGATTGGCTCCAGCACGCTCGGCATTTTTTACGTAACGATCTGTTAAGATTTCAATTAAACAGTATAGCGAAGGGTTTAATCCTTTTGCTGCAAGTAATGTTAAAACACTCTGCATATCAGCTGTCACTTCATTTTCGTGCTGATCTGCGGTAATCATCAGTGCATCTGCACCGGTAATATTGGCTTTGCGAAGTGTGACATCTTCGGTGCCATGCCCTTTAATAAAATGAACATTCTCTAAAAGTGGCCCTTCCTTCAAGGAGTCATCAATCAGCACAATCGGCATAGTTGGATCAATTGTTTGAAACGACTGAAGCAGTTTGTTCGTTTTCTCATTCCAGCCGACGATAATGAGATGTCCTTTCCCTTTAAAGGCGACCTTTCCTTCTACATAATGGTGCTGCTTGCTGAACACAGCGGCGGCAAGCGTGGCGAAATAAGCTGTGACAAAGCTTGCGCCGATCAAAATCAGAGCCATACCCGCTACTTGTCCAGGCATGGTTTGCGGCACAAAATCACCATAGCCTACCGTAGAGACTGTAATGAGCGCCCACCAGATCCCATCAAAGATCGTATGATACTGCTTCGGTTCAAGCAAAACGATTAATTGTCCAAAAAAAAGAAGCAAGAAACAGATGATGATGGCAATTCGAAGATAGAGTGGCCACCTTAGCCAAGCGATAAAGATACGATTTGATTTCATCGGACTCTTCCTTTCAGGAGACTGCTAATGTCAGTATGCCCGATTGAGGAACATTTTTTCATCTTCGTCATGTATTGAAACAGATCCCATATCTTAAAATAAGAGAGAAGAAGGAGGGAATGCGAATGTCGTTCGTTCAAAAGACCGTACTTCTTTTTATCGGTGCGCACTTTTTATCATCAGCTGTGATCTTGCTCGTGTTTGACTTAAATGCTGTGAATCATTTTATGAGTGATTTTTCTTGGCTGCACTTTTTTCAAGACCTATACGGAACGGTGACCTTTTATACAGCATGCTTAGGTGTGTTCTTCTTTTTTATTGGCGCAGTTGTTCCCCTTAAAAAGACCTAGTGCTTTTTTCTGTACACGTTACATAAAAGTCATTAAAATTGTAAATAAATATATAAAATAAAAAGGAAGCTGATGAGCATGCTGTTTTTTTATTTTTTAACATTTGCCGCATTGGGATTGTCATTTTGGGCACAATTTAAAGTAAAGAATAATTTTGAAAAGTATTCAAAGGTTGAAGCATCCAGTATGAAAACAGGTGCGGAAACCGCTCGATATATTTTAGATCGCAACGGGTTATACGACGTGCCTGTTGAACCGGTAAGAGGAACTTTGACTGATCATTACGACCCTACGCAGCGTGTGGTTCGCTTATCTGAACCTGTGTACTACGGCCATTCCATATCGGCCATTTCAGTCGCATCACACGAGGTTGGACATGCCTTGCAGCATCAGGAATCCTATGGTGCGCTTGTTTTGAGACATAAGATCTTTCCTGTCGTGAACTTTGCATCTGGTGTTGCCCCGCTTCTTTTCCTTGGAGGAATCTTGCTTGGCAGCCTTAACTTAATCGGGCTTGGGATCATTTTGTTCTCAGCGGCTGTGTTTTTTCAGCTTGTGACATTGCCTGTCGAGTTTAATGCAAGTTCTCGTGCAAAAGATATCATTGTTTCAGAAGGAATCATTAGAAGCAGTGAAGAAAGAGGCGTGAACAAGGTGTTAAATGCTGCAGCTCTTACGTACGTCGCAGCGGCCCTTGTTTCCTTGTTTGAATTGCTCCGTTTTGTAATGATCTTCCTAAATGGCCGTAATGATTAATTGATGCCAGAGGAGGTGAGCCCTTACCATTGTTAGGTAAGGGTTTTTTTGTATATTTTAAACGTATTTTTAGTCATATTACTCATTGCTGCGACAGCATTTTTTGTTGTCACTGAATTTGCGATTGTGAAAATTAGAGGCTCTAAAATCAATCAGCTGATTGAAAGCGGTGATAAGAGAGCCATCCACGTACAAAAGCTCATATCAAATCTCGACGAATATTTATCCGCCTGTCAACTCGGAATTACCATCACCGCTTTAGGCTTAGGGTGGCTGGGCGAGCCGACGGTGGAGCATTTTCTGCATCCGCTGTTTGAGGAATTAGGGCTTCATTCCGCATTAACCGACATCCTATCGTTTATCATCGCATTTGTGATCATTACGTTTTTACATGTCGTTGTGGGAGAACTGGCGCCTAAAACGATTGCCATTCAAAAGGCAGAGGCCGTCAGCCTTGTGACAGCAAAGCCACTCATCTTTTTCTATAAAGTCATGTACCCGTTTATTAAAGCATTAAATGGGGCGGCACGAGGCATTGTGAAATTATTCGGTTTTCATTCTGTCAAAGAACATGAAGTGGCGATCAGTGAGGAAGAATTGCGTCTCATTTTATCTGAAAGCTATGAGAAGGGCGAAATTAACCAATCTGAGTACAAATATGTGAATAAAATTTTTGAATTTGATAACCGGGTGGCGAGAGAGATCATGATCCCTCGTACAGAAATTTCAGCCATAGAGGTTGAACAGACGCTTGAAGACATGACGCATTATATGCTGAACGAAAGATACACACGCTACCCTGTTATTAAAGAAGACAAAGATCATGTGATTGGTGTCATCAATAGCAAAGATGTGTTTAAGGCGAGCTTCCTGAATCAAGATGTGACGATTGAAGACTTAATGCGTCCGGTGATTCGGGTGATTGAAAGTACTCCTGTTCAAGAATTGCTCATTTTGATGCAAAAGGAACGAATTCATATGTCAGTGCTCGTAGACGAATATGGAGGAACAGCCGGACTTGTCACAGTAGAGGACATTTTAGAAGAAATCGTGGGCGAAATTCGGGATGAATATGATCAAGATGAAACACCTCATATCGTCAAAAAAGGTGACTTCCACTATGTAATGGATGGGAAAGCCTTGATTGATGAAGTAAATGATTTATTGGATTTAGCCATTGAGAATGATGATGTTGATACAATTGCTGGCTGGATGATGACACATAAATTTGATTTTGAGATTGGAGATACGATTGAAGCAGAAGGCTGTGAATTTACCATCATAGATGCAGAAGACCATCATATTCGGACCATTGAAATCAAAAAGGTTCACTTTTTCTAAAAACCTCGTAACACTTGACGAGGTTTTTTTAGTTGGTAAACTTTAGGTAAGAGAATGCCTTCTGCCGATAAGCAGTGATTTATTTCACATAAAAAGGGTATGGTTTTATAGAAATGACAAAAAGGAGCCGCTCATATGAAAAAAATCAATGTACAAACAGACAGACGCGATGAGATGATCGACGTGACGAACGAGATCCATCAATATGTCAAGGAAACAGGTATTCAAAACGGAACCGTCATTATCTACTGTCCTCACACGACAGCAGGGATGACCATTAATGAAAATGCGGACCCAGATGTGAAACGAGATATGCTCCGCCGGCTTGACGAAGTCTTTCCGTGGGAACATCCGAAGGACCGCCATATGGAAGGAAATACAGCCGCACATATGAAAGCGAGCTATATGGGTGCTACGCAGCATGTTCTCATCAATCATGGTGATCTTGTACTTGGCACATGGCAGGGAATCTATTTCTGTGAGTTTGACGGGCCGAGACATCGCCATTTTTATATACAGGTGTCTTCAAACGAATAAGAGATGGGGGAAATAAATGGGAGATATCACGAAATTACTGCAAATCAAATATGGAATTATTCAAGCGCCAATGGCAGGAGGAGCCGTGACATCGCAGCTGGCAGCCGCTGTTTCACAGTACGGGGGACTTGGCAGTTTGGCAAGTGGATATGTGCAGCCTGACAATTTGAGGCAGCAGATCAGACAGGTCAAACAGCTGACAACTCGCCTGTTTCAGGTCAATGTATTTGTACCAGAGCCAATTCCTGAAGTCAAAAAAGAGGATGTGGTATTTTGGGAGAAGAGACTGCCTGCACGACCAGCCGCTGATAGGCTGCCGAGCCAAGAGGAATTGTGGGATGATTTTGAACAGAAAATCAACATTATTCAGGAAGAAGACGTACCAGTCGTTTCCTTTACCTTCGCTTGTCCAAATGAACAAACGATTCATCGCTTAAAACAAAAGGGGGTCTTTTTAATTGGAACCGCCACAACAAAAGAGGAAGCACTGCTTTTAGAGGAAAAAGGGATGGATGCCATTGTTCTGCAAGGAAGTGAAGCAGGGGGTCACCGAGGTACCTTTTTACCTGCAAAAGGAGATGCCCTGGTGGGACTCTTTAGTCTGATCTCTGACGTCAAGCCGCTCTGTCATGTGCCATTGATCGCCGCAGGCGGGATCACAGAACGAGCAGGTGTGAAAGCCGCTCTAGCGCTTGGAGCGGATGCGGTTCAAATCGGCACACGATTTTTAGCCAGCCAGGAAAGTGCTGCGGCAGACGTATACAAAAAGGCGATTTTACAGGCAGAAAGCAGTGAAACAAAGATCACGAGGCTTTTTTCTGGGAAAAGAGCAAGAGGTATTGTGAATCAGTGGATGGAGGAAGAAAGACAGAATGAAGATAGGGTTCTTCCTTATCCGGTTCAGCATGTATGGACGACACCGATGCGAAAAGCAGCCGCGGCTGCAGGAAACCCTGATCAAATGGCTCTTTGGGCAGGACAGGGCGTTAGCCGTATTCACTCGATTTTAACCGTTGAGGAGATCATGCATGAACTGATGCACATATAAATTCATGTTGGGTGGTGTGAAAGGATGGACATCTTAAAGCATTTATACCGAAAAAAAGGACAAATTGAATTTTGGTTTGATGAATTTCCGTACTCTTCTGCCGTCCTTACGCCCATTCGTCATTACTATTTTGTTCGTTACGTAAAATGGAGCCGGCACGATCCGCCGGTCACAAGAAAAGACTTAGAAAAAATGGAGATCCTTGTGAACACGATGCTTGGCACGCTGCAAGATTATCGTAAACGCAAGGCATACAAAAGCCCCTTGTCATAACCAATAGACAAGAGGCTTTTTTTAGCTGCCAAACATTTGCCTGAGATAAATCACATCCATCCGGGTGGTCTGCGGCAATAGATAAGCAGATTGAACAGCACCTGGCCGCCTTCTCTTATTCAATTTGTCGATAATTTCTGCTGCTGTTAAAATCCCAAGTCCATGTCCGTAATATTGATCTTCTCCTAAGTAAATCACATTTTCCCCGCGCCACTGTGACTGCTGATAGCTAAACTCTGGATTTTCAAAATATAAGCAATCCCCATAGATAAAGTCATTCCCGCGTTCTGTATAAATCGACAATGTATCATAATGCCAGTCATACAGGGTTAAGCTGCGAAGCCTTCGGTTAAACTTCTCGTCTCCTACCGTTTGCAAGACCCCCATATAAAACACGATCACAATGGCGGTGGCACATTCAAATGCATATTGTGAGCCGTTTTCAAAAATGTCTTTAATTCCTCTAGATGGTTCCACTTGATAGCGCAGCTCTAGTGCTCCTGCTTCCGATACACGCCAAAAGGCATCATTTGCACGAGATTTTTGGAAGATGGCAAATGAGGCACCACTTTTATGCAAATCTCTTGCAGCATTCATAATGTTCGATCTCAATGTGACCTCAAATAACAAATCAGATGCTTGCCTGTAGCGGAACGTATCATTTGAGGCTTGTAACTGCATCAAAATGATCCGCTTTTGTCCCTCTAGCTGAAATGAAGCCAGCTGCTCATTTGTCACTGGCTTTCCTGAAAGGATAATCATATGAAAAGCGCCCCCTTTTGTATTAGCGTATGCAGGGTGCTTGGGCAAGGAATCAATTTGTGAAAATAAACAAAAAGGCATCCTTTTTATTTGAAAAACATGAAAATAATATGAAGATGTCCGATATATAACATATCGTTTAAAAGGAGGAAAAACATGAAAAATGCAATAAAATGGTTGAAAAAACCATCGATTTCTAAGAGACTGATTATTTCATTCACGCTCGTTCTTGTCTTGCCAATTATTACACTCAGTACGATTTCATATCAGATTGCCAAAGAAGAATTAGATCATGAAATCATGTACGGAGCAAACACAAGAGTCAATGAACTGAATGACATGATTCAGCAAAAGCTTATCAATAAGGAAAACGCAGTAAAACTCTTTACTGAAACATCTACTGCTGCAGACTTTAAGAAGAACAACCAGGACGAACTGTATGAGCATTTCGAGATATACAGTAAAATCAATGAAGATGATGTGGTTGGCTTTTATGCAGCAAGTAAAAAGCGTGATTTCATTCAGTTTCCTAAAGTAGACATGCCAAAAGGCTATGATCCAACAACGCGTGATTGGTATCAACTAGCTATGCAGGATGAGAGTGGTAATCCAGTTGTTACCAATCCGTACATCTCGGCCACAACAAACGGCATGGTTGTCACGATTGCCCAGCGTCTGAAGGACGGGTCGGGAGCGATCGGAATTGACATTGATGTGCAAGACATTGTCGATAAAATAAAAGAGATTAAAATTGGACGACAAGGATATCCAATTATTGCGAATAAAAATAAACAAATTGTGGCTCATCCAGAAGAAAAGTCAGGATCTAAGGTCACTGAAAATATTTCATCTATCCTTTACAGCGGAAAAGAAGGAACGTCAACTTATGAGAATAAAGGAGAACAAAAGCGTCTTGTTTTTGTGACAAATGATTTAACAGGTTGGAAAATTGCTGGAACGATGTTTGTATCAGAAACAGAAGAAGCAGCACAGCCAGTTTGGAATTCTGCCATTATTCTTTTAATTTCTTCATTTATCCTTGGCGGCGTTGCGATCTTCTTTATCGTTCGATCCATCACAATTGGACTTCGAAAGCTTGTTGATTTCTCAAACAAAGTGAGTGAAGGGGATTTAACCGAAACCCTTGAAACCAAATCGAAGGATGAAATAGGAGAGCTGACAAGAAGCTTTAGCAAAATGAGTGAATCCCTCCGTGACGTCATTCGAGCGGTACAGCAATCTGTCGACAATGTGGCTTCCGCTTCCGAGGAGCTGACGGCAAGTGCCAGCCAAACAAGTCAAGCAACCGAGCATATCACGATGTCGATTGAACAATTTTCAAATGGAAATGAAGCACAAAACGAGAAAGTCGAATCTAGTACGAACCAGCTTGTGGCAATGAATGAAGGATTACAAGACATGTCACATACGTCATCAGAAGTGGCTGCTGTCTCACTTCAATCGACAGAGGCGGCTGGTCAAGGCGGCCGAATTGTTGAAAGCACAGCGAGCCAAATGAAACATATTGATACATCTGTACAAGAAGCAGAACAAGTCATGAAACAATTAGAATACAAGTCTAAAGATATTACGAGCATTTTAAATGTTATTAACGGCATTGCAGATCAAACGAATTTACTTGCGCTAAATGCAGCCATCGAAGCAGCAAGAGCAGGTGAATCAGGACGCGGCTTCTCCGTCGTTGCAGAAGAAGTGAGAAAACTAGCTGTCCAATCCGCAGATTCAGCGAAAGAAATTGAAAAGCTCATTCAAGAAATTGTGTTAGAAATTGCTAAATCTCAAGATATGTTCAAAACGGTCAATCGAGAAGTACATGCAGGACTCGGTATGACAGAAGAAGCAAAAGAAAGCTTCCAGAACATTTATGAGGCGGCAGAAGGAATGTCGAAAAAACTGACTCAATTAAACGATACAGCGATTGATCTATCGAGCGGTTCAAAGCTTGTCTCACAAGCTATGCAGGAGATGCGCCAAGTCTCTAGAGAAAGTGCGGCAAACATTCAGGACATTGCGGCTTCTGCTGAAGAGCAGCTGGCCTCTATGGAAGAAATCTCATCTTCTTCTGTGACACTTGCTAACATGGCAGAGGAACTAAAAGAGCTCACAAGTCAATTTAAAATTGATTAAAAAATGATGAAAAAATACCCAGAATTGTCTGGGTATTTTTTTTATGTTTAAACATCGTTTTCAGCCTGTAAAAATAAACCTTTCATCCGATAATAACTTTAGAGAAGTAAAGGGGGAAAGAGAAAATGGGGAAAATGATCCAATGGTTAAAAAAACCATCCATTTCAAAAAAATTAATTATTGCCTTTTTGGTAGTCCTTATCCTGCCAACCACTGCACTGACAATTAGTGCATTTTTTACATCAAAGACAGAGCTAGACAAACAGATTATGGGCAGTGCGATGAGTCAAGTCAATGCATTTGATACCTTAATCAATGAGAATATAGGAAACAAAGCAGATGCTGTGACCCTGTTTACAGACTCACTCAAAGCGTCTAATCTTCAAGAAAAAAATAGAAATGCGACCATTAAAGAATTGCAGCAATTTGGAAAAATTAATGAAAAAGATGTTTCTGCTATCTATGCAGGTTCCGAAAAGGGATTGTTTATGCAATATCCTGTTCAAAAGATGCCTGATGGCTACGATCCAAGAGAGCGTCCATGGTATCAAGAAGCGCTCAATGCAGAAAACGGCAAACAAGTCATCACAAAACCATATGTAGCAGCCTCCACAGGCAAAATGGTCATCACCATTACTCAAAAAATGAAAGATGGTTCAGGTGTTATTGGACTTGATATGGAAATTGACACCCTGCTGCAAAAGTTAAAAGAAATCAAAATTGGGCAAAAAGGCTATGCCTTCATCATGGAGAGAGATAAAACAGTTTTAGCAGATCCGACCCAAAAGCCAGGAAGTCAGGTCAATGAGAATCTGGCAAATATTATTTTTAAAAACAAAGAAGGAAGCGGCAGCTACACACTCAAAGGGATAGATAAAAAGGTTGCGTATGTGACCAATGAATTAACCGGCTGGAAAATCGGTGGAACGATGCTCGTATCAGAAGTAGAAGAGGCAGCAAAGCCCGTTTTCAATACAGCCATTATTGTGTTCAGTGTGACACTTATCGTAGCAGGTACCCTCATCTTCTTTATCGTCCGCTCTATATCTAAAAGATTATCCAACCTTGCCCGCTTCTCGAAAAAAGTCAGCGAAGGTGATTTGCGCGATAAGCTTGAGATTCAATCAGATGACGAAATTGGCCAAGTTGGGAAAGGCTTTAATACAATGATTGACTCATTAAGAACCCTCATTGGTGCCGTCCAAACCTCAGTCGAAAATGTCGCTTCTTCATCAGAAGAACTGACCGCCAGCGCAGGTCAAACAAGTAAAGCAACAGAGCATATTACACTAGCCATTGAACAATTCTCCAATGGAAATGAAAGTCAAAATGACAAAGTCGAATCCAGCTCAGACGAGTTAGAAGAAATGAACCGAGGCCTTCAGCACATGAATGAGTCGGCTGAATCCATTACTGCTTCATCGATCAAATCAACAGATATCGCAGGGGAAGGCGGACAGCTTGTGGAAAAAACCGCTTCTCAAATGAATGTCATTGATCAATCCGTGAAAAAAGCAGAGAATGTCATCAGCGCTCTTGAAAGTAAATCAAAAGACATTACACAAATTCTAGGTGTCATCAATGGAATCGCTGACCAAACGAATTTACTTGCGCTAAATGCAGCAATCGAAGCAGCAAGAGCTGGGGAATCTGGCAGAGGCTTCTCTGTTGTAGCAGAAGAAGTAAGAAAACTGGCTGTTCAATCAGCCAATTCGGCGAAAGAAATCGAGAATTTGATTAAAGAGATCGTTCAAGACATCGATGTATCACAGGAAGTATTCACTGCGGTGAATCGAGAAGTTCAATCAGGCTTAAGCTTCACTGAACAAACAAGAGCCAGCTTCCATAATATTTTCGAAATGACAAAAGAAATTTCTGACCAGCTTCAAACGATGAATCAAACGGTTATCCAGCTTTCAAATGGCTCTGCCCATGTGTCAGAGGCTGTCCGTGAGATTGCAGACGTCTCACGTGAAAGCTCCGCAAACATTCAAGACATTGCGGCTTCAGCGGAAGAACAGCTGGCATCAATGGAAGAAATCAGCTCATCCTCTGCTACGCTCTCATCAATGGCAGAAGAATTGCGTGATTTGATCAGCAAATTTAAAGTCGAATAGACATAATGAAAAGAGCCCTTCAGCTAGAGGGCTCTTTTTTCATTAAATAAATCAAAAGAAATAGGTGAATTTACTCATTTTGATTAATTTAAGAACATTGAGTCTTGAAAAATAATTCGTATTACCTAAGAATAGAAGGGAAAGACCACAAATCATAATTCAAAAGGAGTAGAGTCATGAAAAAAATCAACTTTTTTAAGCACTTTACAATGTCGAAGAAATTAATTACTGCATTCTTAGCGATTCTCCTAGTGCCAATTCTCGTATTGGCAGCATTTTCTTATGAAGTGGCCTCAAAGTCTCTCAATGATGAGATTATGTCTAGTGCTGCAAATGGTGTTCAGCAATTAAACGAACTCATTAATAAAGATGTACAGCCTAAAATTGATATCGTTTCCTATTTAGCCAAATCGGTGAAAAAGAGTGAATTGGCTTCTAAAAACAAGGATTTACTCAAGGTGAAATTAGAGCAATTATCGGAAACAGATGAAGATGTGGTGGAAGTATTCATTGCAGATCAAAATGGTAAACTAACTGAATATTCCAAGATTCACAAAGGTAGTGCCTCGAGCGCAAAAAACGAATCGTGGTTTCAACAATCGATGGGAGATGAGAAACTCATCATTTCAGATCCTTTTGTCGACAAGTCATCAGATGACCTGCTCATCACAATATCAGAACAATTAGCAGATGGTTCTGGTGTGATTGGGATCAATGTGCGCTTGAACACGATCGTGAAAGATACAAACAGCATCAAAATTGGCAAAGAAGGCTATGCGTTTGTCGCGACTGCAGATCAGCATTATATTGCCCATAAAACAGACAAGCCTGGGGCGAAATTGACAGGTGATTTCATCTCGAAATTGTATGATAAAAAACAAGGCAGCTTCAAATATGAATACAATGGACAGCCGAAGCAAATGTTTTTTGACACAAATGAAGCAACAGGCTGGAAGCTTGCTGGAACAATGTATACGGGCGAAGTCAAAGAAGCTGCACAGCCAGTTCTCGACTTAACAATGATCATACTGGCAGCTGCGATGGCCATAGGCGGAATCGCGATTTATTTTATTATTAAATCGATTCGAAAGCCACTGATAGAGCTCTCTGAATCGGCTGAGAAAATCAGTCAGGGTGATCTGACCCAGCATATTGAAGTTCGTACGCACGATGAAATCGGGAAGCTTGCGCAGAGCTTTAACGAGATGTCAGCAAAGCTGAAACACGTCATTCAAGCTGTTCAGAATTCCATTGAAAATGTGGCCGCCTCTTCTGAAGAATTAACAGCAAGTGCAGGACAGACCACCCAAGCGACTGAGCATATCACATCGTCTATTGAACAGTTCTCAAACAGCACTGAACACCAAAATGATATGATCGAAAAAAGCTCAGTCCAGTTGAACGAAATGGATCGCAGCTTATCCCATATGGTCGATACGACCTCACATATGATGGAATCGTCGATTGATTCGAGCAAAACGGCTCAGGCTGGTGGAGAACTCGTTCAAAAAACAGCAGGTCAAATGCAAACCATCGAGCAGGCAGTGAAAGAAGCAGAGCTTGTTATTCAAGGCTTAGAGCAGAAATCAAAGGATATTACTAACATTCTGGGTGTCATTAACGGCATTGCTGACCAGACCAATCTCCTTGCTTTAAATGCTGCGATAGAAGCCGCTCGGGCAGGAGAAGCAGGCAGAGGTTTCTCTGTTGTTGCAGAAGAAGTTCGTAAGCTGGCAGAGCAATCAGGAAGCTCTTCAAAGGAAATTGAAAGCCTGACGAACGAGATTGTGGAGGAAATTGAAAAGTCACAGAACATGTTTAAACAAGTAGCAGGTGAAGTACAAGCTGGATTAAACATTACAGATGAAACGAAAGTCAGCTTTGAGAAAATCACCGATAAAACATCAGAAATGACAGAACAAATGAAACAAATGAACGGAACCGCCAAAGAACTCTCGCATGGCTCAAATGATATTTCACATGCGGTGAATCAAATCAAAGAGCTTTCAAGAGAAAGTTCCGCAGGCTTCCAAGATATCGCAGCATCCGCAGAAGAACAGCTGGCATCTATGGAAGAGATCAGCTCATCCTCTGCCACGTTATCTCAGATGGCAGAAGAGCTAAGAGAGCTCATTAAACAATTTAAAATGTAAGAGATATAGGGAAGCACCTGACGTTTTGACGTCAGGTGTTTTTCCATTCGATGCATATAATTTGGGTGTTTTGGACTTATTTAGACTTTAATAAATTAAAAAAGTAAACAACCTAGTAGTACTTCCGATATATATACTATCTTACTAAAAGGAGTTTTCTTTTTTATGAAATTCATACAGTATTTCAGGAAGCCATCTATTTCAAAAAAGCTCGTATTCTCTTTCTTATTTATTCTCTTATGCCCAATCATTGTATTGGCATTCTCTTCATATCATACGGCGAGCACCTCTTTAAATGATCAAATCATGCAAAGCGCCAAGGAGAACGTAGAGCAGCTAGATAAAAATATTACGAAGGTTGTGAAAGTGAAAACAGACGCAGCCGATTTCTTTAGCAAATGGATCACGGAGAAAAAGCTTAAGCAAAAAGGCACGACAGATATTCAAGGGCGCTTTGAGCAGTTCATGAGTATGAATGATGACACAGAAGGCATTTTTGTCGCTTCAAGTGATGGCAAAGTGTTTTCAAGATATCCTAATAAAAAAATGCCTGCTGACTATGTCGCAACGGAGCGGGATTGGTATAAAGACGGCTGGGCGAAAAACGGAGAGCTGTCTGTTTCAGCACCGTATCCAACAGCTTCCACAGGTACGCTTGTGGTCACCATCTCTAAAAAGTTAGAGGATGGATCAGGCGTCATTGCAATGAACCTAGACATTGCGAATCTAGTAAAAGAATCAAATAGCATAAACATTGGGAAACAAGGCTATGCCTTTATCGGAAGTCCGGATCGTACCTTTGTTGCCCATCCAACGAAAAAAGCTGGATCCAAATTATCTGGTGAATGGCTAGAAAAGCTTTATTCACAAGATGAAGGTTCTATGAGTTATATGTTTGAAGGAAAAGAAAAGCAAATGGAGTTCACCACAAACAAAGCGACTGGCTGGAAAATTGTCGGTACGATGTTTGTGACGGAAGTAGAAGAAGCTGCACAGCCAGTCTTTAACATGGCCGCTATCATTTTAGCAGGCGCGCTCATCATTGGCGGGATTCTGATCTTCTTGATCATTCGTTCCATTACAAAACCACTTTCTATACTTGTCTCTTCCTCAAGGAAGATCAGTGAGGGAGATTTAACAGAAAAAATTGATGTCCGGTCAAAAGATGAAATTGGACAGCTAGGCACAAGCTTTAATGAAATGAGTGAGTCATTAAGAGATGTCATCCAAGCTGTACAAACATCTGTAGAAAACGTGGCTTCTTCATCTGAAGAACTGACGGCAAGTGCAGGTCAAACAACAAAAGCAACTGAACATATTACATCATCTATTGAATCATTCTCAAATGGCAACGAAAATCAAAGCGAAATGGTGGAGCAAAGCGCGTCTCATTTAAAACAAATGAACGAAGGACTGAACGAAGTCGCAGAAACGTCTGATGTCATCACAGCGTCATCTATTCAATCAAAAACAGTTGCAGAATCAGGCGGACAGCTTGTGGAGCAAACCGTTGGCCAAATGAAGACGATCGACCATTCAGTGAAAGAAGCTGAAGGGGTGATCAACGGGCTGGAGCATAAATCAAAAGATATCACAAACATTCTAGGCGTGATTAATGGCATTGCGGATCAAACGAATTTACTTGCACTCAATGCTGCCATTGAAGCAGCACGTGCAGGTGAGTCAGGCAGAGGCTTCTCTGTTGTCGCAGAAGAAGTGCGTAAACTTGCAGTTCAATCATCGGATTCAGCAAAAGAGATTGAAAAGCTTGTGAAAGAAATCGTATCTGAAATCGAAACATCTCAAAATATGTTCAAATCAGTGAATGAAGAAGTGAAGAATGGTCTTTCCATTACAGATCAAACGAAAGAAAGCTTCTCACAAATTAATCTGCAAACAGCGGAAATCGCAACAAGAATCAATGAAATGAATACAACAGTACGCGAGCTTTCAAAAGGATCAGAGCAAATTTCTAAAGCGGTGAATGAAATTGCAGATGTATCACGAGAGAGTTCAGCAAGCATCCAAGATATCGCCGCATCTGCTGAAGAACAGCTTGCTTCTATGGAAGAGATTAGTTCTTCATCTACGACTCTTTCCCAAATGGCGGAAGAATTACGTGATTTAATTAAAAAATTCAAGATCAGCGAATAAGATCAAGTGGTTCTCCTCAAGGGGAACCGCTTTTCTTTTTAAGAGGTCATCTCGTACAATAGAGGAAATCGAAAGAATAGGAGAGATGTTATGCGTTTATCAGATAAGAAGGTCATTGCGTTTGTCAGTGATGATTTTGAAGATTTAGAGCTATGGTATCCGGTTCTGCGTTTAAGAGAAGAAGGGGCAACTGTGCATCTTGTAGGAGAAAAAGCAAATCATGAGTACATCGGAAAATACGGTGTGCCGGCTGTATCTGATGCAGATTTTTATTCCATTCAAGCGGATGAATATGATGCTGTGCTTGTCCCTGGTGGATGGGCACCAGATAAACTGCGCCGTTATCCAGAAGTGTTAAACATCGTTCGTTCATTTGATGCAAAGGCAAAACCAATCGGGCAAATTTGCCACGCTGGCTGGGTGCTGATTTCAGCAGGAATCCTGCAAGGCAAAAAAGTAACAAGTACACCTGGTATTAAAGATGATATGACAAATGCTGGAGCGGACTGGTTTGATGAAGCAGTCGTCACAGATGGCCACCTCGTCTCGAGCAGACGTCCGCCGGATCTCCCTCCATATGTGAAAGCATTTGCGGATGTGTTAGCGGCAACATAAACAAAGGATCTGAAACAAAAAACAAAGGGCGAACAGACACATCATGTTCGCCCTTTGTTTATCATTTCATGCCCCATTCATTTTGTCTATCGGCAGGATACATCACGCCCATTTGTTTTCTCGCCTCGTCCATGACGGACATGGTTTGAACAGATAAGGCAAATGTATTGACTGGAGACTGACCCATTCCTTGCTGAATACACTCAATAAAATGACAGATTTCATAATACATGGCTGGCTGATCATCTTTGAGAGAGATATCGGTTTGATGTCCTTGACGATCGTGGATCGTGATACGCGAAGGACGGTGGAATTGATCAATCACCATCGTGGCGTCCTCTCCTTGAATTTCCGCAGATAAATGAGACGTTGAAATTTTAGAATGGAAAAGGAGTGCTTGATGCCCGTCATATTGTAAAAGGACAGAGCCGCTCCCATCTACACCAGAAGAAAGCTTATAGCCTCTCGCGGTGATTTGATTCGGCAGACCAAATAAATAGATCGCCGGGTAGACAAGATACACACCGATATCCATTAAAGAACCATTCGATAATTCAGGCTTAAAAGCATTTGGAATCTCGCCATTTCGGTAAGCATCGTATCTTGAGGAATATTTACAGTAATGAGCGACCACTTGCCGAATGGGCCCGAGCTGATCAAGATGCTGTTTAATTTGCAGAAAGTTTGGCAGAAATGTCGTTTTCATCGCTTCCATTAAACACACTTGATGTTTTTTCGCTGCAGCAATCATCTCTTCCACTTCTTTTCGGTGAGAGGCGAATGGTTTTTCGCATAAAACGTGCTTTTGGTGCTCCATCATCAACATGGCCTGCTCCTTATGAAGGGCATTTGGACTTGCAATATACACGGCATCAAACGCATCACTTTCCGCCATTTGATGTAAGTTCGTAAAAACTGTATCAATCCCGTATTTTTCGGCAAATGCCTGGCCTTTTTCAGCGGACCGTGAATAGACTGCTGTACATGTAAAATCAGCTGCTCCTTCACCGGCCTGTAAGAATCGATCTGTAATCCAGTTCGTTCCGATGACAGCAAATCGAATCATGTCATTCCCTCCTTCTGCTTTTCTCTGATTATACATCCTTTGAAAGCGTTTGTATGAAAGAACATTCTTTTTATTGAAGAGCGGATGAAACCTTTATATAGTCTGATGCGTCTTACATAAAGGATATAAATGTACGAAAAGTGGGTAGTTTCTTCCTTCATTCGGGTAATACTCTGATAGAAGGGAGAGGAGGAAACGAACATGAAGCGCACCCTGCATATAGGAAGTACATACGTCTTTGCGCTTTTATTCATAGCAGCCGGTATTTTTCATGTGATAGAGCCGAGCGGCTTTGCCCGTATGATGCCAGGCTGGCCATTTCCATATGTGATAGTCTATGCGACTGCATGCCTTGAATGGCTGCTGGCTGTCTTGCTGCTTTTGCCAAATGTCAGGATTGCAGCAGCAAAAATCATGGCTGTCTATCTTGTACTCATTTTCCCTGCAAACTTATTTGCTGCACGAGAGGGAATTCCATTTCCAGGTCAAAAAAGCACAGATCAGGCCTTGCTATGGATAAGGCTTATTGGACAGCCGATTCTCATTATATGGGCGATGTCCATTGCGAAATGGGAAAAAAAGCTGAAACAATGACCACCATATCATGATCAGATAGTGTACAATTTATTAATAAAATAGCCCGAGTTTGGAGGAACGATATGAATTCTATGCAAATGTGGAGCAGTCGATTTAGAAAATTTTTTCTTGATAACAAGTTTGTTCTCTTTTTACTCGTCCTGCTATTAATCGGATTGAATATCCTTGTTTTCATGAAAACATCTTTTATTTTCACACCGCTCATTGTACTCGTCAAAACCATAGCCTTACCGATTATTTTAACGGGGGTCGTGTATTATTTATTAAATCCGATTGTCAACTTGTTAGAGAGGTTTAGAGTCAAACGGATCTTTTCAATTTTGCTTTTATATATTGTCATTATTGGTATCATTACAGTGACCATTGTGTCTATTATTCCTTTTTTACAAGCACAAACGATGAGTCTGTTTCATAACCTTCCGAAATATGTTGATACGGTAGAAGAACAGATTCGCCAACTAACGGGAAGCAACTTTATTAATCAAGCGCAGAAAGCGATGAATTTTAACGTCTCTGAATTGGTGAGTAAAGCGTCAAGTCAAGCGACGAAGATTTTGGAAAGCACCTTTACCGGTGTAGGGACTTTCTTAGGGGCGCTCACCGAAATCATCATTTCGATCGTGACCGTTCCGTTCATTCTGTTTTATTTATTAAAAGACGGTAAAAAATTGCCTGACTATTTCCTGAAATTTATTCCGAATAAGTTTAGAGATCATACACATATCGTGCTTCACGAAATGAACCATCGCCTGAGCTCTTATATTCTCGGACAGATCATTGTCAGCTTCTGTATTGGTGTTCTTCTTTTAATCGGTTATCTGATTATTGGACTTGACTATGCGTTGCTGCTGGCGATCATTGCGGCATGTACAAGTGTGGTGCCTTACCTTGGTCCAACGATTGCGATTACACCAGCGATTGTGATTGCGCTTGTGACATCACCAGTGATGCTTTTAAAACTCATCATTGTCTGGACAGTGGTTCAGCTCATTGAAGGGAAATTTATTTCACCTCAGGTCATGGGGAAAAACCTTCATATCCATCCGATCACGATTATTTTTGTTCTATTAACAGCAGGTAAATTGTTCAGCGTAGTCGGAATCATTGTCGCGATTCCAACATATGCCGTCCTGAAGGTCATCACGACCCACTTGTTTGATTGGTTCAAAATGCGATCCAATTTGTACAAAGAAGAAAAGGTTTAATGTCATAATCTTTTTTTGAAAAAAATATAGTATCATAAAGACGAGCTTTCGATGAAGAAAGCTTGTCTTTATGTGGACATAGATGGTTGGCCTGTTCAAAAGATCAGAATTGAAAGGAAAGAAAATCATGAATCTATGGGATTTATTCGTGGCACTGGTTTTAGGAATTGTCGAAGGATTAACAGAGTATGCACCTGTCTCATCTACAGGTCACATGATCATAGTCGATGATCTATGGTTAAAATCAAAGGAAATCATTACGCCAGAGGCGGCAAACACATTTAAAGTCGTGATTCAGTTAGGTTCTATTTTAGCTGTCATGATTGTGTTCAAGGATCGTATTTTGAACTTGTTAGGCTTAAAGAAAAATATCACCGAAGAACAAAAGCGCAGCGGGCATAAGCTGACTATTGCTCAAATTGCAGTAGGACTCGTCCCAGCCGTCATTTTAGGATTCTTATTTGAAGACTATATTGATAAATACTTGTTTGACGTGAGAACAGTCGCTGTCGGTTTGATTTTAGGCGCAGTGCTGATGCTTGTCGCTGACTGGATCAATAAACGTAAAACAGAAACAAGCTCTGTCGATAACATGACGTACAAACAGGCGCTTTATATCGGACTGTTTCAATGTTTGGCATTATGGCCAGGCTTCTCTCGCTCAGGTTCGACGATTGCAGGCGGGGTTATTCTTGGTTTGAATCACCGTGCTGCAGCTGATTTTACATTTATCATGGCGATGCCGATTATGGCAGGCGCAAGCTTCTTAACACTTGTGAAAAATGCCGAATATTTAACAACAGACATGCTGCCATTCTTTATCGTCGGCTTTGTGAGTGCATTTGTTGTGGCTCTCTTTGTTGTTCGATTCTTCCTAAAACTGATCAATAAAATCAAACTTGTGCCTTTTGCGATATACCGAATTATCCTAGGTGTGATTTTATTTATCCTGTTCATGTAATGCTGTAAACTACTCTTATAAAAGAGTAGTTTCAGCGTGTAGACAAACCTTCGCATTCGTTGTCAGGTCTGCGCGCCGGTGCTCACGAATGTCAAATTCGCTCCGCTCCGGTGCTCGTCCTTCCTAGACTGCAAAGGTTTTCAAACACGCTGAGCTGAAAAGAAGACAAAGGGCTAAAATAAAGATCATTTTAGCCCTTTGTCAACAATCTGAAACTACTCTTATAAAAGAGTAGTTTTTTTGTTGTTTCAGCTCTTTTAAACAGTAAAATCACCCTCTCAATTGGTAGAAAAAGAAGTTTTTTCATAATTTAGTGTTTAAGAGACAGAGGAAGGGGTAGTACATAAACATACCAATTAAAGGAGGAGTTAGAAATAATGAGAAAAACAAGCAAATTTGTTGTTAGTTCTATGATTGCTACGTCAATGGTTGCTGCCCCTCTATCTCTTACGACTTTTGGTCAAACGGCTGAAGCTGCGACGACAACAGGTGTTGATGGAAGTGTCTCTATTGACCCAGTAGCCATTGCCGATAAAATTGAACAAGCAGTAAAATCATCACAAAATCGTGATGGATTTGTAAAAAATGCGGCGTACAGTGCCTTCTATGAAGCAGGTCAAAACTATAACGTAGTTGTCCAAAACTTAAGCCAAGATCATGACTTTAGCGGACTGAACAATGTTGTCTACTATGATAGTGTTGAATATGATGGTATTACGTTTGGTATTTGGGTATTTGAAGATGGTACGTTCGTCAACAATGGTGACGGCGGCTATATTAACTGGACATTTGTTGGCAGCTTTGACCGTGAGGAAGGAAGCGGCACTGTCGATTTCCATAAAAGATTCTAATCTTATTGCCAAAAGTCTGCCGATTCACCGGCAGACTTTTTTTATAACGCACATTCTTCTATGTCAAAACCTAAATCTTCAATGATGTGATGATCCGTTTGGACTTGCTGGCCTTTTGTTGTTAAATAATCGCCTACGAAAATGGAATTTGCCGCATAAAGGGCAAGCGGCTGAAGCGTCCGTAAATTGAACTCTCTGCCTCCAGATACTCGAATTTCCTTGGTTGGATTGACAAACCTCATGAGCGCCAACACTTTCAATGCTTTGATCGGATGTGTTCGTTCTTGATGCTCAAGCGGTGTTCCCTCGATTGCATGAAGAAAGTTGACTGGAATTGAATCCGCATCAAGGGCTCTGAGCGCAAAAGCCATTTCAACAATTTGCTGGTTGGTTTCACCCATCCCAATAATAACCCCTGAGCAAGGTGACATGCCGGACTGTTTGACCTCCTCAAGGGTCGACAAACGATCATGATATGTATGAGTTGTCGTAATGTGAGCATGATGATCTTGATGTGTATTGATATTGTGATTATACCGATGAACCCCTGATTCCTTCAGCCGCCTCGCTTTGTCTTCATTTAATAACCCAAGACATGCACACACCTTCAAAGGCATGGTCTCAGTGATCTCTTTTACTGCTGCCGTCACCTCATCTAACTCTCTGTGAGAAGGTGCTCTGCCGCTTGCGACAATACAATAAGTCCCCGCTTTTCTCTTGAGCGCCTCACGCGCGCCAGCCACAATCGTTTTTTGATCAAGCATTGTATATCGTTCAACCGGTGCTTTTGAAATGATCGACTGTGAACAATAACCACAGTTTTCAGGACAATAACCGCTTTTTGCGTTAAAAATCATATTTAATTTCACCTTGTTTTGAAAAAAATGAAATCGTACTTGATAGGCTGCATGCATCATAGATAATAATTCTTTATCGTCAGCTGCAAGAATGTCTAGACCTTCTTGCAGCGTGATCCGTTCATTTTTCAGCGCTTTCTCCGCCATCGCTTCCCAAGACAAAGATATTTGTTTTCCCATCATAAGCTCCTCTCATTATGTTAACTTATTTTTATTAAAAGTTAACATAAGAGATGGTCGTTGGCAAGCATTGGATAAATGAAGTCTATGAATATACATGTAGACACACAAAAAGGCGATGATCATGAAGTCATCGCCTTTTCATATGTAAAGCAATATGGCTTATCGAACAGTAATATAGTTAATCACACGTTCTCCAAGTGAATTATAGTAAGAAACCGTCACTGAACCGCGTTGTACGGCACGAATCCAAGTGAAGTTTGGAGCTGTTTGATCTAATTGAATCGCATAAGTTGCGCCCGTCACAGTAATTTGGCTTGCTGGAAGAGAGACGGCGATCGAAGAACCTACAGGAAGCGTACGGGTCAACGTAATTACTTTATTCATAATAGGAGCTTTTGCTATGACTGGTTCTTTTGGCTGTGCAGCTGCATGAGCACCTTCAGTTTGAAAGAACGTAAGAGCACCTAAAGCAGCTAAAGACAATGTACAAGCTTTCATTAATTTTTTCATCGGTAACACTCCTTTTTTTGGTATATACATATATTAATAATAATAGAATTATATGTCAATAAAATTATGTAGAAAAAAGAGTATTTATGGTGAAAATTGTCATATATTATTCATATGCCTTCTCTTTTTTAGGGGAAAAAGAGGCATAAAAAAAAGCTGGGCTCATCCCAGCAATGTAAAGCTTTATGAAAAGAGATCATCAATCGTCGTCTCGCTGTTTTGGCTGACGGCCTTTTTGCTTCTCTTTTTCTCTAATGTAGTGAATAAAATCGATGGTTTGTCTTCGTGCTTCTTCGGAAAAATCGGAGGCAGCCTTAAACGCAATTTGCAAATCAGGATCGTCTGCAAGGTCGGCATCAGTTCCGCCTTTGTCCTTACCTGTGAGAAGATAATCCGTTGAGACCCCATATAACTCGGCGATTTTCACAATCATCTCACCGTCGGGCTTTCTCAAGCCATATTCCCAATTTGCATAGGTGGACATCGCCTTTAATCCGAGTTTTTTAGCAACCGTTGACTTGCTCCATCCATGCTTCTCTCTTAATTCAGTTAAAATCTTTCCAGTCAAATTATCCATTGGAAACACCTTTTTTCATGTTATGAGTAAATTTTATCATGAATTACACGGAAAAGATAAATAATTACACAAAAAGAATAAAAAATGATTGACTTACTCGTTTCGTGTATATTATCATAATGAATATAACTTACACATATTGAGTAAGAGGTGGAAAGATGAAACTTGAACATTTACGAGAAGAACGCATTTTACAAGGAAAAACACAAACCTATATGGCGAAAAAATTAGGATATAAGTACACGAGCGGCTATGCAAATATAGAAATGGGCAGAACGAAGCCTAGCTTAGAAATCGCAAAGCATATTGCAGATCTGCTGAATAGGGGTGTTCAAGAGCTTTTTTTGACCAAAAGTTACACGAAATGAGTAATTCTCTAAAGGAAGACCATTTCTTAGAAAAGGGGAGACGGAGAGAATGAATATTGAACATCCAATGGTAGCGCAGATGAATGACTTTGGATATCCAAAAAGCTACTGGTCATATGACATGAAACGTTATGGATATCAAACAGAGATTGAGGACAGTCTGGAGGGATTTGAAGAAGATGAAACATCAGATGACGTTTGATGCCAGAAAGGAAGCGCAGCTTTGTTTAGTCCAAGCTGGCGGCTGGATCACCTTTCATCATCAGAAACCGGTGTTTGTTTTTGCCACGGTAGAAGAGAAGCAAACATACATGAACCTCTTGGCGGCAAAGGTCGCTGAAGCAAAAAAGGAGGAATCAAGGCGACGTGAAACGATGGAAGCAAATTATAACAATCCTCAAATGCTTGCTCAAAGCGAGTAAAAACGAACAAGACATCCGTCAGTTTGAAAAGGATGACGGGAGATCCTAACATGGTCATCCATTTTATCATTGAGGCAGAGTTTTTAACAAAAGATACATTGATAAAAAGAATACGAGCAGCTGCAAAAGCACAATGCCCGCATAAAATAAAAGGCGCACTATCACTCGAGATTCGCTTATTTGACGACATGCCGCTTGACATAGCTGACTGTCAAAACAAGCGTACATACGCAGAAAAAGGTTTGATACGCCCGGTGCACGTCAGCATCTTTCAGCCAAGACTACAACATATTCAAGAAGCACTTCATTCTATTGCGGATAAGGTCCCTCTACAGATTGTCGATTTAAGAGTTTCCCAGTTTTATAGTATGCGTCCAAGAATTGAAATCATTTTAAATACGATAGGTGATGGCACGAAATCCTCACCAAATAAGGAGACAAGCATATGAACGAGCCAAAACAATTATTCATTCAAGAAAACCAGACATTTGTCGGTGAGATGGAAACAGGAAAAATTCAAGTCATCGTATTAGATGGGAATGTAGGAACGGCTTATAAGTTGGATGTACCTGAACATGGAAAAACCATTATTCAAACGGCAAAAGGTCACTTTGCAAGAGTAGATCACGAGATTGGTTTTAAAATCAGCTAGATCACAACACAACATAATACGTCCAAGACGGAAAGCCTGCGGACACTGATCAAGACCCTATGAAAAGGGGACTGATTGGTGTCCGTTTTTTATTTTCTTAAAAAAGGGAGAGAGCCAATATGCAAGATTTACTCATCGAATACAAACGAGCATTAAAGGATGCTAGAAAAAGATATGAACCATATAGAGAAAAAGAAGAGAAACAGCTGTCAGATCAAGAGAAGCATGATAAAAAAATTATCGCCAGTATGGTCAGCGATCTCGAATACGTCGTGGAATGGCTTCAAATTGGCAGACAGCCAGGCGCACGCAGAGGATTAGATAGACGTTCAGTCTATCAGCGCACCATCCTAGCAAATCCAGAAGTGTTAGAGGCTTTATCACATGAATATACCCTCATCCAAGAGAATGAAAGAGATGTCAGCGAGCGGGACAAAAGACGAATTGACGAAGCCTTGTCCGTTTTAACGGATCGAGAAAAGGACGTATTCTTCATGCACACAACACAAGGATTATCGTTTAGCGAGATTGCGGTTATGCTGGATGTGAAAAAAGGAACTGTCCAAAAACATATGGAGAGAGCTCGGACAAAGATGTCCAAAAAAGTACAAGAACGCCTATTCGAAGCAGCTGAATAGGCGTTTTTTCTTTTACAAAATAAATGGAGCAGCACTTGTCTTACAGTTGCCACCTATAGTTAGAAAGACCAAACGGATGTTTGCTAGCCCTACACAAATGATTCCTTCACAGGAAATCGTTCGAATTAAAAGGAGGCGGCAGGTGAATGTAAATGAAAGATAAACGGATAGGAGCCAAGCAAGATTATATGAAAGGGATGACGTACCAGCAAATTGCTGATCATTACAATGTCTCGATCCATACCGTGAAATCATGGAAAAGACGATACGGATGGCAAAGGCAAAAAGGTTCGTCAAAGCAGGCACACTCGATCTTCAATCAGTTTCTTTCAGATGAAACAATTGAAATCATGGAGAAAATGGGCGGGCGTACATCGCTTGATTTAATCTGGGATCAAATTCAAATTCAATATGCTGCCATTATTCGGGCGCAGCGCATCATGTATGTGTCAGATCAAGATGACATGATCAAAGAGCTGAAAAAGGCGGCATACATGCCTTCTTCATTAGAAGAAACAGTAGAAGGCATTCAGCCAGAACAAGAAATCAGCACAGAAGAATATTCGTTTCAATTTTCATGGGATCGGCATGCCACCTTTTTAAATGCCCAATCCCGTGCAATGGGAGAGCTCAGGCGTCTCATTAAACAGTTTGAAGAGCTCGCACATGCGAAGGATGAACGAAGATTAAGGCTAAAGCAAATTGAACTGACCATCGAAAAAACAAAAAAAGCAGTGTGCGAAGAAAAAGAGGAAGATCTTCACATCATGATCAAGCGAAAAGAGGATAACTCATGACGCCATTGATTGAAAAAGAAGTCAATCCTCACTTTGAACATTTTCTATTCGATTGGAATCAGAAGTTTCAATTTTTAGTAGGCGGCTACGGCTCCTCCAAAAGCTATCACATTGCGTTAAAACTCATTTTAAAGCTGCTGGAAGAAAAACGGACAGCACTTGTCATTCGAGAAGTATATGATACGCACCGTGAATCAACATTTTCTCTATTACAAGAGATCGTCAGCGATCTTGACATCGATCATGTGGTGAAGTGCCGCAGTTCGCCGCTTGCCTTGACGTTTCGAAATGGCAGCAGCATCTTATTCAAAGGGCTGGACAAGCCTGAGAAATTGAAATCAATCAACAACATCTCGATCATTTGGATTGAGGAGTGTTCAGAGGTTTCTTATGAAGGCTTTAAAGAGCTGCTTGGAAGATTGAGGCATCCGTCCTTACCGCTTTATATGATGTTATCGACCAATCCTGTTGGTCAAGATAATTGGACGTACAGACATTTCTTTCGAGATGAACAGCTGAAGCGATTTGTCCTAGATGACGAAACCTTATACAAAAAACGCACCGTTGTGATCAAGGATACGTACTATCATCACTCCACAGCGGAAGATAACCTATTTCTCCCTAAAAGCTATGTGGAGCAGCTGGATGAGCTAAAAGAATACGACCCAGACCTCTATCGAATTGCGAGGAAGGGCTATTTCGGCATCAATGGAACAAAGGTTTTTCCTCAATTTGAGGTAAGAAATCATTCTGATGTATTAGAAGCAATTCAGCAGATTGACCGGCCGCTGAAACGAGCAGGCATGGATTTTGGATTTGTTGAATCATACAATGCGCTCATTCGATTAGCCGTCGACCATGAAAAAAAGTACTTATATATTTACTGGGAATATTACGACCGCGGGAAAACAGATGATGAAACAGCTGTTGACCTAAAAGAGTTCATTGAATCAAAGGAACTCATCAAAGCCGATGCAGCAGAGCCTAAAACCATTCACTATTTTCGGCAGCGTGGATTTCAGATGGTGGCAGCACATAAGTTCCAAGGCTCGCGTTTGCAGTATACGAAAAAGATCAAACGGTTTAAGAAAATCATTTGCTCTGATGCTTGTCCGTATACAATCTATGAACTTCAATCACTGACCTATAAGGCAGATAAGGATGGACGTTTAGAGGAAGATGCATTTCAAATCGATCCGCACACATTATCAGCGATCTGGTATGCGCTGGATGATTATGAAGTGACGGATTTGAAACAGACCGCCTCAGAGCGTGTCCGCCCAAACAGAGAGAGGAGGTCCATACAATGAAACAATTGAAAGCAACGATTATGAAGGCAAACATGTCTGATCATACAAAACAAATGTATGCAGATGAATTTTCCTATGAAAAAGATGACATTGTTCCCCCTCCTTACAACATCAATGAATTAAAAAGTATGGCAGAATATTCAACCATTCTTCAGCAATGTATTGATGCGTACAAAACCAATATTTTAGGTTTTGGGTTTGGGGTAGAATACGCCTTTGACTTTAATGCAGAAGGTGTAAAACCGGCAAAAAAGAAGGCTGCAGAAAAGGAATGGACAAGACTTGAAGAGTTTACGAAGTACATGAACTATGATGAGTCCGCTGATGTGATTCTTGGCTATGTCCTCGAAGACCGAGAGAAAACGGGCAATGGTTTTTTAGAGGTGCTGAGAGATGGACAAGGAAAGCCGGCCGGAATCGAGTATTTAGATGCGCTTCATCTCCGCATTTGCAAGCTTAGTGAGCCAGTCGACGTCGAATTCAGGTACACCGAAAATGGCGAAATGAAGACAATGAATCGAAAGAAACGATTCCGTAAATATGTACAGGTAATCAACGAAAAGAAAGTCTTCTTCAAGGAGTATGGTGATCCGCGCATTTTGCACTGTGAAACAGGCAAGTACGATGACACTACACCAGAGCCGCTTCGCGCAACAGAAGTGATTCATTTTAAAATTGGCAGTGGAACGTATGGGATTCCCCGCTGGATTGGCAACATCGTCAATATGTACGGAGCACGCAAGGCAGAGGAGCTGAACTATCTTTATTTTAAACAAGGGCGGCATGTACCAGGTGCCATCATTGTCGAAAATGGCATGCTGTCAGAATCCTCTTATCAGCAGCTTCAAGATTATATGGACGATATTGAAGGATCTGATCATGCACATAAGTTTCTATTGCTTGAAGTTGAAGGTCTGCCGACAGAAAAAGGGTTAACGGGAGAAGAAGATGTCTCAAATGTCAAAGTAAACTTCAAATCTCTAGCCGAGATCCTGCAAGAAGATGCGCTCTTTTTAGAATACGATGAAAAAACAAGAAACAAAATCCGCTCTGCGTTTCGCCTGCCGCCAATTTACACAGGTGAGTCTCAAGACTATAACAAAGCAACAGCAGATACGGCGCGTAAAACAACAGAAGAGCAGGTATTTCAGCCGGAACGGCATCTCATCACAGGAAAACTCAATACTCTTTTCCTGCCGGATCTTGATATTTGGCATGTCCGTTTTCTATTAAATGGCCCTGATTTTAGAGACCCATTAGAGATTGCGAAAGTACTGACGCCATTTATTCAGGCTGGGGCAGTGTCACCTAACGATTTGCGCGATCTAGCAGGAAGAATTCTCGGAAAAACGTTAGAGGAATGGCCTGAGGAACTATATCACCGACCTTTAGAAAGCCGCATGAAATCAGCTGAAGAAAAGCCTCAACCAGAGCCGGACCAGCTGACGAAATAAACAGAAGCGCGTGCACTTTTTTGAAAGGGGGTGAACATATGCCAAGAGAACTAAAAAACGCTAAAATTACGCATGTTTCCTACGTGGACAAAGCAGCGAACAAGAAGAAATTCTTTTTGATGAAAGCAAAGAAAAAGCGGCCTGACTTTCAAAAGGAGGTCAGTGTCCTAACAAAGGCTGAAGATGCTCATCGCCTCGTGTACGGTGTCGTGTATGAACCGAATACGCCTGATGCACATCAAGACTTTATGACAGCCAAGGAAATTGAAAGAGCGGCACACGGCTTTATGAAGGATGCCCGTCATATTGACAAGCAGCATGATTTTCAGGATGGTGTTGGCGAAGTGGTTGAATCGTATATTGCTCCGGCTGATGTAGAGGTAGGCGGGGAGCTGATTCGAAAAGGGTCTTGGGTGCTTGTGACAAAAGCTTCCCAAGAGATTTGGGATCAAATTCAGAAGGGCCACATTACAGGCTATTCAATGGCTGGAACGGCGGACATCGTCGCCATAGAAGAACAAGATCAGCTTCTATCTCAAGGCACGAATGAGAGAGGGCTTTTTTCTTTGCTGAAAAATTTCTTTTTAAAAGAGGAAGGTGCAAACATGTCACAACCATTTTGGAACGTTTTAGACCATCTGCTGGAAACCTTACAGTCAAGTGATGGTGATGAGGCGGATGTAAGAGCTGCCTTAGAACAGCTCATTCCAATCATGCAGGACATCCTGAAGACAGAGGATGTACTTCAAACGATTGGTGAAAGGCCAGCCGCCGTACAAAAGGAAGATGCTGCTTTGACGACAGATCAAGTACGAGAGCTCGAAAAAGCAAAAAAGGCCATCGAAAACGTCTTACAGCAGGCTGAACAACAAGAAACAGATCAAACCGGGGAAGAACCTGTCCAAAAAGTGCTCGAGCAAGTCGTTGCACCGATTCGTCAGCAGCTCTCTTCCTTAGAGAAATCAGCCAGCAGAGAAAAAGCAGCGGTGCAGGAAGTGCTTGAGCAGCAGCTTTTGCCTATTTCAGAACGAATTCACATGCTTGAAAAGGCGCGGGGCATGTCAAAACAAACAATCCACGATACACAAAACGACACGACAACACCCATATGGGATGGCTTACTATAAGCCTAAATAAGGAGGAAACAGTGTGAGAAATCAAGAGTTGATTCGCAAGGCTGAAATGACACTTGCCAGCTTAAAAACCGGCGGTCTCATGAACGCAACCCAATCCAACACATTCATTAGAATGATGCAAAACACACCAACCGTTTTAAATGATGCACGCATCATTCCGATGGAAAGTGATTCACAAAAAATCGAAAAAATCGGCTTTGGCCAGCGTATTTTGCGCCCAGCAGAAGAAGGCCAAGCGCTTGATGCAAAAGACCGTGTTGTCCCAGCGACAAGCACTGTCCAGCTAAATGCGAAAGAGGTCATTGCAGAGATTCACATGACCTACGACAGCATTGAAAACAATATTGAAAAAGACGGAATCCAGCAGACGATTATGCAAATGCTGGCTGAACGAGCGGCGGTCGATATTGAAGAGCTTATCGTCAATGGGGATACGACTTCATCAGATCCATTTTTAGCCCAAATGGATGGCGTGAGAAAACAAGCAGTATCTCATATTGTTGATGCAAATGGAGCGGAAATTAGCCGCCAAATGTTTAAACAAGCCTATAAAGCGATGCCGTCAAAATATTTACGTGTACCTCAGGATTTCCGTTTCTACACATCCCCAAGTTTAGAGGTTGAGTGGAAGGATCAAGTAGCAAACCGTCAGACAAATCTCGGAGATGCGGTCATTCAAGGCGGACTTTCTTCTGCATTCGGTGTGCCGGTCAAAGGTCTTGCCAATATGCAGCCATATGACGAAGCGGGAACAGACGTATCAGATATTTTGCTGACACACCCTAAAAATATTATCGTAGGTTTTTCTCGTAATATTCGAATTGAAGTAGAAAAAGATATTCGCAGCCGTAAATTTATTATTGTCCTGACAGCGAAGCTAGACAGCAAATTTGAGGAAGAGGATGCTGTAGCAAAAGTGATGAAAGTGAAAGAGTAGGTGACGGCAGGCCATGATTATTTCTCCTGAAGAAGTACAAGCCTATTCTGTATTTGAGCGTGTGAAAAATCGATCTGTAGAAAGACTGACAGCAGATATTATCGAAGCCGAAGCTGCGGTATTTCAGATCGTAGGTCATGATTTCTCAAGCGAAAAATATCAGCCCCTTCCTGAAAAAGCAAGAATCGCATTATTAAAAATGGCCCAATATTTTGCCATGCTGAATGATGACGAATCTATGATGAAAGGCTTTACGTCAGAAAAAATGGGTGATTACTCATATGCGAAGGCAGCTGATCAAGTGAAAGGCAAACCTTATGTATATGCCCTGCTTGTCGATTACATTGAACCATCATTAACTGGCGGCAGTACCAAATTAAAGGTGAGATCATTATGAGTTATCACTCTTTATTAACAGACCGCTGTGATCTTTTTCACCTTGAACATCAGGAGGCTTCCCGAGGAAAATTCGGGGTTCCAGCTGATGACTTACAAATGACTCTTTCCTATCCCGATGCTCCTAGCCTGACAGATCTGGCTTGTTATGTCATAGAAAAGAATCAGTCCCTTGTGCAAGAAGAGCCGAATACAGTTATTTATCAGTCCTATCTTGTCCATCTCCCTTTAGCAAGTGATATTCGCCTGCATGACAAAATGGTGTGGAACGGCGTCTCACTTAAGTTGCAGCAGCCCAAAATAGTGAAAAATCATCACATTGAAGTGATGGCAGTCAGGAAGGAAAATCTATGAAAATTGATGGACTTGACCGGCTGCTTTCACAGCTGCAAACAGCGTGTGACGGCGGCTTAAAGGCAAAATATCAAGATTGGCTACAAGACATGGGCCTAGAACTTTTGGACATCATTCAGGATGAGCTAATCAAGGAGAATGCTGTCGATACAGGCCGGCTTCTAAGCTCCTTTACGCAAGGAGACAAGGAGAATCATTTTCTTATGTCAAAAGGTGGTCTCACGCTTGAAGTGGGAACGCAGCTTGAATATGCCTCCTATGTCAATGACGGACATGCTACTTCTTCAAGTGGAGAGCGAAGATGGGTGCCTGGCAGATGGGCTGGCAGCCGCTTTGAATATGATCCGAATGCAAAGACAGGAATGATGCTTGCCTCTCAATGGATAGATGGAAATGGCTACTGGGATCATGCTGTCATGCTCTATGAGCAAATGTTTGAACAGTCGCTGGATCGAAAGCTTCAAAGCTGGTTCGATCGACATTTTGGGAGGTGATGAAATGAATCAAGAAGTCGGGGCAATCATTCATTATATTTACACACACTTTCCTGTGACAATGTATGATCGACTTTTGCCAGAGCGTTTTCAAGTGCCATCCGTTTATGTGCCGCCCGTAACAGTCATCAGCGGTCCAGATACGGTATCTACGTTTATGAAATCTTATTCGCTGCAAGTGAAAGTGTTTCATATGGATACAGAAAAAGCGCATGACGCGGCAGAAACAATTGTTGATGCATTGCTTGCTGATCGTCAAATGATTCAGATGATGAGTGAAGATGGAGAGGTGCTTGATGATTATGTCCGCATAAAAAGAGTGGAAACCAGAATGATAGATCAAGGCGTAGCAGCGATTGTCCTGACGTGGGATAGCAGTTATTGGTACAACCGAGACAAACAAGCAAGCCTTGAAGATATCAACTTTTCAGATGGAGTGATCAAACGTGAGCAAGACTAAAAAAGCAGAGCCCGCTCAAACAGCTGGCGAAGAAAAAGAATTTGGCTTTTCATTTGAAGCCTTAAAAGAGCACAGTAAGGATCTTTTTGGGGTTAAACCAGAAATCCTTGAAGGTGCTCTTTTTTATATCAAACATCAACCAATTACAAAAACAGAAGCGAAAAAGCACATTGATGCTTTTTTGTCCAAGGAGGTTTAAAGGATGAACGGAGGCACATTTACACCAGGTACAGAGAAAAAGCGTCCTGGCATTTACTTTAATTTTAAAACAACAGCAGAGCAGCGAATTACTTTAGGCGATCGAGGTACGGTGGCACTTCCTCTTGTGATGAGCTGGGGAGAACCAAAAACCTTTATTTCCGTTTCAAATATGGAAGACTTAAATAAAAAGGTTGGACTCAATATTGATGACAAGTCGCTTCTTCTTTTCCGTGAAGCAAAGAAAAAAGCACAAACGGTCTTGCTTTACCGCCTAAACGAAGGGGAGCCAGCCAAAGCTGAAATCGCAGAAAACTTTGTGGTCACAGCCAATTATGGCGGTCTAAAAGGAAATGAGATCACTGTACAAGTGGCAGAAAATGTACTTGATAGCACAAAGCGTGACGTCATCACTTATCTTGGAACAGATATTGTGGATAAGCAGGTTGTCACGGATGTCAAAGATCTTGTGAAAAACAAATATGTTCAATTTTCTGGTGAAGGTGAAGCCGTCATCACGGCTGGTGTGGCACTAAGCGGTGGGAAAAATGGTGTGGCAAGTGTCGCAGATTATACAGCTTTCCTAGAAGCAGCAGAAACAGAATACTTTGATGTTATTGCTCTCCCGATCGATAATAGTGAGCAATTAAGAGCGACCTTCGCTTCATTTATCGAGCGTTTACGTGATAAGCAAGGACGTAAGGTGCAAGGAGTTGTGGCCAACTATGCAGCTGACCAAGAAGGCATCATCAATGTGACAAGCGGTGTTGTGCTGGAAGATGGAACAGAACTAACGCCTGCTCAAGCAACAGCATGGGTCGCAGGTGCAAGTGCAGGTGCAAACTTCAATCAGTCACTGACCTTTGTAGAATACGAAGGAGCAGTGGATACATTAGAACGCCTTGATAATGATCAAGTAGAATACCGATTATCACAAGGGGAGTTCCTGTTCACCTTTGATGCGAGAGATCGTACCGTGAGTGTTGAAAAAGATATTAACTCCTTGACAAGCTTTACAGCTGAAAAGAACCAGCAAATGGCGAAAAACAAAATCATTCGTGTGCTTGATGCGATCAACAATGATTTGACGTTCGAATTAAAAAATCTGATTAAATTACGCAAAGCCAATGGCAATGACATTCCAGCATCAGATGATGGGGTGCAGCTTGTGAAAACACTGATTACTCAGTATCTCACACAGCTTCAAGATGGCAGCGGCATTACAGGCTTTAACTCAGAAACAGATATCGTGATCGGTCTCAATGAAGATCGTGATGGATTTATCATCGATCTAGCGGTTCAACCAGTAGATGCAGCAGAAAAATTCTATTTCAATGTGGAGGTGAAGTAAGATGGCTTTTAAAGCGCAAAATACAATTTCAGGTAAAGAAGGTCGTCTTTTCTTAGAAGGTGAGGAGCTTGCCTTTATCAAAACGTTTGAAGCAAACGTGGAGAAAAACAAATCAGAAGTCAATGTGATGGGCCGCCGAATGACTGGTCATAAAACAACAGGGGCAAACGGAACAGGAACGGCAACATTCTATAAAGTCACGTCACGTTTCGTTCAATTAATGCTCAACTATGTGAAAAAAGGGGAAGACCCATATTTCACTCTTCAGGCTGTAATTGACGATAAGTCATCAGGCCGAGGCACTGAGCGTGTGACATTATTTGATGTCAACTTTGATTCAGCTAAAATTGCTGGACTGGATGTCGATTCAGAAGCGCTTGAAGAAGAAGTTCCGTTTACGTTCGAGGACTTTGATCTTCCTGAAAAGCTGAAGAATTCCTTTTAATGAACAAAAGGCATACAAATGACGAAAATATATGTTATTTTTATTTTATTCAACGATATGGTATAATTTTTCATAGTTACAGAGTAGCTACAAAAGAGTTACTGTGTAACCCCAAAAAGTTTCTTAGAAATATGTTTACATGCAAAGTACTTTGCATAAAATAAAAAGAAGCCAGGATGCGTCAACATCCCGGCAATGTACAATGAGGCCCTCAAGGGGCTGGCTAATCAATTAGATAGTTTTAAGGATAGACTTTCCCTTCAACCGTCCAAAGCTCAAGGGGAGTCTATTTTTTGTCTATATACGTCAACAGGGCAACGATAAATGACCCGAATGCAAGCATTAACATAAGCGCTTGAAATGTTGACATGAGCATCACCCCCTTCCTATCGGGGATGAGCCAGACACCCTTGAGCAAGCCATTCAATTGTACAAATTAAATTATACATGAAAAGATTGGAAAGCACATTCAAAAAATGGATGTGCTTTTTTGCATTCAAAAAAACATAACAAAGGGAGTTTTTAAACATGAGCGAAAAACAAACATTTGATCTTTCATTTTTTATGCCAGGACAAACAGTAGAAGCAGAAGAGGTCAAAGTACCGATTTCTAAGCGTTTTGTTGATAAAAAAGGGAATGTCATTCCTTTTGTCTTTAAAGCCATTACAACTGAACGCATTGATGAACTGGAAAAAGAAAATACGACCTTCAAAAATGTCAAAGGCAGAGGCCGCGTAAAGGACTTAGACAGTCAGCGCTTCTACGCACGAATTGCGATTGAATCGACCATTTATCCAGATTTCCGCTCAAAGGAATTAAGGGAAGCCTACAGTACACAAGATCCAGTTGAAGTAGCAAAACGCGTCCTGTCAGTTGGCGGTGAATATGCGAACTGGTTAAACAAAGCCATTGAAATCAACGGATTCGAAGACGAAATTGAAGATTTAGAAGACGCAGCAAAAAACTAATAAAAGATGGGGATAAAGAAGCCGTGTTTTTATATTACGCCATGCACGAGCTTCACTACTCCCCATCTGAACTCCTAGATTTATACGAATCACCAAGACCGTTCAAAGCATTCCTATTCGGACTCATCAGCTACAAACTAGACATGCTAGAAAAAGAAGCAAAGAAAGGAGGGAAATAATTGGCGAAACTCACTGCACGATTTGAATTAGAAGACAAAGTATCGAAGAAGCTTATGCGCATTCAAAAACGATTTCAAACGTTTGAGAAGCAGCTAAAACCATTTAGAAAACCAGTGAAAATAAACCTGGAAATAGATGAAAAGAAGTTAAGAAACTTCAGTTTATCGCTTCGGAAAATTTCAGTATTTTCCATGAGGCTGGACCAGGGAATCTATCGTGATTTAAAAGCATTAAACAATCAGTTAAATATGCTCCCAAATCATCTGGTCATATCCATTCAAGCGAAGGGACTAGATGTCATTAAATCCAGCATAAACCGTTTAAAACAAGCGGGAACAAGCCCCATTCTGCTGACGTTTAAACTAAACGATCAATTGTCAGGTAAAATGTCATCGATCAAAAAATCTATCCTTCAGCTCATGAACAGAACGTATTATATGAGATTAAACATGGTTGACCAAGCCACCGCTGCAATTCAACGAATCAAAAAGACACTCAAAAGCTTGACGATGTCTAAACACGAAATCAGAGTGTCTGTTCAAGACAATGCAAAGAGTAAGTTGAAAAAACGAGATCAGGCTGAGTCGATTGTGAAAGAACAAAACATAAAAAAAGAGCCTGAGGCTGTTAGTCCATCAGTGAAAACAGATGAATCTAAACAGAGTTGGCTTCAAAACCTTGCCAATAAAGGATTAAATGAAATTCAAAAATATGCAGGTGACGTTGCAGACAAAGTGAAGGAAAAATTGAGTCCTAGAAAGTTTTGGGATGAAAAAGCACTTCCTTGGGTTGAAAATAAAATGGAAGATTACAAACAAGATGTGATCGGAAGAATTAAAGAGAAGATTAAATTTAATCCTGAAGAAAAACTAGATCAATTGGTGAAGACTGGATTAGATCGTCTCTTTGGTGCAAGTGATCAATCAAGTGAAAGTGCCACTCCAGCACCAACAACAGCACCAACAACAGCACCAACAACAGCACCAACAACAGCACCAACATCAACACCATCAAATCCAGCTCCCAAAACGAAACCTCAGCCGCGAGGTGGAAAAGGCTTGTTTCGCAATAGTTGTTGCCCCTGTTGTGCAAGAGGTTTAAGCAGGGGAGGATCTACTAAAACTAAAAATAGAAATGGTCAATCACCAAGACAATCTACAAACCCAAATGCCACAACAAGAACCGAAATGAATAGAAGACCTCCAAGTAAATTAGGGAAACTGAAAACAAATGCAGGTAAATTATTTGGAAAAATCCCTAGTGGACTAAAGAAAGGTGCGGGTATCGCAGCTTCAGTTGGCGGACTTACGGGTTTAGTGAAAGGTAGCAAGGGGTTAAGTGGATTAGGGGATGCGGTGAAAAATATAGGTAAAGGGAGCGGCAAGTTATTAAAGAAAGTACCTATTCTAGGAAGTGTACTTAGTGCAACAAATCTAATCGGTATGAACAAAGAAAATGCTGGTGAAAAGATCGGTACGACTGGAGGCGGCATCGCTGGCGGGATGGCAGGTGCTGCAGCAGGTGCAGCTATTGGAAGCGTAGTTCCAGGGGTAGGTACAGCCATCGGCGGTCTAGTAGGCGGCATCGCTGGAAGTATGGGCGGAGAATCTATCGGTGAAACAATTGGAAAATGGTTTGATGGCGGCGGATTTGAAAAGATTGGCCAAAAAGCCATTGAAATCAAAAATCAAATTGTCGAAGTTTGGTCAACAGTAGCGGGTTGGTTCACAGAAAATGTCTGGACACCATTAAGCAGTACGGTTGTCACAGTAGCAACGACCATATGGACAAGTCTAGTCAATGCCTGGACATGGATTCAAGAAACATTTAGTGCAGTTGCAGGTTGGTTTATTGAAAATGTATGGACACCACTAAGCGATACAGTCGTCACAGTAGCAACGACCATATGGACAAGTCTAGTCAATGCCTGGACATGGATTCAAGAAACATTCAGTGCAGTTGCGGGCTGGTTTATCGAAAACGTTTGGACACCGCTAAGCGACACAGTCGTTACGGTAGCAACGACCATCTGGTCAAGTTTAGTGAATGCCTGGACATGGATTCAAGAGACATTTAGTGCAGTTGCAGGCTGGTTTATTGAAAACGTTTGGACACCGCTAAGCAGCACAGTCGTTACAGTCGCTACAGGGATTTGGATAGCATTATCAAATGCATGGAAAAAGATACAATCAATCTTTGGAGCTGTCTCGTCTTGGTTTATGGAAAATGTATGGAACCCACTTGTAGATACGGTAGGAACCATTAAAGACAGTTTCGGTAAAAAGTTTGAAGAAGCTTATAAAGTCGTGACAGATATATGGGATGGATTATCCAAATGGTTTAAAGATAATATTCAGACACCGATCGTAAAAGTAGCAGGTGCCATAAGTGAGGGTTTTTCTAAAGCTTTTGACTGGGTTAAAAAGATTTTTGATATGGGTGGCGGTGCTGTTAATTTAGTAGTGAATAAGGTATTAGGAAGAGACCCTGACAAAAAAGCTACAGGCGGTTATATCACCCAGCCAACCTTATCATGGGTCGGAGAAGCTGGTAACGAATTTGTTATTCCAACTCAAAATAACCGGGGGCGCGGGAAGATGCTGCTTGCCCAGGCTGCTTCTCATCTTGGAATGTCTGTTATGCCAAGTGGAGCGGCAGGAAATCAAGTATCAAACTCTCCAGCTCCTGCAGCTGTAGCTTCATCATCTTCTGTCGGTTCAATAGACGGATCGGTCTCGATGAATGGGAACATTCAAGCCTCCAGCATAGGCGAGCAATTTAATAAGGATTTTGAACAAGGATTAAATCAAAAAGTGATTACACTTGATCAATGGAAGCAAAAGAATATTCAGCAGCCTTTTGCTCAATTGACCTCAGACTCAGGTAAGTATGGTCAGCAAACAGTTGCTGCTTTTGCGAATGGTCAGCAGGTGACACCAACAGGAACAGACAGCTTTTTGCAAAGTCGTGTAAAAGCACCATACCAACAAGTGATGACAGCATCACCAACTTGGGGTTCTGGAACAGTTAATGGTTTTGCCACAGGTCAAAATGCCACATCAGTTGGTACTAGCCAATACGTAGATCAGCACATCAAACAACCATTCCTGCAAGCAAAACAAGAATCACCAGGCTGGGGCTCAGGAATGATGGATGCCTTTAACAGCGGCATGCGTTCAAAAGCAAGTGAAGTCACACAAGCTGCCAAAGAAATGGCGAAGAAAGTAGAGCAGGCGTTTAGAGAGGAATTAGACATTCATTCCCCTTCACGCGTCATGATGAGTCTTGGGAAATTTGCATCGATCGGTGTCGTTAAAGGGCTGGACTCAGTGGATGTGAAAAAGTTTGCTGAAAATCAGGCTGGTTCATTAATCGGAGCTTTCAGTGGTATGGGGGCTTCAGGTCTTAGTGTTCAGCAATGGCTCATGGCAGCTCTCATGGCAACTGGCACATCGATGAACTGGCTTCCAGGTCTTATGACCATTGCACAGCATGAATCGAATGGAAATCCGAGAGCAATCAACTTATGGGATTCCAACGCTAAAAAGGGAACGCCTTCTAAAGGCTTAATGCAAACCATTGGACCGACGTTTAACTCCAATAAAGGCAAAGGTATGAATGACATTTGGAACCCAATTCATAATGCCGTAGCAGCCATTAACTACATTAAGGGCAGATATGGAACAGTCTTCAATACACCGGGATTACGAAGTATGAGAAGAGGCGGGCCTTATAAAGGCTACGCAAATGGCGGACTGATTACTCAGGAGCAGGTTGCTAGAGTCGGTGAAGGAAACAAACGCGAATGGATCATTCCTGAAGAAAGAGGTATTCGCGGAAGGTATTTATTAACGCAGGCAGCCAAGGCACTTGGGATGCAAGTATATGATCCAGCAAATGCGTCTGCACCTTTACCAGAATCACAAATGCAGCAAGTCACCTCAACTCAGTCTTCAAGTCATACAGCATCGTCAAGTAATAAGCAAATCACCATTCAATTCAATGGGGATCAGCATTTTCATAATGGACAAGATCAGCAATCGCTTGTCGAAAAAATTAGACAAATGCTCGTAGATGAACTGGAAGTAGAGCTTCATACAGGAACGAAGGGGGTCGTGATCGATGGGTAAATCAGTGTATCAATTGTGGATTTCCCAAGGAAAGGACAAGTTGCGATTCCCTGTCCTTCCATCCGAACTTGAAATCACAAATAACGTACAAAATGAAACGGTAAAGGTTGCTTCTTTTGGAGAACTGACCTTTATTGATGTCCCATCGGCAAAGCAAGTATCATTCACCTCATTATTTCCTAAGAAATATTCGCCAATTGCTGAATATAAAAGCATTCCATCACCGGAGAATGCGATAGCGAAAATAGAACGAATGATGCGTTCAAAGAAGTCTGTGCGGCTGATTGTAACGGGGACAAAAATCAATATGACGTGCAGCATTGAAAGCTTCACCCATAAAGAAGGGTCATATGATATTGGCGATCGTGAATTTACGATCGAGTTAAAGGAATACAAAACCGCATCGCCTAGGAAAATCAAACGAAAGAAAAAAGCAAAACAAACAAAAAAGAAAAGACCATCAAAAACACCACCAAAAATGTACACCGTCAAAAAAGGGGATACGCTATGGGCCATTTCAGGCAGATTTTATGGCGACAGTACAAAATGGCGGCGTATTTGGAATGCCAATAAAGCAGCGATGATTAAACGTAGCAAACGCAATATTAAGCAGCCGGGGCATTGGATTTTCCCTGGACAAAGGTTAAAAATACCACAATAGGGGGGCTGGCATTGATCGAGCTTTTTGCCATCAGAAGCGGCACCATGTATGAGCTTGTCACAGAGAGTGTGACACTTCAGGGGCAAAGGTATCAGGCGCCTCGCTCTATTCAGGCAAATATTATCACTAAACAAGGCAGTCAAACATATTACCGTGTCTCAGAAGGGGACACGGTTCTTTTTAAATGGAAAGGAAAAGAGCTGTTCAGAGGCATTGTGTTTTCTCGTACGCCTGTTGAAGGGAAAATGACCTTTACCGCATACGACATGCTTCAATATTTGGTGAAAAACCAAGATGTCTATGTTTTTTCAAAACAAAGAGCAGATCAAATCTTGAGACGGATTGGGGCTGACTTTCAAATTCCCATGACCTCCATCGCCCATACCGGTCATGTCATAAAATCGCTAGTGTTTAAAAATGATACGAGCCTATATGACATGATTCTGAAAGCATTAAAAGAAACAAAGCGGCAAACCGGCAGAAACTATCAAATCTATTCTGCTAAAGGAAAGATGGGGCTGAGAGCTTGGCCAGATCCAGAGGACGTATGGGTCATTGAATCAGGTGTCAATCTCATTGGCTATCAGTACAGCACCTCGATTGAAGAAACAGCGACTCGTGTCAAGCTGCGTACGTCTGCAGATGAACAAGGGAAAAATAAGAAAAAAGGCAGCAAATCAGAGATTGTGGTGGTCGAACAGGATAAAGCAGGTCAGAGTAAATACGGTATTTTACAGCATGTTGAGACAGTTACAGGGCAAATCAACCAGCCGCAGCTGCAAAAAAGAGCCAAAGTACGGCTGGCAGAGAAAAAAGGCGTGAAACAAGAAGTCAAAAGCATCCAAGCGCTAGGCATTCCTGAACTGCAAAGCGGTCTTCCAATCTATTTGAAAATCCCTGAAATCAACGTAAAAAAAACCTACTGGATCGATCAAGACAAACATGAATTCAGTGGGGTGAAACACACCATGACAATTGATGTCGTTGAGAAAAATTCCATCCCAAAGGGTGATCAAGCGTGAGGTTAAGTGAAGCGATTAAACGATTAGCAGTGAATGCTGTAGATGCCGCCTCTCCAATTGATCTGGTGGTTGGAGAAGTCACGGCAGTTTCTCCTGTAAGCATCCGGTTAAATGAAAACCATAAGCTGGTCATTCCGGAAGAATTACTGATTTGGCCAAAGCGCCTAAATAAGGGTGAGGATGATGAACTGAAAAGGGGAGACAGCATTATGGTGCTCGCAATGGCAGGAGGGCAGTCCTTCTACATCATCGACAAATTGTAAGGGAGGTGATGAACGTGGCACTTTCACCAGAGGAAGAAATCGAGGAAACAGAAGAAGACGAAGAGGTGGAAACCTCGACGACGTATCGAATAGATGTTGAAACTGGCAGACTGAGTGAAACCATTTCAGGCATTGAAGCAATTCGTCAATTCGTTTATATGACACTCAGGACAGAGCGGTATGCATATCCTATCTACAGCCACGACATTGGCACTGAAATCCAGGAGCTATTGACGGATACAGAAGCCACGGATGAATACAAAGAAATGGAGATTCCGAGACTGCTAGAGGAAGCATTGATTGTCGACGAACGGATTGATCATATTGAAGAATTAGAGGTCACAAAGCAAAATGACTCGTTTCATGTCAAGCTAGCTATTGTCACAGATGAAGGCACATTAGAAATAGAGGAGGTGATGGAGGGCGATGTTTGAGGAACAAACGTATGAAGCATTGATAGAAAGAATGCTGGACAGATTGCCAGATGACATAGATAAAAGAGAAAACAGCGTCATTTGGAATGCCTTGGCACCTGCTGCCGCTGAATTAGCCCAGTCCTATATTTGGCTTGATCAAGTATTCGAGCTGGTCTTTGCAGATACAGCACAAGGAGAGTTTCTAGATCGGCGGGCTGCTGAAGTAGGAATTGAAAGAAAACCAGCGACTAAAGCGATTTGGTCCGCAGCTATTCAGCCGGAGGATATCAACATCCCAGCTGGTTCACGGTTTTTTATTGAAGACGTCTATTTCCAATATTCGAAAGAAGGCACGCTAGAATGCGAGACACCTGGCAAGATCGGCAATGGTCAATTAACAGATCAGCCGCTGCTTTCACTTGATACAATCCCAGGGCTTGAATCGATTATCATGAAAGATTTGGTGATACCCGGACAAGAGGAAGAAGATGACGCTTCGTTATACGATCGTTACTTAATACGTGCTAGGCGGGAGGCTGTCAGTGCCAACAAGGCGCATTATAAAAAATGGGCTGAGGAAGTGACAGGGGTTGGCAGAGCGAAAGTATTCCCGCTTTGGAATGGAGAAGGAACGGTCAAAATTGTCATCACAGACGGCAATCTAGATGTTGCATCAGATCTTCTTGTTAAAAGAGTACAGGAATATATTGACCCAGTGCCAGGCGAAGGAGAAGGACAAGCGCCTATCGGTTCAAAAGCAACCGTCGAAAGCGCCAAATGGCTGGATATTGACATAGAAGTAGCCGTCGAACTTCAAATGGACTGGACCCTTGAAGGAGCGCAGAAAGAAATAGAAGAAAAGGTCAAAGCGCTGTTGAAATCAATCGCATTTGAAAAGAGTACCATTCGAATGTCCGCCTTAAATGACATTCTGTACCATTCAGAAAGTGTATCAGATTATGCAAACGTGTTATTGAATGGGGAATCGAAAAACTTAGTGTTACAGGACATTGAGATACCGCGTCTGAGGCAGGTGAAGGTTATTGAGCAAACAGGATGAAATGAAAAACTACTTGCCGCCATATTTTACAGCGATTTATGAAGTAGATCATCTACTCAAAACAGAAGCACCGGAGTTTGAGCAATTGGATGAATCCATTTTCGATTTAACGGATCAGTTCTTCCCTTTAACTGCGACATGGGGATTGAATAGATGGGAAAGAATGCTGAAGGTGCAGCGAGAATCAGATGACTCCATTGAACTTCGCAGGGCACGCTTACTCAATATGATGTCAAACATTCCACCGATCACGTATCTTTCATTAGAGAAATCGGTGAATCGCTTTCTCAAAAATCCAAGTGCCATCATCCGTCTCACCACCAATCGCTATCATTTCGCCTTACGTGTGAACCTAGATGACCTGCAAAACACTAGATATATTGTAGAAATACTTGAAACGTTAAAGCCGGCTCATTTGGCTTATACGTTCACTGCTTTTCAACATACCGATGTACATGAAAAAAATGACCATCACGGGAGGCTCACACTGCGAAGCAGAGTGGGTTTTTTCGATCATATCCCGATTTTACTGAATGGTGAATTTGTATTAAATGGTACGTTTTATCTTAGCGGGACAAGAGGTTCAACCGATGTACCTGCTCGTTTCCGGCATTCGTTGAAGATGAGAATGCCGCTTCAGCATAAGTCAGAAACCACATATCGCATGAATTATGTCATGACTGGAGCGTTAAATGAAAAAGGGCAAAAAGCGGCACTGACTTTACGCACAAAGAACCAGCTGTCACATCAAACCAAAAAGAAGATGACGTTCCGATTGCCAGTACATGTCCAAACTGAACAGCGCGGCAGCTTACTGATTAAGGATCATTACTGGATTCTCGATGGATCTGTTCCGCTGGACGGATCAAAAATGCTAGCAGCAACTTCTCAAAAAATAGAGCTATAAGGAGGATCACAATGGCTGATCAATTAACCGTAACAACACTATATGCACGTCAACAAATGGCAAAGGCAAGAGCAGAAGGAACAAAACTCACAAAAGTCGTCAAAATGGCATTTGGAAATGGTGGGACGAAGGATGGGAAACCAATTTCACTAGACGGAACTGAACAAAAACTCAAAAAAGAACTAGTCCAAAAAGAGATTGATTCGTTTACCTTCATGGAACCAGCAAAAATCCGCTACACTTGCACGATCGCCGAAGGAGAACTTGCAGGAGAAGTCATCAACGAACTAGCACTTGTCGACGAAACCGGCAAATTCACCGCCATCCGCACCATGACAGACAAACAAAAAGACGGCGACATCGAATTTGTTTTTGAGATTGATGATATTTATTAAAGGAGGGGAATGAAATGGACATCAAATCACCTTTACCGTTTGAAACCTCTGACAAAGCACATGCCAACTTATTTAACCGGATGGTCGACACACTAGTAGAGAATGACAATGCGCTCAGCCAACAGATAGAGGGAATCACCAATGAAAGCTTATTTAAACTAACAGGCGATCAAGCCATTCAAGATGCATCAGTCAGCGGTGAGGAATATCCAATTGGCATTTCGTTCATGGATATTGGACAAGCGAATGATACTGGATATCCTACGAGATTTGGCTTTGTGAAAAATGAAAAATATAGTAACTTTCGATTTGTTCAATATTACTATGGGACTGGAAACGAAGCGGGCAGTTATTTTGATAGCACAGGTACATGGTGCCGTCATTGGTGGACGGGGTCTGGCTGGACTGAATGGCACAAAATCTCTGGGTTCTGTCATGCCAACATAGGTACAACTGGGAAGCAGTTATTAACCAAAGGAGAGTATCAAAAAGTCCTTTTTAATCGAAAAATAAAAGACAGTCATAACAATTTTGATATCAAAAATAATCGTTTCATCTGCCCTGAGAGCGGAATGTATTCAGTGAATGCAGGTGTTTATATTGAAAGCTTTCAACGATACGCAAACTTTGAATTATCGATCTACTTAAATGGAAGAAGATATAAAAATATTGCACATGAAAGACAAAGTCCAACAAGCCCATCTGATACGTTGAGCTTAAGTATGGGACTTTATGGTACTGCCAATGTACCGGCTAATAAAGGGGACTATTTAGAAATGTACCTATATGTAGGATATGACGGAGATGTTAGCCGTTATGTATCTGAAAATTCAGGCTGGTATAACTATTTCGACATCACAGAAATAGGCGGCAGAAATTTCTCGAGAGTATAGGAGGATTCTATGATTTTATATGAAGCTATTAAATATAAATACCCCGATGCGGACCCGCAAAAGGATTTTGAACTTAGAAATGACGGCGACGGTTCGTATATAAACGAGTGGCATTTAGATGTGCCAAAGCCAACGGCAGAAGAATTGAAAGAATGGTGGGAGGAATCTCAAATCAATCCAATGTATCAACCACCTCTTCCGCTAGATTATCTAGCACAAGAAGTAGCCAAAGAAAAGCTAATGAGAAAACAGCTTGAACATCAATGTGATCATCTAACAAACGAACTAAAAGCGTTAAAAAATGAGATCCTTTTATATAAAGGAGAGAGTGAATCATGAATTATTGGGTAATGGCATTATATTTTCAATGGGTGACCCCTGAATTGGTCAAACAAGCAGTGGAACTAGGTGATTGTTCAATGGAAGATCTAAATACAGGATACGAGCAAAGGATGCTCACTCTAGAGCAGCTGCAAGAAATTAAACCAAGCTTCAAAGAAAGGGAGTGAAAACTAAATGGAAATAAAAGAACCCAAACCTTTTGAGATAAATGATAAAGCACATGCCGATTTATTTAATGACATGGTCAAAGTACTTCTTGAAAATGATCATGGATTAATAGAGCAGTTCTTGAAACATACAAATGATGCGAGAGTACACGCATCTGATACAGAAAAGAAGAAATGGAATCAAGCCCAGCTATATAAATTGACAAATGATAACGGATCCCAGTTAATCAATATCCCAGCTGGCGGCAGCATTTATAACGGGATTAAATCGTTGGGTGCCTGCTCTTTCTATGCCCCAGGGGGTTCTGGAGTAGTCGATTCTCCTGCTATAGGTAATGCTGCATTAAGAGGCTTTCAGCTAGTAGGTCAAAATAATATCGGCGTAGGAATCGCAATTGACACATCAAGCAATGTATTTTGTTTTTCCTATCATGAGAATGACATTGCGATCAATTGGCTGCAAATGCCTACTCAAAATGAAAAAAATAAATGGGACGCAGGACAATTATCTAAAATTACCGCTGACGATGGAAAAGCATACGAAAGAATTAATGCAAACGATCCTAGTATTTTAGATAAACTCATCAAATTACCGGGCGTGCATTCTTGGTATATCCACGAAGCACATCCTGATTTGCCCACAAGAAGTTCTATGAGAGCTTTATCAGTCTTTAGTGAAAATACCTATGGCTGGATTATTGGGGCAAACAATACAGGTGATGTGTACATCAATCGATCCACGACAGATGTTACCGGTACTCAGCAAGAATGGAGCGGATGGAAGAGGTTGAATGAGCATTCGTTATTGAAGGCGAATGGAAATAGAATGCTTATCCCTACTGGTACAGATATATTAACGCTGCCATCTGGCTTTTATTATGTCTCTGGAACGAACGCAGTGAATATGCCATCAACGACCGATGCTTCGTGGTTTAATGTAGATATTATAGAAACGGGAAATAACCGCAAAACATTTCATGTTAGTCGAAGCTACGATAATAGCCATTGGTACGGAACTACTCATACAGATGGGGTTTTCAGAGGATGGAAACAGCTAATGACAAATGCTGAGTTTGAAAATGTCACGTGGCTTAGTGTTACCTTAGATAAAAGTTCATCTATAGGGGATAGAGCAGTTGAATATGTGAAATGGGGAAATTTATTATTGCTGAGAGGCCACCTAAAAGCAAATAGAGAAGTCATTTGTGGATGGATTCCAGCTGCGGGTTTACCGGAGAAAGGTCTTGTAGTATCAGTTCCAGTATCAGGTACAACAGGTCATAGTAAATTACTTATATATAAGACAGGAGAGCTAAAGTTAACTGGGTTACTAGCAGCAAATGACAGTGCGGTAACTGGCTACTATTTAGACACAGTCATCCCATTAAATTAAGGAAGTGATAAAAATGATACAAGCCTATGAATACAACCATAAATATGAATTGGTCAGACCTATAGAAGTGTTCGAGAGGGATGATGAAGGAAATTATGTTATTCCAGATCAATGCACAACAATTGCACCACCCAATAATCCTTCTTTTTATAAAGCTGCATTTGATGTGGAAAAACAGCAATGGTATGAATCAGCGACACAGGAGTATATAGATAGCCTAAAACCAGCCCCTCTCCCGCCAAGTGATATAGAACTTTTAAAGAAACAAAATGCTTTATTATCAAAACAATTAACGCAGCTATTGGCTATGCAAAAAGGGGGGGCTTCAGAATGATCTTTCCAACTGTAGCAGATATTAAACAATTTTGGGACTGGCAGTGTTACGGTCCAGAGGACATTGCATTTTATGTAAGCGTTGGCTGGATCTCGGCAGATGACTATCAAGACATAACAGGAGAAAAATACGAAGCCTAATGGCTTTATTTTTTTCCAGAAAGAAGGTGATTCCAATTGAAGTAGATGTCGTCCAAAACTTAATGACACAAGGCCCGTTTGCCGTTCTCTTTTGCTGGATTCTGTTTTATGTTCTCAATACAACAAAAGAACGTGAAAATAAGCTCAATGAGCAAATCGAGGCGCAAAATGAAGTGTTAGCAAAGTTTAGTGAGAAGTATGACGTCGTGATCGATAAACTCGACAAAATTGAACGGAATTTAAAATAGGAGGTAAAAATCATGAAAACATTCGACAAAGGCACTGTGATTCGCACAGTGCTTCTTTTTATTGCACTCATCAATCAAACGCTTGTCATGTTTGGACAGACGGTGCTGCCGATTAGTGAGGAGCAAGTACAAACCGCCGGTGAGGCACTATATGTAGCAGGTTCCACCATTTTTACGATGGTTACAGCCGTTATCGCTTGGTTTAAAAACAATTATGTGACCTACAAAGGTCAATTACAAAAAGATACCCTGAAACAAAGAGGGCTAACAAAATAATAGTTGAAGGAGAAACAATATGGTCAATATCATTCAAGCCTACATTCCAAAACACAACCGCAACAGACCAAGAAATAGGATGAAGCCTCTCTATATTACGGTGCATAATACCTCTAACACTGCAAAAGGTGCAAATGCGGGAAGTCACGCTGCGTTTGTTGCACGTTCAAGTACTGGGGTCAGCTGGCATTACACTGTCGACGATCAGGTCATTTATCAGCATTTACCATTAAACGAAAACGGCTGGCACGCAGGGGATGGCAGAGGCGATGGCAATATGAAATCAATCGGAATTGAAATTTGTGAAAATACAGACGGCAACTTTGAACAAGCAGTCGAAAATGCTCAATGGCTCATTCGGAAACTGATGGGCGATTTGGGGATTCCTTTATCAAATGTAGTGCCCCATAAACATTGGAGCGGGAAAGAATGTCCAAGGAAACTGCTCGGACGATGGGATCAATTTAAAGCTGGAATAGCCACAGCTCATACCGGCAGCAAAAGCACAAGAAAGCCAGTCCGAACAGAAAGCTTGAGCCACAAAGCACCCGTAACCAAACAGAAATCGTCAAATCTGCCATCTGGCATTTTAAAAATAACCAAGCCCTTAACAAAAGGATCTCAAGTGACAGCCGTGCAAAAAGCCTTATCTTCCCTCTATTTTTACCCAGACAAAGGAGCAAAAAACAATGGGATTGATGGCTATTATGGACCGAAAACAGCGAATGCCGTTAAGCGATTCCAGCTCATGAACGGCTTAGCGGCAGACGGGATTTGCGGACCAAAGACGAAGAACAAAATGGAACAATTGCTGAAAAAGTGATCATTCATAAAGTGCTATCAGCAGGTGAAGGGATTTTTCCTTGCTGATAGCTAATAAAAAATGACATCATTTGTGATATAATCGACCGAATCTATCATAAGGGGAGAGTAAAATGAAAAAGGAACTGTTCCAAGTCATCATGCTGTCAGTGCTGCTCATCTATTTCATTTATCACGGAATGACGAGCGATTTCCCTGTGTCTTACACAATCATTCTCATCACGGCTTATCTCTCTGTGATCGCGTACCGGATCATAAAGATATTAAGGTTAAGAAAAAACAAAGAACAAACACAACTGTAAGAAATATATACATAAAAAAACCATCCTTGATTTCTCAAGAATGGTTTTTCGTATGGAGCATAGCGGGATCGAACCGCTGACCTCTACGCTGCCAGCGTAGCGCTCTCCCAGCTGAGCTAATGCCCCGGGATGTTTCAACAAATATTATTATATTTAATTCCCTCTTAGAATACAAGGGGGAAGGCTATTTTTTTATTTTTGATGAGAAATCTCTCAATTTTGTATTATGCCATTATTTTTAACCTTGGGGACGACTTGGGGACGGAAATTTCCTATCTCTGATTTTGTGTTTCTCAGATGTTTAGGATCAAACTTGTTAAAGTGATTCGCTGTACTCTTTTTCATTTCATCTGTTACATGGCCATATATATCAGATGTTGTTCTGGCACTAGCGTGTCCTGCACGTCTTTGTATAGCACTAATGCTTTCACCAGCTTCCATCAATAAAGCAACCATAGTGTGACGTAGATCATGTAAACGGTATTTTTTATTTTATACTTTTGTGTAATGCGGTTCCATTTGGTAGTTGGAGTTGTAAAGTAATAAGGCTTTCCAAATCTACTATGAAAAATGTATTGGTGATCTCCACCCTCCCAGGCATCATTTAGCTTTTCCTTTTCTCTTTTCCACATATGATAATAAAGAGACAATTCATTCATATACCAATCCGGCATCTGTACAAACCGTTTTGAACTTTTAGACTTAGGGTCTTTCACATGCGGTTTACCTTGAATTGTTATTGAAAGTGAACGATTAATTTTAAATCCACCAGCATCCCAATCAACATCTAAATGCCATTCAAGTGCAAGACCTTCTCCTCGTCTCAATCCTCCTATCATCGTTGCTAAAAAATAAAGTCTCCATTTAATATCAACTTCTTCATATAGAATCTTAATACATTGAGCAGCTTCATCAGCTTCAAAATAGTTCATTTCCTTCTTCTCATTGACTGGCAAGGGCAATCCCTTCATTGGATCAATCTTGATAATCTTCCATTCTTCACCTGCGGTTTTAAAAACCACCTGTAGTAATTTAAAAATATCTAATATTGTTCTTTCTCCTAACCCCCCTGGCTTACCATCGGCTGCCCTAGGCGGCTTTTTTAATAACAAAAACAAATTTAGGAAGTAGATGAGCGTGACAATCAAAATGAAAAAGAAAATGGTCTCATCCAGCAGATACAGTTTGAAATGTCCGAATAAAATGAACGCAGAATACATCACGATCCACAACACAGCTAATGACGCATCAGCTGAACGAGAGATTAACTATATGATCAATAACACCAGTTCAACGAGCTATCATTTTGCGGTGGATGATAAAGAAGTGATCCAAGCGATCCCGTTAGACCGCCATGCTTGGCATTCAGGTGATGGCACAAACGGAACCGGCCCGGCAGCCGCAAGTTGGTGTTGAGATTTGTTATAGCAAGTCCGGTGGTGCTAGATACAAGGCTGCGGAAAAGCTGGCCATTAAATTCGTGGCGCAGTTACTTAAAGAGCGAGGATGGAGTGTTGATCGAGTACGTAAACACCAAGATTGGAATGGAAAGAATTGTCCACACCGAATTTTATCCGAGGGTAGATGGAACTCATTTAAAGCAGCTATTGAAAAAGAGTTGAAAGCGCTAGGTGGAAAAACTTCAGCTTCTAAGGCTAAAAAACATCATCACCAACAACACCTAAGAAAAACGCATTCTAAGAAGGCGGACAAGCTTCCAACAGGCATCTTTAAGGTAAAAGCACCATTAATGAAAGGAGATGTTGTAAAGCGAATTCAAGAAGCTTTAGCGGCACTCTATTTTTATCCAGACAAAGGGGCAAAAAACAACGGCATTGATGGCTATTACGGCGTAAAAACTGCCGATGCGGTCAAACGATTCCAGTTGATGCATGGTCTTGTGGCTGACGATATTTATGGACCTAAGACGAGAGCGGAAATCCAGGCATTATTGACGTAAGAAAAAAACTTCATATCAAAATATATCCCCTTATCAGCCTGAAAATTTTGGGCATGTTTGTTTCACTATCAAAAAAGGGGATATCTCGATATGAAGGGCTATTTCTTCGCTCCTTTATATTACATTTATTTATTTTGATTAGCATTCAAATTTTTGTTATTTTTTCGTTGTTATTTTTTCTCAAAAAAATGGTAGCGAGACTAACCCCTAAACCTAAAAGAGACACCCATCATCCCTCTATTTTTTTTGCCAGTTAGAAGGGGTTGTTTTCTCGCGGTAAAAGAGTTGTTATCCACTTTAAATTATTCACCTTAGACACTTCCTAAAAAAATTTTGTTTCGATACTTAGTTTTCGCAAAGGCCGAATTGATATGCTGAAATTTTTATGATGTGTTTATAAAAACATTCAGAAACGGAACGAATTAAAGCGAATATATTGGACAAACTTATAGGGATTAAAAAGAAGAGAGGAAGGTGGAAATGAATAAAAAATGGCTGCAAATAATAACTACGTTGTTTCTATCCAGTTTAATATTAATTGGCTGTAATTTCGGTCAAGATAATAATAACAATACTCCAGATGTTGATAAGAACGATCAAAATAATAACGATAACAACGTCCCAGGTGTTGATGAGAACGATACTATCAATAAAGATGATGAAAAAGATAATGATCCCGATCCTGAAGATCCGGTTGAGGATCCTGAAGATACCGATAAAGATAAAAAAGATGAGTAAGGAAACTACACGTGTATAAAAAAGCTTCAAACGGTTTTTGTTTTGTTTGGAAATCGTATTCTTGCTAGAATCCTCCTTCATTTCCATTAACTACCTTTCATCTTTTTGATGAAAATTAAAAATATAAAGGATGTTAACTAATTTTGAAGGAGGATTTTTTTATAACTAAGAATAATCAGCGGTAAAAGGGAAGCAAAAACAAAAACATACGGAATTGCTTGGAAAAAACATTACGGATGAGCTTTCACAAGAACTTGAAAGCCTTCAGCAGCAGCTTGCTAAATTAAAACAAAATGTATCCCAATTAAGATAGCCTCAACAACAAAGTGGCCAAGTTCAGCAAGGTTCTCAATCTCAACAGCAAATGCACCAAACAGATCAACAAATACAGCAAAATATCCAATAAGCTGTCCAACAGCTTAATCAAGCTCTTCGAGGTATCAGGCCATGAACCAAATGAGTCAAGCGTTTCAACAGGCTCAACAATCATTTAATCAACAAGGTCAACAAAACCAACAATTCCAACCTCCGTTACAGTTACAATAGAGACAACGTGTTGATGCATGAGCCTTCTGCAGATGGTATCTACAGAACGAAAACAAAAGCGAAGCTAGAAAAGCTATTAAAGTAAGAAAAACCCTCTCTTTTTATAAGGGAGGGATTTTTCTTGATTTTGAAGAGGGTACTATTTACCAAATTTAAAGACATGAGGAAAATAAAATACTAATTTAGTACGAAAATTCAGTTAACTGCGGAAAAATATTGATATTTATTCCAATTCTGTGGTATTTAATTATTATTAAGATTATATTAAAAGGAGATGAAAAAATGAACAAATTTTTCTTGGCGCTGTTTTTATCTGTATTTACTTCTATTAGCATTGTTTCAACAGCAAATGCAGCAGTAATCGATCATGACAAGGTTGTTGGTTTTAGTGAGGTGACGCCTACAACTGTTACTCAAAAAGCGGCGAAGCGTTTTCAACCATATTTAAAGGTCTATAGCGGTTGTGTGCCTTTTCCTGCAGTAGATGCGCAAGGTAATACAAATGGTGGATTAAAGCCCACTGGAGCACCTGAAGGACGTTGCAGCAAAAATACTGGACAAGTATATTCGCGATCTGCATGGTACAATGGAGTTTGGGCAATTATGTATTCTTGGTATTTTCCTAAAGATGAAGCATCTCCAAGCTTAGGTCACAGACATGACTGGGAAGGAATCGTTGTATGGATTGATAATCCAGCAAATCAAAATCCAAAAGTCTTATCAATTGCATATTCTGGACATGGAAAATTCACAAATGTAGCACCAAGCGGAACCAACATGAAAGATGGCACTCATCCTTTGATTGCCTATGACAGCACGTGGCCGATCAACCATGAATTGATGATGAGCGACCGTGTTGTAGGCGGAACTCAACCGTTAATCGGATGGGATGATTTAACTCCTGCGGCAAGGAATGCATTAAACACAACAAATTTTGGTAAAGCGAATGTTCCTTTTAATAATGCTAACTTTAACAATAATTTAAGAAAAGCATGGTTTAGATAGAATGGATTCGATACTGTTTTACAGAGTTATTATGTTAAAGCCCCTGTCCTTAATGGATAGGGGCTTTTTTTGTCTTTATTCAGTTCGATGCTTCATTTTATGGATAGTATTGAACGAAAGTTCAACAGCGATAAAGACGACAAAGAATATACCTATCCAACTGATTAAATCAACCCAAATATTGTCCATATTAATGACACCCACACTGTTTAAAAATGCTTGAATGACAAATGAAATCAACGCAGTAATAAAAACGTAAAGAAACCAATTAGTCTTTTTCAACTGCAACACTTCCTCTCAAACTCAAAGAATTAAAGGAATTTACAAATGTACTTAGTTGTTTTGTTCTCATTTTTGTAACGTTTACAAAATTCGTGACCGCCCATGTCTAGGAGCTTTTTGCCTAGCCAAGCTAGACCCGCACCAGCCAATACTTTAGCTGCCCATATCAATAAAGGAGCAACCATAGTTGTAACTTACCTTTTTGTTGTGCAGCTAATTGATCTTGATTCACTTTTTCGGCGTCATTACCATCTAATGACTCTAAATGATTTTTGATTTCTAATGAAATATCCTTTGGTAATCCAGCATTGATAACTTTAGATTCATCAAAAGAAAAGGATTTAACTTCTTCATTATATGCAGTAGCTTCAAAAATAGCCTGTGCAATTCTGCGGGTCCCATCGTTCTTTTGCTGAAGCCTGACCAAAAGCAGATGAGATGCCAAGAGTCATAATAAGTATTAATACCAGTGTAAGTTTTACATTGAGCTTACACAATAAACCGTTCATACTATACATCATCCCCTAAAAGTATTGACCTACACCTGTATGGTAACAATTAACAGGTGATATTTTCCATACTTTATATAAAAATGGTAAAAACGTACTAAATAAAAGTCTCGCCAATTGTGACGAGACTGTGAAGTGATTCTTACTTGGCTATTCTCTCTTTTCTTCATCTTATTTTTCAAATTCTTTAACCATTTTAGGTTTTTTGTTGAGAAATAACTTTGAAAGTTAAAAATATGTTGTATAATAAAAAATTAAGAATATTTGTCATTAGATTACAGGTTCGGAGGTTAAGGTAGTGTCCCAATACAAATTTGAAATAGATAAACTAAAATCATTGGGTGTGTTGGACGCACCTGAGAACACAGAGTGGATAGCATACATAGATGAATCAGGATGTGCCGGTATAAATTTCGATAAGGAATCGAGTAAATATTTAGCATATGGAATTGTTCTAATAAAGAAGAGCTACCGCTCTCAAGCAAGGCATATAATTAATGATGCCAGAAAAACTTTTAATCTTCCTTATAAAAAATTAAAAGAGTTTAAGTACAATTATTAATAAATAGAGGAGTATTTATGAAGTTAAATGAGTTTGCAATTGGACAGAAGTTCGAAACTAAGTCATTCAAATTAACAAAGGAAGATATTAAGAGATTTGCAGGAGAATTTGATCCTCAATATATGCATTTGGATGAGGAAAAAGCAAATCAGGGAAGATTTAATGGAATCATTGCTTCTGGAATACAAACGCTAGCTATTTCATTTAAGCTCTGGATTGAACAAGGAGCCTATGGTGATGATGTCATTGCTGGAACACAGATGAATAATATAAATTTTATCAAACCAGTGTATCCAGATGATGAATTACATACTATTGTTGAGGTTATTGATAAAAGAGAAAAGAAAAATAAAACAGGCATTCTCACTGTATTGTTATCTACATTTAACGATAAAGAAGAAAAAGTTTTTGAGGGTGATTTATCTGTATTGATAAAACGATAAGGATTAATATCTTAAATTCATTAGTCATATGGGGCTCCTTTGCAGGAGCTCTTTTTTTGTTCTATTTGCGGTATCTTTTCGGTGCTTTGTAAATTCCTGTATGTAATAATATATGTAATATAAGGTGAATTTGTGGAAGGGGAGTAAGGGATGGAGAAAGTTCTTTCTTCACATGTTGGTGTGAAAATAAATGAATGGTATAAAATGATCCGGCAATTCAGCGTTCCAGATGCAGAGATTTTGAAAGCAGAAGTTGAATGGGAAATAGATAGAATGGAAGAGGATCAGGATCTTCTAATCTATCTATTATCAATTGATGTGCTTTCGCCATCAACTTATGCTTGATTATATAAACCCTTCATTTGATCAATCGGTTTCCGCCCTAGTCGATAAAATTGAGAATTCTAACCATCAACTTTCTGGAATGCTACAATACTATAATGCCTTTTTTAGAGGTATGTATGAGTTCAGTAAGAAAGAATATGTACAGGCCATTCAATATTATAAGATTGCTGAGAGGCAGCTGGCACTTGTTGTAGATGAAATTGAACAAGCAGAATTTCATTTTAAAGTTGCAGAAGCATACTACATCATGAAACAGACCCACGTTTCTATGCACCATATTATAAAAGCCCTAGAAATTTATGATCGTTATGATCTTTATAAGGTGAGGAAAATTCAAAGTCTATTTGTGATCGCAGGAAATTATGATGATTTTAAACGATATGAGAAGTCGCTCCCCCACTTACATAAAGCACTAGAACTTGCTGAAGAAATTGATGATCAAAGATTAATCGCTAAAACTTATTTGAATCTTGGAAATACGTATGACAGGCAACAGGATTATAGTAAGGCTGCTTCCTTCTATAAAAAAGGGCTAGATAAGATGAGTGAAAACAATGAAGATATAAAACCAAGATTATTTTTTAGTTTAAGTTGGACCTTGTTTAAAAGTGATAAAACAAGAGAAGCGCTTGAAAATATCGCTAAAGGAATAAAAAGTGCAACAGCCGAAAACAATCTGTTTTATAAAACATTGCTCAATTCATTAAAGACGATTTATATCGATGAAGGTTTTGAAAATGTCCGAAAAATGTTTAAAGGGTTAGAGGAAAAGAAGTTGTATCCTTATATTGAAGAGTTTGCTTTAAGCCTTGCAAATCTCTATGAGAAAAGGAATGATTCGGAGAGGGTAGCAGATTATTATAGAACCGCCATAGAAGCTCAAACCGAAATCCAAAAAGGAGAGTGTTTATATGAATATTAAAATGAAGATATTGATTAGCGCCGCTTTATTGGTAGGTGCTGCTTGTCTGGGTTCTCTTAATTACTCACAAGAATCAACTGATCGAAATACCACTGTATTTCCTCAAAAAACTGATCGAAACACAACGATGATCGATCCAAATTCAACATTTAAAAACTAATAGACAAAATTAAAACAGACCCTGCATGGTCTGTTTTTTTATGGGGACGGATTGGGGACCAACCCTTTCAGTTTTTTTCAGAAATGAAAATTTTTATTCAGAAAGGCTCATCATAGAACCTTATTATATCAGTCTATTTCAGAGAACGTCTGTTTGCTTCGGGTGATGTCGTTCACCCTGCCAGCGTAGCGCTCTCCCAGCTGAGCTAACGCCCCGAAGTATGACGACATAATTTTATTATAATCAATCCTCCTGTAAAATTCAAGCTGTAATACGCAAACATATCGCCTATTTATCTTTCTGATCAATCGGAATATAGTCGAAGATCTCCCCTGATTGTACAGAGTCCGCTAAGCGTCTCAGCCAGTCATAATAGGCTTTCGAGCTTTCAAGCTGTTCAAGAAGCTGCTGCGCTTCCTCTCTTACATGTTCCTCCAACTGATCATCACTAGCAACCTCTTGAAGCCGCTCTTGCGCTTCTTCAATCGCCGCTAAATTGACCTCGACCTCCCGTTCCCATTTTTGCGGAAAGAAGTTCGTGAAAAACTTAAAGAAGTCTTTTTCAGCAACAAAGCTGTGTTTTCTTCGGCCCCGGTGAAACGTCTTTTTGACAATATTCATATCTTGCAGTTTTTTCACACCCGTACTCATACTGGGCTTGCTCATTTGCAGCTCTTCACGCATTTCATCGAGCGTCATTTCCTCATTTAAATACATGGTCCCATAGAGAATACCTGCACTTCGTGTAATGCCATAGAGATCCATCGTTTCAGCTATGGAGTCAATGACTAGATCTTTAGCAGCTAAAATACGATCTTCTGCTTGTGGCTGTTCCTGCTTTTTCATCTTGTCCCTGCTTTCTATTAAGAGAATTCAATACGTTCAAAAAAATCTTTATGGACTATATGTTAACGAAAGAATACAAAATGTCAAAATAAATGAAGCCTATCTCCCTTTGACAGAAAAATTTGAACATGATAAGTTAATTATGTTCAAAACGTTAAATTTTTATTTAACAAACTTACCAAAGAGAATCAGAGGAGGTTCCTTCTATGAGTCAAACACTATTTATAGATGGACAATGGGTTGGCGCCAAAAGTGGCGACACACGGGATATCATCAATCCATTTAATCAAGAAGTGATCGCGACAGTCAGCGAAGGATCAAGAAATGATGCGCAGCTAGCCATCAAAGCAGCGAGAAAAGCCTTCGATCAAGGGGACTGGGCAAACCAGCCTGGATTTGAAAGAGGAAATATGGTGTTTAAGATTGCTGAGTTGATTAGACGTGATCTTGATGAACTAGCCAAATTGGAATCGCTTGATACTGGTAAAACATTAGAGGAAAGCAAAGCAGATATGGACGATATTGCGAACGTGTTCCAATATTACGCAGGTCTGGCTGACAAAGATGGCGGGGAAATCATTGCGTCACCAATCCCGAACTCAAAAAGTGAATTAGTCAGAGAGCCAGTCGGTGTATGCGGGCAAATCACTCCTTGGAACTATCCATTGCTTCAAGCAAGCTGGAAAATCGCTCCTGCTCTTGCAGCGGGGAACACAATCGTTTTAAAACCAAGTGAAATTACACCACTCACCACGATCAAAATATTCAAACTCATGGAAGAAGCAGGCATTCCAGCAGGAGTTGCAAACCTAGTCCTTGGACCAGGGGCAACGGTTGGCGATGAGCTTGCTGTGAATGAACATGTAGATTTGATTTCATTTACAGGCGGTATTGAAACAGGCAAGAAAATCATGCAGGGAGCCAGTGGGAATGTGAAGAAAATCGCCCTTGAGCTCGGCGGGAAAAATCCAAATATTGTGTTTCAAGATGCTGATTTAGACGTAGCGGTTGACCAGGCAATGAATGCTGTGTTTTTCCATGCAGGGCAAGTATGTTCAGCAGGTTCACGTTTGCTAGTGGAAGAATCCATTCATGATGAATTTTTAGAAGAATTGGTGAAGCGTACGAAAAAAATCAAGCTAGGCAACGGCTTTGATGAAGAAACCAAAAGCGGGCCGCTCATCTCAGCTGAGCATCGAGAAAAAGTAGAGAAATACGTCAGCATTGGGTTAGATGAAGGCGCAAGATTAGAAACAGGCGGAAAAAGACCTGACACAGAGGAGCTTTCAAATGGGTTCTTCTACTTGCCAACGATTTTCTCAGGCTGTACGTCAGAGATGCGGATTGTCCAAGAAGAAGTCTTTGGCCCAGTATTGACAGTCGAATCCTTCCGAACAGAGGAAGAAGTGATCGAGCTGGCAAATGATACGATTTATGGATTAGCAGGAGCTGTGTGGTCTTCTGATATTGGAAAAGCCGAAAGAGTGGCTCGTCAATTAAGATTAGGCACAGTTTGGATCAATGATTTCCATCCTTATTTCGCTCAAGCACCTTGGGGTGGATATAAGCAGTCAGGTCTTGGACGTGAATTAGGGCGTACCGGACTTGAGGAATATACGGAACTGAAGCATGTATATCGAAATACGAGACCTGAAGCGGTTCATTGGTTTAAATAAATATCACACATTTGGAGGAGATTCTATATGACATTAAATATGAAAATTGAAAGCATGCAGAAATTCCACACATTTGAAATCCCGACTGTCATCAAACATGGCATCGGTGCAGTGAAACATGTTGGGGAAGAAGTGAAAGCATACGGTGTCTCGAAGGTATTGCTTGTAACAGACCCTGGTATTTATCAAGCGGGCGTAGTAGACCCAGTGGTTGCTTCATTAAAAGAAGCACAAATCGATGTGATCCTATTTGATAAAGTAGAGCCAAACCCGCCAGTTCGTTTAGTGAATGAAGGATCTGCGTTATATGAAAAAGAAGGCTGTAATGGATTAGTCGCTGTAGGCGGCGGAAGCTCAATGGATACAGCGAAGGCAATCGGAGTAGAGGTGACTCATAAAGGCTCAGTCCTTGATTACGAAGCGGCAGAGGGAAAAAAACCGCTTGAAAACAGAATCCCACCTTTAACCACCATTCCGACCACGGCTGGTACAGGTTCAGAAGTTACGCAGTGGGCAGTAATTACGGATGAAGAAAGAGAATTTAAATTCAACACAGGTGGACCACTCATTGCAGCTCACCTCACAGTGATTGACCCAGAGCTTCATGTATCCATGCCTCCTCATGTGACAGCAATGACTGGAATTGATGCGCTTGCTCACGCTATCGAATGCTATACGATGAAATTTGCTCAGCCTATTACAGATGCGGTAGCGCTCATGGCCATTGAATATGCTGCTCATTATATCCGCCGTGCTTTTGCTGATGGTGCGGACCTAGAAGCGAGATATGGAATGGCACAAGCTGCAATGCTTGCCGGGCTTTCTTATGGAAGCGAGTCAGCTGGAGCTGCGCATGCGATGAGTCAAACACTCGGAGGCATTATTCCTGTAGCGCATGGCCAGTGTGTAGCAGCAATGATGGGACCGGTGATGGAGTATAACTGGAAAGGGTATCCGGAAAAATTCGCTCGTATTGCGCAAGCGTTCGGCATTGATACAAGCAGAATGTCTACAGAGGAAGCAGCAAAAGCTGCTGTGAACTGGATGTATGATTTAGTGGAAGATCTAGAAGTTCCTTCATTAGAAGAACAAGGTGTATCAAAAGATATGATTGACCGTTTATCTAAAGAAGCAATGAAAGATCCGCAAACAATTGGAAACCCAAGAGATCTAAATGAAAAAGCGTACAACTGGATTTATGCTCGCTGTTTTGATCTAACACCGAAAACAGTGTAACAATGAAAAAAGGCTCCCAAAAGGGAGTCTTCTTTATGTCTTATAGCTGTTCTTTAATTTCTTTGATTTGATGAATATGACGTTTTTCGTGTGCGCCGATAAAATCAAGATATTGCTTAAGGGATAACTCTTCAAACACAGGGTGCGCAATGACACGTTTGAAATCTTCCTCAGTAAACGTTGATAAAATTTGATTGAGCTGTTCACGTGCTGTATCGAGCTCATCCTTTAAATGTGTAGGTGTCACATGCTTGCGTTCAGGCTCAACAATACTAGGCGCAGTGGCTTTTCTAGAACGGTCCTCTGCCATTTCCACCGGCTTTGGCTCATATTCCTTGATCGGTGCTTTTTTTCCCTCAGCAGCTAGATGTTTGGCTGCCATGAGGTCCATCTTCTTTAAGTGATCTGCCACCTCTTGAATACTCCAAGTATCATCAGATAATTTTTGATTCAATTGTTCTTCGTTCAAACCTTGCAGCTTTTGCCACAATTCTTGTCTTGCCTCATGTAATAAACTCATTTTCATCACCTCAAGATCAAATTTTAACATAGTGGTACATGACAATCATTCTTGAGCTATCGGGGAATTCCTGTGAAGAATTGTGAGGAAATTTGAAACCTTTACAAAAGTGGTTCGTATTACCTGTTAGAAGGAATACATTGGAGGTGAGCATGGTCTAAATGAAACAAAGGCTGTTCATTTCATGAAGAAAGGGTGAGGAAGATGGATGTGTTCGGGCTGCCGCTTGAGACGCTGTATTTATACATATTGATGATATCAGGAATCCTGACACTAGTTTTCGTCTTTTTCGGCGATGTATTTGATGGATTGTTTGAAGCGATTCCTGTTTCATTCCTTCAACCAACATTGATCCTCGCATTTCTTACCTTTTTCTCGGCTGGAGGGTTTATCTCTGAAAAAACAGCAATTGTAGGGAGTGGACTTGGCGCAGTATTATCTGCCATCCTCGCAGTGGTCCTTGTGACCTGTTTGAATGTATTTGTCTTAGTCCCGCTTTCCTCTGCTGAAGAATCTCTTTCATATACAGAGGCCGACTTAAAAGGAAGAACTGGGGAGATCATTGTATCTGTTCCAAAAGACGGGTTTGGAGAAGTGCTGTTAATTAGTAATAGCGGGAAAATCTCAAAGCCTGCCGTCAGTTTCGACGAAGAGGAGATTCCATATGGAACCCGGGTGCTGGTCGTCGAAGTGAACAAAGGCGTCTTATCAGTTATACCAAATGAAGAAATCTAGGAGGGAATGCTATGCCAGGAACAACCATTTTGATTATCATTGGAATTGTGCTTGTGATTCTTATTGCACTTATTGGTGTATTTGTTTCGAAATACCGGACAGCAGGTCCAGATGAAGCGTTAATTGTCACAGGAAGTTACCTAGGAAGTAAAAATGTCCACGTGGATGAAGGTGGAAACAAGATTAAGATTGTAAGAGGCGGAGGTACCTTTGTGCTACCTGTTTTTCAACAAGCAGAGCCGCTCAGCTTACTATCTAGCAAGCTAGATGTTTCAACGCCTGAAGTCTATACCGAACAAGGTGTACCGGTCATGGCGGACGGAACGGCCATCATTAAAATTGGCGGATCGATTGAAGAAATTGCTACTGCAGCAGAGCAATTTTTAGGTAAAACAAAAGAAGACCGCGAAAACGAAGCGAGAGAAGTACTAGAAGGACACCTTCGCTCCATCTTAGGATCAATGACAGTCGAAGAGATTTATAAAAACAGAGAAAAATTTTCTCAAGAAGTACAGCGTGTCGCTTCTCAAGATTTAGCGAAAATGGGCCTCGTCATTGTGTCGTTCACGATCAAAGATGTCCGTGATAAAAATGGCTATTTAGAATCACTAGGTAAACCTAGAATTGCCCAAGTGAAACGCGATGCAGATATTGCAACAGCTGAAGCAGATAAAGAAACACGTATCAAACGTGCCGAAGCAGATAAAGATGCGAAGAAATCTGAGCTTGAGCGTGCTACTGAAATCGCTGAAGCAGAAAAGATCAATGAGCTGAAAAGAGCAGAATTCAGACGTGAACAGGATACAGCGAAAGCAAGTGCCGACCAAGCGTACGATCTTGAAACAGCTCGTAACCGTCAGCACGTAACTGAACAAGAAATGCAAGTGAAAATCATTGAACGTCAGAAGCAAATTGAATTAGAAGAAAAAGAGATCCAGCGTCGTGAGCGTCAATACGATTCTGAAGTGAAAAAGAAAGCAGATGCGGATCGTTATGCTGTTGAGCAGTCAGCTGCGGCGGAAAAAGCGAAACGCCTCGCTGAAGCAGATGCCAAGAAATACAGCATTGAAGCAATGGCAAAGGCAGAAGCTGAGAAAGTCCGAATTGACGGGCTTGCCAAAGCGGAAGCTGATCGTGCGAAAGGGGAAACCGAAGCAGAAGTCATTAGACTGAAAGGACTTGCGGAAGCCGAAGCCAAAGAGAAAATCGCTGAAGCATTCGAACAGTATGGTCAGGCAGCAATCCTTGATATGATTGTGAAAATGCTTCCTGAATATGCGAAGCAAGTATCTGCACCACTTTCTAACATTGATAAAATTACTGTTGTGGATACGGGAGGTAACGGCGAAGGCAGCGGTGCCAATAAAGTCACTGGCTATGCTACAAACCTCATGTCCAGTCTGCAAGAAAGCCTGAAAGCATCCTCTGGAATTGATGTCAAAGAAATTATTGAGAACTTTTCCGGCAAAGGCAATGTGAAGCAAAGCATTCAGGAACTAACGAATGAAATCAAACAACCAAGAAAAAAAGAGATCGCTGATCATCAAATAGAAGAATAAAATGAATAGACACCTTCCATCAGAAGGTGTCTCAGCGTGTAGACAAACCCTTGCATTCGTTGTCAGTCCTGCGCGCTGGTGCTCACGAATGTCTAATTCGCTCCGCGCCAGTACTCGTCCTTCCTAGACTTCAAAGGTTTTCTATCACGCTGAATAGAAGACAAAGGGCTAAAATAAAACCCATTTTAGCCCTTTGTCAACAACCAGAGACACCTTCCATCAGAAGGTGTTTATTTGGCATGCGCCTGATATGGATTCCTCTTTACATATGAAGAAAGATTCACGAGAATACCAGCAGATATCATCATGAACACTAGGGAGGAGCCGCCATAGCTAATAAAGGGAAGCGGAATGCCTGTGATCGGAAGAAGGCCAAAGACAGCGCCTAAATTAAAGACTGCTTGGAGCATGATTTGAAACGTGAGCCCGATCGTTAACAGCTTTCCAAAAGGGTCGTGTAAAGCCTGCACAATTCGCATAGCGCGATACATGATGAGTAGATATGCACCAATCACAAACAAAATCCCCATGATTCCCAGCTCTTCACTGATGATGGCCATGATAAAATCCGTATGGGCTTCAGGAAGAAAGCCTAGCTTTTGAATGCTCCCGCCTAAGCCATTCCCTGTCAGCCCGCCTGAATCCATCGCGAGATACGAATGAATCAGCTGATATCCATCTCCATCTTCATACTGAAAAGGATCACGAAAAGAAGTCAGCCTCTTCAAACGGTAAGGAGCTGTCACTGCAAAAAAAGTGATACCTGCTGCCGCAGTCGATCCTAGCAAAATGAGATGGTGCGTTTTCAGCCCAGCGCATAATAAAATGATGCCGCAGCTTAATAAAATAGACACAGCTGTGCCTAAATCAGGCTGCTTTAAGATCAACAAAAAAACAAGACCTAAAAGAATGAGTGGCGGCAGTACGCCTTTTTTAAAAGATGTAATGTACGCCTGTTTTTTCGCGTACACATAGGCAAAATAGATAACCATCACTAGTTTCACAGCTTCAGAAGGTTGGAGCATGAGAGAGCCCAACTGAACCCAGCGCTGGGAATTGTTTTTGACAACACCGATTCCAGGAAGCAGGACTAGGATCAGGCATAACAATGACAGCATAACAAGCCACCGAATCCATTTACGATAAATCTGATAAGGGAACAGAGCGGCAATGAAGAAAAAGAATCCCCCAATCAGGAGCCATTGCCATTGTTTGATGAAGAAATAGCTGCCCTTTTCATACTTCACTTCTCCTAAAGGATAACTCGCACTGTAAACCATCAGTAAACCAAATAAACAGAGGAACACAATCGTTCCAACAAGAATGCGGTCGACTCTTTTGAGATGAGATAGAAGAAATGTCATCATCTTCAATTCCAATTGCGCCCAAACATATAGGATGATGACCTAAGATTGACGCTAAACACGAGGCCAATGGCGATCATGTTGGTCAAAAGCGCACTGCCTCCATAGCTGATAAAAGGAAGCGCGAGTCCCGTCACAGGCATTAAACCGACTGTCATCCCTACGTTTTGGAAAACTTGAAACACGATCAGCCCAACGACTCCCGCACATATGTACAATCCATAAAGCGTATTAGCATGCATAGCCACATGAATGATTCGGTAAATCATCATTAAGTACAAACACATCAAAAGGGAGGCGCCGATAAAACCAAACTCCTCACCAATGACGGCAAATATAAAATCCGTATGCGCTTCAGGGATATTACCTCCTTGTACTTGATGCCCCTGTGTAAAACCGCTTCCTGATAATTGACCTGATCCAATGCCGAGCATCGATTGTTTCAGCTGATACCCGTATGTTGAATCAAATTCATCAGGAGAGAGCCAGCCATAAATGCGATCAAGCTGATGAGGCTTAATGATTTTTGTAAAATGCTCAAAGTGTTCATTGTGCAAGTAGACCAAAAATGCAAGAAGTGCAAGAAAAGTAGCCATTAATGCGGCCATCATCTTGCTAGAAATCCCTGACACAAGCATCAGTGTAAAGGCGATGGATAATATCACTAGCGCTGTCCCTAAATCAGGCTGAATTAAGATGAGGAAAAAAGGGACAACGGTCCAGCAAACGACTTTACTTGTAGGAATGATGCTTTCTTTAAACGAAAATCGCTGATGCTTGTATTGGTTCAAGACAGCCGCAAGCAGCAGGATCACAAAAATTTTCATGAACTCTGATGGCTGAACTTTGATTGAACCGAAGCTGATCCACCTTTGGGATCCGTTTTGACTCGTTCCGAAAAAATGCACAAGAATAATGAGGAAAATACCACCTGCAAATAACCGAAAAGATAAACGCTCAAGCAGTTCATAATCAAAGTATGCAGCAGCTGCCATGAGGCCGAAACCGACGATATACCAGAAAATTTGTCTTTTGACGAAATAAAACATATCTTGCGTTTCATACTGTCCCGATCCGCTATATACAGCTATCAGGCTGATGACAAATAAACAAATCACAGTGAGTAAAAGTGCGAAGTCAATGCTGTACTGTTTTTTCATAGCTTCTTGTCCTGCTACCTATTTGTCAGCTGGTCTATGACAATTTTCACAGCCGCAGCATCATCAATATAACCGATCGGAAAAATATAATCTGGTATTAAGTCAACAGGCATAATGAAATAAAGGAGTGCGCCCCCCATCAGCATTAATTCTCGAGAAGTACCCCGTCCGGTCATAAATAAGCTGTACATGTTTTTCAAATGTTGAAGGAACGGCCCGACGCCGCTTAGCGTCTCCTTCTTTTTCTCAAAATTTGCCGAGATCGTTTCTTTTCCCTCGTTTGTTTGGCTATAGGCTTCGTATTCGTTTAACTTTTGTTTCAATTTGGTCTGACTAAATGTACCGTCGTAGACGTCCTGATCTTTCAGTATTTTTTCGATCTCTTCTGCCGCTTGAATGAACGTATCACCGTGCACCTTTTCGCTTTTGACTGGAAACCCTGCAGCAGTCAATAGTTGATCTAATGATATGTTCAGAGAATCTGAAAGCCGCTGCAGATGATTCAAAGTTGGTTTTCTTTTTCCATTCATGATTCGAGACAGTGTCGCTTTATCAATTCCTGTGTATGTGCTGAGATCTCTTAAAGATAGAGAACGTTGTTGCAATTTTTCCTTTAAGAGCGGCCCAAGCTCAGTTGTCTTAAAATCCATCTTTTACGCCATCCTTTGTATGATGTATCAACTCTTCTATAGAAGAAGTCGTACCCAATATAAAGGTGTGTTGACAAAATGTCAACGCATATCCTTTATTGATTGAATTTTAGGAAATAGGAATTTATCATAATGAAGATAGGGTGAAAACAGTGAGAAGGAGTGGCGCGGATGAAGGTGAGGCATGCTGTACAACAAGATATACCTAAAATCGCCGAGATACATGTGAAAAGCTGGCAGACGACTTATCAAGGCATTATTAATCAGGATTATTTGAATGGTTTAAATATAGAAGATCGAGAAGAGAGCTGGAGAAGAAGGTCGCTTGAAGGTACGTTTGTCGCAGAAGATGAAGAAGGGGTATTTGGTTTTGCTTCTTTTGGAAAACAGCGTGATGAGCGCTATTCAACATATGATGGAGAACTTTACGCGATCTATTTATTGGAAGAGAAACAGAAATCAGGAGCAGGTATCGCTTTAATTGCAGAAGGAGTGAGTTATTTAATAGAGAAAGGGTATCAGAATATAATGCTGTGGGTATTTGAACAAAATTCGGCAAAGCATTTTTATCAAAAGCTTCAACCTCATTTTGTCGTTACCAGCCAGTTCGAGCTGGCTGGCGAGAAGTATAATGAAATAGGGTATGGGTGGGAGCTGCCTGTATTAAATGACCATCTACACCGAATTAAATCGTCAGCTTCCAATAATAATGAGAGAAAAAAGTGAAAAGCACAGCTAGCAGCATATAAGAGATAAGAGGAGAAGCTTCTACTTTTCCTTTTATTCCTGCTATCTTTAAAGCTTCATAGAAACCTGCCAAAAAATAAGCAAGACTGAGAATATAACAGCACAGCATAATGGAGTAAGGGTTCATTGGCGTACCTCCAGTATGAAATCTTCTACTATTAATAGATTCCATAGAGCGGCAATTTATGCATAAAAAAATAACCAGCTGAAATCAGCCAGTTATTTTTTGTGAGGAAAAACCAAACGAGATGCACTTGGTATGAGTATGCAAAGAACGATACTGCAAATAATAAATGAAGGAACCATATATGTGCTGTTATAAATTAAAGAGTAAACCCAACCTGGAGTTCCTTTTGGTGCATAATGAGAAAAGAAAACAACACCAGAGATAAAGAACGTCAACAGTCTAAAGAAACTTGCAACAAATACGGATAAGGTAATATAGAAGAATTGCTGCTTTCGCTTTTGATCCTGAATGGCTTTTTTGATCAACCCAGAAAATAGACCGCTTAGGGAAATGACAACAGATGCGACGAAATAATCGAGAAATCCTTGAACAGGTGTAGCGATAATAGGGCCATTCATCAGCTGAAGGCCTGCAATAAGCACACCAATGATAAACCCGGTTGATATTCCCCATCTAATAGACATAAGAATGACGGGTATCATAATCAGCGCAAGAGATCCGCCATTTGGCATTCTTAAAAAGAGACCTGATAAGTAATCTAATACAAGTGCAAGTGAAGTCATAATTGCGATTTCCATCAGTCGTACCAATTGATTTGATTGCTGCATAAAAAAATCTCCTTTTTCATGAATTGAGCAAGGAGAGACCGTGTAAGGATGAGTATGTTATTCATAGAAAAACATATCGAGTTGAATACACCACATGTATTCAATTGAATCCACATTCCTACTTCAGTATTAACTGACAGGTTCAAAGGGTCAGAACAACGAGTGTTCACTCTCAGCACAAAGCTCCCCCTGCGGTTATTTAGTTTTCTTCTATTATAAATATACTAAAGACCTTCAGGATCAACAATAGAGAATTCCTGTGACAATCAATTTTTGGATGATTATATAGGAAGAGATAAGGAAAAATAAATTATTTAGAAAAAATACTTGTTTCCTCTCTCGAAAGGTGTTATATTTGTATACGCCGCTAAAACAGCGCGGTTATTAAATAACATAAAGAAAAAAGTTGTTGACTTTATCTTGATAGAATGTTATATTAATAAAGTCGCCTCTGAGAGACGATAAAGATGATCTTTGAAAACTAAACAAGACAAAACGTACCTGTTAATTCGAGTTTTTATAAAAAATCCTATGATACATCATAGGTAGTCAGTCAAACTGGCGAGGCAGGAAATGATTACATGCTAAGTTCGCTACATCGTGTAGCAACGCATGTGTGATATGCATCCTGCATACCTCGGAGAGTTTGATCCTGGCTCAGGACGAACGCTGGCGGCGTGCCTAATACATGCAAGTCGAGCGGACAGAAGGGAGCTTGCTCCCGGATGTTAGCGGCGGACGGGTGAGTAACACGTGGGTAACCTGCCTGTAAGACTGGGATAACTCCGGGAAACCGGAGCTAATACCGGATAGTTCCTTGAACCGCATGGTTCAAGGATGAAAGACGGTTTCGGCTGTCACTTACAGATGGACCCGCGGCGCATTAGCTAGTTGGTGGGGTAATGGCTCACCAAGGCGACGATGCGTAGCCGACCTGAGAGGGTGATCGGCCACACTGGGACTGAGACACGGCCCAGACTCCTACGGGAGGCAGCAGTAGGGAATCTTCCGCAATGGACGAAAGTCTGACGGAGCAACGCCGCGTGAGTGATGAAGGTTTTCGGATCGTAAAGCTCTGTTGTTAGGGAAGAACAAGTGCGAGAGTAACTGCTCGCACCTTGACGGTACCTAACCAGAAAGCCACGGCTAACTACGTGCCAGCAGCCGCGGTAATACGTAGGTGGCAAGCGTTGTCCGGAATTATTGGGCGTAAAGGGCTCGCAGGCGGTTTCTTAAGTCTGATGTGAAAGCCCCCGGCTCAACCGGGGAGGGTCATTGGAAACTGGGAAACTTGAGTGCAGAAGAGGAGAGTGGAATTCCACGTGTAGCGGTGAAATGCGTAGAGATGTGGAGGAACACCAGTGGCGAAGGCGACTCTCTGGTCTGTAACTGACGCTGAGGAGCGAAAGCGTGGGGAGCGAACAGGATTAGATACCCTGGTAGTCCACGCCGTAAACGATGAGTGCTAAGTGTTAGGGGGTTTCCGCCCCTTAGTGCTGCAGCTAACGCATTAAGCACTCCGCCTGGGGAGTACGGTCGCAAGACTGAAACTCAAAGGAATTGACGGGGGCCCGCACAAGCGGTGGAGCATGTGGTTTAATTCGAAGCAACGCGAAGAACCTTACCAGGTCTTGACATCCTCTGACAACCCTAGAGATAGGGCTTTCCCTTCGGGGACAGAGTGACAGGTGGTGCATGGTTGTCGTCAGCTCGTGTCGTGAGATGTTGGGTTAAGTCCCGCAACGAGCGCAACCCTTGATCTTAGTTGCCAGCATTTAGTTGGGCACTCTAAGGTGACTGCCGGTGACAAACCGGAGGAAGGTGGGGATGACGTCAAATCATCATGCCCCTTATGACCTGGGCTACACACGTGCTACAATGGACAGAACAAAGGGCTGCGAGACCGCAAGGTTTAGCCAATCCCATAAATCTGTTCTCAGTTCGGATCGCAGTCTGCAACTCGACTGCGTGAAGCTGGAATCGCTAGTAATCGCGGATCAGCATGCCGCGGTGAATACGTTCCCGGGCCTTGTACACACCGCCCGTCACACCACGAGAGTTTGCAACACCCGAAGTCGGTGAGGTAACCTTTATGGAGCCAGCCGCCGAAGGTGGGGCAGATGATTGGGGTGAAGTCGTAACAAGGTAGCCGTATCGGAAGGTGCGGCTGGATCACCTCCTTTCTAAGGATATATGGAGCAGTGTGCGTTTTCGTCTTGTTTAGTTTTGAAGGATCATTCCTTCAAGATATGTCTCTAGCGAGACAGGATTGTTCTTTGAAAACTAGATAACAATAAGTAATACATTCACATTGAATGCAATGCAAAGTTCATCACACATAGTGATTCTTTCTAAAGTAAGAAATGGTTAAGTTAGAAAGGGCGCACGGTGGATGCCTTGGCACTAGGAGCCGATGAAGGACGGGACGAACACCGATATGCTTCGGGGAGCTGTAAGCAAGCTTTGATCCGGAGATCTCCGAATGGGGAAACCCACTGCTCGTAATGGAGTAGTATCCATACTTGAATACATAGAGTATGAGAAGGCATACCCGGGGAACTGAAACATCTAAGTACCCGGAGGAAGAGAAAGCAAATGCGATTCCCTGAGTAGCGGCGAGCGAAACGGGAACAGCCCAAACCAAGAGGCTTGCCTCTTGGGGTTGTAGGACACTCTATACGGAGTTACAAAGGAATGATATAAGCGAAGAGGTCTGGAAAGGCCCGCCAAAGAAGGTAACAGCCCTGTAACTGAAATGTTGTTCTCTCCAGAGTGGATCCTGAGTACGGCGGAACACGTGAAATTCCGTCGGAATCCGGGAGGACCATCTCCCAAGGCTAAATACTCCCTAGTGACCGATAGTGAACCAGTACCGTGAGGGAAAGGTGAAAAGCACCCCGGAAGGGGAGTGAAATAGATCCTGAAACCGTGTGCCTACAAGTAGTCAGAGCCCGTTAAAGGGTGATGGCGTGCCTTTTGTAGAATGAACCGGCGAGTTACGATCCCGTGCAAGGTTAAGCAGAAGATGCGGAGCCGCAGCGAAAGCGAGTCTGAATAGGGCGCATGAGTACGTGGTCGTAGACCCGAAACCAGGTGATCTACCCATGTCCAGGGTGAAGTTCAGGTAACACTGAATGGAGGCCCGAACCCACGCACGTTGAAAAGTGCGGGGATGAGGTGTGGGTAGGGGTGAAATGCCAATCGAACCTGGAGATAGCTGGTTCTCTCCGAAATAGCTTTAGGGCTAGCCTCAAGGTAAGAGTCTCGGAGGTAGAGCACTGATTGGACTAGGGGCCCCTACCGGGTTACCGAATTCAGTCAAACTCCGAATGCCGATGACTTATCCTTGGGAGTCAGACTGCGAGTGATAAGATCCGTAGTCGAAAGGGAAACAGCCCAGACCGCCAGCTAAGGTCCCAAAGTATACGTTAAGTGGAAAAGGATGTGGAGTTGCTTAGACAACCAGGATGTTGGCTTAGAAGCAGCCACCATTTAAAGAGTGCGTAATAGCTCACTGGTCGAGTGACTCTGCGCCGAAAATGTACCGGGGCTAAACGTATCACCGAAGCTGCGGACTGTTCTGACGAACAGTGGTAGGAGAGCGTTCTAAGTGCTGTGAAGTCAGACCGGAAGGACTGGTGGAGCGCTTAGAAGTGAGAATGCCGGTATGAGTAGCGAAAGACGGGTGAGAATCCCGTCCACCGAATGCCTAAGGTTTCCTGAGGAAGGCTCGTCCGCTCAGGGTTAGTCGGGACCTAAGCCGAGGCCGAAAGGCGTAGGCGATGGACAACAGGTTGATATTCCTGTACCACCTCCTCACCATTTGAGCAATGGGGGGACGCAGGAGGATAGGGTAAGCGCGGTATTGGATATCCGCGTCCAAGCAGTTAGGCTGGGAAATAGGCAAATCCGTTTCCCGTAAAGGCTGAGCTGTGATGGCGAGCGAAATTTAGTAGCGAAGTTCCTGATTCCACACTGCCAAGAAAAGCCTCTAGCGAGGTGAGAGGTGCCCGTACCGCAAACCGACACAGGTAGGCGAGGAGAGAATCCTAAGGTGATCGAGAGAACTCTCGTTAAGGAACTCGGCAAAATGACCCCGTAACTTCGGGAGAAGGGGTGCTTCTTAGGGTGTTAAAGCCCCGAGAAGCCGCAGTGAATAGGCCCAGGCGACTGTTTAGCAAAAACACAGGTCTCTGCGAAGCCGTAAGGCGAAGTATAGGGGCTGACGCCTGCCCGGTGCTGGAAGGTTAAGAGGAGCGCTTAGCGTAAGCGAAGGTGCGAATTGAAGCCCCAGTAAACGGCGGCCGTAACTATAACGGTCCTAAGGTAGCGAAATTCCTTGTCGGGTAAGTTCCGACCCGCACGAAAGGCGCAACGATCTGGGCACTGTCTCAACGAGAGACTCGGTGAAATTATAGTACCTGTGAAGATGCAGGTTACCCGCGACAGGACGGAAAGACCCCGTGGAGCTTTACTGCAGCCTGATATTGAATGTTGGTACAGCTTGTACAGGATAGGTAGGAGCCTTGGAAACCGGAGCGCTAGCTTCGGTGGAGGCATCGGTGGGATACTACCCTGGCTGTATTGACCTTCTAACCCGCTGCCCTTATCGGGCAGGGAGACAGTGTCAGGTGGGCAGTTTGACTGGGGCGGTCGCCTCCTAAAATGTAACGGAGGCGCCCAAAGGTTCCCTCAGAATGGTTGGAAATCATTCGCAGAGTGTAAAGGCACAAGGGAGCTTGACTGCGAGACCTACAAGTCGAGCAGGGACGAAAGTCGGGCTTAGTGATCCGGTGGTTCCGCATGGAAGGGCCATCGCTCAACGGATAAAAGCTACCCCGGGGATAACAGGCTTATCTCCCCCAAGAGTCCACATCGACGGGGAGGTTTGGCACCTCGATGTCGGCTCATCGCATCCTGGGGCTGTAGTCGGTCCCAAGGGTTGGGCTGTTCGCCCATTAAAGCGGTACGCGAGCTGGGTTCAGAACGTCGTGAGACAGTTCGGTCCCTATCCGTCGCGGGCGCAGGAAATTTGAGAGGAGCTGTCCTTAGTACGAGAGGACCGGGATGGACGCACCGCTGGTGTACCAGTTGTTCTGCCAAGGGCATCGCTGGGTAGCTATGTGCGGACGGGATAAGTGCTGAAAGCATCTAAGCATGAAGCCCCCCTCAAGATGAGATTTCCCATTCCGCAAGGAAGTAAGATCCCTGAAAGATGATCAGGTTGATAGGTCTGAGGTGGAAGCGTGGTGACACGTGGAGCTGACAGATACTAATAGATCGAGGACTTAACCTTTATTCTAATGTGAAGCATGAACATTGTTATCTAGTTTTGAGAGAACATTCTCTCCATCAGGTTTGGTGGCGATAGCGAAGAGGTCACACCCGTTCCCATACCGAACACGGAAGTTAAGCTCTTCAGCGCCGATGGTAGTTGGGGGTCTCCCCCTGTGAGAGTAGGACGCCGCCAAGCTCTTCTAAGGATCAGTTCCATACGGAACTGGTCTTTTTGTGTTGCTTGAGAGGATATTTTTTTGATTGCACTTGTTTGATGAACGTGCGGCACTCCAACTCATTTACAAGTATGTGAGACATTTTAAATGAAAAAGATAGAACGTTCATCATATTATAAATCCTTGTTATGAAAAAACTAGTAGAGAGATAGAGTATTAGATTATAGAAGGGGACTGTATCAATCTTTATAGTTAACTCTATTCTAATATCTATAAAAACTGTACCTAAAGTTTGATTCCAAGGAATACCTATACCATGAAAGCATAAAAATAATAGGCTGCTGATATTTCTGAAGGAATTGACCGTTTTTAAAGAGAATATAGAGAGGAGAACTTCAGCTGATAAACGTTGAATGACAGCAGTTTGAATGGAGAAAATGACGATCATTTGCTAAAAGAAATACCAATGAAAATTGAAATAAAATTTTTTTAATATAGCCTTTACAAATGATGAAAACCTGTATATAATAATCTTTGTCGGATCGAGAGATTCCTACATAGTGGAGGATTAGCTCAGCTGGGAGAGCATCTGCCTTACAAGCAGAGGGTCGGCGGTTCGAGCCCGTCATCCTCCACCATATTTATTCTTACATAATGTTAGGATAGATAAAGCCGGTGTAGCTCAACTGGTAGAGCAACTGACTTGTAATCAGTAGGTTGGGGGTTCAAGTCCTCTTGCCGGCACCACTTTCATATGGTAAGATAGACAAGTCGCTTTTAAAGAGAGCCATTAGCTCAGTTGGTAGAGCATCTGACTTTTAATCAGAGGGTCGAAGGTTCGAGTCCTTCATGGCTCACCATGTTTCATGCGGGTGTGGCGGAATTGGCAGACGCGCTAGACTTAGGATCTAGTGTCTTTATGACGTGGGGGTTCAAGTCCCTTCACCCGCATTGCCAAATAAAATAAAGAAAACCTGTAATGCGGAAGTAGTTCAGTGGTAGAACACCACCTTGCCAAGGTGGGGGTCGCGGGTTCGAATCCCGTCTTCCGCTTATACCATCCACGCCGGGGTGGTGGAATTGGCAGACACACAGGACTTAAAATCCTGCGGTAGGTGACTACCGTGCCGGTTCAAGTCCGGCCCTCGGCATTATAAAAATAAGCGCCCGTAGCTCAATTGGATAGAGCGTTTGACTACGGATCAAAAGGTTAGGGGTTCGACTCCTCTCGGGCGCGCCATTAAGATCGGGAAGTAGCTCAGCTTGGTAGAGCACTTGGTTTGGGACCAAGGGGTCGCAGGTTCGAATCCTGTCTTCCCGACCATCTTTTATGGGGCCTTAGCTCAGCTGGGAGAGCGCCTGCCTTGCACGCAGGAGGTCAGCGGTTCGATCCCGCTAGGCTCCACTTTTTAAAAGATTATTTTGATCATGGCGGTGTAGCTCAGCTGGCTAGAGCGTACGGTTCATACCCGTGAGGTCGGGGGTTCGATCCCCTCCGCCGCTATAAAGGACCTTTAGCTCAGTTGGTTAGAGCAGACGGCTCATAACCGTCCGGTCGTAGGTTCGAGTCCTACAAGGTCCACCATCTATACGGAGGAATACCCAAGTCCGGCTGAAGGGATCGGTCTTGAAAACCGACAGGGGTGTCAAAGCCCGCGGGGGTTCGAATCCCTCTTCCTCCGCCATATTTTTTAAAACCCATATCATCGCGGGGTGGAGCAGTTCGGTAGCTCGTCGGGCTCATAACCCGAAGGTCGCAGGTTCAAATCCTGCCCCCGCAACCAAAATGGTCCGGTAGTTCAGTTGGTTAGAATGCCTGCCTGTCACGCAGGAGGTCGCGGGTTCGAGTCCCGTCCGGACCGCCATTTTCAAAAAGAATACTTGGCTCGGTAGCTCAGTTGGTAGAGCAACGGACTGAAAATCCGTGTGTCGGCGGTTCGATTCCGTCCCGAGCCACTTTTATAAAAAAATATTGACAGTATGGCGGTTGTGGCGAAGTGGTTAACGCACCAGATTGTGGCTCTGGCACTCGTGGGTTCGATTCCCATCAATCGCCCCATACATATTTTTGCGGGTGTAGTTTAGTGGTAAAACCTCAGCCTTCCAAGCTGATGTCGTGGGTTCGATTCCCATCACCCGCTCCATTTGTATATCCGTTCATGGGCCTGTAGCTCAGCTGGTTAGAGCGCACGCCTGATAAGCGTGAGGTCGGTGGTTCGAGTCCACTCAGGCCCACCATGATATTCCGCAGTAGCTCAGTGGTAGAGCTATCGGCTGTTAACCGATCGGTCGTAGGTTCGAGTCCTACCTGCGGAGCCAAATGGAGAAGTACTCAAGTGGCTGAAGAGGCGCCCCTGCTAAGGGTGTAGGTCGCGCAAGCGGCGCGAGGGTTCAAATCCCTCCTTCTCCGCCATTTATCTGGCCCGTTGGTCAAGCGGTTAAGACACCGCCCTTTCACGGCGGTAACACGGGTTCGAATCCCGTACGGGTCATGTTTAAAAGAGGTCTTGTCAAAGATCTCTTTTTTATTTTCTTCAAAAGGAAAGACCGCCATCATAGCGGTCTTTTTTTACATATTCATGGAATAGATCGTATAAGACAAGTATGTCGCAAAGAAGCCCCATAAGACATAAGGGACCAGTAAAATTGGAACGACTTTGCTTAGTTTACGCGAGACGATGACAAGTGCAAGTGCTGTCAGTGCTACAAGCAGGCAGTCGATCGTAGCGGCAAATAAATCTTTTTGTGTAAATTGAAAAAAACTAAAGGCTTGATTAAATACGTAATTTAAAAGAAAAAGAATCCAAAATGGTAAAGTGATTTTTTGAAATCCGTACTTTCCATAAATGATCGCTGCGGACAACGAGATCAGAGCAAATAAGACAGCCCACACAGCACCAATTACACCACCACTCGGTGTCCATTCTGGTTTATTCAGTGCATCATACCACTCTCTGTCAATCGGAAACAAGAATCCGGCAATAGAGAATAATGCGTATGTAATAAAGAAGACAACCACTGCCCAAATGATACTTTTTCTTGCCATTAAGAATCTCCTCCAATCAAATTCACTCTTAAAGTGATTTCCCAATCATTACATGATATAAACATAAAGCCCCCAATATGAGGGGACTAATGATTTTCTTCTGTATAAGGTTCTTCTTCGTACGGCTTCAAGTCACCAAATACCGTCATGACACCTTCTTCGTCTAATGCCTCTTCATAGGCTTCGTGGGCTTTATTTGGATATACCTTGCTTGCTTTGCCCTCAATATCAGCTGCTGCGAATCCTTCATAGTCCTCCACATAATCTTCATCTTCTGATTGCGTATACACATCATCGTATGTCAATGGAGGGAATTCCATATCGGACGGGGTATCAGAGTTTCCATAGCGTTCTACGTCTTGATATGCATCCTCTCCATCGTAGGCTGCGCTTTCTTCATTTTCAAATTGACCTGATGGCGGACTTAATAAATCCTCTTCAATCGGACGGTTTTGTGAAACGGTTTGTTCTTTTGAATGCTCTGTGCATGTGACGGCACTAGGCAAGGCTTCTAAGCGTTCCTTTGGAATAGGGGCCTTACAGACCTTGCACAGACCATAAGAGCCGTCTGTGATGGCTTGAAGTGCTTCATTGATGTCTAACAGATGTTCATGTTCCAAACTGTTTAACGCAATATCTTTCCCGCGTTCGAATAGCTCTGTCCCTTGATCACCTGGGTGGTTATCATAGGCTGACAGTTCTCCGAGCGAATCATAAGGAAATGATACTTTTTGTTCATCGTCATGGCTTTTAGCTTCGAGTTCTTGTTTTTCATCGAGAAGTCGCTGCTTCAAATGATGTAATTCGTCTTTAGACAACAAAGCGATCATCCTTTCATATCAAACATAATGTTAGTATGAGCAATTTTGTCTGTAAGACTAGTTCCAATTTGAAGCAATTCCTCATGAAAAAACGCCTGCGGCTGCAGGCGTTCTTTGTTACGCAATATAGTATTGTAAGATCAAAGCGATTGTCAGCAGGAAACCGAAAAATGTATTGGTTTGAGCTGTAGATTTCATGGCATTCATTAATTCAATTGGTTTTTCTTTTTGCTTAAATTCTTTGATAGCTGTATATGCTTTTGGCACACTGAGTAAAACAAGAAGACTCCAAAGGCCGACAATATCTGTGAAGATATAAACAAAAATAAGTACATATGAGACCAAAAACATGGAAAGTAAAATGTTCACTGCAGCTTTTCGCCCAGCAAGGATTGCAAGTGTTTTTCGTCCATTTTCTTTATCGCCGTCTAAATCGCGGATATTGTTCGATAGTAAGATGGCACCAACTAAAATAGAAATTGGTAGTGAAACGAGAAAAGCTTTAGATGTCAGTGTGCCTGTTTGGATATAGAAACTAATCAAGATGATTCCTAGTCCCATAAAAGCACCTGACACAAGTTCTCCAAACGGCGTATATGCAATGGGTACAGGGCCGCCGGTATAGAAATAGCCTGCTGCCATACAAATGAGTCCTATCAGTGCAATCCACCAGCTAGACATCATGCAAATATACACCCCTAGTAGTAAAGAAAGCGCAAATAGTGCATAAGCGAGGCCGAGGACTGTTTTTGGCTTCACACCGTTTCTTACAATGGCTCCGCCGATGCCAACAGATTTCTCGTTGTCCAATCCGCGAACATAATCAAAGTACTCATTAAACATGTTCGTTGCGATTTGGATAAACATAGATGCCAACAGCATAGCTAAAAATAGCCCAACATGTATTTGACCACTTGGAAGTGCTAGAACAGTTCCTAAAGTAACGGGAATAAATGCCGCTGTTAATGTATGCGGTCGTAGTAAATTCCACCAAATCCGCCAGTTCTTATCAGGCTTAATCGGTGAAAGCTGATCTGATATCGATTGATGCTGCATAAAATATACTCCTTTAAATAAAAAAATACGTACACGTCCAAATTCCAGTTTAGCAAAGTTCAAAAAGGTGTCAATATATTGATGCGATGAAACCGGAAAAAGATGTTTGCTAATCGTTGCCATATCGAGAGAAAGCTTGATCTTAGAACAGGACTTGCCATTTTTCCTTTAGATGCTCTCGTTTCAAGAAGCAGGAGCGAAAAAATCTAGAAAGCGTGATATAATAAGGATTCGAGGTTTTAAAAGCCTGTTTTCTTTACTAAGTTCATCTGTTAAGGTTTATAATAGAAAAGCAGGTCATTCGACATACTCGAATGATCATGTATTTTTTCATTATGGTTTTATTTTTTTATGTTATTTCATGGATTTTGGAGGAATGTATCATGGTGACAACAGTGCAAAGTACTTTCCGGCAGGAAGCGCTTGCGACATTAGAAGAAGCGAATAACGTCAACCATGCTGTTTTGATAAGCTACTCCAGAAGAGTTGACGATCTGGATCCTCTTGCCTTTTTCCAAAGTGGCGAAGCGGATTTTTTAGGCGAGCGGTTTTTTTGGTCTGATCCAGAAAGCCAAATGATATTTTCTGGACTTGGCAGAGCGGCCGTCATTAAATCAACTGAGCAAGGCAAGGAACGATTTGATATAGTCCATCAAGAATGGGAACAGCTGAAGCAGCACATGTTCCATTTTCATGATGAGAAGGAGTTAAGGCAAGCGGCTGTTGGTCCGCTTTTATTTGGAGGATTCTCATTTGATCCGTATGAAGAGAAGGCGCGTCACTGGGAAGCTTTTGGCGAGGCTCATTTTTTTGTGCCATCGATGATGCTCACTGTCTCGAAAGAAGGCACGTTTCTTACGATCAATGAATGGAAGCAGGTGGACGGGAATGTTCATCAGCTCATTCAAGAATTAGAACAAAAAGCCTCTCATTTTGAAACATTACCGCTCAGACATGATGGACAAGCTGAACTTGTTCATATGGAAGAACTAGATGTGAAGGAATGGATGAAGGCGATCCAAGAAGCGACAGACCACATTCGTGCAAACGAATATGAAAAGGTTGTTTTAGCAAGAGAAGTCTTGCTTCACTATAAAAATCAAATAGAACTCGCTCCACTGTTAGCAGAATTATTAAAGCATCAAACAACGAGTTATGTATTTGCGGTTGAACAAGGAAGACAAGCATTTGTCGGAGCTACGCCGGAACGCTTAGTAAAAAAAAGCGGCGGAGAGGTCTTTTCATCTTGTTTAGCAGGTTCGATTGTTCGAGGAAAAGATGAAGCGGAAGATCGAGCATTAGGCGAGGAACTGCTGCATGATGAGAAGAATTTGATTGAACATCAAATTGTCGTCAATATGATTCAGCAAGCATTTGAGGCCAATTGCCTTCACGTGCACAAACCAAATCAACCTAGTCTTTATAAAACAAAAAACATTCAGCATTTGTTTACACCGATTGTGGGAGAAATTAAAAGCAGCTGTTCCCTCTTTTCATTAATTGAACAGCTCCATCCGACGCCAGCATTAGGCGGATATCCGAAGGAAAAAGCGGTTGAGGTCATTCGTGAAATCGAACCGTTGAAGCGTGGCTGGTACGCGGCGCCGGTGGGCTGGATTGACTCTCAGGATAATGGAGAATTTGCTGTCGCCATTCGGTCAGGTCTTATTGAGGAAGACCATGTTCGTTTGTTCGCTGGCTGCGGCATTGTAGAGGATTCCCTTGCAAAGCAGGAGTACGAGGAAACGCAAGTGAAATTAAGACCAATGCTATCTGCTCTTGGAGGTCGTCCGATTGAATAATCAAATCATGACAACATATATTGGCAGATTGATGGATGAATTTGTACAAGGTGGTGTGAAGGAAGCGGTTGTCTGTCCTGGTTCCCGTTCAACCCCGCTTGCGATGCTGGCTCTTGCCCATCAAGACATCAATGTTCATGTATTAGTGGATGAACGGTCTGCTGCTTTTTATGCGCTTGGTCTTGCAAAAGCAAGTCAAGCACCAGTGCTGCTTATTTGTACATCAGGTACGGCAGCTGCTAACTTTTACCCAGCCATTGTAGAGGCACATTATTCCCGTGTACCACTTATTGTTTTAACTGCTGATCGGCCGCACGAATTGAGGGAAGTTGGGGCACCTCAAGCGATTGATCAGCAATTCTTATTCGGTAAGTTTGTTAAATGGTTCACAGACTTAGCATTGCCAGAAGAAAGTCAGACGATGTTACGCTATGTTCAGACGGCTGCGGCAAGAGCAAATCATATGTCAATGCAAGAGCCGAAGGGACCTGTTCAGATCAATGTCCCTCTGAGAGAACCATTGCTTCCTGATTTGTCTATTGATCCTTTTGAGCGAGAAGAAACAGGCCGAAAAAAGGTCATAGCTGCAGGACAGGCTTTCCCAAATGATGATGTGATGTCTGAAATCGTGACGGTCATGAACCATTCCAAAAAGGGACTGATTGTGTGTGGTGAACTTCATACGCAGGAAGAGAAAGAGGCAGTGTTACGTCTTTCGAAAGCCTTGCATATTCCGATTTTAGCGGACCCGCTTTCTCATTTGCGAAATGGTCATGAACATGCAGATCTTATTATTGATGCGTATGATTCATTATTGAAAGATGAAGCATTGCAGCAGCATCTATTGCCGGATATGGTCATTCGTTTTGGACCGATGCCTGTGTCCAAACCTTTATTCAAGTGGCTGGAAAAACATGTGGAAGTGAATCAGATTGTCGTTGATGCTGCCGGAGGTTTTCGAGATCCTGGCTTGAGTGCTTCATACGTCATTGAAAGTGATGTGGCAACTTTTGTAGATGAAGTATTCAAGAGAGCGGATCAACGTGAGGATACAAGTTTTCTAAAACGCTGGCAGAATGTTAATTCTTCATTCAGAACGCATGCATCCCATTATTCTGATGAGAATCTGTCATTTGAGGGAAATGTGTACCGTCAGCTTCAGCATCTCTTGCCGAAGGAGAGTGTCCTTTTTATCGGAAACAGTATGCCGATTCGTGATGTGGATACATTTTTTGAAGCGCAATCGAAGCCTTTTCGGATGATGGCGAATCGAGGAGCCAATGGCATTGATGGCGTTGTGTCTACAGCACTTGGCACGTATGCGGCTTTGAAGCAGCCAGTCACCTTAGTGATTGGAGATTTATCATTTTATCATGATATGAACGGTTTGCTTGCAGCTAAGCTGCTGGACATTCCGCTGACGGTTGTGTTGTTAAACAATGATGGGGGAGGCATCTTTTCTTTCCTTCCACAGGCGTCTGATGAACCGTATTATGAAAAACTCTTCGGTACGCCGACTGGACTGAATTTTGAGTATGCTTCGAAGCTGTATGGGGGAACCTATTCGAAACCGTCAACGAAACAAGAATTACATGATGTCTACATGGCGCATATAGAAGAGCCTGGGCTTCATTTAATTGAAATTGAAACTGATCGGCATTCTCGTGTAAGCAAGCATCGTCAAATGATGGATGACATATTGGAAGAAGTGAAAAAAGAATGTCTTCTTTCATAATACGGATGCGTGATGGTGTGGCGTACGAGGTGGTGGATCAGAATCCATTGGCTGAGAATGCCACGCTATGCTTACATGGCTTCACTGGAAGCGCGGCTTCTTGGACGTTCTTGAATGGTTATATGGAGAATACAAGATTGATTCAAGTCAGCTTGCTTGGACATGGCCGCACGGACTCACCAGAAAGTATGAGAAGATATGCGATGTCGCATCAGCTGGCAGATCTTGCAGAGATTTTAAACCAATTAAAGCTTCACAAAGTGAATATTCTCGGATATTCTATGGGAGGACGTATTGCTTTATCATTTGCCTCTCGTTATCCAGATCGTGTCAACAAATTGATCCTTGAGAGTACCTCTCCAGGGCTTCGCACTTTTAAAGAGCGGATGGCAAGACTCAAACACGATCATCAGCTCGCTCAGAAACTTAGACATGAAGGTTTAGTGAAGTTTGTGGATTTTTGGGAGAGTATTCCACTGTTTGCTTCGCAGAAAACTTTATCAGCTGAAACGCAGGCTCAACTGAGAGAGGGAAGGCTGAAAGCCAATCCACTTGGACTGGCTCGCAGCTTAGAAGGCCTAGGAACAGGTTCGCAGCCCTCTGTTTGGAAGGCATTAAAGCATATGAATTTACCTGTTTTGTTGATTTGCGGAGCGCTTGATGAAAAGTTCTGCAATATCGCCAAACGTATGCAGCAGGAGCTTGAAGGCAGTCAATTCATATTGGCTGAGCAGGCTGGGCATACAGTTCATGTGGAACAACCACATTTTTTTGGTAAAATAGTAAGTGAGTTTATTACGCAAGATTTTAGAGGAGGAACTATTGATGGCTATTGAATGGCAAACTGAGCGTCAGTATGACGAAATTTTATATGAAACGTACAATGGGATCGCAAAGATCACGATTAATCGTCCACATGTACATAACGCGTTTACACCAAAGACTGTGAGTGAATTAATTGATGCATTTTCACGTGCTCGTGATAATTCAAATGTTGGTGTAATCGTACTTGCAGGAGCTGGCGGCAAAGCATTCTGTTCTGGTGGAGATCAAAAAGTACGCGGCCATGGCGGCTATGTAGGAGACGATCAAATTCCGCGTCTAAATGTATTAGACTTACAGCGTTTGATTCGAGTGATTCCAAAACCGGTGATTGCAATGGTTGCTGGTTATGCAATCGGCGGCGGGCACGTTCTTCACGTTGTATGTGACCTGACAATTGCAGCAGATAATGCAATTTTTGGACAAACTGGTCCAAAAGTAGGCAGCTTTGATGCTGGTTATGGTTCAGGCTACCTTGCACGTATTGTTGGTCATAAGAAAGCGAGAGAAATCTGGTACTTATGCCGTCAATACAATGCACAAGAAGCGCTTGATATGGGACTTGTCAATACAGTTGTACCATTAGAGCAGCTTGAAGAAGAAACTGTGAAGTGGTGTGAGGAAATGCTAGAAAAGAGCCCGACTGCTTTACGATTCTTGAAGGCTGCATTTAATGCAGATACGGATGGATTAGCTGGAATTCAACAATTTGCAGGAGATGCGACACTTCTTTATTACACAACAGATGAAGCAAAAGAAGGACGCGATTCCTTTAAGGAAAAACGCAAGCCGGACTTCGGTCAGTTCCCGCGTTTCCCTTGATTCAATCATATCGATGAAAAACAGCTTAGTGCATCAGACTAAGCTGTTTTCTTTTAAGAAGAGGAGGTGTCATGATGAAGCAACCTAATTGGCTGCTGTACCGTGCTTATTTAACGCCAGAAAGAATCGCGCTCATTTATCAGGATAAAAAGTGGACATTTCGCGATTTAGCTGATGAAGTAAATGAGCTTTCTAATAGACTTGCAGATGCATCATTGAAAAAAGGGGAAACGGTTGGGCTTTTGATGAACAATCAGCCTCAAATGGTGATGCTTGTTCATGCTTGTTTTTCATTAGGATTAAAAATCGTGCTATTGAACAATAAGTTAACAAAAGCTGAGAGGCGCTATCAGCTTGAAGATGCAAAAGCATCCGCTTTATTAACTGAACCTGTTTATGCCAGTGATCATAAAGGTGATCTCCCCGTTTATACAATGGAGACTTTACCTGAAGCAGGTCAAGATAATGAAAAGAAAATCGAGAGCGAATTTGATTTGAATGAAACAGCGACCATCATGTATACATCTGGCACAACAGGACGCCCAAAAGGCGTGGAGCAAACGTTTGGCAATCATTTTCATAGTGCTGTTTCCTCTGCACTAAATATGGGCATCAGAGAGGATGACCGCTGGCTTATTGCACTTCCTCTTTTTCATATTAGCGGGTTATCCGCTTTATTTAAGTCTGTGATCTATGGGATGACTGTCGTACTTCATGAGAAGTTTGATGTCGATGAAGTAAAGGATTCTATTGAACAGCATCGTGTGACGATGATATCTGTTGTTCAAACGATGTTATCCCGTTTATTAAGCAGACTGGAAGAATGCCCGTCTTCTTTGCGCTGTCTTTTATTAGGCGGAGGACCTGCGCCTTTTGCGATGCTTCAAGAAAGCAAAGAGAAAGGCTTCCCTGTGTTTCAATCGTACGGTATGACGGAAACCTGTTCACAAATTGTGACCCTTGCGCCTGAATTTAGTGTAGAGAAGCTTGGATCAGCGGGAAAACCCCTTTTTGGGTGTGAGCTGAAAATTCAAGATGGTACACGCACTTGTCGTCCTTTTGAGCATGGCGAAATTATGGTGAAAGGGGCAAATGTCATGAAAGGGTACCTTTACCGTGAAGAAGCAACCGCAGCTGCCTTTGATCAAGGCTGGCTGAAAACGGGTGATATTGGCTATGTGGATGAGGAAGGGTTCTTATTTGTGCTTGACCGCCGTTCAGATTTAATTATTTCTGGCGGTGAGAATATTTATCCTGCTGAAATTGAAGCGGTTCTGTTAACACATCCGCATGTAAAGGAAGCCGGAGTGGCGGGTATGTATGATGATAGATGGGGAGAGGTACCGGCTGCCTTTCTTGTCACAGACCATAAGATACCGGAGAATGAGCTCTATGCATTATGTGAGTCGCATTTAGCAAAATATAAATGGCCCGCCGCTTTTCACTTTGTGGACGAGCTGCCAAGAAATGCGTCGAATAAATTGCAGAGGCACAGACTCAAATCAAAGGGGTTTTTAGATGATTCAAATTGAACGAGTGATTTTATATCATGTCACGATGAAGCTCAAGCAGCCATTTACAACAAGTCTTGGAACCATCTCAGAGCGTGAGTTTATTATTGTCGAGGTAAAAGATCAAACAGGATTGACTGGATGGGGAGAGGTGTCAGCCTTTTCTTCTCCATGGTATACAGAAGAAACCATTGAGACTTGCTATCATATGCTGAGAGCTTTCTTTATACCGAATGTACTGACACGCACCTTTACACACCCTTCAGAAATACCAGACAGCCTGTACCAATTTAAAGGTAATAGGATGGCGAAAGCGGGAATCGAAGCGGCTGTTTGGGATATTTATGCGAAGCGTGAGAATAAGTCATTACGTGATGTATTAGGCGGCACCAAAGAGAGAATACCTTCTGGTGTTGTGGCGGGGTTAGGACCCATTGACGACATGCTGAAGCAAATTCAGCAATATGTTGACCAAGGCTATCAGCGTGTGAAGGTGAAAATTAAGCCGGGACAGGATATTGGACTTCTTAAAAAAATTAGAGAGTCTTTCCCTAACCTTCCATTAATGGCGGATGCAAACTCTGCTTATGAATTAAAGGATATTAGCAAGCTCAAGCAGCTCGATGACATTCGTTTATTAATGATTGAACAGCCATTAGCTGCAGATGATATCGTGGATCATCGCCATTTGCAAAAGCATTTAAAAACACCGATATGTTTGGATGAAAGTATTTGTTCTTTAGATGATGCTAGAAAAGCTGTAGAGCTTGGCAGCTGTCAAATTATTAATGTGAAGCCTTCACGAGTTGGGGGGCTGACAGAAGCCCTTAAAATCCATACATTCAGTAAGGAGCATCAAATTCCATTATGGTGCGGAGGGATGATTGAAACAGGCATTTCCCGCGCGCAGAACGTGGCACTTGCTTCCCTTCCTCAATTTACAATCCCAGGTGATATTTCAGCTTCATCAAAATATTGGGAGCAAGATATCATTTTTCCTGAAATCAAGGTTGAGAATGGTTTTATTGAGGTACCTCGTTCCCCAGGAATGGGCGTAGAAGTGGACTATCAAGCGCTTCGTTCTTTTTCAGATAAAATTGACGTGTTTACAAAACATGATTTTGTGATGTGAAAACGAGTGAATCACCTTTTGCACATCCAATAAAATCTATGTATAGTGAGAGAAAGTTTTTCCTTCCTGTCTCATTAAGAAAGAAAGAGCGGTGATCCGCTCTTTCTTACTCTTCTACAAGCTCGCTGTCGTAAGCAAGCTGTCCGATATAGTGATTCATTTCATTGGGCATGTCTGCTGCATGGCCATATTCATAATCCCAAAGGTTTAAAAAGGAGTGAGCAGCCTGATAAAATGCGGCTTCGTCCGCGTCATGAATTTCGTCAAAAAACGTTTGAAGCAGCCGATCGTGTTTCAATGTGAAGCGCCTCCTTTAATGAGACTTAAAGATCTTGTGGTTTAAACGTTTTACAATCCGTTTCTTCACTTTTTTCAGCCGTATTTCCTGTGTGGCTGACGACATAGATTGCATCTGCCCCACAGCGGTTTCCAGCATTCCAATAGGAACAGTTATTGACTTCACAAAGGATTTTTTGACTCATACAGATGACCTCCTTTTGAGTATGTCTTTCTTCTATAATGTAACCGAAATGAACCTCGTCCATTCATGTTAATCTTCCTGACGAATATAGCGCTTATCCTTCATAAACAATTTCCAGAAGAAATAGAACCCAGGGAATAAGATGATAAAACCTACAATATAGGTGATAAACAATGCTCTAAATGTGACAGGGTCTGTAAATCCAGACATGATTGTAATATCTGGATAGGCCATATAAGGCAAATGGGCACGTCCGTACACGTAGCTTGCTAAAAAATATTGAATGGTGATCGCAATGACAGCTAAACGGGGCCGGCCTTTCCGCTGCTTAAACCGGCTGTTTGGTAAAAATAGAGCCAGTCCTGCTAGCAAAAACATCAGGAGTGATACAAGAAGAATAGGAATGTTCTGCATCATTTTTGTGAACAGCCAATTGGCCTCGCTTCTTAATGTCAGCATGATAAAAAAGGCCATCAAGAGTGAAAGCGGACCCGTAATGAGAGCCCCTCTTCTATAAATGCTGTAAGCTTCATCTTCATCAGCCACATTCGAGAAATCAGCTAAAAGCAAAGACGAAAGAAAAAGGGTGCTGAAAATGGCAAAGCCGACAAAAGAATAGACATTTGCACTCGTAAAGACCAGTCCAAGATCTAATGAGTAGACGTTGTTCTCCTGAAAGATAAATCCACCATGAGTAATCGGAAGAACCATGATCAGGATGGACGGAATGATAAAGCCGCTTATCCCTGAAATGTAAGTAACCGCTTTTCGGTATTTTTTAGGGAGTGAATGAGAAAACACGAGAAACCCGCTTCGCAGTGCAAGTAGTAACAATATGATGCTGCCGGGTATTAATAAAACGGTACCAAGTACAAAGGTCGCACCTGGAAACAAGCTAAACAATGCAACAACAATCGCCACAATGAAGACGTTTGTTACTTCCCATGTTGGAGAAAGATATTTATTTGCAATATTAGCGGCCTTTGTTTGTTCTCTATTCATATAAATCATCGACCAAAATCCTGCGCCGAAATCCATTGATGCCATCACTGCATAGATAAAAACGAATCCCCATAAGATGGTGATTGCAATGAGCGCATCAGTTGTAACATCCATTTGCATCTAGATCGCTCCTTTTTAAGATTCTGTTAACCGTAGGTCTTCTTCAATCGAATGTTTTCTAAAGTAGTACGTCAGTACAATAACGGTTGCTATGCCTAAGATGAGATAGACAATGGCAAAAAGGATAAAGAGCGTACCGATTGAACCGGATGATGTGACGACCTCTGAGGTTTTGAGCATTCGATAAATGACCCATGGCTGACGGCCTGTACATGCAAAGATCCAGCCGAACTCAATGGCCAAAAGACTAAGGGGCCCGCCGAATAAGTAAAGAAAAAGGAGCCACTTCGGATAATGTTCGCGTTTTAAAATTTTACGGTAAAGCAGTGCTAACACTGCAAACAAAATGAGGACTGAGCCAATGATAACCATGCCGTTAAATAATGTGTGAATAAATAAAGGCGGCCACTCGTCACGAGGGAAATCATTTAAGCCTTTGACCACTGTATCAAAGCTATTTCCTGCCAGAAAACTAAGCGCCCAAGGGATTTCAATTGCTCCTTTAATTTCCTGTGAATCGGCATCAGTAAAACCACCTATTGCAAGAGGCGCATGTGATTGTGTTTCAAATAAACCTTCAGCACCGGCTAACTTTTCAGGCTGATATTCATACAGAAGCTGAGCAGACTCATGACCATTTAAGGCCGTAAGAAATGAGAAAAGGCCTCCTACAATAAGTCCAAGAAAAAGGGCTTTTCGATGAAAAGTATAGAGTTTCTCATTCTTTCTTGTTTTGAGCATTTTAAAAGCGGCCACCGAAGCAATCACAAAAGCACCTGTTGTAAAAGCAGACAGCACGACATGTGTCGCAGTCACCACAAAGCTTGGATTGAAAAAGGCCTTCCAAGGCTCGATATTTGTAATCTCTCCATTGACCATTTGAAAGCCAGCAGGTGTTCCTTCAAACGCATGTACGTTTGTGATCAGAATCGCTGAAGCGGCTGCGCCAATCACGACAAAAATAACGGTAATGATGCGCATAGCAGGTGATAGGCGATCCGCTGCGTACACATAAATAGACATAAATAATGCTTCAATAAAGAACGCATAAATTTCAATCTGAAATGGCAGTGACATGACCTTTCCGATGACCTCCATAAAACCTGGCCATAGAAGAGCGAGCTGGGTACCAGCAATCGTGCCTGTTGGAATGGCGACACCTAACAAGACAGCCTGCGCTTTCGTCCACCGTTTGGCCATGACAGCATAGTGAGGGTCCTTCGTTTTTTGGAAGATGAGTTCAGCTAACAAAATCATTAGCGGGATGCCGACGCCAAGCGAGGCATAAATAATATGAAAGCCCATGGTTGTGCCGAACAGGCTTCTAGCTAAAACGAGATCAGTCAATTTTTTCTCCGCCTTTCTTATCGCTTCTCTTTTTCATGATGTTATTATTCTCCACCATTTTTAGATTATTCTTCCTGACTAAGAAAGCTTGATTTTTGACAAGTTGTAAAAGAGGGAGTAGAATATAAATATAAAGCGTAATCATTACGTTTTGATAACGAAAGGAGTTTTGACATTGAAAAGAGATATTCATCCAACCTCACATGAAGTTGTATTTATGGATGTAAACAGCGGTTACCGCTTCTTGAGTAAATCGACAAAGACATCCAATGAGACAGTAGAATGGGAAGATGGGAAAACGTATCCTGTGATTAAAGTAGAAACAAGCTCTGATACGCATCCTTTTTATACAGGACGACAAAAATTCGGAGAAAAAGGCGGAAGAGCCGAGTTGTTTAAGAAAAAATATCAAATGTAATAAAAAGCACACCCTGAATTGGTGTGCTTTTTTGCAGCAAAGAACCCCGGATGATCACCCGGGGTTCTAGTAATTAATCATTTAAAGCGGTTTTTAAGGTCTTTAGATTTTGTTTCATTAAGCTGATGTAGCTTTCGCCATTTTTGGCATCATCTTCAGTAATAGATTCTAGATTTTTAAGTGTGAGGCTTTTTGCCCCAATTTCACTGCGGATTGTATCTGATACTTTGCTGCTGACGTTGTTTTCAAAAATCACATATTGAATGTGATGCTTTTCAGCTTTTTGTACAATGCTTTCGAGCTGCTTTTGTGAAGGCTCTTCAGAAGCGGATAACCCTAATACACTGATTTGCTCAATACCGTAGCGCTTTTCCCAATAACCGTAGGCTGCGTGAGAAACAAGGATTTCTTTATGTTTTGCTTTAGATAACGTTGTGTTGAACTCTTGATCTAGCGATTGCAAATCCTTTTTTAGTTTTTCATAGTTTTTTGTGTATTCGTCTTTATGATCTGGATCTAATGAAACGAGCGTGTCCTTAATGTTTTTCGCCATTTGCTTTGCATAAACCGGGTCTAACCATGCGTGAGGATCTTTATCTCCATGGTCGTGTTCATCATGGTCATGAGCTTCACTTTCATGGTCGTGATCATGGTCTTCGCCTTCTTCATGTGCATGCTCTTCTTTTGTCGATAACAATTTGATGCCTTCGGCTGCTTTGACTGTTTTCACGCCTTGGTCTTTTAACGTAGAAGCGGTTTTGTCAGCGAATGCTTCAGCTCCTGTACCGCTGTAGATGAAGGCGTCACCTTCAGCCATTTCAACCATCGTTTTTGAACTTGGTTCAAAGCTGTGTGCATCTGCATTGGCCGGGTACACACTTTGCGCATGAACGTGAGAACCGCCAATTTTTTCAGTGAAATCTTGGATCGGGAAGATCGTGGTGTAAATGGTTAGTTTCCCGTCTGCCTTTCCTTTTGAAGCATTTGTCCCCGTACTGCTTGAGCAAGCGGCAAGACCGATCGCAAATAAAGCAGCTGTTAAAATATAAAAGATTTTTTTCATGTAGAAATGTCTCCTCTCAATCTATTAGATAGAAATGATTACGATTTAATGTCCTGAGTTATTGTATCGTAATAATTACGATTTGAAAAGAGGAAAATAAAAAAATTTCATCAGCAGATGTTTCCTTTAAAAAAATGCGCTGCAAAACGTGACGAAATTTCTCACATTGTGCTATATTTATTTTTAAAAAAGATAAAGGAATGGGCAAACGTATGAAACTTTTAGATGAAATCATCGAATATAATCAACAGTTTATTGAAGAGAAGAAATACGAAGAATTTACAACAACGAAGTTTCCACAGAAAAAAGCTGTCATTCTGTCATGTATGGATACAAGACTTGTCGAGCTGCTTCCGCGTGCAATGAACATGAAAAATGGAGATATCAAGATCGTTAAAAGTGCTGGTGCTCTTGTTTCTCATCCATTTGGAAGTATTATGCGAAGCATTTTAGTGGCTGTTTACGAATTAAATGCTGACGAGGTTTATGTCATTGGGCATCATGATTGCGGTATGAGCAAAATAGACAGTCAAACACTTTTAAACAAAGCCATTGAGCGTGGTATTCCAGAAAAGCGTATTGAAGTACTGGAATACTCAGGAATCGACTTTAAACAGTGGCTCAAAAGCTTTAGTTCTGTTGAAGAGAGCGTGAAGGACAGTGTGTCCGTTGTAAAAAATCACCCGCTTCTTCCATCAGATGTGCCTGTGCACGGTCTTGTCATTGATCCTGGAACAGGCAAGCTTGACTTAGTCGTTAACGGATATGAAGAAAAATAAGTTATTCTTCCTTTTTCGGCGGGACAGGATCGATGCCGCCAGGATGGAGTGGATGACATTTTAAAATCCGTTTGATGGTGAGCCAGCCGCCTTTTAAAGCGCCATGCGTTTTGATCGCCTCTAGCCCATAGTTTGAGCATGTTGGATAAAACCGGCAGCTAGGCGGTGTAAGAGGGGAAATACATTTTTGATAAAAGCGTATGATGCCGATAAAAATTTGTTTCATAGAGGTTCCTCCTTGTCTGTCTTTCACAGTATAAGAAAAAAGGACAAGGAAGGAAAGTTTTATAAACTAAGCTGGTCGGAGAAATATGTTATAATATAGGAAATTGCAATTATAGGAGTGGTGATTATGCCTTCAGTTGAAAGCTTTGAACTTGATCATAATGCTGTAAAAGCGCCATACGTTCGTCATTGTGGCGTTCATAAAGTGGGATCAGATGGGGAAGTAAATAAATTTGATATTCGTTTTTGTCAGCCTAACAAGCAGGCGATGAAACCTGATACGATTCATACATTAGAGCATTTACTTGCGTTTAACATTAGAACACACTCAGAGAAATACGATCATTTTGATATCATTGATATTTCTCCAATGGGCTGCCAGACAGGCTACTATTTAGTGGTCAGTGGTGCACCTACTCCAAAAGAGATCGTTGAACTTCTTGATGCAACATTCAAGGACGCAGTTGAGGTAACAGAGATTCCTGCTGCAAACGAAGAGCAATGCGGCCAAGCGAAGCTTCATGACCTTGAAGGGGCAAAACGTTTGATGCGTTTCTGGCTTTCTCAAGATCAAGAAGAGCTTCTAAAAGTATTTGGTTAATAGATCATAAACCGGACATGTTGATGTCCGGTTTTTTGAATTCGATCATGAGATGTCAAAATAGGGGATATTTGTTAAAATGGACATGTCAGTAAAAGAAGGGGGAAACTCGGGATGCGAAAAATGTTGGGAATGATTTTGATGCTCATGTTACTAAGTGCATGTGGGAACTCTGCAGCAAATAGCGGCAAAGGGGAGGTGCCTGAGCTATTAGAAGTGAAGCTTACAGGACCTGAGCAAGTGGAGAAAAATGAAAGCGTTATAGTAAAAGCAGCTGTCACATATGGTGATACCCCTGTTGATGATGCAGACGATGTTCAATTTGAAGTGTGGAAAGATGGTGACAAAGATAACAGCAAGATGATTCAGCCAAAGAAAGAGAACAAAGGTGTATATGAATTGCATACAGCCTTTAAAAAAGATGGCCTTTATATCATACAAGTCCATGTGACAGCTAAACAGCAGCATAATATGCCGAAGACGAACATCCACGTAGGTGATGTGAAAAAAGAGAGTTCATCTACTGAAGCAGAAACCTCACATCATTAAGTGCGATTTATTTTGGGTTAGGACGTTGGTTTGGTTCAGCATCCTGTGGTGAATCGATTTTATGCTTATATTCATAAGCCTTCGATGTTGTCCACAGTGATAAAAAGACAACGATTGAGATAATGATAAAGCTGATAATCCCAAGTAACAGCATCTAACTCCCTCCTTATTTCCATATTAACATATATTTCATGCAGTCAAAATAGAAGAAATTCATGGCAGGTTTCAGTATAATAGGAAAAGGGTATTCTCATACTAAACGCAATTACATAAGGAGGAATGAACATGTCTGAAAAATTATTAAACGTCGTCAATAAACAAGTAGCTGATTGGACTGTGCTTTACGTGAAATTACATAACTATCATTGGTACGTAAAGGGAAAAGACTTCTTTACACTCCATGAGAAATTTGAGGAACTTTATACAGAAACAGCGACATACATTGATGATTTGGCTGAGCGTATGCTTGCGTTAAATGGACAGCCTGTTGCGACAATGAAAGAATGCTTAGAAATTTCTAGCATTCAAGAAGCTGAAGGCAATGAATCAGCGGAGCAAATGGTGAAAAATCTATATGATGATTTCTCCAATATCGCAGAGGAATTAAAGCAAGGAATGGAGCTGGCTGGAGAAGTTGGCGATGAAACAACAGGTGATATGCTGCTTGCGATACATCAATCTATTGAGAAACACAACTGGATGCTTAAAGCATTTTTAGGATAATACGAATGTGAAAGGAATGTCGATCATAAGATCGGCATTCTTTTTTGATGGATTTGTGACAGACAGCCCATTGAAATCATAGGGCTTTCAGCCGAAGAGAAAAGAGAAGGGAGGGGAGAAGATGTCTTCCATTGCAGGAATGATGAGTCAGCAAGTCGCGAGCATTCAAAGAACACTCAATATTAGTTTGTTGAATTCACAGCTTGCTACGAATACAGCACAAGCCATGGTCATGCTGGATCAAGTTCAGCAGCAGCCTCAAGCTGTTCAGCCAAAGGATTCAGACGCTCGCTTTATTGATGTCAGAGTCTAAGAATGGAAGCCGCCGCACAAGGCGGCTTTTTTTCTTGTCATCACTCTGTCCGATTTAAAAGACGACGCCTTTATTTTTTGTCGTCCAAGCTATTGCGAGGATCCGGCATATACTATTGAGGTAAGGAGTTCCACTATGAAAGGATGTTGATGCCAAGTGAGCAAGGATTTAGGCATCTTTTCGTTGTTTACAGTCAGTTTGTCAGCGATGAGCTTTCTGTTTGGTGGAGCAGGATATTTACTGATGATATTAGTAACATTGATGGCCATTGAATTAATTTGTTCAAGCCTAAGAGAATCTTTGACTGGGCAGCTCACAATGAAACGTTTTTTTACACGGCTTGTTCGAAAGATTGTGACGGTCTCCTTAATATCGATGGCGCATTTCTTCGATGTCATGCTGAAGACAAATGGGATGATTAAGGATTTAGCGATCATCTTTTATATTATTTATGAATCTTACCAAATCGTCTCGACAGCCAATGCCCTCGGAATTCCCATTCCACAGTTGTTTATTGATGTGTTGGACATGTTGAAAAATAAATTGCGCAAAAAGCCGTAATTTTTTCATATCTGGTCATACTAAAGGAAAAAGGATGAATCAGATGGCGAGACACACATATTATGTATCTGTACAGGATGGGTCGATATCGCAGCATAGAGATGCGGCGGCTTGGCAATTTCAAATAGAAGCAGATGATGATCAAATTTTGCAGCTGAGAGACTATTTCGATGAACAGTATATGACAGATTGGAAAGGCTTCTTTCGAGCGCATGTTCCGTTTCTTGAATATCATTATGACAGTCCGAATGATGAAATGGATCGAAAAAGACAAGAGATTTACTCAATGATTTATGAGCTCGGGAATGAAGAGACAAAGAACTTTATTGAAACAAATGGATTAATGAATTGAAAAAGCATGTAGAGATTTTCTACATGCTTTTATTTTCGCGGTTGTAAGATGCCTCCGATCAGATCACTAAGCCCGCCTTTATTCTCTTGCTGTGATGTCTGTGAATTAGTGAAATCATGAGAAGAGCTCTGGCTTTGAGGCTTGTAGCGGTTATCATCTAAACCAACCCGTAAGCCAGATGTGCGCTCAGATGGCTGGATAATGACAATTTGGTCTTGTTCTTGAAACTCAAATAAGTAGGATTCACCAGATGTTTGTCCAATGAAGGTTTTCCAGTTCACATCTAATTTGACCTTCGGTGCTTTGCCTGTCCAAGCGACAATGGCGTCAGGATCTACACGGCAGGGGGCTTTTAAAATGAGCGGGTTTCCATTCGTTTTAATGGCGACCTGCGCTCCGTGGCCTTGATAGGAGAGCTTTGATGTAAACAGTCCTTTCTGTGATAAAATACCAACGCCTACTGGTGTCACGCCGTAATGACACTCCTCAGTAAAGGCAAGTAGATCTTCACTTTCTACACTTACATGCTGCCAAGGACCGCTCGGCTCAAGATTAATCACTGTCACGTGCTCGCTGGAATCAGCCAAATAACAAGTACCTTGTCCACTCACTTCCATCACCTCAAGGTTTTCACCTGTCAATTTTCTGCTGATATGGTTAAATACTTGACTGACCATATTTCCTTTATTTGTCCCGAGTAGTCGTTTGCGGTATTGAAACGTTCCTTGATCGGCAATCATTGCGCCTTTTTTCGCAAAAAAGATTCCGCTGCCTTCTGCTTGTAAAGTGAGTTCTTCTATCGTGTTGAAATGAAATCCCATTGGTGCCAGCTCCTTTCCTGCGTCAAGCTGTGAATCCATAGATGAGGCATAAGTCGTTTAAATCTAGCGTAGTTCCTTGCCCGGTCGCGATGATTTTCCATTCGTCCTCATCTCTTATGAGTTCAGCGCAAATAATGGATGTGCAATACGAATAATCTTCTGTTAATTGAAAGGTACAAATCTCTTGTTGCGAGATTTGATCAGTAAGATGCACGTAGGCATTGGTCACTTGTCCAAAATGATGCTTGCGCTCGTGTGCATCATGTATCGTGGCTGTTACGACGATTTTATGAATATCAGGTGAGACTCTACTTAATTGCATAATGATCATTTCATTGTCTCGATATCCGCCGCCAAATTGATGATCACCAAGATGACGAACAGCCCCGTCTAAGCTTTGCTGCTGATGATAATGGATCAGATGGCTTGGAGACAACAGCTTGTCCTCTTCATTTAAGAGAAACACTTGCGTATCTAAATCAATTGGCTGGCCAGCCAGATCCCAGCCAAGCCCGATATGAATTTGGTCGATATTTGGATTGTCTTTTGTTAAATCTAGCTTTTGTCCTTTGATGAGGTGTTTCTTGATCACCTCATGAGGTGCGTCTTCTTTCTCATTTTTCCTGAGCGGTAGCGCTTGATCTTTCTCTTGTTTTGACCCATTTGTTATATTCATGCTGTTTTCCTCCTCGTCGTGATAGGACAAACACTAATTGATTTACGTCATCAAGGGATAAAAGGTTTTAGCAACAATACCTCATTTTAAATACAGACGAGATGAAACCACTCGTTTGTTTCACTTTTGATAAAAATTCTTCAGAGAAATGTGATCTGTGGTATGATGTTTTACAAGAAGCAAGGACAGGATATGAGGGATTTCACATGCATGTATTTAAAGACTATTATCATAATACGGTCAAGCTCTCCTTTGAAGAGAAGCCTTTTTCAAGTCATCCAAAGCATGTTTGGGCCATCTGCCGCTACCAGGGAAAATGGCTGCTCACTGAACATGAGGATCGGGGCTATGAGTTTCCAGGAGGGAAAGTTGAGCCAAATGAAGAAGCAGACCAAGCCGCTATACGTGAGATTCAAGAAGAGACGGGTGCTGTTGTTCGTGAATTAACGTATATTGGCCAATATCAGGTGCTAGGCAGAGAAAAGGTCATCGTAAAGAATATTTATTTCGCTGATATTGAAAGGCTAGTGAAGCAGGACACGTATTTTGAAACGAAAGGACCTGTTCTTTTCGCAGACTTGCCAAGATCCATCGCAAAAAATAAGAATTTCAGTTTTATTATGAAAGATGATGTGCTAAGACAAAGTCTTGCTTATTTAGAAAAGAACGGTTTGATTCGTTAAAAAAAGCGCAGGGAGATCATCCCTGTGCTTTTTTTATTTTTGGAGAAAACGGCGCTCAAGCCATTCCACAAGCTGGTACATGATAGTAGCAAACACAGCAATAATGAAAAGACTTAAGAACACGAGTGTAAAGTTGAAGACTTGAAAGCCGTAAATGATCATGTAGCCGAGCCCTTTTGAGGATACAAGAAATTCCCCTACAATGACCCCAACCCAAGAAAGACCGACATTGACTTTGATGGCAGAAATCATCGTTGGAATACTGGCTGGCAACATGACCTCACGAAAGACGACGCCTTTTTTCGCGCCAAAGGTTTTCATCACCTTTAAATAATTCTCATCGACCTCTTGAAAGGCAGTGTAAATGACGATCGTTGTAATAATCACACTAATGATCGCACCCATCGCAACGATGCTGATCATACCAGGCCCAAGGGCAACAATTAAAATGGGGGCAAGGGCAACTTTCGGCATGGCATTTAAAATGACTAAATAAGGATCAAGAACGTTTGCTAATCGGGTGGACCACCATAAGGCGGCAGCGAGCAAAATGCCGCAAAAGGTACCAAGTAGAAAACCGAGCACCGTTTCAAATAACGTAATACTCATATGATTTACTAAAGAACCATCTGATATTTTTTGCACAAATAATTGGCAGACCGCAGATGGTGAACTGAAAATCAGCGGATCGATGAGCCTGAAATGACTGGCAAGCTCCCAAAGCGAAAAGAAGCTGGCGAATATGATGAACTGATAGATACGTGTGATACGTTTTTCCATTCGGTATTTTTTGCGATAGGCTTCATGTAAAAGGTCACTGTGTTTCAACTGTTTTCAGCTCCTTCCAAATCGTTTGAAAGAGCTCTTGGAAACGCGGGGTCTGTCTCGCTTCGAAAGGAGAGAGAGCTCTTATATCGTCTGGTATGGTAAAGATTCGCTGGATAGAGCCTGGATGCTTTGAGAATAAGAAAATGCGGTCACTCATCGCAATGGCTTCGCCGATGTCATGTGTCACAAGGACTGCTGTTTTTTGATAGTTTTTTAATGTGTGAAAGACGAGATCTTCTAATGTCAGTTTGGTTTGGTAGTCTAGCGCTGAAAATGGCTCATCTAGTAAAAGCAGACCGGGATCAACTGCAAGCGTTCGGGCGAGAGCAGCACGCTGCCTCATTCCGCCAGACAGCTCCTTCGGATATTTTTCCTCTACTTCATGCAGTCCAAACTTTGGCAGTAAGTCAAGGGCAGCTGAGGTGGCCTCATGTGAATCTTGTTTCGCAATTTTTAACCCGAGAATCACATTTTCCTTGATGGTTTTCCAAGGAAACAAATAATCTTGCTGGAGCATATAGCCGATTTGATGCTCCTTTTGATTTGGTTCTTTTCCTTCGATTAAAATTCGACCTTCAGAGGGCGGCGTAATGCCTGCGATGATAGACAGCAAGGTGGTTTTTCCGCAGCCGCTGGGACCAATAAATGAGATGAATTCACCTTGGTCTATCTCCATATTGATGTGCTGTATAGCCGTTGTTTTTTCTTTTAAAGAGAAGTACGTGTGGGTCACATGGTCAATTTGAAGGAAAGACATGTGCTACCTCCTATTCTATTTGTGATCTGTGACCTTCTTTGCAATGGATGAATCGACAAGTTGTTTGTACGGGATAAATTCCGGCAATTCACCGCTCTCCTTCATGATTTCCTGCAATTTGTTCCATTCCTCTTCATTCAGAAGGGGATCTGTTGCATAGGAATCTTGCTGTTTGTAGCGTTTGATGGCAGTTGATAAGACATCAAGATCTGTATCAGGAAAATGAGATTGAATGGCCTTTGCGGTCTCCTCCGGCTGCTTGGCTTTTACCCATTTCTGCGCTTTGTAAATGGCACGGGTGAAGGCTTCAGCTGTCTCTTTGTTTTCCTCTAAGTAACTCTTCTTTGCCATGAAGGTAGTATATGGCACCTTGCCAGAAGCTTCTCCAAAGGAGGCGGTAATGTACCCTTTACCTTCTTTTTCAAGTAAGGAAGCGGTCGGTTCGAATAACTGCACAAAATCGCCAGTTCCAGAGGAGAACGCACCTGAAATGTTGGCAAAATCAATATTTTGAATCATGCGAAGATCCTTTTTTAAATCAATGCCTTCCTTTTTCAAGACATATTCACCGACCATTTGCGGCATGCCGCCTTTCCGCTGTCCTAAGAAGTCTTTCCCTTTTAATTGATCCCAAGAGAATTGGTTTATTTCCTCCCTTGAAACAAGAAATGTGCCGTCTGTTTGTGTCAGCTGTGCAAAGTTCATGACAGAGTCCTTTGTGTCTTGAGCCTCTACATAGATAGAGGATTCAGACCCGGTCAGGGCGATATCAGCACCGCCTGATAAGAGAGCTGTCATCGTTTTATCACCGCCCCAAGTGGTTTTCAGTTCAACCTCCAAGCCTTCTTCTTTGAAGAAATCCTCTGATAAGGCGACATATAGCGGAGCATAAAAGACCGAATGGGTCACCTCGGCTACTTGTACGGTCTGCTCTTGTTCTTTTTTACAGGCGACAAATGGAATAAAGAGCAGGACCACGACGATGAATGCCAGTCTGACTTTGATGGAACGATTCAAGAGTAATTCGCCTCCTTTGTTCTAGATCACTATTAAAGTATGTGAAAAGGGATTTTTGGTGAGTGCCTAGATGAAAATAAGAAGCGCATTGTTTATTTATAGAACGCGTCTTTTTTTCTATACTAGGGGAATGAATGCTTTCTTGAATTTGGCAGAAAAGGAGCGGTTTCGTGTATAAAGTGAGTTGGGTATTTGTTGGATGGTATTTAGTAGGTCTTATCTTAATGGTCTTTTTTGAAGTGCCAGCATGGCTTCAGTTTGCAAATGGTATCTTTCTTGTGCTGTATGCCTGCTGCGTCATAGAGATTGGGCGGCATATTTATGGCTCATGGGGGCTTGTGATCAAAAGGGCAGCCATTGTTGGGGTGCTTACATTTACGGTTGAGTGGGTAGGTATCGCAACGGGGTTTCCATTCGGGGCCTATGACTATTATCCGACATTAGGTTTTCTAGTGGCAGGGGTGCCCTTAACCATTGCGTTTGCATGGGTTGGCGTGTTTTTAAACAGCCTTTTTTTATCCAGTCAGCAGTCAAAGTGGAGACGAGCCGTCGAAACGGGGATATGGATTGTCTTGCTTGACCTCATATTAGATCCAGTAGCAGCTGAGCGGAAGTTTTGGGTGTGGTATGACGGCGGTGGGTTTTTCGGTATTCCTTTTGAGAATTTTGTGAGCTGGGGTATGATTGGAGCAGGACTTTCATTTCTTTTCCCGCTTGTTTCAATTGATCAAAAGGCACTCAGCTGGACGAGCCGTATTTATCAGGCGATGGTGTTCTTTTTTGGTCTTTTGGCATTAAAGGGCGGACTCGATGTCATTTTTTATTTAGCACTGATCATTGTCATTTTGTGTGAAGGAAGGGTTCGATTTGAAAGAAAGCGACAAAAGCCGATCGTTTAGACGTATATTTTTACTTTATCTTGAGCGGTATTTACTCCATAAGCATTTCCGCTGTGTGATGATGAAAGGCTTGGTGGACCCGAAGGAGAAGCTGCCTGTTCTTTATCTCGCCAATCATAGCTCATGGTGGGATGGACTGATCATTTTTCTTTTAACAGAAAAAGCGTCTGAACTTGATCACTACATGATGATGGAAGAGAAGCAGCTGAAGCAATATGCTTTTTTCCGTAAGCTTGGAGCGTTTCCGGTTCATAAAGAGAACCTGAAAAGTGTCAAACAAGCATTGATGACAGCAAGAGAGAACATGCAGGCTGGCGGGGCTGTATGGCTTTTTCCACAGGGGGAAATTATGCATCAGGATATGCGGCCGCTTGAACTGGAAGGAGGAGCTTCTTTTTTAGTGAGGCAATTTGAGCAGGTCGTGGTGAAGCCTGTGACCTTGCAGTATACATTTAATCAATTTCAAAAGCCGACAGTTTCTGTTGTGTTCGGCGAAGATGCCTTAGTATCTGGCGGGGCACTACGAAGCAAGGACGTGACGCGTATGCTTGGAGATCTGCTTGAAACGCAGTTAAACCGACATCAAGCGCAGGTCATCGCTGATCCTGATTTTTCATTAAACGAAGAATTTAAACAGATGACAAGGACAAGTCAGTCAACAAGTGATGCGTTTGATTCTTTTAAAAAGTGGGTGAAAACATGGCGCTCTTCTTAACCGTGATCAGTGTGCTGCTGCTTTGTCAGTTTATGTTCACCATATGGAATATGAAGCAGTTTCCCGTGATAAAGTCCGCTTCTTTTTCGCCAGATGAACCCATTTCGTTATCGATACTGATTCCGGCTAGAAATGAGGAGAAGCGGATAGAAGCCTGTCTTCAGTCGATCGTTGATCAACGCCTTTATCCGAAAGAGCTTATTGTACTTGATGATCATTCGACAGATCAGACAAGAGCGATTGTGGAGCGCTTTGCAGAAGCGTATCCGTGGATTCGTGTCCAGTCAGGCCAGGCGTTAAAGCAAGGCTGGCTAGGTAAATCATTTGCCTGTTCTCAGCTCGCTGAGGCAGCAGCTTCTGATTGGCTGCTATTTTTAGATGCGGATGTCCGGTTAAAAAGAGGGGCAATTGAAGCAGTGTATCAGCAGGTATGCACGCAAAATACGGGCATGCTGTCAGGCTTCCCAGAACAAAAAACAGGTACATTCTTTGAGCATCTTGTGGTTCCCATGATGATGTTTACCATAGGCTGTCATCTGCCAGTGAAGTGGGTAAGGAATTCAAGGAACCCCGCTTTTGCCGCAGCACATGGAGGCTTTATTGCCATTGAAAAGAATTGCTACCACGACATTGGCGGGCATGAAGCGATTAAGGATTCGCTAGTGGATGATATGGCCTTGGCTAGACGGGTGAAGGAAAAAGGCTTTCCGTTCACACTTGCAAGCATTCATCCATTTGTGTATATGAGAATGTATGAGAGTGGACAAGAGGTTTGGAAAGGCTACCGGAAAAATTTATTCCCAGGTGTCAATCGAAGCATTGCTTTGTTAAGCAGTGTCTTTTGTTTATACACTCTGCTTTATTTGGCTCCTGTCATTTGTTTGATGATGGCTTTGCTGCAGCTGGATGTGCTCAGTATATGCTTAGCCATTCTTTGCTACGGGCTGGGTGTGTCGATCAAAGCGGCAATTGATATCGAGAACGGGAGAACATCTGCAATGGCCTTTTTATTGCCGGTCAGCATATTAAGTTTGATCGCCATTGGCTTTGCTTCTATGAAAATCGGGCTGAAAAAAGAAGGGTATGAATGGAAAGGGAGAAGGTACGAATGAAAAAAGTGATCATCATCGGAGGCGGGCTTGGCGGATTATCAGCAGCGATCCGCTTACAGTCACGCGGGGTTCAGGTCACCATATTAGAAAAAGAAGCGGCTTTAGGCGGGAAATTGCAGCGCCATCAGGGAGCTGGCTACTCTTTTGATCTAGGACCGAGTACCATTACAATGAAGTCATACTTCGAGGAAGTGTTTGCTTCCTGTCATAGACGGATGGAGGATTATGTCACATTTTATCCGATTTCTCCTCTGACCAAAAACGTTTTTTCAGATGGACATACGGTCGAATTTACGCCCAATTTTGAGCAAATGGAATCTCAAATTGCAGCATTCAGTCCTGAAGATGCGAAGCAATACCGTGCATTTTTACATGAATCAAAGATGTTTTTTCAAAAGGCTGAGGAGCAGTTTTTAAATCGTTTGTTATTGACGTGGAAGGATAAGGCGGATGTAAAGCTCATGAAAGCACTTCTCTCTGTCAAACCGTTTACAACCGTTCAACGCCTGCTGCGTCAATATTTCCGTCATCCGCATACATTGGCGATGTTTGGACGGTATGCTACATACATCGGCTCTTCTCCCTATGAGGCACCGGCTATATTTAATATGATGGCGTATTTAGAAGGGGAGAAAGGGATTTATGGAATAAAGGGCGGTACATATCGTTTAGTTGAAGCATTTGAGACTTTGGCAAAGGAATTAGGCGTACAGATTCACCTCAATGAACAAGTCAACAAGATTCATGTGAAGGACCGGCGAATCAAAGGAGTAGAGACGGCTCACCAGATGTATGAAGCAGATCAAGTCATTGCAGGGGCGGACGCGCTGACTGTCTACCGCCATCTCATAGATGAAAAAGACCGCCCAAGCTTTTTAAATCAAAAGCTGGCTAATATTGAACCGTCATTATCTGGCTTTGTTCTCTTATTAGGTGTACCTAAAGTCTATGAACAGCTGTCCCATCACAATGTGTTTTTCCCAGAGAATTATGAGCAAGAATTCAAAGATATTTTTCAGAAAAAACAACTGTCTCAGGATCCAACGCTTTACATATGTTATTCAGGTCATTCAGAACCAGCTTTAAGCGGAGGACCGGGAAGAAGCAACCTTTTTGTACTGGCGAATGCGCCTTATGTGACAAAAGAGCAAGATTGGGACATGCTAAAGGAGACGTATCGGCAGCATTTGAAAACAAAATTAAAGGAAAAGGGTCTCTTTGATATGGATGAGGTTGCCGAATATGAAGCGGTTCAAACTCCGCTTGATCTGCAGCAGAAAACAGGAGCATATCATGGCGCCATTTATGGCATGTCTTCCAACTCGTTCAAGCAGGCGTTCTTCCGAATCAATAATCAGTCAAAGGACATTGAAGGGCTTTGGTTTGTTGGAGGAACAAGTCATCCAGGCGGCGGCACGCCGATAGTGACAAAATCAGGCCAGCTCGTCGCAGAAGCGATCATGAAGCATTTGATGTAAGAACAGATGAAAAGGAGAGAAATCAAGTGATTGTGGAAAAAAGAAGGTTTCCGTCCCCCCATCCGCATATTCACTTATTTACAGTGACCTATGAGGCAGATGGGCTTCGGATCAAAGGACTGCTCGCTGAACCGGCCGGAGAAGGTCTCTATGACGGCTTTTTGTATTTACGAGGCGGCATTAAAAATGTGGGGATGGTGAGACCAGGCCGGATTGTGCAATTTGCAGCGCAGGGCTTTGTCGTATTTGCTCCCTTTTACCGAGGAAATCAGGGAGGCGAAGGGAACGAAGATTTTGCCGGAGAGGACCGGAAAGATGCTTTTGCTGCCTTTCAATTGTTAAAGCACCACAAAAAGGTGAAGCAGGATCGTATTCATATCTTTGGTTTTTCGCGCGGAGGGATTATGGGCATTTGGACCGCTGTTGAAATGAAACAAGAGGCGGCTTCCTTTGTGACATGGGGAGGCGTCAGTGATATGAAGCTCACCTACGAAGAGCGTGTGGATATGAGAAGAATGATGAAGCGTGTGATTGGCGGTCCCCCGCACAAGGTGCCAGAGGCCTATGAGGACAGAACGCCTTTAAATGATGTGGACAAAATTGAAGCGCCTGTTCTCATCATCCACGGAGAAGAGGATCAGAATGTATCGATTGAGCATGCGTATTTACTAGAAGATGCGCTGCGCCAGCACGGAAAGTCAGTGGAGACTTGGTATTTTCACGGATACAACCATTATTTCCCGCCGCAGCATAATCGGGAAATTGTCAGAAGGCTGACGACGTGGATGCACAGCCGGAAAAGCGGAAATGTGGTAAAATAAGCAGTATAACGAAATTTAGAAAGTAGGGGGATTTTCAATATGGGAATGCCTGTTGAATTTAATACAATGATTGTCACGAAGGGAAAAGAGACAAGAATTGAAGAGAATGTATTTGAGCTCATGAAGGAAGGGTACCGCATTTATCCATTAAATATTCCGCTTGAGGTACGTAAAACGAAAGACGGAGAAAAAACAGGGACAGCACACGTTGAAAAACTGGAGCTGACAGACAATGTGACAAAGGTAACTTACCGTCTCGTGTCATTACATTCAACGAACTAACAAAAAAAGCTGAGGGAATGATTCCCCTCAGCTTTTGTCATTTGATTATACGAGTGGTCCGCCTTTGGCTTCAATGTCACTTGCTGCGTCGCTGAATTTTTGGAAGTTCTTTTTAAATTCATTGGCAAGGAAGTGTGCTTTTTCTTGATAAGCCTCTTGGTCATCCCATGTTTTAGAAGGTTGAAGCACTTCATCTGGTACGCCAGGAATATGAAGCGGGATGTGTAATCCAAAGATGTCGTCAGTGATCATTTCGGCGTTGTCGAGATCGCCTTCGATCGCTGCTTGCACCATTGCTCTTGTATGCGCTAGGTTCATGCGTTTGCCTGTACCATAGCCTCCGCCAGTCCAGCCTGTATTCACAAGGAATACTTTTGCGCCGTGCTCATCAATTTTCTTGCCAAGCATTTCAGCATAGACGTGAGCTGGAAGCGGCAAGAACGGTGAACCGAAGCAAGTAGAGAATGTCGTTTCTGGTGATGTGACACCGCGTTCAGTTCCTGCTAATTTACTTGTGTAACCGCTCAAGAAATGGTACATCGCCTGTTCTTTTGTTAAACGGCTGATTGGAGGTAAAACGCCAAATGCATCAGCTGTTAAGAAGACAATGGCAGATGGGTGTCCTGCGATACTTGGCTTCACGATGTTATCAATCATTTCGATTGGGTAAGCAGCGCGTGTGTTTTCAGTGAAGAATGTGTCATCATAATCCGCTTCACGTGTTTCTTCATCAAGCACAACATTTTCAAGAACTGATCCGAAGCTGATGGCTTTGTAGATTTGCGGTTCTTTTTCTTCGCTTAAGTTCACACATTTCGCATAGCATCCGCCCTCAATATTGAAGACTCCTGAGCCAGACCAGCCGTGTTCATCGTCACCGATCAGCTTGCGGCTTGCACTTGCAGAAAGCGTCGTTTTCCCAGTACCTGAAAGGCCGAAGAATAATGCGACATCGCCTTCTTGACCGACGTTTGCTGAGCAGTGCATGGATAAAATATCTTGCTCAGGAAGCAGGTAATTCATGACAGAGAAAATGGACTTTTTCATCTCTCCTGCATATTCTGTACCACCGATCAGAATGGTGCGTTTTTCAAAAGAAACGATAATAAACGTTTCAGAGTTTGTGCCATCTGTTTCAGGATCTGCTTTAAAATGCGGTGCAGATAAGATGGTGAATGGTTTTTCGTTTGAAGAAGGTGTTGATCCGTCAGGTCTGATGAATAGCTGCTTTGCAAAGAGATTGTGCCATGCAAATTCGTTTACCACTGTAATTGGCATACGGTATCTTTCATCAGCGCCGGCAAATCCTTCAAAGACGAATAGTTCATCACGTTCTTTTAAGTATGACACAACCTTTGTATATAAACGGTCAAATGCTTCTTTAGAGATCGGCTGGTTGACTTGACCCCAATCAATTTTATGTTCAGAGCTTTCTTCTTTGACGATAAATTTATCTTTAGGCGAACGTCCTGTGTAGGCACCAGTTGTTGCACGGACAGCTCCTGTTGATGTTAAAACGCCTTCATCACGTGCCAAAATCTTTTCAACAAGTTTCGGAACAGATAAATTTTGATGCGTATTTTCTAATGAGAGCAATGACTGCAAATCTTCTTTTAAATCCACTGAGTTCATAAAAAAACCCTTCCTTTACCGTTGAATTTGTTTGTTTTGATTAGTATAACACATTCATAATAATAGTCTATACTATTTAAATGTTTTTGTGTGTGTTTTTTCATTTCTGCTATGAAAATATGCTTTTTGGTGATGCTAAGTGTGAGGTGAAAAAAGAGGGGAGATAATTCTGATGAAGCATTGACATGATGCAAGGGTTTGAGATAAGATATCTTATTGAACGGATACTCTTATCCCGAGTTGGTGGAGGGACAGGCCCGATGAAGCCCAGCAACCGGTTTCTTGTGAAAAAGGCATGAATATGCTGAGAAACCAAGGTGCTAACCTGATGCAAGGTACAAGAACACCTTGAGCGATAAGAGTGAAAGGCATGCGATCTCAGACCCTTTCCTCGCAATGAAGGAAATGGTTTTTTTATTTTTGGGATATCATATGAACAAATTGCCAATAACATCTCTAATAGAAACGTTTTCAAATATAAGAGGGAACGAGTTCCGTATCATATTGGAGGCCTCATCTTGGGATGATGTGGTCTTGTACAGGAGGAAATAGCCATTATGAGTCAAAATCGTCGTTTATTTACTTCAGAATCAGTAACAGAAGGACATCCGGATAAAATCTGTGATCAAATTTCAGACAGCATTTTGGATGAAATTTTAAAGAAAGATCCAAATGCACGTGTTGCCTGTGAAACTTCTGTTACAACGGGTCTCGTATTAGTAAGCGGTGAAATTACAACGTCTACTTATGTCGATATTCCAAAGACGGTGCGTGACACGATTAAGGAAATTGGCTACACACGTGCGAAATATGGTTTTGATGCGGAAACATGTGCAGTGCTCACATCCATTGATGAACAGTCTGCTGATATTGCGCAAGGTGTAGACAAAGCGCTTGAAGCACGTGAAGGAACAATGACTGAAGAAGAAATTGATGCGATCGGTGCAGGTGACCAAGGATTGATGTTTGGTTTTGCCAACAACGAAACCGAAGAGCTCATGCCGCTGCCGATTTCACTAGCGCATAAATTATCTCTGCGTTTAACAGAAGTGCGCAAGGATCAAACACTTGCCTATCTTCGTCCAGACGGAAAAACACAAGTAACAGTAGAATATGATGAGCAAAATAAACCTGTTCGTATTGACACAGTGGTTATTTCTACGCAGCATGCACCAGAAGTGACGCTTGAACAAATTCAAAGCGACTTAAAAGAGCATGTCATCCGCCCTGTGGTTCCAAGCGAACTCATTGACGAAGAGACAAAATACTTTATTAACCCAACAGGCCGTTTCGTCATCGGCGGACCTCAAGGAGATGCTGGTTTAACTGGACGTAAAATCATCGTTGATACGTATGGCGGGTACGCTCGTCATGGCGGCGGTGCTTTCTCTGGGAAGGACGCAACAAAGGTTGACCGTTCTGCGGCATACGCTGCTCGTTACGTAGCGAAAAACATTGTAGCTGCCGGTCTTGCAGATTCTTGTGAAGTACAACTTGCTTATGCAATTGGTGTTGCGCAGCCTGTATCGATTTCAATTGATACATTCGGAACAGGAAAAGCTTCTGAAGAAAAATTAATTGAAGTGGTTCGTGCGAACTTTGATCTTCGCCCAGCTGGCATTATTAAAATGCTTGACCTGCGTCGTCCGATCTATAAACAAACAGCTGCATACGGACATTTCGGCCGTCATGATTTAGATCTTCCGTGGGAAAAAACGGATAAAGCCGATACACTTCGTAAAGAAGCATTAGGACAATAACAACATAGAAAACCGCTTATTTTAAGCGGTTTTCCTTTTGATTAAAAAAAATTCTACAAAAAGTGAAAAAATGTGAAACAAAATCGGACAAAATACTGTCTAATTATAGGTCTACTTTTAAGAAATAACATAACGTGGAGGCAATAATATGTGTGGGTTTGTTGGTGTATTTAATCACCGTCCATTGTCCGAAACTACTGAGCAGGAAGAGTTAATTAAACAAATGAATCGTCTCATCGTTCACCGTGGTCCCGATGATGAGGGTTACTTTCATGACGAGCATGTAGGATTTGGATTTAGACGTTTAAGTATTATAGATGTTGAGCACGGAAAGCAGCCGCTTTCTTATGAAGATGAAAAGTATTGGATTATTTTCAACGGAGAAATTTATAACTATGTGGAGCTGAAGGAAGAGCTTGTGAAAAAGGGCTATACGTTCAGCACAGATTCTGATACGGAAGTACTGCTTGCCACATACCGTCATTATAAAGAAGAGGCGGCTTCTAAACTTCGCGGCATGTTTGCATTTTTAATTTGGGATAAAGAAGCGCAGCAATTATATGGCGCGAGAGATCCTTTTGGCATCAAACCGCTTTATTTTACACAAATGGATGAGCAAGTGTACTTTGCGTCTGAACGCAAAAGCTTGATGGCTGTGAACGAGAACATTTTATTTGATGAGACTTCATTGCAGCAGTACATGTCGTTCCAGTTCGTTCCTGAGCCAAATACACTTGATCAAAAGGTGCACAAAGTTGAGCCTGGTCATCAGTTTATTTTACGCCCAGGACAGGAGATCGAATTTAAGACATACTGGAAGGTTCAATTCAAGCCTGAACAAACACAAGAACAGAAATTAATAGAAGAAGTACGCGATGCAATCTATGATTCTGTGAAAGTTCACATGAGAAGTGATGTACCTGTTGGTTCATTCCTATCAGGTGGTATTGATTCTTCCTTCATCGTGTCTGTCGCAAAGGAATTACACCCTGAGCTGAAGACATTCTCTGTTGGCTTCCAGCAGGATGGCTTTAGTGAAGTCGATGTCGCGAAGGAAACAGCTGATAAGCTAGGCTTACAAAACTTCAGTGCCGTTATTTCTCCAGAGGAATATATGAACGAGCTTCCGAAGATTGTCTGGCATTTAGACGATCCTTTAGCTGATCCGGCGGCGATTCCATTGTATTTTGTGGCAAAAGAAGCGAAGAAACAAGTGACGGTTGTTCTTTCAGGTGAGGGAGCGGACGAGCTGTTCGGCGGATATAATATTTACCGTGAGCCTCTTTCTCTTAAACCATTTGAATCTGTACCATCTATGCTGAAAAAGCTTCTTCTTCGTCTGGCGCGATTAATGCCAGAAGGAATGAAAGGGAAGAGCTTTATCGTTCGCGGCTGTACGCCATTAGAGGAACGTTATATCGGTAATGCGAAAATCTTTGAAGAGCCAGTGAAGAAAAACCTCTTAAAACATTATGATCCAAGCATCACGTATCGTGACGTAACGAAGACATACTTCGAGGAAAGCGCAGGCTATAGTGATATTAACAAAATGCAATATGTTGATATTCATACGTGGATGCGCGGAGACATCTTACTGAAAGCAGACAAGATGACGATGGCGAATTCTCTTGAGCTTCGTGTTCCATTCCTTGATAAGGTCGTTTTTGAAGCGGCTTCTAAAATTCCAGAAGAGCTGAAAACAAAAGATGGCACAACGAAATATTTATTGCGTAAAGCAGCAGAAGGCATTGTGCCTGACCATGTGTTAAACCGTAAAAAGCTTGGTTTCCCTGTGCCAATTCGTCATTGGCTGAAAAATGAGATGAATGCTTGGGCGAAAGACATCATCAAAAACAGTCAAACAGATGAATACATTAACAAAGAGTATGTGCTTGATTTATTAAATGAGCATTGTGCTGGCAAAGCAGATCATAGCCGTAAGATTTGGACCGTCCTCATCTTTATGATCTGGCACAGCATTTATGTGGAGCGCAGCATTGATCCAGAGCAGTTGAATCATCAACCGAAAGAAGTCATCTTTAGTTAATGAAAAAAGGTTTTCAGCTTTGTGCTGAAAACCTTTTTTGTCATGATAGAAAGCAGTGGAAAAGGGTAAAATAACAAGCGGTTCATAGTTATTGCTTAATATCCTGAAAAAAACATGATAAAGTGAAGATACACGTATGATGTTAACGGGATAAAAGGGAACGATAGTATTGTCCTTTTTCTACATATTCTCTACGGATTCTGTCCATGTCTTGGATATCTTCATCTGTTAACTGACGGACGACCTTGGCTGGACGGCCAAAAGCGAGTGATCCTTTTGGAATAACCTTTCCTTGAGGGACAAGACTACCTGCACCGATAAAGGCACCTTCGCCAATTTCTGCACCATCGAGAATGATGGACCCCATACCAATGAGGGCATTTTTTCGAATGATTGAGCTATGTAATGTGACTTGGTGTCCAATGGTAGCACCATCTTCTATAAGAAGTGTTTTTCCAGGACTTTGATGCAGACAGGATAAATCTTGAATATTGACGTTTTTTCCAATTCTCACAGGAGCGACATCGCCTCTGATGACGGTTTGAAACCACACGCTCGAATATTCTCCAATCGTGACATTACCAGTAATGGTGACGTTATCTGCGACAAAGACCGATTCATGAATCTCAGGTGTAAACTGATGATATGGATAAATCACTTTTTCGACTTCCTTTCTTAATACAACATTTGTGAGGTGTTTACTTTGTGGACTTGGCATGCTGAAAGACCAGTTGGTACAATTGTAATTGTACATGGTGCGAGTGAATATCACGGCCGATATAAATGGCTGATCGAAATGTGGCGAAATGCAGGCTATCACGTCGTTATGGGTGACCTCCCTGGGCAAGGGACATCGACACGTGCGCGCGGCCACATTCGCTCGTTTCAGGAATACATTGATACAATAGATGAATGGATCGAACATGCGAAATCATTCAGGCTTCCTACTTTTTTACTTGGACACAGTATGGGTGGACTCATTTCAATTGAGTGGATCAAGCAGTATACCCATACGAAGATTGATGGCCTTATTTTATCATCACCTTGTTTAGGTCTGCAATTTAAACCGAAGAAGCTAATGGATTTTGCATCAAAAGGTCTAAATGTGCTGGCACCGTCCTTTAAAGTCGAGTCAGGGCTGTCGATTGAACTAGCCACACGGAATCAGGCTGTGATTGAGGCAGACTCAAATGATTCTCTTTACGTAACAAAGGTGTCGGTTCGCTGGTACCGAGAGCTGATCAAAAATATTGATGCGGCCATGCAGCCAACGAATGTCTTTAAATCGATTCCGCTCCTTTTAATGCAGGCGGGCGATGATAAGATCGTGGATAAAACGAGGGTGATCAAATGGTTCAATGGCATTGAATCAACCAATAAATCATACCGTGAATGGGAAGAACTGTATCACGAAATTTTTAATGAACCGGAAAGAGAAGATGTGTTTAAGGCAGCAAGAGCCTTTACAGATCAATATATTTGATGGTGAGCTTTAAGTTGGGGGTGGATTGATTTGTCAGTACCAGAGCGTCCTTTTGCACTGATGACAAAGGTGTATAAAGATATTTTTCCGCTTGTTCATCAGGAGCTGAAAAAGTGGCGGGCTCATGCAGAAATGATTGAAAATGAAGAACTGCGAACGCAGGCACTAGCGAGCATATCGAGTAAAACCTTTCACTGTGAAGGCGGAGGCATTTTATCTCTCCTAGCAGGTGAGGCGAAAGAAACGTGTATTGAATTCATTGTGGCGTATCAAACCATCAGTGATTACTTAGATAACCTATGTGACCGCAGCACGTCGCTGGATCCAAAAGATTTTCATATGCTGCATCAAGCGATGAGAGATGCGCTTGATATTCATGCTGAGCTCAAGCCTTACTATCAATTCCGTGATGATCAAGAGGATCATGGGTATTTACATGCGCTTGTCCGCACATGCCAAGACGTGCTTACGCACCTTAAGCATTATCCGATCATTCAGCCATATTTACACACGCTGTGTGATTACTACAGTGATTTGCAAGTACATAAACATGTCGTTCCTCATGAACGGGTCCCGCGTCTAGAATCGTGGTTTCGCCAATATGAAAAGGATTTGCCTAAGATGGAATGGTATGAATTTTCAGCTTGTGCAGGATCAACGTTAGGGATTTTCTGTCTTGTGGCGTATGCGCTGCAGCCGGATTTTACAGAAAAGCAGGCGAAGCAAATTTACGAAAGCTATTTCCCTTATATCCAAGGTCTGCACATTTTACTTGATTATTTAATTGACCAAGAAGAAGACCGGCTTGGGGGAGATCTGAACTTTTGCTCCTACTATGCCTCTCATCATGAGATGATGGATAGACTTCAGCACTTTATTGAAAAAGCGGATGAGCAGCTGAAAGGCATTCCACACGAAAACTTTCACAAATTGATTAACAGAGGGTTACTGGCAGTCTATTTGTCCGATGAAAAAGTGACAGCCCAAAAAGAGATGAATAAGCTGGCAAAACGGCTGATCAAATCAAGCGGGAAAACATCATTCTTTTTCTATATCAACGGAAGAGCCTACCGGACCTATCAGAAAATGCCTTGGATGAAATCCTCATAAAAAAGCTCAAATCCATTAGGATTTGAGCTTCAGCGCGCAGACAAACCCTCGCATTCTTTGTCAGTCCTGCGTGCCGGTACTCACGAATGTCAAATTCGCTCCGTTCCGGTGCTCGTTCTTCCTAGACTGCAAAGGTTTTCTATCACGCTGAAAGAAGACAAAGGGCTAAAATAAAAATCATTTTAGCCCTTTGTCAATAATCTGAGCTCAGATCATTAGGATTTGAGCTTTTTTTCAATGGCGACCACAAAAGGCGGGTCGTTTTGAATATTCATGTATTGATATGATAAAACTTGTACCTCTTCATGAGGAAGTGATCTGCAATAGTCGAGAAGTACTTCTTTTTCTCTTTTTCCTTCGGAGTGTCCATGGTAAATCACAAGGACGATCAGACCGCCGGGTTTAAGCCAGTCGAGGAGCTGCTCGATGGCTTCGATGGTTGTATGAGACTGAGTGGTGACGGCTTTATCGCCTCCGGGCAGGTACCCAAGGTTAAACACCGCACCAGAAATATGTCCATAAACATCCTTTGGCAGGTGATGAGCCAGTTTTTCATGCCCATCGTGGATCAGATGAACGTAAGGATATCCCTCGCCAAGCCTTTTTCTCGTCTGCTGTAGGGCTTCCTCTTGTACGTCGAATGCGAAAACTTGTCCATCATTTCCTACAAGATCAGCTAAATAGCGTGTATCGTGGCCATTTCCCATCGTTGCATCAATGACGATGTCGCCTTTTTGACAAGCCCGTTCTAACAGCTCTTTACTAAAAGGGAGCATGCGTTTCAAAATCATTTGGCTGCTTCTTCCAATCTGACGAAACGTTTGCCTTGGTAGCTGTTACGTCTTTCGAGCTCAGCATTAATGGCATTTAGTACTTCCCACTTGTTTACACTCCACATCGGACCAACCATTAATTCAATTGGGCCATCCCCTGTAATGCGGTGAATAATCATTTCTGGCGGCAGGATCTCCAGTTGATCACAAACAAGCTGAACATATTCTTCCTGGCTTAGAAACTCCAATTTGCCTTTTTCGTATTGCTTGACCATTGGGGTTCCTTTTAAAAGGTGAAGTAAATGAATTTTAATTCCTTGCACATCTAAATCTGCGACAGCTTTTGCTGTTTCCATCATCATGTCCCGGTTTTCTAGAGGCAGTCCGTTGATGATATGCGAGCAGACACGAATTCCGTGTTTTCGCAGTTTTTCTACACCTTCTACGTAGCATTCATAATCATGGGCACGGTTAATGAGCATTGCTGTCCGTTCATGAACCGTTTGAAGACCAAGCTCTACCCAGAGATAAGTGCGCTCATTTAATTCGGCTAAATACTCCACCACGTCATCTGGCAGGCAGTCAGGTCTTGTCGCAATAGATAAACCAACCACACCATCCAAATTCATAACGGTTTCAAATTTTTCCTTTAAAACAGGAAGCGGGGCGTGTGTGTTTGTATACGCTTGAAAATACGCCATATATTTTCCGTCTTTCCATTTTGTGTGCATCCGGTCTTTGATTTCGTTAAATTGAGTGATGAGATCATCAGCCCGGTTTCCTGCAAAATCACCAGACCCAGCTGCACTGCAAAATGTACAGCCTCCGTGGGCTACAGTACCATCACGGTTTGGGCAGTCAAAGCCGCCGTCTAAGGCCACTTTAAATACTTTATGACCAAAGTGCTCTCGCAAATGATAGTTCCATGTGTGATAGCGTTTTTCGCTATTTGAATATAAAAAAGGGTTATGCTGATCCAAGTCAGTAACCTCCTTGCGTAATAATAGGCATCCTTAAAGTTTAACAAAAATCATGAAGGAGGACAATTGAATCTGTCCAACATTTTCTTTAGTGAAAAAGCTTTACGTGGGCAAAATAGGCGGGAACAATGATGAAATGGAGGGAATGCAAGATGGCAACAAGGCAGTCGATCGATGAATTTATCCAAAAAAGTACTGAAACCCTTGAGTTTGCAAATGAGCAATTTGATTTGAACTTACGCCAAGAGCATTATAATGAGGACGAATTTTCTCAGGCGCAGCTTATGCTTGAAGATGCGGTGAACGAATTAGAAAAATTAAAAGATGTCGCCAATGACCAGCAAAGAGAGCGATTAGACAGGGCGCGTGTTCAAATTCAAAGCTTGCAAAATCAAATGATTTTAGGTATTTCTTACGACAACGAATGATGAACAGATCCTTTTTTTAAGGATCTGTTTTTTATTTTTTAAAAGGCTATTGACTTTTTGGCTGAGTGTATTTATTGTGTTAAGTGTACTACAACAACTAATACACTAAAGACACTTAAAAAGTGAAGAAAGGTGTTCAACCATGAAAAAAGAAAAAAAACCAATCAATTTGAAGTGGATGGTGCTGGCTGTTGCGTTAGCATGTACATTTTTTTTCGTTCTCGTTTTCATTGGTTTTGAAGTTCAAAAAGATTTGATACCTAATTCAATCCCTTTAATGCAAGGGCATGAACAAGCGATAGGACTGCAAAAGCATGAATGAGGAAAGAGGGAGCCATCATGATTCAAATAGATCCACGAAGCGCTGCGCCATTATATGAACAAATCATTGAGCAACTCAAAATTTTATGTCTAAAAGGTGTAATGAAACCTGGTGACAAACTGCCCTCTGTCAGAGAGCTCGCCACCATTATCATCGCCAACCCAAACACCGTCAGTAAAGCATATAAAGAGCTTGAGCGGGAAGGGATTATTGAAACACTAAGAGGCCGCGGTACGTATGTAACAGAAGGGGCTCAGTTAAAGCTGAATGAAGGGAAGGTGTTGGAGATGAAGGAGCAATTAAAACAACTCATCATAGAAGCTCATTATGCCGGTATTGATATTCAACAACTGAAGGAATGGATAGAAGAGATCGGCTCAAGTCTTGAGGGAGGAAAACAAGTTGATTGAGGTTAGAAATGTATCAAAGACATTAAATGGACGTGAAGTACTCAGTAACGTTTCCTTCAAAATAGGCGAAGGTGAGATCTTCGGTCTGCTTGGCAGGAATGGCTCAGGAAAAACAACACTTCTCCGCTTGATTCAGCAAATTCTTCTTCCAGATGAAGGAGAGATTTATTTTAAAGACGTGCTTGTGAAAGACCACCCGTTAGTGAAGCAAAATATTGTGTATATGCCAGTCGTAAATCCCTACTTTGACAGATACAATTACGGACAGCTTGTCCAGCTGTTAAAGCATATTTATCCGAAGTTTGACGTGACATATGCCAATGAGCTTGTGAACCGCTATGAAATTCCGGAAAAAGTGAAATATCGTGAACTATCGACAGGGTTAAAAAAACAGCTGTCATTAATTCTAAGCTTTGCGATCAAGCCAGCGGTGATTTTGTTAGATGAACCGACAGATGGAATTGATGCCGTCACAAGAAATGATGTTCTTCAGCTCATGATCGACGAGGTAGCGGAACGTGAAACATCGATTCTCATTACATCGCACCGATTAGAGGATATTGAGCGTATGTGTAACCGAATCGGGTTTTTAGAAGGAAATCAGCTTACAAGTGTCATGGATCTAGATGAGTTAAAGAATGATTATGTCAAAATACAGATGGCTTTTGAAGAAGATATGAACTTGAGTATACGGAAAAATGGCGTTGCTATATTAGATCAAGCGGGCATTTTTTATACAGCGCTTGTTCTTAAAACCGATGTAGAGGCTAAAGAGTACTTGAAGTCGCTGCAGCCAAAAGTATGGCATGAACTGCCTGTGAATTTAGAAGAAGTATTCATTGCAAAGTTTGGAGGGAAACGGAGATGGTAAAGCGGCAATTATTATATAAGGAGTGGAAGCAATCAGAGCTGACATTTATTTTAGTGATGCTGGTTGCGGCGCTTGCGACGCCCTTATCCCTCCTAATGGGATATTCATCCTTTCAAACATGTTTAAAGGATCCCACATGTATTTTGGATACATCACATTTTTCCTATAGTTTTAAGAAAGATGCTTTTCTCGCTCTTTCATGGTTAATGGGAATCCTTTTTGCCATAATTCAGCTTGGCTTTGAGAGAAATAAAGGGCAAATGGATTTCACCTTAGCCTTGCCTTTTAGTAGAAGTACCATCTATCAGACAAAATTTTTCTTGGGTGCCGGGATCATTGCACTCATTCATGCATTCTCATATGCCTTAACTTACTTACTTATATTAGGCATCAAACCTGTTGAGACACCTGGATTTAACAGTATGTATTTATATGCTTTGGTGTCATCCTTGATGATATATGCCCTGTTTTTTGCAGCAGGCACTTTAACAGGAAGTGCAATTGCCCAAGCAATCGTTGCATTCAGTACAGCCATTTTACCTTTTTTACTAATTGGTCTACCATTGGTTCATTTAGAATTTATATTGAGAACAAATGGGGAGTGGGTTGATCAGTCGCTTAATCATATTATCTTGGCAATTTCTCCAATCACTTATATAGCTGAATTTAATCAGTATGAATATACGATTTGGTTCAGCGGTGAAGAATTCATCGTACCAATTGTCATGATGATTTTATTTTATTTCATTGGTTTGTTTTGCTTCATCAAACATCCAATTGAACGAAGTGGCCGTTTTTTCCTTTACCCAAAAATGGATCGGCCTATTCAAATTATGGTCATTGCTTTTGGTGTTTTAGGTTTTGGCTGGGGTGGATTCTCCTCAGACAATTCCATGTTTGGTTATATCGCTGGCATGATAATCGGCGGTGCTGTAGGCGCACTAACGAGTTATTTCTTAATATATCGAAAAAGATAAACAGAGAGTAGGGGAGTAGAGATGATTCAGATTCAAGCGTTAGATCATGTGTTTAAAATTGGTAAAAAGGGCAGAGAGAATGAGATTCCTGTGCTGAAAGGGATTGACCTATCTATCAAAAGAGGCGACATTGCTTGTATTGTGGGGCGAAGTGGCTCGGGGAAATCTACCCTATTGAACTTAATTTCAGGATATATTACGCCAACGGGTGGACAAATTGTCATTGATGGTACCGATGTGACCGGCTTTAATGAAAAAGAATGGGCGGACTTCCGCTTAGATCACTTTGGTTTTATCTTTCAAAGCTTTCAATTGATCGGGAGCTTAACGACGTATGAAAATGTTGAACTTCCGCTCACTTTAAAAGGTGTGAAGCCGTCTGAACGAAAGACGAAAGTAAATGAAATGCTGAAACGAGTAGGTCTCGAACATCATGCAGGGCATTACCCGAATGAGTTGTCCGGCGGGCAGCAGCAGCGTGTGAGTATTGCAAGAGCCTTGATTTTAAATCCATCTATTATATTAGCGGATGAACCAACAGGCAGTCTAGATTCAGAAACCGAAGGAGAAATTCTAGCCTTTATCCAGCAGCTCAATCGTGAAAAAGGAATCACGTTTGTCATCATTACACATGACGATGAAGTCGCTTCAATCGCAGATACAACGTTCCAGCTTCATGATGGTGTATTAAAGAAAGGGGAACAGACCATTGAAATTTAGAGATCAGGTCAAATTCATTAGAAGAAACATGAAGAAAAATAGATTGCGTGTGTTTATGACCATTCTTGCGACGACAATGGCATGCTCTTTCTTAATCGTTCTAGCATCTGTCGGTTTTGGTTTGCAAAAATCGGCGCAAGATGAAATCATGAAACAGCAAATCATCACAGAAGTGAAAGTGTTAGGCAAGGAAAAAGGTGCCGTCAAGGTAGATGATTTAAAGAAATATGATCATGTGAAATCTGTCGTCTCAAGAACGTCTCTCGTTCCATCGGTAAACGTCGAGCTCGATGACCGCTCAAGTGAAACGCAGGCTGCTCTGACCGATATGAAAGAGGAAAAAGAAGCAGGGCTTGAACTAGACAGAGGGAAAGTCCCAACATCAGCAAACGAAATTGTGGTTGGGTACCATATGGCAGAACAACTGTGGACAAAAAAAGAGCGCAAAGCCTATGAAAAAGAATTAAATCAAACGTCAAACGGTGAAGAAGAACCAAAAGAGCCAAAAGGCTACACGAAAGATATTTTAAATAAAGTGATTCAAATCAAGGTACCAAAACTCAACGAAGAAAATGAAGTCGTCAAAGAAAAAACATTTGATTTCCGTGTAGTAGGAGTCATGAAAAAGCCAAATTTGGAGTGGCAGCAGGATCATAAAATTCTCATTCCGAATGCGTATGAAAAGGAATTTGGTCAAATACTTGATCTATCTCCTGAAGCAGGAAATGTCGAGAAAATGACCTCTGTCTATGCAGATAAATTCGACAATGTCGGTGCACTCACGAATAAGCTGACAGATGAGGGCTACCAAGTCATCTCTGTGACGAATCAGCTCGAAGGTATGGATATGTTCTTTACTGTCTTCAAAATTGGACTCATTTTTGTCGGCTGTATCGCAGTCATTATTTCTGCAATTGGTATTTTTAATACGATGACAATGGCAGTAACAGAGCGAACACAAGAGATTGGGATTATGAAAGCCATTGGTGCGAATCCATCGATTATCAAGCGAATGTTCCTCATGGAAAGTGCTTATATTGGGGTGATTGGGTCGATCATCGGTATTATCATCTCATATATCATTAGTTTCGCCGTCAATTTAATCATTCCAGCCATTTTGTCGTCCATGTCAGAGGGAGGGTCAAGCGATCAATTCTCGATCACCTTCTCCTATATTCCGCTCAGCCTTGTGATCACAGCAACAGTGATTAGCGCAGGGGTAGCGATCCTTTCAGGGCTTAACCCAGCACGTAAAGCAACAAAAACGAATGTATTAGCAGCATTAAGAAGAGAAATCTAAAAAAGAACCTCCTAAGACACCCGATTGGGCTGACAGGAGGTTCTTTTTTTGTGACACATGGCTATTGCTTAGGTGCCCGGTACCCTGCACGTTCTGCCTCTTCTACGGAGCAGAATAGTTCGGTTACATTTTTTGTTCTAGAGTAGTATCTGCTGCTCGGTGTGTGATAAATGCCATTGACACTTCCTTTGATGTTACAGGCAGCTGATTCTTTTTTTGTTTCCTTCTGCGATTCATGACCGCCTGTACTTTTTCCTTCATCTTTAGGAGCGGAGCGCTGAACAGTGGAAGACTTCGTATCGCTGCTGCTTTTCTTGTTCTCTTTTTTGAGTGTTTCATTGCTCGAGGCAAGCTTGTCTATTTTCTCTTCAAGCACTTGAATGGTCTTTTCTTGCTTTTTGACTGTTTCTTTTTCTGAGGTGATGGTTTCTAGCTTTTTAGCTAGTTTTTCTTTATCCTTTGTTGCGTCCTCTAAAGAGGCGGTAAGCTCCTCTTTATCAGCTTTTAAGCGCGTTATGTCAGATGTGAGCTGCTTTTGATCCTTTAACAGCTGTTCTGAAGATGGATCTGCCTTCGGTGCATCTGTGGCAGCAAACGGTAATGACATAATGGAAAAGACGAGACCGAAGATCAAAAAAGGATAAAATAGTTTCTTTGAAAAGATATGCTCGTTCTGGTGTTTGAGTAATAAGAAATTGACGGCATATCCTATGGCGAAACAAACACATAAAAGACCTATGATGAGTAACATCATCATCTAGAAGCCCCCCTAAATCTTTATTTACTCCTATCATACCTCATTTTTCCATTTTTAGGGGCGGTTTAACTAAAAAAACCCTGTTTACACAGGGTTTTCAGCTAATGTTAATCCTTTGATTGCTTCCTTAACCGTCAAATATGTGATCGTATCCTGGAAATCTGTATCCAAGTCTTTCATTTTCATCGCAAGCTGCGGTTTGATCCCTGTGATGATCAGTTCGGTTCCAGTTAAACTGAGAAGATGATGCAGCTTGAAAATGCGTCCTGCAACGGAATCATCGACATCGATTAAGCCAGAAAGATCGACAATTAAATAATCATCCTTTGAATCATCTAATATACAAGTTAACTTCGCAACAATGGCATCAAAGCGTTCTTCAGATAGTTTTCCAATGAGTGGTAGAGCAGATACACCATTTTTGATTGGGACGATTGGCGTCGAAAGAGAGGTGACTTCCTGTAAGGAATCTTCTAGGAGTTGTTCATATTCTTTCTGTTTCGTAATATCCTTTTGAAAGCCAATGAAAAATGTTTTATCATCTTGTTCAATGTATAGAGGATCTATATTGAGTTCATTCCAAAAAAAAGTACCGTCTTTTTTATAATTTTTTAGCTGTGTGGTAATAGGTATTTTATTCTGTATTCCATGACGTATTAAATCAAGCTGCTCTTGATCTGTGTCTTTTCCTTGAAGGAATCGACAATTTCGCCCAAGAATCTCATCTGGTTTGTATCCAGTCATGTGTGTAAAGCCATGGTTCACATAAATGATAGGGTTATCCTCTAAAGAAGGGTCTGTAATGACAACACCGATCCGCGCATGATCTAGCGCTTTTTTTATGAGTTCAAGCTGTTTTTGCAAGCCGAAGATGTTCGAGCTGACCATATTACCCTCCTTTGCTGCTACTAGCAGACATATCAAATGGCTGTTTTTTCAACCAAAGGTATTCCTTACTAAAGTAACATAACATATGTTCTGTTTCAATGATTGCAATGGCTTTGTTAAATTTGTCATCATAGTTTGTCCTCCATTAGAATATAGTAAGTAAGGAGACTTTTCTTTAGAAAAAGAAGGAATCAATTGCTCATAATTCATAAAATGACAAAAATAGTTAATATGGATTAGGCAAAAATGATTCCAATGCATCAAGATTGTTTTTGGGTCATTCACATATAATGGAAGAAACAAGCTTTTTTTCTTCGTTAGAGAGAATAGACCTTTTACATGGATTATGACGGAACAGCAGAATGGCATTACAGGGGGCTGGACAGCCTGAAGTCGCTTTACTATTCTAAGGGCTTTAGGAAGGTGATGAAAATGCTGCAACAAGTCATTATTGCTTGCGCCATTGGAGGGGTCATGGGCATTCTCGGTCACGTAAAGAAAAAAGGCAGGCTAGAGAAGCCCAGAATGACAAAAAAGTTTATTTATTTAGGGTTTATTGAAGATTGGCTCGTTGGGATGATTGCCGCTACACTGCTTGTCTTATCCTCAAATCCCGATTCTAGTCTGCACTTGGTCATCTTATCAATTATTTCAGGTTACGGAGGAGAAGCAGTTCTGCGAAGCTTTGATTTTGTAAGAGAACAGCGTTCACAGGATGCAGACTCCAACCGTCATAACCGATCTCCACACGAATAATATCCTCTACTTTACCCTGATCTAGGGTACATTCCCATTGTATACAAACCTGCTTGCACTTATGATCATAATTCTATAAAATACTACTTAGATGACGGTTACGATAAGAACAGTGAAGAGGAGTAGTAGGAAAGCAGTATTTGTCTTTAGAGAATTGACGGCTGGTGAAAGTCAATCAAATCTGCTTCTGAACTCGCCTCAGAGTTGCAGTTGCGTTAAAGCTTCTGTCGCATGTCTGCGTTAAAGATATTAAGTGAGCGTACAAACAGAAAGTGACGCTAACAAGGGTGGTACCGCGGGAACCAAAAAATCTCTCGTCCCTTTCCAGGGATGAGGGTTTTTTGTTGATTTTAGAAAAATCTGAATTCTTGCAGTGGTCATCTGAGCAGATACAGCCGTACATATTAAAGGAGGTTTTCACATTGAGTTTTCAGCATCGGGAAATTGAAAAGAAGTGGCAGGATTATTGGCTGACACATAAAACATTCGCCACATCTGACTCGGAAGATAAACCAAAGTTCTATGCGCTTGATATGTTTCCATACCCATCAGGAGCAGGGCTTCATGTCGGGCACCCTGAGGGCTACACAGCAACGGATATTTTATCACGCATGAAACGTATGCAGGGATATGATGTTCTTCATCCAATGGGATGGGACGCATTTGGTCTTCCAGCAGAACAGTATGCACTAGATACAGGGAATGATCCAGCGGTCTTTACAGAAGAGAACATCAATAACTTCCGCCGCCAAATTCAATCACTAGGATTCTCATATGATTGGGATCGAGAAATCAACACGACTGATCCGAATTATTATAAATGGACACAATGGATTTTCTTGAAATTGTACGAAAAGGGATTGGCGTATATCGATGAAGTACCAGTGAACTGGTGCCCGGCGCTCGGTACAGTTCTTGCAAATGAAGAAGTCATTGATGGAAAAAGTGAACGCGGAGGGCATCCAGTTGAAAGACGTCCGATGAAGCAATGGATGCTGAAGATTACGGCATATGCGGACAGGCTGTTAGAAGATTTAGAAGACATTGATTGGCCTGAAAGCATCAAAGATATGCAGCGTAACTGGATCGGACGTTCAGAAGGTGCACACGTTCATTTCGAAGTAGAAGGACATGACGAACAGTTTACTGTTTTCACAACGCGTCCGGATACATTATTTGGTGCAACATATGCGGTACTTGCACCAGAACATGCACTTGTTGAAAAAATTACAACAGCTGCTCAAAAAGAAGCGGTCGAAGCATATATCAAAGAAATTCAATCAAAGAGCGACTTAGAGCGGACAGATCTTGCAAAAACGAAGACGGGTATTTTCACAGGCGCTTATGCCATCAATCCATTAAATGGTGAAAAGATGCCGATCTGGATTGCAGATTACGTGCTGGCTACTTATGGAACAGGCGCGATTATGGCGGTACCTGCCCATGATGAGCGTGACTATGAATTCGCCAAAACATTTGATCTTCCAATCAAGGAAGTTGTAGAAGGCGGAGACATTGAAAAAGAAGCTTACACAGGTGATGGAAAACACATTAACTCTGATTTCCTCAATGGATTAGGAAAAGAAGAAGCGATTGAAAAAGCCATTGCATGGCTTGAAGAACATCAAAAAGGCGAAAAGAAAGTCACCTATCGTTTAAGAGACTGGCTATTTAGCCGCCAGCGTTACTGGGGTGAGCCAATTCCAATTATTCATTGGGAGGACGGAACTTCTTCAGCCGTTTCAGAGGAAGAGCTTCCACTGATTTTGCCTAAAACCACTGAGATTAAGCCAAGTGGTACAGGTGAATCACCTTTAGCCAATATCAAAGAGTGGGTTGAGGTTGTAGATCCTGTAACAGGTAAAAAAGGACGCCGTGAAACCAATACAATGCCGCAATGGGCAGGCAGCTGCTGGTATTTCTTACGTTATATTGACCCGCATAACTCAGAAAAGCTTGCATCTCCTGAGAAGCTAAAGAAATGGCTTCCTGTTGATGTATATATCGGCGGAGCAGAACATGCTGTACTGCATCTTCTATATGCGCGCTTCTGGCATAAGTTCTTGTATGATATTGGTGTTGTTCCTACAAAAGAACCTTTCATGAAATTGTTCAACCAAGGAATGATTCTTGGAGAAAATAATGAAAAAATGAGTAAATCAAAAGGGAACGTTGTCAATCCAGATGATATCGTAGAATCTCATGGTGCGGATACATTACGACTTTATGAAATGTTCATGGGACCTTTAGATGCATCAATCGCTTGGTCTGAAACAGGACTTGATGGTGCTCGCCGTTTCCTTGATCGTGTATGGCGTCTATTCACAAATGAAGATGGCACAATCAGTGATAAAGTGACGGAGCAAACTGGAGGCGCATTAGAACGCAGCTATCATGAAACCGTGATGAAGGTAACGGACCATTATGAAGGCCTGCGCTTCAATACAGGGATCTCACAATTAATGGTGTTTATCAATGATGCCTACAAGGCTGATACACTGCCGAAAGAATATGCAGAAGGCTTTGTGAAACTTCTTTCTCCAATTGCACCGCATTTAGCGGAAGAGCTTTGGAATAAACTTGGTCATGAAGGGTCTATTTCTTATGAAGCATGGCCGCAATATGACGAGTCAAAGCTTGTCGACGATGAAGTAGAAATTGTCGTACAGTTGAATGGAAAAGTGAAAGCAAAATTAACCGTTCCTGCTGATGCAACAAAAGAACAGTTAGAAGAGCTTGCGAAAAATGATGCACGCGTAAAAGAACAGCTTGAAGGGAAAACCATTCGCAAAGTGATTGCGGTTCCTGGGAAGCTTGTCAATATTGTTGCGAACTAATGATGACACCCATCGGTATGAACCGGTGGGTGTTCTTTATTTCCCGGGACATAATTTTGTCGAAAACAAGGTGATTACTTCATCGACCTCGTATTTTAACAGGTGATCAAGAAAATGAGGAGTGACGTCAATGGAAAAGGAAAGCAAACGTGAACAACTGCTCAGTCTGTTAGGAGAAATGCCAGAACGCCATCGCGTGGAGGCATATACGTTAAAGATCGAGGAACGTGAATCGTATGTAGTCGAAACACTCATTCTTTCGATTCATGGTGTAGAGGAAGTGCCCGCTTATTTTGTAAAGCCAAAGGATACGGTGAAAAAAAGACCTGTTGTGCTGTTCCAGCACTCTCATGGCGGGAACTACGTGGATGGGAAGGAAGAGCTGATCAAAGGTGCTCATTATTTGCAAGCGCCTTCATATGCGAAAGAGTTCACATCAAAAGGCTATAGTGTCCTGGCTATCGATCATGCAGGGTTTGGTGAGAGAAGAGGAAGAACAGAAAGTGAAATTTTTAAGGAGATGCTTTTAACAGGAAAAGTGATGTGGGGCATGATGCTGTATGAAAGCATGTGTGCGATTGATTATGTGCTGTCTCGATCTGATGTGCTGCCGGACCGGTTAGCTGTTTTTGGAATGTCAATGGGAGGGCTTCTTTCCTGGTGGACTGCTGCGCTTGATGAGAGGGTCAGTGTGTGTATTGATCTTTGCGCACAGGTCGATCACCACACATTAATTGAAACGAACAATTTAGACAGGCATGGCTATTATTACTATGTACCAAGCTTAGCAAAGCACTTTACAGCAGCTGAAATTCAGGAAATGATTTTTCCAAGGCCGCATTTAAGCTTAGTGGGAAAACTTGATCCACTCACGCCTGCTGAAGGCGTCGCACGCATTCAAAAGGGATTGAGCCAAACCTATCAAACTGCTTCATTGAAAGAACGGTATCAGCTTGTTGGTCTTCATGCAGGTCATTTTGAAACAGCCGCTATGCGTCACGAGGCCACTCGATTTTTGAAAAAATGGCTGTAACCCATAAAGGCTTGGACATACTACGTCAATAGAAAGGAGGAAACAGATGAAAAAGATCACGATCATTGGCGGATGCGGTGTGATAGGCCGTATATTAACAAAAGCGCTCTCTTCTGAGTACGAGATCACCATCATTGATCAAACGAGTTGTGTAAAAGGAGCCATTTTAGCAGATGCAGCGAATGAACAGGAATTATATGAGGCGATTCCGAGAGATACAGATGTCATCATGCACCTTTTAAACATGGATATGACGCATGATGTGATGAATCTTGAGGAGTTTGAAAAAATGAATGATATTTTTTGGAGGAGCTCCTATTATATGTTTCGGTCAGCTGCACGTCTCGGCATACGAAAAGTCATTTTTGCAAGCAGCAATCATGTGACCGATCGTTATGAAGAGGATGGCCGCTCCTTACTAGGACGAAATATTACAACAGACGATGTGCCAGCGACTAAAAATGTCTATGGTATTTTAAAATTTGCTTCAGAACAGCTAGGCCGTTTGTTCCACGATCAAACGGGGATGTCTGTTATCAATTTACGGATTGGAACGGTTGTAACGGATGAGATGGAGGCATTACACAAGAAACGAAGAACGAAACGAACACTTCTGTCACATGAAGATCTTATAGGGATGACAAAGGCAGCGATTGAAACGACCGTCCCCTTTGGGACATATTATGCCGTATCAGAAAACGAAGAAAAGCCCTGGTCTACGGAAAAAATAAAGCAGGAGTTAGGCTACAGACCTGATGTGAATACGACGGAAATCCTAGAAGAAAATGATCAGGCATAGGGCATAATCATGTCATTAGCTGATGATCTTATTCTTTTGTTTCATGAGCATAAAAGCACGATTGACATGATCCATCCAGTTGGTCTGTCAAGATGATTATAGACGCTTTCTTCCCCCGTTTGTTACATTTTAATCACGATATCGTCACAGGCTGCAGCTTATTTTCGGACGAAATGATAACGCTTTCAAAGAAAGGGCGTGATGAACATAGATCGTTCTATTAAAGGCCGATTGTTCAACTTATTTAATTACTCTTTTCTACTCATGTTCGCATTAATATGTGTGCTTCCGTTCATCCATGTCATTGCAGCCTCTTTTGCTACAGTAGAAGAGGTCATCACGAAGAAGTTTATCTTGTTCCCGACCACGTTTTCTTTAGAGGCCTATCGATATATTTTCTCTACGGATATTGTGTATCGTAGCCTCATTGTGTCCATTCTTGTGACGCTCGTTGGAACAGCTGTCAGCATGTTTTTGTCCTCACTCATGGCATATGGGCTGTCTCGTCAGGAGCTAAAAGGCCGGAGAACATTGATGTTTCTCGTTGTCTTCACGATGTTGTTTAGTGGAGGTATGATTCCGACGTTTATTGTGGTGAAAACACTTGGTCTGCTTGATACCTATTGGTCACTTATTCTACCGGTTGCGATCAATGCGTTCAATTTGATCATTTTGAAAAACTTCTTTCAAAACATCCCGGCAAGCCTTGAGGAATCAGCGAAGATGGATGGCTGTAACGATTTAGGGATTTTCTTTAAAATTGTGCTGCCACTTTCTTTGCCAGCTATTGCGACCATTTCACTTTTTTATGCCGTGACGTATTGGAATACGTACATGACCGCCATCCTGTATTTAAATGATTCAGTGAAATGGCCGATTCAGGTGCTGCTAAGGCAGATTGTCATTGTCTCAAGCGGAATGCAGGGAGATATGTCGGATATGGGATCATCCACACCACCGCCAGACCAAACGATTAAAATGGCTGTCATTGTGGTAGCGACCATTCCAGTTCTGCTTGTCTATCCATTTATTCAAAAGCATTTTAACAAAGGGGCATTACTAGGTTCTGTAAAAGGTTAAAAAGATGGAACAACGGAGGGATCTTATGGGGAGAAAGAAATTATGGTTGATTGCGTTTGTCCTGTTATTTGCAGCAAGCGGTATTCTATCCGCATGTTCAAGCAAAGGAACAAGTTCATCAGATGAAAAGGTTGATTTAGATAAAAAGGTAAAGCTGACCTGGATGGCTATTTTGTATCATCAGCAGCCGCCGAAGGATTCCGTCATAAAAGAGATTGAGAAGCTCACAAATACAGAGCTTGATATTACATGGGTGCCTGATGCCGTGAAGGAAGACCGTTTAAATTCCGCACTTGCCGCAGGGAATCTGCCGCAGATTGTCACGATTCAAGACATTAAGAATTCGTCTGCTATTAATGCGTTCAGATCAGGCATGTTCTGGGAAGTCGGTCCGTATTTAAAGGATTATCCAAATTTAAGTAAGATGAACGAACTGATTAATAAAAACGCCTCTATAGACGGTAAGCTTTATGGCATTTATAGAGAGAGACCACTTTCAAGACAAGGAATTGTCATTCGAAAGGATTGGCTTGAAAATTTAAATTTGGATACACCAAAAACATTGGATGATCTTTATGAGGTAGCTAAAGCTTTTACTGAAAAAGATCCGAATCAAAACGGAAAAGCGGATACAATTGGCTTTACGGATCGGAACGATTTGATTTATGGGGCATTTAAAACACTCGGTTCATATGAGGGAATGCCGACAGACTGGAAAGAAGAAAATGGCAAATTCACGCCAGACTTCATGACAGATGAGTACATGAATACAATGAAATACATGAAGAAACTGCGTGACAATGGCTATATCAACAAAGACTTCCCTGTTACAAGCAAAACACAGCAGCAGGAATTATTCTCACAAGGAAAAGCAGGGATCTATGTTGGGAATATGGTAGACGCAGTGAACTTGAGAGATGACGCGACAGATAAAAACATGGAAGTAGATATCATCAACCGAATCAAAGGCCCAGATGGCAAAGAACGTGTGTGGGCATCAGGTGGTCATAATGGCATCTTTGCATTCCCTAAAACAAGCGTGAAATCAGAGGCAGAATTAAAACGGATTTTGGCCTTCTTTGACCGCATTGCAGAAGAAGATGTATATGGTCTCATGACGTACGGTATAGATGGCGAGCATTATAAGAAAGAAGAAGGGAATACATTTGTCAGAGAAGAAAGCCAAGTGAAAAGCTGGCAGACAGACGTACAGCCGCTTGTCAGTCTAGTAGGAATTGATAAACGTTACTTGAAAAATAAAGGAGATGCGGTTCGTACAAAATATGAAGAGCTAGAAGAAGACAATCAAAACATCATCGTCGCCAATCCTGCTGAAAGCCTGTATTCAGAAACAGCCTCAGAGCGAGGAAACGAATTGAAAAAAATCATCGATGATGCGACTTATAAGTTCATTCTTGGAGACATCAGTGAAGATCAATTTAAGAAAGATGTAGAGAAGTGGAAATCAAACGGTGGTCATAAAATCATAGAAGAATATGAAGCTTCCTTTAAAAAATCAAAATGATCAACATAAACACCCCCGCACAGTTAAAAAGCGGGGGTGTTTTTATTAAAAGTCAAAGTTATCTGGGTCTGGACCGATACGTTTGTTTTCATTTAAGTCAGAAAGGCGCTTCATATCCTCATCAGATAAGGCAAAATCAAATATGTCTGCATTTTCTTTTAAACGATGGGCTTTCGTTGATTTTGGAATGGTGATGACGCCTTTTTGCACATCCCAGCGCAAAATAATTTGAGCAGGTGTTTTGCCGTATGTGTCCGAGAGCTCTTTGATCACCGGATGATGAAGCAGTTCCCCCTGCATTAGCGGTGACCAAGCTTCCATTTGAATGCCATGTGTGTTCAAATACGTAAAGAGTGTTTCCTGCGTCAGTTTTGGGTGAAACTCCACTTGATTAATAGCTGGTATGATGTCTGCATCTTTTAATAGTTCGTCTAGATGATGCGGCTGGAAGTTGCTCACACCAATGGCTCTGACCTTTCCTTCACGATACAAGGTTTCAAGCGCACGCCAAGCGTCTTTATATTTTCCTTCAACCGGCCAATGGATTAAATATAGATCAAGGTAGTCAAGCTGAAGTTTTTTCAAGCTTTCCTCATATGCTTGTAGGGTGGATTCATATCCTAAATCGGCATTCCACACTTTTGATGTCACAAAGAGGTCTTCGCGGCGAAGTCCTGTTTCTGCTAGACTAATTTGTATGCCTCGTCCAACCTCTTCCTCATTGCCATAAATAGCCGCTGTATCAATACTGCGATAGCCTAATTGAATGGCTGTTTTGACGGCGTCTATTAATTCTGCGCCATCTTCAACCTTGAATACACCAAGACCAAATCCTGGCATGTGGATCCCATTGTTTAATGTTTTTGTACTTTGTAAATGGTTCATATTGAAAACTCCTTTAGATGGTTTGATTTTGTTCTTGTTGTTCCATTCGAAAACTAATCATCGTGAGAATTGCTGCGATAAGGACCATGATGCCGCCGACCCAGCCTGTATGCACAAGCCCAAGAGTATCTGTCACGATGCCGCCTAAAAATGAGCCGATGGCGATACCGGCATTAAAGGCAGCGATATTCATAGCGGAAGCGACGTCGACTGCTCCTGGTGTGTATCTTTCTGCAAAGTCAACGACAGCTACTTGCAGTCCAGGAACATTCATGAAAGCAAACAGTCCCATCAGCATGACGGTTCCAATGCCTAGCACCGTGAATCCAGCAGTCAAACTAAGGGTAAACAAAATGATGCTTTGGATGATAAACATGTAAATCAGTGCTTTCATTGGCTGCTCATTAGCAGCCTTTCCGCCAATGACATTTCCGGCTGCGATCGTGATCCCGTATAAAAGCAGGATCAAGGCCACCGCCCCAGGCGCAAGACCTGTCACATGCTGTAAGAGAGGGGATAAATACGTAAAGACGACAAAGGTTCCTCCGTATCCTGTTGCTGTAATGACAAATAGAAGCAAGATTCTTTTTGTTTTTAATAAGACAGCTTGATCCTTAAATGATGTTTTCACGCCTTGCTTTAATTGAGATGGAACAAGAAAATAGTTGGATATCAGTGCGATCAGACCAATGATGACAATCACACCAAATGACGTCCGCCAGCCGAGCTCATGGCCAAGAAATGTCCCAAATGGCACGCCCGTCACAGTAGCAACTGTTAATCCAGTGAACATAAAGGCAATCGCACTTGCCCGTTTTTCTTTCACTACAAGGCTTGCAGCAATCGTAGAGCCGATGGACATAAAGATTCCATGGGATAAGGCTGAAATGACCCGTCCGATTAATAGCACTGAAAAAGTCGGAGCAATCGTGGCTAGTGTATTTCCAATCAAAAAGACGAGCATAATGAGCAATAGCAATGTCTTTCTTTTCATCGTTGAAGTCAGAGAAGTCAAAATAGGCGCGCCGAATGTCACACCAAGTGCATATAAAGAGACGGTCCAGCCCGCCTGGCTGACGCTCACTCCAAAGTTCTCTGAAATCATCGGCAAAAGACCGACACTAATGAACTCAGTGGTTCCTATAGCAAAAGCACTAATGGCTAGTGCGAGAAGGGCAAAGTGGTTTTGCTTTTTCTTCATGAATAAGTGTTCACATCCTTCTATGATGACATTTTGATAGACGAAGCCGATCGGCAAGAGTTATTATCTAACATAGATGACGAAAAAAAAAGTACGTACTTTTTTGTAATATAGGTACTAAAAAGTGCCTGTTCGCACAAAGAGGAGTGAGGATTTGATGGAAAAGAAAAAATATAATATCTCAGTGGAAGCGACCCTTGAGGTCATTGGCGGGAAGTGGAAGTGCGTGATTTTATGTCATTTAACACATGGAAAAAAACGCACGAGTGAATTGAAGCGGCTCATGCCAAACATCACACAAAAAATGCTTACACAACAGCTGAGAGAGCTTGAAAGTGATGGGGTGATTAACCGAATTGTGTATGAGCAAGTACCGCCTAAAGTGGAATATGAATTAAGTGAATACGGACAGTCGCTCGAAAGAATTCTGAATGCGCTTTGTGATTGGGGAGCAGCTCATATTGAACGTGTGTACGGAGAGCCGCTTTCAGTGCTGGAAGACAGCATTTTAAATGAACAATTTAAATAAAAAAGTCCCGCTTCCTGTGCGAGCGGGACTTTTTGTCTTATGTGCCTTTTTTGTGGTCGCGGTATTTGCCAGGGGTCGTGCCTTCTAGTTTTTTGAAGGAACGGATGAAGTTTTGCGGATTTTTATATTTCAGTTTTTCCGAAATTTCTTTGACGGACATATCGGTTTCCACGAGCCAGTTTTTGGCGACATGGTGTCTGTAGGACGAGAGATATTCACTAAAGGAGATATCCATTTCCTTTCTAAAAATACTGCTTAAATAATTGGGGTTGTAATGCAGGCGTGTGGCGATTTCATCCAATGTAAGATCTGAGTCGAATTCTTGATGAATGATATGAATGATTTTCTCTGAGATGTTTTTGTATTGTGAGTCCTCACGTGCACCTAGCTGGTCAATAATCGGCCGAATGATCTCATGTTTCAGCCATGCTTCGGTATCTTCAAAGGTTTTAAATTCAAAAATCGTATCATACAGCATTTTGTTGTCTTCGACCTCAAATAATTCAATGCCAAGCAAATGCATCAGCTCAATCAAATTGTTTAAAAAACGGGCGAGAGCGATATGGTATTCATGCGGTCCAGCATTTTTAGAGAAAATGGATTGCAGGAGCACATGTAAATAATGATCCGCCTTGCCTTGATCACCTGCTTTCATCGCATCGAATAAATCATGCTGCAGCTGTTTTGGAAAATGGGTTTTAAACGTTTTTCCTTGCTGAATATGTTCATATAAGATAATGGATTTTTTCTCTGCTTTGAGCCTGTATTTTAAGGCTTCTTTTCCTTCAATGTAAGCCTGTTTCGCCATCGTGAGCTCCTTAAACTGGCGGCTGATCCCGATGCTGATCGATAAACCAAGCTCTTCCTCGATGCGCTGCTGAATAGTTTCCGCTAATTGGTTTAAATATTCAGTAAACTCTTCATCTGACTTTGAGTGATTCAAGATAATCGTCGTTTGATGCTGATTGACAACCGTTGGCTGAAGGTGCTCATCTTGCGGAATCATCTGCTCGATCAGTCCATTGATGGCAAATAACAGCAAGTCAGCATCCTTTTTTTCATAAGGTGTTCCTTTTAACGTATCGATTTGGGTCACAAGCATGGATAAATGAGACCAGCCCTGAGGGAATCCCAAACTTTGGAACCGGTTGTTAATTTCTTCTTCTGTCAGCTTTCCGAGCAATAGCCGCACCATAAAGTATTGCTGAAGGTGCGTGACTTGCTGCTCAATACGTTCCTCTAAATCATTGTTTTGATCCTTCATTTGTTTAATACTCGACTCAATCAACTCAAATTCATTTTGAAAAGGCTGTTTTTGCAAAAAGGATTCATTGCGTGCAAAGGACTCATATAACAAGCGGATTGGTTTATAAAAATGTCTGGACCCAAACCATGAAAATAGTAATGAAAGCGCTAACAAAATAAAGCAGATAATAAAAGTGATCCACCCAATTGATTTCGTTTGTGCCTTGAGTTCTGGAATGGAAACAAAGGATAAGTACGTCCATTCGTTATAGTCTGATTTTTGAAACGTAATTTGATAGTCTAGTTCCTCGATCTTCATGTTAAATTGACCTGATCGTTCTTCACGTGATAGGACATGCTTGACGAGCTCTTGATTCTTCAAGGATTCACCAATTTGTTCTTTGCGGTTATGTAGCAGCACTTTTCCGTTTGTATCAATGACAAACATACTGTCAGATTGAGAGAAGTCAGGCATATTGTCAGCAATCGTGCAGCTCGGAATGCTGGCGACAGCGATCCCTTTTTTCTGGACACTGTTCATAGGTAGTTGTTTGATTAAGTTCACATTGTATTTGCAAAAGGAGGCCTTTCCTTCTTTTGTCGCAACAAGTGGATTATTCTCTTCAAGTGCCCAGCTGGAATGACTCGGTATATTGAGGTAAGAGGTGAGCGCTTTCTCTTGGTCTCCGCTTGTGACATGATAAAGTCCCGAATTGTTCATGTACCAGTCTTCCATTTTACTCACGAGTGTAATATTGGAAAGATCGGTGTCAAAGGTTTGCAGGTAGTTTAGTTCCTGCTGTACTTGATTATAAAGCTGGAATTGGTCTGGATTTAAAGGTTCTGCCAGTGTTTGAAGGAGAGGCGGCGAACTGACATAGTGAGTGAGAGAATGATCCACTGTTTTTAAAATATGCTCAATATTGGATTGCGTTTGTTTGACGCTGTCCAGCTTTTCATTTGAGATATTTTCGAGTGCGGTTTTTTGCGAATGCTGATAAGAAAAAATACCGACAATGATGACAGGAATTGTACTAAGCATGAAAAAAAACGTCACAAGCTTGTAATAAAATTTATACTGCCTTCTTTTCATAAAACCCCCCATTTCAAACGGAACAATCTTTTCCCCTTAATTTATTAATCCAAAAATTTGGTAGGTTTGTCAATAATCATTTTCTGAGATTAGGATCATTTTCTTATGTTTTATGTAACGTTTTGAGTAGCTTCCCCTAAGTAAATATGATCTGATGATATGATTGTAGACGGATTTTTCATCCTTAAGATACAGTTAACACATGCATCAATCAGCATGAGGGGAGGCTTTATCTATGAAAACAGAGGATGTCACTGCCAAGGGTATGCCTGCGGCAGCTTTGAAAAAAGAAAGGAGAAAGCGCTTACTTAATCAATTGCTTAGTCAAAAGTTTTTGTATGTAATGATTTTGCCAGGGCTCATTTATTTTCTTGTCTTTAAATATGTGCCGATGTGGGGGCTTATCATTGCCTTTCAAGATTACCAGCCGTTTCTCGGTATTCTTGGGAGTGAGTGGGTTGGCTTCAAACACTTTATTCGATTGTTTACAGAACCAACATTTTTCATCTTATTAAAAAATACACTGATTTTATTTGCCATGAATGTCGTGATTTTCTTTCCGATTCCGATCTTATTGGCCCTGCTTTTAAACGAGGTCAGATTGGCATTGTTTAAGAAATTTGTCCAGACGATGATATACATTCCTCACTTCATGTCATGGGTGATTGTCGTGTCCTTATCTTTTGTTTTGTTAACAGTAGATGGCGGGTTAATCAATGAATTGATTGCTTTCTTTGGAGGGGAAAAGATTAACTTCCTCCTTAGTCAGGAATGGTTCAGACCCATGTACATTTTACAGGTGATCTGGCGGGAAGCAGGCTGGTCGACGATCATTTACCTTGCGGCGATTACAGCGGTAGATCCGCAGCTATATGAAGCAGCAAAAATGGATGGAGCCGGCAGACTGAGACAAATGTGGCACATCACTCTTCCTGCCATTAAAAGTGTGATTGTCGTTCTGCTTATTTTGAAAATTGGTGACACATTAGAGCTTGGCTTTGAGCATGTCTACTTATTACTCAATGCAACGAACCGGGAAGTAGCAGAAATCTTTGATACGTACGTCTATACAGCTGGTCTTAAGCAAGGACAATTCAGCTATAGTACCGCTGTTGGTCTATTTAAAGCAGCCGTTGGACTCATTTTGGTCATGCTGGCGAACCGTTTAGCGAAGAAATTCGGGGAAGAAGGTATTTACTAAAAAGGGAGATGAAGAAGAATGACATTATCGACTGAAAAGGGATCACCACTTGAGCATGCAGAGAAATTAGCACAAACAATTATGAAAGCGCATACACCAATTGAGCTGCCTCCAGCTGGAAGATGGCATTATCATCAAGGCGTTTTTCTTTGCGGTGTGATGAAGCTATATGAGGCAACGAAGAACGAGACGTATTTCAATTATGTGAAAAGCTACGCAGATTCGCTCATTGATGAGTATGGAAACCTGTTATTTCGCAGAGATGAGCTTGATGCGATCCAAGCAGGGCTCATTTTATTCCCTCTTTACGAACGGACGGGAGAGAAGCGGTATGTGCTGGCAGCGGAGAAGCTTCGGGGGCTTTACCGTACATTGAATCGCACATCTGAGGGCGGGTTTTGGCATAAAGACAATTATGCCTATCAAATGTGGTTGGATGGTCTCTACATGGGAGGACCTTTTGCCTTAAAGTATGCAAAGCTGAGAGGTGAAGAGGAACTGGTGGATATGGTGATCCATCAAGAGTATCTCATGAGAAAGCATACAAAAGATGAAAAAACAGGTCTGTACTATCACGCGTGGGACGAACGAAAAGTGATGCCATGGGCTGATCAAAAAACAGGCTGTTCCCCCGAGTTTTGGGCAAGATCGTTTGGCTGGTATGTCCTTGCATTAGCAGATATGATCGAGGATCTGCCAGAAGAGCATGAGGGACGAAAGGTTTGGAAGGAAACGCTGACAGACATGCTGGAAAGTGTAGCCAAGTACCAGGATCAAGACACAGGTCTTTGGCATCAAATCATTGATAAAGGTACTCATAGCGACAATTGGCTTGAAAGCTCAGGATCGTGTTTATTCATGTATGCCATGTCAAAAGCCATGAATGAAGGGTATGTCAGCCTCCGTTATGTCGATCATGTGGTGAAAGCATACCAAGGCTTAATTCATCATAAGACGGCTGAGACAGAAAACGGTGATTTTACCATCAATGATATTTGTATCGGAACATCTGCTGGATTTTATGATTACTACGTTGAAAGAGAGCGAAGCACAAATGACTTGCACGGGGCAGGCGCTTTTATTATGGCGTTAACTGAGCTAGAGAAGCTGTCTGTTTTTCAGAAGGCATGAAGAGGCGAAAAAGTGGTGCGGTATGGCTCCTCAGCTTCATCGCTGCCCTTTGTTTGTCAGCCTGCCAAGGGAAAACAAACGGTATTGATGTTCTGATTTTTTCTGACATGTCAAAGGGGATGAAGGATCAATTAGTCGAGAAGGCTTTTCAGACGGAACATGAAACTTATAGCGTCCACATCTTTCCGGCGATTCCTGAAAAGCTTCTTGTTGAAATTACCGCAAAAGAGGGGGACATCATGCTTGTCCCAGAAGAAATGTTTAGAACATATGATGATCCTGAAAGCTTTCAGCTGCTTGAAGAAATGGGCATAGATGATCAAGCGGCAGGGCCATATACGGTCGAGGACAAAAAGACAGGGAAAACGGTCGATTATGCGGTTCAAGTCAATAAAGGCACGAAAAAGCTAAATGGCTATACCTTTCAATTACACCGAGATATGGTCGCTTTTATTCCCGTGTATGCTGACAAGTCCAATGAGGCGCTGTCTCTCATGAAACAACTTCGTGAAAATCGATAGAAAAAGGGGTGGAGCCTGTGAAACGGGTCGTGGTTTGCGGACTCAGTCATCGTGCGTTCAATATGTTTATTAAACCGCTCACAGAGGATTTCAATGAGCATTACAAGATTACAGGGCTTCTAGATATAGATCATCATCGGTATACACTTTGTCAGGAGCGTTTTCCATCACTGCGAGGCGTCTCGTTTTTTCATGAAGAGGCATTTGATCAAATGGTGAAGGAAGCAAAGCCAGATATCGTCATTGTGGCAGGCCGGGATGACACACATGTCACATATATTTTGCAAGCACTTGACCATGATCTCGATGTCATCACTGAAAAGCCAATGGTCACAACAGCAAAAGACGCCAAAAAAGTGATGGAAAAAGAAAAGAAAAGTAAAGGGAAGGTCACAGTCACTTTTAATTATCGCTACAATCCATTTCATCGAAAGGTCAAAGAACTCATTTTAGAAGGAAAGATTGGAAGGGTCACATCTGTTGAACTGAGCTGGCTTATTGATACGTATCATGGTGCTAGTTACTTCAAAAGGTGGAACCGAACGAGGCAATTCTCTGGCGGACTATCCATTCATAAATCGACGCATCATTTTGATTTGGTCAATTGGTGGATCAATCAAAAGCCGAAGCAAGTATTTGCCTATGGGGCGCTGAACTATTACGGAAATGAAAGTCCTTGGAATCCCTTGCAGGGGGGAGAAAACAGATATTGCGGAACATGTCATGTGAAGGATACATGTCATTATGAAGCAAGGTGGAATCCGCGGGTAGAACGCTCAAAGGTCGAGGACGACCATATCGAATCTAGTAAGGAGCAGTCTCAGCAGTACTCAAATTATCGCCCAGACGCCTGTATTTTTGATCAGGAAATTGACATTGAGGATACATATGTGGCATCAGTGGCATATGACCAAGGGGCTCTGCTCAGCTATTCAATTCAATTCTCAGCGCCATATGAAGGATACCGGCTTGCCATTAATGGGACAAAGGGACGTATTGAAACAAATGAGTTTCATGTGCCATCAAGAATTCCTTTTCAATTCCCAGAACAGACGATTTCTTATTATCCGATGTTTGGGGCAAAAGAGACAATTGAAGTCGTGAAACAGCCAGGGGGACATGGCGGCGGAGACCCTCTGCTTCTGGCCGATTTATTTATAGGAAAAGATCCTTTAATTCACTATGACATATCAGCAGGAGCAGAGGCTGGTGCTTATTCGATTGCACTTGGGGAAGGCATGTGGCGGTCTGTTTCAGAGAAACGTCCAATTGACATAGAAGAGTTGCTTCATAAAGAGACGGTGTTATAAGAAAGAGAGGAGGGGAAAGAGATGGATCATGATGGTTCAATGAGCAGAATGCTTCGAATGTGTGAGTGGGTGATGAGACTTGCCTATACGAATTTGCTGTGGCTGCTGTTCACCATGCTGGGGCTTGGGATCTTTGGATTGATGCCTGCGACCACTGCGTTATTTTCGGTGATGAGAAAGTGGATACAAGGGCATGAGCAAGTCAGCGTTTTCCGCACTTTTTGGAAGGTGTACCGTGAGGAGTTTGTACGCTCTAACTTGATTGGAGTGACGTTATTTATCATAGGGACGATTATATATGTAGACCTTGCGTATATTTATCCAACGAGCTGGTTTTTGCATGTGCTTCGTTTTGCCATTTATATCTTTGGTTTTCTATTTGTTGTAAGCTTGTTTTATATTTTTCCGCTGCTGGCTCATTATGATTGGAAAAAACGTCTCTATCTGAAATTCTCTCTATTGCTTGGTATCTCATATTTGCAATATACACTCTGTATGCTCGTTTTCTCGGCTGTGCTGTTTGTTCTCTTTGCTTATTTGCCGGGAATCGTGCCGTTCTTTAGTGTGAGCATACTCGCCTATGGCCACATGTGGCTGGCCTATCAAGTATTCAAAAAGGTAGAGTTTGAAAGTGAGCAGCAGACAGCCGAAGTGAAGAAACAGCTGCCGTCTTTCCTTCAATCGAAGCGGTTGAATACACAGTGATGTGAATCATTTGCTATAATGGTGTCACCGTGATTAAAAGGAGAGATGAGCGTCGTGTCAGTAAAAGAAATCTCAATAGAAGAATTAAAACAAAAGCTAGAGCAAGAAGAAGCCATTCAGCTTGTTGATGTGCGTGAGGACGAGGAAGTTGCAGAAGGAATGATTCCAGAAGCTGTCCACATTCGAATGGGAGATATTCCTGAGAAACTGGATGCATTCGATCAAACGCAGGAATATTATATTATTTGCCGCTCCGGAAAACGTAGTGAAAATGTCTGCTATTTCCTAGAAGACCAAGGCTATCAAGCGACCAATGTCGTTGGCGGAATGCTTGCTTGGACAGGAGAAACAAAACCGAAGCTGTAAAAGAAGTCCGACCTTTCATCTTTGAGATGAAAGGCTTTTTTGTTCATATGCCCGCCCTTATATGCATAAAGATAGAGTAGCGAGAGAAGGGAGAGTGGCATATGTGCTAAAGGTAGCTGTATTTGATGAAGAACACGAAAAAGATTTGCAGAGCGAAATCAATCTTTTTTTAAAAGGAATGGATGACGACCAAATTATTGATATCAAGTACGATGTAGCGGTGATCTGTGAGCAGGGAGGAGAACAGCTCTACTGTTTTTCTGCACTCATTTTATATAAAAAATAGACGGCATCAAAAAAGGACCTGTTTGAAGGGCCCTTTTTGTTTGATTAGCTAGCGTCAATATATAAACGATGCTTTTTGCAGTGAACACATTGAAAGAGGTAGCCCTGCAAGTCTCCTCCGTTGACGAGCCATTGTTTTAGGTTCTCTTTCGTTAATCCCCCGCCGCTGCAAATGTCTTCGATATCTTCTGTGAGTTCTTCCTCTAAATGTTCTATCTCTTTCCATCCGACATACTGGACGATTGCGCAAAAATCTCCGCAATGGCTTAACCAATATTCCTGCTGCCAGCCGCGATAGCCTGGTGTTCTATAGATCAGTTCATCTATAAATTCCTCTTGATCGACGTCATCACAGCTTACATCGTCTTGAAAGATGCCATCGTATTTTTTAGCGGCTGATCCATCTTTAATGCACCAAGGGCAAATTCCTTTCACATCTTCAACAGTATAAAATGGACCATGATACACGTAATCTCTTTCTTTCTCACAAACAGGACATGTCGTATGCTCTTTTTTGATCACGTTTAACGAAACTGGATCTGGGTTGTACTTGAATGTAGGCAGCGTCATATAAAACTCCATTATGTAGAAATGATTTCATCATTATTTTACAGGAATCCTCATGCTTGCAACAATCTTAAATTGTATATAGAAAAAAGCCGTTCTTATGAGGAACGGCTTTTTTCGCTTGAGATTATGCTTTTTTTACTCTTGGACTTCGTGGTTTACTGACTTTATTGGCTTGCTTGATGGCTCTTCGTTCATCATTCAGTGACTTGTACAGTGAGACAATCATCAAAATAATGACAACGGAAAACGGCAAGGCTGCGAGCTTGGCTGTATTTTGCAGGGCTTCAAGTCCCCCTGAAAATAAAAGCACGGCAGCAACAGAAGATTGGATGATACCCCAGCTAACTTTGACACCGCCAGAAGGGTTCAATGATCCGTAGGTTGTCTGCATTCCAAGCACAAATGTAGCTGAATCAGCCGATGTAATAAAGAATATAGCGATTAAAATAAGTGCTAGAATCGATGTGATCATCGCCAGCGGATATTCATTTAGTACACCGAAAAGCATTGTTTCTGTTGAAAGACCTGCAACATCGACAATATTCTTTTGCTGTAAATCCATCGCAGATACACCGAAAATCGAGAACCATAGGAATACCAGGATAGAAGGAGCCACTAAGACACCTACTAAAAATTCTCGAATCGTTCGTCCGCGTGACACCCTTGCAATAAAGATTCCGACAAATGGTGCCCAAGATATCCACCATGCCCAATAAAAGATTGTCCATCCATTAATCCATTCTCTCTTCTCAGGATCATTTGGAGATAGACGGAAGCTCATTTGAACGATGTTAGATAAGTATTGCCCAATCGAGTCAGTAAATGAATTTAAGATAAAAACAGTTGGACCTACCAAAAGTAAGAAAAACATCAGAACAGCTGCCAATACCATGTTGATATTACTTAAATATTTAATGCCTTTTCCAATCCCGCTTAGAGCAGATGCAAGGAAAAGCACTGTCACAATCATGATAATGATCAATTGTGTGCTAAAAGCATTCGGAATTTGAAACAGGTAATTCAATCCACCGTTTATTTGTGCCGCACCTAATCCTAGGCTTGTCGCAACACCAACTACAGTTGCAAATACCGCAATACAATCGATGGTTTTTCCGATCCATCCATTCGTTTTATTTCCTAAAACTGGCTGCAACGTTGCACTGATTAAGCCAGGTGCATCTTTTCTAAATTTAAAGTAAGCAATACAAAGTGCAACAATGGCATAAATAGCCCATGCATGAAGCCCCCAATGGAAAAATGTATATCGAAGGGAATCTCGGAAGGCCTGCGCCGTTTCAGTCTCACCTGTTGGTGACTGTATGGCATAGTGGCTGATCGGTTCAGCTGCTCCGTAAAAAACAAGACCAATTCCCATACCGGCACTAAATAGCATCGCAAACCAAGAAAATAGGCCGAATTCAGGCTCTTCCCCTGGTTTTCCTAGTGTAATCTTACCGATTGGGCTAAAGATAAAGAATAGACAAAAGCCGACGAGCAGTGACACCACTAACAAGTAATACCAGCCAAAGTCATTTGTAATGTATGTTTGAATTTGATCAGTGACATTTTGCAGTGTTTCTGGAGAAAAAGCTCCCCATATAACGGCAACAAATGTGATCGCAATCACAATCCAAAATACACTTGATACGTTTTTCACACCATCTCACTCTCCTGTTGTTCTACACGTTTAAGCAGAGGATTTTGCTTAATATCCCCTAACTCAACTAATTTCAAACAAAAAGAGGCGAGCTTCTCACTCGACCTCTACTTTACCGTAACATGTTTTGCTTCCATTAATCAACTATCGATATGTGAAGATGATTTTTCTTCAATTCGTTTACGAAGACGGTAGACGTATTCTTTTAAACAAACAGCGAAGATGGTAAACGCCAAAACAATGGCGACTTTTAACGGGGTAATTGATAGCTTCAAGAAAACAGCGGCTGTCAAACTAATCACAACCGCTAGGATAATTGGAAGTGCACGTCTCATCATGAAAATCTCTCCTTTGCTTCGAGTGCAGCATTCATACCGGCAAGCCTGCCTGTCACAAGTGCTGACGTGATATTGTATCCGCCTGTATAACCGTGAATGTCTAAAATTTCTCCGCAGAAATAAAGACCGGGCATTTTTTTAGACGCCATTTTCTTCGGTTCAATTTCTTTCACAGAAACGCCGCCTCCTGTGACAAACGCTTTGTCTAAGGAAAGAGTGCCGTTCGCATGAACGATAAAGTGTTTGCAATCATTTACGAATGCGCGCAGTTTGTCCTTAGCAAGACCAGAAAATGTTTCTTGCGGATCTATGCCGTTCCGTTCTAACAGAAACAATAAATAGCGTTCTTGCATCCAAGACTTCAGGACATTTTTTATGGCTTTTTTGGGTTCATCTTTTAGGTCTCGATGAAGCTTTTGAAACAGCTCCTCGTCATTAAGCTTCGGATATAAGTCTATTTGCAGACGAACAGTCGGCTGTTTTTTCAATTCTTTCACAACAAATCCGCTGCATCTAAGAACAGCTGGGCCGGATAAGCCAAAGTGAGTAAAAATCATATCCATGACATGTGTGACGACGGGTTTCCCCTTTTTATTTAAAACACTGACAGCCACACTTCTTAAAGAAAGACCTTGTAGCACTTTTTCTTTAATAAAGCGCTCATCTGATGTGACCGGTACTTCTGTTGGGAAGAGCTCTGTAATCGTATGACCAGCGGCTTCTGCCCATGCATAGCCGTCACCAGTAGAACCAGTATGCGGCACACTTTTTCCGCCAACAGCAATGACAACGGCGTTACTTGAAATTTTTTCATCATTATTTGTAACAATTCCAGCTGCTTGTCCGTCTTGATACAGAACTGTTTTAATCTTTTCATTCGTTCGAATGGTGACATTGAGGTTGCGGAGCCTGTCTAAAAGGGCATCCACAACAGATTGTGCTTTGTTTGAGACAGGGAACATACGTCCATGGTCTTCTTCTTTAAGTTCAATGCCGAGGTTTTCAAAAAACGAAATAATATCCTCGTTATTGAACTCAGAAAATGCACTATATAAAAAACGGCCGTTTCCGGGAATATGCTTGATGATTTCTTCTACTGGAAGGCGGTTGGTGACGTTACAGCGTCCACCGCCAGAAATGGCGAGCTTCCTGCCAAGTTTGTTTCCTTTGTCAATTAACAGAACAGTCGCTCCGTGCTCTGCTGATGCAATCGCGGCCATCAGTCCAGAAGGTCCACCGCCAATGACAATGACATCATAATGTTTCATGTTACATTCCTCTTTCTACTTTCAGTCATTCCTCTATTATAACGAAAATTGGGGAAGGCTGAAATATGAATTGATTGGTTTTGTGCCTTCTGTATTGGATTTGTTACCTGTGCGTCGAAATGATGTGGTAAAATAGTTAAGTTGAATATTCATTAGAAAAATGGTGGTTAAGCGCATGTCTAATAAACTGCTTCGTGGTACGTTGGTTTTAACGATAGGGACTTATCTCTCTCGTATTCTTGGTATGATTTACTTAATTCCATTTAGCGCAATGGTTGGAGCTACTGGTGGAGCGCTATTTCAATATGGATACAATCAGTATACGATCTTTTTAAGTATTGCTACGCTTGGTTTTCCAACAGCGGTATCAAAATTTGTTTCTAAATATAATGCAATCGGCGATTATGAGACAACAAGGAAAATGTTCAGGGCGGGTATGTCGGTCATGCTTGTCACCGGGATTATCGCCTTTTCTATTTTATATTTGACCGCACCGATTTTTGCCAAGATTCAGCTTGGCGGATCGAATGAAACAGGCGGTTTGACTGTCGATCAAGTGGTATATGTGATTCGGATGGTCAGTTTAGGTCTTTTGGTTGTACCTATTATGAGTCTTGTGCGGGGGTTCTTCCAAGGACATTCCATGATGGGACCGACAGCTGTTTCCCAAGTGATTGAGCAGCTTGTCAGAATCATCTTCCTATTAACTGCAACGTTTATTATTTTAAAAGTGCTTGACGGCGGGCTTGTCATCGCTGTCGGATATGCCACATTTGCAGCACTTATCGGCGCATTTGGGGGTTTATTCACGCTTTATTTATATTGGCTGAAGCGCAAGGACCGGCTCTTATCTATGCAGCCGAATACAGGTGCTTCCTCTGACTTATCTTATAAACAAATGTTTACAGAGCTGTTTAGCTATGCGGCACCGTATGTGTTTGTTGGACTTGCGATTCCAATTTATTCTTATATTGATACAAACACCATTAACAGAGCTATGATTGCATCAGGACATCAGGATATTAGTACAGCGGTATTGTCTATCGTGACGTTATATTTACCGAAGCTCGTGATGATTCCTGTGTCGCTTGCAACAGCGTTTGGCTTAACCTTAATCCCGACGATTACGGAATCATTTACAGCTCGTAACTACAAGCTTCTCAATAGACAAATTGATCAGACGATGCAGGTCATTTTATTTTTCGTACTGCCTGCTTCATTTGGTATCTCGGCATTGGCTGGACCGGTTTATTGGTTTTTCTATCCGTCCGTTCATCCTGAGATTGGGATGTCAATTTTGTTCTGGTATGCACCTGTTGCGTTATTGTTTTCCTTATTCACCATTAATGCAGCAATTTTGCAGGGAATTAACAAACAAAAATTCGCCATTGTCAGTCTGTTGTTAGGGATCATTATTAAAACGGTTCTGAACATTCCGCTAATCAGCTGGCTGCAAGGAAATGGTTCTGTGCTTGCGACTGCGTTAGGCTATAGCGCGTCCATCTTGTATATGTTTATCATGATTAAGCGCCATGCCGGCTACTCGTTCCGCAGGATTTTCAAACGATTTATTCTCATTGGTATTTTAACGGCGATTATGGCTGTTGTGGCGTATGTGACTTGTCAGCTTGTGAGCCAAGTGATTTCGTATGAGGGTGGAATTGTACAAGCGGGTATCGTCATTTTGATTTCAATGATCACTGGCGGCGGTGTGTATCTGTTCTTGTCTTATAAGGTAGGATTACTTGAGCGTGTACTCGGCAGCCGTATGCCGAAATTTTTAAGAAAAAAGAGTTAAGAAGAGGTGGATATTCATGAGGCTTGATAAATTGCTTGCTAGCAGCGGCTTTGGTTCAAGAAAAGATGTGAAGAAGCTGGTCAAGGCACGGGCGGTCACAGTGAATGGAGAAGTGGCGAAGCAGGTGAAAGATCATGTTGATCCATCGAATGATGAAGTGCTCGTACACGGAGAGCGTGTAGAGTATAAAGAATTCATTTACTTAATGATGAACAAACCGGACGGGGTCATCTCAGCAACTGAAGATCTGCGGGATGAAACGGTCGTCGATTTACTAGAGCCGGAGGATATCGCAAGGGAGCCATTTCCTGTGGGGAGACTGGATAAGGATACAGTCGGTCTTCTCCTCCTCACAAATGATGGACAGCTTGCTCATCAATTACTTTCTCCAAAAAAGCATGTGCCAAAAACGTACGAAGTTCATTTGAAATACCCATTAGGAGATCAAGACATCAAGCGTCTTGAAGAGGGCGTTGTCATTTTAGATGATTACCGCACGAAGCCGGCGAAGGTTGAAGTAGATGCGAATGAAAACGAAGATACACGCATCTGTTTAACGATTACTGAAGGAAAGTACCATCAAGTGAAGCTGATGGCGCAAGCAGTGGGAAATGAAGTCATTTTTTTAAAAAGACTCTCGATGGGGGCTGTCTCTTTAGATGAAGATCTAGCGCCTGGGGAGTACCGTGAATTGACGGATGAAGAATTAGACAGCTTAATCAATCGACCATAAATGTAGAATAAAAGAAAAGAACCGGCATATCGCCGGTTCTTTCAGCGTGTAGACAAACCCTCGCATTCGGTGTCAGGTCTGCGCTCCGGTGCTCAAGAATGTCAAATTCGCTCCGCTCCGGTACTCGTCCTTCCTAGACTGCAAAGGTTTTCTATCACGCTGAAAAGAAGACAAAAGGCTAAAATGAAGATCATTTTAGCCCTTTGTCAACAATCTGAAGAACCGGCATATCGCCGGTTCTTTTTGTTATATGGACAGTTCATTATAAGCTTAAGATGATATTTTCACTTTTTTTCTCGTTGTTTCCCATTTGCCTCTGCTTGGACTATGAACAAGATCGTTATAGGCAAGCACGTTTAAGTCTCTTTGAATGGTTCTAGGTGTGATCCCGAATTCATCAACCAGCTCTTGTGTCGTCACAAGACCTTTCTCTTGAATGAACATATAAACTGATTTAATTCGAGTCATCATACGGTTTGTTGAAGGTTTCAAAAAACCACTCCCTATCAATAAGATCGGATGGACTTGACTAACCACAACTTACTACACTAAAACTGCAAAATAAGGACATGCAACAATGGTAAATGTTCGTGTTTCTTAATGTTTTATTCTATTATACACGTTATTATGCATCTAGTTCCACCAAAAAGTCAACTTTACGTGTTTTTTAACTTGTCTTCATGAATCGAAACATGGTATATACCATGTTTTGAATTCGGTTACAACCCAATAGGCGTAGGGGGTATGGAGCATACCGTCACATTTAAACATCCAAAAAATAAACACAGAAAATTTACAAAATAAAAAATTCACTCATCTCAAAAAGACACATCCCTTGTTAGAATGTGCCTTTTTTGTTTCTGTTATCCTTCTAAGAAAAAGAGCTGAATGAAAAATAAAATGGCAAAGATGAGAACAAGTACATGTACTTCTCTCCATTTCCCTTTTGCCAGTTTCACAAGGGGATATGAGATAAATCCAAGTGAAATTCCTGTAGAAATACTAGATGTCAGCGGCATGGAAAGGATCACAAGAAAAGCAGGGAATGCTTCGTCTAGCTCGTTCCAGCGAATGCGTGACACTGAGTTCATCATCAAGCACCCGACAATGATGAGAACAGGTGATGTGATGGATGGTAAAGAAGAAATGGCTTGAACGAGCGGGCCGAAAAACAATGCCACAATAAACAGTGCAGCGACCGTTAAAGACGTTAGTCCAGTTCTTCCGCCAGCAGCAACCCCAGATGATGATTCAATATAAGCTGTTGTTGGGCTTGTCCCAAACATAGAACCTATCGTCGTTGCAGCAGAGTCAGCGAGCAGGGCTCTGCGTACCTTTGGCAGCTGGCCTTTTTTCATGAGTCCTGCTTGTTCAGCCACTCCGATCATTGTGCCCGTTGTATCAAAAATCGTCACTAGTAAGAAGGAGAAGACGACAGCATATAAATGATGAGAGAATACATCGCCAAAAGCAGCGAATGGATTTGTAATCAGCATGCCTTCGGGTAGTGCAGGGATGTCCATCAGCATTTTAGGGAAATGAAGCTGGCCTGTTACGAGCGCAATCAGTGTCGTCGCTAACATGCCGATAAACAGAGCGCCATTTATTTGAAGAACCATTAAAATAACAGAGATCATTAAGCCGACAAGCGTTAATATAACAACAGGCGAGTTTAAGTTGCCAAGCTTCACTAGATTTTCAGGGTCAGCTGCGATAATCCCAGACTGACGGAGGCCGATAAATGCAATGAAAAGCCCGATTCCTGCTGTAATGCCGTACTTTAAATTATCTGGAATGGCTTGAATCAGTTGTTTTCTAAGGGATGTTAACGATAAAATAATAAAGAGTATACCAGCAACAAATACCGCACTGAACGCTGTTTGATAGCTGATGCCGCCACCACCGACAACTGTAAAGGTGAAATAGACATTCAGCCCCATGCCTGGTGCAATAGCAATCGGATAGTTTGCAAATAGTGCCATCCAGAGCGTACCGACGACAGCAGCGATAATTGTTGCAGTAAAGACTTGGTCAAAAGGAATGCCTGCTTTTGAAAGAATTCCTGGGTTAACGGCAACAATATATACCATGGTAAAGAATGTCGTCATACCAGCGATTAATTCTCTCTTTATGTTGGTTTGGTTTTCTTTTAACTGAAACATAAAATCCTCCATTTACGAACATTATTACAAAACAATTAATATAATATTCGTTTTAAGGATGGATTGCAACCTTTTTTCAAGGAGGAATGGAAAAATGAATTGGGAAGCTGAAGTGATACGAAAAAAAGACGACTTAATTAAGGACACACAATCTTTTTTGCAAATTGAAAGCGTCCTTGATGAAGAAGGTGGAAAAAAAGGAAAGCCATTTGGTGAAAAAGTCGATCAGGCCCTTCAGTATATGCTGAAAAAAGGGGAAGACGAAGGATTCACAGTCAAGAATGTCGATGGCTATGCAGGTCATATTGAATATGGAGAAGGCGAAGACATTGTAGGTGTGCTATGCCATGTGGACGTTGTGCCTGCTGGTGACGGCTGGACAACCCCGCCATTTTCAGCGGACATAAGAGAAAATAAAATATTTGCACGAGGGGCCATTGATGATAAAGGTCCAACCATGGCGGCTTTCTACGCGCTAAAGATGATAAAAGATACAGGGATGAAGCTGTCAAAAAAGATTCGAATGATCATTGGAACGGATGAAGAAAGTGATTGGCGCTGTGTGGACCATTATTTCAAGCATGAGGCGATGCCGCAAATTGGATTTGCGCCAGATGCCGATTTTCCGATTATTCATGCTGAAAAAGGGATCATTGATGCCATCGTGTCATTTACATATCAACATACAGAAAATCATCAGCGCTATACGCTCAAGCAATTCACATCGGGTATGCGGCTGAATATGGTGCCGGATGAGGCAGCTGCCACTGTGACAGCTGCACAAGATCACGATGATGAATCATTAAAAACAGCTTTTGAAGCTTATCTTGCTCACAATCATTTATCAGGTGAGGTAAAGAATGCAGCGGACGGACTGCATCTCACATTAAAAGGTGAATCAGTTCATGCCATGGAGCCGGCGCATGGCATCAATGCGGGCATTCATATGGCCAATTTCCTATGTGGACAAGAGTTAGATGAAGACGGGCTTGCTTTTACCTCCCAAATCAACGCTTTATTTGATCAGGATACAAGAGGGAAAAAGCTGGGGATTGCTTGTAAAGATGAGATTAGCGGAGATTTGACTTTAAATGTTGGAACGATCCGCTATAAACAAAACGAGGAAGCGAAGCTAGGATTAAATGTCCGCTATCCAGTGACAGCAGACGGCAAGGACGTTAAAAAAGGGATCGAAGGCATCAAAGGGGCCACCCTTCTGAAATTTGACGACAGTCCTCCGCATCACGTCTCAAAAGATCATCCGCTTGTGAAAACATTGCAGCGGGTATATGAGGAACAAACGGGAGATCCAGCTAATCTGATTGCGATTGGTGGAGGAACGTATGCGAGATCTTTAGAAGCGGGCGTTGCCTTTGGTCCTCTATTCCCTGGCAGACCAGATTGCGCACACCAGAAGGATGAATATATCGAAATCGATGATCTACTAAGAGCAACCGCTCTATATGCACAAGCCATGTATGAATTGGCAAAATAGAAAAAGAGAAGAGGGGATTCACAGTGAAAAAAATGTTCTTATGCTCTTCATTCAAAGACAGCTATTCTCTCTTATCTGACTTTGCGGGTGAATCATTAAAAGGAAAACGCGTGACATTTTTTCCAACAGCCAGTGCTGTGGAAGAAGTCACGCACTATGTGGAGGCAGCGAAAGAAGCCTTTCATCAACTAGGTATGCATCTAGAGACCGTTCAGATAGCTGAGCAGTCTACTGAAGAAATCACAAAGATGATTGAACAAAATGATGTGATGTACGTATCAGGAGGCAACACCTTCTATTTGCTGCAGGAATTAAGAAAGCATCGTCTTGATGACGTGCTGAAAGAAGAAATCAATAAAGGCAAGCTGTACATCGGAGAGTCCGCAGGGAGTATCATCATGGCACCAAGCATTGAATATATCTCCGTGATGGATGATCGGCAGAAGGCAGCAGAACTTTCATCATGTCAAGGATTCAATGAGATAAGCTACTATCCGGTACCGCATATGTACAATACCTATTTAGGCGAGGCTGCGCAGCAAATCATGGAACAGTTTGAGCAGACGCTCGATTTATGCCCGCTTACTGATGAGCAGGCTTTACTCATCACAGGGGAGCAGGCTGAGGTGAAGTCCGACAAATCGTCCTAACCTTGAAACGAAGAAAAAGGAACAGGGATTCATGACCCTGTTCCTTTTTTAATCTTGAAAAACATCACTTGATAAGTATCGTTCGCCTGTATCTGCTGTCATACAGATCACGATTTGTTCTGCCGGCAGTTGCTTGGCTGTTTCAATCGCAGCATAGCAGGCTGCACCAGATGATGGACCAACTAAAATTCCTTCAAGCCGGGCAAGCTGACGTGTGATTGTGTACGCATCCTCATCGCTTACTTGCACGATCTCATCATAGACATGCTCGTTTAAAATATGGGGAATAAATCCTGGGCTTGTGCCAACAAGTTTATGTTTGCCAGGTTTCCCGCCAGATAAGACTGGAGATCCCTTTGGCTCTGCCACACGTATGGTCAAATGAGGGAATGCCTTCTTTAATTCCTCTCCGGTGCCTGTAATGGTTCCGCCAGTTCCTGCTGTTGCGACAAAGGCTCCAAGGGGCTTTCCAAGTTGTTTTACAGCTTCCATGATTTCAACAGCCGTTGTGCCTCTATGTGCATCTGGGTTCGCCCCATTATCAAATTGCATCGGGATAAAGCTATGAGGAATTTGAGACGCCAGTTCCTCTGCCTTGCGAATACAGCCTGGCATTTTTTCTTCTCCTGGGGTTAAAACGACCTGCGCCCCATAAGCCTTCAAAATATTGATTCTTTCCTTTGTCATCGTATCTGGCATGACAAGGATTGCTTTATAGCCTCTTGCTGCTGCGTTCATGGCTAAACCAATCCCTGTATTCCCACTCGTTGGTTCAATAATGGTCGCTCCTTTTGTAAGCTTTCCTTGCCTTTCAGCCTCGACGATCATATTGTAAGCAGCGCGGTCCTTCACACTGCCGCTAGGATTAAATGATTCCAGCTTTAAATAAACAGCTGCCGCATTGCCTGGCTGAAGCCGCTGTAATTTAACAAGTGGTGTATCGCCAATCAGCTCAGCTATATTTTGTGCAACCTTCATCATGTGACACCCTTTCTTCTCATTCTGCATTTCTTTAGTTATACTATCATCAATGGGGATTCGTAAAGTTTGTTAAAAAAGGACAGGTGATATTGTGGCAGAAAACCGTCATTATTTTATAGGGATTCACATCCCTGAACAACTTGCGCATCAAATCAAAAAAGACATGGATCTAAGGAGCGGACTATCCTTTCAAAAGTGGACAGCACCAGATGATTATCATGTGACCCTGATCTTTTTAGGTGCCATTCCAGATGAGCGTTTAAAAAAGATCATCGAGCTGCTTGATATCCTTTCAAATGAAGCCGCTGCATTTTCACTAGAGCTGAATGAGGTAGGACAGTTTGGCATGAAGGAGCGCCCGAGAGTCTTTTTTGCAAAACCTAATGAAAGTGAACCGCTCATGCAATTAAGAGAAAAGGTGAAAGAAGCCGTATTGTCAGCAGGACATCCTGTTGAAAAGAGACCGTTTCATCCGCATATGACGATTGCGCGAAAATGGAACGCGGATCACTCTTTTGCAGAACAAGCGACTTTACGCAAAGAGCCATACGTGATAGAGGTTTCTTGTATGACTCTATTTGAAATACGTCCGAAAGAAACCCCGCGTTATCACGCAATCAAACAATTTGCACTACATAAATGATTCTAAAAGTTGGAGTGAGCAGCAGATGGCGCAAATTATCAAAATTCAAGATTATATATCACGATATGAACAAGACCCGCATCACTACATCAATCAATTCATTCGATTGAAAAAGCAAAGGTGGGACGAGTTAAAAAAGGCTTCAAAACAGGAGGCGCAGCATTCATTTGACCAAATCTCTGAACAAGTGCCTGAACAAGAGGAAGAAAAGAGAAAGAAATTCTCCTTAAAAAGAAAGCAAAAAGAAGCCGATATGAAAAAGGAACGGGACCTGAGTCTTTTTAACGAGCCGACAGATATAGAGCAAGGTGTCTTTACAAACGTTCCTACCGATGAAACGAAGCTCATTCATTTTTTTAAGGATCATCTATACGATGTTCAATTAAAATGGGCGAGCTCGACGATTTCCCACATTTCAACCGTCTCCCATCATATTCGGTATGATGAAAAGCTGCGTATGCTTGCTAGGCAGCTTCCGGATTCATATTTTGTGATGTATAAGCCGGTGCTGCTCATTCAAAAAGCAGAGATGGAATTATGTTCAGTACTTATTACGCCGCTGGAAGTGATTTGTTTATCCTTCTTAGAGGCAGAGCCTGACAGCGTATATATCGGAACGAAGGAACGTTTTTGGGAAAAGCGGGCGAATGGGAAAGCTGTTCAATCCGTTTTGAATCCTTGCGCAAGCCTTCTGCGCTCTGGCACCGTCGTGTCAAAGATCTTACAGCAAAGCGGTGTCGATCTTCCTGTGAAAAAAATCCTGATCAGCAGAACCTCTTATATTGACTTACCGGAAGTTCCATACGGGATGGAGGTTGTCGATAAGAAGAAGGCGGAAGATTGGTTTGAAAAGCAGCGGAAAAATACCGCGCCGACAAAGCATCAGCAATTTAAGGCGACAAAGGCATTGCTTGCTTATGGTGAATCAGACAGCAAAAGAAGGCAGGAATGGCTCGATTAAAGGCATAATGGAAGGTCACGAAAAATGAGACCTGAGTGGAGCTAATATATGAATGAATGGTACTTTATCGTTAATCCAGCAGCAGGACATGGAAAAGGACTTCGTACATGGAGGAGCATAGAGAAAGAATTACAAAAGGTGGAGATCTCTTATCGATCGTTTCTCACCCAGCATGAAGGCCATGCAGAAGTATTGGCAAGACAAATTAGCGCCATGCAAGATGACAGGCTGAAGCGCCTGATTGTCATTGGCGGTGACGGCACCATTCATGAAGTCCTGAATGGCTTAAAGGAAATGGATCATGTGCAGTTAAGCTTTGTTCCCGCCGGTCATTGGAATGATGCGGCGAAGGGCCTCGGCATCCATCGTCAAGATGTCCTAAAAGAAGTGAGAAAGCAAAAGAGAATGCTCACCAAAACATTTTCTCTCGGCTCCTTTCAAGATCATGCAGAAAGCCCGCAATCCGTTCTCTTTCTCAATCATATCGGTGCTGGGTTTGATGCGCATGTGCTAAGGAAAATAGTGCATTTTAGAGAAAAAAAGTGGCTGAAACGGCTGGGGCTTGGGTTTATCATCTACCCGCTGTCATTTCTCCATTCTTTATGGTCTTTTAAGCCGTTTGACCTTGCGCTGTTTATTGAAAATGAGAAGAAGGTCTTTCGCCAAGTGTGGTTTGTGATTGTATGCAATCACCCCTATTACGGAGGCGGGCTGGAAGCAGCGCCGGAAGTGAGCGCGAGGCAGCCAGGCTTTCAAACGATCGTTGTCACAGATTTGAATCCATTCAAAGTGCTCTTGTTTTTAAGTGCGATGGTGTTTCGAAAGCATCTTGGAATGAAGGGCGTTACCCTGTATCAGCACGAGGAAGCGTACTTGGAGGCAGATGCAAAAATCTTATTTCATGCAGATGGAGAAGTGATCGGCGCAACGCCTGTCTTTGTGAAGGCGAGTGAGCGCTCCTTAAAATTACGTGCTTAAATGGCTTCTCGTGAATGCCCTAGTCAAAAAACCATGAAAAAAGCCTTCCTTTTCATAAGGTTCTTGTCCTGATTTTCTAGTTTTGCTTGACGAGTATAAGAAGGTAACGATAAAATCTATAGGACGGCTATTGTTTAGCATCTCATTCTCAATAGCTGTCCTTTTTGTTTTTATGATCATATAAATAAAAAAGAAACAGCCAATTGATCTTCAATCGGCTGAATTTTGTCGACTAAAAAAGCAAGATTTAAAATATTTTAAGAAATGATGGGTTGAAAATTGATATGAACTGGTTGGGACAAATATTAGGTAGCGAATGGCACATCTCTCCTGCTGGAGGCGCTACGGGAGATGCGTACTTCGCAACACACAATGACCAAAAGCTATTTTTAAAACGCAATACGTCACCGTTTCTTGCGGTTTTGTCAGCTGAAGGCATTGTGCCGAAGCTTGTCTGGACAAAACGAATGGAAAATGGGGATGTCATCACTGCGCAGCACTGGCTGAGCGGCAGAGAGCTGAAGCCAAAGGACATGAATGACCGTCCTGTAGCAGAGCAGCTAAGAAAAATTCATACATCTAAAGAATTGCTTGATATGCTGAAAAGATTAGAGAAGCACGCTCTACACCCAGAATCCATTCTGAAGCATTTAAAACAGTCCATATTAAAAGAGCAAATCGATTCACAAGACATTACACGTGCCATCCAGTACTTAGAGAAGCATGTAGAGGCAGTCCAATTTGAGGACAAGGTTGTGTGTCATTGTGACCTCAATCATAATAATTGGCTGCTGACAGATGAAAATCAGCTTTACTTGATCGATTGGGATGGGGCGATGATTGCTGACCCAGCCATTGATCTTGGACCACTTTTATACCATTATATTGAAGAAGAGAACTGGGAAAGCTGGCTCTCGATGTACGGTGCCCCGCTGACGGACAATTTGCGAAAACGCATGGATTGGTACGTCCTCGCTGAAACCGTATCGTTTGTCGTGTGGCATAAAAGAAAAGGAAATGAAAAAGCGCAGCAAGAAGTGCAAGCGGAGCTGAGCTCACTCTTAAAGCGTTTAAACATCCATTAAGACATAGGAATATTTTCGACCCACTCTGACAAATGCGATTGATGCTCCTCGATATGTGCATCAATTGAATGGACAGAAGTGCCCTTTTGGCTGTAATCATAAATATCTGTTAATAATTGACGAATGTCGGCATCAAGGTCTTCTTTTGCCAGCATTAATTGAATCACGCGTCCCACCTGTTCATATTCTGCAACAGTCCCGCAGCAATCCAACTGGTGATCGGTTAAAATATCTTTGATTAATTGAAGCTGATGTTGACGGTTTAATCCCATACGTATGCTCCTTTTCTGCGTGTCATTTATGTGGTTAAACTGTGCATTCAGCGCCCAATTTATACATGCGGCAGACCAGCTCAAGCGAAGGGCTGGTCTTTTTCATATGTACATAAAGATGCTGTCTTGCGGGTCTTTATGTTTCATGGTATCTTGATAAAATGTAAAGAAAATAGAGGTGTATCAAATTGAGAATGCGACATAAACCATGGGCTGATGATTACTTAGCTGAAAATGCTCATATTGCCTTAGCTAGCCCCGAGCAATATAAAGGGAAATGGCATGAGCTGTTTGGAAATGATCATCCAATCCATATCGAAGTTGGGACAGGAAAAGGGAGCTTTATCGCTGGAATGGGCAAGCTTCATCCTGATATCAACTATATTGGCATTGAATTATTTAAAAGTGTCATTGTGACAGCAGTAGATAAAATCAAAGAGACAGATGTTGAAAATGTAAAGCTTTTGAACATTAATGCTGAAACGCTGACAGATGTGTTTGCGGAAAATGAAATTGACCGGGTGTATTTGAATTTCTCTGATCCGTGGCCAAAAGCAAGGCATGAAAAGCGCAGATTAACGTTTAAGGCCTTTTTAGAGCGATATGAACATATTCTCCGTCCAGGTGGTGAATTGCATTTCAAAACAGATAACCGCGGATTATTTGAATATTCCTTAAAGAGTTTTTCTGCATATGGCCTTCTTTTAACGTATGTCAGTCTAGATTTGCATAAGGACGGATTAGAAGGAAATGTGATGACTGAATACGAAGAAAAATTCTCGTCTATGGGACAACCCATCTATCGATCAGAAGTAAAATTTCCAGATTAACAAGTGACATCAAGCTGGCTGCAAAGAAAAATTGCAGTCAGCTTTTTTCATGAAAAGATTGATGCATGCGATTTTCAGCTGTATTTGCTACGATAGAAAAAGGAGGGATGACAGCAATGGAGACAATGAAAATAGGTGACATGGAACTGTTCTGGTTAAATGGGGGAGATACACACATGGACGGCGGTGCGATGTTCGGTGTAGTGCCAAAGCCGTTATGGTCAAAAAAATACCCGGTGAACGATCGCAATCAAATTGAACTGCGGTGTGATCCGATCCTCATTCGGTGGAATGGTCTTCATTTATTAGTGGATTCCGGCATCGGATCAGGGAAGCTGACAGATAAACAAAAACGCAATTACGGCGTAACAGAAGAGACGAAATTGGAACAATCGCTAGCGGCACTCGGCCTGCAACCAGCTGATATTGATTACGTTTTAATGACACACCTTCACTTCGATCATGCAAGCGGGCTGACAAAACGTGAGGGAGAAGAGCTCGTGTCTGTTTTTCCGCAGGCAAAAATCATCACATCCAAAATCGAATGGGATGAAATGAGGGCGCCTAACATCCGCTCAAGAAATACATATTGGAAAGAAAACTGGGAGCCTATAGCAAATCAAGTGGTGCCATTTGAAGAAAGCATCGAAGTAACAAAAGGCATTGGGCTGCATCATACAGGCGGTCATAGCAATGGCCATAGCATCTTAACGCTCACAAGTCAGGGCGAAACAGCGATTCATTTGGCTGATATCATGCCAACACACGCTCATAAAAATCCATTATGGGTCTTGGCTTATGATGATTACCCAATGACTTCGATTCCAGCTAAGCAAAAATGGCAGGCATTTGCAGAAGAAAAAAATGCGTGGTACTTGTTTTATCATGATGCGATTTACCGCGCTGTAAAGTGGGATGAAGACGGGCAAATCACACATGAAGTTAAAAGAGAAACAGGAAGATAAAAGATCATCTGCATGTTTTTTCGCCTTTCACACAAAATAACGACAAAATGAACTTGTGAAAGGAAGAGTGCAGGTGAACCAATTTTATCGTGTACATGGTGATGTCATTGAAACACCATTAAGAGGGATGGAAGTCATGTCCGTCCCTTATTTAAACAAAGGGGTTGCATTTACTAAGGAAGAGCGGGAAGAGCTTGGTTTAAAGGGATTTCTACCGCCTAAGGTTTTAACATTAGAGGATCAGGCAAAGCGTGCATATGAGCAGTTCAAGGCACAGCCGGATGAACTGGGGAAAAATGTGTATTTAACATCACTTCATGACAGAAACGAAGTGCTTTTTTACAAATTACTAAATGAGCACTTGGCGGAGATGCTGCCGATTGTCTACACGCCGACTGTTGGAACAGCCATTCAGCGTTATAGCCACGAGTATCGAAAGCCAAGGGGGCTTTATTTATCGATTGATGATTTGGAAGGCATGGAAGAGATTTTTGCCTCTTACGGTGTTGATGAATCAATTGACTTAATCGTTGCGACAGATGCAGAAGGCATTTTAGGTATTGGAGACTGGGGTGTTGGCGGTATTGCCATTTCAGTCGGGAAACTTGCTGTTTATACAGCCGCAGCAGGCATTGATCCTAGCCGCGTGCTGGCCGTTGTGCTTGATGCCGGGACGAACCAGGAAAGTCTCTTGAATGATCCGCTTTATGTTGGAAATCAGCATTCTCGCGTTCGAGGAGAACGTTATGATCGGTTCATTGATCAATATGTAGAGCTTGCCCGCGCAACCTTTCCAAATGCACTCCTTCACTGGGAAGACTTTGGGACAAAAAATGCCCGAGCCATATTGGAAAAATATAAGGAACGTATTTGTACATTTAATGATGACATTCAAGGTACTGGAGCTGTTTCACTTGCTGCGGTTCTGGCATGTGCAAAAGCTTCGAAGGTTCCGCTGAAAGATCACCGAATCGTCATTTTCGGAGCGGGTACGGCAGGGATTGGCATAGCGGAGCAGATCCGTGATGCTCTCGTAAGAGACGGTGTCAAAGAAGAGGAATCATATGATCATTTCTGGTGTATTGATAAAACAGGGTTGCTTACAGATGATTCGCCTGACATTCAGCCATTTCAAAAGCCATATGCAAGACGTTCTGACGAAGTAAAGGGTTATGCCCGTAACGGTCCTAAGCATTCCATTGATTTATTAGAGGTCGTCAAACAGGCGAAACCAACCATCTTAATTGGCACCTCGACGGTAGGAGGAGCATTTACAGAGGAAATTGTGAAAGAAATGGCGTCACACGTGGAGCGCCCAGCCATTTTACCGATGTCGAACCCAACACCTCTTTCAGAAGCAAAGCCTGAAGATCTCATCGAGTGGACAGAAGGACGCGCCCTTGTGACAACGGGAAGCCCATTTGATCCTGTCGAATATGGCGGCGTGACATATGAAATTGGTCAGGCGAATAATGCCCTTGTGTTCCCAGGGCTTGGTCTTGGAACGATTGTGTCTAAAGCCCGCCTTATAACAGACAGCATGTTTGTTGCGAGTGCTGAAGCGATTGCCAGCATGGTCAATGTCGGAAAGCCGGGTGCAGCGATGCTGCCAAGTGTGGATCAGCTTCGAACTGTTTCAGCGACAGTGGCTGTCCGTGTGGCGCAAGCAGCGATCGATGAAGGTATTGCAGAGGAAACGCCTGAGGATCTCATTCAGGCTGTACAGGACGCCATGTGGCATCCTGTGTACAAAAAAATCAAAGCCATATAAAAAAGAAGCTTCGCAAGGACACGCCTTTGCGAAGCTTTCTTTATCAAGCCACAGAATCAATGACATCAACGATCATGCCTGTTTTGGCATCAATCATGACTTCGTACTGTTCAAGCTCGCCAAAGGCTGAGCGAGTAATGCCAGATTTGTACACATCAATCGTTTCACCATTTACGGTATACGGTTCTGGTACAGTATAAATCCAAGAGCCATCAATCGGGCCGCGCTGTTTAAAAGCAGATTTCACAATTTTTAATGCTTTTTCAGACGAGATATACGTAGGGAAAAATACTTTCTTTGCAACAATTGCAGCGGCTACGCCAATACTCGCACCAATCAGAACATGTTTTAACTTCAACGTGCTGCACCTCCGTATTGCTGTTTTTTCCATTATACAAAACTTGTCCATTGATGTTAAGGAATCCGAATACTTGAAAGCATATTCAAAATTTCTGGAGAGATACTTGGAAAACCGAAAGAATTCTTATAGTATAAAGTGAGTGTTATTTTTATAGGAATATATATGGTCATTACATAGAAACGAGGTAAACCGTAGAATGAATGAAGAAACATTGTCGCTTTTCCGAAATTTAACAGAATTACAGGGAACTCCAGGTAATGAGCACCATGTGCGTGCTTTTATGAAAAAGGAACTTGAGAAATATTCTGACGAACTCATTCAGGATCGTCTTGGCGGTGTGTTTGGGGTACGCAAGGGACCAGAGAACGCACCTAAAATCATGGTGGCTGGTCATATGGATGAAGTGGGATTCATGGTTTCATCCATTACGAAGAACGGGATGATACGCTTCCAAACACTCGGCGGCTGGTGGAGTCAAGTCATGCTGGCACAGCGTGTCGACGTTCATACCGTTCACGGACCAATTCCTGGTGTCGTCTCTAGTACACCGCCTCATCTTCTAACACCAGAACAAAAAAGCAAACCTGTGAAACCATCAGACATGCTCATTGATATTGGGGCAGACAGTGAAGAAGAGGCAAAAGAACTTGGCATTCGCCCAGGACAGCAAATCGTGCCTGCAACAGTCTTTACCCCTATGGCGAATCCTAAAAAGATTTTAGCGAAGGCTTGGGATAACCGCTATGGCTGCGGACTTGCGATTGAATTATTAAAAGAAATAAAAGACGAACCCCTTTCATGTCATCTGTATTCAGGTGCAACGGTTCAGGAAGAAGTAGGGCTTAGAGGGGCAGAAGTAGCTGCGAATATGATTCAGCCAGATCTGTTCTTTGCTTTAGATGCAAGCCCTGCAAACGATGTGACAGGTGACAAAACCCAATTCGGCCAGCTTGGTAAAGGAGCACTTCTGCGTATTTTTGATCGAACCATGATTACGCATCGCGGGATGAGAGACTTTGTGCTCGATACTGCTGAGTCAAACAGCATTCCATACCAATACTTCGTATCACCGGGTGGTACGGACGCTGGACGTGTGCATATTTCCAACCAAGGTGTGCCTTCTGCTGTCATTGGGGTGTGCGCTCGCTACATTCATACAAGTCATTCAGTATTGCATGTGGATGATTACGCAGCGGCAAAAGAATTAATTGTCCGCCTGGTGAAAAACTGTGATCAAAGTACAGTGGATTCTATTTATCAACAGGTGTAAATGTAATAGAAAAGGCTGCCTCTTTCATGAGAGCAGCCTTTAGTGTGTATATGTAGACAAAACCTCGCATTCATTGCCAGGTCTGCAAAGGTTTCGAAAAGAGGAAAAAAGGTTGCAGTTTCACCTTTTTTATTGCTGTTCAAACACGTAAGATAACGCCTTGATCGCTTGGTTCACGGTTTCTACAGTGATATTCGCTTTGTTTGATAGTTCCTTTAACGGATGGTGCAGTTCTTTTGGGCGGATCAAAATGAGAGGTTTTCCTTTTGTGATGGCAGCAGATGCATCCATTGCCGTGTTCCACTGTTTATATTTCTCACCAAAGCGGGCAATGACGACGTCTGCCTTGTTTAATAAGATCTCAGTACGGAAATTGTTCAAATCAGAAGCCGCATCATCTTTGAAAATGGCATTCGGCTGCTCACCTAAAATGTCCTCACCAATGTGATCTGAGCGGTCATGATTCTCCATTGGTCCAACAAACGTCACCGGCAGTTTCAACGATTGGCTTTTCTCCTTGATTTCATCACGCCACTGGCTATGAATTTCTCCTGCTAAATAGACGGTTAATTGCATAACGATCTCCTCCTTTTGTACAAACTTAGTAAAGGTTTGCCCTGTTTCTTTTCATGTTACACAAGAAGTGCTTGATAAAGCAAAAAAAATATGATTATGATATTCATGGTAGAGACTATTTTTCATCGTAAGAATACTACATATAATGGGAAGGACAGGCCTCTTCGTCTTTCCTATGAGAAAGCAGGAAGACGACGTTGATGACTTATTTGAAAAGAAAAGGGATCTCCCTTTCGCCAAAAGTGTACTTCATTGATGCACTCTCTTATATGGCTTTAGGTCTATTTGCTACATTAGTGGTAGGGCTGATTTTAAAAACAGCAGGCGGTCTGTTATCACTTCCGCTCATCATCAAAATGGGAACACTTGCGATGGGGCTCATGGGACCAGCAATCGGTGTAGCCGTTGCGTATCGCTTACATGCATCTCCTTTGATCATTTTTGCAAGTGTTGTCTCAGGTGCTGCAGGAGCAGAGCTTGGTGGACCTGCTGGAAGCTTTGTCGCAGCATTAATTGGTGTGGAACTCGGCAAGCTGGTCAGTGGTGAGACAAGAATTGATATTATTTTAACGCCGCTTGTCACCATTATTACTGGCTTTTTCACCGCCGCTTTGATCGGTCCTGGGATTGAAGCCATGATGACAGGGCTTGGCAGACTCATCATGTGGGGGACTGACCAAAGTCCGCTGATCATGGGCATGCTAGTAGCGACCATTGTTGGACTTGCCCTCAGCTCACCGATTTCAAGTGCGGCGCTTGCGCTCATGCTTGACTTAAGCGGAACAGCGGCTGGTGCTGCAACGATTGGCTGCTGCGCTCAAATGGTCGGCTTTGCCGCTGCAGGCTTTAGAGAAAATCGTTTTGGCGGTCTTGCTGCTGTCGGCATTGGCACGTCAAAATTGCAACTGCCGAACATTGTGAAAAATCCCCTTATCCTTATTCCGCCGACGATTGCGGGCCTCATTCTCGCGCCAATTGGTATTATTGGCTTTGGGATGGTCAATAATGCGGCAGGGGCAGGTATGGGAACGAGCGGCCTTGTTGGACAGCTCATGACACTGACCGTTATGGGATTTCATCCATCCGTTTTTCTGGCGATCGCTCTTTTGCATATCGTTGGCCCGGCAGTGATTAGTTTGGTAGTATCAGAATGGATGAGAAAGAAAGGCTATATACAATTCGGAGATTTAACCATACAAACTGGAGGAATGAAACATGAAAAAAATTGAATCAAACGAAGAATTACAAAAAGTGATTCAAGAAGACTTAACAGTATTGCTATTTTCAGCTGACTGGTGCCCGGACTGCACCTTTATCGAACCATTCTTGCCAGAGCTTGAAGCAAACTACCCAGAATTTGAGTACTTCTATGTGGATAGAGATCAGTTCATTGACACTTGCGCAGAGTGGGAAATTTACGGCATTCCAAGCTTTTTAGTTTTTAAAAATGGACAAGAAATTAACCGCTTTGTCAGCAAAGATCGTAAGACGAAGGAAGAGATTGAAGCATTTTTAACAGATTCTCTTTCTAAATAATGAAAGGAGGGTCTAAATCATGGCAAAAATGACATCAAGACAGCTTGCGAACGAACTCAAAAGCCGTCTGACAAATGACAGCTGGTCACACCAGTTTGACCGAGAAAAAGATACGCTTCGTATTGAAGATAAACAAACAAGTAAAGGTATTACACTAGAGCTCCCGCCAATCATTGCAAAGTGGGAAGTAAAGCCTGATGAAACATTAGATGAGATCGTTTACTATGTGAAAGAGGCGCTAAGTGCCATGAAAGGCGAAGCGCAGCACATCTCAGGAAAAGAAAAGCAGATCTATCCTGTCATTCGTTCCACTTCCTTTCCTGAGGCATCAAGTGATGGCATTCCCCTAGTTTTTGATGAGCATACAGCTGAAACGAGAATCTTCTATGCACTTGACCTTGGAAGCACCTACAGATTAATTGATGAGAAAATGCTTCAAAAGGAAAACTGGACAAAAGAGCGAATTAGGGAAACTGCAAGCTTCAATGTCCGCTCACTTGAAACTGTGGTGAAAATGGATGAAGTCGCAGGCAATCGGTTTTATTTCTTCCGTGCGAATGACGGATATGATGCCAGCAGACTTTTAAATGAATCGATTTTACAAGAATACGCGCAAAAAATAGAAGGACAGATGGCCATTTCTGTTCCCCATCAAGATGTATTCATCATTGCAGATGTTCGCAATGAATCAGGCTATGATATTTTAGGACAGATGTCGATGAGCTTCTTCGCCAGCGGCACGGTTCCGATTACCGCATTGTCATTTTTATATGATGAGGGCAAGCTTGAACCGATCTTTATTCTTGCTAAAAGCAGACCAAAACAGCAGTAGAAGGGAATTTTGAAGAATGAACGTTTTTTATAATGCAGAAGGTGTAGGCGACACACTCCTTATTTCATTGAAAGATGTGACGAGAGAAGAAGTAGGTCATGAGAGGTTTGGAGATGTCGTAAGAATCTTCAATCAAGAAACAAAAGAAACAACAGGTATTAATATCTTCAACGCATCCACTTACATGAAAATTGAAGAAAACGGATCTGTACCGCTATCTGAAACACTTGTTCAAGATATCAACGAAATTTTAAACCGCAACGGTGTAAGTGAAACGTTGACTGTAGATCTATCACCAAAATTTGTTGTCGGTTATGTGAAGGAAAAAGAAAAGCATCCGAATGCAGATAAATTAAACATTTGCCAAGTAGATGTTGGCGATGAAACATTACAAATCGTGTGCGGTGCGCCAAACGTTGATCAAGGGCAATATGTCGTGGTTGCGAAGGTTGGTGCGGTGATGCCAAGCGGTTTGGTCATTAAAGATGCTGAGCTAAGAGGTGTTCCATCAAGCGGAATGATTTGTTCAGCAAAAGAACTAGATCTTCCAGACGCGCCTGCTGAAAAAGGGATTCTTGTTCTAGAGGGAAGCCACCAAGCTGGCGAACCCTTTAAAGCGTAACCTCCCATAAACGGGCACATAGGAGCGAAGAATGTGTTATACCAAAAGTCACTAAGTACGTACTTAGTGACTTTTTTTCATCTACAGACAGCACAAATAGCAAAGAGCGGCACTTTTCTCGCTTTTCTGCATGAAAAAGCAATGGTATACTAAAAATCGCCCAAGAAAACGTAAGGGGAGTTAAAGTGAGTGATAAATGATGAGTTGGTTAGATAAATTTTTTAGTGTATTTTTAGGAGAAGAAGAAAAGAAAGAAGAAAAAGCTGTGAGACCTAATGAAGGTCCAGCTGCACGAACGCAGCCAGTTTTTGAACAGCATAAAGAATATAAAAAAATTGAAGATACAAAAGTCTATTATGAATATCCGAAAGGCAACTTCCGCTTTCCGCTCGTTCCAGATGAACCTCTGCGTGACGGAGTGAAGCAGGAAAGAAGACGCGCAAAGCCAAGCAAGCCAAAGGCTAAGCAGAAGACCTATAAGCCAAAACAAACGGTGCAGCCTGACATCAATAAAAAGCCATTCAAAACAGAGCAAATTCCATCACCGATCTATGGCTATCATCAGGATATGCGTCCAAAACGAACAGAAGCGAAAGAAGAATCATCTCCTGTTCAAATGAAAGCAGCAGAAACAGCGCAGCGTGTCACCCTGTTATCAGAAGAGGCAGAGCGTGTACGAAATGTCAGACAGCAAATGAACATTCCGTCAATACGGAAAGAAAATCGTATGGAAGAAACGGTTTCAGCCCCAGCAGAAGAAAGAGTGGACATGCAAACAGACGTGACCCCGCTTACTTTGCAAGAGGAACTCGCTTATCAGGATCACGTTCAATCGACGATGGAGCGTTTAAATGACGAGCCTTTCATTCAAACAGAGGAAAAAGAGCAAGCCTTTTCTGAGCCTCAAGACCATATTGAAGCTGACTTACATAATCAGGAGGCCGAAGCTTATCAAGAACAGCCGGTAGAGGCTGAGCCGGAACAGGATGTCTCAAGCGATGACGAAGAAATAAAAGGCGAGCCGGTACATCAGTTTGTAGATCATACGGAGGAAATAGAACCGTTGACATTCGAAACAGCAGAAGACACACATCCCGCAATTGAAATGGAAGTAGACATGCCGGCAGAAGAAGTTGAGGTAACAGAAGACATCCCAGCAGAACCGGTCGCGGAAATAGAAGCTGATTCCATAGAAGATCATCAAGAAGAAGTGCCAGCGGCAGCATTTGAAGAAGCTGAGCCAGTCGCCAAGCATGATCTGCAAGAAGACCAATTGTTGGAAGAAGCTGAAATAGTAGAAGATCAAATGATGCCAATAGAACCAGTAGCAGACGATGAGACCGCTACTGAACCAGCAGAACCTGTCATAGAGCAGCAAGAAAAGCAAGAACAAGTGCATGAAGTCAAGGAAGAAAAACCGAAACAAGCAGCTCCGCAGACGCAACGTACAAGCGGACAAACCTCAACGGTTCCTTTTAACGTCATGATGTTAAAAAGTGATCAGCGTGTGCAAGGGCAAAAGAAAGCAGCAGATGCACAAGGGTATGTTTTCCCAAGTCTCGCCCTTTTAGACGTACCTCCAGCTCAAAAAGAAGAGGACGGGACATGGGTGAAAGAGCGGGCAGAGCTGCTCAATGCCACGCTGAAAAATTTCAATGTCAGAGCAAGTGTGGTTCATGTCACGCAAGGCCCTTCTGTGACAAGGTTTGAAGTACATCCAGAACCAGGTGTCAAAGTGAACAAAATCACGAACCTATCAGATGATATTAAACTCAGTTTGTCCGCAAAAGATATTCGAATCGAAGCACCGATTCCAGGAAAGAACACGATCGGGATCGAAGTGCCGAACCTTCACAGTAAAATGGTTTTCTTACGAGAGATGATCAGAAGCAGTGCATTTAGAGACAATCCATCACCTTTAACAGCAGCACTCGGATTAGATATATCTGGCCAGCCTGTTGTGGTTGATTTGCAAAAAATGCCACATGGCTTAATTGCTGGAGCAACAGGGTCAGGAAAAAGTGTCTGTATCAATACCATTTTAGTGAGCTTAATGTTTAAAGCGTCACCAGATGAAGTAAAAATGCTCTTAATCGACCCTAAAATGGTTGAATTAGCGCCATATAATCACATACCGCATCTCGTGAGTCCTGTCATCACCGATGCCAAGACAGCGACAGCCGCTCTGAAATGGGTAGTGGATGAAATGGAAAGGCGCTACGAACTGTTTGCGCACTCTGGCGTGAGAGAAATTAAACGATTCAATGAGCTTGTCAAAGAAAAACAAATGGGTGAAAAACTGCCTTATCTTGTCGTTGTGATCGATGAGCTCGCTGATTTAATGATGGTCGCACCAAATGAAGTCGAAGAAAGCATTTGCCGAATCGCACAAAAAGCAAGAGCATGCGGCATTCATTTATTGATTGCGACACAAAGACCTTCTGTCGATGTCATCACAGGTCTCATTAAAGCCAATATCCCAACAAGAATTGCTTTCTCTGTCTCAAGTCAGGTAGATTCTAGAACGATCATTGACATGGCAGGTGCAGAAAAGCTTCTCGGAAAAGGAGACATGCTTTTCTTAGAAAATGGCTCCGGCAAGCCGACGAGGCTGCAAGGGAACTTTGTATCAGACCGTGAGATTGATCAAGTAGTGGCACATGTAAGAAAACAGCGTAAGCCAGTGTTCCTTTTCGAACAGGAGGAATTAATGCTCCAAGGCTCTGCGATTACAGATGAAGACGAATTGTTTATGGATGCCTGCCGTTTTGCGATTGAGCAGAATAGCGCTAGTACATCGAGTTTGCAGCGAAGATTTAGAATTGGCTACAATCGTGCAGCCAGATTGATCGACATGATGGAACGCGAGGGCATGATCTCTGGTGCAAAAGGCAGTAAGCCAAGGGAAGTCCTTATGACACTGAGTGACTTAGAACAGCTGATCTAAACAAACCACTTCATTTTTTTTATAAACATGGTATGATAGCACATAGGTGCAATTTTGTAATTGGACGCTTTTCGTATGCCTGTCAGAACGCTTTTTTATATAAAATGAGCGAAAGCAGGTGTTAGAAATAGGAAAGTTGTCGGATACTAATCATAGTTAATATTGATTAGAATAGGAAGATCGGAAAAAAATCTTTATTTGGAGCTGCGATCTGTGAGCCGCTAGAGGCGAAAATCACAAGTTGCAAATTGAAATGAGCGTCATATACTGTAAGTCAGATAGACGTTTGTTGGAGGTACAATTATGACTGTTTATCATTTTGTTGGAATAAAAGGGACAGGTATGAGTCCACTGGCCCAAATTCTTCATGATACTGGGTATACTGTCCAAGGATCGGATATCGAAAAACATATCTTTACACAAAAAGCATTAGAAGAACGAAATATTAAAATTCTTCCATTTGACCCAGATAATATTCAGCCAGGGATGACCGTGATTGCAGGTAATGCATTTCCTGATACACACCCTGAGATTGAACGTGCCCTTTCTGAAGGGATTCCTGTCATTCGTTACCATAAATTCCTTGGAGAATACATGGATTCATTCACAAACGTTGCGATTACTGGTGCTCATGGTAAAACGTCGACAACAGGACTGCTTGCCCATGTGATGCAATCAGCGAAACCAACTTCATACTTAATCGGTGATGGATCTGGTATGGGGAAAGAAAACAGCGAGTATTTTGTATTTGAAGCATGCGAATACCGCAGACACTTCCTCAGCTATCATCCAGACTATGCGATCATGACCAATATTGATTTTGATCATCCTGATTATTTCTCGGACATTGACGACGTGTTTGATGCGTTTCAAAACATGGCGCTTCAAGTGAAAAAAGCCATTATCGCTTGCGGTGATGATGAGCATCTGCCCAAGATTCAAGCGAAGGTACCTGTTGTGTACTACGGTTTCAATGAAGAAAATGATTTCCAAGCACGCAATGTTGTGAAAAACACGGAAGGCACTACATTTGATGTATTTGTACGCAATACGTTTTATGATACCTTCTACATTCCTGCCTACGGAAATCATAATGTCCTCAATTCATTAGCTGTGATTGCATTATGTCACTATGAAGCCATTGATGTAGAGCTCATCAAAGGGGCACTAATGACATTTGGCGGGGTGAAACGCCGCTTTAATGAAAAAGTGGTCGGTGAGCAGGTCTTAATTGACGACTATGCCCATCACCCAACGGAGATTGAAGTCACCATTGAAGCAGCACGTCAAAAATATCCAGACCGTGATATTGTCGCTGTCTTCCAGCCGCATACCTTCACACGTACACAGCAATTCTTAAGTGAATTTGCTGACAGTCTGAAAAAAGCGGACTATGTATACCTATGCGATATTTTCGGTTCAGCCCGTGAAAACATTGGGAAGCTGAGTATCGAAGATTTACGAGAAAAAATCCCGCAGGCCCAATTGATTGTGGAAGAAGATACATCTGTGCTGAAAGCGCACGAAGATGGGATTCTGATCTTTATGGGAGCAGGAGACATTCAAAAATATCTGCGTGCTTATGAGAAAGTCGCTGTATAAATGCTTAAAGGGAAAGTGCCGTTTTGATCGGCACTTTTTTTATTTTGAATAAAATGTGACAAAGGGGCTAAATGTGTCAACATCTGCCGCTTTTTTTCGTTCGCTGTGGACAGGAATCAGCGAATAAGTGTAGAATTATTATTCAATCGGTCATTCTAGGCGATGTTTGAATGATACAACGAGAGGGTAATGAATTGCATATGCCCGCAGCAAAGGAGGTATCAGATGATTATTATTCTATATCTAAGCGTTGCACTGATCGCAATTGCTTTCCTCATTCTTGTCATCTATTTGTCCAAAACATTAAAATCCTTACAGCTGACATTAAAGAATGTTGCATCAACTTTAGAAGGTCTTGAAGGTCAGATGCAAGGGATCACCACAGAGACGACACAGTTGCTACATAAGACGAATCAGCTTGCTGAAGATATTCAAGACAAATCGGCAAAACTCAACACAGTTGTGGATGCGGTGCAGGGAATTGGCGGCTCGATCAACCAATTTAATACAAGCATAAAGCAGGCAGCTGGTGCAGTTTCTTCATCCGTTGAACGAAATCAAGAAAAAGTCACGGATGTGGTAAGCTGGAGTAACGCAGCACTTGAAATTTATAAAAAATGGAAACAACGAAAACACCAAAAATAAACCATTTTCGCATAGGAGGAATAATCATGAGCAAAGACGGAATCAATAGCAAAGACTTTTTGATCGGAACACTTATTGGTGGAATTGTTGGTGCAACAACAGCCTTATTTTTAGCACCGAAGTCAGGGAAAGAGCTTCGCGATGATTTGAACACCCAAGCGAATGTTTTAAAAGAAAAAACAGATCGCCTCACAACAGATGCAAAAGAAAGAGGCACTGAATATGTGACGATTGCGAAAGATAAAACGTCTGAATTGTCCCAACTGGTAGCAGAACAGTCAAACCAGATTTTAGACAAAGTGAAAGACATAAAAGAGCGTGCAGCTGGAAAAGCTAATCATGTAAAAAGTGAAGCAGAAGATGCAGCAGCTGACCTAGCAAATGAAGCTTCAGATGTAGCAGACGAAGCAAAAGTACGAGCACAAGAAGCGAAATCAGAAATTGAAGATGGCATCAAAGATGTCAAAGAAAAAGTAGAACAATCGACTAAAGGCTAACTCTCACTGCTCGGAGTGAAGAAGGAGAACATCATGTCAAAACAACTCATTGAAACAGAAGAACAGTTTGATCAACTAACGAATCAAGATGGGACGTTTGTCTTTTTTAAGCACAGTTTGACATGTCCGATCAGTCAAGCGGCTTTTCAAGAGTTTGAAGCATTTGCGTCTGCACATGAAGACGTGCCTACTTATTTCTTGCAAATCCAAAACACAAGAGAGCTTTCATCCTATGTGACTGAAAAGTCGGGGGTAAAGCATGAAAGTCCCCAGGCACTCGTCTTTAGCGGTGGAAAAGTGAAGTGGCATGCATCTCACTCAAGCATTACAAAAGAAGCGCTTGAACATAATCTGTAGAAGAAACGTCAGCAATTGCTGACGTTTTTTTATAAAAAAAGGTTTACTTCAACCAAAAGTATGCTATAATCTTACACATAATACTTTATCGCTTAAAAGCGTTTGGGTAATAAAGAAAATTTTCGTGACAATTCCGAAATCTTTGTTTATAATAAACCCTATCATGAGAGAATGAAAAAATAAAAAGCGAGAACAGGCAGAGGAAAGGATGACAAAAATGAGCAACAATGAACTAGAACAATTGAGACAGCAGGCAGATGAACTAAATCTTCAAATCTTAAAACTGATCAATGAAAGAGGAAGCATTGTAAAAGAAATTGGAAAGGCGAAAGAAGCGCAAGGTGTCAACCGTTATGATCCTGTCAGAGAGCGCACAATGCTGAACCAAATTCTTGAAGCAAATGATGGACCGTTCGAAAACTCAACGATTCAGCATATTTTCAAAGAGATTTTCAAAGCAGGTCTAGAGCTTCAAGAAGATGACCACAGCAAAGCACTTCTTGTTTCTCGTAAGAAAAAATCGGAAAATACAATCGTGAACATCAATGGAGAAGCGATCGGTGATGGGAAACAGCGCTTCATCGTTGGACCATGTGCTGTTGAAAGCTACGAGCAAGTCGCAGAAGTTGCGGCAGCAGCGAAACAGCAAGGACTAAAACTACTTCGCGGAGGTGCATTTAAACCTCGCACAAGTCCATACGATTTCCAAGGACTTGGTGTAGACGGTCTAAAAATTCTAAAGCGTGTAGCGGATGAATACGGTCTTGCTGTCATTAGTGAAATCGTCAATCCTGCTCATATTGAAGAAGCGATTGAGCATATCGATGTCATCCAAATTGGTGCACGAAACATGCAAAACTTTGAGCTATTAAAAGCAGCCGGATCTGTGAAGAAACCAGTTCTTTTAAAGCGTGGTCTTGCAGCGACAATTTCAGAATTCATCAATGCAGCTGAATACATCATCGCCCAAGGAAATGACCAAATCATCCTTTGCGAGCGCGGTATCCGCACATACGAAACAGCGACAAGAAATACACTAGATATCTCTGCTGTGCCAATCTTGAAACAAGAGACACATTTACCAGTCTTCGTTGATGTGACGCACTCAACTGGACGTAGAGATCTTCTCCTTCCAACAGCGAAAGCAGCTCTTGCGATTGGAGCAGACGGTGTTATGGCAGAAGTGCACCCAGATCCATCTGTTGCTCTATCTGACTCAGCGCAGCAAATGGACATTCCTCAATTCGAAAAATGGTTAGATGCGTTAAGACCACTTGTTAACATTCACGCGTAATCATAGATAGAAAAGCCGCCGGATAACTGCCCGGCGGTTTTTCTATGGATAAAATATGATGGAGATTGGGAATGAAAGGAAAAGAGCACATTACAAGCCTCAAAAGTGCTTGTTCACAATGTTTTCATTTTTAAAATTCGATAGAATCTGCTAAGATCATTGTCATAGCTGACGTTCTCGACGATTTTTCATGAAATATGATTCAATTTACAGGTAACAAGCTCATTAAAGTTTGTTTAATTTAGTTATAAAAAGAAAGGGAACGTTTTCATATGGTGAAAAAACGTGTATAATTTCATAAAAGAATGTCATTTTGATGTAGATTGAAAAATTATGTGTCTCTTTTCATCGTTTTAATGACAAATAGGATATTATTTTCCTCGTATCTGACATGTCTCTATCCAATTGGTGAATGCTATAGATATGAAGTGTATTTGAAGGAGTGATTTATGTGAATAATGTTACAATATATGATGTAGCAAGAGAAGCAAATGTAAGTATGGCAACGGTATCACGCGTAGTGAATGGTAATCCGAATGTAAAACCAACAACAAGAAAAAAGGTACTTGAAGCGATTGATCGTCTTGGCTACCGTCCGAATGCTGTGGCACGAGGCCTTGCAAGTAAAAAAACTACAACAGTTGGGGTGATCATCCCTGATATTTCTAGTATCTTCTATTCGGAGCTTGCTCGCGGAATTGAAGATATCGCCACGATGTATAAGTACAACATCATTTTAAGCAACTCAGATCAAAATACCGATAAAGAGCTTCATCTATTAAATACAATGCTAGGTAAACAAGTAGATGGGATTGTCTTTATGGGCGGAAACATCACAGATGTGCTTGTTGAAGAATTTAAGCGCTCTCCTGTGCCAATTGTTCTTGCAGCATCTGTTGAAGAGCAGGCTCAAACACCATCTGTCAATATCAACTACGAGCAAGCGATTTATGATTCAGTTCAGCTTTTAGTTGAGAAAGGACATAAGCGAATTGCCTTCGTATCTGGCCCAATGTCAGAACCGATTAACTCTATGAGAAAGCTTGCAGGTTATAAGCGTGCGCTTGAAGAAGCGGGCATCGCATTTGACGATGCGCTCGTCGCTGAAGGCGATTACTCCTATGATTCTGGAATTGAATCACTTGCTCATTTACTTGAGCAGTCTGACAAGCCGACAGCTGTTATTGCGGCTACCGATGAAATGGCGCTAGGTGTCATTCACGGAGCACAAGATAGAGGCGTATCGATTCCTGAGGACTTAGAAGTGATTGGCTTTGATAACACGAGACTTTCTCTCATGGTGCGTCCTCAGCTGACAACAGTTGTTCAGCCGACCTATGATATTGGCGCTGTCGCAATGAGACTGCTGACAAAGCTGATGAACAAAGAACAAGTGGACGATCAAATTGTTGAGCTTCCGCACAGAATTGAAGAAAGACAATCAACAAAATAAAACGAAAAAGCAGGCTTACACATTAGTGAATGCCTGCTTTTCTTATGCATTTTTCTTTTCTCTTCTTACAGGCATAAGTGCTTTTTCTACAGTTTGAGCATTCTTTTCTGTGATTTCTGCTTTTCTTGGGATCGGTGGATATAAATCGTCAGGGTCCCCCCATGTCGATGGCAGGCTGACAGGCGATTGTTTATGCCAAGCCTGAACCCAGTCCTGAGGCAGTTCAGCCGGCGGTGTGATGCCTTTCATCTCAAGCCAAATCCGGCTCCATGCCCTTGGAACGACACGCCAAATATCATATCCCCCTCCGCCAACAGCAATCCATTTGCCATCACAATATTGATGCGCTAACTCATGGGCAAGTCTAGGAATTTCCTCATATATTTTCATGGTGGCAGATAAATGGGTTAACGGATCATAGTAGTGTGCATCCGCGCCGTTTTGCGTCAAAATCACATCTGGTTTAAAAAAAGCAGCAATTTCAGTCACTGCTGTTCGGTATGCTTCGAGGAACGATTCGTCTTCTGTAAATGCATCAAGCGGAATATTATAGGCGTAGCCATAGCCTTTATCGTGACCTCTTTCCTGTACTTGTCCAGTTCCAGGGAACAAGTAGCGCCCCGTTTCATGAATAGAGACCGTACAGACCTCTGGGTCGTCATAGAAGCTGAATTGTACACCATCTCCATGATGGGCATCTGTATCAATATATAAAATTCTTGCACCATATGTCTTTTGAATATATTGTATTGCCACGGAGCTGTCATTATATATACAAAAGCCAGATGCACGTCCTTTAAACCCGTGGTGAAGTCCGCCGCCAAGATTGAGTGCATGCTGCGAGTGTCCCATCATTACTTGGTCAACGGCTGTTAATGTCCCGCCAACAAGGAGAGAAGCTGCCTCATGCATACCTGCAAACATCGGTGTATCCTCCGTGCCAAGGCCGTAGCGTTCACCCTCTGCTGTAGAGAGCTTTCCTTCACTAGCCCGCTGCACAGCTTGAATATAATCGGCTGTATGGACGAGCTTTAATTCCTCCAGTGTCGCCATACGCGGTGCGACGATCTCATCATCTGTTAACGCCTTCATTTTTTGAAGAAGATCATATGTTAAGTAGACACGAAGCTGATTGAAGGGATGGTCTTGGTGAAATTGGTACGTTTGAAAAGAGGGTGAAAAAACAAAGGTCGCTTCCTTCATTTGATCGTCTGCTCCATTGGCCACAGCACCTTATAGCCTTTTGCACGAATCAGCTTCGTCACATGATCTGCATGAATGGTTTGAAGGCGGAATACGAGCACTTTAGAGGCTTCATTTGCATGCGGATACACGAGCACACTCAGCATTTGAATATGCTGCTCCTTTAAAATGGCCGTAATGTCTGCGAGGCCTTCTGTCATCTGGTCCACTTCAACCTCTAAGTGTGACCCAGGCTGATCTGCACCTGTCAGTCTGACAAACGTACGAAGCAAATCAGTCTTTGTGATAATGCCTACGAGCTTGCCTCGTCTCACCACTGGAAGGCAGCCAATTCCGTGTTCAAAAAAGACACTTGAAATCTCTTCAACGAAATCAAGCGGATGAGCAGTGATCGTCTCTAATACCATGATCTCTTCAACAGGACGCTGAATAAAGAGCTGCCTTTTTTCTGTTTCAAATATACTTGGACTGGCATTTTTAATATCCCGGTCTGTCACCATCCCAATGACAGAACCTTGATCAGATACGATCGGAATATGCCGAATGTGATGTGCACTCATTTTTTGAATGGCTTCTTCAATCGTATCGGTTTTTCGCAGCGTGATCACATCACGCTCCATAATTTGTTCAATCATCATTGTTTACCAATCCCCTTTGCCAAAAAAACGAATTGAACGTTAATACATAAAGCGTTGATGGAAGCGAAGACGATCGAAACGCTCAATCGAATCAGGATTCACATTTTTCCCGATTCTGGCCATTAAACAATTGGCTGGATGTGAGCTGATCTCTGGCTCGTCTGTTGCAAACCAGACAAGACCGCCTGCGTTCATCATTTTCTCCATCATTTTGCGGTACTCCCACACGTTTTTCTTTGTCCCCTTTAAATCCCAATGCCAGTAATATTCAGTTGTAATGATGATATAATTCTCCATTTGCTCATCCATCATGCTCACATCAAGTAAATGCTTGCCAAGTGAGCAGCCTCTAAATGGAGGAGCGACCTCAATCGCGCCAAGCTCGATTAAATTGTCCATTTTACCCTCTGACCAGCGCTCAAGCGGATCAGGATACAAATACGTGACATAGCCTACGACAAGCTCATCCATTCTTGCAATGATAATACGTCCTTCTGGAAGGTCTGCTATTTCAACAAGTGCTTGTTTCTGTTCCTCAGGCGTGCGAAATGCCGTCAGTCCTTCATGAAAGGTATAGTTCGCAAGCTCTGGTGCAGGTACCGGACCTTCAATAAGGATGGAACCTGTTTCTTGCTCAATGGTTTTTGAATAATAAGTTTTAGGATGCTCCACGTATCCACCGCCTCAAATTCTAGTGAGTCGTCTCTATTTTATCTTAAAACTTGCAAGAATTAAAACGGTTTCACCATAAGTTTTTTAAAAATTGAGAAAAAAAGTCATCTATACTATAATGGTCATTGTAAACGTATGCAAAGGGGGACTGTTTGATGAAATTGGAAACGCTGCCATCAGTAAAAGGGGACTATCATTTAAATGATTATGAGCAGGCATACAAAGAATTTTCATGGGAGGAAGCAAGAAAAAACTTCTCGTGGTATGAAACAGGAAACATAAATGCAGCCTATGAAGCGATTGACAGACATGCGGACTCGTTTCGTAAGAACAAGGTGGCGCTTCACTACAAAGATTCACAGCGTGATGAAAAGTATACGTTCAGGGATATGAAAATCAACACAAATAAAGCGGGAAATCTATTCAGAGAAAAGGCGCATGTGCAAAAAGGGGATCGCGTATTTATCTTTATGCCAAGATCACCTGAGCTCTATTTTCTTCTGCTTGGCGCAGTCAAAATTGGTGCGATCGTTGGTCCGTTATTTGAGGCATTTATGGAAGGAGCGGTCAAAGACCGTTTAGAAAATAGTGAGGCGAAGGTCATTGTGACAACGCCGGATCTGCTTGAACGCATTCCGTTTGCAGAGCTTCCGAAGCTTGAATCCGTCATCATTGTCGGCGGTGAAAAGGAAGACGTCGATGGCGTTCGGACAATCCATTACGAAGAGGCGTTTGAGCAGGCAGCAAAGGACCTTGAGATTGAATGGATGGATGAAAAAGACGGCTTTCTGCTTCATTACACGTCAGGGTCCACAGGTACGCCAAAAGGTGTGCTGCATGTCCATGGCGCAATGGTGCAGCAAGACCAGACCGGTAAATGGGTGCTTGATCTGAAAGAAGACGACGTCTACTGGTGTACAGCTGACCCAGGCTGGGTAACAGGCACAGTGTACGGCATTTTTTCACCGTGGTTAAATGGGGCGACGAATGTCATTTTAGGCGGCAGGTTTAACCCTGATACGTGGTATGAAACCATTGAATCACTAGGTGTGACCGTTTGGTACAGTGCTCCGACTGCCTTTAGAATGCTGATGGGAGCAGGAGATGACCTTATTCAAAAATATGATCTCAGCTCGCTCCGTCATGTGTTAAGTGTAGGTGAGCCTCTAAATCCAGAAGTCATCCGATGGGGAGACGCTGTATTTGGCAAACGAATTCATGACACTTGGTGGATGACTGAAACCGGTGCACAGCTGATTTGTAATTATCCATGCATGGACATCAAACCAGGTTCAATGGGGAAACCGATTCCAGGCGTAGAAGCTGCGATTGTCGATAATGCCGGAAATGAACTCCCGCCATACCGGATGGGCAACCTCGCCATCAAAAAAGGCTGGCCGTCTATGATGCATACGATCTGGAACAATCCTGAAAAATATGAATCTTACTTTATGCCGGGAGATTGGTATGTTTCAGGAGATTCAGCTTATATGGACGAAGACGGATACTTTTGGTTCCAGGGACGTGTCGATGATGTGATCATGACATCAGGAGAGCGGGTTGGTCCTTTTGAGGTGGAAAGTAAGCTGGTCGAACATCCGGCCATTGCAGAGGCTGGTGTCATTGGAAAACCAGATCCAGTCCGCGGTGAAATTATTAAAGCATTCATTGCGCTCAGAAGCGGTTATGAGCCGACAGATGAGCTGAAAGAAGAAATTCGTACGTTTGTGAAAAAAGGACTCGCTGCACATGCGGCACCGAGAGAAATCGAGTTTAAAGACAAACTACCTAAAACGCGAAGCGGAAAAATTATGAGACGTGTGCTAAAGGCGTGGGAACTGAATTTACCGGCTGGCGACCTATCGACAATGGAAGATTAATTTTTTTCATCAGTTGACTTGATACCAAAAGTATGTTTAAAATGACATTAGTTGAATATGTAAAGGTTTTGACTGAGATTCAGTAGAATTATCTTTCCCTGTCCAAGAGAGCTGACGGCTGGTGCGAGTCGGTACAAAGAGATATTCGAATTACCCTCACGAACCGCTTTTACGAAAAGGAGCATGCATGCTGCCCTGATTAGTGAAAGAACGGATCTGTCCGTTATCAGTGTAAGTGAAAAGACGTGATTTGTTGTCTTTTAAGCAGGGTGGTACCGCGATATATATCGTCCCTTCGTTCATTCGAAGGGGCGTTTTTTATGTTGAATTGTAAAAAAAGGAGAATTGGATATGAGTCAATTGATGGAAGAGTTATCGTTCAGAGGATTAATTCAGCAGCAAACAGATGAAGAAGGTTTAACAAAATTATTAGCAGAAGAAAAAATCAAGCTTTACTCCGGCTTTGATCCGACAGCTGACAGCTTGCACATTGGTCATCTATTGCCAATTTTAACATTACGCAGATTCCAGGAAGCGGGCCATCACCCGATTGCTCTTGTTGGCGGCGCGACTGGACTGATCGGCGATCCTAGCTTCAAAAAAGCAGAACGTTCACTAAACCCAGCAGAAATCGTAGAGCAGTGGTCAGATAAAATCAAAGGACAGCTGTCGCAATTTCTTGATTTTGAAGCAGACGAGAACCCAGCCGTAATCGTGAATAACTACGACTGGATCAGCCAGATGAATGTCATCACGTTCCTTCGTGATATTGGAAAGAACTTCGGTGTGAACTTCATGCTGGCAAAAGATATCGTCAGCTCGCGTATCGAGACAGGAATTTCGTACACAGAGTTCAGCTACGTCATCCTGCAATCTTTAGACTTCTTAAACCTTTACAGAAATGAAAACTGTAAGCTGCAAATTGGCGGAAGTGACCAGTGGGGAAATATCACATCTGGACTTGAGCTGATTCGTAAGTCTGAAGCAGAAGGGGCAAAAGCATTCGGTCTAACGATGCCGCTTGTCACTAAAGCAGATGGCACGAAGTTCGGTAAAACAGAAGGCGGCGCCATCTGGTTAGATAAAGAAAAAACGTCTCCATATGAGTTCTACCAATTCTGGATCAACACAGATGACCGTGACGTCGTGAAATACTTAAAATACTTTACGTTCTTATCGAAAGAAGAGATCGCATCGTACGAAGAAAAAGTACAAACAGCACCTGAAAAGCGTGAAGCACAGCGCCGTCTAGCAGAGGAAGTCACAACACTTGTACATGGACGTGAATCACTAGAACAGGCTGTCAACATCTCAAATGCGCTATTCAAAGGCGAGATCAAATCTCTTTCAGCCGAAGAAGTCAAAGTAGGCTTTAAAGATGTTCCATCAATGGAGAAAAGCAGCACAGAAGAATTAACACTTGTCGATGTCCTTGTTGAATCAAAGCTGTCTCCATCAAAACGTCAAGCACGTGAAGACATCACAAATGGTGCAGTTTCCATCAACGGAGAGAGACAAACCGATAAAGACTACGTCCTTTCAGCTGAAGATCGAATTGAAAACCAATTTACCGTCTTAAGAAGAGGGAAAAAGAAATACTTCCTTGTGAATTACAAATAAGAACGATGTGCAGCCGGCTGCGATAACCGGCTGCTTTTTTTATGCAAAATGAGAGATGAGTGCTCTTTGAAGAGTCTAATAGACTGTTCAAAGAGACTTTGTCTAGTCTTTTGGCATTGGCGTTGAGAGAGTCAAAGGTGCTTTTTCATTATTTATTTTCTATAAATTGATTGAACAAACAGTGCCTTGTTCACTTTTTTTTACATATTTTTCTTGTATAAAATAGAGTCGAATAAGATGAATAAGGGGGAATGAAAGTGATTCGTTTTAAGAAAAGGAGTTTGCAAATTCTTGTTGTGCTTGCATTGGTGATGGGTTCAATGGCCTTCATCCAGCCAAAAGAGATCAGAGCGGCTGAGCATAATCCGGTTGTGATGGTACATGGCATGGGCGGTGCGTCTTATAACTTTGCTTCGATTAAAAGTTACTTGGTATCACAAGGATGGGATCGAAACCAATTATTTGCTATCGATTTCATAGACAAAACAGGTAATAACCGCAACAATGGTCCGCGTCTATCCAGATTCGTCAAAGATGTGCTAGCCAAAACAGGTGCCAAAAAAGTTGATATTGTGGCTCATAGTATGGGCGGAGCGAACACGTTATACTATATTAAGAATCTAGACGGCGGCGATAAAATAGAAAACGTCGTTACACTTGGTGGAGCGAACGGACTCGTTTCACTCAGAGCATTACCAGGCACCGATCCAAATCAAAAAATCCTTTACACCTCTGTCTATAGCTCAGCCGATCTTATCGTCGTCAACAGCCTCTCGCGTTTAATTGGCGCAAGAAACGTCCTCATTCACGGCGTTGGTCACATCGGTCTATTAGCTTCAAGCCAAGTCAAAGGCTATATCAAAGAAGGACTGAATGGCGGGGGACAGAATACGAATTAAAAAATGAAAAAAGACAGCGACTTGTGCTGTCTTTTTTTGATGTCATCGGACATATGACAGCTGCTAGATGATGAAAGAAGGTTATAATGGAGGTAAAATGATGACACAAAAACTCAAGCAATATTTTTTAGGATATTTCCTCTATTATCCGTGCTCATTTCTCCTCATTTATTTCATCTGGATGAAGTTTGTTAAATCAGTTCAAATAGGCGAGGTGATGTCCAACTGTACATCAATCATTGGTATCTATTACATCGTTGCCAGTGTGTGGTTTGTTTTTTGATGCAAAAACAGGCAAAACATCATTAAAAGCATGTACAAATGGATCACCATTCCTTACACTACATGTAGTAAATGAGAATCTACGGAGGTGGGCGTTTGTGCAAAAGAATCAAAAGGCTTTGCTCATTGTGGATGTACAGAAGGCGTTCGAGCATGAAAAATGGGGAGAACGAAATAATCTAGATGCAGAGAAAAATATCAGTCGTTTATTGACGTTTTGGAGAGAGAAAGGCTGGACAGTGATTCATATTCAGCATACATCTGACAAGCCGGACTCCTTATTTCATCCGGCAAATGAAGGGCATCTTTTCAAAGATATCGCCAAACCGCTAGAGGAAGAAACGGTGATACGAAAGAAAGTCAACAGCAGCTTTATTGGCACAAACTTGGAGGAACAACTAAGATCAAACGAGATCGACACTGTTGTAATCGCAGGATTAACAACACCGCACTGCGTATCTACAACAACAAGAATGAGCGGCAATCTAGGCTTTGATACATATCTCATTTCTGATGCATCTGCTGCCTTTGGACTAACAGATCAAAACGGTACATATTATGATCCCGAAATGATTCATCGGCTATCACTTGCTACATTGCATGATGAATTTGCTACTGTCATGACAACAGATCAATTGATTAGTAATTGGATGGTAAAATAAAAGATATCGCTATACGCTTAATAATACTTGAGTGAACCATGGAACAAAAAAATCCTCTGGAATTCTAGGGGATTTTTTTCATGATAGATTATATAGTTTTGGATAGCTTCTTGAGACAGGCTAGTCATCATGAAAAAGTTTAGCGCAAAATACAATCAAATTTTCACAACCAAAAGACTTTTGGAATACTATAGAAATTTATTTATTCTACGCTTATCTTTATTCTTTGTACGTTTTACTTATCTGCACCTATTTACAGATGTAACATATGAATAATGATAAAGGAGATGAACAACTGATGGGTTGTGATAAGTATAAAAAATGCCCTTATTGTAAACAGAAACTATCAAAATCAAACTGTTGCATCATTTGTGAAACAAAAGTAATTGTAGGGCGACGAGGATTACGGGGATTACGAGGGATTCGAGGAGCTACAGGAGCTACAGGAGTTACAGGAGCCACTGGACCTACAGGGGCCGCAGAAGCCACCGGAGCTACAGGAGCCACTGGAGCCACTGGTCCAACAGGAGCCACAGGAGATACCGGAGCAATCGGTCCAACAGGTGCTACAGGAGATACCGGAGCGATTGGTCCAACAGGAGCCACGGGAGATATCGGAGCCACGGGAGCAACGGGTGCCACGGGAGATATCGGAGCCACGGGAGCAACGGGTGCCACGGGAGATATCGGAGCCACTGGTCCAACAGGAGCTACAGGAAATACCGGAGCAATCGGTCCAACAGGGGCTACAGGAGATATCGGAGCGACGGGAGCGATCGGTCCAACGGGTGCCACGGGAGATACCGGAGCGACGGGAGCGATCGGTCCAACAGGAGCAACGGGAGCCACGGGAGATATCGGAGCCACTGGTCCGACAGGGGCTACAGGAGATACGGGAGCGACGGGAGCAATCGGTCCAACAGGTGCTACAGGAGATACGGGAGCAATCGGTCCAACAGGAGCAACGGGAGCCACGGGAGATATCGGAGCCACTGGTCCAACGGGAGCCACGGGAGATATCGGAGCCACTGGTCCGACAGGGGCTACAGGAGATACGGGAGCGACGGGAGCAATCGGTCCAACAGGTGCTACAGGAGATACGGGAGCAATCGGTCCAACAGGAGCAACGGGAGCCACGGGAGATATCGGAGCCACTGGTCCAACGGGAGCCACGGGAGATATCGGAGCCACTGGTCCGACAGGGGCTACAGGAGATACGGGAGCGACGGGAGCAATCGGTCCAACAGGTGCTACAGGAGATACGGGAGCAATCGGTCCAACAGGAGCAACGGGAGCCACGGGAGATATCGGAGCCACTGGTCCAACGGGAGCCACGGGAGATATCGGAGCCACTGGTCCAACGGGAGCCACGGGAGATATCGGAGCCACTGGTCCGACAGGGGCTACAGGAGATACCGGAGCGACCGGTCCAACAGGAGCCACGGGAGTCACAGGTGCAGGGCTAGCTGAATTTGCATATGTATACAATCTAAGTGCTCAAACAGTAGCTTTAGAAGCCCCGGTGATTTTTGACTCAACTGGAATTACTACTCCTGGTATTACACATGCCCCTGGAACTTCTCAAATTATAGTGACCAATCCAGGAAACTATGAGGTTACTTTTTCAGTTTCTGGCGTAGAGCCAAATCAATTCACCCTATTTGTAAATGGTGCTCCTGTGACGAACACAGTTTATGGGTCAGGAGCTGGTACTCAACAGAATAACGGCCAGGCAATCCTCGCTCTAGCAGCGGGTGACACGCTTACTCTTGTAAACCATACTTCCGCAGCAGCAGTTACTCTTCAAACCCTAGCAGGAGGGACTCAAACAAACGTGAACGCTTCTATTGTTATTAAAAAATTAGACTAACTTAAATGTTTAGAGATGCTTATAGAAGCACTCAAAAGGACCTTTTCATTTGAATATCTTTTTCAGCCGTTTCTTGGAAGTCTTGCCCGGTGCTCGTCTTGTGCATAGTCTGTTTCCCATTATATGTTTTAAATTCATTTGTTCATACGAGAATACAAACAAAAAACCCTAGACCACCTTGAACAATCAAGGTCTCTAGGGTTTGTTTGATTTCTCTTTAAGAGAGTAATGAAATTAACGAGAGTAGAACTCAACGATTAGTTGTTCGCTGATTTCAGGCGCTAATTCAGAACGCTCTGGAAGACGAGTGAAAGTTCCTTCAAGCTTTTCAGCATCGAAAGAAAGATATTCAGGAACGAAGTTGTTTACTTCAACTGATTCTTTCACAACTGCAAGGTTTTGAGATTTCTCACGAAGAGCAATCGTTTGACCTGGTTTCACAGAGAAAGATGGGATGTCTACACGGCTTCCATCAACAAGGATGTGACCATGGTTGACTAGCTGACGAGCTTGGCGGCGAGTACGAGCAAGGCCAAGACGGTATACTAGGTTGTCAAGGCGAGTTTCAAGAAGAATCATGAAGTTTTCACCTTGTTTACCAGGAAGTTTAGCAGCTTTGTCAAATAGTGTACGGAATTGACGTTCGTTGACACCGTACATGTGACGAAGCTTTTGCTTCTCTTGTAATTGTAAACCGTATTCAGATAGTTTTTTGCGTTGTCCTGGACCATGTGGGCCTGGAGCGTAAGGGCGTTTTTCAAGTTCCTTACCTGTTCCGCTTAATGAAATGCCTAAACGGCGGGAAATCTTCCAACTTGGACCTGTATAGCGAGCCATAATGTGACTCCTCCTTATTTGTTTTTATTTGTGAAAAATAAAAACCGTCTGTTCTTTGTCTTTTCCGTCATTATGTTTTCATGCATCCTCGCTCCAGCAGCAGGGAGTTACAAGATGCACCTTCAAATAGAAGGAACAAAATGATACAAAAAAGCCGAACAAAAAGGCTGCCATATTTCACACAAATTCTATTATATGACGCTGGATAGGAGAAGTCAACCTATTTAGAGGCAGACGTGACGCTTCACGTCATGCGAAGAAAATAAAAAAGCAGACAATGTGCCTGCTTTTTTGCAAGATTACGCATCTGTAGAGATGGATAACGCCTTTTGGAGCACCTCGGTAAATTGAATTAAGTAGGTTTCATCTATTTCACTGAAACGGTCTTTCACGGGGCTGTCAATGTCGAGTACCCCAATGATCTGTCCATTTACCTTGAGCGGAACGACAATTTCAGATTGCGATGCTGCATCACATGCGATATGTCCAGGGAATGCATGCACATCAGCGATACGCTGGACTTCACCTGTTGCAAACGCAGTACCGCAAACGCCTTTTCCAGACGGGATTCGCACACATGCAGGCAGTCCGTTAAACGGTCCGAGCACAAGCTCGCCCCCTTTAGCCAAATAAAATCCAGCCCAATTGACCTCTGGGAGTGAATGGTACAATAGCGCCGCAGCATTTGCCAAATTGGCAATCAGATCAGGCTCACCATCTGTAATGGCTTCAACCTGTTTAACAAGCAATTGATAGTCTTTTGATGGATCGCCAGACTGTTTTTCGACATGAAACATGAAAATCTCCTACTTTCTATCTCAAAAATACATAACTTGCGTCTCGCATGTGGGATTTGTCGAGCAATTGTAAAAGGAACTTCCGCCTTCATCTTGAAGTATGTACACATGAAGAGGGGTGAGCGGATGAAAACATCAACAACCGTGCAAACAAAAGACCGTATTATTGAAGCTTCCATCAGACTTTTTAACCAAAAAGGATTTTCTGGAACCTCTGTCCGTGAGATTGCGAAGGAAGCAAACGTCAACGTTGCCCACATATCTTATTACTTTCAAGGAAAAGGAGGGCTGCTTGAGCAGCTTGTATCCGATTTTTATGAAGGCTATATTCACATGATTGAATCACATATCCATCACATGGAAACTCGTCACGCAAAAGAATGTTTACTTCATGTGGTTTTTGATATTTTATCTTATCAGCACGAACACCGTCAATTAACCCGTTTTGTTTATCGAGAGGTGACGATTGATTCGACGCTCATTAGAGAAATTATGTCGACCTATTTAACAAAAGAAAAATATTTGTTTCAGCTCATCATTGAAAAAGGGAAAAACACCCATGTGATTTGTGAGCAGCTCTCACTCTCATCGTTTATGATTCAACTGAAATCACTACTCATGATGCCCTATTTACAGCCGCAATATTTAACAGAGGTGCTTTATTTGAATCCAAATGAGCCATATTTCTATCAAATGTATTTTAAGGAACTAAGCCGCTCGCTTCATCATTTACTAGAACCAAAAAAGCCGGCATTAGATTCTCACTTAAAACTCATGATGTCTTCGAATTGATCATAAGCATATCCGAGATCTTCCGCTTGATGGGCATCAGACCCGAATATGAGCGGAATTTTTTTCTGTTTTGCAAGATCAATCATCCATTGATCTAAATAGATACTTCTGGCATATGTTTTACGAAGACCTGATGTATTAAAATCTAAGGACATGCCTTTTTTTGCCGTTTCTTCAAGACAAAGGGTGACCTTTTGACAAAGTTCAGGTGTCATCTCAAATGGGAAAAGCTGTTTGAATTTCTGCACAAGGGTGATATGACCGATTCTCTTTGGCTTATAGCGACTTAAAGATGATAGAATAGAAGAATGAATTTGGTCATAGTAGCTTTGATAGACCTGTTCGATGCTGCCATAGGCGCTTATTAGCTGCTTGAAGGCATGCTCGTCAAAATCAAGGCAAATATAATCATCGCCAGCAGGAAGAAAGTGAACAGATAAAATGCTATCGTCTAGTTCTGGACCGTAGCAGTCTAAAAAGGCACTTGTTTCCTCTTCATACTCTTTGATATAGTCAACCTCAAGCCCAGTTTTTACTATTAATTGGCCTTTGTATTCCTGTTTCAGCTGATCCAATTTCGTTATATACGAGTCAAGTTCTTGGAGCTTCATGGCACTATCCTGCTCTGGTGTTGGATCTCGAAACGATGGAGGCAGAGGGGCATGCTCGGTAAAGGTTATGGAATCAAATCCCTTTTTGATGGCTTTTTCAATATAAGAATGAAATGAATCAAGCGAGCCGTGCGGGCAAAACGGTGTATGTAGATGTGCATCCTGCTTCAGCATGTCGTCACCTCTTGTCGATATTTTGAAAAACGTGATGTTTATCAGCGAAAATAATGAAAAATCATGACCAAAAATGCTGGTTACATGGTATCATAATAACAATGAAAACGACAGCTTCCGCATACATAAAAGCAGGTCACATGGATACGTGTGATCAAATGATAGAAAGCGCTCAAATACTTTCTTGAAAAACATACATAAAACCGTGAATGGATGGTATTGGAAAACATACGATCCTGTTTATAAAAAGACAAATGCAAAGCGGACACGAAAGGGTTCTCAGGTCTACTCGGGACACTTTTACCCTGACATCACTTAGATCACAACAAGGGGGCTCATTATGGAGTTTATCATCGGTTTAATTGTCATTTTGCTTGCTTTGTTTTCAGTCGGTTATTTCCTGCGAAAAAATATATATAAAGAGATTGACCGATTGGAAGCATGGAAAATTGAAATTTTAAACAGATCAATTGTAGAAGAAATTTCAAAAATCAAACATTTAAAAATGACCGGAGAAACAGAGCAATTTTTTGAAAGATGGCGTGCAGAGTGGGACGATATCGTCACAGCCCATCTTCCAAAGGTAGAGGAGCTATTATATGATGCAGAAGAGTATTCTGATAAATATCGATTCTCCAAAGCCAAGCAGGTTCTTACGCATATTGAGGACTTGCTGAGTGCTGCTGATTCGAACATTGAAGACATTTTAAAAGAAATTGCAGACCTTGTCACAAGCGAGGAGCAAAATCGCAAGGATATTGAAAAGGTCAAAGAGCAATATCAAACGGTTCGAAAAAATCTGCTTGCGTACAGCCATTTATATGGCACCCTATATGACAAAATGGAGCAGGACTTAGATGAGGCCTGGGAAGGGATCAAGCAGTACGAGGAAGAAACAGAAAACGGAAACTACATGAAAGCAAGAAAGATTTTGCTTGAGCAAGACCGCAGACTCGACCAGCTTCAGCTATATATCAATGATGTACCAAAGCTTATTGCAGACTGCAAACAGACCGTACCAGGTCAGCTGACGAAGCTGAAAGACGGATATCAAGAAATGACAGAAAAAGGCTACAAGCTGGAGCATATCCAGATCACGAAAGAGCTGGAGACTTTAAACAAACAGCTTGCGAGAGCGGAAAAATTGCTCATTGATGAACTCAATTTAGAAGAGGCATCAAGCATTCTGCAAATGATCAATGATGCGATTGAGACGCTGTATGATCAGCTGGAGGCGGAAGTAGAAGCAGGTCAGGAAATCAAAAGCAAAATGCCTGAGCTCACAGAAGCATTCGAGAAGATCGAACAAGATCACACACAAACAAAGGCAGAAACGGCTCTTGTGAAAGAAAGCTACAAGCTGACAGCAGGAGAGCTCGATCAACAGAAAGCATTCGAAAAACGTTTAGAAGAAATTGAAAAGCTGATGAAACAAATCCGCGAGAAGCTTGATCGTGACCACGTGGCATATTCATTATTAATGGATGAAATCAATCAGCTGGAGACGTTTATCGATGATGCAAAAGCATTGCATGACACATTTAAAGGTCATCTACAATCATTAAGAAAAGAAGAATTACAAGCGAGAGAAACACTGGCTGAGCTCAAAACCATGCTGACAGATACAGTCCGCCAGCTGCATAAAAGCAATATCCCAGGTGTACCTGCTGAGATGAAAGAGCGGGCTGAAAAAGCGCAGGAGATGATCCAGCAAGTGCATGAGCAGCTGGAAAACCTGCCGCTCAACATGCCGGCAGTGAATCAACAATTAAAAGAAGCCTCTGACACAGTCAGAAATGTTGTGGATGAGACAGAAGAAATGCTCAGTAAAGTGGATCAAATTGAACGAATCATTCAATACGGCAATCGTTTTAGAAGCCAAAACCACATTCTTTCAGAACAACTAAAAGAGGCGGAACGAAGATTTTACGCTTACGATTACAACGGATCATTTGATATAGCAGCTGCGGCTGTTGAAAAAACATCACCCGGAGCTGTCCAAAAGCTGTTAGCTCAGCAAGAAAAAGAGTATCAGCACCAATAAAAAAGCTGAAGTCCATTTACAGGACTTCAGCTTTTTTCTGTTAAGATGCTTGTTTCTCCCGCTTTTGGGAAGCAGAAGAAGTGAAAAGAGAAAGAACGAACCCAATGACCACTCCGAAAATAGCAGGAACAACCCAGCCAATACCAAGGTCATATAAAGGTAATATCGTTTGAAAGAGTTCCTCCACTGGTCCAATCGGGAGTTTCGCTGCTACTAAGCCGTCAAACAAACTGACGCAGCCAGTTAAAATCAGAGTAAGGACATAAACAGGTCTTCTTTGACCAAGCCATTTATCTGCCAGCGATAACACAATGATGACAATCGCTAGCGGGTAAATGGCAGTTAAAACTGGTACAGAGAAAGCGATAATATGAGCAAGTCCAAAATTTGAAATGATAAAACTAAATAATGTCACTAGTGTTACGACCATTTTATAAGAAAGTTTAGGTAATAAATTTGAGAAATACTCTCCGCATGATGTAACGAGACCGATACTTGTTGTTAAACAAGCAACCGTAATCGCGGCACCCAACACAATATTTCCTAAACTGCCAAATAGGAATTGAGAAGACTGAGCCAAGATTTTACTGCCATCTCCAACAAAACCAATGGCGTGTGTACTTGAAGCGCCTAAATAAGCAAGAGATAGATAAACAAATGTTAATCCGCAAGCTGCAATCAGACCCGCTTTGATACAAGCAGAAGTCAGTGCCTTTTTACTTGTCACACCGCGTCCTTTAATGGCGTTGATGACAACAACCCCAAACACAATAGAAGCAAGAGCATCCATTGTTTTATAGCCCTCTAGAAATCCTTTGAAAAATGATCCGCTGCTATAGGATACATCAGGTGTGCCAACGGCGCCCATCGGCGTTAAAATGGCTTTGACAATAATAATAAAAATAATCGTAAATTTAATTGGTGTTAACACTTTCCCTACACGATCCACAATCTTCGTTGGATTTAGAGCAAGATAATATGTAATACCAAAAAAGACAAGTGTGAATAAAAGAAGTGAGAGCCAAGCTGGTACACCTGCTAAAAAGGGTAATGCACCAATTTCATATGAAACCGTTCCTGTACGAGGAATAGCGAAAAGCGGCCCAATAGATAAATATAAAATGACGGTAAACGCTGTTCCAAAAGCTGGGTGAGCTTTATCAGCTAATCCTTTCGCATCTCGACCTGTTAAAGCGATCGCAATAATCCCTAGAAGAGGTAAACCGACACCTGTTAATAAAAATCCGCCCATTGCTTTCCACACATTTTGCCCAGCATATTGCCCAAGCTCTGGTGGATAAATCATATTTCCGGCGCCGAAGAATAGAGCAAATAACATAAAACCGATAATAACTGTATCTTTCGTCGACAAAGTTGCCTTCATTGCATTTAAAGCCTCCATTATTATGTTGAAATATTCTGTTAATTAGTTGCTAAGTAACCGTTCATCATTAACATTCACTAATTATAAAGGATGTACGCCTGATGTCAACATGTGTTTTCGTACAAAAGTCATGAATTTTTCTATTTTAGTATATGGAGAACAATAAAAAACATCCCCTTCCAATGAAGAAGGGGATGTTTCGGTTTATGACTATGAGGCGAGCTGTTTGGGCGGGCTGGTAAACATCGAAATAAGTAAACCAACCACAGCACCGATAATAGCTGGTAAGATCCAGCCAATGCCTAAATCGTAAAACGGTACGATTGAATCTAAGATGTCAGGCAAGTCACCGAGGTTCACTTTGGCAGCTAATAATCCATCAATGATGGCAAAGAAACCAGTAAAGATAAGAGATACGATATAAATGAGTCTTCTTCCGTTAATCCAGCGATCAAGGAATGACAATAAAATAATGACAATTGCCAGTGGATAGATTGTCACAAGAACTGGAACAGATAGAGAGATAATTTGTGCCAAACCAAGGTTTGCAACCAGTGTACTAAATAAAGAAACAATTAGAACGACTGTGCGATAAGAAAGGCTAGGGATGAGCTTTGAAAAATATTCTCCACAGGATGAAATAAGTCCAACACTAGTCGTTAAACAAGCGAATAAAATGGCTGCGCCAAGTACAATGTTTCCAGCAGAACCGAATAAAAAGTTGGCAGAAAGTGAAAGCAGTTTGCCGCCGTCATTTGCTCCAACCATTCCCGTCGCATCGGGACTTGAAGCACCCACATAAGCAAGTGAAATGTACACCAATGCCAGCCCAACAGCTGCCACGAGTCCTGCTTTAATACAAGCCGCTGCAAGAGATTTACGCTCCGTGATGCCTCTTTCCTTAACAGCCGTCACCACGACGATCCCAAATACGATAGAAGCAAGAGCATCCATTGTTTTATAGCCTTCTAAAAATCCAGTGAAGAGCGGGTTTGCTTCATATGTTGCATCAGGAGCACCGATCATTCCCATTGGCGTAGCAATGGCTTTAATGACAATAATGGCAATAACAGTTAATAAGATCGGTGTCAAAATTTTACCAATTCGATCAACCAGCTTTGAAGGATTTAAAGCAAGCAGGTATGAAATAGTGAAAAACACAACGGTAAAGATGAATAGTGGTACCCATGAAGTGGACTGTGCCCCTGACAGAAATGGAGCTAATCCTATCTCGTATGAAACCGTACCAGTTCGCGGAATAGCGAAAAATGGTCCGATGGATAAATACAGAATAACGGTGAAGATGGTCCCGAATTTTGGGTGCGCTTTATCCGCAAGGCCTTTTGCACCGGTACCTGTAAGGGCGACTGCAATCACCCCTAGAAGCGGAAGACCTACTCCTGTGAGTAAAAATCCACCGATGGCAAGCCATACATTCTCACCCGCATATTGTCCAAGAACAGGTGGGAAAATCATATTTCCTGCGCCAAAGAATAATGCAAAAAGCATTAGACCAATGGCTAGCGTCTCTTTTATACTTAAACTATTTTTCAAAATAGTTCCTCCTTAATCAGTGTAGTGTGTCAAATTAAAATATTCTGACAATTTGGATGATCGTGTGACAATTGCACTATGGATGATATAGTGAAAATGAAAAGTTGTCAACTGCCATTTTCAGAAAATTCTCTGTCTGACTTCATTATGGTAACATATAAATGCATTTATTTTTTAAGCTTTTTGTAAGGAGTTACAATATGATCTATCTTGATAATAGTGCAACAACCAAGCCTTATCCAGAGGTTTTACAAGTATATCAGCAAGTGAGTGAGCGTTTTTTTGGTAATCCGTCTTCGCTTCATCAGCTCGGAATTGATGCCAGCCGGCTGCTAAGTGAAACGAGAAAACAAATGCTTCACTATACAGGATTGAAACAATATGAGATTATTTTCACTTCTGGCGCAACAGAAGCAAATAACATTGCCATTAAAGGAGCAGCTCTAGCCAAAATGAACCGGGGGAAACATATTGTGACAACAGCAATTGAACACCCCTCTGTCATCGAATCGTTTGAACAGCTGAAGGCTTTATTTGGTTTTGATATCTCCTATATTCAAGTAAATGAGCATGGCCATGCTGATATGAATCATTTAAAAGAAGTGCTACGCCCTGATACAGTACTGGTCAGCATGATGCATGTCAATAACGAAACGGGTGCCATCCAGCCGATTGAAGAAGCTGCTGGCATCATTCGTGAGCATGCCGAAAATGCCCTTTTTCATGTCGACGGGGTCCAGGGAATGTGCAGAGTAGCACTTAATAAACAGCTGGATGTGGATCTTTTGACGATATCTGGCCACAAAATTCATGGCTTAAAAGGGACAGGAGCGCTCTTTTTAAAAAAAGATGTTGTGCTTGCCCCTTTCATCACAGGAGGGGAGCAGGAATTAGGACTACGGTCAGGTACTGAAAACCCTGCTGGTGCTGTCAGCTTAGCAAAAGCCATGAAACAATCATTCGAACGGCTGAAAAATTATCATGATGAAATGCTTAACTTAAAAACGCAGCTGCAAAAACAGCTTGGAGAAATAGAAGGTATTGTCATCAACACACCGCTGACGCAAAGTGCGCCGCACATTGTGAATTTTTCAGTGCCAGGTATTCAAATCGAGGTTCTTCTCCATATGCTTGAAAAAGAAGGCATGTATGTCTCGACAACCTCTGCCTGCTCAGCCAAGAAAAAAGAGCCAAGCCGTGTGCTGCTAGCGATGGGGAAAGCAGAAGAAGTGGCCAAAAGCAGTATGAGAATCAGTTTGACATTTGGACAAGGACCAGAGCTAGCGCCGCAAATCATCACATCGATCGCACAAAGTGTAAAAAAACTAAAAGGAATGAGATAACAGCATGAAATATGATCATATTTTAGTCCGTTTTGGTGAGATTTCAACAAAAGGGAAGAATAGAAAGAAATTTATTGAAAAACTAAGGCAGCATATCCGGTTTGTATTGAAAGACTTTGAAGCATTAAAGTATGCATCTGACAGAGACCGCATCACGATCATGCTGAACGGAGAAGACCCTGAACCGATTTCAGAACAGCTTAAAGGTGTATTTGGCATACAAAGCTTTAGTCTTGCGGTGAAATGTGAGACAAATCTCGATGCCATCAAAGAAGCGTCACTCACAGCGGTACAGGAAGTATATGAACAAGGAAATACATTTAAGGTCTCAACGAAACGCTCTTATAAACAATTTGAACTTGATTCAAATGAAATGAACCGCGAAATTGGCGGACATGTGCTGAAGAATACGGAAAACTTAACGGTCAATGTCAAACAGCCGGATGTACATTTGCGCATTGAAATAAGAGAACATGCGACGTATATTACATTTAAAGATGTCAAGGGTGCTGGCGGCCTGCCCGTTGGTTCAAGCGGAAGAGCGATGCTCATGCTTTCAGGCGGCTTTGACAGCCCAGTTGCCGGCTATCAAGCGATGAAACGCGGGATTCAAATTGAGGCTGTACATTTCTTTAGCCCCCCATATACAAGTGAACGTGCCAAGCAAAAGGTCATTGATCTTACAGAATGCTTAGCAGCATATGGAGGCGAAGTGAAGCTTCACATCGTTCCTTTTACAAAAATTCAAGAGCTGATTCACAAACAAGTACCTGAAAACTATACGATGACATCAACAAGAAGAATGATGCTGAAAATAGCTGATAAAATAAGAGCGAAGCGTGATGCTCTTGCGATTATTACTGGTGAAAGCCTTGGACAAGTCGCAAGTCAGACACTGGAAAGCATGTATGCGATTAACCATGTGACCAATACACCAATCATTCGACCGCTCATTGCTGTTGATAAAAATGACATTATTGATGAAGCGAGACGAATTGGCACTTACGAGACAAGTATTCAGCCTTTCGAGGATTGCTGCACGATCTTTACGCCGCCATCTCCTAAAACAAAACCAAAGCTTGAGAAAGTAGAACGCTACGAAAGCTTTGCTGATTTCGAGCCGATGCTCGACGAGGCAGTGGATCAAATGGAAACGATCATCGTCACAAATGAGAAGAAAGCGGCAGACGAATTCGCTGATTTATTCTAAAACAAAAATTTCATAATAATTACCATAAAATCAACCGCATGAAGTCATGTGTTTCTACACATTCTATATTCACAAGGAGGTGAGAACACATGGCTCAACAAAACAGACAAAGCAGTTCTAACCAATTACTAGTACCAGGCGCTGCACAAGCAATCGACCAAATGAAGTACGAAATCGCTTCTGAATTCGGTGTAAACCTTGGTGCAGAAACAACATCTCGCGCTAACGGATCAGTTGGTGGAGAAATCACTAAGCGTCTTGTATCTTACGCTCAACAACATATGGGTGGCGGATCTTTCTAAGACACACAATTAAAAAGTTATGGCTTAGGAGCGGGATCATTCCCGCTCTTTTCTTTTTGTACATAAAAATAGTTTGAATATTTCTAAAAAAGAAGACGAATGAAAAAAATTATGGCATAATACTAGGAGTAGGTCCTAATTCAAGCATTTTTCAGTTATGAGTGTTAGAATAGGTAAATTGAAACATGTTTCGTTTCATAGAAAGAGGCTAAAAGGAGCTGTACCATGAAAAGAGAAGACTTAATTGCACCAGAACAATATAACTTAGTCAGTGAGATTGAAGCGTTCAGTCATGACAAGGAGAAAATGGCCCTGCACTGGCAGGATGGAAATGGCCACGAAGCGCATGTGACGTATGCAGCTTTAGTGGAAGAAGCAAATAAAATTGGTCATGTATTATTAAATGCAGGCTTTAAAAAAGGCGATAAAATCATTGTGATGGTGCCGCGCATGCTAGAGGCATACAGCATTTATTTAGCAATTTTGAAAACAGGAATGGTCGTCATTCCTTGTTCAGAAATGCTGCGTGCAAAAGATTTAGATTACCGAATTGAACATGCAGAAGCAAAGGGAGCGATTGTTTACTCTTCATTCATTCAATCGTTCGACGGAACCAATCAGCCAAACGAATTTAAAACATTCTCAATCGGTGAAAACGATTATGGCTGGACAAATATTCTAGCGCAAAAGGATCAACAATCAAGTGAGCTGCAAATGGCTCCAACAACACGTACAGACATGGCGTTCTTATCCTATACATCTGGTACGACAGGTCATCCAAAAGGGGTTGTTCATACACACGGATGGGCGTATGCACATTTACGCACAGCTGCCAAAGCATGGCTCTCTATTAATGAGGGAGATAAAGTATGGGCGACAGCAGGACCAGGCTGGCAAAAATGGGTGTGGAGCCCTCTCTTATCAGTGTTAGGAAGTGGAGCAGAAGGCTTTGTATACGGAGGGAAATTCAATCCAAATACGTACTTAGAGCTGCTTCAAAAAAATGAAATCAATGTCCTATGCTGTACCCCGACAGAATATCGTTTTATGGCGAAAGTAGATGACTTGAGTCAGTACGAGCTGCCAAAGCTGCATAGTGCCGTTTCTGCGGGAGAGCCGTTGAACCGTGAAGTCATTGATACATTCAAAAAGCATTTCGATATAGAAGTACGAGATGGCTATGGCCAAACAGAAAGCACACTGCTCGTAGGGGTGCTAAAAGGAATGGACATCAAGCCAGGCAGTATGGGAAAACCAACACCTGGCAACGAAGTCGAGATCATTGATGAGGACGGCAGCGTATGCGCTCCTGGAGAAGTTGGTGACATTGCGGTCCATCTCGAAACGCCGGCGCTATTTAAGGAATACTACAAAGATGAAGAGCGTACAAAAGCGCAGCGCCGCGGAAATTACTTTATTACCGGTGACCGCGCGAAAAAAGACGAAGATGGGTACTTCTGGTTTGAAAGCCGCAGAGATGATATCATCGTCAGCTCAGGCTATACCATTGGGCCGTTTGAAGTAGAAGATGCACTGATCAAACACCCAGCAGTCAAAGAATGTGCGGTTGTGGCTAGTCCAGATGAAATCAGAGGATCAATTGTGAAGGCATATGTCGTCCTGCGTGATGGATCAGCACAAAGTGATGAGCTGATCAAAGAGCTGCAGACACATGTGAAAAACACAACAGCACCTTACAAATACCCAAGAGAAATTGAATTCATTGACGAACTGCCAAAAACACCGTCAGCGAAAATCCGCCGTGTCGAGCTGAGAGAAAGAGAGCTTGCACGAAAAGGATCATGATGAATAAACGAAAAGCGTTTGGATGGAAGCATCCAGCGCTTTTTTTTACGGAAAATCAAATCCGCTGGAAGCGGTCATGATGTTCTATGATAAAATGTGTAAGAATTGCTGGAAAAGGAGAATGTTAGAAGATGTTCATTGCCATCATTCATGGAATTGTGCTTGCCTTTGGTCTCATTTTACCATTGGGCGCACAAAATGTATTTGTGTTTCAGCAAGGAGCGCTTCAGCCGCGATTATATCAGGCCTTACCTGTCGTTATCACTGCTGCTCTTTGTGACACACTATTAATTGCATTAGCTGTCATTGGGGTTTCTGTTGTGGTGTTCACCATTCCTGTACTGCAAATCGGTCTTTATATCATTGGATTTTGTTTTTTAGTTTATATGGGATGGTCCGTGTGGAACACAAGCTCATCATCAGGTGATAAAGAGAAGCAGGAATTTATGCCTGCGAGAAAGCAAATTGTCTTTGCCTGTTCAGTTTCACTTTTAAATCCCCACGCCATTCTCGATACAATTGGTGTGATTGGAACAAATTCGCTTCAATATAGCGGGGCAGAAAAACTGGCATTTACACTCGCTTGTATCATCGTGTCCTGGTTATGGTTTATTGGGCTTGCGCTTTTAGGGAAGATGCTAGGGAAGTTAGATACAAACGGCAAGTGGATGAACCGTATCAATAAAGCTTCAGCGGTCATGATCTGGCTTGTCGCGTTATACATTGCGTATCAATTGATTTTATAAAATACATAGAGGATAAAGCAAAGAAGCGCTTGGAAGGTAAGGTCCGGCGCTTTTTTTGTGTATTGGAAAGGCTCCTCAGCCAGTGTCACTATCATCGCAAGAGGAAGATCACATTCAATTGCCTATAGGAAATGATAAGAAATAGGATATATGATACATTACCACTAGTGGGTTTTATTGGCAAAAAGGTCTATTACATTATTTTCCTTTAGAGGTTATAATTTTATGAAATTTGCTAAAGGAGGATATATGATGAAGTTAAGAAAAATGTTTTGTGTGCTATTGTTTATAGCACTTTTATTCGGACAATTTCCTGTAGGAAAAGCTATTACCATAAAGGAGGAGGAGCCTTTTAAAAAGATACAAAATGTTAAAACAGAAGAAAAACTCATAAAAAAGGCAAAAAAAAGCTCTCAATTTTTAAAGGCAAAAGAATTAGCCCAAAAGAAAGGTTATCTATTAAATGGAGAAAGTGCAGCGGTTCATCTGAACGCTGCTGAAACGGATGTTGTTTACTTTTATCTTAAAAAGAAGAAGTCAGATAATCAGCTGTTAGACAATGTTTCCTTCATTTCAGTTTCATTGAGCCAAATAAAAGCTTACTATATTCAACTTGCAGAATACGATGAGAAAGGAAATTTGCACTCATATTTCTTCCAAAATGGAAAATTGAAAAATAAGTTCCATATCAACCAAAAAGGGGAGTTTTTAAAAGGATCTTTTACCTATGGTGAAAATGGTGCAAAGCAAGATATGATGGAATTAAATAAAAAAATTTTCCAGGCAGATGATTCAGAAATTCAAACGAGTTTTAGTTGGAACAAGTTTTGGAACTGCTTAAAAAAGCAAAGCGGCCCGAATGAATCTCTTCCGCTACGTTAAATGGTTTTAGGAGCGTGTTATTATATTTGTTTAACGGGACCTGCTAGCTGTATAGCATGCGCAGTGATTAATGGAGGAATATCTGCAGGATTAGCCGGTTATTGTGTGAAAAAAGTTTGGTAAATGGGGGTTTTTAGAATGGCTCATAAAGAACAGCGAAAGGGAATAGTTCTTGCTGTTTTTGATACGTTGACATTTGGTATACCAGTGTTGCTATGGAATTTATATAAGAATACCAGTACCACATTGAAATTCATGATCCCGATCATTCCCATTGTCGGTCTCATTACATATTTTTTAGCATCTCTTGATTAATAAAATAAAAAATCCTTTGCATGAGCGATACGCTCATGCTTTTTTAGGTCCTTTTTTGAAAATCGTTTGATTTAATAGGCGGAGAGCTTGTACGATATCATCCATTTGTTCTATATCCGAGGAAGATAGGCTGTCTAATAGCATCCCTTCGATATGCTGGAAGACTTCGTTCATACAAGCACGGCCTTTGTCAGACAGCTTAATGACATGTTTTCGTTTGTCATCACGGTCTTCTTCTCTAGCAATGAATTGTTTCTCGTGCAGTTTTTTTAGTTCTCTGCTGACATTTGGAAGAGACATGTGCTGACAGTCGGCAATTTCACTAGGCGTAAGCGGTTCGCTGACAGCTAGCTGCTCTAGAATTAAGTATTGTAAGGTCGTTAGGTCAGCCGGTTTGACTTTGCTCATCAGGGCATGTTTTAGCTCTGAAAAAGTAGAAGCAAATGCTACGAATTCCTTGAAGAAATGGGGATGCTTCATGTTTATCACCTCCTATGTAACATACCAAAATTATTATCAAAAAACAATTATCATTTGACAACTAATTAAGAGGGGTATATCATTTAGTTATCAAATGATAACAAAAGGAGACAACACATGAATCTACTCATTATTTATACTCACCCTCATCACAATAGTTTAAATGGTGCTTTTTTAAAAGAAATAATGAAAGGCAGTGAAGAAAATTCACTTGTTCATGAAGTGGAAATCATCGATTTATACAAAGAAGAATTTGATCCTGTGCTGATTTTTAATGAAGAGAAAAAAAGGCGTGATATGCATAAGGACCCTGACATTCGGGTGTATCAGGAAAAGATCAAATGGGCAGATAAAATCGTGTTCGTTTATCCCATTTGGTGGGGGCGGCCGCCAGCCATGCTGCTTGGCTTTATTGACCGCATGTTTGCTGCGACTTTTGCTTACCGTCAAACAGGCGGGCTGCTTCCAGAAGGACTGTTAAAAGGAAAAAGTGCTGTTTGTGTATCGACAATGCAAGGGCCAACCAACTACCCTTTATTCTTTTTGCAAAATGCACACAAGATGTTAATGAAAAGAGCCCTCTTACAATATGTCGGAATCAAACCTGTGAAGTTTTTTGAGTTCGGCATGATGGAAAGCCCAAAAGGGAAACATGAGGCCAAATTAAAACGTATCTACAACTATTTCAAAAAAATCAGCTCATAAAACAGTTGGTGAAGTCACTTTTCTTCTAATTCGATCCTTTTATGTTTTAAAATGACAGTGAGGGTGGGGGAACTCTTCCTCGTCATTTGAAAAGGGGGATATGGATGAAGAAAACATTGTTTAAAGATGCAGCGATTTTAACACTTGATCCAACTTTAGGTTTTTTAGAAAAGGGAGATTTATTAATTGAAGGGACACACATTTTAGAGGTCGGACCTTTAATTGAAGCAAATGATGCTGACATTGTCGATGCGTCCGATATGGTGATCATGCCAGGGCTTGTGGATACACATCGTCATGTGTGGCAGTCTGTCATCAGAGGCATAGGCACAGATTGGTCTTTGCAGACATATTTGAGCAAAATCTATTATGGTAACTATGGTGCGATGAGACGCCCATCCGATGATCGAATCGCAAATTATTTAGGGGCATTAGAGGCGTTAGATGCAGGAGTGACCACATTTTTAGACTGGACGATGATCAATTCAATGGATCATACAGAAGAGCTGATCGGAGGATTAAAAGATGCGGGCATTCGAGCTGTTTTTGCTTTTGGCTCTTCTGGAGATGCTGAGTATTGGGATAGGGAGAGCACGCTCACCAATATGGAGGACGCAGCACGCGTGAAAAAAGCGCATTTTCAATCATCAGATCAGCTCTTGACGATGGGGCTTGCGATTCGTGGACCAGAGTTTTCCTCATGGGAGACTTCAGTATTTGAAATTGAAACAGCCCGGTCTCTAGATGCTTTATGCAGTATGCACATTGGCTTTGGGAATTGGGGAGCGGAGGATCGTTCGATTGAGCGGCTTCACAAAGCAGGGTTACTCGGACCTGACCTCAACATGGTGCATATCAATGCAATCGATGCGGATCAAATGAAGATGCTGGCAGACAGCGGAAGCTCCATATCTATTACACCTGAAATTGAGATGATGATGGGTCACGGTTATCCTGTAACAGGACTTGCGATTGAACAAGGTGTTCTTCCAACGCTCGGTGTAGATGTGGTAACAGCGACAGGCGGAGATTTGTTTGCTCAAATGAAATTCGGACTTCAGGCAGAGCGCGCGCTTCAAAATCAATCATTGCTGATGGAGGGAATCATGCCAGGACCTGAACTTGGGATTTCTGCTCATCAAATGCTTGAAGCTGCAACGATCAATGGGGCTCGTGCATTACAGCTTGATCATAAAATTGGCTCACTCACACCTGGAAAAGAAGCTGATTTCATCCTGATCGACCGGACAAGCATGAATCTTCTGCCGATGACAGATCCGGCTGGAGCGGTTGTCCAAACGGCACATCCTTCAAATGTTGATTCTGTCTATGTGGCTGGAAAAGCAGTGAAACGAAGCGGAAAGCTTGTTGGTGTGAACCTAGAAGAGGTCAAACGCAAAGCTTATGCGGCAAGAGATCATATTCTATCGCACAAGTTTGAATCAACTCCATCGTAAACAAACATATCCCCATAGGCAGCGGCCTATGGGGAATTCATTACAAGGATTCTTTAATGACCTTTTTGTAATACTGGACAGATAGGAATCCGAAGACAGAATATAAAACCGTATAAATCGACATGACGATGAGCATTGGTGTCCACAGTTCACCGCCGAATAAAAACCAGCCAGACTGAACTGCAAAGTAGCTGTGCAGCAATCCGATGATGAGCGGAATCCCAAAGTTAAATAGCTGTTTGAGTCGAATGCCTTTTAATAGATCTTTCTCTGTAAAGCCAAGCTTACGTAAGATCGTGTACGAGCTTTGTTCTTCTTCACTTTCATTCATCTGTTTGAAGTATAAAATACAGCCTGATGTCACAAGGAAGCTTAGACCTAAAAATCCAACCACAAACATCATCAGTCCCATTGTTTGCTTTTGCTGCTGAGCTGAAGCTAATTGAGACATGCTGTCGTCACCTAGTTTTAAAGATGTAAACACATCATTGGCTTGTTCAAGGTTTTTATCATCTTTTATATTGACCGCGTTATATTGATTATTCTCAAGCTGCAGTTTAGGATCTTTCTGCTGGTCAAGCTTCTCAAAGACATTTTGACTGACGACGGCAACAGGCAGACCGCCAAAAGTGAATTTGTAAGAGATGATGTAATCTTTCTTCATATCAATGACTTTTAAATCAAGCGGCTTCTTGATGAGAAGTTTTACATCACCTGAGCTTTGAATCGGCATGAATTTCTTCAATAAATCACTGTAGCCGCTTAAGATGACTTCGTTGTTTTCTACATGAATATTAGGTGCATTTTTCTCACTGATCACAGGCAGTGTCAAGACTCTTGGATTCTTATTCAAACTTTCTAATTCCGAATCCATGATCTTATGTGCATCAAAATCCGCTTGAATGACCTTGAACTGCTTTTTTTCATACGCAATATGTTTGTCAGAAAGTGCACGAGTGAAGGTATCGGCTTCTTTCTCTGAGCCCATGACAAAATGTGAGGGAATCTGTTGTTCAGCCGTTTTTTCTGCTGAGTAATAGGAAATGTAGCTTAAAGATAACAACCCGATGGCAAGTGCAGATACGGTTGTAATAATCGTTAAAAGCAGTGCATTTGATTTTAATCGAAACATAATAGATGACAAAGACAGGACTTCATGAATGGCGAGATAGCCATTTTTTCTTTTACGTACAATATTGGCAATGAAAGAAACAGAGCCTTTATAAAAGAGAAAGGTACCGATAATGACAGAGGCTAGAATATAAATCATGGCTGAAAATAACTCAAGCATGGACGTATATGAGCCGCTAAAAAGCTGAGAAGAAATATAATAGCCTGAGCTGATCAAGACAATACCGAAAACCCCAACGATGATTTCAAACACAGAGATCTTTTTCACACGCTGCTCTGTAGAAGACGTGGTTCTAAACAAAGATAAAATTGTCTGTTTACTAATAAACCGTCTATTTCTTAGCATAATTAATCCATAGATGATGAAAAAGACAATGAGCGTTTGCAGAAGGGCCATGCCTGAAAAATGCAGATGCGCGATGGCATTAACGCCTGTTACTTTAAATAGCACCATCAGCATGAGCTTTGAACCGATAAATCCAGCTATGATACCAACAGCCATTGAGAACACATATAGGATGAAATTTTCTGCATTGAGCAGTTTGGCAATTTTTTGTTTCGTCATGCCAATGAGCTGCAGGAGACCTATTTCTTTCCCTCGGCGTTTAATAAAAATGCTGTTCGCATATAACAGGAAGATCCCAACAATGGCAATGAGCAGTACCGAAGCGGCTTTAATCGACGCACCGCCTTTAATGGACCCTTTTACATCATCAAGTGCTGGTGAGTACTGCAAGGTGACAAAAGAAAAGTAGAGCGCCACACTAAACACGAGAGCAAACACATATAAATAGTAATTCTTCAAATTTTTCTTCAGGTTACGGAAGACGAGCTGATTAATGTTCATGCTTCACACCGCCTAAGACACCTTGCGTTTTCATAATATCCTCGAAAAACATCTTTCTCTCTAAAGCACCTTTATTCAACTGAGTATAGATCTGTCCGTCCTTGATAAAAATGACACGTCTTGAATAGCTGGCTGCGACAGGATCATGTGTCACCATGACTATGGTCGCTTTTCGTTTGCGATTGAAATCTTGCAGCTTATTGAGTAGATCAGATGCAGATTTGGAATCAAGCGCTCCGGTAGGTTCATCCGCGAAAATAAGACTCGGCTCATGAATGAAGGCGCGAACCGCTGATGTCCGCTGCTTTTGCCCACCAGAGAGTTCATTCGGATATTTGTCTCTTAGTTCATAGATGCCCATGTCCTCCGCGAGCTGTTGAAAACGTTCAAAAGCTTCTTTTTTCGGCGTTTTGGAGATGGATAATGGCAAGAGGATGTTCTCTTTGACCGTGAGTGTATCAAGTAAGTTATAATCCTGAAAAACAAAGCCAAGCTGCTTTTTTCTGAATTCTGCGAGCTGCTGATCCTTCATCTGTGTCATCTCAGCATCTGCGATACGAATCGATCCGCTGGATACATGATCGATAGAGGACAATACGTTTAGAAGGGTTGTTTTCCCCGAGCCTGATGGCCCCATAATGCTGACAAATTCTCCGGCTTCAATGGTCAAATCAATGCCGCTCAGCACCTCTTGTTTGTTGAATTTATTTCCGTAGCTTTTATATATTTTGCGAGCTTCTAAAATGTTCATTTGTCGATCCCCTTTTTCTATTTAATTGATACCTCTAGTATAAAAAGAAGCCCGCCGGATTTCCTTCGATTTGGCGAACAAAACAGACGAGCATGTGACATTGTTGTCACATGCTCGCAATATGCACAAAATCATTCTTTTTCGGAAAAATAAAGGTGAAGGTTGTGCCTTGATCTATCGTGGAGTTGACCTCGATCTTGATATGAAGAGCGTCTGCTCCTTTTTTCGTTAAATAAAGCCCCATTCCTGTTGAGGCGGTGTCATTGTGATGTCTTGTTGAGGTAAAACCCTTTTCAAAAATACGCGGCAGGTCTCTTGGGTCTATCCCTCTGCCTTGATCTGAGATCGTCAGCATCACTTGGTCATTCATTCGCTTGCTTTCAATGGCAATATCGGACGAATGACTGTACTTAACTGCATTTGTGAGCACCTGTCTGATCATAAAGGATAACCATTTTGTATCACTTAATACGTGACGTTCTTCTAGCGTGAGTTCAAAGCCGATTCCTTTTTGCATGCACCATGATTGGAGCGCTTTGATTTCCTTCGCTAAGATGCTTTGCAGGTCAAGCTGTTCAATAAATAAATCATTTTCGATATGACGTATTCTGCTTTGGTGCAGCTGGGCATCGAGTAATAAATGAATTCTGAGCCATTCATACGTCATATTCGATTTCAGCGGCTGCTCTGTTAAGCGGTCAATCATTAAGTGCATCGCTGTGAGAGGTGTTTTCACTTCATGTATCCATGAGAGCAATTCATCCTTCTCTTCTTCAAGGGCGATTTGCTGTTCTGCTGCCATTTGCCGATAGCGGGCAATTTGCTCTGACGTCGCATCATGTACAAGCTGTTCAAATGGGGAAGATGGAGTGAGCCGCATTTGATGATCAATATGATCATCCCATTCTTTCAGCCGCTCATAATACGCCGTTTCTTTACGATATCGGAAAAAGAGAAAGACGATCATGAAAAACGTAGATAATAACACAATATAAAAAAGAGACGCCATTGGAATGGTCGTATCCAAATAAGCAACAAACAGAATGAGGAGCTGCAAACTAAGAAAGAACAGGATCCAGCTTCTTCGTTCTTTTAAAAATGCTTGCAGCATCAGTGATCATCCTTTTCCTTTGCAAGATAGCCTTGACCCACTTTTGTCTCAATGTAGGTGCCAAGGGAGATCTCATCTAGTTTTTTTCTTAGGCGATTGACGTTTACGGTCAGTGTGTTGTCACTGACAAACCGTTCATCCTCCCACAATGCTTGAATGAGTGATTCACGGCTGACAATATGATTTTTATGCTGAATCAATTCCTTAAGAATAAATAGTTCATTTTTCGTTAATTCCACTTCACCATGGTCATTTGTGACGGTGTTTTTTTCTAGATCAATCGTAGCGCCACACCATACCTTTAGGCTGGCAGGTTCTGCATTATAATCATGCACTCTGCGAAGAACGGCACTGACTTTGGCAATGAGCACGTCAAAGTGAAAGGGCTTTTGTACAAAATCATCGGCACCGAGCTGCATCGACATGACCATATCAGCAGGGTGGTCACGAGAGGAGAGGAAGATAATAGGTACATTTGAATGATGCCGAATCATCCGGCACCAATGAAAGCCATCGTATTTTGGGAGCTGTATATCAATAATGACGAGATCAGGCTGAACAGAAGTGAATTCCTGCATGACCTGTTGAAAATCGTGAATCCCATAAACATCATAGGACCAGTTAACTAGACGTTCTTTGATTTCTTGGAAGAGGGTTGTATCGTCCTCAATCAGTAAAATTTTAAACAAAACCAGCACCACACTTTTTGTATTCGCTTGTATGTAATTGTAGCGGAAAAAAAGCGCTGCCGCTAGAAGCAGACAAGAAAAAAGCAAGGGAAGGGTTCCCTTGCTTCAGTTTATTTACCTAAAAAGTGCTTTTTAAAGAATGATAGTTGATAGTCGAGCGTGAGCGGATCATTAAAATAGAATTCTTCTGCATTTGCCTCATACACACGATGTTTTTTCACAGCAGGGATGGACTTGTAGATTTCACTGTTTTGATAGGAATTGTCCATTTCGCTGTTTTTACTTATGATCATATAGTCTCCAGCAAATTCAGGAATCACTTCTTGTGAAACCGCATAGTAGCCAGCTTTTAATGCTTTTTCTTTCACTTTTTCAGGCATTTTTAGTTTCATTTCTTGGTAGAGGATTTCTGTGCCGCGGCCCCATGCATCTCCAAACACGTAAAGATCTTTTGTGCCGCTTTCAAACACAGAAACCGTCGCATCCTCACCGATTTTCGCTTTGATTTCTTTCCCAGCTTCAGCTGCGCGTTCTTTAAAATCTTTTACCCATGCTTTGGCTTCTTTTTCTTTGTTTAATACTTTTCCAATTTCAATATGCTGCTGAAGGTAATCGACTTTGTTATACGTAAACAAGACTGTTGGCGCGATTTTTTTTAGTTTTTCTACATTTTTTGTATTGCTTAAGCCAATGATGACATCGGGCTTTAGCTTCATGATTTTTTCGACATTGGCATCCGACACTTCTTCCACATCTTTCAATTCCTTTTGGAAGCGAGGGTTCTTTTTTGACCAAGAGTCGACGCCGACTAGGTTCACACCTAGTGACATGACATTACCCGTGTAAGAACCGAGTACAACGACACGTTTTGGATGCGCTGGCAGTTTCACAGGGCCATTTTCAGATTGATATGTAATCTTGTCTGATGATGTTGATTGATTTCCTTTATTTGAGGAAGAGCTGCTGCTATTGCCACATGCGCTCAACGCAAGTACAAAGATGAGCATCAGAGGGAACAATATTTTCTTCATGAATGTAGACTCCTTTGAAATCGGCACATAAGCCGGGTATTTGATTGTACGAGTGATAATGATAATTATTATCACTCGGATATCATATCATAGGAGTGCGGTCTGTTGTCAATTGCATTTTGATAGTTGGTGATAAAAATAGAGGGGGATTTTTGGTAGAAAAAAAGATCAAGGCACATGTGTCCTGATCTTTTTTCTTATTTAAACCAGCCTTTTTCTTTTGAGCGTGTAATGGCTTCAATGCGGTTTTTCACTTCTAGCTTATCTAAAATAATGGAAATGTAGTTCCGGACAGTGCCGCTTTTAATGCTGAGTTCCTTAGCAATTTCTTTTGTGTTTTTGCCGTCTGCGACGAGTTCTAGGACCGATTTCTCTCGTTCTGTTAAAGGATTTTCGTCACTATATAAGTCTTCCATTAATTCAGGGGCGTACACCTTTTTCCCTTTCATCACGCTCCGAATGGCACTTGCCAGATCTTCGCTTGGGCTGTCTTTAAGCATATAGCCGCTGACGCCAGCTTTGAGCGCTCTTTGGAAATAACCAGAGCGGGCAAAGGTCGTTAAAATGATGATTTTCACATCTGTCCCTTTGAGCTCTTCTGCTGCATCAAGTCCGGATTTCCCTGGCATTTCAATATCCATTAAGCAAATATCAACAGGGTGCTTTTGGGCAAAATCGATGGCATCCTGGCCATTCGTTCCTTTCCCAACTACCTTCATATCGTCTTCTAAATCAAGAAGTGAACCGAGCGCACCAAGCAGCATTTGCTGATCCTCTGCGATAAAGATATTGATCATTTCATTCCCTCCTTTTCTTTTGCTGCTGAATCATTTGGAATGCTCATGATCAGCTTCGTCCCATCTTTTGTCTCAAGGTGAAGGCGTCCATTTGCAAATTCCAATCGTTCTCTAATCCCTAAAAGGCCATGTCCCTTCGTTTGAGAGGAGGGATGATCTCCTTTAAATGTCCCATCATCTTCAACCGTGATGACCGCTTCTTTTGACTTTTGATGAATGGTTATTTTACAGACTGTGGCATCACTATGTTTGACGATATTGGTGACCGCTTCTTTTATACACATGCTCACAATGTTTTCGTTGAGAAGAGAGATGTGTTTCGGTGCTTCCTTTTCATCATAGATCAATTCTATCCCGGCCGCTTCGAGAATTTGCTCTATGTTCACCATTTCATCCTTGATCCGAATACCTTTCATGGAGGAAACAATTTTCCGAACTTCATTGAGAGACGTTCTGGCTGTTTGCTGGACACTTTTCAGTTCGGCACGTGCCTGCTCTGGGTCTTTATAAACCAGTTTTCGGGCAAGATCACTCTTTAAACCGATGAGGGAAAGCTTTTGTCCAAGGGTATCATGCAGATCACGTGCAATTCGCTGCCTTTCTTCAATTTTTACAAGGTCAGCGATACGTTCATTGGCATCTTCTAATTTCTCTTCGAGCCGTTCACGTTCCTTCCTGCTTCGAATGCTAAGGGGGAGGAGAATGGCACTAATGAGTGTAATGAGAACCAAGGGAATTTGCGTGAGAAACCAGCCCTTTTTTAAGATCAGACTGAAATTCACCGCAATGGCGGCGCTTCCGACATGAATATAGTATAAGATATAGAAAGGTACTTTTCTTTTAATATGCCCATTGAAATAGGCAATGCAAAAAGCGAAATAAATGTAGCTGTAGAGCATGACATAGCCAGTAGAAATCGCAATCAAGAGAAGGCCTAATACATATAAAGACCAGCCTTTTGCGATAAAGGCAAAACGATAGACAGCGAAAAAGACAACGTTCAAAATAATGCCTATCACAATGCCTAAAGTCGAAGGAGCCTTAATGATAAAATAAAAGGGAAGGATGAAAAAAATGGCCCATATATAGGGAGAAATCCCATGCAATTTTTGAATTTTAAGTTGTTTTTTCATCCGTGAATCACCTTTTCCATTTTTTCATTCTTTTTCACTACTTTATCAAATTGAACACGTTATCGCATCCTGCAAATACCAACAAGCTCCTTCTATTGTAAGAAAGAGCTTGCGTCGTTTACGCATTCTTCTTGAGAATGTCTCCTTTGATGACAGGTGTGCTTCTAGTCTGACGTGCTTCTTTAAAGGTAACAAATGCTTTGGTTTCTTCATCCCAAAGTCTAAATTTCATTGACTCGATACTTGTTTTTAAAGTGATGGTTGGAACATTTTGAAGCGGCTCACTATGCTCATGTGCATGCTCCAAATGATAATTCGGTACCCTCGGGCTTAAATGATGGACATGGTGATAACCGATATTGCCTGTTAACCACTGAAGGAGTTTTGGCAATTTGTAAAAAGAACTGCCTTCTACTGCTGCCTGCACATAATTCCAATGTTCATCTGCTTCAAAGTAAGAATCCTCAAACGTATGCTGCACATAAAACAGCCATACACCGATTGATCCAGAAATCAGGAAGATTGGACCTTGGACAAGTAACAAACCTTGCCAGCCAAAAAGGAGATAGGTCGCTCCTGCCAATAAAACAATTGATATGTTTGTGAAATACGTATTCCAGCGCTCTTTTTTACGAGCATTTTTGACGTTGAAACGGTTTTTAAACAGGAAAACAAAGATCGGTCCCAAAATAAACATCACAAAAGGATTACGATAAAATCTGTAGCGAAATTTCGTCCATACTGATGCTTCTTGATATTCTTTGACTGTCAGGAGCCAAATATCACCAGTACCTCGTTTGTCTAAATTACTGCTTGTGGCATGGTGAATCGAATGATCTCTTTGCCATTGAAGATAAGGGAAAAGGGTGAGTACACCTGTTAAGAAACCGAACAAGTGATTCATCTGCTTCTGTTTGAAAAAGGATTGGTGGCAGCAGTCGTGAAAAATAATAAAGACACGTACTAAAAAACCAGCTGCAATAACCGCAAAGAAGAGGGTTAAAAGGTAGGAGATGTTCAGGCTATAATAGGCAAGAAACCAAAGCCCCAAAAATGGAATAAATGTATTAAAGAGCTGCATGATACTTTTTTTAGAATTAGCACCAGAGAATTGGCCAACTTGTTTTCTTAAAGTGGCTTGCTGCTGTGTGTTTGTTGAAGTCGTCATGAACGTTCAAGTCCTTTCCGTTTCTTTCTACTTCAAAGTATAGAAGGAAAGGTGTCATGCTCATAGTAGCACCCATCATGTATTCGATATGACATTTGTCATGTTGGACGCCGGAAAGGCTGACGGTATCAGGGTTTGTAAGCTTATTTTATTTTAAATAAAAAAGTAAAGGCGCTTAGCCTTCACTTTTTATGAACGTGCTTCATGAACTTTTAACTGCTTGCCTTTAATGGTTGTATGGCGCATGGCATTCAGCACAAGAGGGCCTTTGCCGTTTAAAATATCGACATATGTTTTCGTGTCTTGAATGGTAATAATCCCAATGTCATCGAAGGCAACGCCTTCTATTTTGGCAATGGTCCCAACGAAATCAACAGCCCGCAGTTTCTTTTTCTTCCCGCCGTTAAAATAAAGCTTCATAATATCCTTCTCAACGCCTGCCTGTTTATTTTCCTTTTGAATCGGTGTTTCAATCTTTTCTTCAAAGCTTTCTACATGCTGCTCTGCGTCTTCCTTTGTTGGATAAGGCTGCGTCTGGAAATCAATACCTGCTTCCTGCTTTAATTCATCAATCAGAGGCTTTGCGTTTTTGGTCATAAACGCAATGGTTTTCCCGCTTTTCCCCGCTCTGCCAGTTCTTCCTGTTCGGTGAATATAGCGCTCTTTTTCATAGGGCAGATCGTAATGAATCACATGTGTCATATCACTGACATCAATGCCCCGGGCTGCTATATCGGTTGCGATCAAATAACGGAACTCACCGTTTTTGAATTCATCCATGACAGCGAAGCGGTCTTCCTGTCTCATGCCTCCATGAATTTTGTCACAAGGCACATCCCATTCGTCCAGCTTCATTGTGAGTTCATTCACTCGGTCCTGTGTATTACAGAAAATAATGCAGCTATCTGGATTTTCAATGACGATCGTACGCTGAAGAAGGGAGAATTTTGCTTCTTCTTCCGTTTCAATCACGGTGTGGGTGATTTGTTGTACAGATGTTTCCGCACGTGCGATTTCAATCACTTTTGGTGATTGTAAAAACTGATCGCTCAATTTCTTCATCTCATCAGACATGGTCGCTGAAAACAGCATTGACATGCGCTTTGGCGGCAGATACTGAATAATAGAAGAGACTTGATCAATAAATCCCATGTTCAGCATTTCATCCGCTTCATCTAACACGAAAAATTTGAGGTTTTCTAATGAAAGAGTACCTTTCTCAAGGTGATCCAAGACTCGTCCTGGTGTTCCGCACACAATATGGTTTTTTTGTGCAAGCTCTACTTTTTGGGCTTGAAAAGGGGCTTTTCCATAAATGGCTGCGGCTTTGATTCGTTTCAATCGTCCAAGGCTTGTGAGATCCTGTTTGACCTGCATGGCGAGTTCTCGTGTTGGAACGAGGATGAGGGCTTGAGGTTTATTTTCAGCCCAATCGACCATTTCACAAATCGGCAAACCATAGGCTGCGGTCTTGCCGCTGCCAGTTTGAGATTTGACGATCAGATCCTGCTTTGAAAAAGCAACGGATAATGTCTCGTGCTGAACAGGTGTAGGTGTATGGAAGTGAAGTGCTTTTAGCGCTTGTTTTAATTCATTGCTTAATGGATATTGATCAAATTGTTGTAATGTCATCGTGTTCTCCTTTTCGTACATTCATACTTGTGACATCATACCATAACCATGACCGTGAATGAAAAGACATGAAAAAAAGCCCCATAAAGGAGCTTTTGATTAAAGGAATCTGCGTTTTACTTTTTCCCAGTAGGAGTTGTCTTTTAATTTCACTGTTTTAATGACTTTTCCTGAAAGGCCGATGTCAATTTGTTTGACGTGTTTCGTGCCAAGCGCTTCGTTATCAAGCCCGATAATTGGATGGTCGTTTCCGTCCTGCACAACCTTCAGCGTTAGCTTGCGGTCACTGCTTAAGATGAAAGGAGCACCCAGTGTACGGTACGAGTTGTTGTTTAGCGATGCAAGCTCTGTGACTTGCATACAAGGGAGCATCGGATCAACCACGGCGCCGTTTACCGATTTATTGTAGGCTGTTGAGCCGGTCGGAGTAGAAATAATCATTCCGTCTCCTCTAAATGTTTCAAAGTGGAAATCATCTATATACACATCGATCACAAATGTTTTAATAATGCTTGAGCGGATCGACAGTTCATTTAAGCAATGGAACTGATTGGTACTGTCAACGCTTACATCGATGATCGGATATTTTCTCACTTCAATCTGTTCAGTGTTCATGGCATCAATCATTTTATCAAAATGCTCTAATGAAAAATCGCAGTATAGATGCGAATTCTCTGTTTTTGATACCCCTACATACAAGCAGTCATCCCGGAAATTCGTTTTGCGGACTGCTTGAAGAAATGTGCCATCCCCGCCAATTGAAGCAATAATATGGGCATCTTCTGCACGCTTGACGACTTGAAAGCCTTGATCGGTAGCGAGCTTCTCCAGAGAAGAAATGTGTCCATCCAATTCATGATCTTTTTTGTAAAAGAAAAATACATTGCGACGATTGTCTGTCATTGACGTTCTCCCCTTTGTTGTCAAAAATAGTTTTCCAATAATAAAGGGCTTACATGTGAACCCTTGCTCACATTTTACACTTTTTTCATATGAAAGTAAAAACATTAGAAAAACCTGCATGATGATGGCATTCGTTTTTAGAAATGAGCCAATGTAAGGGATTCGAAAAGGGCAGGATTTGAGCATAATTGAATAGCTTCTTTCTCATGAAAGAGTGGTTTAGGTGTTTCGTTGTGGTGTAGAACTAGCCTATTAGGTGCAGAGGGAGGATAAAAAAGCCAATTTTTCGTCATGCGCATCTCAAAGGAGACGATGTAAAGTTGATCGTGAATGAAAAGAGGTGCTATCATATGATGAAATGAAATGTAAAAAAACCACAATTCCTGTGAAACATTTCATATGAATATTCGTATCAATGAAGAGAGACAAAAAGGAGGAGAAAAAGATGAATGCGAAAAGATGGGTAGCGTTAATCATTGCACTAGGTGTTTTCGGATTTTCAATTGTGATAAGTGTCACGATGGCCTTGTTCGAAAACTTCAATGACAATAAAATGAGCTATCAATTTGGGGATGAAATAGAAGAAAAGGTACTAGAGGATGGAAGCGGTGCTGGAAAAATTGCGGTTCTTGAGATTAATGGAACCATTCAAGATAATGGCGGCGCATCAAGTCTGTTAGGCGGAGAAGGTTATGATCATCGTGCATTCCTCAAGGAACTAGAAAAAGCGAAAGATGATGCTTCAGTAAAAGGTGTACTGCTGCGCGTCAACTCTCCTGGCGGCGGTGTCTATGAAAGTGCGGAAATACATAAAAAATTAGAAGAAGTGAAAAAAGCGAAGAAGCCGATTTACGTCTCCATGGGCTCAATGGCAGCTTCTGGCGGTTACTACGTATCAACTCCAGCCAAGAAAATCTTTGCTTCACCTGAAACATTAACAGGATCGTTAGGTGTGATCATGCAAAGCTTGAACTATTCAAAGCTGGCGGATAATTTAGGTATTAAATACGAAACAATTAAGAGCGGAAAATTTAAAGACATCATGTCACCAAATCGTGATATGACAAAAGATGAGCGCGACATCATGCAAAGCATGGTTGATAACTCATATGAAGGGTTTGTCAAAGTCATCTCTGAAGGACGCGGCATGTCAAAACAGGACGTCAAGAAAATTGCTGACGGCCGAGTCTATGACGGAACACAGGCGAAATCGAACGGATTAGTCGATGAGCTAGGATATTATGAAGATGCAATCAAAGCAATGAAGAAAAATGAAAAAGGGTTAAAAGGAGCGACAGTGATCAGCTATTCTCAAAGCTTTGGCTGGAACTCTCTCTTCAATATGAGCGCAAGCAAACTCTTTAAAAGTGAAATTGATTTTCTCAATCTAAAAGAAACACTGGCTGGCTCAAACGGGTCTAAACCGATGTATCTCTATTCAAAATAAAGGAGGGATCATAGATGGATTCTACATTCGATGAAGTAACCGAAAGCCGCAGCCAAGAAGAATCGAATCCGGCTCTTGCGAAACGTGCAGTGATTGAAGCACAGGCGTTTGCAGGCTTTTGGATTAGGTTTTGGGCGTTTATTCTTGATTGGCTCGTCGTCTGGGGTGTCAACCATTTGACGGTTTCTCCAATCTTTAGTCTGTTTGGCTGGTCCAAAGGAGGAGGATGGTTTTCTCCATTCTCCGTCACAACGACGATTGTATTCCTGCTTTATTTCGCCATCATGACGAAAATCTTTCAACAAACACTCGGCAAAATGGTGTTTGGGATCAAAGTGGTCTCGCTTCAGCCTGAGAAGAAGCTGGCATGGGATGTCATTTTCTTTAGAGAGATTGTAGGTCGCTACATTAATACGCTCTTTGTTCTCTATGCTGTCGTTGGGTTCTCACCGAAAAAGCAAGGGGTTCATGATTACTTTGCCGATACGGTGGTCGTCCATGAACATTTATATGAAAAAACAGAAGCAAACGTATAATCAGAGGAGTTTGGCCGGGTACCGGTCAAACTCTTTTTTCATGATTGGGTATAAAATCCAGATTGAGAGCCATAATCGTAGAGAAGCATCATTTGTTATGGAGGAAGTGAGCACAGTGCTTTACGTTTGGATCGCAGCTTTTTTGTTCCTTGGGATCTTATTGATCTTCATGAAAGTGACCATTTCACTGGATTATTCACATGCAAATGACAATGACCACCTTGCACTGAAGATCATCACCTTATATGGAATCATCAGACTCAAAAAAGACATTCCGATGGTGAGGGTCAATCCAGAAGATCAAACGATTGATATACGTGAAAAGAAGATGGCGAGCGCCAAAACCCCTAGTCACGAAAAAGAATCCATACATCAAAAAGTGGGAAAACGTGATATGAAGCAAATCCTTCATCAAATGGAGCGCATCACAAAAGAGATCGTCGATTTAAACCGGATCATGCGTAAATTCTTCATTCACATCAGAATTGTATCGTTTCACTGGTCAACATGGATCGGCTTTCATGACGCCGCTTTAACAGGTGTAGCAGCCGGCGGTGTGTGGTCAGTCAAAGGAGCACTGCTTGCCTTTATGCAGGAGCATCTCACCTTTAAGCATAAACCGGTATATGAAGTCATTCCTGCCTTTCAGCATAATGTGTCACAAACCCAGTTTACATGTATAGCTTATTTTCGTATTGGACATGCTATGCTTGCAGCCATTCGTTTACTTGTCCATTGGTTAAAAGGAAGAAAGGCGAGAAAAAATGCCTCTCTTCAAGCAACGAAGAATGAATCATCTGTTTAAGGAGGAACCCGAAAATGGCAGATCATCCAATCCAAGGTCTTATGAAGACAGCGATGGAAAACTTAAAAGAAATGATAGACGTGAATACGATCATCGGCGATCCAGTCGAAACCCCTGACGGCAGTGTCATTCTTACTGTGTCGAAGGTTGGTTTTGGATTTGCAGCCGGCGGCAGTGAATTTAACGGGAACCAAAAGAAAGAAAAACGTTCTGATGATCAAGAACGAAAAGAACCGAGACTCCCATTTGGCGGAGGAAGCGGCGGAGGTGTGTCTATTACACCAATCGCCTTCTTAATTGTCGGAACAAACGGCGTTCGAATGCTTCATTTGGATGAACATACACATCTGCTTGATAAAATATTGGATTCTGCTCCTCAAGCAATTGAACGTCTTCAGCACATGTTTAAGAAGGATGAACGGGAGAACCGTCATAAAGAACGAAAACTAGATGACATAGACCTTTAAAAAGTTAGCTGCGCTGCAGTTAACTTTTTTTTCAAAAGTGACGATTAGGCTTTGCAGTTTTTTGCTTTCTCTACTATGATAGAACCATACATTTGATAAGGGAGGAATTGTTTTGGCATCGATCACATTTAAAGGGAGTTCTGTCACGCTTGTAGGAAATGAAGTGAAAGTAGGCGAGCAGGCTCCAGATTTCACGGTATTAACGAACTCACTAGGGGAAGTTTCACTTTCAGATTTAACAGGAAAAGTGACGATCATCTCAGTGATTCCTTCTATTGATACAGGTGTGTGTGACGCACAAACAAGACGTTTCAATGAAGAGGCAGCCGGTTTAGGTCCGGTCAATATCTATACAATTAGTGCAGACCTTCCATTTGCACAAGCACGCTGGTGCGGAGCAAACGGAATTGAAAATGTCGAAACATTATCTGATCATAGAGATATGTCATTTGGTGAAGCATTCGGAGTATATATGAAAGAATTGCGTTTATTGGCGCGCGCAGTCTTCGTATTAGACCCGAGCGGAAAAGTGGTTTACACTGAATACGTAAGTGAAGCAACGAATCACCCAAATTATGAAAAAGCCATTGAAGCTGCAAAATCACTGTTATAAAAGCAGCATCGACAAGAGCTCCGGCTTCATCCTGGGGCTCTTTTCAATGAGAAGATATAGCTTTTAACAAAGCGAGGAGAGAAAAGCATTGCAGAAAGATCAAGTAAGTACGATTTTCGAGCTGCTCGATACAGCTTCTATTCGATTAAAAAAGGACCAAAGCATTTCCTATATTGAAGCATTGGCTGAAGCAGGAGAAGCCTTTTTCCAAGCAAATGATCGAGACGGTTTACTAAAGGATTTAATAGAGAAAGCAGATTTTGCTTCTTATGATCATGAGCAGATTCGTAAAGCGTTTCAGCTCGCCGTATTGAAAGGACAAAAGGATATTTCCCATCCAAATCGTCAGATGACCCCAGATACGATCGGGCTGTTTGTCAGCTATTTGGTGAATAAATTTTTAGAAGGACAAAAAGAGCTTGTTGTCTTTGATCCAGCAGCGGGAACAGGGAACTTACTGCTTGCTGTCTTAAACAATCTCACTGCAGAAACAAAGCGCGGCTTTGCGTCTGAAATTGATGATGTACTCATTAAAATTGCATGGGCACAGGCAAACTTGGAAGAGAAGGAAGTCGAGCTTTTCCATCAAGACAGCCTTGAGCCGCTTTTGATCTCACCAGTAGATGTCACTGTATGCAGTCTGCCAGTCGGTTATTACCCAAATGATGAGCGTGCAGCAGACTATGATTTGAAGGCAAAAGAAAGACATGCCTTTGCCCATTATTTATTCATTGAACAAAGCCTTCGTTATACGAAAGAAGGCGGCTTCTTATTCTTCATCATTCCAAACGATTTGTTTGAAGGAAAAGAAAGCGTGCAATTAAAGGATTTTATCAAAGATCATGCATATATGAATGCGTTAATTCAGCTCCCGGTCTCCATGTTCAAGGACAAAAAGCACGCCAAAAGCTTGTTTGTGATGCAAAAGAAAAAGGAAGGCTTGGAAGCACCAAAACGGATGCTCTTTGCCAATCTGCCGTCTTTTTCACAGAAGGAAGCCATGGTGGGTGTGATGAGAAAATTAGATCAATGGTTTATTGAAGAAAAAGAAACGAAAGAATAGCCAGAGTGATGTCTGGCTATTTTATTATTCAGAAAATAACGACTTATCGATGTAAGCGGTAACAGTTTGAAGGTGCACTTGAAATGCAAAGTTTTCAATGTTTAAATGAAAAAGTCAGATATTTTTCGGACTTATCGTTAAACTATAAAAGACCCGTCAAACAGGTTGAATATAGCACCGGAAAAAACGTGAAACCTTATATAACAACTGAGTAAAAGGAGCGACAGGAATGTCTAAAATTATTGCAATCAACGCAGGAAGCTCATCTCTTAAATTCCAATTGTTCGACATGCCAGAAGAAACCGTTTTAACAAAAGGCCTTGTTGAAAGAATCGGAATGGACAACAGTATCTTCACGATTTCTGTAGATGGAGAAAAGAAAACAGAAATCACAGATATTCCAGATCATGCAGTAGCGGTCAAAATGCTGCTTGAAAAACTAATTGAATTTAACATCATCAAAGACTTTAATGAAATTGATGGCGTAGGACACCGCGTTGTTCACGGCGGAGAGAAATTCAGCGACTCTGTTCTTTTAACTGATGAAGTCATCAATGACATTGATCAGCTTTCAGAGCTAGCACCACTGCACAACCCTGCAAACGTTGTAGGAATCAAAGCATTCAAACAAATTCTGCCTGACGTACCAGCGATTGCTGTGTTCGATACAGCCTTCCACCAAACAATGCCAGAGCAGTCTTACCTATACAGCCTTCCGTACGACTACTACAAAAACTTTGGTATTCGTAAATACGGATTCCACGGGACAAGCCATAAGTTCGTAACAGAGCGTGCAGCAGAGCTATTAGGCCGTCCTCTTGAAGAGCTTCGTTTGATCTCTTGCCACCTTGGAAATGGTGCAAGTATCGCAGCAGTTGAAGGCGGAAAATCAATCGATACTTCAATGGGCTTCACACCGCTTGCAGGTGTTGCAATGGGTACACGTTCAGGTAACATTGACCCTGCCCTTATTCCATTTATTATGGAGAAAACAGGACATACAGCTGAAGAAGTACTTTCTACTTTGAATAAGAAGAGTGGTCTTTTAGGTGTGTCTGGTCTATCAAGTGACCTTCGTGATATCGAAGAAGCAACAGAAGAAGGAAACGACCGTGCAGAAGTAGCTCTTGATATTTTTGCAAGCCGTATTCATAAATACATCGGTTCTTATGCAGCGAGAATGAATGGTGTAGATGCGATCATCTTCACAGCTGGAATCGGTGAAAACAGTTCAGAAGTAAGAGCACGTGTACTTCGTGGTCTAGAATTCATGGGCGTTTACTGGGATCCTTCTCTTAACAACATGAGAGGCGAAGAAGCATTCATCAGCTACCCGCACTCTCCTGTAAAAGTGATCGTCATCCCAACGAACGAAGAAGTAATGATTGCAAGAGACGTTATGCGCTTAGCGTAATCAAAAATGAAGAAGCTCTTTTCCAATAAGGAAAAGAGCTTTTTTCTGTTAAAAGCAGCATGCTATAATGTTGTCCAATACGAAGCAAAAGGGAGCGGTGTGAAAAATGAGCGTGACAGAACATAAACGTGAGGCGAAAGAGAGGCTTTATGTAAAAGTCATTACAGTCAGTGATACAAGAACGAAAGAAACAGATAAAAGCGGCCGCCTGATGATTGATTTGCTTAGAGAACAGGGACATCTCATTCTTGCATACGATATTGTAAAAGATGACATTGGAGCGATCCAAGACGCTGTGCTAGAGGGAACAAGCGAACCGAAAATAGATGCCGTCTTATTAAACGGGGGGACAGGGATTGCCGCAAGGGATGTCACCATTGAAGCGATCACCCCACTTTTCTCCAAGGAGCTGCCTGGCTTTGGCGAAATCTTCCGCATGCTGAGCTATACAGAAGACATCGGTTCAGCCGCTATCTTGTCCCGGGCAACGGCAGGGGTCGTCAACCAGAAAGCCGTCTTTGCCACACCAGGCTCTACTGGAGCTGTTCGTTTAGCCATGACAAAACTCATGATTCCAGAGCTTCCTCACGTCTTACGAGAGCTTGAAAAGGATCAAAAATAGCCCAAAATGACTCGGCCAAGAAAATTTGGCGGAGTTTTTTTCATAAAGGGGTTGAAAAAACAATTTTTCCTTGTTACAGTGTATACATACTAAATGCATGTTTATAAATAAAAACTTATTTTTATGCAAAAAACATTCACAGAATCAAAACAAGCGAGAGGAGCTTTTCAATCATGTCACAAAATAAAAAAGTCGTATTAGCATATTCCGGAGGTCTTGATACCTCTGTTGCAGTTAAATGGTTACAAGAGCAAGGGTACGAAGTCGTTGCTTGCTGCCTGGATGTAGGTGAAGGAAAAGACTTAGTATTCGTTCAACAAAAAGCACTTCAAGTCGGAGCGGTTCAATCTTACATGATTGACGCAAAAGAAGAATTCGCAGAGGAATTTGCACTGACTGCATTACAAGCACACACCATGTATGAGGGAAAATATCCGCTTGTATCTGCACTATCTCGTCCACTTATTGCAAAAAAATTGGTGGAAGTCGCAGAGAAAGAAAATGCAGTAGCGGTTGCTCACGGATGTACTGGAAAAGGAAACGACCAAGTCCGTTTTGAAGTATCCATTAAAGCGTTGAATCCAGACCTAGAAGTTCTTGCACCAGTGCGTGAGTGGAAATGGTCCCGTGATGAAGAAATCGATTATGCACAAAAGCACGGTATTCCAATTCCGATTAACTTAGACAGTCCATATTCAATCGACCAAAACCTTTGGGGCAGAAGTAACGAGTGCGGCATTTTAGAAGATCCTTGGGCTGCACCGCCAGAAGGAGCATATGATCTAACGACTCCACTTGAAAAAACACCTGACACACCTAAGACCATCGAAATCACGTTTGAAAAAGGAAAACCAACAGCTATTGATGGTATTCAGTATTCATTATCTGATCTCATCCTTCATTTAAATGAAGTCGCTGGTCAGCATGGGGTTGGCAGAATCGATCACGTTGAAAACCGTCTTGTGGGCATCAAATCTCGTGAAGTGTACGAGTGCCCAGGTGCTGTCACACTTCTAAAAGCGCATAAAGAGCTTGAAGATTTAACACTAGTGAAAGAAGTCGCACACTTTAAGCCAATCGTTGAACAAAAAATGGCTGAATTAATATACAACGGATTATGGTTCTCACCGCTTAAAGAAGCATTAGATGCTTTCTTACAAGAAACACAACAGAACGTAACAGGTGTTGTACGTGTGAAACTATTTAAAGGCCATGCCATTGTAGAAGGACGTAAATCACCATATTCACTTTATGATGAAAATCTAGCGACATACACAAAAGCAGATGAATTCGATCATGATGCTGCGGTAGGATTTATTAATCTTTGGGGCTTACCAACAAAAGTAAACAGCATCGTGAATAAAAAGGAGCAGGTTAAAGCATGAAAAAGCTTTGGGGAGGCCGATTTCAAAAAACACCAGAAAAATGGGTCGATGAGTTTGGCGCGTCCATTCATTTCGACAAACAATTAGTCAAAGAAGATCTGACCGGCTCCCTTGCTCATGCAAGTATGCTGAATACATGCGGTATCCTAGACGATGAGGAGTCCGCTGCCATCAAAGATGGACTGAATACGCTCATGAAAAAGGCAGAGGCAGATGAATTGGAATTCTCAGTGGATTATGAGGACATCCATTTAAACCTTGAAAAAATGCTCATTGATGAGATTGGTCCGCTTGGCGGCAAATTGCACACAGCGAGAAGCCGGAATGATCAGGTCGCAACCGATATGCATTTATATTTGAATAACCAAGTAGAGCATATCATTGAACTGATCTCTTCCTTTCAAACAGTGCTTGTGGAAAAAGCAGAACAGCACGTTGAAACGATTTTTCCAGGATATACGCACTTGCAGCGTGCACAGCCTATTTCCTTTGCTCATCATATGCTCGCCTATTTCTGGATGCTTGAGCGTGACAAAGCGCGTTTTCAAGATTCGTTGAAGCGAATTAACGTGTCTCCACTTGGATGCGGAGCGCTAGCAGGAACGACATTTCCGATTGATCGTGAATATACAGCAGAGCTGCTTGGCTTTGATCATATTTACGAAAACAGCCTTGATGGCGTGAGTGATCGGGATTTCATTTTAGAGTTTTTGTCAAACAGCAGCCTTGTGATGATGCATCTCTCACGTCTTTGTGAGGAAATCATTTTATGGTGCTCTCAAGAATTCAAATTCATTGAACTTGATGACACATATGCAACAGGCAGCAGCATGATGCCGCAAAAGAAAAACCCGGATATGGCAGAATTGATCCGCGGGAAAACAGGCCGTGTGTATGGCAATCTGATGGGACTTCTCACCATTATGAAAGGTTTGCCGCTTACGTATAACAAAGACCTGCAAGAAGATAAAGAAGGCATGTTTGATACAGTAAAAACCATTGCTGGCAGCCTGCAAATCTTCACAGGCATGATTCAAACCATGACGGTGAACGAGGATGTCATGAAAAAGGCAACAAAAGAAGATTTCTCAAATGCGACCGAAGTGGCAGACTACCTAGCGAAAAAAGGCATGCCATTCCGTGAAGCACACGAAATCGTTGGCAAGCTTGTGTATACGTGCATTCAAAAAGGCATCTACTTAAGTGATCTTCCGTTTGAAACATTCACAGAAGCGAGCGACCTTTTTGAAGAAGACATTTACACCGTTCTTGATCCGTATGTTGCTGTTGAAAAAAGAACAAGTGCAGGTGGAACTGGATTTAAACAAATTCAGCTCGCTTTAGAAAAAGCAAAAGCCTGCCTAGCGTAACAAGTCAAAAAACCATTCGTATGATGCGGATGGTTTTTTTGCTGTCAGAAAGGAGAATCCTCTTCCTTGGAGAACCTGATAGCAGAAAGGGTTCATAAGTGCGCCAGATGCTGGTTTGTAGTAAAGTAAAGATAAGAAACATGTGAACTTGCAACCTTTGCTTTAGGAGGAGATTGTGTGCGACACGCATTAATAACAGCGGGTTCTAAAGGACTTGGCAGGAAAGTAACCGAGTCTTTACTGAATATGGGGTATTCTGTGACAGTGAATTATCGAAGTGATGATGAAGCTGTCCGGCAGATGAAAGAAGAATTGCAGGAATACGAAGAAAAGCTTCAATTTGTCCAAGGAGATGTGACAAACAAAGAAGATTTAAAAAACATGGTAGAGCTGGCAGCAGAGCGATTTGGGCGGATCGATGCCTTGATTAACAATGCTGGACCTTATATTTTTGAACGTAAGAAACTAGCGGATTACTCTGAAGATGAATGGTATCAAATGATGGAAGGCAACCTATCCGCAGTGTTCCATTTGTTCCGAATGGTCATCCCCATGATGAGAAAACAAGGCTTTGGCCGCATTATCACGTATGGCTTCCAAGGAGCAGACCATGCACCAGGCTGGATGCACAGATCAGCCTTCGGAGCGGCAAAAGTGGGGCTTGCGTCATTGACGAAAACCATTGCGATTGAAGAAGCCGAAAACGGCATCACAGCCAATATGGTTTGCCCAGGCAAAATCGTTGGAGACATGAAAGAATCCACAATAGAAGAAGCACGCCAGATCAAAGACGATGAAACGCCTATTGGCAGGTCTGGTACTGGAGAGGATATAGGGCGCATCATTTCATTTTTATGCGATGACCGCTCAGACCTGATTACAGGGACCGTTATTGAAGCAACAGGTGGTCTTAACGTCATTCACAGACATTAAGTTTTTCAGCTTTTTATACAGGGAATAGATGAAATGAGATCAAATTCGAAAGGTGGATATACTCACATGAAAGCTACATATCACGGACATTCAGTCGTACACATTGAAACAAACGGATACCATATTTGGATTGATCCATTTTTAAATGGAAATAAGCACACAGATATCAAGCCGCAAGATGTCAAAGCGGATGTTATTTTACTGACACATGGGCATGGAGATCACCTCGGTGATACCATTGAAATCGCTAAAAACAATGACGCGCTCGTTGTCGCGCCAAACGAACTTGCCGTTTATTTAAGCTGGCAAGGGGTGAAAACGCACCCGCTTCATATCGGCGGCGGACGTGAGTTTGAATTTGGTAAAGTCAAGCTCACGCAAGCGTTCCATGGTTCAGCTGTCATTGATGAAGATGCAAAAACGATTACGTATACAGGCATGCCATCAGGTATTTTATTTACCGCAGAGGGCAAAACGATTTATCATGCTGGAGACACTGCGCTCTTTTCAGATATGAAGCTGATCGGTGAGCTGAATCATATTGAGCTTGCATTCCTTCCGATCGGTGATAACTTCACGATGGGGCCGGACGATGCAAGAATCGCAGCCGAATGGCTTCGGGCGAAGCAGGTCGTGCCGATTCACTACAGAACATTCCCGCCGATTGAACAGGACCCGCATGCATTTGCAGACAGCCTGCATGGCGGCGTTGGTCATGTGTTAAACAGCGGAGAATCAATTGAGATTTAAGCATCATATCAAAAAGCCAGCATTCCAATGCCGGCTTTTTTTGTTTACGTGTATCGTGCTGAAAAAGACAAATTGCTATTAAAAGCCTCCTGCCCTTATAATGAAACATAGATGAAAACGCTGAAAACAAAAAGGGTGAACGGGATTGGCGACAAAGCATGAACAAATTTTATCGTATATTGATTCATTAGATGTTGGAGAGAAAATTTCTGTCCGGCGTATTGCGAAAGAAATGAAAGTGAGTGAAGGGACCGCTTACCGGGCCATCAAGGATGCTGAAAATAAAGGATTCGTCAGTACCATTGAACGAGTTGGTACCATTCGGATTGAACAGAAGAAAAAAGAAAATATTGAAAAACTGACATATGCGGAAGTGGTCAATGTCATTGACGGACAGGTGCTTGGAGGACGAACGGGCTTACATAAAACATTAAACAAATTTGTCATCGGTGCGATGGAGCTTGATGCGATGATGCGCTACACGGCAGCTGGAAACCTGCTGATTGTCGGAAACCGGATCAATGCACACAGACAAGCATTAGAGGCAGGAGCAGCTGTGCTGGTCACGGGCGGCTTCTCAACAGATGATGAAATCATTCAGCTCGCAGATGAGCTTGAGCTGCCGATCTTATCGACAAGCTACGATACATTTACCGTAGCAGCTCTCATAAACCGAGCCATTTATGACCAACTAATAAAAAAAGAGATTGTGCTTGTGGAAGATATTTTAACGCCGATCGAACGAACGGTGTATTTATCACCAGAGGATAAGCTTGAAAAATGGTATGAAAAGAATTATGAAACTGGCCATGGCCGTTTTCCGGTCGCAGACGACCAAATGAAAATTCACGGAATCCTCACCTCAAAGGATATCGCGGGGCATGACCGCTCTACACCGATTGAAAAGGTGATGACGAAAAATCCACTGACAGTCATTGGAAAAACCTCTGTCGCCTCTGCTGCTCAAATGATGGTATGGGAAGGCATTGAGGTGCTGCCAGTCGTAGATGATTATGCGAAACTAATTGGGATGATCAGTCGTCAGGATGTGCTGAAGGCGCTTCAAATGATTCAAAAGCAGCCGCAGGTCGGCGAAAAACTGGATGATGTTGTCTCAAGAGGGTTTAAAGATACCGATACAGATAAGCCAAAGGCAAATGCGGTGTATCAATATGAGGTCACACCCCAAATGACAAACCAGCTCGGAAACATTTCATATGGAGTGTTCACGCAAATTTTAATTGAATCCGCCAACCGCTTCTTAAAGTCTCATAAAAAAGGGGAGCTGATTGTCGAAAGTCTCTCTGTCTACTTCTTAAAACCGGTTCAAATGGAATCCACGATACAGATCAAGCCGAATATTTTAGAAGTAGGCCGCAAGTTTGGAAAGCTGGAAGTGGAGGTATATCATCAATCGAATATCGTAGGGAAAGCGATGCTGATGGTACAGCTGATGGAGAGAGGATAATCGTAAAAGGGCGATGACGAAAATGACAAAGGGCTAAAATAAACATCATTTTAGCCCTTCTCTCTTATTATGCGTGATCTTTTTCGCCTTCCTTTAAAAAGAGCGGAAGGTAATGCTTGTAGGCTTTATATCCAGCCCACGTACTGCCGATACCGACAGCAACAAAAATAAATCCAATGACAAATGCGAGTGACGAGCGGTTTAAAAATAATTGATTCACACCGAAGAGCAGGACAAAGCAGCCAAGTGCCATACTGGATTTAGCCGACCAGAATTTCTTTTCGACTGGGCGGTTCGTACGGACATTCTTTGCTTTGTAGTATAAATAAAACATGGCAGAACAAATAATAAACACAATCAAAACAAGCATGTGCCAAGCCTCCATTGTAAGTGGTTACAACCCTATTTTAAACGTAAATAGGCTTGCTTACTAGAATAAATTGTCTATTCCTCACTTTTCCGTCAGGATAGATTATGATTTAATAATAAAAAGAGTATCGGATAAGAAGGAGTTTTTATGAAAAAAGAACTGATTAGAACCATATCATTATATGACACCATCATCATTCATAGACATGTAAGACCAGATCCTGATGCGTATGGATCGCAGTGCGGCCTTACGGAAATCTTGCGTGCCACCTATCCAGAAAAAAATATTTATGCGACAGGAACCCCGGAGCCATCCCTTTCATTTTTGTATGAACTTGATGAGGTTCCGGATGACGTGTACAAAGATGCCCTTGTCATTGTCTGTGATACAGCCAATCAAGCAAGAATTGACGATCAGCGCTATTCAATGGGCGATAAGCTGATGAAAATTGACCATCATCCAAATGAAGATCCGTATGGTGATTTGCTTTGGGTGGATACAGAGGCAAGCTCTGTGAGCGAAATGATTTATGAATTGTATTTAGAGGGGAAAGAAGAAGGATATCAGCTGAATACAAAGGCGGCTGAACTCATTTATGCCGGCATTGTAGGAGACACAGGCCGCTTCCTTTTCCCAAACACGACGAAAAAGACGCTCAAATATGCTGGAGAGCTTATTGAATATCCATTTTCATCTTCAGACCTTTTCAATCAATTGTATGAGACGGACTTGAATGTCGTGAAATTAAATGGCTATATTTTTCAACATATTTCTTTGTCAGAGAATGGGGTCGCCTCTGTTTTCATTAAGCGCGATATTTTGGAATCGTTCCAAACAACAGCGCAGCAAGCCTCACAGCTTGTTGGGACACTAGGCAATATTGCAGGGATTAAGGCATGGGTCTTTTTTGTGGAAGAAAACGATCAGATTCGTGTCAGATTCCGTTCTAAAGGGGTCGTCATTAATACCATTGCGAAAAAATATCATGGTGGCGGCCACCCGCTTGCAGCTGGTGCGTCTATTTATGATTGGGCCGTGGCAGATGAGATTTTGCGTGATTTAGAAGAAGTATGTAAATCATCATCATGAGAGAGGGGGGCTTCAAGTCCCCTCTCTCTTTTTTTGTCAGGGAGAAAAGGGTTACTTGCATACAGGGATAAACCAGCAGCCGATGTCAGTTGAATCTTCATAGGCTTGGAGATTTTGATGCTTTAATTCTTTTTTAATTAAATGAGCCATCATTTCTGTCTCAGCATAAGCGCACATACCGTCCTTGATCCGGCTTGCTTTGTCTCGTGCCATTTGACGATAGCTGTAAACCTCCATTGTCCTCACCTCTTTCTGTTTTAGATCTCGTTCTACTTTTAGTGTATAAAAATAATGAGGGAAAAGCGATCATTGAGGGCAGAAATTCATAAAAATTCCACATGATCATTTATTCAGCAAATGAAATGCGCACTTCAAGTGAAAGCTTCGTATAAATCGTCAGCTCTGTCACTTTGGCGCGGTATGCCTTTTCCCGAATGGTATATTCTTTGTTTTCCACCGTCCGTTTTAATAATTCCTTTGTTTTATAGACACTTTCAATATCCTTTGTAATGACCTCTGAGATATCCTCTTTGACCTGATCTTCAAATTTCAGCGTATCTGGCTCTGGGATTTTATATTGCTCACGATTGACGAGATGGACATCTACGCTTTGGATCAGCAGCCGCTGTTTATTATCCTCATTTAACTTATGCAAATCTTCCCGATAGAGTGTGATTTGTTCTTTCAGACTGTCCATATGGTGCTGCTGGCTTCTAAGCTGTGTCACCTGCTTTTCCTGAAAGGTTCCGTATGTAAAGAGGAAAATGAGCCAGCTCACAATCGCGCCAAACATCATCCCTGCAAAAAAACGCTGCCAGCCTGGACGTTTGTACAGCTCCGGCACCCTCATGATGACACATGCTCCTGTGTGAGCCACGTAATAATGAGATAACCTGTTTGCGCACCGCCCATGGCAGAGACAATTAATAAAATCTGCTTGAAAATATCACGCGTGTTCCCTTCGAAAATGCCTCTTTCAAAGCTATAAACGGCATCAAAAGTTCCACCGATAGCTGCGACAAGCGCCCAAATCTTTAAACGGTTGGCAAGACTCGTAATAATGGATAAAGGCGGCTGACCAGATAAATAAGCACCAACACCACCTATGATGGCACCGCCCAAAATGACCCCAAGAGCAATAAAATAACAGCTAATAAAATTCGGAATAAAAGCTTCCTTCACATCCATTGTGTCCACCTCACTCTATTCAATATATGGTGTGTGCGGGACAAGTATGAACGGACAGAAAAGAAAGAACGTTTGTTTCTCACCGCATCGCGTTTTATAATGAAAGAATGACTTTAGACGAAAGGAGTGGATTAAGCATGTCTTATGTTCATCTTCAGGTCCACAGTGGATACAGCTTATTAAGCAGTGCGGCAAAAGTAAAGGAGCTCGTGCTGAAAGCGAAAGAACTTGGCTGCAAGGCGCTCGCTCTTACCGATGACCATGTGATGTATGGAACGGTTGAATTTTATAAGGAATGTAAAAAACATGGCATCAAGCCGGTCATCGGTTTAACAGCTTCTGTCTTCATAGATGAACAAGAGACAGAGGCTTATCCCTTGGTACTCCTTGCCAAAAACAATGAAGGCTATCAAAACTTGATCAAAATCAGCAGTGTGCTGAAATCAAAATCAAAAGCTGGACTGAAAGAAAAATGGCTGAAAAGCTATCACCGCGGGCTCATTGCCATTACGCCAGGCGCTTCCGGCTACATTGAAACGCTGCTTCAGCATGATCAGATAGAAGAAGCGCATGATGCGGCGAAACAATTGAAAGATATTTTCGGTGAGGGACATGTGTACATCGCACTTCAGCCATTTCAGCAAGACGAATCGCTTGCCGGTAAACTCAGGGACGTCTCAAAAAGTGCGGAGATTCCTCTTGTTGCGACGGGAGATGTCCACTATATCAATCGAGAAGACAAAACCGCCTATACGTGTTTAAAAGCCATTAAAGCAGGGCAGCAGCTGTCAGAGATTGAGGAAGACCGAGGAGAAAAGCATTTCAGAACCCTTGAAGAAATGAAGGAATGGTATGCGCAAGATGAGGAGCTGCTGACAAGAACGGTGGAGATCGCAGACCGCTGTGAAGTCGATTTAAATCTTGGGCAGACAAAACTCCCTTCCTATCCGACTCCTGATCAATCAACAGCAGATCAGTTTTTACGCAGAGTGTGCGCAGAAGGGATGAAGAAAAGAAAGATTGCTTCAAATGATACGTATGTGAAAAGACTTGAGTACGAACTGAGCATTATCCAAAAAATGAATTTCAGTGATTATTTTCTCATCGTGTGGGATTTTATGAAGTATGCCCATGATCAAGGCATTGTCACAGGGCCAGGACGTGGATCGGCAGCAGGGTCACTTGTTGCGTATGTATTGTTTATTACAGATGTTGATCCGCTCCGTCACGGTCTGTTGTTTGAGCGTTTCTTAAATCCTGAGCGAATCAGTATGCCAGATATTGATATTGATTTCCCCGATACGAGAAGAGATGAAATCATTTCTTATGTAAAAGACAAATACGGAGACATGCATGTGGCACAAATTGTCACGTTTGGAACACTTGCAGCAAAGGCGGCCTTAAGAGATGTTGGACGTGTGATGGGGATTGATTCAAAGGCAGCGGACCGTCTTGCAAAGCTGATTCCGTCAAAGCCAGGAACGACGCTGAAAGAAGCGGTGACTGCATCCCCTGAATTAAAAACGATGCTCCAGCAATCCGAGGAGCTTCGAAAGGTCTTTCAAACCGCTTTAAAGGTTGAAGGCTTGCCAAGACATACCTCGACACATGCAGCCGGCGTTGTGCTGAGCGAGGAGCCGCTGACAGAGGTCGTTCCAATTCAAGACGGCCATGATGGTGTGTATTTAACGCAGTATGCGATGAATTATTTAGAAGATCTCGGACTTTTAAAGATGGATTTCTTAGGACTAAGAAACTTAACCTTAATTGAATCCATTAAAAACCAGATTGAAAGACAGGAAAACGTCCACATTAACTTTAGTGACATTTCATATGAAGATCAGAAAACATTTGAATTGTTATCAGCGGGAGATACAACTGGGATTTTCCAGCTTGAATCACAAGGAATGCGTCAGGTGCTGAGACGCCTGAAGCCCTCTAGTTTAGAAGACATCGTGGCGGTCAATGCCCTCTACCGCCCAGGTCCCATGGAGAATATCCCGCTCTTTATCGACCGAAAGCACGGCAGAGTCAAGGTCTCTTATCCGCATCCTGATTTGTATGACATTTTAAAGGACACATATGGGGTCATCGTCTATCAGGAGCAAATCATGCTGATTGCAGCGAAGATGGCAGGCTTTCAGCTGGGCGAGGCAGATCTATTAAGAAGAGCAGTTTCGAAGAAGGATAAAAAGGTCCTTGATGAAGAGCGAAGCCATTTTGTTGAAGGATGCCTAAAAAAGGAGTATCCTGTTAACATTGCAAATGACGTTTATGACTTAATCGTCAAATTTGCAAACTATGGTTTTAATAGAAGCCATGCTGTTGCATATAGCATGATTGGCTTTCAGCTTGCTTACTTAAAAGCGCATTATCCGTTATATTTTATGTGCGGACTTTTAACGAGTGTGATTGGAAATGAAGACAAAGTCGCTCAATATTTCTATGAGGCAAAGGAAAAAGGGATATCTGTGTTGAAGCCTTCTATTAATAAGAGTGAATTTCCATTTACGGTTGAAAAAGGGGAGATCCGCTACAGCTTAAGAGCGATCAAAAATGTCGGAGTGTCAGCTGTAAAGGATATATACAGGGCAAGACAGGAAAAGCCGTTTGAAGATTTATTTGATTTTTGCGCAAGAGTATCAGCAAAGAATGTCAACCGAAAAACGATTGAAGCGCTCATTTTTTCAGGGGCGATGGATGAGCTTTATCCAAATCGTGCTTCGTTATTGGCATCAATAGATATTGCATTAGACCACGTGTCATTTTTAAATCCAGATGATCAACTGGACTTTCTGGGGGATACAACCTTCTCCATTAAGCCAAAATATGCGGAGATAGAAGAACTGCCGCTTGTCGATCTCCTGCAATTTGAAAAAGAGGCACTTGGGTTATATTTATCAAATCATCCTGTACAAACGTACCGAGATCGCTTAAGAGAGAATGGTGCAGTGGAAATCATCAGACTTTCTTCCTATATAAAGCGAAAGGTCTCAATGGGTGGTCTTTTGACAAAAGTGAAATCGATTCGAACAAAAAATGGACAATCGATGGCATTTGTCACATTTGGGGATGAAACGGGAGAAATGGAAGGCGTCGTCTTTCCAGAGCAATTTAGAAAGCTGTCCCCCTTACTTGAGGAGGGCGCCATGCTTTATGTTGAAGGCAGAATAGATGTCAGAAATGACAGCAGCCAAATCATCGTGCAAGAAGCCGTTCTGCTTGAAGAGATGGGCACACAAAGAAAAGAGTCTGTCTACATTCGGGTGAAAGAAGAAAACCATACGCAGGAACTGCTAGAGCAAGTAAAGCGGGTGATCTCGATGCACAGCGGAGAAGCAGATGTCTATTTGTATTATGAGAAGCAAAAAAAGACAGTGAGACTTCCAGATACATACAAGGTTCATGCAGATCATGCTGTGATTTTCCAGTTAAAAGAGCTGCTTGGTGAACAAAACGTTGTGATTAAATGATGACAAATCACCTGAATATGTTTTACAAATTCACCTATTGTGTTATCATTTTAAAGATTCTGTGTATTTAAAACTGCCAGTATGTGCTTATCAACTTAGCAATTCATTAAATCATTTTCCACTTGAAGGAGTGTTCATCACATGTCATTAAGAGAAGAAGCATTACATATGCACAAAGAGAATCAAGGCAAACTCGAATCAAAATCAAAAGTACAAGTGAAAAATGCAAAAGACTTGAGCTTGGCTTACTCACCTGGTGTTGCAGAACCATGTAAAGATATTTATGACGACACAAGCAAAGTGTATGATTATACAATGAAAGGCAATATGGTCGCTGTTGTCACAGACGGAAGCGCTGTTTTAGGGCTTGGTAATATTGGGGCAGAAGCATCTCTACCAGTAATGGAAGGAAAAGCTGTATTATTCAAAAGCTTCGCGGGCGTTGATGCCTTCCCAATCGCGCTTGCGACAAACGATGTAGACAAAATCGTTGAAACAGTAAAGCTTCTTGAGCCAACGTTTGGCGGTGTCAACCTTGAAGATATTGCAGCTCCAAACTGCTTCATTATCGAAGAGCGCTTGAAAAAAGAGACAAACATTCCAGTGTTCCACGATGATCAGCACGGAACAGCGATTGTCACAGTAGCAGGACTTGTAAATGCCCTGAAACTGTCTGGAAAATCAATGTCCTCCATCAAAGTGGTGGCAAACGGCGCTGGAGCAGCGGGAATTGCGATTATCAAGCTTCTATATCATTTCGGTGTACGTGATATCATCATGTGCGATACAAAAGGCGCAATTTACGAAGGCCGCCCGAACGGTATGAATACAGTGAAAAATGAAGTCGCTAAATTCACGAACCAAGACCGTAAAGAAGGTTCATTAGAAGAAGTCATTGAAGGCGCAGACGTCTTTATCGGGGTTTCAGTAGCAGGCGCTTTAACAAAAGAAATGGTTGGAAAAATGGCAAAAGATCCTGTCATCTTCGCTATGGCGAATCCAAATCCAGAGATCATGCCAGAAGATGCACATGCAGCAGGTGCGAGTGTTGTAGGAACTGGCCGTTCTGACTTCCCGAACCAAGTGAACAACGTACTGGCATTCCCAGGAATTTTCCGCGGAGCATTAGATGTACGTGCAACTCACATTAACGAAGAAATGAAAATTGCAGCCGTTGAAGCGATTGCTTCTCTTGTTTCAGATGAGAAATTGTCAGCTGAATACGTCATCCCTGAACCATTTGATGCACGTGTAGCACCAGCGGTAGCAAAAGCGGTAGCAAAAGCAGCAATGGAAACTGGCGTTGCAAGAATCAAAGTCGATCCAGAAGCAGTCGCTGAAAAAACAAGAAAATTAACGATTATCGGCGAATAATCAATTGGAAAAGTGTGCACGTTCTTTCTGAAATTGGAGGAAAGACGTGCACCATTTCCTCTCTTACGCGAAAATTTTTTCATCCGGAATGATATTTTTTTGTAGACGTTCACAATTCACATATATCAACTGCTCAGCGCCCCAAACACATACTCATTTCTCATCAATTCCCCATTGAAAAAATTGAATGAAGGATGACAGCGTTTGACAAAAAAAGTACAATAGTTTCGGTACAGTTATGACATGTCCTATAATAGTGGATGTGCGTGTAAAGAAAAAACCCTTCAAAAAGGGAGGTAGTCATTTGTCAATCAAAAATATTTTCAGTAAAAAGAAAAAATATGCATCTGTACCCTCTGAACAGGCAAGCCAAGATGTGCCTGAAGGCATCATGACCAAATGTCCGCAATGTAAAAAAATAATGCTCACCAAAGAATTAGATAAAAATTTACGTGTTTGCATGAATTGCGGCAGACATTTGCAAATGAATGCAAAGCAGCGTATTGATAGCCTTGTAGACGAAGGCACATTTGAAGAATTTAACGGGCATCTGATCTCAGAAAACCCGCTCGGATTCCCAGGCTACGAAGAAAAGCTTGAGAAAGACAGAGAAAAAACGTCTTTGAATGAAGCCATTGTCACAGGTCAAGGTGAAATTGAAGGCCAGCGTGCTGTGATCGCTGTCATGGATGCCACGTTCCGTATGGGCAGCATGGGCTCGGTTGTTGGTGAGAAGATCACACTGGCGATTGAGAAAGCAAAAGCGGACAAGGTGCCATTTATCATCTTTACTGCATCGGGCGGAGCGAGAATGCAAGAGGGGATCCTCAGTCTCATGCAGATGGCAAAAACAAGCTCAGCATTAAAACTGTTCAGCGAGGACCAAGGTTTGATTATCTCTGTGATGACCAACCCGACAACTGGCGGTGTATCAGCTAGTTTCGCGTCTCTTGGTGATTACAACTTTGCAGAACCTGGTGCTTTAATTGGGTTTGCAGGCCGTAGAATCATTGAACAAACAATCCGTGAAGACCTGCCAGAGGACTTCCAAACGGCTGAATTTTTAATGAAGCATGGACAGCTGGATGCTGTCATTCATCGTGCAGAGATGAAAGAAACACTAGGCCGAATCTTAGCATTACACAGCACAGGAGGTGAACGAGAGTGGCTGGAGAACTAGAATTTGAAAAACCTGTCATTGAACTTCGAGCGAAAATTGATGAACTGAAAAAGTTCACTCAAAACTCAGAAATGGATTTAAGTGCAGAAATTGAGCGCCTTGAAACACGTCTGAGCAAGCTTGAAGCAGACATTTATACAAATTTAAAGCCGTGGGACAGAGTGCAAATTGCTCGTCATGCGATGCGTCCAACAACTCTCGATTACATTCAAGAGCTGTTTGACAACTTTTTCGAATGTCATGGTGACCGTTTCTATGGTGATGATGAAGCCATTGTTGGAGGAATTGCCACGTTTAAAGGGCTTCCTGTCACAGTCATTGGCCATCAGCGCGGAAAAGACACAAAAGAAAACTTGCGCCGTAATTTCGGAATGCCTCATCCAGAAGGCTACCGTAAAGCGCTGCGCTTGATGAAACAAGCAGATAAATTTAATCGCCCGATCATTTGCTTTATTGATACAAAAGGAGCTTATCCTGGGAAAGCAGCTGAAGAACGCGGACAAAGTGAAGCAATTGCGAAAAACCTATTCGAAATGGCAGGACTTCGTGTACCGGTTGTCTGTATTGTCATCGGAGAAGGCGGAAGTGGCGGCGCACTAGGCTTAGGCGTAGGAAACCACCTATACATGCTAGAGAATTCAACGTATTCAGTGATTTCACCTGAAGGTGCAGCAGCACTGCTCTGGAAGGACTCATCACTTGCGAAAAAAGCTGCAGAGACAATGAAAATTACCGCTCCAGACCTAAAAGAATTAGATATTATAGATGATGTTATTAAAGAAGTGCAAGGTGGAGCACATCGAGACGTGAAACAACAAGCAGCCTACATTAAAAAAACATTAAAACAGTCACTTACATCTTTGCTCAAACTAACACCTGAAGAACTAGTCGAACAAAGATATCAAAAATACAAAGCAATCGGGAAAGTATCGGTTGAAAATCAATATATTGGGGTAAACTAAATAAACGTACAGCCTTTTTGGCTGGCGTTTATTTTTTTCATCCTTTTTCATGAAAACCGTCCTCATGTAAGCGCTATTTGAAAATAATTTTCTTTTGTTTTCATAAAATTTGAAACGTCTGAAAACCTTGATATGATAAGCTTTAGAAGGATCGATCTTCCTCGTTTTTGAAAGAATTGCTTTCATGACTTTCTTAACTTTTGTTTAAAAACGGTTTATTTAATTGTATAATAAGTACGGTTTTAGAAATACGTATTGAAAACATCCGGTTTTGCTCATGATTGTTTTCAAGCAGTGGAAATGGTATGTTTAATTCATATATGGTCTCTGAGGTGAAAAAGATGAAGCGTATAGGAGTTTTAACGAGCGGTGGGGATTCCCCAGGAATGAATGCAGCTGTGCGCGCAGTTGTAAGGAAAGCGATTTACCATAATGTTGAAGTTTACGGTATTTATAATGGATATTCAGGTCTAATTAACGGTAAAATTGAGAAACTTGAAATAGGTTCAGTTGGCGATATCATTCATCGTGGAGGAACAAAACTTTACACGGCAAGATGCCCTGAATTCAAGACAGTTGAAGGTCGTGAAAAAGGCATTGAGAACTTAAAAAAATTCGGTATTGAAGGACTTGTTGTGATCGGCGGAGACGGTTCATTCATGGGAGCGAAGAAATTAACTGAGCTCGGTTTTCCATGTGTAGGTGTCCCGGGTACAATCGACAACGATATCCCAGGTACTGATTTCACTATTGGCTTTGATACAGCACTGAATACAGTCATTGACGCCATTGATAAAATTCGTGATACAGCCACATCTCATGAACGTACATACGTAGTGGAAGTAATGGGAAGACATGCTGGTGATATTGCTCTTTGGTCAGGTCTTGCAGGCGGAGCTGAATCTATTTTGATTCCTGAAGCAGACTATGACATGGATGAAATTATTGCGAGGTTAAGAAGAGGGCACGAGCGCGGCAAGAAGCACAGTATCATTATCGTCGCAGAAGGCGTAGGCAGCGGTGTTGAATTTGGTAAGCGGATTGAAGAGGAGACAAGCCTTGAAACCCGTGTATCTGTCTTAGGACATATTCAGCGCGGAGGTTCTCCAAGCGCATTTGACCGAGTACTGGCAAGCCGTTTAGGAGCATACGCAGTAGAACTTCTTCTTGAAGGAAAAGGCGGTCGCTGTGTGGGCATTCAAAGCAACGAACTCGTTCATCACGATATTTTAGATATCTTAGATAAAAAACATACAGTCGATCAAAATATGTACCGACTTTCACAAGAGCTCTCTATATAAAACGAGAAGACCTTAGGAGGAACAGTAATGAGAAAGACAAAAATCGTTTGTACAATCGGTCCAGCAAGTGAAACCATTGAAAAGCTGACTGAATTGATTGAAGCAGGAATGAATGTAGCCAGACTAAACTTCTCTCATGGAGATTTTGAAGAGCATGGTGCACGCATTGAAAACATTCGTAAAGCAGGTAAAACATTAGGCAAGGACATTGCGATCCTTCTTGATACAAAAGGTCCAGAGATCCGTACACGTACAGTTGAAAACGGCTCAATTGAGCTAGTCGCTGGTGCAGATCTTATCGTGAGTATGGAAGACATTGTTGGAAATACGGAAAAAATTAGTGTGACGTATGAAGATTTAATTGATGATGTAGAAGTGGGCTCAACGATTCTATTAGATGATGGTCTTATTGGTTTAGAAGTGAAAGAAATTAACATGGACCGCAAAGAAATCGTCACAAAGGTCATGAATACAGGCACGCTCAAAAACAAAAAAGGTGTAAACGTACCAGGTGTAAGTGTGAACCTGCCAGGTATTACAGAAAAGGATGCCAATGATATTCTGTTCGGAATTGAACAAGGCGTCGATTTTATCGCTGCTTCTTTTGTTAGACGAGCTTCTGATGTGCTTGAAATTCGTGAGCTTCTTGAAAAGAATAATGCGGCTGACATTCAAATCATTCCTAAGATTGAAAACCAAGAGGGTGTTGATAACATCGATGAAATCCTTGAGGTATCAGATGGTTTGATGGTTGCGCGTGGAGATCTTGGTGTAGAGATCCCGGCAGAAGAAGTACCGCTTGTTCAAAAAATGCTGATCAAAAAATGCAATCGTTTAGGCAAACCTGTCATCACAGCTACCCAAATGCTTGATAGCATGCAGCGTAATCCTCGTCCAACTCGTGCGGAAGCAAGTGACGTGGCAAATGCCATTTTTGATGGCACAGATGCGATTATGCTTTCTGGTGAAACAGCAGCAGGAACATATCCAGTGGAAGCTGTACAAACGATGCATAACATTGCATCACGTTCAGAAGATGCACTCAACTATAAAGCAATTCTTTCTCGCAGAAGCGAAGAAGTAGAAGTCAGCATTACAGATGCCATCGGTCAATCTGTTGCACATACAGCGATGAAGCTTGACGTGGCAGCGATTGTGACACCTACGGAAAGCGGTCATACAGCGAGAATGATTTCAAAATATAGACCAAAAGCACCAATCGTAGCGGTCACAGCAAACGAATCAGTAGCAAGAAAGCTGTCTCTCGTATTCGGTGTATTTGCAAAGAGCGGATCAAAAACGACGTCTACTGATGAAATGCTTGAGAATGCAGTCGAGAAGTCGATCGAAACGGGCTATGTGAGACATGGCGATTTAATCGTCATTACAGCTGGTGTGCCAGTTGGTGAAACAGGTACAACGAACTTAATGAAAGTATATGTTGTTGGTGACATCATTGCGAAAGGTCAAGGAATTGGCCGTAAATCTGCATTTGGACCGGTTGTCATTGCACAAAGCGGAAAAGAAGCAGACGAAAAAATGTACGATGGGGCGATTCTTGTCGCAAACTGTACAGACCGTGATATGATGGGTGCTTTAGAAAAAGCATCTGCCTTGATCACTGAAGAAGGCGGCTTAACAAGCCATGCAGCAGTCGTTGGACTCAGCCTTGGTATTCCAGTGATTGTGGGTCTTGACAGCGCAACAACACTGCTAAAAGAAGGCGAAGAGATCACAGTAGATCCGGCACGCGGAGCGATCTACAAAGGCCGTGCAAGCGTCCTTTAAATCATACACACGAGGGGAGTTATCTGACTCCTCTCTTTTTTTATGTTACACTAAAAAAAGTAAAACAGCTTTCGATGAAAGATACCCCATGAGGTGATATGGTTGAAAAAATATTTGCTACTATTATTGATTCTGTTCCCTGCATTGGAAATCAGTTTATTTTTAATATCAAGTAAAATCATTGGCATTTTGCCAACGATGCTGATGATCGTGCTCACGAGTGCACTAGGTGCTTATTTTGCAAGAAAGCAAGGAATCGAAGCTTTTCAAAAAGTGCAGAGAGATTTACAATATGGCAAAATGCCAGGGGTAACGATTGTCGATGGTTTTTGCATTCTGATTGGCGGTCTGCTGCTGCTCATTCCCGGCTTCTTATCGGATATCATTGGTGCGCTGCTACTCATTCCGATGACGAGAAAGCAAATCAAGCCGCTCTTTGAACGCTGGCTTAGAAACATGTCTAATCGCAATCGCTATACGATTATTCGCTAAAGAGACCTTGAGCTCAAGGTCTCTTTTACTTTTGCATGCCGTACCGAATGTATTGATAGATATCTCTAAAAACACCTGCATTACGAAATGCCTGCCACACGACAAGGGAAGCAGGACCAATGACAAGTCCAAGAAAACCAAAGCATTTTAACCCGACAAATAATGCCACAAGCGTTGCTAAAGGATTAAGCCCAATGGACTTGCTTAAGACTTTTGGCTCTGAAATTTGTCTTTGAATGAGCACGACAATATACAAAATGCCGAGCCCGATAGCGAGTGAAAGGTTTCCTGTCATAGCGGAGTAAATGATCCAAGGCAGAAAAACAGTACCGCTCCCGATATAAGGAAGTAAATCGACAAACCCAATACATAAAGCAATGACAAAGGCATGCTCGACTTTTAAGATGATCAGCCCAATGACGACGAGGCCGATGGTCATAGCAACAAGCAGAAGCTGCGCCTTCATAAAACCGGTAATGGCTTTTTTGATTTCAGATAAAATGGCGCGTGTATGCTGCCTCCATTTTGCGGGAAAGATACGAGAGCCATATTTTTTTAACGTAAACCAATCTTTCGTGATAAAAAAAGTCGCCAGTGCAGAAAACAAAAGGGTTGCGGCTGCATCAGGCAAAAGACCTAAAAAAGCCGGGATAAGCTCGAGCGTTTTTGAAAGAAAAGTCCCTATTTTTGCGGCAGCTTCATCGCCTAGCGCTTGGATTTGTCCTAAAATCGATTCCTTTTGACCTGCTTGAAGCGTATTAAATTGGGCGGTGACATCATGGTACAAAGGCAGAATCTTATCTGTAAAAAACCGTTCGACAATACCAATCATTTGATCAAGGTGTCCAGGCAGAACCTTTGCTAAATAAGCACTTCCTGAAATAATTTCTGCTACTAAGAGTGTGATGAAACCGGCTGCTGCCACTAAAAAGAGCAATAGTACAATGACTACTACAATTCCTCTCGGCATTCCGGTGATCTCTTCTATTTTGCATACGGCAGGATGAATCAGGCAGGATACAATAAGTGCAATCCAAAAAGGATATAAAAAAGGAAAAGACTGATATAAAAAGACAACCGCAAATACAGCAATGCTGATCATCATCAAACTTCGCAGAAAAATGGCCATATAGGTGTGATTCACACAATCCCCTCCAAAAAACAAGCATGTCCGATACTTCATTTTATTCAAAAAGATTAGTAATATGAAAAGGTCGCAATAAAAAGAAAGGAAGGGGCGGCGTATGTTTACTCAAGCAAATTTATTTTTGGTTCTTTTACTCGTTATTGCACTTATTGCAAAGAACAATTCATTAATTTTAGCGGTTTCTGTGCTGATTGCGATTAAGCTGATTGGTTTGGATCAAAAAATTTTCCCGGTTCTCCAATCAAAAGGCATCAATTGGGGTGTCACCGTCATTACAATTGCTGTGCTTGTTCCTATTGCAACAGGTGACATTGGATTTAAGCAGCTTGGAGAAGCCATGAAATCTTCTTATGCTTGGATTGCACTTGGGGCGGGTATATTAGTAGCATTAATCGCAAAAAACGGTATTGTGCTACTCGAAAATGATCCGCATATCACGGCAGCGCTTGTGTTCGGGACAATTTTGGCAGTCAGCTTATTTAAAGGTGTAGCTGTCGGTCCGCTGATCGGAGCAGGAATTGCTTATTTGGCGATGCAGGCTGTGAAATTTTTCAGCGGTTGAAAAGAGAGTGGTTCATGCCACTTTCTTTTTTATTTTTTTCTTGCGTGAGCTTTTGCAAAAAAACATAATTAAATATAATAAAAGAAGCAAAATCCCTTTATTCCATGCCTTATATGGAAGACTGGAAAAAAAAATATCAAAAAAAATTATAGTTAAACATTTAACAAATGTCTGATTATTGTTTATAATGGGAATAGGCTTAATTTTGAACTCATTGATCACACAAGAGATATGAGGCTAAAAGCGCTCTAACCGTATAGGTAAATGTAAGCATTTTCTTTTCTGAACCTGCCGTCTTATTCGGATTGGATAGCGCTTTCAAAAAGCGAGAATTCTGCAACGAAGGGGAATCTTTTTAAAAAGGGGAGATTGAACATGACAGCAACAAGAGGTCTTGAAGGTATTGTGGCAACAACTTCATCCGTAAGCTCAATTATTGATGATACTCTTACTTATGTAGGGTACAATATCGATGATTTAACTGAAAAAGCTACATTCGAAGAAATTGTCTACCTGTTATGGCACTTAAAGCTGCCGAATGAGCAAGAGCTGAGTGAGTTAAAACAGCAGCTCAATGAAAATGCTCACATTCCGCAAGAAATCATTGAGCACTTTAAATCGTATTCGCTGGACGGGGTTCATCCAATGTCTGCGATTCGTACAGCGGTATCCTTACTAGGTTTACTCGATGACGAATCAGAGATTATGGACAAAGAAGCGAATTACAGAAAAGCCATTCGTTTACAGGCGAAAATTTCTGGACTAGTCGCTACGTTTTCACGCATTCGAAAGGGACTTGAGCCTGTACAGCCAAAAGAAGAATACAGCTATGCTGCGAACTTCTTGTATATGCTAAATGGCGAAGAGCCGTCACCAGTAGAAATTGAGGCAATTGATAAGGCACTCATTCTACATGCGGATCATGAATTAAACGCATCGACATTTACAGCACGTGTATGTGTTGCTACACTATCAGATATCTACTCTGGTGTAACAGCGGCTATCGGTGCGCTGAAAGGGCCACTTCATGGCGGAGCCAACGAAGGCGTGATGAAGATGCTTTCAGAAATTGGCGAAGTTGAAAACGTAGATTCCTATATTCATGGTAAGCTAGAGAAGAAAGAAAAAATTATGGGCTTTGGCCACCGCGTATACCGTCAAGGTGACCCGCGTGCAAAGCATCTAAAAGAAATGAGCCAGCGTTTAACAAACCTCACTGGCGAGCCGAAATGGTATGAAATGTCTGTTCGCGCAGAGGAAATCGTGACATCAGAGAAAAATCTTCCACCAAATGTTGATTTTTATTCTGCATCTGTATATCACAGTCTTGGGATTGATCATGACTTATTTACACCAATTTTCGTGATCAGCCGATTCTCTGGATGGATTGCTCACATTCTAGAGCAGTATGACAACAACCGTCTCATCCGTCCAAGAGCTGACTACATTGGACCTGATCTTCAAACCTTTGTTCCGATCAGTGAAAGAGACTAATGTTTATAGAATAAGCGGGGGCTGATCCTCAGGAAGGCCAATCAGCCTCTATATCAACAAAAAACGAATCACGTGAAAAACTTCTTCGCTTGCAGACATCAAGCCAAGAAGTTTCAAATATTCACTACATAACCTGGGAGGTAATATCATTGTCACAAGGCGAAAAAATTACAGTTACTGGCGGCGTATTGAATGTACCAAATAATCCAATTATCCCGTTTATCGAAGGGGACGGAATCGGTCCTGACATTTGGAAAGCAGCATCAAGAGTACTTGAAGCAGCTGTAGAAAAAGCATATAAAGGTGAAAAGCAAATCACTTGGAAAGAAGTATATGCAGGTGAGAAAGCTTACAATAAAACTGGAGAATGGCTTCCTGAGCAAACACTTGAAGACATTCGTGAATACTTAATCGCGATCAAAGGACCACTGACAACACCAATCGGCGGAGGAATCCGTTCATTAAACGTGGCACTTAGACAAGAGCTTGATCTATTCACATGCTTACGTCCAGTTCGCTGGTTCCAAGGCGTACCGTCTCCTGTGAAACGTCCAGAAGACACAGATATGGTCATCTTCCGTGAGAACACAGAAGATATCTATGCTGGCATCGAGTATGCAAAAGGATCAGACGAAGTGAAGAAGTTAATTGACTTCTTGAAAAATGAATTAGGTGTAAACAAAATCCGTTTCCCAGAAACGTCAGGTATCGGAATCAAGCCAGTTTCTGAAGAAGGAACTTCTCGCCTTGTCAGAGCGGCTATCCAATATGCAATCGACCAAGGCCGTAAGTCTGTGACGCTTGTTCACAAAGGAAACATCATGAAATTTACAGAAGGTGCCTTCAAAAACTGGGGCTACGAAGTGGCTGAAAAAGAGTTTGGCGACAAGGTCTTTACATGGGCACAATATGATCGTATTGTAGAACAAGATGGAAAAGATGCGGCAAACAAAGCGCAAAGTGAAGCAGAAGCTGCTGGCAAAATTATTGTCAAAGACAGCATTGCAGATATTTTCCTTCAACAAATCCTAACTCGTCCAGCTGAGTTCGATGTTGTGGCAACAATGAACTTAAACGGAGATTACATCTCTGATGCTCTTGCAGCACAAGTTGGTGGAATTGGTATCGCACCAGGTGCGAACATCAACTACGAAACAGGACACGCTATTTTTGAAGCGACTCACGGAACAGCACCTAAATATGCTGGTCTTGATAAAGTGAATCCATCTTCTGTTCTTCTATCAGGCGTGCTTTTACTTGAGCACCTTGGCTGGCAGGAAGCAGCTGATCTAGTGATTCAATCTGTTGAAAAAACAATTGCATCAAAAGTCGTCACTTACGATTTTGCTAGATTAATGGATGGCGCAACAGAAGTGAAATGTTCTGAGTTTGCTGACGAGCTCATCAAAAACTTGTCTTGATTCTTAAACTTTAAAGTTAAAGGGGAAAAAGGAAATGGCAAACAAGCGTAAAAAAGTATCTGTCATCGGAGCAGGCTTTACTGGAGCAACTACAGCATTTCTAACGGCTCAAAAAGAATTAGCGGACGTCGTATTAGTCGATATCCCGCAGCTTGAGAACCCAACAAAAGGGAAAGCACTTGATATGCTGGAAGCAAGTCCTGTTCAAGGCTTCGATGCAAACATTACAGGAACTTCTAACTACGAAGATACAGCCGGTTCTGATGTCGTGGTCATTACGGCGGGAATTGCAAGAAAGCCGGGAATGAGCCGTGACGATCTCGTGTCAACAAATGAAAAAATCATGCGCAGTGTGACACGCGAAATCGTTAAATATTCTCCAGAAGCCATCATTGTTGTGTTAACAAACCCTGTTGATGCAATGACGTATGCAGTTTATAAAGAATCAGGATTACCAAAAGAAAAAGTCATTGGACAATCGGGCATTCTTGATACAGCACGTTTCCGTACGTTCGTAGCTCAAGAATTAAACCTATCTGTTAAAGATGTGACGGGCTTTGTACTTGGTGGACATGGCGATGACATGGTTCCTCTTGTTCGTTACTCTTATGCAGGCGGTATCCCGCTTGAAACATTGATTCCAAAAGATCGAATTGATGCAATTGTTGAAAGAACAAGAAAAGGCGGCGGCGAAATCGTGAACCTATTAGGTAACGGTAGTGCATATTATGCTCCTGCTGCTTCACTAGTCGAAATGGTTGAGGCGATCCTTAAAGATCAGCGCCGCGTCATGCCGACGATTGCTTACCTTGAAGGTGAATATGGCTACGAAGGCATTTACCTAGGTGTACCAACAATCGTAGGTGGCAACGGTCTTGAGAAGATCATCGAGCTTGAGCTGACAGAAGAAGAAAGAAGTCAGCTTGACCGTTCTGTTGAATCTGTTAAGAATGTCATGAAAGTATTGTCTTAATATGAATAAAAAAGAAGGCTTCTCTCATGAGGAGTCTTCTTTTTGTTTACAAAACATATCTTGTCGAAATTTTAAATTGTCCTCTTGTTAAGCTTTCGTTAAAATGAAAGAGAAAGCATGACTTCTCGCTTTTCACATAAGATACAAAAAACGGATGCAGGGGAAATCACTAATTGGAGGCACAACATGAATAAAAAAATATTAGTTGTGGATGATGAAGAATCGATTGTAACACTTCTAAGCTATAACCTTGAAAGAGCGGGCTATGATGTCGTCACAGCAAGAGACGGGGAAGAAGCGCTTGAAAAAGCAGCAAGTGAACAGCCTGATCTCATTGTATTAGATTTAATGCTTCCGAAGATGGACGGCATTGAAGTGTGCAAACAACTGAGAATTCAAAAAATGATGTTCCCTATTTTAATGCTGACAGCAAAGGACGATGAATTTGATAAGGTGCTAGGCCTTGAGCTTGGAGCCGATGATTACATGACAAAGCCATTCAGTCCTAGAGAAGTGGGTGCTCGGGTAAAAGCCATCTTGAGAAGAGCACAGCAATCTCAGCCTGCCCCCACGCAAGAGGAGAAGGAAGAGAACATTGCAGACCAAATCAAAATTGGTGAACTGCGCATTTTACCAGAACACTACGAAGTCTATTTCCAGGAAGAACGTCTAGAGCTCACGCCAAAAGAATTTGAACTGCTGCTTTATTTGGCGAAGCATAAAGGACGTGTCCTCACGCGTGATTTATTGTTAAGTGCCGTTTGGAATTATGACTTTGCAGGTGACACTCGTATTGTGGATGTCCATATTAGCCACTTGCGGGACAAAATTGAAAAGAACACGAAAAAACCAACATACATTAAAACGATTCGCGGCTTAGGCTACAAATTGGAGGAGCCAAAGTCAAATGAGTAAAATTAGAACCCGTCTGTTTTCGGGACTCATTTTTCTCCTTTTTATTGTGTTTGTGGCACTTGGTCTTTTCTTGGACCACATGTTCCATGTTTTCTATGAAACCAAATTAACGGAACGAATGGAAAAGGAATCGAGCTTCCTCCTGTCTTCCATGAATGGTGACGATCTGAAGGCGAAGCAAAACAAGGAGGTCCTCCATCAGGCAAAGCAGCATTTTGATATGAATGCGTCGATTGTGGACCTGAAGGGGAATATCATACATACAACGGGTCAAGCAGAACAAAGGGCCATCATTCGAAACACGCTGAACAATGAACGTCTCCAAACAAAAGGGGTCGTCATTGACGATGAGAAGGATGCGCTGTTTCATTATGCTGTCCCGATCCTGAAACAAAACGAACCAGCGGGTTATTTATTTCTCCATGCGTCATACGAGCCTTTAAATGAAATTGACGGCCAGCTCTGGCTTGCATTAGCCTTTTGTCTTGGCTCGGCGATTATCATCATCGTTTTCTTTGGGTACCGCATGTCGATGAAATATGTGAAACCAATTGATTATGCTACAAAGGTAGCCAAACAGCTGGAACGCGGGAACTATGATACGAATAACTATGAAGAGTTGATGATTGAAACAAGTGAACTGAATACTTCCATGAAGCGTTTGGCAGGAAGTCTTCAAGAAATGACAAGTGCCGGTGAAATGCAGAGAGACCGGCTGCAAACGGTCATTGAAAATATTGGAGCGGGGATTATTTTGATTGATAAGATGGGTTATATCCACCTAGTCAATCGAACCTTCCGCAAGCAGTTTAAGGTACAAAAGCACATTTACATGCACAAGCTGTATCACGAAGCGTTTACACATGAAGAGATTATCGAATTAATTGACGAAATTTTCATGACAGAAACGAAGGTGCGGAAGTTTTTACGTCTAGCCGTTGACATTGAACGCCGCTACTTCCAAGTGGATGGTGTACCCATTTTAAGTACAGACGATGAATGGAAAGGAATTGTCCTCGTGTTTCATGACGTGACAGAAACGAAGCAGCTGGAGCAGATGCGAAAAGACTTTGTTGCCAATGTGTCTCATGAGTTAAAAACACCGATTACATCGATTAAAGGATTTTCTGAAACCCTTCTTGATGGCGCAATTGATGACAAAGAAGCACTGACAGAATTCCTTTCTATCATTTTAAAAGAGAGTGTCCGTCTAGAAACATTGATTCAAGACTTACTTGATCTTTCTAAAATTGAGCAGCAGCAATTCAAGCTGAATATTCAAGAAGCCAATGCGACAGAAATCATCCAAGAGATTCAAGTGCTGTTAAGTCAAAAGGCTACAGAAAAAGGCATTCAACTACATGTGCGTGTCCCAAAAGAACCGGTCTATGTCATGGCAGACCCGCTAAGGTTAAAGCAAATCTTCCTCAATCTCGTCAATAATGCCCTGACCTATACACCAGAGGGAGGAAGTGTTACCATCTCAGCAAGACCGCGGAAAGGTGCCTATGAATTTGATGTAGCAGATACAGGAATCGGCATGAAGAAAAGCGAGATTCCAAGAATATTTGAGAGATTTTATCGAATTGATAAAGATAGAAGCAGGAATTCAGGCGGTACAGGTCTTGGTCTTGCCATTGTCAAACACCTTGTGGAAGCGCATGAAGGAACGATTTCTGTCCACAGCAAACAAGGTAAAGGGACGACTTTTACAGTGAGTCTGAAATCGACTTAGAGAAAAAAAGGAAAGTCACGTTAAAATTTACATGATCTTTACAATGAATTCATGTTTTGTTAAACATTCATTGATAGGATGAATAGGAACCCCTTCATCCAAGGAGCCAATTTTGGAAGGACGAAAACACTTGTTGTTTTCGTCCCTTTTTTATGCAGGCTCGACTATTTTCTTTTCAAAATAAACTTTGATAAAATGAAGATACAATGTGTGAAAGAGACGGCTGAGATGGCTCAGCCGATGGAGGATTAAAACATGACAGACAAAAAGAAATTAGTGTTAGTGGATGGAAACAGCCTCGCATATCGAGCCTTCTTTGCTTTGCCGCTATTATCAAATGATAAAGGCGTACATACAAATGCTATTTATGGATTTGCGATGATCTTAATGAAGATGCTGGAGGACGAGAAGCCTACCCATATGCTCGTCGCATTTGATGCGGGAAAAACAACGTTCCGCCACGAGACATTTAAAGAATATAAAGGCGGAAGACAAAAAACTCCGCCAGAGCTATCAGAACAAATGCCGTTCATCCGTGAACTATTAGATGCCTATCAGGTGAAAAGGTACGAGCTTCCTCAATATGAAGCAGATGATATTATCGGTACATTGGCTGTCGAGGCAGAAAAAGACGGCTTTGAAGTCAAAATCTTCTCAGGAGATAAGGACTTAACACAGCTCTCAACAGATCATACGACAGTGGCTATTACGAAAAAAGGCATCACAGAAGTAGAATATTACACACCTGCTCATATTGAAGAAAAATATGGCCTGCGACCAGATCAAATCATTGATATGAAAGGGCTGATGGGAGATTCCTCAGATAATATCCCAGGCGTCCCAGGTGTAGGCGAAAAAACAGCGATTAAATTGTTAAAGCAGTTTGAAACAGTTGAGAACCTGCTTGAACATATTGATGAAGTGAGCGGGAAAAAGCTAAAAGAAAAACTTGAAGAATATAAAGAACAAGCAGTCATGAGTAAAGAGCTGGCGACGATTCTTGTAGAAGCACCTATTGATGTGTCAAGCAAAGATTTGGCATATGAAGGCCCTCACATGGATCAAGTGATCTCTCTTTATAAAGAACTGGGCTTTCAAACGCTGCTAGAGCGTCTAGGAGAAGCACCAGAAACAGATGAACAGGTCGAAGTAGATGCATTAGAAGTGAAAAAAATGACAGCTGCAGGGGACGACATGCTGACAGATCATGCAGCCCTTGTGGTAGAACAGCTTGGAGATAATTATCACGAAGCGGATTTGATCGGTTTTGCGATCCATAATGAAAATGGTGCGTTTTTTATCACGAAAGAAGATGCGCTTCAATCAGAAGCATTTAAAGAATGGGTACAGGATGAAACAAAGAAAAAATGGGTCTTTGATTCAAAAAGAGCAGTTGTCGCCCTGAGATGGCATGATGTCGATCTAAAAGGTGTCGATAATGATGTTCTGCTAGCTTCCTATGTCGTCAACCCGCAGAAATCATATGAGGACGTCGCGAGTGTAGCGAAGGAATATGGTCTGAATATCGCTCTTTCTGATGAAAAAGTATACGGAAAAGGAGCAAAGCAGGCGATTCCACCTGAAGATGAACTGAAAGAACATCTTGGACGAAAAGCAGCGGCGATCTCAGCCTTGCATGATTTAACACTTGAAGCATTAGAAAAAAATGATCAGCACGAACTGTATGAAGATTTAGAGCTGCCACTTGCTCTCATCTTAGGTGAAATGGAATCTCTTGGAGTAAAGGTAGATATAGAGCGCCTAGAGAAAATGGGTGAAGAATTAACGAAAAAACTCAAAGAATATGAAGAAACCATTCACCGCTTAGCAGGAGAAACGTTTAACATCAATTCTCCTAAACAGCTTGGCGTCATCCTATTTGAAAAATTAGGTCTGCCGATTATCAAGAAGACAAAAACAGGCTACTCGACGTCTGCAGATGTGCTTGAAAAGCTTGAAGATAAGCATGAAATCATTCGGTCCATTCTGCACTACAGACAAATTGGAAAGCTGCAATCGACCTATGTAGAAGGGTTAATGAAAGTTACGCGCAAGGATACACATAAAGTGCATACAAGATTTAATCAAGCACTCACGCAAACAGGAAGATTAAGCTCAACAGATCCGAATCTTCAAAACATCCCGATTCGTTTAGAAGAAGGACGGAAAATTCGTCAAGCATTCGTTCCTTCAAAAGAAGGCTGGCTCATGTTTGCAGCAGACTATTCACAAATCGAGCTGCGTGTGCTCGCTCATATTTCACAAGATGAGAATTTGATCGAAGCGTTTACGCAAGACATGGACATTCACACGAAAACAGCGATGGACGTGTTCCATGTCTCAGAAGAAGAAGTGACTTCCGCTATGAGAAGACAAGCCAAGGCTGTAAACTTCGGTATTGTATATGGAATCAGCGATTATGGACTTTCTCAAAACCTTGGGATCACAAGAAAAGAAGCAGCCGCTTTTATCGAACGCTATTTAACAAGCTTTAAAGGCGTGAAAACCTATATGGAAGAAATCGTCCAAGAAGCGAAACAAAAAGGCTACGTCACGACGCTTCTCAAACGCAGACGGTATATCCCGGATATCACAAGCCGTAATTTTAATATCAAAAGCTTTGCAGAACGAACAGCCATGAACACACCGATCCAAGGCAGTGCAGCTGATATTATTAAAAAAGCGATGATTGATATGGCGCGAAGGCTCAAAGAAGAAAACCTGCAGGCAAATCTTTTATTACAGGTGCACGATGAATTGATCTTCGAAGCGCCGAAAGAAGAAATCGCCATCCTTGAAAAGATTGTTCCTGAAGTCATGGAAAACGCACTTCAGCTTGATGTGCCGCTAAAAGTTGATTTTGCTTCAGGTCCATCTTGGTACGATGCGAAATAAATAATAGAGAGAAAAAGGAGCGAGGAGCATGCCGGAATTACCAGAAGTTGAAACCGTCCGGCGCACTCTCAAGCGGTTAGTCGAAGGAAAAACGATTGAAACGGTCGATATCAAATGGCCAAACATCATCAAACGTCCTGGGAAGCCGGAAGAGTTCGCAAGAAGAATGGTAGGAGAAACCATACAAACCATTGAAAGAAGAGGAAAGTTCCTCCTCTTTCATTTAGACCATTATGTGATGGTCTCCCATTTAAGGATGGAAGGGAAATACCGTGTACATGAAGCGCATGAGCCTTATGATAAACACGTACACGTCGTCTTTACGTTTACAGATGGTACTGAGCTTCGGTACCATGATGTGCGTAAATTTGGCACGATGCATTTATTTCAGCCGGGTGAAGAGGAAAAGGAACTCCCGCTTTCTCAGCTGGGATATGAACCATTTGATGAACAGTTCACTCCTGAGTATTTATGGGAGCAATTGAAAAAAACAACCCGCGTGGTTAAAACAGCACTGCTTGATCAAAAGATTGTCGTAGGTCTTGGTAACATTTACGTAGATGAGGTCCTGTTTAAATCAGGTATTCATCCAGAAACGAAAGCGAATCACCTCAGCCTGAAATCCTGCAAAGTGCTTCACAAGCAGATCATTGATACGCTTCAAGTGGCGGTAGATGCGGGAGGAAGCACGATTCGTTCTTATATCAACTCACAAGGAGATATTGGAACATTTCAGCTGCAGCTTCTTGTATATGACCGGCGGGGAGAGCCTTGCCAAACATGCGGAAGCATCATCGAGAAAACAGTGGTCGGAGGGCGCGGCACGCACTTTTGTGTGACCTGCCAAAAACGTCCTCAATAAAGTTTAGCCATGAGCATGCTTCCTTTTTGCTATGCATACGATAAAAAACATTCATTTTTCAGCAAGGTGTAGACTGACACACAGCCCACCTGCTCTTCATATAGTGAAGAAGAGTCTAAGGACGCCTAGAGACTCTTGATCATCGTTGCATGAACAGAAAGGAAGAGTTCAGGTATGATTTCGATTTCGCTCCTGTTTTTAGCTATTGCAGTCAGCATCGACAGCTTTTCTGTAGGCTTTACGTATGGGCTTCGCAAAATGAGGATCCCATTTAAAGCCATCGTCATTATTGCATGCTGCTCAGGGATTGTGCTGCTCATTTCTATGCTGATTGGCAGCCTGCTGACGACATTTCTCCCTGTCTCAGTGACCGATAAACTGGGGGGAGGCATTTTAATTGCCATTGGCCTTTGGGTCCTGTATCAATTTTACAAACCAGCGAAAGAGCGTGATTTGCTTCTTCATGAAAAGACATTGCTCAATGTGGAAGTACAATCGCTTGGGCTTGTCATTCACATTTTAAGAAAGCCGACAAGTGCAGATATTGACCGATCTGGGACGATTAATGGAATGGAAGCGGTACTTCTTGGAATTGCTTTATCCATTGATGCATTTGGCGCAGGGATTGGCGCAGCGATTCTTGGCTTTTCTCCAATTGTTATGAGTATCACGGTGGCAGTGATGAGCTCACTTTTTGTGTGTATCGGGCTGCGTGCCGGTCATTACTTGGCAAATTGGCGCTGGATCAATAAACTCGCATGCTTACCAGGGCTTCTGCTCATATTAATTGGGGTTTGGAAGCTGTAAAAGGAGGAAATCAATTGACGCTTGTCATTGGATTAACAGGCGGGATTGCTAGCGGAAAAAGCACAGTCTCGCAGATGATAAAAGAGCAGGGCATTCGGGTTGTGGACGCAGATGTGATTGCAAAAGAAGCGGTCTCCAAAGGAACATCCGCCCTTCATCATATCGTTCAAACCTTTGGTGAGGGTGTCCTCCTGCCAAATGGAGAGCTGAACCGGCAGGAGCTGGGAGCCATTATTTTTTCTAATGAAGAGAAACGAAAGCAGCTGAATGCGATCGTTCATCCAGAAGTGCGAAAGGAAATGCTCAGGCAGCGAGATGAAGGGATCAACAGCCAAGAAACATTCGTTGTCCTTGATATCCCGCTTTTATTTGAAAGTCAGCTGGAAAGTCTTGTCGACCGGATCATTGTGGTGTATACAACACCTGAATTGCAGCTATCACGACTCATGAATCGAAACGACCTCAGTGAGGAAGAAGCGCTGAATCGGATTCACTCTCAGCAGCCCCTTGAAGAGAAATGTAAAAAAGCAGACCGCGTGATAGAAAACACACAAGATCTCGCTTTTATCAGAAAGCAATTGCAGAACATATTAAATGAATGGGAACATACAGATAAGTAAGAGTACATACACGTACTCTTCTTTTTTTATGCTTTATTCTTATTTCCTTTGAAAAGAACAGCCCTTTTTAGAAAATATACGTTTATATACTGGCAATTACATTCTAATGTGATATACTAATTTCATAAATAAATTTATTGAGTATAACACATAATAGAGGAGTGACCTGTTCATGAAGGTAAAAGCAGCGATCAATGGGTTTGGCAGAATTGGACGCATGGTCTTCAGAAAAGCAATGCTTGATGATCAAATTCAAATTGTAGCGGTGAACGCAAGCTATCCTGCCGAAACGCTAGCACATTTAATTAAATATGACACAAATCATGGACGTTACGAATGCGATGTGACAGCAGAAGATGACGCACTGATTGTAAATGGGAAAAGAGTGCTTTTGCTCAATGACAGAGACCCAAAGCAGCTTCCATGGGGAGAGCTTGGGATTGATATCGTCATAGAAGCAACTGGGAAATTCAATTCAAAAGAACAAGCGATGGGCCATATAGATGCCGGAGCGAAAAAGGTCATACTCACAGCTCCAGGTAAAAATGAAGACATTACAATTGTGATGGGTGTCAATGAAGATGATCTTGATCCTGAAAAGCACGTCATTATTTCAAACGCATCTTGTACAACAAACTGTTTAGCACCAGTTGTTAAATTGTTAGATGATGAATTCGGCATCGACAACGGCTTAATGACAACGGTTCATGCGTATACAAATGATCAAAAAAATATCGACAACCCGCATAAGGATTTGCGCCGGGCAAGAGCGTGTGCTCAGTCCATCATTCCAACTACGACGGGTGCCGCTAAAGCGCTTTCTTTAGTGCTGCCGCACATGAAAGGGAAATTGCATGGACTTGCACTGCGCGTGCCAGTTTCCAATGTATCGATGGTTGATCTTGTCGTCGACTTGAAAAAAGATGTCACAGCAGAAGAAGTAAATGCAGCCTTCTCAAATGCATCAAAAACTTCTCTATCCGGTATTTTAGACTACACGGATGAGCCGCTTGTTTCTACAGACTTTAACACGAATCCTTATTCAGCTGTCGTGGATGGACTGACAACGATGGTGATGGAGGATAGAAAAGTAAAAGTTCTTGCATGGTATGACAATGAATGGGGTTATTCATGCAGAGTGGTGGATCTTGTGAAGTTTGTCGGTTCGCAGATGAAAGAGCTTTCTGCTGTTTGAAATGAAGAAGACGAACGTCCCTTTTCAAGAAATGAGAGAAAATCCCACTAAAAACACAGCTTGCAAAATGGGTCTAAACAAAGTATACTATTTTTCGTGAACTTCTTGTTCGCAGACTCATTCGGGTATACTTAAAGGGTTAGGACCTCTTTGGACTAACTTTCCCCCGTGGTATATGTCCGGTCCGGCTGCTTAGAACTTCACTCTTTCATTCTTGTTTAAGGGGGGTCCATGATGGAAACAATCGGACGTCACGTTATCTCCGAGCTATGGGGATGCGACTGTGATAAACTGAACGACATGGATTTTATTGAAAAAACGTTTGTAAACGCAGCTTTGAAATCAGGAGCTGAAGTAAGAGAGGTTGCTTTTCACAAATTTGCACCTCAAGGAGTAAGTGGAGTTGTCATTATTTCTGAATCTCATCTGACAATTCACAGCTTTCCTGAACATGGTTATGCGAGCATAGATGTTTATACTTGCGGCGACCTAGATCCGAATATCGCAGCAGATCATATCGGAGATGAATTAGGTGCCGAAACAAGAGAAAACATCGAAATTCCTCGAGGCATGGGACCTGTACAAGTGAAACAGGCACAAGCCAAAGCACTGTAAACATAAAAAAGATTGCAATGGGAGCTGGCCAAAAGCATTGAAATGCCTTTGTGTTATGCTCCTTTTTATATTTGTTTGATATACAAAATCCAACATTCCCCAACTTGTCTATACTTTTGTTCTAGGAAAACAAAGGTTTTTTTTATAAAATAAAGAAGAGGCATTATGGCAAAGGGGATACGTATATGACTTTAGGACAAAAGTTCAAACGGTTCATGTCAAACCATACAGAAACATCTGACGAGCATCCAGTGTCAGAACTGAAAAGCCATTACTACAAAACGACGAATGCACAAGTTTTTCAAGCGGTGGAAGCCATGCTTTCCCGAAACGATTCCTATCAAGTGACATCTGTTTCAGCAGAACGAGGTGAAATCAGCGCAAACATCAGAATGCCGAAAAAAGCCTTTCTCGTAGCGACTGTCATTTCAATTCGTCCTTTTGAAACAGCTGTCGATTTTAATGTGACAACAGAAACGGTCCTGCCAACAGATTTTGGTTATAGTCAGAAGGCCGTTTTGCCTCTTTATGATGAACTAGACAAACAACTTCCAAGAATAGATCGGAGCTGATGAAATGAAATGTCCCACATGTCAGCACCTTGGCACAAGGGTGCTTGATTCAAGACCAGTAGATGAAGGGAAATCCATCCGTCGTAGAAGAGAGTGCGAAAGCTGCCAGTATCGCTTTACGACGTTTGAGAAATTAGAAGAATTACCGCTGATTGTGGTGAAAAAAGAAGGGATTCGAGAAGAATTCAGCCGCGAAAAGATGCTGAGAGGACTCATTAAAGCGTGTGAAAAGCGTCCTGTTGCTTTAAAGCAGCTGGAGGATGTCTGCTTTAATATCGAAAAAGAACTGCGTAATCAAGGCATGTCAGAAGTGAAAAGCGAGCTTGTAGGTGAAATGGTGATGGACGAGCTGGCAAAAATTGATGAAGTGTCTTACGTCAGGTTTGCCTCAGTTTACCGGCAGTTTAAAGATATCAACGTCTTTATTGATGAATTAAAAGATTTATTAAAGAAAGAACGCTAAAAAAGAGCTGAAGATTCTTCACGCTCTTTTTCCTGCGTAAAGCGTAAAACGCAAAAAGGGTGTACAATAGAAACAATTGCAATTCATGGGGAGGATCAGCATATGACAGAGCATTGGAAGGAAGTGCTAGCCGTCGATCCGTATGTCGTCAAAAGCGCTTCATTGCTCGGTGACATCGATAGACAGCTCATTACTCTTTTATATCAGCCGCTTATAGGCATGTCCGCTTTCAGCTTATATATGACGCTGTGGGGAGAGCTGGAACAAAATCGTATGTGGGGGAAACCCGCACCTCATCGGCAGCTCATGGTCATGCTGCAAACGAATTTAAATGATATTTTTGAGGAACGTTTAAAGCTTGAAGCGATTGGTTTACTCCGCACATATGAACAGGAAACGGAAGAAGGCAGACTGTTTACATATGAGCTTGTGCCGCCGCTAAGACCAGATGAGTTTTTCCAGGATGGTATGCTGAATGTCCTGCTGTACCATCGTGTAGAGAAAGCAAAATATATGCAGCTTCGTGATTATTTTTCTTATCCAGGTGTTCCTGCAGAGGCAAAGAACATCTCGCGGTCGTTTGAAGAAGTCTTTCACGTATTGCAGCCAGGTGAACGCAGGATGACAGAAGAAATCAATCGGGCGTCATCACTTGATCAGGGCTATGAATATGTGACCGTTGGATCGAGTCAGCCGGCTCCGCTTTCAGACGAATCCTTTGATTTCGATCTATTGTTAGCGGGCATGTCTGATATGATGATTCCAAGAAAGGCTTTGACAAAGCAGGTGAAAGAAACCATTAAGAAGTTAGCCGTTGTATACGGCATCACCCCGCTTCAAATGCAAAATATTGTAGCAGGTGCCTGCGGTTCGGATCAAATGATCTCAACAGAAGAGCTGAGAAAAGCCGCAAGAGACTGGTACCAAATTGAATACAGAGGCGAGCAGCCAAAACTCATTGATCAAAAACAGCCGAGACACTTGCGTCAAGATGCTTCAAAGGCGCCAGTGGCAGATACGCCAGATGCGAAATTGATTGAAAAGCTCGATCATATTTCGCCTAGGGAGCTGCTAAAAGATATGGCTGACGGCATTGAGCCAACGTATGCCGACTTAAGAATTGTCGAAGATATTATGCTCGAGCAGCAGCTAGAGCCAGGTGTCATGAACGTTTTGATCTACTATACATTACTGAAAACAGATATGAAGCTGTCGAAAACATATATGCAAAAAATCGCCGCTCATTGGGTGAGAAAGAAAATTAAAACCGTAGCGGCAGCCATGAAAATTGCCAAAGAAGAGAACAAGCAAATGACAGAGTGGGCGCAGCAGAAAAAGCAGCGCAGCACATATGGATCAGGGAAAGTTGTCCGAGAAGAGAAGCTTCCTGACTGGATGAAAGAAACTGAAACGAAAGAACAGCCGGCAAAAGAACAATTAGACAGTCTGTCGACAGAAGACCTCGAACGAGAAAAAGAAAAACTGTTAGATCAGTTTAAAAATATGAAAAAGTACAATGCACATTAAGGTGAGGTGAGATGGGGATGAAACCGATCGGTCGTTCATTTGAACAGTTAAAAGGACGAGTAGATTTTCGTGTGAGATACAATCAGATTAAAGAGAGTGTGTTATCTGATGAAGATGTAAGGGCCTTTTTACAGGAGCATCAAGAAGAAATACACGAAGACATGATCAATCGTAGCTTGAACCGGCTTTTTGAATATGTGCAGCAGTCGAAGGGCTGTTCATATTGCTTAGATGAAGAGAACGTCAATGCGATTTTAGACGGGTATCACCCGAAGCTTGTGATCAAAGGTCAGAGTATTGATATTGAATATTCCCCCTGCCCAGTCAAGCTGCGGCTCGATAGACAGAAAAAACAGCAAGAGCTTATGAAAAGCATGTACATTCCGCAAAATGTTCTTCAAGCGACGTTCACTGATCTGAACGTTGTGGGAAGACAGGAAGTCATTCAAAAAGTAGGTCAATTCCTGCAAAGCTATGATGAGACGGGCAAAGGGAAGGGCTTATATTTACACGGAAAGTTTGGAGTAGGAAAAACGTATATTCTGGCAGCCATTGCGCAGCAGCTAGCGGAGAAGGAATACCCATCTCTCCTAGTGTACGTGCCTGAATTTGTGAGAGAGTTAAAAAATTCGTTAGCCGATCATACACTGGAAGCAAAGCTGAACATGGTCAAATCCACCCCTATTTTAATGCTTGATGATATTGGGGCAGAGTCGATGACAAGCTGGGTTCGAGATGAACTGCTCGGAACGATCTTACAATACCGTATGGCAGAGCAGCTGCCGACTTTCTTCTCTTCTAATTTCTCACCAAGTGAACTGAAACATCACTTTACGTACTCACAGCGCGGGGAAAAAGAAGAGGTCAAAGCCGCTCGTTTAATGGAACGGATTCTTTATTTAGCAGAGGCAGTCTTGCTCGAAGGAGAAAACCGCCGTCATTTATAAAAGCGTCTATCACCTGAAGGAGGAGCAAATGAAATGAACAAAAGAAAATGGCTGCTTTTTCTCGTGATTGCAGGTCTCGCTGCTTTACTTTGGTGGCTGAACAAACAGCACCTTCAGCTGGCGCCGAAAGATGTGAAGAATTGGGTGCTTCAATTTGGGCTGCTGGCTCCCTTTGTTTTTCTGTTCTTATCTCTTTTTCGCCCGTTTGTTCTCGTCCCACTTACGGTCTTTTCGCTGGCAGCAGGTTTAGCATTCGGCAGTGTTCTTGGGACGATTTATGCCCTCGTTGGTGCTACCGCCGGAGCAACAGGCTCCTTCCTGCTTGCCACAACCTTTCGTGCAAAAAAGAAAGGCAGAGAATCAAGCAGCCGGAAGCTGAGAGCGGTGACATCCCGCATTCAGGAGCATGGGTTTCTTTATATTTTGTTATTGCGTATTGCCCCGATCCATTTTGACTTTGTCAGCTATGCGGCAGCAGTTTCACGTGCGAATTATCGTGCATTCACGGCAGCTACTTTTTTAGGCTTAATACCGGGTACAGTTGCATTAAATGTCCTTGGCTCAAGCTTTGTCAGCGGCAATTATGCCGCCTTAGTGATCGTTTGTTTGATTTATCTGATCTTTATCTCCGTTCCGCTCATTTTAAAAAGAAAGATGCCTGATTTATTTTAGGCGTCTATTTTTTATGTTTTCCCCATATATATGTAACAGATGTCGTTAGGGGGGACAAACATGCTTGAAATAATCTTTGAAGATGAATATGATACCGCCGCTTTTTTACATCTTGCTGAACACTTGGACAGTCGGCATCACATGTCAATTCAACAAGGGAAAGACCGGCTTCTCATAGAGGCGAAGGAATCAGAAGAAGGACTTGAGCCCATTGTGCGGCCATTACTGGTTCACTTTTTTTTGGAATGCAAAGAAAATGAGCGCATGCGCAGCATCCTTGAAAACACCTATTTATTTAAAGATCCTGAAGAGCAGCACCAAATTCTTTCAATCGCCCACAGTATTATGAACGGGGATTTAGATGATATTCCCGGCATTCATCAAGAACCGTCAAGAGAAGCCCTGTTAACAAAGGAGCTTGAGACCATTTCTTTACAGCAAGGTATTTTTTCAATTGGTTCATTTATGACATTTAGACTGTCAGAGTATGACAGGAGGCTGAAGAACTATGTTGAAGTCTCCATTGAAGAATACAAAATGGAACAAGAATATCAAAACTTCATTCAATCCCTTCGAGACTATGTGATGGCAAGAGAACCTAAGCTCGAAAAAGTACATGTTGTGCATCAGGACCGCCTGATGATTTGGGAATTTCGGTACGCTTCTGAGCGTGATCAAAAACAATACATAGACAGACAGTTTGTAAGAGAGCATCCAATGTATATTGATTCGCAGCTGATTGCACCACTCGTATCCATAGCGCCGCAAAAGATTGACCTATTTACAAATGATACGGGTCACTCGATGGTGCAGACCATTCAAAATATTTTTCAAGAAAGGGTCGAGGTATTCCCGGCTCATTCATTTCAAGAACAGAATGTTCAATTTGTACATGACCATTTGGAACAGAAAAGTGAAAAGCTTTCTTGATTTTCACGAAAAAACGTTTTATAATACGGTGTAACTTCATACAGAGACCGTATTGATAAGGACATGAACAAATGAACACCCGCTTAAAGAGAGGGAAGCCGCGGCTGAAAGCTTCCTAGCAGAGGACCATTTGCTTTACCACCTTTGAACATCAGCTGTGAACTTTTTAGTAATGGCTGACGGGAATTCCCGTTATCGAACCACAAGCCGTGTTTGCTTATGAAAACGTAAGCTGCAAATACGGGAAAAAGGGTGGAACCACGATTCCGTTTATTCAACCTCGTCCCTTTCCAGGGGGCGGGGTTTTTATATTGCCAAAAAAAGGAGTGACCAGAGATGTCAGAACAAATTCAACTTACATTTCCAGATGGAGCAGTCAAGGAGTTTGACAAAACAGCTACAACAGAAGACATCGCGGCATCAATTAGCCCGGGCCTAAAGAAAAAAGCGCTTGCCGGTAAATTGAACGGCAAAGAAATAGATCTGCGTACGCCGCTATTAGAAAGTGGAACAATTGAGATCATTACAGATAAAAGTGATGAAGCACTCGACATTATGCGCCACAGCACAGCTCATTTGCTAGCACAGGCAATCAAACGCCTGTATGGAAAAGAGCATCACGTTCAGTTTGGCGTAGGTCCTGTGATTGAAAATGGCTTCTACTACGATGTGGACATCGATGTTGCCATCACACCTGAAGACTTACCTAAGATTGAAAAAGAAATGAAAAAAATCATTAACAGCAATTTGCCAATTGAGCGAATTGAAGTAACAAGAGAAGAAGCGAAAAAACGCTTTGAAGCGATTGGTGATCAATTGAAGCTTGAGCTGTTAGAGGCGATTCCAGAAGGTGAAGCCGTGACGATTTATGAGCAGGGTGAATTCTTTGACCTCTGCCGCGGCATTCACTTGCCATCAACAGGGAAAATCAAAGAGTTTAAGCTGTTAAGCCTTGCAGGTGCATACTGGAGAGGTGACAGCAACAATCAAATGCTTCAGCGTATTTACGGTACAGCTTTCTTCAGCAAAGAAGATTTAAATGAGCACTTACGCCTGCTTGAAGAAGCGAAAGAACGCGATCACCGTAAACTAGGAAAAGAGCTGAAACTGTTTGCGAACTCTCAAAAGGTAGGTCAAGGTCTACCGCTTTGGCTGCCAAAAGGCGCAACGATCCGCCGCGTCATCGAGCGTTACATTGTCGATAAAGAAGTACGCCTTGGTTATGAGCATGTGTATACACCAGTTCTTGCGAATGTCGAATTGTATAAAACTTCAGGGCACTGGGCGCATTATCAAGAAGACATGTTCCCTGTGATGGAAATGGACAACGAAGATCTTGTTCTTCGTCCAATGAACTGTCCGCACCATATGATGATTTACAAAAACGAGCCGCATAGCTATCGCGAATTGCCAATTCGTATTGCAGAGCTTGGTACAATGCACCGTTATGAAATGTCAGGTGCTTTATCCGGTCTTCAGCGTGTTCGCGGGATGACATTAAACGATGCCCATATCTTTGTTCGTCCAGATCAAATCAAAGACGAATTCATTCGTACAGTTCGCTTAATTGAAGAAGTGTATCAAGACTTTGGCTTGAATGACTACACATTCCGCTTATCTTACCGTGATCCAGAAGATACTGAGAAGTATTTCGACGATGATGCAATGTGGAATAAAGCACAATCGATGCTAAAGGATGCAATGGACGAGCTTGGTCATGATTATTATGAAGCAGAAGGAGAAGCGGCATTTTATGGTCCGAAGCTTGATGTACAGGTCAAGACAGCTCTTGGAAAAGAAGAGACATTGTCTACTGTACAGCTTGACTTCTTACTACCAGAGCGTTTCGATCTCACCTATATCGGAGAAGATGGCAAGCATCATCGTCCGGTCGTGATTCATAGAGGTGTTGTCTCTACAATGGAGCGCTTTGTTGCCTTCTTAATTGAAGAATACAAAGGAGCCCTTCCAACATGGCTGGCACCTGTACAATTCCAAGTCATCCCGGTTTCACCGTCTGTCCATTTAGACTACGCGAAAAAAGTGCAAGAACGTTTGCAGCTTGAAGGCCTTCGTGTAGAGCTTGACAGCCGTGATGAAAAGATTGGATACAAAATTAGAGAAGCGCAAATGCAAAAGATCCCGTACATGCTAGTCGTCGGAGATCAAGAAGCAGAAAATGGCGCTGTCAATGTAAGAAAATACGGAGAGCAAGATTCAGAAACAATGGATCTTGAAGCCTTTGTGAAACATGCAGTAGCAGAAGCAAAAAAATAATACTTCCAATGAAGCAGTCAGTGATCTTTCTCTTGAGATCACTGGCTTTTTCTTATGGGAAAAATTTTCCACTGGTGATCCAGTTTCTTGAATGATACGTTTGGAAAGTACGAAAGTATGGTCAGCAGCGGAACGAGCCGGGCCAAGACAACGGTGTTTACAAATCGCGATCTTGTAAAGCAGGCAAGCGAGGAATTTATGAATGTAGTTAGGAGAAGCAGCCCGCAGCTTAGACAAGCAAGCGCAAAGTCTAGCCGCCATTGTGTAGTTTGAAAACACAAAAACACCCAAACTCGTCAGGAGAAGGGTGTTTTCTCTTTTGTTCTATTTTAATATATCAAACAATTCATGTAAGTCTTTGATTTCATAATCTGGCGTTACATCTGTTTCATTTTTCTTGCCATGTCGATTGATCCAAACGGTTTGAATACCAACGCGAGATGCCCCAAGAATATCTGTTTTTGGATTGTCTCCAACCATGATCACATCGTCTTTTGTTAGATTTAACAGCTGAAGGCAGTGCTCAAAGATGCCAGGGTCAGGTTTGCCTTTCCCGTAATCTCCTGAAATCACAATTTCATTAAAATAAGGTGCAAGCTCAGGAACACCTGCCAGTTTTTCCTTTTGAAGACTAGGATCTCCGTTTGTTAAAAGGAGCAATTCATAGCTGCCTTTCAGGCGGTCTAAAACAGGATACGTTTCTTCATAAACAAATGGACGTTTTCTCCGCTCTGCTGCAAAGAAATCAGCCAAATATTGTCCAAATGCCTCATCGTCAATTCCTGCTTCTTTTAAGCCATTTGTCCAAGCGTTCTTGCGATACTCTGGTGCAAGGGCATTCAGCTTTTGAAAGCCTTCGCTAATCGGTTCACTAAAATTTGACCACAGTCCTTCGAAAGGATTAATTCCGATCATGACAGTATAATCATATGTTTCATAGGAAGAGTACAGCTTTCTTGCTTCTTCACGTACAATCTGTTCAAATGTTGCTGGATTCAGTCCATATTTCTTTTCCGCTTCGCGGCATGTTTCCTGAAAAGTTGTGTGAATGCTTTTTTCATCCCAAAGCAAAGTATCATCTAAATCGAAAAATACGGCTTTCATGATCTTCTCCCTTGTTATGTATGTGTTACCTTCAATTGCAAGTGACGGCTCATGTTCATTTTACAATAGAAGATGAGGGCAATAAAGAAAAGATTTGAGAGATCTTGGATCATTGACCGCACATGATAGAATAGAAAGACAGTAGATATAACATACATCAATTGAGGTGGCCGGTTTGCTTCATTTAATTATTATGATGATCGAGCGTGTGGGGATCATCGTTATTTTAGGGTTTGTGCTTGCCCATGTGAAGGGCTTTCGCAATCTATTGCTTCATAATGAAGGGTTTCGAAAAAAGGCAGTCCTTGTCTTTATTTTTGCTTCTTTTAGTATTATCAGCAATTACACAGGAATTGAAATCCAGCAGCAGATGGTCATGAATCATGAGTTTTCCTATCATCTTGGCTCATCAAGCTCGATCGCCAATACGAGAATCATGGGGATCGAAATGGGCGGATTGATAGGAGGGCCGTTTGTTGGCATTGGTGCAGGGCTTTTAGCTGGAATTCATCGCTATTCACTCGGAGGAAGCACGGCACTCAGCTGTGCGATTTCTTCGATTTTAGCCGGTGTGATTGCAGGCTATGTCGGCAGCAGATTTAAACGGAAGAATCGAATGGTGACACCTCGCCAAGCAGCACTTTTTGGTGTGGCGATGGAATCATTACAGATGATCATTATTCTTCTGTTTGCAAGGCCATTGGCTGATGCTTGGGGGCTTGTGAGTATCATTGCCTTGCCGATGATTTTTGTGAATGGAATTGGCAGCTTTATCTTTTTATCGATTTTACAGTCAGTCATTCGGCAAGAAGAGCAGGCAAAGGCGATGCAGACACACCGTGTATTTTCGATCGCCGATCAAACGCTGCCTTTTTTCCGGCAAGGCTTAAATGAACAGTCCTGTAAAAGTGTGGCGGAGATCATTCATCGACTAACAGAAACAGATGCGGTTTCCTTAACAGATACAGAAAAGATTTTAGCTCATGTCGGAGACGGGACGGATCATCATATTCCATCGAAAAGCCTGATTACAGGACTGTCGAAACAAGTATTGTTGAGCGGCAAAATTATGAAGGCGCATTCGAAAGACGAAATCAATTGTTCAGTCACTCATTGCCCGCTTCAAGCAGCGATTGTGCTGCCCCTCACCTCCAATGGTCAAACGATCGGAACGTTAAAAATGTATTTCAATTCTCCGGTCGGATTAAGCAGGGTGGAAGAGGAGCTTGCAGAAGGCTTGGCGATGCTGTTCTCCACACAGCTTGAACTTGGAGAGGCAGAAACCCAAAGCCGCCTGCTAAAAGATGCAGAGATCAAAGCGCTTCAAGCGCAAGTGAATCCGCACTTTTTATTTAACGCCATTAATACCATCTCTGTTTTGTGCAGAACGAATGTAGAGATGGCAAGGAAGCTGCTGCTGCAGCTGAGTATTTATTTCCGGTCTAATTTGCAAGGCGCCCGCCAGCTGCTGATTCCGCTGCATAAAGAAATTCAGCATGTAGAAGCATATTTGTCGCTTGAACAAGCGAGGTTTCCAAATAAATACCATGTGGCCTTTCAAATTGAAAAGGAGCTGGAGCAGGTGATGATTCCTCCATTTGTGCTTCAGGTGCTTGTTGAAAACGCAGTGAGACACGCTTTTCCTAAACATCAAACGAGTTGTGAAGTCGTCGTTTCTGCTTTGATGAAAGATGGGCATGTTTATATGAAAGTGACGGATAATGGACAAGGAATCGAGAATGACAAGATGGCTCAGCTATTAAAAGCGCCTGTTGAATCCAAAGAAGGAACAGGTACGGCTCTTTTTAATTTAGATCAGCGGTTAAGAGGGATTTTTGGCAGACAAGCCGCTCTAGCCATTCATAGCGGCCAAGGCACTGACATCTCATTTCGCATTCCAATGGACTATGTAAAAAAGGATGATTTTCGTTGATAAACGTATTAATCGTAGATGATGAAGTGTTAGCAAGAGACGAATTAAAATATTTATTACGCAGAACGAAAGAGGATGTTCAAATAGAGGAAGCAGAAAATATAGAATCTGCTTTTGACCGGATGGTGGATCATAAGCCGGACCTGCTCTTTTTAGACATTGATTTATCAGGTGAAAATGGATTTGATATTGCCAAAAGGCTCAACCGGATGTCTGATCCACCAGCGATCGTATTTGCGACAGCCTTTGATCAATATGCGCTGAAGGCGTTTGAGGTAAGTGCGCTTGATTACTTAACGAAACCATTTGATGAAGAGCGGCTTTTGCAAACGATCCAAAAGTTTAAAAAGTGGAAATCTGTTGAGATGCATGACCATCAGCTGTCAGATGAGAAAATACCCCATCAGCAAAAATTAGCCATCTCAGTCGATGACTCAATTGTCATCCTGCAAGTTGAAGAGATCATGTATGTAGGGCTCAGTGAGGGGAAAAAGGTCGTGAAAACAAAGGATCACATGTATGAGGTCACAGAACCGCTTGTGGTCATTGAAAAGAAACTGCCTGAGGCTTACTTTATGAGGGTTCATCGAAGCTATATCGTGAACACCTCTCATATGAAAGAAGTACAGCCATGGTTTAATTCGACGTATAACCTGCATATGACAGACGGGTCGATCATTCCTGTCAGCCGTACATATGCCAAAGAACTTAAGAAGTCGCTCCTGCTAGAGTAGGACGGCTTTTTTTGTTTGTATTTCAATACTCGTTTTCTGCATTTCATTCATTGAATCCGGCGAGTTTGATTGTAAACGCTTCATTCGTTTATTTCATGCCGTATACTGAGGGCAGTCGAAGAAAGAGGTGAAGGGGCATGAGTGCCACTAAAGTATATGGATTTCTATCTCAAGCATTTATCTTTGCAACCGTAATGTTCGTTTCTAATCTCATTTCAATGTATTTACCAATTCCGATGCCCGCATCTGTGATTGGTCTGGTTCTATTATTTGTTTTGCTGACAACGAAAATCGTCAAACTGGAGCAGGTGGAGCAATTAGGTACATCATTGACAGGGCTCATTAGCTTTCTATTTGTTCCCTCTGGTATCTCGGTTATTCAATCACTAGGTGTCATGCAAGAAGTAGGTGTGCAAGTTGTCGGTGTCATTATCATTGCAACCATTATGTTACTTGCAGCGACAGGGCTATTCACGCAGCTTCTCATGCAATTATCAGAAAAACCACAGAAACGTAAAGAGACAAAGGAGAGCAAATCGACTCCTTCTCATTCAAATAAACCAGCTTCAAGTACGCATTAAAGGAGGTATGCAGGATGGGTACAAGTACGATGAGTCCTTATTTTGCTATAGTCGTCTCATTAGTCGCCTTTGGAATCGGTACATTCTTATTTAAAAAATCAAAAGGCTTCTTCTTATTCACACCACTTTTTGTGGCGATGGTGTTAGGCATTTTATTTTTAAAAATTGGCGGTTTTTCCTATGCAGATTATAATGAGGGCGGCAAGATTATCAAGTTTTTCTTAGAGCCTGCGACCATTGCTTTCGCCATTCCGCTTTATAAGCAGCGCGCATTGCTTAAAAAATATTGGTGGCAGATTTTATCCGCTATTTTTGTAGGGTCACTTTGTTCCATTACGATCGTGTATGTCGTAGCAAAAGGGATTCATCTTGATATGGCTGTGATGAAAAGTATGCTTCCGCAAGCAGCGACGACAGCGATTGCTCTTCCGATTGCAAAGGATATTGGCGGAATCGCAGATATCACAGCCTTTGCGGTCATATTTAATGCAGTCATTGTGTATGCACTAGGTGCTTTCTTCTTAAAATGGTTTCGAATTAAAAATCCAGTGGCAAAAGGGCTTGCACTCGGTACATCAGGACATGCGCTTGGCGTCTCTGTTGGGATTGAGATGGGAGAAGTGGAAGCGGCCATGGCAAGTATCGCCGTTGTGGTCGTAGGAGTTGTGACCGTCATTGTCATCCCAATCTTTATGCAATTCATACTTTGATGGTGTCATTGTTTGAAAAAGCCTTGCCCAATTCGTTTTATCGTGCTAAAATGAAAAAGTTGTTTCAAGAGTTCGGTTACTTGACGGACAAATGAAAATTGTGTAGAATAATTAACGAATTGAATAGATATCACAAGCAGAAGCACCCGCTTCTCACCTGATTGACACGTGTTTGTAGTTGACAGGTTGACCGTACATTTATTTTTTCATGCAAATGTTCGCAGTGTGGGTGTTTTATATGCCCACACTTTTTGTTTGCCTGTAAAACATACAACGAAATGGTCAAAATGAATTGTGAACTCAATTCAAAATCTCATGGAGGTGGCTCACTATTAGCAAAGATCAATTAGTTAATGAAGGTATTCGTGCGCGTGAAGTTCGTTTGATCGGACAAAATGGCGATCAGCTGGGGATTAAAACCCGCCAGGAAGCTCTGGAAATTGCTGCGAAAGCCAATCTTGACCTTGTGTTAGTTGCTGCAAATGCAAAACCACCTGTTTGCCGAATCATGGACTACGGTAAGTTCCGATTCGAACAGCAGAAGAAGGAAAAAGAGGCACGTAAGAATCAAAAAATCATTAGCTTAAAAGAAGTTCGGTTGAGCCCGACAATCGATGAACATGATTTTAACACGAAGCTCCGTAATGCAATCAAATTCCTTGAAAAGGGCGATAAAGTGAAAGCTTCTATCCGCTTTAAAGGCCGTGCGATTACGCATAAAGAAATCGGACAGCGCGTGTTAGACCGTTTCTCTGAAGCTTGCGCTGAAGTAGCAACAGTAGAAACAAAACCTAAGATGGACGGACGCAGCATGTTCCTCATGCTTGCACCAAAAGTCGAAAAGTAAAGTAACAGAGGGAGGAAACATCCAATGCCAAAAATGAAAACTCACCGCGGATCTGCTAAACGTTTCAAAAAAACAGGTTCTGGTAAACTTAAACGTTCTCATGCGTACACAAGTCACTTGTTCGCTAACAAATCTACAAAGCAAAAACGTAAATTGCGTAAGAGCGCAATCGTAAGTGCTGGAGATTTCAAACGTATCAAACAACAACTTGCAAACATCAAGTAATTTGGAATAGGAATCATAGGAGGGAATTACAATGCCAAGAGTAAAAGGCGGAACTGTGTCGCGTCAGCGTCGTAAAAAGGTTCTTAAATTAGCAAAAGGTTATTTCGGTTCAAAACATAGATTATACAAAGTAGCAAACCAACAGGTGATGAAATCTGGAAACTACGCTTTCCGTGACCGTCGTCAGAAAAAACGTGACTTCCGTAAACTATGGATCACTCGTATCAATGCTGCAGCTCGTATGAACGGTCTTTCTTACAGCCGTTTAATGCATGGCCTAAAGCTTTCTGGTATCGAAGTAAACCGCAAAATGCTTGCTGACCTTGCTGTGAATGACCTAAGTGCATTCAATCAGCTTGCTGATGCTGCAAAAGCACAACTAGACAAGTAAGTCATATAAAAGATCATTCCGTCGAGGGGTGATCTTTTTTGCTCATCATGTGAGGTGAAATGAATGAATATCGCGCTGATTCTACTGCTGATCTTGGTAAATGGCTATGGTTTTTTTCTCATGGGAGAGGACAAGCGCCGGGCAAAAGCGCATAAATGGAGAATTTCAGAGGCGCACTTATGGAGTGCTGCCGTGCTTTTTGGGGCTGCTGGATCGTATCTAGGGATGCAGTATTTCCGTCATAAAACAAAGCATCCTGCCTTTCAAATGGGCATGCCGGTGTTAATCATGGTGCAGTTGATCATATTAGGATATATAAAGTTCATCTGAAAAAGGAGCAGACGCCATCAAGACGGCGTGTCTGCTCCTTTTTTTTGTTTGATTTTTTTAATGGGCTGATCCCAATCAATTTTTGTTTGAGGATAACGTTCGATAATGTTTTCCTCCAATTTTTCAAAGTCTTCTAATGTAAATTCACTTAGCTTCTCGGGTGACTCCGTCCAAACGTAAATGGAGTGGACAAACAGAGGATGATCCTTAGAAGGAACATGCTTCTCCCCTTCAAACAAGACACCTTTATAGACGAAATTAAAATTTTTGCGCGCATTTTGCTGTTCGTCCATAAAATAAAAGCCTTCTTTTAATTGTGCTTGTTTCAGCTTTCTTCTCGGATTTGAGAAGAATTTTACCGCCATGTAGAAGATGTAGACAAGCAGTGCAACAAGAGCAAGTCTAATGAGGATTACAAACATGACAGGATGCACCTCCAATATACCGTTATCTGATGTACTACGAATGAAAAGCCCAAAAGGTTTCAACTTTTTTTAAAAAAATATTTCGTTAAACGAAAAAATATTCATAAAAAGATCGTATTGAACGAAAGAGGTTTTGTATAATAAGAATGCACCATGAAGATAAAGGAGGATAAATGGAATGACAAAGCTAGATCAAACATTAACTATGCTGAAAGACCTAACGGATGCAAAAGGGATTCCAGGAAATGAACGTGATGTCAAAAAAGTCATGCAGACATACATAGAATCATATGCAGATGAAGTCTCTAGTGACCGCCTTGGCAGCTTAATCGCTAAGAAGGAAGGAAACGCAAACGGACCTAAAATTATGCTCGCTGGTCACTTAGATGAAGTAGGATTCATGGTGACAAAAATTGATGACAAAGGCTACATTCGCTTCCAAACAGTCGGCGGCTGGTGGTCACAGGTCATGCTCGCGCAGCGTGTCACCATTGTAACGAAAAAGGGAGACATCACAGGTGTGATTGGCTCAAAGCCGCCGCACGTCTTGTCACCTGAAGCTCGAAAAAAATCGATTGAGATTACAGATATGTTTATTGATATTGGTGCATCAAGCAAAGAACAGGCAATGGAATGGGGCGTGCTGCCTGGAGATCAAATCGTTCCTTATTTTGAGTTTACAGTGATGAATGATGAAAAAATGCTCCTTGCAAAAGCATGGGACAACCGTATCGGCTGTGCAGTAGCGATTGATGTCATGAAGAACTTACACAATGCTCAGCATGAGAATATTGCTTACAGTGTTGCAACTGTACAAGAGGAGGTTGGCCTGCGTGGTGCCAAAACAGCAGCGGCTACGATCCAGCCTGATATTGGATTTGCCATTGATGTTGGTGTAGCAGGAGACACGCCAGGCATCACTGAAAAAGAAGCAACAAGCAAGCTTGGCAAAGGACCAACGATTGTTGTATTTGATGCTTCGATGGTATCCCATAAAGGGCTTCGGGATTTTGTTGTCCAAACAGCGGATGAATTGAACATTCCTTATCAATATGACTCAATGCCTGGCGGTGGGACAGATGCTGGCGGTATCCATTTAACAGGTCATGGCGTGCCATCACTATCTATCGGTATACCAAGCAGATATATTCATACCCATGCAGCGATGATTCACCGGGATGATTATGAAAATGCAGTGAAGCTTTTAACAGAAGTGATCAAAAGACTTGATCAAAAAACGGTTGAGCAGATCACGTACGGTTCTTAATAGGTAAGCCTTTCCTCAGTATAGGGGAAAGGCTTTTTTATTCCATTGAATTTCCCAGGAAATGAACGTTGTTTTTTGATTACGTCAAAAGAACTGTTTTTAACAGAAGAAGAAAAAATATTCTAGTGAATAAGGCACATGTGATCTGGCTTTTATTTTTGTAAGATGAAAGCAATAAAAAGGACAGAGCCTAAAGAACGCCCTGTCAAAAGAGAGTTTATGGAAGTAGGTGAAGCTAACTTAAGAATAAACATATTATTCTTATTTGTCAACTTGGTTTTAAAAGAAAGAAAAATCAATCAATTTATGTTATATTTGTAACAAATTGTTTGTGCGAAGGGGATGGTTAAATGAATGCGGTTACAATTGTCATAGGATCTATGTGTATTTTAGCGATTGCCTATCGTCTTTATGGCACATTTATGATGGTCAAGGTATTAAAGGTGACAGACGATCATCCTACACCGGCTCACACATTAGAGGACGGGAAAGATTATGTGCCAACCAATAAATGGGTCACATTTGGGCATCACTTTGCTGCGATTGCAGCGGCCGGTCCGTTAGTGGGTCCGATTTTAGCCGCACAATTTGGGTATTTACCGGGTCTCCTTTGGCTGTTAATTGGCGCAGTGATTGGCGGAGCTGTACATGATCTTGTCGTCTTATTTGCGTCGATGCGAAAAAAGGGGAAATCATTATCAGAGGTAGCAAAGGAAGAGCTAGGACCTGTAGCAGGATTTTGTACAGGGCTTTCGATGCTGTTTATTATTACGATCACAATGGCAGGGCTGTCTATGGTTGTGCTTCATGCATTAGAACGTAACCCTTGGGGAACATTTGCAGTCGGAATCACGATTCCAATTGCGATGGGGGTTGGTCTTTATTATAAAAAGACAGGCAATTTAAAACTTGCCACAACTGCGGGATTTATTTTGCTGATGGTTGGTGTATTCCTTGGGCCGAATATTCAAGGAACGGCACTTGGTGATCTTTTAACACTTGATACAAAAACGCTTGCTCTTGCCCTGCCGATCTATGCTTTTTTTGCTGCGGCATTGCCGGTTTGGCTGCTGCTCGCACCGAGGGACTATTTAAGCAGCTTTATGAAAATAGGTGTTTTTATCGCATTGATTGCCGGAATCTTTGTCGTCAATCCAACGATTCAATTCCCAGCCTTTACGGAGTTTGTGAATGGAGGAGGCCCGGTTTTAGCTGGTCCTGTCTGGCCTTTTATTTCGATTACCATTGCTTGCGGGGCCATTTCTGGTTTCCACGCATTTGTTGGGTCAGGGACTACGCCTAAGATGCTTGACCGCTGGAGCGATATGAAGCCTGTCGCGTTTGGCGCAATGCTAGTAGAATGTCTAGTTGGCATTATGGCGTTAATTGCCGCTACGGCTCTTCATCCAGGAGATTATTTTGCGATTAACAGTACGCCAGAAGTGTTCCGAACGCTCGGGGTGAGTGTCGAGAACCTTCCGCAGCTGAGTAAGGAAATTGGTCTTGATTTAGAAGGAAGAACGGGTGGAGCTGTGACATTAGCTGTAGGGATGGCGTATATCTTTACGGGAATTCCGTTCTTTAGTCATTTAGCGTCTTATTTTTTCCAATTCGTCATTATGTTTGAAGCTGTCTTTATTTTAACCGCTATTGATGCTGGAACGCGTGTGGCGCGATATTTGATTCAAGACTTCTTTGGCGAAGCATATAAACCGCTTAAACGAAATGACTGGGTACCTGGGTCGGTGTTTGCAAGTGCGCTTGCTTGTTTTATGTGGGGATACTTGCTTTACTCTGGAGACATCGGGTCTATTTGGGCATTGTTTGGTGTATCGAACCAGTTAATGGCATCAGTCGGCTTAATCATCGGAGCAACCGTTGTATTAAAAATTGCAGATAAAAGGCGGTATATGCTGACTTGTTTAATTCCACTTGCTTACTTATATGTGACAGTGAATTATGCAGGCTATTGGATGGTAGCAAATGTATATCTTAATCCTGAGGCATCAGGTTACAGCGTGCTGAATGCGGTGCTGTCAATTATCATGCTGATCTTAGGATTTGTGATCATTGTGTTTGCGATTAAAAAATGGGTCGAAATTTGGCGTGATCCAGCGCTTCGGATGGAAACACCGATCACTGGCTAAATGAAAAAGCCGGTTTGCTATGATAAGCAAACCGGCTTCTTTTATTGCTGCTGATGAGGCTTTAAGCCTTGCTCTAGTGTCTCGAGGATCTCGTTCTTCTCGTTTTCTGATGCTTCTTGCCATAGCACCTCGAACAACACGCCAAGGCCTGGCAGCATTTTTTCCTCGCCGCTTTGAATGGCATCTAAAATCGTATGTTCAAGCTGCTCTTGATTATGGCCAGTGATGTTTTGAATGACTGCGCCTCTTAAATTAAAATCCATTGCCCACACTCCTTTTTTGATGGTAATAGCCCTATTCTGTCTCAAAGACAGGTTTATTATGTAGTGTGCATGAGATATAATAAATTCATGATATTTAAAGGAGTTAAAATCACTTGAAATATATAGAATCAGCTAAAAACACAAACATTAAACAGTGGAAAAAGCTCCATGCGAAAAAAGAACGTACGAAAACGGGGCTGTTTCTCGTTGAGGGAATACACTTAGTCGAAGAAGCATTGAAGAGCGGAGTTGTGAAAGAATTAATGGTCACATCGCCTGATAAGCTTCCTTCTCATATCGATCCTGACATTGAACTTTATGAACTGAGCGAAGAAGCCTTTTCTGCCATGACCGAAACGGAAACGCCTCAGCACATCGCGGCGGTTTGTACAGTTCCTGTATTTGAAGAAAAGAAGTATGAACGACTTCTTCTGTTAGATGCAGTACAGGATCCAGGAAATTTAGGCACACTCATTCGGACAGCAGATGCCGCTGGTCTTGATGCTGTGATCTTAGGTGATGGAACAGTCGATGCGTTTAACGGAAAAACGCTCCGTTCAGCACAAGGATCGCATTTCCACCTGCCAATTTTAAAGCAAACCCTTCAGCAGGCAATACAAGCATGTAAGGAGCAAGGCATACCTGTATACGGAAGCGCCTTGAAAAATGCGAAAGCGTATAGAAGCGTAACGGCAGAAGGTCCTTTTGCATTAATTGTTGGCAATGAAGGAGCAGGTATTGACCAAGAGATTCTGCAAATGACAGACCAGAATTTATATGTGCCGATGTATGGTCAGGCAGAATCATTAAATGTGGCTGTTGCAGCGGCAGTTCTCGTCTATCATTTGCGTGGATAGTGTTGCAACATGCGCTTATTTTCACTATAATGAAAATAATATTTTAAAAACCATGATAGAGGAAGATTGTTTCAAGAAGCGGCCTTAAAGGGAGAATGCATCGTAGACTGAAAGTGCATTTAAGGAATGCTGAAACAGGAATTCACCTCTGGAGTTGTCACCGGGACCGCAAGCTTTGCGTAAAGGTGAACCGGATTCGTTTGATTCCGTTATGTCAATGAAGCTTATTCGCACATGCATTTGTGCTCAACAAGGGTGGTACCGCGACCACAACTCGTCCCTTCTTTTTTAGAGGGACGGGTTTTTTTATTGTCTTCAAACGATCAAACAGCCGTTTATCCAGGCGGTTTTGTATATCAAAAGGAGGATTACACTCATGCAAGAAACGTTAAAACAGCTTGAAACAGAGGCGATAGCGAAGGTTGAAGCAGCTAGCTCGCTCAAAGAAGTTAATGATATTCGTGTTCAATATTTAGGGAAAAAAGGCCCGATCACAGAGGTGCTTCGTGGAATGGGCAAGCTCTCCGCAGAAGAAAGACCGAAAATGGGCGCACTCGCAAACGAAGTAAGAGAGCAGATTGCTGGTGCTATTGCTGAAAAAAATGAGCAGCTGGAAAAAGAAGAAGTGAAGAAGAAACTTGCGTCTCAAACGATCGATGTTACATTGCCAGCAAGTCCAATCAAAATGGGGGCAAGACATCCATTAACGATTGTTGTGGAAGATATTGAAGATTTATTTATTGGTATGGGCTATACCGTTGAGGAAGGTCCTGAGGTGGAAACGGATTATTATAACTTTGAAGCGCTGAATCTTCCAAAGGAGCATCCAGCACGTGATATGCAGGACAGCTTCTATATTACCGAGGATACACTGATGAGAACACAAACGTCACCAGTTCAAGCACGTACACTCGAAAAATATAAAGGACAAGGTCCTGTGAAGATCATCTGCCCTGGGAAAGTATATAGACGAGACAGTGATGACGCAACTCATTCACATCAATTCATGCAGATTGAAGGGCTTGTTGTCGATCACAATATTAGCATGAGTGATCTAAAAGGAACGCTTGAGACAGTCGCAAGAAAAATGTTTGGTGAAGATCGTGAAATTAGACTGCGTCCAAGCTTTTTCCCATTCACAGAACCATCTGTCGAAGTGGATGTGTCTTGCTTTAAATGCGGCGGAAAGGGCTGTTCAGTATGTAAAGGAACAGGCTGGATTGAGATTTTAGGAGCAGGGATGGTTCATCCAAATGTCCTGAGAATGAGCGGATTTGATCCAGAAACTTACCAAGGCTTTGCTTTTGGAATGGGTGTTGAACGTATTGCGATGCTAAAATACGGCATTGATGATATTCGCCATTTCTACACAAATGATATTAGATTCACAAAGCAATTCAAGCAGGACTAAGAGGAGGAAATCAACATGTTTGTTTCATATAAATGGTTAGAAGACTATGTCGATTTAGAAGGCATTCAGCCGGATGAATTAGCAGAAAAGATCACAAGAAGCGGAATTGAAGTGGAAGCCGTTGAATATAAAGGAGAAGGCATCAAAGGGGTTGTCGTTGGACATGTCATTGAGCGTGAACAGCACCCAAATGCGGATAAATTAAACAAATGTCTTGTTGATATCGGCGAAGACGCTCCAGTGCAAATTATTTGCGGGGCTCCGAATGTGGATAAAGGACAATATGTGGCCGTCGCAACGGTTGGCGCAGTCCTTCCAGGGAACTTTAAAATTAAAAAAGCAAAGCTGCGTGGCGAAGAGTCTCATGGCATGATTTGTTCTCTGCAAGAATTAGGCGTAGAAAGCAAACTCGTACCAAAGGAATATGCAGAAGGCATTTTTGTTTTCCCAAATGACGTCAAACCCGGAGATGATGCTCTTCAGGCACTTCAATTAGACGATGCGGTACTTGAGCTTGGTTTAACACCAAACCGTGCGGATGCCCTGAATATGCTCGGTGTGGCCTATGAGGTTGCAGCCATTTTAGGGAGAGACATCAAACTTCCTGATACAGCACATGACACCTCTTCAGAAAAAGCAGCAGACTATATCTCTGTGAAAATTGAGGATCAAGAAGCAAATCCACTTTATGCAGCGAAGATCATTAAAAATGTAAAGGTTGGACCAGCACCGCTTTGGATTCAAACAAGATTGATGAATGCAGGCATTCGACCAATTAACAACGTCGTCGATATTACAAACTTTGTACTGCTTGAATACGGTCAGCCGCTTCATGCATTTGATTATGACCGCTTTGGTTCAAAGCAGGTGGTCGTACGTAAAGCGTCTGATAGCGAAATCATTCAAACACTGGATGAACAAGAACGTACATTGTCATCAAAGCATCTAGTGATCACTAATGGGACGAAAGCGCACGCTGTAGCAGGCGTCATGGGCGGTCTTGAATCTGAGGTGCGTGATGAGACGACAACGATTCTTTTAGAAGCGGCATATTTCAACGGTCAAACGGTCCGTCAAGCATCTAGAGACTTAGGGCTTCGCAGTGAATCAAGCACACGATTTGAAAAAGGACTTGACCCGCAGCGTACAAAACCTGCAGCCGAAAGAGCAGCGCAATTGATCAGTCTCTATGCAGGTGGTGAAGTGCTAAGCGGGACTGTGGAGGAAAACCACCTTGAAGCAAGTATGAATGTCATCCACGTATCAACTGAGCGTGTGAATAAGGTGCTTGGCATGAGCATTTCAAAAGAAGATATGATGCAAATTTTCAACAAACTTGGTTTTACAGTGGGCGAATCAAATGACGTTCTTGTCGTAACGGTTCCTTCTCGTAGAATGGATATCACGATTGAAGAAGACCTCATTGAAGAAGTTGCCAGATTATACGGCTATGATAATATTCCGTCTACACTGCCTGCGACAGCTGGTACAGTTGGCGGTCTCACGCCGTACCAAGTGAAGCGCAGGAAGGTCAGACGTTTCTTAGAAGGCGCAGGTCTTTCTCAAGCGATCACGTATTCATTGACAAATCAGCATAAGTCTACAGCTTTTGCACTGAATCCAGCTTATAAAACGAGACTTTCCCTGCCAATGAGTGAAGAACGAAGTGTGCTCAGACAAAGTCTACTGCCAAACTTACTTGATTCTGTTGCATATAACTTGGCAAGACAAGCTGATTCCTTTGGCTTTTATGAAACGGGTTCTGTGTTCTTAGCAGAAGCTGAAGGAGAAAAACCAGTGGAAAAAGAGCATGTCGCTGGTGCGCTGACAGGCTTATGGCATAAAAATCTTTGGCAGGGCGAGAAAAAAGCCGTCGATTTTTATGTAGCGAAAGGAATTGCAGAAGGTCTATTTGAAAAGCTTGGTGTATCAGACCAAATCACATATGTTCAAGCAGAGCGTGAGGATCTTCATCCAGGCCGTACAGCAGATGTTCATTTAAATGGAAAAGTCATTGGGTTTGTTGCTGCACTGCATCCAGTCATTGAAAAGGAATTAGATTTAAAAGAAACATATGTCTTCGAGCTTGATTTAACAGATGTGATGACGTCTGAATCGAAGGATATGAAATATACAGCGATTCCGAGATTCCCTGCTGTGACAAGAGATATTGCACTTGTTGTAGATCAGCATATCTCAAGCGGACAGCTGGAGCGGGTCATCTATGAGGCAGGCGGGGATTTATTGACAGACCTATCCGTCTTTGATGTGTATGAGGGTGAACATATGGAAGAAGGCAAAAAATCCGTTGCATTCTCTCTCCAATATTTAAATCCGGAGCAAACATTGACAGAGGAAGAAGTGACGGCTGTTCATACAAAAGTATTGAAAGCATTAGAAGATACGTATCAAGCCGTCTTGCGCGGTTAAAGAAAAAAAGAGCTATGGCCTTATGGGCCTTAGCTCTTTTTTATAACCATTTTTTCGCTTTTTGTGTGTTGGCAAAATGCAGCTTTGTAAATTGACGTAAAGCATCTTCGCCGTGCAGCTTGATGAGCTTCGCTGCCGCCTTGTCCACATGAGGACCGGCTCCTTTTGGAATGTCAAAGCCTGCTGCTTTTGACAACTTATCCATTTCAATTAAAAAGGCGTACCTTGCAATAATGGAAGCCGCAGCAACTGACAAATGAATGCCTTCTGCTTTTGTGCTAAAGTACGTCCGCTCCCGAATGATTTTTTTCCCTGCAAGATGCTTGAAATAAATGCCCGGTTCTGCAAATTGGTCAATCAAAATGGCTTCGGGCTGCTTCCCGTCTAGTTTTTCTAGCACAGAGGTAATGACTTGGTTATGAAGCAGCGCCTTCATTTTTCCTTGACTCATGCCCTTTTCCTGCATCGCATTGTACTTTTCATTTCGGAGCACGAGAAGGCTGAACGGAATGGTTTTGATGAGATCTTTGGCAATATTGATAATCTGCGGGTCCTTTAGACCTTTTGAGTCTTTTACGCCAAGCTCTTTCATGAGAGCAAGCTGGCTGGCATCAACATAGGCGGCACAGACCGTCATCGGTCCAAAATAATCACCTGTTCCTACTTCATCTGAACCGATGACGGACATAGAAGCAATTCCTGACGGCGGACTGTATTTTGTGACAGCAGGTGCTTTTTGACTTTTCGTATCAGCTGCTTTTAAATGGCTGAATTGACTGGCTTCAGCTTCTGCCTTTTGTCCTTGAAACAGCACTTTTCCAGATCGATAGGCTGTAATCGTACAGCCAGGAACCTTTGCTTGAAAAAGGGCGCCTGGTGGTAAAGTATCAGTTAAGTGGTGCGCATACGCGCTCTTCATCTTTTTAAGGTCTTCTGATGTTGCTTTTAAGACGGATTGGGGCACAGTGGTTAACTCCTTTTTACCTTGATATCATTGATTTCTAAAGTGTACCATAACAGGGAAGGGCTCGTCTTTCCATTCAATGTCTAAACATGTTATGATAGAGACTAGGATTCTCGTGGAATGGAGGAGAAACGTTGTCTGACGGCGGTAAAACGAAAACAACAGTTGAGATTTACGGACAGTCCTATACGATCATCGGTCAAGAAACGAAGATGCATATGCGACACGTTGCTTCAATTGTTGATGATAAAATGAGAGAAATAAATGAAAAAAATCCATACCTTGATATAAACAAATTAGCTGTACTGACAGCAGTCAATGTCGTCCACGACTACTTGAAATTAAAAGAGCAATACGAAAAACTAGAGATTCAGCTTAAAGAAAAGGAATGAAATTACCGTGATCGATATCATCATTTTGTTTTTGCTTCTTATGGGAACGCTTGTCGGTCTAAAACGTGGGTTTATTCTTCAATTGATTAAATTGATCAGCTTTGTTGTTTCTATCTTAGTGGCTTCCATGTTTTATCAGTCACTTGCACCACAGCTTACGTGGATTCCAGCGCCTAATTTTAGCGGCGGTCAAGCGCAGCTCGCTTTCTTTAGTGGGAATCTAGAAACAGCTTATTATAATACCATTGCGTTTATCATTCTGTTTATCTTGACCAAAATCCTGCTCGCCATCATTGGCGGATTGCTCACAACCATTGCGAGTATACCTGTGATTAAGCAGGTCAACAAACTGCTTGGCGGTGTTTTAGGATTTCTTGAAACCTATCTATTTGTGTTTATTCTCTTGTTTGTCGCTGCATTACTTCCAGTCGATGCACTGCAAACAATGATGAGCAAATCCATATTAGCAGATGTGATCGTAGGCAACACCCCTTATCTGTCCAGTCTTGTCAAAGACTTATGGACGACGTATGGAGTTTAAAAACTTCTCCTTTCTTGGAGAAGTTTTTTCTCATTCCATGACAGAAAGTTGTAGGATGAAGGAAAAGTTTGTATATTTATAAAGGAAGATGCCAAAGCGGCTGGAGGATGAGAGATGAATAAAAAAGATATTATCAAACTTCTTGAAACAATTGCAGTATATATGGAGCTGAAAGGAGATAATCCTTTTAAGATTTCTGCCTTTCGTAAAGCAGCAGCGACACTGGAACAAGATGACCGCAGCCTTTCTCAAATAGATGATCTATTAGCATTACCCGGCATTGGTAAAGGAACCTTTGCTGTGATCACTGAGTATATCGAAAAAGGACAATCAGAAACACTGGAACAATTAAAAAAGGAAGTGCCTGAAGGACTTGTCCCGCTCTTAAAATTACCAGGACTTGGCGGGAAGAAGATCGCTAAGCTTTACCAAGAGCTTGGCGTCCACGATGCACAGTCGCTAAGAGAAGCATGCGAAGCGGAAAAGGTACAAGCACTTGCTGGCTTTGGCAAAAAAACAGAAGAAAAGATTCTCGCGGCTCTTGAGGAAGCGGGAAAGCAGCCGGAACGACTGCCAATTGGCTTTGCATTAGATGTGGCAGAGCGGATTGATCATGCGCTTGAAGAGACGAAAGGTATCATCCGTTTTTCAAGAGCTGGCAGTTTAAGACGTGCACGTGAAACTGTGAAAGATTTAGATTATATCATTGCGACAGATGATCCTGAGCAAGTAAGAGAGCAGCTCGTTGCACTTGATGATGTGAAAGATGTCATCGCAAGCGGTGATACGAAGGTATCTGTCATTCTTGCCCTTGATTTTGAGATCAGTGTGGACTTCCGGCTTGTGACATCAGACCAATTCGCGACTACGCTGCACCATTTCACTGGCTCAAAAGATCACAATATTCGAATGCGTCAGCTTGCGAAGGAACGCGGAGAGCGCATTAGCGAATATGGTGTGGAAACGATTGAAACTGGAGAAGTGAAAACGTTTGAAGACGAGAGCGCTTTTTATGCGCATTTTCAACTTCCGCTCATTCCGCCAGAAATTCGTGAAACCGGAGCGGAGATTGATACGTATAAAGAAAGTATGCAGTTTGTAGAACTGAAAGATATCAAAGGCGACCTTCATATGCACTCGACATGGAGTGACGGAGCATTCTCTATTCGTGAAATGGCGGAAGCATGTATCGCAAAAGGCTATGAATACATGGCCATTACAGACCACTCGCAATATTTAAAAGTAGCCAACGGTTTAACAAAAGAACGTTTGCGTCTGCAAGCTAAAGAAATTGACAAGCTTAATCAGGAATTCGAGCATTTTCACATTTTCAAAGGGGTCGAAATGGATATCCTGCCGGATGGATCGTTAGATTATGATGATGACTTTTTAAAAGACATGGATTTTGTCATTGGGTCTATTCATTCTAGCTTCTCTCAGCCGGAGGAAGTCATTATGGAACGCCTTGAAAATGCCTTGCGAAATCAGCATGTCGATTTAATTGCACATCCAACAGGCCGTTTGATCGGCAGACGGGATGGCTATGCCCTAAATATAGATCAGCTCATAGAGCTTGCGAAGAAAACGGGCACTGCACTTGAGCTCAACAGTAATCCGTCAAGACTTGATTTGAAAACAGAGCATTTAATGAAAGCAAATGAAGCGGGTGTGAACATCATGATCAATACAGATGCGCACAACATCGCCATGCTGGAACATATGGAAGTCGGTGTAACAGCTGCAAGAAAAGGCTGGACACCAAAAGCAAATGTCGTGAATACTTTTACTCTAAACGAGATCAAAAAGTTTTTAACGCGTGACAGGTAGTCGTTAGGAGGCTGGACCATGCTGCAACAAAAAGTGTTAGCATCATTAGAATTTCATAAAGTAAAAGAAAAAGTGATGTCCTATACCGCATCCACATTAGGAAAAGAAAGAGCGCAGGATTTAACACCTCTGACGGATATAGAAACCATTCAGCATTTGCTGGAAGAGGTAGCAGAAGCACAAGATGTGATTCGCTTAAAGGGGTCTGCGCCATTTGGCGGGTTAACGGATATTAGACGCGCAGTGAAACGGGCAGAAATCGGCAGTACATTAAGCCCATCTGAGCTGATGGAAATCGCAGGACTATTATATGCGGTGAAAAATATGAAGCACTTTCTCACGTCCATGTATGAAGATGGAGTAGACATACCGCGCCTTCATACATATGCTGAGACGCTGATATTACTGCCTGAAATCAGAAAAGAAATCGAAAGCTGTATTGGTGATAATGGAGAAGTGCTTGATCATGCAACCCCTGCACTTCGTTCATTGCGCATTCAATTACGCTCACTAGAATCAAAGGTTCGTGATAAATTAGAATCGATGATTCGTTCACAATCGGCTTCGAAAATGCTGTCAGACACAATTGTCACCATTCGTAATGATCGGTTTGTTATTCCGGTGAAACAAGAGTACCGCTCGAATTACGGCGGAATTGTTCATGACCAATCATCATCTGGGGCAACACTTTTTATTGAGCCGCAAGTGGTCGTGGATGTAAATAACACCTTGCAGCAAACCCGTTTAAAAGAGAAGCAAGAGGTTGAAAAGATCCTCCAAATGCTGACAGAGAGCGTGTCAGAGCACATTGGGGAACTGCTTCACAATGTAAAGGAGCTGCAGACGCTAGATTTTATTTTTGCTAAAGCTAAATATGCAAAGGCAGAAAAAGCCACAAAGCCTGCTGTGAATGATCAAGGAGAGATCTATTTAAAACGAGCAAGACATCCTCTATTGCCTCGGGATCAAGTTGTCGCAAATGATATTGAGCTCGGCAAAGATTTTTCAACGATCGTGATCACTGGACCAAATACAGGGGGGAAGACAGTTACTTTAAAAACGCTGGGTCTTCTGACGCTGATGACACAGGCGGGCCTCCATATTCCAGTTGAAGAAGGCTCTGAAGTGGCTGTGTTCGACCAAGTCTTTGCTGATATTGGAGACGAACAGTCCATTGAACAAAGCTTGAGTACGTTCTCATCTCATATGGTCAATATTGTAGATATCTTAAAGCATTTGACATCTAACTCACTCGTGTTATTTGATGAATTAGGGGCAGGAACAGACCCAGCTGAAGGTGCGGCACTTGCGATGAGCATTTTAGATGAAGTGCATCAAACTAATGCACGCGTCATCGCAACGACTCATTATCCCGAGCTGAAGGCATATGGGTATAACCGGGAAGGCGTCACGAATGCAAGCGTGGAGTTTGACATTGAAACTTTATCACCAACGTACCGCCTGCTCATCGGTGTGCCTGGACGAAGTAACGCATTTGAAATTTCCAAACGTCTTGGTTTGCCTGACCACCTCATAGACCGGGCAAAAGCAGATATGCATGCAGAGCATAATGAAGTAGACCAAATGATTGCGTCATTAGAAGATAGCAAGAAACAAGCAGAAGAAGAACTGCATGAGACAGAAGTCTATAGAAAAGAAGCAGAAAAGCTTCATAAAGAATTGCAAAGACAAATTCTTGAATGGAATGAGCAAAAGGACAAACTGCTCGAAGAAGCTGAACATAAAGCGAAAGAGAAAATTGAACAAGCATCAAAAGAAGCAGAAGATATCATTCAAGAGCTCCGTTCGATAAAAAGTGAACACCGCTCATTCAAAGAGCATGAACTCATCGATGCGAGAAAGCGTCTTGAAGAAGCGGTACCTGAGTTTGACCGGAAGAAAAAGCCAGAGCCAGCGAAAAAAGCAGTAAGACAGCTGAAGTCAGGCGACGAAGTCAAAGTGCTCACCTTCGGGCAAAAAGGAACGCTGCTTGAACAAACAGGTGACAAAGAATGGAGTGTCCAAATGGGCATTCTGAAAATGAAAGTAAAAGAAAAAGACATGGAATTTATCAAATCAGCACCTGAATTTAAGCAAGAAAAAGCCATCACGGCAGTCAAAGGGAAAGATTATCATGTCTCGCTTGAGCTCGATTTAAGAGGAGAGCGTTATGAAAATGCCTTAAGCAGAGTCGAAAAATATTTAGATGATGCTGTATTAGCTGGTTATCCGCGCGTGTCGATTATTCACGGAAAAGGAACTGGCGCCCTCAGAAAAGGGGTTCAGGAATTACTGAAACAGCACCGAAGTGTGAAAAATGCTCGTTTTGGCGAACAAGGTGAGGGAGGATCAGGCGTCACCATCGTCGAATTAAAGTAAAAAGGAGAAAACGCATGAAAGCCTTTTGGGAAAATGAACTTGTGGAAATTGCCGCCTATTACAGCGTGGCCGTCCTGTGTCTCGTCTTATTTCTAACCATTTTTGAACTCGTCACCTCCTATAAAAACTGGGAAGAGATCCAGCGGGGGAACTTAGCTGTTGCTATGGCAACAGGCGGGAAGATCTTTGGGATTGCGAATGTGTTTCAGCATTCCATCGCACAGCACAATTCCCTTCTTCAAATGGTTGGATGGGGCGTATACGGCTTTGTGATGCTGCTTGTCAGCTATTTCATTTTTGAATTTTTAACACCGCGATTTAAAGTAGACAAAGAGATTGAAAATGATAATAGAGCGGTCGGGTTTATTTCACTCATCATTTCAGTTGGGCTGTCTTACGTAGTAGCAGCCGGCATTTAAGGAGACGACATGGAAAAGCTAGCAAAAGTATTAATCGTAGTTGCCTGCACTTTTGCGGTCATTGGTGCCGTTTATCTGTTCCTGTGAAATGAAAAAAACAACGTTAGAAAGCTGTCAGGGAACCCCTTGGCAGCTTTTATCTCATCAAAGGCGGCGAATGACATGAAGCACATTCTGCAAAAAGACGAACTGATCAAGCGTATTGATACATGTCTTCAAATGACATCCCTTCCAAGAGACATATATGAACCGTATATTGCACGTCCATTTCAAACGTCAGGATTTTTTGATGATTTGAGTCCCTATATTCAGATCGATTCAAGTGGTTATATCCTCATTCAATATGAACGAGGGATGAAAATGCTGCATAAAAGAACAAAAGTGGCGGATGAAGTCATTTACTGGATTTTAGAAGACATCATTTTTCTCACGGTTTACATTGACATGATGAGGAAGCATCAAGTCGACAACATCCAGACGCATTTACCGAATGACCCTAGTATCCATCAACAGATCGTGGAAAGAGTCAACGAGTCATTTCGTGCAATCAGCGGTTTATGTGAACAGTGGCATCATGAAGGAAAAAGAGCCTCTATAGAAACACCGGCGAAAAAGTAAACGTGTGCAATTGAACCAAGCTCTATTAGAAAAAAGCAAACTGTCCTAAGGAAAAGTTTGCTATAATAAAATAGTACGAAAGTTCAGGAAGGAGGGTTTTTATGCAGTCAGATAAACGTTGGCTTCTGCATTACCCGAATCAAATTCCCCACGAACTCACCATCCCAAATGAAACATTACAATCTTACTTATTCAGCTCCGCAGAGGCTGCACCTGAGCATACAGCCATTCATTTTCTAGGAAAGAACATCACCTATGAACAGCTGCAAAAAGACGTATTGAAACTAGCCAGTCATCTGATGAAAATTGGCGTAAAAAAAGGCGACAGAGTAGCGATCATGCTGCCGAACTGCCCTCAATCGGTCATTTCTTATTATGCTGTTTTAATAGCAGGCGGCATCGTTGTTCAAACAAACCCGCTTTATACGGAGAAAGAACTGGAATATCAAATGGAGGACAGCGGCGCCAAAGTGCTGATCACGCTAGATCTGTTGTATCCAAAGGCTTATAAAATGAAAGCGCTGACAAGTATAGAACACTTAATCATTACCAAACTACAAGATTATTTACCATTCCCGAAAAACATACTGTTTCCTATTGTGCAAAGAAGAAAAAATAAAATGGTCATCCAAGTGGAGAAAAATGACACCATTCATCACTTCTCGCAGATCACGAAAGAATCGGCAGGTGAACAGCAAATTCCCGCACTTGCCTTTGAGCCGAAAGAGGATGTCGCTGTTTTGCAATATACAGGCGGAACGACCGGTTTACCAAAAGGGGTCATGCTCACACATGAAAATATTTTAGCGAATACTGAAATGTGCGCTTCCTGGATGTACAAAACGACCAGGGGGAAAGAACGCATCCTTGGCATCATTCCGTTTTTTCATGTATACGGAATGACGACCGTCTTAAACCTTGCTGTCAAAGAAGGGCATCAATTGATTCTTCTTCCACGCTTTGATGTCGCAGATACCCTCAAAACCATTGAAAAACAGAAACCGACGCTATTTCCAGGCGCACCAACAATGTATATCGCCTTGCTGCATCATCCGAACATTGAAAAGTATGACCTGTCGTCCATCACTGCATGTCTAAGCGGCTCAGCGGCACTTCCTGTAGAAGTCAAACAAAGCTTTGAAAAATTAACAGGAGGACGCTTAGTGGAAGGGTATGGTCTTTCAGAAACCTCACCCGTCACCCATGCTAACTTTTTATGGGGAGCGAACAAAACAGGCAGCATTGGCTGTCCGTGGCCTAATACAGATGCCGGTATTTATTGCGAGGAAACTGGAGGCCTCAAAGAACCATATGAGCATGGAGAAATCATTGTCAAAGGGCCGCAGATCATGAAGGGATACTGGAATCAGCCAGACGAGACAGCGGCTGTATTACGAGATGGCTGGTTTTTCACCGGAGATATAGGGTATATGGATGAGGACGGTTTTTTCTATATCGTCGACCGGAAAAAAGATGTCATCATAGCGAGCGGCTATAATATTTACCCAAGAGAGGTCGAAGAAGCCCTTTATGAGCATGAGCTTGTACAAGAAGTCGTCGTCGCAGGTATTCCAGATCCGTACAGAGGAGAAACAGTGAAAGCATTTGTTGTGCCGAAAAAGGGTGCCTACTTAACAGAGGATGAACTTGATCGCTTTGTTAGAACGAGAATTGCCTCATTTAAAGTACCGCGCGTGTATGAATTTAAAGATTCACTGCCTAAAACAGCCGTCGGGAAGATTTTGCGCAGAGTATTAATTGAAGAAGAAAAAAGAAAGCACGCTTCTTCATCTGAAACGCCTGCCGATCAACCGAAAACATAACGGTCTGCATCATCCGGTCCACCGGCCGGATGATTTGAATGTTGACCGCCTGCTCTGTTATGCTAAAGGTGGAAAAGAAAGAAGAAGATCACTTGACAAATCGCCCGTTTCTTTTTAACATAAAGTTATGAATGAATACTCATTCAATTTAGAAAGGGACGAAGCACATTGAAGCAGAAAAGACCGAAGTACATGCAAATTATTGATGCAGCAGTTGTGGTGATTGCAGAGAACGGCTATCATCAATCACAAGTTTCAAAGATTGCGAAACAAGCAGGGGTAGCAGACGGAACCATTTATCTTTATTTCAAAAATAAAGAGGATATTTTGATCTCATTGTTCAAAGAAAAAATGGGACAATTCATCGAACGAATGGAAACAGATATTCAAAAGAAACCGTCGGCGAAAGAAAAGCTTTTACTGCTGATTGAGGAGCATTTTCGTATGCTTGCGCAAAATCATCATTTGGCTCTTGTGACACAGCTTGAACTTAGGCAGTCAAACCTTGAGCTGCGGCAAAAAATCAATGAGGTGCTGAAAGGGTATTTAAATATGCTCGAGTCGATTTTAGCAGAAGGAAAGAAAACAGGAGAATTCAGACAAAATCTAGATGTCCGCTTAGCGAGACAAATGGTATTTGGGACGATTGATGAAACCGCGACAACATGGGTCATGAATGATCAAAAGTATGATCTTCCTGCACTCGCAGAAAACGTACGTGATCTACTCTTAAACGGAATTCATCAATCTTAAAGACAATGTGAAAAAGGATGATTGACATGGAAAAGATACTTAGCTTACATCATGAAAGGCAAACAGCGCTCATCACGATTCAGCATCCACCAGCAAACGCCTTATCTTCTCAACTTCTCACCGAGCTTAATGACATGTTTGATCAGCTCGAACAGAATGAAGAAGTAAGAGCCATTGTGATCCACGGGGAAGGAAGATTTTTCTCAGCAGGTGCTGATATTAAGGAATTTACGACGTTACAGGAAGAGTCTGACTATTCAAGCCTTGCAGACAGAGGGCAGCAGGTCTTTGAACGGATTGAGCAATGTCCAAAACCAGTCATTGCCTCGATTCACGGAGCTGCATTAGGCGGGGGCCTTGAGCTTGCAATGTCTTGTGATATCCGAATCGCAACAAAAGATGCGAAGCTTGGACTGCCGGAACTAAACCTCGGCATCATTCCAGGATTCGGCGGCACGCAGCGCCTGCCGCGCTATGTTGGTTCGGCTAAAGCTCTGGAAATGATGGGTACAGCTGAACCGATTACAGGTGAAGAAGCATTCGCCTGCGGACTTGTTTCAAAGCTGGCAGAAACAGAGGAAGAGGCGCTTGAAGAAGCCAAAACACTTGCGGCAAAATTTGCAACGAAAAGCCCAAAATCACTCGAGTATGTGCTGGATTTATTGAACGCAACAAAATTGTATTCATATGATGGCGGAATGAAGCTGGAAGCCAAAAAGTTCGGTGAAATTTTCCAATCGAATGACGCCAAAGAAGGCATCCAAGCCTTTATCGAAAAGCGCAAACCGAACTTTAAAGGGGAATAAGGGATTCAAACGAAACAAGGGGGAGAAATGGATGAATATATTTGTTTTGATGAAGCGTACGTTTGACACGGAAGAGAAGATTTCCATTCAGTCTGGTGCAATTCAAGAAGATGGAGCAGAGTTCATTATTAATCCTTATGACGAGTACGCCATAGAAGAAGCCATCCAGCTTCGTGACGAGCACGGGGGAGAAGTGACCGTTGTGACAGTTGGCAGTGAGGATGCGGAGAAGCAGCTGAGAACAGCGCTCGCTATGGGCTGCGATCAAGCCGTTTTATTAAATGTGGAAGACGACTTAGAAGAGTGGGATCAATATTCAGCTTCTACGATTCTTTACCACTATTTAAAAGACAAAGAGGCTTCCTTAATCTTAGCAGGGAATGTGGCAATTGACGGGGGCTCTGGACAGGTTGCCCCGCGTCTTGCTGAATTACTTGGTTTTTCATATGTCACAACGATTACAAGTATTCAAATTGACGGCGGCTCTGCTTCGATTGAACGAGATGCAGAAGGTGATGTGGAAGTGATTTCTGCCGAGCTTCCGCTTGTCGTCACTGCCCAGCAAGGACTCAATGAGCCTCGCTATCCATCATTACCAGGCATTATGAAGGCAAAGAAAAAGCCTTTAGAAGAAGTGGAACTGGATGATTTAGATCTTGATGAAGACGATGTGCCATATAAAATCAAAACAATTGAACGTTTCTTACCGGAGAAAAAAGAGGGGGGCAAGGTGCTCAGCGGTGAGCTTCAGGATCAAGTCAAAGAACTGACAGATCTACTAAGAAACGAAGCAAAGGTCATCTAACTATCCACTTTACGATATCACGAGAACAAGGGGGAACTTGAAAGATGAGTAAAAAAGTTGTTGTACTTGGAGAAAGTCGTGACGGTAAATTAAGAAATGTGACATTTGAAGCCATTGCTGCCGCTCATCAAGTGGCAGATGGCGGTGAAGTCATTGGCGTGTTAATAGGGGATGACGTCAAAGACCAAGCGGATGAACTGCTTTACTATGGAGCGGATCATGTCATGATTGTGGAGCATCCGCACCTTTCATACTATACGTCAGATGGTTTTGCGCAGGCGCTTCAAGCGATATTAGATCAGGTTGACCCAGATGCCGTACTCTTTGGCCATACGTCTATCGGAAAAGACTTGTCGCCGAAAATAGCTGCACGCTTGCAGACTGGCCTAATTTCAGATGCGATTGATGTAAGCGTTACCGGAGAACACCTCGTTTTCACTAGACCGATTTACTCTGGTAAAGCCTTCGAAAAAGTGATTTCAACAGATCGTCTGCTTTTGGCGACCATACGGCCAAACAACGTGGCACCTCTTGAGCGGGATGCCTCACGAAGCGGAGAAATAACACCGGTTTCTGTCGATATTCAGAACCTGCGAACGATTGTGAAGGAAGTCATTAAAAAAACGTCAGAAGGTGTAGATTTATCTGAAGCAAAGGTCATCGTCGCCGGGGGACGCGGGGTCAAGAGCAAGGAAGGGTTTGAACCACTGAATGAACTCGCCGAAACGCTGGGCGCAGCAGTCGGTGCTTCGCGTGGCGCCTGTGATGCAGACTACTGTGATTATGCCCTGCAAATTGGGCAAACAGGCAAGGTCGTCACACCTGATCTCTATATTGCGTGCGGGATATCAGGGGCGATTCAGCATTTAGCCGGAATGTCTAACAGTAAAGTCATTGTTGCGATTAACAAAGACCCAGAAGCCGAGATCTTCAAAATTGCCGATTATGGAATCGTCGGTGATTTGTTTGAAGTGGTACCGCTTTTGAATGAAGAGTTAAAAAAGATGAATATCCACTCGTAACGCTCATACACTCAGAATGCCTAGGTATTCTGGGTTTTTTTGTATGTAATCAATAAACAAAGGAGCGGTTGACAAGTGAAGGGGACAGTAAAAGTCAATGACGTGATCGGACGTATTTCTAAACACATCTATGGACACTTTCAAGAGCATTTAGGAAGAGGGATTTATGACGGGATTTGGGTAGGAAAAGATTCATCGATTGATCATATTGAGGGAATTCGTACCGATGTGCTAAAGGCCCTTCAAGCATTACATATTCCGGTGCTTAGGTGGCCAGGCGGCTGCTTCGCAGACGAGTATCATTGGGCAAATGGTGTAGGTGATCTCAGTGAACGAAAGCCGATGGTGAACACTCATTGGGGCGGCACGGTTGAATCCAATGCATTTGGTACGCATGAATTTATGAAGCTGTGTGAGCTGCTTGAATGTGAGCCTTATATTTGCGGGAATGTGGGAAGCGGGTCTGTTCAAGAATTAGCAGAATGGGTCGAGTACATCACATTTCCAAAGGGAACACCTATGTCTGATTGGCGTATTCAAAATGGAAAACAAGAACCTTGGAAGCTGACCTATGTTGGTGTAGGCAACGAAAGCTGGGGCTGCGGCGGAAATATGACGCCTGAATACTATGCAGATTTATATAAACGTTATCAAACGTATGTGAGAGAGTTTGCGGGTCAGACGATATACAAAATCGCGTGCGGCGCAAATTCAAATGACGTGAATTGGACAAAAATATTAATGGAGCGGGCCGCACCTTGGATGGATGGACTCAGTTTGCATTACTACACTGTACCTGGTACGTGGGAGAAAAAAGGGTCAGCGACTGAATTTGATGAGGATGAATGGTTTATCACGTTGAAAAAAGCCTATGAGATGGAACGGCTTGTCGTGGATCATGGAGAGATCATGGATCGTTATGACCCAGACAAGCGAATCGGGATGATTATTGATGAATGGGGAACATGGTATGACCCAGAGCCAGGGACAAATCCTGGGTTTTTGTATCAGCAAAACACACTAAGAGACGCCCTTGTTTGTGCCCTTCATTTTCATATATTTCATCGTCATTGCCAGCGGATTCATATGGCGAATATTGCCCAGACGGTCAATGTTCTGCAAGCAATGGTGTTAACGGAAGACGAAAAGATGCTCCTGACGCCAACGTATCATGTGTTTCACATGTTTCAAGTGCATCAAGAGGAAGAAGCACTTGAAGTGGAGTTTGTGTCAACGCCTTATGAACGCAGAGGAGAAAAAATACCTCAGGTTAGTGTGTCAGCTTCGCGTTCGTCAGATAAGATGCATATTAGCTTCTGTCACCTGAATCCGCATGAACAAAACGAAGTATCCCTTGCCATTGAAGGTTTGGATGCTCAAACGAAAGTCACGGGCCGCGTGCTGACAGCGGACCGCATGAATGCGCACAACACATTTGATGATCCTCATGCTGTCCAGCCAGCAGAGTTTCAGCAATTTGCTGTAAAACCCGGTGAATTAACCATAGATCTGCCGCCAATGTCGGTGGTGATGATCACGGTCGATCTGGCTTGATCGCATATTTAGATGTTTGATGAGCAGGATGTTGGGGCATCATACATTGTAAATGAAGCGGAAAGGGAGTTATTTATATGCTTAGAACGATTCTCATGATTATCGGTGCAATTGTTGTCATTGGTGCGATTGTACGGTTTGTTTTTTAATTCATTTCATAAAAAATGATTCGTAAGCATTTCATTCGCAAGTCACATTGGTAGATGCTATACTAAAAAGCATAATTTACATTGGAGGAATGAATAATGGCAATCGTAAAAGCGACTGACGCAACATTTTCACAAGAAACTGCAGAAGGTGTTGTTCTTGCGGACTTTTGGGCACCATGGTGCGGACCATGTAAAATGATTGCTCCAGTTCTTGAAGAACTTGATCAAGAAATGGGCGACAAAATGAAAATTGTAAAAATTGATGTAGACGATAACCAAGAAACTGCTGGTAAATACGGCGTGATGAGTATCCCAACACTTCTTGTTTTAAAAGACGGTGAAGTGGTAGAAACATCTGTTGGTTTCAAACCAAAAGAAGCACTTGCTGAACTTGTCAACAAACATCTATAAACCTGTCTATGCCTGAGCGGCATACTCAATGAAGCGGTTCTCGTAAAGACGAGAGCCGCTTTTCTTTCAACATGGTATAAAACAAATGTTCGTGATACACTAGAAGGAGTGAAAGAGGAAAACAAGGACGGATGAAAATATGAACAAACTGATCAAAGAAAAGCTATCGGTCTTGCCAGATCAACCAGGCTGCTACTTAATGAAAGATCGACAAAATACAATCATTTATGTGGGAAAGGCAAAGGTCTTAAAAAATAGAGTGCGCTCTTATTTCACGGGATCTCATGACGCCAAAACGCAGCGGCTTGTCAGTGAAATTGAGGACTTTGAATACATTGTCACCTCTTCTAATATCGAGGCACTCATTTTAGAGCTGAACTTAATCAAAAAATACGACCCAAAATACAACGTCATGCTTAAGGATGACAAAACGTATCCTTTTATTAAAATTACGAATGAACGGCATCCTAAGCTGATCGTCACCCGCAATGTGAAAAAGGACAAAGGGAAATATTTCGGACCATACCCGAACGTACAAGCAGCCAGAGAAACGAAGAAGCTGCTCGACCGTTTATATCCACTGAGAAAATGTGCAACCCTTCCTGATCGCGTCTGTCTATATTATCATCTTGGACAATGTCTCGCGCCGTGTGTGTATGACATTTCTGAAGAAACGAATAAGCAGCTCGTGGACGAAATCACAAGGTTTCTAAACGGAGGGCATCAGCAAATCAAAAAAGAACTAAACGAAAAGATGCAGGAAGCCGCCGAACAATTAGAGTTTGAACGGGCAAAAGAACTGAGAGACCAAATCGCTTACATCGACTCAACGATGGAAAAACAGAAAATGACGATGAGTGATTTATCAGATCGAGATGTCTTTGCATATGCCTATGACAAGGGCTGGATGTGTGTCCAGGTCTTCTTCATCAGGCAGGGGAAATTGATTGAACGCGATGTCAGCCTATTTCCTATGTATCAAGATCCTGAGGAAGAGTTCCTCACGTTTATGGGGCAATTTTATGCAAAGAACAATCACTTTCTGCCGAAGGAAATTTTGGTGCCAGACAGCGTAGATCAAGAGATGATTGAACAATTGCTCGAGACGAACGTTCATCAGCCGAAAAAAGGAAAGAAAAAGGATTTGCTTTTACTTGCCCATCAAAATGCCAAAATCGCCTTAAAAGAAAAATTTTCACTCATTGAGCGTGATGAAGAGCGGTCCATTGGTGCGGTGAAGCAGCTTGGGGATGCACTAAATATTTATATGCCGTACCGGATTGAAGCATTTGATAACTCGAATATTCAAGGTGCAGACCCGGTTTCTGCCATGGTCGTCTTTCAGGACGGGAAGCCGTATAAAAAGGAATACCGAAAATACAAAATTAAAACCGTCACAGGGCCAGATGATTATGCATCTATGCGTGAAGTCATTAGAAGGCGATATACCCGCGTGTTAAAGGATGAGCTGCCGCTGCCAGATTTAATTTTAATTGACGGAGGAAAGGGACAGATCAATGCAGCGATAGATGTGCTTGAAAATGAATTGAATCTGTCTGTCCCAGTGGCAGGTCTTGTGAAAGATGAAAAACACAGAACTTCGAATCTCATGATGGGAGATACACTTGAAATTGTTGCGCTGGAGCGGAATAGCCAGGCCTTCTATTTATTGCAGCGCATTCAAGATGAAGTGCACCGGTTCGCTATTAGCTTTCACCGGCAGCTGCGCGGAAAAAATGCATTTCAATCTATTTTAGACGATGTACCAGGTATCGGAGAAAAGCGTAAAAAACAGCTTCTTAAACATTTTGGCTCTGTGAAAAAGATGAAAGAAGCCTCTATCCAAGACTTTCAGGAGGCTGGCATCCCGAAACAGACGGCCGAACTTTTAATGGAAGCATTAAAAAAATAGATTGTACTTTTTCCAAAAGTCTGTTAAGATTGTGACTAAATTTAATAAATGAACGTGTTGTTTGTTGAAGATAGAGGTGCGAACTTCAAGAGTAAGCCTTCAGAGATCGATGGGATCTAGGAAGAGGGCTGAAAGGGGAGCGTCGCCGAAGTGAATAAAATCCACTCATTTTATTCGCTGGCTGTACATTGAAGAAATGTAGGGCTGTCAAGAATATATTTCTTGGAGGGCTATCTCATTGTTTGCATCGTTTAATGATGATTTTAAAGCAATGGGAGATCTGTTCTCTCATTGCTTTTTTATTTGCAGTGAGCAGGCAGTCTCCAAAGCCGCTTCTTGCCTCTTCTCTCACACGTGATCTTTTGAAAAAGGGTGGTAGACATGGGACTAATTGTACAAAAATTTGGCGGAACGTCCGTTGGATCAACAGAAAAAATTCGCAATGCCGCAGAGAGAGTCATCGCTGAACGCGAGGCTGGACATGATGTGGTTGTGGTTGTGTCGGCAATGGGTAAATCTACGGATGTTCTAGTAGACCTAGCGAAAGAACTCACAGATCATCCAAGCAAAAGAGAAATGGATATGCTGCTCGCAACTGGAGAGCAAGTGACCATTTCCTTATTAACGATGGCGCTGCAAGCAAAAGGCTATGATGCCATTTCCTTTACAGGCTGGCAGGCTGGTATGAAAACAGAGCAAGTACATGGTAACGCAAGAATCGTGGATATTGATGAATCAAGAATAAAAGAGGAATTAAGTGCGGGGAAAGTCGTTGTTGTAGCTGGCTTCCAAGGAATTGCAGATGACTTACATATCACAACACTTGGACGCGGTGGATCAGATACAACGGCTGTGGCACTTGCTGCCGCATTAAAGGCTGATAAATGTGATATTTACACAGATGTACCAGGAGTGTTTACGACAGATCCGCGTTATGTACCATCCGCGCGGAAACTTGCAGGTATTTCATACGATGAGATGCTCGAACTGGCTAATTTAGGAGCTGGCGTCTTGCATCCGAGAGCTGTTGAATTTGCAAAAAATTATCAAGTCCCACTAGAAGTCCGTTCTAGTATTGAAAATGAATCGGGTACGTTAATTGAGGAGGAATCATCCATGGAACAAAATTTAGTCGTCAGAGGCATTGCATTTGAGGATCAGATTACACGCGTGACGGTGTGCGGTCTTTCAAGCGGTCTCACCACATTGTCGACCATCTTTACGACGCTTGCGAAGCAAAATATCAATGTCGATATCATCATTCAGTCCGTCACAAGCACCAATCAGACGGCGATCTCTTTCTCTGTGAAAACGGATGATTTGTCCAAAACAGTTGAAGTATTAGAAGAATATAAAGGAGCGCTTGGCTACGAGCAGATCGAGACAGAAAGCAAATTAGCCAAAGTATCTATCGTTGGATCTGGTATGGTCTCAAATCCAGGCGTAGCCGCTGAAATGTTCGCTGTGTTAGCGGAAAAAGACATACAAGTGAAAATGGTCAGTACGTCTGAAATCAAAGTCTCAACAGTGGTTGGCCGAGATGATATGGTCAAAGCAGTTGAAGCGCTGCATGATGCGTTTGATTTATCAAAGGTGAGTGCAGCTGCTCACTCTTAAAAAGGCAGGGAGGTGTATCTCATGAAAGAGTGCACCTCTTTTTTAATGGAAAGCGCCGCATACCAGAAAGGAAAACGTGCGTAAACCCATTCACTAAGTATGCTATGATAGAAGAAGACTACAAAAAGGCGTGACCTAAAGTCCGCGCCTTTCATAAAGAGTGTTAGCTAGGGTCTCTTAAATCCCATTTAACGGTTAAAATGACTTTATCAGCACGCTTTTTCACTTGTTCATAAGATTCAGCCACGTGCTCGTTGAGAAGCTGAATTTGTTCAGCAATAAAACCCGCTTCCATCTGAAAGCATGGCTCCTTTTGATAGGTGATTCGATTTGATACAAGTGGACCTTCGAGCTCAAACTCAATTTCCTGTTTTTTCGAATGGACCATCGTGAGCGTTCCCCATCCGGCATCATGGAAAAATTCGGGGATCTTCTCCCATGACTCTTGAGGAAATTTACGAGCAAGCAGTTTACCCGCAAAATACATCATAGATGAATGATCCTGACCAAGAATATCAGGCAGCAGAACTTCGCGTATCAGCTCGTAGGCAAATCCATTGACTTCAATTTCTTTTAGCTGTTCTAAGTTAGATTCGAATTTATTCATTGTACGGCTCCCCTCTTTCAACAATTTATTATAGCTTATGTAAGCATATGATGACAGAGTTTTCCCTGAAGTCTAAGAAATTCTTATTGTAGTAAAACGAATTTTGATTTAAAACTTTTAAATTTCGGAAAATTTTAATTTATGTACGCGGTTTCTTGACGCTTTTTTGACATAGGAGTAAAATGAAATTGTCAATAAATTTGAATAAAGTGCTTACAATTGAAAGAAGCGGGGGTAAGACAATTTTCAGCAATTGCACTTTTTACTAGGGGGTAAAGTAATGTCGGGGAACAAAGAATTTTTTTATCGGAGATTGCATTCTTTGCTTGGCGTCATTCCGGTCGGTCTATTTTTAGTACAGCACTTAGTGATTAACCACTTTGCGACGAATGGACCAGAGGCGTTTAACAAAGCTGCACACTTTATGGAACAGCTTCCATTCAGATATGCACTTGAGCTGTTCGTGATTTTCTTACCACTGATCTATCATGCTGTTTATGGGGTGTACATAGCCTTTACGGCACAAAACAACACGTCTCGCTTCAGTTACTTAAGAAACTGGTTGTTCAAACTGCAAAGGATTTCAGGTATCATCACATTAATTTTTGTCACTTGGCACGTATGGGAAACACGAATTCAAGCTCAGCTTGGAGCTGAAGTGAACTATGACATGATGGCGAATATTTTAAGCTCTCCATTTATGCTAGGCTTCTATATTGTCGGCGTTTTATCTACTATTTTCCACTTTGCTAATGGCTTGTGGTCATTTGCTGTCAGCTGGGGAATTACTGTTTCACCACGCTCACAAAGAATCTCCACATATGTGACATTAGGTATATTTATAGCGCTTTCATATGTAGGGCTAAGAGCAATTTTCGCTTTTGTTTAAGAGGAAATAGATTAGTAGAAGAGGGAGAGGGGCTACAATGAGTAATTCTAGCATCATCGTTGTCGGAGGCGGCTTAGCTGGTCTCATGGCAACTATTAAAGCAGCAGAAGCGGGAACAGCTGTTAAACTATTTTCAATCGTACCTGTGAAACGTTCGCATTCTGTATGTGCACAGGGCGGAATCAACGGAGCGGTCAATACAAAAGGTGAAGGGGATTCACCTTATGAGCATTTTGATGACACGGTGTATGGCGGAGATTTCTTAGCGAACCAGCCGCCAGTAAAGGCAATGTGTGAAGCAGCGCCGTCCATTATCCACTTACTTGATCGGATGGGTGTCATGTTTAACAGAACACCAGAGGGATTACTGGACTTCCGCCGCTTCGGGGGAACACAGCACCACCGTACAGCATTTGCTGGAGCTACAACAGGTCAGCAGCTATTATATGCACTAGATGAGCAGGTTCGCCGCTATGAAGTAGCAGGGCTTGTCACGAAATATGAAGGCTGGGAATTCCTTGGCGCTGTGTTAGATGACGAGGAAGTATGCCGAGGCATTGTCGCGCAGAACTTGACGACAATGGAAATTGAATCCTTCCGTTCAGATGCAGTGATCATGGCAACTGGTGGTCCTGGAATTGTGTTCGGTAAATCAACGAACTCGATGATTAACACTGGATCTGCTGCATCCATCGTCTATCAGCAAGGTGCTCATTACGCAAATGGAGAATTCATTCAAATTCACCCAACAGCGATCCCTGGAGATGACAAGCTTCGTCTCATGAGTGAATCGGCTCGTGGTGAAGGCGGACGTGTTTGGACATATAAAGACGGGAAGCCTTGGTACTTCCTTGAAGAGAAATACCCAGCATACGGGAACCTTGTACCGCGTGATATCGCAACGCGTGAAATCTTCGACGTATGTGTCGAACAAAAGCTTGGCATCAACGGAGAGAACATGGTATACCTCGATCTTTCTCATAAAGATCCAAAAGAACTTGATATTAAACTTGGCGGCATCATTGAAATCTATGAAAAGTTCATGGGTGATGACCCGCGTAAGCTCCCAATGAAAATTTTCCCTGCTGTTCATTACTCAATGGGCGGATTATGGGTTGATTATGATCAAATGACGAATATCAAAGGTCTATTCGCTGCCGGAGAATGTGATTACTCTATGCACGGCGGAAACAGACTTGGTGCAAACTCACTGCTTTCTGCGATTTACGGCGGGATGGTCGCTGGACCAAATGCGGTCAAGTACATTAACGGCCTTGAAAAATCTGCGGAAGACCTATCTTCTGCAACATTTGACAGCGCTGTGAAGAAAGAGCAGGAGAAATGGGACAACATCCTCAGCATGGACGGAACAGAAAATGCATACGTGCTTCATAAAGAGCTTGGAGAATGGATGACGGATAACGTCACAGTGGTTCGTTACAATGACAAACTCTTAAAAACAGATCAGAAGATCGAAGAATTAATGGAGCGCTACAAGCAGATTAACATCAACGATACAGCTTCATGGAGCAACCAAGGCGCTGCCTTCACACGTCAGCTTGACAACATGCTTCAGCTGGCAAGAGTCATTACGATTGGGGCATACAACCGGAATGAAAGCCGAGGCGCACACTACAAACCGGAATTCCCAGAGAGAAACGATGAAGAATTCCTAAAAACAACGATGGCTACGTTCAAAGGAAAAAATCAAAAGCCTGCATTCCACTATGAGGACGTCGATGTATCGTTAATTGCACCTCGTAAACGAGATTACTCGAAGAAAAAGGTGGAGAAATAAGATGAGTGAAAAAAACACGATTCATTTCATTATCACACGTCAAGATACAGCAGATGGAAAGTCTTATGATGAGGAATTCGAAATCCCTTACCGTCCAAATATGAACGTCATTTCCGCACTCATGGAAATTAGACGGAACCCGGTCAATAAACAAGGGGAAAAAACAACGGCGATCAACTGGGATATGAACTGTCTTGAAGAGGTGTGCGGAGCTTGTTCTATGGTCATTAATGGAAAACCGCGCCAGTCATGTACAGCACTCATCGATCAGTTAGATCAGCCGATTCGTCTTCAGCCGATGAAGACATTCCCGGTTGTGAGAGACTTGCAGGTTGATAGAAGCCGGATGTTCAATTCCTTGAAAAAGGTGAAAGCATGGGTACCGATCGATGGCACATATGATCTTGGTCCTGGCCCAAGAATGCCTGAGAAAAAACGTCAATGGGCGTATGAGCTTTCTAAATGTATGACATGTGGTGTCTGCCTTGAAGCTTGTCCAAACGTGAATGATAAGTCTTCCTTTATGGGCCCTGCACCGCTTTCACAAGTCCGTTTATTTAACGCACATCCGACAGGTGCGATGAATAAGTCTGACCGTCTAGAAGAAATTATGGGGGACGGCGGTCTTGCGAACTGCGGGAACTCCCAAAACTGTGTGCAGGCTTGTCCGAAAGGAATCCCGCTGACAACGTCAATTGCAGCACTTAACCGAGATACAACTTTACAAGCATTCCGTAACTTCTTCGGAAGCGATCACGCAGAATAACATCACATTCAGTCCTCTTTGCCAATCATGATGAGTGTTTAAGGGGCTGGATGCAACATATAAACAAACGCCTCTTCCAATACGGGAGAGGCGTTTTGTTTCCAAATAAGGAGATGATCAAGTGAGATTGCCGTCATATATTGAAGAACCGTTTGAAGAGTGGAGGGCATCCTTTCGATTTTATGTCGAAACCACCGTTCGTTTTTCAGAAACGGATATGTTTGGCCATATGAACAATGTCACCCCTTTTGTGTATTTTGAAGAGGCACGAATTGCCTTTTTTCAAAAGACGGGAATTGTTGATAAACGGATGAAACGTGTGAGGGAGACCATGACAGTCGTCGCAAACCTGCAATGTGATTACATCAAGCAGGTAGAGATTGGGGAGAGGCTTCGTGTGTATGTCAAGCCGGAAAAGGTCGGATCAAGCTCACTCATCCTTCATTATTTAGGAGAAAATGAGCAGCAGGAACCTTGCTTTACAGGCTCAGTCACCATGGTGCAAATTAGTAAAGACACAGGCGCATCTGTCCCGTTTACAGAGGAAGAAAAAGAGACGTTTCAGGCGCAGCGAAATGAGTAACATGCTGGCTCATCAACATGCACGCTTCATTTTGTTATAATAAAAGCATCATATCAAGAAGAAACAAGAGGAGAACACATGAAGATTTTTCAATATGACACCATTGATAGTACAAATAATGAAGCGAAAAGGCTCATGCAGCAAGGAGAAAAGCCCTCATTTGCTGTCTATGCACGCCAGCAGACAGCAGGAAGAGGCAGACTCGGCAGGCCGTGGGAAACACCTTTAGGGAATGTGGCGGTGACCATGACAGTCTTACCGCCAGCAGAACTCTCCACCCAGTCAACGATCGCCCCGCTGACAGCACTAGCAATCTATGATGTGCTGAAACCACTCATGAGAGCAGAGGATCAGCTGGCGATCAAATGGCCTAATGATATTCTCATTAATGAAGCAAAGGTATCCGGCACATTAATTGAAGCAGACCGCAGTTCCATTTATATCGGTGTTGGCATCAATGTAGAGACAAAGCCGGAGCATGTCCCGTACAAAACCATTTGCTTATCAGAGCTGACAGAGGTGAAAGCCGATCAGCTAGTGAAAGAACTGGCAGCGGCTTTTGAAAAATACCATTCACGCTGGCAGAATGAAGGGTTTGAAGCACTCACTGCCCTCTATAACAAACGGTTATATCGTCTCAACAAGCCCCTTCGCATTTCGTTAGATCGTGAAAAACAAACTTGGGAAGAAGGCATTTGCTGCGGGGTCAACCGCTACGGTCATCTCCAGTTAAAAGATGAGAAAGGGCAGATAAAAGCTCATTCTGCTGGAGATATTGATGCCCCGCTTCAACATTAAAAAAAGCAGACGATGTTCTCGTCTGCTTTAGGCTTCTCTTTTAATATGAGGCTGCACGATATAGTCTTGTTTCGTAAAGACAACCCCGTCTAGAATTTCTCTCGCGGTTCGAATGACTTTGACTCTATTTTGAGACACGTCAATGTCCGTTTGCATAATCCCAGCAGGATGCCCAATTCGAAGCGTATCATGTTGTCCATGATAAAGCTGTGCAGGAAGCGTTTGTTCCATAAAACAGCTGGCTGATACGCAGACAGAGCCGGTAATGGCAAGTGCTTGGTGCGGTCTTTGCATCGATAGCATACGAACGATGATGTCCATATCGGCTGCTCTTCTCAAGATTCCATTTGTATCTACATAATCAGCAGGCTCGCTAATGAGCGCAAGCTTTGGAACGGCTGGAGACTGTAATGTCGCCATGTCTTTTGGCGCAAAGTGACACATTTCAGCAGCGATGGAACGAATCTCTTCTAAATCATCCAGTAATTCGTCTGTAAACTCCTCAGGCAATTCAGTTCCTTTTAATTGAATATCTTTGGCACGAATAAAGGCAATTGGATTTGCAATGTCAACGATCGAGATGGGAATCTCACCAAACTTTGTTTGAATCGTATCAATTTTGTTTCCAGTCGGAAAAGTTTTACCTGTGACTGCGCCTTCAGGATTTTCAAAAGATAAATAAATGGGAGAACCTGTCCCTTTTACTCCTGGAATTTCTGCCTGTCCTTCAAATTTCACTTCTCCATTTTCGACTTCGACCTCTGCTGTAATCACTTTATTTGTGTTGGTATTGAGGATACGTACAGTCGTAATGGGCTCAACCGCTTGAACAAGTCCTTTAATGATGGCGTATGGTCCAACCGCTGATGAGATATTCCCGCAGTTTCCTTTAAAGTCGACATATCTCTCATTGATGCTGACCTGTGCAAACGTATAGTTCACATCCACATCTGGGCGTGTGGCTTTATCAATAATGGCTACTTTGCTTGTTAAAGAATTACCGCCGCCGATTCCATCGACCTGCAGCCGGTCAGGGCTGCCCATAATGTCTAATAGAAATGCCTCGAGCTCATCGTGTTCAAATGGTGCATTGTTTGCTTGAATGAATACCCCTTTGCTTGTACCGCCTCGCATGATTGTGATTGGAACTTTTCTCATTGCTCTCACCCTCAATTTTTTAATGAACTGTTTATCTAATCAAAATGGTAAAGTATAATAAGAAATAAGTTAAATACATTATTTTGAGAATAATCAATAAAAATATTTTATAATTAGTAAAAAAGGAGGGCATATAATGGATGAAAAAGATTGGCGGTTTCTAAAGGTGCTCTATGAAGAAAAGAACATCACAAAAGCGGCAGAAAAATTATTTGTCTCTCAGCCTGCCTTAAGCTATCGATTGAAGCAGCTTGAAGAGGAGTTTGATATGAAGCTTTTCTTTAAAAGAAAACGAGGAATTGAATTTACATCAGAGGGCGAGTACTTGGCTAAATACGCAAATGACATGCTCAAACAGCTCCAGCAAACGAAAGATGGCATGCTCAATATGCAAAAAAAGGTCAAAGGAACAATTCGGTTAGGGGTCTCAAGTAACTTTGCCCAGTATAAACTGCCAGAAATTTTAAAAGAATTTTCTAAGCAGTATCCACATGTTCAATTTATGGTGAATACAGGCTGGAGCACAAAAGTCATGGACTTATTAGGCACATCAAGTGTCCATTTAGGGATTTTAAGAGGGGATTACGACTGGAATGGAGAGCGGTTTTTGCTCGATAAAGAGCGGCTTTGTATCATTTCAAAATCAGAAATCCAGCTGAAAGACCTCCCAAAGCTGCCGCTCATTGACTATCATACAGATAGTTCATTAAAACGATTGATTAACAGATGGTGGCAGGAAACGTTCACCATGCCTCCACTTGTGACGATGGAGACAGACCGCCAGGATACATCAAAAGAGATGGTCAAGCATGGTTTAGGTTATGCCATTGTCCCAGAAATTTGCCTCAGACCAAGTGATGAGTTATTTGTAAAAGGTCTTTCGTATAAAGATGGACAGCCTGTTTTAAGAGATACATGGCTTATGTACCAGCCAGACTCCCTTCATTTATCTGTTGTGAAAGCGTTCATTGAGTTTTTAAGAAATCAGCAAGGTTAATTATAAAAGAAATTTATTGAATATACGAAAAAATCAATATTTTCATTATAAAAAAAGCTATTATATCCTTGAAATAGAAAGCGCTAACATTCAGATCGCAAGTGCAAAGGGGCGCTTGCTGATCGCGTAAAGAAGAGGATGGAGGGATATAAAGTGCTAGCTATTTTAGGGATCTTGATGGTCTTGACATTTACATTTCTCATTATGACAAAACGTATGCATCCGGTGGTGGCTTTAACCGTTGTACCTATCGTATTTGCATTGATCGGTGGGTTTTACAGTGGATTAGGGGATATGATGCTTGATGGACTCAAAACGGTTGCGCCGTCTGCTGCTTTATTGTTATTTGCGATTTTATTCTTTGGTGTCATGCTGGATGCTGGGCTGTTTGATCCACTGATTAAACTCATTTTACGTATTGTGAAAGGTGATCCTGTCAAAATTGCTTTTGGGGTAGCAATTTTGTCTATGCTTGTTGCATTAGATGGTGATGGAACAACAACGTACATGATTACCGTATCAGCTATGCTGCCACTTTTCTTAAGAATTGGGATGAACCCGTTAATTTTAGGAACAGTTTCATTATTATCATTAGGAATTATGAGCGGAATGACGCCATGGGGCGGTCCAGCTACTCGTGCAATCGCGGCGCTTGGCTTGGATGCAGGCGAATTTTTCATTCCATTACTCCCAACGATGGTTGGAGGCGGTCTTTTTATACTTTTTACTGCTTATGTACTTGGGAAAAAAGAAAGAAAACGGATTGGGATCGCAGAGATTCAGCACAAAGAAGAGGTGTCCATTTCTCCTGAATTGGCTGCGTCAATTGAGGATGGCGTAGAAGACATGAAGAGACCAAACCTCATTTGGATCAACTTCTTCCTCACAATTGCTGTCATGGCCACACTAGTCCTAGATATTATACCAATACCTGTACTCTTCTTAATTGGATTTGTCATCGCTCTCATGATCAACTATCCAAAGGTTGAAGATCAGCGCGAGAGAATTTTATCGCATGCAGGAAATGCCTTAACGGTCATTACCCTTGTGTTTGCAGCAGGAATTTTCACAGGAATTTTTTCGGGGACAAAAATGGTGGAGTCGATTGCCAACTTGGTGATTTACTTAATTCCGGATTCTTACAGTTCATTTTTTCCGCTCATTGTGGCTTTAACGAGTATGCCATTTACATTTGTTCTTTCTAATGATGCTTATTATTTCGGGGTGCTGCCAATCTTGGCAGAAGCAGGTGCAGCTTACGGAATTGATCCGGTGGAAATTGCGCGCGCTTCTATCATAGGACAGCCTGTTCACCTGCTGAGCCCTCTTGTGGCTTCAACGCTGCTTCTTGTCAGTATGCTGAACAAAGATATTGGCGATTTGCAAAAATACGCACTGCTGTGGACTGTGTTAACAGCCCTTTTTACAACATTGATCGCTTTGTTAACAGGAGCCATTTCTATCTTTTAAATACGTGTATGAAAAGGACGATGTCTCGGGTAGGAGACTCGTCCTTTTTTGTGCTGATAAAAGCGCACAAATTGGACGCTCATATGCGGGAATTCTCGATTTTAACGTCACCTACCTCGGGCACCCGGCATATGATATCTCGACTATACAGAATCCCATTCTATAGAGACTAGAGCTCTCACCTTAGCAAGGAGGGTTACAATACTTGAAGGAGAAAGAGTTTCAATCCAAGCCGCTATTAACCAAAAGAGAAAGAGAAGTATTCGAATTGCTCGTCCAAGATAAAACAACTAAAGAAATTGCAAGCGAGCTTTTTATTAGCGAAAAGACTGTTCGAAATCATATTTCGAATGCCATGCAAAAGCTAGGAGTCAAAGGTCGTTCACAGGCCGTCGTCGAGCTTCTGCGTATGGGTGAGCTAGAGCTCTAAAGTCAGCCGGTTTTCCTTCCGCACCAGGGAGGAACCGGTTATTTCTATATGGTTTCCATGAGTCTCTTCTTGCATTTTCTCTGAAAAACGAGGAAAATAGGAATGTACGTTTTAATCAAAGTGAGATGCTATAGTGAGGTATCAATGAAATGGAAACGAATGAGTTCGACCATGTAGCAGAGATTGAAAAATCATTGCGCCATATTGCTGCAATTATTAAGCAAAAAGGCAGAGAAATTCTGAATCAATATACGATTACACCTCCTCAATTTGTAGGGCTTCAGTGGCTTTATGAATTCGGAGATATGACAATAGGTGAGCTATCACAAAAGATGTATTTGGCTTGCAGCACAACCACCGACTTAATTGATCGAATGGAAAAAAGTGAACTTGTCGAACGAGTGAAAGATCCTTCTGACCGCCGCGTGGTTCGCATTCATTTATTACCTGAAGGCGAGCGGATCATTCAAGAAGTGATTGTCAAACGCCAAGAATACGTCAGTGAACTTCTAGGGGCTTTCTCAGAAGAAGAAGCCATCGTTTTCAACCAATCCTTAACGAAACTACAGCAGCAAATGAAAAGAAAATGAGGCGATTTTGTTGGATCAACCAATCGGCGTCATTGATTCCGGCGTCGGCGGTTTAACCGTTGCAAAGGAAATCATGAGACAACTGCCAAAAGAAAAAATCATTTACGTAGGCGATACAAAACGGTGCCCGTATGGCCCGCGGAAAGAAGAAGAGGTTCTTCAATATACTTGGGAAATGGCGCACTACTTATTAAGACATCATCATATTAAAATGCTCGTCATCGCATGCAACACAGCGACGGCGATCGCACTTGATGAAATCAAAGCAACGCTTGATATTCCGGTCATTGGCGTGATTCAGCCCGGCGCCCGTACAGCCATCAAGGTGACAAATAATCAGCAGATTGGTGTCATTGGCACAGCTAATACGATCAAAAGCGAGGCATACAAAGAAGCACTGTTATCCCTAAAAGCAGGACTAGCGGTTCAAAGCCTGGCATGTCCGCTGCTTGTCCCATTTGTGGAAAGCGGTACGTTTTTAGATCAGACAGCAGATGAAGTGGTGAAAGATTCCCTTGAACCGATGAAAGAAACAGGAATTGATACACTCATTCTTGGCTGTACACACTATCCGATTTTAAAAGAGCCGATTCAGCGCTTTATGGGCAGTGATGTGAGCATTATTTCATCAGGGGATGAGACAGCTAGAGAAGCCAGTACGATTCTTTCATATAAAGGGCTGTTAAATACTTCTCAAGAAGCACCTGTTCATACATTTTATACAACAGGGCAGCAGCAAAATTTTCAAAACATCGCTCGTGACTGGTTTGGCTACCTCCCAGGGAAGGTCGAAACCGTATCACTCGAACACGTCTATCAGCAATAACCCGCTTCTTCTTGAGGTGGGTTATTTTTTTATGAAAAGGGTCTAATCCACATGAGGAGCTCGTATACATAGTAGTACAAACTACTAGAGGAGGGTGAAGTATGCTGAAAAAAGGATCTACAGCAGCTGTGACGTGTATCGCGTCAGCCATGCTTTTGTCAGGATGCGGATTGTTTCAAACAGACCAAGCGAAAACAGAGATTGACCCGCCACAAAACGTCACATATGTGAAAGAAAATAAAGAAGATAAACAAACAGCCAAAGAAGGAAAAGAAGAGAAGAAGGCAGATACAGTCATGAGAGAATTATATTTAATTGATAAAAACGGGTATGTCGTCTCTCAATCCATTCCGCTGCCGAAAAACGAAGGAAGTGCCAAACAAACCCTTGAATATCTCGTGGACGGAGGACCGATTTCTAACCTCATGCCAAATGGGTTCCGAGCTGTTTTGCCGGCCGACACGAGCGTATCTGTCGACATTAAAGACGGAACGGCCGTAGTGGATTTTTCAAATGAATTTAAAAACTATAAAAAAGAAGACGAACAGCGAATCCTGCAATCTGTCACTTGGACGTTAACGCAGTTTGATTCTGTCGCCAAAGTCAAATTGAAAATGAATGGTCATGAACTAAAAGAAATGCCTGTGAACGGTACACCGATCTCCGATGATTTAAGCAGAGAAGACGGTATAAATATTCAGCACGAGGCTGCCGCTGATATGACATCGACAAAGCCAGTGACGGTTTACTACTTAGCTGAATCTGATGAACAGACGTACTATGTTCCTGTGACCAAAAGAGCGCCAAAAGACGAGGATGATCCGATTACAGCAGCCATTGATGAGCTCGTCTCTGGACCAAGCAAAAAAAGCCATTTGCTCACAGACTTTGATCAAGATGTAAAGCTGAATGATATCCCGAAAGTAAAAGACGGACATGTGACACTTGATTTCAACGAATCCATTTTTGGCAGTGCAGATGAAAAGAAAAAGGTCATTTCACAAAAAGTTCTTGATAGCATTGTGCTCACATTAACAGAGCTGCCGGACGTCAAAAGCGTATCGGTTAAGGTAAACGGCAAGGCTGAGCTTGTGAACGAAAAAGGAGCAGAGCTGACAAAGCCGGTTTCAAGACCAGAACAAGTGAATACAGGTAGTTTTTAACGGCACACATTGATATAATGGAGAAAAAGAGGCATGCATATTCGCTGCCTCTTTTTTATTCCAAGCGATTAGAACGAGCCGAGGTTGTCAAAGTTAGTAGGAGAACCCCGCTGGCACCCGCGCGGAATGTATATCGTAACGGAGGTAAATCATGAGATTAGATGAAAGACAATATGACGAATTAAGAAAAATTGAAATACAGGCAGGCTACATTACGCATCCAGAAGGCTCTGTCTTAATCTCAGCGGGCAATACGAAGGTGATTTGTAACGCATCTATCGAAGACCGTGTACCTCCTTTTTTAAGAGGAGAAGGAAAAGGCTGGATTACAGCAGAATATAGCATGCTTCCAAGAGCAACCGCACAAAGAACGATGAGAGAATCATCTAAAGGAAAAGTCACAGGACGTACAATGGAGATTCAGCGCTTAATTGGACGAGCACTCCGCGCAGTCGTTGACTTAGAAAAGCTTGGCGAACGCACGATTTGGATTGACTGTGATGTCATTCAAGCAGACGGCGGCACACGCACAGCATCTATTACCGGTGCTTTTGTCGCCATGACACTTGCGATTCAAAAGCTTCGAGCAGAAGGAGTCATCAAACAAAACCCGATCACTGATTATTTAGCGGCGATATCCGTCGGAATTGATTCGCAGCAGGGTCTTCTGTTAGATTTAAATTATGAAGAAGATTCTTCAGCTGAAGTGGATATGAATGTCATCATGACAGGCGCTGGACGCTTTGTTGAACTTCAAGGGACAGGCGAAGAAGCGACATTCTCAAGAGAACAGCTAAACGGACTGCTTGATTTAGCCGAAAAGGGCATCAAAGAATTAATCGAAAAGCAAAAAGCGGTTACAGGAGAAGTCATCGAATAAAAAGAAGGGTTTGATCAGGATGAAAACAGCCATCATTGCAACGCACAATGCGGGCAAAGCGAAAGAATTCAAAGCCATTCTTGAGCCAAAAGGATTCACGGTCAAAACACTAGCAGACATCGGATTTACTGAAGAGATTGAAGAAACAGGACAAACCTTCGAAGAAAATGCCATCATCAAAGCCGAGGCGATTCAAGCCAAAGCAGGTGAAATGGTCATTGCAGACGATTCCGGTTTGTCGATTGACTATCTTGGCGGAAAACCTGGCGTATATTCAGCGAGATACGCTGGTGAGCATAAAAACGATGCTGAGAATGTGGAAAAAGTGCTGAGCGAACTTCAAGGCATTGAAAAAGAAGACCGCACAGCCAGATTCAGATGTGCCCTGGCTGTCAGCATACCGGGCAAAGAAACAAAGACGGTAGAAGGATCAGTAGAAGGCTTCATCGCAGAGGAACCAATCGGCGAAAACGGCTTCGGATACGACCCCATTTTCATCGTCAAAGACAAAGGCCAGACGATGGCCGAGTTATCACCAGAGGAGAAAAACAAGATCAGCCATCGAGCGGTCGCGCTTCAAAAGCTTTCATCACTGCTAGACGCAAATGAATAAGGGGGAATGAAGCCATGAAGATACTCATCATGAGTGACAGTCATGGACTCACAGACGAACTTCAAACCATTGCCAAACGGCACGCGGCTGAAGTCGACATGATGATTCACTGCGGAGATTCAGAACTCGAAACGAACCACCCAGCACTCGAAGGATACAAAGTCGTCAAAGGAAATTGTGACTTTATGGGCGATTTTGAAGAAGAGCTCCTGCTCCCACTTGATGGAGGCGGAAAACTATTTCTCACTCACGGACATCTGCATGGCATCAAACAATCCTTGCTTCAAGTCTACTACCGTGCAGAAGAGCTAAGCGCTGACATTATCTGCTTTGGCCACTCACACATCCCAGGCAGTGAACTGCTAAGAGGAAAACTGCTCATTAACCCGGGCAGCGTGCACCTGCCAAGAGTGCGTAAAGAGCGCAGCTATGCGATACTGACACTAGATGGAAGCGAAGCAAACGTACAGTTTTTCACAGACGAAGGTCAGATCATACAAGACCTCGAAAACACTGTCACAATGGAAGGTATTTCATAAGGGTGCAGCATTTGCCCCTTATGAAAAAACTTTTCGAAAAACCGTTGACTTTAAAGAACAATAGTAATATAATAAATCTTGTCGGTGAGGTACTCACCAACAGAACACTACATAACAACATGTCCCAGTAGCTCAGCTGGATAGAGCAACGCCCTTCTAAGGCGTCGGTCGGGAGTTCGAATCTCTCCTGGGACGTACTAAATTAAAAGCTTGAAATCCTTGATATGAAAGGATTTCAAGCTTTTTTCGTTTGTTGAAACTTAAGTTCGGTTTTTTGCTTAAAATTAGTTTTTTGGGAGCGGGTTGAGGGCGGATTTTTAACGGCCATTTATCTTCCAACAGTAATGGATTGAGAGGTTACAATCAGTTAGGAACTATAGCTCCCTAAACGTGGAGTTAATTTTTCTTTTTCCTGTAGTCCTTTATTAAGCTTGAAACAACTAAACCCATAACACCGAAAGCCACAATATAAAATAAAACATTTGTTACAGGTGTATCAATTTTCCCTAAGATCATCACAAGGGCAATAATAGCGCTGGGTAAAGTAATTAATAACATTTTGGATGGCTTGATTTGCTGCGTCACTGAATGACCTCCTGGTTAATCCATTATATGTATATTTTGGTTAATTTTAGCATATAGAGATTGTACGAACAACATAAGGTCGGATAGCAATCTACTTTAAGAGCGGAACAAACGAAACTTGTTAATTTTGTGGAAATTATTTCAATTGAATCTTTTGTGTAATAAAATGTATATGATATATACAAAGGGGTGAGGAGGCGGTGAAGCATTTTTTAACGGCAATCGTAGTGGCTATCATTGTTTATGTTGCAGATGATCGGTTGAGCATGTTTCCGTTGATGCTGATTTTAGCGATTGCGATCTATATCGTAAGCAGTATTAGCGAAACATTGATTAAGAAATATTCAAAAGAAATAGTTAATAACATAGCATGACAAGGTGGACATTGCTATGTTTACAACAGGCTTCGGTGACGGGATGTATCCAAGCTTTTGGGGGCTGGATGATGAAAACGGAGAACCTGCTTGCCTTGTGACGGATTTTCTAATAATGGATTGATGAGAAACCCATGAAATCATGGGTTCTTTTTATTGTTCTTTGTATATAGACTCAGGCAATGTTTAATAGAATTTATCTTTTTAAGCGGATTTCTTTAGTAATTTTGATGCCTTTTTACTATTAATTTCTCTTAAAAAGATCAATTATTCTATAAAAATTAAAAAACACTCCGATAATGAAGAAGTAAGATAATGAAAAGGGAGTGTTATTTTTGAAAAAATGGATCGTCATGATATTACTAGTAATCCTTTCATTCACGCAGTCATTTCAAATGGTACATGCGGCGAAGGATGAATGGAATCAATTAGCTGATTTGCCCACAGCTAGAGTGGGAGCTGTAGCTAATGCTGTGGATGGGAAAATTTATGTGATTGGTGGGTTCAATGCGTTTAATGAAACGTTAGAATATGATCCTTCTATCGATAAGTGGACTAAAAAGAAAGATATACCTACTGGTAGAGGAGGAGCAGCATCAGTAGTAGTAGGTTCAAAAATTTATGTCCTTGCTGGAAAACATACGGGTTTTACTTATGATAAGTTCGAAGTGTATGATACAAAAAATGATGAATGGGAAACGCTACCTGATATTCCCTTTGTTAGCAAATCAAAAGGCTCATATAACGTTCAAGCGGGTGTTATTGGAAATAAAATTTATGTATTTGGTGGAAAAGAGTTTTTTAGCTATGACCTTTCTGAGCAAACATGGAAAGAAGAAGCCCCTCTAAATGTTAAAATCAAAGGAGCAATCGGTCTAGTATTAGATGAGAAGTTTTACATCTTTGGCCAAAACGATAACCATGAAGTTTTTGAATTTGACGCTAAAAAAGAAGTTTGGACTGCAAAGAAAAAAGGATTTGTCAATGGTTATTTGAATGGTGTATCTTATAAAAATAACATGGTGTTTCCCGCTAGTTCACCAAGAAATTTAATTGTATATGATACTGAACAAGAAGAATTAGTTAGAATAGATGTGCCTTACCACAATATGCGTATAGGAGCTTCATCAGTAGTTGTTGGGGATATGTTATACCTTTTAGGCGGTCGAGATTATAATTTGAATTATACAGAGACTGCAGACAAAAACTACAAATCTGTTATCTCTTTATCTTTAAAAGACCTAAAATTTCCAAACAACACAGAAACACCCGGTGACAAAGACCCGGATCCAGCAACCCCACCAAAAGATGATTCAACAAATCCAGGCGACAAACACCCAGAACCAACCACACCGCCTAAAGACGATGCAATCGATGAAGACGGAGATGCTCTTCTCATCATCACAATGGTCAATGGTTTGCAAAAAGAGTATGACCTCTCCATGAAAGAAGTCAACGCCTTCCTATCTTGGTACAAAAAGCGTGATGCCGGAGAAGGACCAGGGTTTTATGAAATTGATGAGCATGACAACAACAAAGGTCCCTTTGAAAGTAAAAAGGATTATGTGGTGTTCAAAAACATTCTCATGTTCGAAGTCAATAAATATAAGAAGTAATTGAAATCAAAGCCATCTAGGCAAACTAGGTGGTTTTTGTGTTTATTCGACAGCTTTCACCAATTTTAAGGCAAATTTAAGCTGGAATTTCATTTCAAATACATTAAATCTTTGTTACAATAAGACAGCTTTGCCTAGAGACACGTTTATCGATTAGACATCTTTCTTTCATGATTTCTTAAAATTTTTATGTTTTGATATGAAACTCTTTTAATGATTCATGCGTCTCTATAAGTGTCAAAAGAAAAGAGGTTATCAATATGCTATTCAAAAAACTATCAGAAAATAAGTCTGTAAAATGGATAGGATATACAAGTTTTTACTTACTTATTTTGCTATTATTGTTCTTTATTTACGGATTCCATACAGCAAATACGGGATCATTCATTTACAACGATTTTTAATTGGAGATTAGACTATGAAACTATTACACACGATTCATGAATACCAACAAACGAAACCAACACAGCCAGTATTTGTTTCTCAACATGCTTCGATCACATATGATGAGCTTTGGCATCTATCAGACCAAATGGCTGGTGCGATCGATGCGGTTGCAACAGACAGTGCACCTGTCATTGTATACGGTCATATGGAGCCAGAGATGCTGATTTCTTTCTTAGGCAGTGTGAAATCAGGCAGACCTTATATTCCGGTCGACATCTCAATCCCTGCCGAGCGTATCGTCTCAATTATTGAAAGCTCAAAAGCCAGTCTGTTGATTTGTGCAAATGAGCAGAATGTATTAGATGTAGAAGAACACATTGAAGTGAAAAGTGCGGCATCTCTTTTAGCTCTTGAAAAAGAAGCACCGCCATCCTCGCAGTGGGTTCAACAGGATGATGTCTTTTACATCATTTATACGTCTGGCAGTACCGGAAAACCGAAAGGCGTTCAGGTAACAGCCAATAATTTAGAAAGCTTTACAGAGTGGATGTGCCGAGACTTTCCAATTGGCGGGGGGCGCACGTTCTTAAATCAAGCACCATTTTCTTTTGACTTATCAGTGATGGATTTGTATCCAGCGCTTCAATCAGGCGGCACGCTTTACTGTTTAGTGAAAGATCTAGTGAATAAGCCGAAGGATATGTTTGCAGCACTCGGTCAATCTGACGTTGAAGTGTGGACATCAACACCTTCCTTTGTGCAAATGTGCTTAATGGACCCTTCCTTTACAGGAGAGCTTTTACCAGAGCTGAAAGTTTTCTTGTTCTGCGGAGAGGCACTTCCTGTATCTGTAGCAAGTGCACTCCTTGAGCGTTTTCCAAAAGCGCAGATCTTTAATACGTATGGTCCGACTGAAGCAACTGTTGCGATCACATCGATTGAAGTCACGCAGGCGATTCTTGATCAGCACGATTCTTTACCAGTCGGCTACGCCAAACCGGATACAGATATCGTCATTTTAGATGAAGAAGGCAAGACCCTTCCTGATGGTGAAAAAGGGGAAATTGTCATCGTAGGGCCAAGCGTCACGAGAGGCTACTTAGGTGAACAAGCCTTAACAGATAAAGTGTTCTTTGAATACGAAGGACGCCCTGCTTACCGTACAGGTGATGCAGGTGTGGCGCAGGATGGTTTGATTACGTGCCACGGCCGTCTGGACTATCAAATTAAGCTGCATGGATACCGGATGGAGCTTGAAGAAATTGAATATCATGTGAGCGAGACAACCTATGTCAATGCTTGTGTGATTGTGCCGTTCCAGCCAAACGGTCATGTGGAGTACTTAATTGCAGCCATTGTTCCAGCAGCGCATTCTTTTGAAAAAGAATATCAGCTGACAAGTGCAATTAAGAAAGAAATGGCGGATTCACTGCCTGCGTACATGATTCCAAGAAAGTTTGTCTATCTTGAGCAGCTGTACATGACGCCAAACGGGAAGGTTGATCGTAAAAGAATCGCGAAAGAGGTTCTTCTATGATTCCGTTTAGTTCATTCTTTTTCTTCATTCTAATTGGTGTTCTTCTTTTGCCGACGATCATTCTTGGTCTTCGCGGCAAAAGAATGCAGGGCTACAACATGTTTGCAACGGTTGTGGCGCTCGCGCTTATTTTCTCAAAGGATGCACATGGCGCATTGCTGCTCTTCTTGTTTACAGTGTGGCAAATCTTGATCATCCGCTTGTACCTTTCGTACCGGCTGAAGGCGAATCAAGCGTCTGTCTTCTATATGGCAGTGGTGGCATCTATTTTGCCGCTTGTACTCTCAAAGGTTTTACCGTTCTTTTTAACTCATCAGCCGCATCAACCGCCGCCAATGAACTGGCTGAGCTTTTTAGGAATCTCGTACCTAACATTTAAAGGTGTCCAGTTAATTATCGAGACAAGAGACGGCTTGATTAAGAAGAAAATTCCGATTCATCGTTTGGTCTATTTCATTGTCTTTTTCCCGACGATTTCATCAGGTCCGATTGATCGTTACCGCCGGTTTGAAAAGGATATGGATACGCCGCCTGAAAAGGAAGCGTACAGTGATCTTCTATACGCTGGTATTCATAAAATTTTTATCGGCTTCTTATATAAGTTCATTATTGGTTATCTGATTCACACGTATATTCTCATGAATATTCATCACATTAGCAGCAGTCACTTTGTTCAACAGTTAACGTATATGTATGCGTACAGTATGTATTTGTTCTTTGACTTCGCTGGGTATACAGCATTTGCTGTTGGTGTGAGTTATATGATGGGCATTAAATCACCAGAAAACTTTAACAAACCGTTTATCAGCCGGAACATTAAAGACTTCTGGAATCGCTGGCACATGTCCCTCTCCTTCTGGTTCAGAGACTACGTGTTTATGAGATTTGTGTTCTTTATGACAAAAAAGAAGTGGATCAAGAACCGTATGGCTGTATCAAATATTGGGTACTTTGTCCTCTTTCTATTGATGGGTGCTTGGCATGGTCTAGCACTTCAATATATTATTTACGGACTATATCACGCAGTTGTGATGTCCGGTTACAATTTATTTGAGAAATGGAATAAAAAGCACAAGTGGTGGCCGGATAATAAGGTCACAATGGTTGTGTCGATCATTATTACATTCCATGTGATTTGTTTCGGATTTTATATTTTTTCAGGAAAACCATTTCATCATTAATCATTAAGGGAGTAGAAAATTATGGAATTTAAAAATCAAGTATACGGTATTATTGCAGAGGTTTGTCAGGACGACGTTGTGAAAGAAAATCCAGAGATTGCAATTTTTGAAGAAGGTCTTCTAGATTCATTTGGTACAGTAGAACTGCTTATGGCAATTGAAAGTCAGCTCGGAATTACTGTTCCGATTACAGAGTTCGATCGTGATGTGTGGGATACACCGAATCACATTGCTGAGCAGCTGGCAGAGATGAAGTAATGAAAAAGCGTTTTTTTGGGCCGCTTATTTTAGCGGCTGTTCTATTCATTGGTGTTCTTCTTGTACCAAATGCATGGCTCTCACATCTGATCCCAAAAGACAAATTACAAAAGTCAGCCACAGAATTAGATCCAGGGATGTTCCAGGGGCTTTATTTACAAGATGAAATGCTAAAAGATCCAACTTATTTGCCGATCTATGGATCTTCTGAACTATCACGTTTTGATCCATATCACCCTTCGAATTTCTTTCATGAGAATCCTCAAGGGTTTACACCTTATCTTATTGGAAAAGGTGGGTCACAATCATTAATTCATGCGATGAACTTCGCAGCGCATATGGATGAATTAAAAGGGAAGAAGCTTGTGTTTATCGTGTCCCCGCAGTGGTTTGTGAAATGGGGATCAGACGAGAATCACTTTGCACCGAACTATTCAGCGCTTCAAGCGCTTAATCTCGCTTATAATAAAGAAATTGATCCAGCTGTGAAAAAAGAGCTGATCAAGAGAATCATGACGTTTAAAGCTGTAAAGAACGACATGGTCATCACAGAACTTTTTAAAGCAGAGCTTTCTGGGAACAAATTCGCTTATGGCGCGATTTCTCCTATTGCAAAAATGTATTATGGCATGCTTCAAAAGAAAGACATGTACTATACAATTGGATCGGGGAAAGAGCGTAAGCTTCATCCGTCTCCTTCTGTCAAAGGAAAAACATGGACTGAGCTTGAAAAAGAAGCGAGTGTCTTAGGTGCGGAAAAAGCAGGGAACAACCCGTTTTATATTAATCAAAAACTATTTGACCGCAAGCTGAAACCGATCATGAAAAAGATGAAAGATTCTCGTGAAGACCACTCTTATGCGGAATCACCAGAATACAAAGATTTTCAAATCATGCTGGATATTTTAAAACAGGCAGGGGCGAAGCCTTTGTTTGTGACGATTCCTGTCAATGGAAAATGGTATGATTATACCGGTTTCCCGAAAGAGGGGCGTACAGAGTATTATGAGAAAATCAATCGTCAAATTCGAGATAACGGGTATGAAGTCGCAGATTTGACTAAACATGAATACGATCCTTACTTCTTTAAAGATACAATTCATGTGTCTTATAAAGGATGGGTCTACATCGATAAGGCGATCGAAAAGTTTTACAAAGAGCAGTAGAATGCAGCAGCTTTCTGCTGCTTTTTGTTTGTCGAATCGGCGGATATCTTGTATAACGAAGGGAAAAGGGCTATGCTGTAGATGGAGGCGATATGATGAACCGTTCTGAGAAAAAAGAACTATTAAAGCGTTCGAAGAAGCATTTTAATGATCATGCCTTTTGGGAAAAGTTAAAAAAGACGGCACAAAAGGCTGGTGTCTCTCTTGTCTATGCTGTGCTATTACTTTACTATACATTGCAAAAACCCGAAGTGCCTGTCAAAGCAAAAACCCTTATTATTGGGGCACTCGGATACTTTATCCTTCCTATTGACCTCATCCCTGATACATTGATTGGTGTCGGCTACACAGATGATTTAGGAGCGATCACATTTGCTCTGCTCCAAGTAGCGATGTACATTGATGATGATGTGAAAGGAAAAGCGAAGGACAGGCTGTCAAAATGGTTCGGTGAAAAAACCGATACGTCTCTTATTGATCAAAAGCTTGAAGATGGCTGGACGCCGTCTGCACGCTGAAAAGAAGACAAAGGGCTAAAAAAGTTCATTTTAGCCCTTTGTCAACAAGCTGAAGCCTCCAAAACGGAGGCTTTTTTCTTTATCCTAAAAATTTCACGCAAACTGGATGAGGAACGGCGATGTCTGATTGTAAGACAGTGAGTCGTCCTGTTTCTTTGTCGCGTTTGTATAACACTAGGTTGCTAGATTCTTGGTTTGAACCGACGAGGAATTCTTCAGTTGGATCAAGCACAAAGTCCCTAGGCCAGTTTCCTTCAGATGAAGCAATCTCGACAAGACTTAATTGGCCGTCGGCGTCTGCTTTAAAAATCGCAATGCTGTCATGACCGCGATTTCCTGCATAAACAAATTGGCCGTCTGAAGACACGTGAATGGCACTGCCTTGATTGTTCTCTGTAAAGTCGCTTGGAATGGTTGCGATCGTTTGGATCTCTTCGAAATGACCATCTTCAAAGTAACGAAGCACAATCACCTCTGAGCTTAGCTCTGTCATCACATATGCCACAGGTTTCGTTGGATGGAATGTGATATGGCGAGGACCGGTGCCTGGTTTTGTTTCAAATGTATGAGCGAGCTCGAGTTTGTCGCCCTCTTTCTTATACGTATAAATGCCATCTGTCCCAAGGTCAACAGCCACTGCAAATTGTTCATCTGGTGTCAGACCCATAAAGTGAGTGTGCGGTTTTTCCTGGCGGTCTTCGTTTGGTCCAGTTCCTTCATGCTGCGCCTGTGACAGCGTGCGGATGACTGAGCCATTTTCAGCATCGATTTCATACATCTCTGCTGTTCCTTTATGATAGTTTGCTGTAAAAGCTGTTTTTGTTTGATTGTCCACGCTGACGTGGCAAGGAGAAGCGCCATCGGCAAGCTCTTGGTTGATGAAACGAAGTGTGCCGGTTTCTGCATCAATTTGATACGCAGCCACGCCGCCCTGTGATCCTTTTTTCACAACAGAATACACAAATTTTTGAGAATCTGAGACGGTTAAATATGTAGGATTTTCAAGTTCAGCAGCTACTTTTACTTGTTCGATCTGCTGCTTGTCCGTATTTAATGTAAAAGTATAAATGCCTTTACTGTCTCCCTTTGTATATGTTCCGATATAACCTCTGATGTTAGCCATGTATTGCCCTCCTTCTATAAGATGCTCTCATTCTATCATAAATTCATAGGAAAACGCTTTAGAAAGGCATGCCGAAAGAAAATCAAAAGCGTTGAAATCTACCAGTATTCATTAAAAACGATGTGAAAAAATATGACAAACGTTTTCTCAAAAGAAAAGCGTTCAGGTAAAGTAAATCAATTGAAGAAAAAATACAAAAAATTTTAAGTTTTTTTCATTCCTTGTCTAGCAAAGGTGTAAGCGTATACATTTAATTTTGATTAGTCTAAATTGTCTAATAATTTTAAAAATGCTGTTGACACTGTATGGAAAGCGGCGTAAGATGGGTTCAACAAAAGCTAAACAAACACGCAGAGCAAGCGTGAGAGGCTTCAATAAAAAGTGTCTGAAAATTCAACTACTTTTTGTTTGAAAGAGAGGGTGCGCACTGATAATGGAAGACCAAAAGGAACAGTGGATCTTTTTAAACGATGAACTCGTGAAAAAAGAGGATGCGAAAATTTCAGTTTATGATCATGGCTTCTTATATGGTGACGGTGTGTTCGAAGGGATACGCGTGTATAACGGAAATATCTTTCGAATGAAAGAACATTTAGACCGCCTGTATGATTCCGCCAGATCCATTATGCTGAACATTCCATATTCACTTGAGGAACTCACGGAAAAAATGATTCATACAGTTGAAAGGAACGGCCTAAAGGATGCCTATATTCGTCTTGTTGTCTCAAGAGGAGCTGGTGATCTTGGCTTAGATCCAAACAACTGCGGGAGAGCCAACACAGTGATCATTGTAGAGCCGCTGGCCATCTTTCCAAAGCACCTATATGAAACGGGTATTGATATTGTAACGGTACCGACGAGACGAAATCGTCCCGATGTACTGAGCCCAAAAGTGAAATCATTAAATTATTTGAATAACATCCTTGTCCGAATCGAAGCCCATATGGCCGGTGTGAGTGAAGCGCTGATGCTGAATGATCAAGGGTACGTGGCAGAAGGTTCTGCAGACAATGTGTTTATTTATAAAAAAGGTAAGCTTTATACACCGCCAGGTTATATCGGCGCTCTTGAAGGCATCACAAGAAATGCCATCATGGAGATTGCAGAAGACTTAGGCTACGAAGTGAAAGAAGAACCATTCACAAGGCACGATGTGTATACAGCAGAAGAAGTTTTTCTGACAGGAACCGCAGCCGAAGTGATCGCTGTTGTAAAGGTTGACGGCCGTACAATCGGTGAAGGGAAACCTGGGGTCCACACAAACAAACTTCTTGAACAATTCCGCAAGCGAGTGGTTGAAGAAGGAGAAAAAGTCGTATTTACAGATGAAAACATTCACGCAAGCTAAATAGATATCGATAAACGTTGAAGAGGACTAGTAGCTTTAGAGTCAGTATCTACAGAGAGCCGGTGGTAGCTGGAAACCGGTGTTACTTTCTAAAGTGAACTCACCTCTGAGTGTCTGCTTGAAATGATAGTAGGGCAGACCGAGTGACATTGCTCACTCGTTACCAAAATGGATGAAAGATGTCCATGAGACGGCAGCAGATTTTGCCGTGAACAAGGGTGGTACCGCGAAAAACAAAGCTTTTTCGCCCCTTTGACCTAGTGAAAAGTAGTGTCATTGTGGGGTGAGAAGGCTTTTTTATATGGTCTAAAATCTCGATCTTGAATAGAAAAGGGTGAAAAGACTTGACTGAAGCAAGACAAAGAGGAGGAAATCAAATGGGGACAAATGTACAAGTGGAGACGGAAACATCTAAAGCACCACAAACGATGAACGGTGCACTCATGTTAATTGAAGCACTCAAAAGAGAAAAAGTAGAAGTCATTTTCGGATATCCAGGCGGAGCGGTTTTACCGATCTACGATAAAATTTATGATTCTGGTTTATTTCATGTCCTGCCAAGGCATGAGCAGGGAGCGATTCACGCAGCAGAAGGATACGCAAGAGTATCTGGCAAACCGGGTGTTGTCATTGCAACATCAGGACCTGGAGCGACAAACCTTGTCACAGGAATTGCAGATGCAATGATTGATTCACTTCCTCTTGTTGTCTTCACAGGACAGGTGGCAACCTCAGTCATTGGATCAGACGCTTTCCAGGAAGCAGACGTGCTCGGCATCACAATGCCCATCACAAAGCACAGCTACCAAGTAAGAAATCCAGAGGAATTACCGGGTGTCATTAAAGAGGCGTTCCACATCGCAACAACAGGCAGACCTGGTCCAGTCTTGATTGATATTCCAAAAGATGTGGCAGGCATTGAAGGAACGTTTGAATACGATCAGCCAATTGATTTACCTGGTTATCAGCCAAAAGTCGAGCCGAACTATTTGCAAATTCGCAAATTAGTAGAAGCTGTAAGCAGAGCGAAGAAACCAGTCATTCTAGCAGGAGCTGGCGTTCTTCATGGCAAAGCATCTGAAGAATTAAGGCAGTATGTAGAGCAGCAGCAAATCCCAGTCGCTCATACACTGCTTGGACTTGGCGGATTCCCAGCAAAGCATCCTCTATTTCTAGGGATGGCTGGTATGCATGGCACATATGCGGCGAATATGGCCCTTCACCAATGTGATCTGCTCATTTCAATCGGTGCAAGATTTGATGACAGGGTAACTGGCAACCTCAATCACTTTGCGAAACATGCGAAGGTAGCACATATTGATATCGATCCAGCGGAAATTGGCAAGAACATTCATACCCATATCCCGGTTGTTGGAGACAGTAAGCTAGTCCTTGAAGAGCTGATCAAGCAAGACGGGAAGCAAGGGGAATCAAATGAATGGAAAAACCAATTAGATGAGTGGAAGGCAGAATATCCACTCTGGTACGTTGAAAACGAAGCAGAGGGCTTTAAGCCTCAAAAGCTGATTGAATACATTCATCAATTCACAAAAGGTGAAGCCATTGTGGCAACTGATGTCGGACAGCATCAAATGTGGGCAGCGCAGTTCTATCCATTTGAAAATGCAGATAAGTGGGTCACATCTGGCGGCCTTGGTACGATGGGCTTCGGTTTACCGGCAGCCATTGGCGCTCAGCTGGCTGATCAAGAGGCAACGGTTGTGGCGATTTTAGGAGACGGAGGTTTCCAAATGACCTTGCAAGAACTTGCCGTTATCCGTGAGCTGAACCTTCCAGTGAAAGTGATTGTTCTGAATAATCACAGCCTTGGAATGGTAAGACAATGGCAAGAAATTTTCTACGAAGAACGCTACTCATATTCTAAATTTTCAGAGCAGCCAGACTTCGTTAAATTATCTGAAGCTTATGGCATTAAAGGAATCAGAATCTCATCAGACGAAGAGGCGAAAGAAAAGCTTGAAGAAGCGTTAACCTCTAGAGAGCCTGTTTTCATCGATGTCAATGTAGCGAGAGATGAAAAAGTATTCCCGATGGTCGCACCGGGGAAAGGACTTCATGAGATGGTGGGGGTGAAACCTTGAAAAGAATTATTGTGTTGACTGTATTAAATCGATCAGGCGTACTGAACCGAATCACTGGCCTTTTTACCAAAAGACACTACAACATTGAAAGCATTACGGTCGGCCATTCTGAGATTCAAGATGTATCACGCATCACGTTCGTCGTCCATGTAGACCAAGAGAAAGACATCGAACAGCTGACAAAACAGCTGAACAAGCAAATTGATGTTCTCAAAGTAACAGACATTACAAACCAATCAATCGTTCAGCGAGAGCTGGCTTTGATAAAAGTCGTTTCTGCACCGGCATCTAGAATGGAGATCACAGGGGTCATTGAACCGTTTAGAGCTTCTATTGTAGATGTAAGCAGAGAGAGTGTCGTCATTCAGGTGACAGGTGAGTCTTCAAAAATTGAAGCACTCATTGAATTACTTAAGCCATACGGCATTAAAGAAGTCGCCAGAACTGGCACCACGGCCTTTGCGAGAGATAATCAGCAAAAGCCGCAATCAAATAAAACAATTTCAATTGTCTAAACAAAAGGAGAGAGTCAAATGGTAAAAGTATATTATAACGGTGATATTCAAGAAAACGTATTAAATGGTCAAAAGGTTGCTATCATTGGGTATGGATCACAAGGTCATGCACATGCATTGAACTTAAAAGAAAGCGGCGTAGATGTGATCGTCGGCGTGAGAAAAGGCGGATCTTATACAAAAGCACAAGAAGACGGCCATCAAGTATTCACAGTAAAAGAAGCGGCAGCACAAGCAGATGTCGTCATGGTACTACTACCAGATGAGCAGCAAAAGAAAGTATATGACGAAGAAATCAAAGATCAATTAGAAGCAGGCAACTCACTTGTTTTCGCACACGGATTCAACGTTCACTTTCATCAAATTGTTCCTCCAAGTGACGTAGATGTGTATCTTGTGGCTCCAAAAGGTCCAGGACATCTTGTGAGAAGAACATATGAGCAAGGCGCTGGTGTACCTGCCCTATTTGCCATCTATCAAGATGTATCTGGCCAAGCGAAAGACAAAGCACTTGCTTATGCAAAAGCAATCGGCGGAGCAAGAGCAGGCGTCCTTGAAACAACATTTAAAGAAGAAACGGAAACGGATCTATTCGGTGAGCAAGCGGTCCTTTGCGGGGGTCTTACTTCACTAGTGAAAGCAGGTTTCGAAACGTTAACAGAAGCTGGTTATCAGCCAGAGCTTGCATACTTCGAGTGTCTGCATGAACTGAAATTAATTGTTGACCTTATGTATGAAGAAGGATTAGAAGGCATGAGATATTCAATCTCTGATACAGCACAATGGGGTGACTTCGTATCAGGACCGCGTGTTGTGGATGCAAACGTAAAAGAATCTATGAAAGCCGTCTTGACTGATATCCAAAACGGAACATTTGCAAAAGAATGGATTGTTGAAAACCAAGTGAATCGTCCACGTTTCAATGCGATCAATGCAAATGAAAATGAGCACCAAATTGAAATCGTCGGAAGAAAGCTTCGTGAAATGATGCCTTTCGTCAAACAAGGAAAGAAAAAGGAAGCGGTGAGCGTCGGTGCGGAAAATTAATTTTTTTGACACAACACTTCGAGATGGAGAGCAATCACCAGGAGTGAACTTAAATGCACAAGAAAAGCTAATCATTGCAAAGCAGCTTGAGCGCCTTGGGGTTAATATCATTGAAGCGGGTTTTCCCGCTTCATCCCGAGGGGATTTCTTAGGCGTACAAGAAATTGCTAGAACGATCAAAAACTGTTCAGTTGCTGGTCTTGCACGATGTGTGAAAGGTGACATCGATGCTGCATGGGAAGCGTTAAAAGATGGAGTGGAACCAAGAATTCATATCTTTATCGCTACTTCTGATATTCATCTGAAGCATAAACTAAAGAAAACACGTGAAGAAGTCGTAGAACAGGCTGTCTCAATGGTGAAATACGCGAAAGAACGTTTTCCGGTTGTCCAGTGGTCCGCAGAAGATGCGTGTCGTACAGATCTAGCTTTCTTAGCAGAAATTGTAGAGAAGGTCATTGACGCTGGGGCAAGTGTCATTAACTTGCCAGATACAGTTGGATACTTAGCGCCAAAAGAGTACGGCAATATCTTTAAATATATGAAGGAACACGTTCCAAATATCGACCGCGTCAACTTGTCTGCTCACTGTCATGATGATCTAGGAATGGCTGTAGCAAACTCACTTGCTGCCATTGAAAATGGAGCAAATCAAATTGAAACGGCTGTTAATGGAATTGGAGAACGTGCAGGAAATGCCGCTTTAGAAGAAATTGCAGTCGCTCTTCATATTCGAAAAGACTTCTACCAGGTCGAATCAACGATTCAATTGAATGAAATTAAGCGTACAAGTGATGTAGTGAGCAAATACTCAGGAATGATTGTACCGCGCAATAAAGCAGTCGTTGGCAACAACGCTTTTGCACATGAATCAGGTATTCACCAAGATGGTTTCCTCAAAGAAAAAACAACCTATGAAATCATTTCTCCAGAGCTTGTCGGTGTGACAACAGATGTACTAGTTCTTGGGAAACACTCCGGAAGACATGCGTTTAAAGATCGTATGAAAACGCTAGGATTTAAACTAACGGAAGAAGAAATCAATAAGTTCTTCGAAACCTTCAAGAACTTGACGGAGAAGAAAAAAGAAATCACTGATGATGATTTAATTTCTATTATATTAGAAGAAAAAGTAGCAGATCGAAAAATTGGCTACGAATTTGAAAGTCTTCAAGTGCACTATGGGACAGAACAAATGCCAACAGCAACGGTCTCTCTGAAAAATCAAGAAACGCAGGAAGTCATTCAAGAAGCAGCTACAGGCGCAGGTAGTGTAGAAGCTGTGTACAACACGCTGGAGCGCTGTATGGAGGAAAGAATTCATTTGCTAGACTACCGTATTCAATCGAATGGAAAAGGCAGAGATGCACTAGCGGAAGTATATGTCACTGTTTCAATAGAAGGAAAAGAAACAGCTGGACGCGGTGTGGCGCAAGATGTGCTGGAAGCATCGGCGAAAGCCTACGTCAATGCAGTAAACAGGCATTTAATCTTTAAATCAAATCTCATTGAAATTGAGAAACATCACGCGATTTCATAGGAAAGGAGGTAGGTTCTCATGAAAAAGAAAATTGCACTTTTGCCCGGCGATGGAATCGGACCGGAAGTTGTGACATCAGCGGTCGCTGTCCTCAAAGAGACAGCGGCTCAATTTCAACACGAATTCGAATTCGAAACGGCGCTCATTGGCGGTATCGCAATAGATGAAAAAAACAATCCGCTCCCAAAAGAAACGGTTGATGTATGCAAGAGCGCTGATGCGATTTTATTAGGAGCAGTCGGCGGACCAAAATGGGATCAAAACCCGCCAGAGCTTCGTCCGGAAAAAGGCTTGCTCGCTATTCGTAAACAACTGGACTTATTTGCAAACATCCGTCCTGTCAAAGTGTTCGATAGCTTAAGCGAGGCGTCACCGTTAAAACAGGATCACATTAGCGGAGTCGATTTTGTCATCGTTCGTGAATTAACAGGCGGTCTCTATTTTGGTGAACCAAGCGAGCGTTACACGGATGAAGAAGGAAAAGAAGCTGCGGTTGATACGCTTCTTTATACAAAGGAAGAGATTGTCCGTGTATTAAAAGAAGCATTCGACATGGCCTTAACGAGACGGAAAAAAGTAACGTCTGTGGATAAAGCGAATGTTCTTGCTTCTAGTAAACTATGGCGGGATGCGGTAGAAGAAGTGGCTTCTCAATATCCAGACGTCGAATATGAGCACATGCTCGTTGATAATGCCGCCATGCAGCTGATTTATAAGCCTGCTCAATTTGATGTCATTGTGACAGAGAATATGTTTGGTGACATTTTAAGTGACGAGGCTTCAATGATTACTGGGTCACTCGGTATGCTGCCATCTGCCAGTCTATCAAGCACTGGCCTCCATTTATATGAGCCGATTCATGGTTCAGCACCCGATATTGCGGGGCAAAACGTCGCAAACCCTCTAGCAACCATTTTGTCGGCAGCTAGCTTGCTTAGAACATCCTTTGCATTAGAAGAAGAAGGGGCTGCAATAGAAGAAGCTGTGGAAGCTGTTCTTGCCTCTGGCAAACGAACAAAGGACTTATCGGCAAAAGAGGGAACGTATCAAACAACTGAAGAAATCACTCATGCAGTTGTAGACGCACTCAAGCAGCGCGTGAAAACAATTGTATAAATAGAATCTTGTGGAATTAGGTAGAGGGAGGAAAAGGGTTATGCCTCGAACAATCATCGAAAAAATATGGGATCAGCACGTTGTCAAAAGCGGCGAGGGGAAACCAGACCTTTTATATATTGATCTGCATTTGGTGCATGAAGTGACATCACCTCAAGCATTTGAAGGATTAAGACAAAAAGGGCGCAAGGTGAGAAGACCTCAAAACACGTTTGCGACCATGGATCACAACATCCCGACTGTGAATCGATTTGTGATCAAAGATGAGATTGCTAAAAAACAAGTGAGTGCTCTAGAGCGCAACTGTGCTGAATTTGGCGTCCGTCTAGCTGACCTTCACAGTGTAGACCAAGGGATCGTCCATGTTGTTGGACCGGAGCTTGGGTTGACACTTCCAGGGAAAACAATCGTTTGCGGAGATAGTCATACATCAACTCATGGCGCGTTTGGTGCACTTGCTTTTGGAATCGGTACAAGTGAGGTTGAACATGTACTTTCCACACAAACGCTTTGGCAGCAGCGTCCGAAAACATTAGAAATTAGAGTAGACGGAAAGCTGCAAAAAGGGGTAACGGCCAAAGATGTCATTTTAGCAGTCATTGGTGCGCATGGCGTGAAGTTCGGATCAGGTTATGTGATTGAATACACTGGGGAAGTATTCAGAAACATGACGATGGATGAACGCATGACGGTTTGTAATATGTCGATTGAAGCAGGTGCAAGAGCAGGATTGATTGCACCTGATGAAGTCACCTTTGAATATTGCCGCGGCCGCAAATATGCACCGCAGGGAGAAGACTTCGAAGCAGCGATTAAAGAATGGGAAGAACTTAAAACAGATCCAGGTGCAACCTATGATAAAACGATTGTTTTAGATGGGAATGAGATTTCACCAATGGTCACATGGGGAATTAACCCAGGAATGGTGCTGCCTGTAGATGCGTCGATCCCAGGGCCTGAGGATTTTGCACAAGAGGATGATCAAAAAGAAGCGATTCGTGCGTACGAATACATGGGTGTTCATCCGCATCAGCGTATTGAAGATATTACGATTGAGCATGTGTTTATCGGCTCATGTACAAACTCAAGAATGACTGATTTACGCCAAGCAGCTTCTATGATAGAAGGACAAAAGGTAGCTGATCATGTCAGAGCGATTGTCGTGCCTGGCTCTCAAAGCGTCAAATTGCAAGCAGAAGAAGAAGGTCTTCATGAAATCTTCCTTGAAGCAGGATTTGAATGGAGAGAATCTGGCTGCAGTATGTGTCTTAGCATGAATAACGATGTGGTACCAGAAGGCGAACGCTGCGCATCCACATCAAACCGTAACTTTGAGGGACGTCAAGGAAAAGGTGCGAGAACGCATCTTGTCAGCCCGGCAATGGCTGCAATGGCTGCAATACATGGCCGATTTGTCGATGTCAGGAAGTTTAATCAAGAGAAAACAGTCGTGTAAGGAGTTGTCATAGATGGAGCCTTTAGTCACACACAAAGGGAAAGCCGCTGTGCTTAACCGTATCAACGTAGATACAGATCAAATTATTCCGAAGCAATTTTTGAAAAGAATTGAACGAACAGGATATGGCCGGTTTGCCTTTTTCGACTGGCGGTATTTAGCCGATGGCAGCCCAAACCCTGATTTCGAACTGAATCAGCCGATTTATGAAGGAGCATCCATTTTGATCGCAGGAGAAAACTTTGGCTGCGGATCATCAAGGGAACATGCCCCTTGGGCACTTGATGATTATGGTTTCAAAATTGTCATCGCACCATCATTCGCAGATATTTTTCACCAAAACTGCTTTAAAAATGGGATGCTTCCGATTCGTCTTGATTATGATGTGTGGAAAACATTCGCTGCGTCATATGAGAACAAAGGGTATGAGATGACGGTTGATCTTGAAAAACAGCAAATAGAAGATCACGAAGGGAATATCACTCCTTTTGATGTGGATCCTCACTGGAGAGAAATGCTCCTGAATGGCTATGATGAGATTTCATTAACTTTACTACTAGAAGATGACATTCAAGCATTTGAAGAAAAGCGCAGCAACTGGCTGCGTGCGTAAACTACAAGAAGCCGTCCGCCCGAGGTGTGACGGCTTCTTTTTTGCATGAAAACCTCTCGTTACTTGTGTTTACTAACCTTCGTTGGTAAACTGATAAAAAATATGCGCCCGAAAGGAACGTAAGCATGAAACATGACAAGAAGAAAGATAATGTCATTTTGTTTCCTGGTCTGAAAGAAAGACTGATTGAAAAAGGAATGGCAGCATTAAAAGATAAACAGTATCAAGAGGCGCTTCACTTGTTTTCAGAAGCAAAATCTTATGATGACGATGAAGAATCCGATATTCACCTCGGCATGGCGATTTGTTTTCTGGAGCTGGGCGAGCTGCAGGATGCAAAGCGTGTTTGTGAAAAGATGTTGCATGAGGGATATGGTCATTACTTCACCGTGCTTCAAGTGTATATGACGATCTTAATTCAGCTGAAAGAATATGAAGAAGTGAAGCAGACAATTGAGGCAGTACTTGAGGAAAATCACCTTCCAGCAGAAAGCGCGGAGCATTTTTACAAGCTGCTCGAATTTAGCAGAAAAATGATCGAATCACCTGAAAAGATTTTAGATGAAGATGAGGATGGCGCCGGTGAAATCAATATAGATGATATGCTTGAGCGGCCAGAAGAGCAGGTGCAGTTCATCCATTCGTTGAAAGACCGGAACATCACACCACACATGGGTCTATTAAATACGATCTTACAAAAGCCTGATGGAAACCCTTTGGTCAAATCATTAATCCTGCAGCTTCTGTCAGATCATGATGTGGCAAAGCCGGTTCATGTGACGAAATTCGGTGATTCTTTAACGCTTGTTCCTTCTGAGGCTGTTAAGCCAGAGCAGATGCCGCTGCTTCAGCAAGTCCTTCGTAAGCTCGATGACACACTCGGCAATGAGAACCCAACCCTTTACCAAGGCGTGGAAGAGTTATGGCGCCGGCACTTATTTGTGCTTTATCCATTTCTTCCTAAATACACAGATCCGAATCTTTGGGCAGCAGCACTTCATAAAGTCGGCTATGAAATGCACGGGATTGAGATTGACCTCGAAGAATTGCATCTATTGTATGAATTTAATGAACGAGAGCTGAGAGAAGCTTGCACAATGCTGAAAGATATTGAAGAAATTTCTTATTTGTAATTTGTCGATTTAGTTGAAAGACGGACTTGTTATGTTATAATATAATGGTTGTATTTGTGCATATATCGTGCAGTTGTAGATTCCAACGGTTGAAAGACGATATGTATAATCAAGTCAAATGTTGTATACATAATACCGCTTCTTGAGCGGCGTGCGTGGTTTTTGATTGGACGAAGTCTTTATGATGCTTTAGAATGTAACAACGCACAATCTGAATAGATTTTTGGAGGGAAACACACATGTCAGTAAAATGGGAAAAACAAGAAGGTAACGAAGGCGTCCTAACTGTAGAAGTTGATGCTGAAACATTTAACAAAGCACTTGATGATGCGTTTAAGAAGGTTGTCAAGCAAGTATCGATCCCTGGATTCCGTAAAGGGAAAGTACCACGTGGTCTTTTCGAACAGCGTTTTGGTGTAGAATCTCTTTATCAAGATGCATTAGATATTCTTCTTCCAGTTGAATATCCAAAAGCAATCGATGAAGCTGGTATCGAGCCAGTTGACCGCCCTGAAATCGATGTTGAGAAAATCGAAAAAGGCGAAAGCTTAATCTTCACTGCAAAAGTAACAGTGAAGCCTGAAGTGAAACTTGGTGACTACAAAGGTCTTAACGTAGAAAAAGACGACGCAACTGTCACTGATGAAGATGTACAAGAAGAGTTAAAAGGCATGCAAAACCGTCAAGCTGAGCTTGTTGTCAAAGAAGAAGGCGCAATCGAAAACGGCGATACAGTTGTTCTTGATTTCGAAGGATTCGTTGATGGAGAAGCATTCGAAGGCGGAAAAGCTGAGAACTACTCTCTTGAAGTAGGTTCAGGTTCATTCATCCCTGGTTTCGAAGAGCAGTTAGTTGGTCTTGAAGCAGGCGCTGAAAAAGACGTAGAAGTCACTTTCCCAGAAGAATATCATGCTGAAGACCTTGCAGGTAAACCAGCTGTATTCAAAGTGAAAATTCACGAAATCAAAGCAAAAGAACTTCCAGCACTTGACGATGAGTTCGCGAAAGATGCTGATGAAGAAGTAGAAACTCTTGCTGAACTAACTGAAAAAACAAAGAAACGTCTTGAAGAAGCGAAAGAAAACGAAGCAGAAGGTAAACTTCGTGAAGAGCTAGTGGAGAAAGCTTCTGAAAATGCGGAAGTTGACATCCCACAAGCGATGGTTGACACAGAGCTAGACCGTATGATGAAAGAATTCGAACAACGCCTTCAAATGCAAGGAATGAACCTTGAGCTTTACTTCCAATTCTCAGGACAAGATGAAAATGCGCTGAAAGAGCAAATGAAAGAAGATGCTGCTAAACGCGTGAAATCTAACCTAACACTTGAAGCAATTGCTGCTGCAGAAAACTTACAAGTGTCTGATGAAGAAGTAGAAGAAGAACTTTCAAAAATGGCTGAAGCATACAACATGCCAATTGAAAATATCAAACAAGCGATCGGATCTACTGACGCAATGAAAGAAGATCTAAAAGTTCGCAAAGCAATTGATTTTCTTGTAGAAAACCGTTAATATGGTGCATAATAATAAAACAGGGCGCGAGTGACTCGTGCCTTGTTTTGTACAATTTTTGACTTATCATCGCTTCTTTTGGAAACGATAGTGTAAGTCGCATCTTTCTGTTATACATATCTCAATGTGCAGTGTTAGAAACACATCATTACCGTCTTTTAGGAAAGTATGGTAAAATGCATACATACTGGACCCAGAAAGGTAGCTGACTGTTAGCTACAGGCAAGTGAAGAAGAATAAGGGGTGAAAGAATGTTTAAATTCAACGAGGAAAAAGGTCAATTAAAATGCTCGTTTTGCGGAAAAACGCAAGATCAAGTGCGTAAACTGGTCGCAGGACCTGGCGTATATATATGTGATGAATGTATCGAGCTTTGCACGGAAATAGTTGAAGAAGAGCTCGGCACTGAGGAAGAAGTTGAATTCAAGGATGTTCCGAAGCCTCATGAAATTCGGGAGATTCTTGATGAATATGTCATCGGACAAGAAAATGCGAAGAAATCCTTAGCTGTAGCGGTGTATAACCACTACAAACGGATCAATTCCAACAGCAAGATTGATGATGTTGAGCTTTCGAAAAGTAATATCTCTATGATTGGGCCAACAGGAAGCGGTAAAACTTTACTTGCTCAAACGCTTGCTCGTATTTTAAATGTGCCATTTGCGATTGCAGATGCAACATCTTTAACTGAAGCAGGTTATGTTGGTGAAGACGTAGAGAATATTTTACTAAAGCTGATCCAAGCAGCCGATTATGATGTAGAAAAAGCGGAAAAAGGCATTATCTACATCGATGAAATCGATAAAGTAGCAAGAAAATCAGAAAACCCTTCTATCACTCGTGATGTATCTGGGGAAGGTGTTCAGCAAGCACTATTGAAAATTCTTGAAGGAACTGTCGCTAGTGTACCGCCTCAAGGTGGACGTAAGCATCCTCATCAAGAATTCATTCAAATTGATACAACAAATATCCTCTTTATTTGTGGTGGAGCCTTTGACGGCATTGAGCAAATCATCAAACGCCGCTTAGGTCAAAAAGTCATTGGATTCGGTGCGGAAAATAAAATCGAAGATCTTGAAAAAGAAGTTCTTCTATCAAAAGTACTCCCAGAAGACTTGCTTCGCTTCGGTTTAATCCCGGAATTCATCGGCCGTCTACCGGTTATTGCAAGCCTAGAGCCGTTAGATGAAAAAGCACTTGTAGAGATCTTGACGAAGCCTAAAAATGCGCTCGTTAAGCAGTATACAAAAATGCTTGAGCTTGATGATGTAGAGCTTGAGTTTGAAGAAGATGCTCTTAGCGAAATTGCGAAAAAAGCAATTGAGCGTAAAACAGGGGCTCGTGGTCTACGTTCAATCATTGAAGGCATCATGCTTGATGTGATGTTTGACCTTCCATCACGTGATGATATTGAAAAATGTGTGATCACTGGTGCAACGGTTGCTGATGGCGAGTCGCCGCGTCTTGTGTTAAAGGACGGCACAGTCGTCAATAAAGATACGAAAACATCTGCATAAGAGTAGTCTCACTCCTGAATCTTTTTGATTCAGGAGTTTTTTATTTATCGTGGAAGTTGTGTTTATTCCGTCCAGCTCTAGGAAATACTAGCAGACAGAAACCAATACATACGATAGATGAAGGAGGGAGCACCGATTGAGCTGGACAGGAATCGTATTATTCATACAGCTGTTCTTTGGTATCGTCATCGGGCTGTACTTTTGGAACTTACTGCGAAATCAGCGAACACAAAAGGTGACGATAGACAAAGAGTCAAAGAAAGAAATGGAAGCACTCAGAAAGATGCGGTCAATCAAGCTGAGTGAACCTTTATCAGAGAGAGTCCGGCCAAAGGGGTTTCAAGATATTGTAGGGCAGGAAGACGGCATTCGTGCACTAAAAGCGGCACTATGCGGGCCGAACCCTCAGCATGTCATTGTCTACGGACCACCGGGAGTCGGTAAAACAGCCGCTGCCCGTCTTGTGATGGAAGAAGCGAAGCATCACGCTGATTCTCCGTTTAAAAAAGATGCGGTCTTTGTAGAGCTCGATGCGACAACTGCGAGATTCGATGAACGAGGCATCGCAGACCCGCTCATTGGTTCTGTGCATGACCCGATTTACCAAGGGGCTGGAGCAATGGGACAGGCAGGCATTCCGCAGCCAAAACAAGGAGCCGTCACACATGCGCATGGCGGGGTTCTGTTTATCGATGAAATTGGCGAGCTGCATCCGATCCAAATGAACAAAATGCTCAAAGTGCTTGAAGATCGGAAAGTCTTTTTAGACAGTGCCTACTACAGTGAAGAAAATACCCAAATCCCAAATCACATTCATGATATTTTCCAAAATGGGCTTCCGGCTGATTTTCGATTGATTGGTGCCACGACTAGAACACCTGACGAAATTCCACCAGCGATCCGGTCAAGGTGTCTCGAAATTTTCTTTAAGGACCTTGACCAGCATGAACTGAAAATCGTCGCTGCCAAGGCTGTCCAAAAAATTCAAAAGGAATTAAGTGATGAAGGGCTGAACCTTTTAACATCCTATGTGAAAAATGGACGTGAAGCGGTCAACATGGTGCAGATTGCCGCTGGTATGGCTGTCACGGAAAACCGAAAAGACATCACGATCGAAGATGTAGAATGGGTCATTCATTCAAGCCAGCTGACACCAAGATATGAACAAAAAGTACCAGAAAAGCCAAAAGTGGGGGTAGTCAATGGACTGGCCGTTTATGGACCAAACAGCGGCGCCCTGCTTGAGATTGAAGTGAACATTTGTAAGGCGCTTGAAAAAGGCAGTATCAACATTACAGGCATTGCAGAAGAAGAAAGCATTGGCAATCAGTCGAAATCCATTAGACGAAAAAGTATGGCCAAAGGGTCAGTTGAAAATGTATTAACGGTGCTTCGAAATTTAGGCATTCGGACAAATGAATATGACATCCATATTAATTTTCCAGGCGGTGCCCCTATTGATGGACCGTCTGCTGGGATTGCCATGGCGACCGCGATCTTCTCAGCCATACATCAAATCCCGATCGATCATCTGACAGCCATGACGGGTGAAATCGGATTGCAGGGTCAGGTGAAGCCGATCGGCGGTGTGATACCGAAGATTAAGGCAGCGAAACAAGCTGGTGCCACAACCGTCATTATTCCTTATGACAACCAGCAGTCGATCTTAAAAGAGATTGAAGGGGTCACCATTGTGCCTGTGAAGCACTTCCAAGAAGTGCTGGATCAGTGTTTGGTCAGCCCGCCAGACGAGAAGAAAGATGGACTAGAAGACGAAATGAAAAGAAAATCTGTTTAATCCCCATCACATATGGGGATTTTTTAGTGAAATAGATCTTTTTTTCTTTTTCATGATAAAAAGAAAGGGTATACTACGGTAAGATCAACATTTCTCAAGTCTTTTACATTGTACAAGACTGAAACAGGTATATTATAATGATTCATACTAGTGACGGAGGTGTCAATCAACATGGCAGATGAAATCAAAAAGAATGTTCCGCTCCTTCCATTGCGAGGTTTACTTGTTTATCCAACAATGGTCTTGCATTTGGACGTTGGACGCGAGAAGTCTGTTCAAGCATTAGAACAGGCGATGATGAACGATCATATGATTTTTCTAGCAACACAGCGGGAAATTTCAATAGATGAACCAGGTGAAGAGGAAATTTTCAAAGTCGGCACCTACACAAAAATTAAACAAATGCTGAAGCTGCCAAATGGAACGATTCGTGTACTCGTTGAAGGCTTAAATCGAGCGCAGATCGAATCATACGTAGAGCTGGAGGACTATACGTCCGTCGACATAAAAGAATTGGCAGAAGAAGAATTAAAGGACGCAGAAGCAGAAGCACTCATGCGCACATTGTTAGATCACTTTGATCAATACATAAAAATTTCAAAAAAAATCTCAGCTGAAACATATGCAACAGTGACGGATATTGAGGAACCAGGGAGAATGGCAGATATCGTCGCTTCTCACCTGCCGCTCAAATTAAAGGACAAACAAGAAGTACTGGAAACAGTGGATGTCAAAAAACGGCTGAACCGGGTCATCAGCTTAATTCACAATGAAAAAGAAGTACTCGAGATTGAAAAGAAAATCGGGCAGCGCGTGAAACGTTCAATGGAACGAACGCAAAAAGAATATTATTTGCGTGAACAAATGAAAGCCATTCAAAAGGAGCTTGGAGACAAAGAAGGAAAAACTGGCGAAGTCAGTTCTTTAATGTCTAAAATCGAAGAGTCGAGCATGCCGGATTCTGTTCGTGAAACGGCGCTCAAAGAATTGAATCGTTATGAAAAAATTCCTTCAAGCTCTGCTGAGAGCTCTGTGATTCGAAATTATATTGATTGGCTGATCAATCTTCCATGGGGCATCTATACAGAAGATCGTCTAGATTTAAAGCTTGCAAGTGAAATTTTAGATGATGAGCATCACGGGCTGGAAAAGGTCAAAGAACGAGTGCTTGAATATCTTGCTGTACAGAAGCTGACCAATTCATTAAAAGGACCGATTCTTTGCTTAGCAGGACCTCCTGGGGTAGGGAAAACGTCACTTGCCAAATCCATTGCCAAATCACTTGACCGAAAGTTTATCCGGATCTCCCTTGGCGGTGTGCGCGATGAGTCTGAGATTCGTGGACATAGAAGAACGTATGTAGGTGCGATGCCAGGCCGTATCATTCGCGGAATGAGCAAGGCAGGAACGATGAATCCGGTGTTCCTTTTAGATGAAATCGATAAGATGTCCTCTGATTTTAGAGGTGATCCATCTTCAGCGATGCTCGAAGTCTTAGACCCAGAGCAAAATCATAACTTTAGCGATCACTATATTGAAGAAACATTTGATTTGTCTCAGGTGCTATTTATTGCCACTGCCAACAATTTAGCAACCATTCCAGGTCCACTTCGTGATAGAATGGAGATTATCACGATTGCAGGGTATACAGAGGTTGAAAAAGCAGAAATTGTGAAAGATCACCTTCTGCCGAAGCAGCTAAAGGAGCACGGATTAAAGAAAGGGAACTTGCAGCTTCGTGAAGCAGCGATTTATGATACGATTCGCTATTACACAAGAGAAGCGGGTGTTCGTGGATTAGAGCGTCAGCTTGCGGCAATATGCCGTAAAGCGGCAAGAGCGATTGTGGCTGGAGACCGCAAACGCATCACGGTGACGGAAAAGAATTTATCTGAATTTCTCGGAAAAAGACTTTACCGTTATGGCCAGGCTGAAACGACAGACCAAGTGGGGGTTGTCACAGGACTTGCGTATACCACTGTTGGCGGAGACACCTTGTCGATTGAGGTATCACTTTCTCCCGGTAAAGGCAAGCTCTTGTTAACAGGTAAGCTTGGTGATGTCATGAGAGAATCTGCACAGGCGGCATTCAGTTATATTCGTTCGAAAGCAGATGAACTGAACATTGATCCTAATTTTAATGAAAAGCATGATATTCATATCCATGTTCCAGAGGGTGCGGTTCCAAAGGACGGGCCATCAGCTGGTATCACCATTGCGACGGCTCTTGTATCAGCACTCACAGGACGACCTGTGTCAAAAGAGGTTGGTATGACAGGAGAGATTACGTTAAGAGGAAGAGTGCTTCCAATTGGCGGACTAAAAGAAAAAGCATTAGGCGCACATCGCGCAGGACTGAAAACCATTATTCTTCCAAAGGACAATGAGAAGGATATTGATGATATTCCTGAAAGTGTGAGAGAAGGACTAACCTTTATTCCGGTCTCACATTTAGATGAGGTGCTTGAGAAAGCGTTGGTAGGAGAGGGAAGATGAAAGTAACAAAATCAGATATCGTCATTAGTGCGGTAAAACCAGAGCAGTACCCGAGCGGGGGACTGCCTGAAATCGCTCTTGCTGGACGATCAAATGTTGGGAAGTCCTCGTTCATCAACTCATTGATTAATCGTAAAAATTTAGCGCGTACGTCTTCTAAACCAGGTAAGACTCAAACGCTTAATTTCTACATCATCAATGATATGCTCCATTTTGTGGACGTTCCAGGCTACGGCTTTGCTAAAGTATCAAAGACAGAGCGCGAAGCCTGGGGTAGAATGATCGAAACGTATATTACAATGCGTGAAGAATTAAAAGCAGTCGTCCAAATTGTGGACCTGCGTCATAAGCCATCAGTAGATGATGTGAACATGTATGAATTTCTGAAATATTACGGAGTTCCCGTAATCGTCATCGCAACAAAGGCGGACAAAATTCCAAAAGGCAAATGGGAAAAACATGCGAAAGTCGTCAAACAGACACTCGACATTGACCCATCAGATGAACTAGTCCTGTTCTCTTCTGAAACGAAAAAGGGAAAAGACGAAGCCTGGAATGCCATCCTTGCGAAGATTAACAGCTAAAAGAAAAGGCATCTGTCATGGACAGATGCCTTTTTATTGTATAAGTTATTTCCTTTTTAAAAATAATAAGAGGAGACTGACAGCAATCAGTACATAAGGCCAGTACAATTCAAAACCGGAAGTAGGGATCGAAAGGGAACTTAGCTGTTTTGTAATTTGCTGAAAGAAATAAAGGAACAGATCGAGTGCAATGAGAACAACACTTTCAATACGATATTCTTTTTTCTGAGATGATTTCATAAAGAGTGCAAGTCCAACGATGAATACGATCATTGTAAATGTGTCTGGCCAGTGGTCTAATTTTGGTTGAAGAATAAAGTGTAGCGAAAGGCCCGTCATAAGCATACCGATAAACACATGAGCGCTTTCTTGCTCCTTCTTTCCTTGATATAAGAAAGCGAGGCCAAAAAGCAGTATGAGTGTATACCATTTCTCTTGATCCTTCCAAATGTCAAATTGACCTCCTGAGAGAATGGCATATAGCGCTACAGCCAGCAAAGTGAGCGGCAGCAAAATGGATTTTTTCTTCAAAGATGTCACCTTCTTTTAAGCAGATCATTTGTCCGCACGCGCCAAATCTGGTAAATTGCTTGAAGTGATGATATGGCATAATTAGTGTCGAACATTTTTCTACTATATCACAACATTTTTGAAATCTGTTCACAATTTTCATCCAGTTAAAAATGAATATATGTTATAATCATTATAAATAATAAATTCTATATTGTAATTATTATAAATTAGACAGGGCGTTGGGGGTGCAAGCTGAAGTTATGCATATTCTTGTTGTGGGTTTAGATTATAAAACAGCCCCTGTTGAGATACGGGAACAGCTGAGCTTTGAACCGAGCGAGCTCGGAACAGCGATGTCCAAGCTTAAAGAAGAAAAAAGCATTCTAGAGAATATCGTCATCTCAACATGTAATCGAACAGAGATCTACGCAGTGGTAGATCAGCTTCATACTGGACGGTTTTATATAAAAAGATTTTTAGCCGATTGGTTCGGTTTAGAAAAAGAAGATGTCTCTCCTTATTTGAAGTTCTATGAAAATGATGGAGCGGTTGAGCATTTATTCCGTGTGGCCTGTGGACTTGATTCCATGGTGATTGGCGAAACACAAATACTTGGTCAAGTGCGCTCTAGCTTTAAAGTAGCTCAAGAGGAGAAGACCATTGGTACCGTTTTCAATTATTTATTTAAACAGGCGGTCACCGTTGCAAAACGCTCTCATGCGGAAACAGACATTGCGTCTAATGCCGTGTCTGTCAGCTATGCAGCTGTCGAGCTTGCGAAAAAAATCTTTGGACGTCTTTCTGATAAACATGTCCTGATTCTTGGTGCGGGTAAAATGGGCGAACTAGCGGCTCAAAACCTTCAAGGTCAAGGGATTGGTCAAGTAACGGTCATCAATCGAACGTATGAGAAAGCAAAAGAATTGGCGGGTCGTTTTTCAGGAGAGCCTAAAAGCTTAAACCAATTGGAAAAAACATTATCCGAAGCGGACATTTTAATTAGCTCCACTGGTGCGAAACAATTTGTCATTACAAAGGAAATGGTCGAAAGTGCGAATAAAAAGCGGAAGGGCAGACCTCTATTTATGGTGGATATTGCTGTACCCCGTGATTTAGATCCAGCCATTTCTGAAGTAGAAGGTGCTTTTTTGTATGACATTGATGACCTTGAGGGCATCGTGGCAGCCAACTTAAAAGAGCGTCGTGCGGTGGCTGAGCAGGTTGAGCTCCTCATTGAAGCAGAAATTGTGGAATTTAAGCAATGGCTGAATACGCTTGGTGTGGTTCCTGTCATTTCTGCACTTAGAGAAAAGGCGCTGACGATTCAAGCGGATACGATGCAGAGTATTGAACGAAAGCTTCCGAACCTCACACACCGTGAAATGAAGCTATTAAATAAACATACGAAAAGCATTATTAATCAAATGCTGAAAGATCCTATCTTAAAGGCAAAAGAAATTGCCGCGGAGCCGAATGCAGAGGAAAAACTTTTACTCTTCAAAGAAATCTTTGATTTACAGGTTGAAGATGAAGAGCAAAAGGTGGAGCCTGTACAGGTGGAGCAAGGGTCATTTCAGCTGTTCAAACCAAATATGGCACAAGGCTTTGCTACAGTTGCCAGTGAGTGATTAAGCGATGATGGAATCCATTGTAGCGAGACTAGGCGAAGCGACGACCTTGATCTATGCTCTAAGTGTCTTGTTCTATTTCATAGATTTTCTTCAACACAACCGGAAGGCTGGAAAAATGGCTTTCTGGTTGCTTTCTATTGTCTGGCTGCTGCAAACAGTCTACATGTTCTATATTATGATGGAAACAGACCGATTCCCTGTGTTGAATGTAGCAGAGGGTTTATATTTTTATACGTGGGTGCTTGTGACACTTTCACTTGTTCTCACAAAAGTATTGCGTGTTGAATTTATTGTCTTTTTTACAAATGTCATCGGTTTTTCCATGATGGCGATTCACACCTTTACACCATCTGATCTCCACTCAGCAGAACTAACGGGGAAGCTGACGAGTGAACTGCTTGTGATTCATATTACGATGGCGATTTTATCATACGGTGCTTTTTCACTTTCATTTGCTTTCTCCCTTCTCTATCTCTTTCAATATCGTTTGCTGAAAAAGAAAAAATGGGGAAAATGGCTTCTGAGAATTGAAGATTTATCGAAGCTTGATCATATGGCGTACGTATTAAACATTATTGGTGTGCCAATGCTCTTGCTTAGTTTGATTCTTGGCATCATTTGGGCATATATTTCGTATGATACGTTGTACTGGACAGATGCAAAGGTGCTTGGTTCGTTTATTATGCTGTTTTTATACGGCTTTTACTTATATATCAGATTGGTGAGAAATATGCAGGGCAAAATCGTGGCACTGTGGAATGTCGGTTCATTCATTGTGCTGATGATCAATTATTTTCTGCTTGGTAGCTTATCAACCTTTCATTGGTTTCAATAAATAGTGATGAGTCTAAAGGGCATTGTCGGGAGGAAGACGTATTGCGTACAATTAAAGTAGGTTCTAGAAGAAGTAAGCTTGCAATTACACAAACAAAATGGGTTATTCAAAAGCTGTCTGAACTAAACCCTTCTTATTCTTTTGAAATAAAAGAGATTGTGACAAAGGGTGATCAAATTTTAGATGTGACCTTATCAAAGGTTGGCGGAAAAGGACTGTTTGTCAAAGAAATTGAACAGGCGATGCTGAATCATGACATCGATATGGCGGTTCACAGTATGAAGGATATGCCGGCTGCTCTTCCTGAAGGTTTAGTCATTGGCTGTATTCCTGAGCGTGAAGATGTAAGGGACGCTCTTATTTCGAAGGATCATCTGCGTCTTCATGAACTGCCGAAGGGTGCTGTTGTGGGAACAAGCAGCTTACGGCGCAGTGCCCAGCTTCTTCAGGAAAGACCAGACCTTGAAATTAAATGGATTCGAGGAAACATTGATACAAGATTGGAAAAGCTGAAAAATGAAGAATATGATGCCATTATTCTAGCGGCTGCCGGTCTGTCCAGAATGGGATGGAGCAAAGAGGTTGTGTCGGAATTTTTATCTCCTGAGACTTGCCTGCCCGCCGTTGGCCAAGGCGCTTTGTCGATTGAGTGCCGCGGGGATGATGAAGAGCTATTGCAGCTCCTCGCTCAATTTACGAATGAATATACGAAGAAAACGGTTCTCGCTGAAAGAGCCTTCCTCAAACAAATGGATGGCAGCTGTCAGGTGCCGATCGCTGGCTATGCAACGATGAATGAGCGTGATGAAATTGAACTGACGGGTCTTGTGGCATCTGCTGACGGACACACGATTATTCGAGAAACTGTATCAGGCACTGACCCTGAGGCAATTGGGACAGCATGTGCGAAGCAGATGGCTGATAAGGGAGCAAAGGATTTAATCGACAAGGTGAAAAAGGATCTGTCCTCCCAATGACCAAAGGCAAATCGCTTCACGGACAGACGGTGCTTGTCACTCGAAATGAACGTCAAGCGGGTGTGTTTCAGCAAAAGATTGAAGAGCTGAACGGCCATGCTGTTTTAACCTCTCTTATTAGGTTTGAGCCTACGCTCACAAAAGAAAAAGCGCAGGCCTTTTTAAAGGACTTAGAAAATAGCCAATGGCTTGTTTTCACGAGTGTGAATGGTGCGTCTTTTTTTCTGAGCTACATAAAGGACCATCATTTACATAAGAGTTTATCGCATTTGAAAGTGGCTGCTGTAGGTGAGAAAACCTCTGCCTATCTTGAGCAGCACGGCTTGAAGGTGGATGTGGTACCAGAACGATTCATAGCGGAAGAGCTCGCAGATGCGTTACTTGACCATGTGCGTCCAGGAGAGCGTGTGTTTGTAGCAAAAGGACACCTGTCTCGAGATGTCGTGAAGAAAACCCTCATTCCGCTTGGCATAGAAGTAAAGGAATGGATTTTATATGAAACTGTCAAGGATGAGGAAGGTATTGCCGCACTCAAAACGGCGATGACGAAGCAATCATTTGATTTTATTACATTTACGAGCTCATCCACTGTCCATTCATTTATGCATGCCATGGAGGCAGATGCAGCGAAGCTGGCTGCTTCTGGCACCTGTTTTGTGACGATCGGTCCTCTGACAAAAGAGGCACTGCTTCAATACGGGATTTCTTCTGAAACCCCAGATACTTATACGATAGACGGAATGCTTGAATTGATGTGCCGTTTATCTGAAAGGAAGTTGAACCAATGATGAAATTTAACAGACACCGCAGACTGCGGACAAGCGCAGGAATGAGAGAATTAGTCAGAGAAACCTTTTTAAGACCATCTGATTTCATTTATCCGATCTTTTTTGTAGAGGGAGAAAATGTCCGAAAAGAAGTCCCTTCAATGCCGGGTGTTTATCACATTTCAGTGGACCTTGTAAAAGAAGAAGTCCAAGAACTTGTCGACCTAGGCATCAAATCAATTATTGTATTTGGTGTTCCAGATCATAAAGACCATGTGGGCAGTGAGGCGTATCACGACCATGGCATTGTTCAAAGAGCGACGCTTGAGATCAAAAAGCATTTCCCAGAACTTGTGGTCATTGCAGACACTTGCTTATGCCAATATACAGATCATGGACATTGCGGCATCGTTGAAGATGGTGAAATTTTAAATGATGAATCTCTTCAGCTTTTAGCGAAAACAGCTGTTAGCCAAGCGCGCGCAGGTGCAGATATCATTGCTCCTTCCAATATGATGGATGGATTTGTTGTGGCCATTCGTGAGGCACTTGATGAAGCTGGCTTTATTCATGTACCTGTCATGTCATATGCTGTGAAATATGCAAGTGCTTTTTACGGCCCGTTTCGTGACGCGGCGCATAGCACACCGCAGTTTGGAGATCGTAAAACATACCAAATGGACCCTGCAAACCGTTTAGAGGCACTCAGAGAAGCGCAGTCTGATGTAGAAGAGGGGGCTGATTTCCTCATTGTCAAACCATCCCTTTCTTATTTAGATATTATGCGTGATGTCAAAAATGAATTTACACTCCCTGTTGTTGCTTACAATGTGAGCGGAGAATATGCAATGGTCAAAGCCGCTGCTCAAAATGGCTGGATTTCTGAAAAAGAGCTTGTTCTTGAAATGCTGACAAGCATGAAACGTGCAGGAGCAGAGCTCATCATTACGTATCATGCAAAAGATGCAGCCAAATGGCTCTCAGAATAAAGAACGGATAGACAGGAGGACGTTGAAATGGGACGTAGCTATGAAAAATCAAAGCAAGCATTTGAAGAAGCACAGCATTTAATGCCTGGTGGTGTCAACAGCCCTGTGCGTGCATTTAAATCAGTTAACACAGACCCGATTTTTATGGAACGAGGCAAAGGCGCCAAGATATATGATATTGATGGAAATGAATACATCGATTATGTCTTATCATGGGGACCGTTAATTTTAGGGCATACGAATGACCGTGTGGTTGAAAGTATTCAACGAGTTGCGGAACAGGGGACAAGCTTTGGTGCTTCCACGTTAGTTGAAAATGAATTAGCTAAGCTTGTATCAGAGCGAGTTCCTTCCATCGAAGTCATTCGTATGGTCAGCTCTGGTACAGAGGCGACCATGAGTGCACTTCGTCTAGCTCGCGGCTTTACAGGCAGAAATAAAATTGTGAAATTTGAAGGCTGCTATCATGGCCACGGCGATTCTTTGCTCATTAAAGCGGGTTCAGGTGTCGCAACGCTAGGGCTTCCAGATAGCCCAGGTGTACCTGAAGGGACTGCAAGCAACACGATCACAGTGCCGTACAATGATTTAGAGAGCATTCAAGTTGCTTTTCAGGAGTTTGGAGACGATATTGCAGGTGTCATTGTCGAGCCGGTTGCAGGAAATATGGGAGTTGTTCCTCCGCAAGAAGGTTTCTTACAAGGGCTGAGAGACATCACGGAGCAATACGGAGCTTTACTCATTTTTGATGAGGTCATGACTGGCTTCCGTGTGGATTATCACTGCGCGCAAGGCTATTTTGGCATCACACCTGATCTGACGTGCCTTGGTAAAGTGATCGGAGGCGGTCTCCCAGTCGGTGCTTATGGCGGAAGAGCGGATATTATGAGACAAATTGCACCAAGCGGTCCAATTTATCAAGCAGGAACGTTATCTGGTAACCCTCTTGCGATGACAGCAGGGTTAGAAACCTTAAAACAGCTGACACCTGAGTCTTATGAAGAGTTTAGACGAAAAGGAGACCGGCTTGAAGAAGGCATTTCAAAAGCGGCGAAAGTACACGGAATTCCATTAACGTTTAACCGTGCGGGTTCGATGATTGGATTCTTCTTTACAAATGAAGAAGTGGTCAATTATGACAAAGCAAAAACCGCTGATCTCGCTTTATTCGCTGAATTTTACAAGGAAATGGCGGATCACGGCATCTTCCTTCCTCCTTCTCAATTCGAAGGACTGTTCCTGTCAACAGCTCATACAGATGAAGAAATCGAATATACGATTGAGACAGTGGAAAAGGTATTTCAAAAACTGCGTCGATAAACGAAAGCCGGTATGGGGACATATCGGCTTTTTTGTGTTGCTGAAAACCAATCATATTTTCACTGCCTCTCACATACATCTGTATTGACATCTAATTTTATTTTGAAGGATTAGATGAAAGGAGGACACCGACTTGTCTCAAAACAATCGATTACAGTTTTCGGTAGAAGAATCCATTTATTTCAAAAGCGGACAGGAAGTCAGTGAGCTGCTGTCAATTTCTCTCGATCCTGACATTCTCGTTCAAGAAGTGAATGATTATGTTTCGATTAGAGGTTCACTTGAGCTAACAGGAGAATACAACATAAATCAAGAGGAGCTATTGGGTGAATTGAGTTCCTATGCATCATACAGGGAAGCTGATGAGGTGAAGGTAAGAGAAGACGGAACAGCGGAGCTTCTGCATCAATTCCCGGTCGATATCACCATCCCTAAGAACAAAATTAGTCATTTAAATGATGTGTTTGTGTTTATTGATGCGTTTGATTACCAGCTGACAGAAAATCGTTTGCTCACCATTCAAGCTGATCTGGCGATTGAGGGTCTATTAGACGAGAAAATGCCTCAAGCGCCTGTAGTGGAGCCGTATGAATTTGTCCATCGTCCTGAAGAAGAATATGGCGATGTGACCTACGATTATCAGCTGCAGCCAGAGCATGAGGAACAAGAAGAGCTGCAAGGCAATGAACGTGAGGTCTATGAGGAACAGGCTGTATTACAGCATGATACACGCGCCGAGCAAGAAGAACAGGAAGAAGAACGGGAAGAAGAAATTGAGATAGAGCTGGTGAGTAGGGAAGAAGAGGGAGAAACCGAAGAACTGGAAGAATCGGAAGAACTGGAGGAAACGGAGAGCCAAGAATATGAGGAACAGGCTGTATTACAGCATGACACACGCGCCGAGAAAGAAGAACAGCAAGAAGAACAGGAAGAAGAAATTGAGATAGAGCTGGTGAGTAGGGAAGAAGAGGGAGAAACCGAAGAACCGGAAGAATCGGAAGAACTGGAGGAAACGGAGAGCCAAGAAGAAGTGGCGCTTGGTTATCGCTCCTTACCTGAAGATCAGGTGCAAGAACCACCATTTTTTGAACCGCCTAAGCTCTTAGAAGAAGAGAAGCGGGAAGATACGTTCTTTGAGGTGGAAGTGAGAAAAGATCCGGAAGCAGCCGAAGAGCTGGAAGAAACGGTTCAGCCGTATCCAATATTTGAATCACCCACTTACCACGTAGAAGAGGAGCAAGAGGAACAGGAACAGGATGATACAAACCAGCTCGGACGGTTATATGAACGAGAAGCACCAAAAGTATATGAGTCAGCTCAAGAAGAAGAGGAGCCTGAATATGACGAGAGAGAAACGTCTGGCAGTGAGAACTCTCTTTATTTAACAAAGCTATTTGCTAAGCAGGAGGAGGAAGATTTTTCTCGCATGAAAATATGTATAGTTCAGCAAGAAGATACGGTCGATCTTATTTGTGAGCGATATCAGTTGAATGTGCAGCAGCTCCTTCGCACAAACTCATTATCGGTTGATGCGGAGCTTGAAGAAGGGCAGATTCTTTATATTCCTGAATATCAAAAAAGCAATGCATAACAAGCGATGACCGACCGAGAAAATGTGGTGAGTGAACGTGGATGAAATCCAGTCTATCCTATACGAATACGGGCTTGAGGCGGAATACATTGAACCTGTCAGTCCTGCTGTCGTCAAAGTATATACAAAGCAGGGCGTATTTGCCCTAAAGCGAGTAAAAGCCAGTCGACATATGCAGTTTACAGAGCAAATGCTTGAACTAGAATCAAAGGGCTATCGCTCTTTTGTGCCGATTTATCGGACGAAGAGCGGTTCTTTTTTCTCAAGTCATCGAGAAAGCCAGTACGCATACTATCTCATGCCGTGGCTGACGAATGAAAAGAGAGAAGAGCAGGACGATAAACATGAATATTTATTTCAAGAGATTGCAAGACTTCATAAGCGGACTGAAGTGATGATGGATATCACAGAGCAAGAGATAGAAGCGCACTACACACAAATTAAGACCAAATGGGAAACAGAGAAAGACATGTATGAACGATTCATAGAGCGGGCAGAGCAGACTTGGTATATGCCGCCATTTGAACTGGCTGCTGCGATGTATTTTTCAGAGGCGATGTCTGCCAGCGAATTTGCGCTTGAACGATTAGAAGATTGGCATGAAGAAATGAAAGATCAAGAGACAACACGTGTTGTGTTAAATCATGGGCAGCTGTCGATTCATCACTTTTTGTATAATGATGTGGGCACAGGACATTTCACCAATTTTGAGCGGTCTAAAAAAGCCGCCCCCATTTATGACCTTCTGACCTTTTACTTTCGGACATTCAAAACCTATCCCACGTCTTGTCCTGAATGCACTTCCTTGTTTTATACGTACCAAAAAGGAAATCCTCTTCGGGAGGAAGAGCTGCATTTGTTTCTTAGTTACCTTGCTTATCCGCAAGGTCTGTTTGATACAGTAAAAGCCTATGAAGCAGGCGGACAGGATGAAATGGAAAGCTGTCAGCGGCTGTTAAGAGCGTATTGGCAGATGAAAAATTCAGAGCCGATCGTCATGAAGATTCATGAGATTGAGCAGGCTAGACGGCTTGAAGAAGAACAAAGTGCCTCGTCATCAGCGGAATGACGAGGTTATTTTGTGTTCATATTGGCCGTTACATAAGCGCGAGTTTAAAACCAATCAAGGTGAAAGGCGCAGGCGAGAAAAATCAAAATACCTAGGATGAGGACGTCAAATGTCGTGGGGAAAATGATCGTACGAAACCCTTGAAATATCGCAATCGGGAGAACGACTTGGGAGGCCACTGCCCGAATTTGTCTCAGCCAGGGGGGAAGTGTGTAAGGATTGATTTTCTTCAAAGCAAACGCCCTCCTTCTTCATTTTGTTATTATCATATGGGTAATAGGGCAAAGGGTGCCTGCCCAATTTGTATAAAGAAGAAGAAAAGCGGAAAAGATGATTGACGAAAACAAAAGGCATTTAGTAATATAAATAAAAGATGAGTATGTGCTGATGAACGTGATATATCGTAAGCGTGGATCAGGAAGAGTACGAGCAAGACCCTAAAGAGAGGGGGACCATGAGCTGAAAGGTTTCCTAGGATGTACTTGTTTGGAAGGTCGCCTGTGAGCTTAATTTCTTGAATGAACAAGTAGAGAAATTCGGGAGAACCCCGTTATCCTTTAGAGTGTATGGGACACGTCTATGTGTTCCATGAAAAAAGGTGGTACCGCGAAAAAGCTTTTTCGTCCTTTTATAAGGATGGAAAGGCTTTTTTTATGTTTCATCAGCCGAAAAAATGTGGAGGTTACACAAATGGGAACAAATAATCAAGAAATGCCAACAAAGTACGATCCAAATGCGATTGAAAAAGACCGCTATACGTACTGGCTTGAAGGGAAATTCTTCGAAGCACAAAATGACAAAACGAAAGATCCATATACAGTCGTCATTCCTCCACCAAACGTGACAGGAAAACTGCACCTTGGGCATGCGTGGGATTCTACACTTCAAGACATCGTGACACGTATGAAACGGATGCAGGGCTATGATGTTCTATGGCTTCCAGGAATGGACCATGCCGGTATTGCTACCCAAGCAAAGGTAGAGGCAAAGCTTCGCGAAGAAGGCGTGAGCCGTTATGACCTTGGCCGGGAGAAATTTGTGGAAGAAACGTGGAAATGGAAAGAAGAATATGCGGACTTTATTCGCAGCCAGTGGGCGAAAATGGGACTTGGTCTTGATTATTCACGTGAACGTTTTACATTAGATGAAGGTCTAAATAAAGCGGTACGCCAAGTGTTTGTCCAATTGTATGAAAAAGGACTTATCTATCGCGGAGAGTACATCATTAACTGGGATCCAGCGACGAAAACGGCACTTTCTGATATTGAAGTCATTTATAAAGATGTTCAAGGTGCGTTTTATCACTTGAGGTACCCGCTTTCAGATGGCACGGGTTCAATTGAAATTGCGACGACAAGACCTGAAACCATGCTTGGGGATACAGCCGTTGCCGTGCACCCTGATGACGAACGCTATCAGCATTTGATTGGAAAAACAGTGGTCTTACCAATTACAGGCCGAGAGATTCCAATCGTTGGTGATGACTATGTCGATATGGAGTTTGGTTCAGGAGCTGTGAAAATTACACCTGCCCATGACCCGAATGACTTTGAGCTTGGAAACCGCCATGAGCTAGAGCGTATTCTTGTCATGAATGAAGATGGCACAATGAATGCAAATGCATTGCAATACAAAGGAATGGACCGCTTCGAATGCCGTAAACAGCTTGTGAAAGATTTACAAGAAGAGGGTATTTTGTTCAAAATTGAGGACCACATGCATTCAGTTGGTCATAGTGAGCGAAGCGGAGCTGTCGTTGAGCCTTATTTATCTACTCAATGGTTTGTAAAAATGCAGCCGCTGGCAGACGAAGCCATCAACCTTCAAAATGGGGACGACCAAGTTCAATTTGTTCCAGACCGCTTTGAAAAGACGTATTTACACTGGATGGAAAATATCCGTGACTGGTGTATTTCTCGTCAGCTATGGTGGGGACACCGCATTCCGGCTTGGTATCATAAAGAAACGAAAGAAGTATATGTTGGACTGGAAGCGCCAGAAGATCTGGAGAACTGGGAACAGGATAACGATGTGCTTGATACATGGTTTAGTTCAGCGCTTTGGCCTTTCTCTACAATGGGCTGGCCGGATGCAGACAGTGAAGACTTCAAGCGCTACTATCCAACAAACCTGCTGGTCACAGGCTATGACATCATTTTCTTCTGGGTCTCTCGCATGATCTTCCAAGGCCTTGAATTTACAGGGGAAAAACCGTTCAAAGACGTTCTGATTCATGGGCTGATCCGTGACGAACAAGGACGTAAAATGAGTAAGTCGCTCGGCAACGGAATTGATCCAATGGAGGTCATTGATCAATACGGTGCTGATTCATTAAGATATTTCTTAGCGACTGGAAGCTCACCAGGTCAGGATCTTCGCTTTAGCTTTGAAAAGGTTGAATCTACTTGGAACTTTGCGAACAAAATTTGGAACGCATCGCGTTTTGCTTTAATGAACATGGATGGCTTAACGTATGATGAACTTGATTTGACTGGAGAAAAATCAGTCGCTGACCAATGGATTTTAACCCGCTTAAATGAAACGATTGAAAGTGTCACACAGCTAGCTGACAAGTATGAATTCGGTGAAGTGGGCAGACATTTATACAACTTCATTTGGGATGATTTCTGTGATTGGTACATTGAGATGGCGAAGCTTCCACTTTATGGTGAAGATGAAGCAGCGAAGAAAACAACTCGTTCGATCCTTGCGTACGTATTAGATCAAACGATGAGACTTCTTCATCCGTTTATGCCGTTCTTAACAGAAGAAATCTGGCAGCATCTTCCGCATGAAGGTGAGTCCATTACTGTAGCAGCTTGGCCTGAGGTGAAGCCGGAGCTTTCAAATGATCAAGCTTCTGCTGATATGAAACTGCTTGTTGAACTCATTCGCTCTGTTCGTAACATCCGCAGTGAAGTAAACACACCAATGAGCAAACAAGTCGAACTTTACATCAAAGCATCCACATCTGATGTACAAGAACGTTTAGAGAAGAATCGTTCATATATTGAGCGCTTCACGAACCCAAGTGTTCTTGAAATTGGCACAGATGTCCCAGCTAGTGATAAAGCGATGACGGCTGTTATTTCTGGAGCAGAGCTCATTCTGCCGCTTGAAGGCTTAATTAACTTAGATGAGGAAATTGCTCGTCTGCAAAAAGAGCTTGATAAGCTGACAAAAGAAGTAGAACGCGTCCAGAAAAAGCTTGGCAACGAAGGCTTTATGAAAAAAGCACCTGAAAGTGTCGTAGAAGAAGAGCGTGCGAAAGAACGTGACTATGTCGCAAAACGCGAAGCTGTTCAAAAGCGGATTGAAGAGCTGAAAGCATAAGGTTGAAAAGACGGCTCCTAACAAAATGGAGTCGTCTTTTTTGAAAATTTCGGATGAAATGAGAGATGACATTGTTTACAACCTATCATGAAGCCATTGAGTGGATTCACAGTAGACTTGCCTTTGGTGTAAAACCAGGTCTTGAAAGAATGAAGTGGCTGATGAACAGACTAGGCCATCCGGAACAACGCATAAAAGCGGTGCATGTTGCTGGTACAAATGGAAAAGGTTCAACCATTGCGTTTACTCGTTCCGTTTTACAGGCTGCAGGCTATTCGGTCGGAACCTTCACCTCTCCGTTTATTTTAACGTTCAATGAACGAATCAGCGTGAACGGAGCGCCTATACAGGATGAAGAATGGCTGAGTTTGGTGAATAAGGTCAAGCCTTTTGTTGATGAATTAGATCAAACAGAGCTTGGAGCAGCAACAGAATTTGAAATCATTACCGCATGTGCATTTGCTTATTTTGCCGATGTGCACCAAGTAGACTTTGTCCTATTAGAGACAGGGCTTGGCGGAAGACTTGATTCAACAAATGTTGCCGTACCTATTTTAACAGCGATTACGTCAATTGGTCATGATCATATGGCAATTTTAGGTGACAAACTTGAACAGATTGCATCTGAAAAAGCGGGCATTATCAAAGAGGGTATCCCGATGATCACTGCTGTTCATCAACCGGAAGCACTTGCGGTCATTCAAAACATCGCAAAAGAAAAGAATGCGGAATGCATCTCATTACAGCATACTTGTACCTTCAGTCATCAGCAGCCAACTGAAACAGGCGAACGGTTTACGTTACACACATCAAAAAGGCAGTATCCGCAGCTTGAAACAGGGTTGATCGGAACGCATCAACGGCAAAATGCTTCTCTTGCCGTTCTACTCATTGAATGGCTGGAGCAAGAAGGCTATATCAGCGTGACAGAAGAGCAGATGTATGAAGGCATTCGGCAGGCAGTGTGGGCTGGAAGATTTGAAAAGGTCAAAGATCATCCACCAGTTTATTTAGACGGCGCTCATAATGAAGAAGGAATCGACCGTTTAATTGAAACCGTACAAGCCCATTTTTCTAGTAAACAAGTGCATGTCTGTTTTAGTGCTTTAAAAGATAAGCCGTACAAGCAAATGATTCAAAAGCTTGAAGCTGTTAGTTCATCTATTCATTTTGTTTCGTTTGACTTTCCAAGAGCTGAATCAGCTGAGAAACTTTATGCGTGCAGTCAGTTAGAGGCAAAATCATATGATGATGACCCTCGTGCAGCGCTTGAATGGATTCAGAAAAAGAGTGATGATCCTTCAGCGGTGATCCTTGTGACAGGCTCTCTTTATTTTATTTCAGATATACGAAATCGTATGATCGGGTAACGAAAAGACGCAAATGGCTTTGATGCCTCCTGCGTCTTTTTCTTTTTATATGTAGTAAAGGGGGAAAATCATATTTTCACTAGATGCTTTAGTGGATAGGGTCATGGTAAAATCCGGTCTATCTTATTCCCGGAAGGAGCACCATATATGATTGAGATTTTTCTGTTTATTGCAGGCATCACGATGGGTTCGTTCTTTCATCTCGTTGGCGAAAGGCTGCCGGTGAAGCGGTCTATTCTCTTCCCTCGCTCTCACTGCATAGCCTGTAAACAGCCGCTTTCTCTATACGAGATGATCCCGATAGTTTCGTATGCTTTCTTGAGGGGGGCCTGTAAACATTGCGGCACTCGGTTGTCTAGGTTATATCCAATGGTTGAGCTGCTGTCAGGCGGTCTTTTTTTGTTCATTTATAGAATCGCTGGTTTTTCGTTTGAAGGTCTTTTCCTTGTGATTCTTTGTAGTTTATTCGTGATTGCTGTCGTGAGTGATCTTCTCTATATGAAGGTGCCAAACGAGCTGTTTCTCTTCTTTTTCCCTCTTTTCGTCATATACCGCACGCTGGAACCGCTTCTTATCTGGTGGGAAGGAGCGGCTTCTCTGATTTTTTGCATTCTTTTGTTTTCTAGTCTAGATTATTTTAAGCCAAATAGCATGGGCGGAGCTGATATGAAGCTGTTCAGTTTGCTTGCGTTTTGCTTTGGATTCAAGCCGTTCCTTCTCATGCTTTTTCTCTCATGTATCGCTGGAATGGTCTATGCGAAGGTCTTTTCCTTTCAATTAGACGAGCCATTCCCCTTTGTTCCTGCGATCGCTTTTTCTTTTTGGCTGTATCTCTTTGGTGCTCCTGTCTTGTTTCTATTTGGCTAGTCGAAGGGGTGAAAAAATTGGCGAACACTTTTTTTCCCTGCCGACAAAAGTCTTGTTCTTTTTTTTTACTGCTATGTTAAAGTGTGAAACAGAAAGAAGGACGGGTTAAATTCGCGCTGATTCATTGGACAGAAAGGTCTTTCTTACAAACATGTCAGAAAGCGGGGAATGACAGTGAAAAAGAGGCAGGCAAAAAAACAAGGGCTCAAGGTCAATATTAATGGCAAGGAAGAAATACTGCATGAAGATGATCATCAGCCGCCAAAACAGCAAGAAGATCAAGTGACGTTTTCGAATTGGGAGGAAAAGAGGCAGTCGGAACAGGAGACAGCGGCTTCTCAGGAAGATTCGTCTAAACCGAAAGAAGAAGATTTCCAATGGGATGATGCAGCTGATCATATTTATCATTCTGATCCAAAGGTCGTCACGCCTTATCAAAAGAAAAAAGGCTCCTTTGATCAGAAGTTTGGTAAAAACCGCGGCCCCTTCAAGAGAGTGATGACAACGATTGTGTTTGCGGTGGTGCTTGGGACAGGCCTTGGGGTGTTTGCGCTTAGTTTAAGTCAAGATGGTACACCAAGTCCATCAGGTGGAGATATCAGTGTCTCAGCATCTGGATCTGGAAATCAATCATCGATGAAAGCCGGCGGGGATGCGCCGAAAGCAGATACTACGGATGAATCAAAAGAGAACAACGATGAAAAAAGTGCCTCTGGCAGTTTGTCAACCTTTGTTGTACAGGCTGGGAAATTTTCCTCTGAAAAAGGAGCAGATGACTTAGTTGGAAACTTAAAAGATGCAGGATATGCGGGGAAAAAGGTCTCAATGGATGATGGATATTATGTCATTGCTGGGCTTGCGACAGAGCAGGGAATGACAAGCGCTGTAGGGAAGAAGCTGATCGATCAGCACTTTGAGGCGTGGGGAGGAAAGGAGCTCTCATTTCAAGTACCGGATGAGCTGACTAGTTTAATAGAAAAGGCATCTGTATTATCCTCTAAAGTGATTGCCGGCGATGAAGTGGATCAAAAGGAAGTCACGCAGCTGATTTCTGAGCTTGAAAGTGCCAAAACAGCGGACGCATCGGCTAAAAGCAGTTTGCTAAAAGCTGTGCAGCTATTAAATGACCCAACTGCTGAAAACGGCTGGAAATCTCAGCAGGCACTGCTTGATCAATTAAATACGTAAAATCATTTTTTTAGAAACGAAACTAGTCAAAAAATGACTAGTTTTTTTCTTTTACATCCAACATAATGATGAAGGTACATGAAAAATGAATTTTCGTAGATTGTCGGTAAGATGTACATTTGCTAGGATGAATGGGTATCTTACTTCTTAGGCTAAACCCTGAAAGGATGAACAAACATGAACCAATTGATTCTCGCATCTCAATCACCTAGAAGAAAAGAATTGCTTGATCTAGCAGGGTTTTCTTATGATATTCAAGCAAGTCATTTAAAAGAAGAAATAAATCGAAACCTTTCTCCTGCTGAGAACGTCCAATGGTTGGCAGAACAAAAAGCAAATGATATTCAAAGATTAAATCCTAAAGCTGTGATCATTGGTGCAGATACAATTGTTGCAATTGACGGCAAATGTCTTGGGAAACCAAAAGATAAGAAAGAAGCGGCTTTCATGCTTCAATTATTATCAGGAAAGACACATCAAGTCTTGACGGGTGTCACGGTTCAGTCAGAGAATAGAAAAGAAACATTTTATGAACAGACAGAAGTGACATTTTGGACGCTGACTCAAAATGAAATAGATCGCTATATCAATACGGGCGAGCCCCTTGATAAAGCGGGAAGTTATGGCATTCAAGGGAAAGGCGCACTGTTTGTTCAAAAAATAGATGGTGATTATTTTTCCGTTGTAGGTCTACCTATTGCGAAAACAGTCAGAGTGCTTGAAACCTTTGGAATCACCCCTTTTTGAAGACAGGAAGGAATTCTAAAAGGAGTGGTCATCCTGAACGATTTCCCTATGCTGCTAAAGCATTTCCCTCATGATGAAAAACCGAGAGAACGATTTATCAAATACGGGCCCAGCAGTTTGTCAAATCATGAACTTGTTGCGATCCTTCTAAGAACAGGCACAAAAAAAGAATCAGTTCTCCAAATTTCCGCAAGACTTCTGCAAACATTTGGCGGTCTTCGCTCTGTAAAAGAAGCCTCAATTGAAGAAATGTCGAAGATCCGAGGAGTTGGAAAGGCGAAGGCGATTTCTCTTTTAGCTGCTTTAGAACTCGGCACTAGATTACACCATCAAACGACGGATAACCGCTATGTGATCCGCACACCAGAAGACGGAGCGAACTTTGTGATGGAAGATATGAGATTTTTGACACAGGAAAATTTCGTTTGTCTTTATCTCAATACCAAAAATCAAGTTCTTCATAAACATACCGTGTTTATTGGAAGCCTGAATTCATCGATCGTTCACCCGCGTGAAATTTTCAAAGAGGCCTTTAAACGTTCGGCGGCTTCATTTATATGTGTGCACAACCATCCATCTGGAGATCCGACGCCCAGCAGGGAAGATATTGAAGTTACACAGCGACTTTTTGAATGTGGAAAGCTGATTGGAATACAGCTGCTTGATCATCTTGTCATAGGTGATCAAAAATTTGTGAGTTTGAAGGAAAAAGGGTATTTGTAACACTTTTTTTTTCAATGTTTTACGATATAATAGAGTTTATGAGTTTTTCCCTAAAGGGAATTTTGGTTTAAGAAAGGAAGATACATACATATGTTTGGAATTGGTACAAAAGACCTTGGAATAGATCTTGGAACAGCGAATACGCTTGTTTTTATTAAAGGAAAAGGCATTGTTGTAAGAGAACCTTCGGTCGTAGCTTTGGAAACTGATACGAAGTCTATAGTGGCGGTCGGAAATGACGCTAGAAACATGATTGGCCGTACACCTGGTAATGTTGTGGCACTACGCCCGATGAAAGACGGAGTCATTGCAGATTACGAGACGACAGCAACAATGATGAAATATTACATTAATCAAGCATTAAAAGGCAAAGGGCTTTTTGCTCGTAAACCTTACGTGATGGTATGTGTACCATCTGGTATTACAGCTGTAGAAGAGCGTGCAGTCATTGATGCAACAAGACAAGCTGGTGCACGTGACGCATACCCGATTGAAGAGCCATTTGCTGCGGCGATCGGTGCTAACCTGCCTGTATGGGAGCCAACAGGAAGTATGGTTGTAGACATTGGCGGCGGTACAACAGAGGTAGCTATTATTTCTCTTGGCGGCATTGTGACCTCACAGTCGATCCGCGTGGCAGGAGATGAAATGGATGATGCGATCAGCAGCTACATCCGTAAAACGTATAACCTGATGATCGGTGACCGTACGTCAGAAGCCATTAAAATGGAAATCGGTTCTGCACAGCCTGATGTACATGATGAGATGGATATTCGCGGCCGTGACCTTTTAACAGGTCTGCCAAAAACGATCTCTATTACGGCAGATGAGATTGCAAAAGCGCTTCGCGATACGGTGGAAACAATTGTCGATGCGGTGAAAATGACACTTGAAAAAACCCCGCCTGAGCTGGCAGCAGATATTATGGACCGCGGAATCGTTTTAACAGGCGGCGGTGCATTGCTGCGTAATCTTGACAAAGTCATTAGTGATGAAACGAAGATGCCAGTCATTATTGCTGAAGACCCGCTTGACTGTGTGGCAATCGGTACAGGAAAAGCACTAGAGCACATTCATTTGTTCAAAGGAAAATCTAAAGATAATCGATAATCGGGCGTAAATAAAGAGGTGTAAGACATGCCGCAGTTTTTTATGAATAAAAGATTAATGTTGCTCCTTGTCTGTGTCATCGTACTGGTGGCCATGATTGGTTTTTCAGTGAAAAGCGGCAGAGGTGCTTCATGGCCGGAAAAATTAGTGGGGGATACGACAGGCTTTTTTCAAGGTGTCTTTCATAAACCATCACAATTTATTGCCGGTATTTATGGGAACGTACAAGATTTAAAGAACACATATGATGAAAACGAGCGTCTTCGAAAAAAACTTGATGGACAAACTCAATATGAGGCGAAACTTCAAGAGCTAGAAGATGAGAACAAAAAGCTTCGCAAGCAGCTCGGATATGTGAACTCTATTCGTGATTATACGCCAATTCTATCAACGGTTATCGCGAGAAACCCGTCCCTTTGGGATAGCTTTGTGATGATTGATAAAGGGAAAAAACAAGGCGTTGACAAAGATATGGCGGTCACAAATGAGAGTGGTGCGTTAATTGGGAAAATTGAAAGTGATAAGCTCAACAATTTTACTTCAACTGTAAGGTTGCTAAGCTCTACGGACCAAAATAATAGAATTTCAACGAAAATTTTTGCGAAAAAGGGCAAAGAAGAACTCAACGGAATTATTAACGGTTATGACAGTAAGAAAAAAATGCTGACAATGAATATTCTGAAATCTGATGCAGATGGAGATGTCAAAAAAGGAGATCTTGTTGAAACATCTGGAGCAGGGGGCGTATTCCCGCAAGGCTTGACGATTGGTAAGGTGAGTGAAATCGAGCCAGATCATTACGGCCTGACAAAAATTATTTATGTAGAACCAGCGGCTGAACTCAACAATTTAGACCGCGTGATTGTGGTGAATCGCAGCTCAAGTACGGCAGATGCATCTGAATTGACGAAGGAGGAAGGCTCGTGAGACGTGTCCTTCTTGCTTTCGTCATGTTGTTTATCTTCGTATTTGACAGTATTTTTGTCGATCTAGTGAAGCTCCCATTTGTTTCAGACAATCAAATTTTAGCTCCTCATTTCATCTTACTCGCACTTGTATTTATGACTGCTTTTGTGAATCAAAAATATGGTGTGATTTTCGGTTTTATCTTTGGACTTTTATATGATATTTCGTATACAGGCATACTTGGTGTTCATATGTTTGGCTTTGGAGCGCTCTGCTATTTGCTAGCGAAAGCCTTTAAAGTTCTGCAAACGAATATGCTAGTGGTCGTCTTTCTGTCGATTATTGCTGTTTCCGTGATGGAGTTTTATGTATACGGCGTTCAAGCGACAATTCAACCAGGAATTATGCCGTTTAATACGTATGTCATCGAACGCTTTATTCCAACGATTCTTTTAAATACTGCTGCGTCTCTCATACTTGTTGTGCCGCTTAGGCTCTTTTTCATCAATATGAAACAAGGACTGATCGACGAATAAAAGCAGGAGTTTGTCCAATTACGGCGAAATGAGTATGTTGTTGAGGTGAGCATCTTGAAAACTCAAAAACAGCAATATGTGACGATAAAAGGTACAAAAAACGGATTAACATTACAGTTAAATGATGACTGTTCGTTTGATGACCTTCTTTCTGGCTTGCGAGAGGTTCTTTTACTTGAGCAATATACAGATGGTAGAGAAGGGCATAAGGTCAATGTGCATATTAAGCTTGGTTTTCGGTATTTAACAGAGGATCAGGAAATGCGTTTGACTGAAGCGGTCTCTGAAAATGAACATCTCGTCATTCACTCCATTGAAAGTGACGTCATGTCAACTGAAGAGGCGAGACGATTAAAAGCAGAGGCCGAAATTACCTCTGTAGCCAAAATTGTGCGCTCTGGACAGGTGCTGTATGTCGAAGGAGATCTCTTATTAATAGGAGATGTCAATCCTGGCGGAACGATTCGTGCAGGGGGAAATATTTTTGTGCTCGGCGCTTTAAAAGGCGTGGCACATGCTGGATGTAATGGGAATAAACAAGCTGTCATTGCGGCATCTCGTATGATTCCAACACAGCTTCGCATCGCACAAGTGCTTAACCGTGCACCAGATCAAAAAGAAGATGGAAACGAAATGGAATGTGCTTATTTAGATATAGATGGCAACATGATCATTGAACGCCTGCAGCAATTGGCTCATATAAGACCTAATCTGACAAGGCTTGAGGGAGGAATGTGAAATTGGGCGAGGCTATTGTGATTACCTCAGGAAAAGGCGGCGTTGGCAAAACAACAACATCTGCAAACTTAGGCACAGCACTAGCAATTCAAGGGAAAAAAGTGTGTCTAGTGGATACCGATATTGGCCTTCGGAATCTAGATGTCGTGATGGGGCTTGAGAACCGCATTATTTATGATCTAGTCGATGTAGTAGAAGGAAGATGTAAAATTCACCAAGCGCTTGTAAAAGATAAGCGTTTCGAGGATCTTTTGTATCTTTTACCCGCTGCTCAAACAAGCGATAAAACGGCTGTAGAGCCGGAGCAGATCAAAGAATTAATTCAATCATTGAAACAAGACTTTGATTATGTCGTCATTGATTGCCCTGCTGGAATTGAGCAAGGCTTTAAAAATGCTGTATCTGGTGCAGATAAGGCAATTGTCGTGACGACGCCTGAGATCTCAGCTGTGAGAGATGCTGACCGTATCATCGGCTTGTTAGAACAAGAAGATATCGAACCACCTCGTTTGATTGTCAACCGTATTCGTACACACATGGCGAAAAGTGGCGATTCAATGGATGTGGATGAAGTTGTACATCACTTATCGATTGATCTTCTTGGCATTGTCGCAGATGATGATGACGTGATTAAGGCTTCAAACAATGGTGAACCGATTGTCATGGATGCTAAAAACAAAGTATCGATTGCGTATCGTAATATCGCCCGCCGTGTACTAGGCGAATCTGTTCCGCTTCAATCATTTGAAGATGAAAACAAAGGAATGTTTGCGAAGCTGAAAGCATTTTTTGGTGTAAGAGCATAAGCATTCAAGTAAGATGAGACCGATTCGATGAGAATCGGTCTTTTTGTTGCATATCAGATGAGGTCGTCACATAAAATGTACAAACTGTTTGTATGTAAAGGGTGATCTCATGAAAAGAGTGGACGAGTACCGAAAGAAAATTGCGCAGCGCCGCAAAACGAAGCAGCCAGCTGCTCCACCTAAGAAGACGACTTTCAAGAAAAAAGAAGATATCCCTCCATGGGTCATGCTGACAGAGGAAGAAAAGCATTCAGGGTCGTCTTCCTTTGAGTCGTCGTCTCACCAGCCGAAGAAATATCGGCATCCGTTATTTAACCCCAATGCTTTTGTGCTTAAATGTTTATTATCTGCGTCCCTTGTGTTGATTGCAGCCATTTCATTTAAAGGTCAGGCAGGGCCGTTTCAGCAGCTGAAGCCGATCATTACGCAGACCTTTGAGCAAGATTTTCAATTTGCTGCTGCCAATCACTGGTTTGAGAAAACAGTTGGAAACCCCCTTGCCTTTTTAACCGACAAAAAGGCAGACCAAAAAGATGTACAAGCGAACCAAGAACTGGCTGTACCTGCTTCTGGAAAAGTGCAGGAATCCTTTACGCAAAATGGAGCAGGTGTCAAAGTCGAAACATCGGCTGAAGCGATTGATAGTATGAAGGAAGGCTATGTAGTAGAAGTGAAAAAGAAAAGTGACACAGGGCTTACAGTGGTCGTGCAGCATGCGGATAACAGCTATAGCTGGTACGGTCAATTAAAGGAAGCCGATGTGGCCTTATACGATTTTGTCGATAAGGGTGAGAAAATTGGCCAGATCTCACTTGATGATCAAGGAAAGGGCACATATTACTTTGCCATTAAGCAAAATGAACAGTTTATCGATCCTATTCAGGTGATGACCTTTGAATAGATGGCTGGTCATGCTGACGAAAATTCACATTCATCCGCTGCTGTGGATTGTGATGGCGTTTGCGATTCTCTCTGGTCAAATCAAGCCGCTGCTTTGTCTGCTCATCATCGTCTTTGTCCATGAGCTTGGACATGCAGCGGCTGCTTGCTATTATCATTGGCGCATTCGGCGGATTTTTTTACTGCCATTTGGCGGAGCGGTAGAAGTAGAAGAGCATGGGAACCGTCCGCTAAAGGAAGAGTTGGCGGTCATTTTATGCGGGCCGCTCCAGCATGTACCGCTCCAGCTTATGGCATGGATTTTCATGGAAACTTCTCTTATTTCGCACGACATTTTTACGATGTTCACTTTTTATAATATGGCGATTTTTCTTGTGAATCTTTTGCCTATTTGGCCGCTTGATGGCGGGAAATTATTCTTTTTGCTCTTATCAGCATATTACCCTTTCCAACGTGCACATACCCTTGCCATAAAAGGCTCACTTGTCTTTTTCGTTCTATTGACTGCAGGGTTGCTTTTGTTTGCGCCGCTGCAATTCAACGGCTGGGTGCTGCTCACTTTTTTAGCCTATTCACTCGTAATGGAACACCGGCAGCGGCATTACGTCAGGGTCCGCTTTTTACTAGAACGCTATTACGGTAAAAAAGAGCAAAAGGTAGAAAAGCTTATTCCGCTGAGAGCGAGCGCTGAGGAAAAAGTATATGAAGTAATGGCGCGATTCCAAAGAGGCTGTAAGCATCCGATTATTATTGAAAGAGATGGCGTGAAAATGAGCCAGCTTGACGAAAATGAACTGCTCCATGCGTATTTTTCAGATCGAAGAACCAACTCCTCAATGGAAGAGCTCCTTTTGCCGTACTAGTGATGAAAATACGTTGACATTCTGCTTCTAATTTGATATATTTTTTAATGTTATGGATATGTAGCACCCGTGCTACAACCGCGCGAAGCAGGTGTAAAGAGCCTAAGGCCCCCTGTATTCGGCGAGTCTGAGTTTATTAGGAGGTGCAGAGATGTACGCAATTATCGAAACTGGTGGTAAACAAGTAAAAGTTGAAGAAGGTCAAACTGTTTATGTTGAAAAACTAGCTGCTGAAGCAGGTGAAACAGTAACTTTCGAAAACGTATTGTTTGTCGGCGGAGACACTGTCAAAGTGGGTAACCCTTCAGTTGCTGGAGCAACAGTAACGGCTAAAGTTGAAAAACAAGGTCGCGGTAAGAAAATTACTGTGTTCAAGTACAAACCGAAGAAAAACAACCACAAGAAACAAGGTCATCGTCAACCTTACACTAAAGTTGTTATCGAAAAAATCAACGCTTAAGGCGTGTGAGTGATATGATCAAAGCAACCATTACTCGGTCGGCAGCAGATGAAAGCATTACGTCTTTTCAGATGACTGGACATGCCGAGTTTGCTGAAAAAGGTCAGGATCTCGTTTGTGCAGGTGTATCTGCTGTTGTTTTCGGCTCAGTCAATTCAATTATTGCACTGACAGGAATGGATCCACTGCTCGATATTGGTGAAGAAGGCGGCTATTTCTCTTTTGAATTGCCAGCTGATACAGATCCAGTATCCTTTGAAAAAGCCCAGCTGCTTTTAGAAGGCATGGTCGTTTCCTTAGAGACAATCGAACGAGATTATCACGATTATGTGAGAATATCTACAAAAAAATAGGAGGTGAACTTCATGCTTAGATTAGATCTTCAATTTTTCGCATCTAAAAAAGGGGTAGGTTCTACAAAGAACGGACGTGACTCTGAGTCTAAACGTTTAGGCGCTAAACGTGCTGATGGTCAATTCGTAACTGGTGGTTCTATCCTTTATCGTCAACGTGGAACGAAAATCTATCCAGGTGAAAACGTTGGACGCGGAGGCGACGACACTCTTTTCGCTAAAATCGACGGAACAGTTAAATTCGAACGTTTCGGTCGTGACCGTAAAAAAGTGAGCGTATATCCTGCGGCACAATAATTGCTAAAAACTCCGGTCATTGACTGGAGTTTTTTTCACTTTTTACAAGTAGTATCGAAGATGATAAAAGAAGATGCACTCCATAAATATCAAAGAACATTTGCTGACTTTGCCTCATTTTCTCCTATAGATCAGAAAAAACAACCTTTCCTCACATAACTAGTGTTTTTCTATGCTGTCTTCTCTGTTATAATTCAGGGAGACATAGTGATGATAAGACTCCTAAAAGAGAGACCAAACGATTGGGAGTGCGATAATGGAAGAGATACCAAGTAAACAAAACGAAAAATTAATTCACGTTGCATTAACAAATGAATTGATCTATCTGCTCAGTCGTTCAAGACACGACTGGATGAATAAATTGCAGCTGATCAAGGGCAACTTGACATTAGAAAAATATGACCGGGTGTTTGAAATTATAGAAGAAATGGTCATTGAAGCACAGCATGAATCCAAACTCTCAAATTTAAAAATTCCCCAATTGGCCTATTACTTTCTAACATTTAATTGGGAGTCGCATTTTATCACCCTAGAATATGAAGTGCTTGGTGAAACCCGAGACTTATCAGCATATGAATCGCAGCTGCTAACGGTATCACAGGAGTTGTTTTCGATATTCGATCAATCAGTTTGCCAAAAAACTGAAAATCATTTAACGGTCACGTTCCAAACAGATCAAGAAGAGAATGATGTGGTCTTATATTTTGATTTCAAAGGAAAATTAACAAGTTTGGATGCGTTAAATGCGTTTCATGACGCAAACTATCCATGTATGAGTGTAGCTCAATTTCATGTGACAAGTCATGAGTCCATGATTGAGCTTTGTTTGAGGCAAGAACGAGATATGTGATGCAGAGAAACGGAGGAAGTTATGTTTGTAGATCAGGTTAAAGTGTATGTTAAAGGCGGTGACGGCGGAAACGGTATGGTGGCGTTCCGTCGTGAAAAATATGTGCCAAAAGGCGGACCAGCTGGCGGCGACGGCGGAAATGGTGCAGATGTTGTATTTGAAGTAGACGAAGGACTCAGAACGTTGATGGACTTTCGTTATAAGCGCCATTTTAAGGCGGATCGCGGCGAGCATGGAATGAGTAAAAACCAGCATGGCCGAAATGCGGAAGAAATGATTGTCAAAGTTCCGCCCGGTACGGTCGTGACAGATGCAGAGACGGAACAAGTACTCGCTGACTTAACAGAGCATGGACAGCGGGCAGTCATTGCAAAAGGCGGACGAGGCGGACGTGGAAATTCACGTTTCGCAACACCGGCAAACCCTGCACCGCAGCTTTCTGAAAACGGTGAGCCGGGAAAAGAACGTGACGTCATCTTAGAACTAAAAGTACTTGCAGATGTTGGACTTGTTGGTTTCCCAAGTGTCGGGAAGTCGACACTGCTTTCAATTGTCTCTTCTGCGAAACCGAAAATTGCGGATTATCATTTCACAACGCTTGTGCCGAACCTAGGAGTTGTCGAAACAGATGATAACCGAAGCTTCGTCATGGCGGATCTGCCAGGACTGATCGAAGGAGCGCACGAAGGCGTTGGCTTAGGTCATCAATTTTTACGCCACATTGAGCGGACACGGGTTATTGTCCATGTCATTGATATGTCAGCACTTGAAGGGCGTGACCCGTACGAAGATTATGTGACGATTAATGAAGAGCTTGAGCAATACAATATGAGATTGACTGAGCGTCCACAAATCATTGTAGCGAACAAAATGGACATGCCAGAAGCAGCTGACAATCTAGCGGCATTTAAAGAAAAATTAACGGATGACTATAAAGTGTTCCCAATTAGTGCGATCACAAGAGAAGGGCTTCGTGAGCTTTTATTTGAAATCGCCAATCAGCTTGAAACAACACCGGAATTCCCGCTCTATAATGAAGAGGAACTGTCTGATAACCGCGTGATGTACAGGTTTGATGAGGGAGACGCGCCATTTGAGATCACAAGAGATCCTGACGGTACGTTTGTCATAACGGGTAAAGCACTTGAGCGACTGTTTAAGATGACAGATTTCTCAAGAGACGAGTCCGTGAAACGATTCTCTAGACAACTGCGCGGAATGGGTGTCGATGATGCCTTGCGTGAGCGTGGTGCAAAAGACGGCGACATCATTCGTCTGCTTGAATTTGAATTTGAATTTATTGATTGATCAAAAGGAGGGTCCAGTCCATGGGCTCTCCCGTTTTTAAAAGGGGAGAAAACAGGTGAAAGAAGAAACGTTCTATTTAGTAAGAGAGGATGTCCTTCCAGATGCGATGCGAAAAACGCTTGAAGTCAAAAAGCTTCTCGATCGCAAAAAAGCGGATTCAGTTGCCGATGCTGTTCAACAAGCGGATTTAAGCCGCAGTGCTTTTTATAAATACAGAGATGCTGTTTTTCCATTTTATACGATGGTGAAAGAGCAGATCATCACATTGTTTTTCCACCTTGAGGATCGGTCTGGGGCTCTGTCAAGGCTGCTTCAAATTGTGGCGGACTCTGGCTGTAATGTGTTATCCATTCACCAAACGATTCCGCTGCAGGGAAGAGCGAATGTCACCCTATCCATTAGCACGGCTGGTATGGCAGATGATATCAATACAGTCATGAATCAATTAAGAAAACTTGAATTTGTCGAAAAAGTTGAAATTCTAGGTTCTGGGGCGTAAAAGGAGAGATCATAGCAGATGAAGCAATTAACTGTAGGTTATTTTGGACCAGAGGCAACATTTACTCATTTGGCCGTATGCTCTTGCTTTCCAGCAGATGCAGTGCAGCGTGCCTATGCAACGATTCCGCAATGTATGGATGCTGTGTCAAAAGGCGAAGTCGATTTGGCGGTCGTTCCACTTGAAAATGCACTCGAAGGATCTGTGAACTTAACGATTGATTATTTAATTCATGAGGAAGCGCTGTCCATTGTTGGTGAAATGACAGCACCGATTCGGCAGCATTTGCTTGTCCACCCATCAAGAGCGGAAAGCTGGGAGACATTAGATGTGATCCAATCACATCCGCACGCGATTGCCCAGTGTCATCAATTTCTGAAAAAGCAGTACCCAGATATTCCGCATCGTCCAGTAGAATCAACAGGCTATGCAGCCAAATATATCAGTGAGCATCCGGATGAGGCTGCTGGGGCCATTGCCAATGAAATTGCCGCGCAAACATATGGTTTAACGATTGCAAAAAAAGACATTCATGATTATCCGCACAATCATACACGCTTTGTTATTTTACATAAAGATCCTAAGGCGTCGTTCCCAATGAATGCTGGGTTCTCATCGAAGCCAAAAACGACCATTGTCGTCAGTCTGCCAAAGGATGACCAATCAGGTGCATTGCATCGCGTGTTATCTGCTTTTTCTTGGCGGAATCTCAACTTGTCAAAAATTGAATCTCGTCCGACAAAAACGGGTCTTGGACACTATTTATTTATAATAGATATTGAAAAAGAAATGGATGATGTCCTTGTCCCTGGCGCGATTCAGGAATTAGAAGCGATTGGCTGTGAGGTCAAACTGCTCGGCAGCTACCAAACATATGAACTAACGAATGAAAAATAGTGTCCCTTGCAGGACACTTTTTTTAGTCTTTAATTAAAAAACCAGCGTCATCGAGTGCTTGAATGGCTTGGTTAAGCTGCTTTTGACTGTAAGAAGTGAGTGTATGTAAATGCACGCCGTCTGTTAGTTCTGACAAGTAGGAGGCGCCCGTGTTAGAAATGTGATGGACGAAATCAGCTACTTGCTTGCGAGTGCTGACGCGAATAGAGGCCGTTAGTTCACCGTAAACGGGGTGCTCTATGATCACATCTTTCACCGTCACACCAAAGTCTACAATCAAGGTTAGTTCCTCTTCTGTACGAACAGGATTATGCTTGCAGGCGATGATTTGTTCAATTTCTCTTTCTGGCGCATGCTGCGGTGCCATATATACATAGCCTTGACTTGTAGCAATAATGGGTTCGTTTTTTGCTTTCAATAGTGACATATCTTGTACAATGACTTGTCGAGAGACAGCCGCCTTTTTAGCCAAAAAGCTTCCGGTGAGCGGTGAATCTGTTTCTTTCAGCCACTCTAAAATGGCGTTTCTTCTCTCTTCGCCAATGAGTTTCCTCTCTTGCTCCACGTCTTATGCTCCTTTCTTCTCCTTTTGCAATTGTTCAAATGTATGCAAAAGCTGATCGATGTCCTCTTTTGATGACTTCGATCCAAATGATACTCGAATGAATTGAAGAGCATCACGATCTGATACGTGCAATGCCTTCACAGCCGGGGAAGGATGGTGATAACCAGAAGCACATGCGCTTCCAGTCGATATACAAACCCCATGCCGGTTACATGCTAACATTACATATTGTCCTTCAAACCCTTCAAAAAAACAACCAATAATATGAGGCAGCATGCGGCGATTGCCATTGTTTTGAAGTGTACGAACAGGAAGATGTCTCATTTTCAGCTGCTGAAGAAAATAATCACGAAGCTGCTCATTCTGTCGTTGCTGCTCATCCAGCTTAAGCATCAATTGTTCACTTGCAGCAGCAAAAGCACCGATGCATGGAACGTTCACTGTTCCAAGGCGGAAGCCACCTTCCTGAACTGCACCTGAATATAAAGGCTTCCAAGGAACATGAGCGCTCATATAGACAGCACCAGCTCCTTTAGGTGCATACACTTTATGGCTAGAGATGGACACGGCATCAACCCCAAGCTCCTTGATGGACACACGAATCTTTCCGAATGTTTGCACGGCATCTGTATGAAAAAGAATGTGCCTTTCTTTTAAAAGGGGTGCTAATTCAGCGAGCGGCTGGATAATCCCTGTTTCTGAATTAGCATGCTGAATAGATACTAGTCCTGTTTCAGGCAATAATGCTTCTTTGAGAATGTCCTGAGTGATGATCCCATCTTGATTCGGTTCAATGATTGTGACCTTCACGCCAAGACGCTCTAAGCTACTAACCGCGTGATGAACAGAAGGGTGCTCTACAGAAGTTGTGATGACATGCTGCCTGTGTGCTGGCAGACCATTTGCGATCGATTGAATCGCCAGAAGATTGGATTCTGTTCCGCCGCTTGTAAAGTAGATGCCGTCTGGTTCGCCCTCAAGAATGGCAGCGAATGATTGTCTGCTGTAAGTCAGTATGTCATTTGCTCTTCCACCTGCATCATGAAGACTGCTTGCATTCCCGTAGCAATCTTGACTTAGCTGCTGAAAAACATGCAGTGCTTCCTCTGAAACAGGTGTAGAAGCTGCGTAATCTAAATAAACCAATCCATCCATCTCCTATGAGAAAATTTTTTCTTGTATTTATTGTAGTGTTGTGTAATGATATGTGTCAAGACAGGTGTAAATGACAGGAGGGGCGAAGGTGTCATCAATCAAAAAAGTCATTGTGGTGGGATCAGGCATTGCAGCGCTTTCCTTTGCAAAAACCATTTCAGAAAGCTGCCAAGTTATCATGATGACAAAAAAACAATTTTCCTCTAGTAATTCCATGCTTGCACAAGGAGGAATCGCTGCTGCCTTTTCAGCACAGGATTCAGTTCATCAGCATGTACAAGACACATTAGCTGCCGGCTGTGATCACAATGATGAGAGGGCGGTACAAGAGATCGTAAGTCTTGGAAAGCAATTGGTAGAGCAGCTCGTAGAAGAAGGCTGTCCATTTGATCAAACGGAGACGGGCGAGCCGCAATTAGGTAAAGAGGGGGCACATACGACTCATCGCATTTTGCATGCAGGAGGAGACCAAACAGGCAAAACACTCGTGCAGTATTTAAAAAGTCAGCTTGGCTCACATATTCATTTATACGAATATCACCATGTCATTGATCTATTGGTCCATGAAGAAGGAACCTGCATGGGTGTGGTGTGGAAAGACGAGAAAGGACACGTCCATACCATGACCGCAGATGCAGTTGTTTTATCCACGGGCGGCTGCGGCTCCCTATATGAAACAAACACAAATGACCCTTCTGTAACAGGAGACGGACTGATGATGGCCTATCGAGCCGGGGCACAATTAGCAGATCTTGAATTTGTTCAATTCCACCCCACCCTCTTGACGATCGCTGGAAAAGCAGTCGGTCTCGTTTCAGAGGCAGTCCGGGGAGAGGGAGCCTATTTAGAAGATGAAACAGGCAGGAGGATGATGAAAGGCATTCACCCACAAGCTGATTTAGCGCCTAGAGATGTGGTCGCTAGAGCTATTTTTCATGAGCAGCAATTAGGTCATGATCTGTATCTCAATATCAGCGAAATTCCACATTTCTCAGTTCGTTTTCCAGCCATTGCTGAAATGTGTGAACGGGCAGGTATCGATTTGGCAAGCGGCAGGCTCCCAGTTTCCCCTGGTATGCATTTTTTAATGGGCGGAATCTGCGTGAATGAATATGGAGAAACCACTGTTCCATCTCTTTTTGCTATCGGAGAAGCGGCCTGTACAGGATTACACGGAGCGAACCGATTAGCGAGTAATTCTCTCTTGGAAGGTCTCGTTTTAGGAAACAAAGCGGCACGGAGAATTGAACAGGTACCTAAACCGAAAAAAACAGTCCCATCTTTTTCTATTCAAGAAGTATGGTCCGTCCCAGCGATTTCAGAGGATCAGTTGAGACAATGGATGATGACATATGTCGCAATTGTAAGAGACGAAAAAGGGCTAAAGACCTTGCTTCAAGTATTACAGCAAGTCCCTTATCAGCAAACAAATGTGAAGAATATCACAAGTGAACAGATCGAATTAAGCAATCAATGGGCATTAGCGATTTGCCTTGTGAAGTCTGCATTACTTCGTACAGAAAGCAGAGGTGGCCATTTTCGAATGGATTATCCAAATCGGAATGATGCTTTGTGGCGGGGCATGCAGATTGTCCATGAAAAAGGCCACATTCATATGATGAAAAATGAAAGGATCGGTGCCAAATGGAACGTTTACAGTTAAAACAAATGATGACTCATTTTTTCACAGAAGATATTGGCTTTGGAGATGTATCAGCTGATGCCATTTTTGGAGAAAAGAAAGGAACAGCATACATCATCGCAAAACAATCGGGTGTATTGGCAGGTTCTCAAGTCATTGACATAGGGTACCGCCTGCTGAATGAACAGATTCAAGCTGAGTTGTTTTTTGAGGAAGGTGATTGGATTCATTCAGGCGCTGTGCTGGCGAAAATAAAGGGGCCGGTCAGCGACTTATTAAAAGGAGAAAGGGTCATTTTGAATGTCTTGCAGCGCATGACAGGTATCGCCACATTAACACATGAAGCGGTGCAGCGATTAGCGGATCCGTCGATTACGATTTGTGATACGAGAAAAACGACTCCCGGCTTGCGTATGTTAGAGAAATATGCTGTGAAGACAGGGGGCGGAAAGAATCATCGCTTCGGCTTATCAGATGGGGTGATGATTAAAGATAATCATATTGCCGCATGCGGCTCTATTCGTGAAGCTGTAGAGAAAGCAAGAGCATATGCGGGTCATATGGTGAAAATTGAAGTAGAAATTGAATCAGAAACGCAGCTAAAGGAAGCCATTGATGCAAAAGCCGATGTCATCATGTTTGACAACTGCTCTCCGGACGAGGTAAAACGTTTTAAACAAATGACACCGGAGACAATTCTGACTGAGGCTTCAGGAGGCATCACGCTTGAGACATTGCCAAGTTACAGAGGGACAGGTGTCGACCTTATTTCACTTGGTTTTCTGACACATTCTGTTCCAGCATTTGATTTTAGTATGAATATGGAATTCAGTCATAAAGGGGGAACAACTCATGTCACTGCTTGATGTACTTGCGAAACAACATGCAGCCATGATGCCAGAAGAATATAAACACCGATCTGTTGAAGAGATGAAGCAGCGTGTGTTAGACATTAAACGATCCTTTGGATCAAAACTCTTTATACCAGGGCATCATTATCAAAAGGATGAAGTCATCCAATTCGCAGATGCAACAGGAGATTCATTGCAGCTCGCACAAATAGCCGCGGACAACAAGGAAGCGGAGTACATTGTTTTCTGCGGTGTTCACTTCATGGCTGAAACGGCAGACATGCTGTCAAACAAGAATCAAAAGGTCCTATTGCCAGATATGAGAGCAGGCTGTTCAATGGCAGATATGGCGAACATGAAACAAACGGATAGAGCATGGGAGCAGCTCACTGATCTGTTTGGGGAGACAATTCTTCCACTTACGTATGTCAACTCAACAGCTGATATTAAAGCATTTGTCGGAAAGCATGGCGGGGCCACTGTGACATCATCAAACGCTAAAAAAGTGCTGGAGTGGGCGCTCACACAAAATGAGCGCATTCTGTTTCTCCCTGATCAGCATTTAGGGCGTAATACGGCATTCGATTTAGGCATTTCACTAGAAGAAATGGCTGTCTGGGATCAAATAGAAGAAAAGCTCATCACCGATCAGCCGCTTTCCCGCATCAAGATGATTTTATGGAAAGGCCATTGCTCTGTCCATGAGAAATTTACGGTGCGGAATATTGAAGAAACGAGAAAAAGAGACCGTGACATTCAAATCCTTGTCCATCCAGAATGCACGCATGAAGTCGTCAGGGCTTCTGATCTTGCCGGTTCAACGAAATTTATTATTGATACGATTAAGGAAGCGCCAGCAGGAAGCAAGTGGGCGATTGGAACAGAGATGAATTTAGTCAAGCGGATAATAGATCAGCATCCAGATAAACAAATTGAATCCCTCAATCCGGATATGTGTCCATGTTTGACCATGAATCGGATCGATCTTCCTCATTTGTTATGGTCACTAGAAAGCATTGAGAAAGGTGATCCGGTCGGTTTGATTCAGGTCAATGAAGACATTACCAAAGAGGCTTTACTTGCACTGAATAAAATGCTCGCCATTAAATAATAAATCAGCCCCTCCTATCAGAAAACAAGTTTTTATCATATCGGCTTGTAAATAGGCATAAATTTATGGTGAAACATATTGTACTTCTGACATAACCGTTACGTTCACGTTTTGCATAGGAGGGGAAAACGTTGAAAATTCATATTGTGCAAAAAGGAGACTCCCTTTGGAAAATTTCAAAGAAATACGGAGTCGACTTTCAAGAATTGAAAAAACTAAATTCACAACTCAGTAACCCAGATTTGATCATGCCGGGTATGAAGATCAAGATTCCATCTAGTGGTGTTCCTGTAAAAACAGATCATCACAAAGCAAAAGAAATGCCAAAGCCGAAAGAACATCCGTATGTGAAAGAAAAGCCAAAAGATGTCGTGCAAGTGCAAGATACGAAGCCGAAAGAAAAGCCAAATGAACCGGTACCTTATGTACCGCCAGTGCCAAAGATCGAGCATCCAGTTTTTCCACAAGTCGATGTGAACTATTATCAGACCAATCTCTACCAGCCATTCACGCCTCCTCCCAAAAAAGAACATCATGAGAAAAAAGATTACGTTCATGAAAAGAAAGATCATGTTCATGACAAAAAGGATCACAAAGATCATGTTCATCATGAAAATAAGGACTATAAAGATAACAAAGAACATTTTTATGATGAAAATAAGGACCATAAAGATAATAAGGAACATTTTCTTCATGAAAATAAGGACTATAAAGATAACAAAGAACATTTTTATGATGAAAATAAGGACCATAAAGATAATAAGGAACATTTTCTTCATGAAAATAAGGACCATAAAAATAACAAGGACCATTTTTATGATGAAAATAAAGGCCATCTAAAAGATGAAGTGGCAAAGGGGTATGATCCGTTTATTCATATTCCGCATCAAAAGGAGGAGGGAAAAGATATGGAGCAAAGCAATTACCCAAACCTTCCTAATTTCCCGCAAATGCCGAATGTTGGAGGCGCAGCGGTAGGAGGAATGGCTGAGAATAAAGAGCATCATCACCATCACCAGCATCATGACTCATATGATCCTTATTATGGTTTTGGTCATGGACATTACATGCCGGCAATGTATCCATACCCGCAACAAATGGTGCCAGCATCGCCAATTTTACCAGGTTCAGGTCTTTGTTATCCTGTCCAGCCATATTATCACCATCACATGATGCCATATCCATACCCAGCTCAGCCGTATTATCCTGCGTATCAAGCGCCAGCTTATTACGGGGAACATCATGCACATCATGCAAACGATGGGCATCACTGGCACCACCATATGCACCCAAATGACAATGCGAACGTGAATCAAGGCTTTTATCCAAACGTTTCAAATGAAGCTTATGGCAAGGAAGACTGCGGATGTGATGATGGCATGAAGCAGCATCAGCCGTGGGCAGGACATTATCCGAATCCTGTTCCTTATGGCCAAATGGGGGGGTATCCAGCTCAGCCTTATATGCAGCCATATCCAGGTCAATCTGTTTTTGCAAGGCCAGAAGAAGACGAAGAAGAGTAATGACAGAAGGAACGATCTCAATCGTTCCTTTCAGCGTGTAGACAAACCCTCGCATTCGGTGTCAGGTCTGCGCTCCGGTGCTCACGAATGTCAAATTCGCTCCGCTCCGGTACTCGTCCTTCCTAGACTGCAAAGGTTTTCAAGTCACGCTGAAAAAGAGACAAAGGGCTAAAATAAAGATCATTTTAACAATCTGGAAGGAACGATCTCAATCGTTCCTTTTTTTGTTTATAACTGACAGCTTGATTTTTCCCCAAACTGTACATGCTAAAACAGAGCCTGTTTCGCGCTCATGAGATTGAATTTGTACAGGGGGTTTTTCGTTTGAGACAAAAATGGCAAAAAACGATCGCATTAGTGCTTCTTCCTATTGGGTTAACGGCATGTGGTACAAATGATAATGCAGGTGTAGATACACGTCATAATCAATCAGGTCAGCCAGTCGGATATCATTCGAATAACCGTGCGGCTGACAATAATCAAGATCATCAAGGGCCAGTTTCTGAACTCATGGAGGGGATGAACGGTGGGAACACAACGAATGTTGATTATCGCACCCGTCCTCAAACCGATGATCGAATGCCTCTCGCAGGTGGAGATGGACGCTACAGTCATGGAGATATGAACTATCATAACCAAATGTCGTTCTCTGGCTACGATAAACAAGAGAACGTCCAGCGTTCAAGAAAAATTGCCAACCGGGTCAATAAAATGAACCACGTTGCAGACTCACAGGTGATGGTGACAGATGAAAATGTGTATATTGCCATTAAATCAGATGGACGTCTGACGTCAGAGGGCGTATCACAAGTTGAAGAAGCAGCGACTCGTTATGCGGATGGAAGAGCTGTCCAAGTCATTAAAGACGAGGGTGCTTTCACACGCTTTAGAGATATGAGAAGAACACAATTTGAAACAGGCCAAACAGGCATGACTCGATAGGTTGGAGAATAAGAAAGGCTAAAGTTCCTCAAGAACTTTAGCCTTTTCTTAAAAATAACCCTTGATGCCTGTATAAAATTCGTAAAAGAAATAACAGCCAAATCCAAGTAATAAAATACCAGCAATAATGAAGGTCCCTTTGATCATCGTTCGATTCATCACTTTTCTTGTTAAGGATACAAGGGGGAGAAGACAGATGTCATGAAGGAGAATCCCTGCCAAAATACCGCCTGAAGCCAGCATAAATTCAGATGAATCTGTTTTTGGATATGCATCTGCCAGTACAGGGGATACCGCGACAAGCAAGCCGTTTCTGTACGTTTTTGCGAATGATTTATTGACTTTTTCGCCAGCTAAATGGATGTCTTGATCCGAATTATTAAGAATACTGCTCCGATCAGCCAGAGCGGGATTTGGACAAATGGCAGTGATAAAAACTGAGCAAATTCAGCATCCATCAAAGAATCCGTTTTATAATCCCTGTTTTGTCATTTCAACCGTGATCGCTCCAACTGGCAGAGCAATTGACAATCCTACGACGATAAATGCGAGAAATATTTGCAATCGACTAGAACTTCCTTTGGAAAAGTTTGTATAAAAATTCTCAGTTTAGATTAACTATACATATTAGGAGAAAAAGATCAATGATTATTTCATATTTTATCGAAATGATTGGGAGAGATGATGTATATAAAGGTGCATATCAAGCTTGCTGTATCTCTTTTGTAGTGGAAAGGAACTATTTTCCTAAAACTTCTTTTTTTCATGGCATCTCTATGCTACACTGTTGTGGAAATCAATAAATAATGTGACTAGGGGTGCCCGCAGTTGGGCTGAGAGAGAAGTGTATGCTTCTTAACCCTTTGGACCTGATCTGGCTCGTACCAGCGTGGGGAAGTTGAAGATGATACATGGGTCATATGGATGACATTCATGTTTATTTCTGTCGACGAAACCAGGTTCTGTTCATAGAGCCTGGTTTTTTGCTGGTGCTGATTCCATCCTGTCCGGTGACAAGAAGAGAAGGAGAGAACAGCAAATGAAAGAAAAGAAAAATACCCCAACAACTCAATCCTTATTATCAAGCTTTGACGGCAGCCGAAAGGTGTATGAGAAAGGATCAAGACCTGACATTTTAGTGCCAAAAAGGGAGATTGCTCTCTCAAAAACTGTGACACAGGCGGGGAACATTCAAAATGAACCGATTCGTGTGTACGATACGAGTGGACCGTACACTGATGAGAGAGCCCATATTGATGTCACTAAGGGATTAAAACGCCTTAGGGCAGCATGGATCGAAGAAAGAGGGGATACAGAAAGCTATGAAGGGCGCCATGTGAAACCAGAAGATAACGGATATCGTTCTAAGGAAAAAGAGTCCTTTCATCATGTTCATACTGATTTTCATCATGAGCCGCTCCGCGCAAAACAAGGTGCCTGTGTGACGCAAATGCATTATGCAAAAAAAGGTATTGTTACGCCTGAAATGGAGTTTATCGCGTTAAGAGAAGAGCTAAGCCCTGAGTTTGTGAGAGAGGAAGTAGCCAGCGGAAGAGCAGTCATTCCAGCGAATATTAACCATCCTGAAAGTGAACCGATGATTATTGGAAGGCATTTTCACGTCAAAATCAATGCGAATATTGGCAATTCAGCTGTGACATCATCCATTGATGAAGAGGTAGAAAAGATGACATGGGCGATCAGATGGGGTGCAGACACCATGATGGACCTGTCTACAGGAAAGGACATTCATACAACGAGAGAATGGATCATACGGAATTGCCCAGTCCCAGTAGGAACCGTTCCCATTTATCAGGCGCTTGAAAAAGTAAATGGAGTGGCAGAAGATTTGACGTGGGACGTGTACAGAGACACATTAATTGAACAAGCAGAGCAAGGAGTAGACTACTTCACGATTCATGCGGGCGTGAGGTTAAGGTATATTCCGCTGACAGTCGATCGGGTGACCGGAATTGTTTCAAGAGGCGGTGCCATTATGGCAAGGTGGTGTCTTGCCCATCATCAAGAGAATTTCCTCTATACCCACTTCGAAGACATTTGTGAGATTATGAAAACGTATGATATTGCTTTTTCACTTGGAGACGGTCTGAGACCAGGCTCGATTGCTGATGCCAATGATGAGGCGCAGTTTGCAGAGCTTGAAACGTTAGGTGAATTGACAGAGATCGCTTGGAAACATGATGTACAGGTGATGATTGAAGGGCCTGGACATGTTCCGATGGATAAAATCAAAGAGAATGTGGACAAGCAAATGGAGATTTGCAAAGAGGCACCATTTTATACGTTAGGGCCTCTTACAACAGATATTGCCCCGGGATATGATCACATTACATCCGCCATCGGTGCGGCCATGATCGGCTGGTATGGAACAGCGATGCTATGTTATGTGACGCCAAAAGAGCATTTAGGTCTGCCGAACAAAGAAGATGTAAGAGAAGGTGTGATTGCCTATAAAATTGCCGCACATGCCGCTGATCTAGCAAAAGGACATCCTGCTGCTCAAAAGCGCGATGATGCTTTATCGAAAGCGAGGTTTGAATTTAGGTGGCGTGACCAATTCCACCTGTCACTTGATCCAGAAAGAGCTATGGCGTTCCATGATGAAACATTGCCTGCGGAAGGCGCTAAGACTGCCCATTTTTGCTCGATGTGCGGACCGAAGTTTTGCAGTATGAAAATTTCACATGATATTCGCAATCAATCAGAAGAAGTGAAAAGAGAGATGGAGAAGAAGGCGAAGGAGTTTATCAGCCAAGGAAGTCAAATTTATTCATCCTAAAAAAAGAACCTCGCACATATGTTGTGCGGGGTTCTATCAGATCGCGGAAAAGGCTTTTCTTAAGATGTGGAAAAATGTCTTTAATGCAATCCCTATCATGTCCAGACTCGGAATGAGGGCATCTGTTAAATGAAAAAAGACGGTTTGTCTTTCGGGAGATGTTCGTTTCTTTTTCCGTTTCATGAAGAGAGCCTCCTTTTTAAATAATATACTTCTTTGCAAAGCAGAGGGATAGAGATGTTGTTTGAATTTAAACAAAATTTAAACTTCTTGTGTTTGAAAGGAAAGAAGGAGGGGAAACGAGTTGAATAGAGAATGAATGAAAAGAGCCGATCTATTTGGCCAGCTAACAAGAAAGAGTGGAAGGTGATCTTATGATGAAAGTATTTAAGGTAACATTTCATATGAACAATGGGGAAGTGCTTGATTTCGAGCTAAAACGCCCAGCTACCTATGATGTGTATAAGAAAATTGAAGAAGCCAATCATTGGTTTAAGCTGAATAATGAAATCATTAACTTATTAAATGTGAATAGCATCCACGTAGAAACAGATTAAAACAGAAAGCCGCTCTCTCTGAGCGGCTTTCATTATGCAGAAAAATCATTTCGATTATTAAGCTGACCGCGGGACAGCCAGTTCTTTTTATACAAATAAGCAATCACTTCAAGCCATAGACGCGGTGCTTTTTTAGGGAAAAAAGGTTTTTGATAATAAGCGTAAGCGGCTTTTAAATCATTCCATTGATGGCATGCTTTTGTTTGTGTGAAACGGGCTACGTCGATGACCCTGACCTGGCCTTCCTTTGTTAAGATCAGATTCCGCAGATGGATATCAGAAGGATTCAATCCTTTCTCGCGTGCTTCTTCTAGCGCATCATCGACTTGTTCAATCATTTGTTTTTTAATAGGTATCCCCTTTGTGAGGCATTCATAGAATGTGTAGCCTTTAATATATTCCATTAAAATATACTGATCCCCAGATTCATAAATCTCAGGGTAGTAAGACGAACCAGAAAGTTTTTCATAAATGGCGGCTTCTTTGCGGGCAATATGTTGATAAGAAGGGAAAAAGACTTTTAGTGCCATTTTCTTGCCGTCTTTTTTGTATGAAAAGACATAGGCACTTCTTCCTTTGCCGCACAGTTCAAGCTCTGCCGGTTTAAAGGCAAGCTTATGAAGACGTTTATCTTCATGATACTGAATCGATTCGGCTAATCTTTTAACATCTGACATTGACTTCACCTTCTTTGGTTTCAGTTTATGCGGCTGAAAAACGAATGATGAAAAAACCGAGTCATTCGATAAAGCAATGGATTGTATAAAACATACCATTTACGAATGAAGGATACAACGAAAGACTCTTCCCATACCATTCATGTCATCGATTTGGTTAATGTTTAGAAAAATGGGTCAAACTACATATGTCATGCATCGATCTCATGTTCTAAAGAGGTGTAAATAGTGAAAGTGAAGATGAAATGTTTCGTTACAGGACTTATCATGACAAGTGTGCTTTTTTTCGCTGCGGATATGGAAGGAAAAGAACACTTGCAAAAGCAGTCAAACTCTATCACCGTGCAGCTTGAAAAAGTCTATCTAGACGGAGATGTGAGTATTGAAAGACACCGGGCATCATTAGAAGACAAAGACACATTCTGGGCACAGTATAAAGGCTGGACGCTAGTAGAACAGAGAGAGGATTTTGCGCTTTTTAGAAAGCAAATTGATGATATCTCTCCATTAAGTAAAGCAAATGGATATATCGGGTTATCAGAGGACGGTGTGATTTCTACGTTTCATGGAAGGCCTGACGGCTGGGCGGAGCCTATTCATCTCTTTTTTCAAATTGATACGTCCCGTTTAGAAAGTCATGTGGAGGAGCAGCTTGAGCAAGGCATTCCTTTTCGAACAAAGGATGAATTTGAGCATGTGCTTGAAGTCATGAAGCCTTACCGAAATGAAATATCGTTTTAAAGCGTGTAACAGCTTGCTGGTGTGAAGGCCGCAAGCTGTTTTTCGTGGTTTCATCGTAAAAATGCATTGAGCGAACGTATGTTAACTTTTATTGCGGTTTTCTTCTCGATTTATGTTACAATGAAGAACAGTCAAAGAGGTGAAAACGGTGATAGAGTTTGTAAAAGGGACCATTGATTATGTGTGCCCGCAATATGTTGTCATTGAAAACGGCGGAGTGGGATATCAAGTCTATACCCCAAACCCGTTTATCTATCAAGTAAACAAACAAGAAACGATTTATACGTATCATTACATAAAGGAAGACGCTTTTTCGTTATATGGATTTCAAACGCGAGAAGAAAAAGCGCTGTTCACAAAACTGTTAAATGTCACGGGGATTGGGCCGAAGGGGGCTCTAGCGATTCTTGCTTCCGGTGATCCTGGCGCTGTCATTTCAGCGATAGAACGTGAAGATGAAGCGTTCCTGATTAAGTTCCCTGGTGTTGGCAAAAAGACAGCTCGCCAAATCATTCTCGATCTAAAAGGAAAGCTAGCCGATGTCGTACCGGAAATGATTGGCAACCTATTTAATCACGAGGACCATATTCAGGTCGAAACGCAGCAAACGGCATTAGACGAAGCGCTTGAAGCCTTACATGTTCTTGGATACGGTGATCGTGAAATTAAAAAGGTTCTTCCATTATTAAAAGAAGAAAAGAATCTCACAACCGATCAATATGTGAAAAAAGCTTTACAAAAAATGTTGAAATAGGGTGATGTCTCATGGATGAACGGCTCGTCTCAACTGAAGCAGACAACCATGAATCAGCCATTGAGCAAAGTCTGCGGCCACAGACACTTAGCCAATATATCGGTCAGCAAAAAGTAAAAGATAACCTCAGTGTGTTTATTGAAGCTGCCCGCATGAGGCAGGAAACTCTCGATCACGTCCTTTTATATGGACCGCCTGGACTCGGGAAAACAACGCTTGCGTCGATTATCGCCAATGAAATGAATGTTCAGCTGCGTACAACATCTGGACCAGCGATTGAACGTCCTGGCGATTTGGCGGCAATCTTAACTTCTCTTGAGCCAGGTGATGTGTTGTTTATAGATGAAATTCATCGCTTGCAGCGCTCAATTGAGGAAGTGCTTTATCCGGCAATGGAGGATTTTTGTTTAGATATCGTCATTGGCAAAGGAGATACAGCGCGCTCTGTACGGCTTGATTTACCGCCATTTACACTTGTAGGTGCCACGACCCGTGTAGGGCTTTTAACAGCACCGCTTCGTGACAGGTTTGGGGTACATGCAAGATTGGAATACTATGAGCAAAGAGATTTGGCTCACATTGTGGCAAGAACAGCCGAGCTGTTTGAGATTGGGATCGATCTTCGCTCAGCCGAAGAGATCGCAAGACGTTCCCGGGGCACGCCAAGGGTTGCCAATCGTCTGCTCAGAAGAGTAAGAGATTTTGCGCAGGTGCTTGGGAATCATGCGATTACCAAGGACATTGCGGAAGATGCCCTTGAGCGCCTTCAAGTCGACAGGCTTGGCCTGGATCATATAGACCATAAGCTGCTTTTAAGTATGATCGAAAAATTTAGAGGCGGTCCTGTTGGGCTTGATACAATCTCAGCGACAATTGGAGAAGAATCACATACGATTGAAGATGTGTACGAACCGTATTTACTGCAAATTGGTTTCCTGCAAAGAACACCAAGAGGACGGGTCGTCACAAGAGAAGCGTATGAACATTTTCAAATGGAGGTTCCGATTCGTGACTGAATTCCCTAAAATATTGATGATTTTAGGTGGTGTCCTTTTTGCCGCAGGATTAGTATTTCAATTGGTTGGTAAGCTTCCAGGTGATATTTTTGTGAAAAAAGGAAATGTGACGTTCTTTTTTCCTGTGATAACATGCATTGCCATTAGCATTGTGCTAACCATATTACTTAATATCTTTGGACGGATGAAATAACGTTAACTAGTTAACTACAGAATAGGTGAAGGAAATGAAGCTAGAACTATTTGATTTTGATTTACCAGAAAGATTGATTGCACAAGTGCCGCTTGAAAAACGAGATGCATCAAGACTGATGGTCTTAAACAAACAAACGGGTGCGATGACACATGATACATTCTCACAAATCACCGATTATTTTCAAACGGGTGATTGTCTCGTTTTAAACAATACACGCGTTCTGCCGGCACGTTTGTTTGGAATGAAAGAGGATACAGGTGCAAAAGTTGAACTTCTTCTATTAAAACAAGAGGAGGGAGACAACTGGGAAACACTTGTAAAACCAGCCAAACGGGTGAAAAAAGGAACGGTTATCACATTTGGTGATGGACGGCTTCAAGCGGTATGTACAGAAGAGATGGAACATGGCGGAAGAAAAGTTAAGTTTCAGTATACAGGCATTTTTTATGAAGTACTTGAATCCCTCGGTGAGATGCCGCTGCCTCCTTATATTAAAGAGCAGCTTGACGATCGTGAACGCTATCAAACGGTGTATTCAAAAGAGGTTGGCTCCGCTGCTGCTCCAACTGCTGGTCTTCACTTTACAAATGAGCTGCTGGATGCGCTGAAAGCAAAAGGTGTGCATATAGCTTTCATTACACTGCACGTGGGGCTTGGTACTTTTCGTCCGGTCAGTGCAGAACGTATTGAAGAACACGAAATGCACGCAGAGTTTTACGAAATGAATGAAGAAACAGCTGAAGAGCTCAATCGCGTTCGCAAGGAAGGCGGACGGATTATTTCAGTTGGGACAACGTCAACGAGAACGCTCGAAACCATTGCAAGTGCGCATGACGGCGAATTCAAAGCGTCAAGCGGCTGGACGTCAATCTTTATTTACCCTGGCTATACATTCAAGGCCATTGATGGCATGATCACGAATTTCCATCTGCCAAAATCCTCGTTAATCATGCTTGTCAGCGCATTAGCTGGACGAGAGCATGTACTAAAAGCGTACAATGAGGCTGTAAAAGAGGAATACCGATTCTTCAGCTTTGGCGATGCCATGCTGATTCAATAACATCATACAACAAAGACAGGAGGGCTCATTTTTGTCGCAATTACCGATACGTTATGAGTTCATTAAAACATGCAAACAAACAGGTGCACGACTAGGACGCGTTCATACACCGCACGGCTCCTTTGAAACACCTGTATTTATGCCGGTAGGTACACTGGCTACAGTCAAAACGATGGCACCTGAAGAACTAAAGGCAATGGATGCAGGCATCATCTTAAGCAATACGTACCACCTATGGCTCCGTCCGGGTCATGACATTGTGAAAGAAGCAGGCGGGCTGCACAAATTTATGAACTGGGATCGAGCGATTCTGACCGATTCAGGCGGATTCCAAGTATTCTCTTTGAGTGAATTTAGAAAAATTGAAGAAGAAGGCGTCCACTTCCGTAATCACTTAAACGGAGACAAGCTGTTCCTTTCTCCTGAAAAGGCCATGGACATCCAAAATGCGCTTGGCTCTGATATTATGATGGCATTTGATGAATGTCCGCCATATCCAGCAGAGTACGACTACATGAAACGTTCTGTGGAGCGGACAAGCAGATGGGCAGAGCGCTGTCTAGAAGCGCACCAGCGTCCAGAGGATCAAGGGCTGTTTGGAATTGTCCAAGGCGGAGAATACGAAGAGCTTCGTAAACAAAGTGCAAAAGATCTGGTTTCACTTGATTTCCCAGGCTACGCCATCGGAGGCTTATCTGTTGGTGAACCAAAAGATGTGATGAACCGTGTACTGGAGTTCACAACGCCATTGTTACCGGCAGACAAGCCAAGGTACTTAATGGGTGTCGGCTCACCAGATTCCTTAATTGACGGTGCCATTCGCGGTGTAGATATGTTTGACTGCGTGCTGCCAACGCGAATTGCAAGAAACGGCACCTTGATGACAAGCGAAGGACGTCTTGTTGTGAAAAATGCAAAATATGAGCGTGATTTCAGACCAATCGATGAAAATTGTGACTGCTACACATGTAAAAACTACACACGCGCCTATATTAGACATTTAATCCGAACAAATGAAACGTTCGGAATTCGATTAACAACTTATCATAATCTTCATTTTCTGTTAAAATTAATGGAGCAAGTGAGAGAAGCTATCCGTGAGGATCGTTTAGGTGATTTTAAAGAAGAGTTTTTTGAGCGTTATGGCTTTAACAAACCGAATGCGAAAAACTTTTAACGCATAAACGAAAGGCTTTATAATGCTTTAGAAAGGGGTGAAATAGAATGGATGGTGGTATGGGTTCAATCATTATGATTGTTGTCATGTTTGCTGTGCTTTACTTCTTGTTAATCCGTCCACAGCAAAAGCAACAAAAAGCTGTGCGTCAGATGCAGCAATCTTTATCAAAAGGCGATAAAATCGTCACAATCGGTGGTTTACACGGTGAAATCGACTACATTGATGAATCAAAAGTGGTCATCAAAACTAGCGAGAACAACCGTTTAACTTTCGATCGACGTGCTATTAGAGAATTAGCTGACAAAGGTTAATCCTCCGATACATAGCCATAAAAAAAGAGCGATATGATCCGCTCTTTTTTTATTTGCCTCGAAGATTGACGCCAATCATTCCGCCCAGCATACAAATCCCTAGAAATGCCCCATGATAGATAAACTGCTCTGGTGAAAAGGTTTCTCCAAACCCTAAATATTGAAATAAGAATACAGTGAGAGAAAAGATCATAGAAGTGATCGCGCCAATGAGCCAGCCGCGCTCCTTTGCTTTTCCTCCAGAAATGATCCCTCCTAATAAAAGTGCCACAAAGGACAAAATCATAATCATCCATTTAAACGATGATTCCTGCATACTTGTGAAGGTAAGCATGAGCGATACAAGTAAGCTTGTGACAATCATCACGATAAAAATGGCCATTAAGCCGGATAAAATCCCTTTTCCGATTTGTTTCGTTTCCTGCATGTGATTCGTCTCCTCTCCAATTGACCGAAGCTTGTCTTTTACTAAAATGTATTCACCGTGAAGAAAAAATAGACATGTTTCTCACGATAAAAACAGAGGCTTTCTTTTCTACATAAATAAAGTGTTTTGACACAAGCTATGGTGGAGAAGGAGGGTTTACATCACATGCAGGACATCTTGATTATCTCCATGAGAACAATCATTTTATATTTTCTTGTTTGGTTTATTTTTCGGTTAATGGGCAAGAGAGAAATTGGCGAATTGAGTATTTTAGATCTTGTCATTTTTATGATGATCGCAGAAATTGCAGTTCTCGCCATAGAAGAAGTCGAAGATCACATGTTACATACGGTATGGCCGATCCTGCTGTTAACCTTCATTCAAATCACACTCGCCTACCTTTCATTGAAATTCCAAGGTGTCCGGCGCTTTCTAGACGGCAAACCGACCCTGCTCATCATCAATGGGAAAATCGACGAGGGTGCGATGAGAAAACAGCGATACAATTTTGATGACCTGCTTATTCAATTAAGAGAAAACAACATCGATAGCATTCAGGACGTCTCTTACGCCATTTTAGAGCCATCCGGAAAGCTTGCGGTCGTTGAAAAAGAAAACAAGCACACACACGGAGCGCTTGAGCTGCCACTTATTGCAGATGGTGTTGTACAGCACGATCATCTGAAGCAAATTAATCAAAATGAACAGTGGCTGAAAGATGAGCTTGCCAAAAGGGGCTATCATGAAATTGATCAGATTTCCTACTGCAGCTTTAATCAAAAGACATTTTATATTGATTTGAAAGATGAAGTGATCAAGAAGAGATGAGCTAAAGCAGTTTCCCAATGAATGGGATGCGGCGAAGCTCTTCACGCTTCACTAGCCCTAGACAGATTAATAGAATGACATATAGCATACACGTAACAAAGATCAGCATCACAAGCTCAATAGGGGCAGAAAAGAGCCCGTTTACTTGAGACTTCAGCCAAAGGCTGACAGCCCCGGTGCCGATGATCACAAGAACGCATATCCCATATTCCTTCATTGGTAAATGGATAGGCAGTACTTTACCGACAGTTGCCGCATGAAGCAGCGTGACGAGGACGATGCCGATTAATATCGCGAGTGCTGCCCCCATAATGCCAAAGCCCGGCTGTGAAGCAAGGACAAAAATCATCCCTGTTTTCACAACAGCACCTATCAGACTATTCGTCATCGCCGCACCAGCTAAATTGAGTGCTTGCAGGACAGCTTGAAGCGGCCCTTGAAAATAATATAATAGAAAAAATGGGGCCATGAATTTCACATAGATAGCCGCATGCGATGAACCATACATAAAGAGCGTTAAATCTTCTGCATAAACGAAAAGAATAATACAGGAAATGCCTCCGCTGAGTAGACAAAGACGCATCGCCTGCTTCAGGCGGTATTCGACCGTTTTGCGTTTGTTCTGCTCCATTCCTTCACTGATCGCCGGGACCAATGCAGTGGATAGAGAGTACGTAATAAAGCTAGGCAGTGTCAAAAGGGTCAGCGCAAGACCAGTCAACTCCCCATACTGCCTTGTCGCTTCTACAGCCGCATATCCAGCAATAGCAAGACTTTGCGCGACAACTATCGGCTCTAAAAACCACGAAATATTCCCGATGAAACGGCTGCCTGTTGTTGGCAGGGCAATACTCATCAGCTGCTTAAACGTGTCCTTACCGTCATGAATCGCCTTAAAAAATCGTTTTCGAATACGAATGGTCTTTTTATAACGAAACGCAATCAGTAAATATGCAAGTGAAATCATCTCTCCAATGACAGATGAAATCATCGCACCAGCTGCCGCGTATTCAATCCCATAAGGAAGGAAAGCTGTTGTACATACTGCCACTAGAGAAATTCTTGCGACCTGTTCCAGTACTTGAGATATGGCAAGCGGGCTCATTTGCTGTCTGCCTTGAAAATATCCTCTCAGCACACTGGAAATGGCGATGACTGGGACAACGGGAGTAATGGCAAGCAGTGGATAGACCGTTCTAGGATCTGTCAGCATATTTTCTGCCATGATGGGTGCAAACCATAAAAAGAGCGGCGTGAATATCAGGCTGAGTGTCCCTGTTATCGCAAGGGACATGACTAGAATACGTTTGGTTTTCTGTTTGTCACCCCGGGCTTCTGCTTCTGCGACAAGCTTGCTAATAGCGACAGGCAGTCCAAATTGTGTCAGCGTCACAGCGAGAAAAAAGGTAGGGGCAGCCATCATATAAAGCCCGACTCCTTCTTCGCCAATGAACCTTGCAATCACAATCCGATTGACAAAACCCAATATTCTCGTGATAAAACCTGCTAAAATTAAAATAATCGTGCCCTTTAAAAACGTTTGCTTCGTCAAATCAAAGATCACCTGCCTTCTCAAACGACATAGAATCATATACAATAAGATATGCGTGTATATCGTCCAAGCATGACAAGTCTCTCGATAAAAACTGAAAAGGGGGAGCATCCCATTGACACAACATCCGGCTGCAATTTACAAAGACCATTTAAAGCCTTTTCTGTTCAGTAAGCTTGAAGAATTCATCGTTTTGGGCTATAAAGATGTAGATTTAGAGGAATTATGGTCATACTTAGAGAATAAGAAGTGGAAGAAAAAACAAGAGTATCCGATTCATGAAATGGTTGCAGATATTTTATCTGTGAAAATTGGCGAATTTATGAACTATGCAACCGTTCAGTCGTTTAAAACGTCTGCTTTTTTGGACAGTGAAGATGGCAAGAATATGCTAGATGAACTGTTGAAATAAGCCATCTTAATGGATTCAGGTGTTTAAGGAGGAAATACATAATGAAAAAAGGGCGCATTCTTGCGTTTTTCTTAGTGGTTCTGTTAATCGGAACTGGCGTAGGCTTACTAACAAAGCCTGTTGCGAAAGATATGACGCTAGGGCTGGATTTGCAGGGTGGATTTGAAGTCCTGTATGATGTACATCCAGTGAAAAAAGAGGACAAGATTACAAATAGTGTCCTCGTCAGTACAGTGGAGGCTTTAAACCGAAGAGCCAATGTGCTAGGTGTAAGTGAACCGAACATCTCGATTGAAGGCAACAATCGTATCCGCGTGCAACTTGCGGGAGTAAAAGATCAAAACAGAGCTAGGGAGATTCTTTCCACTGAAGCACAGCTATCCTTCAGAGATACGAATGATAAAGAACTCCTAAACGGGGCTGACTTGGTCGAAAACAGTGCAAAACAAACATTCAGTCAAACGAATGAGCCAATTGTGACGGTTAAACTAAAGGATGCGAAAAAATTTGGTGACGTCACAAGAAAAGTAGCGGCGATGGCGCCGAATAACCAGCTTGTCATTTGGCTTGATTACCACAAAGGAGATTCCTTCAAAAAAGAAGTCTCAAAATCAAACCACAAGTATGTCTCTGCGCCGAATGTGAACCAAGAAATTAACAGCAGTGACGTGCAAATTGAAGGGAAATTTACTGTCCAAGAGGCAAAGGACCTTGCAAGTATTTTAAATGCTGGGGCATTGCCAGTGAAATTAACAGAAAAATATTCAACATCTGTGAGTGCACAGTTTGGTGAACAAGCACTGAACGAAACGGTGTTCGCAGGAATTGTAGGAATCGCATTTATTTTCTTATTCATGCTGCTTTATTACCGATTACCTGGTCTTATTGCTGTCATCACACTTTCAGCTTATATTTACATTACGCTTCAAGTGTTTGACTGGATGGGTGCAGTCATGACTCTGCCTGGAATTGCGGCACTGATTCTAGGGGTAGGGATGGCTGTTGATGCCAACATTATTACTTATGAGCGGATCAAAGAAGAACTCAAGCTCGGCAAATCTGTCCGTTCTGCTTTTAGATCAGGGAACCGCCGATCATTTGCGACCATCTTTGATGCAAACTTAACAAGTATCATTGCCGGCGGCGTGCTGTTCTTCTTCGGGACAAGCTCTGTAAAAGGATTTGCAACGATGCTCATCCTCTCGATTTTAACAAGCTTTATCACAGCTGTCTTCCTATCAAGATTCCTTCTTGGTCTTCTTGTTGAAAGCCGCTATCTTGACCGGAGAAAAAGCTGGTTTGGTGTTCGTCAAAAAGACATTATGAACATTCACGAAACAACAGAAAATACCGAGCCGAAAACGCCATTTGATAAGTGGGATTTCGTCAGCAAACGTAAAGGATTTATGATTTTCTCAGCTACTATCACCATTGCGGGAATCATCGTTCTTTCCATCTTCAAGCTGAATGCCGGAATTGACTTTACAAGTGGAACTAGAATTGATATCCAAAGTGATCACAAGCTGTCAACTGAACAAATCGAGCAAGACTTTAAAAAACTGGACCTTGAGACAGACAGTGTCGTGTTATCGGGTCAAAAAGAAAATCAGGCAGCAGCGAGATTTGTCGGTGTGCCGAACAAAGAAAAGATTGCTGAAGTGAAAGATTACTTCAAAGATAAATACGGAACGGAGCCGAACGTAAGTACAGTGTCTCCGACTGTTGGAAAAGAACTTGCCCGAAATGCATTATATGCTGTCATCATTGCTTCAATCGGGATCATTTTATATGTATCCATTCGTTTTGAATATAAAATGGCAATTGCAGCGATTATCTCACTACTATATGATGCGTTCTTTATCGTGGCCTTCTTTAGTATTACGCGTTTAGAGGTGGACGTCACCTTCATTGCGGCGATTCTCACAGTCATCGGATATTCGATCAACGACACGATCGTCACCTTTGACAGGGTTCGTGAACAAATGAAGAAACGCAAACCAAAAACCATTGAAGATCTTTCGTACATTGTGAACTTGAGTTTACAGCAAACCTTTACGCGATCTGTCAACACGGTATTAACCGTACTTGTCGTTGTGATCGCACTGCTTATCTTTGGATCAGCATCTATTACAAACTTCTCCATCGCCTTACTTGTCGGTCTGTTAACAGGGGTGTACTCATCTCTATATATCGCAGCGCAAATTTGGCTCATGTGGAAAGGCCGTGAGATGAAAAAACCGGCGAAGATTGATACTGAGCAAGATATTTAATGTAGCGAGACTGCCTAATTGGCAGTCTTTTTCTGTAGTTTCTCCGGATCAGCAGTCGATTCGAAAAAAACATTTCGGGTTTCATTGATCTTGAAATGGTCTTTTGCTATAATGACATACGTTTAGATCAGTATAGAAAGCAAGTGTCCGTTTGAGGCATTTGGCTTTATTCATTGGAGGGGCTGTTATGAAGGTTCGGGAAACTGAACTGCCAGGTATCGGTCACAAAGCCGAAATGATCACAAGAAATAATGAGAAGCTTGCCATCATTACACACGATGACGGCAGAAGAGAAATGTATCATTTTCAAGAGGACGACCATGAAGAATCTATTTCTGGTATTTTGCTAAACGATGAAGAAGCAAGACAAATTGCAGCTATTTTAGGCGGCATGGTATATAAGCCGAAAGCGCTTGAAACTGTAGAGGTAGCCATTGATGAACTGATGATTGAATGGTTTAAGATTGAAAAGAATGCACCAGCTGTTCAGCAGACAATCGGAGACCTCAATGTCCGCCAAAATGATCAAGTAACAGTCATCGCTATCGTGAGAAAATCACATGAGAAGATTTTAAATCCAGGACCTGATACGGTCATTGAAGAAGGGGATACCCTTGTTATTTCTGGAGAAAGACAAGAAATAAAGAACCTCATTAAAGAAAAACTCAGCAGCTAATCATGCCCATGCTGATAGATTTTCTTCCGCTCTTTTCTTTCTGTGTTTAAAAAGGACAAGGAAAAGGGAAGAATAAAAGAAAAAGCTTGGGGGATATGTAGATGAACAAACAACAATGGACCATCATATTCGCATTTATTTTCGTATTAATTGTCTCAGTATTTGCCGTGATCAATGTGCGGCCAGTGCAAGTTGACTACTTATTTGGAACGGCTGAATGGCCGCTGATTCTTGTCATTATTGGTTCTGTGCTCATGGGCGGACTCATTGTGGCTTTCGCAGGAATTTTCCAAATTGTGAAACTAAAACGTGAACTAAAGGCTTTAAAAGCTGAGCGTGCAGCCGCACCTGCATCTGCTGTTTCGAATAAAAAGATCGACAAAGACGTTCAAAAGAAACCGAATGTGACGCCTTTAAAAGAACAGCCAGCATCATTTGACCGGAAGGAAAAATAATCTTCCAGCACAATTTCATAAAATAAAAATTGAAACCCCTCAGGCCACTCTAGTATAATAGTGTGGTTGAGGGGTGAATTTATGTTATTATCCAAAATGCGCTGGGAATATGAACATCCAAGCGAAGAAAAAGTGATATCACTCTCTGAAAATCTGAATATTTCAGCGCTGACTGCATCGCTTCTTGTAAAAAGAGGACTCGAAGAAGTAGAAGAAGCGAGGTCTTTTTTATTTGATCAAAAAGCCGAATTTCATGATCCATTTCTATTAAAAGGAATGAAAGAAGCAGTAGAGCGCATCAATAAAGCGATCGAAGAGCAGGAATCGATTGTGATCTTCGGAGACTATGATGCGGATGGTGTGACAAGTACGTCTGTGCTTTTACATACATTAAAAGAGCGGTCTGCGAAAGTAGACTTTTATATTCCAGATCGATTTAAAGAAGGCTACGGGCCTAATGAACAGGCTTTCCGATATATCAAAGAGCAAGGCGCATCGCTTGTCATCACGGTCGATACAGGCATTGCAGCTGTAAATGAAGCACGTATTGCAAAAGAAATAGGGTTAGACCTGATCATTACAGATCACCATGAACCAAGTGAGGAGCTGCCTGAGGCACTTGCGATTGTCCATCCTAAGCAGCCGGGCTGTGAGTATCCCTTTAAAGAACTTGCCGGTGTAGGCGTAGCGTTTAAAGTGGCGCATGCACTCCTTGGAAAGCTGCCAGCTCAGCTGTTAGATCTTGCGGCAATTGGGACAATAGCGGATCTTGTGCCGCTTCATGATGAGAATAGATGGCTCGCCAAAAAAGGGCTTGTGCAGCTTAGGCAGTCGAATAGACCGGGGCTGAAAGCGTTATTGAAAGAAGCGGGAGCTACTCTTGAAGAAGCAAATGAAGAAACGGTCGGCTTTCAAATTGCGCCAAGGCTGAATGCTGTAGGGCGAATTGAGCAGGCAGATCCAGCTGTTCATCTTCTCATGACAGAGGATAAGGATGAAGCAGAAGAGCTCGCTCGTTTTGTACAAGAACTCAATAAAGAACGTCAAAAAATTGTGAGTACGATCACAGAAGAAGCCATTCAAATGGTGGAAGAGACAGGTGATGACCAGTCTGCGATCGTTGTAGCGAAAGCTGGCTGGAATCCGGGTGTTGTCGGAATTGTTGCCTCTAAATTGACGGATAGATTTTCACGTCCGGCGATTGTGCTTGGAATAGATGAAGAGACGCAAATGGCAAAAGGATCAGCGCGGAGTATTCCTGGCTTCGATCTATTTTTCCATTTAAGCAAATGCCGCGACATTCTGCCGCATTTCGGCGGGCACCCGATGGCTGCGGGTATGACACTTCGAGCGGATGATGTTCCTTTACTAAGAGAAAGATTAAATCAATATGCGAATGAAACGTTGACAGAAGAAGATTTTATTCCGATTCAGCGGGTCGATGCCGTATGCAAGGTAGACGAATTGACGGTTGAAGCGATTGAAGAAGTGGGGATGCTGTCACCATTTGGCATGCAGAATCCAAAGCCGTTCATCATGATTGAAGATGCGAGGCTTGAAGAGATCCGAACGATTGGGGCAAATCAGAATCATATTAAAATGTCTCTGAAAGACGAAGACAAGCTGCTTGACTGTGTCGGTTTTCATCAAGGTCAATTAAAAGAAGAAATTGTCACAGGTAGCCGCATTTCCGTCATTGGTGAAATGTCCATCAATGAATGGAATAACCGGAAGAAACCTCAGCTTATGCTAAAAGATGCCCGAGTAGATGAATGGCAGCTGTTTGATTTGCGCGGCAAAAAGGATTGGGAAAAGACAATCTCCACGCTTGATCCAGAAAAATATGTGGTGGTCTGTTTTGACGAAGAAACAAAACAGGAAGTCAATATCCCAATTTATCATGTCCATGCAGAAAATGTTTCAACGTTCGATGTAGAGGGCAAGTATATCGTCTTTGCGGATGTTCCTGCAGATGAGCATTTGCTAAGGCAGCTTTTAGAAAACCAAAAGCCAGCTAGAGTTTATACGGTTTTTCAAAGAAAAGAAGATCATTTTATGTCTTCTTTCCCTAGCCGTGATCAATTCAAATGGTTTTATGGATTCTTGTTAAAACGAGGAAGTTTCCCCCTCAAAGAACAAGGAATGGAGCTTGCCAAACATAGAGGCTGGACAAAAGATACAATCATTTTTATGACAAAGGTGTTTTTTGAACTCGGTTTTGTTAAAATAGAGAATGGTGTGCTGTCAATAGTACGTGATGCCCCTAAAAAAGATTTAACGGCATCAGCATCCTATACAGCAAAACAACGATTGATGGAACTCGATCAAACACTAACATATTCCTCAGCCAAAGAGCTGAAGGAATGGCTGAATAGCATGATGAGCGAAGTCTCACCTGTGCTTTGACGTACGAGGAGGAAAAGGAAAAGATGGATTTAAAACAATATGTGACAGTTGTACCTGACTACCCAAAGGAAGGTGTACAATTTAAAGATATTACAACGTTAATGGATAAAGGCGAAGTGTACCGTTATGCAACGGATCAAATCGTTGAATACGCGAAGGAAAGAGACATTGATCTCATTGTTGGACCTGAAGCGCGTGGATTCATTATTGGCTGCCCTGTAGCATACGCACTAGGTGTAGGTTTTGCACCAGTTCGTAAAGAAGGAAAGCTTCCTCGTGAAGTCGTTAAAGTCGATTACGGCTTAGAATATGGTAAAGATGTATTAACGATTCATAAAGATGCGATTCGTCCTGGTCAGCGTGTCCTGATTACAGATGACTTACTTGCGACTGGTGGAACAATTGAAGCATCCATCAAGCTTGTAGAGGAATTAGGCGGCGTTGTGGCAGGAATTGCATTCTTGATTGAGTTGACGTATCTGGACGGCAGAAAGAAGCTTGACGGTTACGACATCTTGACGTTAATGCAATACTAATGGAGTTTTACGCAAAAAGCACTCGGTAAGAAGGGTGCTTTTTTCCTATCAAAAATCTTTTAGCGGACTTCTTCTCTTTACATCTATCGAATTTTTCTTGATAATAAACTACAATACAGTTTTCATTTAAAAAGGTGATTCCATGGCGAACGAACAAGTTTTAACGGCGCAGCAGGTCATTGACAAGGCAAGAGAATACCTGTCCGCTGAACATATTCAATTTATAGAGCAAGCATATGAATATGCTGAAAATGCACACAAGGAGCAATACCGGAAATCTGGTGAGCCTTATATTATCCATCCAATTCAAGTGGCGGGGATTCTTGTTGACCTTGAAATGGACCCATCGACCATTGCAGGCGGTTTCCTGCACGATGTTGTCGAGGATACGGATGTGACATTACAGGATTTAAAAGAGCATTTTAACGAAGAAGTTGCGATGCTTGTTGATGGTGTGACAAAGCTCGGGAAGATTAAATATAAATCACAAGAAGAACAGCAGGCCGAAAACCATCGAAAAATGTTTGTGGCAATGGCGCAGGATATACGCGTCATCTTAATTAAACTGGCAGACCGTCTGCACAATATGAGAACGCTCAAACACCTTCCTCAGGAGAAGCAGCGAAGAATTTCAAATGAAACACTTGAAATCTTTGCACCGCTTGCGCACAGATTAGGGATTTCAAAGATTAAGTGGGAGCTTGAAGATACAGCGCTCCGTTACTTAAATCCGCAACAATATTACCGGATCGTGAATCTCATGAAGCGCAAACGAGCGGAACGTGAGGAATACTTGGACGAGGTTGTTAATGAAGTGAAAGACCGTGTGTCAGAGGTGAACATCAAGGCTGAATTTTCCGGCAGACCAAAGCATATTTATAGTATTTATCGCAAAATGGTCCTGCAAAATAAGCAGTTTAATGAAATTTATGATCTGCTGGCCGTTCGTATTTTGGTTGACAGCATTAAAGACTGCTATGCCGTGCTCGGGATTATCCATACATGCTGGAAGCCGATGCCAGGCAGGTTTAAGGATTATATTGCGATGCCAAAGCCGAACATGTACCAATCCCTTCATACAACAGTGATTGGGCCAAAAGGTGACCCGCTTGAAGTTCAGATCCGTACAGTGGAAATGCACGAAATTGCAGAGTACGGAATTGCAGCGCACTGGGCATACAAAGAAGGAAAAGAGTCAGCAGAATCAACGGAGGAAGCTGTCTTCCAGAAGAAGCTCTCTTGGTTTAGAGAAATCCTTGAATTCCAAAATGAATCGACAGATGCAGAAGAATTTATGGAATCATTAAAGATCGATCTCTTCTCTGATATGGTGTTTGTGTTTACACCAAAAGGAGATGTCATTGAACTGCCGTCGGGTTCCGTTCCGATTGACTTCTCTTACCGGATTCACTCGGAAATTGGGAATAAAACGATTGGTGCTAAAGTCAACGGAAAGATGGTCACGCTCGATCATAAATTGAAAACAGGTGACATTATTGAAATTCTGACATCTAAGCACAGCTATGGACCAAGTCAGGATTGGGTCAAACTTGCCCAAACCTCCCAAGCGAAGCACAAGATCAGACAGTTTTTCAAAAAACAGCGCCGTGAAGAAAATGTCGAAAAAGGCCGAGAACTCGTGGAGAAAGAAATCAAAAACCTTGAGTTTGATGTCAAAGACATTTTGACAGCTGAAAACCTGCAAAAAGTGGCTGACAAATTTAATTTTTCAAACGAAGAGGACATGTATGCAGCGGTTGGTTATAACGGAATTACTGCACTTCAAGTCGCCAATCGTTTAACAGAAAAAGAAAGAAAACAAAGAGATCAAGAAGAACAAGAGAAAACTGTTCAAGAAGTGACAGTAGAGTCAAAGACGTATCATGGGAAAAAACGAGAAGCAGGCGTAAGAGTCAAAGGGATAGATAACCTGCTTGTCCGCTTATCTAAGTGCTGTAATCCTGTTCCAGGTGATAGCATTGTTGGTTTTATTACGAAAGGCAGGGGCGTATCTGTTCACCGTGATGACTGTCCGAACGTGAAGACAGGAGAAGCGCAGGAACGGTTAATCCCGGTAGAGTGGGAGCATGAACAGCCTGCTCGAAACCGTAAAGAATACAATGTGGAAATTGAAATATTAGGATATGATAGACGCGGCTTACTCAATGAGGTGCTTCAAGCAGTCAATGAAACCAAAACGAACATCTCTTCAGTTTCTGGGAAGTCTGACCGTAACAAAGTGGCGACGATCCATATGGCGATCTTTATCCAAAACATTAACCATTTGCACAAAGTAGTAGAGCGCATTAAACAAATCAAAGACATTTACTCTGTTCGCCGATTCATGAATTAGAAAGGAAGTATATCGTCTATGAGGCTTGTAGTGCAGCGTGTGACAAGTGCATCTGTGAAGGTAGAAGAAGAGATCACAGGTGCCATCAATGAAGGGTATATGGTGCTCGTTGGTGTCACACATGAAGATACAGAAGAAGATGTGCTTTATTTAGCAGAAAAGCTTGCACATTTACGTATTTTTGAAGATGAAAACGGGAAAATGAATCATTCGTTATTGGATGTAAAAGGAAGCGTCCTGTCTGTGTCTCAATTTACCCTTTATGGTGATACGAGAAAGGGCAGACGACCGAATTTTATGAAAGCAGCCAAGCCAGATGCCGCGAACTCCCTTTACGAATGTTTCAATAAAGCCCTTAAAGAAAAAGGCATTCATGTAGAAACTGGCCGCTTTGGCGCGATGATGGATGTGTCATTGACCAATTCAGGGCCCGTCACCATCTGGATGGATAGCAAAGAATAGATTCGCTTTAGACTGTAGATAAACTCATGCAGGAGTTTGTTTAGAGTCTTTTTCTTTTGCGATCAAACAAAAAAGAGGCGCAGAGGCCTCTTTCTTTTTAACGGAAATATTGTTTTAATCCTTCCGTCATTCCTTCTGTGACTCGTTCTTGGTAAGAAGCGCTATAAATGATCGCTTCCTCCTGAGGATTGCTTAAATAGCCGAGTTCATATAAAAGAGAAGGGCGTTTGTTCTCTCTTAAAACAAAATAATCTCCGAATTTGACACCCTTATCAGGGATTTGAGAGCGTTTAGCGACTTCTGTATGGACGTTTGTCGCTAATTGCTGGTCTTTTGCTGCTTGATAATAATACGCTGTACTTCCTCTGATACTTGGGTCCATAAAACTATCATAATGAAGACTAATAAATGCATCTGCATTTCTGTAATGAGATGTCGCGACCCTCGATTGAAGGCTGATAAAAGTATCATCACTTCTTGTTAAATAGACACTTGCACCAGAAGCCCTTAATTTGCCTGCAAGTAAATTGGCGGTTTTGATGGTAATGTTCTTTTCAAATGCACCATCTGCGCCAATCGTGCCGCTGTCTTTTCCGCCATGACCAGGATCAAGAACAATCGTTTTTCCTTTTAAAGACCCAGTTCCAGACGATGAATCCTGCTGTGGTCTTGGTGCTTCGCTGCTATTTTTATTCGTTTGAACGACCCAGCTTGCCACATAACCAGTTCCGCCGTTTGATAGTGTCACCTCGTACCAGTCACCTTGCGTGCGAACAATTTGATAGGCAGCGCCTTTTGTGGCTCTTTCTGCAATCCCAGCAGAGGTAGAAGCGCTTTTTCGGATGTTGGTACCATCGTAGACAATGTACGCTTTCTTTTGGGAAGACGAAGAAGATGAATTCTGTTCACCCGCCGAACTCGCTCCATTGCTTGTGACGATGTAATAGCTTGCAGCCCATCCTTTTACGCCTTTTGCCTCAATTTCATACCAGCCGTTCTGCTCGCGCAAAATGGTGATCTGTGTGTTGCGGGCAAGTGAAGCGACGACTTGTGCATTCGGTGCCGCCGATTGCCTTACATTCAAGCTCGATACGCCAACTGTGCCTGTCTGTTTAGAGCGAGAGGACTCGCCAGAGCTTGATTGAGAAGCTTTTTTGCCGCCTGAAACATAATCAGAGTGAACCCAGCCTACTGCTTGTTTATACGAAATTTTTGTCCATTCGCCGCTTGTTTTCAGCTTTTTAGCGGAAGCGCCTTGCGGGAAAGTTCCGATGACTTGATAGGAAGTTCCAGGGCCTGTCCGTATGCGAAGATCCGAGGCTGTCGATGTAATGGAACTGCTGCCTGATGCGCTCTGATTTTGCGCGTTTGGCTTAGCAGACTTTTGGCTGCCAGATGATGTGGTAATCAGCCATGAGACGACCCAGCCTTTTTGACCGTTCGACAATTGGATCTGCACCCATTCTCCTTGTTTAGTGAGAATGGGATAGCTTTCTCCGCGCTTCACACTAGCTGCGATTCCATAGCTTAAACCAGGGCCCGTTCTCACATTGATTTCATCTGTTGCGACCACAGCTTGATCTGTTTGTGCTGTAGCATGTGTCATAGGCAAAGTACTTGCGATGAGAACAAAACAGGTAAGAAGCATCATCATTTGATTGTGTTTTTTTAGATTCAAAACGGTGTTTTCCCCTCCCTTGTAAAACCGATGAATGTAAATTCGTTATGTAATGGACTAATTCCTTGCAGTTTCCCTAATAAAAATGAATCAATCTGTTTATACTAAATAAAAACGTGATAAAAGGATGTACAAACATGAGATTAAGCAGAAAATTAGGACGAGTGCAATATAATGGACACCGTGATATCGATCGCTGGCAGCACGACGAAATGGATCAACCAGGCTTCCTTGAAGAAACCGCATCTGAATACGGATGTACGTCAAAAGAAGAGCTGGAAAAGAAAAAGAGACACGGCAAGGGTTGACAGAGTGGCAGCACCGACCTTATTATAATATAAATCAACACACTTGAAAATTTAAAATGTGGAACTGATGATAGAGAATAGTAGGGTAAATTGCGTGAGCAGAGAGGAATCGCCTTAGGCTGAAAGCGAATCCGCATGGCATTTATCACGAAAGAACACTCTGTAGGTTTCCTGCTGAACGCTCTAAAAATGAGTCAATAGGCGGAGAACGTGAATCTGCGTTAAGGATTTGAGCGGGAACATGGCTGGATCATGTTCCAACTAGGGTGGCACCACGGGTATAACTCTCGTCCCTACTATACACATAGTAGAGGCGGGGGTTTTTTATATGTCCACATAAAAAATGAATGATGGTCGTAGGAGGACGAAAAATGAGTTTTAATATTCCAAGAGGTACACAGGATATTTTACCTGGAGAGTCAGAACGCTGGCAGTATGTTGAACAAATTGCAAGAGATACATGTGCAGCCTTTCAATACAAAGAAATCCGTACACCGATTTTTGAGCATACAGAGCTGTTTGCACGGGGAGTAGGCGAATCAACCGATATCGTTCAAAAAGAGATGTATACATTTGAAGATAAAAAGGGACGCAGCATCACCCTTCGTCCAGAGGGAACGGCTTCAACTGTACGTTCTTATGTTGAAAATAAATTATTTGCACAGCCCGCGCAGCCAACAAAGCTGTATTACATTGGACCGATGTTCCGTTATGAACGTCCGCAAACAGGGAGATATCGTCAATTTTATCAATTTGGGATTGAAGCGATCGGTTCAAAGGATCCTGCCATTGATGCAGAAGTCATTTCACTTGCGATGAGTGTTTATGAGAAAGCAGGCCTTTCTAACTTAAAGCTCGTCATTAACAGCCTTGGTGACAAAGAGAGCCGTGCAGACTACCGCAAAGCACTTGTCGAGCACTTTGAACCAAGAATTGATGAATTCTGTCATGACTGTCAAACCCGTTTACATCAAAATCCGCTGCGAATTCTTGATTGTAAAAAGGATCGTGACCACGAATTGATGGCAACGGCTCCATCCATTCAAGATTACTTAAATGAAGAATCACGGACTTATTTTGAAAAGGTCAAACAATACTTAACAGATATAGGCATTGAATATGTCGTCGATCCGAACTTAGTGCGCGGTCTTGATTACTACAATCACACGGCATTTGAGATCATGAGTAATGCTGAAGGCTTTGGCGCGATTACCACATTAGCCGGCGGAGGCCGTTATGATGGACTTGTTGAAGGAATTGGCGGTCCTGAATCACCAGGAATCGGTTTTGCTATGAGTATTGAGCGTTTCCTAGCAGCAATCGATGCTGAAGGGATTGATCTTCCACTGCAAGATGGCATTGATCTATACATTGCTGCACTCGGTGATGAAGCGAAAGATTACTCTGTTTCATTATTAAACCGTCTGAGAAAAGAAGGCATTTCAAGTGAAATGGACTATACAGGGAAGAAATTAAAAGGGCAATTTAAAGCGGCTGATCGATTAAAAGCCAAGTTTATTGCAGTCCTTGGTGAAGATGAGCTGGCGCAGCGCATTGTGAATGTAAAAGATACGACAACGGGTGAACAAATTGAAGTGAAGCTTGATGAGCTGATTCAAATGATGAAGGCCCACAAGAAGGCGTAAAGAAGGAGTGGAATGTTTGTGTTTGGTAGAACTTTTTATTGTGGAGAAGTAACAGAAGACCAAATCGGTCAAACCGTTGTATTAAAAGGATGGGTTCAAAAAAGACGTGACCTTGGCGGATTAATCTTTATTGATCTGCGTGACCGTACAGGAATTGTACAAGCTGTCTTCAATCCAGACCTATCAAAAGAGGCGCTTGAGACAGCAGAATCGATTCGTAATGAATATGTCCTTGATATTAAAGGAACGGTTGTCGCAAGAGAAGACGCAACGATCAACCCAAATTTAAAAACAGGGAAAATTGAAATTCAAGTCGAAACGGTCAGTGTGTTAAATGAAGCGAAGACCCCTCCTTTTGTGATTTCAGATCAAGCAGACGAGGTATCAGAAGATGTGCGCTTAAAATACCGTTACTTAGACCTTCGCCGTCCTGCTATGTTTGAAACGATGAAAATGCGACATGAAGTCACAAAAGCATTCCGCCATTTCTTAGATGACAACGGCTTTCTAGATATTGAAACACCGATTTTAACAAAAAGTACGCCAGAGGGAGCACGTGACTATCTTGTTCCAAGCCGTGTACATGAGGGAGAATTCTATGCCTTGCCTCAGTCTCCGCAATTATTTAAACAATTGCTGATGGTCTCAGGGATGGATCGTTACTATCAAATTGCCCGCTGCTTTAGAGATGAAGACTTGCGTGCTGACCGTCAGCCAGAATTCACACAAGTCGATATTGAAATGTCCTTTATGAGTCAAGAGGACATTATGACGCTTGCCGAAGAGATGATGGCAAAGGTGATGAAAGATGTCAAAGGCGTAGACCTGACATTGCCATTACCCCGTATGACATATGATGAAGCGATGAATTCTTATGGATCTGATAAGCCAGATACACGTTTTGAGATGAAGCTTGTCAACATTTCAGATACGGTAAAAGATTCCGATTTCAAAGTCTTTAGCGGAGCTGTGAAAAATGGTGGAGCTGTGAAAGCCATCAATGTAAAAGGTGCTGCAGCGAACTACTCAAGAAAAGACATTGATGCCCTTGGTGCATTTGCAGCGAACTACGGTGCAAAAGGTCTAGCTTGGCTAAAAGCAGAAGGGGCAGAATTAAAAGGACCGATTGCTAAATTCTTTGATGAAGCAAAGCAGGCAGAATTAAAGGAGCAGCTGCAAGTCGATGAAGGTGACCTTTTACTCTTTGTTGCAGATAAGACGTCTGTTGTCCATGATGCACTTGGTGCCCTTCGCCTAAAACTCGGCAAAGAGCTTGAACTCATTGATGAATCTGCATTCAACTTCTTATGGGTTGTTGATTGGCCGCTGCTTGAAAAAGATGAAGAAGAAGGCCGCTTCTATGCTGCCCATCATCCTTTCACAATGCCAGTACGCGATGATCTTGAATTAATTGAGACAAGCCCTGAAGATATGAAGGCACAGGCTTACGATCTTGTGCTGAATGGCTATGAGCTTGGCGGAGGTTCGATTCGTATTTTCGAAAAGGATATTCAAGAAAAAATGTTTAGCTTACTTGGGTTTTCAAAAGAAGAGGCCTATGAACAATTCGGCTTCCTTCTAGATGCTTTTGAGCATGGAGTTCCTCCGCATGGCGGAATCGCGCTTGGTCTTGACCGCTTAGTGATGCTGCTTGCCGGCCGCTCTAACCTAAGAGATACCATTGCGTTCCCGAAAACGGCAAGTGCGAGCTGTGTGCTAACAGATGCTCCTGGCACTGTAAGCGAAGCGCAGCTTGATGAGCTAAGTTTAGCCATTAAAACAAAAGTAAAACAGTAAAATAGACGCATGGATATGGGCATGTAAACGCTTGAAAAAGCGGCATGCCTATGATATGCTTTCTTCAATCAATAAATAAAGTCCTGATACGTACGGTGGTTACCTAGTTTTGACCGAACATTTTTTTATACGGGAGCTTGCCTTTCCTTTCTGCATAAATGCCTCTTTAGAGGACTTATAAAGTCTGGAAGAAAGCACCCACCTGCATGGTGCGGGGTTCAAAACGAAGGAAAAGCTGGCGGCGTTGTCGGGACTTTTTTGTGTTTTTTTCTTTTTCAGAAGGATGACGAAGAAGTTTGAATATGATATGATTCTTTCGATTCATTTTAAATAAAGGTGGAGTGAGGCACTTGTTACATCAGTTTTCAAGAAACGAGCTTGCTATAGGCAAGGAAGGCTTAGATATATTAAAAAACAGTACAGTTGCAGTGCTTGGTGTGGGCGGCGTTGGCTCATTTGCAGTTGAGGCACTCGCTCGTTCAGGCGTTGGCCGTATTGTTCTTGTTGATAAAGATGATATTGATATTACAAATGTGAACCGTCAGCTTCCAGCATTGCTTTCAACAGTTGGTCAGCCAAAGGTTGACTTAATGCAGGCGAGAATCGCTGATATTAATCCAGAATGTGAAGTTGTTGCGCTTAAGATGTTTTATACAGAGGAAACATATGAGCAATTTTTTGAGTATCCGCTTGATTATGTCATCGATGCGTCAGATACGATTCACTATAAAATTCATTTAATGAAAGAGTGCCTGAAACGCAATGTGAACATTATTTCGAGTATGGGTGCTGCAAACAAAACAGATCCGACCCGCTTCAAAATTGATGACATTTCAAAAACACATACCGATCCAATTGCAAAAGTCGTGAGAACGCGTCTGCGCAAAGAAGGGATTCGTAAAGGAATTGAAGTCATTTTCTCTGATGAAAGTCCGATTGTGATTCGCGAAGATGTCAGAAAAGAAGTTGGAAATGATGAAGCGAAGATTCGCAAGGCACAAATGCCGCCATCATCCAATGCGTTCGTCCCGTCTGTTGCAGGGCTGATCATGGGTGGTCATGTCATTATGAAGCTTTTAAAAGATATTCCGATTACACGTGTGAAGGATAAATAAACAGCCCGCCTGCTAACATGCAGGGGGCTTTTTTTATTTTTGGCGTTTTAAATTCTCATATACCTGTTTCAGTGCGCCTTCAAATTTGCCTGTTTGCTTCGGTTCATAGTATTGCTTGTTTTTCAGCGGATCAGGTAAGTATTGCTGCTTCACCCAGCCGTTTTCATAATCGTGTGGGTATAAGTAATCGACACCTCTGCCGAGTGCTGTAGCTCCTTTGTAGTGAGCATCCTTTAAATGAACAGGGATTTCACCAATTTTCCCTGAGCGAATGTCACCCAGCGCCGTATCAACCGCCTTATATGCCGAGTTGGATTTAGGAGAAAGACACAGTTCAATGACTGCGTTAGCCAGCGGAATTCGTGCTTCCGGGAAGCCGACTCTTTCTGCTGTTTGAACAGCGCTTAACACACGAGGACCTGCCTGCGGACTAGCTAAACCAATATCTTCGTAAGCCATCACGAGTAATCTCCTTGAAATGCTTTCAAGGTCTCCTGCTTCAATCAGTCTTGCAAGGTAATGCAGCGCCGCATCTGCGTCAGATCCTCTAATGGATTTTTGAAAAGCCGAGAGGACATCATAATGAGCATCACCATTCTTATCATGTGAGAAGCTCTTTTTTTGTAAACATTCTTCTGCTGCGGCAAGAGTGATCATAATATGCCCAGCCTCATCTGCTTTTGTCGATAAGACAGCTAATTCTAACGCATTTAAAGCAGAGCGTACGTCTCCACCGCATCCATTGGCAAAATGATTCATCGCTTCATCGTTCACTGTCACCTCATAACCGCCAAGCCCGCGATGTTCATCCTGTAACGCTCTTGTTAACGCAGCTTTGATTTGCTCTGTTTCAAGCGGTTTTAGCTCAAATATTTGTGTCCGGCTTCGGATGGCAGGGTTGATCGCATGATAGGGGTTAGCGGTCGTTGCGCCAATTAAAATGATCATGCCATTTTCTAAATAAGGAAGAAGGAAATCCTGCTTTCCTTTATCAAGCCTGTGAACCTCGTCTAAAATAAGGATGACCTGGCCGCTCATTTTCGCTTCAGCGGCGACAGCTTCCATATCCTTTTTGTTATGAATGACTGCATTCAACGTCCGAAACGCAATGCTTGTACTGCCAGCGATCGCGGTCGCAATCGATGTTTTGCCGATGCCCGGCGGTCCGTATAAAATCATCGAGGATAAATGTTTTGCCTCGACCATTCGTCTAATAATTTGACCTTCTCCAACGAGATGCTCCTGCCCAATGATGTCTTCAATATGACTTGGGCGCATCCGGTACGCTAAAGGTTTCATGATTATCTCTCCTAAAGCAATGTCTTGTTTGTATAGAGTACCGAAATTTCTTCAAATAGAAAAGGGATGCGTCCTCCTAAAGCGCTCAGAACCGGCAAATGAAAGTTGGCTGAAAGTATGATATAATTGCTTTTGGTCTATATATCAGCGTATATGAAATCAGAAAAATAATTGATGACATAGAATAGAAAACGCAGAGGTGTTTAACTTGAAAATTTCAACTAAAGGCAGATATGGTCTGACGATCATGATCGAATTAGCCAAAAAACATGGCGAAGGCCCCACATCATTAAAATCAATCGCTCAAAACAATAATTTGTCTGAGCATTATTTAGAGCAGCTTGTCTCACCACTTCGGAATGCCCGTCTTGTGAAAAGTATTCGCGGTGCATATGGCGGCTATGTTCTTGCACATGAACCAAACGAGATCACAGCCGGTGATATTATTCGTGTTTTAGAAGGACCGATTAGTCCTGTCGAAGTCATCGAAAACGAAGAACCAGCAAAGCGTGAACTGTGGATTCGGATTCGTGATGCAGTAAAAGACGTACTAGACAATACAACTCTTGAAGACTTGGCAAGCTACACAGATGACGGAAATCAAGACGCGTATATGTTCTATATTTAGATCAGAGGTGTACCGGAAATGGAACGAATCTATTTAGATCATGCGGCCACAACGCCAATGGATCAGCGTATTGTGGACAAGATGATGCCTTACTTTACAGAGATATTTGGCAATCCCTCTAGTATTCATTCATATGGGCGCGAGGCAAGAAAGTGGCTCGATGAAGCAAGAGAAGTGATTGCAGGAGAATTACACTGTAAACCACAGGAGATCATCCTCACAAGCGGAGGAACAGAGGCGGACAACCTGGCGATTACAGGTGTGGCCATGGCAAGACAGCATAAAGGAAAACATATCATCACAGCAAAAACAGAGCATCATGCGGTGCTGCACACATGTGAACGCCTAGAGAAGCTAGGATTTGACGTGACATATTTAGATGTGGATGAAACTGGATTGATTCATCTTGAACAACTAAAACAAGCACTGAGAGATGATACGATTCTTGTGACCATCATGTACGGCAATAATGAAACAGGTGTGATTCAGCCAATCAAAGACATTGGCGAGCTTTTACACAATCACACTGCTCATTTTCATACAGACGCCGTGCAGGCGTTTGGAACAATGCCTATTGATGTAGCAGACCTTCATATTGATCTCTTATCTGCTTCTGGCCATAAGCTAAATGGTCCAATGGGAACAGGCTTTTTATATGTAAACGAAGGCGTGAAACTTTCTCCGCAAATATTCGGAGGAGAACAAGAAAGAAAACGCCGTGCTGGCACTGAAAATGTGGCAGGGATCGTTGGACTTGCAGAAGCTGTTCAATTAACGAAGCAAAATAGAAGAGAAAAAGCCATGCATTATGGTAAGCTCAAAGAAATCATGCTGCAAGTATTCGAAGAGGAATCACTCAATTTCTCTGTCAATGGGCACCCGAAAGAGACATTGCCTCACATTTTAAATGTTCATTTCCCGGGCGTTTCAATCGAATCGTTACTTGTGAATTTAGATATGGAAGGAATTGCTGTTTCAAGTGGATCTGCATGTACGGCTGGATCCGTCCTTCCTTCGCACGTGTTAAGCGCCATGTATGGCGAAGAAGCAGACAAGCTGACGTCCTCAGTCAGAATAAGCTTCGGTCTTGGGAATGAAGAGGATCATGTGAAGCAGGCGGCGCGCAAGATAGCAGCTGTTGTCAAACGCTTAGCCAAATAAACGTTCCTCTTTTGTTCGTGTGTGAAAAATGAAACAGCCAGGCACCTGAAGAACGAAACGCACATGCTGTTTCATTGAAAATGGAGTTGATGAGATGACAAAAAGACCAGAAGACACAAGAGTTGTGGTCGGTATGTCCGGAGGAGTCGATTCATCAGTTGCTGCTCTTATGCTAAAGGAGCAAGGCTATGATGTAATCGGCATATTTATGAAAAACTGGGATGACACAGATGAAAATGGTGTATGTACAGCAACGGAGGACTATGAGGATGTCATCCGCGTGTGTAACCAAATTGGAATCCCTTATTATGCGGTGAATTTCGAGAAGCAATATTGGGACAAAGTGTTTCAATATTTCCTTGATGAATATAAAGCGGGCAGAACGCCAAATCCAGATGTCATGTGTAACAAAGAAATTAAGTTCAAAGCGTTCCTCGAGCATGCATTGTCACTCGGTGCGGATTATTTAGCAACAGGCCACTATGCGCGCGTCGACAGAACTGGCGATGAAGTCAAAATGCTAAGAGGTCTTGATGCCAACAAAGACCAAACGTATTTCTTAAATCAGCTGACTCAGGAACAGCTTGATAAAGTCATGTTCCCAATCGGTGATCTAGAGAAGAAAAAGGTTCGTGAATTGGCAAAAGAAGCAGAGCTCGCAACAGCAACGAAAAAAGATTCAACCGGTATTTGCTTTATTGGGGAAAGAAACTTTAAAACGTTCCTCAGTCAATATTTGCCTGCGCAGCCTGGCGTGATGCAGACAATGGACGGAGAAGTCAAAGGTGAACATGATGGACTGATGTATTACACGATCGGTCAACGCCAAGGTCTTGGCATTGGCGGCAGCGGTGATCCTTGGTTTGTCGTTGGAAAAGACTTGAAACAAAATATCTTGTTTGTTGAACAAGGTTTCCACAATCCACTTTTATATTCTGAAAGCATTTCAGCCGTCAATATCAGCTGGACTCGTCCTCATATTGTCGGCGAAAATGGTGAATTAACATGCACAGCCAAATTCAGATACCGTCAAGAAGATCACCATGTGAAGGTCAAAATGACAGGTGAGCAAGAAGCGATGGTCATCTTTGATGAACCCGTTCGTGCTGTCACACCAGGACAAGCGGTTGTCTTTTATGATGGCGACGAATGTCTTGGCGGCGGAACAATTGACGATGTCTTTAAGGACGGCCAAAAGCTGTCGTATGTGTAACATGTTTTCAAAACCTCAACGTCGCTGTTGAGGTTTTTTAATGAAAGGATGAGAGAGCGAATGAATCATAACGAAATCGGCATAGAAGCCTTAAATCAGGGGAACATCGAAAAAGCAGCTGAAGCTTTTACGAAAGCCATTGAAGAAAGCCCAAAAGACCCGGTTCCATATATTAACTTTGCGAACTTGCTTTCAAGCATCAATGAATTTGAACGTGCGTTAAACTTCTTTCAAAAAGCCATTGAACTTGATCACGCCGCAGCTGCAGCCTATTACGGGGCAGGAAATGTATACACATTAAAAGAAGACTTTATGAAAGCAAAAGACTATTTTGAACAAGCACTACAAGCTGGCATGGAAAATAGTGATTTATTTTATATGCTGGGGCAGACGCTCATCAAATTAGAGCAGCCGAAGCTTGCGATGCCCTATCTTCAGCGTGCCATCGAACTGAATGAAGAAGATAATGAAGCAAGATTCCAATTTGGCATGTGCTTAGCCAATGAACAATTGCTGGAAGAAGCGGTGACAACCTTTACCGAGGTGGTCGCGCGTGATCCGCAGCATGCAGATGCCTTTTATAATTTAGGGGTTGCGTATGCATACTTAGAGAAAAAAGACGAAGCACTTGAGATGCTAGGAAAAGCCATTGACGTGCAGCCTGACCATATGCTGGCACTACATGCGCAAAAGCTGATTCAAGAGGCAGAATAGACGGAAGGAGGGAAGACCTGTGCAGGAACATCCAGATCAAATGAAGCTTGAGGACGAACCGTTTTTAAAGGGGACAGTTCAAGCCGTTATTTTCCATAATGAAAGTAATTTATACTCGGTGTTAAAGGTGAAAGTCATTGAAACATCGGAAAACTTAGAGGAAAAAACAGCATCTGTCACAGGCTACTTCCCAGCACTTCATGAGGAAGAAACTTACACCTTCTATGGCAAAGTCACAAGCCATCCGAAATTTGGTGAACAGTTTCAGGCCACTCATTTTCAAAAGGAAGTACCGACAACGAAGCAAGGAATCATTCATTATCTCTCAAGTGATTTATTTGAGGGGATAGGGAAAAAGACGGCGGAAGAAATTGTGGGGCAGCTTGGCAACCAGACGCTTCATAAAATTATGCGTGACCCAGCTGTTTTGTATGATGTTCCGCGCTTATCAAAAAAGAAGGCAGATAAGCTGGCCGCAGCGCTTCAGGAACATCAAGGATTGGAACAAATCATGATCAGCCTGAATCAATATGGCTTTGGTCCTCAGCTCAGCATGAAGATATACCAAGTGTACGAGAGTGAAACGCTGCAAAAGATTGAGGAAAACCCGTATCAGCTCGTCAAGGATGTCGAAGGGATCGGATTTATTAAGGCGGATGAGCTTGGCGCTAGAACCGGCATCTCAGGAAATGACCCAGAGCGAATCCGTGCAGCCCTGCTTTATACAGTCGAAACAGCAAGTCTTCAGGACGGTCATACGTACATACAAACGAAAGATTTGATCGTTGAAACCCGCAAGCTGCTCAATCAGACAGGCAATGAGTACAAAGTGACGGAAATGGATGTCGCCAATCAGATCATTGCACTTGGCGAAGGGAAAGAGATGATCATTGAAGATGAGCGCTGCTATCATCCGTCCTTATTTTATGCGGAGCAAAGTGTCGCCAAACGGATACAAAAGATCGTCTCCCAAACGGAATATGCAGATCAATTCCCTGAATCGGAATTCCTGCTCGCACTTGGCGAGCTCGAGGAACGGCTGGGCGTCCAGTATGCGCCGACACAAAAGGAAGCGATTCAAAAGGCACTCATGTCCCCGATGCTGCTTTTAACAGGCGGACCTGGGACTGGGAAGACAACGGTCATTAAAGGGATTGTTGAGCTTTACAGCGATCTTCACGGTGTATCTCTTGACCCGAGTGATTACAAAAAAGATGAATCCTTTCCATTTGTGCTTGCGGCGCCAACTGGACGAGCAGCTAAACGGATGACAGAATCAACAGGGCTTCCAGCTGTAACCATTCACCGTTTGCTCGGCTGGAACGGATCAGAGGGCTTTTCGCATGATGAGGAACAGCCGATTGAAGGAAAGCTTGTCATCATTGATGAATCAAGTATGCTGGATATTTGGCTTGCGAATCACTTGTTTAAAGCGATTCCTGATCATATCCAAGTGATCATGGTAGGAGATGAACATCAGCTTCCATCTGTCGGACCAGGCCAAGTGTTAAGGGATTTACTTGCCTCACAAGCCGTACCAGCTGTTACACTGACAGATATTTACCGGCAGGCAGACGGCTCCAGCATTGTTGAACTTGCACATGATATGAAAAATGGCGTACTGCCAAAAGATATTACCGCACGTTCAAAGGACCGATCCTTCATAAAATGCTCAGCTGATCAAATGAAAGAAGTGATTGAGAAAGTCGTCAGCAATGCTGCTCAAAAAGGCTATTCAGCAAAAGACATTCAAGTGCTTGCGCCAATGTATAAAGGGAAAGCAGGCATTAATGAGCTCAATAAAATGCTGCAGCACATTTTGAATCCTAAAAAACCAAAGGGCAGAGAAATCCCGTTTGGTGATGTGGTGTACCGGACCGGTGATAAAGTGCTTCAGCTTGTGAATCAGCCGGAAAATAATATTTTTAACGGTGATATCGGCGAAATTGTCTCGATTTTTTATGCGAAAGAAAACACGGAAAAAGAAGACATGGCTGTGATCTCCTTTGATGGGAATGAAATCACCTTTACAAAAAAGGATTTTCATCAATTTACACATGCCTATTGCTGCTCCATCCACAAATCACAAGGCAGTGAATTCCCAATCGTTGTGCTGCCAGTCGTGAGAAGCTACTACAGAATGCTAAGGCGAAATCTGCTGTACACAGCCATTACACGAAGTAAAAAGTTTTTAATCCTGTGCGGCGAGGAATCAGCGCTGGAGTGGGGCGTGAAAAACAATGAGGATTCGCTCAGACAAACGTCCTTAACGATGCGGCTGATGCAAACTGATGAAGTTATGGATGCGGAGCTTGCAGCGCTCCAAAAAGAGCTTCCGTTTAGCGTACATGACGCAAATATTGGCATGGAGGGAATCACTCCATTTGATTTTATGCATGAATAAAAGGCTTCCAGATGGGAGCCTTTTTAGCGTGAAAAGAAATCCTCATATTCCGTTCATGGAAGCCATTTCTTCGTATGAGTATCGAAGCAAACGCACACGATAAGACTGTTCCGCAAAAGGTGGTTGAGCACATTTTGAGAACATGTCGAGAGCTTGAAGGAATGTCAATCTATACAGGTGAGCTGTCTCATTCACTTGGTTCCATTAAAGATATTTGCTTATTAGCCGGAGGCAGCTGCGGAGGATATGTGTTAGATGGGAAAAAGAAAGACTGTGCACTCATTCCATTCTCTGCTGGTGATCAGCTGACAGACAAAGGCTTATATGTGAGCTGCCAGGAGGGAGTAGGCATGGATTCCTCTGCCCCATCCTTCTTATTTTCGAAATTGAAAAAGAAAATGATGCAGTCACCTGAGGGTGAAAATTTAGGCATTTTGGAAGATGTATACTTTTGCACAAATTCGGGCACAATCGTAGCATATGAACTCTCGGACGGCTTCTTTACAGAGCTATCAGGGATTCGAAAACAGCTGCAGGCTGCCGGAACCTTGATCAACGTTCAAAAGGAAGCACTTGTTCTAAACCGAACGTAAAGAGGTGCTGATTATGCTCATTTGCCCAAATTGCAAATGTAAAGACATCGGAAAAATTGGGGTCAATCAATATTATTGCTGGGGCTGTTTTATTGAATTGACGCTGTCAAAAGGCAAAATATCTACACACCAAGTGGAAGAAGACGGGACACTAAGCAGCTTAGATGATCTGTTTAGTGATGATGAACGTTCAATTCAACTATAAGTGTTAAGGGGGAATTTCGAATGGGCAAAATGACTTCTTCACTATTAACGCTTGGTGCAGGTGCACTCGCATATCACTTTGCAAGTCGATATGATATGCCATCAAAGCGGGATATGAAAAAGCTAAGAAAACGTGTTATGAGAATGATGTAAACAAAAAGGCATCCGCCAAGAGCGGATGTCCTTTTTTATGCCTGCCTGTATTCTAATCGGCGTGCAAGTAGTGATAAGCTGAAATTGACGACAAAATACATCATCGCCGCTAATAGGAAGATGGGCAGTAAGTAAGATTGGCTCTGACCGTTTAATATTTGAGCGTGATGCAATAGTTCTGGAAGTGCAATGACAACAGCAAGCGACGTATCTTTTAAAAGAGAGATGAATTGACTGACAATTGGCGGCACCATTCGGCGTAAAGCCTGCGGCATAATAATCATTTTTAACGTTTGAATATAGGTTAAACCAGAAGACCTGGCTGCTTCGATCTGCCCCTTATCAATTGATTTTAAACCGCTTCGAATAATTTCTGACAGCATCGCTGATTCAAATACGGTTAAAGCTGCAATAGCCGAGGCTGTAATGCTCAGCTTAATTCCGATTTCGGGCAGTGCAAAATACGTAAAAAAGATGATCAATAAGAGCGGCAGGTTTCGAATGGTTTCTACGACGACTGCAAGTATCTTTGATAAAACCGGAATTTGAGCGAACCGCAATGTGCCAATGACTAATCCAATGAGAAAGCTCAAAATGATGGAGATAAAAGCCACTTTTAAGGTGACAGCAAATCCTTCAAGTAAAAAGGCAAGATAATCGGGCTGGTAGGCACCTATAAAATCCATGGTGTTTCCTCCTTTCTAGTGGCTTCTTGCTAATCTTTTTTCTAAATAACCAACGCCTATACTGAGCGGAATCGTTAATAGCAGATAGAACATGGCAACAAAGATGTAGACATCAAATGTCACAAATGTTCTAGAAGCGATGAGGTCTCCTTGATACATGAGATCATACCCTGCAATGACACCTAAAATAGAGGAGTTTTTGACAAGGTTAATAAATTGATTCCCAAGAGGGGGAATGACAATTTTAATCGCCTGCGGCAGAATGATATACCGCATCGTCCCGCCATAGGATAGACCTGAAGCGCGGGCGGCTTCCATTTGTCCAAGCGGTACAGCTTGTATCCCTGCGCGAATGGCTTCAGCAATAAAGGCAGACGTATAAATGGCAAGGGCAATGGTGCCAGCGGTGAAGCCATCTGCTACAATACCTAGCACGGGTAAACCAAAGAAGAAAACGAATGTAATCAATAATAACGGAATATTCCGAATAAATTCCACATAAGCCGTTCCTAACCAGTTGAGCGGCCTGAGTGGCGCAATTCTCATAATGGCAATGAGTGTACCGATCAAAAAGCTTCCAATCAAAGCAATGACACTTGCACCAATGGTATATTTAAAGCCTTCTACATAAAGATTGAAGTTTTCAGTGAGAATGGAAAACCGCAGCAATCAGTTCACTTCCTTCCTGATCAACAGGGGAGCCAATGAGCGGCTCACCCTAAGATAATAGGTCTTAACAAGTCAAACGGTTATTCTTTGATCCATTTTTGATGAATCTTGTCATACTCTCCATTGTCTTTTAAGGTTTTTAGGGCTTTATTGATCGCAGTTGTTAATTCCTGATCCCCTTTCTTTACAGCAATGCCATAAGGCTCATCTGTAAAGGTGCCGCCGACGACTTCGTAATTTGAATCCTCATCTGCCATACCAAATAAGATCGCATTATCAGTTGTCAGCACTTGCCCTTGGTTTGATTTTAAAGCTGTAAAAGCTTCCTGATAGTTCTCAAATTCTAATACAGACGCTTCAGGTGCTTTTTCGCGGATATTTTGAGAAGAAGTAGATCCTTTCACTGCAAGCACTTTCGTCCCTTTTTTAAGATCATCAATCGATTGAATATCGCTTCCTTTTTTCACAAGCAGTGATTGTCCTGCTTCAAAGTAAACATCTGAGAAATTGACTTCTTTTTTACGCTCTTCGGTAATCGTCATGGTTGCGACGATCGCATGAATATCTCCTTTTTGCAGTAAAGGGATTCTCGTTTTCGATGTCACTTCTTTGAATTCTGCTTTTCCTTCATCACCGAGCATTTCCTTTGCGATGGCTTTTGCTATATCGATATCAAATCCTTCGATATCTCCGCTGCTAGGATTTTTTAGACCGAAGAGACGTGTATCATTCTTGACCCCGAATATGATTTTTTTGTCTTTCTGAATGGCTTCTAAAGAGCTTCCTTGCTTTGCATTCGTCGAGCCTTTTTCAGCAGAGCCGCAAGCAGCTAAAGCGGCAATACAGCAAGTCATAAAGAGTAGTAGGCCAAAGCGTTTCATTTTTTTCATCAAATCTTTCCCCCTAGTGATTTAAAATACGGCTTAAAAAGAGCTGAGCGCGTTTCTCACGCGGTTTCTCATAAAATGCAGCCGGTGTTGACTCTTCAAGAACTCTGCCTTCATCAATAAAGACAATGCGGTCGGCCACTTCCCTGGCAAACCCCATCTCATGTGTGACGACAACCATGGTCATTCCTTCTCGGGCGAGCTGCTTCATCACATCTAGTACCTCTCCAATCATCTCTGGGTCGAGTGCCGATGTCGGTTCGTCGAACAGCATGATCTCTGGCTTCATCGCAAGCCCTCTTGCAATGGCAACACGCTGCTGCTGTCCGCCTGAGAGTCTTGAAGGGTAGGCGTCAGCCTTATCAGGAATGCCGACTTTATGTAAATAAAATTCGGCTGTTTCCCTCGCTTCTTCCTTGCTCACCTTTTTCACCTTCATTGGCGCAAGCATAATGTTTTCAAGCACCGTTTTATGAGGATAGAGATGAAAATGCTGAAACACCATCCCGATATTTTGCCTGACAAGATTAATGTTGGTCTTCGGATGCTGAACAGGCACTTGGTTGACGAGTACCTTTCCCTCATCAATGCTTTCAAGACGATTGATGCATCTGAGCATCGTGCTTTTACCTGATCCTGAAGGACCGATGATCACGACCACCTCACCTTTTTGAATATGTAGGTTAATGTCCTTAAGTACATGGAACTGGCCATAATGCTTGTTGACTTCTTCGAATGTGATCATAAAAAACCTCCTCTTGTACATGATGGAATATTCAGTGGAGATATTTTAGTGACTTTTGATGGAGCTGTATGTTTCATGTGTATTCATTTTTAACAAAGTTAGGACAAATTTTATTTACATGGATAATTGCAGAAGAAGGTTAAACAATAAGAAAAGAGGTGAAAAAGGTGAAGAAACGTCCGATCCAATTTCTGATATATGCTGCAGGGGTCCTGCTTGTCCTTGCATCCTTGCTCATTTTACTGCAGCTCGACGAGTTATGGATGCCTATTTTTTTGTTGTTAAAGGCGGTTCTGATTCCGCTTCTCATTGCTATTTTTATTTCTTATCTGCTTTATCCGATAGTGGAAAGATTGCACGCGGGGGGCTTACCAAGGACTGTTAGTCTCTTATTGATTTATGTACTGTTTTTTGGCGGGATTGGGCTTGCGGTTTATAAAGGGGCACCTGTCATGATTAAGCAGTTAAATGAGCTGTCAGAACAAATTCCTGTGCTTGCTGAAACGTATAATGGCGCCTTATCTCATATTCATCGTCATACTAGCCATTGGCCCGACGGACTTCACGACAGGCTGGACCGTTTGATTGTCCAATCGGAGACATATGCAGCTAACGGAGCTGAGAGGATGATTCTTAGCTGTAAAGTATTACTTGATTACGCATTAGTTGCAGCGCTCATTCCTTTTCTTGTTTTTTATATGGTGAAGGACATGAATACGATGAAGCGGGCTGCATGGTATTTAACGCCGCCCTCATTTCGGAAGAGGGGACATGCGTTTGTGAAAGCAGTTGATGAATCGCTTGGTAATTATATTAGAGGGCAGCTGCTTGTCTGTTCCTTAATCGGCGGTGCAGCAGCCATTGTGCTCTGGCTGTTTCATATCCCGTATCCGCTTGTCCTTGGTATGCTGATTGGCGCAACGAATGTCATTCCGTATTTTGGACCGATTATTGGCGCGATTCCCGCTGTCTTTATCGCGTTTACCATCTCGATCAAATCGGTTATTATTGTGCTGATTACAGTAGCAGTGCTGCAATTTTTAGAAAGCAACGTCCTCAGCCCGATCATCGTAGGGAGAAGCCTTCATATGCATCCGGTCGTCATTATGCTTGTCTTGCTAGCAGGAGGAGAGTTATTTGGCTTAATTGGGATGATTTTAGCGGTACCTACAGCTGCTATAATTAGGGTGATCATTGTGCAATATATCCTCATGAGACGAAGCGTTCATTGACAAGAGGAGCCGAGTTGTCTATAATAATTTCGATTCATACATACTGAATTCAATGACGGACCCGAGTACGTTAAAAAGCTGTTGCAGAGAGAGGCTTTATTTTGCTGAGAAAAGCCTTATCAGACCTTTAACGGAAGCTAGTCCCGAGTGCAGATAAACACTGCCGCTCTCTTCCGGCGTTATCGGATGTGAAGGTGATAGACGAATAGGTCTATAATCAGGGTGGTACCGCGAGAGCATCTCGTCCCTGTGTAAGTCGTTTTGTGCTTGCATAGGGCGGGATGTTTTTTCGTTTGTGTGGAGATTGATGAATGATAAGGGAGGATTTTTGAATGAAAACTTTAACTTCAGCTCAAGTACGCCAAATGTTTTTAGACTTTTTTAAAGAAAAAGGACATGCTGTAGAACCGAGTGCGTCACTCGTACCGCATGATGATCCGACACTTTTGTGGATCAACAGCGGCGTGGCAACATTAAAGAAATACTTTGATGGCCGCGTCGTACCTGACAATCCGCGTATTTGCAACGCGCAAAAATCAATTCGTACAAATGATATTGAAAATGTAGGAAAGACAGCACGCCATCATACGTTCTTTGAAATGCTCGGCAACTTCTCTATTGGTGATTATTTTAAAGAAGAAGCGATTGAATGGGCGTGGGAATTCCTCACAAGTGACGAGTGGATTGGCTTTGATCCGAATTTGTTATCTGTAACTGTCCATCCAGAGGACGATGAGGCGTATGTTCTATGGAGAGATAAAATCGGTGTTCCTGAAGAACGTATTATTCGTCTTGAAGGAAACTTCTGGGATATTGGCGAGGGCCCAAGTGGACCGAATACGGAAATTTTCTATGACCGCGGCGAATCATACGGTGACGACATGAACGATCCAGAATTATATCCTGGCGGAGAAAATGAGCGTTATCTAGAAGTGTGGAACCTAGTGTTCTCTGAATTTAACCATAATCCAGATGGGTCATACACGCCGCTGCCGAAGAAAAACATTGATACAGGGATGGGTCTTGAACGAATGGTATCTGTCATTCAAAACGTGCCAACGAACTTTGATACAGATCTATTCATGCCAATTATTCGTGCAGTTGAAACCATCTCTGGAGAAAGCTATGGCGAGACAAAGGAAAAGGATACAGCATTTAAAGTAATTGCTGACCATATCCGGACGGTTGCCTTTGCTGTAAGTGATGGAGCGCTTCCTTCCAATGAAGGCCGCGGGTATGTGTTAAGACGTTTACTTCGCCGTGCAGTGCGTTATGCAAAAACCATTCACATTCACCGCCCGTTTATGTATGACCTAGTCCCAGTGGTTGCGGAAATCATGAAGGATTTCTACCCAGATGTACAAGCAAAAGAAGAATTTATTGCGAAAGTCATCAAAAATGAAGAAGAACGTTTCCATGAAACACTGAACGAAGGGTTAGCTATTTTGTCAGAAGTCATCAAAAAAGAAAGAGACAAAGGCAACACGCAGATTTCAGGTGAAGATGTCTTTAAACTGTATGACACGTATGGATTCCCTGTCGAGCTGACAGAAGAATACGCAGAAGATGAGAACATGACAGTGGATCGAGAAGGCTTCCAGGCTGAGATGGAGAAGCAGCGTGAACGTGCAAGAAATGCGAGACAAGATGTCGGCAGTATGCAGGTTCAAGGCGGCGCTCTAGGAGATATTAAAGTAGAAAGCACATTCGTTGGCTACGAAAATCTAACGGCAGATGCCCATATTGTCGAATTGCTTCAAAATGGTGAAATTGTCACAGAAGCACATGAAGGCGACACGGTACAAATCTTGTTAGATGAAACACCTTTCTATGCGGAAAGCGGCGGACAAGTGGCTGATAAAGGGACATTAAAAAGCGCTGAAGTCATCATCGACATTAAAGATGTGAAAAAGGCGCCAAACGGTCAGCATGTCCATGAGGGAGTGGTTGTAAGCGGTACAGCCAAAAAAGGACTTGAAGTCACTGCAGAAGTGGAATCAGCTCTTCGAAAAGGCATTGTGAAAAACCATACAGCGACACATCTTTTGCATCAGGCGCTAAAAGATGTATTGGGCAGCCACGTGAACCAAGCGGGATCATTGGTGAATGAAAACAGACTTCGCTTTGACTTCTCTCACTTTGGACAAGTGACAAAAGAAGAATTGTCTCAGATTGAAAAAATCGTGAACGAAAAAATCTGGGAAGGCATCTCTGTTGCGATTGACCTGAAGCCGATTGCTGAAGCAAAAGAAATGGGTGCAATGGCGCTCTTTGGCGAGAAGTATGGCGATATTGTCCGCGTGGTCCAGGTAGGCGATTACAGCATCGAGCTATGCGGCGGCTGTCACGTGCAAAACACGGCGGAAATCGGGTTGTTTAAAATTGCGTCTGAATCGGGTATTGGTGCTGGAACACGCCGGATTGAGGCTGTGACTGGTAAAGGTGCATACGAAGAATTAAATGACCAGCTGGCCATTTTAGAACAGGCAGCGAGTGAGCTGAAGTCAAATACGAAAGACGTACCAAAACGTATCGCCGCATTGCAGGCAGATTTAAAAGAGGCTCAAAGAGAAAACGAATCTCTTCTTGCAAAATTAAGCCAGGCTGAAGCAGGCTCTATTTTAGAGAAAGTGACAGAAATCGGCGGAGTGAAAGTGTTAACTGAAAAAGTAAACGCGAAAGACATGAACCATTTAAGAACAATGGTTGATGACTTAAAAGCCAAATTAGGATCAGCTGTCATTGTGCTCGGAGCCGTTCAAAACGGAAAAGTAAACATTTCAGCAGGAGTAACAAAAGACGTCATCGAAAAAGGTCTGCATGCAGGGGAACTTGTGAAGCAGGCAGCTGAAATCTGCGGCGGAGGCGGAGGCGGACGTCCAGACATGGCACAAGCAGGCGGTAAACAACCGGAAAAGCTAGAAGAAGCACTGGCAACTGTCGAAGAATCTGTCAAATCCGTTTTATAATCAGGCGATGTAGTGTAGAATAATGGTATTAGATGAGCGGTTAGAAAAAAGCTTGCTAGTAGAATGTTGGAAGAGAGGTGCAAGAAGCAGTGAGTTCATTTGATAAGACAATGAAGTTTAACTTCTCTGATGATTCAGCTGAAACCAATGTGAATGAAGTGCTCATTACAGTATATGACGCACTCCAAGAAAAAGGATACAACCCGATCAATCAAATTGTCGGATACTTGCTGTCAGGCGACCCTGCTTATATTCCAAGACATCAGGATGCACGCAACCTAATTCGTAAACTAGAACGAGACGAATTAATTGAGGAATTGGTTAAATCGTACTTAGAGACACATAAAGAGGCGTAAAACATGAGAATTTTAGGCTTGGATTTAGGCACGAAAACCCTTGGTGTTGCGATCAGTGATGAAATGGGATGGACAGCGCAAGGGATAGAAACAATTAAAATTGATGAAGCAGGCGGAGACTTCGGTCTCAGCCGCCTGTCTGAGATCGTCGCGCAATACGGAACGGATAAAATCGTACTTGGCTTTCCAAAAAATATGAACGGTACGGTCGGTCCTAGAGGCGAAGCCAGCCAATTATTTGCGAAAGTGTTAGAAAACACGTACAATGTTCCTGTTGTGCTTTGGGACGAGCGTCTGTCGACAATGGCAGCGGAAAAAATGCTCATCTCTGCAGATGTGAGCAGACAAAAGCGTAAAAAAGTCATTGATAAAATGGCGGCTGTTATGATCCTGCAAGGGTATTTAGACAGCTTAAATTAAAATGAGGTGAATCAAATGGAACACGGAGAAAAGCAAATTACAATCGTTGATGATAATGGAAATGAACAGCTTTGCGAAGTACTATTTACTTTTGAAAGCGACCATTTTAACAAATCATATGTTCTTTACTACCCAATTTCTGAGCAAGACAATGAAGAAATTGAAATTCATGCATCAAGCTTCACGCCGAACGAAAACGGTGAAGATGGCGAGCTAGAGCCTATTGAAACGGATGAAGAGTGGGACATGATTGAAGAAACGTTAAATACGTTCTTAGATCAAGAAGAAGACGAAGAATAGAACGAATAAAAGGCCTGTGAACGGATCTTGGTGATCTTTCTTCACAGGTCTTTTTTTACGATTAATATGTTAACTTTATTTTATTTTATGTTGACATAATAAACTGTACCTTTTACTCTATTTTTAACAATGAATTGAGTGAGGGGTATGAATATTGAAAATTCAAGACATGATGCAAATGGCGTTAATGACAGCGGTTATCGGAATGTTAGGGTTGATCCCGCCGATTTTACTTACGTTTACACCTGTACCAATCACATTGCAAACGGCAGGTCTTTTGCTTGCTGGGGGGCTGTTAAAGCCAAAACAGGCACTGATCAGTTTACTTCTGTTCCTCTTGGTTGTGGCAGCAGGCGCACCTCTTTTGTCTGGTGGGAGAGGCGGAATAGGGGTCTTTTTTGGACCAAGCGGTGGTTTTTTACTAGCTTATCCAGTGGCTGCCCTTATGATCAGTTTGTGGCTGAACCGTCTGAAAAAAGTAACCGCTCTGCGTCTTTTTATGATCTATGCGGTATGCAGTATCGGGATTTTATATCTATGCGGTATTCCTTTTCAAGCCATGATGATGGATATAAAGGTCACTCAGGCAGCTCTTCTTAGTCTGATTTATATTCCAGGTGATCTCATCAAAGCGGGCATGTGTGCCGTTCTCACGGTGAAAATCATTGAGGCCATGTCATATCGAAAAAGGGATGTGCATAAAGGGAGGCGTGCGGTTTGAACAGAATAACGGATAGCTATGCATTACTTGCAGAAATGAACCCAGATCATATCGCTATCATTGATGGAAAAGAAAGGATCACTTATCAAGATTGGTATGATCGTGTCCAGATATCGGCACAATGGCTGCAACGAACGGCTCATGAGCAAAAAAGAGTCGCTTTTTTATTATCAAATGGTGCTTCTTTCTTGCAAATATTTGCTGGCGCTGCTTGTGCAGGGTGGACAGCTATCCCGCTTGATCCGAGATGGGGCCATGAGGAATGTGTAGAAAAGCTCTTGTTAAGTGAGGCAGCTCTCGTCATTATAGAGGATCGATATATGAAAAGATTTGAAAAACACAGCGTAGACATGACGGTTTTTTCTTTATCTGAATGGAAGGAAAGAATGAGCCTGATCACACAAGGTCCATATAACAAAAGCGACAGCGAGAACGACCCTGTCTTTTATATGGGATTTACGTCAGGATCAACGGGTTCACCTAAAGCCTTTATCAGGCGTCAGCAGTCATGGATCGAAAGCTTTCGAACGACAGCGGATACATTTGGAATCACTCATCAAGATCATGTTCTTATAGCAGGCACACTCTTATCCTCTCACTTTTTATATGGTGCCATTAGTACCCTATACTTTGGCGGCACAGTGACGCTTTTAGAAAAATTCACGCCAGTGAAAGCAAAGAAAGCTTTAGAGACAGGAGACATCACTGTTATGTATACTGTCCCGACAATGACAGAATCGTTACTGCAAATTAATGCTTTTGAGGGAGACAATCCGTTTCTTGTCATATCATCCGGAGCAGATTGGGGCATCTCTTCAAAAAAACAACTCGTCACCAACTATCCGCATGTCACTTTTTTTGATTTTTACGGCACATCAGAGTTAAGCTTTGTTTCCTACTTATCTTCAAATGACTTTCTGCAAAAACCTTCTTCTGTCGGACGACCCTTTTCTTCCATTCAAGTCGAAGTGAGGCGGGCCGATCAATCTGTCTGCCAGCCAAATGAGACAGGAAGAATTTATGTGAAGAGCCCAATGTCTTTTTCAGGCTACTTACATGAGGTGAAACCGCCGGAGGAGTGGCTGACAGTTTATGATATGGGCTGGATGGATGAAGACGGCTATTTGTATATGAGCGGCCGTGAGAATGGCATGATCGTCTATGGGGGGCTGAATATTTTTCCGGAGGAAATTGAACGCGTGCTAAATGAACAGCCCGAGGTGAAGCGGTCGATTGTGGTTGGCATTCCTGACCCATATTGGGGTGAAATTCCTGTTGCCATTATTGAAGAAGGACAGCAGACAAAGACGGTTCGGCAAGCTGTCAAAGAAAAATTGGCTGCCTACAAGATGCCTAAAAAATGGCTTGTCATTGATCAAATGATTGAAACATCTGGGGGAAAAATAGCACGTGCCAGCATGAAAAAGTGGGCGGAGGAGCAGTTGTCATGCAAGCAGTAATCGTACAAGCAAAACGAACACCCTTCGGTGATAAAAACGGGATGCTGAAGGATTATCGTCCAGAGCAATTAGCCGCGCCCCTTATTCAGCATTTGTCTCAAGGGATGACGCCGGACGACGTCATATTAGGCAATGTTGTAGGAGGCGGCGGAAATATGGCCCGTCTGTCCTCATTAGAAGCAGGGCTTTCTTTGCACGTTCCTGGTATGACGATTGATAGGCAGTGTGCCTCTGGTCTTGAAGCAATCCGAACAGCTTGCGTCATGGTTCAATCAGGGGAAGGCTCAATGTATATCGCTGGCGGGACTGAGAGCATTTCCAGATCACCAATGAAAGAAAGAGCCCGCTTTTCACCTGAATGGATAGGAGATCCGTCTATGGGCGAAGCAGCAGAGCTGACCGCCTCGAGATTTTCTGTTACAAGAAAAGAACAAGATGATTATGCGCAATTAAGCTGGGAAAGAAGTATAGACGCAATCAAACGTGGTACATATTCAGAGGAAATTGTTTCGATTAGCGGACTGAGCATTGATGAAGCGGCCGCTAAAATAAGACCGATGAAGAAGCTGATCCAGCGGGCAAAGCCTGTATTTTCACCGGGAAAAGGATCTGTGACTGCCGCCAATAGCTGCAAAGAAGCAGACGGGGCAGCAGCGGTCGTTGTGATGGAAAGAGCGCTAGCGGAGGCAAATGGGTTTCAGCCAATGCTGCGATATGCCGGAAGTGCTGTTGCGGCAATGCATCCCAATTTTCCAGCTGCTGCGCCGATTGATGCGATGAAGAAACTTCTAGATCAAGAGAAAATCAAGGCAGAGGATGTTGCACTGTTTGAAATCAATGAAGCTTTTGCTCTGAAAATAGCGCTGATTGCTCGTACGCTGGATATTCCTTATGACCGAATCAATAAAAGAGGCGGTGCACTTTGTCTTGGGCATCCATATAGCGCATCGGGCGCTGCGATGATGGTGAGACTATTTTATGAAGCGCGCACCTTACCGAATGGAAGCTATGTCATGGCTGCTATTGGGAGCGGTGGCGGCATTGGTTTAGCCGTATTATGTCAAGTTCTGTCATGACATGCATGTGCAAGTAATTGCCGAACTCCGTCGAATCATGTACTATAAAAGCTAGATGTGAGGAGGGCCATGCATGTTTTCAGAACAAAAGAAACGACCATTTTTTAAAAGAAAAATGGGGATCGTCCTGTTATCTGTTCTTGCTGTCATCATCATTGCAGCATTATCAGGCTTTTTATATGTTAAATCAGCACTTGGACCGGTCGATCAAAAAAGCAAACAAACGATTAATATTCATATTCCTAATGGGACATCTGTCCGTGAGATTGCGGGCATTTTAAAAGAAAATGGGCTCATTTCGAATGACTCGATTTTCACTTATTATGCAAAATACAAAAATGCGTCCGGCTTTAAAGCAGGATACTTTCATTTGAAACAAACGATGGACGCAGACACGCTGATTCAAAAGCTGACATCTGGAGGGACAGACTACGCCTTTCAGCTTGTGATTCCAGAAGGAAAACAGCTGTCTGATATTGCGGCGGTTATTGCAAACCAGACGCATTTTTCAGCCAAGGAAGTGGAAGCAAAGCTTGATGATCCTGCGTTTATTCAAACGTTAATGAAAAAATATCCGAAAACGGTGACTTCACAGGTAAATGGCAAACAGGTGAAACATCCGTTAGAAGGTTATTTATTCCCTGCGACGTATCCATTTTATCGTGAGGATGAATCACTCGAAACGATCATTGAAACAATGATTAAACAAACAGATCAATACGTGAAAACGTATGAAAAAGACATGAAAAAGACAAACATGTCCATACATGATGTGTTAACGATGGCATCACTGATTGAAATGGAAGCGACGGAAAAGACGGATCGAGCAAAAATCTCTAGTGTATTTTATAACCGGTTGAAAAAGGACATGCCGCTTCAAACCGACCCAACCGTTCTTTATGCACTGGGAGAGCATAAATCCCGCGTTTATTACAAAGACCTTAAGGTGAAATCTCCTTATAATACGTATAATAACAAGGGGCTGCCGCCTGGACCTATTGCAAATGCTGGTGAATCTTCATGGAAAGCGGCACTGCATCCAGAGAAAACGGATTATGTGTATTTCCTTGCGAAGAAAAATGGAGAAGTCGTCTTTACGAAAACGTTAAATGAGCACAACAAAGCGAAAGCAAAATACATCACAGGCAGTAATTAATGTACATGTGAATCGAAAAAGACTGTAGACAATACAAGATTGCCTGCAGTTTTTTTCGTTGAAATATCCATTTTATAGGTTCGCAATTACCACTTCTTTGTGGTAAAATATATCGGGTTGTTTTTACTTAGATGAACGAAAGATTGACGAGAAAGAGAGCTGCAATAGGCAGGACTCTTCTTTTTCAGGTCATGAAGGAGCTAGACAAATAATGACTATCGAAGATGATCAAATCAATGATTATATTGAACATTTAATTCACCCAAGTCCTGATGCAATCGCTCAATTAGAGGTATACGCAAAAGAGCACCATGTGCCAATTATGGAAAAGGTGAGCATCGAACTTTTACTGCAGTTGCTGTCGATGAAAAAGCCGAAGAAAATTCTTGAGGTTGGGACAGCGATTGGCTACTCCGCCATTCGAATGGCGACAGCTCTGCCAGATGCTGAGATTTATACGATTGAGCGAAATGCAAAACGCTATGAAGAGGCGACACGGAACATTGAGGAATTAAAGTTAAAAGAAAGAATACACGTGTTCTTTGGTGATGCCATGGAATCGGCTAAAACAGTCCAAACGATGGCGCCCTATGATGTGATCTTTATTGATGCCGCAAAAGGGCAGTACAAACGTTTTTTTGAGCTGTTTGAACCGATGCTTGCTCATGACGGAATGATTATTACAGACAACGTATTATTCAAAGGCTTAGTGGCAACGAACTATGAAGAAGAAATAGAAGATAAAAGAAAAAAACAATTAATTGGAAAAATTGATCGATACAATCAATGGCTTATGTCAAACCCCGATTTCCAAACGTGTATTATTCCAGTTGGAGACGGGATCGCCATTAGTACTAAAAGAGGTGACCAATCATGAAAAAACCAGAATTGCTTGTGACGCCAAGCAAGGTGTCAGATGTACTGCCATTAATTGAGGCGGGAGCTGATGCATTCTTCATAGGCGAACAAACATACGGTATTCGTCTTGCAGGCGAGTTTTCAAGAGAAGATGTGAAACAGACGGTTGAGCTGGCACATGCGCATCACAAAAAAGTGTATGTGGCGATGAACGCGATTTTTCATAATGACCGTGTGCAGCTGCTTGGAGATTATTTAACCTTTCTCGATGCATTAAACGTAGATGGCGTCGTCTTTGGAGACCCAGCAGTGATCATGGCCGCAAAGGAAACTGGGGTGAGCCTGAATCTCCACTGGAGTACAGAAACGACTGGGACAAACTATTACACTTGTAACTACTGGGGCAGAAAAGGCGCAACGCGTGCTGTTCTTGCCAAAGAGCTGAACATGGACAGTGTAATCGACATTAAAGAAAATGCTGAGGTGGAAATCGAAATTCAAGTTCATGGCATGACATGTATGTTTCAATCGAAACGTACGCTCATTGGCAACTACTTTGAATACCAAGGCAAACAAATGGACGTTGAAGGCAGAAATATGGAGGAAGGACTATTCCTTCATGACCAGGAACGTCAAAACAAATATCCTATTTTCGAGGATGCAAACGGCACACATATTATGAGTCCTAATGATGTGTGTATGATTGACGAATTAGAAGAATTTGTTGACGCAGGCATTGACTCTTTTAAAATTGACGGAATTTTAAAGTCACTTTCTTATATGACAGAGGTGACGTCACTATATAGAAAAGCAATTGATTTATTAGTGGCTGACAAAGACGCCTATGAAGATCAGAAAGAGGACTGGGTGAAGCGGATTGAAGAGATTCAGCCAGTGAATCGTTCAATTGATACAGGGTTCTTCTTTAAAGAAACGGTTTATTAATATAAGAGGAGGCAGAGGAAATGGCACTATTGAAAGATGGTATTTCTGAAATGATTGACGGGAAACGTGTCATTACAAAAAAACCAGAACTGCTTGCACCAGCAGGAAACTTGGAAAAGCTGAAAATTGCTGTACATTACGGAGCAGACGCTGTCTTTATTGGCGGGAAAGAATTTGGACTTCGCTCAAATGCCGATAACTTTTCAATTGAAGAAATGGCTGAAGGCGTCGCATTTGCAAACAAATACGGTGCACGAATTTATGTGACAACGAATATCTTTGCCCACAACGAAAACATGGACGGACTTGAGGAATACCTTCAAGGGATTGAAGGCGCTGGAGTAGCGGGCATTATTGTGGCTGACCCGCTGATCATTGAAACGTGTAAACGTGTCGCACCGAAGCTTGAAGTCCATTTAAGCACACAGCAATCTCTTTCGAATTGGAAAGCTGTTCAGTTTTGGAAGGAAGAAGGTCTTGAGCGTGTGGTGCTTGCTCGCGAGACAAGTGCGCTGGAAATTAGAGAAATGAAAGAAAAGGTCGATATTGAAATTGAAACGTTCATTCACGGTGCAATGTGTATTGCTTACTCTGGCCGCTGCGTGCTCAGTAACCACATGACGGCAAGAGATTCTAACCGCGGAGGCTGCTGCCAGTCCTGCCGCTGGGATTATGATCTTTATAAACTAGAAGGTTCTGAGGAAGCGCCATTGTTTGGAGAGGAAGACGCACCATTTGCGATGAGTCCAAAAGACTTAAAGCTTGTCGAATCCATTCCTCAAATGATCGAAATGGGAATTGACAGCTTGAAAATCGAAGGGCGAATGAAATCAATTCATTATGTGGCAACTGTCGTGAGTGTATATCGCAAAATCATTGACGCCTATTGTGCTGACCCGGACAATTTTGTCATTCAGCAGGAATGGTTAGATGAACTAGATAAATGCGCAAACCGTGACACAGCGCCAGCCTTTTTCGAAGGTGTACCAGGAACGGATGAACAAATGTTTGGCATTCATGGAAAGAAAACGACATTTGATTTCGCAGGTCTCGTTCTTCATTATGATGAAAAAGAACAAATCGTCACATTGCAGCAGCGCAACTTCTTTAAAGCTGGCGATGAAGTCGAATTTTTCGGACCAGAAATTGAGAATTTCACATGCAAAATTGAGACGATTTGGGATGAAAAAGGAAATGAACTAGATGCCGCTCGTCATCCGCTGCAAATCGTAAAATTCAAGCTCGATCAAAAAGTATACCCTAGCAACATGATGAGAAAGGGGAAATAACAGGCACATGAGGAGTAAACCAGTTGTCATTGGAATTGCTGGCGGCTCGGGTTCAGGTAAAACGAGCGTCACCAATTCGATCTATGAAAAATTTAAAGGACATTCCATCCTCATGCTTCAGCAAGATTTATATTACAAAAATCAAAGTCATATGCCATTTGAAGAGCGCTTGCTTACGAATTATGATCATCCGCTTGCATTCGACAATGACCTGATGTTTGAGCATTTGGAACAGCTCCTAAGGTACGAATCCATTGAAAAACCAATATATGATTTCAAGCTAAACACACGTTCAGAAGAGACTGTCCATGTTGAACCAAAGGATGTCATCATCGTTGAAGGTATCTTTGCACTAGAAGATGAACGTCTAAGAGACTTAATGGATATTAAACTGTATGTCGATACAGATGCAGACCTTCGCATCATTCGCCGCATTTTACGCGATACAAAAGAAAGAGGCCGTTCAATCGATTCTGTGATTGAACAGTATGTATCTGTTGTCAGACCAATGCATAATCAATTCATTGAACCGACAAAGCGATACGCCGATATCATCATCCCAGAAGGCGGCCAAAACCATGTCGCGATTGACTTAATGGTAACAAAAATTCAAACGATTCTTCAAAACCGAGCAGAGTAAATGGTGGAGAAGAAAAAGACCTTTACATTGTAAAGGTCTTTTCAACATCATGATAAAGAGAATAAATACCAATATTTCACTTGTTTCTATAAGTAGAAGCTGCTTAAATATTTTTAGAAGGAACACCTTGAATGAAAGATTTGGTATGATAGGAAAACAATGATGTGAAATAGATGTAGAAAAATGCCGTTTTCAAGCTGAATATTGAAGTTGTTTCGATTTTGTAATAGTATATTAAAAAAACGACAAACAAATCATCACAAATTTTCAAACAATTCTTGATCAAAAAGCAATTTTGTAATAATATAGCATAGACATATCGTACACTGACCATATTATGTATTGGAAGATGGAGAATGGATAAGCTATTCTTCTACATATGATCGAAATGGCGAACGAGGTACAGGAGCTTCCTGTGCCTTTCCACAGTTTGTGCGATGAAGATAGATCATCTTTAGACCACTGAGAGTGGTTCTGTCTGAAAAAAGGCCTAATAGTTGCATCTAAAAGGGACGCCATGTAAGATGGACTTTTACAAATATGGGACAGAAGGAATGAGGGCCTGAAGAAGTCCTCATTCTTGTATATTTCAGTCGTCACTCACGTGCAGAAAGTTTGTATGATGAGGATTAATAGAAGGAGTGAATGATTCATGGCACAAGAGAAAGTATTTCCAATGACAGAAGAAGGAAAACGTAAATTAGAAGAAGAGCTTGAATATTTGAAAACGGTTAAACGTAAAGAGGTTGTAGAGCGTATTAAAATTGCTAGAAGCTTTGGAGACCTCTCTGAGAACTCGGAATATGATTCTGCTAAAGAAGAGCAAGCGTTTGTAGAAGGCCGTATCACAACGCTTGATAATATGATTCGCAATGCCAAAATTATCGAAGATGAAGGAAACTCAAATATTGTCTCACTTGGTAAAACAGTCACATTCGTTGAATTACCAGATGGAGAAGAAGAGTCTTACACAATCGTTGGAAGTGCAGAAGCTGATCCGTTCGAAGGAAAAATTTCAAACGATTCACCAATCGCAAAAAGTCTGTTAGGCAAACAAGTAGACGACAAAGTAACCGTTCAAACACCTGGCGGAGAAATGTTCGTCCAAATTGTAAAAATTTCATAATCACGTTTATACGATAAACACCTCGTCCACAATAGGGACGAGGTGTTTTTATGCGCAAAAAACGTAGAATTCAATGGACAGGTGCTATTATTTTTATGCTGCTGCTCGGTCTTCTCATGAGACTGGCAGAAATTCAACTGTTTTTCACAGAATCTTTTTCAAAGCTTGATATCAATTTAATACAAGAAAGTGTCAAACAGCGTACAGAAGAAGTGGTCATTTCAGATGGCCGCGGTGAATTTTTAGATCGAAACGGCGAAGCGCTTCTCACAAAAGAACAGCCCGCGGTTATCTTATTTCCTTTTCTGCAATATGATCTTCCTCATTTAAAACAAACCGCCTCTATTCTCGAGATGGAAGAAGATGAACTCAAAAAACAGCTGACAGAAACCAAAAAACCTCTGATTCTCAAAGATGACATCACGAAAAAAAAGCTGAAAGACATCAATGATATGAAATATTCAGGTGTTTACGGCGTATATATGAAAGAGAAGGACAAAAAAAGACTTGCCCTTCACACATTAGGCTTCACGAGTGAAAATCCAGAATTGCTCAGAAAGCGTTATCCTGACAAAAAAGAGCTTTCCATCCGTACAGAAATCGGTACTTTTGGGCTGGAAAGTACCTTTGACGAATTTCTATTACCCGAGCAAGACACAAAATTGTTATATCATGTGGACGGAAGGGGAAACCCTTTGTTTGGAATGGACGTCAAATATACAGCAGAGGCTCATTCATTTTATCCTCTTCAGGTTCAAACAACAATTGATGAAAACATGCAAGCTGAAATGGAGAAAGTTCTGAAAGAACAAGGAGTCGAAAAAGGCGGGGCCGTTCTGCTCGACATTGAAAGCAGCAGCGTGCTGGCGATGGCGAGTACGCCAAATGTCACAAGCAAAAACCGGCATGAGGCAAGAAATTATATGCTGACTGCCATGGCACCAGGCTCTGTCTTTAAAACCGCTGTACTTGCCGCAGCAATCGAAAAAACCCTCGACCAGCCACAAACGATGTATGACTGTCGAAAGAATTTATATGGAGAGCCAGAAGGAACGCAGGAAGTGCTGAATCTGTCTGAGAGCTTTTCGCAGAGCTGTAATTATACCTTTGCGACACTTGCTGGCAAGCTTATCCAAACAGATGATCAAATCATCGAAAAGACGGCTGCAAAGCTTGGACTCATTGATCGAGCTGGCTGGGAAGGGGATGTCTATCATAAGCAGCATTTCAAACAGTTTGATCGTGAAGAAACCGGCAGTGTGTGGGGAGATAAAAGAGACAAGCATGTCAAAAAAGCCATTGCCCAAACCGCAATAGGACAAAAAAATGTCAAAACGACTCCTTTGCAAATCGCCAATATGATGGCATCGATTGCGAGAGGCGGAGAACGAAAAGAAGTGAAAATCGCTGAAAAAGTGCTGTATCAAAACGGAACAACGATGCTAACCTTTCAAAACAAACGACCGGAAGGAGACAGTATTGACCGCTATACAGCTCAAAAGCTGCAAAAGTACTTAAGGCAGGTGGTGACGTCTGACAAAGGAACAGGAAGAAGGTTTCAAGATCTTCCATTTGATGTAGCGGGGAAATCAGGCACTGCCCAAACCGGCAGTAAAGATAAAAAGGGGAATCCGCTTTATCATAAGTGGTTTGCTGGGTACTTTCCGGTGGAAAAACCAAAATATGCTCTTGTCGTTGTTCACCTTGATGAGGCAAGTGGCCGGGCTAAGACAAATGATGCGTTTTATGATATTGTAAAAAAGGTCAATGAAATTGAAAAGAAACAGACATAGAACATCCCTTCATGTCATGTTAGAATAGTAACGACTTAGGGAACGAGGCAAAGGAGTGCAGAGATTTTGAGTAGAAATTCTCGATTTGAACATCGTGATAAGCGCAGAAAGGCGAATATGGTGCTTAACATATTAATTGGTATCGTTGTGGTGCTTATTTTGGTTGTCGCATCGAGTTTGTTAATTTTTAATAAACCGAAAGATACAGATGTAGCGAAAGAACCATCAAAAATGGCGCCTGCAACAAGTGAAAATAAACAAAACTCAGAAGAAGATGTGAAAGATCAAAAGAAAGACACATCCGATGATTCAGATGCAAAAAAAGAGGACTCATCTGATCAAGACGACGATACGAAGAAGACAGATGATGAAGAAGAGCCTAATAAAGATGCGTTAAAAGACGCCAAAGAAACAGACGGCGGCAAAACGAGTGACGTAGACAAAACATATGAAAGCGATGACTGGGAGCCTGTAGGAACAGAGCAATCCGGTTCACATACAGCAACCTATGATTCTAACTCAAAAGACTGGAAAGAAATGATCAAAGCCATGTCCTATGCGACGGGGATTTCAGAAGATCAAATGACGGTTCTTTGGTTAGGAAATAACGGAGGTCCTCAAGATGCAAAGGGAACCATCCGTGACAAATCATCAGGTGAACGCTACCGCGTGGAAATCACATGGGTAGATGAAAAAGGCTGGAAACCTGTAAAGGTTGAAAAATTAAAATAAACATGAAAAAAAGATAGCAGATATGCTATCTTTTTTATTTAGATATTCGCCTTAAAATGAACAACCGCTGTATACAAAATCCGGTCATCAATCACAGTCGTTTGATGACTGACAGAATGAACAGTCAGCAAGATTGCCTGATTATGTTCAATTTGTTTTTGGATCTTTTGTTCAAGTTCTTTTAAAGACGATGCTTCAAAGAATTCAATTTTATCCTTTAGAAAATCCAACTGAAAATCCATTTGATTCACCCCTCCATACTCTCCATTCATCTTAATCTCTCGCCTCTAAAAGGGCAAATATTTTTCTACCCCTCCCAGTATTTTTTAGTAGGAAAGAAACAGAAGATGTGGTAGGATAAGAACTGTTCGACGAATTAAAGCATACTATACGCATAGGAATAAATAGATAAAGTGGAGGGAAAGAAAATGGGACGTGAGTTTCTTTCTTTATTTGATCATTGGGCTGAGTCTTATGACGACACGGTAAGTGGTCATGACGAGCAGTATGAAGAAGTGTTTCGCCGGTATCCGGCCATTTTAAAAGAGATTGTAGAACGTTCAGGTCAATATGTCCTTGAGTTTGGAAGCGGCACGGGGAATCTAACAGTGGCACTGCTTGCAGCTGATAAGAACGTGTTTGGTGTTGAACCATCAGACGCCATGAAGAAAGCGGCTCTTCAAAAGGGAGTACCCGATGTGTTTCATGATGGGGATTTTTTATCATTTCCAGCACTGCCATTTGAGCCGGATACGATTGTCAGTTCATATGCTTTCCACCATTTAACGGACGAAGAAAAAAAACAAGCCATTCACACCTATAGCAACATCCTTCACTCAGATGGTAAAATAGTCTTTGCTGATACAATGTTTCAAAATCAAGCTGCACATCAAGCGGAAATCGACAAAGCGAAAGCCGCAGGATTCGATCAGCTTGCTGAGGATTTAGAAACGGAATATTATCCATCCATTGATGTGCTAAAACAAATCTTTGAAGAAGAAGGTTTTAGCACGTCCTTTCATCAAATGAATGATTTTGTTTGGATCGTAGAAGCGAAGAAAAGGGAATGAAAGGATGTTTTTGATTTGAAAATCGCAGTCATAGGTGCAATGGAAGAAGAAGTGACAATATTAAGAGATCAACTAAAGAATGCTACACAAGAAAACATCGCTGGGTGTGAATTCACAACAGGTGTTTATGAAGATAAAGAAGTGATTTTATTAAAATCAGGGATTGGAAAAGTAAATGCAGCGGTCAGCACAACACTTCTGCTTGACCGCTTTCAGCCGGATTATGTGATCAATACAGGATCTGCTGGCGGTTTCCATCACACATTAAATGTAGGGGATATTGTCATTTCTACTGATGTTCGACATCATGATGTGGATGTGACAATCTTTGATTACGAATACGGACAAGTACCAGGGTTGCCAGCTGCTTTCGCTGCAGACGAAAAGCTTGTGAAGCTGGCAGAGGAATCGGCTTTAGAGATCGATCATATTCAAGTGGCAAAAGGAACAATTGCAACAGGAGATTCGTTTATGAATGATCCGGATCGTGTAGCGTTTGTGAGAGAGAAGTTTCCAGAACTATATGCGGTGGAAATGGAAGCCGCAGCTGTTGCACAAGTTTGCCAGCTCTTTGGAACGCCATTTGTTGTCGTTCGAGCGTTATCTGATATTGCAGGGAAAGAATCCAATGTCTCCTTTGATCAATTTCTTGAGCAAGCAGCGATTCACTCAACCGACCTTGTCTTGCGTATGATAAAGCAAACTCAATAAAAGAAGGGGTTCCCCCTTCTTTTCCATACAAAGGAAGGGAAATCATATGGCTGTCATAAAGGATATTACAGAATTAATTGGCCGCACACCGCTTTTAAAGCTGTCAGGGATTGGCATCCCAGATGGTGTAGAGGTGTATGCAAAGCTTGAAATGATGAATCCGGGTGGAAGTATTAAAGATCGTTTAGGTGATATGCTCATAAGAGAAGCATTGGCATCTGGCAAATTGCGTCCAGGCGGAACCATCATTGAAGCAACTGCTGGAAACACAGGAATTGGGCTTGCCCTCAGTGCAAGAAAGCATCAATTGCGGACCATTTTTTGCGTACCAGAACATTTTAGTCAAGAAAAACAACAGCTAATGAAGGCGCTCGGTGCAGAGATTATTCATACACCAAGAAAAGAGGGCATGAAAGGTGCGATTGATCGAGCCCTTGAACTAGAGGCAAGCCTTGACAATGCCTATTGCGTTTTACAATTTAAAAACCAAGTAAATCCATTGACTTACTATAAAACGCTTGGCCCAGAGTTATGGTCCGACCTACAAGGAAACATTGATGTATTCGTAGCAGGAGCGGGATCTGGAGGAACTTTTCAAGGGTGTGCTGCCTATTTAAAAGAGCAGCATCCGGCGTTAAAAACAATTGTTGTCGAACCTGAAGGATCGATTTTAAATGGAGGAGATCCGGGCCCGCATAGAACGGAAGGAATCGGCCTTGAATTTATCCCAGATTATATGGAATCTGCTTTATTCGATGAGATTTATACGGTCAGTGATGATGATGCTTTCCAAATGGTGAAAGAAGCTGCTGAAAAAGAAGGCGTTCTCATTGGAAGCTCTTCAGGTGCCGCATTATATGCCGCTTTAGAGGAAGCAAAGAAGGCAGCACCTGGGACAGTCATTGTCACCATTTTTCCTGACAGCAGTGAACGCTATTTAAGTAAAGGAATTTATGAGGGAGGAAAATAGAATGAAACCAAAAACAATGATGATACACAGCGGAACAACTGGTGATGAAAAAACGGGAGCTGTGTCTGTGCCTATATATCAAGTGAGCACATATAAGCAGCCGAAAGCAGGCGAACATACAGGATATGAATATTCTAGAACAGCGAATCCAACAAGAACGGCACTTGAAACCGTCATTCGTGATCTTGAAGGGGGAGCAAACGGCTACGCATTCGGTTCAGGGATGGCTGCCATTACGGCAGTCATGATGCTGTTTAACAGCGGAGATCATATTGTCCTGACAGATGACGTGTACGGCGGAACTTACCGCGTCATTACAAAGGTACTAAACCGTATTGGCATTCATGCGACCTTCGTGGACACAAGTGATCCTGAAGCGGTGAAAAAAGCAATTTTACCCGAAACAAAAGCGGTTTACATTGAATCACCAACCAATCCTTTACTGAAAATGACTGATCTCAAAGCGATCGGCCAATTGACAAAAGAAGCCAACATCTTAATGATTGTTGATAATACATTTTTTACACCTTATTTCCAAAAACCGATTGAATATGGGGCGGACATTGTCCTCCATAGTGCCACTAAATATTTAGGCGGCCACAGTGATGTCGTAGGCGGGCTTGTTGTAACAGCGACGAAAGAGCTTGGAGAAGAACTTCATTTTGTTCAAAATTCTACAGGTGGAATTCTTGGACCGCAGGATTCATGGCTTCTCATGAGAGGGATCAAAACGCTTGGACTAAGAATGGAAGCACATCAACAAAATGCGCAGAAAATCGCTGAATTTTTAGAACAACATCCAGCGGTCACACGTGTTTATTACCCAGGTCTTGGTGCTCACCCTGGACATGAACTTGCGAAAACGCAAGCATCCGGCTTCGGCGGAATGATCTCTTTTGATATTGGAAAAGAAGAACATGTCGATGTGTTTTTAAGCCAGCTTAAGCTGTTTACAATCGCAGAAAGCCTTGGAGCGGTTGAAAGCTTAATCTCTGTTCCTGCTCGAATGACTCATGCGTCCATTCCGAAAGACCGCCGGGAGGAGCTTGGCATCACTGATGGTTTAATTCGTATATCCGTTGGGATTGAAGATGTGGATGATTTACTGAATGATATGAAGCAAGGACTAAACGCACTAGTGAATGGATAGATTTACATGCCACTACCTTTCTTTTACTATGTTAAGCTATCAATAGACATGTTAAACAGGAAGGTGATTCAAGTGAAGAAAAAGTGGAGTGGTTTAGTGACAGATTACAAGCAGTACGCTTTTATTTTGCTTGCTGTCAGCACCTTTTTATATATTGGTACGATCATACCAAACCAGCACATCGAAGCATCTCCAAAAATGCTGATGATGGGAATTGATTGTGTTTTCTTATTAGCAGCTTTTCTTTGTGTCAGACGCGCGATCTTTTTTCAAAAGAAACTGCAAGAACTAGATGAAGATTAATTCGAAAAGTCTCCTCATATACGTGAGGGGGCTTTTTTGATTGTATTGGACAAACGGACAAGAATAACTGTAGAAATTTAGTCAAAAACACAAAAATCATCTATATTACTAAAAACAGGTTTACAAAATGGTGCTTGCTGGATATACTTACAAAGTAATTAAAAACGTAAAGGAGGCTGAAGAATATGTTATTCGTATCTACTTGTGATCAATTCAACCAACAATTTCATCATGTCATCAGCCTGTGGAAGAGCTCGTGTCCTTCCTTTACCTTATACGGTGCACGCTTCAAAACTGTTTAAGTAAACGAGGATTTCACGCATCATCCATTGCGGGTTGGAAGACATTGTCTTTTGATCTGCATTTTTGTGTGCCCGCAGGTCAACTGATAAAGAAGATCTGCGGGCTATTTCGCATGCTGCGAACTGAAGGGAGGTGAGCGTATATGACAATCCATTTATTCTTTATTACATTGACGATTCAGCGTAAATACAAAGACATTGAGACCGTTCTTTATGAACAACAAGTCGAAACATTTTATGAAGAAATGAAGCAGAAACAACTAAAGTATATGAACTAAAACAGGAAAAGAAAAATTGGAAAAGGAGGAGATTGACATGTTTATGATGCTTGCAATGCTTGATTGTTATACTAGGGAGAAGGACCAGGTTTAGACACGCTCCACATTGATCACCTGCACATATGATATCCGTAAAAGGAGATTGTGAGGTGATCAATGAATGTCGATGTCACCATATATGAGGTTTCCGTCAGTGGGGCACGGGTATACGTCCATTCCGCATTCCTTAAAGCACGGATACGGCAATCCATACCGGATGCAAAGAGAGCAACAAGAAATGCTTAGACGCTATATGTACAATTACAATTATCCAACTTATTGGTATTAAAGAAAAGGAGCAGGAAACGTATTGTTTTCTGCTCCTTTTACATTAGTAAATCCAGCTTGCACCGATGATGATCAACAAAATGAACAGTACAACAAGCAATGCGAATCCGCCTGCAAAACCGCCACCGTAACCACCGCAGTCTCCAGAATAACCGCCACCAAAGCCCATAATCTAGCACCACCTTTATCTAATCAAGATACATTCATAAAATATGCAGCTCATGCAGAAAACGAAATCAATCTGAGCACAATTAATGAAAACGCCTATTCAGATCAAAATTTTTTAAAGTTCTGCGAAACATTTTCTGAAAAGGTGCCGTCTAATCAATGACAACTAATTAGGACTAGGTCTTAAACTTTGTTAGGCGAGAGCCGATATGAAAAGTAAGAAAATTCGTAAATAGTTTTATTTACTGGTGCAAAGCAGGTGTTAACATTGATTCAAAGCTGGATTGGAAAACAAATGAGGGAACCAAAAGGCTTGTTCTCAAAATGGGTTGCCCGCTATATGGAAAAAAATCATCATAATATCAATGAATGGACGATTCAACTCTTAAATATACAAGAAAACGACCGAATTTTAGAAATCGGAACTGGAAGAGGCATGACATTATCGAAGGTAGCAGAAAAACTTGATCGCGGTAAAGTATATGGAGTGGATGCCTCTCGTCATATGATCAAATATGCAAAAAGAAAACATAAGAAGCTTGTAGAACAGGATAAAGCCGTCGTGACTCTTGGTAAAGCTGAGCATTTACCTTTTGAAGACAGATCATTCAATAAATTATTTACGGTACAGACCATCTATTACTTGAAGGATATTGAACAGGTCATGAAGGAAGTGTACCGCGTCCTTCAAGTGGATGGAGAAGTATTCTTATCTTTCCAACAGCAGGAACTGATGAAGGAACAAAAACGGTCACAATCTTTTTCATCGTATAGTGAACAAGAGATCAGCCGCCTATTTTCAGCGTATCACTTTAGAGAAGTTTCGGTTTATCACTATGATACATACATCTGTATCAAAGCGTTAAAATGATGAAAATATTTCCCAGGTAATGAACAAGCATTCAAAAAGAGGCTCTTCGTCAGAGGAGCCTCTTTGCTTACAATTGTACCCGTGATTGATGGGACGCAAAGTTAAAAAAGACTCTTCATCAGAAGAGTCTTTTCAATGTTATGTAGGCGCCAGCCAGGTGTGTAAGGAATGATAGTATATATAAGGAATTTGTTTGTCGATTAAGGATACCTGTCTGGCTTATTTCTTATATCGACACCGTTCTTCAAAAGTTTAGCTTTTTTTTCAATATTTTCTTTTTTATTTGACTGGAAGATACATTTTTCTCTCCCTGATAGACATTTTTCGCTTTTTTTATCTATTGTGCCATTTGAAGCAGGGAATTGCTTCATAAATAGAGAAAATTGTAGAGACTTCATTTTTAAACAAAAAGGGAGGAATGAAAACATGTCGGGAAACAAAGGTGTCGTTTATAAAGGAGCAGGAAATGTAGCAGTTGAGGATATTGGATACCCTGATTTGATTTTAAGAGATGGCCCGGGTGTACCGAAAGCCAATGTGGGGCGCAAATGTGAGCATGGCGTCATTTTAAAAGTAGTGACGACGAATATTTGCGGAAGTGACCAGCACATGGTGAGAGGGCGTACCACTGCGCCTGCAGGACTAGTCCTTGGTCATGAAATTACAGGTGAAGTCGTTGAGGTTGGACGAGATGTGGAGTTTATTCAAAAAGGAGACTTCGTGTCCGTTCCATTTAATATTGCTTGTGGACGCTGCGTCATGTGCAAGGAACAAAAAACTCATGTGTGCTTAAATGTAAACCCGGACCGTCCAGGCTCTGCCTATGGATACGTCGATATGGGCGGATGGGTTGGCGGTCAATCCGAGTACGTCATGGTCCCATATGCAGATTTTCAGCTGCTCAAATTTCCAGACAAAGATCAAGCGATGGAGAAAATACTTGATCTGACGATGCTTTCCGATATTTTCCCGACAGGTTTTCACGGTGCTTATACGGCTGGAGTAAAGCCTGGTTCGACTGTATATATTGCTGGTGCCGGGCCAGTAGGTCTTGCCGCAGCACATTCCGCTCAGCTCCTTGGCGCCTCTGCTGTAATTGTCGGTGATTTGAATGAACAAAGGCTGGAGCAGGCCAGAAGCTTTGGCTGTGAGACGATCAATTTAAGAAAACATGATCGAATCGGTGAACAAATCACGAATATCTTAGGAGAGCCAGAAGTTGACTGTGCCGTCGATTGTGTCGGCTTTGAAGCGTCAGGTCATGGAGATCAAGGAGAAGCACCTGCAACCGTTTTAAATACAATTATGGATATTACCAAAGTTGGCGGTAAGCTCGGAATCCCAGGGCTCTACGTCACAGAAGACCCAGGTGCAGTGGATGCCGATGCAAAAGTTGGATCTCTGAAAGTGCGAATTGGACTTGGCTGGGCAAAAGCCCATACCTTTGTGACAGGTCAAACCCCTGTCATGCAATATCACCGCAGTCTAATGAAATCCATTTTAAGCGGAAGAGCACAAATCGCCAAAGCGGTGAATGCGACCGTCATTAACCTTGATCAAGCTCCTCAAGGATACAGCGACTTTGATTCGGGTGTGGCGAAGAAATTTGTCATTGACCCGCACGGAATGCTTTCTCGATAATTTTTAACATGGAAGGGGCCGCTCAATAAAATGGGACGGCTCTTTATTGTGGAAAATCACATAGAATATACAAATCCATTTCAAAGGGGAGGAATCAGATGAATTCAGATCAGGCTAAAAGAAGAGTTGTAGAACAATTTGGGAGAAATGCAGAAAAGTATGTGACGAGTCAAACTCATGCAAAGGGAGCAGACCTAGATCTAATTGTTGAATGGGCAGCTCCAGAAAAAAGCTGGATCGTACTCGATATAGCAACAGGTGGCGGGCATACCGCAAAAGCACTGGCTCCATATGTGAATCAAGTGTTTGCGACAGATTTAACGAAAGAGATGCTTTCTAATACATCACTTCATTTAAAAGCGTATCCACAAATTTTTTATGTAGTAGCGGATGCAGAAAGCCTTCCTTTTTTAGATGGAACATTTGATATGGTCACATGCCGAATTGCAGCACACCATTTCCCGCACCCTGAACAGTTCGCCAAAGAGGCGTCTCGCGTATTAAAGTCAAATGGTCTGTTTTTCTTTATTGATAATGTTTCGCCAAATGATGAAGAGCTTGCACTATTTATCAATCAGCTAGAACGATTGAGAGACCCAAGTCATGTGTCCTGTCTATCTACAGAACAATGGAGGAAATTGTTTTTAGAAGAGGGAATAAAAGAAGTAAGATCAATGGAACGAAAAAAACGTTATCCTTTTCAAGAATGGGTCAAGCGCACAACGAAAACTTTAAAGGAAGAAGAGATTGTTACAGAATACTTGTTAGATGCTAACGAGAAAATAAAGCAATATTATAGATTAAAAATGACAGAGGAAAAAATAGAATCAATAGAGGTGGATGACTGGATCGCTCTTTTCAGGAAAGGATAAAAGTATTTCATTCATACCAGTTAGAAAGGAATCAATCATATGCTGAATTTTAAAGAAAAAACCGTTATCATCACAGGCGCAGCCAATGGAATTGGTGAATCGATCGCCTGGGGCTATGCAAAAGAAGGAGCGCGTGTGGTGATTGCAGATATAGATGAAGAGAAGGGCAAGCGTTTGGAGGAAGAGCTGAAAAAAGAATCTTTAGAAGCTTATTTTAAAAAAACGGACGTGACACAAGAGAAGGATATTCAACACTTAATGTCGTTTGCAGCGGAGCGCTGCAAAACGATTGATATTCTCATCAATAATGCCGGCGTCATGTGCACAGTATCGCCTTATGAATTAACGGTCGATGAGTGGGATCGTGTGTTACATACGAACCTAAGAGGGACTTTTCTATGTGCAAGAGAAGCAGCACGTTATATAAAAGAGAATCCAAAAGGCGGTTCTATTGTGAACATTTCATCCACCCGCGCGACAATGTCAGAGCCTCATACGGAAGCATATGCTGCATCAAAAGGCGGAATATCAGCACTGACTCATGCCTTGGCTGCTTCTTTTAGCCCGGATCACATCACGGTGAATAGCATTTCCCCTGGATGGATTGAAACGAAGGATGAGGAGAATCTTCGAGAGGTCGACCACAAGCAGCATCTTTCCAATCGAGTCGGGGCGCCAAAGGATATTGTGAAGGCTTGCTTTTATTTAACAGATGAAGACAATCAATTTGTGACGGGTACAGATTTAGTCGTTGATGGTGGCATGACCAGAAAGATGATCTATGCTGATTAACTTGAAAAAAACATTGACGCTTTGATCGAGGCGCAGTACAATATGTAACAATTCAGCTGAAGATCGTGATGAAATAAAGACACAGCGCAAATAGAGAAGAGTACATCATAGCTGTCCCGCACAGAGAACTCCGTTAAGCTGAGAAGGAGCTGGGAAGCATGATGGAACCAAGCCTCTTAGCTCTGCACCGGATTCCTTCGGATGGTGGTGCAGCGAAATTCTCCCGTTACAGAGATGGGTTCATGATGACCTGCTAAGGTTCATCTGGCAACAGATGAATAAACTGAGGTGGCAACGCGGAGTAAATCCCGTCCTCAAGACAGAAATGTCTTGGGGGCGGGATTTTTTTATGACAAATAGGGGGAACAGCTATGAAAAAACATTGGCGGGATATGAGTTTGCTGCTTGGAGCCATCGGAATTGCGAACATAGGAGAATGGATTTATATGATTGCTCTCCATCTGCTCATTTTTCAAGAAACGGGCTCTGTGCTGGCTGTAACAGCCGTCTATATGCTGAGACCGGCTGCAGCTTTTTTGACAAACAGCTGGTCTGGCAGTTTGGTTGACAGGCTGAATCAGCGGAATGTGATGATCAGCTTAGATATCACCCGGGCTATCCTGATCGCATGTGTACCCTTTGCGTTATTTTCAGGACATCTGCTGATCCTGTATGTGATGGTGTTTCTCATTCAAATGGCACAAGCGATGTTTCATCCAGCTTCGATGGTATATATGACAGGATTGATCCCGGCGGATAATCGAAAACGGTTTAATGCCATTCGCTCATTATTACAATCGGGTGGATTTTTACTTGGACCCGCAGCAGCAGGTCTGCTTTTTTTAATCGGTACACCTGTTTTTTCAATTTATATAAATGCGATCTGCTTGTTGATATCTGCTCTGTTAACGATGTGTTTACCGAATTTGCTAAAACAAGATGCTGGCCAAAATGGCTTTTCCCTTTCAATGTTAAAAGAGGATGCGAAGCTTGTTCTTCGGTTTAGTTTGACATCACGCCAGATTATGACGGTGTATTTATTGTTTAGTGCCGCCATCACGGTGCTTCCTACTGCCATTGACTCTCTTGAAACAGCCTTTGCAAAAGAAGTGCTGCTGCTGACTGATACAGAATATGGTCTTCTTGTCAGTATAGCTGGGGCAGGCATCATCACAGGCGCAGGTCTCAATTCGGTGATTGTGGAGAGGCTGCCTGTTTCGATCATGCTTGGGATTGGCAGTTTGTTTGTTGCATGTGGCTATCTCATTTATGCTTTTTCCAGCACATTGTTTGTAGCCGCTGTTGGTTTTTTTATACTAGCATTCTTTTTAGCATTTGCGAACACAGGTTTTATGACTTTCTATCAAACGAATATCCCGGTAGAGGTCATGGGGAGGGTAGCCAGTTTTTATGCTTTGGTTGAAGCCATTCTGACGATGATGATGACAGGGGTCTCTGGTGGACTTGCACATGTTTTATCAATCCGAACCTCCGTTGTCATCGGGTGTGTATGTATGCTTCTTGTCTGTTTATTGCTATGTTTTGTCATCTTTCGTCCATTGAATGTCAAAAAAATAGTGCATCCTACTTAGAAAATTAAAAAAATTATGTTATGATTATTTAAGTAAGTTAATCAAATTGATGAGAAAAGGAGTCTTACACATGAAAGCACTACGCTGGCACGATCAAAAGGACATTCGACTAGAGGAAATTGACGAACCAACAGTTGCTCCAGGAAAAGTGAAACTAAAAGTAAAATGGTGCGGCATTTGTGGTAGTGATTTACATGAATATTTAGGAGGACCGATTTTCATTCCAGTGAATGAACCTCATCCACTTACAAAAGAAAAAGCACCCGTTACGCTGGGACACGAGTTCTCTGGTGAGGTTGTTGAAGTAGGAGAAGGCGTGAGCAATTACAAAGTAGGCGACCGAGTGGTTGTTGAGCCTATTTTTGCGACTCACGGACACCAAGGTGCTTACAACTTAGATGAAAACATGGGCTTTTTAGGACTTGCCGGAGGCGGCGGTGGATTCTCTGAATATGTATCTGTCGATGAAGAATTACTTCATTTATTACCAGACGAAATCTCATATGAGCAAGGTGCGCTTGTAGAGCCTTCTGCAGTTGCTTTATATGCGGTTCGTTCTAGTAAAGTACAAGCTGGGGATACAGCGGCTGTGTTTGGCTGCGGACCAATTGGCTTACTTGTCATTGAAGCATTAAAAGCAGCTGGTGCTACTGATATTTACGCAGTAGAATTATCTAAAGAACGCCAAGAAAAAGCTAAAGAGCTTGGAGCGATCATTGTTGATCCTTCTCAATATGAAGATGTTGTTCAAGAAATCGCAAGCCGTACAAACGGTGGCGTCGATGTTTCTTTTGAAGTGACAGGTGTACCTGTTGTATTGAAGCAAGCCATCCAATCAACAAGAATTTCAGGTGAAACAGTCATTGTGAGCATTTGGGAAAAAGGCGCAGAAATTCTGCCAAATGACATTGTCATTAAAGAACGTACAGTCAAAGGAATTATCGGCTACAGAGACGTATTCCCATCTGTATTAAACTTAATGAGAAAAGGCTATTTCTCTGCAGATACGCTCGTCACGAAAAAAATCAAGCTGGACGATGTGATCGAGGATGGTTTCCATGCATTAATCAATGAAAAAGATCAAGTGAAAATTTTAGTTAGTGCTGAATAAGTAGGATGACAAAGGGAATGGCAGAGGCCATTCCCTTTTTTTGTGCACATATTCTGCTCATTTTCATAAAGAGGCATGCGGTTGAATAGTGATAAGTGAAAAGATGTTTTGATAAGGGAGATGACATCATGTTTTATCACATCAAAGAACTGCAATATGAAGCAAAGCCCTCAAAGCCTGATCCGCTTTACGCGAAAAAGCTGCAAGAAGTATTAGGCGGACAGTATGGAGAAATTAGTGTCATGATGCAATATTTATTTCAAGGCTTTAATTGCCGGGCAGATCAAAAATACAGAGATTTATTGTTTGACATAGGGACAGAGGAAATTGGTCATGTCGAAATGCTGGCGACGATGATCGCGCGTTTACTAGATAAAGCACCAGTTAAGGAACAAGAAGAGGCGTATCAAAGTGACCCCGCACTAGCAGCTGTTATGGGCGGAATGAATCCTCAGCATGCAATTGTTGCCGGTTTAGGAGCAATGGCAGCGGATAGTCAAGGGTATCCGTGGAATGCCAAGTATATCATTGCAAGCGGAAATTTAATGGCTGATTTTAGGGCCAACTTAAATGCAGAATCACAAGGGAGGCTTCAGGTCACAAGGCTCTACGAAATGACCGATGATCGCGGCGTGAAGGATATGCTTTCTTTTCTTATTGCCCGTGATACATATCATCAAAATATGTGGCTTGCGGCCATTAAAGAATTAGAAGAACGAGAAGGGGACGTCGTCGTACCAACCACCTTCCCGCGCTCACTAGAAAAACAGCAAGTATCCTATGATCTGTTTAACTTCTCAAGAGGAGAAGCAAGCAAGGAAGGCAGATGGGCATATGGCCGAAGCATGGATGGAAAAGGGGAATTCAGATATATTTCTGCACCAGTCGTGTTCGGTTCCGCACCAAAACTAAAACCCGCACCAAAGGAACTGTTTAACACACCGAAAAAAGGCGAATAAAAAAAGCCGGTCAGGTATTTGAGCCTGATCGGCTTTTTTAACGTCCAAGAGATCTTCCGTACACGCTGACACGTTTCTCTAACAAGGCAAAAGCGAGTTCAAAGAAAATGCTCAGCAGCCAATAGATCAAAGCAGAGACGAGGTACGTTTCTAAAAACTGATAGCCGTCATTCGCAATGATCCGGGAAATCCCCATGATTTCAAGTACTCCAATCGTAAACGAAAGAGAGGTGGCTTTTAATAGCTGAATGAGCTGATTGCCTAGGTTCGGTAAGGCGACCACAAAGGCCTGCGGCAAAATAATGCGCATCATCGCCTGGCGCGTCGTCATACCCACAATTTTTGCCGCTTCAAGCTGCCCTTTGTCTACCGCAAGGAGTGCACTCCGAACCACCTCTGTTAAATGGGCGGCTGAATGGAGGCTGAAGGTAATGAGGGCAACAGCTAATGGGGAGACCATATCTGGATGAAAGGTCAGCCCGAATGTACCGCTCACTTTGGTTAGAACAAAAGGGAGCCCATAAAAGAAAGCGAACAGCTGAACAATAAGAGGCGTTCCTCTAAAAAAGGAGACATAGAGTGTCACAAGCTGCCTGAGTACAGGAATGCGAAAGAGACGAATGAAAGCAAAAACAGATCCGATCAAAAGGCTCACAGCCATGGAAACGAGTGCAATCAATAAAGTAAAAGGAACGCCTTTTAGAATATGAGGTACTTGGTCAATCGCAAATTGAATATCAATGGTTTGCATCAAATCGCCTCCTTAACGTGACAGGCTGGTGCGGCCTTTTACAAATTTCCTTTCAAGCAGCATGGTGATCAGTTCAATGCTCATGCAAATGAGCCAATACACAATCGCAATGATCACGTACACTTCAAACATGCCGATCCCGTAGTTATTTCCTAAAATGATCTTCACCTGTCCCATGATATCAATAAGTCCGATTGTAAAGGCAATCGCTGTGTCTTTCACGAGATCAATGATGTAATTTCCGAGGTTTGGCAGTGCAATGAGAAAGGCCTGCGGGATAATAATCCTGATCAAGGCCTGTGTATCTGTCATCCCAACAATGTAGGCGGCCTCCAGCTGGTCCTTCCCAACAGATGAATACGCACTGCGAAAGACTTCAGATAAATAAGCGCCAGTATGTAAAGAAAACGTCATCATCACAAATAACACACGATCCCAATGATTGATTTGAATCCCTGCCACAAGTAAAAGCTGAGGCAGTCCAAAATAAATCAAAAACAACTGAACAATTAAAGGCGTACTTCGTGTAAAAGATAAATAGATAACAGCCAATTGCTTCAGCACTGGGATTTGCTTGATACGAATGAAAGCAAATAGCAACCCGATGATGATAGCAAAAAACAATGACACCGTAATAATGAGAAAAGTGAGTGGCAGGCGTTCAAGCACCTGTAAAAAGATGCGCAGCCAATCTCCAGCTGTAAACGTCATGACGCTTCCTTCCTTTCTTCATTTTGATCCCCTTGCTCTGAGATGTCATCAATATTTTGAAAGAAATCACCACCAAACCACTTTTTCGCAAGCTTAGGCAGTGTTCCATCATCAATCATTTCTTGTGTGATCCGGTCCAAATCTGCTGCAAGCTGCTTCTCGCTTGGCTGTAAGACAAGATAGATAGGCTCCTTTGACACAATGCCGCCAACTTTGACCTTTAGGTTCAAATGCTTTTGAATGGTATCAAAGGTTGAAATGTTCATAAATGCTGCATCGGACCGTCCGCTTTCAACACGTTTTAAGTTGAGTTCATTTGAAGGACTTTCAATGGTCGTCAGTGGAATATCCGGATCATGCTCTTTATTATATTGATTTAATATCGAACGCAAGCCTCCGCTAGGACTGACAGGAGCCAGTTTTTTAGATGTCATATCATCAAGCGATCGAATCTCCTTGTCTGATTCATTCACAATTAAACCTGTCATCGAATAGCCATACGGGACCTTAGGGTAAAGGAACCGCTTTTCACGTTCAGGGTTACTAAAAAACCAATTAGCCGCCATTTCAAACTTCCCTGCGCCTACACCGATTAAATTGGATTCTTCCTCGCCAAAAATGTAATCAAAATGTACGTGGGGAAGCCTCTTTTCCACTTCATTTAAATAATCAATGTTATAGCCAATCGGTTCGTTTCGGTCATTTGTTGCTAAAAAGGGTGGATTGACCTCTGCACTCAGTGCGACTTTCACAATTTGTCTGCCGTCATCTGTCGTGGTTTTCACACTGCTGCAGCCAATCAGAGAAAGGAGAAACAGAAGGACACCGGACATCATGAATGCTGTCTTTTGCTTCATTTGTCTTTCTCCGATCCTTGCCACATTCCGCGATGAATCCTTGATAAAAATTGTTTCGTTCGTTCATGCTGTGGTTTCAACAGGACGTCTTCTGGTGAGCCTTTTTCAACAATTTCGCCATCTGCCATAAAGATCACCGTATCCGCCACGTCCTTTGCAAAAGAAATTTCATGTGTCACAATGACCATCGTCATTCCTTGGCTCGCAATATCTTTGATCATTTCAAGAATTTCTCCTACCATCTCTGGGTCCAGTGCCGACGTAGGTTCATCAAACAAAAGCACCGAAGGGTTCATCGCAAGAGCGCGGGCTATGCCAATACGCTGCTGCTGACCGCCAGATAATTCACTCGGAAATGCATCTTTTTTATGAAGCAGTCCAATCCGCGTTAAAAATTGCTCTCCGACCTTTTCTGCTTCTTTCTTAGACATGTTTTGAGACACAATCAATCCTTCTGTAATATTTTCAAGTGCTCGTTTATTTTGAAACAAGTGATAATGCTGAAACACCATGGAAGATTGCTGCCTGAGTTTTAGAAGATCTTTTTTTTGATATCGTTCAAATTGAATCGTGGCTTCACCAACCGTCAGCTCTCCTTTATCTGGAATGTCGAGGCTGTTTAAACTGCGAAGAAGTGTTGTTTTTCCTGATCCGCTCGGTCCAATAATTGCGACCACTTCACCTTCCTGTACGGTGAAATCAATGCCTTTTAACACATGGGTCTGCCCATAAGATTTATGTAGATTAGTAGCTGAGATCATAAAAGCATCACGTTCCTTTGACATATGTACTTAATATTGATAAAATTTAACATATTAAATCCTATAAGTAAAGTGTGTTTTATTTATTCCGATTGGAAAAATCAGATATGATAGATTGTAAGAAACAGAGGAGTTGGATACGTTTTGTCTAAAGCATTATTTGTCGATACCGATTTTCAAAAAACATGGCTCAATCAACTAGAATCTCTTCGTGAAACGATCGAACAAACGGCAAAAGAACATGATGAAGGCGCTTATTTTCCTGAAAAAAATATTGAATCATTAGTAGAAATGGGCTATACGACGTTGTCTCTTCCTACTGAATACGGAGGCGGAGGTCAATCTGTCACGGATATGGTTCTGTTTCAAGAAACGCTTGGCAGCATGGACGGAGCGACTGCCTTATCGATCGGCTGGCACCAAGGGGTTGTAGGCGAAATCTACGAAAAGAAACAATGGAATGAGAAGCAGCTGCAATTCTTCGCGAAAGAAGTGCAGAAGGGCGCCCTTGTCAACCGTGCCGTGAGCGAGGCGCAGACAGGCAGTCCAACAAGAGGGGGCAAGCCTGGGACAACAGCCACTAGATCAGGTAATGAGTGGATCATCAATGGACGTAAAATTTTCACAACGATGTCACCAGCGCTTACATACTTTTTAGTCGGCGTATGGATCGAAGAAAAAGAGGCGATGGGTTTCTTCTTAATTCATCGTGAGACAGAAGGTGTTTCAATAGAAGAAACGTGGAATGTTGTGGGCATGAGAGGAACAGAAAGCCATGATTTAATCTTAGAACAGGTTAAGGTCTCAGATGACATGCTTGTTGAGGTGCAAAAAGGGCCGCGGGGGGGTACGCTAAATCCTTGGATTGCACACATTCCTTCCTGCTATTTAGGGATTGCGCAAGCGGCAAGAGACTATGCTGTTCAGTATGCCATCACCCATTCACCGAACAGTATCAGCGGAACGATTAGTGATCTGCCAAATGTCCAAACACTTATTGGTGAAATTGACTTACTATTAAAGCAAGCACGCCACGTCATCTACTCAACGACCACATTGTATGAAAAGCCGGAGAAAAGAGAGCTGTTAATCAATGAATTCGGCGCTGTGAAACATACAGTCGTCAATCACAGTCTGCAAGTTGTTGATAAAGCCATGCGTTTAGTCGGTGCAAAAAGCTTAAGCCTTGACTGTCCACTGCAGCGTTACTATCGAGATATTCGTGCCGGGCTCCATAACCCGCCAATGGACGATATGACGATTTCAAAAATCGCGAAGCAAGCCATTGAAGAGAAAAAAGAAAGCTAATATACAGCAAAAAGCCGGATGAACCGGCTTTTTTTGTTTGAAAGAAAAGAGGACAAGCGTACCTTATATCTCATCGCTCAACATGCTACAATCAATGGAATCATGGGAAAAGGAGCGATTGTTTTGAAGAAAAAGTATATAAAATGGCTGTTTACTGGCATGATGCTGATGGCACTTTGTATAAGCCAGCCTTCATCAACTGAAGGAGCATCACCAGCATGGTCAGTAGATGAATTCTTGAAAGACCGAGAAGGCACATTTGTGATTCAAGAAGTAAAAGAAAAGTCGCCCTGGGTGTATAACAAAAAAAGAGCGAAAGAGCGCTTTGCACCTCAATCGACATTTAAGGTAGCAAATGCCTTAATCGGACTCCAAACAGGCGCAGTGAGAGATGAATATGACATCAAATATTGGGACGGAGTGAAAAGAGAGATTGACCGCTGGAATAGGGATCATACACTAGGATCTGGCATGAGAGATTCAGTCGTCTGGTACTATCAAGCCATGGCCCGTGACATCGGTGAAGAACGCATGAGTCAGTGGGTGAAAGCCATTCATTATGGGAACGAAGACATATCTGGCGGAATCGATCAATTTTGGTTAAGCAGTACGTTGCGTATTTCTCCAGTTGAACAAGTTCGTTTCCTCAAACAGCTATATGAAGAGACTCTCCCATTTGACCTAAACGCCATGAGAACGGTCAAACGAATGATGATTCAAGAAGAAGAGAAACACACCACCCTATACGGAAAAACAGGCTCCGGCTCAGGCATCGGCTGGTACGTAGGCTTCATCAAACATGAAAACAAAACCTACATCTTCGCCACAAATATCGAAGGCACCGGAATAGAAGCAAAAGAAATCACCTATCGCATTTTGAAAAAATATCATTTGATTGAAGCATCCGTTTAGGGTGCTTTTTTATATGAACTTATTATGGTTATCTACAAAACTAATGTTTTATTAATCAAAAAATTTGACGAGTAAGAGAATAGATAATGACCGTTGAATAAAGAGTTGTCATATAAATTAGTGAATAGACAAACATAATTGATGCCCACTTCTCGGAATGCATTCGCTTGTAACCCAAAATACTTAAGCAAATCCATATAAGGCCTAAAAAAAAGGATACAAGCACAAGCCCTATGCTTAAAGAATGGAAAAGAAAACTGCTTAAGGTAATTGCTAAGATATAAAGATTCGTTTGTAAGTATGTTCTTTTCATTCCTTTTACAACCGGTAACATGGGAATGTTTGCTGCCTTGTATTCATTTTGTTTTCTAATAGCTATCGAATAAAAATGCGGCATCTGCCAAATAATTGTAATGAAAAACAACCCCATAATAGCTGGGTGTGATATATCTGGTGAAATAGCTGCCCAACCAATGAGAGGAGGCATTGCTCCAGAAATACTACCAATTTCTGTGTTGTATACGGTTTTTCTTTTACTCCATATTGTATAAGGAAAAATATAAAAAAATAAACCAATCAATCCTATAATAGCTGCTAGATAGGTTGTAAATGCTAAAAAGCCTAGTCCTAAAACAGACATTAAAATACTAAGCCATAGAACTTTTTTAGGATTGACTTCTCCTGTTACAGTAGGTCTGTTTTTTGTTCTATTCATCACTGAATCTATGTCCCTATCATACAAATTGTTTAAAGCTCCAGCAGCACCAATTAATAAAATTGAACCTGCAAAAGCCAATAGTATCTCAATAGATTTATGAAGGATGTCAATTTGATATGTGTATAATGCCAAGGTTAAGCCAGCACACATTGGGATCAAATTTGATTTAATAATCCCTGATTTAACTGTTTGAGCGATTATTTCCATTTTCGTTTTGTGAATTTTTTTCCCCATCTGTCGCATTGTTTTTCTCCTTTTCACATTATATACCCTTTTGAATTTATATACTAATTGGTATATTAATTCTATATGGTATGATTGTCAAGAAAAGGAGGTAAAGGAATGATTAGACAAAGAAAGACGCAAAATGAAAGGAAAGAAGAAACAAGAAAATTACTCTTAAATTCTGCAGTTGAGAATTTCGCCAAGTATGGTTTTCATGGGGTCTCCATTGATAAATTGACAGAACATGCGGGATTTAGCAAAGGGGCCTTTTATGCGCATTTTCATTCAAAGGAAGAGATCTTTTTGGCACTATTGAAACAACAAATGCAATTACATGTAGAAAAAATCAATGCTTTAATAGCAGAACAACCTTCTCTTTTACACTTTTCAGAAAAAATGAATCAACAGTCTATTCAAAGTCGTGAAGAAAATCGGACGTGGAGTCTGCTAAACATGGAATTTCTTCTGTATTCAATGAGAAATGAAGAAGTAAGGTGTCAGTGGTCAAATATGATCCTACAATCGGTAAAACAAATATCGCAATCCCTTGAGAATTTGATGAAAAAAGAGAACCTTACATGTGCCCTTTCTTCTGAAGAAATGGCATGGGCAATTCTTTCACTGGAAAATGGTGTAGTAATATTCCACTATATTAGTCAAGACCATATACCAATTGATTTATTAGAAAAATCCCTAAAAAGAATAATTTCATATAAATAAAAATTATGGTCTATCAGTTGAATATGGAAGGTGTTTTAGTCAAGATATGAAAAGTAAAAAAATAGCTCAAACTCAACATGAAATACGATTTATGAATGTGGCGTGCCTTTACCCTAATGGGGAGATGGTGATTCTAGAAAGGAGGTATAAGGAGTGTACTTGAAATACATCCAATTAATGTCAGATGATGACCGTGGGAACTTAGCCAGCCAATCCCTTTGTGTGACAGAAATGTTTTTATGGGAATTAGGGAAAAAATTCAAACGAAAGATTGTGAGGCTATTATTTTTATATGTGGCTCTTTTAAAGATTACAAATTACTGAGTACTTCTAAAAAAGAACCTGACATCTTATTTTTAAAAAATACGTACGAGCTAGAATTACCCTTTAGTTACAGTGAATTTGAAAATGCAACAAATAAGAAAAAGATCTTAGCTGATACTTTGGAAAAAGCGATGCTCTATCTGTGTGAATTAAAAAACTGGGACAGTCAGCTAGTCAAAGCGACAATTCAAAAAATGAAAGAAAAGGAATATAAAGCGGAGATGAAAGGAAAACAAACAAAATTAAGTCCCGATAAAAAAAAGAAAGCATATCCTCTGATCGAATTGGATCTAAAGCAGTTTACTCTCTATCTTGTTATAGAAGATAATAAAGGAAAGATTTTATCAAAAAAATTAATTGCTGAAACCGATACCTATTTAGAAGAAATTTCTTATCACATTCGTGAGCTTAAATGGCTAACTGATCATGAAGTAGCATTATTCAAACATACAAATAAACCTGTTTATACAAGTGTACGGTTATCGTGATAAAGCAAAATGAGAATAGCATAACACTTGTGGAAATCAAGAACGCAACTTACAAAGGAGTGTATGTTTTTAATGGGTTTTTGGGAAGAAGAACAACGCTATGTATTCAATACCATGAAGAAACAAGAAAACGAATCATTGCACTTATACAATAACCTCTTGGACAAACGATGACATGGTTTTTAGATGAAAAAATCCAGAAACAAATCCCTGATTTCGATATCAACCATCTAAAGCAAATCAATGAATTTCACTACTTTAAAGAGTATAATGAACATTACGACTTGATCAACTGTATTGTTCTGCACATCCCATATGAATCCCCGAATCTACAAGCAGACATTCATCTGAAATTCACCAATGTCTCTTCTGTTCAAATCAAAGATTTGGAGTTAACAAACGATTCCTATCTTTTTTAGGACATTCAGCTTTTGGATAGAGGGTGGGAAAATTTGAATTACTTTGTCGAAGACTTTGAAGAAGAGTATTTTTCTTTTTATTGTCAAACGGTTCAAGTCAAACAAGTCGTATCAAATGAATCGTGCTAGTCTATCAACATATGTGCTAATCATGCTTCTCTATCCCAACACAGAAAGGTGCAATGACATTGAATCGAATGATGAAATGGCTTTTATTTGCGGCAGTCATCGCGGGCTTATTGGTATGCGCATTCTTTGTGTTCCGTTTAAACCAGCCTAAGCCGACGACGAATATCCATTACGCAGACACACAAAACAAACAGCAAACACTCGATATGTATATGCCAAAGGGAAAAGATGAAGACAATAAGAAGAAGCATCCAGTCATGATCTATCTCCATGGCGGCGGCTGGACAGGCGGCGATAAGAATAGAGTCGCTTCAAAGGCTGATTATTTTACGGATCAAGGGTATGTGTTTGTTTCGATGAATTACAGGCTTCACCCTGATGCCAACTATGAGCAGATGGCAGATGATACGGCAAACGCCATTAAATGGGTCAAGGATCATGCGGATGAATATCAAATCGATTCATCAAAAATCAACATGATGGGACATTCGGCAGGCGGTCATTTAACGGCATTGGTGGCCACAGATTCAACTTATTTAAAACGTGTTGGATTGTCGCCAAAAACGATCAATTCCATCGTGATTTTAGATGGACCGTTAAACATCAATCAATTTATACAAGCCATACCATCGTACAAAAAGGTGTTTGGCAAACAGGAGAAGAACTGGACAAAGGCATCACCTGTCACTTATATGAATCAAGCGAATGTACCGCCTGTTTATTTGGTCACGGGCTGGGAAAATCCAGAGGTGTACCGATTTGCAGAAAAACTGAATCATGATAAAGGCTCGCGGTTTGTTTTTCGGGTTCATTCGCTGAGCCACAGTAACTTGAATAAATGGTTTGGATCAGACAGGGCGCCAAAAGAAGCGCAAGAAATGACAAAGGCTGTCATGTCTTTTGTGAATAAACAGAATCAATAACGAAGACCGTATGCTCGACAATCTAATTTGCCGCAGTATATGATAAAGCGTAAATGGTTTGTACCAAAGGAGTGTATGTCGTTGTCATCACGTATGGAAAATAAAGTGTTCAATTGCGAAAAAGAGCTGACGCTGAATATTATCGGCGGTAAGTGGAAAATGCTGATTTTATGGCACCTTGGCAGAGAAGGGACAAAACGATTTGGTGAGCTAAAGTCGTTAATGCCTGGGATTACGCAAAGAATGCTTGTCAATCAGCTAAGAGAATTAGAGGAAGATCACATTGTGCATCGGGAGGTTTATCCTGTCGTTCCGCCAAAAGTTGAATATTCCCTCACAGAACTAGGAGAAAGCTTAATGCCGATTTTAGAGGCGATGTATGATTGGGGAAAACAATATCTCGACAGCAATTTTTTAAAGGATGATAAATAGAAAGTGCAAAAGATACTGGTCGAAAGACAGTATCTTTTTTGTGACCATATGCGAAAAAGTATAGTATGTAAAAAAAAAGTGCGTACTTGGATTGCTGCCATCCTGTTGTTATACTCATTTCATCGTTCAAGAAGCACCATCCGCGAAGCTCTTGAAGATGAGATGAAAAAACGGGAGTGAAAGTGAATGAAATTACAATTAGCATTAGATTTAGTGAATATACCAGAAGCGATTGAGCTGATCAAAGAAGTAGAAGCATTTATTGATGTGGTTGAAATTGGGACACCTGTTGTGATCAATGAAGGCTTGCGTGCTGTAAAAGAAGTCAAACAGGCATTTCCGAATTTACGTGTACTCGCTGATCTGAAAATTATGGATGCGGCCGGTTATGAAGTGCAGCAGGCATCTGAAGCTGGAGCGGATATCGTCACCATTCTTGCAGCGGCAGAAGATATGTCCATTCAAGGAGCGGTGAAAGAAGCGAAAGCAAGAGGGAAACAAATTTTAGTTGATATGATTGGTATCAAAGATATCGCTGGCCGGGCAAAAGAGCTGGATGAGCTTGGAGTCGATTATATTTGTGTGCACACAGGCTATGACCTGCAAGCGGTTGGTCAAAACTCATTTGCTGACCTTATGACCATTAAACAAGTCGTCAAACAAGCGAAAACAGCCATTGCAGGCGGAATTAAGCTTGATACGTTACCTGAAGTCGTGAAGTTAAATCCTGATTTGATCATTGTCGGCGGCGGTATCGCAAGCCAGGACAATAAAGCAGAAGTGGCTGCACAAATGAAGCAGCTGATCGCACAATCATGAAGACCAGTGACTATGTGAAAGCCATTTTGAATGAGCTTTCTGAGCATTCCCCCGCTATTCAAGACGAACAAGCGGAGCGGCTTGTCTCAAGTATTTTAGCTGCAAGAAAGGTCTTTGTGGCAGGGGCTGGCAGATCTGGTTTGATGGGAAAATCATTTGCCATGAGACTCACACATATTGGCGTCAAGGCTTATGTAATCGGTGAGACCAATACTCCTTCCTTTACAGAAGAAGATCTCTTGATTGTTGGGAGCGGCTCTGGTCGAACAGAGACATTGCTAATCCTTGCAAAAAAGGCAAAAGCAATTGGCGGAAAAGTGGCAGCATTCACGCTTTCAGTTGACTCACCTCTAGCTGATCTATCGGATGAAGTCATTTTACTGTCAGGTGCGCCGAAGGATCAAAAGGAAGGAAGCCATCATACCATTCAGCCAATGGGCTCGCTATTTGAGCAATCGCTTCTTCTGACATACGATGCGGTCATTTTGCGTTTAATGGAAATAAAAGAGCTCGACACACATACAATGTACGGTCACCATGCAAATTTAGAATAGATATTTTCAAAGCCTTTCCTTTCTTAGAAGGAGAGGCTTTTTTTATCTAAATCAAGAGCAGAATCTTGACATCATCGATTGGATGTAACTATAATTGTTACATCGTTAAAGAAAAAGCGTAAGCTCGGAAGGAAGATGAAGATGAAAGTACAAATCTGGTCAGATATCGCCTGTCCTTTTTGTTATATAGGAAAAAAACAACTAGAAACAGCGCTTGAACAATTCCCTCAAAAGGAACAGGTAGAAATCGAGTTTAAAAGCTTTGAGCTTGATCCACATGCACCCGTTGATGTCGATTATGATGTCCATGATATGCTCGTCAAAAAATATGGGATGAGCCGCAGCCAGGCCATGGCGATGAATGAGCAGGTGAAGCAGGCCGGCAAAGAGAAGGGAATCGATTTTCAATTTGATCCACTCGTGTTGACAAACACCTTTGATGCCCATCGATTGGCGCAATATGCTGGTCAAATGGGCAAAGGCGATTTCGTCATGGGAGAGCTGTTTCAAGCATATTTTACAGATGGAAAGCATGTTGGTGATCGTCAAACCCTTTTAGATATTGCAGAAAAAGCAGGTCTTGATTTGAAGGAAGTGCAGCAAGTTCTAGGCGGCGAAGAGTTTGCAGATCATGTACGAGAGGACGAAAAAGAGGCGAGACAGCTTGGTATTTCTGCTGTTCCTTTCTTCTTATTGAATGGCAAATATTCAGTGGCAGGTGCACAGCCACCCGATACCTTCCTTCGTGCACTTGAAACGGCTTGGACAGAAGAAGCAGCTCAAGCTGAGAAAGCGGCTGCCAATTCATTTGAAGCAGCATGTGCAGACGGCGTATGCGCAGTGCCTGCCCCTAAAGAAGAGATCTAATCATATAAAAAATGAGCCTCCTCCAAAAAGGGCTCATTTTTTTCTTGCATTCATATGTTTGATCGTTTCACCTGGAACCAATTCAGGTTCGTAAAAGGTTTGATGAGGGAGATTCTTTTTTCCTTGAACTTTTTTAATCATCCAGTCTGCCGCATCCCGGCCCATTTGCTCCTGAGGGTGGGTCAATGTTGTCAGCTTCACATGGGCATTTTTCTGGGCAATATACGAATTATCCTGTCCAATAATGGAGAGATCCTCTGGAATGGACAGCCCGATGTCACTGCATACATTGGCAACTTCTAATCCAACCTCGTCGTTATAGCAAACAAGGGCAGTCAGCTCATTCTGATGCTCTAATAAGAAAGTTTTGATATCATCTCCCAAATGCTGCTTCGATTCTGTATCGAAAAAGAGGACGTGCTCAGGCAGAAAGTTAAGCTTGGCTTCACCGAGCGCTTGAATATATCCCTTCATTCGGTACTTTCCCTGTAAGTCATCTGTTTTTGAGATCAGGCCGATTTGCTGATGTCCAGAGGTGATCAGCTCTTTTGTGGCTAAATAACTGGATTTCACATCATCTAAACAGAGAAAAGGAACCTCTAACTGTTCATAATAGGCATTGATCATAATGAGCGGTACATCCTGTTCTTTAAAAGATAGGTAGTACGAGATGTTCGGATTATATAAATTGCTTTTCGTCGGCTCGACAATGAGTCCGTCCACACCAAAGGACAGCATCATTTCTAGCGCTTTTTTCTCCTGTTCCACATCATTATTCGTACTTGCCAGTAACAAAGAATAGTTCTCTTCGTTTAATCGGCTTTCAATGCCTCGAATGATGGAAGGGAAAATGTAATCGGATATGTATGTCGTCATGACGCCAATCGTTTTCATATGCGTATGTCCAGCAGGCTTTGTTTGATATTGATTGGTCACAAATGTGCCTGAACCTTTTTCACTTCGTAAAAACCCTTCGCTCGACAATTCTAAGATGGCCTTTCGAACCGTATGCCTGCTCACTTGATACATCTCCTGCAGGCTTGATTCGGTTGGAATACGTTCCCCGATCCGGTAATCCCCTGTGAGTATTTTGCTTTTTATATCATCGATAATGATCTGGTACTTCTTTTTCATCGTTTCACTTCTTTCTCAGTTGATCATCTACTCGGATTGAGAAGAAATTGTATGGACATATTTTAACATGGTTGTCGAATCAAAAACAGGCGCTTTCCCTTTCTGTCGTCTCAGCTTTAGAAAAGTGAAGGTTTTTGTCACATTGTGTATGTACAACTACATTTAATATTGACATATGTACGTACAAATATTATATTGTGAATGTGCACAGAGAATCAATGAATCTAGAAAATTAAAATTGAAACCGCTATCAATTATGGAGGTGAACGCAGAATGGATCATGAAGAGACGACCAAAGCCTTAAAAGAAGGACGGACATCTTTAGGGATTGAATTTGGTTCAACACGAATTAAAGCCATTTTAATAGATGAAGTGTTTCAGCCAATTGCTCAAGGTACATTTGAATGGGAAAGTTCTCTCCAGGAAGGAATTTGGACGTACAACTTAATTGATATCATTACAGGTCTTCAAGTGGCGTACCGGGAGATGAAAGAGCAAGTCGAGCAAAGGTATGGCGTGACCATTCAAACCATTGGCTCAATTGGAGTATCAGCCATGATGCATGGCTATGTGGCATGTGACCATACAGGAGAGGTCCTCGTTCCGTTCCGCACATGGCGGAATGCAACAACCATTGAGGCGAGTCAAAAACTGACGGATGTCTTCCAATTTCATATTCCAGAAAGATGGAGCATTGCCCATTTGTATCAAGCGATATTAGAGGAGGAAAAACATCTTTCCCGTTTAGAATATATGACCACCCTATCAGGTTACATTCACTGGCTGTTAACCGGAAAGCAGGCCATTGGCATTGGGGATGCGTCAGGCATGTTTCCAATTGATGAACAAACGAAGGACTACAATGAAGTAATGCTCCATCAATTTGAAGACTTGATCGTAGAAAAAGGCTACCCGTGGAAGCTGCGTCACCTTCTGCCGCGTGTTTATTTAGCAGGCGAGGAGGCTGGCGTGTTAACGGCAGCAGGAGCAGCCATTTTAGATCAAGGCAAACACTTGAAGCCAGGCATTCCATTTTGTCCCCCGGAAGGTGACGCCGGAACGGGAATGGTGGCAACAAACAGTGTAGAAAAACGGACAGGGAACATTTCAGTTGGGACATCTGTTTTTGCCATGATTGTGCTAGAGCAGGAGCTAAAGGGTGTGTATCCAGAAGTGGATATGGTCACAACGCCAGACGGACTGCCAGTCGCAATGGTTCATGCGAACAACTGTACAAGTGACTTAAATGCTTGGATGAATATATTCAGAGAGGCATTTGAAGCATTGGGTATGCAAGTGGCGTCAGAAAAGGTATACGAAGCCTTATTGCAGCAGGCGTTAGAAGCAGATCGAGATGGCGGCGGACTCTTAAGCTATGGCTATTATTCTGGTGAAAATATTACAAGATTGCCAGAAGGAAGGCCTCTTTTTGTCAGATCAGCTGAAAGCCGCTTTAATCTGGCTAATTTCATGCGTACCCATCTTTTTTCTGCTTTTGGTGCAATGAAAATAGGGATGGATCGTTTAAAAGAACATGAACAGGTTGTGATTGATCGTTTACTAGGGCATGGGGGGTTATTTAAAACCCCGCTCGTTGGTCAAAAAATGGTGGCCGCAGCGCTTGATACACCTGTATCAGTCGTTTCCACTGCGGGAGAAGGCGGTGCGTTTGGGATGGCTGTTCTTGCTTCCTATATGGTCCATCATCAAAAGCAAACATTGGCTGAATTTCTCACGCATCAAGTGTTTGCCCATACATCAGAAGAGCTCATGGAACCCGACCCGCTTGATGTCAAAGGCTTTGACGAATTTTTAAAGCGCTATCAAGAGGGCCTTGCGATTGAAGAAGCGGCAGTAGCACATCTGATGCCAAAGAAAGGAGTGACAACCGTATGCTAGAGCGCTTAAAAGAAGAAGTATTTGAAGCAAATTTAGATTTGCCGAAATACGGACTTGTGAAATTCACATGGGGCAATGTCAGTGCGTGTGATCGTGACAGCGGTCTATTTGTTATTAAGCCGAGCGGTATAGCGTATGACCAATTATCAGCAAAAGACATGGTTGTGGTCGACTTTGACGGTGAAGTAGTGGAAGGGGAATTCAGTCCTTCATCAGATACAGCAACACATGCTGTTCTTTACAAACACTTTGAGGAAATTGGCGGTATATCGCATAGCCATTCCATGTGGGCAACCGTTTGGGCGCAGGCAGGTCTTGATTTACAGGCAATGGGCACAACACATGCCGATACATTTTACGGTGCTGTTCCGTGTGCTCGATTTCTGACAGAAGAAGAAGTCAACCGCGGTTATGAGGTAGAAACGGGCCGGCTGATCATCGAAACGTTTGAGGAAAGAAACCTAGATGTGATGGCGGTGCCGGGTGTATTGCTTCAAGGTCACGGCCCATTCACGTGGGGAAAAGATGCAAAAAGTGCGGTCACAAACAGTGTGATTTTAGATGAAGTCGCCAAAATGAATCTGTTCGCAAAGCAATTAAACGAATACGCGGAGCCTCTCCCGCAGCGAATTTTAGATAAACATTACTTAAGAAAACACGGAGAACATGCGTATTACGGACAAAAACCTTCAAGATAAAGAAAAGAGGGATTTCTATGTTAACAAGTCAACATAAAGAATGCTGGTTTATTGTTGGATCGCAGCATTTATATGGAGATGAAGCACTGCAGAAAGTAAAAGCAGATGCTCAAAAGATGACGGATGCCTTAAATGAGAGTGGTTTACTTCCTTACCCAGTGATCTTGCAGGAGCTGGCTGTCAGCGCGGATCAAATCACAAAGCTCATGAAAGAAGTCAATTATCGCGATGAGGTTGTCGGCGTGATGACGTGGATGCATACATTTTCACCGGCAAAAATGTGGATACGCGGAACCGATCTCTTGCAGAAGCCTCTTTTGCATCTTGTCACACAGTATTATGAGAAGATTCCGTGGGACACGATCAACATGGACTATATGAATCTTCATCAATCTGCACATGGAGATAGAGAATATGGCTATATCAATGCGCGCTTAAATAAACAAAATCAAATTGTCGCCGGTCATTGGTCAAAGCCGGATGTGCAGCAGCAAATCGCTGATTGGATGGACGTGGCGGCTGCTTATCATGAGAGCTTTCAGATTAAAGTAGCTAGGTTTGGTGACAACATGCGCCACGTGGCTGTAACAGAAGGCGATAAAATTGAAGCCCAGATTCAATTAGGGTGGACTGTTGATTACTTTGGAATAGGCGATCTCGTTGAATATGTCAATGCAGTAGAAGAAGCAGAGGTAGATGCATTATTTGCGGAGTATTTAACGCAATATGATGTGGATTATGGAACGTATTCAGTTGAAGAATGGGAAAAAAGTGTCAAGGTGCAAGCGCGTTATGAAATTGCCATCAAACGCTTCTTAGATGAAGGCGGCTACAATGCCTTTACGACAAACTTTGAAGATTTACATGGAATGAAACAGCTGCCAGGACTTGCGGTACAGCGGCTGATGGCAAAGGGATATGGCTTTGCTGGGGAAGGCGATTGGAAAACTGCTGCACTGGACCGATTATTAAAGGTGATGAGTCATCATCAATCCACTGGTTTTATGGAGGACTACACGTATGAAATGACCTCTGGACAGGAAGCGGTGCTGCAATCTCATATGTTAGAAGTAGATCCAGCGCTCGCCCATACGAAACCAGTGATTGTCGTATCTCCACTTGGTATCGGAAACAGGGAAGATCCAGCGCGTCTTGTGTTTGATGGAAAAGCAGGCGAAGGTGTTGTTGTTTCCATTGCTGACTTTGGAACCCATTTCAAATGGCTCATACAAGAAGTCGAAGCCTTTGAGCCGGAGGAAGCAGCACCTCATTTACCGGTTGCACGTGTGCTCTGGAAAATCAAGCCGAATTTTCAGGACGGAGTCAAAGCATGGATTAAGCAAGGCGGGGGTCATCATACAGTCGTATCCCTCAATTTAACGGTTGATCAAATTGTTCATTTTACAAAGCTGGTTCATGCAGAATATGTGGTTTTATAGAAGGGTGAAACGTCTTCTACTGTTTACAGTAGAAGCACCGGGAGAAATGAAAGCGGTTAATTAAGTGAGGGGGTCATCCACTTGGAGAAAAAAGTGTCAAGTAAATTTATCTTCTTTTTCGGGTCCTTTGCAGGCATCTTATTCGGATATGATATTGGAATTATTGCAGGGGCAGAAGGACATATTCAGGAAGAATTTCAGCTCAGCCCATTATGGCTTGGAATTGTCGTCTCTTCATTAATGGGCGGAGCAATCATTGGTTCGATTTTAAGCGGCCTCATGGGGGATAAGTTCGGCCGCAGAAAGCTTATTTTGGTCTCATCCGTTATCTTTTTTGTCGGAGCTATCGGATCAGCTATCGCACCAGAAGAGATTTCCTTAACCATTGCTCGTATCTTCTTAGGGACAGCAGTAGGAACAGCCTCATCTTTGGTGCCGGCTTACATGTCTGAAATCGCTCCTGCTAAAATCCGCGGGAAATTGTCTGGGCTCAATCAGCTTATGATTGTGAGCGGACTATTGCTGAGCTATATTGTCGCGTTTGTGTTTGAACCTATTCCAGACAGCTGGCGCTGGATGCTGGGAAGTGCCGCTTTATTTGCTATCGTGCTTTATATTGGTATGCTGAGGCTCCCTGAATCTCCGAGATATTTAATTAAACACGGAATGGCTCATAAAGCACGGGAGGTATTAGGATCACTGCGTTCTTCCCGTGAAGAAATCGAAGCAGAAATGCAGGAAATTTTAGAAGTCGCGAAAGAAGAACGCTCTGGTATTCGTGAATTGTTCCAAAAGAAATTCAGAATGGCTCTTTTCATCGGGGTTGGGATGGCGACCCTTCAGCAAATTCAAGGCGCGAACTCCATTGTGTATTATGCAACGAGTATTGCTCGGAATGTAGGCCTTGCGCCGCAGGTCGCAGCAGGCTTTACAGTCATTGTCGGTGTCATTTTTGTCGTGACAACCGTTATCTTTTTACAATTTGTCGACCGGTTCGACCGCCGAACGATTCTCACCGTAGGAGGCACAGGTATGGCACTTTCCTTCTTTGCACCAGCGGCATTAGGTGCACTTGGCGTTAGTGAAGGGATTTTAAACTGGGTGACATTGATTTCCCTTTGCTGCTTTATCTTGTGCTATGCCTTCTCATGGGCACCGATCACGTGGATCATCATCGGCGAAATCTTCCCACTCTCTGTCAGGGGCATTGGAGCAGGCATTTCATCTGCCTTTAACTGGACGGGATCGTTAGCTGTTGGACTCGTTTTCCCTATCTTAGCTGATAAGTTCAGCTTTGGGGTCATTTTCTCCTCATTTGGGGTTATCTGCTTAATCGGACTATTGTTCACCCGCTTTGTTTTAGTCGAAACAAAAGGAAGAAGCTTAGAGCAAATCGAAACCGATATGGCAGCACGTGTATAAAGAAAACCCTCTATCCCATGTGGATAGAGGGTTTTTTTACTCAAGCGTCTGTTTTAGCTCAGCGGGCAATAAATCAATCAATTGATCATAAGAAGATAAATCCAGCACTTCAAGCAGCGCATAATATTTCGCATAAACCTCACTCAACTGATCAGGATGACTCGTTTCATATTGATTCAAATGCAATTGAGTCAGTTCAAGTGCAATGTCTAGCTTGTTTCGTTCGATTGGTTGTGTCGTATTGATCATATCGTTCACCTCGTATTTGATAAGTGGGAAGGTTATGGGCTACAATTTCTTCTACCACAATATATCATTTGTATAATATGTTAAAATTGTCCTTTTGTAAAGGAAGAGAAAACGAGATAAATAGTGGATTTTTTTAAAAATAGACAAGCATCTAGTCACGAAAGGCGCTTCTTACATACGATAGAGTGTAAGTGAAAGACAACTTGAAGGGGTGTTGAGATGAGCCGGAATCGATTAGATGACTTTTTCTTTGGTCCTCGCAGAGGAAACCAAGGAGGAGATGAAACGGTTGTTTTCCCCACACGTCAAATTGTCAACACGACAACGAATGAACAAACCATCAGAAAAATTCATCCAACGCATATCACAAACGTCAATAAAAACATCAAAAGAATTGAAAACTACTACCCTGTCACTCAATCTACTCATAACGAGTACATTGTGGAAGAATACGATTGCGGCAGGGATATCAAAAACCCTTGCTGCCGTCCAGTGAAACGCTGTAAGTGGTAATGTGATCGAGAAAAAGAAGAGAGGCATCCTTTTATGGGATGCCTTTTGTATGTCTAATGTTCCACTTCGTTTAATTGTCCTTGATCCAGCTGGAAGAAACGATTTCCTAATTCTGAATAAAGGTAGCGCTGATGGCTGGTAAATAAAACACATCGATGTGAGAATTCTTTTTTTAATAAAGAAATCGATTGTATCTGTGAGGCCTCATCAAGAGAGGTAAAAGGCTCATCAAGAATGATCAGCTCTGGAGATCTTGCCACCATACAATTAAAGAAAAGTTTATATCTCATGCCCAATGAATACTGTTTGACTGGCATCTTTAGGGCATGCGTTAAATCAAATGCATCACAAAGCGATAGGAAAGTCTCTTTGTATAATTCTTTTTCTGACTTGTTCATTTTCCATAAAGACTGGACAAGCTCCATGTGCTCAAGACCAGTGAGCGCATCATAGACTAAAGGCTTATCAGGGATGTACGCCACCAGACTTTTATATTGAGTGGTCCCGGGGTGAAGCTGTTTGTTGAGTAAAATCGTTTCTGATACAGAAGGAAGCAGACCAGCGATGATCTTTAAAAGAGTCGATTTACCACTGCCGTTCTTTCCAATGATACAAGCTCGATCGCTTCCTTTCAGATCAAACGAAACTTGATCGAGGAGGAGAGAGCTTTCTTCTGTTGTTTCATAGCGAAAAGATAGCTGAGACACTTGAAGACTAGCCATTGATGAATCCTCCAATAACAAACACAGTGGTCACCAGCATATACAAGATCACTGTCGCAAGGGCAGCTTTTTTCGACCCTTCTGCATAGTAAATGATGCCATCATAAAGGATGCGCAAAAGATATAAGTTGATGAAGAAGGAAATTGCTTGTATCAAGATAAAATAGTGATCTAATTGTAACACCATCACACAATAGATCGCTGCACTATTCACTAATAAAAGAAATGCATTATAAACCAAAATGACAAGATACATTTTGCGTAAAATAAAAGCTTTATGAAAAAAATACATATAAATAGAAGTGAGAACGGTACTGAGAAAATTTAAAATGAAATACAGCGGGATCGTCAGCAAAAAAATAAAAACAATGCTGGCTACTTGTTTTCCAGCTGATAACGGTTCATCTACTAACAAATCAATAATAAAAAATGTTAAAAAGACAGTCGAAACAAATAATGATAGTAAGACAAGGCCTACAATGGTTTTAATCGATTGATTCTGATTGAAAAATTCCTTAGGTCGTAGAAGTAGCTCCATGGAACCACATTCCCCTTTCTTCTATGGTAGATGTACATGGCTAACGTATTCCTCTAAAAGAGATGCTGCGAATAAGAGAACAATTGCTGCAAAAATCAATTGAAGCACAGTCACAGTCAGCTTTTTTAAATCAATTGTTTCTCCTTTTATAAATCGATAAAGATAAATAAAAGGAAAAGAGCTGACAATTGAAAACAGGATGAAACCAAGAATCTCTACGAAAGCATGAGGCAGTAATCCTGTGAATATCTGCTGCACTTCTTGATTGACAATCAAATACTGAACTAGTTTGCCAATAATGTATCCGTTGTAAAAAAGAATGCCAGCAGCCATGATGCCGCCTGTAAAAGCTCCGATCCCTAATATCGCCATCCCAACTTGCAAATTGTTTAAGAAAATAGATAGAAAAAACATCTCTTCATCCTTTTTTAAATAAGGAATCTGATCATAAGGAAGAAGGCTACCAATCAGCACTGCTGCAATAAAGATAGCAGCATAAATGTAGCCGAGTCGTAAAATCAGTCTATTCTCCGATAGAAAATATCTTATTTTTTTCAACATACTCAATCCCTTTATAGATGGTCTTGCGGCATAACACCCAGCAGATCAATGAAACGATCACAAAATATAAAGCAAACAGAAAGTTTATGAGACCTGAGGATTGCTGCAAAATAGGTAGAAAAGAGGTCAAGATCATGTAGTACATAAAAGGTAATACAAGAAAGTTTCTTGCAAAAGCCTGCCCTTTATCGATAACTTCTATTTCCTCATTGGTTGTCCCTATTTCATGCTCATGAATAAAATTGAATTTCGTTGTAAATGGAAACAAGTAAAGCTGAATCAAAGGGAAAATGAAAAAACCAATCCCTAATGCCACAAATTGAATGAGCATCTGAATATCAAAAAGCTGATATACACCCATGATTGATAGATTAATGAATAGCAGAAAGAGAGCTGGTATGGAAAATAAACAATAAAATAACTGGATTTTTGATAAGAAAAACTGAATAAGAGATGTTTGAGAAAGCTCAAAAAGCCAAATATTCTTTTTTTCAGCACTTAAAGAAAAAATAGAAGGGGTCAGCATTCTCATCTCATACGTTTGATTTGCTAAAATCATCACATTTAATGTAAAAAGCAGCTGAATCTGCAAAGCCGGATGATCAATAATGGAGATCAAACTAGTCATAACCCCGATATAAAAGAAGGCTTCATATGACATAAACATATAATTAAAAAACTCTTTAGACAGCAGCCATCTTTTTTCTTTTAACACCTTGAGGTCTTTTTGGATCAACATATTCTTTTGAAACAGCGAGCCTTGAATTTTATTAAGTACTTGAAAGTACCAATAAAATAAATCTCGAAAATGTGTTGAGTTTTGATCATGATCTTTCCCAGTTGGAATCCAGCGTACAGGACTCTTCATGACGAGTATAGCTGCTAATATCACCACGAAAAATGTGACAGGTGAAGTGAAAAGCGCTTGAAATTGTAGAAATACAGAATCCTTTGAGAATAAAGCATGATGGATATGCTGAAGATCATTTTGATATAAAGCCACCAAATTGTTGGAAAGTGTAATCCAAAACGAATCCTCTGCAAGCGATGAAATCGACTGAAAAAGTTGTTGGAAGGTGTGATAAAAAGGGAAAATAATGTTCAATATCAGGACTCTTCCAAATAAGAAAAAAAGTAAAGAGATGCTTGCGAAAAAAAGAACACGAATGATCCCGATTTTTTTCACGACAATATTATAGATGTAAGCACCAAATATCTTATTGCTGACGATAAAAAGGAAGAAACCTGTCAACATGACATTGAGATGCTTTAACCAGAATATCCAGTCATGTGTTTGTGCAATGGAATATTGAAACAGAAAATAGATTAAATAAGTACTCAAACTGGTCAACATCAACCAGATCAGTTCTGAAAACAAAAGCGTTTGGAAAAGGTGTCTTGAGGAAACAGGTGCAAGCTGTATCAATTCTTCAAAAGGAAGAATATGAGTTCTTCTATAAGATTCAATCCCTTTGACGATAGAGAAAAGAAACAAAAATATCACAAAAGCACTTTCCCATTCTATTTGATAGATCGGAGAGTAAAGAAATGAAGAAATAACGAATACAATCATACATCCGAATAAAGTATCAAGGATACAAGAAAATAATATGTACTGTTTAGAAGAAAACGATGTGAAAAATGGAACCTTACGTATTATAAACTGAGCTAGATTTGAATATTGTTGTTGAATTCTAATTGATAGAAGTAGTGATAATAATGGATATAACATCTTCTCACCTGCATCAAAATTTAAATAGAAGGAGAACAAAGTCTCCTTCTATTGAGTCATAAAAATGAATTACCAAGCAATAACGGCTTTACGGCCTTTTTTCTTAATTTGGGCTTTAAGGTACTGACGAATGGTCTCTTTACCAGCCGCTGCAATAAGAGAAAGACCACCTGATCCTACAGCAGTTAAAATGGAGACGATTGTTGTAACAGCTCCGCCCGCTTCAACAACGTTCAAAACAACAGCTGCAACACTGCCTGGAATACCAAATTCTTTTGCTAGATCAGCAACTGGCAGCATCTGTAGCGAGAAGGAAAAAAGAGCTAGCATAAGGAAACCTACTGCTAAAGCACCAAAAAGAACATGTAGTTTGATTTCGTTTCTTGTTTCTGTCATATCAAATTCCTCCCTTTTTTGACTTTTTATTACTATTCTATCTTATGATATCTTTTCATTCATAGCAATCCTTTTTTTTCTTTTTTTTCATGAATTAGTTATAGATTAATATAAAAAAGGTGAAAAGATAAGTGAGAAAAGAATCGTTTTTGCTAGGATAAAACGAGTAAACATGATCGGAAATACCTTGTTTTCGCAGATGGATAAGCATGTCTAATTGCATGTAGGAAAAGAGATTGGTGCTAAGGGATCAATATCCTTTGATCAAAACCTCCTTTCAAGATAAAATTGGAAGTATCAATCATTCTGTTGGAGGTGGTTGTCTGAATATTCAATTGTTAACGCAGGTGATGCTGAAGAATTTACAGCATTAAGACTAGAAGCACTGCGATTACATCCAGAGGGCTTTGCGATGAGCTATGAAGAAGAACAAATAGATACAAAAGACAAATATGCGGCTCGTTTTACTTCGGCACAATCTATGTGGACCTTTGGCACCTTTTATCAAGGGCAGCTTGTGGGGACGGTCACGCTCATCCAAGAAACCTTACAGAAATTAAAGCACCGAGCGAATGTAGCAGTGATGTATGTAACGGCTGGTGCCCACGGAAAGGGAGTAGGCAAGTCTTGATGACGGAAGCTCTTTCCTTCGCACGAGAACGACAGGACATCGAGCAAATGTATTGATCAGTGCACTAAAATGGACGGATACATATGCAGATGAAGAAAAAATGGGTTTATTTTTATCATCGTTTGGAGGAGATACAAGTGGAACAACAGACCATGCGCATTACATTAGCAACAGGACCAAATAGTGAGCTAGAATCTTTTGCCCTGCGTGCAGCATTTGAGAACTTTGGTGCAAAAGTCGATATGCATTGGATAGGCAGACCCAATGATCTGATTGATGTGTTATCTGGGAGAAATAGAAGGGAGACGGACTACTTTTTTTTATCTTTTCATGGGGAAGAAGGAGCGTTTCTCATGCCGGAGTTAGGGGAAGATGTATACGAAGATGGGGAGCCTAGAGGTGTAACTTTTGGAGCGGATGAAATCAAGCGGTATGCTTCGTTAAAAGGGGTTCACGTCATATCAACCGGCTGCACACTAGGTGAGAAAAAACTTGCAGAAGCCTTTTTAGAAGCAGGTGCTTTGTCCTATACAGCGCCTGATGATTACATTGATGGAGATGCGGCATTTATCTTTGTCCTGACAATGCTGTATGAGCTCATGAACAATACGAAGACGGTTAGAGCGGCTTTTGATCGAGCGAGTTCTATTGATGAAGAAACGAAATTATTTCAACTATATATGCAAAAATAATCAAAGGGCTGAGAGATCAAGCCCTTTTTTTCAACCTCTCTTAATTGTGACGAAAATGTGACAAATGTGTTTTTTGAAAACTAAATCGGGTTGGCGCAAAGTCTATCCTACAAACACACGTCATCAAGACATGACGCCATCACGAGAGGGGAATCATTGTGTCAATGAAATGGAAAATCAGTCTCGTCCTATGCGGACTTGCAATCATCATCGGAATCGCTGCGTTTTATCATAATCAGCAGGCAAGCGGGACAGAGAAGAAGAAGGTAGAACCAGATGCGAGCTATAAAGAAGTTGAAATTGTCACTCTCGTGAATGACGGGAGATACTTGAGATATGCTGTGAACTATCCAGTGTTTCATCAAAAAAAGCTAGATCAAGAGATGAAAAGATTTGCAGAAACAGCGCTCGACAAATTCAAAACATCATTTAGTGAAGCAAGCGATGTCGATGAAGATCATCGATACGAATTAAACATAGATTACGAGATTACTCATTATGCCAAACAAACCGCTGCGATCAAATTCAATACATATGAATTGAAAGGCGGAGTAAAAGGCGCACATCAAACGAAGTTGTTCAATTTTGATTTCAAGAAACAGCATTTTTTATCAATAGATGATTTATTTTTATCAAAGAAAGAAGATCTGCAAAAACTGTCTCATATGACATTTGATGAATTAAAAAAAGATCGCTCTCTTGCTGAAAATGAGCATTTGCTCAAGCAAGGAACGTCTCCTGCGGCAGAGCATTATCAGTATTTTGCCATCAAGGATCGTTTTATTGAATTTTACTTTCCAGCAGGGCAAATCGCACCAGACAAAAAAGGCCCTCAAGTGCTGGCGATTAAAAAAACAGTGCTTAAAGGAATGTTAAAGCCTGAATATATTCATAAAGAAAAGAACAAAAATGAGAAAAAAGAACCGATCCCAAAAAGAAAGCTCGTAAAACTGCCAAAACAGGCAACATTCAACCCAAATCAAAAAGCCATTGCCCTGACATTTGACGATGGACCAAATCCATCCACGACCTCAAAAATTTTAAAAGCCTTAAAAGAAAACAAAGGACATGCGACATTTTTTGTATTAGGCAGCAGGGTTCAATATTACCCCGATATGCTGGGTGAGATCAGAAAGGGTGGGAATGAAATCGGAAATCATTCCTATAGCCATCCTTTACTCACAAGACTGCCGTTAAAACAAGCTATCAAACAAGTAGAAGATACGCAGCAAATTATTGAAAAAGCAGGCGGATTCACACCGACTCACTTTAGACCGCCATATGGTGGAACAAATGGGCAGATCAACGAAGCTGTCAACATGAAAGTCACGCTTTGGGACGTAGATCCTGAGGACTGGAAATATCGCAACAGCCAATACGTCGCCAACTACATTCTCACACATGCGTCTAGCGGAGAAACTGTCTTAATGCACGACATCTATGACACCTCGGCAAACGCAGCTGTCACGATTATCAAGGAATTGACCAAACAAGGATATCAATTATTAACAGTTTCAGAGCTTGAGCAGTGGAAGGAAGCGCGCGCGAAGAAAGGTGAATTGAATACGTAATGATTATGCGAATCTTAGTGGATTCGCATCTTTTTTTAAAAGCCAATCATGAAAATAAAGGGAAAATATGTTAAAGTGAATGTAGAAAGGGAGGGCTTCGGATGGTATTGATGAGGTTGATCAGTCTTTATATGCTGACAGCGTTTTGTTTGGGTTTTATCGTCAACTATGTACCTGGTTTGATGCTGCCCATCTATATTCTTGCGATGATCGGGCTCATTTTATGTCTCGTTCATATTGCACTGCATTATATTCGTCGAATCAGATATATGTTGCTTCATGAGAAACGATAAGAATAATTGCTTACTCTAAAAACCTCTCTCTAAAAGGGTAAGGTTTTTATTTTTTCGGTTTTTGATGTTCTAACAGTTGTATGATTTTCTCGTTTGACTCTTTCATTTGTCTTAATAAAGAAACGATATTCCCTGTAAATCCAATGAGGACAATAAGTAAAATGATGATGATCCACATGCTGTGGCCTCCAATCTGCCCACGAATGCTGTTTTGCCCCTTATCCATTATCTTATATCAAGGATACATTATAATGAATGTATTGAAATGAACAGTTCGTGCTATTTATTCGACAATTGATGTAAACAGAGAATGATTGGGGAGATTTCTTTGAAACGAGTAGACGTAGTATCAGCTATTATTTATGATGAGGAAGAAAATATGTTAATGGTCAAAAATGTAAAGGGATATTGGGAACTTCCAGGCGGTACTGTAGAAAAAGGTGAACACCTGCAGCAGGCCGTGGTCCGTGAGGTGAAAGAAGAGACAGGGTATGTTTGCAAAGTAAATGAACTTCATTCGGTTCGATAAGTATTCTTTCACGATAAAATGCATCATGCACTCATCGTGACCTTCTTTGCGGAAATCATCGGCGGGCAGATGAACATTCTAGATCCGGATCATGATATTCTAAATTTGAAACCAAGGGTGTTCAACCCTTGGTAGATGCATTTATTTCACCTCTGAATTATAAAGGTGGATCTTCAATCATAATTCTTTAACACGATTGCTGAATTATGTCCGCCAAAGCCAAAAGAATTTGATAGTCCATATTTCATTGGAAGATTTCGCGTTTTTGAGACAACATCTAAGTCGCAATCTGGATCTAAATTCTCTACATTAATAGTTGGAGGAATAATTCCTTGTCTCAAACTTTCCACTAAAGCAATTGCTTCTACTCCACCAGCAGCACCAAGCATGTGACCAGTCATTGATTTGTTTGCAGTTGTTGGAATTTTGCGGGAATGTTCACCAAACAATTTCTTAATAGCTAGAATTTCTGAACGATCACCTATTTGTGTACTTGTTGCATGAGCACTAATAACATCAATTTCACCTGTTGATATATTTGCACTTCTCAATGCTTTTTTCATTGCTAAGTAGGCACCCTTACCTTCTGGGTGTGATGCTACCATATGATGAGCATCTGAACTAGCTCCGTATCCCACTACTTCACATAATATCGGCGCATCTCTAAGAATAGCGTTTTCTAATGATTCTAATACTAAAATACCTGCGCCTTCACTCATAACAAAGCCATCTCTATCTGTATCGAACGGACGGCTGGCTCGACTTGGATCTTGGTTTTTTGTAGATAGTGCATGGGCGTTTCCAAAACTAGCCAAAGATAACTGTGTGATTGCAGCTTCTGCTCCACCGGCAAATATAATATCTGCCTCATCATTTCGGATAGCATTGAAAGCCTCACCAATAGAGGTGTTCCCGATTGAACAGGCCGTTACTGGTGATAATGACGGGCCTTGTGCCCCTAATCTAATACTTATTTGAGCCGCAGCTGCATTTGAAATCATCATTGGTACAAGGCTAGGGCTTACTCTTGCGGGACCTCGTTTATTTAATACATTCACATTATCAACAAGTGATTGTATACCTCCGATCCCTGAACCAACGTATACCCCTAAACGTTCAAGATCAACCTTATCTAACTGTAATTGTGATTTTTCTAATGCTTGTTCGGCTGCTGCTAAAGCAAACTGACTAAATCGATCTAATCGTTTGGCTTCTTTCCTCCCAAATATTCCATCTACATCGAAATCACGAACCATTCCAGCTATCTTTGTTTTATAATCAATAGTATCAAAAGAATCAATTAGAGATATTCCCGATTGACCTTTAACTAGTTGATTCCAAAAGCTATTTACATCATTTCCTAGAGGCGAAATAATTCCCATTCCAGTAATGACAACTCTTTTCATAATAATTCCCTCCTTATTTTTTATTAACTTTAACTTTTGTGTTATCCTATTACAAGTTGTTGTTTATCCTAGTATAATTAGCACTATTTAAAAAGGAGATTTTAATGAAACCTGAAACAAGACTTCAAGCTTTATCAGAATTTCTAAAGAATCAACGTTCGAAAATTACTCCTCAAATGGTTGGTTTACCTGTAGGAACCCGCAGAAGAACACCAGGACTAAGAAGAGAGGAAGTGGCTCAACTAGCCGGTGTAAGTCTTACATGGTATACATGGTTAGAACAAGGTAGAGATATAAAAGTGTCTACTTCGGTATTAGATGCTATTTCTCGAGCATTACAATTAAATAACGATGAAAGGAGATATTTGTATGCTCTAGCGTTAGAGGAAGGAGTGAAACAACCCTTTATAAATGAGAAGGAGAAGGAAATCAGTCCGGCTTTAGTGAAAATTTTGCAGGAACTTCGTTATTGTCCAACAATTATATCAGATAGAAGAAGTCAGATTGTTGGGTGGAATCAAGCAGCAGCTAATGTATTTTTGGATTTTGAACAAATCACCCCAGCAGAAAGGAATATAATACGCTTACTATTCGCAAGAAAGGAATTTAAAAGTTTAGCAGTGAATTGGGAGCATTTTGTTAGAGGATATATCGCAATATTTAGAACGTATTATGGACAGTATGTGGCTGATGACTGGTATGAGCAATTTATACAAGAAATGGAACAGGTATATCCTGAGTTTCATAAAATTTGGAATGAAAATGAGATAAGCTCTGCTCCTGAAGTATTAATTGAGTTTCGTCATGCTAAGGTAGGTAAAATGTTGTTTAATCTTACTTCGTTACAAGTGCATGGAGATACTGATTTAAGATGCAGCGTCTATACTCCAGTTGAGAATACTGAAACTGAGCTTAAGTTAAAACGTTTAATTGAAAGCTAACCATATAAAACATATGATGAATTCTAAATTCTTTACCGATCGTTCTTGAATTTGCTATGCTTGAAACACGTTAGATCTAACTGTTTTGCTACTCAAACGAGAGTGATCATTCTTTATTATTTTAGAATGAGGGAGGGATGAATGCATCAATGATTCTTAGTCCTTTCTCAGAATTAAGAGGTAATACGTTCTAAGGTGGGATTATGTCTAGAAATAAATTTGATAAAAAAGAGCATTAAGAAAACAATGGGGCTTTTCTGGGAACAGGGTTATGAAAAAACATTCATGCAAGACTTGGTGACATATGGGTGTTCATCGCAGAAGTATAATTCTTTACTTATCGTTCTAAAAAGGGTATTATGTAATCATGGTTTGTAATTCATGTGTTTATTTTAGAATGTTCATTCTATAATGGATGATGACTTTTGTTTTTGTTAGTATTGGTTCATGGATTTTTTTAAGGAGAATTAAAATGGCTAGAAGTAAAGAGTTTGACGAAAAAGAAGTATTAAGAAAAGCAATGGAGTTATTTTGGGAACAGGGCTATGAAAAAACATCCATGCAAGATTTGGTGGATCATATGGGGATACACCGTAGGAGTATATATGACACATTTGGCGACAAGCGTTCATTGTTTTTAGCTTCCCTTCATCATTATGAAGAGCTCATCGTTAATGAGATGGAAAGCATAATCAGCAGCACTTCATCCATTAAACAGGCGATACGTGATGTTTTTATTTTCGTACTGAATTCCATTAAACAATACCCAAAAGGATGTCTATCAGTAAATGCAGCCATTGAATTATCTTTGTTGGACAAAGAAATTGGGCGCATCGTTACAAAAATGTTTAATCGTACTGAAGATATGTTTAATTCCCTTATAAAACAGGGTCAAACTAATGGAGAGCTATCAAAAGAAATCGATTCTGATAACATATCTCGTTTCTTACACAACAATTTGGTAGGTATAAGAGTACTAATAAAAACTGATTACAGTAAAAAAGAATTAGAAGGCATCATTTCTCTAGCACTTTCAGTGTTGGACTAGCTTTCTTTTTTTACCCTTTTTAGAATGTTCATTCTAAAATAAGCATGAAACAAACCAGCATAATGCATAGTTATAAATCGTTTTTTAATTTCTAAGGAGGAACACAAAAATGAGAAATTTTAAAATACCAACAGAATCAGAATTTATTGAAGCAGAAGGAACTCGTTACGCATATAGGAGATTTGGTACAAAAGATGGTATACCAGTAGTATTTCTTGTTCACTTTAGAGGAACGTTGGAAAACTGGGATCCAGACATGCTTGAACCTATTGCAAATAAACGCCCAGTAATCTTATTTGACAATAAAGGGGTTGGTGAGACCGATGGACTAACGCCTACTACAATTGCTGATATGGCAAAAGATACAGCAACATTTATAAAAGCACTTGGATTAGAACAAGTCGACATTCTTGGTTTTTCCATTGGTGGCATGGTTGCACAAGAGCTAGCTTTACAAGAAGGAGATTTAGTAAGAAAAATGATTTTGGCAGGTACTTCGCCTGAAGCTGGTATTAATCCAAATCCAGAGATTTTTGAAAGAATGAATCGTCACGGCGGAACGAAAGAAGATGGAATAAATGATTTTATGTTCTTTTTCTACGAACAAACTGAAACAAGTAAATCTGCAGGAATGGCTTCACTACAAAGAATTTTTAATCAGAAAAAAGTAAACAGTTCAGAGCAAGTAAAAGAGGCACAATTACAAGCACTTGCAAAATGGGCTAAACAAAAATCTAATCATGATTATGAATGGTTACAAAACATCAAACACCCTGTACTTGTTACTAATGGTGTTAATGATGTGATGGTACCGACTAAAAACAGTTATATCTTAGCAGAGAAATTACCCAAAGCACAGCTGATTATATATCCTGATTCTGGTCACGGGCATCTGTTTCAATATCCAGAACTATTTGCAGAACACGTAAATTTATTTCTTGATTCTAATTCTTATTAAAAAGGAGAGTATTCATATGAGCAAATTATTTGAAAAAGTTCGTATTGGAAACATTGAATTAAAAAATCGTATAGGTATGGCTCCGATGACTAGAAATAGAGCTTTACCAGATGGTACGCCGAGCGATTTAGTAGCTGAGTACTATGGTCAGCGTGCTTCAGTCGGTTTAATTATAAGCGAAGGAACCCAACCTTCAGATGATGGGCAAGGTTACACGAATACACCTGGTATTTATACAGAAAATCATATTAGAGGGTGGAAAAAAGTAACTTCTAAAGTTCATAGTGAAGGCGGTCATATTTTTATTCAGCTTATGCATGTAGGACGTGTATCACACCCTGATAACACACCTCACCACCGCCAAGCAGTTGCACCGTCAGCTATTGCACCTGGTGTAGAAATTTTCACGGCAGAAGGAATGAAAAAAATTCCAACACCAAGAGAACTGAGTGAGCTTGAGATAAAAGATGTTATCAATGAGTTTCGTTTAGCAGCACGTTCAGCAATTGAAGCTGGTGCAGACGGAGTTGAAATTCACGGAGCGAATGGTTATCTGATCCAACAATTCCTTAGTGAAAACTCCAATCATCGTCAAGATGCATACGGTGGTACGATTGAGGGGCGTTCTCGATTCGCAATTGAAGTAGCTAAAGCAGTTGTTGATGAAATAGGAGCAGAAAGAACAGGCATCCGTTTTTCTCCTCAAGGAACACTGCAAGGCATTGATGAGGGGGAGAATAGCCTTGAGATGTATCGCTATTTAATAAGTGAATTAAATAAGCTTAACCTTGCTTATCTGCATTTAATGCACTTTGGAAACGAGCAATTCCTAAAAGATGTGCGTCAACTTTGGGACCAAGCACTTCTTGTTAACCGTCCAGGTCGTCCTCTAGATCAACTTTCGTCTGATGTAGATAATAATATTGCAGATGTTGTCACAGTAGGCACTTGGGTACTAGCTAATCCAGACTTTGTAGAACGGATTCATTCAGGTGCTCCTCTAAACGAACCTGATAAAAACACGCTCTATGCAGGAGGAAAAGAAGGCTATACAGATTATCCTTTCTTAAAATAATTTAATTAATTATGAATATCCCATCTAGGGATATTCATATCTTTTTTTCTTAGATTCTTTATAAATAGATACATGTGCGTTAATTAAAAATGTGAAGGATTGTCATGAAAGTGATTGAAAACTACGGTGAAAAACCAAATTTTTTTAGACTTCCCTAAGCCCAAAATAAATAATGGCGAGGTCTCAGTTGAGATATATGCGGCAAGTATAAATCCTCTTATACAAAAATTACAATTATCGATAACCTACATCCATAGTAACAACTCGCAGTAAGAAACGCTGTAAAACGTTTTAAAGGTTTAATTAAACTAAAAATGGAGGTGTGCTGTAAAATGAAAAAAACTGTTCTTATCACCGGGGTATCGGGTGGAATTGGCAAAGAGTTGGCGGATCGTTTCGCCAAGGGAGGATATAATTTGGTGCTGGTGGCGCGTAGCGAGGGTAAGCTTTTGGAGCTCGCGAAGGAATATAGGAAAAGATATGGCAGTCAAGCGACGGTCATCGCAAAGGATGTGGCTTTACCCGGTGTGCCGAAAGAGATTTTTGCGGAGCTCAAGGAGAAGGGGATCGTCGTAGACTATCTTGTCAATAATGCCGGCTTCGGTTTGTACGGGACGTTCTTGGAGACGCAGTTAGAACAAGAGACGAATATGATTGACGTCAATATCAAGGCTCTGACTGTTATGACGAAACTGTTCTTACCGGATATGGTCAAACGGGGCCAAGGAGGCGTGATGAATGTGGCTTCGTTGGTGGCTTTCTTCCCAGGACCTATGATGTCGGTTTACTACGCAACGAAGGCGTACGTGCTGTCGTTCACTGAGGCTTTGGAGAACGAACTGAGCGGTACAGGGGTGACTGTGACGGCACTATGTCCGGGACTGACGTCAACCGGCTTTGTTGAACGTTCGGGTATTGGGGAATCGAAGTTGTTCCAGAGTGGTGCTATCATGGAGGCCGGGCAGGTGGCTGAGGAAGGGTACCGAGGCTTCTTACGCGGCAAGACGTTCATAATGCCAGGGGCTCGAAACCGGTTCATGGCATTCCTTCCACGACTGATGCCGCGCAAAATGGTGACCCGTATGGTCAGATCCACACAGCAAAGAACAGGGCATTGACCTAATTGAGGGTGACCAGGGGGGAGTGGCAGTTGATTATGATCTGCCATCTAGCCAAGATCTCGTATTGGAATAAATCGTTCACTAAAAAAGTTACAGAGATTTTTATAAAGACGGAAACCTTCTTATTTGATCTACTGAAACATGGTCAAGAACAAGGAGAAATATTTTTAAGGAGAGAATAATATGAAGTACACAGTTATTACAGGAGCAAGCTCAGGTATCGGATATGAGACAGCATTAGCATTTGCTGCTCGTGGCAAAAACTTAATTATTGCAGCTAGAAGATTAGATAAATTAGAAGAACTTAAATCAACCATTCAGAATATAAATCCTAGTTTAGATGTTATTATTCGGACAAGTGACCTATCTGTCAAAGATCAAGCATATACACTGTATAACAGTTTAAAGGAGTATCAAATTGAGACTTGGATTAATAATGCTGGTCTTGGTGAAACCTCTTCTGTCATAGATCAGAATTTAGATAAAGTAGAAACCATGTTACGCGTGAACATAGAATCCTTGACAATCCTTTCTACACTATTTGTAAGAGAATATGCTGATGTAGAGGGAACTCAATTAATTAACGTATCCTCAGCACTTGGATATGTAATTGCTGTTGGCAGTGTTGCTTACTCTGCTTCTAAATATTATGTTAGTGCCTTCACCGAAGGGCTTGCAAAAGAACTTGAACTGAAAGGTGCGAAAATGAAGGCAAAAGTTTTAGCACCAGCAATGACGGAAACAGAATTCGCAAAACATGCAAATGATATAAAAGAGTTTGATTACAAAGCAAATCTCCCTATGTACCACACAGCTAAGCAAATGGCAGGTTTTATGATGGAGGTTTATGACAAAGATGAAGTGGTTGGGGTTGTAGATGAAAACTATGAATTTAAGTTGAGAAAGCCGATCTTTCCAATACTAGAAAGCCTTTAAATCTAATTTTTATATATATGGTAACATAATCGTTTAGCGATGGCACAAATGACACGTAGCAAAGCGCAAGAGATAAGTATAACTTATGGCAAATATCAAGGTTCCACAAACAGTTTGGGACTGGGAAGTGACTCTCTATTTTTGTAACAAAAAAAAGGGAATGAAAAGTAGTTTTTAAATTGAACCTGCAAAATGGACAGTAATGCTTAAAAAAGGCATACAACTGAAAAATGCTTGACGCATGAATTGCGCTACACTGGCTGACGTGTACTGCATTCGAACGCTATGGGCTGATGAACTCTAACATCTGTTCTACTGATTGAGTGTGGGAACACCAGCTGTAATAATCTCAAGGAAGGATGCTAATGAAAAAATGAAAACACTCATGAAAGCAGCTCAGATCACCAAGTATTCAAAAAATATCCATGCCAAAGTCAATGACATTCCAATTCCAGAAATCGATGAAAACGAAGTCTTGGTAAAGGTCAAAGCTGCGGCAGTCAATCCACTCGAAATGTTAATTATTACAGGCAGCGTGAAACTGATTCAAGATTATGAATTCCCATTAACGCTTGGTAATGAATTGACAGGAGTTATCGAAAAAATCGGAAAAAATGTGACAGAATTTCACGTAGGAGATGCCATCTATACACGTCTTCCCCTTAAAAAAATTGGTGCTTTTGCGGAATATGCCGCAATTGATGCTGCCGCAATTGCACCCATGCCAAAAAATTTGTCTTACGTGGAAGCCGCTGCTGTACCACTGGCTGGACTCACAGCGTATCAAGGTCTACATGAAGAACTTGAGGCACAGTCAGGTAAATCTGTCTTCATTCCAGGTGGATCAGGCAGCTTTGGTCAAATGGCTGTACCAATAGCAAAGGAAATGGGCCTAAATGTCATTGTTAGTGGCAACTCAGAAGCGCGCGAACGCACTTTGGAAATGGGTGCAGACCAATATTTGGATTATGCAATAGAAAACTATGTTGACTTGTTGTCGAATGTGGATTACGTGATTGATACACTGGGACCTAAAGAATTTGACAGTGAATTGAGTATCATCAAACCAGGCGGAAGATTGCTCTCTCTCCGTACAGGACCAAATAAACGTTTCGGGAAATACCTAAATTCCCCATTGTGGAAACGAATATTATTTTCCCTTGCTGGCGCAAATTATGACCGCAAAGCTAAGAAACAAAACGTGGAATATCATTTTATTTTCGTTCGTTCTGACGGCGCACAACTTAAAGAGATTACCAAAATCATTGAAGAAAACAACATTGTTCCAGCAATTCATCCAATACTATTTACTATAGACAACGTAAATGAAGCGCTAGAACTAGTCGCAAATGGACGACCAAAAGGGAAAGTGATTATTAATTTTTAAGGGGAATATGAAGAAAGCAGTCAAAAAATTGAGATCATTTATGTAAAGGATTTTGAAAGGATAGAAAAACTTCAGCAAGCCGGAGTTCTGTATCAGTAATTATAAAACATGGAGAACTAGCCATCCAATTTTTCCTATAAAAAAGTTGGATTTAAGACAGGTGGTTACTTTAACAGACATGCCACGACATGGTAATTACTGTCTGTTTATAAAAAACACTATATTTAGACTAGAGATTAAAATTCTTAATCAATAAGATGAAAAAGTAAAGAACGATCCTTGTTTTGACTTACCATTTTAACCATAATTCACATAAACGTATAGAAACGATGGCAAATGAATATAAGGAGTGTAATGGAATTAAGCTCCATAACCAATGATATGGTTTTATTATGTTGAGTGCTTAGTGGAATGAAAAGAAGCCGGAATTTAGACCGGCTTCTTTGATATTATTTCCCCTTCTCCCGCTTCCGTTTCTCCTTCTCCGCCCGGTAAAATTCATGAAACATCTTCATCAGCGCCCGCTTCTCAATACGGGATACATAGCTCCGCGAAATCCCGAGCTCCTTTGCTATTTCCCGCTGCGTTTTTTCTTTCTTTAAATCAAGACCGAACCGGCCGACGATGACTTCTTTTTCTCGGCCGTCGAGAATGTCGATATACTCCTTTACTTTTTCAAGCTCCATGTTGAGCTGAATGGTATCGATCACATCTTCACTTTCTGATTTTAAGACATCAATTAAAGAAATTTCGTTGCCTTCTTTATCCTGACCGATGGGGTCATGTAAGGAGACATCCTTTTTAGTTTTTTTGAGTGCGCGTAAATGCATCAGAATTT